>OZ242265.1:907500-4527523 GCA_965207165.1 Gammaproteobacteria bacterium | reverse complement strand
CCTGCAATTGGTGATATTATCCCAGTTATGGTGCATATTTTATATCAATGTTGATATAATACAAACCAATATTAGACTTGTTGTTATCACTAGAAAAAACCAAATATGACAAATACTGTAATCAAGCAACACTTCGCAAAACTTAAGTGTGAATCATCCTCCGATATACTGGAACGCGCCAAATTGATGTCGGACTTGCAGCAACATCTGCAAAAGCATTTCGTTGGGACACAGGCTCAAATAGCCGAAACGCTGGGTATTACCCAACCTCGCTTGAGTGATTTGCTCAAAGACCGTGTTGATAAATTCAGCCTGGATGCTCTGGTGGCACTCGCGAAAAAAGCGGGACTACGAGTAAACGTTAGCGTACAGAATGTACAAATCCATACAGGTCCGGTTTTAGGTGATCAAAATATTGCTCCTGTACAATCGACCTTTGCCCCTGCCCCGGGTGAATTGGGCAAGTTCGATTCAAAACAAGGGACGGACTTGTTTCTCAGACTGTTGCGGTGTGAAGCCATTGCAAACGGACTAGGGCCAAAAGACGTCATACTGTCTTCCAATATCAATGCGCCCGATGGGGGCATTGACGCAAAGGTAGAAAATTCCCCAGTCTCCGGTTCTTTGCTGGATAAAGGCAGCACGTACTATCAAATCAAAACAGGTGACAGCTTTAAACCCTGGCAACCCAGCGTCCTCAAGAAAGAATTATTTGGGAAATCAAATGTTACACCGTCAAAAAACCGATTAGGCAGTGAGGTAAAAAACTGCCTCGAACAGGATGGTGCTTATGCCCTTGTTACTTTCGGTCATGATTTATTACCGAGCCGGCACACAGAGATAGTCAAACTTCTGACGGATTTGTTCAATCAATGTGGTTACCCCACTCCAAGAGTACGCGTGTACGGACAGGGACAGATTATCGGTGAACTGGATAAATACCCTTCTATCTGTCTTGACTTAATCGGTATTGATGATGCTGGATTTATGTCAATCGAAGGCTGGCGAAATAATGCCCAAATGCAGGGAGAGTTTGAACTTGGAAGTGAACGAGAGACATTAATCAAGGATATAAAAGCGGCCCTGCTGGAAAATGCCGTTCAGCATATCCGGATCATCGGTGAACCTGGTATCGGGAAAACCCGATTAGTACTTGAAACGCTGAATGATGATGAAATCAGAGCTTCAGTCATCTACGTGCCGACCGGTGAGGACTTTCAAAAGAGCAAATTATTTAATGAGTTGTTGAAGCCTGACAGAACCTATTCCGTCACATTGGTTATTGACGATTGCGATAATCGCGACAGGGCGCAGATTTGGTCGGCAATAAAGGGCCGAAGCAGCATTAAATTAATTACTATTGACCATGGACCTGAGGAAACTTACGACAGCGCCATGCGGGTATACCCTTGTCCCCAGCTTCCGGAAGAGCAAATCAATAATATCCTGCTCAGTTATCTACAGCGACAGGCAAATTTGAGTAACTGGGCAAAATGGTGTGAAGGGTCTCCCCGTGTCGCTCACTTGCTCGGTGAAAATCTCAAGAGTAATCCGGATGACATATTGAAATCTCCCGCCGATGTACCTGTATGGGAACGATATATCATTGGGCATAAAGAGATGGCGAGCCAGGATGCGAAGCAGCATCAAACCGTATTACGTCATATTGCCTTGTTTCAGCGTTTCGGATTTGAACCACCGGTAAGTGATGAAGCGAAATTTATTTCCGGTCTGGTTGAACTTGTAGATCGGGATATCACCTGGGGCCGATTCCAGCAAATTGTGCAGCACTACCGAGATAAACGCATATTACAGGGTCGCCACACCCTGTTTATCGTACCAAAAGCGTTACATGTGTATTTATGGACTCAATTTTGGCCGAAGCATGGTCATGATTTTGAACTCAAGCCTTTCCTGGAAAAAGTTCCGGAGAGCATGAGGCGATGGTTTTTAGAGTTGTTTATTTACACCCAGGGAGCATCGCAAGCAGAACATGTAGTCAAAGGTATATTATCAACGACCGGACCGTTCGCTGAGCAGGGCTTCCTGAATTCTGAAGAGGGTATGAGATTTCTAAGATACCTGTCTGAAGCTGATCCAGATGGAACACTTGCTTTACTGGAAAGAACAATAAAGACTTGGTCACATGAGGAACTGTACGCCTGGAGCACCGGACGCCAAGATATATTATGGGCATTGGAAAAGATCGCAGTCTGGGATAATTTGTTTGTCCGCGCAATTTACGTATTAATTCCCATGGCTCTGGCAGAAAATACAGGTTATTCAAATAACGCAAAAGGTACTTTGATCGGTCTGTTCGGCATTCGGGGTTTAGCAGCAACCCAGGCTGAACCATCCATACGATTTCCTATTTTACAAGAGCTTGTAAAGAGTAATGATGCTAGCCGTCGCGCGCTCGGATTGGATATATGCGAAGAGTGGCTACGGACATATGGGGGTTCCCGGATGGTTGGCCCTGAGTATCAGGGTCTAAAGCCTGCAATTGAATTCTGGCGTCCCAAGACATATGGCCAATTATTTGATTATTGGCGCAAGGTACTACATTTTCTCCACAATGAAATGGAAGGGTTTAATGTGGACGATCAGAATCGAGCAGCGGAAATATTGATTAACGCCTGCGATGGATTTGTTCAATTCAAAGAAATGACCGATGAAGTGATGGATATACTTTTTGACCTTGCTGGCGACAAGGGGAGAGACCATAAGCCATTGATTCAGCTTGTTATCCGACTACAAAATCGATACAAACAAACCTCTGATAAAAAAATATCTTCCAGAATCAGACAGTTCGACAAATTATTAACCGGTTCATCCCTATGGGAAAGAACACGCCGATATATCTTATTTACCAACTGGCAAGAAGATCGTTCATTTCGTGAGGAAGATACACAGACAAGATCACCCGATAAACGTGTACGGGCTCTTGCAAAAGAATATATAGTAAATCTTGCAGTATTTTCTGAGCACCTACCAAAACTTGTCAAGGCAACTGGATATAAATTGCGGGCGTTGGGTGAGCAGTGCGGAAAATTGGCTGATGAAAGCTTCGATGAGACAATAACCAATTATACCCAAGGCGGTAACCAAATTAATAATGGCCTTTTCCTCGGTGGCTACTTTTCCGGTATTTGTTCGCACAACATCTTACGATACGAAAATCTGGCACGTCGTTTATTACAAAATGAAACAACGCGCAAAATTTCGATTGATTGTATATCTAAGCTTACCGAACCTATTATACGAGACATGCTGGCCCTCTTCGATAACGGACAATTAGAACCGGAAGCTTTTCAGGGGTTTGCTTTTACGCGTAAGACAGCCAGTTTATCCGAAGATTTATTTCAACAACTCATTTTGGCGCTCTTGCATCGTGGTGACGATGCTTCGCTCAATGTTTGTCTACAACATACCCATAATTATTATTTTGGTGAAGCCGCTACAGGCGATTTTCCAGAAAATCTAATTTATAAAGTACTCATCATTCTACCTTCTGAAAATAACCGGGATCAGATGTATGGATATTATTGGGATATCGCTTCGAGGGGATTTCTAAAGGAATATCCAGAACGAACGATGGAACTTTTCAATACAATCATGAAGGACATAGAGAGAGTATCCCGTTATGGAAATTCTATTGAAATTGCCAATCTCGCCGATGATATTGTCAAGGAATACCCGAATGAGACGTGGAAAACAGTATCCGGATTATTATTATCTGAAGGAAATGACCGATACAAACTCATCCATTGGTTATCTGATACCGGATTTGAAGAAATGCCGAAACATGGCGCCATACGGTACATGCCGGCAAAGAAGATAATTGAGTGGGTTAAATTGGATAAAGAAAATCGACTCGGGTTTATTGAAGATGTATTGCCAAAAACACTGGATATAGATGAAGGAGGTCAGTTAACGCAACTGTATATTGAAGAATATTGCGACGATTTTCACCTCGCCAACAACCTTTGCGGACATTTTATTCTTGGTGGGTGGAGTGGACCTGAAAGTAATTACCTATCAAAAAAGCGGGATGTTGCGAGACAGTGGATGTCGGAAATCTTATCTCCAAGGATACAGGCATGGCTAGGAAAGTACATTACTTATCTAAGTGATCGTATCGAAAGAGCAATAATAGAAGAGGAGCGTGAATTCTAGCACTTCCCTTAACTACATGAGAGGAACGTAAAAGCTTGGAGTAAGTTTCTGAGACTCTGGCGACAGAGCCCCTCATTATGAGTCAGAAGCCGTATCACGCATACCTGCAAATTCCGCCTGATGTGACAGTTTAAAGTGAGGAAATAAGTCTTATGATTGATTTTTCGAATTTGCTTATAAATGACGATGTCATCGACCCGCGTGAGATTTTCATGACAGTATGTGAGAGAAAACGATGAATAACAAAATTACCGCCAAGCGCTTTTGTGATGCATTCCGAGATCAGTGGAATGTAAAAAAGAAGGAGAGCGCTGATTGTATTCTTAGTACCTATAAAAATGACGGCACGTGGACGGAATTCATGTTAGGAACGAAAGAAACATATGAAGGCTCTTTCCTTCATCAGGTATCAGAACAATTACCTTATTTGCAAATGATGACAAATATGTACACCTTGGATATTGTGTATTACAGAAAGGAACCCAACCTGTATAGCCCAGGCACATATCCCGCTTGTCTTGATGCAATCATTGAGCATGAAAATCAGGATAAAGTAGAGCAGGAAATGTGGAAGCTGCTTATTTTCCGGTCACCACTAAAAATATTGATCTTCTACGATTATCACGAGGATGAAAAAAAGCAGTCAGAAAAAAAACAAATCTGGCTGCAAAATAAGCTCGTCAAATTATTTGATATGGGTAAGGAAGTTGATGCTCGATGCCGGGAAGCAGAAAACGCTGAATATCTTTTTGTAATAGGAAATCGTGACACGAAGTGGCAACTCCCCAAGTGGCGATATTTGACTGTATATGCCGGCCATTTTGGCAAAGTAGACGAACTTATATTACATCCGCTGATCTAATAAAACTATTCAAGATTTGTAGGTCGGGGTTTCCAAAAACCATACCCGCACAAAACATCCATGCATGCCAAAATCTCAATCCAACAGTAAGAAAACTTCTAACGAAAATCTGCTGACCATCCCGGGCAATGCCGGACGCGCCATTGTCGAGAGTGAAGCCGTTCTTGCCTGCCGGTTGCTGGGGACTGATGATTTCGTGAAGTTTTGTTCGAAACGTGGTCTCAAGATTAACCGGGAGCGCCTGATACGTTTGGAACGGTTGGGATTATTTGCTCCGGTTTTCAGAGTACTGACACCAAACGACGACGAAGCGTTATTCGACATCCCAATCCGTAAGGAAAAAAACTGGTTCAAAAAAGGGTGGGCATACGATACAACATGCGTTCCCCAAAACCATATCGTACCTGCACACACAGTCCGGGATCAGGAAGGATATTATTCCGCCTTTCAAATTGATTACCTCCATATCGTGTTGACGGAGTTGACATGTCAAGTTCAACTTGATGGTTTTCTCGACAGGGAAGATGGTAATCCAATTGATTGGCAAAAAAATGGCACGCGCTGGATGGAATATACTGAACAATCCGCTTCGGGTCTACGTGATCATGAATTCCGTCGGGCAATTGCATTGTTGTGTCAGCACATATCGAATCGTTATTATCCCCAGACACAAGGTGACATGCGAACAAGACGGACTTCACGCGGGCACTCTTCCGACCGCTGGGTTAGTGTTAATGCTCTCAAGTGGGATTGGGAGACAGAGGCATGTCGTTGGGACCCCAAAAAAACAGAAAAGCTATATGGTCTGACACCAGAAAAACTGCGCCATGCCTATGAAACTCTCGCATCAGCACAGGCCCATTGTGATCCTATTGAGCACTGGTATCAGCTCACTCAGTTCATTTCACTCCGCGAGAGGGAAAGGCTGAAAGATGATGCTCTGAGAGCAGAGACACTTCGAGCGGGAGCGCATATGCTCCGGCTTCTGCACCAAGATCTGTATGGGGAGGAATTACCGCATCCCAACGAAGTTACCCAGAATGTCAGGGCGCACATACCTGAAATAGAAGTCCGATGCGATGTGCGCCGCTACCTAGAATTCGTTACCAATCATTTCAATATCAATCCCCAACCCAGACTCTCACTCATCGTTGAGGGAGAAAGCGAGGAGGCAGCCATAAGGCAGATTTTTGAGGAGTATTACGGCATTCATCCTGGAATTATTGGTATTGAGATTATTGTATTAGGAGGGGTCGATGTTGCTACAGGTAATAAAGAAGATCGTTTTCGAGCGATTTTAAGACTGATCGATTATCTGCACCACCACCAGACTTTCACATTCCTTGTCCTCGACAAAGAAAACTATGCGACCAAGCTCAAGGAGGAGGCCGAGAAAGCGAAATCAATTCACAGTGATCGACGATATGTGACCCGGCCGGAATACATTCGAATATGGAAAGATTCATTCGAGTTTGATAATTTTTCCTGCACTGAAATTGCCAATGCTCTGAATGAGTTAGCCCAGGGCTATGCGACATTTACAAATAAGGAAGTGTCAGGTGTTAAAAAGCAAAACAATCCAGGCTCCGAACTCAAAAAGCTCTACAATAAAAAAACCGACTATGATCTCAATAAAATTAAATTAAGCAAGATTCTCGTCAAGAGTATGATGTCGCCGAATACCAAACGTAAGATCGAGAGCCGGTCAATCATCAAAACCCTGAACCGTGTTGAGATCCTTGCTGCTCGCAACCACTTGCCCACGACGCATGGATTATGGGAAATCAATCAAGCTTCGAAATACCTCGGCAAAAAGCGCAAACCGCAGATAAGGAAAAATGGCAAAACGAAGCTCTCCTGACAAAGAAATTCAGACTAACGGCCATCCAATAGTCTTCGACTTCTCTATACTGCTACTACGGTTTCAGTATCACCAGCAGCCAAGGCGTTCATGTATGCCAGGACAAGCTCTTTAGTGCGATAACGACCATACTTCGCTTCATCTTCCCTGCGAACGATGGGAAAAGTATCCAGTACGTAACTCGCATCTTCCCTCGTCAGGCCATACAGGTGGAAATACAGCGCGTCAAGGCGGGCGCGCAGGTGGCGGCGTTCCTCTTCGTCCCACCTGTACGGCTGGCCGTCGTAGCCGAGGTCGCGGGCAAAAAACTCCATGTCGTAGGCGGTGTAGGTAAGGCGGAGCACGTGGTCGCGGACAAGTTCGCGCGCAGTCGTGTATCCGAAGCGTTGGTTGTACCCGTCAAACGTGATGACGGGAAGCTGTTCGACGATGAAAAGATTCAATGTCTGGCCTTGGAGTTTCTGACGCGCAACAAAGTCGAACGGCATTGCGTTGAAGTTGGCCACCAGTAACCATTCATTGCGGTCTGTCGTTTCCGGCAAGAGTAGTGGTATTTTGTTGCCGAAGCCAACCATTGGCAAAAGCGCCGCGATGAATGTTCTGACGTTCGTAGATGCTGTAATTTCCTTGAAGCCAAGAACCCAGGTTGACCGCAAAGGCCAGCCGCATCTTGATGCTGGCACCCAGAATTGTGGGGTGGGTAACCAACCCGGATTGAGATGATCTTCCAGGGTGGCATTTCGCGGTTGTGCCGGGCGGTTCACGTTGGCAGGGTTGACCACCACGCTGGCAGCGCGGTGGTCGAATGCCTGCATCATCTTACCCTCGTAGAGAGGTACCCATTCTCCCTGGGGACTGTTAAACCGGTTAGCGCTGACCGGGTATGCGCTCTCTTGTTCCTCAAGCTCTGGACGCGTGCGAAACAGGTGGGAGTCGTTGGTCATATGAAACATAGTCATATACTTAACAGGCCATGCCTTGACTTCCTGGCCTGATGACCCGTTAACCAGCACCGGATGTCGCTCATAGATACGGCGTGTGATCTCGGCGTCGCGGCGTGTCCGGAAGACCGGTGCCGTGCCGGTGTTAGGGTTCACACGGGCGAAATCATCAGGCGACAGAGGGAAACAGCGATCAGGGTCATTTATTCTGCCACTGTCGTCAAGAAAAAAGCCGCAACGGGTTTCTGTGAAAGCTCGATCATCACCGCCGAATATCAGGGCGCAGAATTTGAAGCGTGAATCCACGTCCGGGAAAAACGGAGGCAGATTGCTTACGAAACGACGATTCTCGAAGTCGAACAAGCCGGAAACTCTACCATTCGTAGAAACAGACCTGAAGAAGCGCGCCGCAGTCTTATCGGCATAAATCCCGGACGGAGTGAGTAATCCAACCAGACCGTCGGGCTTGACCAGGCCCATCGCCTTTTCGACAAACAGTGAGTAGAGGTTAATATCGCCCCCTCCAAGCAAGGGGAAGTGGCCGGACTTCCTGATCATTTCGCCCAACCCGTCAGCGCGGGTTTTGGCATCATCGAACTCGCATGCCAGCGGGTCACTCCGCTCGCGTAACTGCTTTATTGCCTCTTTCCGTTGAGCGGCGGTCGGGAGCAAGGCCACTGCAGGGGCACGCGTTGCGAACCACTCTACTTCTTGCAGTTTAATCCGGTCCCAGGGTGGATTCCCGATTATGGCATCGAAGCCGCCTTCCGGACGTTGTGCCTGCCAGTGCTGCCAGACGCCGGGAAAGGCTACATGCCAATGCAAGAAACCCTCGCGCTTAGCTACCGAAATTGCTTCACTCCACAACACCCCGAAGGGGGATTTTCCCTGGCCACTAGCGGGGCCTCTGGAGAGCAATTGATAGGCATCATCAGGGCTGGCTTCCAGCGCCTCGGTCAGAGGAGTTTCAAACGAGTCCCGCTGTGACTTGTTCATGCCCGCCGTCAGCCAACGCAAACCACATACGAAATCAAGGAAGCCGCGCAGGACGGCCGTGGTGTCCTCAACGCCACGGAACAAGTCTACCGATTCCTGCACCTCCGATATGTCGGTATCGGACATCTCTTCAATAAGTTGCATGCCGGCGGCCGCGTTTTCTGCGCCCTGGATGGCGCTGGAGACAAACAGGCTGCCAAGCCGGTCCATTTCCGCACTAGCGTCATTTACCTGGAGACCGAGCAACGAGTCACCACAACGCAGGTGGTGATCGAGGAACGACAACGGTGCGCCGACCGTGAAACTGTGGAGCCATAACGACACCTTCGCCAATTCCGCGGTCAGCGGGTTCTTGTCCACGCCGTAGATACAGCGTTTCAATACCATGCGGCGGATAATGGCCTGGTCGGTAAATTGCGCTTTGTCGATCACCCAACCGGACTCGTCGGCCCGTTTCAATATATCCTTTCGGATCGCATCTATTCGATCAACTAACGGCGATACGTACTCCCCGTTAAGCCATTCAGGCACTACAGGTACGTATTCAATAAGTTCAGAGATATAGTCAGACAGGAAATCTATAGCAGTGACGAGAAAGTGCCCGCTGCCCATGGCGGGGTCCAGAACCTTCAGGTTTAATACCGCTATAGCCGGATCCAGTTTCGCCAGTTCGGTACGTCGTTCAGATTTAGGATGATTATCACTCTTGAGAGCTTCTGCTTTCTCCTCAAATAATTGCAGGCGCTCTTCTGCCAATGGTTTAAGTGTCTGCTCAACAATCAGGTCGACCAGTTCCTGCGGCGTGTAAAAGCTGCCGCTGTCCTTGCGCACGTAAGGATTAGGACGCACTAACACGCTGCCGTCTGCTGCTCGTACCGGTTCACGTTCCAGTAATCTTTCATAGAGCGAGCCTAATTGTTGTACTGACATATCCCGATAATTAACGAAGCGGTGTTCACCGTCGCTTTCAGCATGGCTCAGATCATGGATAATTTCGGCGATTACCGCGTCAGGCAGACGTATATTTTCAAGGAGTGGAGCGGCTGTGGACGCGAACAGACCACCGTTGTAAGGAGGCAAGCCGATTGACGCGTCACCTTTGTCGATAAGTCTGAAAAGCTCCAACAGGCGATTGTAGTAGTTGGCTGCCGTCCCTGAAAAAATATCATTCTGCGATTTCCGTTGGGCAATGTCGTCACGAACGCGCTTGCGCAGGCCGTAATCATCATATCGAAGGTCATTAACGGGTAGCAGACCACGATCCTCGGCATACAGGATGAACAATAACCTGTACAGGAAGATCAACGCGGTGGCGCGAACCTCTGGCAGGCTTGCTCCGGCAGTGTCTGCAAGCGCTTCAATGACCTTGGGAAACACACGGTCAAAAACCACACTGGAAAGGTCTTGGGTAACCTTTTCTTCGTAGCGCCGGCCTTCCGCGAGTGCAGTTTCAAGAAAAGTAATCGTTGCGCCCTGACGAAGTACAAATGCATCGCGGCGAAATAAGAGGAAAAACGTTCTCAACCCGTCTTCATTATCTTCATTCAGGAAACCCTGGAGGTCGATTTCGAAGAAGCCGGTAGCGCGAGGCCGAGCACGCTGGTCATAAAGTCGCCAAACATTACCGTTAGTCAGAATGCCCCAGCGAATGCTTCCCGCTGAGACAATATCAGCAGTTGAAAGATAGCGTAGAATTTGCCCATGAGGCGTACCCTCCTGCACGTTGTCACCCTGTTCCCGGTTATCCAGAAACCGTGTGAAACGCTTGCTCTCCTGCACCACAAATGCATCCCTATAACGCTCTTTCGAATTGGTACGGGAAACAGCCCGTTTCATAGCCTCACCATCAGCAAACAGCAGATGGTCGGGGATATCTTCATTGCGAGTTGATCCCTGTTGCGGCAGGTAGTCTGTCCATCCAAGCGCCTCCAGCACCGGGCGTATGAGTTCCTTTTCCGTAACCGCTTCATTAGGATTACTGAAATGGCTGAAATTATCGAAACACGTGGTAATATCATGGATAAATCTGGTAAGTACTTCCTCGTTTTTCACAGATTCCTGCCACTCCGGGGTCTCCCGTATGCCGTCCGTCAAAAAATATTGTTTGAAAAGTTGGCCAGTCATCTCAATCACATTCTAAATTGAAGCGGATGATCATGCTTCCAAGACTGAAAAAAATCCAATAGATTCCTGCTTTCGCAGGAATGACGGGCGCGTCCGAGACGCTTGAATTTATGTCCCATTCTCATCATCCCTGAAAGAATTTTTCTCCCTCCACTCACACAGTTCATAAATAACACACTCGCCGCATTTCGGTTTGCGCGCCATGCAGGTATAGCGGCCGTGCAGTATCAGCCAGTGGTGGGCGTCTTTCCTGTACTCATCGGGGACGAATTTCAACAGCTTCTGTTCGACTTCCAGGACGTTTTTGCCCGGCGCCAGGCCGGTACGGTTGGATACGCGGAATATGTGGGTATCCACGGCGATGGTGGGATGGCCGAACGCGGTATTGAGGATGACGTTCGCCGTTTTCCTGCCGACGCCCGGCAGTTGTTCCAGGGCTTCCCGGCTTTCGGGGACCCGGCCCGCATGGGTCCCGGCCAGGATGTGGCAGGTCTTGATGATGTTTTCGGCTTTGGTATTGTACAGGCCGATGGATTTGATATAACGCTTCAACCCCTGTGCGCCCAGCCCGATGAACTGTTCAGGCGTATTGGCCACTTTAAACAGGTCTTTTGTCGCCTTGTTGACGCTGACGTCCGTAGCCTGCGCCGACAGGATCACGGAAACCAGCAACTCGAACGGACTGGCATAGTGAAGCTCCGTGGTGGGCGCCGGGTTGTGCTGCCTTAACAGCGAAAAGATCTCTGTGCGCCTGGCCTTGTTCAACCGTACGGCGCCAATCAGGAGGAGCGGAGGCTCCCCGGGTTCGAAAGCGACAAGGCAGCCAGCAACAGGCCGAAAATGATGAAGGCGCCGGCGCTGGTAGCGAACAGGTGCAGGCCCGAAGAAAATATGTAGAAGGGCTGCAGGGAATCCAGGCTGTGCAGGTGGGACAACAGGTGGACATCCGTCAGTACCCCGCCTTGGGCCGCAAGTTCACGCAACAGGCCCGTTACAGCGAGCAAGGCGCTGCCGGTCAGGGCTGACTTCATGCCGGTGCGCGCATTCTCCGCAAAATCCTTGCGCCGCGGGAAGGCTTCAAGATGAATCAGCAGTGCGGTGTTCATGGCCAGCAGGTACAGGTAAATTCCCAGTTCACTCCTGAGCGCATAGAACCCCGCCTGCAGCAGCAAATCGATGACTGAGACCCAGGCCGTGGCTACCAGCAACAGGTAAACGGGTTTGAACCTCGCCGGAATAAAGCGGCCGGTAGAGGACACGGTCGCGCCGGTGAGAAGCAATACTGCCAGGTAGGCAACAGCTATCGACAGGCCGCTGAGCAACGTCGTACAAACCGCCAGCAAGGGCGTCAGCCCGGCCAGGCTTAGCGTGACCGGATCCACGGACTTGGATAAATCGGGATAAGACATGCTATTGCATACCTGACTCTGATGTATCGAATTCAATTTCCATGCTCATCAGGTTGCTCTTGACCAGTTCCAGCCGGTCCTGTGCGCTGTCTGTTTCCAGGATTTCCTGCTTGATGCCGTTGTCAAACGGCAAAAATTCAGCGAGCCGGTAACTGAGCAGCGCCGGGCTGACAGTTTCGTGGTCTTCATGCGCGTAAAAGGTTTCGTAGTTTTCGACGATATGCAGGTAGAGTTCCTTGAGCAACGGGTACTCCTCCGGACTTGCTCCGGCTTCGTCCGGGAAGATCCAGTCGATTTCACCGGTGAGCAGATTATTGCTCCTGACAGCTGTCTGCAAAACCCTGAAGCGGCTTTTCCCCTGTAAGGTAATGGTCAACAGGCCGTCCGGCTGGCGGGAGAAATCAATAATCTCCGCGTAGGTGCCCGTCTCGAAACAGGTAGCCGCGGGTCCGGTTTCAGCTCCCTGTTTTATCAGGCAGACCCCAAAGCCGCTCTCCGATTTCATGCAGTCGCTGACCATGTCCAGGTAGCGGGGTTCGAATATGCGCAGGGGCAGACGCCCGTGCGGGTACAAAACCGTATTCAGCGGAAACAGCGGGATGCTACTCATCAGTTTGACAATCTCTCGATAAAACGCCGGTAAATATTTTCAAACCCGCCATTGCTCATTATCAGGACATGGTCGTGGCGCATCCTGATCTGGGCCAGGTGCCCGATAATGTCCGCTACGCCGGGAAATATGCGTAACCTCTCGCCCAGGTCATTGAGACTCGCACGGAGGTCCCAGCCGAGACCCGGAGGTTCATGCACGCAGACCAGGTCCGCGTCGCCCAGGGCGCCGGCCAGGGTATGTTTATGTATTCCTGCTTTCATCGTATTTGACCGCAATTCCAGCACCGCAATCAGGCGTTCCTCCCCGATTCGGCTCCGCAACGCCTGTAAAGCACTTTTTATGGCCGTCGGATGATGGGCGAAATCGTCATAAACCGAAACTCCATCGACTGAAGCCAGCAGTTGCAAGCGCCGTTTTACGCTGGTAAATCCCGACAGGCTCGCGCAGCCCTGCTGCGGGGTAACACCTGCCTGCTGTGCCGCTATCAGCGCCGCCAGGGCGTTTTGCGCGTTATGTTCGCCAAATAAGGGCCAGTTTACAACCCCCACAGTCTGTCCTGCATGGATTACCTCAAATTCGGAATAGTCCCGGTTCAACGGCGTGCTGTGCCAGTCCGAGGAAACATTACCAAAGCGGGTCAATGGTGACCAGTTTCCCATTCCCAGCACAGTGTCGATTTGCGGGCTTGCCGCCCTTGCGATAATCCGGCCGTTGCCGGGGACGGTCCGGACCAGGTGGTGGAACTGCTTGTTAATCGCTGCGACATCGGGAAAAATATCCGCGTGGTCATATTCTATATTGCTGATGATTAACACATCAGGATGGTAGTGGACAAATTTCGAACGCTTGTCAAAAAAAGCCGTGTCGTATTCATCGGCCTCGACCACGAACAGGTCCGCTCCTCCGATTGCCGCGGAACAGCCGAAATTTTCCGGCACTCCGCCGATCAGGAAGCCGGGATTCCGTCCTGCTTCATGCAGGATCCAGGCGAGAATGCTTGCAGTGGTGGTTTTACCGTGCGTGCCGGAGACGGCAAATACCCGGCGTCCCGGCAACACATGCTCGGCCAGCCACTGCGGTCCTGATATGTAGGGTATCTTCTCCGACAGGACGTATTCAACGCTGCTGTTGCCGCGGGACAGGGCATTGCCGATGATGACCAGGTCCGGCCGCGGTTCGAGCCGGCCGGGTTCATAACCCTGCCCGACTGCTATGCCCAGTCTCGCCAGTTCCTCACTCATGGGCGGATAGACATTCCGGTCGCTACCGGCAACCTGGTGACCGAGCTGCTGCGCCAGGCGGGCGATACCACCCATAAAAGTACCGCAGATGCCCAGTATATGAAGCTTCATGAATCCGGGTAGACAAGGGTTAGTTCGATGAAAACCCCGATCAGCAGGTATATCATTGAGACAAATACGCCCAGGGCGAATGTGGACGACATGGCATGCCGGAAAATATGCCCCAGTACGACCACGTACCAGATAAGCACCAGGTAAAGCAGGATGGACAGGGATTGTTGCATGGCCGTCATTGCATCCGGTCCGGACAGGAAAATAACGGCCGGCATGAGCAGCAAGGCAAATACTACTCCTGTTCCCGCCAGCGCCGTCACGGTCTGGGTCCACCTGCCTGCTTTACGGCACAACAACAGCAGCACAAGAGCGAACGCCAGCAGGAAAATGGTATCGGCCAGGGCCGCCGTCAGCGCACTCGTTATGTTCTCATCCAGCTTTGCCAGCAGTAAATCCAGCAGGAAATAAGCCCCGATGGTCAGCAGCAGCAACTCCCTGGATGCGGGCATGTCCTGTGGCCGGCACTTCAGCAGGCACATTTTACAAAAGGCCCCGGCGAGTATGATAGCATCCCTATACATGGCGACAGTTTATATGAAATCTGAAGGAGTCGTATTGTAACAGTCCCGGATAGGCGAATTCTGTAACCAGCGAACCCCGTACATATATTTTATCTATTATTATCATTAAATAATAAAATTATCTTAATCATATACAGTGCGTTATGCTCTCTCTGACAAGCACACAGACGTTACCTGAAAGGAGGATAACATGCAGATAGATATTGGTATTTCCGAAGACCACAGGCACCAGATTGCCGAAGGTTTGTCGAGACTGCTCGCCGACAGCTATACGCTGTATCTCAAGACACACAATTTTCACTGGAATGTGACCGGCCCGATGTTCTCTACCCTGCATACCCTGTTCGAACAGCACTACACGGAACTGGCAACGGCAGTGGATGAAATCGCAGAGCGTATCAGGGCGCTGGGGGTTGCCGCCCCCGGGTCTTACCAGCAATTCAGCCGGTTGTCCTCGATCCCGGAGGAAACCGGGGTGCCCGGCGCACAGGAGATGATACGGCAACTGGTGCAGGGGCAGGAGGCCGTAGTCAAGACCGCCAGGAGTATTTTCCCGGTAGTGGAAAGCGCCAATGATGAACCCTCGGCGGACCTGTTGACACAGCGTATGCAAATCCACGAGAAAAACGCCTGGATGTTGCGCAGTTTGCTGGAGTCAAGCTGATATGCAGGACTTGCTGCCGTACTCCGGGCAAACGGGGCCGGAATTGAAATCCGTCCCCCTGTTACAACGGTTGATGACTTGCGGGCTGATGATATTCCTGTATTTTGCCGGCGTTACGGCATTCGCCGAAACCCCGCTGAAGAATTCGCTGGACACTGCAGACATGAGATTGCTGGCCGAGACAAACCTGGCATATTCGGGCTGCCTGCAGGAGAAGGCGCAGGAATATATGGCATCCAGCCCCGACGTCCGCGTCATCGCGGGAAACGCGGCTGAAGCCTGTAGCCCGATCCTGGCCGAACTGGAAAGCACCCTGACAGACAGGGGGATCAATCCTGCTTACTTCATGGGAGCGGTGTTAAGGATTAAAAACCGGGCTATCCGGCGCGTGTTGCCGTTGCTGATGATGGAGAAATCGAACCAGTCTCCCTGAGTTATCAGGAAGCCTTCATCAGCGGTTCCAGCTCCGTCAACGCCCTTTTGTAGACATCTCTTTTAAAAAACACGACGTTTTCGGCGGGCTCGGAGAAGTCAACCCAGCGCCAGTGGTCAAATTCCGGGCGCCGGCTCGAGGCAAGGTCGACATGGCTTTCATCGCCGGTCAGTTTAAGCAGGTACCAGCGTTGTTTCTGGCCGATGCAGAGCGGCCTGACGTGGCGCCGGATATATTTCTTCGGCAGCTTGTAGCGCAACCAGTTACGCGTCGCGCCGACCACTTTCACATGCTCCGGTAACAAGCCGACCTCCTCCTGCAGTTCCCGGAACATGGCGGCCTCGATCGACTCGTTCGGCCTGATGCCGCCCTGGGGAAACTGCCAGGCATCCATACCCACCCGCTTTGCCCAGAACAGGCGGTGCTCATCGTTGAACAGCACGATCGCCACGTTGGCGCGGAAACCGTCTGCATCAATTGTTGAACGTAGTCTGGCCATATGATCGGTAATACCTGCGTAAACAAAAAAGAACCCCTGAGATTAGTTCCGCAGAGGTTCCCTATTATTTTTAACACACATTGCCCGGAGCGGCAAGGTTGGGGAAATTAGGAATTACGAATTAGGAATTACGAATTAGGAATTGGAGGATATTGACAGGCAGATATTAATTCGTAATTCTTAATTGACTAAAAGGTGTTTGACCGCTTCTCTCTCCTGCTCCAGTTCCGCCAGCGTTGCAGCCATCCTTGCCTTGCTGAAGTCATTGATATCCAGACCCCGGACTATCTCGTAACCAGCGCCGGCGCAGGTAACGGGGAAGGAATAAACAAGGCCCTCCGGAATGCCGTAGGACCCATCGGTGGCGACTGCCATGCTGGTCCAGTCATTTTCGGGGGTGCCGGACACCCAGTCACGGCCGTGGTCGAGGATGGCGTTCGCGGCGGACGCGGCGCTGGATGCGCCGCGGGCCTTGATGATCCCGGCGCCGCGCTTTGCCACACCGGGGATATAGTCGTTTTCGTACCAGTCCTGTTCGACCAGGTCCATTGCCGGCTTTCCATCTGTCAGCGCATGATGCAGGTCCGGGTATTGCGTGGTTGAATGGTTCCCCCAGACCGTCAGCTTACGGATAACGTCCACCGGGCACCGGACCTTTGCCGCCAGCATTGCCAATGCCCTGTTATGGTCAAGCCGCATCATCGCCATGAACTGGCGCGGGTCCAGATCGGGTGCATTTTTCATGGCGATTAAGGCATTCGTATTGGCCGGGTTACCGATGACGAGAACCTTTACGCCACGGCTTGCATGCTCGTTCAATGCCCGCCCCTGAACATTAAAAATCTCGGCATTGCTCAACAGCAGGTCCGCGCGCTCCATCCCCGGTCCGCGCGGTCTTGCCCCGACCAGGAACGCAAAATCTGCATCCTTGAACGCAACCTCGGCGTCAGCAGTGGTTACCACCCCGGCCAGCGACGGAAACGCACAGTCATCCAGTTCCATCACCACACCGTCCAGTGCCGGCAACGCGGGGGGAATTTCAAGTAGTTGTAATATCACAGGTTGATCCCTGCCCAGGAATTCCCCGGCGGCAATCCGGAACAGCAGGGCATAACCAATTTGACCGGCAGCGCCGGTGACGGCAACGCGTACCGGGGGTTTCATGCTCATCGCTCCCCCATGGGTACGTAATCGCGGGATTGCTCGCCGACATACAACTGGCGCGGGCGGCCGATCCGGAAGTCCTTGTCCTCCATCAATTCCATCCACTGGGCAATCCAGCCGGCGCTGCGCGCAAGGGCGAACATCACCGTGAACATGGACGTGGGAATTCGCAATGCCTGGTAGATCAGGCCGGAATAAAAATCGACGTTGGGGTATAACTTCCGCTTGATGAAATATTCATCCTCCAGGGCTATCCGCTCCAGTTCCATGGCTATTTCAAACAAGGGCTGGTTCAAATTCATTTCCGCCAACAGGGCATGGCATGCTTCGCGGATGATTTTTGCCCGGGGGTCATATTTCTTGTAGACACGATGGCCGAAACCCATCAGGCGGAACGAATCTTTCCGGTCTTTTGCCCGGTCGACGTATTTCCTGACATTGGCGGGAGTGCCGATTTCCTCCAGCATGCGTATTACCGCTTCGTTGGCGCCTCCATGGGACTTGCCCCACAGGGTGGTAATCCCCGCTGCAACACAGGCAAACGGGTTGGCCTCCGAGCTGCCGGCCAGGCGCACGGTCGAGGTGCTGGCGTTCTGTTCGTGGTCGGCGTGCAGGATGAACAGGAGATCCAGGGCCCGTACGGCAACCGCTGACGGCTCGTAATCCTCCGTAGGCCATGAAAACGTCATGTACATGAAGTTTTCAACATAACTGCGCGAATTATCGGGATAGACAAACGGCAGGCCGGAGGCGTAACGGTAGCATTTGGACGCCACGTTGGGCATCTTGGCGACGACGCGCCTTGCAGTGATAAGACGGTTGGCAGGGTCCTTGATATCGGTACGGTCATGGTAGTACGACGCGATGGCGCTGCTCACACCCGCCATGATCGACATGGGGTGTGCGTCGTAGCGGTAGGCCGAGTAAAACCGGGATATGTGTTCGTGGGTCATCATGTGCATTTTTATGGAATGGTCCCACTCGTCCATCTGTTGCCGGTTCGGCAATTCGCCGTGAATTAACAGGTAGACGACTTCCAGGAAAGTGCTGTTCTGCGCCAGTTGTTCTATCGGGTAGCCGCGGTGCAACAGGATCCCTTTCTCTCCGTCCAGGTAGGTAATCGCGCTGCGGCAACTGGCCGTTGTGGCGTAACCCGGATCAAAGGTAAACATACCCAGTTCCTTGTACAGGGACTTGGTATTGATAACCGGAGGGCCGTAAGTGCCCTCGGAGACCGGACATTCGAGTTGTTTGCCGGTTTTATTATCGGTAATTGTGACCGTGCGCGTCATGAAACCGTCTCCTCTTCCCAGGGGAAATTGCAGCTTTTTTTATTTTTGTGTTTGTAGCATACATCTATGAAATCATACCGCAAGTGAAACTATTGGCGTCCACCTTGGGTCCAAAATCATACATAAGACAAAACGTCTTATAGTTTAATGTGTTACAGAAGTATTCAAGGAAAATCTCGGGAAATTGTCATATAATAGCGCCAGATTCCATGTATCAGAGTGAAAAATCACGCTTAACACCCGGAAACACCGGACAAAATTCCTGCAGAAACGTGGAAAGATAATGAGCACGCCCGAACCATCCCATCTTTACAGCGGCAACACCGCGTTTATCGAAGAATTATACGAACGGTACCTGGAAAATCCCGCCGGCGTGGCCGATGAATGGCGGCGTTATTTCGATGCCCTGCAACGGGAACCCGCACAGCCCGACAGCGGCGCCGGCGCGCAGGCACCGGAACCCGTGCGCGCGGCGAAAGTCGAACAGGTCCCGGCCTCAGAACCTGCGATCGCCGTCAATACGGATAACAAGAAACAGTCCTCGGTACTGCAATTAATCAATGCCCATCGGTTCCGCGGCCACCAGCAGGCGGACCTGGATCCCCTGAAGCAGTACGAACGGCCGGAAGTCCCGGAACTGGACCCCTCGTATTACAACTTCTCGGAAGAAGACCTGACGCGAATTTTCAATACAGGTTCCCTGTTTGCGCCGGATGAGCTGACGCTGGCTGAAATCTTCTATATCGTCAAGAGCACTTATTGCCGCACCATCGGCGCTGAGTACATGCACATAAACGAGACGGAACATAAACGCTGGATCCAGCGCCGGCTGGAAGAATCCGAAGGGCATCACCAGTTCTCCCCGGAAAAGAGGAAACGCGTTCTGGAACGCGTCATAGCCGCGAATGCCCTGGAAGAACACCTGCACAGGAAGTACGTGGGGCAGAAACGCTTCTCGCTGGAAGGCGGTGAATCCCTGATCCCGTTGCTGGATGAAATCGTACAGGCAGGAGGGGAAGCCGGTGTGCGCGAGGCGGTAATCGGCATGGCCCACCGCGGCAGGCTCAACGTCCTGATCAACATCATCGGCAAGCTGCCCGGGGAACTGTTCGATGAATTCGAAGGGATCCACAACCAGGCACAGGACGTCGAATCCAGCAGTTCGGGTGATGTCAAATACCACCTGGGTTACTCCTCGGATATCCAGACGCCCGGGGGCGTCATTCACCTGACCCTGTCGTTCAATCCCTCCCATCTCGAGATCATCGACCCCGTGGTGGAAGGTTCGGTGCGGGCGCGCCAGGACCGGCGCAACGATAAATCCCGCTCCCAGGTATTGCCGATAATCATCCACGGTGACGCCGCATTCGCCGGTCAGGGCGTGGTAATGGAGACCTTCAACCTGTCCCAGACCCGCGGCTACAGCACCGGCGGCACCGTTCATATCATAGTCAACAACCAGATTGGCTTTACCACCAGCGACCCGTTGGACTCACGCTCGACCCTGTACTGCACAGACGTCGCCAAGATGGTGCAGGCGCCGATCTTTCACGTCAACGGCGATGACCCGGACGCGGTCGTGTACGTGGCGAAACTGGCCCTGGATTACCGCATGAAATTCAAGAAGGACGTGGTCATCGACATGGTGTGCTACCGCAGGCACGGCCACAGCGAAGCCGACGAACCGGCTGCCACCCAGCCTATCATGTACCGGAAGATCAGGCAGCACAGGAATATCAGGGAGATACACTCCGAACGCCTGGTACGGGAAAAAGTAGTCACGCGTGATGAAGTCCGGAAAATTCACGAATACTACGTTGAATCGCTGGAATCCAACCGGATCGTGGCAGGCGCAAGGACAAGCAATGCCGATTTCAGGTATTTAATCAACTATGAACCGTACAAGAGAACGCCGTGGGATATGCGGGTCGAAACAGCCGTCAGCACGCAGGCGGTATCCAGCCTGACGGAACGCTTCACTGCCGTGCCGGAACATTTCAACCTGCACCCGACAGTGGCAAAGATCATCGAGAACCGCAAGAAAATGGGCTCCGGCGATCTGGATATGGACTGGGGCTATGCCGAAACCCTGGCCTATGCAACCCTGCTTGACGCCGGTTTCCCGGTGCGTATTTCCGGCCAGGACAGCGGCCGCGGGACCTTCTTCCACCGTCATGCCGTAATCCACAACCAGGATGACGGTGATACGTACCTGCCGCTGCAACACCTCAAGGGGGGACAGCCCTCATTCCTGGCCATCAACTCGACACTCTCCGAGGAAGCCGTGCTGGCTTTTGACTACGGCTACGCCAGCTCCGAGCCCAATGCCCTGGTGCTCTGGGAAGCCCAGTTCGGCGATTTCGCCAACGGCGCACAGGTTGTTTTCGACCAGTTCATCAGTTCGTGCGAGGCGAAATGGGGACGGTTCTGCGGACTCACGGTGTTTTTACCCCACGGCTACGACGGCCAGGGGCCGGAACATTCATCCGCCCGGCTGGAGCGTTTTTTGCAGCTCAGCGCCCGGGAAAACATGCAGGTCTGCCAGCCCAGCACACCGGCACAGATGTTCCACCTGTTGCGGCGGCAGGTCATCAGGCCTTATCGAAAACCGCTGATAGTCATGAGTCCGAAAAGCCTGCTGAGGCATAAACTGTCCACGTCGACCCTGGACAAGGTCACCAGTGGCGGATTTAACCTGGTGATCGATGAAATTGACGAGAACATAGTAAAAGAAGAAGTAACACGCCTGTTGATATGCAGCGGGAAGGTGTACTACGACCTGCTGGAAGCAAGACGCGGCAACGAGGTCGGCAGCATCGCCGTTATTCGCCTGGAACAGATATTTCCGTTTCCGCAAACGGAGATGAGACGCGTGATCGATTCATACCCGAACGCAAAAGAAGTAGTATGGGTACAGGAGGAACCCAAGAATCAAGGGGGCTGGTATTACATGCAGTCCAGGGGGACAATGATTGGATGCCTGAGCAAACAGCATGTTTTCGGTTACGCCGGCCGCACCTATTCACCCTCCCCTGCAGTGGGTTCCCTGAGCCTGCACCTGGCGCAACAGAAGAAGCTGGTTGACGACGCCCTGCAACTGGAAAAACTGGAGGTGACGACACACATGCAGAGAACTCGAGGGATCCGCTGAAGGGCAACACCCCATGCATAACCCGGCAATCACAGGAGAGCGTTGTGTTAATTGAAGTAAGAGTACCGGTACTGGCCGAATCCGTTGCGGAGGCAACGCTGATGGACTGGCATAAACAGCCGGGAGACCCGGTCAGGTTCGGTGACGCGCTGATTGACGTGGAGACCGACAAGGTCACCCTGGAAGTGGTGGCCCCGGAGGATGGGACGCTTGTCAGCATCCTGAAACACGGCGGCGAAGATGTGGGAAGCAACGAGCTGATCGCACAAATCGATACCGAGGCACAGGCTGCAGCAACAGAACCAACGGACAGCAAGAGCGCTGCTGGTACCGAACACGAACCCCCCGCTGATGAGATAGCCGGTGAGGCAACACCAGAGCCGGAACCCGAAGCGGAACCCGAAGCACGACTTGAAGCGGATCCTGGCGACGAAACCGGCCGGCAAGCGCCGCCTTCGGACCAGAAACCCAAATCAAGCCCTGCCGTCAGGAAACTGCTGGCCGAGCACGGACTGGAAGCCCACGAGATCCCGGCAAGCGGGACAAGGTTGACGAAAAAAGATGTCCTGGATTACCTGTCAGACCGGGATGCCCCGGGGCAGGACACGGAAAATGGAAAACCGGCAGCCGAGACTACGGATGATGGGGAAACCGAAAGGACGGAGAAGGCAGACGGCGACCAGGCCCAGGTGTCAGAAACCCGGGGGCGTAAAACGGAACAACAGGCGCTGGCGCCCGCCAGGGAGAAACAGAAACCCGGGGATGGGAAAAGTCCGGAAGGGGCAGACAACCGTGTTCCCATGAGCCGCCTGCGCAGGCGTGCGGCGCAACGCCTGCTGGCGGCGCAACATGAAAATGCCATCCTGACTACGTTCAATGAAGTAAACATGAAACCGGTAATGGATTTGCGCAGCCGTTACAAGGAGAGTTTTGAGAAAACCCACGCGGTTAAACTGGGGTTCATGTCGTTCTTCACCAAGGCGGCGGTTGAAGCACTGAAAAAGTTTCCGATCGCCAACGCATCGGTTGATGGCGATGACATTATCTATCACAACTATTACGATATAGGGATCGCGGTCAGTTCCCCGCGCGGGCTGGTCGTACCGGTGATCCGTGCTGCAGATAAACTCAGTTTTGCCGAAATTGAGAAAAACATAAGTGACTACGGGCAAAAAGCCCGCGATGCAAAACTTACCCTGGAAGAGTTGATCGGCGGGACTTTCACGATAACCAATGGGGGCGTATTCGGTTCCCTGTTATCCACACCCATCCTCAACCCGCCGCAAAGCGCCATCCTGGGAATGCACAAGATCGAGGAACGCCCCATTGCGGAGAACGGCGAAGTCGTGATCCGGCCCATGATGTACCTGGCCTTATCCTACGATCATCGCATAATCGATGGACGCGAGGCGGTGTCTTTCCTGGTAGCGCTGAGAGAGGCGCTGGAAGACCCGTCACGGCTGCTGTTACAAATCTAGTACTCTTTCAACTTAATATTATGAACAACTACGACGTAGTGGTCATCGGCGCAGGTCCCGGCGGTTATATCAGCGCGATCCGCTGCGCGCAACTGGGTTTCTCCACCGCCTGCGTGGACAACGGGATGGGCATTGACGACAAACCTGCCCTGGGAGGAACCTGCCTGAACACGGGGTGCATACCGTCCAAGGCCCTGCTGGATTCCTCTCACCATTACGCTTTCATCAGCAAACAGGCCGCCGACCACGGCATCAACGTCAGCGGCGTGAAGCTTGATATCCACAAAATGATAAACCGGAAAAACAGGATCGTGCAGAAACTGACCCGGGGTATCGCCGGGTTGTTCAAAAAGAACAAGGTGGACTGGCTGCAGGGCCAGGCCACACTCCTGGGAAACGACAAGGTAAAGGTCACGCCGGCAGGCAAGGAAGCTGCCGAAGAATACACGGTTTCGGCCCGGCACATCATCATCGCCACCGGTTCCATTCCGGCCAGGTTCTCTTTTGCCGCGGTAGACCAGAACAGGATTGTCGATTCCACCGGCGCTCTCGTCTTCAAGGAGGTGCCGAAGCGGTTGGGCATCATCGGCGCGGGGGTGATCGGGCTGGAACTGGGCAGCGTCTGGAGCAGGATGGGATCAAAGGTCACCATACTGGAGGCCCTGGATGACTTTCTCGCGCCCGTGGACCGGCAGATCGCTGCTGCAGCCGAAAAACTGCTGACAAGACAGGGACTGGATATCCGCCTCGGCGCCAGGGTGACGGGTACCGGCGTAAACAGCCGGGAGGTCGGTGTCTCTTTCGAGCAGGGTGGCAGCAAACAGCAGTTGAATTTCGACAAGCTGATAATAGCCGTGGGGCGCTCCCCCAACATTGCCGGCCTTGGGGCTGAAGAGGCGGGTCTGGACCTGAATGACAATGGCAGCATCAAGGTTGACGAATATTGCGCCACCAACCTGCCGAATGTCTATGCGATCGGCGACGTGGTGCGCGGCCCGATGCTGGCTCACAAGGCTGCCGACGAAGGCGTGATGGTGGCCGAACGCCTCGCCGGGCAAAAAAGCGAGATTAACCTGGACCTGGTGCCCTGGGTAATCTATACCTGGCCGGAGATCGCCTGGGTGGGAAAGACCGAGGCCGAACTGGAGGAAGCCGGGGTATCCTGCAGGGCCGGGGTTTTTCCATTCGCAGCAAGCGGGAGGGCGCTGGCGGCCGGCGACAGCGACGGCATGGTAAGAATACTGAGCGATGCCGATACCGACCGGATACTCGGCGTTCACGTACTGGGGCCGAACGCTTCCGAACTGGTAGCCGAGGCAGTCCTCGCCATGGAATTCGACGGCACTTCCGAGGATATTGCCCGCACCATCCACGCCCACCCCACCCTGTCCGAGGCCATGCACGAGGCGGCCCTGGCAAACGACGGGCGCGCACTGCATATCTGAGGACTGCTTCACGAACAGCCAACGTCATTCACTGTCTTCTGTCCCCTGTCTTCCGTCCCCTGTTTTGTGCAGTGCAACTAAATGGTCTATAATGCCCGCCCTCTGTTACCACATAAACAAGTCTTGAAATAAAGGGAGAGAAAGCATGACCAACGACGTAGTCATTGTCGCCGCAGGACGTACCCCTATCGGTTCATTCGGCGGCAGCCTGGCGAATACCCCGGCCCACGCCCTGGGGGCCGCGGTAATCAAATCATTACTGGAAAAAACCGGCCTCGACCCGGCGCAGATCGACGAGGTTATCCTGGGACAGGTGCTGACCGCCGGCGAAGGCCAGAACCCGGCGCGCCAGGCCGCCATCGAAGCCGGCCTGCCCCACTCGGTACCCGCCATGACCATCAACAAGGTCTGCGGGAGCGGCCTCAAGGCCGTGCATCTCGCGGCCCAGGCAATAACATGCGGGGATGCGGACATCATCATAGCCGGCGGCCAGGAAAACATGAGCCTGGCGCCGCATGTGCTGCCCAGGTCCCGTAACGGAACCAAGATGGGAGACTGGAAGATGCTGGATTCGATGATCGTCGACGGCCTGTGGGATGCCTTCAACGATTACCACATGGGCATGACTGCAGAAAATATCGTGGATAAGTTCGGGATCTCACGGGAGGAACAGGACGGCTTCGCTGCGGTGTCCCAGCAAAAGACGGAACAAGCCCAGGCAGAGGGGATATTCAATGAAGAGATCATCCCCATCAGCCTGCCGCAACGCAAGGGCGATCCCATCGTATTCGACAGGGACGAGTATCCCAAACAAGGGGTCACTGCGGAAAAGATCGCGAAACTGCGCCCTGCCTTTAACCGCGAGGGTTCGGTCACCGCGGCCAATGCCTCCGGTCTCAATGACGGCGCGGCAGCGGTCGTTGTCATGTCACGGGCAAAAGCCGGCGAACTGGGCCTGCCGGTGATGGCCGGCATCAGGGCATACGCCAGCGCCGGTGTCGACCCGGCCATCATGGGGACAGGTCCGATCCCGGCAACACAGCGTTGCCTGGGCAAGGCCGGCTGGTCAGTCGACGACCTGGACCTGGTGGAAGCCAATGAGGCGTTTGCCGCCCAGGCCATCTCCGTCAACAACGGGCTGGGCTGGGACACGGAGAAAGTGAACGTCAATGGCGGCGCCATAGCGCTGGGGCATCCCATCGGGGCGTCGGGCTGCCGGGTCCTGGTCACCCTGCTCCATACCATGCAGCGCCGGGATGTGAGCAAGGGCCTGGCCACCTTGTGTATCGGCGGCGGCCAGGGGGTGGCCCTGGCGGTGGAAAGATAACCAAACCGGACTGACCGACATGCGTACCATAAAAAAATATCCCAACCGGCGGCTGTACGATACCGAGATCAGCAGGTATATCACCCTGGATGACGTGAGGAAACTGGTGGTGAACGGCATCGATATCCGTGTGACGGACGTGAAGACCGAGGAAGACCTGACGCGCAACGTATTACTGCAGATTATCTCGGAACAGGAACACGAGGGGAAACCTATCTTCAATACGCCGATGCTGACCCAGCTCATCCGCTTTTACGGCAACTCCTACCAGTCCGCGTTCAGCGAATACCTGCAGAAAAGCCTGGAGATGTTTGCCGCGCAACAACAGAACCTGCAGAAAAAGTTCGAGCAGGCGGTCGGCAGCAACCCGTTTGCCGCCACCATGGGCGAAATGACGGAGCAGAACATGGAAGCCTGGCGGCAACTGCAGAACAGTTTCTTCCAGACGCCCGGATTTACCGGTTCAGACCCGAAAAAAGAGGACGAAGGCGAAAGCGGTTAACCGGCGCCTGTTAACTACGCCATATTCGACAGGTCGTTGAGGACGTCATCCACCAGGGCGCGTGACTGTTTGGCCGAATCGCTGCGCTGCAGCGACAGGTTTGCCAGGTAGTCGTCGCTGACGTCACCGGTAACGTATTCACCGGTAAAGACCGACATCTCAAACCGCTTGATGTGCGGGTTCCCTTCCCGCGCCGCTTGCACCAGGTCGTCCACTTCCTGGTAGATCAGCCAGTCAGCGCCGATGGACGCGCAGACTTCTTCTTCAGTCCTGCCGTGGGCAACCAGTTCGTCGGGGGTCGGTATATCGATGCCGTAGACGTTGGGATACAGGACCGGCGGGGCGGCAGAGGCAAAATACACTTTCGCCGCGCCCGCATCGCGGGCCATTTGTACGATCTCCCTGGAAGTGGTGCCGCGCACGATTGAATCATCCACCAGCAGCACGTTCTTTCCCCGGAACTCCAGTTCAATTGCGTTCAGTTTCTGGCGCACGGATTTTTTCCTGACACTCTGCCCGGGCATGATGAACGTGCGGGGGATGTACCTGTTCTTGATGAATCCTTCACGGTATTTTACGCCCAGATCAAAGGCCAGGGGCAGCGCCGCGGTACGGCCGGTATCCGGGATCGGGATCACCACGTCGATGTCATGTTGCGGGCGCAGCCTCAGTATCTTCGCGGCCAGCGCCTCCCCCATGCGCAGACGGGTCTTGTACACGGAAATGTTGTCGATAACGGAATCCGGTCTGGCCAGGTACACGTATTCAAAGATACAGGGCGTATGCTGCGGATGTTCCGCGCACTGGTCTGAAAACAGCTCGCCCTGTTCGCTTATGAAGACCGCCTCTCCCGGCGCGACGTCACGCACAATGCTGAAATCCAGGGCATCGATCGCCACGCTTTCGGAGGCAACGACGAATTCCTTGCCCCTGTCAGTGGTGCGCTCACCGAAGACCATCGGACGAATGCCGAACTGGTCGCGGAAGGCAAGAACACCGACGCCGGAAATCAATGCAACAGCGGAATAACCGCCGCGACAGCGTTTGTGCAACCTGTGCACCGCCAAAAAAATATCCCGGGGCGTCAGGTCTTTTTTCATTTTGCCGATACGCTGCAGTTCGAAAGCCAGGATATTCAGCAATACCTCGGAATCGGAATCCGTATTGATGTGCCTCAACTCATCCGTGATGAGATCCCGCTTCAGTTCGTCACTGTTCGTGAGATTACCGTTATGGGCAAGGGCAATCCCGTAGGGGGAATTGACATAAAACGGTTGTGCCTCAGATGAGGATGAGTTTCCTGCCGTAGGATACCTGATATGGCCGATGCCCATGTTCCCCCTGAGGTTGAGCATCTGGCGTGAGTTAAAGACATCCCGGACCAGACCGTTGTTCTTGCAGAGATAAAGCCGGGCATCGTCGCAGGTAACGATACCTGCCGCGTCCTGCCCCCTGTGCTGAATGATTGTCAGGCCGTCAAACAGCGCCTGGTTGACGTTTGACCTGGCAACGATTCCGATAATGCCGCACATATATCCTGTTTATCCGCAGTTACTCATCAGTTGTCTAAGTTTACCGGGACAGATTTCAAATCTGTCCCCTGCTCGCTCTATTCACTTCCCGGGACGGCTTCATAGCGGTGGTACACGGCGATATCCTCCGACAGAAAGCGTTGGCCCCAGACACAGACATGCTGGAACGGCTCAATCAGAACGGCTTCATGCCACCATTCGTGTTTCGATATCGCGGTAAAACCAGCGAGAAAAACCAGGATGGTAATTATCGCGCCACCCAGCCCGATTCCAAAGAAAAAACCCAGGATCCTGTCGGCGGCGGTCAAACCGGTCCTGCCAAGCAGTTTCACGATGAAATATCCCAGCCCGGTGAAGATCACCAGGCTGATGATAAACACACCGGCAAACGCGACGATTTCCCTGAGTACCGGCTCCAGGTAGCCATCCAGCAAGGGAGAAAAATAACCGCTGAGTTTGGTTGCAGTGATAGCAGCCATTATCCATGCGGCGATTGAAAACAGGACATTCAGTAATCCATACAGCATTCCCATGATAGCCGGCAGGAACAAAACGACCAGGATACCTATATCTACACCTTCCACAGTCAGGCCCCGGTCCGGATTAGCCGACCTGACTGGTCATAATCGAACAGGTTTGCATAGTCGCTAAGCAAGACCCGGGCATTACGGATAATTCAATACAAAACCATCCAGTTTCATTTGCTTTTTTAATTCCGCCTTCAGCTTCAGGGCTTCCGAACGCAGCACCTCCGGTCCTATTCTCACCCGGTATAACAGGGAACCGTCCCCCGCCTTTACCGGTTCATCAACGACATAGGATCGATAGCCTGCTTGCCGCAATTTATCATTAAGTTTATCGGCATTCCCCCGTGAAAAACTGCCGACCTGTACAACCCATCCGGTCAGACCCTTGTTCTCAACCTCCGTTTCCGTACCAGGCGCAGCGTCTGCCGGCTCATCCGCGCTTGCCGGCTCTGCTGCGTCTGCAAGTTCCGCTTCAACCGGCGCCGGGATGTCTTCCGTAGCCTCCCCGGCGGGGAGAACTTCATCCTGCTCAAGGATGGGAATCAGCCGCGTTGTGAACCTCTCTTCCGGTTTTTCCGGGATGTTGGTCGCCGATATCCCGGTATCCGGTCGCCGGGTATCATCCAGCAGCAGGGGAATAACGATTACCGCCAGCAGGATCAATACCACTGCTCCGGTCAGTCTCTCTTTTAACTTTTGTTCCATTTCCAGTTCTACAGGGGACGGAATTAATTCCATCCCCAATTACACTTCATTTCCAGTTCTACAGGGGACGGGACTAATTCCGCCCCCACTTTCACTTCAGGTAATCAATTGCCGAACCGACGGTGACGAACGATCCGGTAACGATGATCCTGTCGCCAACCAGCGTACGGGCTTCGGCTTCCGCCAGCGCCTCACGGACTGTCTCA
The DNA here is from genome assembly GCA_965207165.1 of Gammaproteobacteria bacterium. GTDB lineage: Bacteria > Pseudomonadota > Gammaproteobacteria > Eutrophobiales > Eutrophobiaceae > JAAXHV01. The sequence goes on along the minus strand of OZ242265.1, from coordinate 4,497,740 downwards.
AACTGTCTGACGTTCCCGGTATTTTCATACTGTCCCAGCACACCCGCCAACTCGACCGGACTTGCCGCGCGGTCCGCTTGCAATTCGGCCACGTACCAGTGATCTGCAATTTGCGCCAACGTTTCGAAAACAGCGGCATGATTCTTGTCCTTCAGCATGCCAATCACGACATGTGTCTCTCCGACACACGGGATTTTCTTCACGTTTTCAACCAGCGCCGAGATGGCCTGGCGGTTATGGGCAACGTCCAGGATGCAGGGGATCTCACCGGGGATGACCTGGAACCGGCCGGCAAGCCGAAAATCCCGCAGGCAGGCCTTGACCGTTTCCCGGCTGACCGGAAATTCATCGGCCATGGCTTGCAGAACCATCAGCACGCCGGCGGCATTTTCCACCTGCCTGTTATTGTTGATACTGGGCTGGGGCAGCCCCTGGTAAACTTTTCCGGCATAGTTCCAGTCCCAGGTGTCCTTGCCGATCGTATAGCCGAATTCCCGGCCGGCCTGGTACAGCAGCGCGCCTGTTTCCCCGGCACAGGCCGCTATGGATGCCGGCGCCCGTGTATCCGAGCATACCGCCGGACGTCCGTGCCTGAAAATCCCGGCTTTCTCCCTGCCTATGCTCTCCCGGGTATAGCCCAGCCACTTCTCGTGGTCCAGGTCGATCGTCACCACCAGGGCGATATCCGCATCGAGGATGTTGACGGCGTCCAGCCGGCCGCCCAGCCCCACCTCCAGGATAATGATGTCCGGCTCAGCGTTCCGGAATATATCCAGGGCAGCCAGTGTGCCGAATTCGAAATAGGTCAGGGAAATGTCGGCGCGCGCCCGGTCGATACGGTCAAATGACTGGCTGAGCTGGTAATCCGTTACCTGTTTGCCGTCAATACAGATACGCTCGTTGTACCGGGTTAAATGCGGCGAAGTGTAGGTCCCCACCTTATAGCCTGAGCGCCTCAGCATCGCATCCAGCATTGCCGCGCTGGAACCCTTGCCATTGGTGCCGGATATACTGATTACCTTGCTCGCCGGTTTCAGCAGGCCCATTCTTTCCGCCACCTTGTTGCAGCGGTCCAGGCCCAGTTCAATGGCAGTGAAATGCAGGCTTTCCTGCCACGCCAGCCAGTCAGGCAGGCGTGAAAACCTGGCTGCCGGTTCCTGTTGCCGCCCGTGCAATATGTCTGGGAGCGAACTCATCGACCAGTTAAGCAGTACTCCGTTTATGGCAAAGAATGGATAACAACGATGCTATTTTATTGCGCATTTCACGCCTGTCCGAAATCATATCAATATTTCCGTGTTCGAGCAGGAATTCACTCTTTTGAAATTCTTCGGGCAGGGTCTCGCGCACCGTTTGTTCAATGACGCGGGGACCCGCAAACCCGATCAAGGCGCCCGGCTCTGCAATGTTGATATCGCCCAGGCTGCCCAGGCTCGCCGACACGCCGCCCATGGTGGGGTTGGTCAGGACGGAGATATAAGGCAGTCCCGCCTTGCGCAGTTTAGCCAGGGCCGAACTTGTTTTTGCCATCTGGAACAGGGATATCAGGGCCTCCTGCATGCGCGCCCCGCCGCTAGCCGAAAAACACACCAGCGGGACCTTATGTTCGATCCCGGCATCCACTGCGCGCACAAACCGTTCACCTACCACAGAGCCCATGGAACCGCCCATAAAATCAAATTCGAAGGCGGCGGCAACCAGGGATATTGTCTTGACCTTGCCCCTGATGACTACCAGGGCATCACTTTCCCCGGTTTCCTTCAAGGCGCTTGACAGCCGGTCCTTGTATTTCCTGCTGTCGCGAAACTTCAGCTTGTCCAGCGGCTTGATACCAGGACCGATTTCGACCCGGCCATCCGCATCGAGAAACCCGTCCAGCCTGTCCCTGGCGCCGATACGCATGTGGTGCCCGCATTTCGGGCAGACTTCCAGGTTGCGCGCCAGCTCCGCGCGATACAGCGTTGCATTACACTTGTCGCATTTCGTCCATACCCCCTCCGGCACAGACCGGCGGCTGGTGCTGTTGGTCTTGATCCTCGAGGGGAGTAACTTATCCAGCCAGCTCATGACACACCACTATGCCGCCTTATCCAGCGTATGCCGGACCGGCGCGAGAAATGACCCGACCTGCGCCGCTATATCGTCTCCTGCCGTAACCGCGGCATGGATCGCCTCAACCAGCGCACTGCCTATGACAACGGCATCGCAATAATCCGCAACCCGCGCAGCCGTACCTGCGTCTCTTATGCCGAAGCCGACTGCCACGGGCAGGTCTGTTTTCCGTCTCACCAGGCGCAGCCTGTCGCTGACCTCGGCCGGGTCGGCACCTTTCCCGCCGGTAGTCCCTTTCACGGACACGTAATAGAGGAACCCGGAAGCTATTCCGGCTATGCTCTCAATGCGCCGCTCCGTGGTTGTGGGAGTAACCAGGAAAATCTGGTCGATTTGCCTGTCGCGCAAATGCCGGTTAAGCGGCACCGCTTCTTCCGGAGGCAGATCCACGATGATGACCCCATCAATCCCGGCAGCTTCAGCGCGCACGGCGAATTTTTCGTAACCGAAGATTTCAATGGGGTTCAGATAACCCATCAGTATCACGGGGGTGCGGGTATCGGACCGGCGGAATTGCCCCACCATATCCAAAACTCCGGACAGTGAAATCCCCTGCTCCAGTGCACGTTCATTGGCCCGCTGGATCACCGGACCGTCGGCCATCGGGTCCGAAAACGGCACCCCGAGTTCAATGATGTCAGCCCCGTGCCGCACCAGGGTCTGCATTATTTCGAGCGTATTTTCCGGACTCGGGTCCCCGGCCGTGATAAACGGGATCAGTGCCGTCCTGTTGTGCTGTTTAAGGGACTGGTATGTGGATGAAATACGGCTCATCTGCTGACGGAGATCGAAAATATGTAAAGGTAATAGGTTACAACAATCAGGGAAACCGGTATAGGTCTATTTTTTAACCCATTGTGAACACGAAGATAACAGGACGGGGCTATGACAGGTTTGCATGGGCTTTTAAAGACTATCATCCGCACGGACAGCGGATGGTAAGCGTACAGGGACGTATTTACAGCGGGTCTTTAAAAGCCCATGCACACCTGTTCCCAATTCTGCTACAACGTGATCCCTTCCATAGTCGCAATCGTCTCAATATCCTTATCACCGCGGCCCGACAGATTGATGATAATTACCGCGTCCCGGTCCAGCTCTCCGGCGATTTTCCTGGCGTGCGCAAGGGCATGGCTGGATTCCAGCGCGGGCATGATCCCTTCCATACGGGTCAGGTCGTGAAACGCGTCAACGGCCTCTGCGTCATTTGCCGAAACATACTCGACCCTGCCGCTGTCTTTTAACCAGGCATGCTCCGGACCCACGCCGGGATAATCAAGTCCCGCGGAAATGGAATGCGTGGGATTGATCTGCCCGTTCTCATCTTCCATCAGATAGGTCCGGTTGCCGTGCAGCACACCGGGCCTGCCGTCGCTTAACGGGGCCGCATGCCGGCCGGTCTGCAGTCCATGTCCGCCGGCTTCCACACCGATTAACCTGACGGATGAATCCTGCAGAAACGGGTGAAACAACCCTATCGCATTGGAACCCCCGCCGACACAGGCGACGAGGACATCAGGCAGTTTGCCCGTCGTTTCGAGGCATTGTTGCCTGGCTTCCCTGCCGATGATGGACTGCAGGTCCCTGACCAGTACCGGGTACGGGTGCGGTCCCGCCACGGTTCCGATAATGTAGAACGTATCGTCGACGTTGCTCACCCAGTCCCGCATGGCTTCGTTCATGGCGTCTTTCAGGGTCTTAGAACCGGAGGTGACTGCCACGACTTCGGCTCCAGCAACTTCATACGGAATACGTTTACCGCCTGGCGCCGTATGTCCTCGGCGCCCATGTACACAACGCACTCCAGGCCCATGCGCGCGGCAACGGTAGCCGTGGCCACACCGTGCTGGCCGGCTCCGGTTTCCGCGATGATGCGGGTTTTCCCCATGCGCTGCGCCAACAGGGCCTGGCCGACCGTATTATTGACCTTGTGCGCGCCGGTATGGTTCAGGTCCTCACGCTTGAGGTAGACCCGGGCATCGGTAAATTGCCCGCCCCACCTGCGGGCGTGATACAGGGGCGACGGCCTGCCCACGAATGTCTTCAGGTCACGGTCGAATTCCGCCAGGAATTCCTCGTCGTCGATGTGCTTCCTGTAGGCCCTGGTCAGTTCTTCCAGCGGTTCTATCAGGGTCTCTGCAACAAACCGGCCGCCATAAACACCGAAATGGCCGGAAGCATCGGGTAGCTTGTCAGGCATGTGTTACCTCGCGTATGAAAGCAGTTATCGCATCCTTGTCCTTGACCCCCTTGTCCAGTTCGACGCCGCTGCTCACGTCGACCGCATACGGTTTGCATGCGGCGATAGCCCTGCTTACGTTTGCAGTTGTCAGCCCGCCGGCAAGGATGACAGGCCTGGTCAAATCAGCGGGGATGTTGTTCCAGTCAAACACGGTACCGGTGCCGCCGTGGCCGGTGTCGGAGTAGCTGTCCAGCAGCAGGGCCGCGGCGCCGGCATGGCGCCGGCAAACCCCGTGCAAGTCGATACCGGGTTTCATCCTCACCGCCTTGATATAGGGTTTACCGAAACTGCTGCAGAAAGCGGGGTCCTCATCCCCGTGAAACTGGAGAACATCCAGCGCGACCTGTGCCAGGACCGCGTCGACAAACTCCCTGTCAGGATCGACGAACAGACCCACCTTCGCCGGGAACGGCGCAATCCGGCTGATGATCTCCTGTGCCGAGTGCGGCGCGACATAACGGGGGCTGGCCTGGTAGAACACGAATCCCAATGCGTCCGCGCCTGCCTCGATAGCCGCCCGGGCATCCTCGGCGCGGGTGATGCCGCAGATCTTTGTTCTTACCCTGCGTTCGACAGTCATTTATTTCGCCTCATGTATTCCCGCGCCCGGCGCACTGGGCCGGGCGTGCCCCCCGGTCATAAAAAGTAGTCCTGGTGATGGTTTGTATGTTGCCCCGGGATGCCATATTCTTCAGGATAATTCACCCCGGTCAGGTAGAGGCCGTCAGCCGCCGCGGTTACGCCCCCGCAATCCCGGCTTCTGGCGTTAAGCACGTCAAGCTCCCAGCCGACCTCGTGCCTGCTCATTCCTATCCCCATCAGCACGCCTGCGATATTGCGCACCATGTGGTGGAGAAAGGCATTGGCTTCTACCATGATGATGACATATTCATTTTTCCGTTCGACCGCGAGGTTCAATACAGTCCTCACCGGGTTCTTTGCCTGGCAGGCTGTTGCCCGGTAAGAAGTGAAGTCATGCTCGCCTATCAACGACAAAGCCGCCCGGGACATCCTGTCACAATCCAGGCGGCGGCATTCCCAGGTGACATGGCCCCGGCCCACGCCGGGGCGCGCCGGACGATTCAGGATAACGTATTTGTAAATCCGGCTCGTTGCCGAATAACGGGCATGAAAACCATCATGAACGGGTTTTGCCCATGACAGGCTGATATCGCCGGGTAACCCGCTGTTGGCGCCCAGGACCCAGGAGTGCGCGTCCCGGATCGCGTCTGTTTCAAAATGAATAACCTGGTTCAGCGCATGTACGCCGGCATCCGTTCTGCCGGCACAGGTAACCGCAAGCGGATGGTCGGCAACTGCTGACAAGGCGGCTTCCACGTGTTCCTGCACAGACACGGAATGTTTTTGTCGCTGCCATCCGGAATAGTTTGATCCGTCATATTCAACAATGGCGGCAATCTTCATGACTAAACATTACCCTGAATCTGCTTGTTCCAGTAATTGCCGGGCTTCCTCTCTCTGCGCCGCATTACCTTCCGTCAGGACCTCATTCAGGATGGAACGGACATTCTCCGCATCGCCCAGTTCCAGGTAGGCCCTGGCCAGATCGAGTTTATTCTGCACCAGGTCTTCATCTTCCTGCTCTGCGTAGTCCTGTTCTTCATCGCCACCCGCTGCCTGTTCTGCTTCCGCCTGGTCTTCATCACCGGCCTCTTCCTGCCCCGTAACCTCCTGATCTTCATCGCTGCCCTGTTCCTGCTCTGTATCCTCCTGATCTGCATCGCTGCCCTGTTCCTGCTCCGGCAAATCGTCCACTGTTTCGGAGTCGCCGGTAATTGCGGTTTCAGGGTCGTCAGACCCGGCCTGGTCCGGAACTTCCGCTTCCTCAACCTCAGCAGAGCCGGTTGAATCCTCCTCGCCGGCCTCCATCTCATCGGCAGAGTCCGCTTCCCCGGTCTCCATTTCCTCCGCTAAATCGTCTTCTTCCGTTTCAATCCCGTCGGGGATGTCCTCTTCCCCAGGTTCCATGTCTTCTGAATAGTCCTCTTCCTCCGGTTCCATCTCTTCTGAATAATCCTCTTCCTCCCGTTCCATCTCTTCTGAATAGTCCTCTTCCCCCGGTTCCATCTCTTCTGAATAGTCCTCTTCCTCCGGTTCCGTCTCATCCGGATATTCATCGTCTCCTGCTCCGGTTTCACCCGGAAGGTCCTCTTCTTCGTCCTCCAGGTCATCCACTAAATCCAACTCTTCGGTGTCTGCACCTTCCTCGGCTACATCATCTTCAGCGGGAGAATCCGTTTTCTCACCATTGACCACCTTGGCAAAATCAGGCCGGATTGAAGCAGCGGGGACGGTAAATCCCTTCGGGTCTTGAGCAAATTTTCTGCGCAGCAGCAACCACCCGGCCACAAGCAGCGCAAGGGACGCAAGCGCAATAACCCAGTAATTCCTTGCCAGGTTGGTTGCAGCCTCAAACGTCGACTGCATTTTCGGTCCGGACAACGTCTCAACCGTTGAGTCGTAAAGTGATTCCAGCCGTTCCGGCAGTCCGGGTCCCGGTTCCGCCTGTTCTTGCAACTCCTGCGTCTGCAGGGCGGCCAGTTCATCATCCTTGAGTTCAACCAGGCGCCTCAGGTCCTCGATAATAGTCTCAGCCTCGGTCAGCTTGTCCCCAAGTTCAATATTCTCCAGCGACAACTCTTCGACCTGTTCGTTCGCCAGCACCAGGGCTTCCCCTTGCGCAATGCCGTCCGGGTCGGTAGCCGTGACCCCGTCTCCCCCAAGGTCCTCCTCGTCTACCGCAACCAGGCGCAGACCTCCATCGACTGCAACCGTGCCGGGAGCACCGGATTCGATGGTGGCGTAGCCGCGTTGCGCACGCCAGAAGTTGTTTTGTGCCAGCACTTCGGCAAAAGCCTCCGCCTGCGTAAGCGCCTGCATTTCGAAGTCACTGGGCATCCACAGGACCTCGCCGGCTTTCAACCAGTTGATGTTGCCGTAGCTGAAGGCGTCCGGATTTGTGCGCAAAAGGGCCAGCATCATCTGCTGGATAGAGACGGAGGTGTCCGGACGAAGTTCGCGGGCTAGGGTCCATAACGTGTCCTTGCGGACGACCTGGTAATTGCGGGTATCATCGACCGTTGCCCTGACCTCACCCCAGTTGCGCCCAACAGCGGGTACGGCCGCGGGTTCTGTCGCCACGTCTTCCGGTTGCTCGTCCGTGTCAGGTGCCTGCGTGCCCAGTTCCAGGGTATATTCCCTGAACAGACGTCCCTTGGACCAGGCCACTTTCAACAGAAAGTGCAGTGAGGATGCCCGGACCGCTTCATCGCTGCGGATGCTGATATAATCCCTGCCGTCCGCGCCGCGCTGCAATTCAAATTGCAACTGGCTCAGCGCCGGGGACCACTCTATGCCGGCCCAGCGGAACCCTGCAACATCGGCCAGTCCCACGCTGAGGCTGTCCTGCTCGTCGGCCTTTACGTCAGACAGCAGTATTTCCGCTTCCAGGGGTTCACCCGGCTCCGATATCAGGTCGATATCCCCCAGGTTCAAGGCATACGCCCATGCAGGCATCAGCAGCGCCAGCAGGCAGCCACACACTATCTGACAAATTGTTTTCTTCTGCTTCATTCCGGTTTCCCCCTGGTCAACCCGTACGGCAGTCAAAATTAGTCTTTTAGCAAAAATTCAGCAATTTGAACACTGTTCAAGGCGGCTCCCTTGCGTATATTGTCGGAAACCACCCAGAAATTAATGCCCCTGGGATGGGAAATATCCTCCCGGATTCGACCGACGTACACCGGGTCATGGCCCGACGCCTCCGTTACCGCAGTGGGATATCCGCCGTCCTCCTGCTCGTCTATAACAACGACTCCGGGAAAACCATCCAGCAAGGATCTGGCCTCGCCGGCGGAGATCTTCTCTTTCGTCTCGATGTGTACGGCCTCCGAATGGCCGTAAAACACGGGCACGCGCACGCAGGTGGGGTTCACCCGGATCGCATCGTCGCCCAGTATCTTCTGCGTCTCCCAGACCATCTTCATCTCTTCCCTGGTATAGCCGTTGTCCTGGAACGCATCTATCTGCGGCAGGACGTTGAACGCCATCTGCCTGGGATGCTCCGTCGGCAACGCGGGTTTGCTGTTGAACAGGGCGATGGTCTGCTGTTCCAGTTCCTCAATCGCTTTTTTGCCCTTGCCGGATACCGCCTGGTAGGTGGCAACATTGACGCGCTCTATGCCGGCGGCGTCGTAAACGGGTTTCAGGGCCATGACCATCTGGATGGTCGAACAGTTCGGGTTCGCGATTATGCCCCGGTTCACGTGTTGCCAGATGGCGTCCGGGTTCACCTCGGGTACAACCAGGGGGATGTCATCGTCGTAGCGGAACTGCGAGGTATTATCGATTACGACCGCGCCTGCGGCCGCAGCCCGGGGCGCGTGCACCGCGGAAACGGACGCGCCGGGGGAGAACAAGGCAATGTCGATACCGGAAAAATCGTACGACGCCAGGTCCCTGACCACCAGTTCTTCATCCCCGAACTCGACACAGCTCCCCGCTGAGCGGCTACTGGCCACGGCATGTATCTGCGCAACCGGAAAATCCCGTTGCGCCAGGATCGACAACATGGTCCCGCCGACCTCGCCGGTCGCGCCTACGACTGCAATATTAACTCTATTACTCATTTGACTGATTGCTAAAAACTACTGAAGCGCATTAACTACTGCATCTCCCATCTGCGACGTGGACACTTTTTCCGTACCCTGGGTATGGATATCCGCGGTCCTGAGACCCTGGCTCAATACAGACTTCACCGCATTCTCAACCCTGTCCGCCTGTTCCGGCAGGCCCAGGGAATAGCGCAGCATCATTGCCGTGGACAATATCATGGCCAGCGGGTTGGCAAGGCCGCGGCCGGTGATATCCGGCGCAGACCCATGGATCGGTTCGTACAGTCCCTTGCCGTTTTCGTCAAGCGAAGCGGAGGGCAACATGCCGATGGAACCGCTGAGCATGGAGGCGAGGTCAGACAGGATATCACCGAACATATTGGTGGTGACTATCACGTCAAACTGCTTCGGCATGCGCACCAGTTGCATGGCGGCATTATCCACCAGCAAATGCTGCAATTCGACCTCAGGATACCCGGCGGCTACTTCCATCACCACCTCGCGCCAGAGCACGGTCGCCTCCAGCACATTCTCCTTGTCCACCGAACACAACCGTTTGTCCCGCTGCATGGCGACCCTGAAAGCCGCGTGGGCGATGCGGCGGATCTCCGTCTCCGTGTAGCGCAGCGTGTTGATCCCTACGCGTTCGCCTGATTCTGCGGTGCTGATACCCCTGGGTTCGGCGAAATAGATACCCCCGGTCAGTTCACGCACGATCATGATATCCAGTCCGCTGACCAGTTCCGGTTTGAGCGACGAGGCAGCCACCAGTTGCGGGTAGGTGAGCGCCGGCCTCAGGTTGGCAAACAGGGCGAGTTCCGCGCGCAACGGCAACAGCGCGCCGCGTTCGGGGCGTAGCTCGCGCGCCAGCCCGTCCCACTTCGGCCCGCCGACGGCGCCGAACAGGACGGCGTCACAGGCCCGTGCCTTCTGCAGGGATTCCTGCGGCAACGGGGTCCCGCAATCATCGTATGCCGCACCGCCCACCAGGGCGCGGTCCAGGGTAATATCCAGCCCGTAATCGCGGGACAGGCAATCCAGGACCTTCTCTGCCTCCGCCATGATCTCAGGGCCGATTCCGTCACCTGCCATTATCAATACGTTTTGACCCATCTCCAGTTTTTTTGCCTGCCGTTGTTGTAGTAAATATGCGAATTGTATCATAATGTTGGGTTGCTGATTTTAAGTACAAAATAAACAAAACGACAGGAGCCGACAGTCAATGAGCAGTCTTGCAGACATAATCAACGAAGCTTTCGAACAACGCGGCAGTATCAGTGCCGACAACGCCGGTGATTCACTCAAAGATGCCGTAAACGAGGCCATAGCCGGACTGGACAGCGGCGAATTGCGGGTGGCGGAGAAACAAAACGGTGAATGGGTGGTCAACCAGTGGCTGAAAAAGGCCGTGCTCCTGTCTTTTGCATTGAACGATAACCGCGTGATGGAAGACGGCTGCACCCGATATTACGACAAGGTGGAACCCAAGTTCGCGGGTTACGGCCAGGACGATTTTACTGCTGGTGGCATGCGCGTGGTCCCGCCGGCAATGGCACGCTACGGCAGCTACGTGGCCCCCAACGTCGTGCTCATGCCCAGCTACGTCAATATCGGCGCCTACGTGGACTCGGGCACCATGGTGGACACCTGGGCCACCGTAGGTTCCTGCGCCCAGGTAGGCAAAAACGTACACCTGTCCGGCGGCGTCGGCCTGGGCGGGGTGCTGGAACCGTTGCAGGCCAACCCGACCATCATAGAAGACAATTGTTTTATCGGGGCGCGTTCTGAAGTTGTTGAAGGTGTTGTGGTTGGTGAAGGGTCGGTGATTTCCATGGGTGTGTACATCGGGCAGAGTACCCGGATTTATAATCGGGATACTGGGGAGATTAGTTACGGTAAAGTGCCGCCGGGATCGGTGGTGGTATCCGGGAACCTGCCGTCGAAGGATGGAAAATATAGTCTGTATTGTGCGGTTATTGTTAAGCAGGTTGATGAGAAGACGCGGGGGAAGGTTAGTTTGAATGAGTTGTTGCGGGATCTTTAGTTTCTTACTGGGCAGCGTGCCTGACCAGGAGGGACCTCAAAAGCCGGAAATCTTGAATTTACAGGTATCTAGTTCCGGGGTGAGGCTCAATTCTACAAATTACTTAATTTAATATCTCACTTTCCAAATGACGACCTACGAAAATACCATTAAGTATTTCGAAGCAGATTTTCCTCGGCAATTATTTCCACTCGACACAAATAAAGTATTGATCGTAAATGCTGCCCAGGACATTGGTAAATTTATTTATGAATGTATCACACATGAGAAAGACTCAACTCAGCAATTTTTGCCTCAAGTTAGAGCATATAGCGCAAAACATGGCTATCATCTTCGTCGTACACTAAAACTTGACCCTATTGCTGAATTCTTTTTCTACGACATTACTTATCGTAATCGTGCAGTTTTTAAACGTAATACTTCTTTTCGCAGAAGAAACTATGGTTATCGATTTAATCGGGGTCAGATGCTTTCTCCCGCCAAAAGTTATAGACGCTTTCGAAAAGCAGTAAACAATGATTTACGAGAATACAAGTACTGCGTCAAAGTCGATATTGCCCAATACTTTAACTCCTTATACCATCATGATTTGATTGCATTCTTTCGCAATTACGCTAAAACAACTGAAGATACTGATTTTTTGAGTAAATTTTTAAGGCAAATTAACTCTGGTAGATCAGTAGATTGCCTTCCACATGGTATTTATCCCGCGAAAATAATTGGCAGCCAATTTTTAAGATTTCTAGAAGAATCAAATCGATTAAACGCTAATCAAACCTACCGTTTTATGGACGATATATATCTTTTTGATAATAAGGAAGATGTATTAAGACAAGACTTCCACCAATTGCAAAGATTATTGGGTGAAAAAGGTTTATCCGTTAACGCATCTAAAACTTTAATTGGTGAAGTCGAAGAACTAGATATTAATAATGAAATTGATGAAATTAAATCTAAACTCTTGATGCGTCGTGGAGCTATATTGTTTGGGTCGGGCGCCGAAGAAGATTTTGATTTAGATTTGGATGATGAAGATTTATTAAATGAAGATGCTATTGAGTATTTGCTCGACTTGCTGAAGGGGGAACATATTGAAGAGGAAGATGCTGAACTGGTATTAGCAGTAATGCGTGACCATTCACTAGATGTGTTAGAATATATACCAGTTCTCCTTCAAAGATTTCCCTCATTAATAAAAAACATCTTCTATTTTTCCGAATACGTAGAGGACGTTAATTCTCTTTTATCAATCGTTATTGATTTTTTGGAGGATTCTGTTTCTGTATCTGAATACCAATTGTTTTGGTTGGCTAAACTTTGCGAAAAGTATCTATTAAGAGAAACTAACGTAGGGGATGTCTTAGCACGTTTATTTGAACATCCTGCGGCAACATCAATTTCAAAGGCAAAAATTCTTGAAATTCCCGTAAATAAATTTGGAATGCCAGACCTTCGAGAAGAAGAACTTAGAACAGGAGCATCTGGTTGGTTATCATGGAGTTCGGCAGTCGGATCTCGAAAAATCAAGAAAGCTAATCGTAATCACTTATTAGGATACTTTGGTAATGGCAGTCCTTTGAACCAATTGATTTCAGATTGTGTTCGTAAGCTTTAAGAAAATAGATATCGAATCTGTTGGTTTGACTGGTATAATCGGAAACGGTTTCATCAAAGCCCTGACAATCTGACCGGACGAGGTGTACTGTTCATTTCAAACCCTCCATCAAGCGGCCTGAGCTTGATTAACTCGCTGTGCTACTACTCAATTTACTTATCAGGCCGTCCAATTTTAGAGGGCTGCTCTAGCATATAATTCCCTGATTTTTATAAAAAATACAGGCAAGCTACAAAATGTCCTTAATGTTTCTAAGATATTCGATGAGCGAGAGCATCTGCACTCTTTGCTTGTTGGTAAAAATGGAACTGTCTAATAAGAGTTTGTCCTTAATCAAGTACTTTATAGGCACTAATCTGTCAATTTGAAAATTTGTTTCTCCTTCTGGGTCTTGCAGGCACACCACTCTAATACTTTCCTGAGAGTTTTGAGAAGGGTCAATCGCCACACATATGCCGCGCTGGCCTTGCCACAGGAGGTCACCTGTTTCGACTGGATGGGTTTTGATGTCACACATTAAATCAGAAAAACCTTTCTCCTTTATTGCGGCCTCCATCGACGCAAAAGCTGACGCATACTGGGTCCATAACAACCTTAATTTATGAATTTTCCCATGCAGCCCTTTAATGCTAATGTCTGAAGTATTGCCGCAAGGACTGTCTTGTAGGACTCTTAATAAGTGTATTGCAGCATCTTTTTCGGCCAATGGACCCCATAGCCATGGATTTTTTTGCATGCCGAGAATTTGCGATAGAACAAAGCGCTGAGTGAGGAGGTCGCCTTTTTTCACCGGTGCGGCCATCGCCCATGCAAAGAGTATCGCAGCAAGATAAGGCGATGACATTGAATGAATGAATTTATCTTTATCGCCAGATTGAGACAACCTTTTTTCTAACCAGCCATTATTCTCCTTACCTTTTATTGAATAAAAGAGCACTGACCAAATACGCTGAGTAATGTCGAAAAACTGCTCTGCAGTCAGCCAGTCTTGCGAATACCCTTTTCGTATCAATAAGCCCGCAAGCTGTAAATCGACTCCAAGTCGGTATGGATCTCTGATTTCTAAAAACTCTGGAGCAGTAATTGAAGTTGCTATTGTGTCAACTAATTTTGTTATACGTTTTTTTTGATGTTCTTTGATTGCTTGTTTAAGTGTGGGAAGGGCGTCTTGTTTAGTCCGCAATTTTTCTGGCTTGTCTACAGTATCTTCTTTCTCCTCCTCCATTAATTCGCCTTCTTGAATTTGATTTGAATCTTGAAAATGTCCTCCAAACGCTGAAAGTAGCAAATTGTATATGTCAAATTTACTTCCGCTTATATATGAAAATTCATCATCTTTAATACTCGGTATTCGCTCATATCCAGCAGGAAATACGTCATTTTGAGAAAGTATTGTAGTTGAGTCATCCTCATCTTCTTTTTCACTATGCATAGATTTTCGTTTTAGTTCTCGAACGGTAGAATAATTGAGGTCTTTCGCAAATAACTCAACAAACAACATCCAATCTTCTGCGCCGAAATAGACCTTCTTTGTAGTAGATGAAATTTTTTCCAATAATGTGCGACCGTGCACAGATGCGTGCAATTTAGATTCATCATCGACCCAGATTACATTTGATTCAGCCCGCACATCATCAATCAAAGCTTCAATCTTTACTCTCTTAGGGGTGTCATACAATTTAGCAATCAGCTCATTATTGCCCACTATTTCAAACTCTATGCTAGTATCATCAGCGAAGCACTTATCGATAAACGCGCCCTTAGACGCTTTATAGCCAATTCGTATAGTGTTGATGTCATGACGTGCGCCGAGAAGCCAGACTTTCGGAGTTGCAATAGGCTCATCATCAAAATTATCTTTATTAATCAATACAAGCGGTTCGTCGATATATTCAAATTCGTCTAAAAAATTCTCTCGAAAGTCGGGTTTTGATAATGTCTGGAAAGACATGAGTTCAGCATTTCCGTCAGTGCCATTTTTTAAAAGCGCAGAAATTGAACAATTGCCGCTGCCCGCAAAAACAGACATGTTATTTTCATGTTCAAAAGCAAAAAATTTTGCATGAATAAATCGTTCTCGATTTATTTGCTCGCTGAGTTTAAATTTAATATTTTGAAGCTTTATGTTTGAAGGCAAAACATCGGCAGTCTGTTGAAGCAGGTTGGAACGGCGTGATTGGATTAATACGGTTATTGGCGAGTTGTTATATAGCTCTGATAAGTGTCTAAGCGCGCTACCGTCTGGGTCGTAAAAAGGGGCACACACCGTTATTTGCTTAACTACGTTGTCAGAAATAGTTTCTGACATCTGGTTCATTAATGATTTCGAAGAACCTAACTTTCCGATTAATCCGCTTCGTGAGTCCAATTTTGTGGTCCAGGCGTTATTGCGTTCGTCATATATTTCTAATAAATCCTGTTCAACACTATCTGATAAAAGTACTCGCTCTGTTAGTTTGAAGATATAATTTCTAAAGCTCGAAAATGGACCTGTAAATTCATCAGATGTGTTGTATGTCGTCCATATTTCTGCATTCTCTTTAAGGCCGCCAAAAGTCAAATTTCCGCTACCGATGTATAGGGTGGCAGTGTCTGTGGAAGTTAAAAGTATGGCTTTGGGGTGAAACCTATAACCGCTCTTCATTGCCACTGGAATAACTCGATACCGCTTACCCAGATTTGTTAGCAACGGAAATTGAAATTGGAAGCTTTCTTCAGCACAGTGAGCATCAGCAAATATAGTAAGCCCCGGATTGCCGCACTTTTTTAGGGCCGACAACAAAACTGTTTGGATAAATACAAAATCAATGTTGTGCGTAAGAATTACTACATGCGAGACTTCTCTCATTGACGATATTTGCGAAAGAATATCCTCTCTCATTCTGTTTTCCCTAAATTTTTGCGGAGCGTTTTGCCATCGGCCGTGATAGAAAGTGTACCTGAGTTATTTCTGAGCAATAACCCTAAGTCAGCCATCATGCCTAGCACATTGTCGAGCCTATTTTGGCTAAATCCGGCTCTGGTTTGCGTTCCTGTTGGTCGAATTGATTTGCCCTCAGGATAAAATCTTAGTGAACATTTTTGCCCAGCTTCCATTTTTCTTAGTGTGGTAGCGAGATGGGGTTCAATCACAACATTTATTAGGATTTTTTCGAGCAAGTCGCTAATTTTAGTATTTGGATTTAGTGTCAGTATTGAAAATGCCTTCTCGAGATAGTGGTCGTGGTTTGTAAGTTGTTTTGTCTCCCTCAGTTTTTTGGTCTGATGCCAACAGGTGACCAATAAGGTCAACGCAAAGAATGCTCGGGCGCTTGGAGGCAAATCCAGTGCCATTCCCGGCCACACCCCCTCCTTGAGCAGAGGCTCATCGTTGATACTGGCCGCGTATAATTGAAAGGGTTGATTGAAATTAAAGGTTTCAGTGTCCAGCATTAAAGAAAGTTTTTCAGTTAATTCTGGTGACTTCTGCCATTCAAGTATTACTTCTTTAATGTTAGCGCCATCTAATTCGTTCAAAGTTTCAGTGAGCGCGCTTAAGAAGGATTCGAGTGAAAAATGGACACGACGATGCAGTTCATAGTCAAACCATGCTAAATCCACCTGTGTATCAATCGAATCTTTATAGCAATTGTGCTTATAATTTTGTCGAATGATATCGTCCGCATAGACTTCATTGTGCTTTTGTACGTTAGTCAAGGCCCAAAAAATAGTCTGTCGAAATTTGTTATACAGAGACTGTACGCTTTCATCTTTTGAGTAAGGTTCAACAAAAGCCTTGATGAGTGTGGTTTTCTCTCCAGGAATCGAGCCCATACCATTAATTGAGAAATACATGCCATATGAGTCAATTAATTTTGTTGTTAAAGTGCCGCCATTAAGAACTAAGTCAGCAAGCTTGTTCTGTATCAAAATATTCGAACGCAACTGAAAGATCTCTTTTCCGCGCGGGGGTATTGTTGGCAGAGAATCACTTGTTGTCTGTAACAAACCAAATCGTCGACACGGCTCTATATAGGTACCGTAAATATCAGATTGCCCGTCTTCAGGGATTTTAATTTTTCCGTCATTTTGAAATTTTGCTAATTTTTCTGCATGTGTATTAAACCCAATCATTCCAGTAGTAGGGCCGGTTTCTTTCCAGCTTCCGGCTAAATCTGTAGCTGCTAAACAAACAAATTCTAAACGTGCAATGACAGAATTAAGTTCGTCCCAATCTACTGTTATTTCGGTATGATCACCAGAAAATTTCTGGTTGTAGTAAGCTCCAATTACCCACGTAAACAATGATAGGTATCGCGCTCGGTTTGAGATGGTTGTTATTCCTGCAACCCAGTTGCGCTCAAGATTTTGGTCAAGTTGTCTCAGTCCCATAATATCGAGACCTCGAATTAAGTCCTCTTCGCCACTATTCCAAAAAAACTGCATATTTGATGAGCTTATTGACTTGCTTTATAAGTTGGCGATTATCGCTTGCATTGAGTAATTATTTAGTCAAGGGCGAGCATATCAGTTATCGTTTTCTCTGCATTCCTATCACATAAATGTGCCCGAGATTTTTTGCAGTTCGCCTGGATCAGTTTAGAGGACAGAAGCTAGTTATTATAAATATAATTTCGTTAGGAAAATAGTAGGAAAATAAAGAATATGCAAATTTAATTCATTTATTATCAATAAGATAAGTCATTATTTCGAATCCATCATCCGGCACCATTTCTCTTTTTTTCAAAATCTATTTCGGACCAACTCATCGCCGAGACTTTCACATCTGCTAGTTGCCTTATAGTATACGTATGAACGATCAGTACCGAATTTTTTTCGTTTGCCGGCAAGGCAATACATACCAGGCCAAAATTGTTGATTATCATCAGGTGAGACAGATGACGAAACTAAGAAATATCCATCCCGGCGATATTCTTCTCCATGAATTTTTGGAACCGATGGCCATCAGCCAAAATAAACTGGCCAGGGATATTTCAGTTCCACCGAGACGGATAAATGAAATCGTTCTTGGCAAGCGGGCGATTACCGCGGACACCGCGTTACGTCTTGCTTGCTATTTTGGCAGCAGTGAAAAATTCTGGTTGGGATTACAGGACGATTATGATCTGGAGGAAGCCAGTAAAAAAGAAGGTGCGACACTCAATCAGATTTCAGCCCAAGCGTAAAACCGGTAAATGATCTCCAGACGAATCAGTTCGCCTGCCACACCAGCGGAAATGCCTTCTCATCCCTGGCCGGAGCGCCGGGACTGATGGAAACATGCTCCTGGGTCACAATCGGGTCCGTTCCCGGGCGCGGATCCCAGCAGGCATCATCGCCGAGCCAGCGGGTTGACAGTGCCAAACGTCGTCTGGTTGGCGAGAAATTGCCGTGGGACGTGTGGATGATGGACGTGTTGAAGATTATGGCGTCCCCCGCCCTGGTCTCGTAAGACAGGAACTCGTAATCATCCCTCAGGGCGTTGAAATCAGGTATTTCCTCCTCGGAACTGGAGCCGATCCACTCGGCCTGGCTGGTGTCTTCCCCGCCGTCGGGCAACACCGGCCTGAACCATTTGTCCCAGTTATGGGAACCGCGCACGAATTCCAGTCCGCTCGACTTGAGATCGGCGTCGGTCAGGGATAGCCAGACCGAGCAGATCTGCTCTCCCTTGAACGGCCAGTACGGCAGGTCCTGGTGCCAGAAAAACTCTTCGGGCGTATTCGGTTCCTTAACAAACACGTGGTCGAAATAGATACGCGCGCTATCCGACCCCATGGCCTGGGCGGCCAGTTCAGCTACCCCTGAGTTGAACGCAAACTCCCTGAAGTCCGTATCGGTCGGCCACAGGTAACGGTCATGCAGAAAACGTTCCTGGTTCCCACCCGGATTGGTGTCATGCACCCATACGCTGGGGCTGGCAAGCTGCCGGTCTATGGCCTTGATCATGCGTTCTATCCATATCGGGTCCACGCATTGCGGCACCACTACCGCTCCTTCTTCCTGGTAGGCTGTTATCTCTTCGTCGGTGAGGTCTCTGTAAGCTATGTCCGGCACGGTTTCTCCCCCCATATTAGTGTTTTTTTCAGGTTTAACTATAGCGGTTTTTCCGCTGTTATCAACTCCCGAAACGCCGGCTGATGCGTATCCCGTATTCCCTTCGATCATTGCTGTTGATGATCAGGGTCGTGGGGTCGACGTCCAGTTTGGCCAGGGGATAGACTTCGTTGGTGAGATTCTCGCCGTACAGGGAGATGCTCCAGGCGCGCTTCGGGCTGGTCCAGGTCAGGGAGGCGTTGAGCCGGTCAACCGCCTCGATTTTGTTGAGCGGCGTATTGACCGGCTGGCCAAACATCCCGCCCCGGTGGTAGTAGTCCAGGCGCGATTCCAGTGTAGCGCCGCCGGGCAGGTCGCGGGCGTAGCGGGGCGACAATGAAACGGTCAATTCAGGCGTCAGCGCCGGCCTGTCGCCCTTGCCGATGCCTTGCACTCCCTCTGCCACGTCGGATATCTCGACATCGATATAGCCCAGGGCGAAGTGGATGTCAAAAGCGCCGGCAAGCTGCAAGCGGCCTTCCAGTTCCAGGCCCGTGGCTTCCGATTCGGCGGCGTTCTGGGTCAGGGTGAGGAAGCCGTCGCCGATCAATTCGCTGCTCTGCACCGCCAGGTCACGATAGCGGACGTGGAACAGGGCGGCGTGCAGCCACAGGCGGCTGCCCCAGGCGCCTTTTGCGCCGAGTTCAAACGAGTCGGCAAAGGTGGGGTCGAAGGCGACGAACGTGGCCGCTCCGCCGAAGGGCCGGGGCGGGTAGCCGCCGGCCTGGTAACCGCGCGCGTAGCTGAAATAGGTGTTGAGATTCTCGGCAATGCGGTACGAAAGCGCTGCATCGCCGCTGAATTCGTCCCAGTCGTCCCCGCGCCGCGCCGGCGCCGGATAATAGTGCAGGGATGCCAGGGCGTCTTTCTTATCGTGGGTGTAACGGGCGCCCAGGCCCAGGACCCAGCGCTCGCCGAGATCGATATTGGCGTGGCCGAAACCGGCCCTGCTGCTGGTCTCCTGCTCCAGGTAGAGCCTCCCGTCAAAATCGCGGGTCGGTATCACTTCCGGGCGCCCGTCCGCCAGCCCGCCGGCGCGGAACACAAACGGGCTGTCGTTGTAGCCGTCTTCGTCAAAGGCGTAGAAACCAACTATCCAGTCGCCCCAACCGGCGACGCCGCGCAACTGTATCTCTACCGTTGTCTGGTCAGCTTCGCCGCGTTCGGGAAACTCGATCAAGGTCGCCCTGACCTTCTCATTGTCCAGCCCCCCCTCGTACCACATATCGCGATAGCTGAGGATCGCCCTGAGGTCCAGCCGCTCCGAAATACTCCAGTCGGCGGTCAGCGAGACCCCCAGGGTCCGGTCTTCCGTAGCGGTCAAATCGTTGTTTACGGAAAAGGTATCATCAGGGTCCGCCGGCTGATCTTCGGGGCGGAGTCCGAAGCCGTTGGGGACGTTGAACACTTCGACCGCATGCGGCGACACCCCCTGGTCCGAACGGGCAAGATCAGCCGTCGCCAGGAAACTCAGCGTATCGGACGCCTCCCAGAGCAGCGCGACGCGACCGAAGCCGCGCAGGATTTCACCGATGTCCGCGTCGGGGTCTTCAATCAATACCGCTTTGCCGGTCCCGTTACGGGACTTGGCGCCGGCCGAGACCGCCACGGAGAGCGTCTCGGCCAACGCCACATCGGCAAACAGGTGTCCGTCGATGCGCCCGAGACTGCCGGCTTTGATATCGAGGCGTACGCTATTGTCTCCTGCAGGCTCCCTGGTGACGATGTGCAGGGCGCCGCCCAGGGTATTGCGGCCCGACAGGCTGCCCTGGGGGCCGCGCGCCACCTCGACCCGTTCAATATTCATGAGGTCCATGTTGGCCCCCATGTTGCGCCCCAGGTATACCCCGTCCAGGTAGATGCCCACGGACGGATCCGTAGTGATGATGTGATCCTGCAACCCGGCGCCGCGCATGAATATGGCCGCGTGCCCCGTGTTGCCCTGGCCGAAGTTTGTCTGAACCACGTTGGGCGCGAATTTCTCGACCTGGTTTAGCTCGGTGATCCCGCGCTGACGCAGGTCCTGTTCCTGCAGTACGGTGATCGCATTCGGAACCTCGTGCAGCGATTCTTCGCGTTTGCGCGCGCTCACGACGATCTCTTCCATGCTTGACGCTTGCGTTTGCGCGGACGCGGGAGAGACGGACAGGGAAAATGCCGCCACAAATCCGGGAATGATTAACGCCGGCCGAACGCCGCCAGGCAGGTTCCAGCGTTTATCGATCATGAATGAACAGCCTGTCCTCTTGTATCGACGGGGTCAGAGCAATTGCTCTGACCCCTGAATTTATTCCTAATTCTTAACTGTGCGCCTGCGCCTGTATCGAACCAGGAAAAACGGGAATCCGAGAAAATACAGCCACACCCGCGGATTGGAAAGCGCTTTCCTCATGGCGCTGACAATGTCATCCGGACTGACATACACCCGGGTCTGCATGGCCTGCTCCGGCGCACTGTGGATGACCAGATGGTCTTTCCTGTATTCGAACTCGCCGAACTGGAATTCGACGTCCGCCAGCTTGCTGCGTACTCTCATCGGTCAGCTCTTTTTCAAACGCCCCGTTTCCTGGGCGTAGGCGATCCGCTCTTCCAGCAACCCGGAAATATCCCCGGGCGCATACCCCGCCGGCGGCGTGAACTGGCCGCGGCCGTACAGGTCGTCAAACACTTCCTTGCAGATGGATACTTTTTCCGACAGGCTGCGCGGCGGTTTGCCGGGCGGGAACCGGTTGGGCGGGTAGATGGGTTTCTCGTAGATCTGGCGGAAGCCCTCGGTGCGTATGTCCACCCAGCAGTTATGGATGGTCTTGGTCCGGTGATGGCGCAGCGCCTCGATATCGATGGACACCGCCAGCACCTGCTCTTCGGGATACGGCACGTGGCGCAGGACCATGCCGGTATAATCGATGGCGAACGAATTACCCGGGCAGAAAGCCTTCGGGTAATACTCGTAGTTGACCTTGCCCCAGTTGGACCCCAGCAGGTAGCACATGTTGTCGTGGGCGCGGGCGCGGCGGGTAAACATCCAGAAATCCCAGGGTTCGGATACGCCCTCCACCTCCTGTATGGCGCCGGGATGGCAGATGATCTCCACCCCGTTATAACCCAGGGCGCGGGACACCTCCGGGGTGCAGCCGTCATGGCAGGTCATGGTGCCGAGCTTGCCGATAGGGGTATCGACCACGGGGAACAGGTCCTTGATATCGCCGCCGATCTTCTCGCAGTACTCGGTAAACAGGTCATGGGGACTGGTGCCGAGACCAATGTAGGCGGGGATATGCCACTTGTGGTATTTCAGTACGATGTCGCCCTCCGGGCCGACGATGAAATTGGTGTTGAACCAGCGGTCGGGGAACTCCGGCAATTCTTCACAGACGCCGCCGGCGACGATATACAACCCGTACTGCCTGGCGATCTCCCCCAGTTGATCCGTTTCCGGGCCCGGAATGGTCACCACCTTGTCCATCTGGTCCTTGATAGTGCTTTCACCCTTGCCCGGCGTACCCACACCCTGCATGAAGTATTCGGGCAACACCACCAGGCGCACCGGCTGTTCCCAGAAATAGCCCACACCGAAGTGGATCATGTTGCACACCCGGTCCAGGTTTTTCCTGATATCTTCCCGTTTCTTTACAACCGTTACCTCCGGTTGCACCACCAGCGCCGTGTAAGGCGCTATTCTTTCAGCTTTTTCAGTCATAACCATACCTTTCTGGAAAATACTTATTCGTTACAGACGTTGCAGACCTGTGCTGTACCCTCTAAAGCCATCATAACTATAATTCAAAATCATCATCGTCTTCTTTCAACCCCAAATCCATGAGGATTTCATTAGCGGCAATGGTACCCATGCCGCAGATACCCCCGCCCGGATGACAGGAAGGGCCGGTCATATAGAATTTCTTTATCGGGCCGCGATAATCGGCATAATTGGGGAACGGCCGGAATGCCCCCATCTGGGCCAGGGTGCGTTCGCCGCCGGTGGTGACGCCCCGGTAAAAGCACAGGTTCGCCCGGGCCAGGCTCGGCCCGGTTTCCACGTATTCTCCCAGTATATTGTCATCATCCATGTTGGTCGTGTAATTACGCAACTGTTCGAGCAGGGTATTGCGCACGTAAGCGGGACCGATCCGTTCCCAGTCCTCGCCGGAGGCCAGGTCCACGGGCACGAAGGTATCCATGATCAGCGTATGTTTCCCGGCCGGCGCCCGGGTGGGGTCCATGGTGGTCCAGGCTGCGGTCCATAAAAACGGGTCGGTCGGGGCCAGTCCCATGGCCATCTCGTTATACTGCTTGTCGATATCGGCCAGCGTGCCGAAGATACGCTGGAACGCCGTCCTGTCCATGTCTTTCCCGTTCCTGAATTCCGGCGCTTCGTTCAATGCATAGTGGACGCGGGCGATGGTCACGTCACCGAAGCGGAAGTTACGCACCAGGTCGAGAAAATCCTCCGTGAGCACGCCTTCATCGAAACCGTGCAGGTAGGTCTGGTACGGGTCCAGTTCGGAGACAACCCCCTGTCTTGCGGTGATTTCGGTACCATCCTCAAGGCCAAAGCCGATACACTCGTTATTCTCGACGATGAATTTTCTGACGGTTGCGCCGGTCAGCACCGTGCTGCCGTTGGCTTCGATGTAGCGTTGCATGGACCGCGCCAGCATACCGCTGCCGCCTTCAGGGATAGCCTGCCCGTAGTAATGGATGCTCGGGATCATGACGTAGAAACCGGCGGCGGTGCCCAGTTGGTCCGGCAGGGTCTGCGGGGCCATCGCCCAGCCCAGGATAAAGGCGCGCACATGGTCGTTAGTGAAGTTCTCCAGCGTGAACTGGCGCGAACTCAACTGGTAGTCGCGTAACCGCTTCAGGCCTTCCGGACTGTTCTCCATGGCCTGGTACAGGTAACTTGGCGGTACCGGAGGAGAAAACATGCCCTTTGTTACGCCCTCACGGATTTCGCCGAACTCTTCGTAGATCTCCCGGTAGCGCCGGGCGTCAGTGCGGGAATATTCGGCTATAGTGTCACAGGTCTTGTCCACGTCTTTATATACGATAATCCCCTGCCCCTCGTACTTGTTCGGGTGGCCCGTGATATGGTCCTCGGACCAGATGTATTTCAGACCATGGCGTTCGAACTCAGGTAGCAGGGCCTTGAAATCGGGATTCAGGTGTATCCAGACGTGTGATGAGCCGAACATGTCGTGTTTGAACCCGGGCAGGGTAACCTCCCGGGTGACGACCCCGCCGCCCACCCAGTCGTTACGCTCGGCCACCAGGACTTTCAGGCCGTTCCGGACCAGGAGCGCGGCACAGATGAGCGCGTTATGACCTCCGCCCGCGATGATGACATCATAATCCGACATTGACTGCTCTTTTCTCGCTACGTAGTTGGAGTCAACAGTTAAAATACAGTTCCCGGTAATGGCGCAATTCCTCGATGGAATCGCGGATATCGTTCAGGGCAAGATGGGTAGACTCCTTGGCAAAAGGTTCCTGGTTATTGGTCCAGCGTTTAATCAGTTCCTTTACCGTGCTCACGTCCAGGTTGCGGTAATGAAAATAGCTCTCGAGTTCGGGCATGTAGCGTCTGAGGAAGCGGCGATCCTGGTATATCGTGTTGCCGCACATGGGTGAGACCCCGGCCGGTACGTACCTGGACAGGAATTCCAGCGTGAGCTGCTCCGCATCGCTCTCGGAGTACGCGCTGCTGCGCACCCGTTGCAACAGGCCCGACCGGGTGTGCTGATCCATGTTCCAGTCGTCCATGGCCGCCAGCACTGTCTCCGGCTGCTTCAGCGCCATTCCCGGGCCTTCAGCCAGCAGGTTCAACTGTTCATCGGTAATCACGGTAGCAATCTCGATGATGCGGTCCTGCTCCGGGTTCAGGCCGGTCATTTCAAGATCGAGCCAGATTAGGTTGTTTTCCGATCGCGGCATAATTGGGTACCGGTTTTAGTTTCCAGTTTTCAGTTGTTAGTTGATACAATTCCGCTATGCGACTAAAAACCAGTAACCGGCTAGTAAAAACCTGACGATGAATACATTAACTTACGCGCTTATCATAGCATTGATTTCCGGCGTTTTGCTTCAATGGCACCTGAGCACGCGGCATATCCGCCATATCCGCAGCAACCGGGGTGCGGTTCCCGATAACTTCGCAGACAGGATCTCACTGGAAGCGCACAAAAAGGCGGCCGATTATAACTGTGCCAAGACCCGCGTACGGCTGGCCGACCTGGTCGTGTCCTCCGTCCTGCTGCTGGCCTGGACCCTGGGGGGCGCCCTGGAGTTTCTCGACGGCGTCATCCGTCCATACCAGTTATCCGCCGTGTGGACAGGAACCATCTTCATCCTGGCGGTCGGGGTGATCTCATCCCTGCTGGACCTGCCGCTGTCTCTCTACCGCACGTTCAGGCTGGAACAACGCTTCGGTTTCAACAAGATGAATCTGAAGCTGTATATTACCGACCTGTTGAAAAACGCGCTGCTGATGGTGGTCATCGGGACCCCGCTGATCATGCTGGTGTTATGGTTCATGGACAATTCGGGCGCCTGGTGGTGGCTGTACGTATGGCTGACCTGGTTTGGTTTCAACCTGGTCATGGTATGGGCTTATCCCGCGGTAATCGCGCCACTGTTCAATAAATTCAGGCCGCTGGACAATGCCGAACTTGCGACCCGTATCGCCGCGTTACTGGACCGGAACGGGTTTACCAGCAACGGCATCTTCGTAATGGACGGCTCCACCCGCTCCACCCATGGAAACGCCTACTTCACCGGCCTGGGCGCGAACAAGCGCATCGTATTCTTCGATACCTTGATCGACGAACTGTCCTACGATGAGATAGAAGCGGTGCTGGCGCACGAACTGGGGCATTTCAAATGCGGCCATATCAGGAAACGCCTGGCGATCCTTGGGGTAACGTTTCTCATCGGCTTCGCCATACTGGGTGTATTGCTGGGTCTGCCGTGGTTTTATGCCGGCCTGGGGGTCAGCGAACCTTCCGCCTACATGGCGCTCACCCTGTTCGTGCTGGTGGCGCCCGCCTTCACCTTCTTCCTGCAGCCCCTGTTTTCGTCGATGTCACGCAAACACGAGTTTGAAGCGGATGATTTTGCCAAGGCCCAGGTCCGCTCCGGCAGCCTGATCAATGCCCTGGTCAAGCTTTACAAGGAAAATGCGAATACCCTGACTCCGGACCCGCTGTATTCGGCCTTTCACGATTCACACCCGCCGGCGCCCATAAGGGTCGCCCACTTGTCCGCCGGGTGAGAGATTAGCCGGTTATGTCGCGACGCCCGGCCAGGGCGTGGGAAAGCGTGTTGCTGTCTATATATTCCAGTTCACCGCCCAGCGGCACCCCGTGGGCGATGCGGGTCACGCGCATGTCATGTTTCTGCACGATATTGCTGATGAAATGCGCGGTCGCTTCCCCCTCCATGGTCGAGTTGGTTGCCAGGATCACCTCCTTGACTCCGGCGCCGGCTTCAACTCCGGGAGAACCCGCCAGGTACGCCGCCAGCTTGTCCAGGCCCAGTTCCTGCGGTCCGATGCCATCCAGAGGGGAGAGGTGCCCCATCAGCACAAAATATTTGCCGTTGTAGCCCGCCTCTTCCATCGCGAACACGTCTGCCGGCTTTCCACTATGCACAACAGCGAACCATCCCTTCTCTCACTCAGGCAAAGCTCGCATACCGGGGTTTCACTGAAATTGCGGCACCGCTCACAACTGCCTATGTTGTCCATTGCATCGGCCAACGCGGCGGCAAGAGACTTTGCCCCGCTGCGGTCGCGTTGCAACAGGTGGTAACTGATTCTCTGGGCTGATTTTTTACCGATTCCCGGCATACAGCAAAGCGCCTGGATCAGCGTGCCCAGCCTGGGCGGTTCAGCCCGCATCGATGACAGCTCCAATCATAACCTAAAACGGCAGTTTGAACCCCGGCGGGAGACCGAGACCTGAAGTGACACTGGACATCTTGTCCTGTGCCGCTTTTTCCACCCGCCTGTTGGCATCATTTACCGCGGCGGCGATCAGGTCTTCCAGCATCTCCTTGTCCGCCGCGAGCAGGGACGGTTCTATATCAACCCGCTTGACGTCGTGCCTGCCGGTCATGGTGACCTTCACCATGCCGGCGCCGGCCTCACCCCGTACTTCGGTGGCCGCGATCTCGTCCTGCATCCGCTGCATGTCTTCCTGCATCTTCTGGGCCTGTTTCATGATGTCGCCGAAGCCGCCTTTCATTTGCTTCTCCTCTGTGTTGCTGTTTGGCATATTTGGGGTCAGAGCATTTACTCTGACCCCATATATCCGGTCGCTTCCTCATCGATCGTCGCATCAAACGTTTCCATGAACTGTCTGACCTCGGGGTCCTTCTGAACGGCCGCCAATGCAGCCTGTTTTGCCTCACGGTCCTTGCGCTCCTTCCTCTGCGCCGGCGTCTCGTCGCCGGACCCTTCCACCGCCACTTCAAGCCTGACCTTGTCGTACAGGCGTAACCTGAGCGCAGCCTGCAGCTTCTCTTTCTGGCTCGTGGTCAGCAGGTGTTCCTGTTCGGGCCGCAGGTTCAGGTTGAGCCTGTTTCCCTGGTAGTTCTGCAGGGTGCAATGCAGGGCAAGTTGTTTGGTCAGACCGTCCAGCGCCATCGATTCCACCAGGTCGTGCCAGGTATCGTTATCGGCCAGCGCCGCTGTGTCCTGTACCCGGTCGCGGGCTTTCTGCGCCGTATTTGTTGATCCGTTATTCCCTGCCGCGGACCGGTTATCGCTATCTGCCGGGGCGTCACCGGAATCCCAGGGGCTGAATGCCAGCATGCGGATCATGGTCATTTCGAACCCCGTTTTCGGATCTGGCGACATAAGCAGGTCCCTGCGGCCGTTCAGGACGATCTGGTAATAGAGTTGGACAAGTTCCTTGTCCAGTCTGCGGGCGAATGCGCGGCCGGCCTCGTCAACCAGGTCGGAACCGTCCGGCAACACCTGCGCGATCGCGATATTGTGCAGGATGGACAACAGGCCTGCGCACAAGGCATCATAATCCGGCGACAACTCGGCCATGGCGCCGAGCCTTGCAAACATGGACGCGCCGTCCTTTTCGACGACAGAGGTGAACAGGGTAGTCAACTCCTCAACATCGATCGTCCCCAGCATGTCACGCACCTGCTCCGTCTCCAGGCTGCCGTTACCATGGGAAATAGCCTGGTCGAGCAGGCTGAGTGCATCGCGCATGCTGCCGTCCGCCGCACCGGCTATCAGCCGGGCACAGCCATCCTGCGCGGGGACCGTTTCCTGTTCCATGATTTTATCCAGTTGTTCCTGGATCTGCCCGGCGCTCAGGTGTTTCAGGTTGAACTGCAGACAGCGCGACAGAATGGTGATCGGTATCCGTTTCGGCTCGGTCGTCGCCAGCAGGAATTTTACATGCTCGGGCGGTTCCTCCAGGGTCTTGAGCAAGGCGTTGAAGCTGTGTTTCGAGAACATGTGGACTTCATCGATGAGATAGACCTTGTACCTTCCGGCAGTGGGCGCATACTGGACGTTATCCATCAGGTCCCGGGTTTCATCCACCTTGGCCCGGGATGCCGCGTCGACTTCGATCAAATCGACGAACCGGCCTTCATCGATACCCGTACAGGCGCTGCACTTGCCGCAGGGTTCGGAACCGACGCCGGCTTCGCAGTTGAGACACTTCGCCAGGATCCTCGCCAGGGTCGTCTTGCCCACGCCGCGGGTACCGCTGAACAGGTAGGCATGGTGCAGTCTGCCGGAATCCAGCGCATTGACCAGCACCTTCAGGACATGGCCTTGTCCCACCATATCCGCAAACGAACGCGGCCGCCATTTACGCGCAAGAACCTGATAACTCATAACACTCCGATTAATCCCGATTCAGAAAGCGTCCTGCACCGTTCTTGACCCGGCGCCCGCATCCATTGTTACCGCTGCTCCCTTTCGGGCCTGACGGGGTTCACAACTTCGCGCCGCGGGGAGACCGGCGCAGGCCGCAGCCTTTATACTAGCATAGATAACGGGCCACCGAGTCGCCCTGCGTCACTTTAGTTGACGCCCGTCAGAACAGGAAGTCTGCCGCATCCAGGTTGGCAATATCGAACCCCTCAAGCAGGATGGTTCCGCCCCCGTGGTCCGTCAGGTCTATCGTCACACCATCCGGCGCCGCGGACAAGCTGAGATCATCAAATCCCGGCAGGTCGAAGGCTGTGACGTCGATTAAATCCCTGCCGTTTCTGAAGTCGGTTACCGTGTCCTCCCCGTGCCCTGGAGCGAACAGGAAGGTATCAAAACCGATACCGCCGTCCAGCACGTCCGCGCCCGCACCGCCGTCCACCATGTCATCGCCGGAGCCGGCCCATATCGTGTCGGCGCCGGCGCCGCCCCTGAGCGTGTCGTTACCCTCGCCGCCGTACAGCGTATCATCGCCCCTGCCGCCGAACAGCCTGTCATCTCCCGGGCCACCGTCTATGTCGTCCCGGTTCGTATCATCACCACCCGGGCCGCCGTATATCGTATCGTCGCCGCTTCCTCCGGACAGCCTGTTGGCCCGCTGGTCACCGGCCAGGATGTCGTCATGGTCCGATCCTCTCAGGTTGATGATATCGGGCAGTTCCACCTCCACCCGGTTGCCGTTGTCCGTATAGGCAAACGTAACCGTCCCCGCGAATGTATCGCCCTGGGCGTCTCCGCCCCGGGGTACGGGATCGTGCAGGCGCACCGTCACGCCCGCGGGTGATCCTGCGTAGGACGCGGTATCGTCACCCTCACCGCCGGTGAGACTGTCGGCGCCCGCGCCGCCGTTCAAGGTGTCGTTGCCGGGTCCGCCGTCCAGTTCATCGTCACCGCCGCGGCCGTACAGGTAATCGTTGCCCCCGAGGCCATGGATCGTTTCCACCTCATCGGTCCCGGTGAGGCTGTTCCCCCTGCCGGTGCCGGTGATAGTGCCGTCGATAACGGTAACTACCTCAATTTCTTCAACCGCTATGGTGTAAGCCCCGGAATTGTCCGTGGCCGGATTGCCGGTATAGCTGCCGGCGCTGATGTAGTAGGTATCGCTGACAAGCACGGTAAACGTCAGCCGTGAATCGAACACCCGGTTTGCCGCATCGATGTCGTCGTTTGTCAGAACGTGGTTTCCCCCGGCATCGAACAGCTTCAGGACGGTGTCTTCGGCCTTGCCGGGGGCGTCCCCGCGCCCCGACAGGGTGATCCGGTAGGTTTTCCCCCGCTCCAGTTCGATACCGACCCAGTCCTCGTCGAACTTGTGGTCGAGGATGCCGTTGAAGGTATCGCCGGAGCTTATCGAATACGTGGTCCCGGCGCTTGCAGTCGCCTCCAGGGATGCCTCGGCGCTCTCATTGACTATTGTCATAACCCTGGTCTCAGACCGTCAGGGGGAGCAATATCTATTCCTTTTCCAGGACTACAACCGGAATCTCGCGCTCCGTCCGGCCCTGCAACTCCGTGTAGGTCGGGTAGATGGTGAGCATCAAATCCCACAGTTCAGCGCGTTCAGCGCCGCCAGCCGTCCTGGCCCTGGCCTTGAAGCGCTCGGTGCGTATCTGTACGTCCACTTCGGGGTTGGCATCCAGGTTCAGGTACCAGTGCGGATGGGTCGGCGCACCGCCTTTTGAGGCTATGACGACATAGGCGCCGCCGGCTTCGCCGTAGATCAGCGGCGTGATGATGGGTTGTCCCGACCGGCGTCCGATAGTCGTCAGCAGCAGGGCCGGGCAATCCCCATGGTCCCCCATCCCCGCTGAACTCCACTCGTGCCCGTCTTCCCCGTTGCTGTCAAGATAGCGTTGCAGGTGCTCCGTAACGAAATCAGGTACGTTTTCCGGCATTCTTGGATTAGTCATGGGCGGCGCCTCTCCGGTAGATTTTTTCACGATGGTAAGGATAGTGTTATTTATGTATGATTATTTTTCAACCACAGTTATACAGTGGCGGAGCGACAACATGTCATGAACAAAGAAATCGGCATTCATGAACTGTACAGGCTTGATCCTGAAAGAGCGGATTACCTGCTGTGGGGCAGGCGCTCCGACCCGGTGACCCGCCGCGGTTTCGTCAAGGGACTGGCGGGTTTAACCGGCGTTATCGGGGCCGGGATAGTCTACCACCATACCATGCCTTCAGGGTTGATCCCGGCTGTCCTGGCCGATACGCAGGAAGCGTTTGTCATCGAGGGGAAAAACGGCCTGCGGGTGTTGAATGACCGGCCCCTGAACGCGGAGACGCCGGCCCATTTATTAAACGATGATATTACGCCGACAGAACGGCTGTTTATCCGGAATAACGGCATCCCGCCTATACACGTCGATGCTGACGCCTGGACCTTGACCATAGACGGCGAATCAGCAGAAACGTCGAAAACCTACACCATCGCGGAGTTGAAACAACGGTTTGAGAACCATACCCTGCAGCTGACCCTGGAATGCGGCGGTAACGGCCGGGCCGAGTTCGACCCGCCGGCTTCCGGCAACCAGTGGACCCTGGGTGCGGTGGGCTGTCCGGAATGGAACGGCGTGCGGCTCAGGGACGTGCTGGAGGATGCAGGAATAAAGAACGATGCCGTGTATGTCGCTTATTACAGCGCCGATGTACACCTGAGCAGGCAACCCGGAAAAATACCCATCTCCCGCGGCGTGCCCGTGAGCAAGGCGCTGGAGCAGGAGTCCCTGGTCGCCTGGGGCATGAACGGCGCGCCATTGCATAGTATGAACGGGCATCCGTTACGCCTGGTATTCGGCGGGTGGCCTGGTTCGACTTCGGGGAAATGGCTGGAACGGATCGCCGTGCGCAACATCATCCACGACGGCCCGAAAATGACGGGCAAGTCCTACCGGATGCCCTGCAACCCGGTCGCGCCGGGAACTAAAGTGGCAGATGAGGACATGTGTATCATCGAGGCCATGCCGGTCAAGTCCTTGATCACTTCTCCGGGGAGCGGTGTTACCACCGCGCTGAAACAGCCGCTGGCGCTGCACGGCCATGCCTGGGCCGGCGATGCCGAGGTGGCTGAATTACACGTATCCATCGATTTCGGCCGCACCTGGCGCCAGGCCGGACTTGGGGCTCCCGCCAACCGGCTCGCATGGCAGAACTGGGACGCGGAGATACGCTTCCCGGCGGCAGGCTATTACGAAGTCTGGGCGCGGGCAGTAGATTCGAACGGCATATCCCAACCCATGGTCATCCCCGGCTGGAACCCGAAGGGGTATTTGAACAACTCATGTCACCGTATCGCCGTTTACGTCGCCTGATCCTCTGTGTGCCGCTTGTTTGCGTCCTGGCGGCTCCCGGTACTGCGCTTGCAGATGACAAGGCCCTGGATGAGGTAAGCGGCTTCGTTATCGATGACGGCTGGGAGCTCACCAATGCCCATTGCGCTTCCTGCCATTCGGCGAAACTGGTGACCCAGAACAGGATGAACAGAAGCGGCTGGGAAGATACCATTCGCCTGATGCAGGCGGAACACGGATTATGGGAACTGGGCGCTGCCGAGTCGGTGATCATCGACTACCTCACACAGCACTACGGCCTTGCCAAAAATACAACCCGCACACGTAAGGGAAGTATAAGCCCGGCACCGATACAACCCGATGTGGACAAAATACCTGCCGCATATGACAAAACCACCGATGCAACAGTTTCTGGCAGGACACAGCAGTAACCAGGCTCCCGAGCAACTGGTTAAAGACTTCTTGAACAGGTCGGCCAGGTACCCGATTCGGCGAACTTCGGTTTTATCTATGCAACTTATACCCTCATACCTAAGCTCGACATCATACTGGATACGCTACGCCGGCGTACCGGCATCACGAACTGGTCCGGCAGTGTGGGCCTGGGCGTCAGCGCTACCGGACAAGAATATTATGATCAGCCGGCGCTGGCTATCCTGCTCGCGGAATTCCCCGAGACCACGTTCAGGACCCTGCCCGTACAGACCGGGGATATCGACAACTTCATCAACAGTACCGGTGACTGGATCAACAACGATGATTTTTATTTCGGCATTCTCCACTGCGACCCCGGCAACACGCAGGTGCCGTCATTGATTTCGTCCCTGGCGCAATACGTGCCCAACGCTTTCTTCGTAGGCGGCCTGAGTTCGTCCGCCGACGTTAACGTACAAGTGGCCGACAACGTCGTATCCGGCGGCATATCCGGCGTCCTGTTCTCCAGCGAGGTGCCCGTGGCGACAGGCCATACCCAGGGCTGCACACCCTTTACTTCCAGGCACGTCATCACCGCCTGCGAGCGCAATATCGTCATCGAACTGGACAACAGGCCTGCCCTGGACGTATTCAAGGAAGACGTGGGAGAAGTGATAGCCAGGGACCTGCAGCGGGTGGCGGGTTACATATTCGCCGGTTTCCCGATCCCCGGCTCCGATACCAGTGATTACATAGTACGCAACCTGGTCGGCATCGATGAAACCAACCGGCTCCTCGGCGTGGGCCAACTGCTGACGGAAGGCAGCGAGGTCATGTTCTGCCGGCGCGACGGCAATACCGCCAGGCAGGATATGCAGCGTATGCTGACCGACATCAAGGGCAGAATGAGCTCATCCCCCCGGGGAGCGGTCTATTACTCCTGCACGGGCCGCGGCCGTTACCAGTTCGGCCCCGACTCCGAAGAGCTGAACCTGATCCGCGCCGAACTGGGCGACCTGCCCCTGGTGGGTTTTTTTGCCAACGGGGAGATTTTCCATAACAGGTTGTACGGGTACACGGGGGTATTAACGGTGTTCTGCTGACTCACCCGGTCCACCCCAACCCGGCGCTGACGCAGTTGATGGAGAGCAGCAACGCGACCAGGTCTGCCTGTTTGCCCTGTTCGCGAAAGCGTTTGACCAATTCGACCTGGGCCAGCCCGACCTGCTTGAGGATATCGCCGCGGCGTTCCAGTTTTCTGCTGAAGCGCGGGAACTGTTCCGCCAGTTTTTTTTCGCCGGTTATCATGAGCACGCCCGCTATGGATAGTTTGTATTCCTGCAGTATTTTCGCGGAGATTATCTCCTTGATGATCTCCTGGTCCAGCAGGCCGGCATACTGGCCTATTACGTCGGTGTCGACAAAGGCCAGGGATTTCTCCGCCTCGTCGATTACCAAACCGAACAACGGCCAGCGTTTGTACATTCTCTTCAGCAGTTTCTTTCCCTCGTTGCCCCTGACCTTGATAAACTTCTCAACGGCGCTTCCCAGCCCGTACCAGGCCGGGACGTGGTGGCGGTTCTGGGTCCAGGCGAACACCCATGGAATGGCGCGCAGGTCATCCAGCGAACCGACACCGAACCGGCGATCCGGCCGTGAGCCGATCCTGAGCTTGCCCAGTTCTCCCACCGGGCTTGCCGTCTGGTAGTAATCAACCAGCCCGGTTTCCTCTACCAACTGCCGGTACTCGGTGTAGGCCAGGTTGGACAGCGCGTCCATGGCCTGCTCGAACTCGGGGTCCGGTTTGAACTGTTTCCCCGCCGTGGAATTCAGGGTATGCTCCATGACGCTGGCGGCAAGCAGTTCCATCTCGTACTGCGCGGTACCGTGGTTGGCGTACTTGGTGGAGACGACTTCACCCTGTTCCGTAATGCGCAGTCTGCCGTTTACGGAACCCGCCGGCTGTGCCGCGATAAGGCTCCCGGCAGGCCCGCCGCCGCGGCTGACCGACCCTCCCCGGCCGTGAAAAAAGACGATGGGGATCCTGCACTTTTCCGCGGTTCTGGTCAGTTCGGCCTGGGCCCGGCTCAATTCGTAATTCGCCGTTAAAAACCCACCGTCCTTGTTCGAATCCGAATAACCGATCATGACTTCCTGTATCCCGCCCTGTTCCCTGACACTGCGCCTGACAACCGGTGTCTGCAATACCTTTTGCATAATCCTGGGGGCCATGCGCAGGTCTTCTATGGTCTCAAACAGCGGTATCACCGGCAGCGGCGAACTTTCCACCGCCAGGCTGTCGGAGAATACACCGGCATACTTTGCCAGCAGGTACACGCCTAATACGTCCGCCACCGACCGGGTCATGCTCAGAATAAAGCCACCGATTGCCTGCCGGTCCAGGGTGCGCCGGGTTTCCGCAATCATCTGGAACAGGCCGAAGGTCATGGCCGATTGCCTGTCGGCAAGGGCGATATTCGGGAGTTCATCGGCCGGCGTGGACAATTCCTCCTGTATCCACGCGAGCCATTCAGGCGCATCCGCCGGTGGCGCGGTTTCCCCCTGGTGCTGAAGTTGCCAGATATCCCCCAGGGTTTTGGTCACAACGGTGGAATTTTCCCTGATATCAAGACATGCCGTGCAGAACCGGAACGCCTCGGCCTGGCGCAGCAACGGGGTTACCCGGGAACTCGCCAGGTGTGCGCACTCGGCACCCTCCAGTCCCTGTTCAAGAATTCTCAGGTCACGGATGAACTGGTCGGCATCAGCATAGCTGAACTCGCTCAGCGTGTTCTTCTTCTCGGTATTCCTTATCTTTTCCAGTATGCAGATAACATACTGGCGGAAGATCTCCCCCGGGTTGCGTTTTTCCAGGCTGTTCCGGCGGCCGCTTTCATCCAGCAACCTGTCCAGGTGTTTCACAAATCCGGCGGGTGGGCGGATCGCGTGAACGGAAACACTGAGCTGGGAGAACAAGCTGTTCAGGCGGCCCTGGTAATGCCGTAAAACGGCTTGCCTGTTCAATACCAGCGCTTCCCGGGTAATGGTGTTGTTGACAAACGGGTTGCCGTCCCGGTCGCCGCCTATCCACGAACCGAACCTGAAAAACGGCGGGGTGGTAAATTTCACGTCCGGGTAATATTTCTCCAGGGCCCAGTCAAGTCTTTCCAGGGTCTCAGGGACGCGGTCATACAAGGTCTGCTCAAAGAAATGCAGCCCCCATTTGACCTCCTGGACAACGGATGGCTTTTCCAGGCGCAATTCCCCGGTCAACCACAGCAGGTCGATTTCGTTACGGAGTTGCTCTTCCAGCGCCTCCCGTTCCCGCGGGGTCCAGCGCGTGGCTTCCAACCGGTACAGGATCACGTAGATGCGGCGGTGTATCTGCAGGACCGTAACGCGTTTTGCCTCTGTAGGGTGCGCGGTAACGGTCGGCATTACTTTCAGGCGGTCGAGCAGGTCCTGGACTTCCAGGTGGGACAAACCCAGCTCAAAGGCCTGTCCGATCACGTTGGCGAAGGTGCCGGAAACATGTTCCAGCCCCTGCAGACTCTCCGTGACCCGGCGCCGGCGCATCGCCGCGTTTTCTTCGGCGATATTGAGCAGCTGGAACCAGATACCCCAGGCCTGTAACCCGGCCAGCAACAGTTCGTTGTCATCCCTGGGCAGGACCTGCTCTCCATCAAAGATCGGAAGTATTTCCGGTTTTCTTTGCCTGATGACCTGGCGCAACAACTCCGCCAGCAGGTCAATAAGGTTGCCGGCATAACTGGCAACCGCCGAATCCAGTCCCGCTACCGAGGACTGCTCGGGGAAATCAAAGGTGGATTTTGACTCGTGTTTCACACGACGCGGTCGCGTGGCGCCTCACCATTGAAAAATGCCTGCAGGTTCTCCACCACCCGCATGCCCATTGCGACGCGGGTTTCCGTGGAAGCGCTGCCCAGGTGTGGAAACAGCACGACGTTATCCAGGGTCAACAGATCTGCAGGCACTGCCGGTTCTCCCTCGTAAACGTCCAGGCCGGCCCCGGCGATGGTGCCGTTATCGAGCGCTTCAACCAGGGCGGACTGGTCGATGACATCGCCGCGGGCGCTGTTAACGAGAAACGCCTCCGGTTTCATCATGGATAAACGTTCCCTGTTGATTAAATGGTAGGTCTCTTTGCCTCCGGGACAATGCAGGGAGACAAAATCCGCTTCCTGCAACACCTCTTCTATCGAGGCGCGGGACTCGGCCTGCAACTCACTGACCAGTTCAGCAGGCGGCGGATACGGATCGGTAAAGATGATCTTCATGCCGAACCCGTGATACGCCCGCTGCGCCATGGCCCTGGCGATCCTGCCCATGCCGATTAAGCCCAGGGTCTTGCCGGTCACCTTCGTGCCCATCATGTGGGTCGGACGCCAGCCGCTCCATTCCCTGTTGCGCACGTGCCGCTCCCCTTCACCGGCGCGGCGCGCCGTCATCAGCAACAAGGTCATGGCGATGTCCGCGGTGCAGTCGGTCAGCACCTCGGGGGTATTGGTTACGACCAGCCCGCGCGTCCTGGCGGCATCAATGTCGATGTGGTTAAACCCGACGCCATAACTGCCGATGATTTCGGCTTTCAGGTTATCCACGGACAGGACTTCCGCATTTACGTTGTCGGAAACGGTAGGGCAGAACGCATCGGCACTCTGCAGCGCCGCCCGCATTTGACCGGCGGACATGGGCGTATCATCTTCATTCAACTGCACATCGAAGATTTCCTGCATCCTGCTTTCAACTTCCTGCGGCCATTGACGACTGACTATTACTCTGGGTTTACTCATTTCGTAATTTCTATATCACAGAATTATAGTGAATCCAGCACCGATTTTACGGTTGTCCCAAATTCCGACGGCTTCGACACGATGGTGACGCCGCATTCCTGCAGGATCTCTACTTTCTCCGCGGCGCTCTCGCCGAACGCGGAGATGATGGCGCCGGCGTGGCCCATGCGTTTGCCTTTCGGCGCGGTGAGCCCCGCGATGTACCCTATCACCGGTTTTTTCATGTTGTCCCGGTAGAACTCCGCGGCTTCCGCTTCCTGGGGGCCGCCAATCTCGCCGATCATCACCACTGCGTCAGTCTCCGGGTCGTCTTCAAACCGTACCAGGTGATCCTTGAAGGAGCTGCCGTTAATCGGGTCTCCGCCGATGCCGATACTGGTGGATACCCCTATCCCCAGCGCCTTCATCTGCGATGCCGCTTCGTAGCCCAGGGTGCCCGATCGGCCGATGACGCCAACCCTGCCCGGTATGTAGATATGCCCGGGCATGATGCCCAGCATCGCCTTGCCGGGACTGATTGTCCCCGCACAATTGGGCCCCGTCAGCACCATCTTGTGTTCCTGACGGTAACGGCGCATATAGCGTTTCACCCGGATCATGTCATGGGCGGGGATACCGTCGGTAATGCAGACACAGTACTTTATGCCCGCATCCGCCGCCTCCATGATGCCGTCCGCGGCGAATGGCGGGGGGATAAATATAATACTGCTGTCGGCCCCGGTCTCGGCTACCGCATCCTTGACCGTATCGAATACGGGCCGATCCAGGTGCGAGGCGCCGCCTTTACCGGGGGTAACCCCGCCGACGACGTTGGTGCCGTAATTGATCATGTCCCGGGTGTGGAATGTTCCTGTCTGCCCGGTAAAACCCTGGACAATGACTTTTGAATTTGTGTCTATCAATATCGCCATGATTTATCCCGTCAAGCCTGAGTTTTTTCGTAGTCCTGCCAGGCGGCAACCGCCTTGTCCGCCGCCTCGTGCAAGGTATCCGCCATGATGATCGGTAAATTGCTGTTCTTCAGTATTTCCCGGCCTTCTTCCACGTTGGTGCCCGACAGCCTGACGATAAAGGGCAATTTCAGGTCGATCTTGCTCACCGCCTGGACGATCCCTTCGGCGACCCAGTCACAGCGGTTGATCCCGGCAAATATATTGACCAGTATCGCCCTGACGTTCTTGTCACCCAGGACCAGGTTAATGGCTTTTGCCACGCGATCCGGCGAAGCCCCGCCGCCTATGTCCAGGAAGTTGGCAGGCTCGCCGCCGGCGTGCTTGATCATGTCCATGGTCGCCATGGCCAGACCGGCGCCGTTGATGATACAACCGATGTTTCCTTCCAGGCCCACGTAACTGAGGCCGCGGTCCGCCGCCTTCATCTCCCGGGGATCTTCCTGGGATTTGTCCCGCAACTCGGAAATATTCGGACGCCGGAACAAGGCGTTGTCATCAAACCCCATCTTCGCGTCCAGCGCCAGCAGGTGATTGTTCTTCGTTACGACCAGGGGGTTTATCTCCACCATGGTGGCGTCCAGGTCGCGGAACGCCCGGTAGCAACCCAGCAGCGCCGTAATCGCCTGGCTGCTCAGGGATTTATCGATACCCAGTTTGAAGGCGATTTCCCTTGCCTGGAAGGGCTGCATCCCCACTGCCGGCTCGACAGTGATGCGAATCA
Source organism: Gammaproteobacteria bacterium (assembly GCA_965207165.1). Classification (GTDB taxonomy): domain Bacteria; phylum Pseudomonadota; class Gammaproteobacteria; order Eutrophobiales; family Eutrophobiaceae; genus JAAXHV01. The sequence continues at coordinate 4,458,859 of OZ242265.1, read as the reverse complement.
GTGAATCCGGGTTTTCCCTGGCTATATCCTCAATCTCAACACCGCCTTCAGATGACGCGACGACGGAGATCCTTTCCTTCTGCCGGTCCAGTACGAACCCGACGTAGTACTCGTTGGCAATTTCACTGGCCTCCTCGACGTATAACCGGTGAATGATCTTGCCGGCGTTGCCGGTCTGATTGGTGATCAGCCGCTTGCCGAGCAGTTCATCGGCGGCCGCCCAGATCTCATCGTCGTCCCGGCAGAATTTTATCCCGCCGGCCTTGCCGCGCCCGCCCGAATGGATCTGCGCCTTGACCACCCAGCCATCACCGCCCAGTTCATGGGAACGATACACCGCCTGTTCCGGACTGTACGCCAATCCCCCCCTCGGGACCGGCACGCCGAAATCAGTCAGTATCTCCTTCGCCTGGTATTCATGAATTTCCATAATTTTTACCTCTTGTTTATCAATTCAGCCTGCCGCACGATGTTCCTCGCCATGCGTTCCGAGGCGGCGTCGATCATCTTGCCGTCCAGTTGCGCCGCGCCCTTGCCCTGCGCGGCCGCTTCCCGTAACGCCTCCAGCACACGCCGGGCCCGGGTGACCTCGGCTTCCGGCGGCGACATCACGTCGTTGGCCAGTTCGATCTGGCTGGGGTGGATCGCCCATTTGCCTTCGTAACCCAGCGCCGCCACCCGTTTGGCCGCGGCCACGTAACCGTCCGGATCGTTGAAATCACCGTACGGGCCGTCTATGGCGCGCAGTCCGAAGGCCCGGCACGCAGTGGCGATGTTTACCAGCGCGGCATGCCACTGGTCGCCCAACGCGCCGTCACACTGGTAATCCGGGTTCAGGCCGCCGATGTTCACGGTGCGCGCCCGCATGCTGGCGGCATAATCCGCCACCCCGAAGTGCAGGGCCTCCAGGCGCGTGGAGGACTGTGCGATGGACATGACGTTGGCCCCGCCCAGCGCAGTCTCAACCAGGCACTCTATGCCGATCTTCTTTTCCAGTCCCATGGCCTCCTCGATCTGCGTCAGCAGGCAATCCACCATGTAGACGTCTGCAGCGGTACCGACCTTGGGGATGAGCACGGTATCGAGCCTGGCGCCGGCCTGCTCGACAATATCAACTACGTCGCGGTACATGTAGTGCGTATCAAGGCCATTGATGCGCACCGACATGGTCTTACCCTGCCAGTCGATATCGTTCAACGCCGCGATGATGTTCTTCCTGGCCTGGGGTTTGTCATCGGGGATCACCGCGTCCTCGCAATCCAGGAAGATGAAGTCCGCGGCGGACCGGGCCGCTTTCTCAAACATGCCGGGGTTGGAGCCGGGTACGGCAAGTTCACTGCGCTGTAACCGGACCGGCGCCGGCGGGTACTGGGTAAAACTCATCAGAAGCGGGCCTGGCGGGTGTTGCGCAGGTATTCCTGTGCAGCGGCCACGCCGCTGCCCAGCTCAATGTCTATCCCCATGTCTTTCATCGACATTTCTGCGGCGTTAAGCGGGGTCAGGACCATCACTTCATTCAGGTCACCCAGGTGTCCGATACGAAATGCCTGGCCGGCAATCTTGCCGAGGCTGATGGACAGGGCGACGTTGTAGTATTTATAACTGTGCTGCGCCACTGCGTTGCCGTCAAATCCCTCCGGCACCCGTACCGCACTGACCGTATCGGAATACCAATTTTCGTCTTTTGCAACCAGGGACAGGCCCCATGCCGATACCGCCTTGCGCACCGCGACAGCCATGCGGGTGTGGCGGGCAAAGACGTTATCCAGCCCTTCCTCCATGAGCATGTCGATGGATTCCCGTAACCCTCTGAGGTAGATAGTGTTGGGGGTATACGGGAAATAGCCGTTGTCGTTGGCCCCAATCATGTCGTCAAAGGAAAAAAATGTGCGGTACAAGGTTGCGTCTGCGCGTGCGGCTAGGGCTTTTTCACTGACGCCGACGATACCGAGTCCGGTTGGCAGCATAAAACCTTTTTGCGAACCGCTGACCGCCAGGTCCACACCCCACTCGTCCATGCGGAAATCCATGCTGCCCAGGGAACTTACCGCATCGACGAACAACAGGGCCGGGTGATCTGCCTCATCCAGCGCCTTGCGTACTCCCGGGACATCACTCTTCACACCCGTAGCCGTCTCATTCTGGGTGGCAAAGACAGCCTTGATCTCCTTGTTGGTATCGGCTTTCAGTATTTCCGCATAGCGGTCAACGGGGACACCATCGCCCCAGTCCATCTCGATGGCATGAACGTCGAGGCCGTGGCGCCGGCACATGTCTACCCAGAGTTGGCTGAACTGGCCGAAATGGGACATCAGGACCTTGTCTCCAGGCGACAAGGTATTGGTGATGGCGGCCTCCCAGCCACCGGTGCCGGAAGAGGGGAAGATAAATATCCGTCCCGTCTCCGTCTTGAATATCTTTTTCAGGTCGTCAAATAACGGCAGCGTGAACCGGGGGAAATCCTCCGCACGCATGTCCTCCTGTTCCAGGGCCATGGCGTTGCGAATGCGCTGCGGCACAATCGTAGGACCGGGTATGTGTAAATAATTTCGACCGGGCATAGTCTGTCTCTCCAGGTTATTTTTTGTTCGAGTGCCCTGGTTAAAGCAGGGCTTCCAATATCGAAAACAGCGCGACGCGCTTACGCAGTCTTGCCGTTCAGTACAGGGAATTCCAGGGCATCACCCTCAAGAAGACACGGGCCGGCGCTTCCTGTCACGGTCCGTAAAAGCAGATTTCACAATCTTAGAGGCAGGTTTATACCATACTCACACAACAGGAGTCCATACCGGGTGCGGAAAACACTGCTCTGTTCAGTGCAGTTGCTCACGGCTAACGGCTCTTTTCAGTTCCCATCCAGGACATCGGCAAGTCGGAACGACCTGCCACCATCCACAAACCGGGGAATTTTAGTTCGGCACAAGTGGGGAGTTTTACACCGGCACTGACATCGACTAATTACTTCGACATTTCCTGAACGGGAAACTTTTACAAGGAAAAAGCGGTCTAAAATAACGATCCCCTGAGGAGACGTTCAGGTATGCACTTTGGTAATCAACAAGTCCCGGCCATCCGTTCCCAACTCTTCAGCCGCAATTTGGCGATCCTGATGTTCGCGCAGGCAGTGGGGGTCACCGGCTGGTTCGCTGTCGTTACGGCTGGCGGCATCCTTGGCCGCAGCCTGGCGGCAAACCCGGCCCAGGCGACCTTGCCGGTGTCACTGCTCATCGTGGGCTCGTCCGTTGCCACGTTCATCGCTTCGTGGACCATGTCGCGCGTGGGCCGCGCCCGTGGCTTTGCGATTGGCGCCACGTTGGGCGCCTTCGGGGCAGCCTGTGGTTTGTTTGCAACCCAGACACACAGCTTCGGGCTGCTTTGTGGCGCCTCGTTCACGATCGGCTGCGCGGCCGCGTTTTCTCAGCAATACCGCTTTGCCGCCACCGAATGTGTCGGTGCGGCGGCCGCACCAAAAGCGATCTCAATCGTGCTCTTGGGCTCCATCATTGGCGCTTTCCTCGGCCCGGGACTGATGGCGTCGGGCGAGGCTTGGGTCGCAGGCGCACCGTTCGGTGGCTCATTCGCCGCTATTGCGGGGTGCTATCTGTTGGGCGCTGCCGCCCTTCTTGCCTTTCGGCCGTTGGCCCCTTCGGCCGAGGAAGAAACAGAAACAACCGGGTGCGCTCGTCCTCTGCACGTCATAGCTCGCGGCCGCTTCTTTATCGCGGCTGCCACTGGGGCCGCGGTCGGGCAGGGCGTCATGTCTATCGAGATGACGGCCGCACCGCTGGCCATGCATGTTATCGACGGGCATTCCCTGGCGGTAACGGCGGCGCTCATCCAGGCCCATGTGCTGGCGATGTACCTTCCGTCACTGTTCAGTGGCGTTCTCATCGGACGCTTCGGCGCCGGGCGGGTGATGATTGGGGGAGCGGCGCTGCTTGGCGCCTCCCTGGTTGCGGGTCTGGCGGGCCGGCACATACTGCACTACGGCCTGAACATGGTGGCGCTCGGCGTCGGCTGGAATTTCCTCTTTGTTGGAGGAACGGCGCTACTGGCCCGAGCCCATCGTCCAGACGAACGCTTCCGTGCCCAGGCGCTGAACGATTTCAGCATTATGAGTATCTCGGCCCTGGCCTCCTGGAGTGCGGGTGCAGTCATGCAGCTGCTTGGCTGGAACGGGGTGCTCTACGCCTCGATTCCCGCCATCCTCGTTGCGACTATGGTTATTCTCTGGGTACGTCCCAACCATCCGCCAACAGTCGAACGCGCATGAGAGCAGGGGCGGCTGTCAACGGTCATCAGAAAGGCTGTATCAAGACGCAACGGTTGAAACGCTCACTCAGACGCCGCCAGGCGATTGAGCCGATTATCGGTCACTTGAAGTCCGACAGGCTGTTGGACCGCAACTACCTGAAAGGCACACAAGGTGACCAGTTCAACGTGCTGTTGAGCGGCGCAGTTCCTGGCTGAACCGGTTAAACTCCTGGTCGTAAAACTGGCGACCGTAGGTTCCATCTCGCCCTTGTCCTGCGCATAATGCGCAATTAGCTGACCTGGAGCGCTGCCTGTCATTTTATTGCGGGGTGCTGGGCGGCAAGCAGGTCGGTGAGGTCAATTCATGGGAGAGAGGCAATAGAATTGCTGACCGCATGACGCGCCTGAAAGCCGCGGGCATGGAATTCAACGGCAGCCCGGTAAAATTCGGCGATGGTTCAATCTTCACATACGGACGGGACCCGGACGGCAATATAATCGAATTGCTGGAGATCCCGGCGGGTGCTGATACTCCAAAAATCTGATATATCAGACGAAGCTGACCGTGCTATAATATGCGCTTATGGCAACGATGATTTCAGAAGTTTACCAGGCTTTTATCACTGCTGGTGTGCCTCATGATCAAGCGCGTCAGGCGGCAGAAGCCCTTTCTGCCGAAAACCTGGCAACCAAAACTGATATACAGCTGCTCGACAAACGCATTGATAACGTACAAGCACAGATCTCCCTGCTGAAATGGATGGTAGGATTTAACCTGGCGTTCACTATGGCAATTCTCTGGAAGATTATTTCCTGATTCGGGTTAAATCAGGTAGCCCCCGTCCACGGGGAGAATGCTGCCGGTGGCGAAGCCGGAGGCGGGTGAGGCCAGGAACAGGATGGCGCCGGCCATTTCATCAGGTTGGGCATAGCGTCCCAAGGGCATTTGCTTCAACCAGGCATTCAGGACCTCTTCATTTTCGGTCAGGGCCCCGGCGAATTTCGTCTCGGTCAGTCCCGGCAGCAGGGCGTTGACCCGGATATTGTCCGGGCCGCACTCCAGTGCAAACGCCTTGGTCATCTGGATGATGGCGCTTTTGGTAATCGAGTAAATGCCCCGTTTGTCTCCCGGCCTTATCCCGTCGACGGATGACACGTTGACGATGGCACCCCCGCCGCTTTCCTTCATCAACTTGCAGGCGTTTGCAGACATGAAGAAGTAACCGCGTATGTTGACTTCAACAGTCTTGGTAAACGCGGCCATATCGGTATCCGTGATGTGGCCGTAATAGGGGTTTGCCGCAGCATTGTTGACCAGTATGTCCAGCCGGCCATGCACCTGCCGGATGTGCTCAAAGATTGCTTCGATTTGCCGGGGGTCGCCAATGTGGCATGCATGAGCAGTCGCCTCGCCTCCTTCGTCCCTGATACTCCGGGCCACTTCCTCACAGTTCTCCTGCCTGCGGCTGGAAATAATGACATGCGCGCCCTGTTGCGCCAGCAGCCTGGCGGCCGCCTCTCCGATTCCCCGGCTGGCGCCGGTCACCAGCGCAATCTTGCCGGTCAGGTCAAACAGGTCTGTGCTCATGTGTTCACCTCTACTATTTGGCAATAAGTTCCACTGCGTCGGTAGCCATGGGTTCTACTATTCTGCCCATCTCCAGGGCCCTGTCGCTGGACGCGTTGCCGTCCAGACCGCGTTTATACACGCCCTGGCAGATAGCGGCCATACGAAAATAGCTGAAAGCCAGGTAGAAATGCCAGTTCTCGATTGCCGGCAGGCGGCGGAATTCGCCGTACTGTTCAATAATCGCCTGCTCGTCAGGGACTCCCAAGGCCGCGCGGTCTTTTCCGGCCAGACCCTTCACATCACCCTGCGGAGGGAGCCGCAGGCACATGCAATAGTAAGCCAGGTCCGATAACGGATGTCCCAGGGTGGACAGTTCCCAGTCGATAACGGCCAGGGCGCGCGCCTCACCGGGATGAAAAATGACGTTGTCGATGCGGAAATCGCCGTGGATCAGGCCGCTCCTCCCGTCATCTTCGGGCAGGTTGGCGGGCAACCAGTCCATCAGCGTGTCCATAGCCTCAATCCTGCCGGTTTCAGAAGCCTTATATTGTTTTGACCAGCGGCTGATCTGCCGCTCGTAGTAATTGCCCGAACGGCCGTAGTCGGCCAGTCCGACAGCATCGACCTCTACTTCGTGAATGGCTGCCAGGACGCGCATCAGCTCACGGTGGTAGCCGGCGCGGTCTTCCCTGCCGGTATCCGGCAGCGCCGGGTCCCAGAAGACCCGCCCCTCCTCGTAGCTCATCACGTAGAACATGGCGCCGGTGACATCTTCATCCTCGCACAGGTGCAGGGCCCGGGCGACCGGTACGCCGGTCTCTGCCAGCGCCTTGATCACCCGGAACTCGCGATCGACTGCGTGGGCCGATTTAAGCAACTGCCCGGGAGGTTTGCTGCGCAATACATAGCGGCCGCTGCCGGCACTGAGCAACCAGGTGGGGTTAGACTGCCCGCCGGGGAACTTCTCCGCCTTGACCAGCCCGCGGAAACCGTCCACGTGGCGTTCAAGACAGGAATTCAGCTTTGTGAGGTCAAACGGTTCCATCTGCATAACGCTGCACGATCATCTTGCCCAGAGACATCATGTGGACCTGGTCGGGACCGTCGGCAAGGCGGATCTGCCTGGCATAGTTATAGGCCTCCGCCAGGAAAAAGTCCTCGGTCAGACCGGCGGCGCCGTGCATCTGTATCGCATCGTCAATCACCTCGCAGGCCATTACCGGCGCCGTGATCTTGATGGCCGCAATGAGGTCGCGGGCGACCTTGTTGCCGTGTTTGTCCATACGGTCCGCGGCCAGCAGGGTCAGCAGGCGCGCCTGCTCAATTTTGCAATAGGCCCTGGCGATATCTTCCCGCACCGACTGGTGCTGGCTGATCTTCCTGCCGAAGGTGGAGCGTGCTTCCACCCGCCGACAGGCCAGTTCCAGGGCGCGCTGGGCGCAGCCGACCAGGCGCATGCAATGGTGGATGCGGCCCGGCCCGAGGCGTCCCTGTGCGATTTCGAAACCGCGCCCTTCTCCCAGCAGGATGTTGTCCAGCGGCACCCTGACGTTGTCGAACCGGATTTCCGCCTCGCCGAACGGCGCATCGTTGTAACCGAAGCTGTGCACGTGACGGACTATTTCCACGCCGGGCGTATCTCTCGGCACCAGGATCATCGACTGCTGCTTGTGGCGATCCGGGTTGCCGGGGTCGGTCTTGCCCATGACGATCAGGATCTCGCAGTTGTCGCGCATACCGCCCGTGGTAAACCACTTGCGCCCGTTTATGACGTAGCCGTTGCCCTCTCTTGTTATGGAACAGGAGATATTGGTGGCATCGGATGAGGCAATGTCCGGTTCGGTCATGCAAAAGGCAGAACGTATTTCACCGGCCAGCAGGGGTTTCAGCCAGCGTTCTTTCTGCTCCTCTGTCCCGTACAGTATCAGGGTCTCCATGTTGCCGGTGTCCGGCGCGTTGCAGTTGAACACTTCCGCCGCCCAGGGCACCCGGCCCATGATCTCCGCCAGGGGCGCATACTCCAGGTTGGTCAGCGCATCTCCGTCAGAGTGCGCTTTGGGGTAAAACAGGTTCCAGAACCCTTCCGCCCGCGCCTTCTGCTTCAGGTCCTCCAGGATTGGGGGGGTGGTCCAGGGATTTTCCGTTGCGGCAATATACTCCCTGTAGACCTTCTCAGCCGGATAAACCCAGGCATCCATAAATTCATTGAGTCGCTTTTGCAGCGCCTGTACTTTTTCTGAATAGGTAAAATCCATGTTATGTACTCTCTGTGGTTAACAATTAAAACGCTTCTTCCGGCATGTCCAGACAGGTCGTATCCAGTCCCGACAGCAAATCGGCCTGCGCTTGCGTTTTCGGCAATTCCCAGCGGAAGAAATAGCGGCAGGCCTGCATCTTGCCCTGGTAGAACTGCCTGTCGGCATCGTTTGCATCCGCAAGCCCCGCCTGGGCGACCGCGGCCTGTTTCAGCCACATCCAGGCAATAATAACGTGGCCCAGCATGTCCAGGTATGCAGATGAATTGGCCAGGAACCGGTTCAACTCCCCCCTGGCCGCGGTTGCGGCCAGGACTTCCGTCGTCTCCGTCACGGTTGCCACGGCCCGGTTAAGGCCTGTGGCGAATTCCGACAATGCCGGGTGCGCCGCCGCGCCATCTGCATCTTTTTGTATCTCGCGCACCAGCAACCTGAATCCCGCGCCGTTCTTCATCATTACTTTACGTCCCAAAAGGTCAATACCGTGGATACCACCGGTCCCTTCATGGATCATGTTGAGGCGGTTGTCCCGGTACAGGCGTTCCACCGGAAAATCCTGCGTATAGCCGTAACCTCCCAGGATCTGGATGGCATGCTTGTTTGCTTCCAGGCACCAGTCGGACGGCCATGCCTTGACGACGGGTATCAATACGTCCAGTAATAAATCGGCTTCCTGCCGGGCCGACCGGTCCGGATGCGTTTTTTTCTCATCCACCAGCATTGCGGCAAACAGGCACAGGGCCAGTCCGCCCTCGACATAGGCCTTCTGCGCCAGCAGCATCCGTTTCACGTCGGCATGCCGGATGATCGGGACCATCTGCTTTGCAGGGTCTTTATCGTCCGGCATGCGCCCCTGGGCGCGCTCCCGGGCATATTCCAGCGAATACAGGTAGCCTGCATAACCCACACCCACCGCGGAGAGTCCCACCCCGATGCGGGCTTCGTTCATCATCATGAACATGTACTCCAGCCCGCGCTGGGGTTCGCCCACCAGGTAACCGGCACAGCGCCCGTTCTCGCCGAAATTAAGCGCGCAATTCGGGGTGATGCGTTGCCCCATCTTGTGGTTCAACCCGGCCAGGGAGACGTCGTTATGCTCGCCCGCACTGCCGTCTGGGCTAACCCGGTAGCGCGGCACGATAAACAGGGAAATGCCCTTCACGCCCGGCGGCCCGCCCGGAATCTTGGCCAGTACCAGGTGGATGATGTTCTCGCCCAACTCGTGTTCACCGCCGGTAATCCACATCTTGTTGCCGGTAATCGCATAGGTCCCGTCTTCCAGCAACTCGGCCCTGGTACGGATGTCCGTCAGGGATGAACCCGCATGGGGTTCCGACAGGCACATGGTGCCGTAAAAGCGGCCGTCCAGCAGCGGCGGAATATACAAGGCCTTTTGTTCGTCGTTCCCGTATTCGATGAGCAGGTTGGCGACACCGGCAGTGAGTAACGGCAGGCCGGACAGGCCTATATTAGCCGACTGAAAGACGGCCATGCACGCGCTTGCAACCGTGAACGGCAACTGCAAACCGCCGTGTTCACTGTCCATGCCGGCTGCGACAAAGCCGGCTTCGAACATGATGCCCGCTGCAACCCCGGCCTCGGGTATCATCCTGACTTTGCCGTCTACTACCTCGGCCGGATGCTTGTCACCGGCTTCGGCACAGGCCTGAAAGTGTTCCCGGGCAACGTCCTCGGCAAGATCGAGCATGGGGTCGAAAATATCGCGGCCTTGTCCGGTAAAATACGCGCGCCCGCATAAGCTCTCCACGTCGAGCATTTCGTATATCAGAAAATCGAGATCCCTGCGGCTGATTGTCTGGGACATGGTTTCGAAGATATTAAGCAGTAGAACGACGGATTAAAGACAGGCCAGTTTGCCCATGATTTTATTGTTGAATATCTTATTATGGAAGATAGATATACAACAATATATTTCACGTCGCGCTATGCTTGCGCATGACGGCTCAGCAAGGCACGCCGGCAATACGCCCGCCGTCTACCACCATGCAATGGCCATGGACATAACTGGCCAGGTCCGAGGCCAGGAACAGGACCACGTTTGCAATTTCTTCGGGTTCGGCAATGCGCTGCAGGGGAATGCCGGCCTTGGCTTCCTTCATGAATTCGGGATCCGACCAGTATTGTTCTATCAAGGGTGTTCTCACCCAACCGGGGGCAATGGCGTTTATACGCACACCCGAGCCGGCTATCTCTTTGGCAAGATAGGCGGTGAGCTTGGTCAGGCTGATCTTGGAAATACCGTAAGGCCCTTCCCCGGCAATAACATCAAAGGCGCTGTCCGAAGCAACAGTTATCACATGGCCGGAGCCTTGTTTGACCATGTTGGGCACAATGCGCTGGCACAGGCGTAAACAGCTCTTGAAATTCACGTTCTGGACCAGGTCCCAGTCCGCTTCGCTTATTTTCAGCAAGGGATCAGGATAACGGTGGATGGCCGCAACGTTCACCAGCACGTCGATGGATCCGAATTCCTCGTAGGCACTCTCTACCAGTACATCAATCTGCTCGCCGTCGGCCAGGTCAGCGAACAGCGCGGTAACCGGTTGCCCAAGCTTCTCTATGGATTGCCTGGTTTGGGTCAGCCTGTCTGACTCGGTCTCCCGATCGGTGAGAATAATGGATGCCCCCTGTTGCGCCAGGGTAATAGCCACTGCGCTGCCGATACCACCGGCGGCGCCGGTGACCAGGGCAACCTTGGACTCCTGGGAAAGGGGGTTGACGGAACTGTTCATCTATTGTTCATGCACGGCAAAAATGCCATCCGCAAAGGCCTGTGTGATCTCGCCATAGGGCGCGCACACGGACATCTTCAGGGGATTGTCCTGGGAACAGTTATACACGGTCTTGGAATGGGAATAATTGTTAAATCCCTGGGGGCCGCCATGACACCCGGTACCGCTGGATCCAATCCCGCCGAAGGGTGCGGTCGGCTCCGCTGCCTGGAAACCAAAGACATTGATGCCGGCGCCGCCTGAAACGATACGACGCTTGAATTGCTCGACCATTTCCGGCTCACGGGCCATGGTCACCAGGTAAGAAGCCAGGGGCCGCTCACGGCTGTTAATGTAGGCATAGGCCTCGTCCAGGGTCTTGTAGGTCCGCACCGGCGTAACAGGGCCAAAGGTTTCTTCGCGCATGACTTCCTGGTCATCTGCAGGGTTCACCACCAGGTACATCGGGATTTGACGCCGTTCACGGTCCGGTTCTTCATCACTGAGGTTAATCACCTGGGCGCCGCTGTTGCCCGCTTCTTCGAGGGATTTGATGATGCGGTCATAATGGCGTTCATTGATGATGCCGGTGACATCAGGATGGCCGATATAAGTGGGATAGGCTTCCTTCCATACCTTCCTGGCCAGTTCCAGCCAGGTCTCCAGCAAGCCTTCAGGTACCAGGGCATAGTCGGGCGATGTACAAATTTGTCCGTTCTTGCAGAACTTGAAGCTCAGGTATTCCTTGATCAGTTGCTCGTCGACTCCATCTTCAAGGAAAATGGTCGGATTCTTGCCGCCCAGTTCCAGGGTCACCGGGGTCAGGTTCTTTGCCGCCGCCTGCATGACCAGCCGTCCCACGTTGGTGTTCCCCGTATAGGTCAGGTGGTCCCAACGTAATTCGGAGAAATACTCGGAAAACTCAACATCGCCGATAACAACGGCCAGCACGTCTTCCGGAAAATACTTGCCGACACTCGCCTGGATAAGGTCTGCGGTTACCGGGGCCAGTTCAGACATCTTTACGATAACGCGGTTGCCGGCCGCCAGCATGTCAACGACCATGACCAGGGAACATTCAATGGGAAAATTCCAGGGTGCTATGTTACCCATCACGCCTTTGGGTTGTTTGACGATTTCACAACGTGATGACCCATGAATTATATCCAGCAAAGGCCGTTCTTCCGGGGCCATCCATTCCTGCAAATGGACCATGGCATTGCGACAACGGCCCAGTACACCGCCGGTTTCAAACAGGTCGGTAATCAACTCCGGGTGAGAGTCAAAATCCCGGCCCAGCGCATCACGGATGGGCTGACGCAAGTCGACCATCATCTTCTCCATGGCCTGCAGCCATTCCATACGTTGTTCATAGGAGGGATTGTTGTCGGCCAGGAAGGCAGCTTTTTGTTGTTCAAACAGCCTGTCCAGCTCCGCTTTGCTCGTGTCAGTCATGGTAGTACTCCGGTTGTATGTTGAAAACGCGACTTAATCCCTGCAGCCAGGGATGAATTTTATAACAGTGATTTGAAATCATATTTATCCAGAACCAGGTTCGTCCTGTCAATGATGACGTCGATGTCCTCGCTGGTATGCGTAAAAGACAGGTAAATGTGGTTGGAGGTAGGCAATGTCAGGATCACCCCTTCGTTAATGAGCGCCAGAAAGAAAAGTGATAACACCTCCATGTCCAGTAAGGAAAAGCGCTCGAAACCGGGTTCTTCTGCCGAGAGGAAAAGCTGCAGCAAAGGCCCCAACTGGTTCACATGACAGGGTATCTCCCGGGACGAAAATGCCTGGTGGATACCTTCGGCCAGCGCTTCACCGATATTGAACAGGTGACTGTATTCTCCCCTCCCATTCAGTTGCTGGTATGTCCTGATTGCGCCGATGGCGCCTGCAATGCCCGCGGTACCGTCGTTACCTGTGCCGGACTGGAAAACACGCGGCGTGCCGGAAGCCGCCAGGGGATCAACCACGCGCATGATTTCCTCTTTACCTGCAACCGCGGCCAGCTTCTCTCCCCCAGCAAGGGCCTTGCCGAGAGTGGTTAAATCCGGCGTCACGCCGTAGTAAGCCTGAGCGCCACCCAGCGCCAGGCGAAAACCGGTAATCACTTCATCGAATATGAGTACGATGTTACGCGCCAACGTGAGAGATCTAACGGCTTGCAGGAATGACCCGTTGCTGCCCCACAACCCTCCCGCATGCATTGCCGGATCCAGGATGACGGCTGCGATGTCATCGTGGTTTTCCATAAGTTTTGCCAATGCATCGATATCGCCATAGTCCGTCAATAAGGTGTTGCTTGCCGCCTCACCGGGAACACCGGCGCCGAATGGCTCAGCGGTTGGCCCAAGTCCGGTCAGGAACTGGTCAGCCTGGCCGTGGTAGTGGCCGTAGAATTTAACGACTTTGCTGTTGCCGGTGAAGGCCCGCGCATAGCGCACGGCCATAATGACGGCCTCGGTACCGCTGTTCAGGAATCGCACCCGCTCGGCGCAGGGGACAGTTTCCTGCACCAGTTCCGCTGCCTCCGCAATGATGGGGGGGTTGACGACCAGCGGACCCGTTTTGCTGTGCCCTTCTATAGCGGCGATCACATCCGGATGATTATGGCCCAGCAGAAGAGGACCGTTGCAGAGAAAACAGTCAATGTACTCGTTACCGTCGAGATCCATGACCCTGGCGCCCCGGCCACCGGTTTCATAAAACGGATACGGCGGGAAAAAACGTAAATTTCCGGTAGTGCCACCGGCCAATGACTGGCGGGCGCGTTGATAGTATGCCCCGGACGCGGGGGTCAGTTTCCGGTAGGCCGTGAATATGTCCTGTCGAATGTCTTCCATACTGTCAGGGCAATCTGCAGATGAATCTGACGCTTATTTTTACCAAAACATACTATGGAAGGTGATTGTAACTCATCTCACGTACGTGTTGGTTGCATCGCATGAGAGACCGGAATAGTAAATCCCGGCTAGAGGGATTTGACAAAATCCATATGTTGTTCTGCCAGGTTATCCAGCAGGAGAGAATACGGGTTGTTCCTGATCAGTCTTTCCATGCATCATCGCGCCGGTGCAGGATGCTGGTCTCCCGGGGACCTCTCTCGATGACTTCGATGGTCATGCCGCGGCTCACCTCAGCAGGGAAATAGGCTATCTTCTCACCATAGGGGTCGAGCACATAATACTTTTCACTGTCATCCAGTGGTGTTCCGTCGATACCCACCATCTGCACGCCTTTTGCTTTCATTTCGTCGTAATACGCAGCCAGGTCATCCACTTCGGTGCACAATTCCGCTACGTATCCGTCGCCTTTTTCCTTCAACAGGTCCATGAGCGGTCCGGGACCGACAGGCTGGAACAGTTCCAGCCAGACACCGCCTGCATCGATGAACGCGGCCTTCATGCCGCCGATTACCTCGTTGGAACCGGCGTCAATACCCAGTCGCATCGGGTGCCGTTTCAATCCCATAACATCGGTATAGAAACCGGCCGTGCTCTCCAGGTCCGCAACGACGATTGAAACGTGGCTCATGCGCGGCCCTTGCTGTTGCAGGCTCTCCTTTTCCCACTGCCGATCGCGCTGGTTGATCAGGTTGAGTTCGTCACCCTTGATCACCTCGAAGATCTCGACGACCGTCCCCCGACTCAGTTCGGTGGACCAGTAGGCAATGCGCTGGCCGGTATGCTCGAAATCGCCTTCATCAACCACGCCTTCCTTGATGACTCCGCCGTCTTCACCCAGGGGAGAGCCGTCCATGTTGAACATCGGGATACCCTTTGCTTTCATATCCTGCAGCACTGCATCGTAATCGCCGGGATCGAAGTTGATCTCGATAATTGCGCCGTCGCCCTTTTCCTTGAGGATGTCCATACCCGGCCCCGGTGACGTGGGTAATATCATTTCCAGCCAGAAGCCGTTGGCGTCGACGAACACGGCCTCCATGCCGCCGGTGGTTTCGTCCTCGTCACTCACCATAATCTCCATGGGATGGCGCCGCCAGCCCACCACGTCGGTGAGGAAGCTGACTGTTTTTTCCATGTCCTCGACCCAGATTGCGGCGTGGTCGAGGCTTAGTTGGGGTTTGATTCGTGTGGTTGTCATTAGTTTCCCCCTGTTTAAAAATTAGTCCATATTATAATATGATGGCCTATTATTAGTCAAAATATTAATTTTTTGAATTAAATTATCTAATTAAAATTCTTAATTATTTGTTAATTATCCGTGAGTTATATCAGGTACAAAATATTCGCAAAAATACTATAACTTGGCCTAATATCAACTAATTCAATTTTACAGGTCATTTCCTAACTGGAATCGCGTAACTTAAATACCCATATGGTTGCACTGCTCTTTTTTGGATTTTGATCTCCTTCACCCAAATTGTATTCACCAAAACCTTCAGAGTCGCCGGTAGTAACCGCGATGTACTGTTTACCTTCTACCATAAAACTGATGGGGCCACCGCTGGGAACTTCATTGAGACGAACTTGCCATAATTCTGTACCATCAGATTGATCATAGGCAGAAAATACCCGGTCCCGTGAACCCGAGAATATCAACCCTCCCGCGGTCGCCAATACGCCGGTACTCAGCTCTGCCCGTTTACGGGTTGACCACAATATTTCCTTACTTTCCAGGTTTATGGCCCGCAGGCCGGCAAAGTTACCGTCGCTATCCGGTGTCGGATAAGGTTTCTGGCCAAAAAGTCCGTGCGGAGTATCACCGGGTAATAATGGCGATCGTATTTTCATGCACGACTCTCTATATGGCGTGAAGAGTGTATTTGTTTCACCGTTGAATGATGTTGGCTGCCAGTTCCTGGCGCCCAGGGAATCGGGGCAGACAAAACGCGTTTGATTTTTTTCAGGTAATACATTCGCAGCTATTCTTTTAGTGCCCGTCAGTGGCTCTATTGCCTTGATCACAGTTTGCAAACCTGTATCTATCGAGAAGTGATACTCACCATTACTAACCTGCAAGGCTTCAAAAATGGCTTGCTTACCGCCTGTAATGACCACTTTCTTGTGAACTCCGTTGACAGGCAAGACCACAACTGTTCGTTCAAAGGCCCAATCATAATTCCATTGATCATTCGGTAGATGTTGGAAATGCCATTTCAGTTTTCCGGTATCGATATCAAGCGCGAGTGTGGAGTTGGTGTAAAGCCCATCATTGCTTACGGCACCTTCAGCCAATATTCTCAAAAGTTGTGGCCTGTAAGTATTACCGGTACCAAAGAAAACCAGATTTGATTCCGGATCATAGCTACCTGGTACCCAGACGCCCGCACCCTGGCGTTGCCCTGCTGCAACCCCATTCCAGCTATCACCACCCTGCTGTCCATCCTGTGGGATGGTATGGAAGCGCCATAATTCATCACCGGTGTGTACATCAAATGCTGCGATAAAGTTCATGCCGGGTGCGCTGGCAGTAGCCGTGCCAATGAGAATTTTTTCATCGGCAACCAGGGTACCTGCGGAAAACCAAAGAGTGGTAGCACTTAATACGGATTTATCCCATTCGACTTTGCCGGTCTTTACGTTGAGTGCGACGATATGTCCGTCATCAGTAGTCAGAATGATTTTGTCGTTATAAATTGATATGGCACGCGGACCAAAAGAACGTGGAGAGTTCCACTTCTTCTCCCTCTCATAACGCCAGAGAATATCCCCCGTAACAGCATCAAACGCATAGACGAGGCTGCCCGCACCATACATGAACATAACCCCATCATGGACCAACGGTGTTGAAATGTTCCTGCCATCGGGCATTGTCCATGCCCATGCCACCTTCAGGTCCGTCACATTTTTCGCGCTGATATTTGTTAATGGACTGAAGCCCTTTGCGTCGTATGTTCGACGCCACATTAACCAGTCCCCGGCGGGCGCTTGCGCCAATGTTTGACTGCTTACCCTCGTGATTTTATCAAGCGGGTTTGCCCGTGGATCGGGGGGCGCTGGTATGACGACAATATCTGCAGAAATCCGGCCTCCGGACGGTATCGGTAAACGCGCAGAATCATACTCATCCGGATTTTGTGACAGTTCACCATCCCTCGCAGGAAAACCGCCCACCTGGAACATATAAGCCAGAACTTGCCGGTATTGTTTACTGTCAAGTGTTCCCGGTGAACCTGTCGGCATCTCTGTTTCAATATACTGCAGTAACTCTCCTGCAGAACGTCCACCCCATATACTATAGAAAAGGTCACCGGTAATCGGTGGTGACGAACCATCATTTAGATTTGCCCCGTGACACAACTCACATGATTGTTTATAGACTGCCCTGCCCAGTTGCGCCTGCTCATAGGTATAACCGGGCAGGTCAGTATCGAGAGCAAAAGCCGGTTTTTGAAATGTAACCATGAATGCGATGATTGTTACAAGAATGGTTTTCATCCTGCTATCCCAGGTGGTTTTTTATGGCTTCAGGACAAGTACATTACCGACAAATGTGGCGTTACGCGTTCCCTTTTAACATTCACGCGTAAAAACTATAAGCCGCTGGCCTATTATTAATCCCATCGTTAAATCCTGTTTTTTAATAATTCTAATTTGAAATTGTTTAATACATTGTATATTAAAGACTTATCAATTTTAAACAATTGTTGAAATAAACTATATTCTGGCCTATACTCGCTGAATATTTTGTTGAGTGACTGCAATATCAATGTTTTGGCTTTAACTTACATATCACCCGGAGAGAATTTAATGAATAATCCTCGCGAATTACTGGTCCCTCTACGGTCAAGCTTGTTCACCTGTATTTCAGCGGTTTTTGTACTTGTTGTGGCATCAGGCACCTTACACGCCGCAGTACTGGAAGAAGTCGTGGTCACGGCACAAAAACGTGAGCAGAACCTGCAGGACATCGGCGTGTCGGTAACTGCCTTCAGCGGTGCGCAAATGAGAAAGCTGGGTTTCGTTGAATCCAATGATTTGATTGCGCAAACTCCCGGCCTTGAAGTATCCGGTTATGGCGGCGGTGCGATCGCCTCATTTAACGTTCGTGGTGTTGGTCAAAACGATTACACGGCGAACCAGGAAGCGCCGGTTGCCTTATATATAGATGAGGCCTACCAGAGTTCCAACGTCACTACGCGCTTCAGCATGTTCGATGTCGAGCGTGCAGAGGTTTTACGCGGCCCCCAGGGCACCTTGTTCGGGCGCAACTCCACGGGGGGGTTGGTACATTACATCACAACCAAACCATCACAGGAATTTGGGGGGTTTGTTGATGTGACTCTGGGTGAAGAAGGACGCCGGCGTGTTGAAGCCGCTGCAGGCGGTGGCCTGACTGATGGAGTTTCAGGTCGCCTGTCGATGGTCTATAACGAGGATGATGGTCTCCTCGATAATGACATTGGCACCGATGCGCAGCAAGCTGATGATTGGGCGGTGCGGGGACAATTGTTGATTGAACCCTCTGAAGAGCTAAGCATCTTGTTGAAAGCGCAATATGCGGACGAAGACGCTGCGCCAAATGGATGGACGTTAAATGTGCCGTCATATAACGCAACTGATTTTTTTGGCTATGTAGATGAAATAGACGGTAACCCTTACACCATTTCCAATGATTTCGATTTTTATCAAAAGACTGAAGTCATCAATTTGTATGGCAAAATCAGCTGGGACCTTGGTGGCTTTACATTGACCTCTATCACTGATTACCAGGATATTGAGCATGATTACGCTGAAGATTCAGACTCAACACCCGACAGCGTTTACCACTACACCCAGACTGCTGATATTGAACAAATTTCCCAGGAACTTCGTTTGAGTTGGGAAGGTGAACGACATCGTTCTGTCATTGGTGTGTACTATTTGGACATTGATGGCGATTTTTCCACCGAGCAATCCGGGCTGTTTTATTTTGGTCCTGATATTTTCGATGAGTTCGCCGTTCAGAGCACGACAACCTATGCGATTTTCGGGCAAACAGAATTTGATCTTACTGATCAACTTACCCTGATACTCGGTGTGCGCTACAACGATGACGATAAGGACTATACGTTAACGGCGCCTGACTTCGGGTTCCCGACTTACACAGGCTCACTTAATGAAGACGACTTTAACGCAAAGGTACAGCTTGACTATAAACTGAATGATGACTGGTTGTTGTATGCAGGTTGGAACCGGGGCATCAAGTCCGGCGGTTTTAATTTTCCACTGACGCCGGTCAGCGGTGATGTTTTACCTTACAGTGGTGAAGTACTCACCTCGTACGAAGCAGGATTTAAAGCAAGTTTAACCGATACCACGCGTCTGAATGTATCGGCTTATTATTATGACTATAATGATTATCAGGCCTATAACATCGATCCTTTCTTTAATGCACTACTGTTCAATGCAGAAGCTGAATTCTACGGTGGTGAGATTGAGTTGGTCGCGAATCCTGTTGAGGGACTGGATATTCTGCTGGGGGCATCTTTCAGTGACACCGAGATAACCGGCCTGCCTACCGATTTTAATTCCTTGGACCCTGTCACTTTCGCTCCTGCCCAAACTTACCCAACCGGAAAAGAAAAAGCGCCATTAGCGCCTGACGTTACTTTTAATGGTCTGGTGCGTTATTCGTGGCCTGCTTTTGGTGGGCAACTGGCGCTGCAAGGGGATTTTCGTTGGACAGATGACCAAAAATTTAATTTATCTGAATCCGAAATTGTCACTGAAAGTTCTTATGGCATAGTGAACGCCAGACTGGATTACACGAGCGGTGATGAGGCCTGGAGCGCGGCCATTTTTGTTAATAACCTGACCGATGAAGAGTATCGAACCTTCGGGGTTGACGCAAGCCTGTTCTTTGGTTCCGGAGAGGACGTTTTTGCCCCTAAACGTTGGGTTGGCGGGAGCATCGGATATAGCTTCTGATGACATATCAGTGACAGACGGGAATTGGTATATTGCACGTTGCCGGGGACAGAATTAATTCTGCCCCCGGAAGTTACACAGCAAAAAAGCCATGGCACAAGGAGTGTGTCATGGCTTTTTTTATTGCCGCTTACTTCAGTTAATGATTATCATGCAGTAGTTCATGCAGGTGGTTGCAGATGAGGAAATATGACAGCGATATTACCCGCCGTGACTTCGTCAAAGGAACGCTGATCGGTTCCGGCGCCATGCTGTTGAGCATGCCGGCGCCAAATACGGCCACAGCCAGGCCGGGCGATACAGCAGCACAACATCATGCGGAAACGGTTCACCCCTGGGACGGCTATGCCGGTGTTGGCGATTACGCCCGCGCAAACGGCAACACAGAAAGTACCACCAGCGCCGCCCACCTGATACGTGACAAACAAATTGACGGGATACTGACTGGCGCGGTAGACACCGGAGAAGCATACGATCTTGTCATCATCGGCGGTGGTTTCGCCGGTTTGTCAGCCGCCCGCACTTTCCTGAAGGAATCCAGGCCGGGACAAACCTGCCTTATCCTGGAAAACCACGCCCTGCCGGGCGGCGAAGCAAAGCGTAACGAATTTATCGTCGACGGTTATAAAATCACCGGTCCGCAAGGGTCTAACCTTACCGTGGTTCCCGCTGTCAAGGGTGACTGGTATGACGAGTTGTTTAATGATTTGGAAATCCCGCGCCACCCGGAATTCCAGACCCTGGAAGGCTATAAGGGTGAGCTGAGGTTATCCCCGACAAATTACCTGCCTATGCTGGGTATTGCCGAACAGGCGGCAAGCGCGGGTTACTTCTTTGACAAGGAGACCTTCGGTCTGGAGGAATCCTACTGGGACCGGGATTCAAGTCAGAATGCTTATGCAAGCACGGCTTTTTCAGCGGCTGAGAAAGCGGACCTGAAGCGCCTGCGTGAGGGAACCGGCGTCAATAAAGCCGGAGACGACTGGTCGCAGTGGCTGGACAGTATCACCTACCGGGAATATCTTGAAGACGTCCTCCAGATTCAACCCCGTGTAATCAAACTGCTGTCCATAACCCTCTCTACCACCTCGGGGATGGGTTGCGACGCAATATCCGCTCGCTACGCAATGATGTCTGCATTGCCGGGGTTTGATAAAGGCTTCGGCGATAAATCACTGTACCGGGTGCCTTCTGATGACAAGGAGGTTGCCGGCATTTTCTCGTTCCCCGGAGGCAACGATGCGATCTATCGTCTCATGCTGAAGAAGGTGTTGCCGAACGCGATTTCAGGGGGGACGCGCTTTGCAGAGATTCATGATTCGGCATATCAGTTTGATAATTTTGATATCCCGGGCAACCCGGTGAGAATCCGTTTAAACGCTACAGCCGTTCGCGTCGAGCATGATGGTGCCCCGGCCAGGGCAAAGAGCGTTACGGTCTATTATCAAAAGGATGGCAAAGTCTATCGTGTCAGGGCCCAAGGCGCCGTCTCTGCTATTGGCGGCTGGGTAAACAAGCATATTGTTCAGGACCTGCCCGGCGCATATGAAGATGCTTTCGGTCAAATGGTTTATGGTTCCAACATGATCGTCAATGTAGCGCTCAGGAACTGGAAGCCAATGGCAAAATTAGGGGTGAGTGCCTGTCATTTCTTCACGGACAATGGCCTCGGCGGGTTCTGCAATATCAGGCGGCCGTTGGTTTTTGGTGACAACCAGCCTCCGCTCAACCCCGAAAAACCGGTTGTCCTGACCTTTTACGCCGGGTTTACCAAACCGGGATTACCTGCAAAGGAACAAGCGGCGGCAATAAGATGGGAACTGATGTCAAAAAGCTATGCCGATATCGAAGCGTCGGTGCGCCGACAGTTGACCACCATGTTTGGCCCGCTGGGTTTCGATGATGAAAAAGATATCGCCGGCATTATCGTGAACCGTTGGGGCCACTCCTACGTCGCTGCAGTCCCGGGATTATTCCATGGTAACGATGGCAAGCCGGCCCTGCAGCAGGTTATTACCAGGCCATTCGGGCGTATTGCCTTTGGTCACTCGGAACACAAGGGCATTCAGGAGTGGTTTGGCGCAGTTGAACATGGGGAGCGCGCGGCGCTACAGGTTATGGAAATAATAAATACATAGATTGTTACCGATTTAATATGAACAATGGGGGTGAAGCATGAACACACCTAAAGCATTACGCTTTAACATGAAAGACGTTGATTGGGAACTGACACCGGAATTCGGCGGCGGGGAACATGTTTTCTACCGGTCAGCTGACAAGACACGGGCAGTCGTTGCTTTTAAGGAAGCCGGAAAACATACCTTCACCTACCCCTTTGACGAATTTGCCTTCGTACTCAAGGGTTCCGCCAAAGTCAATGTCCATGGAGGTGAGAACTTTTCGATAGGCGTAGGCGACATCCTGTATGTTGAAGAAGGGACTACTATCGATTTCGAAATGAGCGATGACTTTGAAGACATCACCATGCTGGTATCGGATAAACCGGTGGAATGGCGTTAAGGCGCTCCGGAACTGTGTCATCCTGAGCCGGGATACTGGTTGAAATGCAAGCTGCAACCCGAGTGTTAATCGACACGCTGGCAAAGTCGCTCTCTACTCCCCTTGAGGAAGCCCGGGGCCTGCCGCCGCAGGCGTACCTGTCCGAAGAGTTCTACGAACTCGAACTCGAACACCTGTTCCGCCGCGACTGGATCTGCGTCGGACGCGAAGAAGAAGCTGAGAACCCCGGGGATTACTTCACTATCGAACTGGCCGGCGAACCGCTGGTCGTGGTACGCGGGACCGATAACAGGCTGCGGGCGTTGTCCAACGTCTGCCGCCATCGTTACATGCAGGTGGTCATGGGACAAGGGAACGCAGCGCGGTTGTCCTGCCCCTACCACGGCTGGACCTACCGGCTTGACGGCAGGTTGATGGGCGCGACCAATATGGCGGAAAGCCGTATCCTGGACAAGGACAACTGCCGGCTGCCGGAATTCAGGCTGGAAACCTGGCTCGGTTTCATTTTTGTCAATCTCGACCCCGACGCAGAACCCCTGGCGCCGCGGTTGCAGGAACTGGGTGAGCGGCTGGCCCCCTACCACATCGACAGGATGCGGATTTCCTCGATGTACGACGAAATATGGGAGGGGAACTGGAAGCTGACCATGGAAAACAATGCCGAGGCGCACCATCACCGTACCCTGCACCCGGACACCCTGCAGCCGTGGATGCCTGGTGACGACTCGCACTGCGGCGAGGATGAGCAGGACTGGAGCCTGTTGCGTACGCCGCTGATGCTGGACCTGGTACGCGCTGAAGCGCCGATCTACGCCGACCTGATGGAGCGCTGGAGCGCAGACATCGAACCACGGGACAGGGAAGAGACGCTGACCTATGTTATTTATCCGTCAAGCACCGTCGATGCATCACCGGGGATTGTCTTCTGGAAACGGATCCTGCCCCTCAGCATCGACCGTACCCGCGTAATGATGGGCGCCCTGGTACCTGAAGAAGAACTGAATGACGAGTTAAGCCGCTACAACAGGGAATTTTTTGAGGTGCTCAACCCGGAGGATTACCAGGCCACCTGGCGGCTGCAAAGAACCATCGGCTCACGCTACGCTGAAGCAGGCCCCCTCAGTGCCAAGGAAGCTTGCTTGTTTTATTTTCAGCGTTACCTGGCCAGGCGCCTGAGTAACATTTGAATAGAATACTCGGGGTCAGAGTAAAATCATCCCTGACCCTGCCACCGGCAATGTTCTTCAAGATTTTACTCTGACCCCAACTATACGTTGTAATCAGTCTCCGTAGCGTACGAGACTCAAGCCGGCGCAGATATTGATATCCTGCCCGGTAATACAACGACCATGCTCACTGGCGAGATAGGCCGCCATGGCGGCTATATCCGCCGGCTTGATGACAACACCAAGGGTATTATCACTCATACTCTCTTCAATTATCTCTTCAAGCGTCTGCCCTTCTTCCTTCATATCGTCAAACGCCTTCCTCGCCATAGGCGTATCCACCCAGCCGGGGTTGATGCTGTTTGCGGTTATGCCGTATTGGCCGACTTCTACGGCCTGGCATCTGACCAGGGCATTCAGCCCTGCCTTGGATGCGCAATAAGGGCTACCCAGTACTTCCGCCATGATTGCGCTTACCGACGAGACATATAACTGCCTTCCACCCGTGCCCTGTTCGATCATGGTTTGAAGCGTAATCCTGGTGATGAGTTGCGGCGCTTCCAGGTTGACCGCCATGGTCCTGCGCCAGGTATCGTTGTCACTTTCCACCATTGCTTCCGGGATATACAGGCCGGCATTATTCATGACGATGTCGATGCCGCCGAGTCCCTTGACCCCGGCGTCACACATGGCTTCGATAGCCGCCGGGTCGGTCAGGTCGGCTTCAACAGCAAAGGCCTGCCCGCCACCTGCCTTAATCTGTTCTACAGTTGCTTCCGCTTTCGCAAGGGTACGGGCATGAACGGCGACATGTGCCCCCGAGTCAGCAAATACTTCGGCAATCGCAGCGCCAATACCTGAAGCTCCTCCAGTAACCAGCGCACGCTTATCACTCAGATCAATCTGCATAAAAATACCTTTCCAAAAGTCTTATAGTAACCTCTAAAAATGCCATCCTGGGCATTTTTAGAGACGGAAACGAAAAATGTCGATTTTCCGTTTCCTTCATTTTCAATCACTTACGTGATTAAAAATGGCAGCATATCCCTATGCTGCACGGGCGCCTCTAATTTTTAGAGGCGCCCTTATGTTACTGCGAACAGTTTGTTCAGTTTTTTATAACATTATAAGCAACGGACCCGGTATCAACAATGTTGCGACTTGATAAGACCCGGCCAATGGCCTATATTTCATACTTGCCTCAATCAACAGGGGAGATAAGAAAGATGGGTAAAATGGGTACGCTTACGCTGGACAAGTGGGGTCCATTCTCGCCGGTTCATGACTCCTGTGCATCCAAGGGTCCCTGGTATTATATCAACACCGAAGGGATCATCATTGAATTTGAAACAGACGAGGATGCGGCGCGCAGCCTCATGCCTCCCGATCTCGAGCTTGTCGAGCCGGCGACGGCATTCGTCTCAATTGCGGACAACCATTGGACGACGCTGGGGCCCTATAGCGAGGCCTACATGGGCATCATGTGCAAGTGGCAGGGAGAAGACTGCTGTTACATCCCGGCCGTGTACACGAGCGGCGTCGCTTCCCGGGTGGTTGCCCGGGAAATCGTTGGATGTGGCAAGAAGACCGCTGAGCGCATCGAGGTTACTCAGCACGAGGATGGGGACATCCAGGCGATCATGGAGATCAAGAACGGTGACCGGGCAGCATGTGCCGTCATGCGGCCGGCTACACACGAGCCGGCCGAAGCACTGGGCGCGCACCAGTCTATTCCGATGATATTTCTCAAGACATTCCCTGATTCCGAGGGTGGAGACCGTCCTGCCCTGGCGCAACTCGTCTCTCAGCCGTATCCGGTCCATCCTCACGTTGATGCGCAGGGCCGTGCCATGGTCTATAGCGGCCCCGGACATCTCGCCTTCGGGTGGCCGTCCGACCTTCAGTTGCCCATTCGCGGTGTTGCATCGTTCAAATTTTCGCGCTATGACTCCGTGCTGGAGTACCCGAAGATACTGAAGACCTACACGGCGGAAGAGTTCGAAGCGGCAGAGGCAGAGGCCTCAGCGGGGAACATACAGGCAATAAGGGCGATTCGCTGACGGACTGAATACTACCTGTTTTATCCTTTCGTATTCCGCTTGACCAAAGGTAAAAACTCAAGCTTTTGAAGAGCTTTCATAACGGGTCTCCAAGTACCGGCCTACCCTATAGAAAAAAGGCACTGCCAGAACGCAACAGAAAAAACTGAACCATCCAATCATGCCGTAGCTATATCGAGAAGCAATCAGTCCGCCAACCGCAGGTCCGATGCCAACAGCAAGCCATAATAAACCGCCGGTAATGGTAGCCAGACGTCCGGAACGATCCAGCTCAGCAGCAGCGCTGAACAGCAGTGGATAAAGAAACAGATAGATAAACCAGTAAAGAATTATACTGCCGGTATAGATTGGTATTGTAGTTGAATTTGTGATCCCGTAACTTGTCGCTCCAAACAAGACCAGGCCAAACAATATTGAATTTATGCGACCCAGGTGGGTATAAGCCCATGAAGCTGAATAAGCCCCCACTACCCCGGCTGCTGTTCCTGTCCCGAGAATCAAACCGATTATTTCAATATCCAATCCAAACCTGCTAACGCCTACTCTTTCCACAAATGCCCAGGTTGTACCGGCGGCAAGATTAATTAATATAATTGTAATCAGCAAGGCAATGTAATAGCGCCAATGCACCTCTGTTTTTTGCTGCTTGACTATGCTGGGTTCACTGGGAAAGTTGCGAATAAACAGCAGAGAAATCAATCCTGCTACCGTAAGAAAGATACATGCACCGCCAAATCCAAAACTCCCGATGATCATGGACATCAGTGGTTGCGTAATTGCGTACAGGAGAAATGTAATAGCTGTTGAATAGCCAAATACCTTATCTGGATATTCGGAAGTTGCGCCTACTGAATTAACCGCGGCATAAACACAACCCAGCCCAAGCCCAACACAAAAACGTGTTAAGAAGAGCTCATAATTCTCCAGAAAAAACGGACTGATCAATTGAGCAATCGTAGCGAACATAACACCTGCAATTGCTAACCTTTGCCGATTAACATGCTGTATGAAAGGCAATACTACGAGCGTCGCAACAGGGATGGCACAAATTTCAAGTGCTAAAATATAGGCTCCGGTAATTTCAGCTACTATGTCTGAGTCCGCTAATATGCCGATTAATAGCGGGGAGAAATTAGACGAGGTGATACTGATATATGTCCCAGCGGCGACCGCAATTATTAAGGCAATATCAGATTTTTTACTGGAATGCTGCATTATCGTTTTAACTTTACCTGCGCCGGCTGATTGACCAGCGTCCCGTGGATAATGAATATTATTATGCCATTGGCCTAATTTTAATATACGTATCTTATGATAATTTACATAATTAACACTATAACATCTCTGATTTAATATACTATTCAGTAGGTTAACTCATTTGCTGGACAGTTTGCAAAAATAAATAATTTGGCCTATACTCACCAACGCTTTATCAAATATTATTTATATTGAAGACTCACATTCTTTCCCCATAAAGGACAAAGAAACAGCGGAGATTATCATCATGGCAAAAATGGGAAGACTGACACCCGATCAATGGGGCTCAACAATGCCCGCACACAATGCTTCTTACAAGAAAGGCCCCTGGTATTACCGCGATACCGAAGCGCTGGTGATTACCTACCTGACCGATGAAGATGCGGCGCTGGATATCATGCCGCCGGAGCTTGAACTGATTGAACCTGCAACCGCGTTCATGGTGCTTGAAGTGAATAATATCAGTACCAGCGGCGGCCCTTACGGCGAGGTGTACACCGGGATCCTGTGTATGCATGAAGGCCAGGTATACGGTTATACCAACGCCGTGTACGTGACAACGGAAAATGCCCTCATCATAGGCCGGGAAGTCTGGGGTTTCGGAAAAAAACTCGCCCACCGTATCGAGTTGATCAAGCACGGGACCGGTGAGATCGAGGGTGTTGTGGAGGTCAAACCGGGCCACATAGTAGCCAAAACCTTTTTTTTCCCGGATAGAAACCTGCCCGCTTCCGAACTGGCGGCACTGCCGCTCGCGGTCCTTAAAGTCATACCCGATGTCGAGGGCAGCGATACACCCGCCGTGGCACAGTTGAACTCGGTGTTGTTTACCGGCGTCCCCCACAAAGGTCCCGATGGCAAGGACGAGTTATACAACGGTTCGGCATCACTGGAAGTTAACAGAATATCCGATGTGAATCTGCCGGTAGTGCAGATTGTCGACGCCAAATATGTCAGGATGACGGCCGACCTGCCCTACGGGAAAATTCTCAAGACCTACTGACAAAGAGCGCAACCACCGGCAAGACGAACATGGACCCGGACCACACGGTGATCCGGGTTGGCAGATACCGGGTGTGTCCGATGTTCCAGGCTTCGAACGCCGCCTGGCGGAAATCGGGGGCATAAACCATGAAATTAGGCGTACTGGTCCCGCTTAACCTTACCGCAACCCCGGAGTTTCTGCGCGCGCTTGGAACGACTGCGGAGCAACTGGGTTTTAACTCGCTGTGGGTCGGTGAGCATGTTGTCATGGTGGATGATTACGATCCGAACTTTCCCGTATACGAAGATGGCAGGATGGAGTACGAAGAAGCTGCCGATAATGCTGAACTCGATGCATTCACTTCCCTGGCTTACCTTGCCTCGATCACTGACAGGATACGGCTGGGCACCGCTGTCATCGTGCTGCCGCAACGCAATCCGGTTTACACGGCAAAAGAAGCGGCAAACGTGGATTGGCTTTCAAACGGGCGCCTGGAACTCGGCATCGGGCTGGGGTGGCAGAGAGAAGAGTTTGAGGCTGTCGGCGTTGCGTATGAAAAGCGCGGGGCGCGGTCCCGTTCGTATATCGAGGTGATAAAACGCCTGTGGTGCGACCCTGTCTCTGAATACCATGATGAATTTTATGACTTACGCCCCTGCCGATTCTATCCGAAGCCCATTCAAACTCCCCATCCGCCCATTATTTTTGCCGGTAACAGTAAACCCAGTTTCAGGCGCGTTGCAGACCAGTGCCAGGGCTGGTTTGCCATCGGCGCCAATCCCGAACAACTGGCTCCGCAAATCGCGGACCTGGAAGCCGCGCTTGTTGAGGCGAACCGGCCAAGAGAAGAGATTAAGGTTTATGCCTGTCCCTATGGACATGATTATGACCACGAAATGATTGAGCAATACAGGGAACTGGGTGTCGACGAACTCGTCCTTTTGCACTTTGCAACATCCGCAGCCGAGGTGGAAAGTCTGTTAAACAGGTTAGCCGAACAATACCTGGATTTCGTTTCATCAATTTAACTCATGTTACCCGTCAAAGAGTTGATTTCTTTCGAATACGGCCGCGCCAATGCTGAGTTGAATTACGGCAAAGTTGTAAAGACATACACTACCGAAGAATTACGCTCGTTTATGATTAGCAAACGCTAACTCGCCTGCAGCATGGCGAACAACGCTATCTTTATCTCGCTGGCCAGCGCCCGCATCTCCGGGCCCTCGGCATCTTCATAGGAGAACTGGATACCCAGTCCGTCAAGTATGGCGTGGATGATCCGGGCGATATGGCGCCTGCGCTGTAACGACAGGTCCGGGGAGATTAACGCCAATTCCTCCGCCACGACCTGTTCATACAGGTCGTTTTCCTTCTTCAGAATCGAGGCCATGTCCGGGTTGTGATCCGCCAGGGACATCATCATGCGCCATAATGCGGTTTCGGGCGCCTTCAACTCGGCGATACCGGCATCGATGATGGCATCCAGCCTGCCCTTGCTGGTGGACGTTTCGGAGACCGCCACCTTCATGCTCTCCGTGTATTTCTCTACCGCCTGGTCGAATATCGCTATCAGCAGATCGTTTTTCGTGGGGAAGTAGTATTGAAGATTGCCGTGGGTGATACCAATCTGGTCCGCGACATCGCGCAGGACCAGGCTGTTTGCCCCGCCCTCGATTAACGCCTGTTTCGCGGCGTCGATGATCTGCTGGCGGCGTTTCTGCCCCTTGGTCCCGGTGACCTTACCGTTCGCCTGGTGGTTGTTTGATCTTTCCATTTCCTGAAGTTTATCCATGGTTTTCCGGCGCTGGTATATTGGCATGCCCGGAAAGTATGACAATTATAGTGCAATGGCCTATAATATGCATTCAAATTCGGCTAAAGTCAAATAGATCATAAAGTTATATTCAGTTGTCAGCATTTTTACGCAACATGATGGCCTAAACTCAAATGAAACTGGGACTTTGCATACCTCTCGTTGCACCTTACGCAACCCCTGAATACATCCGCACCCTCGGCGTCACCGCGGAGGCCCTGGGGTTCAGTTCCCTGTGGGTCGGCGAGCACGTGGTCCTGTTCGATGAATACGCTTCCGCCTACCCACTGGCAGAAGACGGCAAAATGCCGGGTGATATCGAGGATAATGTTGAACTGGAGCCCTTCTCTTCGCTCGCCTGGCTCGCCGCGCACACCTCCCGGATACGCCTCGGGACCGGGGTCTGCGTCCTGCCCCAGCGCAACCCGGTGTATACCGCCAAGGAAGCCGCCAACGTGGACTGGCTTTCCGGGGGACGGTTGAACCTGGGCATCGGCGCCGGCTGGCTCGCCGAAGAGTACGGCGCCCTGGGCGCGCCGTTCGCGCGGCGCGGCGCCAGGTGCCGCTCCTACGTCGAGGTGATGAAACGCCTGTGGTGTGACAGCGTATCCGAGTATGAGGACGAGTTCTACACTCTGCCCGCCTGCCGCTTTTATCCCAAGCCGGTGCAGAAACCCCATCCTCCCGTTATTGTCGGCGGCAACAGCGATGCAGCGCTCCGGCGCACCGCGGAACAGGGACAGGGCTGGTATGCCCTCGGACTCGATCCGGAACAACTGGCGCCGGGGATCGAAAAACTGGAGGCGCTCCTGGCGCACAACAACCGTCCCAGGGATGCAGTTTCAGTTTTCGCCTGCCCCTACCCCCACGAATATAATCATGAGATGATCGGGCAATACTCGGAACTCGGGGTGGATGAACTGATCCTCCTGGACTTCGCACCGTCTGCCGGAGAACTGGAAGACCTGTTGAAGAACCTGGCAGCGGAATACATGGAGTTTGTTTCAGCGCTGTAATGCGCCGGACTACAGCGAAACAGGTATGTATAAATAATCCTCACAGTTTAACCGGTCGACAGGAAAACTCTCATGCAAGGTCAGATGATGGATATGCCGCTCACCGTTACCACGGTGATGCAGCATGCGGAAATGTACCACGGGGACCGTGTAATAGTTTCGGCAACATCGGAAACCGGACTGCAGCGGTCAACGTATTCTGAAGCTTTCAGCCGCGCCCGCAGGCTGTTCAACGCCTTGCAGGCGCTGGGCTGCCAACCGGGTGAGCGCATTGCGACACTCGCATGGAACCACCAGCAGCACCTTGAACTCTACTACGGGGTTATCTGCGGGGGTTACGTGCTGCACACCATCAACCCGCGGCTGTTTGACGACCAGATTGCCTATATCATCAACCACGCGGATGACAAGTGGGTATTTACCGACCGGGACTTCGTGCCGCTGCTGGAGCGACTCGGGCCGCAACTCAAAAATGTCAAAGGCATCGTGGTCCTGGGACCGGATGGTGAGTTACCGGAGAACCTGTCTGTAACTGTGCAAGGTTATGAACCACTGCTGGCCGGCCAGGATGATACCTGTACCTGGCCGGAACTGGACGAGACATCGGCTTGCGCCATGTGCTATACCTCCGGCACGACCGGCAATCCCAAGGGGGTGCTTTATTCCCACAGGTCGCTGCTGCTGCACACCTTGTCCGTCGCAGTGCTGGATAGCGACGGCCTCAGCATTAACGATTCCATTCTGCCCGCGGTACCGATGTTCCATGTCAACGCCTGGGGCCTCCCTTTCCGCGCACCGCTGGTCGGCGCCAGGATCGTATTCCCGGGCCGCTATATGGGTAATCCGGAGGTGCTGGGCCGGCTTATCGGACAGGAAGCCGTCACTTACGCTGTCAGCGTACCGACAATCTGGCAGATGCTGCTCGACCACCTGGACCAGTCCGGGGGAAACCTGAATTCACTGCGCAAGGCAGTTGTCGGCGGCGCCGCCTGCCCGTTGTCCATATTCGAGCGTTTCAAGAGAGATTACGGGGTCGAGTTGGCCCAGGGATGGGGCATGACCGAACTCTGCTCTGCGGGGACACTGAACGTGCCCGGGCCCGGCTTTGACTCACTGGATGAAAACGAACAGGGGATGTATCCGCTTAAACAGGGAAGACCCATTTTTGGCCTGGAGATTAAGATCACCGACGACCAGGATAATACTTTACCGTGGGACGGCGCCACATCAGGGCACCTTAAGGTAAAAGGGCCTACCGTCTGCCGACACTATTTCAGGGTAACAGAAGCAGAATCCGGTGTTGACGCAAATGGCTGGTTTATGACCGGGGACGTGGCAACTATAGACCCGGACGGCACCGTACAGGTTACTGACAGGTCGAAAGACCTGATCAAGTCCGGCGGGGAGTGGATCAGTTCCATAGACCTCGAGAACTGCGCCATGACACATCCCGCCATTGCCGAAGCGGCCGTGGTCGGCGCCACGCACGAGAAATGGAATGAACGGCCCTTGCTGATAGCCGTCAACAAACCGGATCAAACCGTGTCCAAAGAAGACCTGCTGGCCTGGTTTGATGGCAAGGTGGCAAGCTGGTGGAAACCCGACGCAGTCATATTCGTCGAACAATTGCCGCACACGGCTACCGGAAAGGTCAGCAAGTTATCCTTACGGGAACAGTACGGAGATTTTCTCCTCACCGGCATGCCGTTTGACATGCCCTGATAATTGTATTATTGTTGCTGCTCAGTAGGGCGCCGATTTGATATTCAGCTTGCGGGCGCGTTATAAATACGGCTAAAGAGAGCGAACCTGCTTTAGCAACCAAGCTGAATGCGGGTTTTTTTGTGCCTTGCGGCGATAACACGCACTCAGCCATGTACTTTCATCAGGTGGACTCTTCTGGAGCTTGCTGATTTAACTGTTCAGCCTGACCCTCTCCGGCGCAGTTGCCGGGGAGAAACACGGGCACAGGAGGTAACATGGCTAAAATTGATCCTGCTCGATACGGGGTGAATACCCTTGCGGTGCGCGCCGGCCGGCAACCCACCGGGGAAGGCGAGCATAGCGAACCGCTGTTCCTGACTTCCAGTTTCGTATTCAGGGACGCCGCCCAAGCCGCGGCCAGGTTTGCCGAGGACGAACCCGGCAATATCTATTCCAGGTTCACCAATCCCACGGTACGTGTCTTTGAAGAACGGCTGGCTGCAATGGAAGGGGCCGAACAGTGTATCGCTACGTCCTCGGGAATGGGCGCCATTATGAGCACCTGCCTGGGCCTGTTGAAAGCCGGCGATCATATCGTCTCTTCGCGCAGCGTGTTCGGCACCACGGTAAACCTGTTCAACAAGATCCTGCGTAAATTCGAAATCGGAATCACCTATGTCGGGCTCAGCGATTATGCAGCCTGGGAGGCATCGATTACTGAAAATACGCGCATGTTGTACCTGGAGACCCCATCCAACCCGTTAATGGAAATTGCCGACATTCACCGTCTGGCCGATATCGCCCATCGGCGCGGCTGCCTGCTTGTAGTGGATAACTGCTTTTGTACACCGGCCCTGCAACAGCCTTTCCGGCTTGGCGCCGATATCGTCATCCACTCGGCGACAAAATACCTGGACGGCCAGGGACGTTGCGTCGGCGGCGCCGTGCTGGGCAGCGAGGAACTGCTGGGAGAAAACATATTCAATGTCCTCAAGTATGGCGGCACGACCATGAGCCCGTTCAATGCCTGGGTCTTTTTAAAAGGACTCGAAACCCTGGGCCTGCGCATGCAGTCACACAGCCGCAATGCCGCAGAGATCGCTGACTGGCTAACAACCCGGCCAGGAATAGAAAAGGTCTACTATCCGGGACTGGCCGGTCACCCGCAGCACGAACTGGCCAGGCGCCAGCAGACAGACTTCGGCGGCATTGTCAGCTTCGTCGTCAGCGGGGGGAAACAAGCGGCATGGCGGCTTATCGACCACATCGAGTTGTTCTCGATTACCGCGAACCTGGGTGACAGCAAGAGCACGATCACACACCCTGCCACTACCACCCACAACCGGCTGGCGGATGATGAGAAGGAACGATCCGGCATTGAGCCCGGTTTAATTCGACTGTCAATCGGCCATGAAGACACGGCAGACCTCAAGGATGACCTGCACAGCGCATTGAACCAGGTTCCGGGCTAAGGAAAAATCAACAGGGTCAGACTCGATTGGTTTTTGATACGCTCTAAAATATCTTGACCAGTTATATGTCTAGTCAGAATAGACTAAAAACATGATGTCAGAGGAAACATGAACAACACATGGCAAGTACAGGACGCTAAGGCAAGGTTCAGTGAGTTTCTGGAGACGAGCTTGACCGAAGGGCCGCAAATCGTAACCAAACGCGGCGTGGAGGCAGCGGTGCTGGTCCCGATCGAGCAGTGGCGCCGATTAGAGCAATTGACCAGGCCGGATCTCAAGGAACTGCTGCTCGCTCCCGAAGCCAGGACCGATGCCCTGACGCCGCCGAGTGAGAAACGCCGGCACCGCACATCGCCGAGCTTTGAGTAAACGGGTGTATGTTTTCGACACAAATGCCGTAGGAAATACTCTGAAACACCCTAACTTACTAATATCAAGCTACTTTCTCCATTATTCCGCAGTACCATACCGACTACCGTATGCAATACGGGAGCGGATCGGATTCGAACGTCGTGACGCCCAGCCGACTTTGACTACAGTCGTGAGCCAGATGCTAGACTTTTCGAGGAAGAAGGACACAAGTGGTGATTGATTCCATAACGGACACACGGTCCCTTGTTCGGGAAAGAGGCCAGTCGGGCAGGAGCGGACCGTCGTGGCCGAAGGCACAACGGTCCTCGCTGAGCGGGCAATGAACCATGTCTAGAAAAACCAAACATCGGCCCGGCCATGACCGTCGCGTTAGGCAGCGTCTATTCAAGTCCGGGAATGTTCGTTGTCCAATATGTCTTTCAGACTATGGTTGGCAAGATGTTGCGTCTGGAGATATAACGGGGGAGCATGCCCCACCCAAATCCATGGGTGGAGTTGCAGTCTGTTTGACCTGCAATAAATGTAACCATGAAGCGGGACTCGTTGACCAACATGCATACTTATCAAAGAAGGCTCGTGCCGAATGGTCCGCCGGTCGTGGAGTTCCGATTGTAGTGGATTTCTTCGGCAACAAGAAACTGAACCGATTTGTTTCCAGTAATCCAAAAGCACCGTTTCCGTTTCGAAGTCACATGTTTCGAAATGGCACCATTAAATTGGAGACAATCCTGTCAAAAGATCAACTTGACGAAAAGAAAGGCCTGGGATTTTCTATTCCATATAGAGACGATTACGAATTCGTTAGCATGATAAAAACCGCCTATCTAATGGTCTTCTCTCTGATGGGAAGAAACGGGTACAATTTTGCCGAGAACGTGGCACTCGAACCCGTCAGAGAACAGATAATGAATCCGAACAGAAAGATATTGAAAGGTGCATTTGTTATTGATGGCGATATGCCGCAGCCTGAAGATACCACAAAACGTCTAATTCATTTTTGTTTGGCGCGTCCACCATGCTGGATGGTTCCGTTATGGAACAACAAAATTGTTGTTCTACCATGTGGTGGTTCAGAGCCGATAGATGAAATGAAGTTCACCGGAGAAACATCATCAGTTTCGATCGACATGCTACCATTTTGGGCATCAGTCAAATTCTTTGAATCAAGTTCCATGTCCGGTCCGGTACAGAGCGATGTTCCTGTAGAAGATGGCTCTCTTCTAGGATTGATCAATAGTCCTCCGGCTACCACAGAGAATGGAGAGGAATATAGCTGGATTGTGGTATACCACCACAACGGGCGGTACGTTGCACTTCCCTGCGTAGATAAGAGCCAACAACCAAGTGGTGCAGCAGGTGTAGCAGGTGTGGAAATGCTTAGTGAGAGTACGGTTACAGGACGTGGCATCGACAAGAAAGCGCTTGTACGAGTTGGGCAGCAGCACCATGTCGATGAACACCCCATATTCGTTCATGTGAACCAGTCGTCAAAAGACGACGACCAATAGGACGTCGTATGGTAGAAGCTGCACTGATGGGACTGATGACTGATGGTGACTGATGGAGTCGGACCTACATAACCAACATACTATATTGATTTTACTGATTAATTCATCCGAAGCTGGCCTTTTTCCGAGCTTAGAAGGCGCTTTTTGTCATCAAAATGAGCATAGTAAGAAATCGCACCCCCGAATGTCCCCCTTTAGCCTCGTAGCCTGTACCCTGTCTTGACATACTGTTTTTGACTGTCAAAAGTGGGTTCTAAGCCTTGCATCAGGGGCATAAACAGACTTTTATATAGCAAAATCAATTGATTACGTTGGTCCGATCCCTGATAGTTAAATCCAACTGTCAATCGGCCATGAAGACGTGGCCGACCTCAAGGACGACCTGAGCGGAGCCTTGACCCGGGCATTGAATTAAGATACCAAAGTACAATATTTAAACTACTGTCACCCTGGTAGTGCGCTCTTCAAACGAGGTCGTGATAGTATAGGATTGTCCCGACTTTTCCAGCATGTCAACCAGTGCGTCTATTGTGAATCTCTGAATTTTTCCACGCGCCAGATCACTGAGTCGAGTCCGTTGAATGCCGAATATAGCGGCAGCATCGTTCTGGTTCAGGCCGTTGTTCTTTATCCATGTAGTTAGCTTAACCATCAATTGTGCCTTGATCTTCAGTTTGACAGCATCACCATGGGCAAAACCCAAGTCGTCAAATACATTACCTCCTTTCGGCGTAACGTTGCGAATTTCAGTGCAGATATCCATGTTTCCTGGCTCTTGTCCTGTCAGCTATGATTGCTCGATAACGAACGGTAGCAATATTAATATCCTTTCCAGCGGTTTTCCTCGTCTTCTTTTGAAAGGCATGTAATACATAGATTGCTTCTTCAAATTTTGCGACATAAATCACCCGATAGGCATCGCCGCCCTCTTTTATTCTGATTTCTCGCGCTCCAGGTCCGATTGTAGGGAATGGTCTCCAGTCATCAGGGTTCATATTAAGCTGGACGCGACGTAGCTGATATCCGGCTTCCTGTCTTGCTCCCTCAGGAAATACTCTCAAATCCTTCAAGCTGGACCCTGCCCAGTTGAGTTGCTTGCCGTCCATGGTCTGCTAAATGTATTAAATTTTCTACATTAAGCAGTATATATGATTACTTTTGATTTCTCCACAGTGAAATTCATCTTTATCGTCCTCGAAAAACTAAAACCGGGGATGGCCCCGGTTTTAGTAACAGATTAGTGCGGGCAGTGTTAGAAATGGTTGTAACGCACCCTGGCGCCATACATGCGCGGATAGCCGTAAGATTGCTCGTCGCAGCCGCAGACGAAGGGAAGCGAGAAACCGATGTTCATGTTGCGGGTATCGGAGAAGTTATCGATGAACCCGCCCACTTCCCAATGCTCGTCTGCGCTGATCCAGGTCAAACTGGCGTTGCCCAGCCAGTAATCGGGCATCCTGTCGGCGTCAAAGTTGTTGATGTTATGGAACGCGCTGGATGCATAGTTGCCGTCTACCTGCAGCGCGAGCGAACCGCCCAGGATTGAGTCCGGCCAGGTATAGCGGCCCAGCGCGTTGAACTGTACCTCCGGGGTGAAGGACGGTTCGACATCGCGTAAAACGCCCGGCGCAATGGACAGGTCTTTCACCTTGGGATCGATATAGGCAATGCCGAACAACAGGTCCAGGTTATCGACCGGGTTGGTGACTATTTCCACCTCAAACCCCAGGGATTCACTGTCGGCATTGAATACCGCGCCGGAGGTGCCGACGAACTGGAAGGCCTGGTAATCCGAATAATCATAATAGTAAGCGGCAGCATTAATACGGGCCTTCCCGTCCCAAATCGTTGACTTCAGGCCTATCTCATAGGCCAGTAATACCTCTTCATCAAAGCAGTATTGTTCCGGTGTCAGGAAGGTAAGCACCGGTGCGTTGCAACTCCCGGCTTTCACACCCCGGTTGACGCCGGCGTACAGCAACAGGTTATCACTGTGAGAATAGTTCAACTGCACCTTGCCGGACCAGAGGAAGTCAGACGTATCTTCGATATGATCCGGCAGCAGCGACGCGATTGGCGTACCGCCGCGGCGCAGGCTTTCCGTCCACCTGTCATCGGTGTTGATGAACAGGTTGCTGTAGAACTCGTAATCCTTTTCCTCGATAATGCCGCGCCAGCCTACATTCAACTCCAGTTGTTCGGTGAGATCATAGTCGACCTGCCCGAAGAGGGAGTAGGACTGCGTTTTCAGGAACGCATCCAGCGAGCCCTCCAGGAACAGGTTACTGACGCCGGCGCCGTTCGGCGGCGGGCTGGCGCCGAAAACGTTAATGCCGCCAACGGTATCGCCCAGGTTCTGGCTGAATTCGCCATCGATGTTCAGGTAATAGAACCCGGCTATCCAGCGCATCCGGCCGGTCTCCCCTTCCAGGCGTACTTCCTGGGTAAACCAGTCGACCACGGAATCGCTGGTCACGACAAATTGCGGCGCCGGACCGGAGTTCACGTCCAGGGTGCGTATTTTCTCCTGGTCCGCATAGTTGCTGACCAGCACCAGGGTTGCCCAGTCCATGTCCCAGGTCAGCTTGCCCGTGAAGCCGTAGGTTTCGGTCGTATCAAAATCGGCCACGGTATGGTCGGTAGAGGTAGTCAGGCCCTCGCCGCCATCCACGTCACGATAGCCGAACAGGTCCGTATCGGGAGCCGGTCGGTAGTCATCAAGATCAAAGTCAAAGACTTCACCGCCCGGCAGACACCGCTTGGTTCCGACGATCAGGGCTTCGCAGGAATTGGGGTTGGTCTTGTGGTTGGACAACAGGGAATTGACGCGCCGGTGCTGGTCGTCATATTCACCGATTGTCGGCCCGTTCTGGTACGGGCCGGAAGCCAGTGTGGACTTGGCATATTGACCCTTGAGCAGGATCTCCAGGTCTTCGTTGGGTTCAATCAGGACTTGCCCGCGAATCGAATACTGGTCGTCGGTCCAGAGATCATCCTGGCCGCTGAGCGAGCCGTTCAGGGGACCGCGGGGCGGTCCCCCGTTAGGTGTAAACGGGACGGCCAGGTATAACGGCGTGGGCGGGAGATCCTCCGGCGTGAAGATGTTCTTCAGGATGGGATCATGGCGCCGGTAAAAACCGGATACTCTCGCCTTGATGTTTTCTGATAAAGCGCCGCTTAGCGCGCCCTCAAACCGCACCTGGTCATATTTGCCGTAGACTATATCGCCATAGGCCTCGGTCTCCTCGGTCGGTTTCCTGGTGATGTAATGCACCAGGCCGCCGGTTGCGTTACGCCCGAACAGGGTGCCCTGCGGTCCTTTCAGGATTTCCACACGATCCATATCGAAACTGGCAAACAGTTGCGCCTGGCCCGCGGCCTGGTAACCTTCATCGATATAGACCGCGTTAGGCGCTTCGGCCAGGTCGTTGAAATCGTTCTGGGTCGCGCCCCGGATGGTAAACTGCTGGGTATGGCC
This sequence comes from Gammaproteobacteria bacterium, assembly GCA_965207165.1. GTDB lineage: Bacteria > Pseudomonadota > Gammaproteobacteria > Eutrophobiales > Eutrophobiaceae > JAAXHV01. Next base: position 4,419,818 of record OZ242265.1, on the reverse strand, counting down.
GGCACTGTTGCCCGACATGTGAGCGCCCGGCGTAAACGCCGTCAGCTCCGTACTGTTGGTAAAACCGAACGCATCCAGTTGTGCGCCGGAAAACGCGGTAATGGCGATACCGACGTCCTGGATGGACTCCTCGCGTTTCTGCGCGGTGACGATCACTTCTTCCAGGATACCGCCCTGCGCGAGTACGGGTGTATTGAAACCAGTCAGAAACAGAAACAGGGAAAAAACCGTTGAAACGGAAAGCAGTCTGTCGCTCATTACTCAGCCCCCCAGCCCGTGAGCAGTCTTGTGGTTGGTCGTATTTGCTAATACAAGAAGACTATCTACTGATTATAGGAACCATAACGTCTGTTTGCAATTTTCCTTTTTCCCCGTATCACTGCTTTTGCAGCTTGTGGCCTCTGAAAAACAAAAACCGGGGATGGCCCCGGTTTTTGTCTGGTGCTGGTTATACCTGCAAGACTAGAAATAATTATATCTCAACTTGATACCGTAGGTGCGCGGCCAGCCGACGGACTGCTCGTCACAACCGCAGATAGCGGCCAGTTCGAAACCGATATTCACGTTGCGTGTGTCGGAGAAGTTGTCGATAAATCCGGTTACCTCAATGCGCTCGTCGGCGCTGTACCAGGACAGGCTGGCGTTGCCGCGCCAGTAGCTGGGCATGTAGTGGGTATCGAAATTATTGATGTTGTGGAACGCGGACGATGCATAGTTGCCGTCCACCTGCAGCGCCACGCTACCGCCAACTGCCAACGGCCAGGTGTAGCGGCCCAACGCGCTGAACTGCACCTCCGGGGTAAACGACGGTTCCACGTCCCGCGGTAAATCCGGGGCCACATTCACGTCTTTCACCGTCGGGTCGATATAGGCGATTCCGAATATCAGGTCCAGGTTGTCGATGGGGTTGGCGAAAATTTCCACCTCGCCGCCGTAGTATTCCGCATCCACGTTAAATACGGCGCCGGATGTGCCGATGAACTGGAATACCTGGTAATCGGAGTAATCGTAATAGTAGAAAGAAGCGTTAATCCGGGCCCTGCCGTCCATTATGGTGGATTTGAAACCTGCCTCATAAGCCAGCAGTATTTCTTCATCATAGCAGTACTGATCCGGGGTCAGGAACGTGAGCAACGGTGAATTACAGTTGCCCGCCTTCACACCGCGGTTGAAGGTGCCATACAGCATCAGGTCGTCGTTGTGGGCATATTGCAGTCCCACCCTGCCCGACCAGAGAAAATCGTCCGTCTCTTCCTCGTGGTAAGGGAACGGCGTCGGACCCAGCGGCACATCGCCATGTCTCAGACCCTCTGCCGTCGCATCTCGTGTATTGATGAAAAAGTTACTGTTAAATTCGTAATCTTTCTTTTCCCATATGCCGCGTGCGCCCAGGGATAGCATCAACTGATCGGTCAGGTCATAATCCACCTGGCCGAACAGGGAGAAGGACTTGGTCTGAAGGAACGCATCGAATGAGGTATCCCAGAACTGGCCAAAGGCAGCGAGATTTCCTTCAAACCCGCCAAACAGGGACGCGAAGGTATTTATTCCGCCGATGGTGTCGCCCAGGTTCTGGGTGAATTCACCATCGATGGTCAGGTAATAGCTACCGATAATCCAGCGATAATTGTCCGTCTCGCCTTCCAGTCGTAACTCCTGGGTATACCAGTCAATGACCGAATCCCCGGTCACTTCGAACTGGGGACCTGGCCCGGAATCCACATCCAGGGAGGTAATTTTATCCTGGTCCGAATAGTTGAGTACAGCCACCAGGTTAGCGAAATCAAAGTCTATACTCACTTTACCGGTAACACTCCAGGTCTCATACGTATCATGGTCGTCCAGGGCATGGTCGGTGGAAATGGTAAGCCCTTCGATGCCATCCGGATCTTTATAGCCAAAAAAATCGGTATCCGGCCCCGGCCTGAAGTCGTCGAAATCCAGGTCCAGCGCTGACCCGCCCGGAATACACTGGGTTGTGGCTGAACCGTCCGGTGAACCAATCAATTGTTCACAGGAATTGGGATTGGTGCTCGCATTGGAATACAGGGTATTGACCACGCGCCCCAAGCTATCCACTACACTGATGGTGGCGACGTTCTGGTAAGGACCGGATGAAGTGGAGCGCTTGGCGTACTGGCCTTTCATCTCAATTTCAACGGTATCGCTGGGTTCCAGCAGCACCTGGGCGCGAATCGAATAGGAATCCTCAGACCACATATCGGCCTGGCCGTCGGATGAACCGCTCAGGTTAGTGTTCCCAACCCAGGGGGAATAGCCGCCCTGTGCGACTTCATGGGGCTGGAAAACGTTCTTCAATATCGGATCATTGCTACGATAGAAACCGGAGACCCGGGCCTTGATACCCTCGGTCAGGGCGCCACTGACCGCGCCTTCAAAACGCACGGTGTCATAGCGGCCGTACTGGATATCACCGTAGCCTTCAAACTCGTCGGTCGGCTTCTTGGTGACATAGTGCACCAGTCCGCCGGTTGCGTTACGGCCGAACAACGTGCCCTGCGGGCCTTTCAGGATTTCCACCCGCTCCATATCGAACTGGGAGAACAACTGGGCCTGGCCGGCTGCCTGGTAGGCTTCGTCGACGTAAACCGCGTTCGGGGCTTCAGCCAGGTCGTTGAAATCGTTCTGGGTGGCGCCGCGAATGGTGAACTGCTGGGTGTAGCCGGCATTGTTGCCGGACATGTGCATGCCCGGAGTGAACTCGGCGATGGCGACGCTGTCGGTGATGCCCAGGGCATCCAGTTGCTCGCCGGAAAATGCGGTAATGGCAATGCCGACGTCCTGGATGGATTGCTCACGTTTCTGCGCAGTAACTATCACTTCCTCCAGGGCGCTACCCTGTGCCCAGACCAGCGTGACGGGGCTAAGCAGAAGTGCGATTAAAGAGAGTTTCAGCACCTTGGCTGAGCAGATAACTGTAATACGAAGCATGATTTTCCCCACCTATCCGTTAAAATTAGAAATTATATCGAAGTTATATTGACATTCGTACATTACACGACAAAAAAGCTTACATGTAAACGACATAAATATACTATCATAACTGCCGGATGGCAACAATTTCCGCAACAGCGTTGCAATTGAACAACTATAAAGGTGGCACATGGCAAATCAGCATATCCAACCCGACGACGTCTGGCCTTCCGCCCAATTCGGTTTTTCCCAGGTTGTCGTCTCCACGGGGACAAAGATTATCCATTGCGCCGGGCAGACTGCCTGGGACAAGGACATGAACCTGGTCGGCGGGGACGATCTGGAAGCGCAGACGGCCCAGGCCCTGGAAAACATAAAATCCACCCTGGCCGCGGCGGGCGCCACCATGAAAGACGTGGTGCGCCTGGATGTTTACGTGGTGGACTACAACCCGGACAAAATACCGCCCATCGGCGCGGCCATGAGCCGCTATTTCGACCCGGACCACCTGCCGGCCAATACCTTGCTGGGGATACAGGCCCTGGCCATGCCGGAGTTCCTGATCGAGATTACCGCAACGGCGGTTGTCAATTCTTGACAATAATTGAACCCGGGGATAAAACCCACTAAACTTTATCCTGATTATCCATGTCAAGAGATTAAGGGGGGAACGAAGGATGCACGCCAAAGTTGAGCCTGAAGTAAAACGGGTTTCCACCTACTGCTACCAGTGCGTGAACGGTCCCGACCTGCTGACCGTGGAAACCGTCGACGGTGTAGCCACCAAGATTGAACCCAATTTCGACCTGAAAGGGGAACACCCTGCCGACGGCAAGGTCTGTGTCAAGCCCTTCGGACTGGTGCAGAAACTGTATAATCCCGACCGCATCAAACGGCCCATGAAACGCACCAACCCGAACAAGGGCCGCCACGAAGAGCCGGGCTGGGTGGAGATAAGCTGGGACGAAGCCCTGGATATCGTCGCGGAGAAGATGAACGCGACCCGGGCCAAAGGCGTCATGGACGAGAACGGCAACCCGCGCCTGGCCTTCACCACCGGCGGCGCGGCCACCCCGTTCAAGTACATGGGCAGTTTCCCGGCCCTGCTGTTCGCCTGGGGTCCGTTCGACCAGAGCCTGGGCGCCGGCGGCACGGTCAAGTGCTACCACACCGAGCACATGTTCGGCGAACTCTGGCACCGGGCCTTTACCATCCTGCCCGACACGCCACGCTGCGAGTACATCATTTCATTCGGCATGAACATCGACGCCTCCGGCGGCGTGACCGGGGTGCGGCGCCATGCGGACGCGCGCAAGCGCGGCATGAAACGCATACAGTTCGAACCGCACCTGTCGGTGACCGGCGCCAACGCCGCGGAATGGATCCCCATCAAGACCAAGACCGACAACGCGGTGCTGTATTCCATGCTGCACGTGCTCCTGCACGAGACCCCCATCGACAAGCTGGATGTGCCGTTCCTGAAAAACCGCACCGCATCCCCCTACCTGGTGGGACCCAACGGTTTCTACCTGCGCGACCCGGAAACGAAAAAACCGCTGCTGTGGGACAACAACTCAAACGGGGCCGTGCCTTACGACCGGGCCGATGCGGACCCGGCCCTGGTCGGGACGTTTACCGTAACCGGCGCAATCGAGGTCGGCGCCGATGAGGAGACCTGGCGTTACGACCGCGTGGAGGGAGCGACCGGGCTGGAAAAAACACGGCAACTGCTGGCCGACAAGACCCCGGAATGGGCTGCGGAGATTTCCGAAGTCCCGGCCGCGACCATCCGCCGCATCACCAATGAATACCTGGCCCACGCCCATATCGGCGAGACCGAGATAGTGGACGGGCGCGAACTGCCGTTCCGTCCGGTGGCGACAGTGCTGGGCAAGTCCGTCAACAACGGCTGGGGCGCGTACGAGTGCGTCTGGGCCCATACCATGATGCAGGTACTGGTGGGCGCGCTGGAGGTATCCGGCGGCATGCTGGGCAGCACCACCCACGTGGCCGGCGATACGGACTGGGAAAGGTCGCTGACCGTGGAAGCCGGGGAAGACGGCTTCATGACCCATACGTTTACCCCTACCGACAAGGAAGGCTGGGACGCCAACCCCGTCACCCGCCATGCCCACAACAGCCTGACCCCAATGGGCGGCAGCAAGATGGGCGCACAACTGTTCGGTTCCACGACCCTGGCCTGGTTGCGGTTACAGGGCCGGGCGGCGGAAAGCTGGCCGAAACCCAACCCGCCCGACATCTGGTTTGTCTATAAATGCAACCCTGCCATTTCCCATTCCGAAACAAACAGGATGGGGGATGCGATGGCAGAGTTTCCTTTTGTCGCCGCGTTCGCCTACACCCTGGATGAGACTAACCACTTCGCCGACGTGATCATGCCGGAGGCGACCGACCTGGAGAGCGACCAGTTGCACCGCATCGGCGGCGGTCATTACATGGAGAACCACTGGGAATCCGAAGGCTGGGCCTTGCGCCAGGCAGTGATAGATCCGCTGCACGAAGCGAAAGACTTCAGCTGGATCGCCAACGAACTGGCCCGGCGCACCGGCTTGCTGGAAGCCTATAACGGCGCGATCAACGCCGGCGTGTGCGGCATCCCCCTGCAGACAGACGATTATGACTTCTCCCTGGAGCCGGACAGGGAACACTCCCAGAATGAGATATGGAACGCGGTGAGCAAGGCCGCCAGCCATGACCTGACCGGCGGCAAGGAGATCCTGGACCTGGACTGGTTCAGGCAGAACGGTTTCAAGACCCGCCCCTACTCCCGCCTGAACTGGTACCTGTACCACAAACTGGAGGACCTGGGGCTGCGTTTTGAACTGCCGTACCAGGAACGCTATTTCCGTATGGGCAAACAACTGGCCAACCGCCTGCATGAGACCGGGGTGCACTGGTGGGACAAGCAACTGGAAGAATACGAACCCCTGCCCGAATCCAAGGACCTGAACAAACTCTGGGACGAGATCATCGAACGCAACCACGACGTCAAGGCCTCGGACTACCCGTTCTGGCTGTTGACCGGCCGCAGCATGCAATACGCCTGGGGCGGTAACGTCGGCATCCAACTGATGAAGGAAGTGGCGGACAACGTCTACGGCCACGACGGTGTCGTCATGAATGCCGGCAGGGCCAGGGAAATGGGTATCGAGGAAGGCGACCTCATCGAGGTCACCTCGCCGGTCAATTCCACCCGCGGGTATGCCCGCCTGCGCCAGGGGGTACGGCCCGACGTGGTGGTGATGATAGCCCAGTTCGGCCAGTGGAAGATGCCGTTTGCCAAAGACCTGAAACGGCCGGGGCTGAACGCCCTGGTCCCCATGAACGTGGACTCGCTGGACGGCGGCGGTTCCAGTATCGACGGCACCAAGGTGTACGTCACGCGCATAGGAGCAGGACTATGACCCGTTATGTCATGATCGCGGATCTCAACCGCTGTGTCGGCTGCCAGACCTGCACGGCCGCCTGTAAACACACCAATGCCACCCCGCCGGGCGTGCAATGGCGCAAGGTGCTGGACGTCGAATGGGGCGAATTCCCCGACGTGCAACGCCTGTTCATGCCGGTGGGCTGCCAGCATTGCGCGGACCCGCCCTGCATGCACGTCTGCCCCAGCACCGCCACGGCGCAACGGGAGGACGGCATCGTCACCATCGACTACGACCTGTGTATCGGCTGCAGTTACTGCACCGTGGCCTGCCCCTACCAGGCCCGCTACAAGGTGGATAAACCGGAGTTCGCCTACGGCGATATCCCCACCGCGACCGAAGCGATTCAATTCGATGAACGCACCATGGGCGTGGCGCAAAAGTGCACATTCTGTTCCGACCGGGTGGATGCCGGTGTGGAAAAAGGCCTCACCCCCGGTATCGATCCCGAAGCCACACCGGGTTGTGTGAATTCCTGTATCGCCGATGCCCTGAGCTTCGGCGACATAGAGGACGAGGACAGCAACGTCTCCGAGCTGCTGGCGGAGAACACCTGGTTCCAGATGCACGCGGAACTGGGCACCGAGCCCGGTTTCTACTACCTGTGGGACAGGGAAGCGCCGGAAGACATGCAGGGGGACATGCAGGAATGAGCAACACGTTCGGCAATGCCCTGCAGACCCAGTGGGACTGGCGCGCGGCGGGGAATTTCATGTTCGGCGGCAGCGGCGGCGCCCTGATACTCATGGCGGCCATCGCCTCCTGGCCCGGCACGCCGAACCTGGTCATAGGCCTGGCCGCACTGGTATTCGTGGGACTGGGACTGTTCCTGGTATGGCTGGAGATCGGCCGCCCGTGGCGTTTCCTGCACGTGTTTTTTCACCCCCAGACGTCCTGGATGACCCGGGAGGCGTCCGTCTCCGTACTGCTGTTTGCCGCCACGTTTACCGGCGTACTCATCCAGGCTCCCAGCCTGATTGCCGCCGCGGGCCTGCTCGGTTTCCTGTTCCTGTACTGCCAGGGCAGGATCCTCAAGGCCAGCAAGGGTATCCCGGCCTGGCGTGAGCCCGCGGTGGTGCCGCTGATCATCAGTACCGGGCTGGCAGAGGGCGCGGCCATCCTGTCCATCCTGTTCATCGTTTCCAATGCCGCACAGGGATGGCTCCTGTACCTGCTGATGGGACTGCTGGGCTGGCGGTTGGTGAGCTGGCGTAATTACCGGCAACGGCTGGCCGCCGGCAACGCTCCCCCGGCCGCGCTGAAGATCCTGGACGGTATCGACAGACCGCAAGTCATCCTGGGCAACGCCCTGCCGTTGCTGCTGCTGGTCACGGTCATTGTCCAGCCGGCCCTGCTCAACCCACTGGCATTACTGGCCTGCATCCTGGCGACGGCCGGCGGCTGGCTGATGAAGTTCACCATCATAGCCAAAGCCGCCCAGGTACAGGGGTACGCCCTCGGCAAGCTGCAGAAAGGTCGCCCGAAGATCAAACCGCCGGTACGTAGAGAGAAGGACAAATTCGTGTTCAGCCGGGACTAGGGTCGGACCAGCGTAACTATCTGTTTTGGTTCGCTTTATGTGCAATATACGCCCGACATTAACCCTTAAAACCCCTTTTTTGCCATCAAAAACGAGGCTTTAAGAATTCCATGCGGCTGAAATTGCGCGTTTCGCATTCCCTCCAAGTATCAGGCTGATGTCCGAATCATTGTAACCACGCCGGATTAACCCTTCGGTCAGGTCATAGATTCGCTTTGGGTGGTTAAGTCCTTCTATGTCGTCTTTTTCCCGGAATTTGTAAGTTCCCGGTTTAAGGTTTGATTTTGTAGCTTCGACATATTCCCTTGGAAGAGAATCATAGCCATATAGTGCTATATCGCTGCCAATGGCAACGTAGTCAATTCCTACCAGCCTGATGACATGCTCAAAATGGTCAAGCGCATGTTCAATGGTTGTGGGTTCCCTGTCCCGGACAAATACACGTAAAAACCCGATGCCCATTACTCCATCGGTCTTGGCCATCTTACGAATGGCCTCGTCCGACTTGGTGCGCGGATGTGACGGATTTAATTTTCGTGCGACGGAATGCGTAATCAGTACAGGACTCTTGCTCAGTGATAATGCATCAAGGGTCGTCCGGTCGCCGCAATGAGACAAATCGATCGCCATACCGATCATATTCATCCTCTCCACAACCGACACACCGTAATCACTCAAGCCCCCATCAGAACGCTCAGTAGCACCAGAGCCAATCAGGTTGCGGGAATTGTATGTCAATTGAGACATTCGCTGCCCGAGTTGATAATAACGATCAATATCATCCAGGGTTTGAAAATGTGCGGAATTCTCCGACCCCAAAATCATGCCGATCTTAGCGCCGCCGACGACCTTATCGAAATCATCCACGCCGTCAATTCGCACGAAATAATCCTGTTTGGCGGCCAGAAAACTATTGTGCAATGCGTAGTCGCGCAATGTGTCCTTGATAGTTTCGACCGTTGTTTGAATTACGTTCAGGCCGGAATCACGAAATTCTTGCCATATTTTCTCGTCGAAGCTGTCGGGATCTGTTAAATATGTTTCGACAGTTTTGGGATATAAACTCAGGGCATGTTTAAGGTCCACGGTGAATGCCTGTCTTACCAGGTCTATAGATCGGACAGAGTATTTTTTATTGTCGGCAGACGCTACCCGTGCGATGCCGGTATTGATCATGGGGAAACCCAGCACACCCATCGCAATGGCGGCGCCCTGTTTTAATATCACCCGTCTTTTAATCGGATTGCATGCAGTCATTAGTTAATCCTCACGAGAGCAGTTATGCGGCCACACATCAATTCACGGCATTTTTAATTTCACTACGTAATTTTTCCAGGGCCGTATTATCGAACCAGCGTCCTTTTTTCATAACGCCGATTATGCTGGCTGAATGGCCTACATCATCAAACGGGTTTTTTGATAACAAGATAAAATCCGCTTGTTTCCCTGGCTCGATAGTCCCCCATTTTTCCTCATCCGAGACTGCAACTGCTGCGTTCCTTGTACCGGTCAACCAAGCTTCGTAAGGCGTTAACCCCGCCTTGACAAGTAGCCTGAGCTCTTCGTGTGTGCTAAATCCGTGTACCAGGCCCGGCAGTCCTGAATCAGTACCCAGCACCAGCAATACACCTGCATCATGCAATTTCTTTATCAAGCCATAAATCCACGGTAGATAGTGGTTTGTCAGGTACCCGGTCATCCACATTGTCCGTAGCCTATAGTCCGGCGATCTTATATAGGGTGCAGCCCAGTCAACCTCGTATTCCTGCATCGGACGCTCAAGAAAACTGTCGGGATTTTGCGCATCCAGTAATACCTGATTTACTGTCAGGGACGTCGTTACCCGAATTCCGGCATTCTTTACCATAGTGACTACACGGTCCAGTCCGGCATTATTGATTTTGTATTCCCGGAACACGTTATTTTCATCAAAATCCACAAAAAAGTCGCCGTGAAACGAGTGGATATGTGCAATTTCATCCTGGCCCGCCGCTATTATTCCTTCTATCCCCATGGAATACGGGATATGCCCGACCACACTCATGCCATTAGCCCCGGCTTCTGCCAGGATGGCCTTGTATACCTCCTCTGTAAGGTAAGTATAGGGCTTCACTGTCCGAAATCCTTCCTGGTACTGCCGTTGTATTTCCCGCACCGCTTCCTTTGCAGATCGGACCACGACGGATGAACCCGTTGATTGACTCGATTGACCACGCAAGATGGGCCCGGTTGTATAAATATCAGGGCCGACGATTTCATCATTGATCACTGCATGTTGCCATTCCAGCATCTTCCTGCTTCCGCTCATTTCCCGCACACTGGTTACGCCATTGAGCAGGAATAACTTGTGGCTGAACCTGTTTTCATCCATATGTACATGCATGTCCGCCAAACCAGGTACCAGGTATCCCCCGGTTCCGTCGATAACCTTCAGTTCACCGGCAACATCCAGGTGAACACCTGGCTTCATACTGACGATTTCACCTTGTTCAACAAACACTGAATAATCCGGCAGTACAACTTCCGAGGTCATCGGCACTACATTGACGTTGGTGATTACCGTGTCTGTAACAGTCCTCGGTGATATCGGCGGCAATTCTGCAAGTTGCGCCTTTTTTACATCATACAGGTGCCGATATATTTTCCCTCGGTATTGATGAGCAGCCAGGATGCTGGAACACGCCAGTATTACAATAACCAATACCCACAATTTCCTGTTTATTGTTATTTTCATCACCAATGAAACTGGTGTTTCACCAACGGTATATCAGGTAGACCTGTTTTGGGGACGACGAGTTACTGCCATTAAACTAATCATGGCAATAGAGTGGATAAAAGAACTTACAGGCTATCAATTGAACAGGGATGTTTAAGTCCACTGTTCAACTGACAGCAATATCGCTCAAGAGAAGAAAGTCACGTCTTAATTGAACAGGTACTTGAATTTTATCCCGTATGTTCGGTAAGTAGGATGAAATCTTGCGCCGGCAAAACCAAACCCGGCAGATGTTGTCGTATAAACTTCGTCCAGCAGATTTTCCACATAGGCATCAACGCGGTACCTGTCCGCAACGACTCCGGCGCGAAGATTCAATAAATCAAACCCTGATGCGGTGTGTTGTTGCGGATTTGCGGTAATCGGAATATGGTCATCAAGTGAAGGAAAGCTCTTTGAGCGGTAGCTCCATTCTGCGCGCAGGAACCCGTCTCCAAAACCCGCTAGCGGGATTCGATATTCTCCATCCAGGCTGGTTGTCCACCTGGGTGCCCTTGGAATGGCTTTCCCCGATAGATCAACCGTATTGCCCAGCACAAATGCATCTGCAAAACTACCGAATTTTGCCCGCATATATCCCAGACTTGCTCCTATTTCAAAATTCTCGGCCGGCAAAGCGCGCAGGTCGAATTCAACACCCTTGCTGGTCGCGCCTGTGGCGTTGTTTGTCACATTCAGGAACGTGATCTCGTTCGTGGCAGGGTCTATGATGTTGACATTGGTTGAGACCTGCAAATCGTTCCAATCCATATAAAACAGCGTGACGTTGGCGCGCAATCTGCCGTCCATACCGGCGTACCTGAAGCCACCTTCATAGTTCCAGATAGTTTCTTCATCGAAAGCAAATATGGGTAACTGCTGGGTAACGTTCAGCTGCAAGCCCCCGGCCTTGTACCCTTTTGACACCGCAGCATAAACGGTCAGAGCTTCATTGATATCAAACGCGGCTGTAAAACGCGGGCTGAAGTCGTCAAACTCAACTTCTCCTTCCCCCGGAACATCCGGTCTTCCGAAATTGACCCCTTCAACCCGTTGAAACACGGTATCCTCGGAATACCGGCCACCGGCCGTCACGGTAAACCGGTCTGTTATATCCCAACTGAGTTCACCGAAAACCGCCCAGGATTCAGTTTCAAATACAATGTCACCCGTATCAATGAGAAATCCCGGCGGCAACCCCAGAAACCCTGCGGTTCCCGGGACAACAGAGAATATGTAATTACGAAAATCTTCGGCATAGATACCGCCAACCACCCAGGAAACAGAGTCACCCACGTCTCCGGACAAACGGATTTCCTGGCTGAATGTATCGGTATCGACCTCACGGTCCTGGTCCAGAAATCCATGGCTGGTACCATCCAGGTCGTTATCATCACTTTTGAACCTTGTGTCGAGATAACCTGAAATGCTTGTGAGCCTGAACCAGTCCATATCTATTTCAACCCGGCCGACCAGGGTCAAAAACCGGTTTTCCTGTTGTTCGCGCAGGTCATAGTTAACCTTGTCCAGATTCGAAGGGTAGAAACCCTCTTCGTTAATCCCCCCGGGAAACCCTCCGGCGGCAGACAACCCTGCTGAACCGCCACTCAAGTTGCCATCAGGCGTCACCTCAGGAATTCCCTGTTGCTCCTCTGTGTAATTTACAGAAAGATCAACGAGCACCTCATCACTGGGGGTAAATCGCAGCGCGCCCCGATAGGTAAAGAACTCGCTATCACTCCCTCCCCCTGCCGGGTTGACATTTTCAACAAACCCGTCACTCTCCTGGTAATAGGCAGACGTACGAAAATAAAGCGTATCTTCCACGACCGGCACATTGACTATTCCGGAAACTTCCCAGGTATCCAGTCGCCCATAACCAGCATTCAACTCCCCATAAAAATCGGGCCCGGGCTTTTTGGTCGTGATGTTTACCGCGCCTCCGGTTGCGTTACGGCCAAAATATGTACCCTGTGGGCCACGCAGCACCTCGATGCGCTCCACGTCGATTAACTGTGGATTGACACTGCCGTTCGTATTACCCGTATTACCCGTCTGCGGCCCGTTTACGATGTTGAATTCATCCATGTAAAACGCGAGGGCATTGACGTCTCCTCCGATGTTGCTGACACCGCGGATACTGATAGAACGTTCTCCCCTTGTTCCGGCCTCGGTAAAACTCACATTGGGGGTTTTACTGAAGTAGTCTTTTATATCATCAATGTTATTGCGTAACAGATCATCAGCGGTAAATGCGGTAATACTCGCGGGAATATCCTGTAAACTTTCTTCCCGCCGCCGGGCAGTAACAATCACTTCTTCCAGTGTGAAGTCTGCCGCGCCTGCATTGGCTGAGGGGTTTTCCTGACCTGCGACTCCCGGTGTATTGGTAACCCCCAGCAGTAGTAGTAATGAGACTGGTGAAAACAGCGCTGCCTGCCGTGTGAATTTTTTCATGGACCCCCCCGGATTCCCAGTTGTACAGTCTACAGTCTAGCGGGTTTCATTTGTCATTTCCGTAATGATGACTCCTCGCCAACGGCTTGTACTGCGCGCCAGACCCGCAACAGATTACCGCCCCATATTTTGCTTACATCCTCTTCCGTATAGCCGCGCCGTAGTAACTCGGCGGTCACATTGGGTGATTCGGACGTATCCATCCAGCCCGATAAGCCGCCTATTGCCGAACCGCCACCGGCATAGAAATCGGACCCGATCCCCACAAAATCGACTCCGATTAAATTAACGACGTAATCGATATGATCAACAAAATCCTGCACAGATGCCCTTGGAAACCGCTTGTCAATCTCCTGCAACAGATTCGAATACTGTATATATTGGTCATTCGTGGCATTGACCCAATCCAAGTGTGAAACCAGTCCTGTCTGACTTGAGGCACTCTTTACCTCCTTCCGTCGCGCCGGTTCCGTCGCCCGCAGATAGTCACTGTATCCGACCACCTGGATCACTCCACCATTCTTCTTTAACGCCAACAATTGTTCATCATCCATATTCCGCTGCACTTCGCGTAACCCATAAACACCTGAATGGGACGCTATAACGGGTGCTCTACTTATGCTGACAATATCCAGCATTGCTTTTTTCGATGCGTGAGAGACATCAACCATAATCCCCAGCCTGTTCATTTCGGCTACCACCCGGCGTCCGTAGAGGCTCAAACCATTGTGTTCGCTTGCGCCATCTCCAAGCTCCGCGACAGGATTGGCCGAATCAGCGATATCATTGTGACCAAGATGAGCCAGCGTGATATAACTGACCCCCAGTTCACGGAATTTCCGCAAATTCTCAATTTTCTTTCCGATTGGAAAGCCGTTTTCCAGTCCTATCGCGGCGACAAGTTTACCTGCACGGTGGATACCAATCGCCTGTTCCGGGTCGGTCGCCACACCTATAAGCTTTGGATATACCTCACCTAACCGGCTGATAGATTGTATTTTTTTCACTGCCTCAGAATAAGCCGTTCGATAAGTGTCCATGTTTCTGGGTCTCTGTCCTACGGCGACCGAGAAAAAGACCATATCAAGCCCGCCCTTCAGCATTTTCGGGATATTAGCCTGGTTTATTCCGTCATGATCCGAATCAAGCTGCAGGCCGGAAAAATTTTCAGGGATGTCTATGTGAGTATCAATGGTGAATGTTTCAAAGTGAATCGTTCTGGCAATACTGTCAGTATTTTTTGAGGCGTCTGACCGGGATAACTTATTTTCCGTGTGCCCGGCCTGGCCGGCCGATAAGCCGGTCGTTATTATCAAAAATGACGAGAAAAGCGTTAGATAAAACACACTCTTTTTCATGCTCCCCCGAATATATTCCGGAAAATCGCCGTTTTTTTTTTATACATCCAAGCCGGCAAAGTCAATAGTCACCCTGTGGCTCAATGCATGCGCTTCCGGCGTCAGGTACTCGGCGTAGAACCTGGCGCAGTTGACATGGTTGAACAGGTCATTCCGGTCATCGTCAGTGCCCGCGTGGGCAATCCGTAACCACATCCAGGCGCCGGCAACAAGACCCGTCAACAGGCAGTAATCCTTTGCGATAAACTCTATGTCGCGGCGGCGTCCCTCCTGCGCTATTTGCAGAATATGCATGGTGGTCCGCTCCAGCACGGCCAGCCCGGTTTGCGTTGCCTGGTGTATCTGTTCAACCGGATCCGCGGCGCTGATCTCAGCCAGGGTCGCGTCGATTTTGTCCGCAAGAATCCGGAACCTTGTCCCCCGGTCGCGCAACAGCTTACGCGTCACCAGGTCCAGCGCCTGGATGCCGTTCGTGCCTTCATAAATCGCTGCCACCCGCACATCCCTGACATACTGCTCAACGCCCGACTCAGTGATATAGCCATGCCCGCCGAATACCTGCACGGCCAGGCTGGCCACGTCGAAGCCGGTCTCGGAACCGCAGGCCTTGCACACCGGCAATAAAAATTCGGCCAGTTGCAGCGCTTGCTGTCTGCTGTCTTCATCTCCCCCGTGGCGGGCGAGGTCAAGATTGCTTGCCGCTTCAAATACCAGGGCGCGCATCGCCATGGTCCTGCAGTGCATGAGCAGCAGCATGCGTTTCACATCCGCGTGTTCGATGATACTCACTGCCCCGGCGTCCGGCGCGCCGCCCTGGGGTCGCTCAGCGGCATATTCCAGCGCCTTCGCGGTAGCCGCGGCGCCGATTGCCGGGCCTTGCACGGACACTTCCAGGCGCATCAGGTTGACCATGGTGAACATGGCGTTCAGACCCCTGTTTTCCTCGCCGATACGGTAACCGGTCGCGCCTTCCAGACGCATCACGCAGGTAGGCGAGGCCTTCAGGCCCATTTTCTTTTCCAGCCGCTCGACGCGCACCCCGTTGGCCTGCCCGCCGCCGAACATCAGTTTGGGCACCAGGAACAGGCTGATCCCCCGGGTCCCGGGCGGAGCGCCTGGTGTCCTGGCCAGTACCAGGTGGATTATCTGCCCGGTGAGGTCGTGGTCGGCATAGGTGATAAAGACCTTGGTGCCGGTTAACCGGTAGCTGCCGTCGGCCTGAATTTCGGCCATGGTTTTTATGCGACCGACGTCTGAGCCGGCCTGTGCTTCCGATATGCAGATTGTTGCTCCCCACTCGCCCTTGATCAGTCTGGGAACTACCTGCTGCTTTAATTCCTCACCGGCATGGTCGATCAGCAACCTGGACGCGGCGCGCAGCATCAGGGGCAGCATGGCAAATGACAGGCAGGCGCCGTTGAGCATTTCCGCAAATGCAACCTGTACGGTCAGCGGCAGTTGCTGTCCGCCGAATTCTTCCGGCATGTCCAGACCCGGCCAGCCTGCTGCCGTGAACGACTTGTAGGCTTCCCTGAAGCCGTCGGGAGTCTTGACCTGGCCAGCCTGTATCACACTCCCCTGCTCGTCGCCAACGGCATTAATGGGTCCCAGCACCTGCTCGCAGAATTTTGCGCCCTCCGTCAGCACCGCCCTGGCCAGGTCGCTGTCGACGTGCCGGTAGGCCGGCAGATCGAACAACGTTTGCCAACGGATAACATGCTCGAGAATAAATAACGTATCGTCCAGCGGCGCGGTATAGCTGTTACTCATCGCACTTTTCCGGCAGTTTTATCCTGGCGCATATTTCCCTGGCTACGCTATCCTGCGATAGCTCGCCGGCCATGACCTGCGCTAATGCATTTGCCAGGTACTGTCTGTTTTCAGCCGACCATACCCGCTTATCGACCGCCTCGCTGATGCGTCTTTGCAGTCTTTGTTCTGCCCGCTTGTGCAGAAGGCCGCGCTGTCGGCCCGTTGTGCGCAGCCAGGATTTGTGGCGCATGATCTCATCAACCAGCTCAGCCGTACCCCGGGACTCTGTAGCCGCGGTTTCAATGATCGCTGTCTGCCACTGACTGTCGCCGTGATTCCTGAAGCTGACCGCAGACTGCAATGACTGCATGGCCGTGCTGCTGCCGGGCCGGTCACATTTGTTCATCACGAAGATATCCGCGATCTCCATCAGGCCCGCCTTGGCCGCCTGGATCTGGTCCCCCGCCTCGGGCACCAGCACCACGACGGTGGTGTCGACCAGGTGGCGCACGTCCAGTTCGGTCTGGCCCACGCCCGCGCTCTCTACGAATACGTAATCAAACCCTGCCGCGTCAAATATATCGGCCACATCGGCGGTGTTTGCGCCCAGGCCGCCTCCCGTTCCCCGGGTAGCCATGCTGCGGATGAATACGTTCTCATCCTTGTCCAGGTCGGCCATGCGCACCCGGTCCCCGAGCAGCGCGCCGGAAGTGAACGGACTGGTCGGGTCAACGGCTATGATTGCGACACTGTGACCGGCCTGGCGCAGGGTCCGGGTGACCTCCCCGGCCAGGGTGGATTTGCCCGCCCCCGGCGGGCCTGTGATGCCCACCCTGCAGGCGCGGCCCGTACGCGCATCAATGCTGTCGAGCAACCGGTACGCCGCGTCACCCCCGGCTTCCACCACCGATATGGCCCGGGCAATAGTCGCCCGGTCCCTGTCGAGCAGCCTGGTTGTGAACTTGCCGTCAATATTCATTTGACAACATTTGCCAGGTTATCCCGCAATACCCGTTTCAGGATTTTTCCGCTGGGATTTTTCGGCAATTCATCCAGGAAAAAGACTTTCCTGGGCTTTTTATAACCGGCAAGCGAAGTCCTGCAAAAGTCAATCAGCGCCTGTCCGGTCACTGCGTGTTCAGGCCGGGTTGCAATGACCGCCGTTACAACCTCTCCCCATGCTTCATCCGGCAGGCCGATAACCGCGGCCTCGAGTACTGCCGGGTGCCGGTGCAGTACGCTCTCAATCTCCTTGGAATAGATATTGACGCCGCCGCTGACCACCATGTCTTTTTTCCTGTCGACGACGAACAGGTAGCGCTCCTCATCTAGGTATCCCAGGTCGCCGGTATGGAACCAGCCGTCCCTGATTGCGTTTGCGGTTTCCTCCGGATTGTTCCAGTAACCGGCTATGACCGACTCGCTTTTGACCAGGATTTCGCCTGTCTCACCGCCGGGTAATTCAACTCCCGCATCATCCACTATCCTGATTTCCGCCCCGACAGCTTCCCGCCCTGCCGAGGCCAGGCGCCGGGTTTGCTTATCAGTTCCGTTGACGACATGATCCGCGCTGACCAGGAACGTCGCCTCCAGGGTTTCGGTCAGCCCGTAGCCCTGGGTAAAGCCGCAGCCCAGCCGGTCGATGGCCCGCTCCAGCACGGCTACCGGCATGGGGCCGCCACCGTAGAAAATCAGCCGCAGGGAAGAAATATCATATTTTCTCAAGCCCGGATCACTCAGGACCGCATTGATCATCGTCGGCACCAGCAACGCCACGCTGGCGCGGCTCTGTTCCAGCAACCCCAGCCAGGCGCCGGGATCGAACTTCCTGAGAATATGCTGGGTGCAACCGAGCATCATGTAGGTCAGCGCCATGAAGACCGCGCCCATGTGGTAGATGGGCGTCGCCAGCAAGTTGACGTCGCCGGGTACTGAGCCGTCGGCGATGGCCTGGTTGTAACCGTTCATTTCCAGGTTCCGGTGGGAAACCAGAGCGCCCTTGGGCAGGCCGGTGGTGCCGCTGGTATAAAATATGGCGAAGATATCATTTCCGTCACAGGAGACAGGCGCGGCCTCTGCCGTATCCATGATCGTATGGTAGTCCTCAAACCCCTGCACGGCGGCGGCGGATATGCACCAGCGTTGCGCCGGCAAGGACTGTATAGCCCTCGCCTGCTCTACATATCCGGCATCGGTGATCAACAGGGACGGTCCCGCATGGTCGATAATCTGGTCAAGCTCATGGCCGGTCAGCCGGTAATTGACGGGGACCGCGACCAGCCCGGTTCTGGCGCAGGCAAAATAGATTTCAAAGTATTCACTGCAATTGCCGAGCAATACCGCGACGCGGTCACCTCCCTGCAGTCCGGCGTCCAGGAAGGCATTACCGAGCTTGTTTACCCGCCGGTCCAGCTCTGCCCAGGAACAACCGGCACCGTTACAGACCAACGCCGGTTTTTCCGGAAAACGCAATCCGTTGCGACGGACGATGTCATCCAGGGTCATAACATGTCGTATTAACCCAATGCTCGCCTGACCTTGTCAAGCAACTCTTCTGTCAGGGTGCCGGGTCTGATGACCTCACTGACGCCCATGTCCAGCAGTTGTTCAGCGTCGTCATCCGGGATCACGCCGCCGCAGACAACCGGCACCTCCAGTTGCCGGGCGCGCAGGCTGTCGATCAGTTTGCGCACCTGGGTAACGTGCTGGCCGGACAGGAAGCTGACACCGATCAGGTCCGCGTCTTCCTCCAGAGCGGCCTTGGCAACCTGATCGGCGCTGTTGTGCAGTCCCAGGTAAATAACTTCAAATCCGCCTTCCCGCAGTTGCTGGGCCACGGTGATGACTCCCGTGTCATGGCAGTCCAGCCCCATCTTTGCGAGTAGAATTCTGTTCTTGTCAATCACGAATATCTCTAACCGTATAACCGGGGGCGGATTTAAATCTGTCCCCTTTTCTCTCTATTTAACTGAACGACCAGTTCTGGGCGTTGCGCATGGCCTCGTGTATCTCGCCCATGGTGGCATTGTTACGCAACGCGTTCATGATGACCGGCACCATGTTTTCTCCCGCTTTCCAGGCGTTTTCGAGATGGGCCATGGCATCACTCCATTTCCGGTTGTCCCTGTTATTGCGGAATGCCGACAGGTATTGGCTGCGTTTTTCTCCCCATTCATCCGCCTTTATCTTGTGTACCTTTATCCGCCGCTCTTCCTCATCAGGGATGGTATAGCGGTTTACCCCGACCAGCGGCTTGCGTCCGGAATCCAGGTCGCGCTGGTTGCGGTAGCGGGCGGCGTTGATCTGCTCTTCCAGCCAGCCGTCCTGTATGGCCCTGGCCATGCCGCCATGCTCCTCGATCTCAGCCAGCTTGGCGTTTATCTCACTCTCGATTTTATCGGTCAGGTGTTCCACGTAATATGACCCACCCAGCGGGTCAACCGTTTTGGTAACGCCGGATTCGTAAGCAATTACCTGCTGGGTCCTCAGCGCGATACGCGATGATTCCTCCGTGGGCAAGCCGTGCCCCTCATCGTAGGAACACAGGTGGATCGACTGGGCGCCGCCGAATACCGCGGCCATGGCCTCGATGCCGGCGCGTACGATATTGACTTCGGGTTGTTGCGTAGTAAGGGTATTGCCGGCCGACTGCACGGAAAAGCGCATGCGCTGGCAGGCCGGGTCGGTAGCGCCGAACTCTTCCTTCATGGTCCTGGCGTACAACCGCCGCATGGCGCGGAACTTGGCAATCTCTTCAAAAAAATCGATGGAGCAGGACAGGAAAAACGAGGCCCGTTTCGGGAAGCGGTTGATATCGAGCCCTCGTTCCTTTGCCATCCGGAATATATCGAAGGCATGGCCGAGGGTGAACGCCCCGTCTTCTATGGCGTTGACGCCGGTTTCCCGCAGGTTGTAACCGTTGGTCACCATCCAGTTCAGGCGCGGCATGTTGTTTGTCATGAACTCGATGTTGTCGATACACAGCCGCAGGGTACCCTGGATGGGAAAAAACCGGGTCGTGGTCTGCAGCGGCCCGCCGCTCATCTGGTAGAACGGGTCATTCTGCTGCGTCCCTATCACGTTGGACAGCGGGATACCCTTCTCTTCGGCGACACAGGCCAGCATCGCCAGGGAAACCGTCGATACCGGCGGGCGGATGGACAAGGCGTAGGATACCGTGTCCGGGCCAAATCCATCATACAGCGCGCGCATGTCTTCCAGCGTGCTGAGCGCAAGGCCGGTTACCCCAACCTCACCTTCGGCGATAGGGTCATCTGAATCGAACCCGTAGGAAGTGGGCAGGTCAATGGTGATGACAAAGCCGTTGGCGCCGTGTTTATGCAGGAATTTTATCCGTTCGTTGCTCTCCTGCGGCGATCCGAAACCGACCTGGAAACGCCGGGTCCAGATACGGCCGCGGTACATGTTGCGGTATGGTCCCCGGGTAAACGGGTAATCGCCCGGTTCGCCGACAGCATCATCCCGGTGCTCTTCCGCAACGTGAGCGGGGCCGTATAATTCCTCTATGGGAATTCCCGAGGCGGTTTCAAACACCTGTTCTTCGCTGTCGCGTACTGATTCTTCTATCTGTTCGGCTCTTTCCATGACAAGCGGTCCGCATAATCAGGACAGGCTTCTCAGCGCCTGTGTCTCTGATTCGTCCACGGCAAAAGACTCCGGGTCGATCACAACACCGTAATCTTCCCGGGCTTTTTCAGCGGATATCAACCCGTTCACCACATCGTCCCTGACTTTTGCAACGGGGCGCCGCAACGGGTTGCCAAATCCGCCTCCCCCGCTTTGATAGATCTCAAATATATCTCCCGTGCTGTAGTCATAAAAACTTTCCGCGTCCACATCGATCGTTTCATCGCCTTTTTTCAGGTACAACTGGTGTTGCGGCGCCGCTTTGCCGCCCTCCAGGCCGAATGGCACCGTTGCTTCCCGGTTACCCCCACCGAAATTGGCAACGGCAATATTGTCGGCTTCAACCCGCCAGCGGTAGATCGTACCCATGCCGCCGCGCCACTCACCGGCGCCGGCGCTGTCCGGCCAGTATTCATATTGTAAAACCGTGTATGGATTGACCAGTTCATGCAGTTCCGGGTCCGGCGCCCGCACCCCGCCGGCGCAGACTACGGTGCCGATATGGTCCCAGCCGTCCAGTCCTTTTGACGCGCCGCCGCCGCCTTTACACATGAAATGGATGTCACCAAACAAGCGTCCGGTGCGCGGATTCATACCCATCGTGGCGGGTGCGCACCAGCGCGCCCAGCCGGCATCAACCTGGTCAGGCACGGCCTGGGACAAGGCCAGCCAGGCTGCCTCGATAATGGTCTGCGCGGTGTTGATGGTACAGCCTGTTACCGGCGCCGGTTCCGTCGGGTTCACGATTGTGCCTTCAGGCGCAACCGCGTGCAGGGCGCGCAACGCGCCTTCGTTGAACCTGATTTCAGAGCCGATGGACATGAACAGGGCCAGGTAAGCCGAGGACAGCGTGTTCGGCACGGTGCTGTTCACGTAGCCGGCCGCCTGCGGATCGCTGCCGCTGAAATCAAAGGTGATGTCTTCGTTCTCGACCCTGATGGTCAACCTGACCGCAATCATCCTGTCCTTGTTAATGCCGTCGTGGTCGACGAAACGTTCGGCGCGGTACTCGCCATCGGGCACGGTAGCGATTGCCGCACGCATCTGTTTCTCCGAGGCGTCAAAAATCTGGTCGATGGCAAGGTTGACCTGGTCGGGTCCGTACTTGTTCAATAACGCCAGCAGGCTGCGTTCGCCCTTGGTGACTGCGCCCACTTCGCAATGCAGGTCGCCTTCCACCAGGAACGGCAGGTGCACGTTCAGCAGGATGGTGTCCCATAATGCCTTGTTCGGCTTGCCCGCGTCGTATAACTTGGCCGGCGGGATACGGATGCACTCCTCCCACACGCTTCTTGCTTCAGGGTTATACCCGGCAACGCCCCCGCCCCCGACGTCGGCGTGATGACCCTTGCATATCGTCCAGAATTCGATGTCGCCTTTATAGAAAACCGGTTTGGCGATATTGATGTCCGGGGGATGGTTATTGCCGCGGTACGGGTCGTTCAGGATGAAGATATCACCGTCATTGACGTCACCTGCAAACGTCTCGGCAATACTCCTTATCGCATAAGGCAGGGCGCCCATCAATACCGGGATATAAGCCGTCTGGGCTACCAGGCGCAGGTCCTTGTCAAAGATACCGGTGACGAAGTCACGCGCTTCGGAAAAAATCGGTGAGCGTGAAGTGCGTAACATGGTCTGCCCGATTTCCTTGCTGATCGCATCGAGACGGCTGCCGATAACGGAAACCCTGATTGGGTCGATACTACTGATTTTTACTTCGGTATCCATAGCATCACCTGTTGCTTAAACTGTGGACCAGTTCGGTTATGTCTCTGGTTACAGGATACATAAGATAATTATTATATTCATCACATAACAATGCAAAGTCCGGGGGTACGATTATCGTGGTGGTGGGTTGCACCACAACGGCGGGGCCGTTTACACGGTTGCCGTTGACCAGCTTCAGGCCATCGTAGACAGGGGTATCGGCAAACCCGTCATCAAACCAGGCATCTCTTGAACCCAGCAAGGCATGGTTCGGGGCGGCGCCGCTTCTTTCATGTTTTTCCTGCGCCGGTTTCTCCGTTTTACCGCGCGCGGTGATACGCAGGTTGATTAGTTCCACGCCGGCATCAGGCATGGAATAGCCGTACAGGCTGTCGTGCTTCAAATGGAACGCGGCGCAAAGGTCCTTGACGGACTCCTCCGTCAGTTCCCCTCCTTTCGGCAGGGGGACTTCAACCTCGTTGAACTGGCCGATATAGCGTAAATCCGCTGAATATTTTACCTCAATCCTCTCGTCCGAGACGGCTTCCGATGCCAGGGTCTGCCTGGCATTTTCCGTCATTTCCGCAAATAACGCGTTAACCTGGCGCGTATCGACGCGGTCGATATCCATAGCACAGGTTCGGACGTAATCGTGTTTAAGGTCCGAGATCAGCATGCCGGCCGCACAGAAGACCGATGATTCCCTGGGGATGAGTATCAACGGGATACCCAGTTCCCTGGCAATGGCCGCCGCATGTATGGGGCCGGCCCCGCCTGCAACCACCAGGACGAACTCCCTGGGGTCATAACCCCGTTCCACGGACACCACGCCCAGCGCCGCCGCCATGTTGTTGTTCACCAACTGGTAAATGCCGTCTGCCGCCGCGACCGGGTCCATGGACAAGGGTTGTGCGATGTGTTCGTCGATTGCCGTACGCGCGGCCCCGGCATCGAACTGCAATTCGCCTTCTTCAAAATACGCCGGGTCCAGGTAGCCCAGTACATATTGCGCATCGGTGACGGTGGGCAGGGTGCCGCCGCGGCCGTAGCAGGCCGGCCCCGGCGCCGCGCCGGCGCTTTTCGGACCCACTGCCAGCAGTCCGCCCCGGTCGATCCAGGCGATGGAACCGCCCCCGGCACCGATGGTGTGAATATCCAGGATGGGTGACGCGACGCGGTGTTCCCCGATCATGCCCTCCGTGGTCACTCCCGGCTCGGCGTCTTTCACCAGCGCGACGTCGAACGAAGTACCGCCCATATCGATGGTGATGACATTTTTGAACCCGTGGGTGTTGCCGTAAAACACGCCGGCCATGGGGGCGCCGGCAGGGCCGGACAACAAGGTATTGGAGGCAAACCGTTGCGCCACCTGGGGCGACATGACCCCGCCGTTGGACTGCATGATGAGCAGGTTGCCGGTGAAGGTCCTGGTTTCCAGTTGGCTCAGCAACCTGGAAATATACCGGGTCAGCACCGGTCCGACGTAGGCGTTCAGCGCGGTGGTGCTGTTGCGTTCGTATAAGCGGATCTGCGGCAGGATCTCCGTAGACAACGACACGTAGATACCGGGCAGTTCCTGTTCCAGGATGTCCTTTACCCTCAGTTCGTGGACCGGGTTCCTGAACGACCAGAGGAATGACACTGCAACGGCTTCAATGCCCTCCGCGCGAAAATATTGCGCTGCAGACCTCACGTCTTCCTCGTTCAGCGGTGTGAGGATGTCGCCGGTTACATTGATACGCTCCTCCACGGCCCGGATGTGACTGCGCTCGACCAGGGCCGGCGGCGGGGAATATTTTTCGAACTGGCGCTCCTTCAGGCCGCGGCGCATGTTGAGCACATCGCGGAAGCCTTTTGTGGTGATAAATCCGGTATTCGCGCCGTCGCCGGTCAGGGTGGCATTGGTGGTAATGGTGGTGCCGTGGACGATGGTCTCCACCTGTTGCAGGAAGTCATCCAGCTGCCATCCGCGCCGGCCGGCGGCCTTTTGCAGACCCCGGAAAAAGCCAATCGACGGATCGTCAGGGGTGGTCGAGGTCTTATGGATCTCGGCGTTGCCGGCCTCATCCACGACCAGAAAATCCGTGAAGGTGCCGCCTACGTCGACGCCGATACGCAATCCCATATTATCTCCCTAGTACCCTTTCCAGTTATTATGGAGGGAGTATTATATAGGAAACTCCGGCTTAATCTCAGGGGTTGCTGAATATAAAACGGGGCTATTCCTTGCGGCCTTCGACGAGCATGACCAGCGTCGGCAGGAGCAACAGGGTGGCCAGGGTCGCGAACACCAGGCCGCCGAGCATGCTCACGACAAACGGCACCAGGAAAACCAGTTCATCGCCGCGTTCGTACAGTAACGGGGACAACCCCAGGATGGTCGTGAGACTGGTCAGGAGAACGGCCCGGAAGCGGTGGCGGGTCGCCGCCGATGCGGCGGCTATGGCCGGGAACATGTCATTTTCCCGGCGGATACGGTTGTATCGATCCAGCAGCACCAGGGCATCGTTCACAACTATGCCGGAAACACCGACCACGCCGAATATCGACATGGCGGTAAAATCCCAGCCCAGCAGCCAATGGCTCAGGACCGCGCCGGAGAACGCCAGCGGGATGCCGGCAACGGCGATCACCGGCTTCCAGTAACTGCGCAGAAATGCAACGATGAGTCCATAAATGGCAATCAGGACGATGGGGATCAATATGGCCAGGGTTTTCAACAATGCCCGTTCATCCCGCGCCGACTGGTCGACGTCAACCCTGAGACCGGAATAGTTTGCCAGCAGCTCGGGAAAAAACTCCTTCCTGACAATGCGCCTGGCCTGCCTGGGTGTGATAATCGAAGCATCGGCGCGGGCGTTGACCAGGGAGGTCTGTTTACCGTCAATGCGTATCACCTGGGTCAGTTCACGTTTTTCCGTGATGTGCGCCACCATGGACAGCGGCAACTCTCCGGCCGCGCCGGGTCGCTGGATATGCTCTTCGGCCAGTACACGCAAACTTTCCCGCCGGTGCTCCGGGTACCTGACCACGACCTTAATCTCTTCATTGCCCCGTTGTATCCGCTGTATCTCGGCCCCGTGGAAGCTGGCCCGCAACTGCGCGCCGATAGCTGCCGGCGTCAACCCCGCAGCAATCCCGGCCGGCGTAACCTCAATTTCAAAATGCCGTTTGCCGAGTGACAGGCTATCGGAAACTTCGTACAAACCCGGGACAGAGGTCATAGCGGATTTCAGTTCGGCCGTTGCCTGCTTCAGGACCGCGGGATCTTCATGCTTCAGCGCGTATGCAACCCCTGGACGCGTGACCCTGCTCGTAGTACGGAACTTGACTTTATCCAGGTAGGAAATATCACCGATTTCCCGGCGCCACAGCCTTTCAACGTCCTGGGGCGATACCGTGCGGACCGGCCTTTTATTAAGGTGTATCCTGACCGACGCCGTATGGCTGGCATTGAAGTCCCGATCCAGCGCCGCCGCTGATATGAGATTACCGACCAGCATGCTGACCGAGTCGATCGGCGTCCCGCCAAGCTCTTCATTCACGGCATGCGCGGCATTTACAAAGCGCTCGGCAGTAGCGAGAGTGACGTCAAAGGGCGCGCCCTGCGGGAGGTGAATATCGGCCTGGACATTATCGCTGACATTTGCCGCCCTATCGAAGATGAGCAGGCGAACATTGTCGGTACGAAGCAGCGCCAGCGCGAAAATGATCAGCAGGACCCCGCTTGCCAGCGTAATAAACGTGTGTCTCACGGACCAGGAAACCGTCGGCACCACCACCTGGTCGCGAAACTCGTCCAGCCTGCGGCTCACCCTGCCCTGGATCACGCTCAACGGCGCTAGGCTCCAGTTGCTCTCGTGCGACAAGTGGGCGGGCAGGATAAAGAAGGCTTCAACCAACGAGACCACCAGGACGAAAGCCGCCATGTAGGGGAATACGGTAACGACCTGGTAGAAGCCCGCGGTGACGAACAGGAACGGAAAAAAAGCGAACAGCGTCGTCAATACCCCGATGGTGATCGGGCCGACTACGGCGTGCGCGCCGGAAATGGCTGCATCCAGGGCGTTTTTGCCGCTTTCCCGTTCCGCGGCAATACTCTCTCCAACCACCACCGCATCATCCACGACAATTCCGATCAACAGGAAGAACCCGAAGATGGTAGCCATGTTCAGCGTCATGCCCGCGGGCTCGAAGAACATGAGCGCGCCGATCATGGACAACGGGATACCAACGGTTATCCATACTGCGACGCGCAGGTCGAACACGAGCACCAGGCAGATGAATACCAGTACGATACCGAGCACGGCATTGCCGATAATCTCCGATATCCTGTCAATCGCAGGCTGTGCCCTGTCGTTCCAGATCGAGACCGTTACCGAGGGGGGAGCATCATAGGTGGCAAGCCAGTTCTTGATTTCCTCGCCCATGGCGACGATTGACTGCTGCTTGGCCGAGTCAATACGCACAAAAACAGCAGGGGTGCCATCGATCTCCGAGACGACATCCTCATCGCTGAAGCCATCGCGTATCTCCGCCACGTCACCCAGCCTGACGATAGTGCCGTTGAGCCGCGTAATCAGCGGTATGTCCTTATACTCATCCCCGGTCCGGCGTTTTGATACCGTATGCAGAATCACGCCGCCGGAATCGGTCCTCAGTTCACCGAAGGTCATGTTCACGGAGGCGCGCCGTGTTTTTGTGACGATATCGGTGATAGTCAGGTTGTGGCGCTGCAGGTCCTCCTCGTTCAGTTCGATGCTTATCTCGCGGTCACGGGTGCCCAGCAACTTTACCTGCGAAACAGACGGCAGCTCCAGCAAGTCATCGCGCAACGCCTCCGCGGCAAGCCGCAGGTCTCTCTCTCCGGCGACGGCGGACGTAACGGCCAGGGTCAGGACTTCATACCCGATCTGTTCGAGCTTTACTTCCGGTTGTTCCGCAGTACCGGGCGGAAAACTGTCAATGCTGTCTACCGCCTCCCGCACGTCTTCCAGGACCGAGGCAGGATTGGCAAAGGTGGACAGTTCGACCTTGACCTCTCCCAGGCCTTCGCTGGCGGTGCTGACAACCCGCTCGGCGCCGGGAATGCCGATTACGCCCTGTTCAATTCGACGGTTTATGTCTTCCGACACTTCCTGGGGAGACGACCCGGGCGACCGCACCTCGACAGTCACCGTGCGCAGGTCGATCTCGGGGTAAATCTGGACGGCAATCTGTTGCGCGGACAGCAGGCCGCCGACAATCAGGAATGCCATGAGCAGGTTGGCGGCAACGGGGTTTCCAGCAAAATAAGCGATGAGTCCTGATCTCATGATTGCACCGTTTTTTTCTGGTTGGGGACCTTAATCCGGGTTAACAGCCGGGACAGGGTCTGCTATTGCGCTGCTTCAGCGTCGGCAACCAGTACCGCCAGCCCCTCAGCGGCGCCGGGCAGCATCCCCGTGACGACACCCTCGCCTGCATCAAATGCCTCCACAACCGTGCCGGCGGCGGAGTGGCCAAGCGCCTGCAGGCCGAGTGAATGCAAGACACCGTCCCGGACCGTCCATACACTGTCGCCTGCCTGCAGGACGGCATCCGGCAGAACGTAGACGTCCCGGTATGCCGGCCCTTGTATCTCAACCTCGACGAACGTGCCCGGCAGGGGCAGCGACTCCAGTGGCCGGTCGTGTACAAATTTCAGGAACAGTGATGCAAGACGCGTTTGCGGCGCAACTACCGATGACACGCGCTCGACCCTGGCTTCGTAGTCCTCCGTGCGGGTATGAATAGTGGCTATCCGGCCGGCCGCGGGGGTGAGGTATCCCAGGATTTTCGGATCGACCGGGGCGTCAACCTGCAACATTTCCGGTTGATAAACCAGGCCCAATACCGACGCACGGGCGTCGATCCCTTCAACGGGACCGACCAGTTCCCCTGCCGAAACGGATGAAGATACTACCCGGGCGTTGAAGGGGAGGGATATTTCGGTGCGCTCAAGGTCAAGTTGCGCAAGTTTCAGTCCGGCCCGGGCTGCGCCAAGCCTGGCTTCCGCGCTCCGGGTATTTTGCGCGGACAGCCGCGCGTCCGCTTCCCTGACAGCCATTTCCGCCGCTTCCACCTGGAGTTCGTAGCGGACCGGGTCAATCCTGACGAACGTCTCGTTCGCTACAATGGACCCACCGTTGGCAAAGTCGGGAGATACCCAGACTACGCGTCCCGCTACTTCAGAACGCACTGCCACCTGGTCGTATGCCCTGACTGTGCCGGTCAGCTTCACCGTCAGCGCCTGCTCGGTGGGTTCGGGCCGGATCACATTGACGACCGGTTTACCGGCGTCCGCATCCTCACCGGCCGCCGTGTCAAGGGTGACGCGGCCCGGCGCCCGGGCAAAGTACAAGGCAATTACAACCAGGATGAGAATAATACCCAGTTGGGCATAACCGAACCACGCGGGACGGGCGGTACGGTCGTCAGGGTCGTTTGTTTGTTGCTGCATGTTATTTTCCTAATATTGACAGGTGCTGCAAACACTAAACCAGCGCGTCGTACCGCTGCGAGAGCAGGATTTGTAATTCCTCCTCAGGTATGGAATGCTATGCCAATTAAGGAACTCGTCAATACTTTTGTGTATAGGTTAGGCGCCGCCGGTAGCGGGCCGCTAATAACGTGTTTTGATACGCCCGTCGCAGTACAAAATCAACTACAAGGGGATTAGTGATCATGTGGAGGAGGCTCATGTCATACAGGATTACGCAACGAGAATGGCTTTTTGCATTCTTGACCATATCACTCTGCACGGCAGCGCCGGCGCCGTATGCACAGGAACAGGGCCTGCTTGAAGAGATCATCGTCACCGCGCAGAAGCGGGCGCAGAATATCCAGGACATCCCGGTCGCCGTCACCGCCCTGTCCGGCGAGCAACTCATCGAACACGGGATTACCGACGCGTTCGACCTGCAGCAGCACGCACCGGCACTTCGTGTCGGACAGAGCCAGACCGCCACCACCGCGAACTTCAACATCCGCGGCATCGGCACCAGTTCCCAGAATTTCGGCCTCGAATCCTCGGTCGGCCTGTATGTCGACGGCGTCTACCGGGCGCGCCAGAGTGCACTGATCAACGAACTGGCGGACATGGAACGGGTGGAGGTGTTGCGCGGCCCGCAGGGCACGCTGTTCGGGCGCAACTCGTCCGCCGGGGCGGTGTTGCTGAACACGGTGGCGCCGTCCCATGAGACGGACGGCTACCTGGATCTGAGCTACGGCAACCTGGACCTGTTCAGCGCCAACGGCGCCTTCGGCGGTTCCCTGGTGGAGGACGTGCTGGCGGTGCGGTTGACGGGGTTCATGACCAGCCGGGACGGCTTTGTCGATGCGATTGGTGAGGGCGGGAACCTGCTCAATGACCGGGATCGCTACGGCGGACGGGCGCAACTGCTGTACACACCCACGGAGGATGTGTCGCTGCGGGTCATACTGGACTATTCCGAGATCGACGAGGTCTGCTGTGCCGCGGCCACGTTCCGCAACAATTATTTCTCGTTCGACGGCCGGCCCGGTTCCGACGCCCTGCTGGCGAGCCTGGGCATTCCGCTGGTGAACGAAGATCAATTCACTGACTACGTCGTGCACATGAACCGGCTGCCTGAATCGAGGAACGAGGACAGCGGCGTGTCTGCGGAGTTGAACTGGGACATCGGCGCCACGGACACCTTGACGGCAATCAGTGCGTACCGCACATTCAACACCACGGACGATGCGGACGTGGATTTCAATGCGGCGGATATTGCTGACCGCTACAACCGCGGGGAGTCGGAGGTGTTTTCCCAGGAGTTGCGCCTGTCCGGCAGCAGGGGCCGGGTGGATTACCTGGCCGGGGCGTATTACTTCAACCAGAACCTGAACAGCTGGTCGACCACCGCGCCGGGTGCGCACCTGGAAGCCTTCGTCGTCAACGGCGACCCGCTGCTGCGCACGCTGATCAACACCATCAACGGCCTGTCTGCGTTGACCGGCGGCTTTATCCCCATGACCGCGCCGGCCGTCCTTCCCGGCGGCCATTCCCTGAATGTCATGCTGCAGGACCATGAGGCCTGGGCACTATTCGGCCAGGTCGACGTCCAGTTGCTGGACCAGTGGAGCGTATCTGCGGGACTGCGTTATACCGATGAAAAGAAAAAAATGGATGGCACCTTTACCCAGGGCAACTTCGGCCCGCCGCCGGATTTTGTTGCCATCGGCACCAACCTGTTTCTGGCGAGCCTGGGCCAGGCGCGGCTGGACCGCTCGTTGCTGACGCCGCTTACCTATCCGGGCTGGGGCTATTACCTGACGCCGGCGTTTGCGCCGCGCCCGGACGTGGATGAAACCCTGAAGGACGACCAGGTGACCTGGAACGTCAAACTGAGCTGGACCCCGAACGACGACCTGCTGCTGTACGCCGGTTATGCCACCGGGTTCAAGTCCGGCGGCACCAATACCGACCGCATCCCCGCGGCATTGAGCCAGGTGTTCGGCGCCGAGAAGTCGGACTCGTTCGAGGCCGGGATGAAGCTGGTCCTGCCGGAACAGCGCCTGCGCGTGAACCTGGCGCTGCATTACACGACGGTGGAAGATTTCCAGAGCAACTCCTTCACCGGCGACGGCTTCAACCTGCGTAACGCGGGGAAATTGGAGGCCAAAGGCGGGGAACTGGAGGTAGCCTGGTCACCGCTCAACGGCCTGGCCTTGAGCGCGGCATATATCTATAACGAGGCCGAGTACGATGAGTTCGAACAGGCCACCTGCTGGCTGGCCGCGCCGTTCCTGGCCGGCACGCCGGACCCGGGCCGGCTCAACCCCGGGGACGCGTTTTGCGATCGTACCGGTGACCGCCTGGCCGGTAACCCGGAACACTCCGTGCTGCTGTCCGCGACCCTGTCCCGTTCCTTCAGCGACAACCTGGGCGGCTATGTCCATGCGGATTACAACCACCGGAGCAGTATCGTGATGGATGGAAATGCCGACCCTATCAAGATGCAGGACGGTTTCGGCCTGCTCAACGCCCGCGCCGGGCTGGTATTGAAGGCCATCGACCTCGATGTCTCCTTCTGGGCGCGCAACCTGCTGGATGAGGATTGGTACGGCGCCGTATTCGACGTGCCGCTGCAGGACGGGAAGCTCGCCTCCTACCTGCGCGAGACCCGCACCTACGGCGTGACGCTGCGCAAGCGGTTCTGACGGGCCTGTTTCACATCATAGCGTAGTGAAAACAGTTCTGGAATATCACTGACTACAAGTCCGGGAACCGATCCGGGTATTGAAGTTTTACAAATTTCCTTAATTCAAGCTCATGCCGGCAGCCATGGACATGACATCTTCCAGGTATTTATCGTAGTAATACAGATCCGTTGCCTGGTAAAGCATCAGGTACAATGCCTCCCCTTTTACCGCGCCGGCAACGAAAGCGCGCCGTGGAACATCGCCGGCGATGAAATCAAAGCTGGACTGAAAGCCCGGGTTGCCGTCAATCGTCAACGGCTTTAGTCCGCTGCTCCCGGAAATAGTGGCCCCAAGTTCTTTCGCGATGGATGATTCGACGATTTCCACTATCTCATTCGGCAACAAATCTGTAGTAAAAACCGGATACGGATTATCACGCCTTGATTTGAACAGGGTTTTCCCATTTTTTATCGCCGGGAAAAATGTCACGGAATTCAGGATAACTCCGTCAGTTGTCCAGGTCGGGTAACCCCCCATACGATCCGCGGGAGGCGCTGCATTCCAGGGTTTGGTCGGTGACACCGCGATCTGTTGTACCTCAACAAGCCCGGGTTGAACCAATGTGTACTGGTTGCAGGCGCTCAACAGAAGGACGCCGGCAAGAATGAGCAGTCTATTCATGTGTTATTGCCCCATTGTCAGGTAGTATTCAATCATTTCCCGGTCTTCCGCATCGGGAGATGCTTCAAGGTACAGCTTCAGGTTCTCCATGGCATCCTGCATACGTTTTTCCTTCAGGTGCAACAAGCCCAGGGAACGGTAGGTTTCAGGAAGAAAATAATCGGCCTGTAATGCCTGCTGGTAATGTTGGCGCGCCAGGTCGGTGTCGCCTGTTTCCTTTCTCTGTCTATATAACTCCCCTTTGTAAAAATGCACGACCCCGGGCACAACATTGTTATCGATTAAATTGTCGAGGATGAATTCGGTTTTCCCCGGCTGGTTTAACCTTAATTCATCGTCAAGGAATGTTTTCCAGTAAGGTGTCATATGCTCCAGGAACCTATCGGTTGCTTTTTCTCCGTGGTCAGCCTTCTCTGACGTTAATATACGGGCATACGAGTCCAGGGTCGTCAACCGATCCTTGGGGGACGGATGACTGGCAAAGAAAGGCGAACCCTGAAGTTTGCCGTGTTTTGCCGCCTTTTCTTCATCAATGATGATTTTCCAGACCCTGGCCGATTCAAACGGGTCGTAGCCGGCTTCTGCCATCAACTGAATTCCAAATTGATCTGCTTCCCGTTCCGCGGCGCGGCTGTGTGCGAATCGGCTGGCAAGCAATACGAACTGTGCAATATTGTTGGCATCGGAATAGCCGGAATGTGCGCTGGTCATACCAGCAAATCCAAATCCCAATCCCAGCAGTAACGCGATATTGGACTTGGTCTTTGCATCCTTAAACCCGTCCAGACCATGTTGCCGTAAATAATGACCCAACTCATGACCCAATATGGCGGCAAGCTGCGCCTCGTTATGGACTCGCAGTAACAGACCGGTCCAGACCGTCATCAATCCGTTCGGCATCATGGTAGCGTTAAAGAAGGGCGTTCGAGTGATAAACAGGCGTATATCCTTGCAGTAATCGGGCGATAACCTGCAAACAATATTATGGAGATATCGATTAATTGCTTCATCGCGGATGCGTCGAGGCGAGTTTCTGATATCTGTTTCATACCGTTCTACCTGCATCCATATACCCGATTCAAGCCCTCCATCATCAGGCACATGACCCGGATGGACCGTCGCGCCTAACGGTTGGTAATCAGTGGCAAACGCGCTTGCGCCGGCAAACAGCATGCAATACAGGACAATGCAGCTACGCAACATGCTCCGCGTTCCCGCTAACACGATGCTTATTGCGGCAAACCTTCCAGCAAAAGTGAGACTGTCTTTGCCGCGGGTTCTTCAGTACGCAAATCGCCAACTATACTGATTAAACGATTGAACCAGACAATATCACCGCTACGCAGGTCAACCAGAGACGCAAACCCTTGTTGTTCGCCACCTTGCATATAAACGCCGAGCGCTGCGGCGGCCAGTCTCACCAGAACACGGCCGGCGCTGCTGTAACTGTTCCTGACTCGTATAAACAGGGCGTAATCAGCATTGTATTTTTGTGCGAGCGTCGTTACTTCCGGCCCCAGGGTCCAATCGAGTGCGCCATTTTTTGTGGGCAACTTCATCCCTTCATATTGATGCTTTTGTATTGCCAATCCCACGGCGCCGTGCAAACGCTTCAGTTCTATCAGCCGTTCAGCCAGGGGATCATTATCGTCGGGTTCCTTATAACGCAGCATGCTGGAGCCGCGTACCTGTTGTTCCGTCTCCAACGCAGTCAATATGTGTTGTTTTGCATCCCTGGTCCAGTCGGCGCGGGGTTCCAGCATACCGCCCATGGTCAGGACAGATAACTCCACGTCCAGCGGCATCAATACGATTTCTATTCCTTCATCCTGGGATTCCAGGGCCGATATGGTGGAAAAATCCTGAGTGGTAGTGCAACCCCCGGCTATCAGCAGCGAGGCTGCCAACAACAGGATGATGCGCAAAGATCCGACAGATTCGGAGATTCGATCCGACCGGTAAATTCCGGTTGTGGCTGGCATGACGTGACATCCCCTGAGTGGTTGTTAAGTCTTGTTGTGCAGCAAGTATATTGATCCGCCTGGCAATTTACAATTACAGAAACATGGCGGCCGCAAGTTTGACCCTGTGCGTGAGGGACGAATTCCCAATTCGTAATTGCTAATCCCCTTTACCCCCCACATACAAATCCGTAATTGTTCCCTCGAACATGTCGGCGGAGAAGGCGACGGTTTCCGACAACGTGGGATGGGGATGGATGGTCAGGCCGATGTCCTCCGCGGTGCAGTCCATCTCGATGGCCAGGGCCACCTCTGCAATCAGGTCGCCGGCATTGCTGCCGGTGATTCCTGCGCCGATAACGCGCCGGGTTTCCTTGTCGAATATTAACTTGGTCAACCCCTCGTTGCGGCCCAGGCTCAGGGAACGCCCGCTGGCCGCCCAGGGGAACACGCCCTTGCCGTAGTTGAGACCCTGCTGTTTCGCCTCGGCTTCCGTAACACCCACCCAGGCGACTTCCGGATCCGTGTAGGCCACGGACGGGATCACCCTGGCGTCGAACCAGCTTTTCATGCCGGCGGCGACTTCCGCGGCCACCCTGCCCTCGTGGCTGGCCTTATGGGCCAGCATGGGCGGGCCGGTCACATCGCCGATGGCGAAGATATCGGCCACGTTGGTGCGTTGCTGTTTGTCCACGGGGATAAAACCCCGCTCATCGACGTTAACGCCGGCGTTCCCGGCGCCGGTCTGTGCGCCGTCAGGGCGCCGGCCCACCGCCACCAGGACCCGGTCGAAGGTATCTTCAGACGGCGCCCCGGGACCGGAAAACCCGACCGTCAAACCGTTTTCGGCCGGCTTGATCCCGGTCACGCGGGTGCCCGGGAAAATATTTTCATACTGACCGGCAATACGCTTCTGCAAGGGTTTCACCAGGTCGGGGTCGGCGCCGGTCATCAGGTCGTCGAGCAGTTCGACCACGGTGACACTGCTGCCCAGTTCGTGGTAAACAGTGGCCATTTCCAGGCCGATAATCCCGCCGCCGACGACCAGTAACCTGTGCGGTATCTCCGGCAGGGCCAGGGCCGCTGTGGAATCCATCACGCGGGGGTCATCGGGGCAGCCGGGCAGGTCTGCGGGCCGTGAACCGACGGCAATAATGGCCTTGTCAAACGCCACATCCTGCACACCGTCACCGCTGTCCACGGCGATCCGGTCAGGCGAGGCAAACTGACCCGTACCCTGGACCAGCGTGACCTTTCTTTGTCGCGCCAGCCCTCTCAGCCCGCCGGTCAAGCGCGCGACGACCTTCTCCTTCCAGCCCAGCAACCCGGTCCGGTTAATGTCCGGCTCGCCGAATTCGATCCCGTAAGCCGCGGCTTCCCGGGCGTCGCTGATGACCCTGGCCGCATGCAGCAGGGCCTTGGAGGGAATGCAGCCGACGTTCAGGCATACCCCCCCCAGGGTGGGATAGCGCTCGATCAAAACGGTCTTCAGGCCCAGGTCGGCGGAGCGGAACGCCGCGGTATAGCCGCCCGGCCCGGAGCCCAGTACCGCGACGTCCGCCCGTATCGTTGTTTTCTCTACTGACATATTATTGAATCCGCTGCATTTTATTCTCATCCATCATTCTTTGCACAGTTTTTTTACGCAGCTTATCCACAACTAATACAATGGTAAGTCACAGCAACATCCACAAGGTATTGTAGTGTAAATACCACTTGACCACATAATGTAGTAGTGCAATAATAAACGTTGCGTAACAAACTTCATCTCGTTTCCGGGTTCCTGACCAGACCCGGAAATGATAATACCAAAACTAGAACGTTGTGCGGATACGGCTTATGCAAAGCGAAAAACCTGTCCTGGTGGAGTCCGTAGTTGATATTGACACCGATAATATTCACACGGAAAATGAACTTGCCCGCCAGAACGGCGACCAGCCGAATCGCGAATTTGCCGATGAATTAAACACCTACCAGCCCGGTGAATACAACGTCATTCGCCGCAACGGCAAAGTGACGGCCTTTAACGCGTCCAAGATCAATGTCGCCATCACCAAGGCGTTCCTGGAAGTGGAAGGCGGTACGGCTGCGGCGTCGACCCGTGTCCACGAAAAAGTAGCGGTTCTCAGCGAGCAGGTAGTCAGCGCCCTGACGCGCCGCCTGCCCAGCGGCGGCACCGTACACATAGAGGACATCCAGGACCGGGTTGAACTGGCATTGATGCGCGCCGGCGAGCAGAAGGTTGCCCGCGCCTACGTGCTTTACCGGGAAGACCGGGCACGGGCCCGCATCGAAAAAGACAAGGAAGAAGAGGTTGAACAAACTGGGGCGGCGGGCGGCATCAACGTTAAAACCAGGGATGGCGGCTTAAAACAACTGGACATGGATCGCTTGGTCGCGGTCGTCGATGAGGCCTGTAACGGCCTGGAACACGTCGATGGCCGTCTTATTATCGATGACGCGTTGCGCAACCTGTTCGACGGCGTCAACGAAGCAGACGTCAACCCGGCCCTGGTAATGAGCGCCCGGGCGCTGATAGAAAAAGAACCGAATTACTCTTACGTTGCCGCCCGCCTGTTGCTGGACGGTTTGCGCAGGGAAGCCCTGAGCTATGTCAACCAGAGCGATATGGAGGCAACCCAGGCGCAGATGGCGGAGCAATATCCTCTGTATTTCCACAAATACATCGAAACGGCCTCCTCCCTGGACCTGCTGGGCCATGAACTGGTGAAGTATGACCTCGACCGCCTGGGCAAGGCGCTGAAACCTGAACGTGACCACTTGTTCACCTACCTCGGCCTGCAGACCCTGTACGACCGTTACTTCATCCATACAGACGAACAGGTTCGTATCGAATTACCGCAGGTTTTTTTCATGCGCGTGGCAATGGGCCTGGCCATTAACGAACTGGACCGGGAAACCAGGACGATTGAATTTTATGAGCTGCTGTCTTCCTTCGACTTCATGAGTTCCACGCCCACCCTGTTTAATTCGGGGACATGCCGGCCGCAGCTTTCCAGTTGTTACCTGAGCACGGTGCCCGATAACCTGGACGGGATCTTCAGCGCGATCAAGGATGATGCCCTGTTGTCCAAATTTGCCGGCGGCCTGGGCAATGACTGGAGCCGGGTCCGCTCAATGGGCGCACATATTAAAGGGACCAACGGCAAGTCCCAGGGCGTCGTGCCCTTTCTCAAGGTTGCCAACGATACCGCCGTCGCAGTCAACCAGGGCGGGAAACGCAAGGGCGCCATGTGCGCGTACCTGGAAAGCTGGCATCTCGATATCGAGGAGTTTCTGGATCTGCGCAAAAACACCGGTGACGACCGGCGCCGCACCCATGACATGAATACCGCCAACTGGATCCCGGACCTGTTCATGCAGCGGGTCAGTGAGGGCGGCGGCTGGACCCTGTTCTCGCCGGACGATACGACGGACCTGCATGACCTGTATGGGGAGGAGTTCAGCCAGCGCTACGTCGAATACGAACAAATGGCAGCCCGCGGCGAGCTTAAACTGCACAAGGCCATCAAGGCGGCAGACCTGTGGCGCAAAATGCTTTCCATGCTGTACGAAACCGGCCACCCCTGGCTCACGTTCAAGGACCCCTGCAACCTGCGTTCGCCGCAACAGCATACCGGCGTGGTGCATTCATCCAACCTGTGTACCGAGATTACGCTGAATACCTCCGACGATGAGATCGCGGTCTGCAATCTCGGTTCCGTCAACCTGGCGCAGCACGTGGGCGAAAACGGGCTTGACCAGGATAAGCTGGAACACACCATCAACGTCGCCATGCGTATGCTGGATAACGTAATCGACTACAACTACTACAGCGTGCCGCAGGCGCGCCGTTCCAATCTGAAACACCGCCCGGTAGGCATGGGCATTATGGGATTCCAGGATGCGTTGTATAAACTGCGCCTCCCCTACGCTTCCAGGGAAGCGATCGAGTTTGCCGACAACAGCATGGAGATGGTCAGTTACTACGCAATCAAGGCGTCAACCAACCTGGCTGAAGAACGCGGCACTTATACCAGTTTCAAGGGTTCGCTCTGGAACAAGGGAATTCTGCCGATCGATTCCATCGACATACTGGAAAAAAACCGCAACGGCTTCCTGGACATGGACAAGGCCCAAAAACTGGATTGGAACAGCTTACGCAAGCGCGTGAAAAAGACGGGCATGCGTAATTCCAACTGTATGGCCATCGCGCCCACCGCGACCATTTCCAACATCTGCGGTGTCAGCCAGTCCATCGAGCCGACCTACCAGAACCTGTTCGTCAAATCAAACCTGTCCGGTGAGTTTACCGTGGTCAATCCTTACATGGTCAACGATCTCAAGGAACGCGGCCTCTGGGATGACGTCATGGTCAGCGACCTCAAGTATTTTGACGGCAGCGTGCAGCAGGTCGATCGCATTCCCGATGATTTGAAAATGCTTTACTCGACCGCTTTTGAGATAGACCCGCGCTGGCTGGTGGAGTGCGCCTCCCGCCGGCAGAAATGGCTCGACCAGGCACAGTCGCTCAACCTGTACATGTCCGAACCGGACGGCAAGAAAATGGACAACCTGTACAAGCTGGCCTGGATACGCGGGCTCAAGACAACCTATTACCTGCGCAGCCTGGGTGCAACACACGTAGAGAAAAGCACCTTGAGCGGCGGCCGGGAAACCAAGCTGGCAGCGGTTGAACGTACCGGCCACAGCCAGGCCGAACCCCCGGTATGTTCGCTGGATGACGCGGATTGCGAGTCATGCCAGTGACGGGGAATTACGAATTAGGAATTGGGAATTGAAAAACTTGGTAACTGAAAGGGGAATATTATGCTGACCAGTTGGGATGATCCTATTGCCGGTATCAAGCAGACGAAATCCGAAGACAGCTTGCCGCCTCTATCGTTAGCGGGTAATGGCATTGATGCGGTGGATGGCGCCAGGCCGCCCGCTCCGGACGCCTTCCCGGCGCCTGGGCCCGACCTGGGCGGCGTAACCGGCCTGGAAGAAGTTGAATTCGGCGCCGGCAGGATCAGTGTCGATGACAAACAGATGATCAACTGCCGCGCCGACCTGAACCAACTGGTGCCGTTCAAATACAAATGGGCCTGGCAAAAATACCTGGACGCATGCGCCAATCACTGGATGCCCCAGGAAATCAACATGACGGCAGACATTGCGCTGTGGAAAAACCCCGACGGCCTGACCGAAGATGAGCGCACCGTCATTAAACGGAACCTGGGATTCTTTGCCTCCGCGGATTCGCTGGTAGCCAACAACCTGGTGCTGGCAGTGTACCGGCACATAACCAATCCCGAGTGCCGCCAGTACCTGCTGCGGCAGGCCTTTGAAGAGGCATTGCACACCCATGCCTACCAGTACTGCGTCGAATCCCTGGGACTGGACCAGGCCGAGGTATTCAACATGTATCGCGAAGTCCCTTCCATACACGACAAGGCGACCTGGGCAATGCGCTTTACCCAAAGCCTCGGGGACCCGACCTTCCATACCGGCACGACGGCGGCTGATCAACGCCTGCTGCGGGACCTGATTGCCTTTTATATCGTATTCGAAGGCATCTTTTTCTACGTGGGCTTCGTACAGGTCCTGTCCATGGGGCGGCGCAACAAGATGACGGGTTGCGCCGAGCAGTTCCAATACATCCTGCGGGATGAATCCATGCACATGAACTTCGGCATCGACGTAATCAACCAGATCAAAATTGAAAACCCCCGGTTGTGGACCCCCGAATTTGAGCAGGAAATCATCGCCATGTTGCGTGAGGCGGTGGACCTGGAAATACGCTATGCCTGTGACACCATGCCGCGGGGCGTGCTGGGCCTGAACGCCAACATGTTTGAGGATTACCTGAAGTTCATCGCCAACCGGCGCTGTGCCCAGATCGGCCTGGGCGAACAGTATCCCGGGGCGAGCAACCCTTTCCCCTGGATGAGCGAACTCATGGACCTGAAGAAAGAAAAGAACTTTTTTGAAACACGCGTCACCGAATACCAGACCGGTGGCGTATTGAGCTGGGACTGACGGTGGCTGACCGGCAGCTAAACCAGCAAGACGATTTCAGCGGGAAGCCCAGCAGGAGCTCGGCTATTGCCTGGCGCCTCCAACCTCCTTCAGGCGCCAGGCTTTCTTAATTCACGGAGAATGGGGACGGGGCAATCCCGTCCCCTTTTTTTCATTGTGCCCATCCATGGGCACAACCCTGCGGGCGGCCTTCGGCCGTGCAATTCGGCTGTCCTGCCGAATTGTCAGCGCGCCCATCCATGGGCACAACCCTGCGGGCGGCCTTTGGCCGTGCAATTCGGCTATCCTGCCGAATTGTCGCTGCGCCCATCCATGGGCACATCTCCGAGTATATTTCATACAATCCGGATTCCATGGGGAATCGAGCCGGAGAGCAGGGCTTGTTGGATGACCTCCTGGTCATTTATACATACACAGGCAATTTCGCCGACGCTGGTCTGTTCCAGCATCCGTGGAAAATACGCATCCAGGTAGCCCGCCGCGGCCAGGCGCTCAATATCCGCCGTCCCGTTTGCGGCAGACTTGACCAGGATCAGCGCCTCCGCCCCGATCCGGTCCGCCAGCCACAGGGCAAGGCTGTCGGATGTCACCTGCCAGTTGCAGGGGATACCGGGCTGGCCTGCGAGCAGCTTGCCGGGCAGCCAGACGGGTACGGATAATTCATCGCCGGCGTTAACCGGCGTTTCAGGATCCGTTACGGGATACAAACGGTTGTTTATTGCGCATAATACGGCCGCGTAGTGCTCCATTCCCCGTATAGCCAGGCGGTGGGCAGTCGCATCATCCATGGCCATACCTTTTTGTTCAGCCCTGACCTTGTCGGCAAACCGCCCGCCACCGGGCACGATGATTATTTTTGAACGTCCGTACTCGGCCAGCAACTCCAGAAATGCGCGCAACCCTGGCGCTGACTCAAGACTGCCGCCTATTTTCATCACCCACATATGATATAGATCCGCAGATTACACAGATGAGCGCAGATAGAAAAAGTTAATAACACTCTGCGGTAATCTGCGCCATCTGCGGATAAATCATCTGAACAACCGCATGATGGCTTCGGACTTGGTATAACACTCCGTATATTCGTGATCAACCACGGAATCCGCCACTATCCCTCCACCGGCCCAGAAATAGATTTTGTCGTCCTTGTGTACCAGGGTACGTATCGCAATATTGGTATCCATGTTGCCGTCAAAGCCGACATAACCGATGGCGCCGCAATAAACAGTCCGGCGAAATGCCTCCAGCTCTTCAATGATCTGCATGGCTCGCAGTTTCGGAACGCCGGTTATGGAACCACCTGGAAAAGCGCCCCGCAGCAGGTCGAGCGCGTGTCTTTCCCGGTCAAGACGCCCGGTTACCGTACTCACCAGGTGATGAACGGTCGCAAAACTCTCCAGTGCAAATAACCTGGGGACCATGACACTGCCGGTTTCACAGTTCTTGCCGATATCATTTCTCAGCAAATCGACGATCATCAGGTTTTCAGCCCGGTCCTTATCGCTCTCCAGCAACTGTTCGGCCAGGGCCTTGTCTTCATAGGCATAAACAGAACGTCTTATGGTGCCCTTGATGGGTTTGGTCTCGACCTGTTCATTGGCCACTGAAATAAACCGCTCCGGCGAAGAACTCAAAATACAGCCCTCCGGCAGCCGGAAAAAACAGGCATACGGGGCCGGGTTCGACTGTCTCAACTGCCGGTAAATGCTCCATGAATCGCCGCTAACGGCAATGCTGAACCGTTGCGCCAGGTTCACCTGGTAGCAATCCCCATCCCGGATATAGCGCTGAATCCGTTTAAAGGCGGCGCTGTAATGGTCCTTGTCGGTGTGATTGAGCATGGGCGATTGCACCGAATGCTCCCCCGCCTGTTGTGGCTGGTCAGCGCTGAATAACGCCTGCAGGTCCTTCCACTCACCCGCACCTGGCCGGGCCCCGTCCGCGGCGATCAACCAGGTCCGTCTTTTATGGTGATCAACGATAACCGCCCAGTCGTAAAGACCGATAGCCATATCGGGCATGTTGATGTCATCCCGGCACAGCGCCGGCAACTGTTCTATCCGGCGCCCCAGGTCGTAGGAAAAATATCCCAGAGCCCCACCGGAAAAAGGGAGGCCGGACAAATTGATACGGCGTTCGCCCAACTGCCGTTTGACCAGGGTAAACGGGTCCTCACCCGAGTATCGTATGGATTCCCCCTGCGTTATCA
The DNA here is from genome assembly GCA_965207165.1 of Gammaproteobacteria bacterium. Classification (GTDB taxonomy): domain Bacteria; phylum Pseudomonadota; class Gammaproteobacteria; order Eutrophobiales; family Eutrophobiaceae; genus JAAXHV01. The sequence continues at coordinate 4,377,137 of OZ242265.1, read as the reverse complement.
CGGTCTCGTCGCCATGGGTGAGAAGGGTGCAGTACGGGCGGGCGCTCATTATGTCATAGCGGCCACTGTCGATGCGCGGGTACCCGCTATCCAGGAATATACTCCACGGCTCAGCCGCGATTTGACTGAACAACAGTGTTGAGTCCCGGGAATAATCCAGTTCAACCAGACGCATTACGCATTATCCGGGTTAATGCCGCGACCGCCACTGCTGTAGAGCAATTGCCGGCAGTGCGTATTTTCCTGTCTGATCCCGGTAATAAATCCTCAAAATCCACCACCCCGCAATTATTCTTACGCGCCAGTTTTTTAATAATGAAACGCCCTGCTCCCGCGGCTACGATGTTTTTTCCAGCGGGATTCCCGGGCCTGTCTGCCACCTTGTTAAAGGCCCGGTCTATTTTTTCAAACTGTTTTTCCGCTATATGGTGCGCCACATCCAACCAGGGTTCCATGGCATCGCTTTTATCATAATCCGCCCCCAGCATCCTGGCCAGGCGTTTAATACTATGGTAGCGCGTTTTCCCGCTGCCGTCAGCGGCAGGCATCAGGTCGAAGTGTTCGTCCAGGTCTCCTGTAATACGATACACATCCGCCATATTGGCAAAATACTCCGCGGCTATGGACTGCCGGACACCCTTATAAGGCAGCTGATCCAGCACGGCCATAACGGGCGTCCTGGTTATGCCCGTGTAGACCAGTTCACCGGTTTGCAGACGCTCCTGGTCGGTGTAACCGAGACTGCAAACCTGTTGTTCATGGAATGGAATGATATCCGTCGTGGTGGTGCCAAGGTCGACCAGGACCCCCGAACCAAGGTGTTTTGCAACATACGTCGCAGTCGCATGCCAGTTGGCAGATGCAACATCGGCATGGCAGCCATACAGCCGGTCAGGCGCTATCAGCCCCTGGTTGCCTGCATACACGTAGACCGGGTTACGCCGGCCCAGGCGAGCCGACATGTAATCCACCAGTTGCGTCACTCCATCCCGGCGCCCGGGAAAGCAGTCTGCCAGTTCGCCCGTCATGGTCAGCGCATGTACGCAGTTACCGGATGGGTGAGATTTCAGCGCCCGGGCAACAGGCGCTTCCAGGGTGTCGATGCCTTCCCATAACGGCGTCGCATACTGGTCCAGGGTACACAATACGCCGTTATTATCGAGGCAGGCGACTTTTAAATGTGCCCCGCCGATATCCCAGCCTGTATAATTTTCTGCATGCATATCATACCTGTCATCGACCTGAAAGACGGCCTGGTAGTTGCGGCCAGGCAGGGTAACAGACAACAGTACCGGCCCCTGGCTACCGCGCTGTGCCCGGAACCGGATATCCTGGCCGTCGTCCGGGCCTACCTGTCCGTATACCCGTTCAAAACATTTTATATCGCTGACCTCGATGCCATCGAAAACAACGACAATAACCATGTCCTTATCACGCGCTTGCTGGAGACGTACCCCGGTATCAACTTATGGGTAGACTCCGGCCTCGACCCGTTCATTTACGAAACCCCCGGGTTATTCCGGGACCGCACCAGCATCATCCTGGGCTCGGAAACAGGCATTACCCCTGGTCAATTGGACAATTATACGCGCAAATCGGATTGTATCTTATCCCTGGATTATGCCGGCAGGCGCTTTCTCGGCGACATGGACTTACTGGAGCAACCTGCCCTGCTGCCGCAACGCATTATCATCATGTCCCTGCGGCGCGTGGGCAGCGACGGCGGGCCCGACCTTGAACGCATCGACTCCCTGATGGACAAACTGGACGACAGGCAGGTCTATGCGGCAGGAGGCGTACGTGACGCGGATGATTTACGCGTACTCTCCACCCACGGTGTGCACGGCGCACTGATCGCCTCGGCTCTGCACAGCAAGACCATTACACACGAACATTTGGCACAGCCCTTCTGATATGGATTAGATGAAGAAACTACGAGGTCTGGACGGGCTTTCAGGACTATCATCCGCAGGGAAAGCGGATGGTAAGCGTACATGGACGTATTCACAGCGGGTCCTGAAAGCCCGTCCAGACCTCCCCCGAACCCTCACAGATATATATGTCTTGAGAAAGATCTAAAATAAAAAAAACCCCGGCGCTTGCCGGGGTTTTAGCTACGGCTGAACTGCTCTTACGAGTGAGCCTGGAACGGATGGTCCGCGTCACCACGCTTGCTCAGTACTTCAGAAGCCTTGGGTTCACGAGCAACTGCACGTTTGACGGACATCTTCGTGGCTTCGTAATTGTAGTCCTGGATCTTGCCGTCATCTTCGGCAAGCCAGTGGATGAACACGCCAACGCAGATAAAAATATCATCGGCTTCATCTGCAGGAATAGTGCCATCTTCAACACAATCCATCACTGCCATGGACACAGCACGCTGCGCCGGGCCGAACATCTGCACGGCTTGCTTTGCGCCCTTCATAGTTACCTTGTTGAACAAAATCGTAGTAGGTTTACATGCCAGGTTTGGCGAAACCACTGCGAGCAGGGATGTAAAACCGTCTTTGTTATTGGTAAGAGCATTGCAGGCTGCCGTTTCAGCCGCACTGCCGCGGGGACCCATAATCAGGTCAATGTGGGCAACCTCATTGCCATCCCCCACCAATGCTTCACCAACGAGTACTCTATCAATTACGGCCATATCATTACCTCCTTCTTCTGTTTTAAAAATACTAGTAAGTTTTTCAAGAATTTTAAACATAATAAACCTCCATAAGGTCTATCAACCATATAACCCGCACCTGTCAACAACCGCAAGTTCAGCAGACACCCAACCGGTACAACAGCAGGCTGGCCACGGTCAGGTCCGCACAGGTGCCCGGATTTATTTCCGATTCTTTGAGTTCCCTGTCAAAGATCATCAATACATCTTCAGCATCGCCAGGATCATCATAGTCCCCAAATTGCGCCAGTACAGGAGTTGCTTTCTTCCTCACCTGCTCCGCTGTTTCCTTTCCATATTTTCTGCGGATATGAGAATCCGGGAAACTCGCCATATACATAAGATAACAGGCAACAACTGCCCATTCTACACTATTCCAGCGATTGTGATAGTTTTGCAGGCATTTTATCCCCGGATTAACGACTTCCCGGTAACCGTTTACGTATTGCAATGCAACCAGGTCCCGATCCTTTGCGGCATCCATGGCTGAGTATATGTCTATGTCCGCTGCAGAGTTTACGTCATATTTGTCAACCTTGCCAAGACCGCCCGGGTTGGCAAGGCGGATAGCCGTAAAAATGTCCCGTGCGTCCTGCCGTCCCAATGACTTCAGCGCGGGTTTGATCGCATCCTGAAAATCGTCCGGCGCCTCAAGTTGTTCAAACAGCCAGATCACAGGCGCAACAAGCAATATCATGCCGAGGTTGGTGTTGCAGTTTACTGCTGCTGACGTGGCTTCAATACTGGACAAAATCCTTTCCCCAAGCCCAAGCCGGTGGTTGCACAGGATAGGGGTCACAACTTCTGCGCTTTTGATGAAATCTGCGCATTCCATACCGTGGCCCGCGCCGTGCCGGCCTACGTTGCCGGGTTTTAAGGCGTTGATATCGCAGATGAAGCAGTTATGTACCAGGGCGTCCAAGAGTTTTGCTCCAAACGGACTGGCGCAATATCCGGGCTGGACCAACCATACAGGGGCAACCGGGATATTACGGTTGCTAACTGAATACGGTGGTGAACGACTTGTTCATGGCCGGCAGGTTAATCTCGCCCGCCTGGAACGAATGCCCGGTCTTGAGAGAACTGACGGTAACCCGCGCCGGGCTGAACAACATGGGGTCAAGTTTGTAGAAATCATAGTTAGCGCCTTTGAATACCTCGGCAAACGGCCTGCCGTAGTCTTCCGATGTATTGCTGGGCAGGCACCGGGCCAGCTCTGCCGCATCTTCATCCCCGGCATTGACGAACAGGTGAACCTGCCCGCCGAACAATATCGCATCGTTGGTGCGACTCATGGCCGTAAGAAAGTCGGGCGCCGGTGGGCACAGGGGTACGGTTCCCATCCCGTCCACAATTTTTTCCAGTGGGAAATGCATCGTATGGGCCTTGTGCAACGCGGCCTCAAACACCCGGGCGACAATCTGCACTGCGCCCGCAAGGCTCGAGGTCGGCGTCAGGATAAGCGTGAGGTTTTCCGGCGTTACCTGGCACCGGGCGGCAATTTTATCGGCTATTTCAACCGGAGGAACTTTATCGACTTCCAGCACGATACAGGTTTTATCAGCCTTGTCCCGGTAGCCGATTTCATCAAACAACGGTTCCTTGCTGCCCAGGGCCCTGGCAGGACCGGAACCCAACGCGTTGAAAGTGCCCTGACCGTTGCCGTGGGAAAGGCTCCAGCCGGCATATTGGCTGGCTAAACAGGCTATCACCGGGTGGCTGGTATGAACGTCTACGTGCCACGGCCAGTTGTCGTAGTCCCGCGATGCCCGCAATCTCGCCGTGGCAAGTCCGCCCAGGCAGATTTCGGCGATCTGCCTGCCGGCCTCAATAGTGCCGCTGCCATTGATGCCCGCGTCTATCAGTACGCTACCGTTTTCCGTGCGGCTGGTATTCAAACCAAGACCTCCCGCAAAGTTAACCAGTTGACTAACCCTGGGGGCAATCAGGCTATTGATGCTCAGGTTTGTTTCTTCTGTATCAATACTTTTCATTTCCCCACGTCACGCCCACACAAAAGATCGATTTTATATCAACGGCCGTAGAATGTCCAAGTGTTCAACCGCCAAACGGCACTAACCGGCACCCGGTGAAAACAGGTTCGGACGCTGTGTTCAGCCCGGTATCCTTTTCCTGTCCGATGGTTCAAACCTGTTTATCCGGGCCCGCCTGTTCTCGGCTCCGGCAAGCCTGAGCGTGACCCGTGTATCCTGCCCGGCAACCTTGTCTACGGCCCGCATTGCCGAAAGTTTGTCCGGGAACACGGCAAACCCGGTCGGCCCCCAGGAGGTCTGGCCGATGCCGGTCGCCTTGTTCTCCTGTAACAATTCCAGCGTTCGCCTGACTTTGTCGCTTGCGAATATGCCGCCCTGGGCGGTACTGAAATATTCGCCTACGCATGCCTGGATCCTGCCGACGGATGCACCGAACTGCACGCAATCATTTTCCATGATGCTCGGAAGCATCTCCATCAATACCTGTTGGCAGATTTCCGCGCTGGCTTCACCCGGCATATCCGGCAATGAGTTGAACGCTTCCAGTTCTTCTTTCCCGCTGATTCCCCTGTTCGTTTCATCCATCACCAGGACAAATTGCCATTCCTCGGGAAAGTCGTGGCGGAAAACCAGTACAGGCGGTTTGTGCGCCCCGGATTTACCACTGTCGACAACGAAGCCGCCGTGCTGGAACACTCCCAGCCCCACCCCGGAACGCCCGCCCCTGCCGGTCGCGGCCGCAAGTTCTTCAACACCGGTATTTATGCCGTACAGGCCGGTAATGGCAGCGCCTAACGCCAACGCCATCTGCGTGCCTGAACCCAGGCCCTGGTGGCGCGGAATACACTCTTCAATTTCGACCCGGACCCCGGAATTTATACGGAAATAATCCAGCACAGCCTGTGAGATCCGGGCGATAAATTCATCATCTGCCCCACGGACGTCCACCCGCTCGCTATGGCTGACATTCAACGCAGTGGAAAAACCTCTAATCCCGACACCGATGCTGCCGTAACGCCTTTGCGGTCCACCGTTCAAATTCATGAAGCCCAGGTGCAGGCGGGCCGACGCAGCGACGCTCACCGCATCGGCAGGACCGATAATGTTTTGTGTCATCTTCATAACCACGGCGCCATTCTAACCTTTTTGATATTTGGGGTCAGGGGATATTTGACGATTACCCGTTAAAATGGTATTACTATTCGCAGTCCGTGGATTATGGCGCCGGCATACATCCCGATACATTTCACTGATTCAGCTAGAATTTTTACGGAGTAGACATATGCCGGAAACCATGTTGTTGATCCCTGGGCGTTCCAGTAAACAGGGGACCTCTCTCAATAAGGGAAAACTTGGCGAAGAGTATCTCGACATCACGTCCACCGTTGAGATAGATGTGGACGAGATGACCCGGCTTGGCTTCAACAGCGGCGATAAGCTGCGTCTGAAAAACCACATCGGCGAGGCTGTTGTTACCTGCGTTCCAAAAAAAGCCGGCCATTTGCCCGAAGGCATGATCTTCATTGCCTACGGACCCACCTCAAGCCGCCTGATGGAAAGCGACACCGCAGGCAGCGGTATGCCCCTGTCAAAACATATCTCTGTCGACGTAGAAAAAATCAGTTAGAATACCGTGCCCGAAATGATGGGGAGAAATCATGAGTGAGAACGTCAAAGTTGTAGAAAATGCCACCTGTACTTTCTGTGGTTGTGTCTGTGACGACATGGTCCTTACAGTGGACCTGGACGAAAAGCGGATCACCAAGTCAAAAAACGCCTGCATACTCGGCAAAGCCTGGTTTGCGGAACACTACATCGAGGAAGACGCGCCGGCCGCCATGATAGATAACAAGCCGGTCTCCATTGAAGAAGCAGTGGAAGAAGCTGCCAGAACCCTGGTCAATGCCAGGTTCCCCATTACCTACGGCCTGAGCGACACGACCTGTGAGGCGCAGAGACAGGCCGTCGCCATCACCGACAGCATAAAGGGCAACATAGATACCACGACATCAGTTTGCCACGGGCCTTCCGGCATCGCCCTGCAGGGGGTCGGCGAGAGCACCATGACCCTGGGCGAGGTGAAAAATCGCGCCGACCTGGTTATTTACTGGGGCGGCAATCCCGCCGAATCCCACCCGCGCCACTTTGGCCGTTACGCGGTTACCGCCAAGGGGATGTTCACCCCGCGCGGGAAAAAAGACCGGCACGTCGTCGTGGTCGATGTGCGCCGGACCCCAAGTGTGCCGGCGGCCAACCAGTTTATCCAGGTCAAACCCGGAAAAGACTTTGAGACGCTCTGGGCCCTGCGCGCACTGGTCAAAAACCGCGAGATCGACCCCGGTATCGAGGAGATTACCGGTGTCAGCCTTGAGACCCTGCAGGAACTGGTCGACCGGATGAAAAACTGCCGCTACGGCGTTTTGTTCTTCGGCATGGGCCTGACCATGACCCGCGGCAGGCACTTTAATTCCGGCGCCCTGCTGGCGCTGGCAACGGACCTGAATGAGTACACTCACTTCGTCGCCAAACCGGTGCGCGGCCACGGCAACGTAACCGGGGCCGATAACGTCATGTCCTGGCAGACCGGCTATCCCTTCGGCGTCAATTTCAGCCGCGGTTTCCCCCGTTTCAACCCGGGCGAATTCACCACCGTGGATTTGCTGGCCAAGCAGGACGTCGACGCCGCCCTGATTATTGCCACCGACCCGGCTTCCAATTTTCCCCAGGCGGCGATTGACCACCTGGCAAAAATTCCGGTGATATGCCTGGATACAAAGACAAGCCATACCAGCAAGCTGGCGCACGTCGCATTCCGTACCTCCACCTACGGCATCAACACTGAAGGCACCGTGTACCGGATGGATGACGTGCCTATCACCCTGCGCAAGGCCTTTGATTCACCTTTCCCGACCGATGAGGAAATCCTTACGGCAGTTAAGAAACGCGTGCGCGAACTGGTGCTGGCGAAAGGCCGGGCCAGGGGGGCAATTGGTGAGAGCAAAGCTGCGGCCCCTGTGCAGACAATATGACGGAATGTATTCAACTTGCAGGGGGCAAGGTTCATGACCCGGCCAACGGTATCGACGGGGACATAAGGGACCTCTACCTGGAACAGGGGCGCATAGTAGAGACCCCTTCCTCCAAGCCCCGTAAGATTGACGTCAGCGGCATGGTGGTGATGCCCGGCGGCGTGGATATACACTGCCATATTGCCGGCCCCAAGGTGAACCTGGCGAGGAAGCTCCAACCCGAGGACCATCGCCGCGACCCGCACCCCGGTACGGAGCACACCCGCTCCGGCGCCGGTGGTACCGTGCCTTCCACGTTTGCAACGGGCTACCGCTATGCCACGCTGGGCTACACGACCGCCATGGAGGCGGCAGTGACCCCTATCGGCGCCCGCCATGTCATTGAAGAGTTTCACGATACCCCGGTAATCGACAAGGGTTTTTACGTGCTGCTCGGGAACAACATCTTCCTGCAGCAGCTTATCAAGGCCGGACGCAAGGAAGAGTTCCGCCACGCGGTGGCCTGGTGGATCAACGCAACCAAGGCCTACACGACAAAACTGGTAAACCCGGGCGGGGACGAGCCCTGGAAGGGCAAAAAGAATTCCAACGTCAAGAATATAGACGAAAAAAGCGATGCCATCGAAGTCTCGCCGCGCCAGGTCATCGAATCCTTCATCGAAACCGTCAATGACCTGGGCCTGCCGCACCCGCCCCATATTCACTGCAACAACCTGGGCCACAGCGGCAACTTCGATACCACCCTGGAGACCATGAAGACGGCCGGGGACAAGCGCGTGCACCTGGCCCACATCCAGTTCCACAGTTACGCGGGCGAACCCGGCAAGAACCCAAAGTCCGCATCCCGGCAGATCGCCGAATACGTCAATGAGCATCCGAACATAACCTGCGACGTCGGCCAGGTGATGTTCGGCAAGGCCACGATCATGACCGCGGACGCGCCGCTGGCCTATATGCTCAGGGGCTTCAAGAAAGCAAAATGGGTCAATGCCGATACGGAGTGCGAGAGCGGTTGCGGCATCGTCCCATTCAGCTACCAGGAACACGTCTATGTTCATGCCCTGCAATGGGCCATCGGCCTGGAACTGTTCCTGTTGTCAAAAGACCCCTGGCGCATCGTGCTGTCCACCGATCACCCCAACGGCGGTTCATTCATGAGTTACCCGAAGCTGATCCGTCTGCTGATGGACCGGGAATTCCGCCGGGAAGAGATAAAGCGCGTCAATCAGAAAGCGATCAACGGCACGATACTGAATGAACTGGACCGGGAGTACACGCTCAACGAGATCGCCATCATCACCCGCGCCGGTCCGGCGCGGGCGCTGAGCCTGAAGAACAAGGGGCACCTGGGACCCGGCGCCGATGCGGATATCACCATCTACGACGAGATGGACGATAAAGAGGCCATGTTCAACGCACCCCGTTACGTGGTCAAATCAGGCGAGGTGATCATCGAAGACCATGAGTTCCGCCAGGATTACTACGGCAAATTCCTGCACACGGAACCCGGCTACGATGAGTCGATCGTCTCTGAAGTGAGACCGTTCTTCGAGAACTATTATTCCATCGAGTTCGCCAATTATGCGGTCAATGACAGCTACCTGCACGACCATGAAGTGATCCCGACGGTGTGATAATGAAAATCAGGTCAACGGAAATTGTCGGCACATTCGCCGAGGCGTTCAAAATGTGGGGCGCGCGGGTCATTGTCACTGCAGCAACAAAGCAGTGGAGCCAGGCCGCGGCGCAGTCCATGACGGGGTTTGCTACCTCGGTGATCGGCTGCAAGTGTGAGGCCGGCATCGAAGGCGCCCTGACTCCCGACCAGACCCCGGACCGCCGTCCCGGCGTGAGTATCCTGTTGTTTGCCATGGACAAGGCCTCGGTGGGAAAGCGCCTGCTGGAACGCATCGGCCAATGTATAATGACATGCCCCACTACGGCCTGTTTCAACGGCCTCAATGGTGACGAGACGGTCCAGGTCGGTTCACAGTTGCGGTATTTCGGTGACGGTTTCCAGGCAAGCAAAAAACTGGCGGAACGGCGCTTCTGGCGTATTCCTGTCATGGATGGCGAATTTACCGTGGAAGAATCGTTTTCCGTACAGCAGGCGGTAGGCGGCGGCAACATTATCATACTGGGAACGAATGAGAAAAAAACACTGGCTGCGGCAGGCGCGGCAACCCGCGCCATGGGATCGATAAAAGATATTATCCTGCCTTTCCCTAACGGTGTCGTGCGCAGCGGCAGCAAGGTAGGATCGCGCTACAAGGCCCTGCCTGCGTCCACCAACGACGCCTACTGTCCCACGCTGAAAGCGGTGACTGAAAGCAACCTCCCGGCAGACGTCAACTGCGCCCTGGAAATCGTGATCGACGGCCTGACGGAGCGCGCAGTCAGGGACGCCATGGCCGCGGGCATACGGGCCGCGGCAAAACCCGGGATCAGGCAGATTACCGCGGGGAATTACGGCGGCAACCTTGGCCAATACAAGATCGACCTGCATGAGCTGGACCTGACGGCGTAATATTGATATGGCTTTATTACTGAAACAGATCGCAACGCCGGACGTGCCGCTGGAGGCGGACAACATCACTCCTGCCCGGTTCACCGGCCAGACTCCGGCAGGCGTGGAAAAACTGGCCGTCATGCACGGCAGCGAATCCCGCCGGATCGGTGACTTCTTCAGCGTGAGCGGCCAATTCGACGGAACCATCAACCTGGAGGGAGACAACCTTGGCCGGGTAAAACTCATCGGCGCCGGCATGTCCCGCGGGGTAATACAGGTAGACGGCGATGTCGGCGAACATCTCGGGGCCGCCATGAGCGGCGGTGAAATACGGGTTAACGGCAACGCCACCGACTGGGTGGGACCGGAGATGTCCGGGGGAAGAATTGAAATTCACGGCAACGCCGGCCACATGGTGGGAAGCGCCTACCGGGGCGCCGCCATGGGCATGACGGGCGGCGAGATTATCATTCACGGCAACGCGCGCAACGAGGCCGGCAACGCCATGCGCAACGGCGTGATTGCGATCGGCGGCAACAGCGGTGACTTCACCGGGGTCAACATGCTGTCCGGCAGTATTTTCGTACTCGGGGAACTCGGTATCCGCACCGGCGCGGGAATGAAGCGAGGCTCCATCGTCAGCATGAAGGAAACCACGCTGCTGCCCACGTTCAGCTATTCCTGTACCTACCGGCCGGGCTACATGACGCTTTACCTGCTCCACCTGTCGCAGATCTTTGCAGTAGCTGAAGAATACATCGAGGGTTCGTACAAACGCTATTGCGGGGACAGTGTTGAGTTGAACCGGGGAGAAGTATTATTATATGCGGGATAGAACCGGATATTTGGGGTCAGAGCAAAGGGTCAGAGTAAAAACACTCGAATATAAGCTGCTTCCGTTTGCCGGATTGCTTGTATTTTTACTCTGACCCTTTGCTCTGACCCCAGAGATGAGCTTAGATAGGAGAATAACATGACAACCATCGTAACCGACAACTGCAAAGACTGCCGCTATACCGACTGTGTCGCCGTATGCCCGGTGGAATGCTTCCACTATGACGATCAGATGCTGTACATCGACCCGGAGGTCTGCATCGACTGCAGCGCATGCCTGCCGGAATGCCCTGTTGAGGCTATCTACGAGGAAGATGACCTGCCCGAAGACAAGCACGAGTGGATAGAGATTAACGCGGAAAAGTCCAGGGAACTGCCGGTTATCACCGATACCATGGATCCGTTGCCCGGCGCGGACGAGAGAAAAGCCGCCCTGGGCTTCTAGCCCCGTACGGCCTGCATTCTGAATATACAGGGAAACTCCGGCTTGACCGGAGTTCCCCCGGTTCATCCCCGGACTGACCCGAACGGCGCGGCGTCGGGTGTTCGGGATACGTATCCATTCTTTCAACTACTGTATTTATCATGAGTCGATTAGGAACCCCGGACAACCCCTTGCACGTTGCCGTTGTCGGCAGCGGCCCCAGTGGATTCTACGCCGTTGACGCGCTGATCAAGGCGGGTGTCGAATTCAGGGTCAACATGTTTGAGCGCCTGCCGGTGCCGTACGGCCTGGTAAGAAGCGGTGTTGCGCCCGATCACCCGAAACTGAAACAGGCAATCAAGGTCTACGCCAGGCTCGCCGAAGCGGAGCAATTCAATTATATCGGCAACGTCACCGTAGGCACCGATATCAGCGTGGATGAACTGAGGGCAACTCACCACGCCGTGATCCTGACCTGCGGGGCAGAAACGGACCGGCGTCTCGGCATACCCGGGGAAGACCTGCCCGGCAGTTACACGGCGACTGAATTTGTCGGCTGGTATAACGGCCACCCTGATTACCGCGACAGGGAATTTGACCTGTCCCATGAAACGGCCGTCATTATCGGCCAGGGGAACGTAGCCGCCGACGTGAGCCGGATCCTGGCCAAGACCGTTGACGAGTTGAAACACACGGATATCGCCGGACATGCCCTGGACGCACTGGCTGAGAGTAAAATCAGGAATATCTATGTCATCGGCCGGCGCGGTCCTGCCCAGGCCAAGTTCACCTCCAAGGAGTTGAAGGAATTCGGCGTGCTGGCCGATTGCGACCCGGTTATCGATGCAGATGAACTGGCGCTGAACCCGGCAAGTGAAGCCGAACTGGACAACACCGGCAATAAAAAAATCTATGACCTGTTCTGCGGTTTGGCCGGACAGGAACCAGCCGGACGGCGGCGTTGCATTTTCACCTTCCTGAAAAGCCCCAGGGAAATCATCGGGGAGGGCCGGGTCGAACGTTTGCTCATAGAAAAAAACACCTTGTCGGGAGAGCCGTTCCGACAGTCGGCGAGGGGCAGCGGAGAAACGTTTACTCTTGATACGGGAATCGTGTTTCGCAGCATCGGCTACCATGGCATACCCATGCCGGGAGTACCGTTTGACGAATCACGCGGGGTTTTTTCGAATCAACAGGGCAGAGTCATTCAGGACGGCGCCGTGGAACACGGCTTGTACACGGCCGGATGGATAAAGCGCGGCCCAACCGGCATCATCGGCACCAATAAGGCGGACAGTGTGGAAACAGTACGCCTGTTGATGGAAGACCTTGACAGTCTGGACACCGGTGAAAACAGGAACGGCGTTGCGGGATGTTACGAAATCCTCGACCGGCACAATATCCGTCATATCAACTTCACCGACTGGAAAAAAATCGATGCGGCCGAGATAAATCGCGGTGAGCCTGCAGGCAAGCCCCGGGAGAAATATACCTACGTCAATGAAATGCTGGCCCTGCTGGACCATGCATGAAACGGGATGGCATTGACTACTAATGTAACCTGCCCGTTTTGCAGTCTGTTATGCGATGATTTGTCAGTCCGTAATGACCAGGGACAGCTAGATATTTCCGCCAATGCCTGCCGGCTGGCCCGGCAGGGCTTTGCCTCTCCCCTGCCTCCCGCTGAAGCACTGCTGAAAGGCGTTCCGGCTACTGCCGGGCAAGCTGTAAGAGCCGCAGCAAAGCTCCTGGAAAAGTCCTGCAAACCCCTGATTGGCGGCCTTGGCACAGACGTTGACGGCATTCGCGCAGCCCTGCAACTGGCGGAAAAGACCGGCGCCGCACTCCTGCACGCACAGGAGCGATACGGCGCGCACAACCTGAACGCGCTGCAGGCCCGGGGCGGGATCATGACCACCCTGGCGGAGGTAAAAAACAGGGCGGACACGGTGGTCCTGGTCGGCAACAACGTTACCGGCGACTATCCCCGTTTTATGGAACGTTTCATCAATAACCCCCATTCACTGTTCACCAGCCAAAACAGGAAGCTGGCCTACCTGGGCAGACCCGGCAGGAGGGAACTGGATGAATGCGCCGGCCATGCTCCCGTGGTCATTTCCGGCCACGGCATCGAAATTGCCGACAACCTGGCCTTGTTGCGCGCCAGGCTCGCACAAGGCCGTCTGTCCGGCGGCAGCAGTACCCCGGCAGCAAAAGACCGCAAACTGGACCAGGTGGCAGACATGATAAGAGACGCTGAATACGGTGTCCTGGTCTGGTCCCCGGCAGCCCTGCCCCAGGATCACGCCGACCTGGTAATAAGCTCAATACACGATCTGCTGCGCGACCTGAATACCAGGCAGCGTTGCGCCGGTTTGTCCCTGGGCGGCAGCAACGGCGGCGCATCGTTCCAGAACGTGGCGACCTGGCAGACCGGGTTCCCGGCAGGCATTAATTTCCGCAACGGGTGCCCGTCCGCTACGGGCGCGGACACGTCCGATGCCGACAGTCTGTTGTGGGTCTCGGCGTTTTCCGGCGAGCCTCCCCCGGTGCTGGACGTGCCCACGATTATATTATCCGCCTCCCGCTCCGGAGCGGCAGATGCCGATGTCTATATCCCTGTCGGAATACCCGGTGTCGACCACCCCGGCAACCTGTTCAGGACGGACAGCATCGTCAACATGCCGTTGAAAAAAGTGAGGGATTCCGCGTTACCGGGCGCGGCCCGGGTTATCAGGGATATTATCTCTGAAATAGCAGGTAAGCCGGCATGATCAAGCTGGAAGGCGGCAGGGTTTATGACCCGGCAAACGGGGTAGACGGCAAACTCATGGACCTGTATATCGAGGACGGTAAACTGGTCAAACCCGCAGCCGGGAAAAAAGTCCGGCGGGTAATCAGCCTGAACGGCAGCATCGTCATGGCAGGCGGAATTGACATCCATACCCATATCGGCGGGGGCAAGGTCAGCATCGCCAGGTTGTTGCTGGCGGAGGACCATGACGATAACCGGGTCGCGTCAAGCGCCCTGACCCGGTCAGGTTCCGGATCCATTGCGCCGTCCAGTTTCGTCACCGGCTACCGCTATGCGGAAATGGGCTATACCACCTGTTTCGAACCGGCGATGATGCCGGTTAATGCGCGCCAGTCACACCTGGAGATGGCGGACACCCCCATGCTCGACACGGGCGCTTACGCGCTGCTGGGCAACGATGACTTCCTGTTGCGCCTGCTGAACGCCCGGAAAGAACAGCCCCTGGTCAATGATTACGTCGCCTGGACCATCCACGCGGCGCGCGCCATGGGCATCAAAGTGGTCAACCCGGGCGGGATCAGCGCATTCAAGTTCAACCAGAGGAAGCTGGACCTGGATGAAAAAAACAATTACTACGAAATAACCCCGCGCCATGTTCTGACCGCATTACTCGATGCACTGGAAGCCATCGGCGTTCCCCATCCCCTGCATGTCCATGGCTGCAACCTGGGGGTGCCGGGGAATTACCTGACAACGCTTGAGACCATCGCCGCTGCCGAGGGCAGGCCCCTGCACCTGACCCATGTACAATTTCACAGTTACGGCGCCGAGGGCGACAGGAAGTTCTCGTCCGCGGCGGCACAACTGGCCGACGCGGTCAACCTGAACCGCAACGTGTCCATAGACGTCGGCCAGATCATGTTCGGCCAGACCGTCACCACATCCGCCGATTCCATGATGCAGCACAAGGGGCACATACATGCCCACCCAAAAAAATGGGTGTGCATGGATATAGAATGCGACGCCGGCTGCGGTGTGGTGCCGTTCCGCTACCGGGACAGAAATTTTGTCAACGCCCTGCAATGGTGTATCGGCCTGGAAATATTTTTGCTCGTGAAGGATCCGTGGCGTATTTTCCTGACCACCGACCATCCCAACGGGGCGCCGTTCACTTCCTATCCGCATTTGATCAGGTTGCTCATGGACAAGGGCTTTCGCGACGACATGTTGACCACGATCAACAAGGACGCGGCAGACGCAAGTATCCTGTCCACCCTGGACAGGGAATATTCATTATACGAAATCGCAATTATCACCCGGGCAGCCCCTGCCAGGAGCCTGGGATTGAGAAACCACGGCCACCTGGGCACCGGCGCAAGCGCGGATATCGCCGTCTATAAACCGGATGACGACGCCGAGGCCATGTTCGCCACACCGGAATACGTATTCAAGCGCGGCGAACTCTGTGTCCGGAACGGCAAGGTCTGCGCCATCCCTGCCACGTCCACCCACGTGGTCGAACCGGCATACGACCCCGGCATAGAAAAACCGCTGAAAAGCTACTTTGACAGGTACATGACCATGAGCCTGGAAAATTTCAAGCTCAGCCGGGAAGAACTCGAGTCATACAACCAACACTCACTTATAGTCCATGAATGCAGGAATCCGGCGAATCGATAACACGTGGTATGGTGGGTTGGGATGGGCTATTCAAGACTATCATCCGCAGGGACAGCGGATGGTAAGCGTACAGGGATGTATTCACAGCGGGTCTTGAATAGCCCATCCCAACCCGGTCTCCTGCTATTGTCTCAGAATGAATATGAACATTAACGGCGTAACCATCGATGATACGTTCGCGGAAGCCTTCCCCATGAAGGCGACCCGGCTGATCATTACCGCCATGACGCTGAAGTATGCGTACATCGCGGCCAACTCCCTGACCGGATTTGCTTCCTCCGTGATTGCCTGCGGTTGTGAGGCGGATATCGAACGGGAGCTGAAGCCCGAGGAAACCCCGGACGGCAGGCCCGGGGTCGCGATCATCATGTTTGCCATGTCCAAATCGCAGTTGGCCGACCAGCTTACCAGGCGGGTCGGGCAATCGGTGATGACCACGGCTACCAGCGCATGCTTTGCCGGGACCCACAGCGATACCATGCTGCCCCTGGGTAAAAGCTTGAGATATTTCGGTGACGGCCACCAGATCTCGAAAATCCTGGACGGTATCCGTTACTGGCGCATCCCGGTCATGCACGGTGAATTCCTCTGTGAAGAAACCACCGGAGTCGTACCCGCCATCGGCGGCGGTAATTTCCTGGTTATGGCCAAGACTTCCCGCCACGGCCTGACTGCCTGCGAAAAAGCGGTGAAGGCCATACGGGCGGTAGACGGCGCGGTCACCACCTTCCCGGGCGGTATAGTCGGGTCCGGTTCCAAGGTAGGGTCGAAATATTCATTTCTGCCGGCATCGACAAACGAAGTATTCTGTCCCACGCTGAAAACCCGCGTAAACAGCACGCTGACCGAAGAGGTCGGCTCCGTCCTGGAAATCGTTATCGACGGCCTGAACGAGGAGGCGATCCGCAAAGCCATGCGCGCCGGTATCGAGGCGGTCTGTAAAAACGGGCCTGAGAAGGGAATCTTCCGCATCAGCGCGGGAAACTATGGCGGGAAACTGGGGCCCCACCATTTCCATCTCCGGGAAATCCTGAAATGAAACCCCTGATCTTCACCCTGAAGAAAAAACTCCAGCGGCGGCTGGATTTGTCCGCGCTGACGCCGGACAGGTTGGCGGCCGCGCATGAGCCTGCCGAAATCGAACTGGAGTATGGCGCCAGTCCGGTCAGGGCAGGAGAGCTGTTTTCAATCAGCGGCGAAGATGCCGGGCATATCGAATTACGCCGCACGACAGCACTGGTTACCCGCATAGGCGCACACATGACGCACGGTCAAATCAGCGTCAAGGCCCACGGGGGCAGTTACCTGGGTTACCGGATGAGGGGCGGTACGATAAAGGTCAACGGTGACTGCGGCGACTGGCTTGGCTGTGATATGGACTGGGGCAGGATCGATGTCGAAGGTGATGCCGGAGATTATATCGGCGCGGGGACGCGCACCGGCATGTACGGAATGCGCGACGGCCTGATTACCGTATGGGGTAATGCCGGTAACCGGATCGGTGAGAAAATGCGGCGCGGGATGATCATGATCGGCGCTGACGCCGGGGATTTCAGCGGCGCCTGCATGGTTGCCGGCACCATTTTAATCCTGGGCAAATCCGGCAAACTCCCCGGTTACGGGATGAAACGCGGGACCATCATACTGGGCAGGCGGCCGGACCGGATTGGCGCCACCCTGGCCAACTGCGGCGTCCTGAAAATGGAGTACCTGCGCCTGTTCTTCAAGCAGTTATCCAGGATGGGAAGCCGTTACCGGTTTTTTCGTAATTTCGGCCCGGAAGTGCGTATGTATACCGGCGATACGGCGAACAACGGCAAAGGGGAAATCATGGTCCTGCTCAACGCTGCCAGGTGAGCACCACGTTACTAATCAGTTAGCGAACTCTGCGCTTTGCAGGGTCAGTATCTCTTCGATCAGCGGTTCCTTGTCAGGTGAACTGCCAGGGATGACGGTCTTGATCTGGAACAGTTTTCCCGGTACCTCCTCAGACAGTATGAACTCGTATAGCTTGGGAGCAAACTCGGCGAATTGCCTGCGTCTCGGGTCTTTCAGATAGGGGGCAATGGAAATCTTCTCTCCCGTCACTTGCGCACCGTTATATTCAAATGTAACAGGCTCTATTTTCGCTTCCTCGGCAAATGCAGACTTGATCCGCCTCTGGAAATAGCGCCAACTGCCATTGGTCAGCCGGTTCATCTCATAGACGTCTCCCTGCATGAAGATTACCAGGACCGGGTTACCGGTAATGCCTACCAGGTTATCCTGGCTGGCATTCTGTTGCCTGTCCGCGGTGAAAAATTCCAGGTCAGCGTCCTTGCTCCCATCCTCGTTGACCTGGGTGATATCCAGGTACACGGAGTCACTGAAACCCTCTTCAAAGGTACCGCGTTTGACGAAATCATAATAAAGCCGTCCCGGGCTGTTGATGTTCTGCAGGTGATTGTCCAGCCAGAGCTTCACTTCCGCCTCGCCGAACTCGTAGGATTCCGGGTCGACCGCTGCGGGGTCACCCATCCTGCCGATGACAGCCCCCTTCACTTCCACGCCGCCATCGGTGTCCTCGGCAAAAGCCGCCGGAGCAGACAATAACAACAGAACGCACAGAGTTATCCGCAGATTACGCAGATTAACGCAGATGCATTTACGTGTTTTCTTTTCTTCAGGATGTATTCCCAAACCTGTAAACATAATTTTATTTTTCAGATTGTTTGTTGTGTAAGCAGATGTTACCCAACCTGCGCTATTTCGGTAACATACACATGGCAACATCCATATTATCTGCGTTCATCTGCGTCATCTGCGGATAAATCTCTGTGTCCTCCGTGGCAAAAACTTCAATCGTCATCGTCGCGTTTTGGGGATTTTTTCAGCGGCAGCAACGGCACGCCGTAGTCCTCCAGGATGGCATTGATTTCCGCCTGGTTCTCGGCGATCAATTGATTTACCTGGTCCTTCCACTCCTTTTCCCCGTACCTGACCGCCATTGCCACACTGAATTCAAACTTTACCGGGGGAGGTGAAAAATCATCACTTAACGGCAGGATTATAAGGTTCTCAGCGCCTTCCAGGGTCTTGACATACCATCCTATGGTAGGACCCCAGACTATCGCGGCATCAATAGTACCGGCAATCAAATCCTTGGTCAGGGTCTCGCCAGGGTGTACCTCGGGGTCGCCGGTCTGGCTCTGGTACGGCTTTATATTCCCCATCAGGCCGTGTTTGAATACCCAGAACTGGTCCGGGCCGCGGTCGGTGACGCCGAATCTTACTTTCAAACCGTTTTCGATCAATTCGAACAGCATTTCCTGTGAGGTGACATCATCCATTCCCCGGCCATCGGCCAATACCAGGGCATGGGTACTGGTGTAATAAGGATCTGTCGGCGCAGCCAGTTCGAAATGCTCCGAAACGTTCATGACCAGGTCGCACTTGAAGCCGAGTCCCGACTCGGATTCTGCCTTGAGAGTATTGCGGATAAACCCTATCCTTGTCGGAAAAAATTCGTACTGCACTCCTTCCAGGCCCAGTTTCTCCGCGAACAGCTCGGCTATCTTGTTCTCAAAGCCCTGCTCCTTGCGATTGGAAAACGGCAGCAGATACGGATCAGCGCATACTTTCAACACGGTTCTTTCTCCGGCATCGGCCAGTACGGACGGCGCGCCGGGGATCAGCAACAACAGACATGCCAGACAAATCGGCCAGGAGCGGATTTGGACGTTCGAAGAACGCCCAAAGGGTGTGCGCCAGGGAAGGCGCACATCAATATATTTTTTCATCGTCATCAACCTGCTTTCTTCGCGGCCCGTTGCACTTTGAGGATTTTGCCGATAAGCCGCCGCCAGCCACCCGTAAGGTTGGCTCTCGCATTCTCCATGGCGGCATCAACGTTGACCGGCTCGCCTACTACGATGACACCCACCATGCCGAACCCGATATGGGGAATGCACACAAAGGGATACACACCCTCTATGTCCAGTTGCAGGGTAAAATCGTTGCCCATTTTACTTTTCCAGCCTTCGGCGCCTTCGGGAAGCATTCCCTCGAACACCTGGCCGTCGGGAAGCGGCACTTGATTAATCGATACGGCGTCATGGGACGTCATATTGACGAACCTCACGTTATCGCCCGGCTGTACGTAAATCACGTCCGGATTGAATATCCGCGCCTCGGCATTAATGATGTGCATCTGCTGGGCAGATACCTCAAAGGAGCCCATTACAAACATACTGATCAGGGCCAACAGGATTTTCTTAATGTGCATGTTTCCACACTCCCCTTTTAATTTAATTTTGTTGGATTGTAGCATGAGAGGCAACAGAGGGCACAGAGCTTATAAGGACATCCACTGCTGTTACAGGCTATGTCCTGAAACATTCGTCCCTGTTTTTCTCTGTGTTCTCTGTGTCCTCTGTGGTTGATATCAACCAACTGTTCTTATGATTAATTATTCGTTTACAAGTTCAATAAAAAAATCCCCGATATCACAGATACCGGGGATCATGGTTACAAACTTGTGTAAAGTTTGTCGGTCTACGGCAGGCTGAACACCATCAACACGCCACTGTTACGTGTTGAATTCCACAGTGCGCGATAGCCGCCTACAGCACCCAACGCTGCATCGCCGGACATGTCACGCAGAACCGGGATAGCCACCACAGCGCCAGCCCATCCGCCGATGCCGGAAAGCACACCAACGTATTGCTTGCCCTTATGGGACCAGGTGTTGAAGTTGCCGATAATGCCGGACGGGGTCTTGAATTGCCACAGCAGTTTGCCGCTGCTGGCATCAATCGCCTTCGCATAGCCTTCAAGCGTTCCGTAGAAAACAACGTCACCATTGGTTGCAAGTGCGCCGCTCCATACCGACCACCGCTCAGGAATAGACCATACGATCTCACCTGCGCCGGCATCCCAGGCAATAAAGTTGCCCATATTGGTCGTGCCGTCACCCATTACCTGGCCAGCCGGATACATCGTCAGGTTGGCATTTACATACCAGCTGCCGGCTGCCTGTTCGTAGGTAACACCACCAGCGTCGTAGCTGACCGGTTCATAGGTCATGCAGACGTGGTTTGTGGGTACATAGAACAGGTTGGTTTTCGGGGAGTACGCAGCAGGTTGCTGGTCCTTGGTGCCCAATGCAGCAGGGCAGATATCCTTGGAAACGACGTCCTGACCGTTGTAGTGAGTGCTGTACTCATTTACAACCTGGGGATAACCCGTCTTCATATCGACATGGGTTGCCCAGTTAACGGCCGGGTCATACTTCTCAGCTACCAGCAGTTCGCCGGTCTTGCGGTTCATGGTATAACCGAAACCGTTACGGTCGAAGTGCACCAGGGCAGGAACAGACTCGCCATTCACTTCCAATTCAGCCAGGATCATCTCGTTAATACCGTCATAGTCCCACTCATCGTGGGGCGTCATCTGGTATACCCACCGGGCTACGCCGGTATCGATGTCGCGGGCAAAAATGGACATGGACCACCTGTTATCGCCAGGACGAACAACCGGGTTCCAGGTGCCGGGGTTGCCGTTACCGTAGTACAGCAGGTTCTCATCGAAGTCGGCAGGCCACCAGCCCCATGTGGAGCCGCCGCCTATCTTCCACTGGTCGGAAGTCTCTTTACAAGTACGATCAGCTTCTGAATTGGCGCGCAGGGCCATCTCGCCCCAGGAACTCTTGCCGGTGCCTACTTCGGCATCGAACGCACACCAGGTCTTCAGGGAAGAATCCGCACCGACCGGCTCGCCCATGGACGTGGTATTCTCGTCAAACAGGATATCCGCGTCGGGACCCATGCTGAACGCACGCCAGGCCAGGCTGCCGTCGCTTGCATTGAATGCAGCAAGCCAGCACCGTACGCCAAACTCTGCGCCTGAACATCCGGTAATAACCTTGTCCTTAATCGGATGGGGGGCGTTCGTGTTGGTCATACCATTCGCCGGGCCGTAGGGACCGCCAAGATCAGCAGAAATATCGGCGCCGTTCTTGGTCTGCCAGACAATGCTGCCGTCTGCCGGGTTCAAGGCATACAGGGTGGTGTCAGCCGCTTGCAGGTAAATCTGTCCCATGCTGTAACCCAGTCCGCGGTTTACGATATCGCAACACATCTTCGGAACAGTTTCTGCTTCGTCCTGCGGCGGCACGAAGTCCCAGGTGATTTCCAGAGTCTCAAGATCTATGGCAAAAACATCATTCGGGAATGATGCGTGAATATACAGATGGTCTGAACTCAGACCTGTCTCACTTGCCGGCAGAACGAGAGGACCTCCCTCATGACCTTGCAGGCGTCCCGTTGAGAACGTCCACGCAGCCACCAGATCACCGACGTTATTGTTGTTAATCTGATCAAGCTCAGAATAACGCCAGTTATTATAATTGCCGCCCGGAAACACCCAGTAGTTTGCGTCATTCATCAACTCCCTAAGCGCATCGTTAGCGTAAGTCGGGAATGACATAAACAGGGCAAGAGAGACAATTATCCATCTACTGAAGGAAAATTTACTCATGACCTCCTCCTCTTTTTGTTAATTAACAATTTTGATCTCGATTTTATTGACCTCCCCGCTATCTCGAGATCATGAAAGATAGCTGAGAGTTAAACTATCAGAGTGAAAACCCTGCGTCAAACTTTATTATATCCTGTATGTTATTTTTTTATCCCGTTATTATTCAACGAATATTACCACAATAACAAATCAACTCCAACTATAGGAAATTTTCACCCAATAAGCAAGTTTTTTGCGTAGCAACCACATATTTCACCCTAAATGGAGAAGAAGTCAAGCATATATTCGGGATACGGCCCCTGATCCGCGCAAAACTTGAAAATATCAATATCAATATTATATAATTATTGGCCGGAACGGCTTGATTAGCCTGAAACGAGACAATAGGGGAACGTATGTTAAACAACACCGTGAAGACTCTCAACATAATTATCGCCGGGATATTCATCACCATGTCGGCAGTGTACGCGGACACCATGCCGCCTGACTGGCGGCAGAATCTATCGGACCAGGCCTGGGAGGAAAACTCGCGCCATGCCGCGTTCCAGGACCGGGAAATCATTGAAGACACTGAGCAGAGTGTCCTGGAAATAAGAGTGCCGTACGCGGCGGAAGATGCAACGCTCGCCCCCGTTACCATACATACCAAAATTCCCCAGGCCGATGAACTGTATATACAACGGATACATGTCTTCATCGACAAGAACCCGGTCCCGCTGGTAGGCATATTTGATTTCACACCCGCCAGCGGCAAGGCCGATCTGGCCATGCGCGTCAGGATAAACGATCATACCTTTGTGCGCGCTATCGCCGAACTGAATAGCGGCGAGCTTTACATGGTCAAGAGTTTCACCCGGGCCAGGGGAGCGTGTTCCGCGCCGCCACCCAAGAGCATCGGTGATTCCATTGCCAACATGGGCCAGATGAACATGAGATTGATCGGCGATGTTGAATACAGCAAGCCGAATTTAATGCAACTCAGGATAAAACACCCGAACATAACCGGGTTGCAACCGATGCGGATAGGTTCCCACGTCCACCCCCCCGCTCATTTCGTCAACACGCTGAACGTCGATTACAACGGGACCCTGGTTATGAAAGCGATATTGACCTTTGCCATCAGCATGGACCCCAGCCTGCGTTTCTTCTTCGTTCCGGATAACGAGGGAGTATTGACGATACAGGCTACGGATACCAAGAATGCTTCGTGGTCTTCGGAATTTGCCGTAGATAACGAGCTTGCCCTGAGTTCGCTGTAACCCGGAAAAACCCTGGCAGGCCCGTCTCGGACCTGTCAGAGGCTACTCAGTTTCTCTCGGTACGCTCGGCACCTTCCTGACCTGGGGACACATGGCCGCCGCTTTTTTCCTGGCGGATTGCAACTGCTTCAGGTTTTCCCTGCTTATCTCATCATCGCGAAACAGGCCGCCGCGTTTGCCGGGCATGGAATTGTAGCGCTCCTGCAGGCTGGCCTCCTCGAACACCTCGAAGCTCAGTTCAGTTTCGAGCACGTCCTGCCGGCAGGCGCAGGTCAGCAGGTTTTCTTCGCTCTGTTCACCCAGTCCGGCCATGCAACCGACGACCATCCTGACGGTTTCGACCGTCGGGAAGCCGGCAGCCGCGACGAATGACGGGGCTAATAAGGCAAGTATTGTTACAGCTTTCAACATGATTGGGGAACCTATGGGATTAAATCAGGGGTTGCTACAATACAGGGGCCCGGCGTCAAAATCAATGCCAATCCTGTAATGGGGTCAGGTCGCACATGTGTGCAATGTGCGATCTGACCCCCAATGCATATGGTCTTCCGGAGTCTAGAACCGGTATCCTACCCGCACGCCGTAGGTGCGGGGGGGTTGGTCTGACAGATCGTATCTATCACAGATTGAATCAGAAGCGATAGCCCGCCCTTACTCCGAAGGTACGCGGGGGAGCAAACATCTTTCTGCAACCGATACCCAGGCCGCCCTGAAGCTGATTAGCACAGTCTGAGTTTGTCTGGATAGTTTCATCCTCAAGATTACGCACATATGCCTCGCCATAGAAGCCGTTATTATCAGACTCCCAATGCAGGCTGAGATTGGTCCGGGTGAAATCATCCTGGATATCATTCAACAATCCATGTGCGCGTGTTTTATATTTTGACTTATACGCCACCTGCACCATTGGGGATAAGCGACCATTCATGACACCCCACTCGACGGGGACCCAGGTTAATGTGAGGTTCCAGTCAGGTGCGTTAGGCACTGTTTCTCCAGATACATCAAGGGTTGCTCCGCCACCGCGAATAGGATCCGGTAGAGTATCGAACTTACCATAGGTCGCATCCAGGTAACCCAGGTTGAAATCTACCCGTCCACCGGAATCACCGTAAACCAGTGAAGTCTCCACTTCAATACCCCAGATCTCAACATCCGTTGCATTGACTGCGGTATTGGTAGGTACGCCATTAATGGTTCTGACTACTGTTTCCACCTTACTTGCGTAGTCGTTATAAAATCCAGCGATGTTAAACCGCGCCCGGCCATCCAGTAAGGTTCCCTTAAAACCGATCTCATAAGCATCCACCTCTTCAGGGTCGTAGATATCCAGCATAAAAACCGGCGGCGCAGTGCCTGGTCCGGCGCTGCCACGGTTAAAACCACCTGCCTTGTAGCCGGTGCTGAACTTGGCATAGAACATGGCATCATCATTGATAGCATAGTCAAAACCAATATTATAGGTCACCTTGTCCCACTTGGGATTAGCCACCTGCGCGCGGAAAGGCGGGCCAAAGATTAATCCCGATTCCAATATGCCGACTCTCATAAAACTGCCCGCGGACGGATCAGTCGCGCTACCGCCCTTGTTCTTCTCATCATCGGTATAGCGGACGCCACCTCTAAGGGTAAATTGATCAGTGATATCATAGGCCAGGTTGCCAAATACCGCCCAGGATTCAATACTCAAATCCTCATCCGTAAACTGGAGGTTCAGGTGATTACCCACAAAAGGACTGCCAACGAATACCGGACGGAAAAAGAAGGTGCCGTTGATTTCCTCATCCAGCATATAGCCGCCCAGTATCCATTGTAGTGGGCCATCCGTGGTGGAAGTGAATCGCACTTCAGCGCTAATGGATTCAGACTCGGTGGTTTCTACAACATCTGCCTTAACCGGGATGCCTCTCAAACTGTCTCCATACCCTTCATCATTCTGATAATCTCGCTCATGCTCCCGGTAGGAGACCAGTCCGGTGAAATCGAAGTTTTCAAAACTATGATTCAATTCAAACTTGAAATCGGTGTCGGAGTTATCACGAAAAGGTTGGGTATTCAGCGGTACATTTCCTTTGTTACTGGTGATGCCCGAACCCAGCTGACATGTTACGTCAGACTCGCATGGCACTCCGTAGATATTCAGACCGACGCCCTTCCTCTGGTAATAATCTGCGGTAAATAACAGTGATGTGTCATCGGTGGCATTCCATAACAGGTGGCCGCGTATACCGAAGTCATCCGCATCATCTGAATCCTCGATGCCGGGTCCATTATCACGATAGCCATCACGTTCTCTGTAGGTAAAGGCCACTCGCCCCGCGACATCATCAGACAAGGGTAAATTAATCGCGCCATTTGCCGTGAAATCATTGTAATCGCCATAGCCCAACTCGAAATCGCCATTTATGCCATCAAAATTAGGTTTCCTGGTTATGAGGTTAACCACGCCGGTCGTACTGTTACGGCCGTATAATGTACCCTGGGGCCCGCGCAGTACTTCAAGACGCTCAACATCATAGAAATAAGCTGCAACACCCGACATCCTGGGCACAGTCGCACCATCTATAAAGAATGGCGTGGTGGCATCATCCGTATTACGACGTTCGCTCTGTGAGATACCGCGAATGGCGATATAGGTTGCATCCCGCGCCCCTTCCGTACCAATGGTCACATTAGGAACGATATTGGATAGTCCTTGCATATCGGCAACGCCCTGGCGTTGAAGATCACTACCCGTGAACGCACTGACCGATATCGGTGCATCCTGAAGTGACTCTTCACGCTTGGTTGCCGTGACGATGATCTCTTCCAGGATATTTTGGGCAACGGATATTGCCGGTACCCAGACGATTGCCGCAGCTATTGCCATTAGTCCGCAGTGAGATAAGGATGAGAAGCGTTTTTTGGAATTACCTTGATTCATTCAAAGCCCCCTTTTATCTATAGTTATGATTTGTAATTACAACAATATAAAAGTCACGGCTAATTGGGTATCTTAACTGTTATACAATACCTTTAATACAATTATACATTTGACATGGTTGTGATCGCAACTAATAGAGAAGAAATCGAGTTAAGAAGTCTCTATATTATCGTTTCACTGTCTCTTTAAACCGAACCACCGTGTACAGGTTAGTGGTTGCGTATGTAACAATCAAGAGATATTTGGGGTCAGAGTAACAAAAACACGATACAGCGCGCCCAGCCTGATCAACCGTATTTTTACTCTGACCCCACATATCCTTCCAGCAATGCCATGACCGAGTCGATCGCGCCTTGATTCTGCTGCACCAGCCGTTGCCCGCGTTCACCGCAGGCCCGTCTCAGTTCCGCGTCCGTCAGCAGCCGGGTCACTGCTGCGGCAAGTTGCGTTGCATCGGTCACTATCATGATCGCGTCCGCCGCCTTGAAGAGGCCGATTATCTCAGCGAAATTTCCGGTATGCGCGCCGCTGACGAGCGGCACACCCAGCCTGGCTGCTTCCAGCACGTTGTGCCCTCCTGCCGGCACCAGGCTGCCGCCCACAAACGCCGCATCGGCACAGGCGTAGAACCGGGGAAGTTCTCCCAGCGTATCCAGCAGGTACACGTCCGTATCCCGGTGTACGGCGCCGGCAGTGTCGCTGCGCCTGGACACTTCCAGGCCGCGGCGCCGGCACAGGTCGTATACCCTGTCAAAGCGTTCGGGGTGGCGCGGCGCAATGATCAGCAGGCAGTCGGCGAGTGATTTCCGGACGCCCCGGAACGCCTCAAGCACCTTGTCCTCTTCACCCTCGTGGGTGCTGGCCGCGATCCAGACAGGACGGCCCGGTGCGAGAGACCGTCTGAGCGACTGCGCCTGTCCATTGGTTTCCGTGGGCGTCTCATCGTCAAACTTCAGGTCGCCCGCTATCGAGACCGCGGCAGGGTCCGCGCCCAACGCCAGAAAACGGCCGGCGTCTTCAGCGTTCCGGGCGGCAATATGATCCAGCAGCCGCACGGTGGATGCCGTGAAGCGCCGCATCCTGAGGTAACCGCGGTACGAGGTGGAAGACAACCTGGCATTGACCAGGATCGCGGGGACGCCGCGGCGCCGGCAATAATGCAGCAGGTTCGGCCAGATTTCCGTTTCCAGGATAACCAGCAGGCGCGGGTTGATACGGCGCAGGAACAGGTTGACGCCGTGGGGCAGGTCATAGGGCAGGTAGCGGTGCTCAACAGAACCGGAAAACAGTTTCTCAACCTGTGCCGCGCCCGTCGGCGTGATCGTCGTCAACACAACCTGGCAACCCGGATAAGACCTGAGCAGGCGTTTCACCAGGGCGCCGGCTGCCTGTACCTCACCGACGGATACCGCGTGAACCCAGATTACCGGCAGCCCGGACTTCGGTTCCGCAACGCAGCCAAACCTTTCCGGGATGCGCTCGAGGTAAGCCCTGTTCCTGCGCCCGCGTAACAACAGTTTCAACAGTACCAGGGGTACGGACAGGTACAGGACGATGCTGTATAGAAACCGCATTGGTCCGGTGTTCAATTCAACCAGTCCAGGTATGTCCCGATGCCTTTTTCCAATCCCGTAAACGGTGTCCGGTAACCGGCCTCCCGCAACGCCGCGACATCCGCCTGGGTAAAACTCTGGTAAGCGGGTAACAGGCCCTCCGGGAAATCCACATAGCGGATACTGCCTTTGCCGTGCCAGTCAGTCACCAGCCGGGCGACATCGTTAAAGCTCCTGCTCCTGCCGGTACCGACGTTGAATATGCCGCTGTTCCCGTTGTTATTCATAAACCACAGGTTAACGTCGACCACGTCATCGATATGGATGAAATCCCGGCGCTGTTCTCCGTCAGCGTAGCCGCCGCTGCCCCTGAACAGGTTCACCTCACCGTTTTCCAGCAGTTGCCTGTTCAACTGGAACACCATACTGGCCATGGCTCCCTTGTGCTGCTCACCGGGACCGTAGACGTTGAAATACCTCAGGCCGGCAACCTGCGTGGCCGGGCCCTGCATCACCCTGCGGACATAACGGTCAAACAGCAGTTTTGAGTACGCATACATGTTGGCGGGCTTTTCGTGCTGGGGTTCTTCGATAAAACTCCGGTTACCGCCGTATACCGCCGCGCTGGAAGCATAAATAAAGGCAACGTTTTGCTGCAGGCAGGCATCCAGCAGGCGCCGGGAATACGCGTAGTTGGTTTCCAGCATAAACCTGCCGTCCCATTCCCGGGTATCGGAGCAGGCGCCCTGGTGAAATACCAGGTCCACGCCGTCCAGCCTGTCCTGCACGGAAGCAATGAACTCGTCCTTGTCCAGGTAGTCCAGAAAATCGCATTCAACCAGGTTGCGGAACTTGGTCCCGTCGGACAGGTCATCGACGGCAATAATGTCCGTACGCCCGGCCGCGTTCAGGCCGCGCACCAGGTTACTGCCGATAAACCCTGCCGCACCGGTAACGACGATCATGCCGGACCCCGTTCTGCGCTCCTGATTTTATCCAGTATCAGGCTGGTAGAGCAGTCCTCCACCAGCGGCAGTACTTTCACTTCTCCTCCATGTGATTTCACATGTCCGGCTCCGGCGATTTCATCGACGGCATAATCACCGCCCTTGACCAGCAGATCGGGACTGACCAGTTCCACCAGGCGCTCCGGCGTATCCTCGGAAAACGTGACCAGCCAGTCGACCGCAGCCAGCCCCGCCAGTACCTTCAGGCGTTTTTCCAGGTCCTGTACGGGCCTGCCGGCGCCCTTGAGCCTGCGTACGGACGCATCATCGTTCACCGCGACGATGAGCCTGTCGCCCAGCGCCCCGGCCTGCTCCAGGTACTCGACGTGGCCGGCGTGCAACAGGTCGAAGCAGCCGTTGGTCATAACGATTTTCTCTCCTTGCGTCCTGCTGAGATCGAGCGCGTCGAGCAGGTCGTCAGGCTGCAGGTGCCTGGCGCGGCCGTAGTCACCGGGTCGGACAGGCAGGGTATTCAATTCAGCGAGACTGACAGTGGCCGCACCCAGCTTTTGCACCGCGATGCCGGCAGCCGAGTTGGCGAAGCAGACGGCCTCCCGGTAACCGTAACCGGACGCTACGGCTGACGCAAACGTGGCGATGACGGTATCCCCCGCGCCGGTGACGTCAAACACCTCGCGGGTTTCCGCCGGCAGGTTGACGATTTCCTGGTTTGACCTGTCCAGCAGGGTAACACCGCGCCTGCCCCGGGTGATAAGCAAGGCATCCAGTGACAATGTTTCACACAGGTTCATGCCTTTTGTACATATCTCGTCTTCGTTCAGGCTGCTGCCCGCAACGGCCTCGAACTCCCGGTAATTCGGCGTCAGCACCGTGGCATTTTTATAGCGGGAGAAATCGGCGCCTTTCGGATCGATGATGACCGGCAGGGCGCGTCCGGTAGCGAGCCTGATGAAAGCCTCCACGCGGGCCAGGCTCCCCTTGGCATAATCGGATAACACCACAACCGTCGCATCGCGCAGCAGGTCGGCATATATCTCCAGCAGCGGGTCGGCCGCGGCTGCAGCCGGATCACCTTCGTAATCAAGCCGCAGCAATTGCTGGTTTTGACTTAAAACCCGGAGTTTGGTTATAGTGGAAGCACCAGCTTGACGATGAAGATGATAACGGACGCCCGACTCTGACAATGCTTCCTCCAATACCCCGGCCTGCTCGTCGTCTCCGATAATGCCGGCCAGTCTGACTTCCAACCCCAGGCAGCTGATATTGGCTGCAACGTTTGCGGCGCCGCCCGGCCGTTCCACTATTCTGTCCACCCGTACCACCGGGACCGGCGCTTCCGGTGATATCCTGCCGGCGTCACCAAAGACGTAGCGGTCCAGCATCACGTCACCGGCTACCAGGATATTCGCATGTTCACCGGGATTAAATTTTTTTCGCGCTGTCTGCATGTCCTGACAAGTTTACCTCCGCGTCGGGCTAACTGTACAGGTGTAGCACGGTTATTCAAACTGCTGTTTTTATTCTGCCTGCTCGCGGGCGCCGGCGCGCTGCGCGCCGAAAGCGTTACCGCTCTGCCCACCTTCGAGGCGGAATATTCGCTGTACGCGAAAAATACGAAAGCGGCGCGAGTGGTGCGCAGCCTGGCGAAACTGGACGATGACAGTTATGAATACAGTTCGGAGACGAAAACGACCGGCCTGATCTCGTTGTTCAAAAAAGTGCACATAGTAGAGACCAGCAGGCTGATGGTCCGGGACCACCTGCTTCAGCCTGTTCTCTACAGTTACAAACGAACCGGCGACAGGAAAAAACGTGACGTCTCCATAGAGTTCAACTGGCACGACAAGAAGATAAAAAACACCATCAACGGTGATTTCTGGCATATGCCGATCGAACCGGCCGTAATGGATAAACTGCTGTACCAGCTGGCGATCATGTACGACCTGCAAAACGGGCACACCCCCGATACCTACCTGATCGCGGACGGGGGTGGAATCAAGACCTACCGTTTCGAAAGGCTGGGCGAGGAAACCGTTGAGACACCCCTGGGCAGCTTCGACACCATAAAAATGCTCAGGCACAAACCCGGCAGCAGCCGCAGGTCCGTTTTCTGGTGCGCACCCGAGCTGAACTTTTTACAGGTAAAGGTCGAACACACCGAAAAAGACGGCAGCAGGACCGTGGCAGTGATTA
This sequence comes from Gammaproteobacteria bacterium, assembly GCA_965207165.1. Classification (GTDB taxonomy): domain Bacteria; phylum Pseudomonadota; class Gammaproteobacteria; order Eutrophobiales; family Eutrophobiaceae; genus JAAXHV01. Next base: position 4,345,835 of record OZ242265.1, on the reverse strand, counting down.
AATCGTTGCAGGGTGAACTGCATTTATCCGCAGATGACGCAGATTAACGCAGATTATTGAATTGTTTTGATTCCGAGTCGAAAAAGTGTTGTGCCAACGACTCAATATCAATAACTGAATATATTAAACAGCCTTTGATTACATCTGCGTTAATCTGCGTAATCTGCGGATAGATCAACAGAATTAACTGGAATACCGCTGCAGCGCCTCCAACAAGGTGTCCGGCGGTACGTAACCGGGCATTTCCTGGCCGCCTTCCAGGTAAATGGCGGGTGTGCCTCTCACGCCCAGTGATTGTCCCAGTTCATACTGCCTCTGCACCGGGTTGTCGCACTGCGCGGCTGCTACCTGGTCGCCCTGCTTGGCCCGGGTTATGGCAGTAGTCGGGTCTGCGGCGCACCAGACCGATTCCATTTCCCTGAACGATTCCGAATCGACCCCGGCGCGCGGGAAGGCAAGGTACCTGACAGCTACACCTTTGCTGTTCAACTCCGCCATGTGCTGGTGGAAGCGCCGGCAATAGCCGCAGGTAATATCGGTAAAAACGTATACGGTATGCTCCGGGTTTGACGGCGCAAAATCGATGGTCTCGGATGCAGGGATGCTTGCCAGTAACTGCTTCCTTGCGGCAGCGCGCTCCCGTTCGCTGAGATTAACCCTCTCCCCGAGATCGATCAGGTCCCCCTGCAGGATGTAACGGCCGTCCTCGCTCATGTAGACCATGTCCGTACCCAGCATAACCTCGTAGAGCCCGGGGATGGGCGCCGGCTTGATCCGGTCGATTTCAACGTCGGGGAAAACTTCATTGATCGCCTCGCGCAAGCGGCTGTCCCGGTCCGGGTCGGCGTATGTTCCGGCAGCGAACAGCGCAGCAGCCAGAATTATTAATCCAAATCGCACAGACATCTATTCCTACTCACTTTTTTGATGGGATAACCAGCATCAATCATAACACAGGCCGCCACTAATTTGGGACACCCATGAATTGCGAATTTTTCGCAATTCATGGGTGTCCCAAATTGACACTGCCGGCTCAACCGCGTGGGTGGTGTTCTGCATGGAGGTTTTTCAGTCGCTCCCTGGCAACGTGGGTGTAGATCTGCGTCGTCGAAATATCGCTGTGTCCCAGCAACATCTGCACCACGCGCAAATCCGCGCCGTGGTTCAGCAGGTGGGTGGCGAACGCATGCCTGAGCACGTGCGGGGAAAGCGTTTTGGTTATTCCCGCCCGGACGGCATGGCGCCTGACCGCGTGCCAGAAAGTCTGGCGCGTCATCGTGCGTCCGCGACGGCTCGGAAACAGTGTTGCCGAAGGCGGCCCCGGCAACAGTTCAGCGCGGCCGTTACGGATAAATTTCTCCAGCCAGTCCGCGGCCTCGTCCCCCAACGGTACCAGACGTTCCTTGTTGCCTTTGCCGACGACCCGCACCACGCCCTGCCTCAAATTCACCTGGCCCATCTGCAGGGTCACCAGTTCGGTTACTCTCAGCCCGGTTGCGTATAACACCTCCAGCATCGCCCGGTCGCGCAGGCCGATGGCGCTGGAGGTATCCGGCGCATCAAGCAACCCCTCTACTTCCGCCTCGGTCAGGGACTTCGGCAAAGGCCGGCCGATACGCGGCGCAGCTATCCTGGCACAGGGGTCATCGTGGATACGGCCTTCCCTGGCAAGGTATTGAAAAAAACGCCGCAGAGTGGACAGGCGGCGCGCACTGGTACGGGAAGACATGCCGCTCAACGAGGCCAGGTAGGCCAGGATATCCTCGGGCCGGGACTGCAGTAACCCGCGGGACGCGGACGCCAGCCAACCCGAGTATGAATTGAGATCGTTGCGGTAGGCGCTTAAGGTATTCTCGCTCAGCCCCCGCTCCAGCCACAGGGCATCGAGAAACTGATCAATAACAACCTGCTTTTCAGTCACTAACCACCATCACAGGAGAATAATCCGCAGATGACGCAGATTACCGCAGATTATTTGTAGTGTTGAGCGGTCTCAGAGAAAATAAAGCAGGACTCTTTAACCATCTCCGGGGCCTCGTTAATTTTCATATATTTATCTGCGTAAATCTGCGTAATCTGCGGATAAATAAAATACTTCAGGATGAGGGCTTGATCTTCTCCTTGATCCTGGCCGCCTTGCCGCGCCGGCTGCGCATGTAATACAGTTTTGCCCGGCGCACGTCCCCGCGTCGTTTTACGGTGATCTGCGCGATACTGGGGCTGTAGGTCTGGAATACCCGTTCCACGCCTTCGCCGTAAGAAATTTTGCGCACCGTGAACGAGGAATTGAGGCCGCGGTTCTTCTTGGCGATTACCGTGCCTTCAAACGCCTGTAACCGCTCGCGCTGGCCTTCCACTACCTTGACCTGTACAACAACGGTATCACCGGGATGAAATTCCGGAATTTCCCGGTCGCATTGTTCAGCCTCGAGTTGCTCAATTATGTTTACCATGGTTGTACTCCTCGTCAGGGCCCGGCTTTATCACCAGACCGTATCATTCGTCGTTGCGCTCTTGCTCTATGTATTCAGCAAGCAATGCCCGTTGTTCCGGGTCCAGGGTCAATGCTTCCAGCAGTTCCGGGCGCCGCTTCCAGGTACGTCCAAGCGCCTGTTTCAGGCGCCACCTGCGGATGGCGTCATGGTCGCCGCTCAGTAATACCGGCGGCACCGACCGTCCCGCAACCTGCTCCGGCCGGGTGTAATGGGGGCAATCCAGCAGTCCCCGGAAAAAAGAGTCCTCCTGCGCGGATTCTTCATTCCCCAGCACACCGGGCAGGCACCTCGCTACCGCGTCAATCAATACCATGGCCGGAAGCTCGCCGCCGCTGAGCACGTAATCGCCGATGGACCACTCCTCGTCGACTTCCAGTTCGACAAACCGCTCATCAACACCTTCATAGCGGCCCGCCACCAGAATGAATGAATCCCTGCGGGCGAATGCCGTCACGTCCTGTTGCTGAAGCGTCTTCCCCTGCGGCGACAGGTAAGCCACCGCGGCGCCGGGCAACGCTTCCCTGGCAGAGCGTATGGCGGCCTGCAACGGTTGCACCATCATGACCATACCGGGTCCACCGCCGTAAGGCCGGTCATCCACACTGCGCTGGCGGTCCGTCGCGTAATCCCGCGGATTAAATGTGCTGATGTGCAGCAATCCCGACCTGACGGCTTTTCCGCTGATGCCGTAGTCGCTGACTGCAGCGAACATCTGCGGAAACAACGTAACCACACCTGCTGCTAATCCCATTCCCAATCCACCGTGATGAGCGCGTCATCCAGGTTTACGCGCCTGATGACTTCACCCATTACAAACGGGATCGAACGGCGCTTGTCGCCCTCCACAACCAGCACGTCATTGGCGCCGGTCTCCAGCATGTCAACGACCCTGCCGAGGCGCTTGCCGGTCCGGGTCACAACCTCCATCTGCATCAGGTCAGCCCAGTAATACTCACCGGATGCCGGCTCCGGCAACCGGTTGCGCGGCACGGCAAGCGGGCGGCCGACGAAGCGACCCGCCGCTTCCCTGTCTTCCACCCCGGGAAATTTAACTACCAGGGTTTTTCCTCTGCTCCCGCACTCTTCATATTCGACCTCGGTCCATGCAGTGTCCGTATCCTCGCCGTCTTCTCCCAGCAGCCAGGGCCGGTATAAAAAGATGTTATCCCTCGGCGCCGTATAAGAAAATACCTTCAGCCACCCGCTTACCCCGTGTACGCCGGAAATCCTGCCGATGATGACCCGCTTTCCCTGCTCGTTGCCAGCAGGCTCCAGCATGGGGGTCAGCCCGTCTTGGCTTTATTTTTAGCGTTAATCCTGATTAACCCGGCCACGCGTTCCGATGGCTGTGCTCCCTGGGACAGCCAATAGTCAACCCGCTCCTGTTCCAGGTTCAATCTTTGTTCCTGGCCGGTTGCTATGGGGTTGAAATATCCCAGCCTTTCTATATACCTGCCATCACGCGGATTGCGTGAATCGGTTGCAACTACATGATAAAAAGGCCTTTTCTTTGCGCCAGCCCGCGCTAATCGAATTGTTACCATAAATTTAACCTTATGCCGGTGAAACGGCAGAACTTACCTGCTGAAAAAAAGGCGTTATTATACGGCCTTTTTACGAAAATGAAAACGATGATTTCAGAACGACAGCGGCAAAGCCGGCCGGTACTATGCTGAGCAGGCAAAAAGCGAGCCTGCGAGAACGCCTGAAACTGGTGCGTCAGGCTTTGTCGCAGCAACAGCGTCAGGAATTCGACCAGGCCATTCATGCGCGCCTGCAAACCCGGATCGAACAGGCCGATACGGTCTTCTGCTACGTGTCCACAGATGCCGAAGTCAATACCCGGGATGTCATCGATCGACTGCGGACACTGGGTAAAACAGTCCTCGTCCCCAAAATCATCAACATGGAAAAGATGATCGCGGTCCGTTTCGACGGCTGGGAGAACCTGCGGGCCGGACAACTGGGCATACTCACGCCGGAGAACGATGCCGAATGGCAGTCCCCGGTTGACCTGAGTATTACCCCGGGCCTGGGGTTTACCCCGGACGGCAAACGCATAGGTTACGGTAAAGGTTATTACGACAAGTGGTTCGCCGCTCATCCGCACACCGCAAAGACGGCATTATGTTATGAATGCCAGATCGTGAATGACATGCCTGCCACCGATACTGACGTGCGGGTGGATCAGATCATTACGGAAAAGAGGGTGATCAAGTGCAGGAATTAGGAATTAATCCTTATTTCTCATCCCCCCTGCCCCACCAGGCGGCCAGCATTGAACCGCTGATGTTGTGCCAGATACTGAATACCGCGCCGGGCAGTGCGGCAAGCAGCGGAAACTTCGTCAGTTCGACCAGGGCAATGGCGAGGCCGGAATTCTGCATCCCCACTTCTATCGCGAGGGTGCGCCGGACACGCTCGTCGCAACCGAACAGCCAGGCCAGGCAATAGCCGCCTGCCAGCCCGGATATATTGTGCAGGCACACCGCGACAATAACCGGCGCCGCCAACTGGGCCAGTTGCGCCTGGGTATTGGCGATGATGATGCCTATGATCACGATGACGGCAACGACGGAAACACCGGGGAAAATGCGTTTGACCGTCTCCAGCCTGCCACCGAAACGGTTGTTGATGAACACCCCCAGGGCAACCGGCGCCAGCACGATGGTAAAGATATTCAGCATCATGGCCGGTACCGGCACCGGTACTTTCTGCCCGATATACAGCCAGGTCAGCAGCGGAGTTAGGAATATCGCCAATAGTGTGGACACGGCCGTCAGGGTAATGGATACGGCAACCTCGCCTTTTGCCAGGTAGCAGATTATATTGGATGCGGTGCCCCCGGGGCATGAGCCTACCAGCACCATGCCCAGCATCAGTTCAAGCGGCAATCCCAGCGCCTCCGATACCGTCCATGCCATGAACGGCATGAGGATAAACTGCAGGGCGACACCCAGTGTCACGGGCCGGGGCCTCCTGAGTACATTCCTGAAATCAGCTGACCGAAGGGTCATCCCCATGCCCAGCATCACCAGGCCGAGCAAGGGGACAATATACCCCTTGAAAGGCTGCAACAGGCCGGGATGGAGATAGGATACAACGCTGATCGCAACGGCGCCCAATGGAAAAAGCGTTGTCGTTCTCACCTGCCGTACTCTCCCGCGACAATCTCACCTGCCGGTAAAAAGTGTTATTCTAACCGGTAATGAACCCACTCACCGATCTTATTCCGGCACCTTGTCGAAGCCGGTTTCGGAATTTCATCCTGCGTGCGCGCGCCAGCCTGTTGGTGGCGCTGTGTTTCCTGTTTTCGCTACCTGCCGGCGCGGACATCATCCTGACTGACCGCGCTGACTGGCCCTTGTACGGGCGCACCTACGACAACCAGCGCTTCAGCCCCCTGTCCCAGGTCAATAGCGGCAACGTGGACCGGTTACGGCTGGCCTGGCGTTTCAAAACCGGCAAATTCGGATCATTCCAGGCTTCACCCATCATACGGGACGGGGTGATGTACGTAACGACCCCGTACAACGACATCATTGCCTTGCGCGCGGACACGGGCAAGGTGTTATGGCGTTACGGTCATGACCTTCCGGACAAGACCTTTTGTTGCGGACCTGCCAACCGCGGGCCCGCCCTCACTGACGACAAGGTGTTCAGCGTCACCATCGATGCCCGGTTGATCGCCCTGGAACGGGACACGGGCAAGGTGCTCTGGGATGTGGCGATCACGGACACCGATGCCGGCAAGGCGGAACAACTCGACCCGCTGCTCGGGGTGGACGAACTGAAAGGCGCGATTCAGTCCGGCCAGACCGGCTACACCGCCAACCTGGCCCCCCAGGTGTTTGCCGGCAAGGTCCTTGTCGGCATTTCAGGCGCGGGTTACGGCCTGCACATGGACCTGGAGCAGGAAGGTGAATACGTATTGTCTGTCGGCGGCCTGTCCGGCGGAGGCCACGGCTTAAGAGGCTTTATCGTCGCTTACGACACGGAAACCGGCAAGGAAATCTGGCGCTGGTACAGCACCCCGGAATCCGGCTGGCAAGGCGGATGGCATAAGGAAACAGGTTACGGCGTCCCCCTGAACCGGGACCTGAAGGCGGAGCGGCGTGCCAACAGGACCCATGCCGATACCTGGCGTTACGGCGGCGGTTCCATCTACACGACACCGGCTATCGACCCCGAACTTGGCCTGGTTTACATCGGCACCGGCAACCCGTCGCCGCAGATGGATGATTCGACCCGTCCGGGCGATAACCTGTACACCGTCAGCCTGGTTGCCCTGGAAGCGGATACCGGCAAGCTGCGCTGGTATTACCAGCAGGTGCCCCACGACCGCTGGGGTTACGACGTCGCCAGCCCGCCGGTACTGTTTGACCTGGTTGAAAACGGCCAGACCATCAAGGCGGTGGGACAGGCCAGCAAGCTCGGCTGGTTTTTTATCCACGACCGGCAGACCGGCAGATTGATCCGGCGCAGCGAAGCCTTCATCAACCAGGAAAACCTGTTTGCGCGCCCCGTGGCGGAAGGCGTGCGCATCGTCCCGGGCACCCTGGGCGCGGTCTCATGGTCTCCGGTCGCGTACCACCCCGGACTGCAACAGGTGTATATCGCAGGCATTTACCAGCCCTCACTGTTCTTTGCGCGCAGGCTGGAACCCGGCCCGGGCGCACCCTGGCAGAGCTACTCCTTTTTCAGGAAGGCGGATGAACCGGACTGGGGAGTGCTCAGCGCGGTAGACGTCGTATCCGGCAAGCTGAGCTGGCAACAAAAAGTGGCGCAACCCATGGTGGGCGGCGTGCTGGCTACTGCCGGCGACCTGGTCTTTACCGGTGAAGGGAACGGCCGCTTCGCCGCCTATGACGCGCACAGCGGCGCGCCCTTGTGGCAGCACCAGGCCGACTACGGCGTCAACGCCCCGCCCGTCAGTTACATGGTCGGCGGCAAGCAGTACATAGCCGTTGCCGCGGGAGGAAATTCCCTGTTCGGCTACACGGTCGGCGATGAAATACTGACGTTCAGCCTGGACAACTGAGTATATGTCGTCATATATATACCTGGTTGCCACACATGAATGGGTTATAATGCTGCCAGGAGGGTAATAATGACCATAAAAGAAAATGTAAAAAATACCGATGTGTGGCTGCGCGGCCTGTTTATCGTCATCTTCGGCGCCATTCTTTACTTTGCCATTATTCTCGTCTGGCTGCTGGTCGTTTTCCAGTTTGTCAGCAAGCTCCTGACGGGCGAGTTGAACCGGCAACTGGCCGGTTTCAATACGGGCCTGTTGCGCTACATCTCCCAGGCCCTTGGTTACATCACGTTCCAGTCGGACGAACGGCCGTTCCCGTTCAGTCCCTGGCCTGCCGGCGATAAACCCGCAACAACGGCTAAACCCAGGACCCGGCGCCGCACCACGCGATCGCCTGCGAGCAAAAAAGAAGACGCCTAGCCCGTAACCCTGGGATCCAGGGTCGGCATGCCAACCCTGCCTGGTGCAGCTTTACGCCCGTAATCCGGCTAACCCGGGTGGGTCGAGCGGTACACCTCCCCGACCCAGTTATTGATCACGGATTCGGCGCTGTCATGCCAGGTATTGTCCAGTGAAGGGCTGATTAACTGTTCCGGGAACGGCGGCAGTTCCCTCCCCCTGTTCCTGGCATCAACTACACGTTCCCGGTATTCGGCCAGTATCGCCCTGGTCTGCAGGGAGAAATAATTCTCCGGGAACGGCGGGTAGATGTCCGTCTCACCACCCATAAACCGTAAAACCTCGCGCTTGTACTCCTTGAACAAGCTGTTCGCGTCGTATTCGGGATGTCCCTGGAAAAACACCAGCCGCAGGCCGTCATCACTGGCGGCAAGGTGGACCCCCACCTCATCACTTTCAACCAGGACCTTCAGGCCCGCTTCGGCAAACTGTTGCGGCGTTACTGCATTAAAGCGGGAGTGGGGAACGTCAAAACGCGTATTCATGCCGGCCACCAGGGGATGTGAGCGTTCCCGGACCCGGTGCGAATAAACTCCCCAGCACTTGCGCGCAAGCGGGATACGCTTCTGGCCGTAACGGAACTGCAACAGTGCGTGGGTAGCGAGGCAGGAACACAATATGGACGTGACATTGTCGTAAGCCCAGTTAACCACGTCAATCAGCGGACTCCAGAACTCCTGGCGGTCCAGGGCCGGGTCGACTACGTTCGCCCCGGTGATGATCAACGCGTCCAGCCGGTCGGACTGGATTTGCTCGAAACTCCGGTAATACCTCTCGACGTGTTCCCGGCCTTCCCTGCCGCGCTGCAATTCCTCCAGGGTAAACGGGTGCATGTAAAACCTGGCTATCTGGTTGCTTTCGCCCACCAACCGGAAGAATTGCCTTTCCGTGGCCTCCAGGGCCTTGTCCGGCATCATGTTCAACAGGCCGATATGCAGTTCGCGCACCTCCCGGGTCTCGGCAGTATCCCTGGCTATCACCAGACTGCCTTCACTCTGAAGCCGCCCGAAGCTGGGTAGATCGGTATTCGCCACCAGCGGCACTGTTAACCCCCTCCCTGCCGGTCCAGAACACCGGCAATTACATCGATGAAGTCCTGTTCGGTTGTTACATGAAGTACTTCATCGGTGGCAACGCGGTAGCCATGACTGGCCGCAATGTGTTCATAACGCGGGATACGGGCGCGGAACAACCTGGGGAACACCCACCTGACAAAATCATCGGGGTCGATCAGGGCGATGTAATCCAGGCCCCGTATGCGCATGTATGCGGCCAGTTGTTCGTCCAGGAATTCCTCCTTGTAATACAGCGGCTTGGGGTCCTGTTCGGCCCGGGCAATCAGGTCCTTTTCGTCTTCAGCGGTGGCTTCAATGTATAAAACCAGCGTGTGCTGCGCCAGCAGCTTGATCACTTCGTCGTCCATTTCGCACAGGCTGCCGCCGGCGTCGTTGACAAAATGCGCATAACCGTAAACTTCACGGGCCCGGCGCATGAACTCCGGCACGTCGTACATGGAATCAGCCTCGGCTTGCCGGTGCAAGTCCTGGCGGCGTTTGAATTCCTTCAGGTCCAACCCATCCTGTTCCGGGTTGCCCAGTTTACCGAGGAAACTGGAAAGCGGTTTCAGGTTGTCGATGTCCAGGTTGTTGGTGATGTAGATCGAATCCGAGCGCAGCAACTCCCGGGTAAAAGGGATCTGCATTACATGCTGCTTGATGTTATCCAGGATAGGCTCATCCAGGTAACGGGTCCCGATCCGGTAATCGCCGGAATAATGGAACCAGTTGTGCCGGCGCAACTTTCGCGCCAGGGTGGTCTTGCCGACCCCGGACATGCCCAGCAGCGTTACGGACTTATGCTCCCAGCGCCTGAATTCATTACCTGACAGTCTCATGCTCGTTGGAATACCTGGAAAAATAATGCCTAGTACTCTTTCAACTTAATATTGACATGTTCAGCGGGTCGGGAAGCGGTTGCGCGCAAGGCACGCCGCGCAGGGAATGGCGCGTCCTTGCCAAGCGGTGTAACGCCGCGGGCGACCGCTTCCCGGCCCGCCCGCAGGGAGCCACACAGCGACGCCAATACGGCGTTGCAGCCCTTGACAAGGGCGCGCCATTCTCTGCGGGCTGCGCCTTGTCTTGACGTCGCTGTGTGGCTCTGAACATGTCAATATTAAGTTGAAAGAGTACTAGTATAAAGCAAACCGGCTAACAGTGACTTTTCAGGGAACCTCATTTCCGGTTCAGCATCGGGAGCGCGCTAGACTGACAGCTGATCCTGCAGTGGAAGCCGGCGCATACGCCGGCCGGTTGCAGCGAATATGGCATTACACAATGCCGGCGCCAGCGGCGGCGTGCCGACTTCTCCCATGCCGCCCGGCGCCGCGCCGCTCTCAATGAAATGCACCTCCATGGACGGTGTGTTGTCCATGCGCACCATGCGGTAATCGGTAAAATTGCCTTGCCGCACCCGCCCCCCGTCAACCGTGATATCTCCGTACAAGGCCGCAGTCAGACCGTAGATGATGCCGCTCTCCACCTGGTCCCGGGCCGTGGCGGGATTGATGACCTCGCCCGGGTCGACCGCGGCCACCACTTTTTCCACCCGCAGCCTGTCCCCCGTGACGGCCACCTGCACCGCCTGGGCCACGATTGAACCGAAGCTGGCAACGACGGCAATACCGGTCCCGGAATTCTCAGGCAGCGGCCTGCCCCAGCCGATTTTCTCCGCTGCCAGGCGCAACGCGGCCTGGTAACGCGGCTTTGCATCCAACAGGGCAAGACGGTATGCAAGCGGGTCCTGTGCGGCGTGATGCGCCAGTTCATCGATGAATGACTCGTAGAAATATCCCTGGCAGGAATATTCCACGCTGCGCCAGTAACCGAGTGGGACCGGCGCCTCGCAGGGAACCCTGCCTATCTGCTGGTGCTGGACCGCGTAGGGAATCAGCGCGGCTTCACCGCCGCCGCTCAGGCCGATGTCCGTGTAGCGGTTCAGCCAGGTTACGGGTTTGCCCCCGGCATCCAGTTGCGCCTCGAAGCGGCTGAGTTCAGCCGGGCGGTAATAATCATGGCGGATGTCTTCCTCCCGGGACCAGATGAGCTTGACCGGGTAGGACACGCGCATGGCGGTATGCACCGCAGCGCGGATGAAGTTTGGGCCAAATGTAGACTTTCGCCCGAAACTCCCGCCCATCTGGTACGGGTGGACAACGACGTTTTCCATGTCCATGCCGGCTGTCTCGGCGGCCAGCGCCCGGGCTCCAAGGGGGTTCTGGACACCTATCCAAAGCTCCAGTTGCCCGTCGTGGTGCCAGGCCGCGCAGTTCACCGGTTCCATCGGCGCATGGGCCAGGAACGGCACGCGGTATTCCGCCTGTACACGTCCGGAGGCTCCGGAACCCGCTGCAGCGACGTCACCCTGTTGATGATCGGCGCTGAACTCCCCTGCGTCCAGGGCTGCGCTGAAGTCGCGGCACATCCGCTCCGAACTGAAACCACTGTTGCCGCCGTCACTGAACTCCACGGTCAGGGCGGCAAGCGCCTTGCTTGCACGCCAGTAGTTATCGGCAGTCACGACAACGGCGCCGGGAATTTGCAATACATCCGCTACACCGGGCAGGGCCGTGGCGGGACCAGGCTCAAGGGATTTGACATCACCGCCGAAAACAGGCGCGTGGCGAATAGTGGCAACCTTCATACCGTCCAGTCTGAGGTCGCCGGCATAGGCTTGCGCGCCGGTTACCTTCCCGGCCAGGTCGATACGGGGTACGGGTTTGCCGCACAGCACATAATCCTGTTTCGCTTTCAGCCTGGGGGTAAGCGAAGGCATGTGTTCCGCAGCCGCTGCAGCCAGGTCGGCAAAGCGGACGGATCGACCGCTGGGGTCGTGGTGTATATGACTCAACGCGGCGCGGCATTCAGTCTGCGCCACCTTCCAGTGTTCGGCCGCGGCGCTGAGCAGCATCTCCCTGGCGGCAGCCCCGGCGATGCGCATCCCGCCCTGGCCGGTAAACCTGACGCTCGTACTGCCGCCGGTCAGTTGCAGGCTGTGCATGCCTGCCGCCTTGTAGAACGAATAATCCCAGAGCTTTTGCAGCGGGTCGGGCACGTCCGTCCTGCCCGCCATGAAACCCTGGGCTATCTTGTCGGTTACGTAAATCTCCTCTGCGGGGGCCTGCCTGATATCGACCAGCGACCAGTCCGCCTCCATTTCTTCCACCAGCATCATCGACAACGCGGTGTGGATTCCCTGGCCCATTTCCGTCTGCGGGATCAGGATGGTGACCGTATTATCGGCATTGATGCTGACCCAGGAGGTCAGCCAGATCTGTTCGGGGGTTGAAACGGCCCGTAAAGCCAGCCGGTTCGGCGTAAAGATATAGCCCAGCGCCAGGCCGCCGCCCACTAATCCGCCGGCAACCAGAAATGCGCGTCGCTTCATTATTTTCCCGGGAGCAACATTCCCATCGGTTTATTCGTTGACAGCTTTCATGCTGAGACGGACCCGGCCCTGCCGGTCAATCTCGAGCACCTTGACCTTGACAAAGTCGCCTTCCGACAATTTATCGCTGACATTCTGGACCCGTTCCTCGGAAATCTGCGAGATATGCACCAGGCCGTCCTTGCCGGGCAGAATATTGACGAATGCGCCGAAGTCCATCAGCTTGGCCACCTTTCCCTTGTATATCTTTCCTACTTCGACGTCAGCCGTAATGTCTTCGATGCGCTTAAGCGCCGCGTCGCTGGCTGTCTTGTCGCTGGAATAGATTTTGACATAGCCGCTATCATCTATGTCGATGGCCGCCCCCGTCTCTTCCGTTATTGACCGTATCGTGGCGCCGCCCTTGCCGATAACGTCCCTGATCTTGTCCGGGTGAATCTTGATCGTGGTAACCCGCGGTGCATATTCGGACATCTCTGTACGCGCCGTGCCCAGCACGCTGTTCATGTTCTCCAGGATATGCAGCCTCCCGTCCCGGGCCTGGGACAGCGCAACTTCCATAATCTCCCTGGTTATGCCGGGCACCTTGATATCCATTTGCAGTGCGCTGATGCCCGTCTCCGTCCCGGCTACCTTGAAATCCATATCGCCGAGGTGATCCTCATCACCCATGATGTCCGACAATACCACAAATTTGTCACCTTCCTTTATCAAACCCATGGCGATGCCGGCCACCGGCGCCTTTATATCTATACCGGCATCCATCAATGACAGGCTGGCGCCGCATACCGAAGCCATGGAACTGGAACCGTTCGATTCGGTTATCTCGGATACAATCCGCAGGGCGTAGGGAAATTCCTCCATGTTCGGCATGACTGCCATCAAGGCTCGCTTTGCCAGCCGGCCGTGGCCTATTTCGCGCCGTTTGGGCGACATCGCGCGTCCAGTTTCACCGACGCAATAGGGAGGAAAGTTATAATGCAGCATAAACGGATCCTTGCGTTCTCCTTCTATCGCATCGATGATCTGCGCATCCCGGTCCGTGCCCAGGGTAGCCGTTACAATGGCCTGCGTCTCACCCCGGGTAAACACGGCAGAACCGTGAGCCCTCGGCAAAACGCCGACTTCCGACCTTATTTCCCTGATCGTTGCCGTGTCCCTGCCGTCAATACGCGGCTCGCCTGCGACTATGGCGCCCCTGACGATACTGCTTTCCAACTGTTCAACGGTTTCCCCGATTGTCCTGTCGCTCCAGCGCTCAGGGTGCTTGTCGGCAAGCGTGGTGATTGTCTCATCCCGAATCTCGCCCAGGCGTTCCCGCCGGCTGATTTTATCCTGGATTGCATAGGCTTCATGCACCAGGTCGGCACACATCTCGTTGACCTCATCCTCCAGTTCCCTGTCGTCAGCCGGAGGCTGCCAGTCCCAGGATTTGGTACCCGCAGCGGCAACCAGCTGGTGGATATTTTCAATTACCAGTTGTAACTGGCTGTGACCGAACATCACTGCGCCAAGCATTACCTCTTCCGATAACAACCCGGCTTCGGATTCAACCATCAGCACGGATGTTTCCGTCCCCGCCACCACCAGGTCCAGCTCCGAAGTGGACAAGGCGCCATAACTGGGGTTAAGCAGGTATTCGCCATCCCGGTAGCCCACGCGCGCCGCGCCGATGGGTCCCTGGAACGGAACTCCGGATAATCCCAGTGCGGCCGAGGCCCCTATCAGGGCGGGGATATCCGGGTCAACCTCCGGGTCCAGCGACATGACCGTGGCGATGATCTGGACTTCGTTTTTAAAATGCTTGGGAAACAGGGGGCGTATCGGCCGGTCGATCAGCCTGGAGGTCAGTACTTCCTTTTCCCCAGGCCGCCCTTCACGCCGGAAAAAACCGCCGGGTATCTTGCCCGCGGCATAGGTCTTTTCCTGGTAATCCACCGTAAGCGGGAAAAAACCCTGGTCCGGCCTGGATTCCCTGCTGGCTACGCAGGCTACCAGTACGACCGTATCCCCCATGCTGACCATTACCGCTCCGCTCGCCTGCCTGGCAATTTTGCCGGTTTCCAGGACTACCGGTAAGTTCCCGTATTGAAATTCTCTTTTAACTACGTTCATTATATTTCCCGATTGTTATCTGTCTGATATTTGAAATGACTTGTTCCTGCAAGGAATGGAGCACGCTGACAGCCCGGGTGACTTGCCCGGGTTGCCGGATATACTGAATGATGCCGGATCCGTTACTTTCTCAACGATAAACGGCCAATCAGTTCCCGATAGCGGTTGACGTCTTTGTTCTTTAGATAACTCAGCAGTTTTCGACGCCGATTTACCATACGCAACAGACCCTGTCGTGAATGGTGATCTTTGGAATGCGATTTGAAATGCTGTGATAAATCAGTGATACGCGCGGTCAGTAACGCGACCTGGACTTCCGGCGAACCCGTATCGCCGGAGGCACGTTGATAGTCTTTCAGGATATCAGCTGTTTGCTGCTGACTTAACGGCATTGAAATATTATTCTCCTTCCCAATCATTCTTAAAGCGTGCGTATTGTACCCGCGCTTGCGGCAACAAACAAGAAAAAACATCCAGTCGTAGAAAAGGGCCTGTTGCAGGATAAATTAATCGGCGCCGGATTGTAAATTTCAACGCGTGCGGCAGGACTGTTGGTGCGATATTACTTCGGGTTGCCAGCAACACGCGCACACAAGGATAGATACAGTCTAACGGAACGATATCCCTGTCTCGAGCGGGTCAAATTGAAGTATGTTACCGATTGCCCGTGCACAAAACAGCACAGCCGTTCTGATTGTCTCAATTATACAGACGTTGCTTCCATTCACCGCGCCAGCATGCATCGTTTTCGACAGTTATCTGTACTACGCGGTTCAAAAACTCAGACGCATATCTTCGTACGCCTACCAGTGTTCCATCATTAACCGGCCTGGCTCGTTTCATCTGTTCATAGTTTTGCCAAGGCCTGTATGTTACGTCATAAGCCAGCCCACGATCACCGCCAAAGCTGATCTCATCCATTTTCCTTGTGCACAGTTTATTTTCCGGCAGTTCCCACAGGCTGTCTTCCAGGAATGCCTTGCATTGGTACCCATCTTCTATCAGAAAACCCATTACGGCTTCCGCACGTTGATTTGCAATCTCACAATTCAGCAAGCCGGAAGAACCATATCCATTCGCCGTGGCTACCGGTGCTATGCTGGAAAATCCTGTCACATCAATTTTGACCCGCGATCCGTTTTCAGCGCATTGCGTGATGGCAGATTTGAACTTAGTCAGCCATTCCAGGGTATGAAACTCTTCATTATCAGGACAAATACCTTTTTTGGAGTCCAGGTCGCCTTGAGGGGGATATACCAGAGAATAGACAACAATACTCCTGTTATAGTCCTTGAATAGACCATCAAATTTCTCTGTCAGCTCATTATGATGTATTACCATTAATTCCAGCTTTGCCTTCACAGTCGTTAGTGACTGGTTGAATTCCTGATTCAAATGTTGCTGGAGTTGTACAATATTTTCCAGTTCAGCCTCAAGATTGACCGACACTCTTTTGCCTGTTTCCAGATGGTATATCAACACACCGATGACAGTTATCAGTGTCGTGGACAGAACCAGGAGCCCGGATGATTTGTAAGTATCAACGATTCTCATCCATGCCTGATTGATTTGTTCCCCGGTAGTTGTCAGGCCTTTCCTGATCTCAAATCCGGGTATCCATTGCAGACACATGATCTTGACCAGACTTTTTCCCAAACTGACCGCAGACCTCATAATGGTGTCAAAGGAACGATTAACCAGATAGGACAATAATCCCAGACTACCGATAAATGCCATGGTGTTGATGAACGCTTCGTACCGGTGGTGAGACGTGAGCCCCTCCAGGAAAGCAACACCCCAGGGGACCAGAAATGAGATCAGGAAACAGGCAAAAAGAACTGGGACTACAACAATACATACCAGTGGGATTGCAAGCAGCACTCTCACAATACAAAGCAGCACGATGTGTATCGGAAAAAATAAAGTCCTCGATGACTGTAGCAGCAGGTTCTTTAATTTGCGTAAATTATCGCTTTCCATGAATTTCACCTGGCGTTTAGTGGCGGCTGGATTCAGGGTAATTTATCCGCCTTTACAGTTACAACTTGATATGAAATGCATTACAAATGCCATTATAGCAAAATCCGTGATTGAGTCGAAAGGATTTTATTGTGTATATTAAGGAACAAATAAAGGTTTACGCCCGGGGAAGGGCGCAGGATAGTCAGCCGTGCGCCACCAGCCGTTTCGGCGCCACGCGCCCGTCATCAAGCACCTCGCCCACCCCCAGAAAACGCCCATCCTCGGTGTAGATCCGCAACGTGCCGCTGGTAGGCGCCCCGGGCACCATGACCGGCTGGCCCTGGCACAGGTAAAAGGCAACGGGGTCGACCAGGTGGACCGCCGGCATATCCTGCAGGACGGAATCGACGCCCAGCAATTCCGCATCCAGGTCAGGCAACCCGGCTTCGGCAATATTCTCCAGTTGGGGAATGGTCATCAGGTCTTTATCGGCATATGGCCCTACGCCGATGCGCCTGAGGAATTTCACGTGGGCTCCACAACCCAGTTCCTTGCCGATATCTTCAGCCAGTGTGCGGATATAGGTCCCCTTGGAACACAGTATCTCCAGTTCCAGTTCTTCATCCCGGCAATCGAGCAACTCTATGCGATGGACGGTAATTTCCCGGGGCTCCCGGTCCACCTCCAGCCCCTGGTGAGCCAGCTTGTACAACCTTTGCCCCTTGTGTTTCAACGCTGAGTACATGGGCGGCACCTGCAGGATTGTGCCCTTGAAGTGCTTGAGGGCGGCGTTTATGCGCGTGCGCGTCAGGTCCTGCAACTCGCCCCGGAATACAACCTCGCCTTCCGCATCGCCGGTGCTGGTCTGTATGCCCAGTTGAAAAACTGTCCGGTAATGTTTATCCGCATTAAGCAAAAACCCGGAAAATTTTGTTGCCTCGCCGAAGCATACCGGCAACAGGCCGGACGCGGCCTTGTCCAGGCTGCCGGTATGTCCCGCCTTTCTTGCCCGGAACAGGGACTTCACTCTCTGCAGCGCGTCATTGGAAGTCAACCCTACCGGCTTATCCAGCAGCAGTATCCCGGTGACGTTGCGACCTCTTGGTTTGTTCCTTCGCGTCATAATGGTATTTCAGCCACAGAGGGCACAGGGACGACCGGCGATAACCATGAAAATCTTCGGCATATCAATAAGATTCCCGATCCACTCTGTGATGTCTGTGGCCTCTGCGGCAAAAACTTTGTGACCCTGAACCAGCTATTCTTCAGGTTTTTGATTGGCGCGATCTATGAGTTCAGTCAAGCGGTTTGCCCGGTTGAGGGTGTGATCAAGGCGGAAAGTCAATTGCGGCACTCCCCGTAACGGCAGTACCTGCGCCAGCAGGTGACGCAAGTGGCCGGCCTGTTCGTTGAGTAAATCCACGATTTCCTCCTCGGCGCAGGCAGGTTGCAGGCAGGTAAAATAGACGCCGGCATTTCTGAGATCAGGACTGACATCGACAAATGACACCGTAATCAGTCCCGTCTCCCGGAATGACGTTTCTTTTTGCAGCAATAACGCAATTTCACGTTGCAACAGGTCCGCAACGCGTTGACTTCGTGCATATTCACGCGGCATTTAACTTTCAATTACGAATTAGGAATTAGGAATTACGAATTGCAGGTTTGCGCACCAATTCGTAATTCCTAATTCGTAATTCGTAATTCTCAAATACTCCTGTCGACCTCGATCCGTTCAAATACTTCAATCTGGTCGCCCGGTTTCACATCGTTGTAATTCTTTACGCCGATACCGCATTCAATGCCGGACTTGACCTCGTTTACGTCATCCTTGAAACGCCGTAACGATTCGAGTTCTCCTTCATAGATGACTATGTTGTCGCGCAGCACGCGTATCGGGTTGGACTTTCGTACCAGGCCGCTGGACACCAGGCAACCGGCGATCTCTCCCAAGGCAGGGGAGCGGAACACTTCTTTTACTTCCGCCACGCCGACGATCTGCTCCCTGACTTCCGGCGATAACAGACCGTTGATAGCAGCCTTCACATCATCGATAACATCATAAATTACGCTGTAATAACGCAGGTCCACTCCTTCTTCGTCAACCAGTTTTCTGGCCGCGCCGTCAACCCGGACATTAAAACCGATTACCATTCCGTTTGACGCCAGCGCCAGGTTGATATCCGATTCCGTTATACCGCCGACCCCGGCACTGATGATATTGACGGCGACTTCCTCACCGGAAAGTTTCAGCAGGGCCTCCGACAGGGCTTCCGCCGATCCCTGGACGTCGGTCTTGACGAGCACATTTATCGAAACACCGTCTGCGTTGTTCATGCGGGTGATCGCGTTCTTTGTCTTGGACGCCTGTTGTTTTGCCAGCTTGACTTCCCTGTACTTGCCCTGTCGAAACAGTGCAATTTCCCTGGCCTTGCGTTCGTCGGGCACGACTATCATATCGTCACCCGCCTTGGGCGTTCCCGACAAGCCCAGGACTTCTACAGGAATCGATGGACCGGCTGCGGATATATCATCGCCATCTTCATCGTGCATTGCCCGGACCCTGCCGAACTCATGACCCGTGAGGATCATGTCGCCGCGCTGTAATTCTCCGCTCTGCACAAGCACGGTAGCGACGGGCCCCCTCCCCTTGTCCAGCCTGGCTTCGATGACCGTGCCGGACGCGGGTCCGTCGGATACTGCCTTGAGTTCCTGAATTTCGGCTGCCAGGGAGATGCTGTCGAGCAGACTGTCAACCCCCTCCCCGGTCATTGCAGAGAGGTTGACGAACATTGTGTCACCGCCCCAATCTTCAGGAATAACTTCGAACTTGGATAATTCCTGCTTGACGCGATCCGGGTCTGCTTCAGGCTTGTCTATTTTATTGACCGCCACGATCAGCGGTACGGAACCCGCCTTGGCGTGTCGTATCGCTTCTTCGGTCTGCGGCATCACGCCGTCATCCGCAGCGACAACCAGGATGACAATATCCGTCACCTTGGCGCCGCGCGCACGCATTGCCGTAAACGCTTCGTGGCCGGGAGTATCCAGGAAAGTGATGTTGCCGTTTCCCGTCGTGACGCTGTACGCACCGATGTGCTGTGTCACGCCGCCGGCCTCACCGGCGGCAACCTTGCTGCGCCTGATAAAATCAAGCAGTGAAGTCTTGCCGTGGTCCACGTGGCCCATGATCGTGACTACCGGCGCGCGGGAAGCTTCATCCCCCTGGGTACGGCCGGATTGTATGATCTCTTCTTCAAGGGCGTTTTCCTTAAGCATCTTTGCCTTGTGGCCCATTTCCTCGGCAACGATGGCAGCCGTTTCCTGGTCAATCATCTGGTTGATGGTAACCATGGTTCCCAGGTTCATCATTACCTTGATGACCTCGGTACTCTTCACCGACATGCGCTGGGCCAGTTCGGACACCGTGATACTTTCCGGTAACTCCACTTCGCGCACGATGGGCGCCGTCGGCTTTTCAAATTTGTGTTGCGCCGGCCTCTTCAATACCTGGCGCGGCCTTTGCTTCTTCTTCCTGCGGCCTGATTTCCCCGAAGCAACATGCAATTCTTCCCGGTGGATGCGGGCAGGTTTTTCCGCTTCAACCGGCGGCGCGGCTTCTGCAGGCAATTCAGGCGCCGGTTGCGGTTGTGCTGCTTCCTCAGCGGGAGGCGGCGTTGCCTCCTCCTGCACGTCATCTGCACTGACTTCCTCGACAGGTTCAGCCGCGGCAGTCAGCTGTTCGGCCTGCTCAGGTACGGCCTGTTCCTGGACATCCGGCTGCGTTTCCGTAACAACCTGTGCCTGTTGTTCCGCTTTTGCAGCAGCTTCCTTCTCAGCTTCCAGGCGCGCCTGTTGTTCTGCTGCTTCTGTCCGTGCCCGCTGCTCTTCCAGTTCCTGTGCCCGCTTCAGGGCTTCCTCTTCAATTACGCTGCGCTTGATATAGGTCCGGCGTTTTCTGACTTCCACGCTGACTGTTTTCGAGCGCACCTTGCTGCGGCTGCCCAGACCGGTAGCCGGTATCTTGATTTCACTGACGGTTTTCCTTCTCAGTGTTATTCGCTCCGGACCAGCCTGGTTTTCCTTGCCGTGTTTGCGCCGCAAATAACCCAGCAGTTCCGTTTTCTCATTATCGGAAATCGCATCATCGGCAGACTTTCCTGCCAGACCGGCCTCCTCGAGTTGCTCAAGCAAGCGCTCTACCGGAATCTGTATAACCTCTGCGTACTGTTTTACCGTAACTTCGGGCATATTCAACTCGTCTCTAACCGTTGACTTCTTCCGCTGCAAACCAGGGAATGCGTGCGGTCATTATCAGTTCGCCTGCGCGGGTCTTATCCAGACCGTTAATTTCAAGCAATTCATCCACTGAGCTTTCCGCCAGGTCTTCCATGGTAACCACGCCGCGCACGGCCAGTTCATAAGCAAGCGCCTCATCCATGCCTTCCATTTCCAGCAGGTCGTCAGCCGGTTTTACATCCGCCAGCTTTTCCTCGTTGACGATGGCGCGGGTCAACATGATATCCCGGGCGCGACCGCGCAGTTCCTTCAGCAACTCCTCGTCGAACTCATCTATATCCACCATCTCATTCTCGGGAACGTAGGCGATTTCTTCAACGCTGGAAAACCCCTCCTGTACCAGGATGACCGCGATTTCCTCATCCACGTCCAGCTCTTCCATGAACATTTGCTGCAGTCCCTGGGCTTCGGTCTCGGTCTTCTGGTCCGCCTGCTCAACCGACATGACATTCAATTCCCATTGCGTCAATTCACTGGCCAGCTTGACGTTCTGGCCGCCCCGGCCAATCGCCTGCGACAGGTTCTCTTCGGACACGGCTACGTCCATGCTGTGGCTGTCCTCGTCAACCAGTATCGAAACCACCTCAGCCGGCGCCATTGCATTGATGACGAATTGTGCCGGGTTTTCGTCCCAGGGTATGATATCGACCCGTTCGCCGCCCAGGGCATTGGACACTGCCTGCACCCTCGATCCCCTCATGCCGACGCACGCTCCGATAGGGTCGATCCTGGGATCATTGGCTTTTACCGCGATCTTTGCCCGGGACCCCGGGTCGCGCGCCCCATTGATGATCTCGATAAGGCCTTCGTTGATCTCAGGCACCTCAATCTTGAAAAGTTCGATCAGCAACTCAGGCGCCGTGCGGCTGAGAAACAACTGCGGCCCCCTGCTTTCCGGCTTCACTTCACGCAGGTAGGCCCGGATCTGATCCCGCGGTCTGACTGCTTCCCTCGGTATCATTTCATCCCTGGGTATGAACCCTTCCGCATTACCTCCCAGGTCCAGGATGACATTACCTCTTTCCACCTTCTTCACAAAGCCGATGACCATCTCGCCGACCCGGTCAATATACGCATCGAAAACCTGTTTACGTTCGGCTTCGCGCACCTTCTGCATAATGACCTGTTTCGCGCTTTGCGCGGCAATTCTGCCGAACTCGACCGAATTCATCGGTTCCTCGACAAAATCGCCAATCTCGATGGCCGTTTCTTTTTCCTGGGCGTCCGCCAGGTAGATCTGCCGTGTCGGAAATTCCAGGGGCTCAGGGTTGTCTTCCACTACCTCCCATTGCCGGAATGTTTCGTAGTCGCCTGTCTCATGGTCGATGGCAACCCGCACTTCTATATCTTCCCGCTGGCGCTTTTTGGTAGCGCTGGCCAGCGCAGCTTCAATGGCTTCGAATATGATCCCCTTTCCTACGCCTTTTTCATTGGAAACCACGTCCACTACCATCAAAATTTCTTTATTCATCGACATAAGCCGTTAAAACTCCCGGGGCACAATTCTTGCCCTGTCTATATCTTGCAGCGGAATATGGAATTCCGTGCCTGCTTCATTCACGATCACCGTGTCTCCACTCACTCTCTGTATGGTTCCCGTAATACGTTTACGCGTCTCAAACGTCCTTGAAAGTCTGACTTTTACCGTCTCTCCTGCAAACTGTTCAAATTGTGCCGGGGTAAACAGCAGCCGATCCAGCCCGGGCGAAGATACTTCCAGCAGGTATTCGCCGCCAATGGGATCCTCAACATCCAGAACTCCGGACAGCCGGTGGCTCACTCTCTCGCAGTCTTCCAGCGTGATCCCCGGCTCGCCATCGATATAGATACGCAACAGCGAGGCTTGGCCTTGACGCAAGTGTTCAATCCCCCAGCACACATAACCCATATCCGTCACGACGGGTCTTAACAGTCTGTCCAGGTCCAGTCTTTGTCTGTTCATGTCTTCACCACAGCCGAATAAAATCATTCAAGCCGAACCTGTGCTCCGGAACGCCGGGGTTTAAAACAAAAAGTGGGCATATAGCCCACTTCATGAAACCCATGCAACCGTTACCGTTACCTGAATTCAGGGTAACGGTTTCCGGCTTCCGGTTTTCTATCCCTGTATCTCTACCTTCAGTATCTGGTAGCGGGGGCAGGATTTGAACCTGCGACCTTCGGGTTATGAGCCCGACGAGCTGCCAGACTGCTCCACCCCGCAATAGAAACGGCAAGATTAGAACATTAAGACACAGATTTCAAGTAACTTATCGCTCATTCAGCCTGTTTTCCGGCGCGTTCGATCAGTCCGGCATTGGCCTTGCGTAATTCCGGATGTCTGATCGACAGCGAATTCGACTTTTCCGCCAGCGCCGCAGCCTGGCGCCAGTGCCCCTGTTGTAACCGTAACACTGCAAGGCGATGCCACAGCCACGGGTTTTTCGGTTCCAGCCGCAGGGCCCGCTCCACGGAACTGGCGGCTGCCTCGGCGTCGCCCTTGCCGAGCCTGTAGTCCGTTTCATCCATCAGGGCAAGCACCGCGGGATTGTCGCTCACCCGGTCCGGCAGCAGCGGCGCTTCAGTTTCCCGGATTTCCCCCTGCGGCTCCATTTGCTCCGGCTGGGGCAACTCAACCCATGCGCCGCCGGCATCATCTCCGGTTTCAGGGTCCGCATCCAGGACTTCATCCGGGTGACCCGGGGCCTCCGCAACGGCTTCCGTTTCCGCCCTGTCCACCACAGGCGCCTGGCGCACGGTGGAACAGGCGCTGCAGAACAACAATGCGGCTATTACCGGAACAAGCCTGCCCCTGTCCAGGCAGAGAGACAAATAA
Source organism: Gammaproteobacteria bacterium (assembly GCA_965207165.1). GTDB lineage: Bacteria > Pseudomonadota > Gammaproteobacteria > Eutrophobiales > Eutrophobiaceae > JAAXHV01. The sequence goes on along the minus strand of OZ242265.1, from coordinate 4,322,209 downwards.
GGGGACAGATTTATTTTCATCAATTAAAACCCTCCGGCGCAGCGCGCCTTGCGCTCAACCGCTTCCCGACCCGCTGAATATGTCAATATCACCTGGAAAGAGTACTAGGCTCTATTCTACACAGGAATGAACCCGTAAAATAAATCCGTCCCCTTTTCAACACCGATCAACAGGTGCGGGCCTGGCGCCAAGTACGTAGGGAATACGGGGGAACCGGACGCAGGCGCCGGCAAAAGGCAGGGAAATGCCGGCAAGCGAGCCAATGCCGGGCGGCGGCAACAATTCGATACCCCTGATAAGTTGCTGCCTGACGATATTGCCCCAGATTTGCAGTGCGCCGGACGCGCCGGTGAACCCGGTCGGCCGGTTATCGTCGCGACCCACCCACACGACACCGGTCACATCGTCGCCAAACCCGGCGAACCAACTATCCCGCAGGCCGTTGGTAGTGCCCGTTTTACCGGCCAGGGGCACGCCGGGAACAATACGGGACAGGCCGCGCCCGGTACCGTGACCGACTGCCTGCACCAGCATGTAACCGGTCAGGAAAGCAGCCTCTGCCTGCAGCGCCTGCCGTACTTCCAGTGCATAGCGCCTGAGTGCGCGCCCGTCGCTGTCCAGGACCTCCCTGATGCTGTTTACAGGCACAAAAAATCCACCGTTGGCCAGGGTCTGGTACAACTGGCTGACCTGCAACGGCGTTAACTCCAGGGACCCGAGCAACAGCGCCGGGAACGGTTCGATGTCACCGTTGACCCCGGCCTTGCGGAGTGTGGCTGTGACCCGGTCCAGGCCTACCTCCCAACCCAGTCTTACGCTTGCCCTGTTGTATGATCGGGCCAGGGCTTCGAGCAGGCTTACCCTGCCGTGGTTCCTGCCGTCGTAGTTATCCGGCCGCCAGGATGTGCCGTCGTCCAGCCTGATGCTGATCTCGCTGTCATGCACCCCGGAAACGAGTGAATAACGCTGCGGGTCGGTCAGGGCGGTATAATATATAAACGGTTTTATCAACGACCCTACCGGACGACTCGCATGCATGGCCCGGTTGAATCCGGCGTACTGCGCGTCCCTGTCTCCGGCCAGTGACAATACCGCGCCGGTACTGCTTTGCAGAAAAATGGCGGCGGCCTGCAGGGTGCCTGCTTGCATGGACCTGCCCCGTTCCATCTGCTGCAACTGTTGCCGCAGCACCTGTTCGGCGCTGTCCTGACGCCGGGTATCCAGCGTGGTAAATACCACCAGACCCTCGTTGCGCAAATCTTCCATCTCGTATTCACGCAAAAGCTGGCTCTTGACAAGTTGCAGGAATGCCGGGTATTTGCCGCTAACCCAGCGCGGGCCGGCGCTCAGGTCCAGCGGCAGCGTGCGCGCCTGCGAGCGGGTTCGCTCGTCCAGGTAGCCTTGCTGAAACATCAGGTCCAGCACCAGGTTGCGGCGCCGTTCGGCGCGCGCCGGATGGCGCCTGGGGTTATACCAGGAAGCACCCTTGACCATTCCGGCCAGCAGGGCAACCTGGTCCAGGCGCAGTTCGTCCAGCGGCCTGGCGAAAAAAAACTCGGCGGCAGTGCCGAAGCCATGCACGCTGCGCCGCCCCTGTTGCCCGAGGTAGACTTCGTTGATATAGGCAGTGAGTATTTCTTCCTTGCTGTAATGGCGCTCCATGAGTAACGCCATGATCATCTCGTTCATTTTCCTGGCCAGGGTGCGCTCCCGGCTTAAGAAGAAATTCTTTACCAGCTGCTGGGTGATGGTGCTGCCGCCCTGCTCGATTTGCCGTCTGAGAATGTTCTGGTAAAGGGCTCTCATTATGCCCCTGAGGTCAATACCCTTGTGGTCGAAAAAATTGCGATCCTCCACTGCCAGCAGGGCATCGATCAACGCGGGGGGAACATCATCGTAGGCAACCAGTATGCGGTCTTCATAATTATCCGGGTAGATCCTGCCGATCAGTTCCGGTTCGAGACGCACCAGCGGCAGTGCCCGGTCCGGGTCAAGACCCCGTATCTGTGCTACCCGCCGGTTATCAAACCGTATCCGTACCAGCCTGCTGTCCTGCCGCCCGTCCCAGTAATCAAATGCGCGCTGCCTGAATTCCAGGGTTGACGCAGTGCGCTTGTAGGTGCCTGGCTGCCTGACGTCTGCAACACTCCGGTAACCCGACCTGGCCAACAGGTTTTCGGTTTGTTCGGCTGTCAGTTCCTGGCCGGCATAGATCTCCGTCGGGCTGGCATATACCCGGGCGGGCAGGAACCAGCGTTTGCCGGCAAATTCAGACTGCACGCGGTAATCAAGCCAGAGGATGTAAGCAGCGGCGGCGCATAGCGCGATGAGTACGATATGTACGTACCAGAATTTATGGCCGGCGCGGCGTTTTGCTTTACGTGAGGGTTTTCCTGCCTTGCGTTTACGCTTTGGCGGCATTACTGCCTTGCCAACCTGTCAAGTCCCGAATTCAGCTTTTCCCGTATGTCCCGGACCGCGCCGACCCCGTCTACTCGCAGATACCCGGGCGCAGTGCGGCCGGCCAGGTCACGGTAGAACCTGACCAACGGCGCGGTCTGGTCATGATAGACCTGCAACCGTTTCCTGACGGTCTCTTCCCTGTCGTCTTCCCGCTGGATCAGCGCCTCGCCGGTGCCGTCATCAATACCGGGCGTTTGCGGCGGGTTGAACGCGACATGATAAACGCGCCCGGACCCGGGATGTACGCGCCGGCCGCTCAGGCGTTTGATGATCTCTTCATCAGCTACGACGATCTCGACCACGCAATCAATTTCTATCCGTTCCTGCCGCATCGCCTCAGCCTGGCCCAGGGTCCGGGGGAAACCGTCGAACAGGTAACCCCGGCTGCAATCATCCTGGCGGATCCTCTCCTGCACCAGTCCCATAATCAAATCATCGGAAACCAGTTCACCGGCATCCATCACCTTTTTCGCCTCCAGGCCCAGGGGAGTTCCGGCCCTGACCGCGGCGCGCAACATATCTCCGGTTGAAATCTGCGGTATGTTAAACTTCTCCGTGATGAATGCAGCCTGGGTGCCCTTGCCGGCGCCCGGCGCGCCTAATAATATTATTCTCATGTATTCGTTATCCGACGTTTTTCAAAAACTCTTGACAGGCGATTTAACCACAGGTTCCTCCGGCCGGGTAGTGGCAATAAATAAACCCGTTTGTGTTACCCATGAAAATTGAAGCGGATATCAATCAGGGCCAGTTCAAGATCGATGCCTACGCGGCCGGCTCCATAACCGTTGCCGGCATACGTTATTCGACAAACATCATCATCACGCCGGAAGCGGTCATCGAAGACCGTTTGCCGGACAACACACACTCCCTGGCGGAGCCGCATGTCACGACCATACTCGAACTCAATCCGGAAATCGTGATATTCGGCAGCGGCAGAACGCTCACTTTCCCGCCTGATGAAATCTGCGAAATGCTCTATGTCCGTCAAATCGGTTTCGAAATCATGGATACCGGCGCTGCCTGCCGGGCCTTCAACTTCTTATCAGGAGAAGGCCGTCTGGCCGTTGCCGCACTTTTTCAAATCAATTAAGAATTAGGAATTACTAATCCCTATCCCCTAAATCATCCAGGGAAAATCCTTCCCGTTTCAGGATACGCCGCAGGCGTTTCAGCGCTTCGATCTGTATCTGCCTGACCCGCTCTCTGGTTACACCCAGTTGCGCGCCCACGTCTTCCAGGGTAGACGCTTCCTTGTCGTGCAGACCAAAGCGGAGTTCCACCACGGCGCGCTGCTTTTCCGTCAATTGTTCCAGCCACAAATCGATGTGTTCCTTGACATCATCATTCTGGATCAATACCGAAGGGTCGATATTGTGTTCATCGGGTATGGTATCCAGCAGCGGCCGTTCCGCTTCCCTGCCCATCGGGGCATCCACCGACGTCACCCGCTCGTTCAGTCCGAACATGCGTTTAACGCTTTCCAGCGGCCGGTCCAGCATTTCCGCCACGTCTTCGGAACTGGGTTCGCGATCAAGGGTCTGCGCCAGTTTTCTGGCTGCGCGTATGTAAACATTTATCTCCTTGATTACGTGTATCGGCAGCCTGACCGTCCTGGCCTGGTTCATCAATGCCCGTTCGATGGTTTGCCTTATCCACCAGGTGGCATAGGTCGAAAAACGGAACCCTTTATCCGGGTCAAACTTTTCCACGGCCCGGATCAACCCGAGGTTGCCCTCTTCAATCAGGTCCAGCAACGCCAGGCCTTGATTCATGTAACGTCGTGCAATTTTCACTACCAGGCGCAGGTTGCTCTCGATCATGCGTTTACGCGCATCTTCACTGCCGCAACGCGCCTGGCGGGCAAACTTTACTTCTTCCTCGGCAGTCAACAACGGAGTAAAACCGATCTCGCTCAAATACAGGCGTGTCGCGTCAAGGTCCGTGTCATTAATGGCTGTCTGCCGGGAGCTTTTTACGGGCTTCCTGTTGCTTCCGGAAGCAGCGGGAGCCGAACCGGAATCCCCCAGGTTCAGGGCTCCTGTTTCTTTGTCTTCAGGCATAAGTGTTCGATTTTTACCCTGCTATATCACCAGGCCTTCAGCCGCGCGGTAGTTGCCTCAGCGGGTCTATGGGCTTGCCGTTTTTCCGGATTTCAAAAAGCAGCACTGGAGCGCCTTTACCATCCAGGCCCATGGTTGATATCTGTTGCCCGGCTTTTACCGCTTCACCTTCGTTCACTATCAATTCGAGATTATACGCATAGGCGCTCAGGTAGGTATCATTATGCTTGATTATAATCAGCTTACCATAACCGCGTAATCCACTACCGCTGTAGACCACTTCACCGGTGGCGGCAGCGACGATTTTCTGGCCTGTCCTGCCGGAGATGCTGATGCCTTTTTGCGTGGTCGGTGATGACGGGTTAAGCAACTTGCCGCGTACCGGCCACTGCCAGCGGATACCCGTGGCTGCCGTTGTTGCGGCAGCCTTGCGTTTTACCGTTTTTTGCTGCTTCGCCGGCGGCTTTTCACGCGCCCGTTTTTGCTTTTGCGTAACCGGAGGCGGTTGTGTAACGCGCCGTTGTCCAGCCTGTTTCAGGTTAATGACCTGACCCGGGTAAATAACGAATGGCGGCTTGATCCGGTTCCAGGCAGCGAGGGCCTTGTAGTCGTAGCCGTAACGCCAGGCGATTGAAAACAGGGTATCGCCCTTGCTGACGATATGTGAATTGCGGGTCCTGGCAGTTCTTGCGGAAGCGGAAGACACGGCGACGGCCGCCTGCTCTTTTTCCTTGCGGGCGCTTACCGGGGCGTTGGCTGTTGAACAGGCGCTGATACAGCCTGACAGTAACAGCAACCAGCATATGCCGGGAACGTTCCGCATCAGTTACCCCATTCCCGTAAGCAGTGGAACGAAACTGACACCATCCAGGTGTTTTTCAACATAACCATCATCGGTTCGGGTGATGGACAGCAATTTCTGTTGCCCGCTGTGACCGATGGGAATGATCAGGCGCCCCCCGACAGCAAGTTGGCTGAGCAGTGTCTCCGGAATTTTTGCGGGCGCGGCCGTTACCAGGATCCCCTGGTACGGCGCATTTTCCGGCCAGCCCTGGCCCCCGTCCCCGTAGATGGATTTAATATTGCGGTAGTTCAGGGACTGAAACCGTTCCCTGGCATTAGCCAGCAATGCCTTGATACGTTCAATACTGTAAACCTGGCGGGCGAATTGCGCGAGGATTGCCGTCTGGTAACCACAGCCTGTACCTACCTCAAGCACCCTGTCCGGCTCCCCGGTTTCCAGTAAGGCTTCAGTCATGCGCGCGACAATATAGGGTTGCGAAATGGTCTGGTTATGCCCGATGGGCAAAGCCGTATTGTCATACGCGCGGCTGGCCAGGGCTTCGTCAACAAAAATGTGTCGCGGGGTGCTTCGAATGGACGCCAGGACGCTTTCCGATCGTATTCCCATCTCCCGCAACTGGGTTACCAGCCTGTCCCGGGATCGCTGGGATGTCATTCCGATACCTTGAAAATGCTTAGCCCGCATTTCTCACTAGGTCGCTGTCTGCCACCGGATATTTGTTTGTAGTCAATGGGTCAATATACATTCTTCACTTAGCCCGCATAGATTTTGTCAAGTTTACATCTGATTCAGTTCAAGGTCAGCCAACCAGTCACCGATACGCGTCAGGGCGGCATAGCGCGTCAGGTCAACCTGTAACGGCGTAATGGAGACCTTGTTGACGGATACGGCATGAAAATCGGTGCCGGGCCCCGCATCTGCACCGGCGCCGGCCGGCCCGACCCAGTAGACGGTCCGGTCTTTAGGATCTTTCATCCGTATTGCAGGTTCGGATTTATGCCGCTGGCCCAGCCGCGTTACTTCAAAACCGTGAAGCTGCTCATAGGGCACATCGGGGATGTTGATATTCAGCAGCATATCGTTATCGATGGGGTCGGACAGTAACTTGCCGACAATATTCCTGACAACCATACCCGCTGTTTCATAATGTGTCGGATTCTCGCCTGCCAGGGACAAGGCAATAGCGGATCGCCCCAGAAAACGCCCTTCCATTGCCGCGGCAACGGTTCCCGAATATATTACGTCGTCGCCGAGGTTGGCGCCATGGTTGATCCCGCTGATCACCATATCCGGAATATCATCCAGCAATCCTGTTATAGCCAGGTGTACGCAGTCCGTGGGCGTACCGTTGACGTAGAAAAACCGATCCGAGACCTGCCTGGTATAGAGCGGAGAGTCCAGCGTCAATGAATTACTCGCGCCGCTTCGGTTCCGGTCCGGCGCGACCACGGTAATCTCGCCGAAGTCCGCCACCGTCTGCACCAGCATTTCCAGGCCGACAGCCTGGTAGCCGTCATCGTTACTCAGCAGAAAATGCATCGGCACCCGGCGCGCGACTACAGCAGGAATTCCAACAGCGCTTTCTGGGCGTGCAGGCGATTACCTGCTTCTTCCCAGACCACACTCCTGCTGCCGTCAATCACTCCTGCACTTACTTCCGCGCCGCGATACGCGGGCAGGCAGTGCATGAAAATCACATCCGCCGCCGCCTGCGCCAAAATCTCTTCATTCACCTGGAACGGTTCAAGTAATTCATGCCTTTTTTGCCTCTCGGCTTCCTGGCCCATGCTCATCCAGGTATCGGTAACAACCAGGTCGGCGTTAGCGGCTGCCTGTTGCGGGTCCCGGGTCAGGGTAATGTTACCTCCGGACCCGGCGAGCATCTCCCCGCCAGGTTCATATTCCTCGGGGCAGGCGATATGCAGGTGGAAATCCATCAGCCTTGCGGCATTGATCCAGGAATTGCACATGTTGTTCCCGTCTCCCAGCCAGGCGACTTTCCGGCCCTTGACGGGTCCTTTCCGCTCATAAAAAGTCTGTAAATCCGCCAGCAACTGGCAGGGATGATAACTGTCCGACAGCCCGTTGATCACCGGCACTGATGAATTTTCTGCGAAACGGGTTACCCGGGCATGCTCAAATGTCCGTATCATGATGCCGTCAACCATCTGCGATAATACCTTGGCAGTATCCTCAATCGGTTCGCCGCGGCCCAGCTGGCTGTCCTGTGGAGACAGGAAGATCGCATGTCCTCCAAGATGCGCCATCGCCGTCTCGAATGACACCCGGGTGCGGGTAGAGGATTTTTCAAATATCATGGCCAGTACCCGGCCGTTGCAGGTTCGCTGGAGCTCCCGGCGTTTGAATGCCGCCTTCAGGTCGATAGCCCGGTATACCAGGCCCTCTATTTCAGCGGGGCTGAGATCGTTCAGGGTTAGAAAATGACGCGCCATGTCAACCTGCAAATTTTTTGACCAGTAGGCAGACCGTGTCGACGATCTGTTGCAGTTCCTCCTCGGAGATGACAAGAGGGGGCAGCAGGCGCACGACCTTGCCTGCGGTAACATTGATCAGCAAACGCTGCTCGAGCGCCTGGTCGACCAGGCCGGCACAATCCCGGGAAAGTTCTATCCCGATCATCAATCCCTTGCCGCGTATCTCAACCACTTCATCCAGGTCTGCCAACTCAGCGCGGAACCTGTCCAGCATAATCCTGCCGAATTCGGCCGCCCGTTCGGCCAGGTTCCCGGCGCTCATGATTTCGGTGACGGCAAGCGCTGCCGCCGAAGCCAGCGGATTGCCGCCGAAAGTCGAGCCGTGACTCCCCGGTTGCAGCATCTCGGCAGCTGTTCCCGAGGCCAGGCAGGCGCCGATCGGAAAGCCGTTGCCGAGGGATTTCGCAAGGGTTACGACGTCCGGCCGGATGCCTTCATGCTGGTAGGCGAACCAGGCCCCGGTGCGGCATAACCCGGTCTGGACCTCGTCCAGGATCAACAGCCAGCCGTTCCGGTCACAGATCCCGCGCAGGGCCTGGAGATAACCGGGATCGGGTATGACGACACCGCCTTCTCCCTGCACGGCTTCGAGCATGACGGCGACGACCTGGCCGCGCCCGGTTTCGACCTGTTCCAGGGCAGACACGTCGTTATAGGGGATATATTGAAACCCGGGCAACAGGGGAGAAAATCCGGCGCGCACTTCCGGCTTTCCGGTTGCGCTCAACGTTGCCATCGTGCGGCCGTGGAAACTGCCTTCCATCACGACAATAAGCGGGTCGGAAAGCTGTTTGTGCGCAGCGAATTTGCGGCATATCTTTATCGCAGCCTCATTTGCCTCTGCCCCTGAGTTACAGAAAAAGACCCGGTCCATCCCGGCTATCCCGGCCAGGCTCCGGGCCAGTTTCTCCTGCAGGGGGATACGGTAGAGATTGGAAGTATGGACCAGCCGGCGTGCCTGCTGCGCAACCACGTCGGCAATCCCCGGATGGGCATGGCCCAGGCCGCAGACTGCGATGCCGCTGAGCGCATCGAGGTAGCGGGTCCCCTGTCCGTCAATCAGCCACGCGCCCTGACCTGTTTCAAAAGCCACGTCCAGGCGCTTGTAGGTTGTCATTATCGCTTCCGGCATTACAGCCTGATTATCTGACATAAAAGTTCCAGTAAAAAAGGGGACGGGGTGATATGGTTAATCGCCACGCCCCCTTTGCCGAAAACAGGTCGCTCCGACCGCCGGCCCCTGTACTGTGCTGACTATACCCCGTAGTTAAAAAGGCAGCCCATGCCCATACCCGATCATGCACATCAGCATGGGTATGGACAGGAAGGTGTTCGTGCGCGACGCCATGGCGGCAACCACCCTGGCTTTGGCCTTTTCTTCGTCCGAGGCCTCAACGATTCCCAGAATTTTCTTCTGGTTCGGCCAGATCAGCACCCACACGTTGAACAACATGATGGTGCCCAGCCAGGCACCCGTACCGATAACGACTGCGCCGCTGCCCAGGGCAAAGGCATTCATAAGACCGATTCCCATCACTTCCAGTGCGGCCGCGCCGGTCAACCAGGTCAGTACCGCCGCCCAGCGGAACCACAGCAACGCCAGGGGTGCGACATACTTGCCGATAGCGGCCGGCCCGGGACCATCGCTGTCCGCCGCCGCGGCTGCCAGCGCCGGGGTCTGGACAAAGTTGAAATAATAGAGCAGTCCTACCCAGATCACTCCGACGAAAACATGCAACCAGACTACCAGTGACCAGGCGTTTAAACCGCCCATGGCGGAATCGGTCACACCCTGGTTAATCAGTACGGCTATCACCACAGCGGTGACAAACCCCAAAATCAACGTGCCTTTTATCGTTTTAAGCGGATTCATTATTACCCCTCCAGCATAAGGTTTCTATAATCATACGGTGCCAGCTAATTATACTACTGCATGAATGCCGGACAAGTATTATTAGTTTCTGGTCATTAATAGGCAGAACCACTATAATAATGGTTAAATCACCTGCTGCCGGCAATTTATTACCGGCAGCCGGCTACCGGCAACCAAAAAACGGAAACTGAAAACTTACAATGAGCGACATAATTGAGCAGTTAAAAACTACCATTTCGGAAAATCCGGTCATCCTGTTCATGAAAGGGTCCCCTGATTTTCCCCAGTGCGGGTTCTCCATGCGCACCGCGCAGGCGTTGAAGGCATGCGAGGTCGACTTCGTGTACGTCGATGTCCTGGCGTCTCCCGAAGTACGCAGCAACCTGCCCGGCGTCTCCAACTGGCCGACATTCCCCCAGGTGTTCGTCAACGGCGAATTGATCGGCGGATGCGATATTGTCCTGGAAATGCACCAGACCGGAGAGCTCAAGACCGTTCTGGAACAGGCCGGAACAAACACGGACACAGCTAACTAGCTGACATCGACTGGTTCAGACAGCCTTTTTAAGACTATCATCCGCAGGGATAGCGGATGGTAAGCGTACAGGGATGTATTTACAGCGGGTCTTAAAAAGGCTGTCTGAACCAGTTCCCGCAGTTATCTATTTATTGCTGCTTGTTCCTCGATTAGTCCAAGCATCCTTTGGTGTGCCGCCAGTTCGTCCTGGCTGGGTTCCACAATTTTCAGACTGGTTTGACGCGTGACGGCACGGGCACGCTGTGGACCAGAGCGCGGGCCCTGTTCTCCATCCTCGTCCAGCAGCAGGCTCGACTGGCCACCGGTCATTGCCAGGTAGACGTCCAGCAAGATCTGCGCGTCCAGCAGCGCGCCATGCAGGTTACGTTCGATATTCACCTGGTAGCGCGCGGACAACGCGTCCAGACTGTTTCTCTGGCCCGGGTGCAGTTCCCTGGCCATCTCGAGAGTATCCGTAATCCTGCAGTAATCTTCCAGCCTGCCCCATTCGTCTCCAAGGCGGGATAACTCGGCATCAATGAAGGCCGCGTCGAACGGCGCATTGTGCATGATTACCTCACTATCCCTGATGAAGTCGATAAACGGGTCGGCAATATCAGCGAACACAGGTTCTCCCTGCAGTTGTTCTTCCGTAATACCGTGTATTTCTACCGCCGCCTCTTCTATTTCCCGTTCAGGGTTGATGTAGTAGTGCAGAACGCGGTCAGTCTTGCGCCGGTCCTTGAGTTCAACACAGCCGATCTCAATAATCCGGTGGCCGCTGGCTGGTTTCAGCCCTGTCGTCTCGGTATCAAGAATGACCTGGCGCACATTCACCCCCCGTGTATTGGTCCATTTTCGAGCATCGTGTCTATGGCCTGGTTTGCCAGGGCATCGACCCGTTCATTTTCCGCATGGCCGCTATGGCCTTTTACCCAGCGCCATTCAACCTCGTGGCGGACCGCCAGTTCATCCAGGCGTTGCCACAGGTCCTGGTTTTTTACAGGGCGTTTGGATGCAGTGCGCCAGCCCCGGCGTTTCCAGTCGCCAATCCATTGCATAATGCCGTTTTTTACGTAATTCGAATCCGTAGTCAGACTAATCCTGCAAGGTTCGGTCAATGCCTCGAGGGCCTTTATCGCCGCGGTCAGTTCCATACGGTTATTGGTCGTTTGCGCTGCCGCGCCGGACAGTTCTTTCTCCCTGCCGCTATAGCGCAACAATGCGCCCCAACCCCCGGGACCGGGATTGCCGCGGCAGGCGCCGTCGGTAAAGATCTCAATAAACTTGTTCACAGGTCACGTTCATGGTGCAGTTTATCCGGTCCGGTCATGGTCGCCGGACCTGCCGAAGCGCCGGGCAGAAACGTTTTGTCGCGCCAGTTAATTTTTACCGGAGTTACGGGAATACGGCGTTTCCGAGCCAGCATGATATAAGCCGCGCCAAAATACGGCCAGCATAATTTTCCCAGTTTTTCCAGGAACAACCAGCGCTTCATGCGGCTCCGTTGCCCGAATGGGGGGCGGAACAAGAACCGATCCACTTCAAGCAACTCAAAATCGAGCATGGACAACCATTGTTTGAGCCTGGCCGTTCCGTGAAAGCGGCCGTTCCACGGTGGCTGGTTACGCAACACCGGATGCCAGCGCCACAACCCCCACAGGCTCCAGGGGTTGAAGCCGGCGATAACCAGGAGGCCGTCGTCGATCAGGACGCGGTCGATTTCCTTCAACGCGGCGTCGGGATCCGGGGCGAACTCAAGGACGTGGGGGATGACCACGACATCGATGCTGTGCGCAGCGAACGGCAGGGAAACGGCGTTGGCCAATACGCCGCAAGCGCAATCCTGCAAGCCGTCTTCTTCGAGGTGTAACTCGATTTTGTTCCTGATGCGGCAGGCTGAATCCAGCATCCCACCGTCAAAATGGCCGATCTGGGTTATGTGATAACCGATCAGGTCGGCTAATATCCCGGCGATTTTTTCCCGTTCATAGCTCACCAGAATGCCGCCTGTCACGCTTTTCAACCATGCGGAGAGCCCGGCCCGGGCAGGATTGGAGGATGCTGTGGTGGATTTGTTTTCCATCGTCTGGTACCGCTGTCTCACAGGTAAAATCTTACCCTACGATTTGTCATTTTTCCGAAAAAAATACTTGACATGGAGTCCGGGCGCACATAGCATTCAGCGATGCGCTATCGAGGGTTGCCTACAATTGTTGCCAGTGTCGCTTTCCTGTTAAGCGCCTGCAGCCAGCAACCCCCCCGTGAAACCGCAGAGGCCCCGCCAGAATCCCCAATCCAGTCCGAGCCCGAGCGGGTCGAATACATCGTCCCGGAACCGGAACTTTTACCCGAAGCCGAAACGGAGATTAGTGCGGCGGAAAGCGAACTCCCCGAACCTGCCGTACAGCATGCCGACATCTGGAAAAGGATCGGCGCCAACCTGAATATACCGCGGCATATGGACCACCGCTCAGTCAAGGGGCGGTTGGCCTGGTACGCCAGGAACCAGGAATACCTGGACCGCGTTGCCGATCGCAGCAGGCCTTACCTGTTCCATGTCGTCAGCGAGGTCGAAAAACGCGGGATGCCCCTGGAACTGGCCTTGCTGCCTGTCGTGGAGAGCGCGTTCCTCCCGTTTGCCTATTCCCGGAGCCACGCCTCGGGTATCTGGCAGTTTATTCCGAGCACCGGGAAGATCTTCGGGCTGAAACAGAACTGGTGGTACGACGGCCGGAGAGATATCGTCGCCGCCACCCGGGCCGCACTGGATTACCTGGAAAAATTAAACGGAGATTTTGACGGGGACTGGCTGCTTGCCCTGGCGGCTTACAACACGGGCGAGAGGAATGTCGCCCGGGCCATTCGGCGCAACAAGAGAGCCGGCAAAGATACCGATTTTTTCTCCCTGCGCCTGCCCAGGGAGACCAGGGGCTACGTTCCCAGCCTGCTGGCCGTAGCGGAACTGGTCGCCAATCCGGAACAGCACGGTATCGTCTGGCAACCGGTTGCCGATCAGCCCTACTTTGCACAGGTGGATACGGGAGAGCAGATTGACCTTGCCGTGGCTGCCGAACTGGCCGGGATGAAGATGGATGAACTGTATACGCTGAATCCGGGATTCAACCGCTGGGCCACGGATCCGGCGGGACCGCACCGGTTGCTCGTGCCCCTCGCAAAGGAACAGACATTCAGGGAAAAACTTGCCGGCCTGCCACCCGAACAGCGCATGAACTGGCAAAATCACGTGGTCAAAACAGGCGATACCCTTGGCCGAATCGCCGCACACTATCGCACTTCCGTCTCCGCGCTCAAGAATATCAACAAGTTGCGCAGCAACACGATACACCAGGGAGATTCACTCCGGGTTCCCGTTCCGAAACAAGCGCTGAGACATTATACCCTCAGCGTGGACGGACGGCGCCTGCGCGGGCTTAAGGATACCGGCGACGGCAAGAAGTTTGTCTATACCATAAGGCGCGGCGATACGCTCTGGGATATCGGCCGGAAATACGGCGTAAGCGTGAGACAATTGACAGGCTGGAACGGCATTTCCTCGCGCAAAATCCTGCGTCCGGGACAGAAACTGAACCTGTGGTTTGCCGAAGATGGCAAGAAAGCTGTAGCCGGAACCGAACCACCTCCCAGCAAGGATCCATTCCACTACACCGTGAAGCGGGGCGATTCCCTGTGGTCGATAGCCAAAAAATTCAATGTGACGGTTAAACAGTTGCTGGCATGGAACAACCTGCGTAAGAATAAATACCTCTACCCCAACCAGAAAATAACGGTCTACCGAAGCGCCCGCCCGGTCGGCATTTAGGCCAGGACGCACGCCCTGCGGGTGTCCTGCACCGGTTCACATTTTGAGTAAATCTACGTAAAATCGGGTCATGGCCGGATTCCTGAAATTCCTCCTGCGTTGCCTGTTACGGGTGCTTTACCGGGTTGAAGTGACCGGGATTGAACACTACCACCAGGCGGGCAAGCGGGTATTGATCGTCGGTAATCACACCTCTTTGCTCGACGGCATCCTGCTTTACGCCTGGTTACCGGACACGCCCAGGTTTGCAATCAATACGCAGATTGCCCGGCGCAGGAAGTTCAAACCGTTTCTCTATTTCGCCGACTTGTACACCATGGATCCGACCAGCCCGCTGTCGGTCAAGTCCATGGTGCGGTTTCTGCAGCAGGACAAAAAAGCCGTCATCTTCCCGGAAGGCCGCATCACAACCACGGGCAGCCTGATGAAAATCTACGAAGGGCCGGGATTAATAGCCGACCGTTCCGGGGCGGCAGTCCTGCCCATCGCTATCGAAGGACCGCAATTCACGAAACACGGCTACCTCGGCGAACGCAGGAGACCTCCCAAAATCAGGCTGAAAATACTGCCGCCTGAGAAAATAGAGATACCTGCTTCAATCCAGGGGCAGGGGCGCCGCAAAATCGCGGCAAAGCTGATGCAGGACCTGATGTACAGGTTGGCCTTTGCCTGCTATGACCACGACAGGAACCTGCTCGATGCCATCCTGGAAGCGGCCGGCACATTCGGTAGAAAACGCATCGTACTGGAAGACATCAAGCGGGAACCGCTGAACTACGGACAGCTGCTCACGCGCACTTTTATCCTGGGGGGTGTTTTGCGCAACGATACGCAACCCGGAGAATATGTCGGCGTACTGATGCCCAACGTCGCGGCAGGCGTGGTGACCTACCTGGCCATGCTGTACCTGGAGCGCGTTCCTGCCATGCTGAACTATACGACCGGCCTGCAGGTCCTGTTGAAAGCCTGTGAAACCGCGTCGATAAGGACGGTCTACAGTTCCAGGCAGTTTATCGAGAACGCCGGGCTAGAAACCCTGGCAGAAGGGCTGCAACAACGCGTGAACCTGGTCTACCTGGAGGACCTGCGCGACCGCATCGGCGTCAGGGACAAACTGCTCGGCCTGCTGCGCAGCTACTACCCCCGGACCCATTTCCGCCCGGCAGCAAAACCCGGGGACCCCGCCACCATCCTGTTTACCTCCGGTTCGGAAGGCACCCCCAAGGGAGTGGTATTGTCCCACCGCAACATTTTGTCCAATTTTGCCCAGGCGCGCAGTTGCATCGGTTTTCGACCCAGTGATATTTTTTTCAGCTGCCTGCCGTTGTTCCACTCGTTCGGGCTGAACATCGGATGTGTGCTGCCTCTCCTCGGCGGCGCAAGGATATTCCTGTATACCACTCCACTGCACTACCGGGTTATTCCCGAACTGATATACCAGACAGACGCATCGGTTTTATTCGCTACCAATACCTTCCTTCAGGGGTATGCCCACCATGCCCATCCCTACGATTTCAGGTCCCTGAAGTACGTGTTTGCCGGAGCTGAAAAGCTGCAGGAAGATACCCGCAAGCTGTGGCTGGAAAAGTTCGGTATCCGCATACTGCAGGGCTACGGCGCGACGGAATGCAGCCCGGTTGTCTCGGTAAATTCCCAGGTCCGGAATAAAGACACCAGTGTGGGAAGAATGATGCCGGGGATGGAAGCTTACCTGGCTCCCGTTGAAGGAATAAACAAGGGCGGCCGCCTGGTGGTAAAGGGGCCAAATATCATGTCAGGCTACCTGCTGCACGGCACCGACGGAAACATCAAGCCGCCGGGCACGGAACGCGGGGAAGGCTGGTATGACACGGGCGATATAGCCGCAATCGATGACGAGGGATATATTGAACTGCTGGGTCGGGTGAAACGCTTCGCCAAGATAGGCGGCGAGATGATTTCGCTTACCGCCGTGGAGGAACTTGCCGGCGCGGCCTGGCCGAACTACAACCATGCCGCCATAGCCCGGCCGGATGCACGCAAGGGTGAACAGATCATCCTGGTTACCGAATATGACCAGGGTAATCGTAAATCCTTCCAGAAAAAGGCGCGGGAACTGGGCTATGGAGAGCTGTATATACCCAGGGATGTGGTGTGTGTGCGGGAGATACCGGTGCTGGGTACGGGGAAGACGGATTACGTTAGTCTTGGTGAACAGTTTGGAGCGGAGAGCGGGTAATTCGATATCGGGGGCAGGTTTGGATAAGGTTTTCAGGACCCGCTGTGAATACATCCATGTACGCTTACCATCCGCTGTCCCTGCGGATGATAGTCCTGAAAACCTTATCCAAACCTGTCGGAGAATGTATTGAATGAATTAATAATTCTCTGTTTCTAATTCTCCTTGTCTCCTTTTACAAATGGGACAAACCCCACGGGCAGGATGTCTGTGACTTCAATTACCCCCGTTTGCTGTTTTTCCAGTACCTGGAGTGATTGATACCCATGTTGCGGGCCGACCGGCACCACCATGCGTGCGCCGGTTTTTAACTGATCGATCAAGGGTTGGGGCACCTCCTCAGGAGCGGCCGTCACAATTATTGCATCGAAAGGCGCGTGTTCCTCCCAGCCGATATATCCGTCTCCAATCTTCACGGTCACGTTATCGTAACCGAGGCGGGCTAGGGTTTCTTCTGCTTGTTTACCCAGTGTTTCGATAATCTCAATGGTGTATACATGGCGCACCAGACTTGCCAGCACTGCCGCCTGGTAACCCGAGCCCGTGCCAATCTCCAGAACGGTCAGGTCTTCATCCACTCTCATCAGGTGCGTCATCAGCGCAACAATATAAGGCTGTGAGATAGTCTGGCCTTCACCGATGGGCAAGGGGTTGTTGAGGTAGGCGAATGCGCGCAGGGAAGGGGGTACGAATTCATGGCGCGGCACCGCAGCCACGGCCTGCACCACCTTTTTATCCAGCGCCTCTATGCCGGTATAACTGCGGGTGTCGGCCACCATCGCCTCTACTTCGGCAAGCATCTCCCTGCGCGCCGTTTCATATTCCTGCTGCGCGCACAGGCTGCCGGGGATGGTAATTAAAACGAGAAACCCGTAAACGGCCATTCTGCGCAGGCAAAGTGGCGGAAGCCGGGTGTCAGACAATCCCACCCCCTATATTGAGAACCGCACCGGTGATATAGGAGGCTTCGTCGGAGGCAAGAAACACAGCCGCCCTGGCCACGTCGTCGGGTGCGCCGAATCTTTTCAGTGGAATTTCCGCGATACGTTCCGAATAATACTCCTCATCCATCACGTCATTGGCAAAAGCAGTCGCGATCCATCCGGGCGCCAGTACGTTGACCCTGACCGCAGGGGCTACGGTCCTGGCCAGGGATCTGCTGAACGCCGTAACACCGGCCTTTACCGCGGAAAACATTTGCGGATTGGTGCCCTGGTAACCGTGGATAGCCTGGTCCCAGGACATATTGAGGATCACCCCGCCGCCCTGCCGCTGCATGATCTCTGCGACAGACCAGCAACACTGGATTGTCCCTCTCAGGTCCACGTCTATCAGTCCGGAGAGTTTTTCCCGCTCCGTCAGTTTGGCCCCGCTGCCCGTCAGGATATCCGCGCCGGCATTGTTGACCCATACATCGATCCGGCCGAAGCGTGTGGTGACTTTTTCGAGCAGGGTGTTGACACTGTCCTGGTCCGCAACATCCGCCTGGATGGCAACTGCCTGTCCGGGCAAGCCCTTAATTTCCCTGACCACGTCCTGCGCCCGGCCCCTTGACCTGTTGTAATTGACGACCACCTGCGCCCCTTCCCCGGCACAAGCCAGCGCGATAGCGCGCCCTATCCCGGAACTCGCACCGGTGATCACCGTTACCTTATCCTCAAGCCGCGACATGGCGTATAGTATAGCCACAGAGGACACAGAGATCACAGAGTGGCTCGACAAACATAATTTGGGACACCCATAAATTAATAATATTTCATAATTTGGGACACCCATGAATTAATAATATTTAGCAATTTATGGGTGTCCCAAATTATGATAAGCGTTATTATTCCCTGTTATAACCGTGCGCACCTGCTGCCAAGGTGCCTGGACTCGGTGCTCGCGCAGGAGTTCAGGCCTCTGGAAATCATTGTTGTCGACGACGGGTCAACCGACTCCACCCGGTCTCTGCTACAGGGCAGCTACCCCGGTATCAGGATAATCACCCAGGATAACAAGGGGGTGAGCGCGGCCAGGAACGCGGGCATCAGCGCGGCGAAAGGCGATTGGTTGGCCTTCCTCGATTCGGATGATACCTGGTTCCCCGCCAAGCTGGGACGGCAGGTACAGGCTGTCGAGGCATCTCCCGGCAGCAATATCGTGCATACCGATGAGATCTGGATTCGCAATGGCGTCCGGGTCAACCCCCAGCGCAAACACAGGAAATACGGCGGCTCGATCTTCAAACACTGCCTGCCTCTCTGTGTCATCTCCCCGTCATCCGTCATGATCCACCGGCGCGTTTTCGACCGGGTCGGCCTGTTCGATGAAACGCTGCCGGTCTGCGAGGATTATGACTTGTGGCTGCGCATCTGTGCCCGGATGCCGGTACTGTTTGTCCGGGAACCCCTGGTCACCAAGTACGGCGGGCATGATGACCAACTCTCAAGCCGCTACCGGGGCATGGACCGCTACCGCATCAGGTCGATCGACAGGGTTCTCAATGAAGTGGAACTGGAAAGTTCTGACAGGAAAGCAGCAATAGATACACTGGTCAGCAAGACCAGGATCTACCTGAACGGCGCCAGGAAACACAACAACCGGGTATTTGTCCAGGAGTGTGAACAGCTGCTGGAACAATACGTGCCAGCCTGATGCTGCATATTATCTGTGCCCTGAAACCCGAGTCCCGGCCGTTGCAGGAATATTTTGAACTGCAACCCCTGCCAGGCGCAGCTTCGATCTACCACAACCCGGAAGCGCGCCTCACCCTCACCTTGTCAGGCATCGGCAAATCCGCTACGGCAGCGGCGGTCGCCCGCACCCGCGACCATTTCAGGGCCGGCAGGTCGCACGCCTGGCTGAATCTTGGGATTGCAGGCCATGCCAGCCTGCCGCTCGGCCAGGCGGTCGTCATCAACAAGGTAACCGATGCCGCTTCGGGGAAATCCTGGTACCCATCCGTGGTTTTCACCACGACACTGCCTGCCCGCGACCTGCTGACCCTGGACCAGCCGGACAACGACTACCGGGATGAATTATTCGACATGGAATGCGCAGGATTTTTTCAGGCTGCAACCGAATGTGCAACCCTGGAACTGGTACAGGCATTGAAGATAATCTCGGATAACCCCGACCAGCCCATGGACAGCATCAACCCGGACCTTGTCATTCGCCTGGTGACGCAAAACCTGCCCGTAATTGAAGAGGTCATTGAACAACTACTCGACCTGTCGAAGCTGCAACAGCTTCTCAACGACCCGGGCCCGGACTACCACGCCCTCATCCGGCGTCGGCACTTCACTGTCACCCAGCAACACCAGTTGCAGTCCCTGCTCAGAAAATGGCGGGTGCTTCATCCCGCGGACACGGGACTGGCTGAGCGCCTTGCCGGAATGAAAACCGCCGCAGAGATCCTGCATTTCCTGAAAGATGAACTGGAAAAATCACCGATCAGCTTTAGCAATATTCAAGAGAGTGTATAGTTGCTGCAGGTTTGGCCAGGTGTTTTGATGTATACCCTCCCTGGTATACACCCTACGGGCACCCGTCGGGTGTCCAAATCTGCTCCTGGCAGATTTGTTACACTATCATCCGCAGGGACAGCGGATGTTAAGCGTACAAGGATGTATTCACAGCGGGTCTTAAAACACCTGGCCAAACCTTCCCCGATATCTACAATATTTTGATTTGTGATTGATCAGATCTACATTGAGGATGCAGTGCTCGAACACCCGCGGGCGCGCGCCATCCTGCAGAAGTTTCCGCACGCGACCGTGACGCAATGTGCCCGTTACGGCGAAATATTCAACCGCAGAGCGCAGAACTTCCGCCTGCAGAAAATCAAACCGGCGCTGATCCTGGCTGAGAAGTTCACCAATCACGTACTACCCTCCCCGCCTGAATACGCCATCGGGGGGGAGCAGAATTATTATTTCTCCCACATGCTGAACTGCATCTATGACTGCCGCTACTGTTTTTTACAAGGCATGTACCAATCGGCGCACTACGTGGTATTCGTCAATTACGAGGATTTTTTCGACGCCATCAGCGACAAGGTCCGGGCCGCGGGCGACGCCTCGGTCCATTTCTTTTCCGGTTACGACTGCGACAGCCTTGCCCTGGACCCGGTCACGGCTTTCGTGGAGGAGTTCCTGCCCGTATTCAGGGAACACCCGGGCGCCCTGCTGGAATTACGCACCAAAAGTACGCAGATCCGCTCATTGCTGGCACAGGAACCCATGCCCAACTGCATTATCGCCTACAGTTTCACTCCTGCTGAAATCGCGCAAGCCATCGAACACAAGACTCCTTCCGTGAGTAAACGCCTGCAGGCGCTGCAACGGCTACAGGCACACGGTTGGCAAATCGGTCTGCGTTTCGACCCGTTGATTTACCAGGAGGGCGTAAAGGAACAATACGAGACGTTGTTCGGACAAGTGTTCAGGCACGTGGACACGGAATTACTGCACTCCGTCAGCCTGGGCAGTTTCCGCCTTCCCAAATCGTACTATCAAAAACTCTCCCGGCTTTACCCCGAAGAAGTCCTGTTTGCCTCGCCCCTGGCGGACACAGGCGACGGGATGGTCAGCTACCGGGAAAACATACGTGACGACCTGTTATCGTTTTGCCGGGATACCCTGCTCTCTTACATCCCGGAGCACAAGTTCTTCCCCTGCGAACCTTCCGCAGGAACGACGGCGTGCGCCTCGTCTTGATTACCCGACGAGACGGGTAAACGCTTCCCTGACCTTTTCCCTGATATCCAGGAATTCCTCCATGAACTCACCGGTCTGGCCATCGGCGTACCCCATGCCCCGGGACAGGACCGCGTTTTGCTTATGGTCTGCCGGTATCGTGCTGCTGGGTTTCAAATCTATCAGGCGCATGCAGATCTCTGCCTTCTTCAGGTAGTTGTATGCCATTAATAGATGGCCGGCAGTGTCCGCGTCGATATATTTCAGTTCCGACAAGCGCGTCAACGCGGTCCGGGTGCTTTTCGTCTGTAATTCAGCATGCTTCCTGCCATGGCTCAACTGTAAAAAATGTGTAATAAAATCAATATCCATGATGCCGCCCTTGCCGCGTTTGATATCGTGCTTGTGGCGCGGACTGCCCAGCGTCTCCTCGACCAGTTCGCGCATTTTCACGATTTCATCCTGCAGCAGTTCCGCGTCGTAGTCCCCATAGACAGAGTCCGAGATAGAACGCAATGCCTCCCGGCCTATATTTTCCGGGTCATAGATAGGCCGGCAGCGGGTCATCATCTGCCGCTCCCAGATCGCCCGGTCCGACCGGTGGTATTCAATAAAGGAATCCACCGACGTAATCAGGGACCCGGAGGTACCGTGAGGCCGCAGGCGCATGTCCACCTCGTAAAGCAGGCCGGCAGGGGATATCCGGGCCAGGTTGCGCATCAAACCCTGCAACTCGCGTGCAACCCCGCTAGTGTCTCCGCTGGATGCGGTCCCGTACAGAAATATCAGATCGAGGTCCGAACCGAATATCATCTCGTACCCTGCCATCCTGCCCATGCCCAGGACCGCCACATTGTCCAATAACCGGCGCTTCGCCCCGGACAGCTGCCTGAGCATATAGCTGAAGACACACTCGGCAAGCAGGGTCAGGTTTTTTTCAACTTCCGCAAGCGACATCTCTCCCTGGAGAAAGCGGATGAGCAACAGCAGCATCCATTGGTTTTTTATCGATGACAGGACATTCAGTCCCTGCTCGATATTCCGCTTGAACCCTTTCACCTGCAAGGTACGCATCATTTCGTCGGCGTTGATCGGTTTATCCCGGTAATTGTCGATCAACTCCGTTATTTCATAGCCACGGAAAAAGACATACCGGGTGAAATACCAGCTGGCGCCGAAAATATTGATTATCAGGTTCTTGTCCACCGGCCTGTCCCCCCACTGTTCCTTTTCGCACAATTCGTTCCAGCGGCTGAAACTGACTTCCGCCTGCACCCTGTTCCAGGCGCCGGCAAAGGTTACATGGGACTGTTTATCAACCCCGGCGTCATCTGCTCCTGCCTCAGGCAGAACTTTTTCAAAGGACCTCTCGGCTATTTCCCGGTTAGCGTTAAGGCGGCGTTCGAAGTCTGCCAGGATTTCTTCATCCGCCCCGTCTCCTCCACACAGGGAACGCGCTATCCTGATCCTGCCGTCTGCATCATCAGGCAAGGCATGTACCTGTTTCTCGTCCGCCATCTGCAAGCGATTTTCCAGGCGTCGCAGGAACAGGTAGGCGGTCCTGAGATCCTGCTCGTCTTCCGGGCTGATAAAATTCAGCTTGCGCAGGCTCTCCAGCACCACCAGGGTATTGGTTGTACGCAATTCGGCGTGCCTTGCAGCGCTGACAAGCTGCAGTATCTGTACAAAAAACTCGATATCCCTGATCCCGCCCCGGCCCAGCTTGACGTGCCATTGGCCGCTGCGCGCCCGGACCCTGGCCATATCCCCCTTTATGGCCACAAACCGCTCCAGGTCGTCGGCGCTCATGGAACGTATAAACACGAAAGGACGCAGCCGGGTCAGGAGTTCATCAGCCAGCGTTGCGTTGCCCGCAACACAGCGGGCGCGCAACCATGTCAGCCGCTCCCAGGCCTCCGTACTGGCCTGGTAATAATTCTCGGTCTCGTCCACGGACAGAAACAGCGGCCCGCTTTTCCCCCAGGGCCGGAGTTTCAGGTCAACCCGGTATAAAAACCCGCTGCGGGTGGTCTGTTCCAGCATCCTGGTAAACTGTCTCAGGCCGCTTGACAACTGCGCCTGCAGTTCGTGGGATTTGAGACCGCCTATCTCATCGTAATTGGCGACGGCGAAGATCAGGTCCACATCGGAACTGTAATTCAATTCGCCCGCTCCCAGTTTCCCCAGGGCGAAAACACTGACGTATTGACCGGGACCGTCTTTATTTCCCCCGTTGAAGCACAAGGCAAAAGCCTTTTTGAGAATGAAATCCGCCAGCAGGCTCAGCCGCTCCAGGACGATCTCATAAGGGTAACGCCCGGACACATCCATCCATGTTATTTTCAGTAACTGCTCGTACTTGAAACGGCGCAAAGCCTCCGGGTCCTGGATGCCGTCCAGTTGTGCCGGGGTAAGTTCACAGGGTTCTCCCAGCAGGCGAATGGTCTGCGGGTTGCGGCAGACATAGTTAAACAGGAAGGTTGAATAGCCGATAATACTGATGAAATCAGCCGCAAGCGAAGCCGGCAACCGATCCAGTTCCTCACGCAGGGCGGCATCCTCGTACATCCGGTCAAGCCTGAGAGCAGCCGTCTCCGGATCAGGCGCGCTGGCGATAAATTGCTGGAAATCAGGCATGGGGATGGGAATTAGGAATTAGGAATTACGAATTAGGAATTACGAATAGGGGGCTGCCGTTGTTGCGCTGGCATGGCAGAATTTTAGTGATGAATGCCTATATCCGTTCAAAAAATGTGCGGGTGCAGGCGACTCACCTATTCCCAATTCGTAATTCCTAATTCGTAATTGCAAAAATCACCGCCCCGTCCTCAAACCTTGTTATAAATCTCCCCCCCATGGCGGTTGAACTCCTGCGCCTTATCATCGAGTCCCTGTGAGATCACCTCGTCCATGTCCTCCATGCCCTGCTGCTTTGCGTAATCACGCACGTCCTGGGTTATTTTCATGGAACAGAAGTTCGGTCCGCACATGGAACAGAAATGGGCGACCTTGTGGGCCTGTTTGGGCAGGGTCTGATCGTGGAACTCCCGGGCTTTATCGGGGTCCAGGGACAGGTTGAACTGGTCTTCCCAGCGAAACTCAAAGCGCGCCTTGGACAAGGCATTGTCCCTGATCTGCGCGGCAGGGTGCCCCTTCGCCAGGTCGGCCGCATGGGCCGCGATTTTATAGGCGATGATGCCGTCTTTCACGTCATCCTTGTCGGGCAGTCCCAGGTGCTCCTTGGGAGTGACGTAGCACAACATCGCGGTGCCGTACCAGCCGATCATGGCCGCGCCGACAGCCGACGTAATATGGTCATAACCGGGGGCAATATCGGTGGTCAGCGGCCCCAGGGTATAAAACGGCGCCTCGGCACAACTCTTCAACTGCTTCTCCACGTTTTCCCTGATCATGTGCATGGGCACATGGCCGGGTCCCTCGATCATCACCTGTACATCGTGTTTCCAGGCTATTTGCGTCAACTCGCCAAGGGTCTCCAGTTCCGCATACTGGGCCGCGTCACAGGCATCCGCAATCGAACCCGGACGCAACCCGTCACCCAGGGAGAAGGACACATCGTAGGCCTTCATAATCTCGCATATTTCTTCAAACCGCGTATAGAGAAAGTTGTCCTGGTGATGCGCCAGACACCATTTCGCCAGTATCGAACCCCCGCGCGAGACAATGCCCGTTACCCGGTCGGCCGTGAGCGGGATATACGGCAGGCGAACGCCCGCGTGGATGGTGAAATAATCCACTCCCTGCTCCGCCTGTTCTATGAGCGTATCCCGGTAAATTTCCCACGACAACTCTTCCGCCTTGCCATCCACTTTTTCCAGGGCCTGGTAGATTGGAACAGTGCCTATGGGTACGGGCGAGTTCCTGATAATCCATTCCCGGGTCTCGTGGATATTCTTGCCGGTAGACAGGTCCATTACCGTGTCCGCCCCCCAGCGTATGGCCCAGGTCATCTTTTCCACTTCTTCACCGATGGAAGAGGTGACTGCTGAATTACCGATGTTCGCATTGATCTTGACCAGGAAATTCCGGCCTATGATCATCGGTTCCGTTTCCGGATGATTGATATTGGCGGGAATGATGGCCCGGCCTGCCGCCACCTCGGAACGAACGAATTCAGGGCTGATTTCGTCGGGAAGCCGGGCGCCCAGGGGTTCTCCGGCATGGCGTTTTAACAGGCCCTGCTCCCGGTACTCGCCAAGGCGCTGGTTTTCCCGGATAGCGATAAATTCCATCTCCGGCGTCACGATGCCCCGCCTCGCATAGTGCATTTGCGTCACGTTGCCGCCGTGTTCAGCCCGGCGCGGTGGTTTGCTGAGCGGGAAGTGTAGTTCCGCCGGCTTTCCATCAGCCTGGCGTTCGCGCCCGTACGCAGAGGAGAACGCTTCGAGTTGCACGGTGTCGTCCCTTTCGCGTATCCAGCCACCCCTGCCCCCTGCCAGTCCCTGCCGGATGTCGATAGCCGCAGCCGGGTCCGTATAAGGTCCGGAGGTATCATATACCGTGACGGGATGATTGACCTCAATGCCGGAGGATGAAACGGTATTGCTGCAGGTAATCTCCCGCATGGGCACGCGTAGGTCGTCCCGGCTGCCCTGGACATGAATTTTTCTGGAATTCGGGAACGGTTGAACAGCCTCGTTATCGACTACCGGACTGTGGCCGTTGCCTGCGCCGGTGCGGATTAATTCAGGATTAGTGGTCATTAAAGGAAAGTCCTCAATCGAAACTTCAATGGGGTATAATAACAAAAAAGCAAGGTAAAATACGTATCATGCAAAGTATCACGGCAGAACAACTGTCAACGCTGCTGAATAACCGGGACAAGGTCGTTTTACTGGATGTCCGCGACCCCTGGGAAATCGAGATCTGCCGGCTCGACGGTTCCCTGAATATCCCCATGAACGAGATTGCCGAAAAGACGAACGAACTCGACACGGATGCCAGGACTATCGTCATCTGCCATTTTGGCATGCGCAGCATGGAGGTGGCGAATTACCTGGAGGGCGCCGGGTTCAAGGATATCGTAAACCTGGAAGGAGGTCTTGACGCCTGGGCGGAACAGGTGGACCAGGACATGCCCAGGTATTGAGAATTAGGAATTACGAATTAGGAATTACGAATTAGGAATTAGGAATTGGGAATTACTGATCTGGTATTGCGGGTTGCGGAGTGCGAATTCAGGATATTATGAGAATCAGGAATTTTGCTTTTTTGTCGTTTTTTTTGACAGCTTATGTCAGTCCTGTTTTTCCGGTTGACCTGCTGGAAATCTACGGCTACGCCCTGGACAGCGACCCGCAATACCAGCAGGTGGCCGCAACCAGGAGAGCGGTCCTGGAACAACGGCCGCAAGCCCTGTCACAACTGCTGCCCTCACTTTCATTCAGCGCCAACGCCTTCACCAATGAGCAGGAAATCGAGAGTATTTTCAATCCCCTGGGCCAGGGCGGAAAAGTGACTTACGGCAGCCACGGCTACAGCCTGGACCTCACCCAGCCCCTGTTCCGGGGCGACCGGATAATGCAGTACCTGCAGGCGGACAATCGCATCAAGCAGGCGGACGCGGAACTCATCGCCGCGGAACAGGACCTGATATTGCGCACAACGGTGGCCTATTTCGAGGTGCTGGCCGCCTATGACAACCTGGGTTTTGCCGAAGCCGAAAAAAAATCACTGAGCCGGCAACTGGACCAGGCAAAACAGCGCTTTGAGGTGGGCCTGACCGCCATCACGGACGTCCAGGAGGCCCAGGCCGGGCATGACCGGGCCTTCGCCGCTGAAATCGAGGCAAGAAACAATGTCGACAATGCCTGGGAGGCGTTGCGCGAGATCACCGGCACCTATTTTTCCGAGCCGGCAACACTGGGAGATACCATGCCCCTGGTAAGCCCGCAACCTGAGGAAATTGATGCGTGGACCGGCGCTGCGCTGGAACAGAACCTGAACATCCTGGCCGCACGGCATGCAGTGGATACCGCCCGCAGGGAAATAAAACGGCAAAAGGCAGGCCACCTGCCCACGGTCGACATGGTTGCCCGGCACAGACTGGACGAGTCGGGCGGACGTTTCGGCTCAATCGAAAGCACGACCTCGTCCGTGGGTGTTGAACTCAATGTCCCGATATTCCAGGGCGGCTATGTAAGCTCACGGGTGCGTGAAAGCCATCAACGACTGGATGCCGAGAGGCAACGGCTGGAACAGGCGCGCAGGAACGCACAACGCCTGACGCGTCAGGCCTACCTGGGCGTTATCTCCGGCATCAGCCGGGTCAATGCCCTGAAACAGGCCGTGGTCTCCAGCGAGACTGCCTTGCTGGCTACCGAAGCCGGTTTTGACGTCGGCACCCGCACCGCAGTGGATGTCGTGGCGGCCGAGCGGGCCACATCCCAGGCGCGGCGGGATTATGCCCGGGCCCGCTACGATTACCTGCTGGATACGTTACGCCTGAAACAGGCTTCCGGCAGCCTGTCGACGGAAGACCTGCGCGAAGTAAACCGCTGGTTGAACTGACAGGGTTGCCTGAATGTCGCCGACGGAAACCACTGCGGGGAATTACACGTCACTTTGTGACGCCGGGAATTCCGTATTGCTCATTATCGATATACAGACGGAACTGACCGCGGTCATGCCGGCCAAGGTCCTGGCCAGGCTGCAAAGAAATACCGGGCTGTTGATCAACACGGCAATCAGGCTGTCGCTGCCGATATTTGCCGCGGAACGATCGCCCGAGGCACTGGGTATCATGGAACCTGAAATACGGAAATTGTTGCCTGCGGCGGCGAAACTTTATGAAAAAACCTCGTTCTCCTGTACCGGCGCCAAGAATTTCGCCGAGGACCTGACCTCGACAAAGCGGAAGCAGGCCATACTGGTGGGCATGGAAGCCCATGTCTGCGTGTTACAGACGGCGCTCGACCTGTACAACCGGGGTTACGCGGTGTTCGTGGTGGCGGACGCGGTCTGTTCCCGGCAACGGGAAAACTACGAAACCGCGTTGCGGCGCCTGGGCAGGGCGGGGATCATTATCTGTGATGCAGAGTCCGTGCTGTTCGAATGGATCCGCGGCGCCGACGAGACGTTGTCCCGGGAAGTGCAGTCGCTGCTACGCTGACGGCTGATCTTGAATTACGAATTAGGAATTAAATGCGCTTGTCCTGACTTCTTGGCATTTCTTTTCCAATTCGTAATTCCTAATTCCTATGTAGGTGAACAAATAAGATTGTAACTAAACAGGTCTGTTACCATCGCCATTCTGTATCCTACGCTTGCTTTTCAAAAATAAAGTTTGTAACCAATTCATCTCTTCGCGTATCCAGCGACGAAATAATAGACAAATAAGTTTGTAACTGGAAAACGACTTCAATAACTCTCAGGCGATTGCTGAAGCTGTCGGGCAGCGTGCCTTGTCTTTGAACATCGTCACCTGCTGGAACCCATTTATAAAGTGCCACCGGCCCAATTTGAAAATATGTACTATGATGAGATTGACATGTACTGCAAATCTGAATGGCTCAAACTAACGGGTCTCCGGAAATCTCGGAGCGATTCATCACCACTTGTGGTACCTTTACAAAATCCGGGCACGCAATAAAAGTAGACAA
The DNA here is from genome assembly GCA_965207165.1 of Gammaproteobacteria bacterium. GTDB lineage: Bacteria > Pseudomonadota > Gammaproteobacteria > Eutrophobiales > Eutrophobiaceae > JAAXHV01. The sequence continues at coordinate 4,293,651 of OZ242265.1, read as the reverse complement.
TATTATGCCTGTGAGCATTTTGCTTATCCTCGAATGAGCAGATTATAATGGTTTGAAAATTGTCTGGGCGCTTTCGGATTTTAATCGACCATAAAACTCAACCGCATAGCGGTCTGTCATGCTGGCGATAAAGTCGCAAATGGCACGATCTTGATCCATGTTGTAATCTTTGCAGTTACTAATCAAGTCTCGGTAATCATCAGGCAGCAACAGGTGCCCATCTCGTTTTTTTAAAGCTTTGAAAATCTCCTTGACAATTCTTGAGCCACGGTACTCTACAGTCTTCAAAGTTGGTGATTGTATGATCAGTTCATAGGTCAGGTGCTTCAGTACTTCTACCTGCTTACGCAAATCTGAACTCAGTTCAACTTTTGATAGAGCAGGTATTTCAGGATTTATCTCAACATCCACCCCATCAATATAATCACCTACCAGTTCGGATGTAAATGTGGTTCTTAAGTTCCCTTGCTCACTCAGGTTTCGTGACATCCTGTCAATATGTGCAACCAATAGAGCTATGGCTTCTGGTTTTTTTAACTCTTCAAAACTAATGCCCAGGCTTTCCCAATCGAAAAAGCGTTCGAGCCATAGTGACCTGATTATGTCAACAAATTCGTTCCAGTTAATTTTCGCCTTATTCTTAAGAGACTTGATGATTTCCTCGTCAGAAATTACGGATATCAATCTGATTGGTGAAACAAAGCCCGCCTTTAAGGCATCTTCCAGATCATAAGTTGAGTATGCGATATCGTCCGCCAAATCCATAATCTGACATTCTATGGTCTTAAATTTGCCGTCAAATGAGTTAGCCCCAAGAACTGACTGCTTGATTCGTTCTACCAGAAGTTTTTCCGATTGGTAATATCCTTTTTTTAATGATGTATTTTTATCACGCTGCACCTCGATACAGTGGTCATATTTCAGAACCGCAGCAAGTGTCCGATGAGTCAGGCCGAGGCCGGTCCGGGTATCTTCACCGTCTACTTTATCACCAGATACAGGTCTTTGTTTCTTTTCGAGTCGGGCCAGGATTCTCAGTGTTTGTGCATTTCCTTCGAAGCCTCCCTTCTTTTTCATGCGATCGTCAAGTGCTTTTTCCCCGGTATGTCCGAAGGGCGGATGACCAATGTCATGAGCCAATGCAGCAGTTTCAACCAGATCTACATCTATCGGGTTTTTTCTAAAATAATCGTGCTCAAGATTTAAACGAAGCGCTATTGCTTTGGCGACCTGGGCTACTTCAAGGGAATGCGTCAGTCGGTTACGGAAGAAATCTGATTCAATTCCAGGGAATAACTGTGTCTTGCCTTGTAAACGGCGAAAAGAAGGACAATGTAATAATCGGGCGTAGTCTCTTCGAAAGTCACTCCTGTAAAGAGCTTTTTTAGGCGTCTTTTGTTCGCGCTGAAAATCCGCTTCGGTGTAAAGTCCGGGTAGTGGTAGTATATTGGCTGGTTCAGACATGACTTCCCTGTTAACATTCCCGTTGGCATTAATCCAATAGGTGCTTCCTCATGGGTTCCAGTTGTTTGGCGGCCAGTTCGCTCGCCATTTGGCCGGCTGTAAGCGACTCTTTGGATTTTGGAGTTTTAGCTAAATTCCTTTTACCATCTTTTCCTTTGGTTCCATTGAGCAAATACTCTCGCAATGGCTTTAGCTGTTCTGCTGCCAGCTTATTCGCCATTTGACATGCTGTAAGCGGTTTTTTCATACGATTTTACTATACTTCCCGAAACAATATAAACAGGTTTAATCCTGAAGTCAAATGCAAGCACATCATCAGGCAAAGTCGGCAAAAATCCTGTATAGCGGTTCAGCCAAGACAGCGGAAGTCCTAACGCTGATATGGATAGTTTAGTATTGTAAAGACCATTTCCAGAGGGAATAGGGAACTCTTCTACCAGGTACGCGTAAGGAACCGGAGCCATAGCTTCTAATAGAAAAAGGGCTCAGAATTCGCGCTTAATTGACGAACCATCTACTTGTAAGATCTATCCCTATAACTGTAATTTCCTCTATCTTTGGGAATTTTCGTGAAAAGTCCGACCAGTGTTTCTCTAGAGCCTGAACTAACCCTGAAAAATCCACACGTTTACCATTGGGTAAGTCCCATCCAGCCTTTTGAACGCCAAGATAAACGAGTAAGAAGATCCCCCGATTTGAATGATTGTCCCGTAAATAGTCGCCGCAAAGTTGATTTTCCAGTCGGTCAAATAATTCCCGGCCACCCCACTTATCTGCAAGCTTTAATTCGACAGGTACCGGCCCATGAAACCCCACCCCATGAAATCTCAGATCCGGTTTTTTGCCATCAGCCAATTCATCCTCTTGTGAAACAGAATAACGTCCAGATGCTTTCCCTTGCAGCTCATTACCTATGTAATTCCGCATCACATTTTCGTGATCAACTTTCTGTAATAATCCTGCGATACTGCTGTCGCCTTGTTCTAAATCATACTTAAGGTCAATCAACCTAGACACAACAAGATCGGCCAAGTCTTCATGGTTACGAGGCGTCCTCTCCATTTTGTTATTGAATTCCTTTACCTGTTTTGGCGACCAGGGCCCTATATCACTATCCTGTTCGGCCTTACTTTTCGCGTGTAGCATCAACCATACACCGCTCCCATCTTCATGGGATGCCGTCGCAAGCTCGGTTATCGCTAAAAACGCTTCCTTGCCAGGTATCTGTTTCAACAAGGTAAACAGTTTATTACGTGCATGCTGTGCCTCATCACGTAACCCGGGTCTATTGAACCCGTCTCCATTGCGGCCGATATCCTCATCTGATCGGATGTGTTCGAGCATCAACACTAGTAGCGCTTTGAGATGCTCTGGCTTTCTAAATGCATGCCGAGCGACTGCACCCTCACGGTTGCGCCCCCCGAGCAGGTGAGTTATATATATCATCGCGAGTGTAGTCTGTTCCTCTTGATCATCTATTACTGCTATCCTGTCTTTCACTGCTGCAAGGGCGTTTGTGGGAGAAACACCCGTCCACAGCGCAAACCAACGCGCTAAATGATCTGACTGACCAAGAGTACGGCATTTCTTTGATGCCAATCTTTCAATCAACTCATCCGGCAACTTTGATCCGTCAACAATCTTCAAAAGTTTATCCAGGTTGGACAGACTTTGCGGTTCCTTAGCCAACCGGTTATAGATACTAGGAGCAAGCTCGTCCCAAGCCCATTGACCGGTCCAACTTATACCATCCAAGATGTAGTTCAGCCCTTCCCCTTGTTTTTCAATTGTCAATTCAAAATCGATCTCCTGCATGAGGAATTCACAGACAATCTCAGGGTGTAACTCAAATAGTTTGGGAAACCAGGTCGGAAAACCATTCAATTCGAAAGAGGCATACCGGCAGGCGAGCTCAACTTCAGTTGGGCTCAAGCCCTCAGCCCAATTTCTATCTTCATGAGCTTCAATTTCAAGCCCCATCAGCCCGATCATGACAGCATATGTTGTCTGATTTAAGGGAGCGCCTTCGGAACGAAGTGTTGGTTTATGATGTCGCCAAAGTAAAACCGTGCCTTTTCTATAGAATTGTGCAACGTCTTCTCCGTATTCCGGTATGAGGGTTTTCCAGTTATATTTGGTCTCGCTTTCCGGCGGGCTTTCCATATTCCGTGTTTGCTGGAATAGGTAATAAATAGGATTTGTGAGAACCCCGGGGTTATTACGAAGTCTCTCTTGTGCTTCCTCAAGATTGACGTCGAACCACTGCTTCCAGCCTGTGTGATATTTTTCTCGCTGCCTTCTGTGTACTTCACCTCGTCTTTTCAACTTGGCTTCCTGTTGTTTCAGGCGACGTGTCTCCTCACTCTGTGCGGGAGGTTTCAAATAGGATTTAAGACGGTCCGATAGTTCATGGCTATTTTCGGCTAATTTCTTTAGACGTGCGCGCCAAGAACGAGGCCGTCCTGCTTTTATATAGAGATCGAAAGCGACTGACAATGCAACCAGTTTGTCGTCAATAAAGTCACGACGTGTAATCTCTTCAACCACATAATCAAAGTCGTCTTTTTCAAACCGCCAGAGTGAACTGAAGAGAGAAATTTGCCGATAGTAGGTTATTCTCTCACCTGCCTTTTTATGCTTGGCTTTTCTCGCTCGCTCAACTGCAAACCAGAACAACGCTCGATTTAACTCTGGCCACGCAGGAACTAGCTCAGGAAGTTCTGCCTCAATATCAATCTCTTCCTGTCCTTTGTAATCACGTGTAATCGGCACTTTGACCAAAACACCGAGTGCATCTGAAGCAAGTGAAGCAGGATGACGTACCGATACCAGCCTTTCAGCAGCTTTCGACGCTGCATACAATATCCACTGGTTTTTCTCTGATATTGCCCACCACCCATGCTCTTTCATGGGTGGCAGGTCCAATAGTCTGTTAAAGCCTGTAATGAACTGAGGAAGTAACTTAAATTCAGTGGAGTCCACAAATTCTGTTACTACGCCCGTCAAGCGGTCAACACCATATGGCTCATTGGTCTTAACCTTTTCCAAACAAGACAAGAACCACGGTAAGGTAATTTCTGTTGGTTTGACGCCCTCTACAAGTTCAGCCAGCCACTCTCGCTGGAGTTCAGATGTCTCGTTAAGAAAACTCTGACGAATACGCTCTTTATCTGTATTGGTCCCGATAGCATAGATGGCTCTGAAAGCAGCCAGGCGTGTATGATGCTCGGCAGTTGGTCTCAATGCAATATCCATGACTTCCGGCTTCGCACCTTTCAACTGTCCAATCCATACCATATGAAGCAGGAAGGCAGTGAGACCATAATTCCCACTGTAATTTCGAATCAACTCGCGAACGTCATCGGTCAAATCAGGATCTGCAAAACGCTGAATTGCCGAGCGATCACGCATTGACCTGCCCGTGGTTTTGCTCGCAATGTTCTCGCAAACGTCACGCAGAATCACCCGACGCATCCCCAGCGGCAACTGACTGGGATCGCCCCCTTCAAAAAATATTTCAGGCGCTACCTTGTAAACACGGTCTCTTATATTTTCATCAAGGATCGCTAACCACGGCAATATCGGTCGAAGTGAAGGAACAACTACATCCAATCCGTACTGATTTCGAAAAAATAACGATTCAATATATCTACGTGATGTTTCACGATTGAGCAGGCCTGCAAACCACTCAGCAGTAAGATACTCACGTACGGAACGGTGGTGGAAACGTACCGTGCTATATATTGCCTCATCGAACACTGGTCTTGAAAGTAATGAGGCGAGTTCTATTGGGTCCCAATCGTCCAATACGGTTTGGGCCGCGATACCTTCAGAACTGTTCGCTCCATCTGGAATCAAGATAGTCGGGGTGTGTGTCAAAGTTGTAGCGGCTGCCAACAACCTTGCCCCTTGATGTAAACGATTTGTTGAAAGCGGCTGGGCATCTGCACGATCTTGATCACGCTCGGTAAGCCTTCGCTCTACGCTGTTACGCATAATCTCAATGCCGGTTCCGAGAATGCCCTTGTCTAACCAGAAGTCGATAAGCTCCTCAAGATCCTGTGGGCGTGACGTGAATGACCACGCATCCGCACGTTCTATGGCTTCAAGAAATGCCTTGCTATCATCGGCGCCTCTGGCTTTGGCAAATATGGCAATCTGCTTATCGGTGAGATCGTCTAGCGTAACAATTTTGAAACTTGTCTCAGCGCCTCTTTTGTCTTCAAATTCATATTCAAAATACTCGTCATGTCCCTCACCACCAGCATTTTGTCGCACACGTTCTGATGCAGTCTTCTCAAAAGGAAGATGGGTAATACAAAAACCAAGATCAGTTTTGGGTCGCCACGCTGTTGTTCGGCTTGTTATAACGATATGTGTACGGTTGAAAGCAGTCTGTATTCGACCACTCAATTTTCGTATTGCCCGGTTAAAATCTTTTGGATGACGAAGACGTGCCTCGTCCACTGAATCCAACAGAATCCATCCTTCCTCTTCCGACTCCAGCCATTCTCTAAACGCCTTATACGTCCCCTCCTCAAAAGCATTCTCAAGATCATCAGTGATATGTTCCAACCTGAGAAAAAATGCTTGCTTTTTATCGCCTCTCAGCTTGCGCGCAATATGTCGAATTTCAGTGGTTTTACCCGAGCCAGCCTCTGAAAGGATAATGACCCGATACTCATTAATGAGATCATCCCACCGCAAAGGCGCCCCTATACCATATGCCCACTCAAAATCCACATCGTCACTTTTCACAGCCTCCTTTGGTATTTCACTAAGAGTTCTGTGAAGTTCAATAAATCCGTAATCTGTACCAGTGTCTGCCATCAAATTTCTTTTAATACGCTGTATTAATCTTTCGCAGATTAATCTGGTTCAAGTGGGCGGTCCAGTTGTAAGGCTAGCTATTGAAATTCAAAGGGGAACCAACCTGATCACATTACATTTCCCACCGGATATTATTGGAACTTCATAATACGGATATCCAATCAGCAATCAGGATTGGATATGTCTCTCTGACAAATCAAGCAGCGCGATCTGTTAGGTGAGGCTCACATTGATAATATGGCGGCTCACTATTATGGATATTCAATGGGGGTCTAGGTTGCGTATCCTATTTTCCGTCTGTAACTGGATTCGCAACCCTTTTTAAGCTTTCAATAAATATTTCATTTTCAGTGTTACTGATTAGTAGTTCAGCTAGCTTATTCCAATATTCGGCAGATACGGATTTAGCAATGCCGGAACATGTTTCGAAAGCCAATAATTCCTCTAATGTTTGCCATTTTTCACTCATTATTATCTGGGTTCTGGAAGAATTGAGGTCTAAATCCATGCTTCCACAAACATCTATCACTATCACCATTGGGAATGGCCAATCAAGTGTTACTTGATTTTTTTGAATCCTCCAAAATTCAGGAAATAATGTTGTAGGGACTTCAATTCCGTGCAATGACAATCGGGATTTTGATTTGCAGAGTTGACTGTATGAGTCCGATTGTTCTATTTCACCATTTTCATCAATAGTTATTGATGTTGTATATTCATTAATCTCATTACTTCTCATGCGTAAACTTTTATCTAATGGAAAATGTTCGCCTTCCACCTCTATCGACTTAGTTAGCATTTCGATACTAGATGTAGGTAGACCATGTGTCTCTAATATTGCAACAACGACAGATCCCACAAACCCCAGGTGTTCGTCATTAAACTCAATATTAAACTCTTTAATATTGTCATGCTCATTCCAAGAGCGATTTTTCAAAGATTCTGCTTTTATTTCCTTATAAGAGTTTTCATCTCTTATTTTTTTCTTCGCATTTGTTTCTATTGTTATTTTAAAGGGGGGGTTAGGTAGGACATTTTCAACAGATTGAATAAACTCATCTTCGCTCAACTTATCCCATGGATTTGATTTTTTTCTCAGAAATAGCTTAGTTAATGTTCCAGGAACTTTTCGTTTCCCCGGCTTTATCCAAAAAATACTCTCTTGGCCTTCAATAGAAATATTCATAGCTTCACTAGAATCATGAGGGCCATAAACTCTCCTGGTATCTACTACCAATATGTCAGCCACCATAAAACAAGATAGAATCCCGATGCCAAATCTTGATGTAGGTGTAAACTCGGCTTTTGAATCCGATTTCATTTTATAAAAATCAGGTGATTTATAAAACGACGAGCCAACTTTCGAATAGTGCTCTTCAATTATTTGCTGATCCATTCCGGTACCATTATCGATTATCTCCAGTACTTCTCCAGCTTGCTCGCTCAAATACTTTATGTGTATCTCTGGTTCGTATTTATTACCCCAACTTTTTTCCATTGCACCTCGAAGCAAACAGGCATCTGAGCCTCACCCCGGAACTAGACACCCGTAAATTCAAGATTTCCGGCTTTCTGATGTTGCTGGTAAAACTCCTCCGGTGTCAGGTCATCCAGCGATGAATGGGGTCGATACTGATTATACTCCATTCGCCAGGCTTCTATTTTCTCTTTCGCATCGTCCAGGGACAGGAACCAGTTCGTGTTCAGACATTCATCCCGGAAACTGCCGTTGAACGATTCAATAAACGGGTTATCCGTGGGTTTTCCAGGCCTTGAGAAGTCGAGTATGACCCGGTTTTCATAGGCCCATTTATCGAGCGCCTTGGAGATGAACTCGCTGCCGTTGTCCACCTGCACCCGTGAAGGAACACGCTGCTCACCCAGTTTAAGCCGCTCCATGATGTCTACCACATGTTCGCCCCGGATGGACTGCTCCACGTGGATCGCGAGGCATTCACGGGTAAAATTATCGACTACAGTTAAGGCCCGTATCCGGCGCCCGTTGAACAAATTGTCCGCCACAAAATCCATGCTCCAACAGTGATTGACCCCATGGCTCTCAGGACGGGCCAAGCGATGTGCCGCTGCCCGGCGCCGACGCGGCCGTTTACTGCGTAAGTTCAGCCCCTCCTCGCAATAAATGCGATACACCTTCTTGTGGTTGACCTGCCAGCCCTCACGCCGCAACAGGACGTGGAGACGCAGATACCCGTAGCGGACCCGCACCGCCGCCAGTTCCTTGAGCCGGTGGCGCAAGGCCGCATCCGTGGGACGAGTGGATTGGTAGTACCAGGTCGCGCGCGGCAACCCGATGACCTCACAAGCCCGCCGGGTACTCACCCGGTAAGCGTCCTGTAACGCACGCAATTGCCGGCGTTTGTGCGCCGGCTTCAGAGCTTTTTTGAGAGCACATCTTGTAACATCTGCTTGTCCAGACTCAAATCCGCCACCAGCTGCTTCAGCTTCCTGTTCTCCTCTTCCAGTTGCTTCAGGCGCCGCAGCTCCGGCACCCCCAGGCCGCCGTACTTCTTGCGCCAGTTGTAGAACGTCGCATCGGAAATGCCCAGCTTGCGGCATACCTCCGCGACGCGGGTGCCGGTCTCGGCCTGGCGCAGGGCAAAGGCAATCTGCTCTTCGGTAAACTTGGTCTTCTTCATGGCAAAACCCTCCTCTCAGGATTGTGATTTTGCCAGAAATCTCTAGTTTAGAGTGGTCCAGTTTTGTGGGGGGAGGTCACATCAATTGAATTTTGTAACAATTCTCTAAGAGCAACTTCTGGATTACCATATAATTTTGTTCCCATTAATAAATCTATGACTTGGTTTTTGCTTAAATTGAATTGGGCCTTTTGATAACGATATAACGGCTCACCGCTGATATTTTTCTTAGTTTCAATTTTTGATCTATCGACTTTAAAGGGGATACAAATAGAATTTTTTTTGCCTTGATTTCTATCGAAGTCGTTTATTGATGAAATAATGTTATTACAGGCACTTAACTCACTATCGATAATGTCACAAAAATCGTGAATTGACGCTTCAATTGCAGGATGCTTGCATTTTGCATGAAATTGAATCGATTTTTCACTTATAGACCATGCCTCAATAGCTCTATGTTTATTCCATTCTTTAATCGAAATCGGATTCCTTATAAAAAGATGTGAGAATAATATTTGAGGAGTTCTCTTCGCGTCGAAATCAAGAATATCTGCAAGCCTCAAGATTACAGCGACCAACTGTAAATTGGCATATATTCCATTCCCACATAGATAATTTCTGTCTAGAACTAACAAAGACAGAGCATCCTCATTATGGCTGAAACAAATCTCTGCGAACTCAACTGTTAAATCGACATCTCTATATATTATTTTTCCCAACCAGTTATCTTCAATGATTTTCTTTGCCCGTTCTGCGTGTGTAGCTCTAATGTAATCAGAGATGATGTAGTTTTTTAGTAAATCAGCAGCACTATTTTCCCCTTGCTCAACATATGAATCAATCTGCGAGCTCACATCTGGTTTTGATAAATAGAATCTCTGGAATTTTTTGTACTCATCTATTTCTTCATCTGATAACGATGGTAATAAATCCCAAACTTTTTTCCAGGCGCATACATCCTTTTCTTCAGCGGCCATACCAATATCATGAAAAAACGCACTTAATATTAGTAGCATCAGTTCTGGGGCCGAAAGCTCTTCAATTTTTCCTGGAGAAAGCAGATTCTCCATTAATGTCAAAACTCGAAATAGGTGATCACCATCATGGAGAGTGAACTCCCCCATGTGCTTAAGAATTGTCTTGGTTTTTTGATAGGCAAAATAGGTTGCATTATCAACGAGAGATAACACATGATTGCCCGCAGGATCGTCCTTACATTTTTTCCGTAAAGCGCAATAAATGGCGCTCTCAGGTAATCTGTCTTTTATTTCTGCTTTCCAGTCATCGTGACTCATAATGTCCAATTTCCTAAATTACGTGGATTCTTGTAACTGTGGTTATCATTAACTTCATCTGGCGTTTCCTATTCGTCCGTAATTCCCATCATCATATTGTAATGAGCAATATGATCTGATTTTTCAAATATTTTTTTGAAAACGTCAAGATACGTATCCACCATAGCGGCATCGTAACTTACAAAAAGGTCATCTAATGCATTATGTGACCCATCATTAACCCACGAGAACAGTGAACCACATACTTGCTTTTCCTTGCCTTCAAATTCATCAATAAGCTTGTCGTTATTGATATTTCCAAGTAATTTGAAGTAATACTCCAAAATTCTTCTTAACGTGTTTTGTATAGTTAGAATTGAGCGTTTTTCGTCTTTTACCTCGTTCCATAATAATTCGTAAGAAGTCTTTACCGGATTATCGCCGTGCTTTTCAATCACAGATAATTGGTCAGTCTTCTTTACGGTCCAAAATGTCTGTTCGGTCTTAGCCCCACCAGTGCGCTTCTGATTGAAAGTGACCTCTTTGTGAAAATAGACATTATGGGTGAGGACAAACACTTGCTTTATATGACCAGTGCCAGAACGAACATCATTGAATAGCCTCTTTATCAGATTACTCACAATAAACAAGATATCACTATCGAGACTTGAAACCGGGTCATCAATGACAACAACACGATTTCCCGTTATCCCGCTTTCAGACGTACTGCCCTTTAACAAGTGGTAGAAATACAGGAAAGTAACGAATGAGCGCTCCCCTTCACTGAGCGTCTCTTTTGCTTCTTTTCCGTTAGGGCGAACAATGCTGTAGTACCCCTCTTTCTGTGATTTGGAGATTTCAAAACCTGTAAATCCAAAAGATGACAACAACGCATTTATTTCGACAACGGTAGGCTGAATGCTTGTTATATTTTTTTCTAGCGCTTTGATCTCATCGATCTTTGTTCTCTTTTCGGCCTGCTTACCTGCAATGCCTTCATCTAAACCTATTATTGCTGCTTCAAGATTTGTTTTCCTAATCTTATAGCTGTCATAAGCAGTCCTAGCTTCTTCTACCATATATTTCCAAATTTGTGAGGTGAGTGTACGTTTCTCTAGGTCAATGTTATCTACGGACTGATTATGCTTAATTATTATTTTGTTTGCTTCATTAATGGTCTGATTTATTTCTTCCAATATTTCGTTCAATGCCTCAAGCCTTATAACTAGGCTCGCCTCTTTCTTCTTACGTTCAATAAGTTGTCTATTCCCTCCGATCTTTATTTCAACCAGACTTTGCTGTGACTCCAGCTTTTCACAGTCCAGGTACTGTGGGGCATGGTCGATTAACTCTTGTACGTATTGGATAATCTCGTCGCTATAGGCTTCATATCTTATTGCGAGTTGCTCAATTTCACCGATATCATTCAAATACATTTCGTCAAAATACATATTCAAGCTCTCGCCGAAGGCTTCATCGGTTTCTTGCTGACAAAACGGACAGATATCATCATTTTTGTCATAATAAGCTCGTCCCTGTTTCACCCAGTCACTATTGCCAAGCTTCTTAATCATGGCAGCAATGTCAACATCGTCCTTGCCGATAACTTTCTTTGCCAAAATATCTACCGATTCAAGATCGACCAGATCAGAATATTGTAATGGCGGAATTGGGTTTATCTTTTCAAGGTTTTCTGCAAATACAGTCCTACTTTTTACCTTCAGCTCTTCTAATATCAACGATTCTGCTTGATTAACCTCTCTCTCGGTTAGCAGCTTTTCTTTAAACTTGATTTTTTTGTCCCTAACACCTTTAAAAGCTGCCTTAAAGTCTTCGTCAAATTTGCCTTTTAACATCCAGCAATATTCTTCGAATTCGCTTTCCAAATACTTCAGTTCTGCTTTCTTTCCTCCGTTTCCATCATCGCCAGCCAAGGTCTTCTTTTTCTCCTGGATCTCAGCATCCAAATGATCTGATTCAGCCCTGGCATCCTCTATCGCTTTTAGAATTGCCTCATTTTCCTCACCCAGAGTAAATATTCCTCTAAGTTCCGCATCCGAGTTAAAGTTCCTATCAATAAAGTCGCGGTTATAGACCAAAGTCTCCAGCTTATTTCCACTACGCCAGATTACCGAACATTTTGAATAATCATCCGCATCCTCATCGGCTATCAACCTTGAAATCGTCGTTTTACCAGAACCATTAGAACCATAAAAAAAGTTATTTTGAGACAACCCTTCTATGACCTGCTCTTTGTCTCCAAAGCTAGCAACAGATTTTATTTTTATGCCTTCGATCATCGAGGTAAACCCTCCTTAGGAACTCACTTGCGAAATGGCCTAACCTGAGTTCGATTTTGCTATTATCGATTTGTTGTTAAACAAATATGTTTGTAACCTGAAAGCTCTAAAAACAGCCTCCTGAGCTAGTTCTAGCCCTCAGTCCACGAAGAAAGTTTGTAACCAATTCAACGAAAAGGATTTCCAGCTATAAAACTTTGGACAATTAACTTTGTAACCAAACACTCTACCTACTCTATGAAGATAAAGTACAAATTCGACATAAAACGTGTCCAATCCATTTTTCGAGACTTCGGACTAGCGGTGACACTTGGAGGACTGTTTTACGGAACACTGGAAGATGGTAATTTATTCAAAACTTGGTTACTATTAATGTCAGGTATGGCATTCGCAGTAATAAGTACCTTAACGGAGAGAACCGATGATTGAAGCTTTAACAGACCCGCTCATAATAAGCGTATTCAGCGCAGCACTGATGTTGCTGTGTGTAGGATTGATAGCATTGAAACAGGAGAATAAGAAAAAACCGAAATAATCGAAACTATAAACTAATGATGGAATATTGAAATAAAGATCAATAATCATAAGATATCTGACACACCAGTAGTGGTCGATCCTCACCACTCCCCAAAGCAGTAAACCTGATAAAGCAACCCGTTTTAGTTACAAACTTATTTGTTCAGCCACATCCTAATTCGTAATTCTTAACTAGTCATTCCACCGTAACTGATTTCGCCAGGTTCCTCGGCTGGTCGACATCAGCTCCCTTGAGCACGGCCACGTGGTAGGAAAGCAGTTGTAGCGGCACGGTATAAACAATCGGTGCGATACTGTTGTCGACTGCAGGCAATTGCAGGACATTAACGTCGGGACTCATTTCCATACCGATATCCGCGTCGGAAAACACGTACAGCCTGGCGCCGCGGGCCCGAACCTCCTGTAGATTCGAATTCAGTTTTCCCAGCAGGCTGTTGTTCGGCGCGACCGCGATGACCGGCATTTCATCGTCTATCAGGGCCAGCGGACCGTGTTTCAGTTCCCCTGCCGCATAGGCTTCTGCGTGGATATAGGAAATTTCCTTCAGTTTTAACGCTCCCTCCATGGCGACCGGCAGCATTGTTCCCCGGCCCAGGAACAGGGTGTGGTGTTTGTGGATAAATTCCTCCGCCAGTTTTTTCAGGCGGCTGTCCAACTCAAGCACGTGATTTATCTGGCCGGGCAGTCGTTCCAACTGGTTGAGCATGTGCCTTTCCTTGTCACCGGCCAGCCCGCGCCGCCGCGCCATAACCGTCGTCAGCATATACAAGGCAACCAATTGCGTGGTGAACGTCTTGGTTGAGGCGACACCGATCTCTATCCCGGCCCTGGTAAGGAAAACCATGTCCGCCTCGCGCGTCAACGAGCTTTCCGGGACGTTGCAGATGGCAAGAGACGCCAGGTACGGCCTGGTCCGGGCCAGCCGCAGGGCTTCCAGGACATCCAGGGTCTCCCCCGATTGGGAAATGGTGAGGAACAAGGTGTTTTCCGGTACCACGCTGGCGCGGTAACGGTATTCACTGGCTATATCAACACTGCACTGGATCCCCTCGGCTTCCAGCCAGTACCTCGCAATCAGGCCCGCATGGTAGCTGCTGCCGCAGGCGATGATATGAATATTTTCCACACGGTCGAGCAGGCCGGTTGCCGCCATGCCGAATTCAGACTCGATCACTACTCCATTCTCAATCCTGCCTTCCAGTGTGTCGGCGATAGCCACGGGCTGGCTGAAGATCTCCTTCGCCATGTAATGGCGGTAACCGGCCTTGTCGGCGCTGTCCGGAGAAATGTCCGAGGTGACCGGGGCGCGCTCCACCTGGTTGCCGTCCCGGTCGAATACGGTGACCCTGCCCCGGAATACCTCGGCCAGGTCTCCCTCCTCCAGGATTATAAACTGCCGCGTCACCGGCAACAGGGCAAAGATATCCGACGCAATAAAATGTTCGCCGATCCCTACCCCGATGACCAGGGGGCTGCCCTTTCTGGCGGCAATCAGCCGATCCGGCCGGGTTTTGTGGACGACGCCCAGGGCATAGGTGCCCTCGATTTCCGCCATGGTATGTTTTACTGCAGCAAGGAGATCGCCGTTACCTTGCAGGTTGTGGTGGATCTGGTTGACCGCGACTTCCGTATCCGTCTCGGATGCAAACGCGTAGCCGGCGGCGGTTTGTTCTGTCCGCAGCGCATCGTGGTTTTCAATTATGCCGTTGTGTACCAGGGCAATTTCATCCCTGCAGATATGGGGATGGGCATTATTGACGCTCGGACGTCCGTGGGTCGCCCAGCGGGTATGGGCAAGACCGGTTTTGCCGTACAGGGATGAAGCGCCGGCGGATTGCGCCAACTCGTTTACTTTGCCCTGGACCCTCAGGCGGTCGAAACCGTCTGTTTTGTCAAGGACGACAATACCGGCGGAATCATAGCCGCGGTACTCAAGGCGGCGTAACCCTTCCAGGAGGATAGGTGTAACATCCCGTTGCGCAACTGCGCCGACAATACCACACATTATTGCTCGGAGCCGGTCTGTAAGCGGTTGCGAAACAAGGTGCCTTCGGAACCACGCTCCGTTACTACGGGATTGGCTATGTACTGTTTTGCCTGGAGCTTGGCATAATCTATCTGGTTCGGACTCAGCAGGTTGTCATCCGCCAGGGTATTCATATAGAGCTCAGCATTTTGATTACCCTGCCGGTAGGAAGCGTAATACCACTTGAAAGCATTGGTCATGTCACTTTCCGTGCCGTAAGCGTTATGGAACATCAGGCCATAATTGAATTGCGCCTCCGGGTTTCCCTGTATTGCCGCTTTCTCATACCACTGCAACGCCTTGTGCAGGTCCCGGTTTACGCCCAGACCCAGGAAATAATGTACGCCCAGGTAATTCTGCGCCTCGTCGTCGCCGGCCTCGGCTCTGGGTTTGAACAGCTTGTACGCGGTATCGTAATCCGCGTCGTCAAAAGCTTCTTTCGCGGTCCTGCTATCGGCGCAACCCCCTGCGAACAGGTGTGCGCAGACCAACAGGATAAACAGTAGTCTCATTCAGTTTCCAGTAGTCGGTTATCAGTTATCAGTTTTCAGGTTTTAGTTATGGGGAACAGGCTGCCCCGCCTGCAACAAAAACCGGCTACTGAAAACTGAAACTAAATTGGTCGGGGCGAGAGGATTCGAACCTCCGACCCCTGCAACCCCATTGCAGTGCGCTACCAGACTGCGCCACGCCCCGGCCAACGGTTTACTACCGGCTTATTGTAACCTACATCCCGCGAATAGCCGCTATGAAATCCGTCCCGGCATGCCGTAAGCAGTCTGCAGACAAGGGGTAAGCCACGACAGGATGCCAGGGCCCGGGCATGACGGATGGAAGTTCAACGGTACAGCGACAGGAGTTAACGCCAGCGACAGGAATTAACGCCGCAGCAGTTCCCTGACTTTTTCCAGCTCAGCACACAACTGGCGGATAATCTGCTGGCTCTGGTTGGAATCTTCCCTGGCTTCATCGCCCGACAGGCGCTGCCTGGCGCCGCCGATAGTAAACCCGTGTTCGTAAAGCAGGCTTCTGATCTGCCGGATCAGGATTACGTCCTGGCGCTGGTAATAACGCCTGTTGCCGCGCCGTTTCAGAGGTTTCAGTTGCGGGAATTCCTGTTCCCAGTAACGCAAGACGTGGGGTTTCACAGCACATAAATCGCTGACCTCGCCGATGGTGAAGTAGCGCTTGCTGGGAATTGGGGGTAATTCGCTATTCTGTGCCGGTTCCAGCATAGGCTTCTACCCGTGCTTTCAGTTTTTGTCCAGGGCGAAACGTCACCACCCGGCGAGCACTGATGGGAATTTCCTGACCGGTTTTGGGATTGCGACCCGGCCGCTGTTTTTTGTTTCTCAGTTCAAAGTTGCCGAAGCCGGAGAGCTTGACCTGGTTTCCCGCTTCCAGTGCCGAGCGTATCTCTTCAAAGAACAATTCCACTATTTCCTTAGCCTCCCGCTTGTTCAGGCCATCCTGTTGATGAAGCCTCTCGGCCATGTCTGCTTTTGTCAGTGCTGCCATCTCATTCTCTCAACTGTGCATCAAACTCCTTCCGAAGTGAATCCAGTATCTGAGTCACCATACTTTCCACCTGCTGATTTACAAGAGTCTCCCAAATTCCTTGAAACGTCAAGCCCAATGTTACACTTTTTTTCCCGGCGGCAACAGGTTCCCCCTGGTAGACGTCGAGTACTTCCAGGTTTGCCAGGTAATTTGCTTCCCCCGCCAGGGCCGATTCTTTCTCCCTGGACAAGTGTGTCTCGAATCTCAATTCCAGGTTGATTATATTCTGCAGCAGGTGTGCCACCGGAACGTCGTCACCGATAATGACGGACAAGTCCCGTTTCACCAGGGGAAACCTGGATATTTCCCGATAATTCAGATCCTTACTGCCAGGGATTTGCTCCAGGAACAACTCGAACAGGTAGACCTCCTGCTCAATCTCCAGCCAGGATTGTATGGCAGGGTGGAGCGCACCGGCCAGGCCGATGCGCATCCCCCGGTACATGATCTCCGCCGCTTTTCCCTGGTGCAGCGCGGTCACGGACACCGGTTGGTAATCCACCGAAACCGGTCCGCAACAAGCTGCCAGCACGGCCTCCACGTCGGACTTGATATCGAAAAAATTGCCGGCTTCGTACGGGTTATCCCATTGTTCCGGGGCCACCTTTCCGTAACTCAATCCACCGATGACCGGGGCCTGTCGAATCCCGTCATTGCGGCTGAATACCTTGCCGGATTCAAACACGCGCACGCGCTCCTGCTGCCGGTTCAGATTATAACGCAACGCCGTCAGCAACCCCGGCCACAGGCTGACGCGCATGCGCTCCATGTCGCTGGAGATGGCATTGACCAGGGCAATGCTGTCTATATCGGGGAACAACCGGGACTGCAGCGTATGGCTGACGAAACTGTAGCTGATGGCCTCCTGGTAGCCGCGCTGTACCAGCGCCCGGCGCACCAGGTCAAGACGTTCCCGGACGCCGGTCCTGCGCATATTCATCTGCGCCGGCGGCGGCGCGCTGGTTATGTTCCGGTAACCGTATATGCGGGCGACCTCTTCTACCAGGTCCGCCTCAAGCGTAATGTCGAAACGGTGGGCAGGCACCGTGAAACGGCTGCTGTCCGTGTCGCCCGCCGCCTCCAGGCCAAGGCGGGTCAGGATTGCCGTACACTCCTGTATGTCTATGGCTTCTCCCAGGAGTTCCGTTACCGCCTCCGGACGCAGGCCCACGGTCTGCCGTTGCGGCAAGGCCTGTTCGGCCACTGCTTCCGTAACCGGCCCCGGGTCTCCCCCGCAAATATCCAGGATTAAACGGGTGGCGCGCTCCATGGCCCGGCGCTGCAACATAAAATCCACTCCCCGTTCGAAGCGGTGGGATGCATCCGAGTGCAGGTTGAACTGCCGGGCCCGGCCGGCCACGGCGAGCGGAGCAAAAAAAGCGCTTTCCAGGAAAACGTGCCGGGTCCCGTCGCCGATGGCTGAATCCATACCTCCCATCACACCGGCCATGGCCACCGCACCTTCGGCATCGGCAATTACCAGGGTCGTTTCCGGCATAACCCGGGCTTCTCCATCCAGCAGGGTAATTTCTTCCTCTGCGGCGGCATAGCGTACGCAGATTGCGCCGTTCAGCTTGTCATTGTCAAAGGCATGCATGGGCTGCCCCAGTTCCAGCATCACGTAGTTGGTAATATCCACCACTACGTTCAGGCTGCGCAGCCCGCAACGGCGCAATTTCTCCCGCAGCCATAATGGACTGGGCCGTGACATATCGATATTGTTGATAATCCGGCCGACGTAGCGCGGGCAACCCTCAGGCGCCGCGAGGTTTATTGCGCGCGTGTAGTCATGCCCGGCAGGCACCGGGGTGATAGCGGCGGGGAGCTCAAGGCGCATCCGGTTAGCGACTGCGACTTCCCGCGCGATGCCGTTAATACTCAGGCAGTCACCGCGGTTGGGCGTGAGCCCGATGTCAAACACCTGGTCATCCAGTCGCATCGTGTCCGCCAGTGCGGCGCCGGGCCCGGCATCGCTATCCAGCAGAAACAGTTCATCCGTGTCGTCGGACAGGCCCAGCTCAGCCGCCGAGCAGAGCATGCCGGTCGATGTTATCCCCCGTATTTCCATTTCCTTTATGGGCTCAGAACCGGGCAACACGGCGCCGATGCCTGCATACGGATAACAACGCCCCGGTCTCACACCCGGCGCCCCGGTCACGACGGTAACCGGCGCCCCCGCGTCCTTGCTGACCGTGCATACCGAAAGTTTATCCGCGTGAGGGTGTTTTGCAACAGTCTCCACCCGGCCCACCACCACGTCCCCGAGTTCGGGCGCGGCGGCAACTACGTCCTCCACCTCCATGCCCAGCATGGTGAGCTGGTCCGCCAGGGTCGCGGTAGAAAGCGCCGGGTTCACCCACTCGCGCAACCACTGTTCACTGAATTTCATTGCTTCTAGTTAAACTGGCGCAAAAACCGCAGGTCGTTATCAAAGAACATGCGGATGTCTGTTATGCCGTAACGCAACATGGCGATACGCTCGACCCCCATGCCGAAGGCAAAACCGGTATATCTTCGACTGTCGATGCCGACGTTTTCCAGGACCGTGGGGTGTACCATGCCGCAGCCCAGTATCTCCAGCCAACCGTTGTCGCCGAGGATATCCACTTCCGCGGACGGTTCGGTAAACGGGAAGTAAGAGGGACGGAACCGGGTGTTTACCCCGGCGCCGAAAATATGTTCCGCAAACTCCTCCAGCACCCATTTCAAGTGGGCGAAGGTAATGCCTTCATCCACCATTATGCCCTCCACCTGGTGGAACATGGGTGTATGCGTCATATCGGAATCACAGCGATACACCCGGCCCGGCGCGATGACCCGCAGCGGCGGTTCGGTATCGTTCATGTAGCGGATCTGTACGTTCGAGGTGTGGGTGCGCAACAGCAGGTCCGCATCACAATAAAAGGTATCGTGCATGGCGCGGGCGGGGTGGTGCTCCGGTATATTCAGGGCTGCGAAATTATGGTAATCGTCCTCGATCTCGGGCCCGTCCACGACGGCAAACCCGATCTCCACGAACAGGCGCTCAATTTCCTGCAGTGTGAGGGTGACCGGGTGCAATCCGCCGGCCGACAGGCCGCGGGCCGGCAGGGTCACATCGATTTTTTCCCCGGCAAGACGCGCCGTCAACCCCTGTTGTTGCAGTTCGGCCTTACGCCGTTCGACGGCTTCCTGTACCTGTTGTTTTGCCTGGTTTACAGCCTGGCCTGCGGCCGGCCTCTCCTCCCTGGGCAGGCTGCCTACCTGTTTCAAACGCTCGGTGAGTTTGCCCCCTTTACCGAGATAACGGATACGCACATCATCCAGGCTGCGTTCATCTCCGGATTCGGCTACATCTTTGAGCGCCCACTCAAGAAAATCCCGGAGATCGGACATGACAAATTAAAGGCAGGATGCTACGCGTGCAGAACAGGCTCAAAGCCTTTTCCCGGTTACAGGTACTGTCTGGCCTGTTCCGCCAACCGGGTAAACGCGTTTTTATCACTCACCGCCATTTCCGCCAGCAGTTTCCGGTCAATCTGAATATCCGCCTTGTGCAACCCGTCCATGAAGCGGCTGTAAGACAGGCCGTTCTCCCTTGCTGCTGCATTGATGCGGGTGATCCACAATGCGCGAAACTGCCGTTTACGCTGGCGCCGGTCCCGGTAGGCGTACTGGCCCGCTTTTATAACCGCCTGTTTCGCTACCCGGTATACATTTTTCCGGCGGCCCCGGTAGCCCTTGGCCTGTTTAATCACCTTTTTATGTCTGGCGTGTGCGGTAACGCCCCGTTTTACTCTCGGCATGTCTCAAGACTCCTTAACGGCAAATAACTGTTCAACGACGGCAAGCGACCGGGTTTATTGATACGGCAGCAACTGCGCCAGTGCTTTCTCATCACTCTTGTCGATCAACTGCATCGAGCGCAATTTCCTGATCCGCTTGGCGCTTTTTTTGGTCAGAATATGACTGCGGTGGGATTGCCGGTGTTTAAACCGGCCCGACGCAGTCTTGGTGAAACGCTTCGCCGCGCCCCGGTTTGTTTTCAGTTTTGGCATTGTCAGTTTCCAGTCTTCATTTTTTTGTCATCAATATCGATACCCGGCTGCTGAAAACCATCTTATCTTCTCGGGGCCAGAATCATGATCATCTGGCGGCCTTCAAGTTTGGCCTTCTGCTCTACTTCCGCGCTTTGCTGCATATCCGCTTCGATCCGATCCAGCATTTTGCTGCCCAGTTCCTGGTGAGCCATCTCGCGGCCACGAAAGCGCAAGGTCACTTTTACCTTATCGCCGTTCTGTAGAAACCGGGAGATATTTCTGAGTTTGACCTGGTAATCACCATCATCCGTACCGGGTCTGAACTTCACTTCCTTGACCTGGATCTGCTTCTGCTTCTTTTTTGCTGCGTGCTTTTTCTTGTTTTGTTCAAACAGGAACTTGCCAAGGTCCATTATCCTGCAGACGGGAGGTGCTGAATTGGGAACAATCTCTACCAGATCGAGTTCGGCTTCATCCGCCTGCCTCAAGGCTTCTTCCAGGCCTACGATACCGACCTGCCCGCCCTGCGCGCTGATTAACCTGACCTCGACGGCGGTTATTTCGTCATTCACACGATTCTGTTTTTTAATTGCGATTCGTTATTCCTCCCGGTATTCCGCTGCTTCGCTATTCAGCCGTTCGATAAAACCGGCCAATGATAACACACCCAGGTCTTTTCCGTCACGGGTACGAACGGCTACCGTATTACCCTCCGCCTCACGGGCGCCGATAATCAACTGGTAAGGTATGCGCTGCAGCGTGTGTTCGCGAATTTTAAGGTTGATCGTTTCATTTCTCAAGTCCGTATTGACCCTGAACCCCTGATCGGTCATTGCCTGCGCTACGGACCGGGCATAATCTGCCTGGTGTTGCGTGATGGAAGCGACCACGACCTGCACCGGCGCCAGCCACAGCGGGAACGATCCCGCGTAATGCTCGATGATAATTCCGATGAAGCGCTCCAGTGAGCCAAGAATTGCCCGGTGCAGCATCACCGGCACCTGCTTGTCGCTGTTGTCATCCACGTACTGTGCGCCCAACCGGCCGGGCATGGAAAAATCCGCCTGGATGGTGCCGCATTGCCACACGCGCCCGATGCTGTCCTTCAGGGAAAAATCGATCTTGGGTCCATAAAACGCGCCCTCCCCCGGTTGCAGGTCCCAATCCACCCCCTTGGCGTTGAGCGCCTGCTCCAGCGCCTGCTCGGCCTTGTCCCAGCTCGAATCATCACCTACACGATTCGCCGGCCGGGTGGACAACTTCATGATGACTTCGTGGAAACCGAAATCGCCGTAAACCTCGAACAGCAAATCGATGAAATCCGAGACTTCCTGCTGGATCTGGGCTTCGGTACAAAAAATATGGGCGTCATCCTGGATAAACCCCCTGACCCGCATGAGTCCGTGCAAGGTCCCGGAGGCCTCGTTCCGGTGGCAGGAACCGAATTCGGAAAAGCGCAGCGGCAGGTCGCGGTAGCTCTTGAGACCCTGGTTGAACACCTGGATATGGCCCGGACAATTCATCGGTTTGATCGCGTAATCGCGGTTTTCCGAGCTGGTCGTGAACATGTCCGCGTGAAACTTGTCCCAATGGCCGGATTTCTCCCATAAGCTGCGGTCCAGCACCAGTGGCGTGTTGATTTCCCGGTATCCCCTCAACGCCAGTTTACTGCGGATATAATCCCGGATGGTGTTGTAGAGCGTCCACCCATGGGGATGCCAGAATACGAGGCCCGGCGCTTCTTCCTGGAAATGAAACAGGTCCTGTTTGCGCCCCAGTTTGCGGTGGTCGCGTTTCTCCGCTTCTTCCAGCCGCCGCAGGTATTGTTTCAGCGCTTTCCGGTCCGGCCAGGCCGTCCCGTAGATACGCTGCAACATTTCATTGGCCGGGTCGCCGCGCCAGTAAGCGCCGGCCAGCTTGGTCAGTTTGAACGCGGTCAGTTTGCCGGTACTGGGCACGTGCGGGCCGCGGCACAGGTCTGTGAAGTCGCCCTGACTGTACAGCGACAGTTCCTCATGCGCGGGAATGGATTCGATGATCTGCGCCTTGTACTCCTCGCCGAGGTTGCGAAAAAATGCAACGGCGTCGTCCCGCGCCATGACCGCGCGGCTGACCCCGAGGTCTTGCTGGGCAAGCTCCTTCATCTTTTCTTCGATTGCGGCCAGGTCCTCCGGGGTAAACGACCGCTCAAAGGCGAAATCATAATAAAATCCGTCTTCAATGACGGGGCCGATGGTGACCTGTGCCTGCGGGAACAGTTCCTTCACCGCCTGCGCCATCAGGTGCGCGCAGGAATGGCGCAATATCTCCACGCCTTCTTCGTCACGCCCGGTGATGATGCGCAGGCCCGTATCGGCGTCGACCCGGTAGGAGGCATCGACCAGCCTGCCGTCTACCTCGGCCGCCAGGGTCGCCCGGGCGAGTCCCGCTCCGATATCGGCGGCGATATCCAGTACGGATACGGGCTGTTCGTAACTGCGCTGACTACCGTCAGGCAGGGTGATAACAGGCATTCTGTCTCCTTCACCAGTGGTGGCCCCCACAACAGGCCACGTGCTTTAAGAGATAATCAATGTTGTGGATTGTTTACTGCGTGCATCAAAACGGATGCATGCCTGATGTCTGGTAGGCGCGATTGGATTCGAACCAA
This sequence comes from Gammaproteobacteria bacterium, assembly GCA_965207165.1. Classification (GTDB taxonomy): domain Bacteria; phylum Pseudomonadota; class Gammaproteobacteria; order Eutrophobiales; family Eutrophobiaceae; genus JAAXHV01. Next base: position 4,270,334 of record OZ242265.1, on the reverse strand, counting down.
CGACCCCTACCGTGTCGAGGTAGTGCTCTAACCAACTGAGCTACGCGCCTTTGGACCGCTCAGTGTACAACAAACCGAATTAGCGGGCAAACAGGAAATCCGACGGATCCAGGTCTGAAGCGTTAAACTTGCGCAGTACGATCCTGCCCCCGCCGTGGGCGTTTAGATCGATTACGCTCTTGCCCCGATCATCCGAGATAAGCAAATCCCTGAAAGTCAGGCTATCGAAACCGGACAGGTCGATACGATCTTCCCCGTCACTGAAATCATCGATTGTATCAGTGTGTCCGCCGTCAACATCGAACACAAAAATATCAGATCCTTTCCCTCCGATAAGCCGATCTGAACCGGCGCCACCAACGAGAATGTCGGCGCCTTCCTCTCCCAGGATAAGATCATCTCCATCCCCGCCGTTCAACAAATCCGCCCCTGCTCCGCCCAGCAGTCTGTCGCTACCCTGCGCGCCCAGTAAACTATCGTCATCTTCATTCCCCCGCAACCAATCATCTCCAGCGCCGCCGTCCAGCTCATCCGCGCCCCCCCTGCCCGATAATGAATCATCTCCAGCGCTGCCCTTGATACTGTCAGCAAACCCTGACCCCCATACACTCTCCATCTCCACTATACGATCCCCCTCCGCATCACCCCCGGCGCCCGTACCCAACGCAAAGTCCACCTCCACCCCCGCCGGCGACCCGCTGTAGTCCAGAATGTCAAACCCGGCGCCACCGTCTATCTCATCAGCCCCCGCCTCGCCAGACAACGTGTCATCGCCGTCACGGCCATACAACCGGTCCGCGCCTGCCCCGCCATACAGCTTGTCAGTCCCGGCGCCGCCGTCCAGCTCATCATCTCCCGCCTCGCCAGACAGGTCGTCCCCGCCCGTACCGCCAGCCAAACGGTCCGCCCCCGGCCCGCCCAGCAATACGTCCGCACCGTCTCCGCCCAGCAACCCGTCATCACCTTCACCACCCAGCAACTCATCAGCACCGGCGCCGCCGTCCAGTTCGTCCGCGCCGGCTTCACCCACCAGACTGTCATCACCCCCGCGACCCCACAGCCGGTCATCCCCCTCGTTGCCCCATAGCCGGTCATCACCTGCACCACCGTCCAACTCGTCCGGCCCGGCGCCGCCGGACAGCGAATCAGCCCCGGCGCCCCCGAACACCCGGTCCGCATACGCCGACCCCCACACGCTCTCCATCTCCACTATACGATCCCCCTCCGCATCACCCCCGGCGCCCGTACCCAACGCAAAGTCTACCTCCACCCCCGCCGGCGACCCGCTGTAGTCCAGAATGTCAAACCCGGCGCCACCGTCTATCTCATCCGCACCCGCTGCACCGGACAACGTGTCATCCCCGTCACGGCCATACAACCGGTCAATACCTTCACCACCCAGTAACTCATCATCGCCCGCGCCGCCGTCCAACTTATCCGCACCGGCTTCACCCACCAGACTGTCATCACCCCCGCGACCCCACAGCCGGTCATCCCCCTCGTTGCCCCATAGCCGGTCATCACCTGCACCACCGTCCAACTCGTCCGGCCCGGCTCCACCGGACAGCGAATCAGCCCCGGCGGCGCCCTTGATACTGTCAGCAAACCCTGACCCCCATACACTCTCCATCTCCACTATACGATCCCCCTCCGCATCACCCCCGGCGCCCGTACCCAACGCAAAGTCTACCTCCACCCCCGCCGGCGACCCGCTGTAATCCAGGATGTCAAACCCGGCGCCACCGTCTATCTCATCCGCACCCGCTGCACCGGACAACGTGTCATCCCCGTCACGGCCATACAACCGGTCAATACCTTCACCACCCAGTAACTCATCATCGCCCGCGCCGCCGTCCAACTTATCCGCACCGGCTTCACCCACCAGACTGTCATCACCCCCGCGACCCCACAGCCGGTCATCCCCCTCGTTGCCCCATAGCCGGTCATCACCTGCACCACCGTCCAACTCGTCCGGCCCGGCTCCACCGGACAGCGAATCAGCCCCGGCGCCGCCCTTGATACTGTCAGCAAACCCTGACCCCCATACACTCTCCATCTCCACTATACGATCCCCCTCCGCATCACCCCCGGCGCCCGTACCCAACGCAAAGTCCACCTCCACCCCCGCCGGCGACCCGCTGTAGTCCAGAATGTCAAACCCGGCGCCACCGTCTATCTCATCCGCACCCGCCTCGCCAGACAACGTGTCATCGCCGTCACGGCCATACAACCGGTCCGCGCCTGCCCCGCCATACAGCTTGTCAGTCCCGGCGCCGCCGTCCAGTTCATCATCTCCCGCCTCGCCAGACAGGTCGTCCCCGCCCGTACCGCCAGCCAAACGGTCCGCCCCCAACCCGCCCAGCAATACGTCCGCACCGTCTCCGCCCAGCAACCCGTCATCACCTTCACCACCCAGCAACTCATCAGCACCGGCGCCGCCGTCCAGTTCGTCCGCGCCCGCTTCACCCGACAGGCTGTCAGCGCCCGCCCGACCCCACAGCCGGTCATCCCCCTCGTTGCCCCATAGCCGGTCATCACCTGCACCACCGTCCAACTCGTCCGGCCCGGCTCCACCGGACAGCGAATCAGCCCCGGCGCCGCCCTTGATACTGTCAGCAAACCCTGACCCCCATACACTCTCCATCTCCACTATACGATCCCCCTCCGCATCACCCCCGGCGCCCGTACCCAACGCAAAGTCCACCTCCACCCCCGCCGGCGACCCGCTGTAGTCCAGAATGTCAAACCCGGCGCCACCGTCTATCTCATCCGCACCCGCCTCGCCCGACAACGTGTCATGACCGATGCCACCCAGCAGAATGTCCCTGCCTTCTCCACCACGCAATATGTCGGCGCCTGCCTCGCCAGCCAGCGCGTCGTCCTCCCCATATCCGTCGAGAATATTATCTCCGCTGTCGCCTGCGAGATGATCGGCAAAGGGGGAACCCCAGACATATTCAATGCCGGAAACCACGTCTCCCTCGGCATGGCCGCCCGAGACGGAGTTGGTTGCCAGGTCAGCGCGGATCCCTGCATCCGATTCCCTGTAATCCAGCGCATCAAGACCGTTGCCCCCGTCAATGATATCGGCCCCGGAACCGCCTGCCAGCGTGTCGTCGCCGGCCTCGCCGCGCAACCTGTCAACATCTTCCCCACCACGCAGGTTATCATCGCCACCGCCGCCTACCAGGGTATCCGCCCCCGGCCCACCGAGGAAAGCATTTCTACCGCCATCACCGGTCAGGACATCGTCAAACGCCGATCCCCAGATATTCTCGACCGCGCGGATTACATCACCCCCGGCATGACCGCCGGCAGCCGTCCCAGCGGCCAGGTTCACCCTGACGCCGGCATCGGAACCGCCATAGTCCAGGGTGTCAATACCTTCGCTCCCGTCTATCACGTCCGCGCCCGCTCCTCCCCAGATCAGGTTGTCGCCGGGGTCGCCGATCAACGTATCGGCGTCCGAGCCGCCGTACAGGTCGTAACCGACATCAACCCCCCTGTTGGTCAACAGTATGATCACCACCGCCAGGGTAAGCCCAAGGATCAGCAGGTCGGTAATGGAAATCAGTGGTTTCATCAGTTATGTCCGGCTTGGTGACACAGGCATTCCAGAAGCAACAACCGTCTAGCCGGCTTTCTGGTCGTCGTGGATTTCAAGGCTGAATTCCTTGATACGCGCTATCTCGTCGCGTATCTCTGCTGCCCGTTCGAATTCCAGGTCGCGGGCATGCCGGTACATCTGCTCTTCCAACTGGCTTACTTTTTTCATAAGCAGGTCCGGCGGCAGTTCCATATAAGCGGGTTTCTGCTCGGCGACTTTCGCATAATGGCGCGCCCGGCCGCGCGGGTCGCTGTAAGCCCCTTCCAGGATGTCGGTGACTGCCTTGCGGATGCCCTGGGGGGTGATACCGTGCCGTTCATTAAAACGCTGTTGTTTCTCCCGGCGCCGCTCGGTTTCCCGCACGGCCCGTTCAATGGAACCGGTTACCGTATCGGCATACATGATGGCCTTGCCGTTGATGTTGCGGGCGGCGCGGCCTATGGTCTGGATCAAGGTGGTCTCGGAACGCAGGAAACCTTCCTTGTCGGCATCCAGGATCGCCACCAGGGACACTTCCGGCATGTCCAGCCCCTCGCGCAACAGGTTGATCCCCACCAGCACGTCAAATTTCCCCAGGCGCAGGTCGCGGATGATCTCCACGCGTTCCACCGTATCGATATCGGAGTGCAGGTAGCGCACCTTGGTATTGTGTTCCGCCAGGTAGTCGGTCAGGTCTTCCGCCATGCGCTTGGTCAGGGTGGTGACCAGCACCCTTTCGTTGTTCTGTTCGCGCAAACGGATTTCCGACAACAAGTCATCCACCTGGGTCGCAACGGGGCGTATTTCCACCTCCGGATCGACCAGGCCGGTAGGACGGACGAGTTGTTCGACGATCTCGCCGGAGCGTTCGCGCTCATAAGGACCGGGGGTCGCCGAGACAAACACCGTCTGCGGCGCCAGGTATTCGAGTTCGTCAAAACGCAACGGCCGGTTGTCCAGCGCACAGGGCAGCCGGAAACCGTACTCCACCAGGTTTTCCTTGCGCGAACGGTCGCCGCGGTACATGGCGCCAAGCTGGGGCACGGTTACATGGCTTTCATCCACTACCAGCAAGGCGTTATGGGGCAGGTAGTCAAACAGTGTCGGCGGCGGTTCACCGGATTTCCTGCCGGACAGGTGGCGGGAATAGTTTTCGATGCCGGTGCAGTAACCGATTTCCATCATCATCTCCAGGTCAAACCGGGTACGCTGTTCCAGGCGCTGTAATTCGACCAGTTTATTTTCCCGGCGGAATTGTTCCAGGCGCTCTGCCAGTTCCTCTTTGATAACTTCAATAGCGTCCAGGATGATCTGGCGCTCGGTGACGTAATGAGTCTTGGGATGTACGGTAATGCGCGGTACCTGCTTGTGGATTTCCCCGGTCAGCGGGTCGAAGAGCGATATGGACTCGATCTCATCATCAAACAACTCGACGCGGATCCCCTCGCGCTCCGACTCAGCCGGATAAACATCGATGATGTCACCCCGCACGCGGTAGGTGGCGCGGTGCAGTTCCACCTCGTTGCGGGTATATTGCATCTCGGCAAGCCGGCGCAGGATAAACCGCTGGTCCATGCGCTCGCCCCGGTCCAGGTGCAATACCATCTTCAGGTAGGCCTGGGGGTCGCCCAGGCCGTAAATGGCGGAAACGGTGGCAACGATGATGGTATCCGGACGCTCCAGCAGCGCCTTGGTGGCGGACAGGCGCATCTGTTCGATGTGTTCATTGATGGACGCGTCCTTTTCGATATACGTATCGGTGGAAGGGACGTACGCCTCCGGCTGGTAATAATCGTAGTAAGACACGAAATATTCCACGGCGCTGTCGGGAAAGAACTCCCGCATCTCGCCGTACAACTGTGCGGCCAGGGTCTTGTTCGGCGCCAGGATCAGTGTGGGGCGCTGTATCTTCTCAACCAGGTTGGCGATGGTGAAAGTCTTGCCGGAACCCGTCACGCCCAGCAGGGTCTGTTGTGCGATCCCACTTTGAATCGAATGGTATAATTGTGTGATCGCCTCGGGTTGATCGCCCGCAGGAGAAAAATCAGCCTGTAATTTGAATTTCTTTGCCATTGTCCGGAAGAACGACATTATAATACATAACCGAGCAGAACACGGTGGCGGGCATCAACCGGCCCTACTGTAATCAACCTGAACAAAAATATCACGCAGACTTTTACCGCCTGGCATATTACCTTCAACGAGGATATTGACATGGAAATCAGAGTAGCTCAGCGCGCCGCGAGCATTAAACCCTCCCCTACCCTGGCGGTAACCGCCAAGGCCGCGGAATTAAAAGCCGCCGGCCGCGACATCATCGCCCTGAGCGCGGGCGAGCCCGATTTCGACACCCCGGAGCATATCAAGGAAGCCGCGACCAGGGCCATCCGTGACGGCAAGACAAAATACACCGCGGCCGGCGGCATGCCCGAACTCAAACAGGCTGTCGCGGACAAGTTCCGGCGTGAAAATGACCTGGCATACGAAGCACAGCAGATCCTCGTTTCCTGCGGGGCAAAACACAGCATCTACAACCTGATGCAGGCGCTGCTCAACCCGGGGGATGAAGTGATTGTCCCCGCCCCTTACTGGGTTTCCTACCTGGATATGCCGAAACTGGCGGGCGCGGAACCCGTTGTAGTCAGGGCCGGGATCGAGAGCCGGTTCAAAATCACCGGGAAACAACTGGCAAGGTCCATTACCGGCAAGTCGCGGCTGCTCATGCTCAACAGCCCGTCAAACCCGACCGGGGTCAGTTATTCCGGGGCCGAACTGGAGGATATCGCAGAGGTGCTCGTGGAGCACCCGGACATCATTATCCTGACGGATGATATTTACGAGCATATCCTGTGGGGGCAGGACGACTTCAAAAACATCGTCAACGTCTGCCCGGAACTGGCCGGACGGACGGTCGTGGTCAACGGGGTGTCCAAGGCCTACTCCATGACCGGCTGGCGCATCGGCTACCTTGGTGGTCCCGCATCGCTGGTGAAAGCGGCGCAAAAGATCCAGTCGCAAAGCACTTCGAATCCCTCTTCGGTCTCACAGTACGCCGCCGTGGCCGCGCTGAATGGCGACCAGACCTATATCCGCGAGAGTACGGCGATCTTCAAACAGCGTCATGATTTCGTCCTTGCCGGTCTGAACAGTATCGACGGCGTTGAATGTACCGCCTCCGACGGCACATTCTACAGCTTCCCCAACATGCAGGGCGTCATCGACAGGCTGGACGGCATCAATAACGATGTCAAACTGGGTGAATACCTGCTGGAACAGGCGGAGGTCGCCCTGGTGCCCGGCTCAGCATTCGGGGCGAAGGGCTACATGCGCCTGTCTTACGCCACCAGCATGGAAAACCTGGAGGCGGCGATACAACGGTTGAAAGATGCGCTGGGTTGAAATTGTATGTATAATCCGCAACCCAGCCAACAATTCCCCGGTAGCTCAGTCGGTAGAGCGGGTGACTGTTAATCACTAGGTCGGCGGTTCGAGCCCGTCCCGGGGAGCCATTTTAAAGTGTGCCGACGCTAATCGGACTCAGACCGGCCTGCCTCAGCTTTTTATTGAGCTCGGGAACATCGTCCTCAAGATATTTCTGCAACATCTGCAGTTGTTCGTCTCCCCTGCCTTTAAGCACTTCGTAGACTTCGTAGGCCTGGCGGGTCGGCGCCCTGTCTGAATTGGCAATAGTCCCGATGAGGAGGATTAACTGGTTGTCCAGCCTGACAGGATAATGAAATGCATCCGATGGGCCTTGCATACGAGGTTCCGTCAGAGCGTATTCCACGGCCATCAGATTGTCCCGTAGTTTTTTCAGCGCCATGTTTACGCTACCGGCCTCCTTGTTGTTTTCGGATTTCGCATGAATGCGATCAATTTGATCGTAAACTCGGCGAATGCCCAGTACCGATTCGCTGATTTCAGAGAGTGTGTCGCGCACCTTGAGGTGCAGATCAAATTGTTTACGCAATTCCTCCAGCGGAAATGCGATACGCGGATCAGCAGTTACCGTCAGCGCTGCAGCCGATACAGTACCATCGACTTCCATACGGATTTCATACTCGCCCGGCAAGGCCAACGGTCCAACCGGAGGTGTTTTCGGCGGATGCCAGAAGATCACACTGCCGGCTATCCCGGTGGGGCCGCGGTGACGAAGATCCCAGACAAAGCGGTTCAGTCCCGGTTCTGTAGAAACAGGAGACGACCTGCCGTAATAAGCGCCCATATCTACCGTAGCGTGAGTTTCCAGCGATTCACCGGCCTCGGGTGATGAAGAAAAGGACTGCACCGTGTTACCTGCGCTATCGATGATCGATATCTCTACGGGACCCTCCGGAATTTTTCCGAGATTGTAGTAAATCACCGCGCCCGGCGGCGGATTCCGGCCTGCCGGTGTAGCTGGAATTGAAAAATCATCCCGGATCCTGACAGTGGCGCCGGGTGAAAAAATATGGGACGGTTTTGCAGCCAGCTTCGCTGTCAGTGTGCGCAGCGGCGAGATGTCATCCAGTACCCAGAAGGCTCTGCCGTGTGTTGCAACAACGAGATCATTATCCTTGATCGTCAGATCATAAACAGGCGTGACCGGCAGGTTCAGCTGCAGGGATTGCCATTGGTCACCGCCATTCAGCGAGAAGTACATTCCCATCTCGGTACCGAGGAATAACAAGCCTTCCCGTTGCAAATCCTCGCGCAACACACGAACAATCGTGTCGTCGGGTAAACCATTTGTGATCAATTCCCAGTCGGCGCCGTAATTGGTTGTTTTCAATACGTAGGGACGGTATTCATTCCACTCTCTACGGTGAATTGAAAGATACGCTGCGGCAGGGTCGTGCCGGGATGCCTCGATTGAATTGATACGACTCCATTCGGGCACGAGTTGTTCAGGGGGTGTTACATTCTTCCATTTGTTACCGCCCGTTTCGGTCACGTGAACCAATCCATCGTCCGTACCAACCCAGAGCAGGCCTTTCTTCAGACTCGATTCAGCCAACGCATAGATGGTTCCGTATACTTCAGTGCCGACATTATCCTTACTGATTGAGCCGCCCGATGGCTGTTGTTTACTTTTGTCATCACGCGTCAGGTCACCGCTGATTACCTCCCAGTTCATGCCGTCGTTTGCGGATTGCAACAGCACGTTGGCGCCGCTGTACATTACGCTTGGATCGTGATTGGAGACGAGTATCGGAGAGGTCCATTGAAAACGGAACCTGGCATCTTTGGCGCCGTGCCCGATATTGGTCAGCGGCCATGGGCCTACTGACTGGTTGCGTTGGGTTTTGCGGTCGTACCGGCTGATACCGCCATCCGTACAGCCGGCATAAACATAATTACTTGTTCTCTTGTCAGGCGCCGTCCAGCCCATTTCACAACCACCTACGGGATACCAGTCCCGGTAACCGATACCATTCCAGTTGCCGCGACTGGCAATCGCGATTGTCTCCCAATCCTGTTGTCCGCCGTAAATAAAATAGGGAAAACGGTCATCGGTAATTACCCGGTAAAATTGTCCGGTAGGCTGGTTGTCATCGGAACGAGCCCAACTGAGTCCGCCATTGACGGATACATTGGCGCCGCCGTCGTTACCACTGAGCATGCGTTGCGGGTTTCCAGGGTCTATCCATAAGTCGTGATGATCGACATGATTGGTTTTCATCGTTGTAAACGACTCGCCGGCATCGACTGATTTTTCGAGTTGAATATTCAGGACAAAAATGGTGTCCGGGTCCCGTGGATGTGGAACGATGTCCATAAAAAACCAGGCGCGTCTCCAGAGTGCGCGGCTTGGGTTAATGTATTGCCAGTTAATGCCGTTATCGTCAGAGCGATAAAGCCCGCCTTTTTCAGCTTCCATGACCGCGTATATACGGCTGGGATCTGCCGGTGAAACTGCCACGCCGATTTTGCCCAGCACGCCGTCCGGCAAGCCGTTTCCCGTCAATCGTTGCCACGTGTCACCGCTGTCGGAAGAATAAAAAAGGCCGCTTCCCGGACCGCCACTGGCAAGGCTGAACGGGTTGCGCAGCATTTGCCACGTTGTTGCATAGAGTTTGTCAGGACTTCCCGGCACGAAATCGACATCGTAAGCGCCGGTGTGTTCATCGACGTAAAGGACTTTCTTCCAGGTCTTGCCTCCGTCCCGGCTGCGAAACACGCCGCGCTCCTTGCCGGGCCCGTAATACCCGCCTTGTGCGGCTACCAGGACGACGTCGGGATTGTCCGGGTGGACTATGACGCGGCTTGTCTGCCTGACCCCGGCCAGTCCCATATGCTGCCAGCTTGCACCGGCATCAATGGATTTATATACACCGTTACCGTGGGAATCATTGCCCCGTGACTTGGCGTCGCCGGTGCCGACATAAATGATGTCAGGGTTGGACGGCGCAATGGCAATATCGCCGATGGCGCTCACCGGCTGGTCGTCAAAAATCGGAAACCAGGTAACGCCGCCGTCGGTGGTTTTCCAGACACCACCTGCGGCAGTACCAAAATAATACGTTGCCGGATCGCCACTGAGCCCTGCGACCCTGGTAGCACGCCCGCCGCGCATGGGACCAACCAACCGGTAGCTGAGGCCGCTCAATTCGTTCGAATCAATTTGATAGTCAGCCGCGTAAACGGCGCCGGGAATTGACAGGTTGATGCCAACCAGCAGAACCGCCGCAAAAAAGAAGTGTTTCTGGTAATTAATGTTCATGCCAGCGCCGAAAACGGGATGATCTCAAACCCCCTTATTCTTTATCAGGTCCGCCAGGTATGATTCGAACTCGGCGCCGATCGCCTCGTGCCTGAGCGCATACTCGACGTTGGCTTGCGCCAGGCCCAGGATTGAGCCGCAGTCGTAGCGGGTTCCCTGAAATTCACACAGGAATACATCTTCTTTCCCCAGCAGCGCGGCGATGGCATCGGTTAACTGGATCTCGCTGCCTGCGCCGCTGCGCGTGGTTTCCAGCAGCGGCCAGATGCCGGGCGTGAAGATGTAGCGTCCCACCACTGCCAGGGTTGACGGCGTCTCATCCGGCGCGGGTTTTTCCACGATGGACTTCATTTTTTTGACGCCCTCAACGTCATTGCCTGTCTCAACGATGCCGTAACGGGATACCTGTTCACGCGCCACCTTCTCCACCGCCACTACGCTGGCACTTTTCTCCTGGTACATCTCCATCATCTGCTGCAGGCAGGTGCGCGCAGGGTGATGGATCAAATCGTCGGGCAGGATGACGGCAAACGGTTCATCACCGACCAGGCGCCGGGCGCAGAGAACCGCATGGCCCAGCCCCAGGGGTACAGGCTGGGTAACGTACCGGCAATCTGTGCCGGGTGGAGGGATATTCTTCACCAGTTCGAGCAGATCCTGTTTGCCCCTGCGCGCCAGTTCCTGTTCCAGCATCTTGTTGGGTTCGAAATGATCCTGGATGATTTTTTTCGTCTGCGCGGTAACAAAGATGATTTCCCCGATGCCGGCGCTGAGCGCCTCCTCGACGGCATACTGGATGATGGGGCGGTCCACCAGGGTCAGCATCTCCTTGGCAAGCGCCTTCGTGGCCGGCAGGGTACGCGTGCCCAGGCCCGCAACAGGCAGAACAACCTTGGTGATCTTCATTAGCCCGGATCGCTGTTTGAGAGGTAACAGTCAGGCAACCTTGACGATATCAAGCGGGTCTCCATCTTTGTATTGCGGGACCAGTTCCGCCAGGATCCGTTTTATCTCGTGATCTTCGGCAGCTCCAAGAGACTGTTCCAGACGGTCGATCATCTGTTTGACCTTACGCCAGTCTGCCGGGACGTGTCTTGCGCGAAACACCTTGTCATTCCCGGTCGTTTCCTTGATTTCATCATCGTAAAACAACTCTTCATACAGTTTTTCACCCGGCCGCAGACCCACATACTGAATGTCTATGTCCTCGCCGGGTGTTTTACCGGATAAGCGGATCATCTGTTCAGCCAGGTAGTCGATGCGAACGGGTTCACCCATGTCAAGTACGTAAATCCCGCCCTCCTGTTCCACGACACTGGCTTGCAGGATCAACTGGCACGCCTCCCTTATGGTCATGAAGTAACGGGTCATATCAGGATGGGTCACAGTCAACGGGCCCCCTGACCGAATCTGTTCCCTGAAGCGCGGGACAACACTGCCGTCCGAGCCCAGCACGTTGCCGAACCTGACGGTAATGAAGGGCGTTGAGGAAACCGTATTCATCCCCTCGCAGTAAATCTCGCCCGTACGCTTGGTTGCTCCGAGGATGCTGGTCGGGTTCACCGCCTTGTCAGTGGATATGAAGACAAACTTGCCGCAATTGAACTGGCTTGCCACTTCTGCCGTAATCCGGGTACCCGTAATATTATTCTTGACGGCTTCGGCAGGATGCGCCTGCAGGATGGGGACGTGTTTATACGCGGCGGCATGAAACACCATGTCAGGCCGGTAACGCTGCGTAACATTCTCCAACACCTGCCGGTCGCATACGTCACCCAGTACCGCGACCAGGTTGAGTTGCGGATAGCGGTTTTCCAGTTCGGTCTGTACCCGGTACAGGTTAAACTCGTTACGCTCGAAAACAATCAGCGCGTCCGGCACGAAGCCGGCGACCTGCCGGCACAGTTCCGTTCCGATTGAGCCGCCACCGCCTGTCACCATGATTACCTTGCCGGACAGGCCGGCCTGCATCAGCGCGCGATCCAGCTCGATTTTCTCTCTTCCCAGCAGGTCCTCGATAGAGACTTCCTGGATGGAACTGACGGTTACCTGTCCGGAGATCAAGTCCTCAAGCCTGGGCACCGTTTTAAACTCCGTGCCGGCGCTCTCACAAATGCTGACAAGGTGTTGCATACGGGCAGAAGACAATGAGGGGATGGCGATGACAACCAGGTCCACGGATTGTTGCTCCGCCACCTTCGGGATATCCTCGAACCCGCCCAGTACCTTTATCCCGTGAATCTCCCGGTTGAGCTTGTCCGGATCATCATCGATCATGCCTACGGGAAGGTATTCACCCCGGGCATGTTGCAGCATATCCCGCGCCAGCATCTGGGCAGACTCGCCGGCGCCGGTAATCAGCACCCGCTTGCCGCCGCTGGCCCGCATGCGCTGGTCTTTCAGGGAACGGTATAACGCCCTGTTACCGCCAAGGAGCGCGAACAGCAGAATTATGTACAACGGGATCACCGACCTGGGCACATGCTCCATCCCGGTAATGACAAATATCACCAGGGTTGCAATCAATGCCCCGACGTAAACGGATTTGCCGATACGGATGAAGTCATACAGGGAGGCGAAGCGCCAGATGCCGCGGTACAAACCGAACAGCACGTAACTGAGAGACTGGCACAGTATCATTACCGGCAGCATGAGTGTCGCAACCTGTAGTGAGGTTTCCGGAATCGTCCCCAGGTTGAACCTGAGCCAGTAGGCGAGATACCAGGCTGCCGGGATCATCAGCACATCGTGCAGGAAGACTCCGGCGCGGATATAACGGCGCAGCGCGGGCCCGGGGCTCTTCAGAACCTCAATGAGACCACTGGACGTCATGACTTGACGTTCCGGGTGAGCACGGCGCGAATGGAACCGGCCATTTCTGCCATCAATTCATCGCCGATGCCAGGGTGAACGGGAAATGCGATGGCGGTTTCCCCCAGTTCCCTGGCGGCAGGTAAGCGGGACCGCCCCGGAGTGGAGGTATCCCGGTAAGCCGGCTCCCGGTAAATCTCGGGACATATCCCGCTGTCGCAGGGAATACCGTCGTTGCGCAGGGCGTCGATAATCCTGGCCCTGTTCCACTGCGGGTGCAGTTTTCCCCTGTTCAGAAATACGTAAAACCGGTAAAACGCGTGGCTGATATGATCTGCAGGAGCCGGGATGCGGAGGATTTCAAGATCATGCAGGGCATCGCTCACCAACGCGGCGTTGCGTCTCCTTTCCTCCAGCCAGGGTCCGAGCCTGGTTAATTGACACCTGCCGATTGCCGATTGCATTTCGGTCATCCGGTAGTTGCTGCCTGCCGATCCGTGCAGGTATTGATATTCATGGTTGTCTCCCGGCCTGCTTCTCGGGTCGCGCCCATGGTTTCTGTAAGCGGCTGCCTTTGCCCAGAGTTCTTCATCATTGGTGATTAGCATACCACCCTCACCTCCGGTGGAGATAATTTTGTCGTGGCAAAAGGAAAACGCCGCGATATCTCCCAGCGACCCGACTTTTGCGCCGCTGACGGCAGCGCCGTGAGCCTGGGCGCAATCCTCAACGAGGTGCAGTCCTTTTGCCGCGGCCAGTTCCCTCAACCCGGCCATGTCACAGGGCCAACCGGCCAGGTGCACCACCAGGATAGCGCGCGTGTTGCCGGTGATGACAGCTTCCACCGATGCCGGCGTAATATTCTGGCTGTCCGGGTCTACGTCGGCAAAGACCGGGCGGGCGCCGCACAGGACGATGCTGTTGGCCGTGGCGATGAATGAACGGGGGGTAGTCACCACCTCGTCGCCCGGACCGACTCCCAGCGCCCGCAGGCAGAGTTCCAGGGCTACGGTACCGTTCGCAACGGCCAGGCCATGGTTGACGCCGCAGTATGAAGCAAATTCCCGTTCAAAGGCCTTGCCTTCCGAGCCATACCAGTAATTTCCCAGTCCCGTCTCCAATACCCGGGCAACAGCGCTCCTTTCAGTCTCGCTGTAGACCGGCCAGGCCGGGAGTGCGGGCAACATGGTCTGCTACCTGCCGGTCTCAGCGGCCTGCCGCTTCTGCTGAACGGGGCGGGCAGGCACACCGACTGCGGTGACTTCATCGGGCAGGTCACCGATTACGCAGGAACCGGCGCCGACGGTCACATCCTGTCCGATGCTCACCTGGTTAACGGTCACGGCGCCTACTCCCAGCCAGCAGTAATCACCCAGTTTGACTTCACCGCCAAGGTGTACCCCGGGAGACAGGTGGACGCCGTTGCCGATGATGCAGTCATGATCCACCGTTGCCGCCGTGTTAATGATCACGGCGCGCCCGACCCGGGCGTCGGCCTGTACTACAGCTCCGGCGAAAATTACCGTGCCCTGCCCTAGTTCAGCCGTCTCCGCCACCACTGCTGCAGGATGTACCAGTACCACCGGATTGAACCCCGCTTCCTGGAGTTCCGCCGTCAGGTCCGCGCGTGCATGGTTATCGCCGAGGGCCACGATGACATCAGGATATGCCTCGCTCAACGACCCGGCGGTAGAGAAATCAGCAACGACCGGGTAATCACCGAGAGATTCCAGTTGCGGGTAAGCATCATCCGCAAAAACGATCTCGCGCCGCGTGTCCGCGGCCCTCGCCGTTTCCGCCACCACCTTGCCATGGCCGCCGGCGCCGAAAATCAGCAATGAACTCATGATACCGAGCCCTTGAACTTTTCCGCGGTGGCCATGCCTTGCTGGTTGATCCCGTCTCGCTTCACTATTTTTATGATTGTCAGCAGGATGATCCTGACGTCCACCGTAAAGGAACAATTGTCCACGTACCAGAGATCCAGGCTGAATTTCTCTTCCCAGCCGATGGCGTTGCGGCCGTTGACCTGCGCCCAGCCGGTAATCCCCGGTTTTACATCATGCCTGCGCATCTGCCCGGCAGTATAGAGTTCCAGGTATTCCATTAACAGCGGTCTTGGTCCGACCAGGCTCATATCGCCCTTGATGACGTTAAAAAACTGGGGCAGCTCATCCAGGCTGGTTTTGCGCAGGAACCTGCCGAAACCGGAGAGCCTGTCTGCATCGGGCAGTAATTGCCCGTTTTCGTCCGTCCTGTTGTTCATGGTGCGAAACTTGAAAAAGGTGAACGGCTTCCCCAGCAATCCCGGCCGTTGCTGGCGGAACAGTACGGGGCTGCCCAGGTCGACATAAACCAGTACGGCCAGCACGGCCAGCAGCGGCAACAACAGGATCACCAGAACCAGGCTGATGACCAGGTCGAACAGCCGTTTTACAAAATCGGACAGGTCAGCCGGCATCGCTCACCAGGCACTGTTCCATCACGTCAGCCAAGCGTTTCGCCAGCAGCTTCATATCGTGCTCCTGTTCAACATATCGACGCCCTCTCAAGCCCATGGCACGCAGTTCCGCCTCACTCATTTGCGCCATCTTCATGATGGAACCTGCCAGTTCCTCAGGGTCTTCCGGCGGTACACAGGTACCGGCATCCGCCTCGATAACCGGATTATTGACGGATTCAATTGCAATAATAACAGGACGGCCCATCGCCATGTAGTCGGGAATCTTGTTCATGCTGATTCCATACTTGTACAGCGACGGCAGTTTTCTGCCGCATAATACAAAAGCCTGGGTGCCCGATGCCAGCGCCGCGATGGCGTTCTTGTTGACGGGAGGATGAAAAACAACCTGTTTCATCCCTCTCTCAGCACAGTAATCCGCCAGCGCCTGCTTCATCGGGCCTGTCCCGATCAGGTGGCACTCGATTGTCGCAAGACCGTGCGTCAATTCTATGATTTCCATGGCCCGGACCAGGGTCTGCAGGTCATTGGCGGTGCCGTGGGCGCCGAGGTAAGTAATCCGGAACGTATCCTGTTTCCTGTAACCGCGAGGTTCGCCGATATTATCCAGGTTGACGCCGTTGGGTATGTGGACCACATCGGGCGCTCGAATGTTATGGTCGCCGACATAATTCCCATATCCCGGGAGAACGGACACTATCCGGTCGGCCTGCCGGCACAACCATTTTTCCAGCATGCCGAGCAATACGGAAAACGGACTGTGCCTGCGGGTGCGTCCCAGCGCGATGAGGGTCTCCGGCCAGATGTCACGCACCTCAAAGATGAACGGGACCCGGTAACGTCTGGCCAGCAGGGCCGCAGAGGCCGCGGCCAGGGGGTGAACGGTAGAACCGATTACCAGGGAAGGCCGTTCCAGGTCTGCCGTTGACTTTCTGACGAGGACCTTCCATGAAAATGCAAGCATATTGATTATGCGCCCGACCCCGTTGCCCTGGTAAGACGGCGTTTTCAACCAGCGAAAATTAACCCCATCGATCATTTCCGACCTGGTATGTTCATGTTTTTCCAGCCTTTGTTTCTGCGTATTCAACTCGACACTGGCCGCGAATATCCAGGTATTCCAGCCGAGATCACGCAGGTGTCTCGCCAGGTCATAATGACGCGTGCTGCCGGAACCCGCAGGCGACTGGGCATAATGATTGATTATCCAGACAGTCCGGCCAGACATTATTTATAATGGCATCAATACGCCGTTGCCGTAAATTGCCGATGCAGCGTAATGTTCGTGAGTCAACATTTAAACCGGAATCCTATCAGAACATGTTAGCAGACTGCCCGAATAGTTCCGACCGGGGCCTTAAGCTCGCCCAAACTGTCGCGGCCATCAGTTTCTTCCTGCTGTTTCCGGGGTACCTGTTCTATCACCAGTCCGTGGCCATGGGACTGATCCCGCCTTTCGCCGCGGGGCTGTTCGGCTATGTTTCCCTGGGCGCGCTGCTGGCCCTGCCGGCGCTGTTATCCTGGAACACCGGCTGGTTGAAAAAAATTACCGGGAACCGTTACGTTCTATGGGTGCTGGCATTCCTGTTCTATACCTCTGCCTGGACACTCGCACACTACCTGCTTCTCGATGGTGATCATATTTCAATAGCCGGCGCACAATCCCTGGAGACGGTTATCTTCTGGTCCTCCCTGTTTCTGATAGGACTGTTGTTGCCCATTGAATCCAGATCCCTGCGCTGGTCGCTTGGCATCAGTTTCGCCGTCATCCTGGTTTGCCTCCTTTATTTCTACGTCTACAGTGATGCCAATATGTACGATGCGCGGCGACTTTACGGGAATACCACGGATGTATCCACCTACCAGGGATTCGCCCGTAGCGTCCTGTTTACACTACTGGTGCTGCTGGCGGTCGTCAATTCATTACGAGCCAGAGCTGTGTTGATGCTCAGCGGCGTTTTTGTTCTCTTCATGCTGATCAGCCGTTCGGATTTCTACGCGTTCCTGGCATTATCGACCGTGTTATGCATCATTTACGGCATTAAACAGCCCGGATATTTTCTGCTCCTGCTGGTTGTCTGTTTGGAAGTGCTGCTGCTGGCCGCTCCGGACATAAAGCCTCGCATCGAGGTTTTTCTGGAAACCCGGGTCTCGGAAAAAGCGGAACCGACACCGCATACAGACAAGCTGCCCGGCGCAGATCCCTCTACGCAGGCGCCTGGGAAATCAGCGCCGCCCGCCGGTCAAGCCGGTACCCGGCCCGCTCCCGATACAGCCAAGGCTCTCCCGCGCCTCAACCGCCAGTGGGAAGTGCTGAACATCCCTTCCTCAAAATCCTGGGCAGGCCGGTTGGCTCTGCAAAAAAAAGCGCTCGAACAAATCGCGGAAAACCCGCTGATGGGTAAATTCGGCGGACATGTATTGACGGAGGATACCGGTAAATTTGCAAAAGGCCATGCCGGGAGATATGCACATAATGCCCTTTCCGCCTGGGTCAGCTACGGGCTCGCTGGTTTTCTTATCTATATATGCCTGACTCTGTACGGGTTTCTAGTCCCTGCCCATCAGGTCATATTCAAGCAACAACATATCCCTCTGTGGACTTTTGCGTTTACGTTGAATTTTGTCTGCGTGTTGCTGATCATCGTATCCAAGCCGGTATTTTGGCCCCTGCCGGCATTGGGTTGGGGATTAACGGCAAGAGCATTAATCGCGTCATCACACGACTCTATCTGAAAAAACCTTGTGTTGATTCCACCACTAGACAGGCAAATTTTCTTTGGCATATAAATTCAAATCTGAATACGCACGTAACGTGCTGACTCTGGTAACCGGCACGACTGTTGCCCAAGCAATTCCGGTTGCTCTCACACCACTGCTTACAAGAGTCTATTCGCCTGGCGACTTCGGTCTTTATGGCGTTTATATGGCATTGATTTCAATAGGAACCATGATAGCTACGGGAAAGCTTGAAATGGCAGTGATGGTCGCCAGGAAACAGAGCGAAGCCATGCAGCTTGCGATACTCAGCTTCATTTTCTCAGGCTTGTTCAGCATCTTCATCCTGTTTGCAGTCATTATCTGGGAGGAACAAATCGCGATCCTGACGGCGCAACCTGAAATCGGTAAATGGTTATACATCGTACCGCTCAGCATTTTTCTCTTTTCCGTTTATAAAGTTTTACTGCATTGGTTAAATCGAAACAAACTGTATGAGCTGATGAGTCACAGCCGTGTAACCCAGAGCGCATCAATATCCATACTTCAAATAATTTTCGGGCTGGTGAACAAGATTACCCCGGGTCTCATCCTGGCAGACTGTCTGGGCAGAACCATATCACTGGTAATTATATTCAAACGCATAAAACATACCTTTCGATTGCCTGAATTCAACTTGCTGAAAAACCTGGCATTGCTCAGAAGGTATAGAAAATTCCCCTTTTTAGGCTCGCCGGCAGGTTTGCTGAACATACTATCTCTGCAATTACCCTACATTATCATTCCCGTTGTATTCAGCAGCGCAGTTGCCGGTTTATATTTCCTGGTCTTCAGGGTATTGATGATGCCTATTTCGTTATTGGGGGAATCCATGATGGAAGTATTCAGGAACAAAGCGATTGAAAACCTGGACAAGCATGGCACCTGTAAACCTGTATTCGTCAAAACCCTGAGATTCCTGGTCATCATCGGAATGCCGCCCGCCTTGCTACTGATCATGTTTGGTCAGGAGTTATTTGCTTTTATCTTCGGTGAAGAATGGCGCGAGGCGGGATTCTACGCGAGCATATTGGCGCCAATGGCTTTTTTACGACTGGTATGCGCTCCCCTTAGTGGGGTTTTATTCGTCCGAGAAAAATTGCAATTGATACTTATGCTCCAGTCTTTCTTTTTCCTGATGGTAGCCTTATCCCTGACCCTTGGATGGATTTATAAGAACCCGATTTTACTGGTTACGTCTTTATCGGTTTCCGGGTGTTTGTTTTATGTCGTTCAAGCACTCAGTTCATACAGGTTCAGCGCTATAGAAGACTTCCGAACCGATTAAGCCAAACGAGAACCCCGTCGATTTATTCAACCGCTTGAAGTTACAACCAGACATTAACCGTCACTGCTATGGAAAAAGTGAGAATCGCCCATTTAACGACAGTTCATCCGCGCGTTGATGCCCGCATCCGGATAAAGGAATTGGAATCGCTTGCCAATGCTTTTGCAGAACCGGTTGCATTAGTGGTCCAGGATGGAAAAGGCAACAGCATGGACGCAGCCGGTAGAATAAGGGTAATAGACACAGGTACCCCTCCATCTGGAAGACTCTCAAGAATAATTCTGGGGACATGGCGCATGGGACTGAGAGTTTATGCAATGAAGCCACAGATCGTACACTTCCATGACCCTGAACTGATTCCCCTGTGTCTTATATTAAAATGCTCCGGTTTCAAAGTGGTATATGATGCGCATGAAGACGTGCCGCGTGATGTTCTGACCAAATTCTGGTTGCCGGCACCCATGCGGCGCCCGATTTCCTGGCTTATGTCAGCCATTGAATGGCTGGCGGGCCTGTTTCTTACAGCAATTGTTTCGGCAGAACCTGATATTGCCGCACGTTATCCAGCCCGAAAAACTGTCCTGGTACAAAACTTTCCCGTACTTGATGAACTCGTCCTGCCTGAGGCTCAGGTTTATAAACAACGCCCGCCGCACTTTGCATATGTCGGTGCAATTGGACAAACTCGAGGTATCCGGGAAATGGTTGAAGCCATGAATTACAGTGAAAATAAAGATATCCGGCTACAACTCGCAGGACAGTTCCGACCAGCCGGTTTAAAGGCAGAAATAGAAGTGCTTGCCGGTTGGCAACAAGTTGAATACATGGGCTGGGCAAATCGAGGCCGCGTATCGAAAATACTGAACAACGTCCGCGCCGGATTGGTAGTATTACATCCGACACCTAAAATCCTCAATGCTTACCCTACAAAAATGTTCGAATACATGTCTGTCGGCCTGCCTGTTATCGCGTCGGACTTTCCTGTCTGGCGACATATTGTAGACAGTGCCGGATGTGGACTATTGGTCGACCCCGTTGATCCATCGGCCATTGCCGATGCTATGCAGTGGATTCTGGATAATCCTGGTGAAGCAGAACTCATGGGGCAACGCGGACGAGAGGCAACGGAAGCATCCTACAACTGGAAAACTGAAGAAGAAAAATTAATCAGACTGTATAAAACACTGCTTACAGATAAAGTGGAAATATAGAATGTCCGGTATTTTCGGCGGAATTTTCCCTTCAGACCAGGCCAGGCTTGAACAGCGTATGAAAGCCGCCAGCGAAGCCCTGAGGCATCGTGGTCCGGATAATGATGCATACATCATTGAAGAAAGCGCTGGTTCTCTCGTTGCGTTAGGACATAGGCGTCTCTCTGTTATCGACCTGTCTGCCGCGGGAAGACAGCCCTTCGTCAGTTCAGATAACCGATATGTGATTTCATATAATGGCGAAATCTACAATTACCTTGAATTGCGTAATGAACTGATTGAACTGGGCCATCACTTCAGTACCCGTTCCGACACGGAAGTACTTATAGAAGCCTGGGCTGAATGGGGTGTCGATTGTCTGTCCCGGCTGACCGGCATGTTCGCTTTTGTAATATGGGACAGGGTTGAAGCTGTTGTTATGTTATGCCGTGATGCTTTCGGTATCAAACCTCTTTTCTACAACGTGCAAAATGGAATGTTGCTATTTGCCTCGGAGATACGCGCTGTCCATGCCCTTCGAAACATTCCTGCCGAAATCAACCACCAACGCGCCTATGAATATCTTGTGCGTGAATATTACGACAGAAACGAAGAAACTTTTTTTGCGGGAATCAAGCAACTGCTACCCGGCCATACTTTGCGTTACGACCTCGAGGCCGGACAGGCAGAAACGCCGGTTCCCTGGAATCATTTCAATATCAGTGAAAATTCAGATCTCAGCTTTGAGCAGGCCGCAGAAAATATACGTGAGAGTTTCCTGAGATCGGTTCGTCTGCACCTGAGAAGTGATGTTCCATTGGCCGCCATGCTCTCAGGAGGACTGGATTCATCGTCAATCGTATGTGCGATGCGCATGCTTGAACCTGACATGGATATACACACCTTTAGTTTCATAGCTCCCGAAAGCGGGAAGTCCGAGGAGCCTTGGGTAAACATAATCAACCAATCCGTTAATGCTATTCCCCATAAGATAATATTATCCCCTGATGATTTGAGCGCCGATCTTGACCAGTTGATACTCAGCCAGGGTGAACCCTTTGGCAGTACCAGCCTTTATGCGCAATACGGTGTATGCCGCGCAATCCATTCAACCGGTATCAAGGTGATACTTGATGGACAGGGAGCAGACGGATTGCTTGCAGGGAACGTGGGTTATCCGGTACCGCGCCTGCATTCACTATTAGAAACTGGAGAGTTCATTCGCGCTGCGCGTTTCCTGTCAAACTGGTCCAGGTGGCCGGATCGGAATCGAATAACGGAACTGAAACGGGCGGTCGACGAAATGACAACCGGGCGTGTGAATGCCCTCATACGACGTCTGGGAGGCCACCCGTTATACCCTGCCTGGGTACACGCTGGAAAGCTGGACGACCTCGGAGTAACCGTCCCCCACAACAGAATAGCAACAACTGATGATGCGCGAGGCAGGCGTTTAACGGCATACCTGCGGCATGTTATTACAAGGCGTGGACTAACGTTGCTGCTCCGTCACGCCGATCGTAATTCCATGGCATTTTCAATTGAAACACGTACGCCTTTTCTTGCGGCAGAACTCGCACGTTTCATAATGACTTTGCCGGAATCCTACCTGGTCTCCGATAAAGGCGAGACAAAATCCGTGTTACGCTCCGCAATGCGCGGAATTGTCCCTGACGCAATCCTGGACAGAAAGGACAAAATAGGTTTCGAAGCTCCTGAATACGATTGGTTGAAACCACATGCGGTTATGATCAAAAGATGGTTGTCCCAGGATCTGAACTTGTCCTGGGTCGACAACGCCCGCGTGGTTCGTGAATTCGATATGGTGATGTCCGGACAGCGCGCGCTTTCCTCGCAACAAATATGGCGATGGGTCTGTTTTACGCGTTGGCAACAACTTCACGGATTATCAGGATAACTGCTTAATTGTGTGAAAACCGTAGCCGGGAAACTGGCAGCGGGCGGCCCGGCAACTACTCAGGACACACTGGACGCTGTCAGTAAATCAAGACAGGGACCGGCTTGATATCAATATCAACCCAATCTTTACCCTAGCCCACCTTTTTTACCGTACAGTATAATACTTGTTGACTTTCGAACGGGTTGTATTGTATTTTATCCTTATCGGGATAATATATTGTTCAAAAAAAAATGTCTGATAACCCTGTTCAATACGGTCGGGTTCAGGATACTGAAGACTTGGGGAACCTGGTACGCCGGCACAGAAAAGGCTGTGGATTATCTCTTAAGGCAACAGGAGATCTCGCCGGTCTTGGCATACGATTTTTGTCTGAGTTTGAGCGCGGCAAAGAAACAGCCGAGATTGGCAAGATATTGAAAGCGCTGGAGGCATTGGGACTCGACATGATCATACGGCCCGGGAGCTATCGGTCGAGTGGTTACATTCGGGACATGCCGGCTGACTTTAAAGGCCTGTATCCCGCAGTGGATGCCGATGACATTATATTGCCTGGCGGCCTCGCGCCGGTTTCCCGCATTGTATTGGCGCAACTGGCACGGCGTTACCATATCAAACAACTGGCACTGTTCGGGTCTGCCGCTCGCGGCGAGTTAACCCCCTCAAGTGATGTCGATTTGCTGGTTGAGTTTGAACAGGGCAAAGCCCCCTCCCTGGGAGGCATGACTGCCATTAATAATGCTTTCAGTTCCCTGTTTGGCGGTCGTAAAGTGGATATCGCAACGCCGGCAATTTTAAACAACCCCTACCGTCGCCGTGAGATAGAAAAAGATATGGAGTTATTGTATGCCGCTTGAAGACAGGGACGCCGCCTACCTGTGGGACATGCTGCAAGCCGCCAGAGAAGTTGTTGAAATGATGGAACATTATGACCTTGCAACTTTTCTCGGAAATCGTATTTTGCTGAGAGCGGCGGAAAGAATGGTGGAGATTATCGGTGAGGCTGCAGGGCATGTTTCAGCCAGTGGAAAAGAAACCACGCCTGATATTCCCTGGCATGAAATCATCGGACAACGTAATATCCTCGCCCATGAATATGGGCAGATTGATCATGAATTACTTTACAAGACAATCGTTGATGACGTCCCGGAATTAATTCGGCGCCTGGAAAAAGCGCTCCCGCTTATCTGAAATAAGCAAAAGCAGTATAGACGATGGTGTCACTGAGCTCCTGCATCGACTTAGACCACAGGAACCTATCGAAAACCCTTACAACGCTTGCCGGATGATATCGCAAATCCTGCTTTGCGCTTCCTCCTCCAGGTATGGATGCATGGGCAGGCTCAATACCCGTGCGGGCAGGCATTCGGAAACGGCCAGGTCGGGCGCACGGGGGTAACCCTTGTAGGCAGTCTGGCGGTGCAACGGCACGGGGTAATAGACCGCGCTCGGTATGCCTTGCCGTTTCAATTCCTGCACAACCGTATCCCGATGCTCCGTTGTTATCGTATATTGCGCCCAGACAGAGGTACGTCTTTCACGAATCACTGGAACATCGACAAGGTTTTCAAGCGGCCTTGCATACCTTTTCGCAACCTGGTCACGCAGGGTAATCTCTTCCTCGAATAGCGGGAGCTTCTCCAGCAGTATCGCCGCCTGGATGGTGTCCAGCCTGCCGTTCATGCCGATAATCACGTTGTCGTACTTGTCCGCGCCCTTGCCGTGAACCCGCAGGCTTTTCAAGGTGCCGGCAAGCCCGTCATCATCCGTGAACAACGCGCCCCCGTCACCGTAACAACCGAGTGGTTTTGCCGGGAAAAAGCTGGTGACAGTTACCTGCGTCAACGCACCAACCCTGTTGCCGTCCAGTTGCGCACCAAAACTCTGCGCGCCATCCCCGATAACGAACAACCCATGCTGCCCGGCAAAGCGGTTTATCTCCATATAATCGGCCGGCTGCCCGAACAGGTCTACGGGGATAATTCCCCTGGGATTGAGGCCGCTTCGGGTGGCCGTTGCCAGCGCAGCATCGAGGCGGGTCACATCCAGCAGAAAACTGTCCGCCTCCACATCGACGAAGACAGGTGTCGCCCCCAGCAGGGCAACCGCCTCCGCGCTGGCGACAAATGTGAACGAAGGAACCAAAACGGCATCGCCCGGACCGGTACCGTGGGCCATCAAGGCCAAAAGCAGGGCATCCGTGCCGCTGGCGCAGGTGACAACGTGTCTGGCCCCGGAGAACTCCGACAGCTTCTCCTCCAGTTCCCTCACTTCCGGCCCCATGATGAATTGACCGTGATCCAGTACCCTCTGAATGGCCCTGGGTATCCTGTCCCCAAGGCGCCGCTGCTGAGCCTTGAGGTCGATGAATGCTATCGGTTGTTGCGCCAAACCGGCATCCCTTTATCTGTTATTCCGCATGTTTAAGCAATGACGAATGAAGCGTCAGTCCCCGGCTTTCAGCAGGCCGTTTGCAGTCAATGAATACTGCCTGCCCGTCTTCGGACACACCAGGTCATCACCCAGTCTCTCACCGTAATGCCCCACCCAGCCCACCTGTTTTGCCGGCGCACCCGCCACCAGCGCAAACGGTGATACGTCCCTGGTCACCACGGCCCCGGCCGCGATGAAACTGTATTCTCCAAGCTCGATGCCGCACAGGATGGTGGCATTGGCGCCGATAGTCACGCCCCGCCTGACCCTGGTGTCTGAGAACTGCTCCTTCTTTTCAATTTCGGCGCGGGGGTTGTTCACGTTGGTAAACACGCAGGACGGGCCGCAGAACACACCGTCCTCCAGGGTAATGCCTTTATAGATGCTGACATTATTCTGTATCTTGCAGCGGTTGCCGATTACGGCGTCAGGACCAACCATGACGTTCTGTCCAAGGACACAATCCTCCCCAATCACGGAATTGGCCAGGATATGGCTGAAATGCCATACGCGCGTGCCCTTGCCGATGCGGCAATTCCCGTCAACGATTGCGGTCTCATGGATGAAACAGTCAGGCATGTTGTGTTCTGGCAGTCTGTTTTATTTCTTGAAATTCATATGATAAGCAGCATTCGCACGAATGTCCCGTTCGGAAGCCTGTAATACCTTCAGCACACGGATTCCCTCGTTGCCGTCAGTGCGGCAGCCTGTATTTCCGGTCACGCAGTCCAGGAAATGGACCAGTTCCTGCCGCAACGGCTCCGCCGGGGTAACCTCAACAGCTTCGGCCTTGGCCTTGTCCGGTGTGGGCAGGTCGTTTTTCCAGACTATCTTGTGCTTGTAGACCAGCAGTTTCCGTTCCCAGTCCAGGGTATCGTCGAACACCGCCATGCCCTCGTCGCCCACGACGACGAGTTTCTGCTCCTTGTACGGGTGCAGCCAGGAGACAAACACATGGGCATTTTCCCCGCCGGGAAAAGACATGTGGGTGGTGGTCACATCGGCTACCTGGGAGTGGAGGAAGAAGCTGCCGATGGCCGACACCCTGTCGGGTTCGTCACCGACCAGTGACAGGATCATGGAAACGTCATGGGGCGCGAAGCTCCAGAGTATGTTCTCCTCGCGCCGGACCTTGCCCAGGTTCAGCCGGTGGGAATAGATGTGGCGCAGGCGGCCCAGTTCTCGTTGCACGACCAGTTCCTTCAACCTCACAAACGCCGGGTGATACTGCAACAGGTGGCCCACCATCAGCACCCGTCCCTGTTTTTGCGACAACTCATTCAACTCTTTAGCGCTGTCGACGTCCAGGGCGACGGGCTTCTCCACAAAGACGTGTTTCCCTGCCGATAACGCCTGCTTGGCTATAGCCGAATGGGTGACGGCAGGCGTGGCGATGGCAACAGCGTCGATAGCCGGGTCCCGGATCACTTCTTCGAACCCGGGCGTGTCGACGTTGTAGCGCGAACCGAACTGCCGCGCCAGTTCCGGGTCCGTATCGCAGACCGCGGCCAGCACGCCCAGGTCGGAAAAGTTGCGCACCAGGTTCCTGCCCCAGTAACCGCAGCCGATGACGGCGACGCGCGCCGGCGCCTGTTCAGCCGTACTCATCAGAATCCTGAATCCCGTCTATTCATCGATGCGCGCTAACGCCCCACACAGTGGTAATCAAAACCAGCCGCCCGCATCGAATCCGGCTCGTAGACGTTGCGCAGGTCGATGAACACATTACCGTTCATCGTATTTCTGATCCGGTCCAGGTCCATACCCCGGTAAGCGTTCCATTCCGTCATCAACACGACCGCGTCCACACCGGCCATTGCCGCGTAGACTTCGTCAAAATACCTGACAGAGTCAGGCAGCAGCGCTTTGGCCTCAGCCATGGCCTGGGGATCATGGGCGTGAACCGTGGCGCCGTTTTCTATCAGCCCGGGCAGGATGGACAGCGCCGGCGCATCCCGCATATCATCGGTTTCAGGTTTGAAAGACAATCCCAGCGCCGCGAGAGTCCTGCCGTTTTCAGTGCCGCCCAGTGCGTTGCGGATCTTGCCGGTCATTCTTGCTTTCTGCGCTTCATTTACCTCCATCACCGCCTCGACAATGCGGCTGGTCACATTGTTTTCCTGTGCCATGCGCACCAGCGCCCGGGTATCCTTGGGGAAGCAGGAACCGCCGTACCCGGGTCCGGGGTGCAGGAACTTCCTGCCGATACGCCCGTCCAGCCCGATGCCCCGGGCAACGGCATGGACGTCGGCGCCCACGGCTTCACACAGGGCGGATATCTCGTTGATGAAACTGATCTTCGTGGCCAGAAAGGCGTTGGCCGCGTACTTAATCAGTTCGGCACTTTCGAGGTCGGTCACCATCGTCGGCGTCTCAATGAGATTCAGGGGCCGGTACAGTTCACGCAAAACCTGTTCCGCCCGCCGGCTCTCGACCCCGATGACCACCCGGTCCGGACGCATGAAATCCGCCAGCGCCGCGCCCTCCCGCAGAAACTCCGGATTGGCGGCAATATCAAACTGCGCATCCGGGTTCACCTCCCTGACGATGCGCTCAACGTTGCGCGCGGTGCCCACCGGCACGGTGGATTTGTCCACGATCACCGTATACCCGTCGAGCAAGGGTGCGATATCTCTTGCCGCCTGGTAAACGTGCTTCAGGTCAGCGTGTCCATCGCCGCGCCGCGCCGGCGTCCCGACCGCGATAAACACCAGGTCACATTCCGCAATGGTCTCATCATAGCCATCCCGGAACGACAACCTGCCCTGTTCCCTGTTCTTGCCGATCAGTTCCGCCAGGCCCGGTTCATAGATGGGGATGACCCCTTCCCTGAGCCTGGCGATCCTGTCGGAATCAACATCGATACAGGTGACGCTGGCGCCGAACTCGGCAAAACAGGCGCTTGAGACCAGGCCCACGTATCCGGCGCCGGCCATCGCGACGTTCATCTCCGGTTACCCCTCATGCGACCACCGGCCATCACAGTCTCAACACCTGAACGCCGTCCGGCGCAGAGTCCCGGTCCAGTCTCCCCTTGACGTCGTAGACTATCCCTTTCCCATCCTCCAGCAGGGCCGCTACCAGGTCCCAGTTACTCTCAAGATAGACAGCATGGGGCACCGCCAGTATCACGACCCTGGCCGGCTGCAGGGATTGCAGGTCAACCAGTTCAAGCCCGTATTCATCCCTGACTTTATCAGGGTCCGCACAAACGTCACTGACCTGTACCTGTACATTGAACTGTTCCAGTTCATTGATGATATCGATTACCCGGGTATTGCGGGTGTCGCCCACGTCCTCCTTGAACGTCATTCCCAGCACAGTAACCAGGCTGTTTTCGGGTGAATGGCCCGCCTGCAGCATCGTTTTCACCACCTGCGCGGCGATGTAGTTGCCCAGGCCGTCATTGATATTGCGCGCGGTGAGGATCAAATCCGGGATATAACCGCTCCTGGCCGCCCGGTATGCCATATAATACGGGTCGATACCGATACAGTGACCGCCTACCAGGCCGGGCGTGAAGGGCAGGAAATTCCATTTCGTCCCGGCCGCTTCCAGCACGTCGTTGGTGTCGATATCCAGCTTGTCGAATATCAGCGCCAACTGGTTCATCAGGGCAATATTGACGTCTCTTTGTATGTTCTCCACCACCTTGGTCGCCTCCGCCACCTTGATGGAGGGCGCCTCGTAAACACCCGCCGTTATCACGCTCCCGTAGACCTGCCGGATGACGTCCAGCGCGGCGCGGTCCTGCGCCGATACGATTTTGACAATACTGGTGAACGTATGCTCCTTATCACCCGGGTTGATGCGTTCCGGTGAATAACCCAGGTGAAAGTCCTGCCCGCACACCAGGCCGGATTCCCGCTCCAGGATGGGAGCGCATATTTCCTCCGTTGCGCCGGGATAGACGGTGGATTCATAGACGACGATATCACCCTCCCTGAGGACGCGGCCCAGGGTTTCCGACGCGGCGATCAACGGCCCCATATCCGGGTTCTTGGCGTCATTAATCGGGGTCGGCACGGCAACGATATGAAAATCGGCCTGCTCCAGCAGTCCGCTGTCCGTGGTAAAGACAACACTGGCCGGGGATAATTCCTGCGCCGCAACCTCACCGGTGCTGTCGTTACCTTGCTTCAGTTCAGCAATCCGCCGCGCATCGATATCAAAACCGATCACCTCACCCA
Organism: Gammaproteobacteria bacterium; assembly: GCA_965207165.1. Lineage (GTDB taxonomy): Bacteria > Pseudomonadota > Gammaproteobacteria > Eutrophobiales > Eutrophobiaceae > JAAXHV01. The sequence goes on along the minus strand of OZ242265.1, from coordinate 4,240,997 downwards.
GGCGCCCGAACGCGACGGCAACCGGCAATCCGACGTAGCCCATACCGATAACCGAGATTTTCCTGTTTTTGTTCATCTTTCGTCATTCCTGCCCTCGCAGGAATCCAGTCATACCACCTTATAATAACTTTTATACCATTCTATGAATCGCGTAATCCCCTGTTCAAGTGAAACCCGCGGGACAAAACCGAATTCCTCGGCCAGCCTGGACGTATCAGACAATGTATCGAGTACGTCACCGGGTTGCGCCTCCGCAAACTCAAGAACGGCCTTCCTGCCGCTCTCCGTCTCCAGCATTTTAATATAATCCATGAGGTTGACCGCGTTTTGATTCCCCACGTTATAAATCCGGCACCTTGCCGGACCGGTTGCCGGGTCGGGCCTGGCGCCATCCCAGTTTACATCCCTGGCGGGGACCCGGTCCGTTATTCTCACCGTTGCCTCCACCACGTCATCGATATAGGTAAAATCTCTCCGGTGCTGTCCCCGGTTGAACACCTGCAGCGGTTCGCCGGCAAACAGTTTCCGGGCAAACAGGATGGGTGACATATCCGGCCTGCCCCAGGGACCGTAGACGGTGAAATAGCGTAGGCCGGTCGCGGGGAGGTCATACAGGTGGCTGTAGCTGTGCGCCATCAGTTCATTGGCGCGCTTGGTTGCGCCGTACAGGGAAACCGGGTGCAGCGCCGGGTCCGATTCCGAAAAAGGCAAACTCTCATTGGCGCCGTAAACCGAACTCGACGAGGCGTACACCAGGTGCTCCACGGCCGCGGCGCGACAGCCTTCCAGGATATTCAGGAACCCGGCAATATTCGCATCAACGTAGCTGTGGGGATGGCTGATCGAATGACGCACGCCGGCCTGCGCGGCCAGGTGTACCACGCGTTCCGGACTTGTCTCCCTGAACAGGTTCTCCACCTGCCCCCGGTCCGATATGTCCAGTTTCCTGAAACTGAACTTCGCAGAACCCGCCAGTAACGCCAGCCTGTCTTCCTTCAAACGGGGGTCGTAATAGTCATTGAGGTTATCCACTCCAATTACTGCATCACCCCTGGCCAGCAAGCGCCTGGTCAATGCCGCGCCGATAAAACCGGCGCAACCGGTAACGAGGATATCCATACTGACTCAACCTAGCAAAATGAAATGACCGACAGGTAAAAGAACATATTACAGGAAAACGGGAACCCTGTAGATTAATGGCATATCCTGTGCCCCCCGGTCAATGCTATGATGGTTCCGACAGGTTGTGAATCCCGGATAAAATCTCGTGTTGTGCATTGCAATATGTGGCTTTTTTCAAGCGGAACATACTAACCTGACTGGCAAAACATGGCAAAACTCAGAGAAAACAACGGCGATGCCCAAGGGAATTCCGGGACTCAATACACGGTATCCGTCGGCGATGAATTCCACGGCAAATTAAATCCCGTCAGCGATACGGACTGGCTCCGGGTCGAACTGACAGCCGGGACGATTTACGACATCATTCTGAACGGCGTCTATTCGGCCCAGCTCACTATCCTCGATGCACGGGGCAACGAGATTGCCAACGGCATCAGCAACTTCGATTTTACAAAAATCAGGATCTTCAGCCCGGATACCAGCGGCACGTATTACATCAGCATAGGCAGCAGCAATACCGACCACACGGCGGATTACCAAATCTCGCTTGATGAGAATCCGATCACCACGGTCAGCCACGATGTAATCGCCGACTACATATCAAGCCGGCGGCCCCATACCCAGGCTTTTGGGCTGGAGACCGGCGGTGTTCTGACCGTTGATATCACCGACCTGAACGAGGCAGGACAGCAACTGGCCCGCTGGGCGCTGGAAGCCTGGGCAGGCGTGACCGGGATTGAATTCGAGTTTGTCAACGACGATGACGCCCACATAACGTTTGATGACAACCAGGACCGACCGGATGTAGCAACCGCTGAGCGCAGCACCAGTGAAGGCTTCATCGTGTCTGCACACATCAACGTGCCGGCAAGCTGGATCACCGGCAATGAAGCCAGGATAGACAGCCATGTTTTCTATGCTTATCTCCATGAGATCGGCCATGCCCTCGGCCTGGACCATCCGGGTCCTTATAGTGAATTTTTTCGCCCCTTAATCGACAAGATATTCCTGAACGACACCTGGCAGACGACGGTAATGTCATATTTCCGCCAGGATCACGACAAGTTCGTGGACGCAAGTTTTGCCTATCCCGTCACACCCATGGTCGCGGATATCATCGCTATACAGGACCTTTATGGCGTGCCGGTCGACATCAACCCGGGTGATACGGTCTACGGTTACGGCTCCAACGTGGAAGGTTATCTGGGTGAATTGTTCGAGCGGTGGACCGGCGAAGGTGGCGTATCATTCGGGAATCCGGTTACGCTGACCCTCCATGACAGTGGCGGTATCGACACCCTGGACCTGCGCACGGATACAACCGATCAACAGATTGACCTGCGACCAGAAGGGTTCTCTGACGTATTCGGACTGGCCGGCAACCTGATCATCGCGCAGGACACGTTGATAGAAAACTACATCGCCGGGTCCGGGAATGATGCAGTTACCGGTAACGATGCCGCGAACTACCTGCAGGGACGGGACGGAAACGACGACCTGAGAGGCGGGGGCGGCAACGACGTGCTGGAAGGCGGCGGCGGCGCGGACCAGCTGGATGGGGGATCCGGATTGGACTGGACATCCTACCGGGAGTCAAACGCCGGTGTGACCGTCAACATGGCAGAGGGAACTCTCACCGGCGGACATGCCGACGGTGACGTACTGATCAATATCGAGAACATCATCGGTTCTGGCCATGTCGATACCCTGACCGGCGATGCCGGGGCAAACAGCCTGGAAGGCGGCAGCGGCGCGGACCGGCTGGCCGGCGGCGCGGGAGAAGACACTGCTTCCTATGCGCAGTCGGATGCGGCAGTAGTCGTCCGCCTGCACTCGGGCGAGGCCCGGGGTGGTGACGCCAGCGGCGATACCTTCGTCGCCACGGTGACTGTCGAGTACATCGACGGCAACGACGCTACACAGCAGGAGACCGTCCCCGACATTGAACATCTGGTGGGTTCTGCACACGCCGATATCCTGGCCGGCGACAGCCGGGCCAACCACCTGGCGGGTGGCCCCGGGAATGACCGGTTGTACGGCGGCCCCGGCGGCGGCGATGACGTGCTGAGTGGCGGTCCCGGTGAAGACAGCCTGTTTGGCGGAACCGGTGACGATGTAATGGAAGGGGGGGCGGATGCGGACACGCTAAGGGGTGGAGCCGGCGCCGATACGGCCGCATATTCGCACTCGTCTGGGGTGGAAGTGCGCCTGCATGATGGTACGGCCCGGGGAGGTGATGCCGAAGGGGATGTGCTGGACGGTATTGAGAACCTGACCGGGTCTGCTTATGCGGATATCCTGGAGGGTGATGAGAACGCCAACCGTCTGGACGGGGGCGCCGGAGTGGATTGGCTGTCCTATGCGGGCTCGGATGCGGGAGTGGATGTGAGGCTCAGGAACGGCATTGGTACAGGTGGTCATGCCGAGGGGGACGTGATTACAGGATTTGAAAATGTAGAGGGCTCCGATTACAACGATGTATTGGGCGGCGACAGTGCGGCAAACCACCTTGCAGGCGGAGCCGGCAATGATGGGCTCTGGAGCAGCAGTGGTAATGACATACTGGAAGGTGGCGCCGGCACTGACCGCATGTACGGTGGCTCGGGTACAGACACGGTAGTCTACCGGAACTCGGATGCGGCCGTGACCGTAAACCTGGAAGAAGGTACCGGCACGGGAGGTCATGCCCAGGGCGACACCATTGCCGAAGTTGAGAACGTGGATGGATCCGGTTTCGGCGACGTCCTGGAAGGGGATGGCGCTGTCAACCGGCTCTACGGTGGTGAAGGCGACGATGAGTTGAAGGGCGGTGGAGGTAACGACGTACTGGAAGGCGGCGCCGGCGCCGACCAGCTCGACGGCGGCACGGGTGTGGACACGGTGACATATCAAAATTCAAACGCAGCGGTAACGGTAAATCTCGGCGACAGGTCCGCGACAGGAGGCCATGCGGAAGGCGATGTGTTTACCAGTGTTGAGAAAATCATCGGTTCAGTATATGGCGATATCCTGGTTGGCGGGGATGGAACCGATCTTCTGGACGGCGCGGGTGGCGACGATGAACTCGAAGGCGGCGCCGGCGCAGACCGGCTGGACGGCGGCGCAGGTACGGACACGGCAGTTTACCGGAATTCCAATGCAGGGGTGATCGTGAATCTTGGCAGCGGCACTTTTACGGGTGGCCATGCCGAGGATGATACTGGAGTCAACATCGAAAACCTGGAAGGTTCGGACTACGACGACGTGCTGACCGGCGACAGCAGCGCCAACCGGCTCTATGGCGGCGAGGGAAACGATATCCTGGATGGTGGTGAAGGTATTGACCGGCTGGACGGTGGCCCGGGGGTGGATACGGTGTCTTACGCGAATGCTGCAGAGGGGATGTATATAAATCTGCGGTTTAACACGGGTTCGAGAAATGACTACAACGACAGGACTGAACAAATTGTCAATGTCGAAAACGTGATCGGAACCGATCACCTTGATTCTATAAGGGGAGACAGCGGCAAAAATGATTTGTACGGCCGCGAGGGTAACGATAGCCTCAACGGTGGCGCGGGTGATGACAGGCTCTTCGGAGAAGCCGGTGATGACGAACTGTGGGGGTTGACCGGCGCCGACCTAATCGACGGTGGGAAAGGTATCGATATAGCCGTTTACTGGTCTTCAGACGCTGCCGTGACTGTAAACCTTGCAACCGGCACCGGCCAGGGAGGCCACGCCGAGGGCGATGAAATTACCGGCGTAGAGAATCTCTGGGGGTCGGACCACGCTGATACGCTGTCGGGTGATAACGGCGCCAACCGCCTGTACGGAGGCAGGGGTGATGATGAACTTCGGGGGAACAGCGGCGATGATGTCCTGGAAGGTGACCTCGGCGCGGACCGGCTGGACGGTGGTCCGGGTATGGACATGGCCTCCTACAGTCTGTCCAATGAAGGCGTAACGGTAAAGCTGGGGGAAGGCATCATTGGGGGTGGCCACGCAGACGGTGACGTGTTGGTAAGTATAGAAGGTATACAGGGGTCCAGGTACGACGATGTCCTGGAGGGTGACAACGGCGCCAACCGGCTGTCGGGAGGGATAGGCGACGACACGCTGAAGGGTAATGGCGGCGCCGACCGATTCATCTTCGAACACTCGAACAGGGACGATGTCATCCTGGATTTCACCGATGGCGAGGACAGGATTGACCTCACCGGGATCGGCCTGTCAGGCTTTGATGATCTCATCATGTCGTCCGACTCCGACGGGGTGACGATACACATGACAACATCGGGCGGTGGAACGATATTGCTTGAAGGCTTCGACATCGCCAACCTCGACGCATCCGACTTCATCTTCTGATCCCCGGCCGCCAGACGGCTTATTTAGTCCGGGCCTCACCCTGATCCCCCGCGCGCCAACGGCTGGCGGCGCCTGCTGTATCAGCACAGGCGGCTCATCAAAGGAGCGCATCCAACCGGTTAGATTCGGCATTCCGGCTCCGGCATCCTGACACCTTCTTATATGCCTGTACTGTATAGATATAGGCAATTATGGTATAATCAGCCCTTGCAAGTCAGCACAGGGGTCTGCAGTTTCGGGAAGACAGGGGTGCGCTGGAAACGCTTGCGGGGACAAATAATAAAGTGGCGATCATCAGAGAGAACAGCGGTGATGCCAGAGCAGACTCCGAGACTCAATATACGATCCCGGTCGGAAACGATTTTCTGGGCGAGCTGTCTTCCACCACGGATACGGACTGGGTCCGGGCCGAACTGGTAGCCGGTACCATATACGACATAATTCTCGACGGCGTGGAGTCCGCGCGACTCCGGCTGCTGGACGAGGAAGGGAACGTTGTTGCCCGGGGCAGCAATTTTGGTTCCTATACCAAGCTCAAGGTCTTCAGCCCGGATGTCAGCGGCACATATTTCATCAGCATAAGCACTACGGACAGAGACTTGCCGGCTGACTACGAGATCACCCTCGAGAAAAACCCGATTACAACAGTCAGCTACGACGTGATCGCCGACTACCTGTCGGGCAGCAGTGGCTATACCCGGGGCTTTGACGTGGAACCGGGCGGCACACTGACAACGAATATCACCGCACTGGACGAAGCGGGCCGGCAACTGGCGCGGCTGGCGCTGGAGGCCTGGACCAGCGTGTCCGGGATTGAATTCGAGTTTGTCGAACGGGACTACGCCGACATCACGTTTGACGATGTCCGTGAGGAGGGGGAACTGGCGGCCTATGCCAGTCGCACCGTCAGCAGGGGACACATCGTATCTGCCCATATCAACATACCGACCGAATTGCTTGACCGCTACGGGACCGGGCTGGACGACCGCAGTTTTTACCTCTATCTGCACGAGATCGGCCACGCCCTCGGCCTCAATCACCCGGGCCCCTATGATGTCAGCTCACCTGTCTCGATCGACAAGATCTTCCTGAACGACTCCTGGCAGGCTACGGTCATGTCGTACTTTCACCAGGACCGTGACAAATTCGTGGACGCCAGCTTTGCCTACCCCGTCACGCCGATGATCGCGGATATTATCGCGATCCAGAATATTTACGGTAAACCCGACGGCATAAACACGGGCGATACGATTTACGGTTACGGCGCCAACGTTGACGGTTACCTGGACGATGTATTGGCGCGCTGGACCGGTGAGACAGACAATGCCTTCGAGGACCCGGTCACGCTGACCCTCTATGACAACAGCGGCACCGACACGCTGGACCTGCACACGGATACCACGGACCAGCAGGTCGATCTGCGCCCGGAAGGGGTATCGGACGTATACGGCGTGGTGGGCAACCTGCTCATCGCGGGTGATACGTTAATAGAGAACTTCATTGCCGGGTCGGGTAGCGACACGGTTACGGGTAACGAGGCTGCAAATCGTCTGGAGGGACGCGGCGGTGACGATGAACTCCTGGGCAATGGGGGTAACGACATGCTAATCGGAGGCCCTGGCGCTGACCGCTTGCACGGGGGCTCAGGTGACGATACGGCAACCTACCAGGGGTCGGATGCGGGCGTCCTTGTGAAACTCAGGGATGGTACGGGGCAAGGGGGCCACGCCGAAGGGGACGTGCTCAGCGGGATCGAGCACCTCGTCGGCTCCGATCATGCGGATAGATTCGGCGGAGACAGCCATGACAACCGGATATCCGGTATGGCCGGCGACGACGGTATCTGGAGCAGCAGCGGTGATGACATCCTGGAAGGCGGCGCCGGCGCGGACAGGTTGCACGGCAGCCTCGGCGAAGATACCGCCTCTTACGAATCTTCCGACGCCGCTGTGGTCGTCCGGCTGCACAGCCGCGAGGCGCGGGGCGGCCATGCGGAAGGTGACAGGTTTATCGGGTCAACCGTTTTCGACGGTACGGACGTTCCCGATATCGAGCATCTCACGGGCTCTCCTTTTGATGACATCCTGGCCGGCGACCTCAGGAATAACGTCCTCAAGGGCGGTGCCGGCGACGATACGCTGTACGGCGGCCCGGATGGAGGTGACGACAGGCTGTACGGTGAGAGCGGTAATGACAGCATATACGGCGGGACAGGCGATGATGTGTTTGCGGGCGGCGCCGGTGATGACAAGCTGAACGGCGGACCTGATGACGATATCTTCGTCTTCACCCCGGGCGGCGGAACCGACACCATTACGGATTTTACCGATGGCGAAGACGTAATCGACCTCAGCGCGTTCCCCGGCATCGCATCCATTGACGGCCTGTCCATGGAACAACAGGAACAAAGTCTTGTCATTGACTTGGCTGATCACGAAGGCGGGAGTATCATACTGACAGGTTTCGATATCACCGACCTGGATGCTTCCGACTTCATCTTCTGACCTGCAGCTTTACATCAACGGCACGCGCCTGGCGGCATTCCTTGTCACCGCGCTGGTATCATGGGGAGTCCCGGCGGATAACGCGCCGATCCTGCTGTCCTGCCATGGCGAACCAAAGACGGATGGCACCGTCATTGCCTCGTTGTGCGACGCACTGGCAGCTGAATTGAACGAGCGCAAGCCGGATCGCGTGATCCGGCGCAGCGCAGCGCCTGACACTCTGCCCGGGCGAGTGTGGGACGTGGTCCTTGAGGTCACCCGTACCGAAAAATACCATTGGGAAGGGTATTTGACCTGGGTAAAGGGCGGGCGCAGGAAAGCTGGCGAACGGACAACCGGCCCGGCCGTTGAAATATTCGGTATGGATGCGCCGCTGGGTCCCGGGGCTTACTCACATTTCATACGCAGTCTTCTGAAAGTGAGCAAGCCGGGATTTCTGGCGTCCCCTAGGGGAGTCGAACCCCTGTTGCCGCCGTGAAAGGGCGGTGTCCTAGGCCTCTAGACGAAGGGGACAATAGATCTAACTAACCTGGTGGAGCCAGACGGGATCGAACCGACGACCTCTACAATGCCATTGTAGCGCTCTCCCAACTGAGCTATGGCCCCGAAACGACAACGTATAATCGTGTCTCAAGAACAACGACGCACATTCTACCCTGCGCCTTTGCATTGTCAAGCCGGCAGCCGGATACCTGCATCAGCCCGTGTGCGCCGCGACGTTGCCCCATCCAGGTCCATACCGGCGATGATACCGGCATTTATTTGTTGATATTTTAATTTGTAAAATCATAGCCTATTGATATAGCTGATATTACTTTGTATAATTAACCGGCAAAAATACCGGCAATGCAAGAACAGGTGAAGCTTGAAGGCCATGACTGAAGAGACGGTTGCACTGATGGAGCCCATGCTCCCTGCCCACGGGCAAAGGGTGCTGGAAGATATGGCTATGGAATTGGCTAAAAAAGGCAGTGCGCTTGCCGCAACCCTGCATCCCCGGGTCCGCCAGTCCATAGGTGACCTGGTTCGCTCCATGAATTGCTACTACAGTAACCTTATCGAAGGTCATGACACCCTGCCGAGAGATATAGACAAGGCACTCGCAGGCAATCTTTCCGACGATCCGGAAAAACGCAGCCTGCAACTCGAAGCCAAAGCGCATGTCGAAGTGCAACGACTGATAGACCGGGGTGCAGCGCCCATGCTTGTTCCGATGAGAGCATTCCTTTTATGGATCCACCGGGAATTCTGCTCACGACTGCCGCAGGAATTGCTCGGGGTTGAAAACCCCGGTACACACGAAATACTCAAGGTCGTTCCCGGAGAGCTGCGCACCACGGAGGTCAGTGTCGGACGGCACGTCCCCCCCCTGGCTGAGAACCTCGAGTATTTTATGAGGCGCTTCGAGGAAGCGTACAACCCCGGCAACCTGTCCCAGGTTCAGCAAGTCATCGCTATTGCTGCCTCTCATCACAGGCTGGTATGGATACACCCCTTCCTGGATGGAAACGGTCGCGTCGCCCGCTTGTACTCGCATGCCTACCTGTTACACACCGGAATTGGCAGCGACCTCTGGTCCGTCTCACGCGGCCTGGCGCGCAATGTCGAAACCTATAAAAACACACTCATGGCAGCAGATGTTGCCCGGCAAGGGGACCTGGATGGACGAGGCGCCCTGAGCCATGAAGAACTGGTGAACTTTTGCCGTTTTTTTCTTGACACCTGCATAGACCAGGTAGGGTTTATGACAAGATTGCTGGACGTGGACCAGTTCCTCACCCGAATGGAGATTCACGTCCGGGAAGAAGTTGCCGGCAAACGCCTGCCGAAAGGCGCCTTCCCGCTACTGCGGGAGGCGTTTTATTCAGGTGAATTCAGGCGGGGCAACGCACCCGGAATAACCGGTTACCAGGAACGCCAGGCGCGCGCTATATTATCCAGTCTCCTGGAAAAAGGCTATCTCGTATCCTCAACGGAACGCGGGCCCGTGCGGCTTGGTTTTCCCCCGGAAGCAATCGAACGCTGGCTGCCGGCATTGTATCCGGCCCGCTAACCGGCGCGGCTCCCGCTATTCATGAGTCCGTGGCGAGCGCATCAACCCGGCGTTGTATCAACTCCAGGGCCCGTCCCAGGCGCGCCAGGGTCCTGTCCCGGCCCAGCAACTCCAGGGTGATGTCGATGGAAGGCGAGACCGCGCTGCCCGTTACCGCCACCCGCAGGGGCTGGGCAATCTTGCCGAATTTCATGGCCTGTTGTTCCGCGACGGCGTTCACGGCGGCATGAATCGCCTCCCTTTCCCAGGCGTCCAGTCCGGCTAATGCCTCCCTGACCTGCTGCAGCGCCTCAAACACCACGGGGCGCAGGTGTTTTTTTGCAGCCGTCTCATCGTATTCCGCAAATTCCTCGTAGAGGAAACGGCTCTGTCCGGCCATCTCCGTTATTGTCTTCACACGCTCTTTCTGTATACGGGCCACCTCCTTGAGATCCGGTGGTCCGCTTACGTCGACACCAAGCCTGACCAATGTTGTCTTAAGCAGACAGGCAATCCGTTCCGCCCTGCCTTCCCTGAGATAATGCTGGTTGAGCCAGGCCAGTTTGTCCGGGTTCAGCGCGGCCGCGGCCTTGTTCACCTGGCCGATATCGAACAGTTCAATCATCTCGGCGGCGCTGAAGATCTCCTGGTCGCCATGGGACCAGCCCAGGCGCACCAGGTAATTCAGCAACGCCTCCGGCAGGTAGCCCTGTTCCCGGTAGTCCAGCACGCTGGCCGCGCCGTGGCGTTTGGACAGTTTTTTGCCGTCACTGTCCAGGATCAGCGGGATGTGGGCATAGGTCGGCACATCGTAACCCAGGGCGTCGAAAATGTTGATCTGTCTCGGCGTGTTGTTGAGGTGGTCGTCCCCGCGTATCACGTGGGTGACACCCATAGCGGCATCGTCCACCACCACGGTCAGGTTGTAGGTGGGCGACCCGTCGGACCGGGCAATGATCAAGTCGTCCAGTTCCCGGTTGCCGATCACCACCCGGCCCTGGATCAGATCGTCGATGATCACGTCACCGTCGACGGGGTTCTTGAAGCGCACCACCGGCGTTTCACCTGCCGCAGGCTGCCTGCCGCGGTCGCGGCATGCACCGTTATACCTGGGTTTCTCCCCCCGGCTCATGGCCTCCTTTCGCATCGCTTCCAGTTCTTCCCGGCTGCAAAAACAATGGTACGCCCGGTCCCGGTCCAGCAGCTTCCGTATCGCGTCCTGGTACACCTGCGTGCGCCCGGACTGGTAGACGATGCCCTTGTCGTCCATACCGGCCATGTTGCCGCTGCCGTCCCCGTCATGGGCCAGTCCCAGCCAGGCCATGCCGTCCAGGACGACCTCCAGCGCAGCATCGGTGCTGCGCGCCCGATCCGTATCCTCGATCCTCAACATGAACCTGCCGTTATGGCGCCGTGCGTAGAGCCAGGAAAACAGCGCAGTGCGTATGCCTCCCATATGCAGGAAACCGGTGGGACTGGGTGCGAAACGGGTGATTACTTCAGTAGTCATGGCTATACGGTTCAGTTGCGCTCCACTTCTTCGGTCAACAGCGATACGCCGCACTCGACCCGCCTTCTCAGCCAGGGGCTGGGGCGGTAGCGCGGGTCCCGGGTCAACTCAAACAGGTTATCCAGAATTTCGGCTATCCTTGCCCCCCCGATACTGTCCCCCCAGGACAAGGGGCCGCGCGGGTACCCGAGACCCAGGGTAACGGCGGCCTCGATGTCGGCAACCGTAGCGATACGGCGCTGGGCAATATTGGCGGCGATGTTCACTATCACGGCGATGATACGCTGGCTGATAAAGCCCGGACTGTCATTGATCACGGTGACCGGGACGCCGCCCGCCGCCAGCAGGCCGTGCATGCTGTCACGCACTTCGGCGGCGGTGACCGGCGACAGCATCAGGGTACGCCGCAATCCGGGATCGGGCAACGGGTCCACGGCCACCGTGCGCACCGGGTCCAGGCCCAGTTCGGAGCAGGTATGGCTTACGTCGCTACCCCACGGCTGCACTACGGCCATGGTATCCCCTGCCGCAGGGTTGTCCGCGAACTGCGCGCCGGCGGCCTTCAAATCATCCGCCAGTTGCCGAGACGCAGCGGGTCCGGCGCGCTCCAGCCATACCTTTGTGAGGCTGACTTGCGGGACCGGCGCCGCATCAGGCTCGATCCTGCGGTTGTCCTCGTACCGGTAAAAACCCTGGCCGGTCTTCCTGCCGAACAAGCCGGCCGCCATCCTCGGCGGGACCAGCGACGAGGGACGAAACATGGGTTCCTGCAGAAACTGGTCGTAGACGGACTGCATCACTTTCCCGGAAACGTCAAGCCCGGTGAGGTCCATCAGTTCAAACGGTCCCATGCGGAACCCCAGGGCCTCGCGCATGACCCGGTCCACGTCGGCCGGTTGCGCCGCCCCCTCTTCCAGGATACGCAGGGCTTCGGTGCTGAAACCGCGCCCTGCGTGGTTCACCAGGAACCCGGGCTGGTCGGCCGCGACCACGGCGCGGTGTCCCGTAGAGGTAACCAGGTCCGACAACTCCCGCACGACCGCCGCTTCGGTCAGCGCGGCCGGGACGACTTCAACCACGCGCATCAGCGGCACCGGGTTGAAGAAATGCAGCCCCGCGACCCGCTGCGGCGCGGCGCAGGCGGAGGCGATATCCGAGACCAGCAGCGAGGAGGTATTGCTCGCCAGGATGGCCTTGCCGGAAATAATCTTTTCCAGTTTCGCAAACAACTGTTTCTTGACCTCGAGCAGTTCGACGATCGCCTCGATGAGGACATCGCAACCGGCCAGTCCTTCCATGCCGTGACAGGTATCGAGCCGCGCAAGGATTCCCTGCGCATCCGCCTCCGAGTACCTGCCCTTGTCGACCTGGCGCCCGATCATCCTGCCGATGAATTCGGCCGCGCGCGCCAGCGCGTCGGGCTGGGAGTCATAAAGCGACACCCGGTACCCGGCCTGCAGGAACAACTGGGCGATCCCCCGGCCCATGACGCCGGCGCCGATAACGCCGATGCGCCTGTCGGGGACCGGCGCCTGGGCGCGTTTATCGTTTGACATGATTTTGCATTACATGATTAATATAGGGAATAGTTTATCAGACTGGGTTCCTGCTTTCGCAGGAACGACGGGTGGGGATAGGACCGGGTTCCTGCTTCTGCAGGAACGACGGGTTGGAAAGAGTCACAACAGACAGGTATGAACGACATAGCGGACAATGGGATAGCGCTGCTGCCCGTGCGCGGCATAGCGGAAGTCATGCCCGGGGATGACCTGCCGGCGTTATTGCTGGAGGGACTGCGCGAGCATCCGGTCCGGGACGGCGATGTCCTGGTAGTTGCCCAAAAGGTCGTTTCCAAGGCAGAGGACCGGTACGTGGACCTGGCCGCGATAACGCCTTCGGAACGGAGCCTGGAGCTGGCCGCTAAAGTCGGAAAAGACCCGCGCCTCGTAGAGTTGATACTGGCCCAGTCGACGCGGGTGGTCAGGTACCGGGAGGACGTCCTGATCGTCGAACACAAGCTGGGCTTCGTCCATGCCAACGCGGGTATCGATCACTCCAACATCCCGCAAAACCCCGCACTGGAGCGAGTCCTGCTGCTGCCGGAAAACCCCGATGCCAGCGCCGCGCAAATTCACGATCAAATCAAACAGCGCCTGGACGTCCGTGTAGGCGTCATCATCAACGACAGCGCCGGGCGCGCCTGGCGCAACGGCGTGACCGGCATCGCAATCGGCGCGGCCGGCCTGCCGTCCCTGCTGGACCTGCGCGGTGATAACGACCTGCACGGGAACCCGCTACGGGTGACCGAGGTGGGTATCGCCGATGAAATCGCCGCCGCCGCCTCCCTGGTCATGGGGCAGGCGGCGCAGGGGATACCTGCCGTACTGGTGCAGGGCCTGGACCTGCGCGGCGCGGCCACCGGCGCATCCGCGCTGATCCGGGAGCCGGAGAAGGACTTGTTCAGATAAGCACATCGTCCCATGAACAAATCCATCCTGTCCCTGTGCGGCGGCGTGGGCGGTGCGAAACTGGCGCATGGCCTCTGCAAAAACGTAAGGCCGGAAGACTTGCTCGTGGTGGTCAACACCGGCGATGACTTCCGCCACCTGGGACTGCACATCTCGCCCGACCTGGATACGGTCATGTACACCCTGGCGGAGGTGGCGGACCCGGAGCGGGGCTGGGGTATTGCCGGCGAGACCTGGGACTTCATGGAAGCGCTCGCCGGCTTCGCTGACCTGGACTGGTTCAGGCTGGGGGACAAGGACCTCGCCACCCACCTGTACCGGACCCGGATGCTGGGGCAGGGACAGGGCCTGGGGCAGATTACCCGCGCACTGTGCCGTTCATTCAGCATCGAGCACCGTATCGTTCCCATGAGCGACGACCCGCTGCGCACGCGCATCGTCACCGACCGGGGAACCCTGCCCTTCCAGGATTATTTCGTGCGCCAGGGTTGCCGGCCGCGGGTGCAGGCGATCGAATTCGACGGCGCCGGGCAGGCCCGCGCGCACCCCGACTTCGCCGCGCTGCTCGACAGCAGTGAACTGGATGCGGTAATCCTGTGCCCGTCGAACCCGTTCCTGAGCATTGACCCGCTGCTGTCCCTGGAGGACGTCCGGTCAAGCCTGCAGTCCGTCAACGCACCCGTTATCGCAGTCTCCCCCATCGTCGGCGGCAAGGCCCTGAAAGGCCCCGCGGCCAAGATAATGCAGGAACTGGACATGCCGGCAAATAACCTGTCGATTGCGGCATATTATCGCGACTTCCTGCACGGGTTGGTCATCGACGCCGGTGATGAGCACGAAGCGCGGGCCATCGGGGAACTCGGGATCAGAGTGAAGGCCGCCAATACCGTCATGCGCTCCGTACAGGACCGGGTTGACCTGGCAGAAACCTGTCTCGAGTTTGCTGTAAGCCTCTAGTACTCTTGCCGGCAGTCAGCAGCCCAGGCGTTTCTCCCAGGCGACCTGGTTGCGGCGGGCGTCCTGGATGAACGGCGAGAGGCGGATCAGCCACAGTACGACCCGGTTGACCAGCGACCCGGGAAACTTCAGCGGCCGCATCACGTCAAGAAACAATACCACCCGCCTGCCCTGCGTATTGTTCTCCACACGATGCTTGTAGGTATCGTCGAAAACGATGCAGCGGCCTTCTTCCCAGGTACTGGTTTCCCCGCCCACTTCTATCCAGCAGTCCTGCTCCGGTTCGGGCACAAGCAGGGCAAGGTGACAGCGCAGCAGGCCGCGGTAGGGCCCGCGGTGCAACGGTATATGCTTGCCTGGGGCCAGTACGGAAAAAAACGCCGTGTACATGCCCGGGATCGCTTCGATGATGCGCGTCGTCTCCGGGCAGGCAGTGCAGTTGGCGGCCATCTTGTAGCCGTATCCGTAGAGAAAATAAGACTTCCATTTATCGTCCGTGGTGATGTTGGCCTGGTCGCGCGAGATATCCTGAAAGTTCGGGATCCGCTCGGGGCTTTCCAGCACCCGGTCCAGTTCCGCGCGGATCGACTGCCAGTTGCCTTCCAGCAAGTCCACCCAGGCAAATGCTGCAGGTTCCAGGAACGGCGTGTCGCCGGCCACGGAATACCTGATCAGGAACCGCTCCAGCCGCTTGATAATCCACAGTCCCAGCGCTACGCTGATGCGGTGTTTTTTCTTCTTTGCCGCCATGTCAGCGCAAGGCGCCCTGTTTGACCAGCTTCAGGAACACCCGCCAGCCGAATAACAGGGGATAACGCCGCAGCCTGGGGGTAACCTCAATCTCTACGCCGGTATGGCGGCCTATCTTCCAGGCCGCATAATCGACACTGTTGGTAAAGGTCAGTACCGCTTTCGCCAGCCGCAGGACGGAAAGGATGCGCCCCAGAATACGCCGGCGGCGCCAGCGTGATAACGCCGCAGCGGCGGCTTGCGTATCGTACAGAGGCCGGTAGCTGTTTTCACCTTCCCGGCGCAGGATATCACCGAGCGCAGGCAGGGCCGCTTCCAGCAGGTCGGTATAATCGGCGAGGTTGTGCCGCACCAGGTCGGCGGCCTTGGATTCAGGCTCAGGCCGGAATTCCGCGGAATAGGACAGGGACAAGGCCCGGGTCCAGACCGTTTGCGCAGTGCATGACTGGTCCGGCAGCGCCGGGATCGTTGTCCTGAGCAGGGTCAGCACGGCCTGCGCCAGGAGCTTGTGAAGTTCGGCGCGCACGGCCTCGTCCCGCGCATGGAGTATGCGCACCGGTTGCGCGAACCGGCCCCACAGGTAGGAGTGGAACCAGCGCAGGATGCCGCCGGCAAAGTCCGCCCGGCTGATCACGGCCAGCTTGACCCGAATCACGGCGCCGTTTGCGGGGATTTCCCGGTAAAACACGTTCGGGGGCAAGCGCGCGTTGAGGTACGCCAGGTGGCGCTTGCCGTAGACGTTCCGGTAGCTGTCGACTATGACGAAAATATCGGCAATGCCGGCCTCCATGTCTTCACCCCTGGCACAGGAACCGTAAAACAGAATACCCTGCAAGGCGTCGCCGTAGGTTTCCCTGAGCGCCGCGCAGATCAGCGCACAGGACCCTGCCGCGGGACCGGCGCATTGCTGCGCGATGCGCTCCGTCAATGCCCTGGGGATAACCTCCGAAGCCATTCAGGTAAAGATCTTCAGCGCCAGCCCGTTATGCCGGGTTCC
Organism: Gammaproteobacteria bacterium; assembly: GCA_965207165.1. GTDB lineage: Bacteria > Pseudomonadota > Gammaproteobacteria > Eutrophobiales > Eutrophobiaceae > JAAXHV01. The sequence continues at coordinate 4,224,310 of OZ242265.1, read as the reverse complement.
CTCACCGACCGTCGACAGCCAGCCCGCCAGCGGCCCCTGGTCCTGCTTCGCCTTCCAGGCCATGCCCAGCCTTACCAGCAGGAACAGGGTGGAAATGACATGCCAGGCGACTACCATCACCAGGCCCGTGTCCGGCCGCCCGGCAACCAGGGCGGCAGTCAAAATCAGCATGTTGGGATTGCGCCGTGCGGTAATCAACCTGGTCAGCGAATCAACCGGCCGCCACATGAAAATCGAGAAATCGGCAAGGTAATGCTGGAATACCCCCTCACAGAGCCGGCCGCCCAGGTACGCGGCGAGCATCAGGCCCATCAACATCGCCAACGGCGTTGTCCCCGGCGTTGCGACGGCCAGTCCCACCCCCCAGGCGAGGTACCAGAAAGGCGGGTGCACCAGGTCCAGGCCGTGGTCCAGCAGGTCGCCGAAACGGCTGGAGGTCAACGTCACCCGGGCCAGCTTGCCGTCCACGGTATCCAGGAAGGTCATGACCCAGCCCAGCAACAGGCCGGCGGCGAACTCACCCAGCCAGAAGGCATATCCGGCCAGGATTGCCAGTACCAGGCTGAACAGGGTCACGTGGTTCGGCTTCAGTTTAAGCCTGGCGCAGACTTTGGTCGCCCAGCGCGCGGGCACGGGCCAGACCCATTTGGTCACCAGGTCGGTCACGCCCTTGTAAGACCCGCTGAACAACTCCCGTTCAAGCAACTCCCGGTTGTCAGGCAAAATGCGCCAGACCCTGGCCGGCTCATATTTATTCAATCTGTCGTTGCAGGGGTTTACCAGGTCGTCGACGGCCACCCTGGTCAAACTGTCCGGGTAATGGTCACGGTCGAATATGTTTGCGTCGTAGTCGGTCGTGCGTACCGCAATTGCAGCATCATCGTCCTGCGGGTGCAGCACGAACCCGTTGTCCATGCCGGTAATTATCTGCAATACACGGACATCGAATATGTAATCACCCCGGAGGAAGATCACCGGCGCGCCGGGAGGCAACTCTGCCATGCCGGTAATGACGCTGACGCCGTCGATTCTTTGCAGCATGCGGGCCAGCCTGGTGCGTCCGGTCATTCCCCAGATTTCCGTCCGGCTGTCACCGATTATCTGAACATACGAATTCATCGATAGTTTTATTTTGTTCCTGGTTGCCGGTATCTGTTTGCCGGTTTTTTGTTACTATAAACCGGCGACTGAAAACCAGATGAGTTAAAGCTTGAAAATAGCGCACATTTCCGACCCCCACCTGTCATCGCTTGACCACGTCAGGCCGGATGAACTACTGAACAAGCGTATTCTCGGTTACCTCTCGTGGAGGTTGAAACGGCGCCGCTCCCACAGCAGGGAAGTGCTGTCCCGGACACTCGCCGACCTGGCAGGCCGGCAACCGGACCACCTGGTCATCAGCGGGGACTTCACCCACCTGGGCACGGCAAACGAATGCCGGGAAACCGAAGCCTGGTTAAACAGTATCGGCGCGCCTGATTATATCTCAATTGTGCCGGGGAATCATGACCATTACATAGCCACCGAATTTGCCGAAACGACCGGCCGCTGGCTTGCCTACATGCGCAGCGACCCGGATGAGGACGGCAATGCCGGCAGCTTCCCGTACCTGCGGGTGCGCGGTCCCGTCGCGCTCATCGGTCTTTCGACCGCCATCCCCACTGCGCCGTTCTTCGCCTCGGGCAAACTGGGCAGCGAGCAGTTACAACGGCTTCGTCTCCTGCTCGAAACAACCGCACAACGGGGCTTGTACCGCATCGTCGTACTGCATCACGGCCCACAGTTCACCAGCATCCGGCGCGGGCTGAGCGATGCAGGCAGGCTGCTGTCAACCCTGGCCGCGCCAGGCGCAGAGATGCTGGTTCACGGACACGGGCATTGCCAGGCGCACACAACACTCACGGCCGGCGCCCACTCGATCCCGGTGTTCGGCGTCCCTTCAGCATCGGCCAGTTACAAAGACCCGCTCAAAAAAGCCGGCTACAACATCTACGAAGTGAATAAAACCGCAACCGCCTGGCAAACCCGCGTCACCTCATATATCTATAACCGGAAAACGCAAAAATTCGAAAGAAACCTGGAACTGGAATATTTGGGGTCAGAGCATTTGCTCTGACCCCAAATATCTTTCAAGCCACCCGCTGCAGCCACAGGCTGCCTATCAGCATCAGGAACAGGCCGGGGGCCAGCGCCACCAGGGCATGGTTCAGGTTCAGCAATAACCCGGCGTTGGAAAAAATCTGGTCGAGCAGGTAGACACAGATCCCCGTAATACCCGCCAGCACCAGGCGGGTGCCGATACCCGTGCGTATCGATCCGAACACAAACGGGACGGACAACAACAGCATGGCAAGCATGATCAGACCGGCGCCGTACTTCCTCCAGTAGGCCAGGGATAATTCATCGTGCTGCTGCCCGGTTTTCTTCAGGTAAAGAATATGGTGGTATAAATCCGTCGGGGACAGGCTTTCGGCCGGCCGCGTCAGTGTCGCGACCTGCTCGGAACTCAAAAAAGGAATCCAGTCCATGCGCGCAAACGTCCTCGTGCTTAAGCGGGCGCCGTTGATCTCCTTCACGGTGACGTCGTGCAGGTTCCACCGGGCATTACTGATTATGTCTGCGCCCTGCGCATGGATGTGCTGGTCGAGTAATCCCTGCTCATCCAGCGTGAATATTTCCACGTCCTCCACGTAAGCCGCGCGAATCGCCTCGCCAAGCCGCAACACCCGGTTTTCATCGCGCGTCCAGATACCCAGGTCCTCGCCCAGTTCCGCGCTCTGGTTCAAGGCTTCCAGACGGTGGGCGATGGCCTTGCTCTGCGTATAAGGCGCGGCAAACTGCTCCAGCAACCCCAGCAGCAGCAACAGGCACAGGCCGATTTTGAATGAAGCCAGGCTGATTTTTGCAGGAGACAACCCGGCGGCGCGCATGGCAGTGATTTCCGAACTCAGCGCCAGCAGACCCAGCGCGATCACGTTGCCGATCAGCGCAATAAACGGCAGCAACTGGATCAGCCTCCTGGGCAGCAGCAACAGGACGATGTAAAACGCATCCTGCATGCGATAAAAACCTTCACCGACATCGTCCATCTGTTCGATCAGGTCGAAAAAGCTGAACAGCGGCAGCAACACCGCGGCTGCGATCAGCAACCCCACGCTGATGCGCTGCATCAGGTAATTTTCAACGATGATCATGAGCGCTGTCCGCCTCCCGCACCCGGCATGCTAACGAAACGCCCGCAGGAGACGCCGGGTAAAGCGCCGGAACAGGGACAGGAAAACGATTAGCGCCATCAACACGTGCAACCACCAGACACCGGGAATCTCATCCATTACACCCTGCTCCACCCAGGTCTGGGCAACACCGCTCAGGTTGTAGTAGACAGCAAATATCAGCGCGGCCATGAATACCCTTTCATTCTTTCCCTGCCGGGGAGACGAACGGCTCAGGGGAATGGCGATCAGCGCAAGCAGGAGCGTGGCAACAGGCCTGGACAAGCGCCATTGGACTTCCGCAATGTCCTCCGGACTGCTGGACTTGAGCAAGGCAGGGGTCAATTCAGCCTTGCGTTTGTAGCCGATACTCACCTCCGGGTCTTCATGGTACCTGACCAGCTTTTCATAGCGCACGACTTCGTCCTCCTGCGACGCGCGCTGCAACCTGTAGACCAGCCCGTTATTGAGCGAAACCCGCAACCGCCCGTCCTCCATATCCTGGTCCTGCCTGGCGTGGATCGCCGCGGTAACCTCGCTGACGTCATCCTTGCGGGTATAATAGAATACCTTCGTCATTTCACCGCTGCTCTCATCCTTTTTGTCGATAAAAATAACCGTGCCGGAGTCTTCATTGCCGTAGAACCGGCCCGGCTGAAAGCGGTCGGTATTCAGATCGGCCCGGGCCGTGGCATCCAGGAGATAACTGTTCTGGTAGGCCCATGGACGGCCGTACAGGGACAGCGCAGCCACGATCAGGGCAACAGGTATGGAAATGACGATAACCGGACCGATAATGCGCTTGGTCCCGGCCCCGGCGGCACTCAGCGCCACTATTTCGCGGTCCCGGTAGAGCCTGCCCAGCCCGATAACGACGGATGTATAAAGGGCGATGGGAACCAGGACTTCCAGGGCGATAATCGTCTTGAGCAGGATCAGTTTGACCATGAAATAGACACCCAGAGTCTCCGTCACCGCTTCCGCCAGGTACCTGGCGCCGCTGAAACAGGCAAACAGGCCGACCAGGATGATTAAGACGAAACTGAACGGCCTGAGAATTTCGCGAATGATGTAGCGTTCAATATGTGACATGACGACTAAAAACCCATCGGGAACTGCTGGTTTGATTGTATTATAAATTACTTTAAACTGCTCACCTCTCGTAACGGTATTGTCCAGCAAGGTAAATTGGAAGTTAATGGTTAACGCGATTATATTGAGCGCGGGTCAGGGTAAAAGACTGCTGCCCCTGACCGAGGCATGCCCCAAGTGCATGCTGCATGTAGCAGGCAAAAGCATACTGGAATGGCAGGTGCAGGCATTGCTGGCGGCACAAATCGACAAGCTGTTCATAATTACCGGGTTTAATTCGGACCTGGTCGAAGCACACATGCAGGATCGATTCGGCGCCGAACAGGACCGGATCAATATCGTCTACAACCCCTTCTACAGCATATCCGACAACCTGGCGAGTTGCTGGATGGCCCGCCACGTCATGGATGAGGAATTTATCCTGTTGAACGGGGACACGCTGTTCGAACCGGCGCTGCTGGACACGGTGCTCCGCTCAACTCCGGCGCCGGTAACCTTGACCATCGACTACAAGGACAGCTACGACAACGACGACATGCGCGTCGAGCTGCACGACTCCATGGTGAAAGCCGTCGGCAAGACACTGCCGGATGAACACACCATGGCCGAATCCATCGGCCTCCTGTATTTCCGGGGCGAAGGACCCGCGTTATTCCGCGCTCAACTGGACCGGCAGATGAAACAAGGCGACGGCTTGCGCTTATGGTTCCTGAGCGTGGTGGACACGCTCGCCAAGCAATCCCTGGTGCGCGCCTGCAGCATAAACGGACACAGATGGTGTGAGATCGACTTCAAGAGAGACCTGGATAACGCAGAAAAAATAATGCTCCAATAAACAGTTCTGACGGGTTTGAATAAGCGTTTCAGAACTATCATCCGCTGTCCAAATTCTTTCCTGACGAATTTGTGCACGGCGTCAGCCGTTCATAAACAGTTCCGACGGGTTTGAATAAACGTTTCAGGACTATCATCCGCAGCGACAGTTCCGACGGGTTTGGATAAGCGTTTCAGGACTATCATCCGCAGGGACAGTTCCGACGGGTTTGGATAAGCGTTTCAGAACTATCATCCGCAGCGACAGTTCCGACGGGTTTGGATAAGCGTTTCAGGACTATCATCCGCAGGGACAGCGGATGCTAAGCGTACAAGGATGTATTCACAGCGTGTCCTGAAACGCTTATCCAAACCCGCCCCCGCAGCTCAGTCATAGCGCCCAGCCAGTATCTTTTCCGCCAGCTCAAAATCCGCAACCGTATCAACATCAATACCGGCACGGGCATAGGGAATCTCGATAAAATCCACCGCCACCCCGGTGGATCTCATTATCGCATCACGGGCGTTCCGCAGGCCCAGGCGGCCGCAAGCATACCTTGCCAATGCACCGAAACCGAACAACCCGAGCGCCATACGCCACGGCTGTTTACGGTGCGCCTGAGCCCGTTGCCACAGGGAAATGATATCCCTGCCCCGGGCGCCGTCGAGCGCGTACAGGTTACAACCGCAATATCCGCCATCCGACAACTTCAGTACCGTGCGCCGCACCCCGGGGTACGCCGCCTCGATCCGGCCGAAATCCACCAGCCCCACGTTGACGCCGGCGCCGCTGTCAAGCGCCCCGTCCAGAAAATAATTCAATATCGCAGCGTCAAGCAACGCGTGGTCCGCGACCGTTATCAGCACCAGGGCGTCCGGGTCTGTTACCGCCAGGCCCGCCTGCACACTGCCGCCGAGGTCGCGCCTGGCGGGGATCCAGGTAGCATGGTCGCCGCTGATGAATTCCCGTAACCGCGGGCAACTCTCAACCGCGTCAGGGCCGGGACCGCATATTACATACGAGTCGATGCGGGCACTCGCCTGCAGGGCGTCCAGCACACGCATGATCATCGGTACACCCGCCAGCGGCGCCAGTGCCTTGCACGAGACGCCGGATCGCCGCGCGACCTCGTCAACGCCGCCGCGCTCCCCGGCCAGCAGCAATGCGGTGATTTTCCGTTTGTGCGCCACGTCAGCGCCGGTGGCCCACTGTAATGAGGGAGAAAAAAGTCATGCTTTACAAACGCTTCTGGTAGATCCGGTAGGTCTTGTACAGCTTGCTGCCAACCCGCTCCAGGATGCTGCGCATACCCTGGTTGTCTTCCAGGATCCATGACATCTCCACGCCCGTTATCCCCCTGGCGATGACCGGTTCCCTGAGGTCGTGGATAACAAGCAATGCCAGGGCGATGCCCAACGGGGTATTGCGCAATTCCTTCCTGACGCCCATCAGCGGAATCCTGCCGGACCTGATGCGCCGTTCACGTAATGCCTTGATAATCCTGAACAGGCCCGAGGGGAACAGTTTGCCGTCCAGGTCGAGTAATACTTCATTCAGGTTGGGCAGACACACGATAAACGCAACCGGTTCCCCTTCGTATTCCGCGATACGGATAAAATCGTCCGGGACGAACAGCCGTAACGCGGTGCCCAGTTCGGCGAACTCCTCCCTGGTAAACGGGACAAACCCCCAGTTGTCCGACCAGGCGTCATTGAATATCCCGCGCAGGACCTCCAGTTCCTGCTTGAAATTCTTGCGGTCAAGTCCGCGCAGGCTGACGGAACTGCCATGCCTGTCCACCAGCTTCTGCATAACCCGGGGGATATCGAAGTCGGGATTAATCCAATAGGCATACAGGTCTTTTGCGGCACAGTAACCCTGTTGCTCCAGCAACTCCGCATACCACTGGTGATTATGGGGCATCATCAGCGCCGGCGGCGTGTCGAAGCCGTCCACCAGCAGGCCGCATTCCTGGTTGATGGAAAAATTGAAGGGGCCGGTAATCACTTCGGTTTGATGCCGGGACAGCCAGTTTTCGCTCGCCGTCACCAGGGCGCGCATCACGTCCGGGTCGTTTTCACACTCCAGGAAACCGAAATGGCCGGATTGCACCGCGTAACAGCGGCGGTGCAATTCATCAACCTGGGCGCTGATCCGGCCCACCGGCCGCTCCCCCCGCCAGGCAATCCAGCCCTGCCAGCGGCCATGGGCAAAATAAGGGTTCAGGGAGGAGAAATGCAGCCTGCGTTCAAGTCTCAAGGGTGGCACCCAGTGCGGATCCTGCGCGTACAGGCTCCAGGGCAGCCGGATGAACGCGCGCAACTGGCGCCCGTTGCTGACAGGAACGACCCTGACCGCGTCAGCCGGCGCCCGGCCTTGCCTGGAAAAGAGTTTTGATCTCCTGGTCATGATCATTTAATATACAAGGACTTATCATCAAACCGGCGAAATCGTAGATGTCTTTGAACATCCTTAACGATACGATGTTGAAATTCGGAGCGCCTGATACCAGCATCCACACTTATTCCTCCTGGTTGGTATTATTGCGCCCCGCTCAAGTCACACTGGGTTCCCTGGTGCTGGCTGCGCGCGAGCCGGTAACGGCGTTTTCGCAGCTGAGCCCGGCCTGTTTCAGCGAACTGGCCCAGGTTACCCATGATGTTGACGCTGTATTATCGCATCTTTTTCAATATGATAAACTGAACTACCTGATGTTGATGATGGTCGATCCGCACGTCCATTTTCATGTGCTACCCCGTTATTCGGAAAATCGCCGTTATGCGGAGGTGGAATTTTCGGATCCTGCCTGGCCGGGGCCGCCGGATCTGGGACATAACAACCCGCTTGACAAGAAAGTCTTTAATCAATTACGGGATGATCTGAAGGCGTCGTGGCCGACATGAGCGGATTGCATAAAAAAATGTTGGAAGTTTTCCTCGTGTTATGTAATAGTTGTCCCCTTAGACGCTCATATATATATACAATGGCCGTATTTTATGTTTATAATTCGTTTGTGGAAATAACATGTTAGGTGTCCTGTGCTTACTGCAGGGCACTGTTTTAGGCCAAAATAATAAATCTGCCTTTGTCAACTGGCGTAAAAAGAACCAGACGGGGGTTTATTCATCGTGAATCGAGAAGCGACGACCACTGATAATACAGTAGCCCAAAACTTAGCCGAGTTTTCCAGTCTGTCCGAAGCGCTGGATTATGCGGCTGCAGGTGTTACCGGGTGCAATTTTTACGACGCTAAGGGTAAGCTCAGCGTCGTTTTGCCGTATGGTGAACTGCAGCGACAGGCCAGGGTTGCAGCCAGGCGCCTGCTCAGCCTGGATTTGAAACGCGGTGATCACATTGCCCTGGTGGCCGATACCCACCCTGATTTCATTGTCCTGTTCTTTGCCTGCCAGTACATCGGGCTGGTGCCGTTCGCCATGCCGATACCGCTTAATCTCGGCAGTCACGCGATTTACGTTCAACAACTCAAGGGCCTGTTGACCAGCGGCAAGGCAAAGGTAGCCATCGCGCATAAGGAATTCATCAGCTTTCTTGAGGAAGCTGCCGTCGACAACGACGACCTCGAATGGCTCGGCACACCGGAACAACTGTCCGATATTACCCCTTCGGAACGCCCGCTGGAGCCAAGCAGACCCGAGGAACCGGCATACCTGCAGTTTACCTCGGGCAGCACCCGTTCTCCGCAAGGCGTAGTCATTACCGGCAAGGCGGTAATGAGCAACCTGCAAGGGATCACGAGAACCGGATTGAAAGTACACGAAGGCGATCGCTGCGCATCCTGGCTGCCGTTCTATCATGATATGGGCCTGGTCGGGTTCGTCCTGGGTCCTGTTGCCTCGCAGTTGTCGGTCGACTACCAGCGCACGCGGGATTTTGCCATACGCCCCCTGCAGTGGCTGCGCCTGATCAGCAGGAACCGCTGCACCATCGCTTTCTCGCCGCCATTCGGTTACGAGCTCTGCGCCCGCAGGATCCGCAGCGCAGACCTGCAACAGCTTGACCTGAGTTGCTGGCGTATTGCCGGCATCGGCGCAGAGATGCTGCGCTCCAGCACATTCAAGGCCTTTGCCGCAACAATGGCCGAAACCGGCTTCAGCTCCAATGCATTCCTGCCCTGCTACGGACTGGCCGAAGCATCGCTGGCCGCGACATTTTCGGAACTGGACCGCGGCCTGGACGTCATGGCGGTCGACGCCCTGACCATGGCCGAACGCGGTATCGCGGTGCGCGTCCAGTCGGACAACCGCAAGGTAAACGAAATCGTAAATTGCGGGCGCGCCCTGCCTGATCACGAGATTATGATCGTTGATAATGAAGGCGAGTTGCTGCCCGACCTGCGCCTCGGCAGGGTACTGGTAAAAGGCCCCAGCCTGATGCACGGCTACCTGGATGACCAGGAGTCGACAGACCGGGTGATGCTGGAAAACGGCTGGCTGGACACCGGCGACCTGGGCTACCTGTTCGAGCAGAACCTCTACCTGACCGGACGGCGCAAAGACATCATCATCGTCAACGGCAGGAACATCCGCGCCCAGGACCTGGAAGAAATCGCCGAAGGGATGGACGGCATCAGGATGGGCGAATCGTCCGCATTCGATATCGAAACCGACGACGGCGGGCAAATCGTCGTACTGGTGGTTGAATGCCGTCTGACCGAGAGCACGGCCAGGCAATCGCTGGTCAAGCACCTGCAGCGAAAAGTCTACGAAGGCTTCGGGATTTACTGCTACGTGGACCTGGTCGAGCCGCATACCTTGCCGCGCACCTCGTCAGGCAAGTTATCCCGCGTTGCCGCGCGCAAGGGCTTCACGGACAGGGTAGACCTGGCCCAAGCCATCATTTCACAAGCTGAAACCGCGTAATATCACGACTGTCGCCTGTCCCGGAAATCTGCGCTGAAATGACGGAGCAGGTGGCGCTGACCGGCGCCACGGGATTTATCGGACAGAACCTTCTTACCGCATTAGCCGAGTCAGGCTATCCTGTGCGCGCGCTGACCCGCAGGCCGCGTCCCGGATCAGGGTCCGTATCCTGGGTCCACGGCGACCTGAATAAACCACAGGCACTGGATGAACTTGTCGGGGATTGTTCTGCGTTGATCCACTGCGCCGGCACGGTCAGGGGAAACTCGATGGAAGACTTCCTGGAAGTCAACCTCAGGGGAACTGAAAACCTGTTGGAAGCGGCCGCCAGACCGGCATCCCCGCCCAGGGTCCTGTTTATCTCATCAATTGCCGCCAGGTATCCCGACTATTCCTGGTATTCCCGCAGCAAATCCATGGCGGAAACGCTGTTGATGTCGGACAAATATTCCAGAGTATCCCGCACCATATACCGCCCCAGCGCGGTCTACGGCCCGGGCGACAGGGAAATGCGCCCGCTGTTCCGGCTGATGCGCCGCGGATACCTGTTCGGACCCCGGGTACCCGCCAACAGGATCAGCCTCATCCATGTCGATGACCTGGTACGCGCCATCCTGCAATGGCTGCCGGCGAAACAGGCACAAGGCACCTTTGAACTGGATGACGGCACCACCGGGGGATACACATGGGAAGACATCACGGCTATCGCATACGACACGTGGCAGCGCCCCGTAACCCACATCCGGGTCCCGGTTACATTATTGAAATGCCTTGCCCATACCAACCTCCTGCTGGCCCGGACATTCCGCTACCGGGCCATGCTTACCCCTGGAAAAGTCAACGAGATCACCCACGAGAACTGGGTATGCGATAATACGCCTTTGACGAACTGCCTGGGGTGGCAACCGGAAATTAGTCTGTCTGATACCATAGATACGGTTATATAATGACGGTTGGCGGGTTCATGTAACCGATTCAGGACTATCATCCGCAGGGACAGCGGATGGTAAGCGTACAGGGATGTATTCACAGCGGGTCCTGAATCGGTTACATGAACCCCCCCCCATGGTAAATATACTTGGAGATAGTTGTATGCCTGCAAGCTATGAGGAAATTCAGGAAAAAGTAATCACCGAACTGTACGCGCTGACTGCATCAGGCGTTGAATTGACGGAAGATTCGGAACTGGTCACGGAACTGGGCCTGGATTCCTTCAAGGTCCTGGACCTGCTGATGGATATCGAAGACGAGTTTGACATATCCATGCCGGTCAACCTGCTTGCCGACGTGCATACCGTCAGGGACCTGGCGACACGGATACACACCGTAGTCAACACACCATCGTAATGAGCCTGTTTGACAAATTCCAGCCCCTGGCGCAGGACCGGCACACGCTGCTGGACCAGGGCATCGACCCGTTCGGCGCGCCCATCGAAGAGATATACTCGCCGACGGAAGCGCTCATAAACGGGCGCAGAACGATCCTGGCCGGCACCAACAACTACCTGGGCCTCACCTTTGATGAAGACTGCCTGGACGCCGCCCATGCGGCGCTGGACGAACAGGGCACCGGGACAACCGGTTCCAGGATGGCCAACGGCAGCTTCTCCGGGCACCGCGCACTGGAACAGGAAATCGCCGCGTTTTACGAATGTGACAAAGCCATCGTGTTCACCACCGGCTACCAGGCAAACCTGGCGGTGATTTCCGGCCTGGCAAATAACGAAGACACCATCGTCATAGACGCGGACAGCCATGCCAGCATCTATGACGGCTGCCGTTTGAGCGGCGCAGATATCGTACGCTTCCGCCATAATAATCCCGACGACCTGCACAAGCGCCTGAACCGCCTGGGCCGGCGCGCCGCCAACGCCCTGGTCATCATCGAGGGCATATACAGCATGCTGGGAGACAGGGCACGAATCGGTGAAATTATCGAAGTGAAAAATGCCTGCGGCGCACTGTTGCTGGTGGATGAGGCCCACTCCCTGGGTGTCCTGGGAGAACGCGGCAGGGGCCTGGTCGAGGAAGCCGGGGTCATAAACGAGGCGGATTTTATCGTCGGCACCTTCAGTAAAAGCCTGGCCAGTACCGGGGGCTATTGCGTCAGCAACCACCCGCAGCTTGATTTCATACGTTACGCCAGCAGGCCGTATATATTCACCGCATCGCCCTGCCCGTCCGTGATCGCATCCACGCGCCAGGCATTGAAGCGGGTGGATAACGGCGCCGACCTGCGCGCCCGGCTCTGGCGGCACGCGCAGCGCCTGTACCGGCACCTGCACGATGCAGGTTATGAACTGGGACCCGAACCCTGCCCGGTGATCGCAGCCCTGCTGGATACCCGGGAACAGGCCCTGGCCTTATGGCGCGGCCTGCATGAACACGGTATCTACGTGAACCTGATCTTCCCGCCGGCCACCCCCGGAGGCAAATCGCTGGTACGCATCAGCGTCAGCGCCGCGCATACCGATGAACAGATAGATAAAATCTGCGAGGCGTTCAGCGCGTTGTCCGCAAGTGTCTGAACTGACATCTCTGAATAGTCTGTGGCTTCCAGGGCTGAACAAGTAGTGGACGACGGCCTGTTTCGCCGGGTGTTCAGGAATTCCGCCATGCTGACCGCGGGCAAGGTGTATACGGCCCTGGTCGGATTGCTCTACCTTGCCCTGGCCACCCGCGCCCTGGGCGCGCATAACTTCGGCGTGCTCATCCTCATCCACGCTTATGCCGTCGCAGTGCGTGATTTTGTCACGCTGAAGACCTCGCAGTGCGTAGTCAGGTACGGCGCCATATGCCTGGAAAACAACAAAGAGGGGGACCTCCAGAAACTGGTCAAATTTACGATGCTGCTGGATATCGGCTTCTGTGTTGCCGGCGCGTTAGTGGGCATCCTGTCCATACCCGTCGTCGGCCCGGCATTCGGCGTATCGCCGGAACTGGTCCCGGTGGCATCCGTCTATTGCATCATGATCCTGTTCAACTTCAAGGCAACCCCCCTGGGCCTGCTGCGCCTGTTCGACCGCTTCGACCTGATAGCCGTCATGCTGATGGTCGTCCCGACTATCCGCCTGGTCGGCGCCTGCATTGCATACGTCTTCTACCGGGACGTCAGCGCGTTCCTGCTGTTCTGGTTTACCGCCGGAGCCGTACAGTGTCTCGGTACTGTCTGGTTGGGCTGGCGTGAATTCAGGCGCAGGGGCTTCAGCAAAGGTATGAGCCTCGAACTCAAACACCTGATCCGTCCCCATGAGGGGATACTGTCATTCATCTGGACTTCGCACGTCCATCAAACCCTGTATGTTTCAACCGTACACATCGCGACCCTGCTCGTCGGCTTCCTGATGGGACCGGTGGCCGCCGGTCTTTTCAAGATTGCCCAGGAAGCCTCGACCGTGCTGCTCAAACCCGCACAACTGTTTAACGAGACGGTTTACCCGGAAATGGCAAAAATCGCTGTCAACAGGAATTACCGGCGTCTGTGGAGCGTCATCACGCACTCTGCGCTGGTTGCGGGAGCCTTCGCCGGCGTTATCCTGCTGGTTGTTTTCGTCTTCGGGCAATCCCTGTTAAGCCTGTTCTTCGGCGCAGAATATATCAATGCCTACGATGTACTCATCCTGCTGATGATCGCAGCCGCCATCATGATGACCACGTTTGCCCTGGACCCGGCCCTTTATTCGATAGGCCGCCCCGATATATCCATGAATGTCAGGATAGTCACGACCATCCTGCATATATCGGTTATGGTCCTGCTGCTACAGGAAATCGGCCTGGTCGGCGCCGGCATAGCCGCCGTCGCCGGCAACCTCGCAACGGCCCTGCTACTGCTGTTTTATACGAACCGCTGCATAGTAAAGAGGGTCGAGTCTTGACCTGGCCCGTCTGTTACCTGTACAAGCTTATCGAATCGGGGTCGATAATCTCGCCCTCCAGACCGCATTTCTCACCAGTTGATGCGATGACGACAAGCGAACTGGTGAGAAATGCGGTCTAGCAGTCAGGAACTCAGGTTATGTGCGGAATAGCGGGTTTTATTGATGGCTCACACGAAGGTGACGCTGCCTGGATCAGGCAGACGGCGCTGGCAATGGCCGACAGTATAACTCATCGCGGCCCGGATGATGGCGACACATGGTCAGACGTTCAAGCCGGACTTGGGCTTGGCTATCGTCGTCTGGCGGTGATTGACCTGTCGCCGGCCGGCAGACAACCCATGGTTTCAGCCTGCCAACGTTTTGTCATTGTTTACAACGGTGAAGTATACAACGCCACAGATCTGCGAGAGGAGCTTGATAATATCCGTTTCCGCGGCCACTCCGATACCGAAGTTGTGCTGGAGGCTTGCGCTGCCTGGGGTGTAGGGGCTGCCGTAAAAAGACTGAACGGCATGTTTGCTTTTGCCTTATGGGACAGGCAGGAACGCAAACTGTCCCTGGTTCGGGACCGCCTTGGCATCAAACCTTTATATTGGGGCGCATTTAACAATCTGTATTTATTCGGTTCAGAACTGAAAGCAATCAAAAAACATCCCGGTTGGACACAGCAGGTTGATCGCACCGCGTTAGCGGTCTTCATGCAACACAGGTATATCCCGTCACCCCGTAGCATATACAAGGGCATACATAAATTGGAACCAGGCCACATTGTGACCTTGAAGCCGGGTCAAGAACCCGAAAATCGCGTTTACTGGAGCATATCGGACACTATAGAGCAGGGCCAATCGATATCCCTTCAGTCTCCTGACCATGAAGCCGTCGACAAGCTGGACAGCTTACTTGGGGATGCCGTCAGGCGGCGCATGGTTGCAGATGTGCCGGTCGGGGCGTTTCTTTCCGGTGGAATAGATTCAGCAACAGTGGTGGCTCTTATGCAAAAGAGTGGCGCACAGGCGGCCAAAACCTTTACCATTGGTTTCGATGACTCAAGTTATAATGAGGCGCACTACGCCAGTGCAGTAGCAAAACACCTGGGTAGTGACCACACGGAACTGTATGTCGGCTCGAACCAGGCAAGGGACGTGATTCCAGACCTGCCAACTATTTATGATGAGCCTTTTGCCGATTCATCACAAATCCCGACTTTTCTCGTCTCTCAGATGACCCGCCAACACGTCACCGTGGCATTGTCCGGAGATGGGGGCGATGAGTTGTTTGCCGGTTATAACCGATATCAGACTGCAGAGTTGTTGCGCCGTTGGACTAAACTGTTCAAAGGTACCCTGGGCACGGGTATGGCAACTGCCCTGACGAGTCTCAGTCCCGCCGCCTGGAATAACTTGCTGGGTTTTCTTCCCGGACGAAAGAACAACGCCCGTCCCGGGCACAGGCTGCATAACCTGGCTGCTATTCTGAATGCCGGCCCGGACAATATATATCGAAAGCTGATCAGCGAATGGAGCGACCCGGCAGCCCTGGTTACCGGTGCAGGCGACCCAGGCGGCATCTTATGGGCTGCTGCAAGAGAACGTCCCCTTGCCAATCCAATCGAGCAACTACAGTACCTGGATACCATCAATTACCTGCCGGATGACATCCTCACCAAGGTTGACCGCGCCAGTATGGCGGTCTCTTTGGAGGCTCGCACCCCTTTGCTCGACCATCGGGTTGTAGAATTCGCCTGGCGCTTGCCCATGCACCAGAAGATTCGTGGAAAAGATCGAAAATGGCTGCTACGGCAAGTCCTTTATAAATATGTCCCACGGCAAATGATGCAAAGACGCAAGACCGGATTCAAGATTCCGATAGGTAACTGGCTGGGAGGACCATTACGCGATTGGGCGGAAAATCTCCTGGCTGAAAAACGACTCGCTGAAGAAGGTTTTCTTAATCCGTCGATGGTGCGCGATAGATGGAGTGCGCATCTTTCAGGACACAGCAACTGGACCGGATCGCTTTGGAATGTATTAATGTTTCAAGCCTGGCTTGAGGCGCAATGAGGTTGACGCTGTCTTCGTAAGCGCCATAGAAATAAAAGAAAGCTGATGCGAGTAGGATTTCTATTTAATCATTACCTGACCTACCAGGTGGTGCATGGCGCTCCTTTCGCATTCGAATTGTCTCGAATGCAACCTGACCTGCACACAGAACTTCTGTTTTCTACTATGGAATCCTATGCCGAAGCAGAACGTATCGCCACGCTGTACCCGCATCACCAGTGTAAATTCCGGTTGTTAAAACAGGCCGGAATATCCAACTTGATGGCACTGCGCATCCCCTCTCTCCACCGACTGTCAGTGTTACTGGCGAACAGGGGTTTACTGGCTTCTTATGATGCCCTTATCGCGCCTGAGAAAAATTACATCATATTAAAAGCGCTACCCTCTTTTCGGGATACAAAATTTATCGGTCTGCGCCATGGTGCAGGTGACAGACCAGTATCATTCAATAAAGGCAGTCTGAAATTCGACTATCTCCTGGTACCGGGTCAGTCTTACTACGAGCGTTTTAAAAATGAACTGGCGGAAGGATGTTGTGAAATAGCAGGATACCCAAAGTTCGAAGTCTTGCAAAAAATGAACCCGGGGGGAGGGACACCTGAATTCTTTGATAATGACAGGCCCGTTGTACTATACACGCCTCATTTCCATCGACGCCAATCGTCCTGGATATCCATGGGTCGGCAAGTGCTGACGTTTTTCGCTGATAATTATGATTACAACCTGATTTTTGCCCCACATGCTCGACTCTTTAAACACAGGAGATATCACGACAATATCAACATAGACGATTTTAAGAATGCGCCAAATATCTTAATCGATACAGGCAGTGAGCGTTCTTATGACATGAGCTACACGCGGGCAGCCGATATTTACCTGGGTGACGTGTCAAGCCAGGTCTATGAATTCCTGTATTATCGACGCCGGCCTTGCGTTTTCCTGAATCCCAACCAGCTTGATCAGTCACAAATGAATTTCTGGCAACTCGGCCCGGTTATTGAAACAATCGAAGCGCTTGAAAGCGCATTGCTGCTGGCCGAACGTCAGTTCGATAAAAAATTCAAGAACAAACAGGATTTTTTCGTCAACGCGGCGTTCGCCAAGGGTAGCCGTCCGCCATCACAACTCGGGGCTGAAGCCATTATACGGTTTCTACGCCAATAACCAGTCGCCCGTATACCACCTGGCAATTCGAGAAGTATGGAGGAGTATGGGGTCAGTGCGCACAATGCACAGGTGATAGATAGTCCCGCAGTAACTACCAGTAGTTTGCTATCACCGAGTACTGGTATTACGCAATGTTGCTGTGATTTCCGCCATTATGGATATGGCAATCTCCGCCGGGGAACGCGCTCCGATATCGAGACCCACGGGGGCGTTCAGACGGGCGATTTCAGCCTCCTGGAAACCGGCTTCCTGCAGCCGTTTTACCCTGGCGGCCTGGGTCTTCCTGCTGCCCAGGGCGCCGATATAAAAAGCCGGGGAACGCAGGGCCACCTGCAGGGCCGGGTCGTCCAGCTTCGGATCATGGGTCAGGGTAACCAGGGCGGTGCGGGTATCCGGCGCCAATGTTTCCAGGGCAAAATCGGGCCAGTCCCGGTTCAGCGTCACCCCAGGGAAGCGGGCCTCGCTGGCGAACGCCTGCCTGGGATCAACCACGGTAACGTCATAACCACAGGACCGCGCGTGGCCTGCAAGGTGCTGACCCACGTGCACGGCGCCGATGATGACCAGGCGCAGTGCGCTGTTGAACGGCTGGATAAAATGGTTCTGCCCATAGAGATCGCGCTGAAAACACCGGTCTGCAACCAGGGCCTGCATGGCAAGCTCGTGCAGTTCCGCTTCTTCTTCATCCACGTGCAGGCCGGGTTCCAGCATGAAGCTGTCATGGTTGTCCAGGTTTCTGAACAATACGCAGGGCCTGCTGGCGGAACGGCAGGCGTTGATCTGTTGCAGTAATGAATTGCGCATGCCGTCAGGCCCGGTCTATGGGTTCCACGTACACCTTGATGCGTCCCCCGCAGGCAAGCCCGACCTCCCAGGCCATCTCGTTGGTCACACCGTATTCCAAGACAACCGGCCGGCCGGTTTTTATCACTTCCTGCGCCTCGCCGATGACGGCGGTTTCCACACACCCCCCGGAAACGGAACCGATAAAGTTGGTCTGTGCATCCACCAGCAATTGACTGCCGCCGGGAACCGGCGCCGAACCCCAGGTTTCAACCACGGTAGCAAGGGCGATGTCACGGCCCTCATCAAGCCAGTGCTGCGCAGTATTGAGAATGTCCTGATCCGCCATAGCGATAGTATAATTGAGAATTACGAATTAGGAATTACGAATTAGGAATTGGGGGTAGTAGCAGATACAATGCTGAATTGTCATTCTTAATCCCTAATTCTTAATTCGTAATTCGTAATTGTCATGAAGTATCCCGGCTTCGACACCATCAGCCTGCATGGCGGGCAGCGGCCCGACCCCGTAACCGGCGCGCGCGCCGCACCCATATACCAGACTACGTCCTTTGTGTTCAGGGAAACGGACCAGGCCTCTTCCATGTTTGACATCGCCCGCTCGGGGCATGTGTATTCGCGTATCTCCAACCCGACCGTGGGAGTACTGGAGGAACGTATTGCCGGACTGGAGGGCGGGACCGGCGCGGTAGCCGCGGCAAGCGGCATGGCCGCTATTCATCTCGCCGTCTGTACGCTTATGGACGGCGGCAGCCATATCGTCTCATCCCATGCCCTGTACGGCGGCACGCATAACCTGTTCAGCTACACCCTGCCCCGTTTCGGCATCGAAACCACCTTTGTCGACCCGCGTGATCCTGACGCGTTCAAACGTGCAATCCGGCCTGAAACCCGCCTGGTTTACGCCGAAACCATCGGCAACCCGCGCTGTGAAGTACTCGATATAGAGATCGTTGCCGGCATAGCCCATGACGCGCAGGTCCCGCTGATGCTGGATTCAACCCTGACCACACCTTACCTGCTGAAGCCCTTCGAACACGGCGCGGATATCGTCATCCACTCCCTCACCAAGTTCATCGGCGGGCACGGTGTTGCCATAGGCGGTATCGTCGTGGATTCCGGCAGGTTCGACTGGGATGGTTCCGGTAAATTCAAGTCCCTTACGGAACCTTACCCGGGGATTTTGAACATCGATTTTGCCGAGGATTTCGGCCCGGACGCCTTCCTGCACCGGGCGCGGCGCGAGGGTCTGCGGGATTTCGGCGCCGCTTTGAGCCCCGCCAACGCCTTTTATATCCTGCAGGGGGTCGAGACACTGGCGCTGAGAATGGATAAACACGTCGCCAACACGAGGAAAATCGTCGAGTGCCTGGATAATAACGAGGCCGTCGAGTACGTCACTTACCCGGAACTGCCCGCGCACGGGGACCATGAACTGGCCAAGAAACTGCTCCCCAGGGGCTGCGGGTCGGTGTTCAGTTTCGAATTGGCAGGCGGGCGCGCCGCGGGCCGCAAATTCATCGAGTCGCTGAAGGTTTTCTCCCATCTCGCCAATGTGGGTGACGCCAAATCCCTGGTGATACATCCGGCATCGACCACCCACAGCCGCATGGATGATGACGCCCTGAAACAGGCCGGCATCAGCGAGGGACTGGTGAGGTTGTCGGTCGGGCTGGAGGATCCGGGAGACCTGGTGGATGATTTGAATCGGGCGTTGTATCGGTCGCAGAAGTAGCATCGGGGCAGGTCAGGATGGCATATTCAAGACACGCTGTGAATACATCCCTGTACGCTCGCCTCCAGCCATCCCTGGCTTCCGACGGTCTTGAATATGCCATCCTGACCTGTGGCAACTCTGTTCCGGTTTAGCTAAGAGGTTGGTATGGCAACAGTTCTGGATAGGCTTTTCAGGACTATCATCCGCAGGGACAGCGGATGGTAAGCGTACAGGGACGTATTCACAGCGTGTCCTGAAAAGCCTATCCAGAACTGTGGGAGAAACGAACCAGACTCATGGAATTTGAATTGAATAATCACGTCGTTTTCGCCGCCACCGGCAGGGAAGACCTTGTTCCCGGTTTGCCGAATATCGTCTTTATACACGGGGCCGGGCTGGACCATACGGTGTGGACTCTGTTTAACCGCTATTATGCGAGGAGCGGGTATAATTCCATTGCCGTTGACCTGCCGGGTCGTGGCCGCTCCGGCGGGGTTCCGTTGCCTTCCATTGAGGAGAACGCGCGCTGGTTGCTCGATGTTATCCGTGCACTGAACCTGGAACAGGCTGCCCTGGTCGGCCATAGCATGGGCTCACTGGTGGCCCTGGAAGCGGCCTGCCAGGCGCAGGCGGCAGTCGAGAGGCTCGTGTTGCTCGGCGCGGCCGTACCCATGCCGGTGGCCGACCCCCTGTTGCATGCCGCCAGGACGAACGACCACGGCGCGGTGGACATGATCATGTTGTATTCCCACGCCTACGCGTCGCAGCTTGGCGGCAACCCTGTTGCCGGGATAAATATCCTCAACAGCAATATGCGCCTGCTGGAACGGGGCCTGGAAAATGTCCTGTATACGGACCTCAAGGCGTGCCATGAATACGATAACGGCCTTGTTGCCGCGCGTGGTGTCGATACCCCGGTTACCCTGATCCTTGGTGAAGAAGACCGGATGACGCCGCCGCCGCAGGCAACAGACCTCATCAATGCGCTGGACAACGCAAACGTTGAAATACTGCCGGAGTGCGGCCACATGATGTTGTCCGAACAGCCGGAGGCCGTCCATCGCGCACTTGCCCGGATATTCCATAGCTAATTGAAAATATATCCCGACCAATCTGTGATCTCTGTGTCCCCCGTGACTTGAATTATGGCTATTTTACTGAATAAACTGGAGCAGTCCCTGAATGACGGGAAGTTCTGCTTTACCGCGGAACTGGTGCCGCCACTGGCGGCCTCAGCCGGCAGGTTGCTCGAGGAGGCAGATGCGCTCAGGGGCCGGGTCGAGGCAATCAACGTCACCGACGGCGCCGCGGCCAGGACTACCATGTCGAGTGTAGCCGCCGCAACCCTGCTTGCCGTCAATCATATTGAGCCGGTGCTGCAACTGACCTGCCGCGACCGTAACCGGATCGCGTTATGCGCAGACCTGGTCGGGTGCGCGGCGTTCGGCGTCTCCAACCTGTTGCTGCTTACGGGAGACGACCCTGCCAACGGCGACCAACCCGAGGCCAAAGCGGTTCATGACATCAACAGCACCGCCCTGATGGCCATCGCCAGGGACATGAGCGCGCAGGGCACGTTACCGAACGGCCGTGAAATCGACCCTCCCCCGCATTTCCACATCGGGTCGGCAGACGTGCCGCGACACCATTCCGGCACGGAACCCCCCTCCGCTCTCGTAAAAAAAATAGACGCCGGAGCCCGCTTCATACAAACACAGTTGTGTTACGACATTGACCTGGTAGAAGCCTACATCGGCAAAATGGGTGAATGGGGACTGCTCGACCGGGTGAAAATACTCATCGGCCTGGGTCCCGTGGCTTCCGCCCGGTCCGCCAGGTGGATGCGCGACAACCTCTGGGGAGTGGCTATGCCCGACCCGTTGATACAACGCCTGCAAGACAGCCCCCACCCGAAACAGGAGGGACGGCGCATCTGTATCGAATTGATTGAGCGCATGCAAAAGCTGGAAGGCATCGCAGGCGTACACCTGATGGCCCCGGGACAGTCCGCCGCCTCAATCACATCCCTACTATCGGAACTCAATTTGGGACACCCATGAATTGACAAAAATTGTCAATTCATGGGTGTCCCAAATTAAGTTCTGCTTTGATCGTGTCTTTATTGTCGGAACTGGGCAAATAAGAGTATAATCCCGCCCATGAAAAAGCTCTGCCTTGCCATTTTACTGGCCAGCCTGGCGGCTACCCAGGCGTTTGCCGATTTCAGTGACGGCGTCTACGCCTATGTCAAGGGCGAATATGACCAGGCCTTCAATACCATGCGTTCCCTGGCGGAAACCTCGAACCACGGGCTTGCCCAGTATTACGTGGCAATGATGTACCTGCGCGGAAACGGTGTAGAGCAAAGCTACGAAGAAGCCGCAATATGGTTCCGGAAATCAGCTGAGCAGCGCGTCAAACAGGCCCAGTACCGGCTGGCGGAACTGTATATGAAAGGCAGAGGCGTGCCGAAAGACTATGAATATGCCTATGCCTGGTACCGGGTAGGCGCAGAACACAGGCACAAGAAATCGTTGGATGCCCTGACGGCGGCCAGCGCCAACCTGTCGCCGGCGGAACTGGAAGAGGCGCAAAAACTGTCCCGGAAACTCATCAGGGACTACGGCCCGGAGGAAGAAGAACCGCAGGTTAACAATTAACCCGCAATTCTCACCAGGTGATGCGCCCTCGCGTATCTTTTTCCCGCCAGCAGGAATGACGGAATACGTGTCTTACAGGTAACGCAAGTCTTCCGGCCGATCAAGATCGCGCCGCACGGGTAATTCAAACAGCTTCAGTTCCAGTTGTGCGGCCCGTTCCCGGGTAACCGGCAGAACCCTGTCCGTCCCCCAGGCAATATCCGCAAACAGTTGCCGGTGCAGCCTGCTCAATCCGATCAGGTAATAACCACCGTCATGGGCCGGGCCAAGGACAACGTCGTATCCCTCTTCCAGTTTATCCAGGGCAAGGTCAATATCCGCAGCCGACAGATCGATGCAGTCACTGCCGATGAGCAGCGCGTGGCGGCAGGTCTTCAAGGTCTGCTCCATGGCTGACTGCATGCGCTCACCCAGGTCGGCGCCCGCCTGCATCTGCAGCGCCAGGGAAAACCTGTCCCTGAGATCGGCCAGCACGGGATGCCGTGTGGCTGGCGTACACCAAAGCTCGATGTCCACGATCCTTGAGCGGCGCGCCTGTTCCAGGGTGCGCCTCAGTAATCCGGTATGGACGGCAACAGTCCGCTCGTCGCCAATTGCAGAGGAAAGGCGGGTTTTCACACCCCCCGGTACGGGCGTCCTGGTAAAGACAAGCAGGCGCGCCGTTGTTTCAATAATACTGTTTGACAAGGTCACGCGGGTCGAAGCCGAGTGCGTAGCAAAACCTCAAGGCCCATGAAAGCAGCACCGTCCTGGCAATTCCGTGCTTTTCCCAGCGGCGTGATGAACTGGTAACAGACTGCCTGATACGGGTGGGTGGAGACATTTTATTCAGTCTTCCGGTCAGTTCCACGTCTTCCATCAACGGGATATCCGCATAGCCGCGCAGCCCCCGGAAAATATGCCTGCCGGTAAAAATTGTATGGTCTCCCGTCACGATACCGGTCACCCCGACACGGAGGTTCATGAGTTTCTCTATACAGCGGAACATGAAATGCCCCCCCGACAACCTGATATCAAAGTAACCCCAGCTTTGCTCCGAAATGCTTTTTTCGTCCAGTATCCTGTCAAATTCACTGTGCAGCCAGGTGTCGGCGTGGAGGAAGATTAAAATATCGCCGTGCGCACTGCGGGCGCCGTGATTCATCTGCGCCGCCCTGCCCGGTGCGCATTCCAGGACCCGGTCAACCATACCGGCCGCTACTTCGCAGGTGTCATCGGTGCTGCCGCCATCCACCAGGATCACCTCGTGGCCCCTGGCGCGGGCGCCCTGGAGACGCGCCAGGGTTGCGCCGATATACTCCGCCTCATTCAGGGCGGGAACAATCACCGAATATTTCTTAATCAGCATAATTAACAAAAAATGATATGCTTCTATTATATCAACCGCGCAGGCGATTTATCACACTCCATGCCCTGATAGCTCAGATGGATAGAGCGTCCGCCTCCTAAGCGGAAGGCCAGAGGTTCGAATCCTCTTCAGGGCGCTTTTTTAACTTTTCAGGTGTTCCTTCTACTTCCTATAATATCTCTATAAGTAATTATTTATAAAGGATATTATTTAAAATTAAGCTCTTGCAATTTCTTTAACATTCTTCTATACTCCCGTAAATAGTGTTGGGTAAAATGTTGGGTATGCAAAAGAATCTATGAGAAAAAAACTAACCGCAATTCAGGCAAAATCAATAAAAACCCCCGGTTTTTACCGCGCCGGTTTTACACTGTATCTGCGAGTCGTACCGGGTGGTTCAAAATCCTGGATACAAAGAATCATTATACACGGTAAGCGCCACGATGTCGGTTTAGGCGGGTTTCCCACGGTGAGTCTGGCCGAAGCACGGGAGTTGGCTTTTGAAAATCGCAAGCTCGTGCGGGCCGGTGGCGACCCGCTGGCACTGAAGCGAAAGGCCAAGATTCCAACATTCCGGGATGCAGCTATGAAGACCTTCGAGGCCAACCGGGCGCGCTGGCGTAGCGAGAAAACCGTCAAGAACTGGGAGCAAGGCATGAACAAGCATGTCCTGCCATTTATCGGCGAATTGCGTGTCGACAGAATAGGCCGTGAGGACGTACTGCGCATACTGACGCCGCTTTGGACCAGCAAACCGGAGGTGGCGCGCAAACAGCGCAACCGTATCCGGGCGGTGTTGTCGTGGTGCCAGGCGCACGGGTTCATTGAACGCAACGTGGCGGGCGAGATGATCGACGGGGCCTTGCCCACCATGCCGGCCGTGAAGAAGCACTTTAGGGCCTTGCCCTACCGGGATGTGCCTGTGGCCCTTGAGACCGTGGAGACCTCCGGGGCATCCCTGGCGGCTAAGCTGTGTTTCCGGTTTCTGGTGTTGACGGCCACCCGTAGTGGTGAAGCGCGCGGAGCAACCTGGCCTGAGATTGACTTTGGGACTAAGGAATGGCGCATTCCCGCCAACCGTATGAAGGCCGGTATTGAGCACAGGGTCCCTCTGTCCGATGCGGCACTGGCCGTATTGGCTCAGGCACAGATGCTGAGGGATGGCTCGGACCTGATTTTTCCATCGTCTCTCAAACCGGGTGAGCCGTTGAGTGATGCGACGGTGGGCAAAGTATTGCGTACTACCGGCTTGGCGGACAAGACCACGGTACACGGCTTCCGGAGTTCCTTTAGGGACTGGGCAGGCGAATGCACCAACACAGCCCATGCGGTGATGGAGTTGTCCCTGTCCCATGCGGTCGGTTCGGCGGTGGAGCAAGCCTATGCGCGCAGTGATTTATTGGCAAAGCGCCAGCGTCTGATGGTACAGTGGGCAGCATTTGCTACCAGCGGAAGTGCTGACTTGGTCCAGTTGCATGGATAGCTATAAACAGGTTGTATTCGATAACGCTGTCAAGGAAGCATGTCGTTGCTTTGAAAAGCTCTTCGAACCAGGTACAACGGAAGCAGAAAGGGTTTCGCGCTACTACATATCAGATATCGAACTGGAATTGTCAAATCCTGAATTGGTGAGAGAGGCTAAAGATTCGTATTCAATGGACAATTACTTTGATCAGTACGACCCATTCTCAAAATGGAAATTTCTTGAAACGGAATTCAAGGTTATGGTAAGGCTATCAAAACGTGACAAATTTACGTGGAATTTGCTCTGCAACATTACAAAATACCTCCACGATACGGAAGTACCGGTAACATTATGGCCTTTTGCATTAAGAAAATGGGCGAGCAATAGATTAGGGGATAAACTAGAAACGCCTCCCAAGAAAAGTGGCAGACCTTCCCAATATTACAGGGATCTTGTTTTTGTGATAATCATACGCCATCTGGTGGACATGTGTGAGATGGCAGCGACCAGTAGTGAAGGAACTGAAGGATTCTCCGCTGCTGATGCAGTTGTAAAAGCCTATCTTATTACCGTGGCCTGTGTTGCTGAGGAGAAGGAGTACGAGGAGATATACGAGGAACAGCACAAGAGAGAGTTTTCCACTGTCGCTAAGGCCTGGACAAACAGGCATAAGTTGGTTTCACCTTATTCACAAATCCGGGATAACTGTATCATTGAAGCGCTTATTTCGAGGAGTATACCGCTACCGGAACTTTCTCGGCGATAGTTCTTTTTACATCAATTTTAAATTGTGCCAATCTCCTTCAGGAACCCGTAATTTCCTGTGAATCCTAAGGAGGTTTACACCATGTTAGATAAAATGCTTCGCCGTGAAGAAGTTGAAACCATATGTGGGCTTACCCGCTCGACGATTTACCGATTGATGAGGGAAGAAAAGTTCCCGTTACCGCTGCGCATTGGACCACGGGCCGTTCGCTGGCCTGAATCAGAAATTGAAATCTGGCTGGCATCTCGCCCGCGTGCGACGGGCGAGGCCCGCGCTGTATAAGACGCCCGTTCGTGCGGCCGGACCTATTGTTTCCCGGCATAGTAGTAACTGTCTAAAATGACAGTATTGGGCGGAAGCGGTCAGGATGCGCGTCAGGTTTAGCATAAATCGACTATCATTTTCAACGTATCAGCTAAGAACACGCTCATCGAGCCTTTATGTACATGATGATGTACCTTACACCATAAAACCAGTTTGTTTAAAGGGAATTACGCACTTTACACAAAAAAGACCCGCTATCATTTAACCATGAATGCAGGAATACCTTTTTTGTCAGTAGGTTCCACGGCCTTGTCCAGTTCCCGTTTGACCTCTTTGCCGAGTATTATGTCAACCGCTTCGGAATCGCTTCGTTTTATCACGTCCGAAGTCAATTTCCGTTTGTTAACTGGTGAGACAGGAGCAAATACTGGGTACAGCGAATCACGATTAAAGGCAAGCGCCACGATCTGGGCCTGGGTGCGTTTCCCGTTGTGAGTGTGGACGAGGCCCGGGAGACAGCGTTTCAGAACCGGCGCCGGGTCCGCGCCGGCGGGGATCCGCTGGCGGAAAAGCGCAAGACCATGAAACCGGACTTTGAGGCGGCAGCCACGACGGCCCTGGACAGTCTGCGGCCGACCTGGCGCAATAGCATGACTGAGCAGGAATGGCTGCGGGCCATGAACACCTATGTCCTCCCGCGTATCGGGCACAAGCGCATCGATCTGATCGACCGGGCGGACCTTCTTGACATACTGGTTCCTTTGTGGACCGACAAGAACGCAACGGCGCGCCGGTTGCGGGGCTGGATCAGGGCGGTATTTTCCTGGGCGCAGGCGTTCGGCCATATCGAGACTAACCTGGCCGGCGACGCCATCAGTGCTGCGCTGCCAAAGCAGGCCGGTAAAACCAAGCACCACCGGGCATTGCACCATGCTGAGGTCAGGGACGCCTTGAACCAGGCCGACAAGGCGGTGGCCTGTATTGCTGCAAAACTGTGTCTGCGGTTTATCGCCTTGACGGCTGCCCGGAGCGTTGAGGCGCGGGCCGCACTGTGGAGTGAGATTGACCTTGAAACTAAAACCTGGCCCATACCGGCGGGTCGCATGAAATCGAACCGGGCGCACAGAGTGCCGTTATCAGACCAGGCGCTTGACGTGCTGGAAAAAGCGAAAGTGCTTCGGGACAAGTCAGATCTGATTTTCCTGTCGCCAATGAACAACCGCAAGCCGTTAAATGAAACAACGATGATGCAGTTACTGCGGAAAGCGGGGCTGGCTAACCGGGCAACGGTGCACGGCCTGAGATCGTCATTCCGTGACTGGTGTGCCGAAGGCGGCAAGGATCGGCAACTGGCGGAAATGGCCCTTGCGCACGCGGTTCCTGGTGTTGAAGGTAGTTATTTCAGATCGGACCTGTTTGCACGGCGGGAGCGTCTTATGCAGCAATGGGCGGATTATATCACCGGTGCGGCTCCGGCGAAGGTGGTGAGATTGAGTTCCGGTTGAAACCCTTAACCGGATGGCTTGACAAACATTAGGATTACATCAAGCACAATGCTTTTGGAGATTGCTAAGCGCTCATAACAAGGCTGCAGCCATGCAGGCCGTCGACCGCAGCTCTCTCCCAATACGATCAGCGCGGCCGTCACCGCAACGCCCGCGTGCGCCATCAACTAAAAATTGGCCTGGGTTTGACGGTGGACAGTTCTACCAGGCCGAACAGCCTGTTGAACATGTTCATCCGCCCCATCTCATCCGAGAAGGCTGAAGGTGGCCCGCCCTTGTCGCATGAAGTAGACGGTATTGCCATCAGCATTGCCCAGGCAGTGTCGGTTCAGGTAGGTCGTGTACGTGCCATGTCCCCAGCCCGGGCAGGCCTGCCTCACCTCGGCAGCCGTGAAGCGCTCGGGCAACCTTTCCTCATTCAGGGCGCGCTGTACGTCGTCAACGAACCGTCTCATCCAGTCTTGCCCTTGATAATCTCATTGGCCACGTGATTCAACACCTCCTCGGCTTCTTCCTGGTACTCGCCGACTTCCTCGCCGGCCAACGTACCAGCCTTGAAGCGGATGATGATGGCGACGTCCTTGGGTTCGCTAGTGCCGGGGTCCACAGTGGCCGTCCAGGTGAAGGCGTCGCGCTGACGGTCGAGACGCGGCCCGGACAAATGGATGTCGGTATTGCTCAATAGGGTTCCTCCCCGTTTCAAAGCGAAAAGACCACACACCCTGTCTGGAAGAGGTTGACGGCCAGTTCATTGGTGGGTACTGCTGCCATCATACAGAACAGCAAGCCGCCGAGCCAGACCGATCATTTTAAAATCTGTTAACGTTAAAAAAAGGCCGCTCACGTCAGCGGGGCGGATGCGCGGTCCGCGGTCTGTACCTTGGCTTTGCAGTTGGCCCGGGTCCCGTTATCCACGCGCAGGCTAACCGTCTAGTCCAGCGGCGCGTGTGATATGGTGCGCTCAGCCATCGAATTATGTCAATTAATCATCAGGCTCCGTTGCAAACGGGGGGGTCAAGGGGGTGTACCCCTCTTGCGAGACTCCCTAAATGACAGTAATTGGCTGTGAACGCGTTGTTCCCTGTAACGATAATCCGGTGGTCTGTCGGATAACCTATCACAAAGCGTATCCGGTCGTTCGATTAGCTGGTGCTTTTCCATCGTTGTCCACCCGGCGAGGCGGCTCACCCAATACCGCAGGAGCACGGTCCGGCTGGCGGATTTGGCCTGGTTCACCTTGTACAACCTGGCAAATCAACAATCAGGGCACGCAGGTCCACCCCTCGCAATACGGCCCGATACCCGCCATGAACGCCTCGTTAATGACAAACACCACCCCAACAAGACGCAAACCTGTCACAATAACGCATACAGCGATTGATTTAATGAACCTGTCACACTATCTTAAGACTATTCCATGATTAATCCACCAGTGGCGCCGGATACCCGTTGACATACGCAAATGAGAAAGACAATGAGTAACCAACGCGTCCCTGAGCAGCAACAGAATCAATGCAGTCCAGGCAAGGTCTACATCTCCTTTTACGCTGCGCTCAACATGATTGATCCGTCGGGGAACAGCGGCGACTGGCATTCCTACACCCTGTGGCCCGAAAACCTGCGCTATGCCGGTGAGGGCTGTGACGTCAATACATTGCCCTGGCTGCAGGATAAAGGGCTTATCACTTATCCGGCGTATGATTCCCTGCCCCAGCTCTGTCTGTCACGCAATCACTGGATTGACCTGCAGCCACCGTTTATCGTGGCCAACCACCGGCGCGCGGCCGTCGATCTGTTGTACAAGGATTTTGTGTTAACCCGCAACACCCGCGGCCGGACCGTGGACTTGTACGGCTGGATTGATACCGATGAGGCGATACAGGCCATCTTCGATGACTTTCAGGTTATCATCGATGATCTGTCAACGACCTCGCTCAAGGTGGACCCGGCAGACTGGCGCAATTACCAGAACATGATATGGCAAATGGCCGCGTGAGCCATATCCCGGACCGGATACACAATAGGTTAATTCAAACTATTGTTAACGGACTGTCAGACAAGCCCGTGGTCCTGAAAGGCGGCACCGCGCTGATGCTGGCTTACGGCCTGGACCGGTATTCAGAGGACATTGATTATGATTCGAACACCCGGATCGATTTGGTCAATGAACTGGACAGCATCATGCAAGACACAAGGATAATCTATGAGGTTGTCAGCAAGAAACACACGGAGACGACAAGCCGGGCCTTTATCAATTACGCAACAGGGAGGGTCAGGAACGGAAAATTTAAAGTCGAAGTTAAAAACAACAGGGCATTACGTGTTGAATATATAAATAAGATATCGGGTTTTTGGGTCTATACCATTGATAAAATCTGTGAACATAAACTGAATACCACAGCTGTCAGAATCAAGTCACGTGATTTTTGCGATCTGGGGTTCATAGCCAGACATTTCAAATCCGAACTCAGTGACGCTAATCTGACAAGACTGCAACTGTTGGCTAAAGACAAAAATCTGCATAAGCTGTACAGAGAACAGCGGCGCGAGGATGATTTTGTTAAAATCAAATCCTTCCAGGCCACAGTAACGTCACTTGAGTCAATTGAACGATACCGTCATGGCAGAAACAAAGAAGACGAATACGACGTTGAGCGTTAATCACAATCGCGCTGTCCATGATGAGGCCGAAGCAATTTACACAGGTGAGCTTACATCACACTTCGGCATCGAAGGCCACAACACCGTCTATGAGACGTTTAACCACTCAATGGAACAGTGGGCTATCGGCGACATACATACCAACTCCATTGAGGGGTTGGGTGTTCAGGCGGTCTATCGCCGGTGCATTCCATAAGATGTGCCGTAAGCAGATGGATCGGTATGTGGAAGAACTCGAATGGCGTTTTAACCACCGCGACAACCCGCATATCTTCCGGGATACGATGCCTAAGATTGTCTATACCGATCCGATGACATACCGACAACTGATAGACGGGCGGCGCAGGCACACATGCTTATCGGTAAACCTGATACCGTACCCCTGCCCTTGGGGACCGTCGCGCTTGCTGAAATGTGAGAGTATACGATAAACTCCCCCTTGAAACGAACCGGGGCAGGTTTTGTGAGAGCCTGCCCCTGATTGAAACCAGCTTGAGCCGGGGTTGTCGCGCAGACAAGGCAACTATACGAACTGCCTTCCTGCCCGTCAACGTCAGCTTAAAGCCCCGCAATGCCCATTTGGGCAGGAGGCTGTTATGGCAGATAGAATAACCCCAAGCAAACCCGTCAAGGTTAAAGAACATTAGCGCGGCAAACCAAAACGGTAATTGTACTGGCTAATCCGTTTAACACTCTGCTGGGGATGGTGGCGATACTGGTCGTTATCATTCTGCTGCTGTGCTGGATAATTTCCAAGAACACTAAAGTCATGAAGGAACTTGCCAATTTCTTGCGCATCATGTCGGTTAACTACCGTAAACCTGATGATGAATGAACTACAATGCCGGGGGCGGAATGATTGTGAACCTCCACCTCGCAACCTTTATTGGGGTGCTCCTCTGGAAAGTCCGCTCTCGGCGCCTTTATGAAAACTGAAGATGAACAAGGAAACATCGCCTGAAGATTTCTATAAACAACAGCAGGATATTCAGAATGCGGTTGAGAGGCTGCCTGATACCCTGGATGAAAAGATGGCTGAGAAGCTGTCTGTGCATGAAGCCAGGGTGGGCGAGAGGATTGATGCGCTGGAAAAATCCCTTATCGGGATGTCGATCATTGCTGTCGTTCTAACGGCGGCAATTGTTGTTGCCGTGTTCTATGTCATCTAGCAGCGATTTAAGACAAGGGGCAGGCCGGAAAAGTCACTCTACCATGTCAAGTTTGGGAATATACAGTCTGCCCTCTGCCGCCAATAATGAGATATACCGGTGCGTCAACTGAAATTCATTTTCCAAAAGCAGAAGAACTGGATATCCTATTCAGGCAATGCCCTGATCTGGATAGCGTTGTTGTGTGTTGCAGTAATCATCTTTTTTGCTTTGCCGATGGCTCTGTGATTGATGGCGCACGAACGAGAATAGAATACTCAAAGCCCTTAACAAGCAGAACCAGTCCTGGACCGGATGGGATTACGTTGTGCTCTTCGCCGTGCTGGGAATAATCCTGTTGGCTGTGTGGGTGTCATGACAAGTATTGTAGCAACCGGTTTCTGGTCTGAAGAACCAATCTACTGAGCTTTGCCCGTGATTTGGGGTGCGGGCTTCTTTGGCTGGTTTATATTCAGATATCAAATATTCACCTGCCATGTCTCTCTTTACTCTACTGGATTGTCAAATATAACCCCCCATTGCGTTTACAATGTGGTTCTACCGATGAGGTGCCATCACATTAGTCATCGTTGTAATTGTGATGTTAATTCAGAATTTATTCGATGTCAGACACTTAATCGGGAAGTTCAGCGGGTTACTCGTATTCCAAGTTCGGATCCATAGCTGCATTGATCATATCATTGTCTATGCCATCCGATAAGGTGGACTCGGATTCTTTGTACCGGGTTTTGTGTGATGTCTTTATCTCCTGATCCATATTCATGGCCAGGATTAATTCATTGAGTTGATCAGTGTCTTTTTCATCGAACGTTTCGCGGTACGTGTCGAGTTCCTCCTGCCTCATCTCTTCGGTGATTTGCTCTGTCATGGACTTGGCCGGTGTATCAGTACCAAGTTTCAGTAATGGTGCCTCGCGTGGTTTCAGGTGTTTTGTGGCTTCCTTATCGTACAGATTGTAGAACAAATTCTTAAAGCGCGGATCGTTGTAGTAAACAACCTTGCTGGCGAGAATGGGACGTTGCGCCTCGACTCGAATGATGGCTTTGGCTCTGTCCAGGCGCAGGATTTCGTCAGGCAAAAGGAGCGCCCGGGAGTGCAGTGATTGGTTTCTTGATTGTTCCGATTTGCCCAAGATGGAAGGAATTGTCTTACTGTAGACTTTAACGGTATTCGTGCCAAGGGATTCGCTGAGCTCCTTTGCTTCCTTCGGATCGTTGGGGGCATAGATGATCTGGTATTTGAAGTTGGAAATAAATTCACTGAGCCCGGATTGCTGATAAAGCGATTCGAGCTGTGCTCGGCCCTGGATGATGACCACGAGTCTCAGGTGGTAGCCGGCATAGAATGCAATGCCTTTCTTGATGATATTCATTTCGCCCAGGCTGGTAAATTCGTCCATCAACAAGAGTACTTTATGAGGTTCCCGTTTCTTGTCGGGGAGTTTGCGGGTCAGGACGATGGTGATAAGCTGGAACAGTAGTGAGAATAATGGCCCAAGATTAGTGATGGCCTGCAGGTTGGCGCCAAGGTAGACGGTCATGCGTTTTGATCGGAGATCGCGCAGGTCGAAGTCTGATCGAGATGTTACCTGATCGATAACGGGATCGTCGAAAACGGACAGACGTGACGTAATGGCGGATTGGACGCCACCACGTTGTTTATCGGGCATATCCTTGTACGCAGTTAACAGGTCTTTACCGACGCTGGGTAACGGGTAGTTATCTGCTTCGAGCTTGTTCAGGAAGTTGTCGAGCTTTTTCTGGCTGGTGTGCTGGCGTATCCAGCTGTTGACTTTGCAGAGACTGGGCTTGTCACCGATGGCGAGCAGGGCCATGATAGCGCCTTTGAAGATGTTGCGACCCTCTGATGTCCACATGGGATCTTCATTTTGCGGGTCCGGGCAAAGGGTTTGAGCAATCATGTCGATGGTGCCATGGAAAAAGGGATCATGCAGGTCGATGAGGTCCAGCGGGTTCCAGCGGTGGCTGTTGGACTGGCCGGGGGCGAACAGGTATATGTCGTTCTTCAGTTTGCCTCTGCGTTGCTGTGACGTGATCTCGTAGTTCTCAAACTTGATGTCAAGAACCACGGCCGATCCGGGCCAGGACAGCAGGTTGGGTATGACAATGCCGACACCTTTGCCACTACGGGTCGGCGCCACGACCAGAACATGTTCTACGCCGTCGTCTCGCAGCAGTCTGTTTTCATGCTGTGAGAGAATGATTCCCTTAGCCCTAAACAGACCCATTTTTCCGATTTCTCTGTGGTCTGCCCAGCGGGCATCACCGTGGAGAGCTTTCTGATTCACCGATCTGAACAGCAGGCCGAGCAGGGGGATAAAGCCGCTGAGACCGCTTAGGATGAGCGGGACACGGGCGTGTTCGTATTTGTCGAAATAGGCGCTGAAATACAGAAAGATGTAATGCGGCTTGACAAAACCGGTATAGCCGAACCAGATACAGGCAACGGCAGAGGCTATCCAGGCGGCGATTATCAGGTACAGTCCGGAGGCGACTATGAGATGATATGTGCTTAAATATCGGAAGCGCATGGCCGTGTGGGCGCCGGAGTGCGTTCGTTATTAGGCGGCGGCGAGCGGTGGGAGATAGAAAATGACAGGCAGCACAAGTCACCGTGGTCCTGCGGCCGAGTCCCGGGAAGCGCGGTTTCAATCATTTCCATCTGACGAGCAGCAGGAACACATGGAGCTAAAGGCGAACAGCCGCCAGCATATCTTATCCTGCCGAAGTGCACTGGAGGGCTCCCGATCAGCCCTTGGTGTTGATGTACCGACCCCGGTACAGCAGGCCGGTAATGCGACGGGCGGCACCAAACCGGCTGATCTGGATGATGACATCCACCGAGTTGCCGATCATCATGTCCAGCGTGTCGAGCGGCAGGCCGGTGCGGGCCTGGGAGAGCATCAGTATCAGTTGATGGCGGGCAGCGAGACAGGACGACGCATGCAAGGTGGTGATGGACCCGGGGTGGCCGGTATTGACGGCCCTCAGGTAGGTGAAGGCCTCCGCGCCGCGCAGCTCGGCGGCGAAGATGCGGTCCGGGCGCAGGCGCAGGCTGGCCTGTAGCAGTTCGGTGAAGCCGTAGCTGTCGGATTCGCGCTGGGTAGTCAGGTGCAGTACGTTGGGCTGGGCCAGCCGTATCTCCCGGGTATCCTCAATGGTGATAAGCCGTTCGTGGTCGGGGACGAGGCCGGCCAATGAATTGAGGAAGGTGGTCTTGCCGGCGCCGGTTCCACCGGAAATGACAATATTGAGCCGGCCGAGAACGGCATCCCGGATGATCTGCATGGCGCCGGACGGCGAGCAGCCGCCAGGTTCGGCCACAGCGCTACGGCCTGCCCGGCTGTCAGAGGTTTCTGTGATTGCGCCGAACACACCGGTCTTGAGATAATCTTCCAGGGTGAACGGCAGCGCACTGGGCCTTCGGATGGAAAACGCGGTGGCCTCGACGGCCGGCGGGGTTACAATCTGGATGCGTTCCCGGCCCGGATCCGGCAGGTAGCCGGACAGGAACGGGGTGTTGAACGACAGGCTGCCGCTGTTGTAGGCGTTGACCGCGGAGCAGAACGCACGGACGTATTTCGGGCCGAAGACGGCGCTCACGTCCCTGGCGATGCGTTGCCAGCATCCGTTGACCTCCAGGAACATGGTGTCCGGTCCGTTCCTGACCAGTTCGGTCGTGCCGGCCTCGGCCATGAGTTCAAGGAGGGGCCTGGCGATACTGTTCAGGGGGCCGGGATCGGTGTCGGTCACCGGCGCTCAGGGGTTGATGATGATGTCATCGAAGGTGGCGGTGCCGCCGCCGACGGTGGCGAAATCCTCGATGATGGAGGCCCCGGTATCGATATAGGGTTTGTTGCCGAGGTTGTCGTTGATGCGGATGCCGCCGGCGTTCATTTCAATGACCGAGGTGGTGCCGTCGTAGAGATGAAATACGCCGTCGCTGGTGATGAGAATGCCCTCGCCGGCGACGCGCTCGCCGGGATCGATCTCGCCGTCGTTGTCGGTGTCGGCGAACGTCAGGCCGATGTTCAGCAGGCCGCGCCCTTCAATGCTGCCGTTGGTGGTGATGTCGCCTTCCGGCGTGATCAGCGTACCCGCCTGTGCGTCATTAACGCGCCCGCCCACCTTCAGACCCAACCCGCCATCGGCTCGGTTCCACATGGCGCGCTCGCCGTTCAGTGGCAGGAATTCATCGATGAGGGTGAGATCGAGGGAACGGGCGAAAAAGACGCTGACGACCGTGTTGTCGGATCCGCATACAGCCGGTAGTCCCAGGGCGCCTGCGGGGTGGCCGACACAGGCGATGGGGCCGAAGCGTTGCGCTACGCGGGCGGCAGCGGCCGTGTCCGTGGCGGTGTAGCGGACCAGGAATCCGTTATCGGGCGTACCGGGCAGGGGCGCCGTCGCGTAGTTGGCGGCATCGAAGGCAGCGGATGACCAGCCGGGGACGTTGGGGTCGTCAAGCACACTGAAGTAGGCGGCGCCCGGGTTGTCGGCGCGGTGGCGGTGCTGGGAGCGGGCGATCTGCGTGATGCTGCTGGCCACGCCATCCGCACGCAAGGCCCGGGCGCGCTGATCGTTGAGGTGGTAGAGGGTGCTGGTCATCAGCGACAGGATGGACATGAAAAAGATGATCATGAGCGCGTTCATGGTGTGTCACTCCGAAAAAAACGGGTTGTACGGGAACGCCGGACACAGGACCGCGGCGTGCCGGGTGAATTGATAATTCCTGCGCATCGCCAGCTATCTGCAGGAGCCCGGCAGCGGGTTGCGATGCGGATCATCGGCCATGGGATCGCACAGATCCAGGTTGTCATCGTTCAGGTAACCGGGTACCGCGGTAGGCCAGGTGATGAGGGCCGCATCGGCGGGCGAGGTCGCCGCGGGGATAGGGTTGCGGGCACAGTTCCGGTCCAAGGCGCCGGCAACGAGCAGTAGCGTGAGGGCCGGTTCATCGATCTGGTAGGGGGCATCGTCCAGCGGCCGCACGATAATCCCCGTGGCCGGCTCGTAACGCCAGTGGTGGCGCCGGGCCAGGTAACCGGCGAAGGCGGCATCGTTATCCGCCGCAGGGGTCAGTACGATGCGTGCGGCCCGGCGCGGCGGGAACTCCACGGACAGATCGTATCCGAACAGCCCGGTGTCCGGGTCAAGCCAGGCCGGATCGGTGTCCGGCAGGCAGGCCAGGTTGCCGGCCTTGCCGGGGCCGGTGCAATTGCCCCTGTCGAAGCCGATCACGGTGCCGGGCGCCAGCGCGCGGCAGCGCGCGCCGACATAGGTTGACACGGATGTGATCACGTCGGCGTGCACGGCGCTATAGTCCAGGTAGAGCTGTATGCGCGAGAGACCCCTGGCGGCGGTGTAGCTCAGGACCGTGCCGATCAAAAGGGCGAGCATCAGGATCAGCGGGTGCATCAGGGTTGCGTGATCTGTACGGTCATGCCCATGGTGATCAGGATGAACGGGATGGTGCAGCAGGCAGCCAGGGACAGGGAGGCAAGCAAGGCCAGGTTCTGGTACAGGCTGATTTTCTGCTCGATCTCAAGTTCGAGCAGATTGGCCGCGGTGCGCATCCCGGCGCTAATCTCGACGGGCAACCGGTTGGGCGCCGAGGCCGCGATATGCAGATACAGGGGGTCGCTGATGACGGTATCGAGCACGTCCAGGAAGGTTTCTTCCGTCAAACGGCGATGCGCCGTGCGGATGCGGCGGGTAAGCCAGCGCTCGCCGCGGAAAATGTCCGCCAGGATGTTCATGAGATCGGCGGCCGGAATGTTGGTCGCGGTCAACTCACCGGCAACCTGCAGGAGCCGGTGTTCGGTGACGTGATCGTGCAGGGAGAAAAGGCCGGTGGCGCGCAGCGCGTTGCGCACCGAGCCAGCGCTGCGGCGGATCAGCGTGTAGCCGCAGCAGAACAGCAGCAGGGCGACAAGGCCGGGCAGGGCCAGGCCGGCGATGCCGGCGGTGACATCAAAAAACCATTCCAGATCGCCGGCGATGCGCCGCATTGTCGCCCCGGAGAGGTTGGATATCCAGATAATGAGGGCGGTCATGGCAAGCCACTGAGCCGAGTTTTTGATGATCTGGACCGGGATCAGACGGAACCGGTCAGCGCTGAGGATAATGCGTATCACGTTGGCCAGTGAGTCGTAATTTTCACCCAGGACAAGCAGTTTTTCCTCCGTGAGGGTAAAGTAGCCGCTGTTTGCAAACCCGCTTGCGAAGCACTGCTGGTTGCGCACGTTGGCGCGGGCGATACGGGTAATCTTGCGGATGCTGGCACGGCCGCCGATGCGCTCCATTTGCTGCAGGGTTTCGATGATCGGGAAGTTGCTGGCGTTGTATTCCCTGAGCAGGGTGAAGAAGTACTTGCGCAACTGGTAGGGAAACAGGAACAGGCGCAGCAGGACGCTGTTGAGGCTATGCAAGGGGTTCATCATCGCCCAGGTAGCGCTCGAACAGGTTGTAGCGGTTGAAAGGGCCTATCTTCTCCTCCACCATGAGGGGATCGACGCGGCCGTCGATGGCCCGGTTGAAGGCGTGCTCGTGAATGTTTTCAATCCGGTGCCGGTGCAGCCACTCACGCATGGTCTGGGTATCGGTGGTGTCCTTCAAGAGGCGCCGGTTGGATTCGTTGACCGGGACCACCTCGGCGGCCAGGGTCAGGCCGGTGATGCCGCTGTGACGGCAGTGCTTACAGCCGGTACTGTTGCGGAAGCGCACGCCCGTCATGGCCGCGGCGCCGAAGCAACGGGTAAAGTAGTCCTGGTAGCCGGACAGGGGGCAGGTCTGCAGCCTGCACCGCTCACACAGAATGCCGATCAGGGTCTGGGTGATGATCAGGGACAGGAAGGATTCGGAGAACAGGATATCGGCGGGGATGCCGAGATCGGTCGGCGACATCATGCGGTTCAGGGCGTCCGCCCAGTTCGAACCGTGGATGGAGGATATCGCGGTGGTGCCCTGCAGCAGCATGGCCGAGGCCATGGCCGCGGTTTCCCGGTCGCGGATCTCGTTGATGGCGATAAAATTCACGTCATGGCGGGTGGAGACGCGGCGCAGCCGTTCCCGGTCCTCGGCGATTTTCTCCGCGGTGCCCTCGATAGGGATCTGTACCTGGGTGAAGTTGTCGATGATCACCTCTATCTGGTCGGAGAGCTCGAAGTTTTTCTTGTCGCGCCCGCGCGATTTCATGATCGCGGTCTGGGTGGTGGATTTGCCGGAGTTGACCGATCCGATCATCAGTATCATGCCCTTGGTCATGGTGGCCCGTTCGATAAGGTACAGTTGTTTCTCGCTGTAACCGAGCGAGCCGATGTCCGGCACGCGCTGCATGTCGCGCAGGCGGATGGCCACGGATCGCTCCTTGTTGACTTTGGAGTAGACGTAGGACACCCGGCACAGCCAATTGCGGCCTGAGTAGCGGAACTCAAAGCGGCCGTCCTTGGCGACGTCAGCCCCGGAGTAAGTGGATTGCACGTACAGGTTCCACAGGGCGTTGATCATTTTCTCGCCCTGCCTGGCGTTGAAGTGGGACACCTCCCGTAGCTGGCCGTACACGCGCTCGAAGATGTAGCACTCGTCGTGCTTTATCATGATGTGGATATCGGTGGCCTTGTTGTCGATGGCTTTTTTCAATATGGTCTCGACGTTCTTGGAGGTTTCCCGGGTTTCTTCCCGGATATTGGTGTCCTGGCGAGACTCGCGATAACTGTCAAACACGGCCCGCGTGACCTGGTGATGGATGCTATCCCCGGAGGGTCTGACGCGGTTGACAAGAGCCAGTATCCGGTGCAGGGACAGGCTCTCCGTGTGGGAGAGTTCGTCATCGGCGATAGCGTAGATGTCAAGGTCGCGGGTGATCACGGCCGGCGCCGCATCGCCCAGCCCCGCGAGCATATGGATGATCTGGTTATGGGTGGAAAGCTCCAGCGATGCCAGTTCGTGGATGTCCGTGATGACGGCCGTGCCGGGGGGCGGCAGGTGTTGTACGGCGCCGGCGTTTTTCTCTGCGCCGGGCCTTGCCGGAGGCTGCTGTTGTTCGACGCCCGTCAGTGGGCCGCCGCGGCGCCTCGGCTTGTTTTTGCTGATGCCGATCTTGAAGATCATGGCTCAGTCGGCCCAGGGCAAGGTATGGGTCTTGCCGGTCTTCATGTCCTTGACGATCACCCGGGGATGGGCGCGGCGGGGCTCTGCGGCTGGCAGGATGTCCAGCAACCGGACGCGGAGCGACCCGCGCAGCAACGGCCGCGCCGGGGTCAGGGTGATGCGCTCGTTGCGCAGATCAACGTGGACGCGCGGCTCGGTTTGTTTATCGATCCGGCCGGGCCGGGCATAGACCACGCGCAGATCGCCGATGCTGACCGGGGGCGGAGTTGGCGCGCGCGCCCGCGCCGTTGCGTCGCGGCCGATCTCAGCGTGGATGAGCGCCACCAGATCCGCACGCGGGAGCGGCTGTTTTACCTCGTCCGCCTCGAAGGTGGCCGGGATCAGCGGTGCGAGCTTGGGGTGTTCCAGGCGGATCATGTGGGCAATGACGGGGCCAAGCGCCGAGGGGAGTTTGCTTGCGTTCTGCTCGATCTGATCGAGCAGCAGCAGCAACTGGTTGAGGTAACCGAGATCGAGCAGGATGTGCTCGACCTCGGTACAGTCGGGGCAACCTGCCGTCCGGTCGCCATCTGCGCGGTCCGAGGCGGCCGAGGAGTCGGGTGCCGGCGCTGCGTGTGCGGGCTGATCGGGCCTGGCGGGGGCGTTTGCGCCGGTGTCGCCTGGTGCGGGATCGGTGGTGTCGACCCCGGGCGCGAGGGGCGGCAGGTCCGGATCAGCTGGCGCGGGTGGGGGCGCTGGCAGGACCACCCTGTCAGGATCGTCGCGGGGCGTGTCGCCTGGGTCATTATCAGGTGCGGGATGCCGGTACCCGGGTAGGTCAGCGCCGGTCGGGGCCGCATCGGCATACGGATTGGCGGGCAGCGCCGGGGCGGGCGCAAATGCCGCCGGTGGGTCCTGCCTGATGTTGAGGTACAGGACGCAGGCGATGGCGGTAATAAGAACGAGGACGGCGGTCGTGATCAGGGTCTTCTTTCGTGTCGGTGTCATGGCTTGTATCCGGTGACGGTGAATTGGAAACGGAGGCTTGTCCAGGTGTGCGCACGGTCGCTTGCTGTTGTGAAGGTGGCGTTGTCGAGTACGCCGGCAAGACCGAGGCGCCTGAGATCGCGCGCCAGCACGGTAAGCTGCGCGGGATACGGGCGTTGCATGGTGACGTTGAGGAGGTAGCGGGAGGCATCGTGCAGGATTTCCTCGCGATCGAACGACAGGGCGAGGTTGTGGCGCGCCGCGCTGAGGCGCCAGAGATCGAGCTGGTGGTATAAATCGGGGAGTTCGAAGGTGCGGTAGTCCGCGGCCCTCGGCCAGCGATTGGTCATGGACCAGTCGTGCCCCGCATACGTGAACTCGGCATTGCGCACATACGCCATGTTGCGGAGGCGGCCGAGGGTGGATTCGGGCCTGACCTCGCCGCTGTAACGGACGTCGTATGCGCGCGCGGCGGCCGTGACGGTCATCCGGCGCATGCCGTGCAGCCCCAGCAGCGCGTTGGTTTTCATCATCCTGCTGAGCGCCATCAGGTCGGTGCTCAGACGGTCGGCCCCGGTGCTGGGCGGCTGGACGCTGTCCGCCGGCGCCGGTGAGGTGGAGCCGGTCAGCTGGCTGATCAGAGCGGGCGCGGCGATGCCGAGTGCGGCCAGCAAGGCAAGGCCTGCCGGTACGAGGATCAGTTGCCGGCGATTGAGACCGTAGCGCAACCGGTAGGGGTTGGTGCGGGAGTCGCTGAAGTCTATTTCGAGGTCGGTGACGCGGATCCCCTGTTGTGTGAATGCCCGGGCGAGCCGGCCGGACTGGTGGATCATGGCGTTGAGGGGGTTTTTCAGGATGATCTCCATCGCTTCCCTGAAGTCGATGAACCGTTCCCTGAGGACGATGACGAAGCTCGGCTTGATGTTGATGTGCGCATGGTAGACGGTTTTATCGCCGGGAATGAAGACGTGGTGTTCGCCGGTGCGCGCGCCGTCATTGGGCCAGTCGCCGATTTGCGCGGCGATGCTGACGGCCCTGTCGGCGTCGATAAACAGGTTGTTGTCGGTCAGCACGTAATAGTGGACACCGTATTGCGCAAGTTGGGTGGCGATAAAGCCGACAGGCGGGCTGCCGGTCAGCGGCACCTGCGTGGCGCGGTGCGATACCAGGACCGGCTCGCCGTCGATGATGAACTGGTCGATCACGGTCGCTCCCTGAAGCTTGCCTCGATCAGGTACAGGGTCTGGTAGATGCGCTGCCGGCCCTCATTGGCGTTCGAGAGCAGGCGGTCCAGCAGCCTGATGGGCATCAGGCCCGATTTGTCTTCCCGAGTGTGGGTCTCCGCCCGGATCGAGGAGGCGATCAGCGCGGTTTCCCGATCCTGTAACGTGACGTCGAACACCACGTCGGAGTTGGCGGTATCGGGCAGGGTGATGCGGGTATCTTCCGTGCCGTCGATCCTGAGCCGGGTGAGGGTCGATTCATTGATGACGATGTGCAGCGAGATCGAGTCGCGGGTAAGCGACGGCAGGATGTTCAGGGCCTGGCCCGTGACGATCTGATCGGCGGTGACCGAGGTGCGCAAGGTGGTGGTGTTGCCGGTGGTTTCGGGATCGCGCCGTATTTCCCTGATATAGGTGTAGCGGTCGGTGTCCTGTACGGTAATCAGGCGATTGGAATAGGCGATCACTTCGCGGCTGTCCTCGATGGACAGGTTGGCGATGGATTCGAGCTGTTGCAACAGCAGCTGCGACCCGGCGAAGGGGGAGCCGGGGCGGGTCAGGGTCAGGTTGAGCACCGCACCGAGGGTATCGGCGGTCCCGCTTGACTGGCTGCCGGTAAAATCCGAGGCGATGTTGGACAGGCTGCCGCTAAGATCGGTGCCGCGGCGCAAGATGTCAAGATCGAGGCGCTGCTGGGACAGATCCGTGACATCCAGCTTGAGGGTGATGATCTTGAGATTGGCCTTGCGGTTGAGGGATTCGATGAACGCCCGGTAGGCGCTATCGAAGCGGATCAGGGTCTGGGGGCGTGCGGTGATAGTGATGAGGTTGGCGCTGCCGGAGATGTTGTAGCATTCCAGGGTACGCACCGGCACGGCCAGCAGCGGCAGGCCGCGCAGGGTCTCACGATCATTCTCAGGCTGTGGCGGCTCACCGCTGCCGTCGGGGTTCGATATCCCCTCGCCCAGCGGGCACTCGATGATATTCAGGGTGGTGCCGATGAGGTGTCGAACTTCCGAATGGAGGTGGATGGTGGCGTTGATCGAATTGACGATACGGTTCGGTCCCTGCTGGTCACCCAGGTTGTTGGCATGGACGCTAGTGGTGGTGACGCCGCCGCCGTACAGCGGAATGGCGTATTGCCGGGTGACGGTGTGGGTGAAGACGACGGTGCCGGCGCGGTAGGTCCAGCCGATGTTTGCCTGCAGGGCAATGGAGTCCAGGTGGTCGCGTACAGTGACGGCGTCCGGACTGGTCTGGACCCGGGGATCGTAGCGGTCGTCGATGAGGTAGCTGACAGGTTGTCCGGGCAGCAGTTCATCCATGGCCTCGCGCAGGGTGAGCGCGGTGAAGTTGCCGGGATCGAGCGGCCGGTGCAGCCAGGCCTGGTCGCGCGGGATATCGACGGTGCCGGGCGTGTGCGCCGTTGCTGCCGGGGGCGCGTGATCGGCGCGCAGGGATTGGAGTCGCTCTTCGACCTCATCGATGTGCTCGACCTGTCTGCCGATATTTGTCCCGCACGCGCCGATGAGCAGCAGCGCGGGAAGCAGTAGCGGTTTACGGTCCATGGTGTTCTCCTTCGGTGAAGATGATCCGGTCGGGGTCACTGAGGGTTTGTATCCTGTAATGCTCGGCCAGGTAGTCGGACAGCGATTCAAGGCCCTGCGGCAGGGGGATGATCCCGGCGCGTTCGACCGGGTAGTCGCGCCAGGTGCGCATACCGCCGATGCGCCAGTCCATGGGTTTGTCCAGACAGTCCCGGAGCCAGCGTTCAAGCTGGTAGGACAGATAGCGATCCCGTTGCAGCACGATGCGCGCGCAGGCCGGCGCCGGGGGGGCGGGGGGCGTATCCGCCGGCGTCGCGGTCCCGGGCGCCGGTGCCGTACCGGCCGGGTTTGTGACCAGGCGTTCGGGCACCAGGTACACGGGGGGATGCGCTGCGGGATCGGTATCACCACCCGGCGATGGGATGTCATCGGCGAACGTCTGCGTGATAGGGACCACCGCCGTGCCCGGATCGGCGCGAGAGCGTTGGGCATTGAACGCGGTCAGTGCCGCACGAAAGTCGAGATCGCGATTAACCACGGCGGCAATGGCGGCGCCGGGCTTGATCTCGATGATCGGCGCCAGGTTGACGCTGTTCTCCAGAGCAATCTCCGCGGCATTGCGGGTGGCGCTGTCGTAGTAGAGGGAAATGCCGTCGTCGTTGTTGCTGCGGTTCATGCTGCCGACCACACTGAAGATCATCGCCGCGCCGAAGCGCTCGATAAAACGTTTGTTCACCCTTCCGCCGAGCCCGGCTGCGCCGATCGGCCCGGCCCCGGGGGAATCGAGGAACACCTCGATACCTTCGGGCGTAATCAGCCGTTGCCAGACGAGGAACAGGCGTTGTTCCGCCTGGCGCGCGGTGGGATAGCTACCATACAGCCTGCTGCGGGCGGGG
The DNA here is from genome assembly GCA_965207165.1 of Gammaproteobacteria bacterium. Classification (GTDB taxonomy): domain Bacteria; phylum Pseudomonadota; class Gammaproteobacteria; order Eutrophobiales; family Eutrophobiaceae; genus JAAXHV01. The sequence continues at coordinate 4,180,084 of OZ242265.1, read as the reverse complement.
ATGAGCAGGCGCGAACCGTTGGCCGCGTATACGGGCTGGTTGACGAGGGCGCGCACCGGCCCGGGCAGGTTGGAATTGATCCGTGTCTCGAGCGTCAGGTTGATGACGGTGCCCTGCAGCACCAGGTAGTCCTGGTCGGGACGGTAGCTGGCCAGGCGCAAAGCCGGCGGCGCAGTGTCGGGGATGGCAAGGCTGTCGCCGGCGCCGTGGCGGGCCCGTCCGAACGGCGGCGTTCCGGCCTGCGGCGTCGCGCCGGGTTCGGTGGAGGGCGGCGTCTCGATGGCTGCCGACCCGGACTGGGATGCACTGCCGGGCTGGTAGCGAACCATGACGGACGGGGCCGCCTTGCGTGTTGCCAGCGCGGCCAGGCGTTCCTGCTCGTCCGCGCCGGGCGCGGGCGCGGACTGGACCGGCTGTGCCGGCGGGTTGTGCCGGATGCGGTCCATGAAGGAAAAACTGTCGTCCTCGTCGCGCGCCGCGGGACCGGTGTCATCGGCGCGGGCCGGGAGCGCGTCCCCGGGGTTGGGCGCGCCGCCGCGCAGGGCTTCCTGTTCGGCCTCGGCGGCGTCCTGGACGTCCAGGGTGAGCAGTTCGTTGGTTACCGTCTCACCGGAATGAATCAGCTGGTAGAGGAGCGCGAACAGGGCGATAAACAGCAGGAGCAGCGTGGCGGCCTTACGCAGCCGGGTTGGGAGGCCCTGCGCGGGGTGGACCGCGGCATCGGCCGGGTCCGCAGCAATCGGCGTTTGCGCCGGGCCGGTATCGGGCGGGCGCGGTTCACTCATCGACGCCGGCCTCGGGGCAGCGCAGCAGGAAGTGAAGACGGTCCGGGTTTGCAGGCCGGTGGCTGCGTTCCCAGTAGCCTCCGGCGCAGGGAATCGCGGGGGCCTGGCCGGTGTATTCGATGAAGCGTTCCGTGGGCAGTATGCCGATGTGGCGTGCCGGATCATCGGGCGGCGGCCGCAACACCGTCGCGGGCCGAGGAACGGTCACGGTGCCGGTGGCAGCTGGGGTGCCCGCTTGCGCCGGGATGGTTTCCGGGGCAGCAGGCGCGGGTTTGGGCCGCTGCCGGGGCAGGATCGGAAATCCGGTGGACGTACCGACAGGGCGTTCGCTAGCATCGGGGCGCAGAGCAAGACCGGGCGCGGGCAGCGGTCGCGCCTTCCGGGCGATGGGCATAACGCGCCTTACCTGCGCCTTGTGGCGGCCCAGACGCAGCTCGAACCGGTCAGCCAGGCGTTGCACGATCAGGTAATCCCGCTTGCTGTGGTGGTTGACGTTCTTCAGACCGTCGGCGTCCCTGGCGTAGATGGCCGGGGTGCGAGCGCCGGGGGCAAAGCGGAAATAGGTAAACAGGCCGTCATCGAACACGCTGACCGGGCGGATGTCCCTGGCCCCGCTGATGCGGTAGTCACTGTAGAGGTCGGCCAGCGGCACGGAGTTGTTGATCAGCGCTTCCTGCTGCTTGACGAGGCGCGCATCCGGCGCAGGATCGGGGTTGGCGGCCCCCTGGCGGGCGCGCCTTGCGGCCGCAAACGGGTACACGAAGTGGATTCCGTAGGTGGCGTCGGTACGATCATGTTTCCGGGCAACATCCAGTTCGAAGTAATAGACGTGCCGGTCGGTGTAGATGGTCATATTGGTCGCCGGACTCTCGGCAATGGGCTTGACCGAGATGGCGTTGGCGGCGATGATCTGGATATCCCAGGCCAGGGGGTCACCGCCGATGATGGGGCGCGGCAGGAGGCTCTCATCTTCGCCGAAGTGGATTGCGGTGGCGATGTAGAAGTGGGTGATGAGGGCGAACACCGTGTCGGGCTGGTACACCAGGGTGCGGATGCGCCTGTCGCCGGGGCCGGGACGCGGCTGCTGGCCGAGCGGGCTCTGGGCCGGGGTGGCGACGGCGAGAAGCGCCAGCAGCAGGCCGATGGCGGTCATGCGCAGGTAAGGTATCATGTAGGCGGTTGCTCCTCCGGTCGTTCCAGGTATTGATCGCGTTCGTAATGGCACACGGTGAACCCCAGCGGGTTGAACCGCAGGCGTGACTCCTCCAGCGCAAGCTCGCGAAAACGTACGGACAGGTTGATCTCGTAGGGGATGTAGCGGTCGGCGCTGTGGCGCGAGCGGGCCGGCGGCACGATGATTCGATCGATCTGCACGTTGTAGTTGCGCCAGTCGATGCCCGCGGCGTCGGTGACGGTGCCGGCAGGCTGGATTTTCCTGATGACCACGTCGACGCGCGTGTCGTCGTAAATGCGGTAGTGGTTTTGTGCGTTGCCAGGGTTGAAGTTCCAGGCAAACGAGTCAAAGCCGGCCTGGCAGGAAAACAGGCGCACGCGTCGGTAGTAGGACTTGAGGTGTTCGGGCTGATAGGACTCGCGCGCATGGATGTATTCCTGGATCCAGTGGCGGTCCAGGTTCTGCACGATGTCGGGGCGCAGACCGTTCATGTCCTGCGGGGTCTGCACGATGCGGGCATAGCCGGTGGTGCGATCCACCAGGATGGGAACTGCGTAGCGTTCCTTCAGCGGGATTATGAATAACAGCGCGAGCAGGGACAGGGCGGTGAGCGCGCCCGAGCAGCTGGCGATGCACCAGGCGACGCTGCGCGAGCGGCGTATGTCGGGGAGGATGGCATACTGGAAGTCCTCAGCGCGCCCGAACGCGGCCTTGTATTTCGGATCGTTGGCGATGGACACGGCGGCAACTCCGATCAGGGTTTGCCCGGGGTGTTGGCCCTGCCGCCGAGGGTGGTCCGGTTCGGGTTGATGGCGCCGCCGAGCCGCTTCCACAGGCTGTATTTGGCGGTCAGGCCGGTGCCGGCCGCAACGGCCGTACGGATGGTGTTACCGATGACGTCACCGGCGCCCTGTCCGGACGAACCGGTCAGTTCCGAGACGATCACGGGAATGTTTTTGGTCATGGCCAGGAGAACGAGGTACATGAGCGCAAGCACGATGGACCCGGCGAACGGATCGATATGGCAGCCGTTCGGGTTGGCGATGGTTACCTGGGTGGATTCGATGATGAGCATGAAGATGCGGACCATGCCCATCAGAATCAGGTTGATGAGGGCGCAGCTGATGAGATTCTGGCACCATTTCTGTGTAATATCGCGGGTCTGGGCAAACATGAAAAAGCCCAGAAATACCGGCGCGAGCACCAGCAGCAGCACCAGTTTGAGGTAATTGGAGATGTACAGGGACGTGGCATAGGTGGCCCAGGTCAGCACGGAGAACAGCACGATCAGGGCGAGGATCAGCCCGAACGCCAGCTCGGCCAGTCCGGCCAGCGTGTCGCCCACGGCCTCGAGGCTGATGACGTAGGTAAACTTCTCCCAGAGCCAGGTCATGATGGTGTTCCTGTCCTCGCCCTCCGGGGGCGGATCGGTGCAGTTCTCAAGGCCCAGGGCTTCGGGGTCGTCCAGGAACAGGCGCAACACACCGGGACCGATGACAGGGACCGACGCGGTCAATACGGCAAGCGTGGACTGCAGGCCGTTGACAAAGGCGACGTCAATGAGACCGGCGAGCTTGTCCTGCTCCGAGGTGGCCGTGGCGCTTACCCTGGCCTCGGCCCGGCTGGCGGGGAGGTCAACGGCCTCGACGATCCGCACCGGCACCTCCATGACCAGGGTGTGGATCGGGTTGTAGAGGACGCCCTCGAAGTTGTTGATGATCACCGCCGCGGCGACAATGGCAACGATGGCCTTGAACGGGTTGTAGAGCCCCGTCAACTCGTTCTTGCCGAACAGCATGCCGTAGCCGATGAGGATGATGGCGATGGTCGCCAGGGTCGTCAGGGTGGTGCCGAGGGTCGCGGCGACGCGCCCGCTGGCCCCGCCGGCCACCTCGCCGATTACCGTGTCGATGTGGTGGGTGAGGCAGGTCACCGGCCGGAAATCCGCGGAGAACACGCCCTGCCAGAGAGTCTCGCACGGATTGCCGGTGTCTGCGGGGATCATCAGGGCGGGAAGGCTGTTCATCGCGGCGGGGTTTTGGACTTGGCCAGCTTGATCTTGTTCTGGAGAATCCTGAGCTCGGCCTCCTTGTTCTCGATCAGCGCATAGAGCTGCAGGTGGTGGGACGCAACCCGGTTGGCGATCAGGCCGTTGGCGGCAATGATAAACAGCAGATCGTTGGTCGAGAGGGTGTCGGGGTCGGTTTGCAACTGCTCGGACAGTTTGTTGATCTCGGCGCGCGCACCGTTCGCCAGAGACTCGGTGATGGCATGGGTCTGGGTGATAATCACGGCCGGTGACTCGATGCTCTTGGTTTCCAGCTGTGCGAGCCTGTCCCGGCGTTCGGTGAGCGTCATCCTGGCGACGTCCTGCCTGAACCCGCGGTAATCGTCGATCACGCGTTCGTAGGCGGGCCAGAGGTGGCCGTAATAGTCGGGTATCTCATCGATATTCTCGATGTCGTAATACAGGCCGCTTAAGTTCCACACCAGGTGTTCGGACTCCCAACCCAGGATGTCGCGATAGTGGAACACGTCCCAGATGCTGCGTTTGCCGCGGAGAACGTCAAGGGTGGTCCTGGCAATGCTGGCGTGGGTTCTGGCCGTGTCCAGGTGATCCCGCAGCGTGCCGATCTGGGTGTTGAGGAGTTTGGTCTGCCTGATCAGCTCGGAGCGGGCCACGGCATCCTTCACCGCAGTCAGGGCGCTGATGGCAAAGGCGCTCATGATGCCGACGGGCAGGCACAGGCAGACGAGGATGGCGGTGTGTTTCAGCCGCATGGGCCGCTCCCGGTAAGGCCGGACAGGTCGGGATGGAAATGCCCGAGCCATTGTGACGGCGCCGGGCCATGCTGCTTGATGAGCCGGTGCATTTCATGGAGGGTGTCGGTGCGTCCCGAGAGCACCTTGATGAGCGCCGGACAGGCAGACAGGTCGAAATTGAGGTGTACGCTGTGGTCCCGTTGCACCAGGATCAATTCCCGGGAACCGGGCGCCAGCGCCAGGATTTGACCGATCTGGCGCTCATTGAGCCGGTAGTGGTCGTAATCCCCGGCGGACCCGGCGGGATTGGCGGTGAAGATGGTGGTCGGGGACTGGACGATCAGCTCCCGGCCGGCTTCGGTGCGGGTGAGGTCCATAGGGTTGTTGCTGCCGAAGATGATCAGGCCGTTGCGCTTGCGGATGGTCTTGGCGAAGTTCTTGATCTGCGCGGCGAACGCGGTGTCATCTAGGGTGCGCCAGCCTTCGTCGATGACGATGACCAGCGGGCTGCCGTCCAGCAGACCGTCGATCTGGTGGATCAGCCAGCGCAGGGCAAACGATCTGAGGTGGCGGTTGTCCAGGATATGGGTCATGTCAAAGCCGCTGATGGGGTGCTGCGTGATGTTGATCGGGGCGTTGTGGTCGAACAGCCAGGCATGCTGGCCTTCCCCGATCCAGGGTGTCAGGGCATGGTACAGTTCGGACTGGGACTGCCTTGACAGGAAGTGGACCAGGGACGCCAGCCGACGCTCGTTACGCGGCAGGCCAAACACGTGGATCACGGAGTCGTGGATCTGTTCGATCTGTGCCGGGGTCAGGCGCTCGGTATTGGCCCTGATGATGTCCTGGATAAGCGTGGCGGTGAACTCGATGTTCTCACGGGTGTCGGTCTGGGCAAATGGGTTGAACCGGGTCGGCGTGCCGGGTTCGATGGTGTGGTAGGCCCCGGCGCCGGCGCGTACGAAGATCTCGGCGCCGCGATCCTTGTCGATGAACACCACGCGGGCGCCGGCGCGAACGCAGCACGCGGCCAGGTAGCAGATCAGGACGGTCTTGCCGGAGCCGGACTGGCCGGTGATGATGGTGTTGCCGAGATCTTCCACGTGCAGGTCAAGGCCGTACGCGGTGTGGGCGCGGGTCAGCATGGTCGTCAGGGGACGGTCGCACCAGTGGCCGGCCTGCCGTCCCGGGGGCTGGCTGCGCAGGGTAAACAGGGCCGCGATGTTGCCGCTGTGCAGGCCGGTGTAGGTGCGGGTGCGATACCCCCAGTTGCCCGGCAGGGTGGCGAGGTACTTATTCTGCAGGGCGATATCGTCGTCGGTCGGGACCAGGCCGGCGCGATCAAACAGCCTGTCGATGGCCTGGGACTGGTTTTCCAGGGCATCGGGATCCGGGGCGTAGTGAATCAGGTGGAAACTGGACTCGCCGATACTGATGTTGCCCGAGGCGATCTCGTCCCTGGCCAGGGCCAATTCGTCCACCTGGCTGACGGCGGCGTCCTTTGACAGGGTGAGCACGCGTATCTGGCGCTCTATCTGCGCCACGGCCTGGGTTTGCAACTGGAAGCGGAAGCTGACGGAGAGGACCAGCTCACAGGGCAGGAACAAGAGGTCGTCGAGACAGCCGTTTTCGAGGTGCTGGGGAAACACCTTGACCGCCTTGGCCGCGAACAGGTGTTTGCCGATACTACCGGTGCCGCTGTTGGTGAAGGTGAGGCGGGCGTTGGCTATCTGACGGTTGAGCTCGATGGTGTCGCCCAGCGGGCGCGGCGCACCATCGTGGTTGACCAGATAGCTGATCAGGGACAGGTGTTCGGCGATGTACTGGCCCGGATTCGGTCCCGGCACGATGGCCAGGACCCGCGGCTTGTGATCGCTGAACTGGACGCAGACACTATCGAGAAGATGTTCAAAGGTTTCCCTGTCCTGGTCCGCTTCATCGCTGCTGAGGATGCGCTTAGGATTGAGGCCGGTGAAAAAATCGGCCATGCGCAGCTTGAGGCTGATGGGCCGGGACCGGATCAGGACCAGGTAGTGTTCTATCACAAAGCGCCGTCCGGCCACGTCCTCACCGTGGCGGGACAGGAGCGCATCGAAGAAGTTGCCGCCGGTCCGTGCGGGCGTCTGCCCGCCGGTGCCCGGGCAACGCCGCTTGACGGTGAGGAAGTGGACTGCGAGGTCGGGCCGCACGGTGCTGACCAGGAGCTAGTTGCGGCGCTGGAACAGGTGTTCGATCTCGCCGGCGCCGAGGTGGTCGGTCTCCATGCCGTCCAGCCGGATAAAACCGACCAGATCGTTGCCGTAGGTGGCCAGGATCCGAGGGCCGATACAGGCGCTGTAGGGAATGAGGGAGGCACAGGCAGCCTCCCGCTGCACCGGCATCACCAGGCGCTCGCGCGCATCAGGGCGCATAGGACTGGCGTCCCCAGAAACGCTTGTTGGCCAGCGGCAGGATCATCACCCTGCTGCGGATGACGATATCGATCCGGTACGGGTCTTCCAGCGAGAAGAACCAGACGCCCAGGTGCAACGGCAACAGGTACAAGAGCCCGGCAAAGTGGTTCCAGATGATGAATCCCGAACAGGCAACACTTTCCAGAATGAGGAACGCGGTCGGCACGCCAAGCATCATGGGCGGTCGCAGCAATCCCTTGAAGACCAGGGTACGCATGGGCGGCAGTGGCGTCCGGATCAGCCCTGCAGGAACCTGACGATGGCGCCGGCGGCGAACACCACCACGATGCCGCCGGCCAGCGTCAGGGCGCGCCCCACCTCCATCCTGCCGGTAAACAACAGGTAACCAAAGAAGATAACGGCGATGGTGGCAAGGGTCCTGGACAGGTCGTTATTCAGAAAATTAAGTATTGCCTGGGCAATCTCGGCGAACTTGGGCACTGCGAATACGGACTCCGGGTACAGCGAGCAGACCAGGGTGATGGTCAGGCAGGTGAAGACGGGTATAGTCGGTGAGTTGGATTTTATCATGGACATATCTCAGGGGTGACGGTGGCGATCGCCGGGAAACGGGTGTTAAAGACGATCTTGATGTGACCGGGCTTGTGCCGCCTGGGCAGGTTCCTCGAACGACCGGGGTCAGGCACGGCGCAGCGTCCGTTGATAGCCAGGCGGCAGCTGGAACCGTGTTCAGGTGTCTGTTGCGCACCGACAGATTCAACCGGGTGCCGGGCGGCAGGGCCAGACCGCTTGCCCGTGCTCGCGCCGGGCTCATCCGCAGGCCGCCGCCGTGTACGAACTACGGCTGAGGAGGGGTGTGTACACGGCGGCCAGTGGACAGGAAACGGTGACGTCGTAGAGATATGAGGGTGACAGCCTGACTGTGTGGCCAGCACCATGCAGAGATTTTGATAAAAGGGACTTGATCATCTGCCGATTTCTTATATCATAAACAGCGTCACACTTATTTTCCTGAGTGGGTGTACTCGTGAAAAGTGAGTTGGTCTCCTCCGCCGGCAGGAGGTGGCAAAGCCGGCTCTTTTATTTCGGTTCCCAAGGTCAAGGAGGATATCCATGGTCTTGTTTCCCCGGTTTTTCAGCGCTCAAAGTATGTTGATGTCGACCGCGTTCGGCTGCGACGTCGAACAGGAGGTGGCACCGGCCACCTCGAACAAGGTGCTGCGCGTGTTGGTCAGCTCGTTCTTGACGTTCAGGCAGGTTTCGTTCGATTGCAGCGTGATGATGAACCCGCCTTTCGGCGTATCGGCATTCAGCGTGATAGTGCTCTGGCCGGCGCTGGAGTCGAGGTTGGCCCCGCCTGCCGTGCAGGGCGCGGTGCCGCCGCTGGCAGGGATGGCGCTACCATTGCAGGTCCAGCCCTTGAGCAGGGGTCTGAGATTCTTGATCTTCTCACGTTCCGCCAGGGTGGTGCCGATGCGCTCCGCCTGTTTCAGCGACGCGGACAGCGTATTGATCTCCGCAATGGCGGCCTGGGCTTCAGACTGTGCCACAAGCGGCAGGACAGTGGTCACGGCAACATAGGCGGCAACGGCGCTGATGGCCAGGCCGAAGGTAATGGCTAACGGGTGCATCGTCCATTCCTGTAGTGGGTGTGCAGCTGAGTATAGGAAGCGAAAATACACGAGTCAAGGCACTTTTCGGGACAAAATCCTGCTGGGAATACAAGGGAATAAAATAATTTCTTTAGCCGAAAAAAGATGATTAAACCGGCCGCGTAGCGAGCTAGGGGACGGGCGTTATCACGTTGGAATGCGGGCGTTATGCGGTGAACAGCCCGGTTGCAGCAGATCGGGCAGGCGAATTTGGAAGCCGGCGTATCAGGGTAGAAGCGGGCGGCGATTTACCTGAGAACAGGCAACCCGGTTAGCGGGTGGATGTACCCGGCCAGTCAAGTGTTACAACAACCGTTATTGAAAAGACGCTACGGACGGGTCATCGGACAATCGTCTTACGCACGCGGCGCGCCCGTACACGCGGGCGGCGTTACTTCATTTGTCAGGCAGATCATCACCGGTGCTATCGACATTTTTCGGTTTCATCCCGGCATGCCCGAGTGGGCGTGCAGACACCGCGCAGGGTGACGGGATAACCGGGACAAATGCCAAATCACGCGCCCCCGCGGGGGCGCGAGGCATCAAGATTTACTTCTTATGTCAAGCGATGAGTTTCAATCCGCGCACCCCCGTGGGGGAGCGACACCCGCATGGGAATCTATACCCTTGCTCAATGCGGTTTCAATCCGCGCGTCCACACAGTGGCGCGACACGCACAGGATAAACCAGTCCGGGCATTTTAGCCAGTATCAATCCACGTACCCCCCTGGGCACGATGTTGTTATCAGCTGCACCCTACATCGAGCAGCCCGTTTCAAGCCACGTGCCCCTGCAGGCGCACGAGCTTCACCTGCCGACTTATCGAATAGCACTGATTATGGAACAAAACGGTGTATTGCATATGCGCTTCCGTTGTCATTGATTTTTCCCCCGGATAAGATGCGGGGCCGGCTTCAGGCCGCTGCCCCATCGCGCGGTCACGACACAGGCCTGGTGGGCGAATGACCAATCGCGCGGCCCGGTATGGCCGGCTTGCGGCGGGTTGGACGGTTGAGAGTGTGGGCGTGAAAGGCCTGTCCGTTACATTGAAAGCGGCCCGGTATAACATCAGTCCCGTACTTGGATACGGAGACAAAATACAGGACGCGCGGGTTGTCTGTCAGGCAGCCGTGCTGTGCTATGCTGGCTTTTGTCGACGGCCTCATAACCTGACACTCCTTGTTGCGACGGGGCAGCCAGCGCGAGACAGCACGCGGTATTTGCCGGCCTTGTGCCCTCTCCGGGACAGGTGTTACGGAACTGTTGCTAAAACAGGGAGAATGTACGAACTTTTTGAATTTCAAATGCCACCTGCAGATAGGGAGGGGTGATCAAACCCTCACGCCTGCTTCGGCACTGTTCGGGAACAATTCCTTATAATTCCCAACATCTACCTCCAGGGTCCACCGTCAATAACGAAACTCCGTATTGAATTCTTTAATAACATGATATTGCTTATTAACATTTCGTATGTTATAACGCCAATCTATGTTAGATAAAGTTCCACAACCAGACGATGCCGCTGATTTTGCAGAGCAACTCCGTGCCTATATCCAAGTAACTTTGCATCAACCTGTGCGGTTTACCCATTGGCTTGGTGCAACCGGATTGCCCGTCTTCTTGTCACATCGATATGATTTTCTCACGGGTTCGATTTCCCGGCAACCCTGTTTATTCGCCGTTGACCGTGGAACTATCAACGTAACACCAACCGAGGTGTCCAAACATCTCGTTCACATAGAGCGTGTATTCGACGGAATAGTCATCTATGCGGCACAACGGCTGTCAGCCGACCGCAGGGCTCGGTTAATTGCCAACAATGTATCCTTCGTGATACCCGGTAATCAGTTGTATATTCCGCAGCTTGCACTTGATCTTCGGGAATATTTTCGCGCCAGGCCCAAACGAAGACAGGATCAGTTTTCCCCCGTCGCCCAGGCACTATTGTTCCATCACCTCTTAAACCTGCCCCAACCGGCTAAAGCGCTCCAGGTTTCATACTCAACGATGTCCATCTGGCGCGCATATGAAGAACTGAAACAGCTTGACCTGGTAAAAATCTCAAAACGCGGGCGCGCCAACTGGATTAATTTGATCGCTGAGCCACGCCAATTACTTGATATGGCCGCCCAGTACCTGCGCGCCCCGGCGCGTAGCCGGAAGCATGTCGGTACGGGCTCCGTGAGTGCTGGTATCATGCAGGCGGGTGAAAGTGCCTTAGCTGCGCTTACGGACTTGTCGCCCCCTGCGTTGCCTGTCTATGCTGTTCATTACAAGGAATGGGGCAACGTGATTGCAGAATCGAATCTGACGCTGGTTAAACATGACGAAGATGCCAAATCAGTAATGGAGTTGTGGCACTACGATCCGAAAATTCTTGCAAACGCCGGCATCGTCGATCGCCTGTCTTTGTATGCACAATTCCGGGTCCATTCCGATGAGCGCATCGCCAAAGCGGCAGAGGATCTCCTGGAGCAGATTTCATGGTAATCGGCATCGATAAGTTCAGGGACCACTTCGCGGGTTACGAAGACCAATATGCATTGATCGGCGGCGCTGCATGCGATCTTATCTTTACCGATGCCGGTCTTGAGTTCCGATCTACCCAGGATCTGGATGTCGTGCTCTGTGTTGAAGTCATGGATAAACGCTTCGCGCAAGCGTTTCAAGGCTTCCTTGAAGCGGGCGGCTATAAAGCCAGACAAAAAAGCGATGGTCGCAAAGAGTTTTATCGATTTCTCGACCCGGCAGACGGATCCTATCCCAAGATGGTTGAATTGTTTTCCCGGCAACCGGGCGGGGTTGTATTACAGGATGAGAGTCCCATCGCCGGGGTGCCCGTAGATGAAGGCATCTTGAGTCTGTCTGCTATCTTACTTGATGAGGACTACTACAATGCGTTACAGGATTACCGAACTGTCAGGGAAGGGATTTCTCTGTTAGATGCGGAAATGCTGATCCCGTTCAAAGCCAAGGCATTTCTTAACCTCACCCAGCGTAAAATCGACGGTGAATCTGTGCATAGCGATGATATTAAAAAACATCGCAATGATGTTTTTCGTCTGGTCCAGTTATTACGTCCTGATCGCCGTATCTCTCTGGCCGAGACAATCATTAATGATTTATGCAAATTCCTGGACAGTGTCCGCAATGATGAGACATTGAACCCGAAAACATTTAGCGTACATCTGTCCCGGGCCGAAGGCATTGCGTTATTGGAGGATGTCTACGGGTTGCGAGCCCCCGCTGCCGACCCACCGATGCCCGTTCCCTAATCCCTGGGATATAATTTCGGTCAACCAGGATAGACCTGATTCGGAGGAAAGAACATCCGCTACGTCCGGGAACGGTAGTGAGTGTGTATCGCACTTTATCTACCTCGTTGAATGAGTTCCACTCCTGAAGGAAGACGTTCTTCATTTATGGAGATTCGATAGTCGCCGAAGTCCTTGGCCGGTTTTGATTCGTCTTCTAAAGCGATAGTAACCCGTTCAAACAGGTGGTGCGCGGGTGCGTTGCCCAATTTTGTCTTATGTTTGAATATATAAATCCCCCGAACAGTCATTTCACCACGCGCAGCCGAACGATCATGCTCAAACATGTATTCCAGGGCCTGCAGAAACAATTTTAGATCATCCTCCGAGAAACCGGTTTGTTGTGCGAGATGCGCGGAAATGAAACCATGACAGCGATACAAGCCATAGGGTACGGTGAACTTTCTGCCCATTGACCGATTTTCACCGGCCTGTCTCTCTGCTTCTTCCTGCGTAACGACGGCCATTCGGGTTATAGCATGTTCCTGAGAAATGATGGGATCGATAGAGCGTGCGAAGGTCATTTGCACCGGGCCGCGCACCTGGCCGCAATTTACGCCGGTGGACATCACCGCGCCAAACGTTCTGACATCATAATAGTTCCGGCAAATCCACTCTCTCGCCTTGTCTGCGGTATCGGCCGTCCCCTTGCGTTTCGGTTTGATTGTCTTATCAGGTTCGGAACCTTTATCTTCTTCCGCTAGGAGTGCCTCTCCCGCGCCGACACGCTGGTAGGCCGTCTCGTGGATCCGGTTCAGTACGGCCTTTTCCTTGATGTAAATGTCGTGGGGCGGCTCGTTATGTTTTACCAGGCTCACAAAGTTGCGCACCTTTCGTTTCAGACAGACATCGGTTACCAGCCCCAGCCCGGTCTCTGCATCAACCCTGGGCAGGTTTCCCGCATCCGGGTCCCCGTTTGGATTACCGTCCCTGACGTCGAATAAATAGACAAAGTCGTACCGGTTTTCCAGATTCATAGTGCATCTCCTGGTTCACTTGTGCCGCGTTTAGTGAAAAAATCCTGACGTTGATGGTAGTAACCTACAGCGAATCTTCCCTGTTCCTCCAGTGACATTGCTGCCGGCAGCGCGCCCGGCATGTGAGCCATCATTTCACCCAGCAGTTTCTCAAAATTGACCCGGCGTCCCTGATTGTACAGTTTGGTCAAATGATGGTTTGACCGCGTCAATAAAGCTGGAAAGATGCGGGCGGGATTGCCCGAGGCGGCAGCGTAAAAGCGTTCATTAATGGTTGCGTTAATGTCCGGATAGGCTTCTTCCTGTAGCTTCTGCAGCGTCGCAAACAGTCTGCCCGACCGGTAAGCCGGGTCCGTGTTGTCTTTGTCCAGGGCCACTTTCAATACCTCCGTACCGAACCGCTTGTTGAGATATGCCTTGATCATCGCCGCGCGTGCATAGTTCACGCGTTGTGCTGCCCGGCAACGCCGGATTGTCGCGGCAAACAGCGTGTACGGATAGGGCAGATCGGCCAGGATTGTGCGCAGGGTATCCCCGCCCAGGCTGGGCAGGATGTGCTTCGGCTGTTCCCGGAACGCGGTGTTGATCAGCAGCAGCGACAGGGGCGGATAGGCTGGCTGGTAGTCCGCGCGCACCATCTCCAGATAATCGAAATGCGCCTTGGTACGCACAGCAAACTCACTTACCGTGCCGGTCAACCAGAAGCGAATGGCAATTCGCGACGCATTCGGCGCAAGTCCGAGCAGGTAAAACGGCGTGTCACCCCGGTCGGCCAACGCGCCGTGACGAACCGCGTCAAATACCGCCTTGACGGCACCGGTATAGTTATCCTGATCCTCCTTGACACTCGCCGGCGTTGCGCCCCACATCGTCGCAAAGTCCGCTTCAAACGCATGCCGTTCTGCCGACCAGCATACGGCGGTGGTATCACCCACCTGAAACCGCTGCCCCGACCCCTTGCGCAACAGGTGGTTGAGCGCCGTGGTGTAGGCAAACACGGCTTGCTTGCCCACCGGCGCGTTAAGGCCCTGGGATTTGCCGTAAGAGGCGGACGAGTTACGATTGAACGACACGATGTTCGCGCCCGCGCTTTGTGCGCCCCAGACCCCCTTAATGAGCGGATGCAGCCGTTCGGGTTTTTCCGCATTGCCCGTGACCAGGCACACGGCACCCGGGGCTTTCTTCCCCCAATGATCTCTGAGCGTAGCCATAACATTTGGCCGCTCACAGATAAGACAATTATCATGTTGCAGCTGGAAACTGATATTGGGATTGGATTGAAGGCGCTGCCAATGCGGAGTTTGTTCCAGGGAGGCGGCATCAAAATTTTCAAGGAAAGACAACAGCGCCCGGATGCCGTCATCACTTCCCGCTGGATCGCCGAGTAACCGTACCCGTTCGATGAACGCCGCATGCTGCCTGGCCACGCGCGCAGGTTTTCCCTTTACCGCGAGGCCCAGCACATAGTCGGCGTTGTCCCACAGCAGGTTTGCCGCGACGTTGGTCGCCCGTTTCACCCTGTGGGGCACGGTGGCTTCCCTGTCGTTGGCGTGGACCTGCACCAGTTCGCCCTGCCGATCAATTTCGACTATGACGGGGATCACCTTGTGTTCAAACCCCGGCGGGGGCAGTGCGTCGTTCTCTTCACCGGCGTTGCGCGCATAGTATTGGGTGAGGGCCTTGAGAATCATCCCCTGACGGCCTCGCTGTCACGGCCGGGCACCGTAATCCCGCCCGATACAATCCTGGCATTGAAAAACCGCGGGACCGGATTCTCCGAATCGGAAAAATCCATGTCATACAGCATCCAGCCCAGTTCCCTGTCTTCCGCTATGGCCGGGTGCAGACGCCGTTCCTGTTCCAATGCCTCCTGTTCTATCAGTGCAAAGGCGCAGGAAAACTCGCGGGTGCCGAGATACGGCTGATTGAAGCATTGTCCTTTTCTGGCCCTGCGTTTGAACATTTCCGAAAATTTTGCGTGGGTTTTACCGGTGCTGCCGGCATCCCGCAGGTGAAGGCTCGCATGAAGCCGATACGCCACGTCCCTTAGAAACAACCCCGCCCGCTGCTGGCGGTCATCCTCGATCAGTATCTCAAGGGCGGCATTGCCGCCGTTCATTACCCTCGTGATATTGTTCGTCCTGATGACGGAGCCGACTTCATTGCGCCGGATATTGGCCCAGCGTATCGGTCTGAGCACCTCGATGCGGACGATCTGCCAGCGCAGGGCCGGTTTCCACAGAACAGCCTCGAAGACAGCACGCGCTGCGGAGGGCGTGATGACATCGTAGGACACGCGTTCCACCTTCATTTCCGGCCGGGTGAAACAGGCGAAATCGCCCCAGACCTTCAAGGTGTAGCTGTTCAGGATAGTGTCCCCCATCTCATGGCTGATACCTTATTACATAAACAATGCCGGTCCCCTGTGTTCGCACCGCCTGTTATCACCCAGACAGACATTCAACGCTTTCTTTGCCCATGCCCGTATGCGGTATTCGACCCGGCCAATTCAGTATCAACGGATCTTACCATCATTGTAGCGGATCCCGTAACAGCGCCCTGCCGGTTACGTCATACACACCCGGTGTCAGCTGAGAGAAACGGCAGGCGCCCGCGGCAGACGTCTCTGTGGCCAAGGACACGCCGCTGTCAACATGACCGATAGCCACCCGCGCACCGGCTGCAGGCGCTTCGTCGAGGGTGACAACGCCAAGGATATAACCGTCCACGTTGTCATGCGCATGGGTTTCTCCATAGTTCAAGCGCGCACACGCCGGTGCAACGAAGCAGGTTAAGCGGGAGACGGAATGCGCAGACAACATTGGTTATCGACCTTGTACCAACAGTTTAGGGTGGAACCGGCATATCAAAAAAGTGACCGGATAATACGATCACACACGATGTCAGTGCCGTATCACCAACGTCACGGGAGATGACCCGATAATCATGGTGGTATTGACCGTGTATGTCAAAGGGCGGGACCCGATAGTCGTCGTGATGGGCGCGAACGGCAGGCGGGATCAACGACAGGCGGGCACTGCACACGCCGGGCCGGACGCGGAGAACAGGTGTTTCATCCTTTCCCGTTGCCGGCAAGCGGCCAGCAGGACTGCCTCCCGGGCCAGTAGGGCTGACGGAAAGCCGTGCCCCGTTTGCCGCAGCGCTTGCACAAGCCCATTAAACACGCTAGAGTCGCAGGCCAACCAACTCAACTTCGTACACCCGCGATGACACAGCAAGACAGCTTACAGGCTGAATCATGCCGATTCCCTGTTATTCACCTCCTTCCGTTGCTTCTCACGATCCTGTTTTACAGTACCCCGCCCAGCGCCGATACGCCGGTGGACAAAAACACCCCGCGTACCTCCGCTCACGGCGATGAAGGCACGTTCAGCGGCACCGATCCCGACAACACCAACGTCCTCATACTCTGGCCGGGCGACACGGAAAGCATCGTCCGCAGACAACGCCCGGAACACCACGATCCGGGCGATCCCAAAGCCTTCAAGCTCTGGAAAGACGGCGGTGACGGCGGCTTCCCGGTCAACCTGAAGACCCGGGACGGGTTCTGTTCGTTCCTGCACAAAATAGTCTCGGACCCAGCCCTCAATGCCTGTGTCTGCGACGACGGTTCAGCCTTCCCCGGCGGAGACGCCGTTAGCTGCCGACCGCCCCCGGCCCTACCCGACTGCACTCCCGCGGAATGCAACCCGTCCGGGCAGCCCGGCCAATGCAGCGGCTGGAGCACCGGCCCATGGTCTCCCGCAACGTCTTCCCACTGCCAGGGACAGTCCCTTACCCAGACCCGCACCCTGAGCAGGACACCGCCCGGCTGCACCGGGACACCCCCCGACCGGCCCGCAACCTCGCGGGCCGCCACCGGCACCGCCACCGGCGGCAGCTGTTCAACGCCCGCACGCTGCCGTTACTGGACCACGGGCGCCTGGTCGCCATCGGCCTCATCCACCTGTTCAGCACAACAGGTCAGCCAGACCCGATCGATCACGGCCGGCCCGCCCGGGTGCACCGGGATACCCTCCTTATCACAACCCTCATCAGGCAGGACCGTGAGCGGCACGCGCGACTGCGCCCAGCGCTGTAGCGCATGGTCCGCCGGCGCCTGGTCTCCCGCAACGTCTTCCTATTGCCGGGGACAGTCCCTTACCCAGACCCGGACCCTCGGCAAGACACCGCCCGGCTGCACCGGGACACCCCCCGACCGGCCCGCAACCTCGCGGCCCGCCACCGGCACCGCCACCGGGGGCAGCTGTTCAACGCCCGCACGCTGCAGTTACTGGCGCACCGGCGCCTGGTCGCCATCGGCCTCATCCACCTGTTCAACACAACAGGTCAGCCAGACCCGATCAGTCACGGCCGGCCCGCCCGGCTGCACCGGGACACCCTCCTTGTCACGACCCTCATCAGGCAGGACCGTCAGCGGCATACGAAACTGCGCCCAACGCTGTAGCGCATGGTCCACCGGCACCTGGACCGGCCCGTCAGCAGCCTCGGTGTGCAAGGGACAGACAGCCACCCGGACACGTACCCTCAGCCGCTCACCATCAGGCTGCAGCGGCACACCCCCGGGGTCCAGGCCGGTAACGAGTCTGACCATCACGGGAACAAAGTGCTGCACTAGCGCAACATCGTGGAGTCCATCGACAGGCAGCGTGTGCGCCAACACCTCACTTACACAGACCAGGACCGACGCCTGCGGGACAATCCGCTCCCGCACCACCACGGGCACGAAAACCTGCCGTTCAAGATGTACCCACTGGGCAACGGGATCATGGTCTCCCTCAGCATCCGCCTCCTGTTCGACCCGGCAAGTCAGGCAGGGCAGAACCGTCACGGCCGCCCCCGCCGGATGCGCAGGCACACCGCCGACGTCAAGACCCGCATCCTCGCAAACGGTGGCCGGAACAAAACGATGCTGCACCGGTGGCGCATGGGGCCCTTCAACCGGCACGGTATGTTCGGGCAAATCATATACGCAAACGATGACGGACACCTGCGGAAAAACCCACACCAGAACCGCCACGGGGACAAAGCGGTGTGCAGTATGCAGCGCCGGCACGCAATGCAGGGGCCATTCACTCTACGGTTGCGTCAACGGGCAATGGGTCCTGTTGTCAAACAGCCCCACCGCCTGCTTTGTCCCGTAACCGGCCAATGCAACCGATAACCGTTAACAGCACAGTCACGTCCACAGCCTCTGCCGCCGGCAGCTGCAGGAATCCGGCGGAGGCGCTCCCACGTGTGGAGGCAGTGCGCTGGCAACTCAGAACCGGACGTATCGCTGCGGCGTGATGCGGGCCCGGCGCCGCGCGCCCCATAGCCGGGAAGGTTGACCTGGCGTAGTGTTCCCCGGTCATCGTCCAGCGGGTTTGTCAGGTTGTCAATCACCAGGAAGGCAGCGAATTTGCCGCCTTCGGTCCTCCCCGGCAGCTGTTGTTCAATGCGCAGCTCACGCTTTCCCTGGCCCTGTCCCCTTTCTTGATCCACCAAGGCAATGAAGCGCGGCCAGCGCTAGTTGGTGTCCGGCATAGGACAACTGCTCCCAGGCGAATCAGGGCGAACTGGTCAAGGGTGTGAATTTGAATCCTCTCTGGTCAGCGTGAGGCTAGCAGGTTCTACCTCTCAATTTTTCTTTCCGTAGTGTCGTGAATAAGAAACTACTGGACCCTTGCTTCAACACTGATATTAGTAGACAAAGTCAGAATCCGGGTTTTGCAACGGCCCTGTCTGGCAGTCTGTCCTATTGAAAATTAATTGCTGTCAATATTTTTTCCCGCGGCATTGAGATACAACTTATCATCCGAAGTGATAATTCGATTGTGCGCGATATCGTTGCGAATCGGCTAAATCCAGCAAAATGACTCTTGAACAAAAGTCTTTCGCCGAAAGACGGGTTTAAAGACTTTCTCCCAATTATAGTCCCGCGTAATGATTTTTTCATAGTCAGTAAAGTCAGCGTAGGCAATCAATGGATGTACCTTATGGCCTGGCTAGTTAGGTCCGTTGCAGGGTCAAATTCGGCAAAGGTTTCAGCCATGTTATGTCATTAATCGGACTTATCCGGGTACCGGCAATCTTACCCCGGCATGGAGCCCCGGTCAAAGCATGACTTGCCGCGTAAATGCGGTAGGTTCCACCACAATACGGGAACTTGAAGGCGATACGACCATACTGCTGAAATTCAACGGAAACACTGTCGCAGATGACAATATGAGGCACACACTGCTCTTAGCCGAAGACCGTGACTTGGTCCTATGGAACGACAGGATCATCGTCTGTTATAATTATTCATAGGTATATCATCGATAAAGAAATAGTTTTGACGGTAAGTATAACTTATATTATATTTTATGGACAGTATATTACTTACTGAGTGATGCTATGAGCAAACTTTATAATATACAGTTCAAGACGTTGGGGCCAAGGGCCGCTCAGATGATTACCGAACTGAATGAGCGGGGACGTTCGACGTTTACACTGGACGACGTGGTGTCCATCACCGGCCTGTCACACAATGCGGCCAGTAATCTTGTCCACAAGTCAATCAAGCGGGGGCTGGTGACGCGCCTGAAGCCCGGACTGTACAACCTGGTGCCGTTTCATCTGGGCCGGGCTCGTGAACATGTCGACAACCCTTATCTTATCGCACAGGAGATGGTGAAGCCGAACCGCTACTTCATCTCGCATGGCGCGGCGCTTGAGCTACATCGCATGGTGACGCAGCCTATGCTGACGATGCATGTGACATGTACGAAACGGTTGCGCCCGCAGACGGTCGGCGGTTACCCGTTCAGGTTCATTCATGTCAACGATGCACAGATGTTCGGGACAACGAAGCACTGGGTAGATAAACAGCGCTCTGTGATTGTCAGCGATATGCAACGTACGATCATTGACTGTTTGCGGCGCCCGATCCATGCCGGCGGCATCACGGAGGTGGCCAAAGGGATGTGGATGGCGCGTGAGGCATTGAACGCGGAGTGCCTTGTGGACTATGCCCGCCGTCTGGGCGTGGGGGCCGTCGTGCGCCGGCTTGGCTACCTGCTTGAATGTTATGGTCTTGCAAGTCCCAGTGTGCTCGAATATCTTCGCACCATGCTGACGCAGACGTATCAGCGCCTTGATCCGCTGCTGCCGGCTGAAGGTCCGCACTTGGCGCGCTGGCGCCTGCAACTGAACGTATCACCTGAGGAACTGGATGTCGTGAGGTATGGCTGATGATACCGCAACGAAATATCTCTCTGGTAGCAACTTCGCTGGCAAAGGAAAGCGGAAAACGAATACCGGAACCCGTCATCGAGCGCGACTACGTGCTGGCATGGTTTCTGGCTGGCCTGGGTAAACATCCATTGCGCGATAGACTGGCTTTCAAAGGCGGCACGGCGCTTCGGCGTTGCTGGTTCAAGGGTTACCGGTTTTCAGAAGATATGGATTTTACCTTGACCGAACCGACTACTCTGGAAGATATCCTGGCAGGATTTAACGAAATCTATGCTGCTGTTGAAACAGACAGCGGGGTACATATCGATTTTAAGGGGAAAAAACACGAGCAAGGCAGGAACAGCCACACTCTTTTTCTGCGCTACCAGGGGCCGCTACCCGCAACGAACGATGTGAAGGTCGACATCAGGATAGATGAGACATTCTGTTATCCGTTACATGAACGCCCCATGCTCCGCCAATATGACATGTCCAACGACTTGCCGGAGGGACCAACTGTAAACGTTTACAGCCTTGAAGAGATTGTTGTGGAGAAAATTACAGCACTGAGTGACAGGAAGCGAAATGAACCCCGCGACCTGTACGATCTTTGGTATCTGTTAAATCACCATGATTTCCGGCTTGCAGGGATGCTTCCTGATTTGGAAACCAAATTGGCATTCAGACAGCGTACCACAAAAGACGTTATGGAGAATATAGCTGGAAAAGAAGAGCGGCTTGGCCGACTCTGGACTAATCGCCTATCTCTACAAATGATAGATCTGCCGGCCTACGGTGATGTGTTTCGGGACGTAAAGCGGGCGTTGCGTACGGCCAATTTAAACCCTAAAAGTATTGTCGGACCCCGACCACGGTAGCATGTTAACGAAAAATCCTGCTGTAACGTATTGATATATCCAGTCACCTATGCTTTGCAATCGGTGTCCGGAAAACGATCAATGACGCCGACGCCCAGGTGAATGATCTCGACAGCCGGTGCTGGATGCCGTTGCACCTGGCGGCGTTTCAGGCCGATATCGGCTGCGCCCGGCTGCTTATCGCCCGCGGCGGGAAGGGCTGGGGTCAATGTCATCGACAATGATGGCGATACCCCGTTGCTAAAATGCCCCTATATGCATGTGTTGCTGGAGACAATCTGGATGGATACGCATGTATTGTTATTTTTCCGGTGGAGGTCAAACGCAACAATGCTGAAGTCTACTATTTGCAGGTGAGGTATTGAATGAATCAACGGTCAGGACGTCCTGCCCAGAATCAGTTCAGATTTCTTTGTTCGGAAAAGAATATTACTTGTAACCCTTCTTTGGAAGATGATCATGGCTGGGATTTTATAATTGAAATTCCGGCACCCGAGTCAGAAAAATTACTTGCTGATAAAGTGCCTGCTCTAAGGCCGGTTTGGGTTCAGGTTATATCCACCGGCAACAAATCTGCAAAAACGAGAATAAAACTCAGTAACGCTCTAGAATTTGCAAATAATGAACTGCCGTGTTTTGTCGTTCTATTCCATTACAACAAAAAGGGTAATAGACACTACATCTATGCTTGTCACTTTTGGAAGGATTTGATTGAACGCTCCCTGAAGCGCGGGCGCAAAGTCAGTGTTGATGGCAAACCAACAAATCAATCAATGATGAGCATCAGTTTCACCGATCAGGATGACCATAGCAGTGATTTAATCGAATGGATAACTAATACTGTTAATGCATTGCCGATTGGATATAGCAGCATTTCAAACGATGAAACGTGGCAGTGGGTTACGTGGGCGTCCTTTGCATCATACGGATATTCCCCGGCTGTTGAAGCACTATGCCAGGACCATTGGTCTTAACCCTGGTGAGATTTCCGGCCAGTCACTGCGTGCAGGCTTTGTGACCAGTGCGGCTGTTCACAATGCGCGTCTCGACAAGATCATGGAAATCACGCGGCACAGCAACCCTGAAACGGTAGTGAGATATATCCGGGACGTGGAGGTGTTCCGAGACCACGCCGGAAAGGATTTTTTGTAGTGTTTGTGGCTTGTGCTGCAGTGCAGGCACGTGGATGTTATCAACCGGGCAAATCAACCCACAGCATCGCACGTGTGCATAGCCATAGGTTGTCTTCAAGTGCGCAAGGCCGGCAGCGTGCAATAGGGCGAGGTCTGCGATCCGGCCCTGTTTCTTATAACCTGATGGGTGCCCTGTGCTATACTTCAGAAGATGAAACTCAACCAGACCAACGTGCGCGAGGATGGGCGCCGGTTCGGGTTGATCCTGGCTGCGGCCAGTCTTATTGGCGGCTTGTTCCAGGGTGCTGATCCGTGGTTAGCAGGTCTGGGCGTACTGGCCGGCCTAGCCTTGGTCTGGGCCTGCAACTTGGAGGAATGACAACATGAACCTTGCTTTTCTGACTGCCGCTACCGTACTCGTTGTCGGTGTCCTGGCCATGCTCTATGTAGCCCGGACCCAAAACCGCCGCCAGCGCACCCATACCGACGGCTGACCTGGCGCTGATCCTGGTTGGCGGCCTGGAGAACCGATATGGATACAGCCCTTGGGGTTGCCGCGCATATCGGCCTTTGTGTAACGCAGGGCAAAGCTCCCGGCCGTACAGTGCCGCGGCGTTAATTCGCCGGTCTCCCGGTACTGTTCAATCAACCGCTTCACCTGTGCACGGGAATACCCGCTCACCTTCATCAGTTAACGTATCAGCACACCCCGGTTTGCCTTGCCGTAGCCTGACTAGTTGAACCTGACCACCGTGCGCCGTATCCAGTCATCCCGGCTCAGCTTGTCGCCAGCCACCTCAATGGCCACCCGCTGTGCGCCCGACAGAAAGTCACACACCTGGTCGATACTCATTCAGTCATTCGCATTCATGATCGTTTTCATCCTCGTATCATGAACGGGAACACGAGCTAGTTCAGGCTCGTTTCATATTGGAAAATATTAACACCATCTCAAATATTAGATGCTATAACATTTATGGTGTCGTAAATCCTCTTTGGCTATGGCAGCGATCCAGTGATGCGTTGTTTTAATAAAAAAAACCAGGCCGGTTTCTCATTCCTTGAGCTTTTGATATCGTTGGGCATCATCTCAGTTCTGGGATTCACTGCCCTCCAGCACGAGATCGAGAAAACCGAAATGGAAGTTGCCGAGGCGTTCGGCATGGACATCGCTCTTTATAGCCAGGCCGTCGCGTCGTACATCGCCAGATATCAGGCGGGTTTTGAAGGTTTTAGCGCCGTTACCGTCGATGAGGTGAAATCCTCAGTTTCCGAAAATTCAATGGACTGGATATGTGATTTAGGCGCCTTAAACACCGGCAGCCCCTTTCGCTTCAATGTGATAAACTGACCCGAATCCTCCACGGCATCGGCTTGCCTGCATACCTTGCCGGTTGAAACAAATCGCACCATTACATAATAAGGCGATTTCAGCTGCGTAATCCGGGTCATGTCAGGGGGCGCGGCCGATGCCGGTAGTCATCTCATCCAACAGGCAGGCGAACGTCCTCACAGCGGCGGCGACCTTATTGCCCTGATCCGGAGGCGGGAGCTCAAGCCGGGCGCGCATCACAGCATCAGGCACGTTACATAGCCGCCAGTAAACGCGGTGGCAATGACGATTATCCTGATCAGATACGTGATGCTTTGTGCCTTGCGTTGCTCTCTGATCTGATAGTTTTTCATCCTGTCCGAGTTGTTCAACATCCGACTTCAAACCGGTTAACCCGTTGCCCGTTCGAGACCTGTTCCCGTAACGCCAGACAGGCGGCGGGACCGGCATGACAGCACTACTTCCGCTGGCGGCCATTGTATCAGGATTTCCCGGGAAACAAGAGCATTATCCGGTTGCCGCCGTTGACCGGCCGGACCGGCGGATACCCCGCAGCATGGCCCTCTCCCCACAAACCGGCCCGCTCACGGGGCAGGAACCACGGGCCGCGCCCAGGCGTGGGGATGCCTGCATGTCGGCTTAAACCGGCCGGCTGGTCGGACCGGCGGGAGCGGCGGCCCCCGGCAACCGCAGGCACGGCCATGACGTCGGGGAGACGGGCCTGGCGCATTCCCGGACCCGCCCGCCAAGCCATGCACCCGGCAGGACCCCGTCTGCGCCCTGAACCGGCCTGTTACGACGGGGTGGCGCGTCATACGGCATGGGCACGGACCGCTTAACCGTCCAGGTTGCCCGCAGCATCTCGCTACCGTTAAGGCCGCGGCCGCGGCCGGGCATCTTCCATCAGGGCCGGCGCGGGGTTCCGTGCACAATCCCGCCTTATTGCGAGACTCCCATGCGGCGATGCCCGGGACCTTGCGCAGGGGCGCGACGGCACGCCATCGGGAGGTCGACCGGGAACTGACAGCGCCGCTGAGTAACGAGCAAAAAGCCGTCTGTTTGCTATACAATACGGTATTCGTATTGACGGACAGTGATTGACCCATCGAGCGGACGCGACGGTATGAACCTGATAACAGACCCATGGCTGCCTGTGCGGCGAGAAAGCGGCGCGGCAGACACCATCGCACCCTGGCAGTTGACGGAGACCCGCGACCCGGTGCTCGGCCTTCACGCGCAACGGCCGGATTTCAACGCGGCATTGATGCAGTTCCTGATCGGGCTGCTGCAGAGCTGTGCCACCCCCGAGGACCGCGAACGCTGGCAGGACCGGCTGGTCGCGCCGCCATCGCCGGCACAGCTCAAAGACTGCTTCGAGCCGGTTGCGTATGCCTTCGAACTCTACGCCGGCCAGGGCGCATTCATGCAGGATTACGACGAGCTTAAGACCGAGCCCAGGCCCGTCGAACAGCTGCTGATCGATGCGCCCGGCGGGAACACGCGCAGGCAGAACACCGATCTGTTCGTCAAACGGGAACGGGTCAAACGGCTGTGCCCGGGCTGTGCGGCAACGGCCCTGTTTACGCTGCAGGTAAACGCCCCCGGCGGCGGCCTGGGACACAGGACATCGCTGCGCGGCGGCGGACCGCTGACCACGCTGGTGATACCGGACGAGAGCAGCGACCTGCCCAACGACCTGTGGCGGCGCCTCTGGCTGAACGTCCTGGAGCAACCGGAACTTAACGCCCTGACCGGCGATGCGGCCCGGACCGCACCGGCCGATATCTTTCCCTGGCTGGGCAAAACCCGGACCAGCGAAAACGGCACTGGCCGGGAGACCACGCCGGCGGACGGTCACCCCCTGCAGATGTACTGGGCCATGCCGCGCCGGATCCGGATCCGGTGGATAACGGGCGCCCGGGGACGCTGCGACCTGTGCGGGGAGGCAGCCGACCGCCTCGCCACACGCTACCAGACCCGGAATTACGGCACAAACTACGGCGGCGCCTGGCGCCATCCCCTGACCCCCTACCTGACGGACAACAACGGCATTACCCTGCCCCAACACGTCCAGCCCGGCGGTCTCGGCTACCGGCACTGGCCGGGCATGACCGACAACGGCGAGCGCCATGTCTGCGCCAGGGTGGTGAGCCGCTACCGCAGCCTGGGCCTTGACGATGCCCAGTTCCGCCTGTTTGCGTTCGGTTATGACATGGATAAAATGAAGGCCCGTTGCTGGTATGAAACAACCTACCCGCTCATCACCCTGCCGGCCGCCGTGCGCATCGATTTTTCCAGACGGGTCCAGGCCCTGACCGACACGGCCGAACTCATCGCCGGCATGCTCCGGCAGGCCGTGAAACGCGCCTGGTTCGACCGGCCGGGCGAGGCCAGGGGCGATACCGCCTTCTTAAAGCAGTATTTTTTCCAGCACACCGAAGGCGCCTTCTACCGGGCCGTCACGGCACTCAAGACGGACCTGCCAGCCGGGACGGACGGGGGGGTGGCGGACGCGTGGCACGGCACGTTGCGCCGGGGGGCGCTGGACCTGTTCGATGTCTGGTCGGCGCGCGGGGACGTCACACGCGCCAATCCGCGCCGCATCGCGGCGGCGCGCGCCGGGCTCAGGCGGCGCATCGACGGTAAGGCCGTGCGGGCGGCACTGTACCCGGCCGGTGACACCCGGGAGGCGGCATGACGGGCAAGTTTGACGCCGATCAACCGGCCGGCGAACTGCTCAATGACTGCTGGGTCGACATCCACAAACAGCGCGGGATTCGCGCGCAGTTGCGCCGGGCAAGAAGCGTCGATGAGATCATTCTGCTGCCGGTATTTCAGCGCACCTGCCAGCGCTTCAGGCCGTTCTTCCGCCACGAAGAGCATTGGGAGTACCGCCTGGCCGCGGTGTTGGGGTTACTGGCGCATGTGCGCACCACCACGGGCGAGCGCCTCGCACGGCAGATGGCGGGCAACCCGCCCGCGGTCAGCGAACTGCGCTTCCGCCGGCTGCTGCAAAAAGACCGGCGCGAGCTGTACGTTGCCCTGATCCGCATCCTGCGCATGCTCAATCACCGGGCGAACCTGCACGATCTGGCCAACTCGGTCTATTACTGGGGCAACCGGACCAAACGGGACTGGGCGTTTGCCTATTTCCCCCATACCCCGGGCAAGGCGCCCGGCCAACCCGCCTGATCAGGAGAACCCTATGAGCCGTTTTGTCCAATTGCACCTGCTCACGTCCTACCCCCCGGCCAACCTGAATCGCGACGATCTGGGCCGGCCCAAGACCGCCATGATGGGCGGCGAGCCGCGCCTGCGCATCTCATCCCAGAGCCTGAAACGGGCCTGGCGCACCTCGGAGGTGTTCGAGCGCGCGCTGGCGGGACACATCGGCACCCGCACCAAGGAAATGGGCGTCACCGTGTTCAACCGGCTGTATGAGCAGGGCGTCAAACAGAAAGACGCCATCGCCTGGGCCAAACTGATCGCGGCGCAGTTCGGCAAGCTCAAGACGCTGCCCGAGGCCGAAAAGAAGGAACTCAAGGCGCTGGACGAGAAGCAACGTATGGAGACGGAACTCATCGAGACGGAGATTGAACAACTGGCGCATTTCAGTCCGGAGGAACAACTGCTGATCGAAACCCTTACCGACGCGCTGGCGAAACGAAAAACCAAGCCCGAGGGCGACGAACTGGCGCTGCTGCGCAGGCAGCACAGCGCCGCGGACATCGCCCTGTTCGGACGCATGCTGGCGTCCAGCCCCAGGTACAATACCGACGCCGCGGCACAGGTGGCCCACGCCATCAGCGTCCACGCGGTCACGGTCGAGGACGATTTCTTCACCGCGGTGGACGATCTGAACCGCGCCGAGGACGGCGCCGGCGCCGCGCACCTGGGCGAAACCGAATTTGCCGCCGGGCTGTTTTACCTGTACCTCTGTATCGACAAGGAACTGCTGATCGGCAACCTGTCCGGCAACAGGAAGCTGGCCGACAAGACCCTGGGCGCGCTGATCGAATGCGCGGCCACCGTCGCACCGACGGGCAAACAGAACAGTTTCGCCTCGCGCGCACGGGCCTCCTACATCCTGTGCGAGACCGGCGAGCAGCAGCCGCGCGCCCTGTCCGCCGCCTTCCTGAGACCGATCCCGCGGGGCGACATGCTGGCTACCGCCATCAGCCGGCTGCAGACCACCCTGGAGAACATGGACACGGTGTACGGGGCCTGCGCCGACGACCGCTGCGCCATGAACGCGGCGGACGGTGAAGGCAGCCTCAAGGCCGTCATCGAGTGCGCGGTTAAGGCCTAGTCCATGGCGGAGTTTCTGGTGTTCCAGCTCTACGGCGCGCTGGCGTCCTGGGGCGATATCGCCACCGGCGAATACCGCCCGAGCCAGGGGCAACCCTCCAAGTCGGCCGTCACCGGCCTGCTGGGGGCGGCACTGGGTATTACCCGCGCAGACGATGTCGCACAGGCAGCGCTGGCAAAGAATTATGGGACGGCCGTCTGTATCCGGGCCGCCGGCGAGCCGCTGCGCGATTACCACACGATACAGGTGCCGGGCGGGGACGCGGCCTATGCCACCCGCCGACAGGAACTGTTATCCGACCGGCTCAAGCTCAATACCGTCCTGTCCCAACGCGACTACCGCACCGATGCGTACTACCAGATCGCCGTATGGCCCGTCGGCAAAGACGTGCCCCACACCCTCGAAGCGCTTTACAATGCCCTGCGGCGGCCCAAATTCAGCCTGTACCTGGGACGCCGGTCGTGCCCGGCCGCCCTGCCGCTGTACCCGCAGAGGATGCCGGACGTGACGCTGAAGCAGGCTTTCGACAGCTACCCCCTTGACAAGGCACAGCCCTGGCTGGGGCTGCTGGACAACGGCGCACCGGTCGCCTATGTCTGGGAACAGGCGGGCCTCAACACACAGGAGACAGGCATGGAATCAAGCATGCGCCATGTGCGCCGGGACCAGGTGGTAAGCCGCACGCGCTGGCAGTTTACCGATCGGACCGAGTATTACCATGCCGAGTTCGCACCCGGTGGGCCCTGATGTACTTCAGCCGCATCACGCTGAACCCGGACGCCGATCACGCACACCTGGCGCGCGCACTGTGCAGCGATGCCTACCGCGAGCACCAGGCGTTATGGCGCTTGTTCGACGACGACCCGGACGCAAGCCGTGATTTCCTGTACCGGCAGGTGAATAACCACGGGCGCATCACATACTACGTGGTATCGAAGCGGATCCCCGCCGACCCCACCGGTCTGTGGCGCATCGACCCGCCCAAGGTCTACGACCCGCAGATCGCAACGGGGCAACAACTGTCCTTCATGCTGCGCGCCAACCCGGTCGTGACCGTCACCACGCCAAGCGGAAAGCAGCAACGCCACGACGTCGTCATGCAGGCGAAACGGCGCACCGACTACCGCAAACTCCCCCGGGCGGAGCGACCGCCGCTGCCACAACTGGTGCAGCAAAGCGGCATCGACTGGCTGCGCGCACGCATGGCGCGCAACGGCTTCTCATTCGAACCCAGGCAGGTCGTGGCGGACGGCTACCAGCAACACAGCAGCCGCATCAAAAGACAACGACGCCACGTCCGCTACAGCAGCGTGGATTTCCGGGGCATGCTCACGGTGGCAGATATCGAACGCTTCAGAGACGCCCTGTTCACCGGCATCGGCAAGTCCAGGGCGTTCGGCTGCGGACTGCTGCTGATCAGGCGCTGTCCTGATTGACATGACCTGCGAAGACTGCGCAATAAAACCAACCCCACCCACCCTCGCAGCATGACGATTAGTCCCCGCACGGGCGCACTACAACCGGGGAGCGCACGCGCCCACAGGTTGCGTTATCCGCACCGGGCAACGCCGGCAGATTGTCTGGCGCCACACGCGCATCCACATGAACTGCCCCACCGGCCTGTACGCCCGGAAGGCGCCACCACCCACCCGGCAGTCAGCTCCCAAGACCAGGTGGCCTGGTCGGGACGTTCCGGATCAGGGGCGCAACCAAACATTACTCATTGATGTAAGATAACCGGTATAATTCTCACCGCCGGTTCCTCTTAAATCAGCGGTAAAACGATCCGGTTTGTACCGGGTGCAGAAGGAATGAACCGGTTACAAGGAACAGGGCAACAGGCTGCCGGCGCGTTCCCCACCGGTGTGGGGATGAACCGTAAACCAATTCATTTGCGTACTGGTTATTACTGTGTTCCCCACCGAGGTGGGGATGAACCGAACTGCTCGATTACCCTGTAGTCAGGTTGCATGTGTTCCCCACCCGCGTGGGGATGAACCGGGCGAACAGCCCGGTGTGGACTGACACCTGCTCGCCGTACGCCGCACCATCAGACAGGTCTTTTCATACGCGTACCGGTGTGAGATTACACAGCGCAGTCGTACCCTGTTGTTACCTGAAGCATTCCGGCACGTCACAGGCAGCGATTGATAGCTCTTGCAGGGCGCGGCCAGCAAGATTCTGAACCGGTCCGCGTCAATGCGGCGACCCCGTACGTGTGACCAGCGAGCCATGGCCGCGCCGTTTGCACCGCATACGCCTTAGCTGCAAAATCGATCGAATAACCATCTTCAAACCGATCAGGCTTTACCGACTGCGGTGACATTTTCCGGCATCCCGGGGCGGACTATCGCAGTTCTTCTCTTCCGTCCTGCTCCAGCCGCCCTCTCTCAATCCGACGTTGAATTTAGTTTATCTTTGAGCTTAGTTTCAGCCATAATATGTCAACGCCTTTATCATCATTCCAGTTTTAGTGTGTTAAATAATTCACTTGCAAAATTCTCAAATAAGGGTGCATCTCCGAGGTGTGTAAGAACCCCTTGCGTCATTCTAAGGAAGCCACGAGATAGTGGAATGTCCTTCTCGAATATCATCCACTCACTTCTTCTTGCTTCTTGACGTATTTCTTCTAAAGCCGTCTCTATTTCTGGGCCACCCCAGTTTCCACTGTAGTGATAAGTTGAGTTATTGATGACAGCACGGATAACATCAATCCGGTGTCCTCTATTTTCACTTTTCAACGCGTTCAGCGATTCGTTCAGTAGTGGAAAACCAATTGTCGCAAAATACTCGGGCTTGACAGGTACAAGGATATCTCCAGAGGCGTGGTATGCAGCACAGGTGAATATCGATTCTGTTGGTGCACAATCTATAATGATAAGATCTTTGTCTTGGAAATGATTAGCGGTAAGTTGTGCCAGGACTTTCGGATCAGGCTTAATCGAATTAAGGAACCTCTTAAGTCCCGTTTTTAGTAATTTTCGTCGTGTTTTTGGCTGAACCGGGCAATCTGCGACCTGATCCCTGAATACGCGTCCTGGTCGCCGGCTTCTCCTCCTCAAGCGTAGCAATCCCGGTGAGCGCCACCGGTGGCCGGTCCGGAAACTCTGCTACCAGACTTAACTTTCCGCCCATCGCCTCGACATAACCGCTGAGGGTTGAGAGCAGCAGGTCGCTACGCTTTTCGATACGGGATACGTTCTCCTGATTGATCCCGAGTTCCTTTGCAACGCGTACCTGCGTCTGCTTACGCGCCTTGCGCAGGTCTTGCAGGGACATTTCCTCGGCAACCAACTCCCTGGCGCGTTCCTCCACTTTCTTCCGGCGCGCCGGCGGGAGTTTGTCCAGTCTTTTGGTGAGTGTCGTCATCTTGTCCTCCTTTCATCTTTCAGCCGGTCGAGATGCATGCTGAACCTTGCATCCGCCCTCTTGATCAACTGTCTGTAAAACCGTCGTTCGTTTACGCCCGATTTATCACCGGCCACGAGCAGGATGGCCTTCCTCTGGGGGTCAAAGGCAAAAGCGACTCGCCACACCCCGTCACCAGCCTGAAAGCGAAGCTCCTTCATGTTGGCGTGGCGCGACCCATTCAGGGTGTCCACCTTTGGGCGGCCCAGCGCCGGCCCAAATGCCTCCAGCAACTTCGCCTGCGCAAGCAATTCATCCTGCACTGTAGTGGGTAGGGCATCGAATTCCAGGTCCAAGGCCGGATCAAATCCGACTTCCCAGTTCATGTTCTAAATATGCGCTACAAAGCATATATTGTCAAGGGCATCCTTCAGGGCATCCTTCAGTTGCGCAACCTGTTAGGGTAGTTCTGGAGACACAATACCTACTACAGGAGTAAAACCACATGGCAAGGCCGGCAAGGACCGTTCTACCCGGTTATCCACACCGCGTAACGCAAACGGGGCAACCGTCGTCATGATGTGTTTTTTTGTGACGGCGACTTTCAGGGGTACCCAGACCTGCGTAAGCATAGGTGTTCGCAATGAAATCCTGGGACATATAGTTAAGGAACCCCTTACATGGACACCGCCATCATTGTCAAGTGACACGTTGATGCGATAAGAAGGTCTTGCAGTCTTACATCCGGCCTGTTACTGGTGTTCATCATTCTCCTGGCCTGTATGGTAATGGCCAGCGGGTCCCTATCTGATCAAGGGTATCGAATACCAAGAGGTTCCCCGGGTTTGGCCCGCTGCGGTCTGACCTGTATCGCCATCGTTGTGCTCACTTGCGCAATCTCTTCCTGTGCCTATGAATGAGTTCCGGTAGTCTGTCGTGTGTTTCGTCTGCTATCTTGTTCTCTCTCTGTACCGGTTCAGGTGGCTGTAGCGGGCCGATACATGGACCCGGTCACGGCCATGGCCCACACAATACGTGCCGTTTTGTTGGCGAGGGCCACAGCAGCCCGGTTGATATGGCCCTGTGCCAGCAACTGTTCCAACCAAGGTTGTGCCCCCGGTTGGCCGGCCTGTTGCCGGCGCCGTACCCAACTCAACACCGCCCGGGCGCCATGTACCAGCAAACTGCGCAGGTACCCGTCCCCGCGCTTAGTGATACCCAACAACTGCACCCGGCCACCAGACGAATGCTGACGCGGCACCAGACCCAGGTAGGCCGCTAACTGCCGACCATGGCGAAACGCCGACCCATCCCCCACCACGGCGCTGAGCAGCGTCGCCGTCAACCAACCGATGCCCGGCACCCCCACCAGCCGTTGACTGAATGCATTCTCCTGATGCCAGGTCCTCAACAACCGCTCCACCTCGGCAATCCGGTGCTGCATCTGGTCATACTCGGCATGCAACTGCCAGACCGACTCCCGTATCACCATCGGCAACCCGTTCTCACCGTCCTCCAAAATCTCACGCACCTGCCCATACGCCGCCGTCCCGCGCGGTAGCACCACCCCGAACTCCTGTAACACTCCGCGCAGGTGATTGCCCAGCGCCACCCGCTGTTTCATATACAACTGCCGGGTACGGTGCAACTGCAACACTGCCTGCTGCTCGGGCGTGCGAGGCGTGACAAACCGCATGTGGGGACGCTGTACCGCTTCACAGATCGCCGCCGCATCGTTGCGGTCGGTCTTGTCACCCTGGCGGTACGGTCTCACAGACACCGGCGCCATCGCCCGTACCTCGTGCCCCAGCGCACCCAATTGCCGGGACCAGTAGTGCATCCCGTCGCAGGCCTCTATCCCAATCCGGCACGGCGAGAGCTGCGCAAAAAACGGCAACACCTGACGACGTTTGAGGGTGCGCCGCAACACCGTCCTGCCCGTCGTATCCACCCCGTGTACCTGAAATACCTGTTTTGCCAAATCCAGTCCAACTACGCTAATATCTTTCATGGATGCTGCCCTCTCGTTGGTTGATAGAGAACTTCCATCATGGCACATCGATGCCGAAAAAGAGAGGGCGGTGTCCATACCATCTGATCAAGTCCCCATAATATGAGATCATAGGCCAAAGTAAACCATCAGGGGGATCTCCATGAAGCAATCGAGTTTTTCGGACCTGACCTATGAGCATAAGAAGAAGACGACCCGCAAAGAGCGGTTTCTTACCGGGATGGATGCGATCCTACCCTGGGACAAGTTACTGAAGCCGATATTGAGGAAATATCCCAAGCCCGGACAGGGTCGGCATCCCATACCGGCAGAAGTGATGTTGCGGATCTACTTTCTGCAACAGTAGTACGGGTTGAGTGACCCGGGGATGGAAGACAGTTTGTATGACGTGGAGTCGATGCGCCGGTTTGCGGGGGTGGATTTGGAGTCTATACCGGATGAGACGACGATATTGAAGTTCCGTCACTTTCTGGAGTCGCACCGGTTAACGGAGGCGTTGTTCCGACTGACGCGGCGCTACCTGTCGACGCGGGGATTACTACCCACCCTCGCAGCATGACGATTAGTCCCCGCACGGGTGCACTACAACCGGGCGCGCCGCATGCCGTATCGTCAAAGCAGTGTACAAAGAGCGAATCACAATACCCGATCTGTTGCCGACAACCCGGCTAAGCCAGGCAGTCACACGGATTGCCGCAGTACACAACCCGCAAGGGAGGAACATGCCGGTCTCAGGCTGACGGCGTCAACCGGGGATCGCACGCGCCCAAAGGTTGCGTTATCCGCACCGGGCAACGCCGGCAGATTGTCTGCCGCTACACGCACATCCACATGAACTGCCCCACCGGCCTGTACGCCCGGTGGCTACCCTGAAGGCGCCACCACCCACCCGGCAATCAGCTCCCAAGACCAGGTGGCCTGGTCGGGACGTTCCGGATGACGGGGTCGAAATTAGTCCGTAGCTTATTGATTTTAAATAGTTAATATATTTAGCAATTTTATTTGCCAACGTTTTTACTAACATTATTTTATCAATAACATTGATACTATTAAAAATCTTGCAGTAAAGAGTGGGAAAATGGATAAACCGGTCTTTGAGACGTGCGGAATGCTTCTACCTCTGGGTTCCATGAACTGTATAGACATCTGCGTAGAATGGGGGGTAATCAAAAAGGCTAGACCTAAACCTGTTATTGAAGATTTTGATGGTTTGTGGGTCAATGGGAATGAGTCTCAGGTACAACATTGGATGAGTGATTAATCGGCAGCGTAAGCGACGGGCAATAAGTGCCTTCCCGCGTACCCTCGAAGTCGAACTCGTAAAGCCGTACCGAGCCAAGGGCGACTTGACGTTGACCAGTGAAAAAGGTAAACGTGTTTGGTGCAGCAATAAATAAATGATTGAGCTTGCGTATCCCTTCTCCTTTTAGTTCAATTACTTTCTTAACCAAAGTTTCAGCAAGATCGAAAGCGTGACGGCCACAGACTATAAAGCGTGCGCTTGCTCCCGTACTTGGTCTACAATTCAGAATTTTGCCGACATTTGGAAGGGACTGTTCTACGAAAGCCAAAACATCGGCTGTGATGTTATGCGTGATCCCAACCGCGATTGCAATCTCCGGACGTGAAATATCAATTTCGGTTACACTGAAAACGAAATGTGGCCACTCTGGATCAAGCGGTATATCGTCTGCAGACCATACAGATTTGGCGAGAACCCGCTGTTCAATTTCGATCTTTCTACCAGACTTGATATTAAGAATTGAGCCAGCAACGAAAGCCAAACTTGCATGGGCATCAAGCACAAGTCTTAACCGATCATTTTTTGATGCTGCGTCAACGAGAAACTCTCTCAATTCAGGATAAAGTTTCCCAGACCAATCCGCATCGCTACGTATATAGCGCTCGTCGAATACAGACACGAAGTCCAGCACGTCTTCGCACCGATTCTCTAGTTGATCGAATGTGTGTTCAAAAGATTTGACGCCATAAACATTTGGTGCCGGAAGTGATGTTACAAGAATGCCTTCATGTTCACATGCTTTTCTGAACGATTCACGGTCGAATTCGGGACGCTTCTGGCCCATCCATTGGTAGACTAGGTCGTCGTAGAAAAACGCGCTCTCATTAGCGGGTACGCGACGCAGGCCCATCGCCAGGAAAGTCGTGTCAAGAGTTTCACGCAAAACCGATAATGAATCGGTCGCTTCGCCAAATGCAAGGATACTTGCAAGAGTTCGGAGCTCATCTTCACCTATACACAGATGCTCGCGCCAAGCTTTTCGAACTGCTCCAGCCTTACTGTTGTCCGTTTTTGATCCATATAGTCGGTCAAGGCGAATAGCACCGGATCTAGTGCTTACCATGTCTCGCAATGGATCGTTCCTTTCTAGGCGCCAGTTGGTCAGCAGCTTGAATTGAATTCCTAAACCATCTGGGGCAATTTCTAACTGTGCTTTTCTTGCTCTTTCCAAGAACGAGTAAGTATTGGCGTTGATGAATTCCGGCTCGATTAGCTGGAGATATCCGAAACTGCCCGGTGTTGAATGCCATTTACATTGTAGATGTATTCGGCGTATTGGCACACCGTCATGGTCGGATGGTCCTTTGTCTTCATTATACTCTACCCAAATATCATCGAAGCTCTTGGGTCCCATTTCGAAACCGACTTTGACGATAGAACCGTTTTCATCCAGTAGCCGCGCGGCAAAATTCCAGAATAGCCGCGCTTGGAAAGTATCTCCGTCCCTTCTCGCAGTTACAGCTTGAGTCATGACCCTACTCCTTATTCCTCGTGAGTAAACTGCTTTGTCGGTATCATTCCGTTAACTATCTCCATGGCTCTCTCGAATGAGATAGCGCGGTTAGGGTAGGCGTCCAGTACCAGAGTGGGCAGTAATCGTTGTGTCAAATCCGAGAAAGTGTATCCCAATTCTTCACCTGACGGGGCGCCAGTCATCTGAACAAGCACGTCGATCTGGGGAGAACTAAATCCAGCTTCTATAAGCGGGTTTTCAATAACTGTGCGGCGTTGCGTTTCATTAGGTCGACGAAACTCGAAAATTTCAGCTGCCCGTCGTTGAACCGCCGGGTCAATCGCAGAAAGCCGATTGGTACACAAAATGACAACTGCCGGAAGCCGCTTCTCAGCAAGGCGATCAACACCACGTATGAAAGCGTTGACTCCAGCTCGGTCTTCATGGTGCATTTGGTCTGCTTCCCGACTCTGGGTTAAGGCGTCAGCTTCATCGACAAGGAGGATTGCCCCGCCTCCGGCTTTACCTCGTTGACGCTTCAGTTTCTCGGCTGCTTCAAGGGTATAATCGAATGCCGTCGAAAGAAGCTGGGTCATTTCTCCTACTCGACCACTACCACGTGTTGCTAAACTCAATGGAAAAAGAGTCACACCAATATCTTCTTGTCTTGCAACGGCATCGCCCACCGACTCAGCCAATTCAGTTTTACCAGTCCCAACATCACCTGCGAGAATAACAAGCGGAGGTCGTCGCTCGAGGTATTCTAATAACGTGTTTGCATTTGGATGAAAGCGGTTTGCCCAAGTCCGAGGGCCTGCGGGATTGACGAGTACAGCCAGTACTTTGGTCAAGCGAGAC
Organism: Gammaproteobacteria bacterium; assembly: GCA_965207165.1. Taxonomy (GTDB): domain Bacteria; phylum Pseudomonadota; class Gammaproteobacteria; order Eutrophobiales; family Eutrophobiaceae; genus JAAXHV01. The sequence continues at coordinate 4,143,161 of OZ242265.1, read as the reverse complement.
TTAGCCTCGTCAACTCCTACGAGGCGGTCAAAGCGTTTCCGGGCGTCAATGTCAGGAAAGTCGAGGCGGCGGTCAAAAAGATCATCAAGAGAAATACTGACCATGTCAGTTTCTCACAGTACTACGGCCGAGTCCACGGCCGCCAGCAAAATAGTTGCGGTCTCCTGCCCAGTAACCTGTCTCAAGACCAGACGAGTACCCACTCTCGCGTGGAAAAGGCAACTCATTTTTGATGCGCAAACGTTCCGCCTCGGTGAGCCTCCACCATCGAGAACTATATGTCAGGAACGAGGTGAAATCGGCGTTACTTACATCTAACCCTGGTCGAATTTTCCCAGGGTCGTCATCGATATAAATAGAGCCGCCGGGAAGAGCTACATACTTTGCTGATGCCATAGTCCACAGATCGTTTCTCTTGAAACCGTAGATCACTGTGTCAACAGCATCGTATTTCAGGAGCACGACTAATTCTGCTTCGTACTCCTCGATCTCCGTATTACTGGGCAATCCATAAAACCGCTTGAAACGCAGCAAGTCGGTCGCCACTTTCGATGCGATACGTCTAGCATGCGCAATAGTAAAAGTGTCCGATATCGAGTTGTTGAACGTGTAGCTACTCATTATAGCCTCCTTAAACACTAAAGGTTGGTCCGAAGACTTTTCGCCAGTACCGGATAGTATCGCCTTTGGTAATAGAGCGAAGTGCTGCATCAATCGCATCGCCAGCATCGAGGGCCGCCTCTACGAGCAAATTCCTGTTATCTCTTGTGTAAAGATTAGCGACATTATTCTTATTATTGACTGGATCCCAAATCCGCACGGGATCGTTTGTTGCTGGACAACTTGACGGGTCGTAATAGTCACTGAAAGCGATGTCCCTTCGAAATTGGTCAGAGGCGATATGTGTAAAGAATGATTGTAGCGCTTCAGGGTAATCGTCAAGTGCTGTCCCACGGTCTGCCAGGTAAGCGACGATTAACTCAATCATGAAAGATTTGAAGCGAAATTCTTCAGTATCTACCTTGCGGAGTTGAGCCCAAAACTTTAACAGGCGCACTACCTGAGTGAAATGCCGGTCATTCTTTGCCTTCCGCTTACGAATGAACGCAAGATGCAATGGTACGCTGGTCATCAACATTTCACCCGTATCCTGAGAAACTAGATTACCTCGCCATTCTGGATCACCTTCATAGAGAATAGGGACGATGTCGACCTCATTCCCCGTCGTGATGAACTTCACCCCAACAGAATATGTTTTCGGTTTCACTTGTTCTGGTTTGAAATTAGGGAATGCTGTTCTCAGTTTCTCGGCAAGCCAGGGAATTAAATCGACAACTTGATGTGGGGCTGTGTTGGACTCTATATAACAGGCGATATCAATATCACTGATGGATTTGAGTGCTGTACCTTTCGCAAGGCTGCCTGCTAATAACATCTTCCGAAGGTCGAAATCCGGATTTTCGCTCAAGTAGGTCTCGAGTCTATCTCGCAAACTATTAGCTTGCCGCCGCAAGTCGGTTGCATCTTCGCGCTTGAGGTTTACTCTTAGGTCAGCAAACCGGGCAATATCACTGTGGTCTACATGGTCTCTTGACATTAGTATTTTCTCCAAATCATCTTAGTTTTTGTCTCAGAAACTGCTTCCCAGCAGATTTGATGGCACTATACAATAAAATTGTCGTGTTGCCAACAGATTTGATGGCATGTTAAAGTTTTTATTTCAACAATGAGTTGGTCTTGACTTAGAGCGGGGGAAGTGCAGCCATGACCATGGCGATTAAGTTTAATCCGAACTTTCAAACAGATGATGAATCCATAGCAAATTTCCACGTCCGACATTATGAATTCGAAACTGTCATTGAAGCGTTGACCTCCGCAGTCGACTCATGCACGGATAGCCCTCGCTTTTTTATATCGGCCCCACGCGGGGCAGGTAAGACCACACTTTGCCGCCGTATTGTGGCTGAAACCCGAAAGTCACCGATACTTCACGAAGCTTGGCATGCAATTTTGCTTGGCGAGGAGAGTTATATGGTCACCACACCGGGAGAGTTTCTCCTTGAATGCTTGTTTCAACTCAAGGATCAGGTTCCCTCGAAGCAGTTCAGTAAGGACTACACACAGGCTATCAAAGTACAGTCTGAAGAAGAATTAATCCAACTAACTCTTGGGAGTCTACAGAGTTTCGTAAAGACGACAGGCAAACGATTGCTTATAGTTGTAGAGAATTTTCACACGATTTTAAACGAGCAAATCCAAAATTCGAAAAGTGAGGGAGCGAAAGGTCTACTAAATACCCTTGACGATGGGTCACTATTCTCGGTTCTTGCTACCTCCGTGACTCATATCGTAGACGGCAGTACGACCTCCGTTCCGCAGCACTATCATTATATGGAGCTTGCTCCTCTATCTCTTGGTGAATGTCGTGTACTTTGGGAATTTTTGACCGGCATCCAAATTAAGGGGGAGAAGTTACGTCCTCTTCTAATTCTCACGGGGGGTAACCCGCGGCTGTTAAATGTTCTTGCAGAGTTTACACGAACTCCGTCACTGCATGATCTGATGAGAAACCTCAACTATCTCATCGACCAGAACACCGAGTATTTCAAGAGCCAACTTGACGCCTTGTCGACAATAGAACGAAAAGTTTTCACTACACTGCTTGGAATGTGGGACCCCAGAACTGCTAGACAAGTAGCAGAAGCCGCACGAGTGAACACAAATACCGCCTCGGCTATGTTAGCTAGGCTTACTAATCGCGGAGCTGTCATTAAGGAATTAGGTCAAGGACGCACTGCAATATACATTGTTGCCGAACGCCTTTTCAATATCTACTATCTTATTCGCCGTCATAACCACCCATCTAGCCGTGTTCGTGCACTCGTCTCATTCATGATGGCGTACTATGATAGTGACGAACTAGTGGACACGACTGTTTCTCTAGTTCGTGAAGCTTGCAATATTGAGCCAACAAAACGCGGAGACTACCACTCTACCTTTGATGTGATTATCTCTCATTCATCTGAGACCGTCCGCAACCAAATCCTCGCGAGAACTTCTCCAGAATTTATCCGATCATTTCGGGAAGATCAGTACGCCACGCGTGAGGGAGCAAGCTACTTGCTCGGTGAGCCTTCTGGTCTCGATGACAATGCGACGATCCAAGCAATCATTGAGAAGATGGAAAAGGCCATCGATGATGATGATCTGGATACTGCCTGTGATCTCGTTATGGAAGGTATCCAACTCAACGGACAAATGCACCAACTCTGGAAATGGCTGTCCTTTCTGGAACTGCAGCGAGGCAATCTTGCCGTGGCCATCGAGGCCGGAGAAAAGGCATGTAAATTAGGATCCGAGGACCCATGGAGCTATACCATTTTAGGCCAGTCTTTGGCAGTTGCTGACCGCACTGACGAAGCTGAAGTGAATTTCGTCGCTGCCATCGAGATAGATCAAGGGCATCCCCTTGCGCTCACTGAATTGGCCACAATCAGGGAAGGTCGCGGAGATGTGGAGGCAGCGCTTACACTCTTTGAGGTTGCGCAAAGATCTCAATCGCTCACCGATCATACTCGTTACTCTTATGGACAAATTTTGAACCGGGTTGGTCGCAAAATCGAGGCCGAAACCATCCTACGTGAAGGGGCAGATGAATTAGATAATGATCTTTGCCGCCATGCTCTAGTCGAATTTTTGGAAGAGAATGGAAGGCAGAACGATGGTATTCGATTCCTTCAAATAGTTGCAGAATCTCATAACCAGTGGGAAACCTGGGCAGATCTCGGTAGCTATCTGGTGTCCCGGACACAACTTTTCCCATTAGCCCGAGATGCATTGCGTAAAGCCATTGATATGGGTAGCGACGAACCGTCCCTCTATGCTCATTTGGCGAAGGCTATCTCTGAATGTGGCGGAGAAGAGGGTACGATAAAGGCTGTGGCAGGCGAACTAGTAGATAAGTTTCCAGACCTATCTCAAGCTTGGAAATCCGCTGGCCAAATATACGAAGCGCTCGAGGACGAAGCGGAAGCTGAAGTCGCTTATCATAAAGCCCTCGAATACAAAGGCGGTGAAGCCGCGCTAATCCCACTAGCGAAGTTATTGCAGAAACGAGAATCTCGGCGTTCAGAGGCGCAAGAAATGCTTCGTAAAGCTGTGGCCTCAGTCGAGGGATTACGAAAATGCTATCCCTGTAGTGAGCTTGCGGAACTGCTTATTCATGATGGTGATGACGAACAGGCGACTGAAGTCATAGAAGTTGGACTGCAAGCCAACGAATGCTGCGTTTGTTGCCTAACCTTGTATGGCGATGTATATAGGCGGGAAGGAAAAACAAGCTTTGCTGAGAAACAATACCGTGCAGCTCTCGAAGTAGATAGCACAGCTGTTTCAGCACTCACGGGACTCGCTCAACTAGTTTCAGCGGATGAAGCTGTTGATTTAATTGATCGGGCTATCTCCGCGAACCCAGAGGACCCACGGGTCCTGCTCGCACGCGCTCGTCTCAATTCTTCCGATCCTGACGCACAATTGAAAGATACTGAAGCAGCATTGAACTTGAATACTGAGTTTATTGAAGCTCAAGTCTTTCTCGCCTCATTAGAGGCAAAACGAGATAATCTCCAAGGTGCTATCAACCATTTGGAAGCAGTGCTCGCCGACCTGCCTTCACAGCGAGAGTTAATCCCGAGCTTTGTGAATGCGGCGATGCTAACTGTTGATATAGACGATGGCGCTTGTCTGGGCAACCTTCTTGATCGACACGAAAACGCAATGGCCGTGGAGCCGCTTGGTGTCGCAGTCAAAATGTTAAGGGGCGAGAAACCAGTCATTGCGAAAGAAGTCAAAGATGTCGCATGGGATATTATTCAAAAGAAATTAACACGATCAAATATCTAGTTATTTCTAGAAGTCGCGACTTGATCTGACACCTCCCTGGCCTGCCCCAGGATCAGCGTACACCTAGTTAAGCGAATCCCGCTTGTTTCTCATACTCCATCGGACTCACATATCCCAGGTGCGTAATCCGGCTGATAGTGAACACTCATTCTGGTTGAACGTGAACACCGATTCCGGTTCATCGTGAACACCTGTTCCGGTTCACTAAGCCAGTTGGGAGATTATGATGCGCTTCTCAATTGTTGTCATATTTATCACAGTAACTGTCCTCCTAGGCTACTTGAACTGGAAGCGATGGGAGGAGAATGAAGAGATGATAAATAAAGGTCTACAGAATATAGAGCAAATAAAGCCAAGTATCATGCAGTTTCAGGCATCCATGCTCAATTCGGCTTACCAATCCGGAAGTACGTAAGCCCATCAATCGGAATATCGCCTATCTGAAAACGTCCAAAAGACCACCATTCTTCATGTTCCATAACAACATGCCATAGAATTAGCCCAAAAAATTGGGCTGATGCGTTTTCGTCCTGATTGCAGGCTTTTTCATAGATAGGTTGAAACACTGTCCCAGTCCAATCGTTACCCGGAATCCAGCTCGAAGTCTCAATTTCCGAATCGGAAATGCGAGACATTAACTCAACATATATCGCATTATATTCCGCATCAGTAAGTCGGCTGCGCCATCTGTTGTAGTCCCTAATGTGAGGGATTTTGTTATTTCACTATCAGTATCGACTGAATAAAGTATTTTGATTTTCTCCTTGCATAAACATTGATGGAACCTCCTGCACCCCAGGATACCGTCAGAACAGGCTTAAATTACAGATCAATATGTTACTCTTTCATCCGCAACAATTTAACAATCTGAAATGATGGAGGTACTGTTACCATGGTTATCGTATTGATTCAATGGAAAATTATTCCGGACAAGGTTGAAGTTTTCCTGGAATATTGGAGGAAGGCGGCCGTTGTTGATAACCGGCATAGTCTTATTGGGGAATTCTTGTCTGAACCACATTCTCGGGCTGAGTATCCATGGATCACCTGGTACATAATGGGCTGTGAAGGTAAATTTAAATCCTTTATTAATGTCGGATGTTGGAGTAATGCAGATGATTTTCATGAGCAGATTGGTAAGTACTTCCTTGATACCACATCGAAAAAGAAAGATTTCGAATATGAACCTCGTATTCGAACAATTTTGAAGCCAAAATGCTGGCGTATTGGCGATGCGTCTCTTCCGGTACACGACAGTGGAGGCACACTATGATCCAAGGAATCACGCCGTCTCATGGATATTGTAGAACTTTAAACTAAGAAAAAACGCGCTGGAATAGTCTGAGAAACCCTGATGGATATTAATAAGCTGATAACATCGTTAGATGATAGTGAGAACGCGAAGCAATTTTCCAAGAACTTCATTGAGACCTTCACAACCCCTGCCTTTGGGGCAATCTCGAAGACTGAAGTTGATAACCTTGTATTTGGTCTTCTGGTCGAGGTCGGTGTGTTAGATCCTAAGTCTCAAGTCTACGAAATAGCGCGCGACCTCAATGTTACACCTGCCAAAGCTCGAAACCTGCTATTTCAATGGCAGTTGCGAAGTATGGGCAAAGGAGATGTTCTAAAAAATGACCTAATTGAAGCTCTCACATCGGTAAGGTTCTCGAAAGATGGAGATTTACTGAGCTTCGGTGTAGAAAGCCCGATTTTGCGCGAAGAACTGCGATCGCGTCTGAAACACCTACGCATCTATGCCGACGCTTCCTTCTCTTCCGAAATAGTCCGAATTTCAGTGGAGCACTTCGTGGAATTTCTGGACAATTTTCTAGGTGAATTCGAGAAAAAGAATATACGCCAAGCGCTACTCAGGGATAATCAGATTGAAGATAATACCTACAAAGCTGTCGCCTGCCGGATACTGAAAGGCATCGCGGAGAAAGCCGCAGATAAGGCCGGGGGTGAGTTAATTGATCTGTTTGGGGAAGCCGTCCGAGGGCTGCTCGAGGACAATGCCGCTAGTGTGATAGAGATTTATAAGCAGGTAACCTCAACAAAAGTATAGAAATAACATCTCATCGAATCCTGTCATACCATGAATGGTCATGTCTTTCGACCATTCTCCAAGATTGAGGCGTGTAAGGGCGGATGTATTCAGGCCGCGTCCTTTAACCGCATCTTCACTGACCCTGTCCCCTTTCTTGATCCACGAACCATTTAGGAAAATTCAAGATGAAGGTTTATAATGAGTCCATGACTGACGTGAAGGAAGAACTCATTGTGTTTAGCATTTCCCATGCAATAGCAGCTGCCGTCCCAATAATCCTTCTATATGTGCTCGCAAGCTACTCTGTAAGACACCGATGGCATTATAAAGCACCCATCAATCCACTAAAAATAATTGCCGACTCTAGTAGGCGAGCTAGTTTATCAAGCATTCAAGTCTTCTTTTTCACTTTTATCGTGGTTTGGCTGGTGGTTTATTGGGCAATACAAGTTAAAGAGTTGGTCGCTATTCATCCCACCGTACTCGGGTTATTAGGCATTGCGATAGTCGGTTCTGGTACAGGCAAGGCGGTGGATGCTGCTCGGTTTCGAGTGACTGTGGATAATTGGGCCTGGGCCAAGAAAAAAGGTTGGATCAAAAACGATTTCACGCAAGTGTCATCCGAACATGTGCCAAAATTCAGCGACTTGCTTACTACTGATCAAGGGTTTGATATTGCAAGATTTCAGGCTGTGGCCTTTTCGTTAGTTGTAGGAATTTTTCTGCTCTATTCGGGGGCTACAGCAGAGTCTTCTGTTGCTTTTTCAAATATTAAAATCGACGGCGTCTATCTGGGTATTATCGGGGTTAGCCAAGGTGCGTATGTCGGAGGCAAATATGCCGGTGCGAATTTATTCGCTGAGTTAAACAAGAAATTAGATAAGGTGCGATCATTGGAAATTGCCTTTACAACGGCGGTGATTAACTCCGATCCTTGGAATGATACCGCCAAATCGGAAAGGAACATGGAGATAGCTCGCGAGGATTGCGCTCCAGGCGAATATGCAGAGTATATAATCGCTGCAACAGAAGCTAGTGAAATCGTTGGAAGCATGACTGGTAATCTAGTTGACATAACCCGAATTCAGCCAGAATTACCTCTGGCTATATAGAAAATTCGCCAAGTGGTGCTAGCACCGTTCTAAGCGTCCGACATCTCATTTTGAAGGGCAATGCCATAAGGTGTGAACCGCATACAACACTATAATGAATCCAGAGCGAATGTGAATGGCTTCTGTTTGGGTGTTCCTATTAGACTGTTACCTTAGAAATCAACCCTCGTATGCCAAGATGTCGAATTAAACTCTATCCCTGAATTAGTATGCGTGGAAATATATCAGACAGCTCAAAGATGTGGTTAAATGTGTGTTTCATTTATGGAGACAGGATCATTATGTTATTAATTTCGTAGGGAAATCCTAGCATATACGGTAGAAATATAAATAAAATCAGCACATTGAATGAATAGTTCTACTCCCTCTCCAGAAACATCCAGCGTAAAATAACGTGTTTACTCCATTTATTGATAAAACTCATTTCATTTCTTGAGATCCCGGGATTCTCGTATTTACTGGTCTCTTGTTCCGGGGTGGGGCTCAATTAGTAAGTTCCAGCAGCCTCAACCGCCATCCCAATACCATTAAACGTTCTTGTGTTACTGCGCACTGCCTGCCTTCAGACGTCATCCATTTCAAAACCCAACGACAGGATTTCGGGATTTGTTCACGTAAATTTGGTCGTTTCAATAATTGGTTTGCATGGCTTTCCGGTTTATTGTTAATGCCTGTTATCAACGCATCATTAATCGGGTCTGGGATTAGAATGGCATCCATATTGTAGTCAACAGCCATTCCAAGTCCCGCTGGATCAAAATCAAAATAACCAATTTTCTTGATATCAGCGTTCAGACTCGCCAGCCATGCCCGAACGGTAGAGGCCAATTCACCGTGTCCGCGATAGACGATCAGTGCCGCTGCCAGTTCATCCGGAACAATACACTTATGCCAATTTCGGGCGACGGTTCCGTTTTCAACAATGACCATCATAGTGATATCTTCAGTTCGGATATCGTTTGTCGCAACAGAAATCAGCGTACCCTCGGGCGTCACTGCATGTCCCTGTACAAGCGGGATTTCACCTGATGGCCTGTTTACCCAGAGCATGCCAGAGAAGACGGTTTCAGTAGCAAACTTCTCGTCCCTTGAGATCGCGGCAACGTCTTCCCGGGTTCCTGAAATCAGGGTAGTCAGCGGGTCGGTGCCTGTTTCACTCTTTACCCATTCCCTCAGCTTTTTATGATCCGCTATGGTCAACGACAAGCGCCTGGAGGAAAGGCTGCCGATGCCTGTTTCGTTATGTATCCACTGCCAGACTTCATTGACGGGAACGCTCAATTCGCGTTTGTAGACCACGCGGTGTATGGCGTTGTATGCTTTTTTTGACAGCGGCACTGGGTTGACTAATTTCCGGCCGAAGGCTGAGTAAATTATTTGAACGGTGAGACGTAAACGTCATGTACCAGATATTTCCCATTGAAAACGGGATCAGTGGATTGATCATATTCAATACTGAATATATCCCGCTCATTCACATCCATGTCATTGAAACGGGAGATGACGGCATAGAGCCAGATTTCCAATGCAAGATCCGGTTCCAGGTCGGTGACGTCAGCCCATTTGACCGCACTACGTTTTTCGTTTGATTCAATGACCTGTATGTAGAAGTCTTCGACTGCCTGACTGAGGGCAGACAACGGCATGCTGATCGGTGGTTCTTCCGGCAACACATGGACAGATGGATCGACGCCGGATTCTTCAATATCGAGACTCTCTCTGCGCAGGCCGGATATTATGCGGTTAAGTTCGATTTCCTGAGACGGATCTTCAAAATCTGCCTGCCCGGTCGGAATCGCGGGAACGATCTGATTGAAGACATCAGGAATGTCCCCCATGTCGGTGTAGTCCAGAGGACGGTAATCCGGCTGGTTCTGGAACCGTCGATAGAATGCATCAATAAGCCGGTTCAGCCGCTGTTGTTGGCGGTACTCAAACAACAGTTCATTGAGCTTGTGAATGGCATCCACCGTCTCTTTGCGGCACAACTCAACCGCGTCCAGCAGATAACGATTCAGGTACCGTCGCAGTTGCCGATCGTTGCCGGACAGCTCATTCATCTCATTGACCTTGATGGCCTCCAGGCTGTCGTTAAGACGTTGCGCCTGGTTCAGGACCGTTTCGTTCTCCTTGATTTTCATTTCAAGGGAGCTCACATAGCCGAAATCGGTATTAATTTTCCGCCAGAGCTGACCTGAGCTGTCCAGCAGATTGCTTCTAAGCTCGTCCACCAGACGTTCAACCTGACCGAGATAATGCGCTGCATCGTCGCAAAGGGCTGAACGGGAAGCCTGTCTGTATCCATTGACGCTGTCTTCAATAGTTTTGACAACACCGCCTATGTCCGCATCCAGTGTCAAACGCTTGGGGTCCCGAAGAACCCGGTCAAAAAGCCCGGTGAGTTCGCGTGAAATCCGCAAGGCCTCATCCGCGCCCGGTTGCCAGATCAATCTCGCATCAAGCAGTGCCTTGACTGTTTTGGCGTCTATCGCGGCATCGTCGATCAAGCCGGCATTGTCAAGATGGGCACCCATAAACAATGCTTTGTGCTTTATCAGCAAGCGTAAGGCCCTGTTCAGTTCTTCCCTGGCTATCATGCCGGCAACTCCGTCTGCTCGGGCACATCCTCATCGCTGTCCAGCTGTTCATGTGCCGAGATGTATTGCAACATTTCATAGAGGCGTGCCCACTTGCCGGTGGCCGTGAACACAGAGCCGCTTGCCCCCTTGGCGACGAGGTAACCGTGGTGACAGAGTCGCCTCAGCACGGCATCCAGCTGTTTGTTTTGCCCGGTACTGCTGTTTTTGAAAAGACCCGATCTGGAAAGACGCTCCAGTTCACTACCCAGCTGGGGAGCGCTCTCGATGGCTTTAAGGAGATCACTCCCGCGCAACGTGTCGCCGGGTTGCAGCGGCGTTCCGGTCCTCTCTGCTGATACGGCCAGACGCAACCAGCGTACCAGGGGTTCAAAATCGTTTACGACGTCACTGAACTGTTGCCTTATTTTCCGTTTGACCGAGGCATCGGACACATCGCGGTATGCAACATAGTAACCCGACCTGTCCAGCGTTGAACGCAATACGCGCCCGATACGGCGCAGGTATGAATCCACATCTTGCTCATGGACAGGCTCTTTCAGGTACCTGTAGTGCGGTTCGGCTGTCACTTCACAGACGACATCGCCTGCCAGGAGCTTGTCAATCAGCTCAGCGAAGAGCTTGCTGTCCACCGTCATGTTCATTGCCTCACCTGCCTGTTTTGATGCGCCATGGCACGCTCCCTGAGCGAGGAATCCGGCACGTCAATGACCCTGACGCCCGTCTCAAAATCAATGATCTGGCGGTGTTTGAACTGGCGCAGCACGGAGGGGTTTTCGCCCGGGGTGCCGGCCAGCATAATGATTCCGCTTTGATTGAGCATGCTGAACAGTTTGGGAATGTTGTTTCCGTGCAGTGTGCCCAGTTCGTCGATGGGCCAATGCAGGGCTACCTCCCTATCGGGACACAATAGCCGGCACAAGGCAATGTAGATCACGCACAAGGCCAGATATTTGAGGCCGTCGCTGGTGGCGTTGTCCAGTTCGTGGTCGCTTCTGATCAGCCTGTGATGGCCGTTTTCCACCATGTGGATGTACAAATCAAAATACTCGCGCAACTGACTGCCGGATTTAATGCTTTTGAGCATGTCAATCAGTGATGACATCTCATCAAGAAAGTCTTTATCAGGCAGGTCGCGCTCACCTGAATCCAGCCACGCCTGCCATGACGTTGAGAAGCCTTGCAAGGGTTTCCAGTAATCAAGCGAATCGATACGTGAGTTCATGGATATGCGTATGGAGGACAGGGCATCGATTTTCATGTTCTCTTCAATCGCGGCAGTGATTTTCCGTGATTGCTGCCTTATCCTGTTGTGGATGATAGTCAGGTGCTCGAAGAAATCAGTCAGCCCCTTGCCGGCACCCCGCAGCGATTCAATCCTGGCCTGTCTGATGCTGTTTACATCATCGTCAATGAACGCCTCCAATATCTGCGGCAGGTTGATAAAGAAATTACGCCCATACGGGTCGTCATAACCCAGTTGGTGGCGGAGCGTTTCCTTGCGCCGTATCCATGCCTGTCCCACTTGGGTGTCCTCATGACGCAGCATTTTGCTGTTAATTTTAGTCACGCCGTCCACCAGGTCGTTTTTCATGTTGTCATTGGAATCAAGCAGTGATTGGACTTCCTGAATTAACAGGTCAAACGGTTTGGGACGACCGGCCGCCTCCGCATCCTTCAAATAAATCGAGTAGCGCGGGCGGATAGCATTGAGTTGGGCCTGTTGCTCCTGCAGTTGGCGCAACGTCGACGTTACGTTGTGCCTGGCGGCTTTCAGCTCAGCTTCTTTCTGTTCCTGTTCGCGTTTCTTGACCGCTTTCTCATGTTTGGCACGATCTTTTCTTGCATTCAATTCACCTAGCCGGACTACCAGTGATGCCCTTCTTTTCCATTCGGTCTCCAGCCATTCTCGATATCTGTGAACGGCAGCAGCGCTGTCATGAATCGATTGCACTGTTGCTTTGGCATCCTCCGCAGCTTGCCTGGCGTTTTCTATCGTCTTGTGATCAACGCCCTGGGCACTGCACGCTTTGATGAAATCATCCCTGATCTGTTGTTTGCGTTGATCGTGGTTTTTCTTGGTTTCTTTCAACTCCTCAACCAGCCTCGTTTTGGCCTGTGACATCCGGCTTTCCTCTATGGACCAGGAACCTTGCAGCTCCATCCGTTCCTCCGAGTGTCTTTCCATGGTGGCATTGATACGCTTGTCACGCGCAGCGTCAAAATCCACTATTTCCTTCTCCAGTCGTTTGATGTCTTTTTTGGCCGCAATACGCCGCGCTGAGACCGCGGCGGCAACATCATCGCGTTTGCTTCGGTAGGCGTTTCTGGCCACCTCGATCTGATGGGTCTTGGACTGTAATGCGGTTTGCGCAGCAGTGGCTGACTTCTCCGCCGCTTTGTATGCTTTGTTCGCTGTCTCAAAGGCCTTTTTAGATTCGTCAACCACGGTCTCTGCGCGCGCGACATTGGCTTCTTGGGCGGCGTGGTCTACGCGCAATTGTTTTTCGGACTCAGCGTAGTGGGGCGTCGGCAGGGACTGCAGATTGACCGTCCAGCCAAATACGGTGCCGGGCTCGGCTCCCGTGTGCTCAGCGTGGATATCCTTACGTTGCAAGATATCAGGATGGACAAGCTTGCCCAGATGTTCGCTCCAGCCGGGGTCTTCCGCACGCAACTGGTCCAACCAGGTCCCCTCTTCGGCAAAGGCAAGCTTGTGCAGACGGTGTAGTTGGTCCTTTGCCTCATTGAGGCTGCGCGTGGCCTTAGCCAGTCTCTCGTCTGCCTGCTCCCGGCCATCTCGTGCTGCGTCCCGTTCGTTCCTCCGCGCGTGTACAGCAGAACGTTGCGTTTCTGCTTCCCGTTCAAGCTGCTCAAGGCGATGGTTTATCTCCGCAAGAGCCCGCCTTTCCGCTTCCGTCGGCCCGCCCGTCCCGGCGACAGCCTGCGCCATCGCCCTGGCCTCTATCAGTTTTTCCCTGGCGGCTGACGCAGTGTCCCTGATGGTGTTGATGTCGTTCCTGTGCCGTTCGTCAACGTCATCAAGTGTTGTTGCGCATGCCTGACGATGAGTCTCCAAGTCTTCGTTAACAGCATCCAGTTTTGACTGCGCGGCGGCTCTGGTGCGCTCGTAACGTTCATGCGCGTCGTTCAAACTCAGGTTCCGGGCACTTTCTTCTTCCTTCACACCGTCCTGTAACGTAATGTAACGTTCTCTCGCCTGTTTTTCCTGCTGCTCAAAGTGACCGAGATTATCGTAATCGGACACCTTCTTATCCATATCCTGCCGTTCATACGCATCATATTGCTCATCAAGTCGTTCAATTTCCTGTTCACAGGACTCGACTTCTTTTCTTGCATTAATGGTCTTTTCGGCAAGGTCGCTGTACAGTGATTCCCATTCAGATCGAAGTTGATCAAGGCCTTTATTCATGCCCACAAGCTCTTGTTCCGTTGTTCTTATGTCATTGCCTGTATCAAGGTCGGCCCGCTTGATGTAGCCCGCCTGGGAAGCAAGTTGCATTTCAATATCAAGGCGCTTGTTATATTGCTGAAGCACACTGTTCATGTGGGGGATTTCATTTTCAAATTCACGCAGGGATCTGATTTCCTTTATGAGGCCGACATCGTCCCTGTGAATGGGCGTCTCAGGTAATACAAGATCTTCGTTGGCCATGATCTCGGACAACATGTCTTTCATGCGGTGCATGTTGCTGCTACGGTTGTTTATGGTGGCACAAATGCGTTCGATGTACCGCATACGGGTTTTCCGGCTACCGAGACAATACGTTGACGCCAGGTTGCGCAGTTCCCTGCTGCCGGCAAGGCGATTAATCAGCGTTGCGTCGTTTTGAATGACGGCACGGTAATCCGTGACGACTTCTATTTGTCTGGAGCAGTTCAGCCCTAGTTGTTGCCAGTGCATCTTGAGATCATGCCCGTTGCAATAGATGGCCTCTCCTGAGGAGTCATGATGGCTGAACCGCTCCTCTGAAAACCCGCCCTCAAGAAATCGGTAAGCATGTTTGGTGCCGTTTTTGTGTCGATAGACGGCCACACAGCAAAGACCACTTTCGCGTTCATATTCAAAAATGAGGTGGCTTGTGTACCTCGGCAGATAGAACTGGACAAAGGACTTCTGTACTGATGCGCTGGAATAGAGCTGGCTTGGATCACTGCCGTAAAAAAACGATAACAAGTTCAGCGTGGAACTTTTTCCGGCGCCGTTGGTGCCGTTGATGATGGAATGACCATCCAGTTCAACCACAGTACGTTTTTCCGGGATGAATCCATCTATCTGAATAATTTTACGTAATCCATACATGGCGGCAGGTACCCTTTGATAGTATTGTTTGAAATGAGGGAATGGCTAAGGCCGGACTCAGCGGTAACAGCGCGCGCAGCTTACCTATATTGATACGCGCCGCGGCTTGTACCTTGGCGGGAGCAGGGCACACAAAGCCAACCGGGCAAAATTGAGCCTTCTGAAAAAGAGGCATATTAATTTGAATTGTATCTAACAGATCAATGTGTGTGCCATAGTGCGATTTTTGGTCTGGTACATCCAGGCATATAATTCCCTTTGTAAAAAGAGCATGGGTGGGTACTCGCGGTGTTAGCCGGACGAATGGCTTATAAAATTGGACTGCCGTCAACAGGTTATCTGACCGTTAGTATCCGAATAAAGTATTCTCGGTCTACACCAATATCCTTTTGAATTTTTGACATGAGCCCCGCGCCAATGGTTTCACCGGAATGCACCGGTATCACCGTACCCCGTCCGTCCGGGTGTTTCAGCATAATATGGCTGCTTTTGCATGGCTGCTTTTGCGTCTTGCTATATTAAATCCTTCCTTGCGCAAAGCCTGGATCACTTGATCGCCCGTAAGACGGGGCATTTTACTCATACTGCCAGTCTTTGTATCCCTACCCATTCCAGCGGGCTGGGGTCAATTTCCTGCTCGACCTCAAGCCACAGTGCGATGGCCTCTTCCATCCTCTCCATTAGCTGGTCAACCGACCTGGCCTGGGAGTGGCATCCCGGCAACGCGGGGATGCTGCCGACATAGTAACCATCCTCATCTTTCTCGATGAGAATCGTGTACTCATTTTTCATTTTCGTATTCATGTTTTAAATCACTTAAGTGAAAGTAAATCAAGGCATGGTTTTGGCTGACAAAATAACTGAAAAAATGAATCTTGTCATTCGGAATGCAAAACCGGAATACGGTTTTCTTCTCTGAAGTTCCCTTTAGGGGGCAGGCCAGTTCGGACTGACTCTGACAATTCACTGCATCGGTGTGTTGATCTTCATAAACGTAAGAATATCCGTTACCTCATCATGGGCAACTAGAAATTCCGGCAAGCGATTAGCCTGTATGAGGTGTGCTATCATCTCTCGAAACTTTTTCTTGGAACGTTGAGAACCTGATAGTTTCAGCAGTGATTCAAACGGGATGCCCCAGCTGGGTTGCTGACTGCAATGTCTGACAGCCAGTTCGTAAATACGGCGCTCTATCGGCTTTCTCAGGCGAAAGTAATCAGAATGCAAGTAATTGCTTTGTTGGAATCAATGGCGTTAAAGACTATATGCGATAGCGTAACCTCGCAACTTGACAGGTGCTCATCAGGGCCATGATATGTTTTCATTTTGTATTGACTTAACAAGCGAAAGAATGTGGTAACCCCCGTTTTGGCGTCTGCAGTAAAATTGGTCGTTGCCAGTCGAGCGATGGCATCAAATAGTAACATATAATGTTTTCCCGCCGTGCCGCGTTGAGCAAATGTCAGCAACTCGGGTAGATTTTTTTTTGAGAGAATTAACCATGGTGCAAGGGGAACCTTCTCGGGTATTGAAGATAGTGAAAAATTAATTCAATCAACAGTTAATGCTATTGATTTAGATGATGAAAATAGTGTCATTGAATTTGTTGATTATATTCACGATTGTCTACACAAAGATATGCGTGAAGACGTACTCACGTCGTCTGTTCGGGCAACAGATCAGCTTAAGTCAGGTGTGAAACTAGAAGAAGTATATGATTATCTCTATTCCTTATCATTTCTTATCCCTCGGTATAAACTGCAATTTGGTAATAGTGAACTATATCAGTTATCTCCTGGGCAAAGGGGGCTATTGTTGTTAGTATTCTACCTCATGATTGATAACAGTGACATACCGTTAGTGATTGATCAGCCGGAAGAAAACCTTGATAACCAAACAACATACAATGTCTTGGTTCATCGCCTCACTAAAGCAAAAAACCACCGACAGGTTATAGTCGTTACACACAATCCAAATCTTGCTGTAGTCTGTGATGCGGAACAAATAATCTACGCACATCTCGATACCGAAACACAATAGAGTATGAATCTGGGGCAATTGAAAATCCAAAGATCAATAAGCGTGTGATTGATGTGTTAGAAGGGACCAAACCAGCCTTTGATAATCGAGGTTTGAAATATTTGGTTTAGCCCTTTCCCCTCATCTACTGTAGGCCTGATCTGGGAGAAAGTCGTTCTGCCCTTTTCTGTGAGAAATGAGTGCAAAGAAACTGGGCCATATGTAACTGAACTAAAACCTGCAGGAAGTCATTTCCATGTTGCAGGAAGATAAAAACACAAAACCTTCATAAAAACAGCCCAAAAATAATGTTGGAATAGACAACATGCTTCACATTATATTTCATTAAACACAATAGGTTATATTATATATTCGACTCCCGGACATCTCCCAAACGGGGGCTTTCTAACAGGGGGCTTTCCTAACAGGGGCTTTCCTAACTATTGGCAATCTCAACTATGAGATGCTATGCTGTCGGTGATGTCATAAACCCTCCCGGTCTATGGCAGTGCCCCATTCAGGGCGGGTCGAAAAGCCTGCCCTTTATTAACAAGAAAGAATGAAGCTTCAGATTCAGCCATGGCAGGAGCAGGATTCTCCAGAAAGACAGAAAAGGTATCGCATTTCTTCTCCTCTTTCCTGCTCCAGCCGCCTTCTCTCAATTCGACGTTGAACTAAAATGAACGACTCTGGGAATTCCGGAGACCCGACAGTAGAGCCATGCCGCTTTGCATGACCGGCTATTCCATCACTGCATCCGTCAAAGCCAGCTCAATGAAAATCCAGATTGCCTCAGATCTGCACCTCGAATTGGAAACAGGCAGTTCCCCGTACCCGGAGAGAGTATTCAAACCGGACCCGGGGCGGGACATCCTGGTACTGGCAGGCGACATCACAGACGGAAATCGCTGGTTCGGCATGTCCTTTATTGAATTAGAACTGTTGATTTCTCCCATCATCCTGGTGCCGGGCAACCATGAGTATTACCACTCGGACAAGGAGACCGTCAACAAATTCTGGCGGAACTTTGCCGATGAGAGGCCTGACTTCCACTACCTGGACAACGATCTGCTGCAATGGGGCGGCCTGAGCTGGTACGGCGCCTGTCTTTGTTCGGATTTCTGGGGAGAGAATCCCTTCAAGTTCGCCCGCGCGATCAACGACTTCAACCTGGTAGCGGGATGGGACGTCTTCAAACACAAGGAAGAATACCAGGCCACGGTAAGAAAACTGGCCGAACTCGAAGGCCAGCTCGATGTCGTGATCACCCATTTCCCGCCCTCCCTCGGCGCCCTGGATCTGAACACCTACGAAGACGACCCCATGAACCCGTACTTCATCAACGACAACGCAGCCCTGGTCGAATTCGTGAAACCCCGACTCTGGATCTCAGGTCACACCCATAGCCCGTTCGACTATCGGGAAGGGTCAACCCACGTGGTGGGTAACCCACGCGGCTACCCAGGCACGAGACCAAGGCCCGGCTATGACCCCATGCGGACCGTCACCTTAGAGGTATAATGCTCGACGCCTTACCGGGCGCGCCCTGACAACGGGTAAACGATGGCGAAGCAGGCTGTGAGTTTGAACAGTAACTGATTGAAGTGAAGACTATTTTCAGGCCTGAAATAAACATCCTGCCACATTCCTGAGATTGTCTCTCTCAAAAATCCTCATCATTTCTCAACACGGACATCAACGGGCAGGATTCACCCGTCGCTTCATTGACGACAGGGTTTCTAACTATACCTCTAACGCACTGATTCTGCCAATGTATTTAGAAATGAATATTTAATGTATCCTACGTTATGTCCAACAATGCCGTTGGGGATAGACGGGAATATGCAGTTCGGCTGCCGGGCCGTAACGGGCGCCTGTTGCGGGTTGAGTACACCCATTGAATACAGGTATAGATTAATCCTGCGTACCGGGACCCCTTGTCGGGATGAACGGGCCTGAATGATGGTCTGCAAGAACAATCCTGGCACTCAAGTCCGACCCTCTGCTGGTACCGCTACAAATACGCCAGGAACGAATTTACCCGTCCGAAAGACACCCGCAGGGTGCGCCCTGGAAGGTGTACATCAAATTCACTGACGATACACCGTTGACTTTGTGAGAAATAAATGCATTTGGTTTTGCGCACTCTGAAAAGTCCGGTATAGTCTCGTTAGAACTTCCCTGAAGAGTAAGCGAGATATGTCATGAAAGAACTAATCGTTGTAGGGAATGGAATGGCGCCCAGCCGCGCCCTGGAAAAGCTGAATGAAGCGGACCCTGATGCCTATAACGTCACGATTTTCAATGCCGAACCCCGCGTAAGTTATAACCGTGTGATGCTGTCTCCGGTCCTGTCCGGCGAGGAAGAGTTCGAGAGAACCATCATTCACGGGGACGACTGGTATTTCAAACACGACTTTATTCTCTACCGCGGTTGCCCGGTCACCGAAATTGATCGGGAAGCAAAAATCGTTAAAGCCGTCAATGGAATTGCGGAACCTTATGACAGGTTATTGATCGCAACCGGGTCATCGCCGGTCATCCTCGATGTGCCGGGACATGACAAGGAAGGCGTGCTTTCCTACCGGGATCTGGATGACGTGAAGGCTATGCTGGCCGCGGCTGAAACCAAGAGACAGGCAGTGGTAATAGGCGGCGGACTGCTCGGTCTGGAGGCGGCTGCAGGACTGCGCAACCGGGGCATGGAAGTGACGGTAGTGCATCGTAATCCTACACTTATGGATCGCCAACTGGATGAGACAGCCGGCCACCTGTTACAACGCGCCATCGAGTCGCTCGGCATCCGGGTGTTGACGGGCAGGCATACGAAAGCTATCACCGGTGATGAGCATGTCAAGGGCGTGCTGTTCAAGGACGGCAGCAGTATCCAGGCGGATATCGTTATCATGGCCGTGGGAATTCGTCCCAGCGTCTGGCTGGCCGAGAATGCCGGTTTGCAAACGGATAGAGGGATCGTAGTCGATAAGCACATGCGCACGTCCGACCCGGACATTCTCGCAATAGGAGAATGCGCTGAATTCGACGGAGAAGTATACGGGCTGCTTGCTCCGCTTTATGAGATGGCGAACGTTGCCGCTGCCACGTTACTCGGAAATGAGGAACAACACTTTGAGAAGCGGATTACTGCAGCGCAATTAAAGGTGACCGGGATTGATCTGTATTCCGCCGGTGACTTTGCCGACGGAGATAACCGGGAGGAGATTGTTCTGCGGGATCCGAACCAGGGTGTCTACAAACGGCTCGTCATCGAAGGCAATCATCTGGTCGGCACCGTCCTCTACGGTGATACCTCCTCCATGGGCTGGTACTTCCAGATGATCAAGGACAGGACGGATATATCCGGCATTCGCGATTACATGATCTTCGGCCCCGGTTATGCGGAGGGCGCGGCCCAGGATCCGACGGCAGCCGTGGCGTCCCTGCCGGATAATGCGGACATCTGCGGATGTAACGGCGTATCCAAAGGCATGATCAAGCAGGCGATCGATGAGAAAAACCTGACCACACTCGAGGGGGTGCGAGCGTGCACCAAGGCATCCGCCTCATGCGGGACCTGTACCGGCCTGGTGGAACAACTGCTGCTCCTGAGACTCGGTGACTCGTACCGGCCCGCAGAGGTTACACCCCTGTGCGGGTGCACAGACCTGGGCCATTCCGACGTACGCCGGCTCATCAGCGCGCGCAATATAAAGACCATTCCGGACCTTATGCAGAAACTGGAATGGAAGAGTTCCGGTGGTTGCGCCAAATGCAGGCCTGCTCTCAACTACTACCTGTTGGCTTCCTGGCCGGGAGAATACGTTGACGACAACCAGTCACGATTCATTAATGAACGGGTCCATGCCAACATCCAGAAGGACGGCACCTATTCCGTGGTGCCGAGAATGTGGGGAGGGGTCACGTCTTCCGGTGAGCTTCGGGCCATTGCGGACGTGGTCGATAAATTCAACATCCCTGCAGTCAAGGTAACCGGCGGCCAGCGCGTCGATATGCTGGGCGTGAAAAAAGAACACCTGCCTGCCGTCTGGGCGGACCTGAACAAGGTCGGCCTGGTCTCGGGACATGCCTACGGCAAAGCCATAAGAACGGTAAAAACCTGTGTAGGCAAGGAATGGTGCCGTTTTGGCACCCAGGATTCGACGAAGCTGGGTATCCGCCTGGAAAAATTCCTGTGGGGGTCCTGGACGCCTGCAAAGGTAAAAATGGCCGTGTCCGGATGCCCCAGGAACTGTGCTGAGGCAACTTGTAAGGACGTAGGTATTGTGTGTGTGGAATCCGGGTATGACGTCCACTTTGCCGGCGCTGCCGGTATGGACGTGAGAGAGACCGAACTGTTGGGCCATGTCGATAACGAAGATGATGCAATAGAAATGGTGGCTGCCGTAATCCAGTTGTACCGGGAACAGGGGCATTACCTGGAACGAATCTACAAGTGGGCGAAACGCATCGGCATCGATTCGATCCGGGATGCGGTTGTGGACGATGCGGCCAACCGCAAGGCATTGTATGCGCGCTTTGCCCACTCACAGGAATACTATCAACTCGACCCCTGGGAAGAGAGAGTTAAAGGCCATGATCGACATGAGTTCGCCCCGCTCAAGGAACTCGGAACACTGGAGCTGGCGTGATGTCCTCTGATTGCTGGGCGAGTATCGGAAGCGTGGATGATATACCTGTCGCAGGTTCACGGGTAGTAATCTCTCCCGGTTGCAGAATCGCAGTCTTCCGTACTGAGGACAATAAAATCTTTGCGCTGGAGGATCGATGCCCGCACCGTAAGGGTCCAATCAGCCAGGGGATCGTCCATGGCGACAAGGTGACATGCCCGCTGCATAATCTTGTGATCAATCTGGCTGATGGTACAGCGGATGACGACAGTTATACCCCGGTATGCACCATATCAGCCCAGGTCGGAGAGGGAGGAGAAGTGCTTCTGAACATCGACGATATTTGCGCCAGGCAGGAGTCCGGCTTAGGCCGGGGCACCTGACTTTATATCAACGGAATGGCGCTCCTTGCCCACCAAGTCCCAAAATCCCGCTGTTAGATACACAATCATGTCTACAATCATTGCAGTTTCCTTTCCCAGACAATGTGTACCCCGACAAAAGGTGTCGGGCCACTGCCAACATTTCGGGATAAAGGATGTCCCCGTCTATTCGTCCGCGCCCGGAGAGCTGCCCGATGCCGTCCCAGACTGTGGCATTTAACGAGTAACCCGACAGTAGCGGATGCCGGAATATCAGCAATTGAACTGATAGTGTGGAGAGCTATATAGTTGAAGAAATCAGTGATGGGTTGCCAGGATATATGACGATCATGCAACCCGACCCAAGATAGTGCTGGAACACATCAAGGGACTGGAAGTAACAGTAAAGAGCCACCGATGTAATACCGACAGGGTGTGGCATCTTTGAAACAGAATTAACGCCTGCAAAGCCGATATGTAATCAGGATGGGAAATGCAAGGGAAATCGCGCGAAGTGTTATGGCTTGCCTGAAAGGTCGGGTATACGCTAAACTCGCAACCCGTATTCAAGAACAGTCCATCAACTTTCCTATACTAATCCTGCCCTGAGGTAGACATGTCAGATATGACGTTGCAATCGGTTAGTTTGATAGCATTGTTTTTTTTGGTAGCTGTAATGTATTTCGGTGGGATACGTGGAATTACGTATGGCCTGAAAGTAATTATGGCAGGTTCGATATTGTGGTTGGCTTTCGGGTAGAAAATAGCGTGAGTGATGAAACCACAATCATGTTGGGCGGCCAAGATGTTCGGCTAATAAGAAAACAGTGGACCAGTGGCAACCTTCTGCCGTACAAAAAAACATACACTCTGTTGCCCGGTCAAAGCTGGTTTGATGCCGAAGAGACACCGAGGCAGAGCGAGCACTATGTAAACACAGGAGGAAACAGGCAGGTGCCTATCGGTGCGTTGATCGCTGAAGAACTCATTAACAAGGGTGCTGACATGGCAGCTTTTACAGAATTATGGGGTACGAAACCTGTTCTGGTTAACCATAATCTGATCTGCATTTCTGATAACGAAAGGCTGGTTCAGATTCTTAATTATATACGCAAGAATAATCAGGGGCGGCTCGGAGGACTACCAGATGTAATGGCGGTTTTCCCTGACGGTAGAATTGCATTCAGAGAGGCGAAAAATGTCAGGGCAAAAGATTCATTGAGCAAGAATCAGCACGCCTTTGCCCAGCTTTTGCGTCGTCTCTACAAGGATAAGCTGGATATTGCTGTAGTGGAGTGGGATTTTCCTAATAATTGATCATCATTGAGATTCCGAAATTTAATCTGTGAGGAAAATAAAATGTGCCAAGACGAAGCTGTTACCATCCACGAGCCAGACGGAAAGAAAACGGTTGTTTCAAAGAACCAGTTTGACAAGCCTTGGTATGCCTGTCGTGACGAACCCCACATCAAAGGACACATTCCGGATGAACTCTACCATGTGGAGTTTGAGGGGTCGGAAAATTCCCCCCTTCTTGTAACGAGGGCGTACAAGGACGCTATTGATGCCAGTGTGACAGATAGAAGTGAACCGCAACCAGACGAATTCTGGATTAGATATGATCCGGTGCTTGAACATCGGGGTCGACTCTGACACGAATCTAATATGTGCCTCTAACTAGTGTGTCCGAGCAAGGGCTAGTCATGGCAGAATTGCATTTTACCCAGATTTGCGTATTTCACTGAACTCTGCCACCCATTTCACGAAGGCTGCCGCCCGGCACGGGGCGCGGTGACGTGGGTTTTGGCAATTATGACTCTGTCAGTGTACTGGTCGTCAACATTTTTTTCTGTTTGCGCATGGATTCACCCTTGAGATTCCGGCATGTAAACAAACACAATGCCGGATACATGTCGGCAGCATTCCCGCATTACCGGGATGTCATTCCCAGTCCAGGTCGGTTGATCAGTTGATGGAGAAGATGGAACAAGCCATCGCACTGTGGCTTGTGACTAACAAAGTCCCATCTCCTACCTTATCGTGGTATATCATTAGACAATCGACAACAGTTGGCGCGACAGCAGGACATCGGTACAATACCTTTTCCTGATCCGTGCAAAATTTAGTTAGTGGTCAGTATAAAATCGTCAATGATAGAAAAAATTATGAATAGTACATCACTCTTTGCTGCAATTCATGGAGTAGGCCCATTCGTAGATACGGTTGACGTTGCATTGGAGTTGGGTGCATATGAAGAGCTTTGGAAATATCCAAAAACATCGTTCAAAACTCTAGCCGACAAGTTCTCCGAGGCTAATAATGCAAGACCATCAGATTTTGTGCCAGAGGAATCAGCACGTGCAACTGGATTGAAAGTTATCCAAAAACTGAATGATCGACTTAGTGGTTGGTTTGGTCTACGGTTGCAAGGAGATCTTGATTATCCTAGTAGCTTAAGAGATGCAACGCATCCGGTTGAACTCTTGTATTTTCAAGGATATTGGGATTTGTTGAGTACACGATCAGTAGCAGTTGTAGGGACAAGAAAACCGTCAGAGAATGGTAAGAAACGAACTCAACAATTGGTTAAAGAATTAGTCAAAGACAATTTCACGATTATCAGTGGGCTCGCAGAAGGCATTGACACCGAAGCTCATAGAACAGCTATTACGAGCGGAGGATTTACCGTTGCCGTAATTGGGACGCCTCTTGGAAATGTTTATCCTAAATCAAATGAAGCCCTTCAACAAATAATAGCGGACAACTTTCTATTGATTAGCCAAGTCCCTGTTGAACGGTATGATATGCAGAACCCTCGCTCTAATCGTTTTTTCTTTCCTGAGCGAAACAAGACTATGTCAGCACTGACTAAGGCAACTGTTATTATCGAAGCAGGTGAGACATCAGGAACATTAATTCAAGCAAGGGAAGCGCTACGTCAACACCGCAAAGTTTTCATTCTGAATAGTTGTTTCGAAAATCCCAATCTTACATGGCCCGATAAGTTTGAATCCGAGGGTGCTATCAGAGTACGAGATTATGATGACATCCGACGAGAGTTGGTCTTCTAAGCTACGCAGGATTGGAGATTATGAAAAGGGAGAGCACTCCTACCTTACTGAAGATGATATTTGCTTGTATTTTGGCGAATACACTCCGACAGGAGAGTCCGGGAGACCAGCCTGGTCACTTAGTAAAGCGAACAGTATAGTACTAAATTTAAAAAAATCTCCTTCCAAGAAAGGGACGCCAGAATGGGAACATAAGCTTGCAACGATAAGATCTCTTGGTCGGATAATTCTCAAGAATTTGAAAGCGGTAGATTTACAATCTTTGACCTTCGTTCCGGCGCCACCCTCAAAGGCTAATGATGATCCCGACTATGATCCGCGAATGTTGCAAGTTGCTAAAGCTATCGGAAATGACGTGGATGCGCGGCCTATTTTGATGACAGTTTCGTCTCGAGAGTCAGCAAGTCTCAGCGAAAAGTCACGCTCTGTTGATAGCATTAAATCAAACACTTGTATAGATGAATCACAGGTAGAATTGCGGCCTGTCTCTAAAACAATCATCGTTATTGACGACATGATAACGACTGGAGCAACTTTCATTGCTTGCAAAAGATTGTTGATGGAACGATTCGGAGATGTTGAAGTTTATGGTTTATTCATTGTCCGGCGTGTTCCACTGGACTCTTCCGAAGACTTCGGAGACTTAGATATCGATTTGACATGATTAATTTCTGTCGATCGCTCCAAGTCAATGTTATACCTCCTTGGTCTCTTTCTAAGATTTATTATACAAATTCTATCCTGATAGAAAATCGTGAGTTGCTGTCTGTCTATACTCAGGAAGACACAAATGTGCCACGCATGAACAAACAATTACCTCTTTAGGAGAAGTGCTGGAAGACCTCGGACGAGGTTGGAATGTTCGATCTGAGAAAACAGTAAAGGTTTTCAAGGAAAGTGGGCACCCTGACATCCTGATCGAGAAACAAAACCGTTGGCCGATTTTGATTGAAGCAGAGTTGGCAACTATACGCTGGCTGAACTTTCTTTTGTCAATGCAAAATTACTCTTGCAAAACCGGGGCGGAACATATGTGGGGAATTTTCAGTTGGCATTGACAATAACTATTTCAGCTCGGTGTCGCCTTCGCCGTTTATCCAAAGACGTGTTGTGATTACAACCTAGGGTGTGCGGTAGTCCCGTGTTACAGGAACTTATCGATCACGCCCAAAGCGATCAAGATACCCACTCCAACCAGCAGAATATCGACGTTTGTTTTCAGGGCAATGACGTCCTGTTTGTAAGTATCGATTTCTCGAGCCGCTTCAGTGGCGGTGTCATCAGAGGCATTCGCTTCTATCAGGGCTTTGTAGAGATAGGTGCTCATGCTGTCAGTATAACACTGCCCGCTAAACCTGGTAAAGCGTACTCAGCAGCATGAATGAGGATCGGGATCACCCCTGAGCGTTAATGGCAATGTAAGAATGACCCACTGCGGCAACTGAAAATTGACCCACCTTCCATTAACCTCGGCTCTGTCTAAACAGCAGAGGAACCGAGATGCCAAAAGAGGAAAGTGTTATGGAGATAAATATATTGCATCGTCAGGGAGCAAGTATCCGGGGCATAGCCCGACAATTGGACGTTTCACGCAACACGGTGCGTGCGTATTTGCGGCAGGACATCACACCGGTGTATGGTCCGCGTCCGGACGGGGCCTCCAAACTGGACCCTTACAAGCCCTGTATTGAGCAGCGTCCGGCAGCCGCTCGGCCCCACCGGGTCCCGGCGAGCGTAATTGGCCGGGAGATTCGAGAACAAGGCTACCCGGGCAGTATCCGGTTGCTGCGTTACCATATGGCAATGCTCAAGCCCGTTGCCAGGCCCGATCCGGTAGTGCGTTTTGAAACCCGGCCCGGTCAGTAGATGCAAGTGGACTGGAGCGTGTTTCACCGTGGCCGGGACTCGTTACCTGCGTTTGTAGCGACCCTGGGCTGGAGCCGGTACAGCTATGTGGAATTTGTCGGCGATGAACGTTTTCCACACTCAAGCGCTGTCATGAAAACGCCTTCAGCTACTTCCAGGGTGTGCCTCAAGAGGCGCTGTATGACAATATGAAGACGGTCATTCACCAGCGTAATGCCTATGGCAAGGAACTGCACCGGTTTCATCCGGGCCCTATTGCACGCATCCGGACTTGCGCGCATGAAGACTACCCATGGTTATCCGCAGGTGCAATGCGGTGGGTTGATCTGCCCGGTTGATGACAACATCCACCTGTCTACATTGCAGCACAAGCTACAAACACTACAAAAAATCCTTTCCGGCGTGGTCTTTGAACAGCTCGACGTCCCGGATATATCTCATTACCGTTTCAGGGTTACTGTGCCGCGTGATTTCCATGATCTTGTCGAGACGCGCATTGTGAACAGCCGCACTGGTCACAAAGCCAGCCCGCAGTGAGTGGCCGGAAATATCATCAGGGTTAAGATCAACGGTCCTGGCATAGTACTTCAACAGCCGGGGAATATCGGTGTGATGCAAAGGACGCCCACGCAACCCACCGCCACGTTTCATCGTTTGAAACACGTATCCCCGCTTGATACCCGAAGAACGAAGCCACTCTTCCAGCCGTATTATCGGTTGTATCCTCCGGCCCTCCGGCACCGCGATGCGTTGACCTTTCCCTGCCTGATCCGTTTTCGATTTCCGGATATGAACCAACATATTACGGGTTTCTTCCCCATTGAGAGGTGGAATAATCTGGATATCGTCGATCATCAATGCGCAAATCTCAGAGCGACGCAGGGCAGCCGAGAAACCGAGCGCAATTATCGCTGCGTTGCGCAGCCCGATCGGACTGCCGCCACACTGCTCCAGCATACCCAGGATATGATGCTCCCGCAAAGCCTGCACCCGCCGCGGCGCACTGCCGAGCAGTCGCGCCAGACCTTTCAGGACGGCATTCACCTTCGGGTGATTGGCGGGTGACGGTTTGTGCGCTTCGACATATTGCCTGTTTATCGCACTGCGATAGAGATTGATGGTGCCGACCGATAACATATTCCCGCCGGTCACGCTGGCGCGTGACCCCAGTTCAATAAAAAAATCGGCTAGCTGAGCGGGACTCGCAGCCAACGGCTCGACACCTGCCGACAGGCAGTAGTTCTGAAAACAAGACCAGCCTTTGCCATAAGCGATGCGGGTATTGTCCGCCAATGCGGATAACAGCACGTTATCAGAAAAACTGCTCTTGCTTTTGATCGGTTTCATCATGATTCACGTCCTCAAAGTTGGTTCATCTCATTGAAAATTCACTGCAGAAGATAAAGCAGTATTCCAATTCTAAGGAGACATAACTGTCGATCACGCTGATTTTCAATTCTCGGCAATGCGTCTAAATGTAAAAAGTTCGTTTACTTCTATCTGATATAACAGGAGAACAAAGTTATGGCAACTATAAGAGAGATGATGCCTGAAGCGGCCCACAGCATCGACACCTCCTACACGATATCTGCTGGCGATATGTTCGCAGGCGAAATTACTCGGGGTGATGAAGACTGGATTAAGATCGAGATGAGTGAGGGCAAGGAATACACCATCACTGTCGGGGGCGACACTACTGGCACAGTAGAGGCTCCGAAACTGAACGACTCCATCCTCAAGCTGATGGACGGCAAGGGCGGCGTGATCGACATGAATGACGATACGGACCCCGCCAAGGGCAAACTGGGTTCCCAATTGAAGTTTACCCCGGAGGTTGGCAGCGGCACACAGACGTACTTTATCAGTGTCAGTGGCTATAGCGGCAACCCGGGCGCAACTAATACCGGCGGCTACACGCTCAGTGTCACAGCGATAGACGTGCTGCCGACCGGCGAGGGCGCGGACATCGAGGGTACGGGTGGTGCCGACAAGCTCACCGGCACGGCTGATTGAATCGCGCCGGGAATTCCGGAGACCTGTTAATGTGAGTCATGCGGCTTTGCATGACCGGTTATTTACATCATCATAGTACATCTGTTCAAATTCAGCCGGCGGCACATTGCCGATGGACGCCAGCAAACGGCGTTGGTTGAACCAGTCCACCCATTCCAGGGTTGCATATTCCACGTCATCTGAGGTCTTCCAGGGGCCCCGCTTTCGGATCACCTCCGTCTTGTACAGACCAATGATGGTTTCCGCCAACGCATTGTCATAGGAATCCCCCACACTGCCCACGGACGCCTCAATGCCGGCTTGCGTCAATCGGTCGGTATAGCGGACCGAGAGATACTGGCTGCCGCGGTCACTGTGATGAATCAAACCGTCCCGCTCACGCCGTGACCACAAGGCCTGTTCCAGCGCATCCAGCACCAGGTCGGTACGCAGTGAACGACTGACCCGCCAGCCCACGATGTGCCGGGCAAACACATCCACGACAAACGCCACATAGACAAATCCGGACCAGGTCGCGACAAAGGTGATATCCGCCACCCATAGCTGGTTTGGCCGGGTGGCGGCAAACTGCCGGTTCACCCGGTCTGCCGGCTGCGGCAGGGTCTCATCCCGCTCCGTCGTCCAGCGCTTTGCGCCACGCCGCACGCCCTGTATTTCAAGCCGCCTCATCAACCGCTCCACCGTACAACGGGCCACGACATGGCCTTCCCGCTGGAGTTGCCGCCAGACCTTCCTGGCGCCGTACAACCGGTAGTTCTCGCCCCATATACGCTGTATCTCCTTGCACAGCGCCTGGTCTCGCTTCACACGGGCCGGCAACCGCCCAGGGTCCGCAGCCCGGGCCCGGTGCTCGTAGTACGTTGACGGGGCGATCGGCAAGTGCTTGCAAATCGGCTCGACCCCAAGTCCCTCATGATGTTGGTCGATGAAGGCCACCATCTCACCGGTTAGCGGTCGAGCTCCGCCTGGGCGAAAAAAGCCGACGCCTTACGCAAGATCTCATTGGCTCGCTTGAGCTCCCGATTCTCGCGTTCCAACTCACGTATGCGCGCCTGCTCGGCACTGCTGACACCGGGGCGGTTGCCCTGGTCCACCTCCGCGCGTCTCACCCATCTACGCAAGGTCTCCACAGCACAGCCAATCTTATCGGCGATGGAAGTCAGTGCAGCCCATTGGGAGTCATAGTTCTCCTGGTGCTCCAGCACCAGCCGCACGGCCCGTTCCCGGATCTCCGGGGGATAGCGTTTTTGATTGTTCATTACTCCATCCTCTCAAGAAATAGAGTCTCCGGCAAACCCGGGGCAGTTCAGATGGCGAGTCCATAGCGGGTCTGGGCGGCGATGACACCATATACGGTGGCGGCGGCGACGACACCCTGCTCGGTGGTCCCGATAATGACCTGCTCATGGGTGGAGCGGGTGGCGATACGCTCAAGGGTGGCGATGGTGAGGACACCATAACCTACAAGTATTCACCGAGGGGTGTGACCATCAACCTGAACGCCGGTACGGCCAGCGGCGGCAATGCCGACGGCGATGACCTCGGCACGGATATTGAGAACGTGATAGGTTCCGACCACGACGACACGATCACCGGCACGGATGACGTCAACGAGGGTAATAAATTGTGGGGTCTGGGCGGCAATGACGTTCTCTCCGGCAGAGAAGGCCCTGACACGCTCAACGGCGGCACCGGCGATGATTCGCTCAGTGGCGGCGATGAGGACGATACGCTGGAAGGCGGCCCCGGCGCGGATATGCTGACCGGTGGCATGGGTAATGATACCGCCTCCTACGCCGGTTCCATGATGGGCGTCACGGTACGCCTGCATGCCAGCCAGGCCATGGGCGGCGACGCCGAGGGTGATACCTGGGGCGACACGAGGACCGTTCCGTATACCGTACCGGCTGAGGACCCCGAGGACCCCGATGTGGAAATGGAGGAGACTGTACCGGATATTATCCATCTGACCGGTTCTCACATGGCCGACGTGCTGGCTGGCGACAGCAGGGACAACACTATCAAGGGCAATGGCGGCGACGACAAGATCTACGGTGGCCCCGGCGGTGGTGATGACGACCTGCAAGGCGGCCCCGGTAATGACATGCTGTTCGGCGGCAGGGACGATGACGTTCTTGATGGTGGCCCGGGTAATGACATACTGCATGGCGGCGCAGGCGCTGACGAACTCAAGGGTGGTCTCGGTAATGACATGATCTATGCGGATCTTAGTGATGGTGTTATTGACGGCGGAGAGGATGCTAACGGAAGAGATATAGACACCCTCTCGTTTGCGAAGTTGGTGGATATGAATGTTGGAACAAGTGCAACTGACTCATTTACCCTTGGGGCCCGTACAGACGCAGACGGCGATTCCGATACGCCTCCTACCATACCCGCGGATGTTGATGCAGTAGGCATCGAACGTGTCATCGGTACGGATGAGGATGATTTTATAACCGGTGCAGCCGGCATAGCGGAAGAAATCGAAGGCGGCGACGGCGGCGATACGCTTAATGGCGGTACCGGTGCTGGGGATACCGTATCCTACGAGAGTTCCGACCGGCGTGTGCGGGTGGATCTCGACGCAGGCGGCGCTACCGCAGCAAGCGTCTCTGGCGGCCACGCCACGGGTGACACCATCACCAACTTTGAAAACATCAAAGGTTCGGCCTATGGTGACGTCTTGGAGGCTGTGAATGGAACAGTCGGTGAGACCGGCAGCACACTCTGGGGTCTCGGCGGCGATGACTCTCTGGTAGGCGGCGCCGGTAATGACACCATAGAAGGCGGCGCCGGTGCTGATGAGTTGGATGGCGGCAAATCCGGTGACGCTGGCGCTATGAACACCGAATCGAATACATTGTCCTATGCCGGTTCGGATGCAGGCGTCATAGTGGACCTGGGGAGAGTCAGCGTATCGGGCGGTCATGCCGAAGGCGATGATATTGAAACCTACGAGTACACTGATAATATGGGTACTGCGGATGACGCCAGTGATGACGTGGAAGTAGACGTGGCCACCTTCACAAACGTGACCGGTTCAATGCACAATGACCGTTTGACCGGTGACCGGTTTGGAAACCACCTCGTCGGTGGCGATGGCAACGATAACCTGCGTGGTGGTGCCGGACCGGACGTGCTCGAAGGCAACGAGGGCGCCGATACGCTGGATGGCGGACAGGACCGGGGCGATGCGCAGTCAGAAGACTGGGCAGCCTACCGTGGCGCCGCAGAAGGTGTGACGTTGAACCTGAACACCGGCAACGGTACGGGTGGAGAGGCCATGGGTGATACGCTCAAGAATATCGAGTTGATATGGGGCTCCACAGAAGGCGATACGTTCGTAGCCAGCGAAGGTGTTGACATCATCCACGGTGATGGCGGCAGCGACACCGTGTCCTACGAGGCATCGAAGCATGGTGTTACCGTTGCCTTGCCTGACTCTGATGATGCCGCTCAGTTTACTGCGGGCGATTCCACTGCGGACCCGGCGACCATGGACATGTACAACTCTCCTGCTCAAACTGTTGTTGATGCATGGAGAGGCGCCGATGGCGGTACGAGGCCGGATGCTCAGGCCGGTGACCTTGCCGATACGACGGATAAAAGCTACGCCAAAGGGGACGTACTAGCTAGCATTGAGAACGTGACCGGTTCCCGAGAGAACGACAACATTACCGGTGATGCCGTTCCCAATACCCTCAAAGGCGGCGCAGGTAATGATGAGTTGAGCGGTGGTGGTCAGAATGACAAGTTGTACGGCGAAGCCGGGAACGATGACCTGAACGGTGATGCTGGTATGGACATGCTCATGGGTGGTGACGGCAACGATAACTTGGACGGGGGCGACGGTAATGACACCCTGAACGGTGGCGCCGGCGATGATGACCTGACCGGTGGCGCCGGCGATGACACGTTTGTCTTCGCCCCAGGTAACGGAGATGACGTCATTGTCACGTTTGCCGAGGCAGACGACAAGATTGACCTGAGTGCGTTCGGTATCACAGCGGATGAATTGAAAGCTGCCATCAGTGTACGTGCCGGTAATACTGTCATCAATCTGGGTGATTACGGCGGCGGTACAATCACGCTTCAGGGCACCGATATAGACGTTCTTGAGCTGGGTACAGGTAGTGTTGAAGATGTGATCGAGACGCTGGACGTTCATACGGGTGATCTCAATGATGATGATGACTTTGACGATACAGTCGATGGTGTTGCTGAAAACGACGGTATCTTCATTATCTGAGTGTTATGGAGATAAGTATATTGCATCGTTAGGGGGCAAGTAACGACATATAACTCTTGCGAAACGCCGAGCCATCCCCCACTACCGCACTGAGCACCGTGGCCGTCAACCAACCGACCCTGGGTATCGCTATCAACCGCTGACTGAACTCATCTCCCTGATGCCAGACCTGTAATCGCCGCTCGACCTCGGCAATATGCATCACGATCTGGTCATATGTTGCTTTCAGGTTACATAACAATTCCCGCACTGACATAGGCAATCCATTCTCTCCATCCTCCAGAATGTCAGGTAACCTGGACAGCGCCGCTACGCCTCGCGGCAAGACCACGCCATATTCATGCAACACACCGCGCAGGTGATTACCTAGCGCCACCCGCTGTTTCAACAACAACTGCCGGCTGTGATGAAGGTGTAATACCGATTGCTGTTCAGGGGTCCGGGCCGAGACAAATCGCATGTTGGGACGTTGTACCGCCTCACAAAGGGCTTCGGGCTCGTTGCTGTCCGTTTTGTCGCCTTTACGGTAGGGCCTGACAAACACCGGCGCCATGGCGCGCACCTCATGCCCCAGCGCCGTTAATTCTCTGGCTGACCCAATAATGCTCACTCCCGCATGCCTCTATACCTATCAGACACGGTGGACACTGCGCAAAAAACCTTCGCACCTGGGCCGCGTTTCAAGGTGCGTCGCAGTACCGTCTTGCCTGATGTATTCACACCGTGTACCTGGAATATATGCTTCGCCAAACCCAGACCTATTACTGTAATCTCATTCATGGATGCCGCCCTCGCGTTGGTTGATAGAATCCACTATCGTGGCACATCGATGCCATTTGGAAGAAAGGGCGGTTTCCATACCATCTATGCGAAAGAAATTTGACACTACAGCAGAAGTCAGAAGATAGATGACGCCTAGACTTTTTCTATCACGATCTGTGCACTATTTCCAGGGGAGTGGCAGACATGCAGGAGAAAGGATGTAAATCCGTCACATGTTGTGGCGACGGAAAATAAAACAGGGGCTAATTTGGACGGGTTTCCCCGTCTAAACGCCCCTGTAATCGTTTACTTCCGTGAAATCAGGAAGGTGGTTTAATACTCTGGTTAATCAGATAATGAAGATACCGTCGTTTTCAGCAACACCATCGACTGTATCGTCAAAGTCATCATCATCATTGAGATCACCCGTATGAACGTCCAGCGTCTCGATCACATCTTCAACACTACCTGTACCCAGCTCAAGAACGTCTATATCGGTGCCCTGAAGCGTGATTGTACCGCCGCCGTAATCACCCAGATTGATGACAGTATTACCGGCACGTACACTGATGGCAGCTTTCAATTCATCCGCTGTGATACCGAACGCACTCAGGTCAATCTTGTCGTCTGCCTCGGCAAACGTGATAATGACGTCATCTCCGTTACCTGGGGCGAAGACAAACGTGTCATCGCCGGCGCCACCGGTCAGGTCATCATCGCCGGCGCCACCGTTCAGGGTGTCATTACCGTCGCCCCCGTCCAAGTTATCGTTGCCGTCACCACCCATGAGCATGTCCATACCAGCATCACCGTTCAGGTCATCGTTCCCGGCTTCGCCGTACAACTTGTCATTCTGACCACCACCGCTCAACTCATCATTACCTGCGCCGCCTTTGAGGGTATTGGGAACGGCATCACCGGTAATGTTGTCGTTCTCTCGGGAACCGGTCACGTTCTCAATGCTAGCTAGTACGTCCCCTTTGGCGTAGCTTTTATCCGTCGTATCGGCAAGGTCACCGGCCTGAGCATCCGGCCTCGTACCGCCATCGGCGCCTCTCCATGCATCAACAACAGTTTGAGCAGGAGAGTTGTACATGTCCATGGTCGCCGGGTCCGCAGTGGAATCGCCCGCAGTAAACTGAGCGGCATCATCAGAGTCAGGCAAGGCAACGGTAACACCATGCTTCGATGCCTCGTAGGACACGGTGTCGCTGCCGCCATCACCGTGGATGATGTCAACACCTTCGCTGGCTACGAACGTATCGCCTTCTGTGGAGCCCCATATCAACTCGATATTCTTGAGCGTATCACCCATGGCCTCTCCACCCGTACCGTTGCCGGTGTTCAGGTTCAACGTCACACCTTCTGCGGCGCCACGGTAGGCTGCCCAGTCTTCTGACTGCGCATCGCCCCGGTCCTGTCCGCCATCCAGCGTATCGGCGCCCTCGTTGCCTTCGAGCACGTCCGGTCCGGCACCACCACGCAGGTTATCGTTGCCATCGCCACCGACGAGGTGGTTTCCAAACCGGTCACCGGTCAAACGGTCATTGTGCATTGAACCGGTCACGTTTGTGAAGGTGGCCACGTCTACTTCCACGTCATCACTGGCGTCATCCGCAGTACCCATATTATCAGTGTACTCGTAGGTTTCAATATCATCGCCTTCGGCATGACCGCCCGATACGCTGACTCTCCCCAGGTCCACTATGACGCCTGCATCCGAACCGGCATAGGACAATGTATTCGATTCGGTGTTCATAGCGCCAGCGTCACCGGATTTGCCGCCATCCAACTCATCAGCACCGGCGCCGCCTTCTATGGTGTCATTACCGGCGCCGCCTACCAGAGAGTCATCGCCGCCGAGACCCCAGAGTGTGCTGCCGGTCTCACCGACTGTTCCATTCACAGCCTCCAAGACGTCACCATAGGCCGAACCTTTGATGTTTTCAAAGTTGGTGATGGTGTCACCCGTGGCGTGGCCGCCAGAGACGCTTGCTGCGGTAGCGCCGCCTGCGTCGAGATCCACCCGCACACGCCGGTCGGAACTCTCGTAGGATACGGTATCCCCAGCACCGGTACCGCCATTAAGCGTATCGCCGCCGTCGCCGCCTTCGATTTCTTCCGCTATGCCGGCTGCACCGGTTATAAAATCATCCTCATCCGTACCGATGACACGTTCGATGCCTACTGCATCAACATCCGCGGGTATGGTAGGAGGCGTATCGGAATCGCCGTCTGCGTCTGTACGGGCCCCAAGGGTAAATGAGTCAGTTGCACTTGTTCCAACATTCATATCCACCAACTTCGCAAACGAGAGGGTGTCTATATCTCTTCCGTTAGCATCCTCTCCGCCGTCAATAACACCATCACTAAGATCCGCATAGATCATGTCATTACCGAGACCACCCTTGAGTTCGTCAGCGCCTGCGCCGCCATGCAGTATGTCATTACCCGGGCCACCATCAAGAACGTCATCGTCCCTGCCGCCGAACAGCATGTCATTACCGGGGCCGCCTTGCAGGTCGTCATCACCACCGCCGGGGCCACCGTAGATCTTGTCGTCGCCGCCATTGCCCTTGATAGTGTTGTCCCTGCTGTCGCCAGCCAGCACGTCGGCCATGTGAGAACCGGTCAGATGGATAATATCCGGTACAGTCTCCTCCATTTCCACATCGGGGTCCTCGGGGTCCTCAGCCGGTACGGTATACGGAACGGTCCTCGTGTCGCCCCAGGTATCACCCTCGGCGTCGCCGCCCATGGCCTGGCTGGCATGCAGGCGTACCGTGACGCCCATCATGGAACCGGCGTAGGAGGCGGTATCATTACCCATGCCACCGGTCAGCATATCCGCGCCGGGGCCGCCTTCCAGCGTATCGTCCTCATCGCCGCCACTGAGCGAATCATCGCCGGTGCCGCCGTTGAGCGTGTCAGGGCCTTCTCTGCCGGAGAGAACGTCATTGCCGCCCAGACCCCACAATTTATTACCCTCGTTGACGTCATCCGTGCCGGTGATCGTGTCGTCGTGGTCGGAACCTATCACGTTCTCAATATCCGTGCCGAGGTCATCGCCGTCGGCATTGCCGCCGCTGGCCGTACCGGCGTTCAGGTTGATGGTCACACCCCTCGGTGAATACTTGTAGGTTATGGTGTCCTCACCATCGCCACCCTTGAGCGTATCGCCACCCGCTCCACCCATGAGCAGGTCATTATCGGGACCACCGAGCAGGGTGTCGTCGCCGCCGCCACCGTATATGGTGTCATCGCCGCCCAGACCCGCTATGGACTCGCCATCAGCCGTGCCGGTGAGCTTGTCGGCACCACCCGTACCCTCGATGTCCGCGCCCTCGCCGGTCGGCAGCACGTCTATCGCTGTGACACTGAGCGTGTAGCCGCCGGTATTAGTTGCGCCCGGGTTGCCGCTATAGCCACTGACACTGATAAAGTACGTCTGTGTGCCGCTGCCAACCTCCGGGGTAAACTTCAATTGGGAACCCAGTTTGCCCTTGGCGGGGTCCGTATCGTCATTCATGTCGATCACGCCGCCCTTGCCGTCCATCAGCTTGAGGATGGAGTCGTTCAGTTTCGGAGCCTCTACTGTGCCAGTAGTGTCGCCCCCGACAGTGATGGTGTATTCCTTGCCCTCACTCATCTCGATCTTAATCCAGTCTTCATCACCCCGAGTAATTTCGCCTGCGAACATATCGCCAGCAGATATCGTGTAGGAGGTGTCGATGCTGTGGGCCGCTTCAGGCATCATCTCTCTTATAGTTGCCATAACTTTGTTCTCCTGTTATATCAGATAGAAGTAAACGAACTTTTTACGATTAGACGCATTATCACGCACTTTTTCATAATATTCAATGTCTGTCCGCAAATATCGCACTCAAGCGAATACAAGTCAACAGATTAATTCTTTAAACTTTATGACATGGCTCCCACGGAATGCCAGCCATAATAATACTTTTGCTGATTTGTTGCAATATGCCATATTCACAAATTATGTCAACAGCATAACAGAAATAAATCGTGCAAGTTTAGCCAAGGTATTGACTTGCTAATTTCCCCTAGTCTTAAAATATCAGCAATATGTCAGGATTATTTCTAATTGTCAATAGAATAGTAAGAAATAAATGGTGTAAATGTCAAGTATTGTTGCATTTTTTGTTGCATTTTTTTATCCGGTCGGGACAGAGTTCAGTGAAATACGCAGGACAGGGACCATATCACAGTTTTTGTGGGGGAGTCAGCAGCAGGGGGATGAACCTTCGGGGACGGTGTCGTTTAATAGCAACTATCTGATTCGGGGCCTCAGCGTCACGCATCCGGGGGGACGATACGGGTTCCCTCACCCCAGTGACCAGGGTTGGATATATCGTAGTCGATGATGGCCAGGCCCGTAGGGAATACGAAAAATGCCGC
This sequence comes from Gammaproteobacteria bacterium, assembly GCA_965207165.1. GTDB lineage: Bacteria > Pseudomonadota > Gammaproteobacteria > Eutrophobiales > Eutrophobiaceae > JAAXHV01. Next base: position 4,104,784 of record OZ242265.1, on the reverse strand, counting down.
TACTACAGAGCAGTCCCTGACACTTTCCCCAACGCTTTAACACGTGTAACTGCTGCGTGATTAACCCAAACCACAACTGATTGCGTATTCCAGCGAAGATGACCGGTTTGATGTGGATGTACTCATAAGGGTGAGGCGGCAGGGGCCTTAATGCCGATTGGTCGAGGGTCTCAAAGGCAGACCGACGCGAGCCGGGTCGTCGCTTGAAGGGGCGGTTGTTGAGGTCGTCGAGCAGTCGGGCGATATGGCGGTTCACCTCGTCCAGGGAGAAGCACCGGTGATGGCGCAGGCGGGCCAGGATCCAGCGCTGCACCAGTAAAACGCCCTGTTCGGCCTTGGCCTTGTCGCGCGGTTTACGCGGCCGCGCCGGGAGGATGGCCACCTAGTAGTGCTCGGCCCATTGCTGGTAGCTCAGGTTGATGTCCGGGTCGTAGCGGCAGGCACGGCACGCGCCGCTGCGCAGGTTGTCGGGGACGATGAGGGCCGGGACGGCGCCAAAGAACGTCATGGCCCGGGTGTGGCTGCCCAGCCAGTCGGGGAGCGCCTGGGTCCAGGTGGCCTCGGCGAAGGTGTAGTCGGACGCGCCCAGCACGGCGACAAACAGTTGTGCCGGTCGCACCTCGCCGGTGGCGCCGTCCACTATTGGTACGGTGCTGCCGGCGTAGTCCACAAAGCACTTCTCCCCGGCCCGGTGACCCTGGCGCATGGTGGGCCGTTGCCGGCCGAGCCAGCGCTGGTAGTGGTCACAGAACCAGGAGTAGCTGTAACACCGGTTCGGATAGCGCTGTGTGTATTCCTCCCACACCAGTTGCCGGGTCACATGGGGCCGCTTCAGTTCTTCGTGCACCGCGGCCCAGTCCGGCGCCTCACAGCGCGAGCCAGCGCCGGTATCAGCATCGGGATAGAACAGCCCCGCCAGGCGGGCGTCATACAGCTCGGGGGGCAATGGCCAACTCAGCTGCAATCCCTGGGCCCGGCGGATGAGCTTCTGCACGCCGCCGACGCTCAGCTTGGTGCTGCGGCTGGTGGCGCGGATGGATAAACCGGCCTGATGCCGGAGCCGAAGTACGTCTCGTAGTTTACGCATGGTCGTTCTCTTGTTTGACATGGGTGGGTTCCTCCTAAAAAGGAGATAACCTACCACCGGGTTACAAGTCCATGCGTTGAGGGCGATTCCAGTTCAGCGTGAACGCTGATTCCAGGGGCGTGAACACCGATTCCAGAATCAGTCTGAAAGTGTTCACGTTCGGCTGGAATACGCAACGGATGTGAGGAATACGCCCGACAAAACCAAACTGCTCCTAACCTTATAGCCTGTCCGTAACTTTCCCTAACCGATGATGACGAGACAACCTGTTCGACATGCCTGCTGCAAGCAGGAGCAGGTTGTAAAGGTGCAACCCGGATACGGCACGCCACCCGTGTAAACCTTCTGTCGTATCCATCTCTTTAGTTTTTTGTGTGCGACCCGGCCACGCGGTAACGGAATCAGTCGGGCTGGCAATGGGCGATAACCGGATTTTCAGCGGACACGTATTGCGGTAGACATCTTACTGGACCCGCATCATGAGCCATGAACAGCACATACATACTCACGTCGGAGGCATCCTTGATGCATGACGCCGACAGTGATGCGCGGCAACCCTGACTGTTCAGCCTGTCAACGCAGCCGTAGTACCCTTCAAATGCAATGCGCCACAGCAAAGACCGCTGTAACGGGATACATCCATCCATCAAAGACGGCGAGGCCGCACCGTTTTTCGGTGGTACAACGGGCAGTGCAATATGGTTCTGAATCTATACTTGTCTTGTCTTAATACCGGAGAGTCCTGCTTCCATATTGCAGTCCTGGCCCATCCCCGGTGGCATTCATATTACGAATCCACTGCCAGAATGTCCTCTTATTCTCCGGTTGATAATTGCGTCGAATACTTGACAACGAGGGTTCCGCGGGGAACTTGGGCCCAAACACGGATTGCGGTCTGAGCCTAAAACGAAGGAATCTTTACCCGGCAGAGATTTCGGCTTTCTCAAACTTTCGCCCGGTCTTAATCACAGTGATACGATCTCTCATGCGCATTGTGCGACCTGACCCGGTGTTCCAGCCTTTGACTATGACATCAGGTACTCGATCTGGACGGTGTCGCCGCTTGTATAGTCTTCAAGGGTGATCATACCGCCATCGACGTAAGCAGTCAGGTCGATGACTCCATCGTCTCCAACTGTTATTCCGCTATCCAAGTCTAAGTCTGAACCATCAACATTTTTGAAGCCTTTCAGAATGATCTTATCACCCGTCGCAAAGTCCATGATGACATCGTTGCCGTTGCCGGGTTCAAACACGAAGGTGTCCTCGCCGGGGCCGCCGTCCAGCCAGTCGTCGCCTTCACCGCCGTTGATGGTATCCTTGTCCTCGCCGCCGTAGATTTCATCGTCTCCGGCGCCGCCGTTGAGAATGTCCCTGCCTTGCTCGCCGTAAATGGCGTCATCACCACGGCCGCCGTTAATCTCGTTGTTGAAGTGATCGCCCATATTGCCGCTGATGCGTTTGGTGTAGAAGATGAAGTTGTCGGGGGTCAAGCCGTAGAAATCGTCAGCATCGTCTTCAAACCCAGTGGGGGCGATCAGAGTGATATCGCCGCCACCAGGCAGGTCAATCTCAATATTATTGGCACCTAGCTTGGATATATCATCTTTCAGGTCATCCAGGGAGGCGATGGAAGTGAAGGCGCTCAGGTCGATTTTGTCTTGGGTGCCTGTAATAGCAAAGCTGTTGATTTGATCTTCGCCGTCGCCGGAGGCGAACACGAAGGTATCGCTGCCGTCGCCGCCGGTAAGGATATCATCTTCCCTGCCGCCGGTGATGATGCTGCCACCACTGGTCGCGGTGAGGTTGTCCCCGTGGTTGGAACCGATGACGTTTTCGATGCTGTTCAGAATGTCTCCGCTGGCGTAACCATTATCAGTTGTAGATTGCGCACCGCCAGCGCTCAGGTCCACTGTAACACCCTCGTTCGATCTCACATAGGAGACGGTGTCTTTGCTTGTGTCACCGTCAGGACCGCCGGTGATGTCAGCCGCATCCTTGGCGGCGATGAATGTATCGTCGTGGGCTGAACCGACGAATTGCTCTATGCCGTCAAAGCTGTCGCCGGCCGCATCGCCAGCGCCGCGGCTGCCGCCGCTCAGGTCTACGGTCACGCCCTCCATGGCGTTAGCGTAGGTCGCGATGTCCGTACCAGGCGTGTCACTGGTCCCGCCGCCTTCCAGCTTGTCCGCGCCGGGGCCACCGTCCAGCGTGTCATCGCCTACGCCGCCCTTCAGCGTGTCGTTGCCTGCGCCGCCTTTGAGCATATCGTCACCGCTGTTACCGGTCAGGGTATCGTTGCCCCCCATTCCGCGCAGTTCGTTGGCCATGCTATCACCAGTCAGGGTGTCGCCGCCACGGCCGCCGATGACATTGGCAAAACCGGTCGCAATATCGCCTGATGCATCGCCACCGCTTACCTTGATGACGTCAGCAACAGTAGCAGGATCGGCCATCACATCAAACAGGGCAGCATCAGCCGCGCTCAGGGTTTTAAGACTACGGTCGCTCAGGTCTACGCTTACCCCGGAACCGGAGCCTTCATAGGACAGGAAGCCGCCAGCACTACCATCGAGCCTGTCCCTGCCGGAGCCACCTTCCAGGCGGCTACCAGGACCACCGCTGATAAGCCAATCATTACCACTGCCGCCCTTGATGACGTTAACTTCGGTTCCACTAACGCCAGTGAGCTTGTCGTCGTAGCGGCTACCGATGAGGTTTTCGAAACCTCCACTAATACTATCTCCTTCAGCATGGGTACCTATGTTCTCACCGGTACCGGCACCAACGACACTCAGTGTTACCGTGACACCTGAGCGTGGGTTGGGGTCCGTCACATCCGTGGTTGCCGTGGTTGTGCCTCTCGATGAACCTGCATAGGACAAAGTGTCGCCGTCACCAGTACCACCGTCCATGGTATCTGCACCTGCTCCGCCTTCGATGGTGTCATCTCCGGCGCCGCCGTTGAGGGTGTCATTTCCATTGCCGCCGCTGATGGTGTCATCCCCACCGTTGCCGTTGATGGTGTCCACATTGCCGCTGCCTGTCAGGCGATTGTCGCCTTCGCCGCCATGGACTGTGGTATTTCCTCTTGTTTCTGCGCCTGTCGTATTGTCGGTCAGTTTGACATAGCCATCCGGGTCGAAGATAAAGTTGGCGGCGGCTAGCCCAGTGATATCGCTAATACCAGTTAACGTAGCCTGATGGCTGCTGCTAGGCCCGATGACGAGATCGGTGCCTTCAGTCGTGTAGTTCAAGTTCAATGTACGGGAGGCACTGCCGAAGCTCAGCTTGTCGCCGGCATCGCCAACCTGAAAGTCTGTAATCGTGTCCCTGCCACTGATCAGGAAGGTATCCGTGCCCCCGGCGCCGGTCAGGGTGTCGGTGCCGCTGCCACCGATCAAGGTGTCATTGCCGCCGCCGCCGTTAATGCTATCGTCACCGCCGCGCCCGTCTATTACGTTAGCATCGCCATTCCCGATGAGAACGTCATGATATTCATCGTTGTCTCCGTGAATTTTTGCACTGCCTGAACTGACGTTAGAGCCAATGATGTTTTCTATATTTGTCAGCGTATCATCTCTGGCATAGTTATAATTGTCACTGCTTTCATCTTGTGTTCTGCTCTGAGCATCGCTACTTATATCAACTACCACCGGCTCCCTGGAACGGTCATAGGAGATGGTATCCGATCCGCCACCACCATCGACATTATCCACTTCCGGTCCGGCGATGAACGTATCGTCGTGGTCGGAGCCGATGAATTTCTCAACATCAATGAAGCGGTCGCCGCGAGCGTCGCCCCGGCCGCCGCTGTTGCGGATGGTGGTGACGTTATTACTTTCGGAGACGGAACTGAGGTCTATGGTGACGCCTTCTGTGGCGTCGGCGTAGGTGACGATATCCATGTCGCCGTCACCGCCGTCCAGGGTGTCGCTGCCGGGACCGCCATTGAGCGTGTCATCGGCGTCGTCACCCTTCAGTGTGTCATTGCCGGCGCCGCCTGTGAGTGTGTTGGCCTGGTCATCACCGGTGATTGCATCGCCGTGGCTGGAGCCGAGCACGTGCACGAAGGAACCGTACTTTACCTTGTCACCGGCGGCATGGCCGCCGCTAGCGGTCTTAATGGTATTATCATTGGCGTCAAAATCGCCGGTGCCGCGGTTCAGGTCGATGGTCACACCGGCATTGGAACTGGCGTAGGACAGGGTATCGGCGCCGCCGCCTCCATCCAGGGTATCGGCGCCTGCCAGTCCTTCGATGACGTTGGGGCTGGCGTCGCCGGTCAGGATGTCGTCATAGGCCGAGCCGATAATGTTTTCAAAGCCGCTCAGTGTGTCGCCCGCGGCATGTCCTTTGAGGCCACTTCCGCTCCCACTACTCAGGGTAATCGTCACGCTACTGGGTGAACTGCGGTATGACACGGTGTCGCTGCCATCGCCGCCAGTTAAGGTATCCTGACCGTCACCACCCTCGATAACGTTGTCATCGCCGTCGCCGGTAATATTATCGTCAGAAGGACTGCCGATGAAGTTCTCGATACTACTGTACAGTCTGCTCAATTCACTATCGGTTTTGTAAGTCACGCCGCCGTCAGCCGATACTGTCACCCCATCTCCATCCCCGTCCACATCCTTGAAATCAGCAAACGACAAGGTATCGCTGCCGGGCCCGCCGTCGAACACGCCTGGTACGATCATCCGGTCGCCAGTATCGGGCGCTGCCTTGCCATCGGTAAAATCATCATAATCCACCACGATGGTGTCATCGCCAGGCCCGCCCTCGTAACTGTCCACGTCGCCGCCGCCGGTGAGGATGTCGTTGCCGCGCGCGCCGTACAGCACGTCGTTACCGCCGTTGCCGTTCAGGTTGTCGTTCCGGGGCGTGCCGTGCAGGCGGTCCGGGTCGGGGTCGCCGGTTACGGGCGTGCCGGTATCACCGTCTCCGTCACTGTCTCCATCGCCGTCTCCATCACCGTCTCCGTCGCCGTCGCCGCTGAAGATAAAATCATCTTCATCCAAGCTGTCGGGCGATACGTCCTGCAGGGTCAGTTCGCCATTACGGGGCAACTCAATCCTGGTGCTGCTACCGACTGCAAAGATGTCCATATCGTTATCGTCCAGGTCGTCAATGTTGGTGAATCCACTCAGGTCGATGCGATCCTCACCGGGAATGAAGTCTGCGATGTCGTCCTCACCGTTACCGGGACTGAACCTGAATATGTCCTCGCCCGGGCCGCCGGTCAAGTCGTCATCGCCGCTGCCGCCCTCCAGAATATCGTCCCCGTCGCCGCCCTCCAGCAGGTCGCGACCGGAACCGCCAGCCAGGTCGTCATTGCCCTCGCCGCCGAACAGGTCATCATTGCCAAAGCCGCCATCGAGGGTGTCCTTGCCGAGCCCGCCCTGCAGTTCATCGTTGCCGGCCCCGCCGTCCAGGACGTCATCGCCGTCGCCGCCAATCAGTTCGTCATTGCCGTCTCCACCGTACAGGCCGTCGTCACCATCGCCGCCGTCCAGGACGTCGTTATGGTCGCCGCCCCTGAGTGTGTCGTCATCGTCGCCGCCGTACAACTTGTCGTCACCGCGCCCGCCGAAGAGCCTGTCGTCGCCGTCTTCACCGTACAACTCATCATCGTTGGTATCGTCGCCGCCCGGCCCGCCGTAGAGCGTATCGTCGCCTGGCCCGCCGCGCAGGATATTGGCCCGGAGGTCGCCGGCGAGTACGTCATCCTCGTCGGAACCCGTCAGGTGGATGATATCCGGCACCTGTACCGGGATCTCATCACCGTTTTTATCCAGGTAGGTCGCCGTCTCCTCCCTCCCGAAGGTATCGCCCTGGGCGTGGCCACCCGCGGCTGTCGGAACGTGCAGGCGCACGGTGACGCCGGCAGGGGAATCCTCGTACGTGGCGGTATCGGCGCCGCTGCCGCCGATCAGCACGTCCGCGCCGGCACCGCCATTGAGAGTGTCACTGCCGCTGCCGCCGTTCAGGGTATCGTTGCCACCGTGCCCGAATATCGTGTCGCTGCCGCCCAGCCCCGCGACGGACTCACTCCGGTCAGTGCCGTCCAGGGTTTCGCTGCGGCTTGTGCCGGTGATATCCGATCCGCGCCCGGTGTCGTCACCGTCCGACGGCGTACCCGGGTCCGGTGCGGTCACCTTGGTGAGGGTGACTGTCAGCGCGTAATCACCGGAATTGTCCCTGTTAGGGTTGGCCGAATAGCTGCTGGCGCTCAAGTAATAGGTACCGCTGACCGTGGCAGTATAGATCAGTTTGGAATCGAATATCCTTGCGGCCGTATCAATGTCGTCGTTGGTGATGATATGCCGGCCCTGGGCATTATAGAGCTTGAGAATGGTGTCTTCGGCCTTGGCGGGTGCCGCCCCGCGCCCCGACAGCGAGATTTCATAAGTTTGTCCCCGCTCCAGCTCGATTTCGATCCAGTCCTCGTCGGACTTGTCGGATAGGACGCCGTTGAAGGTATCGCCAACGGCCATCGTGTAACCGGTCTGGGTGGTTGCGGCTGCATCACGGTTTTCGTTTATGGTCGCCATAGCTGCTGTCTCTTGTACCGGAGAATGAAAGCTAGTCGAATTATTGCAGAAAAATAATAACAAGTAAAGTGTAATCTTGACAAATAGTTATTCAGAATCGTTAAGGAAGTACGTCATTTGTGCGGACGATCCCTGCCCAGCGCAGTCGGAAAGCGTGGAACGACCGCCCTGATTTGCATTGTATGCAGCTGCCCTGAGTGGTGAAAAGAATAAAGCCGTCTGCCGGCACCGTGGCCACGGCGCGCCGCGCCGCTTCGGCCACCGGGCCAGGGATCCTACGGCTGAAATGCTTCTCATCGTGCCCATCGGCGCGCACGGAACCGGATGGCGGGGCAATTGCCGACACCCCCTGCCGCACCTGTCAGCCTTCTGCTTGATTCGATGGTGCGTATAATGGCGAGAAACCGGTCATTCATGGCTGCCTGCCCGAACTCCTGAGCGGTACGGCCCCGGCAGGCAAGCTCACAGCCTCAACTTCACGGTCGGCGGCCGGCCACACGCTGCCCGCGCGCGGTGCCGCGTGCCGGCCAACGCCATTCGGCCTGCCGGCACCTTTTTCGTTTACACGAAGCGGCTGGCGTATTGTCTCCTGCCGGGAACGGGATCGCCCTTCAGCAGGCAACGCACACGGGCGCTGCTTCATTTCCGCGCCCGGGGCCCGGTGCGCCCAATGCGTACCAAACGTATTTCTCCCGTACTCCTCTTGCCGTTGCCCTGTCACGGCTGGAACGGTACATCCCTACATGTGGGAAAGCAGGGAGCATGGTATCGCGCCGCGCGGGTGGCGACCGGTTGCATCCGGGGTCCAAAACAGCACGTTCGTACGGACGCGGCCGTTGATGCCCTCAACCCGACATATATAATAATGTGTATACACGTGACCAGGTCAAACCGGTTTACAGATAGCAAGGCCCGCTACCGTACCAGTTCTGCCCGCATAACTAATGCACCTTGCACAGTTATTTATCCACGGAATGACAGCGGTTTGCAACCAGCCGTTCCGGCCGGGCAGCGGGCAGACGGCCCACCCCGGTCAGTCGGGCATCCTTATACACCTGCCATAGCGGCGAGCCGGGTATGAAAGGTTATCGGCCCGGTGCCGACGTTCACCGGCATGTCCCTGACACCAACCCCTGCCTGTCGCGGGCCCCGCCAACCGCCGCGCAGCCAGCCGCCACAATGGCGGCGATAACCCGCAGCGCAGCGCACCCGGTCCGGGGTCGCCGTAGTACCCGTCCTGTTATTTTTCCGGCACCCCGGCCAGGCCCTCCCTGATACCGCGCAGGTCACTGCCCACGTCGGATAAACGCCGTTCCAGGCCACTCAGGCGATCCGCCACGGCGGCAATGCGCGTATCCAACCCGGCTTCGAGCGCATCCATTCGACTGAATAACTGATCAACCCTGTCCTCCAGGGCATCCAGCTTTTGATCCAGTCTGCCCTCCAGAATACCCAGCCGGTTAGCGATGTTCTCATCTATTACGTCCGGCAAACTTGCAGGTGTGGCCTTGTCAGTCATGGCGATCTCCTCCGGTGGAATAATATCGTCACTATGGTAATTCATCCCTCCCGTGATGACGGGGGTAGCGGAAAACGTATCCACCGACCCGAACCGTCAGCGCAGCGGAACAGGGACTGTGCCGACCAGTGCCCTTAACGAACGGCATCAAACTGCCTGAGCTCCATGGCGATATTGTAATACCACCTCGTACACTCCGATGGTATACCGGGAACCGTTACGCGGCGGGTACAGTGGAATTATTGCGACAACAGGGTCCCCGCGAACCCGCTCCGCGCCGGCGTACGATCGGTTCCGTCAGGGGCGGACATGACTTTAACAGACGGCAACAGGCCGGTGCGAACCGGCGCAAGTGCAGTATTCCGGTGCGCCGGATGTGTCGCCCCGTCCGAAATCCTTCTAAAGGCGGGCACAGGCTTATCAAGCGTCCTCATTGTCGATGAAATAGCCGAGATTCTTGTAGCCCCGCACACGCTTTTCGCTCATCCGTCTGAGTACGGGAACAGCCTCGTCCACGTAATCGTAAACCCGCACCTCACGTTTTCCCGGATGGGACCTGTGGAGCCGGCCGACATATTGCGCCAGAACCCCTTTCCAGGACACGGGCAGCGCAAGAAACAGCGTATCGAGACGGGCATCGTCGAACCCTTCACCGATGTAGCGGCCTGTCGCAATCAGTACCCGCTCCTCGGTATCGGCAATATCATCAAGCCGCTGCATCATCTCGCGGCGCCGCCTTACCCCCATGCCACCGTGCAGCAACAGAACATTGCGCGCAAAGCGGCTGATTTGCCCGGCAAGCCCGCGCGCATGGTCTTTGCGCTCGGTGATGATGACAGGCGATCGCCGATCATCCAGCGCCCTCAATACGTCGTCGAAAATCAATGTATTGCGTTTCTCGTCCGCGCTCAAGGCCGCATAAATCTGTTGCACGGGAACCTGCTCTTGCGCAATGGCTGCCGCTAACCGGAATTCTGTCGGGCGCAGGATCGCCCGGTGCCTGAACGGGCGCTGGCGGGCCTGCGCCTTTGCGGTGGCCCGGAACCGGACCGGGCCACACTGCATGAAGACGATCGGATGGTGTCCGTCCTGGCGGGTCACCGTCGCGGACAGTCCCAGCACGTATTTCGCCTTCGCACGGCGGGTCACGGCCTCAAAACTGACGGCGGACACGTGGTGGCACTCATCGATCACCAGATGGCCGTAATCGGCCAGCATTGCGTCCACCTCGCCACGTCGCACCAGGCTCTGGATGACGGCAACATCGACGATACCGCCAGGTCGGCGTTTGCCGCCGCCAACCTGCCCGATCGAGGCTGCGGGAAGATCGAGGAATGCGCCGAGCCGCGCGATCCATTGTTCCATGAGCTGAATGCGATGCACCAGGATAAGCGTATTGGCCTTGCGCGCGGCAATGACAGAGGCGGCAACAACCGTTTTCCCGAACGCGGTAGTCGCGGCCAGCACCCCGGTTTCATGTGCCAGAAGGGCATCGGCAGCAGCCGCCTGCGCCCCGGTCAGTTCACCCGAAAAGGCGGTACTGATAGCGCGGCCTGCACAGCGTTCGTCGCGCAGGTGCAGACGAATGCCCCATTCCGTAAACAACTGCTCCAGTTCCTCACGACAGCCGCGCGGCAAGGCGATGTGGTGCGGCAGTAATTCTCCACAGTCAATTACGCGGGGAATGCCGAACGTCGAGTGCCTCAGCGCCTGGGCGCGGTAAAAGGCGGGGTTCTGGAAGGCCGCAAGACGGAGGAGCCGGTTTATGAGGGCGGGAGGCAACCCGGCACGCGGCAGGTAGATTTGATTGCTGAGGGCCCCCTCCACACTCCCGGGCCGCGAGTCTGCCATCCCGGGCAACACCTCGATGCGCGCGGGCGTCAGTCCCCGGGCTTCCTGACCCTCCCCCTCAAGCGGTCGGCGCAGGTCCATGACCCGGTCCTGCCGCTCTGCGGCGTCAACGACTGGCATTACCTGCGCACGGCTGATGCGGGAGAGTGTCGACAGATACGCCCACTGGTCCCGGTAGGGATCGAAACCTTCATCAAGAAACACACTGTTACCCTGCTGTCGCGGACCGTGTTGCAGGGGCAACGCAATGAGGTTGCCGAATCCCCCGTCCGGCACGGTATCTTGGCTTGGAAACAACCGGTCGTATGATTCAAAGCCGATGCCGGGATTGCGCTGCATGGTCTCGGTCAGAAGGTGAGCGCCGAGCCGCCGCGCAAGCATCGCGGGCAGCGGCTCGGCGAAGAATATCCACACGTGGCCGCCATGGCCGGAGCGCGATCTCTCCAATGCTGACGGTACCTGTTTCGACCGGCAGACAGCCAGCAAGGCGCCCGCATCCTGCAGCCATGTCTGTTTATCGAAGTCGGCAACAAGAAACCGGCAGGTTCCGTCACTGAGCATGGGGTAGGTGCCTATCGTTTGACGTCCGCGCAAATGCCCATCGATCACCTCATCGGTTACCGTCAGGAAGGCCTGATGCGGGCACGCACCGCACTTCACCCTCGGTTTGCCGCAAATGCCGGATTTCCACTCATTGCCGCAGGCCGGCGCGTAACCGGCCTTGCCTGTCCGGGTATTTTGCCAGCGCGTCGGGAACACATCTTCACGTCCCAGGAACAGGGAACGAAACAGGGCGATCTTCTCACTTGCCCCGGACCGGTTTGTCACCGCCCCCCCGCTGTGCGCTTCGTGCTGTCCGGATACGCGGGCAGCACGAAGCGCGTCAAGTCGACCTTCAAGTTGAGACCTTTCGTCATCGAGTTGCTTAAGGCGTGCCTTGATGGCCGCAATTTCTTTATGATTCATACCGGGTATAAAATAACGTGACGTGGGGTAGTGTCTCTTGCATTATCCTGTTACCTGTCTGTTCGACCGTTACATCGGAAAACGTCAGCATGGTGTGAATAAACAATAAAGTATGCGTTCAAGAACCTACGTTATTGATTTTATTTCGTAGCTTTCTTGAGATAACAGCAAGAGTGTCATACTTTGGATTCAGATTAGTCCTAATCTCCTCATTAATACGTGAAAAAAATCATCCGTACCAAACACGGAACAACCTCGTCATTGCATATGACGATGAACAACAACTGTGTTCGATTTTACAAGAAAGCACCCTGCCTGCTACCATTAATCATACGGTGGACAAAATGAGCACAATAGCCCTCTGCCAAGTACTACGCCAGACACCAAACGTAACCGAAGAACAAGCGAGACGCGCCGCGTCCGGCGCGGAACAGACCGAGCGCCTGCACCGGATCGAGCCCGACCTGACTGAGTTTCGAGCAGAGTTCCGGACAACGTCACGTATCACCCTGGCCCTACTGCTCGTCATCCTGGCAATCCTACTGCCCCCACTCTTCCAATGAGCAGCCCGGCCGGGCGCCTGGTGACCTCCTGCCTGTATCCGAACCGATACCCGCCCGACGTTCGACGCCAATAATAAGCGCCGAACTAGCCAGTTCATCTTCCAAAAGTATGATACTTATATGTAAGTACGACACTTTATTGTCAATTTATACATGGCGGTCACCTCGGGAGAGAGTACGTGAAATTCGACTTGGAGAACAACCGGATACATGGGATCATGCGGGTGTCAATACGGCCCGGGCGCGGTTTTGAGATCAAGCCTCCCATGGAAGACATCAGCAATAACGGCCATGCTTCATTATAAACACCGCGGCCCAGTCAGTTATTCGATGAGCGGATGACAAGAGCATAACCCACAGTTTATTGAATGGGGTCCGATGCCTGACTCAGCGATGGATGAGGCCGATTGTTTGAAACCATAAACGGTCACGCACATGAAATTGGATATAAACGTAACAATACTCAAGGAATTCACGCACACGGTCATGCGAATCGCTCACGACTGGACGATGCAAGGCGACAGGGAAGACGGACTGACCGCGCTGGAGGCGATAGAAGAATTTCGCGACGAAAGAGCAACAGAGCTGTTCCTTCGCATGATGGAGGGAGATAATTGGATTGAGGTATTTTACGATTGGCGAATGATTGATCGGGAAACCCTGGGAAGTATGAAGAAACGGACCTTGCTCAATGCCTTGCTCGATGCTGATTTAGACGAGGAAGAGACTATAGACGTGGTCAGCGCGTACTTAAAAGGTGATGACGGCGGGGATGATGAGGATGAATCGTGACGCTTAACCATGACCTGTCAGAATGAGGCACTATCGGATGCGGTTGATTCTTGTCCGGTTTATCATTGACGATTATACTGCAGGCCCATGGTAACCGGAAAATCCGTGCAATCGACAACGGTAGCGACAGCGACGAAGGAACCCGGCGTCATCGCCGTGAAGCCTGAAACCGGCACCCGCACACACGGAGTCCGGGACGATGAAGCGCTCGGTTTTGAGGACGCCTGTGCGGGAAACCGGGGACGAGATGCATTACGACCTGTACAGTGTGCCGGCACGGGGGCCGGTCAGTATCTGACATGAGCGTTTACACGCCGATTTGCAACTACCTGACCGGCCTCGAGAAAGACTCGGTCGCGCTTTCATTCACCGAAGTTGAAGAGATTATCGGCCGGGGTCTGCCCGACAGCGCACGCAAATACAGGTTGTGGTGGGAAAATGACGAAACACACACGCAGGCCGTGAACGGCTGGATGGCCGCCGGCTGGCAGACGGCCGATGTGGATCTCCACGCCATGACGGTCAGGTTCAGCTGCACCCGCACCCCGAAGAACGATCACGCTCCGACCAAGACCATTCCGATGACGCAGCCCGGCAGGGGTGTCCCGGCGAACCGCAGAGACCTGCGCGACCTGGAGCGCGGGATTCTGGGCCCGCTCCGGGCGCTGCCGGAGGTTGTGGACAAGCGCACCCACGACAGGCTGCGGGTCCTCGAAGGCAATCTCAATAAACGCCTCGATGTGGTGGACAGACGGCTTAACGGCATCGGCAAGCGCCTCGAGGCTATCGATACGCGCATCGGCCTGCTTGAGACCAACCTGAAAGTCCAGATCCACAAATCCGAGTTGCATCTAGGCAGCCTGGACCAGACGGCCGCCCGTCTGGAAAGGATCATTATCGGGATGGATCAAAAACTGGACGCGGTATTGAAGAAATAATGCGCCGGACGCGCCCGAGACAGCCGCATCCCGTTGGCCTGCAGCCGGGCGCAACGGTGCAAACGGATGCGCCGGCCTGGGTTGGCGCGCCGGGCCGGCCGCGCAGCTGATGTCCGCAGGCGGTTACCTCATCACCGGACCTCTCATCGCAACCACCTGCCGGGTCAGTCCGGCTGTCAGGGTTTGTGCCGTTCCCCAAACATTAACCAGGGCCTACCGGGCAAACCCCGGTCAAATGAGGCGGGCGTTATGAAAAACGCCCGCGCAGCAGGATAAAAAAGCCTGATGGAGAGCACCCGTCATGGAGTTGATATGGGGGCACATACGGACAACCCCGCCACCGACAAGCTAACGTTATGGGTTTTCCGTCCAATCAAGGCGCTCTCCATAAGGCACTGTCCCGCATCCGGTCAACGCGGACTATCGTGCCGCGCACGTCCACCGTTACCCGCTGCCGGTTGGCGGTCAGCCAGCCGTGCTTGGCCCGGGATTGCGATGTCCGGTTGGTCCACCATGACGCTCTGCGTGCTCCCGGGGGCAGCTTCCTGTCGATAAGGGTCTCAACCCGCTTGAATGACAGCGTTATCGAGTCCTGCCTCACGCACATGAAATAATCGTGCAACGGTGCGTAGATACTCCAGAAGGGTAGTTGCGAGTTGGTTCAGGCTTACACCTTCATGTTCTGCGCATTTGAATCGCACATTAACCCAATAGAGCCATCATTACCCAAACCCGCGTCACGACGCGTACAGGCGTGGCAGCATTTCGTGAAGTACGCAGTGAGTTTTCAGAATAACAATACTATCGTGTTAGAATCGGAAAATCCGAGCGCATAATTGAATCACTTTTTTGCAAACTGAGTAGATACAATGAATATCACCGAAATATCAAAAATGAGTAAACTGGAGCGCCTGCAAACAATGGAGGCAATATGGGATTCGCTTATACAAGAAACCGTTGAAATTGAATCACCCGGATGGCACCGGGAAATTCTTATCGGCAGAAAAAGAAAAATTGAAGAAGGTAATACCGAATTTATTTCATTTGAGGAGCTAAAATCGAAGTACAGTGGATGATTATCAAGTCTATCAAAATTTTGTCTGACGCCGAGACAGACCTTGAAGACGGTAAGAATTTCTATGAACAACAGCAGCGAGGAATTGGGGACTATTTTGGTCTTGTCTCCTGTTAGATATAGAGTCATTGCTTATTTATGGTGGCGTGCACAGAAAAGAGTATGGATACTATCGAATGCTATCCCGAAAATTCCCCTATTCGATCTATTATGATATCTCAGATGAAGTTGCATATATCATTGCCGTCTTGCCGATGCGAAGAGGCCCAGATTGGATTCGCGATAGAATAAGCCTTTCTAACAAGAGGAGACTGTAACAAAACTGTGTAAACCACCTAGTCTCGGCTTTGACATTATTGATGCAGAGATATTGATGATGCGATGAACATGATAAGCGATGCGCTTTACAATCTTTCAGGTGTAAAGATTAAATCATCAGCGATATAGATAACCTCCATAAATACAACTCTAAAATCGCTGTCTCCACCTCAAATCACGTAAACTGGTCAAAAATAGCCTTAAATCATTCTAATATGAGGGAGGCGAGAGATAGACCCCATAACCGTAACAACAATTGTCGTAATTACCACGACAGCAACAACCCTGCAGACAGGTACAATTCCGCCGCCCATCGCCACCCGCCAAGCCCTGCCGCGCGATATGCGGTGCCCATGGGCACCGATACCCCCGAGCCGACACGCAAACATGCCGATAACACGACCCCCCGGCACTAATCGACACACCTGGCGAGTTGCCTGTGCAGACTATTGGGGATACGCTGAACAAACTGCCCACTGAACGATTTAGGCACGGGCGCATTTGCATGATCTTCCATCTCCGCCATGATCCATGCCTTGGACGCATCGCGTGCTTCCGATATCGCATCCTCGATACTTTCGCCATCCGCCATACGCAGTTACAACGCACCCGGGGGCTCGCTGCCCTGCCTTACGGGTGTACGCCCCTCTCTATTGTTGTCCCTGCGCCTCTCTACTGTATCCCTGCAAGCCTTAACCGGCCGACCAGCAACGGCAATGGCCGGCTTCCGTGGTTCACCGGGAACGGGCAGGAACGCCCATGACCTGCTGGGGGTGTAGCAGTCCGGCACCGTGCGGCCGGGATTACTAATCGCCAGCTTGCGGAACATACGCTCATCGCCCTGACAACCGGGCGTTCATCAACAGCGCAGCGGCGGCGCACACAACAGGGTCGTTCGGGTCTTCCCGGGCCGTACCCGGCAGCGTTTTACCTTGCCTGGCTGTGTAAAAACAATAAAGTGTCATACTTACAAAAAAGCATCATACTTTACAAAAAAGTAGCATCCTTTCTTAGGGTGATATCGGTCGTTCGAGCGTTTTTATGGGCATGTAAACGGAGGGGAATTTAAGTACAGTATAGCTACTCTTACAGTATCGTGAGCGTTTGTTTGCGGCCTGCGTGGCCGGTGGTGTGCTGGCCTCAGCAGATAACAACTGCGTCCTTTTGGTTCTCACTGCCCTTCATGTTGTAATCTTGTTCGAGCAGGACTGCACCGCGCATGGGGGGCAGTTAATCGGGTTCTTGTTCTCGTGCTTATTGGATCAGTGGTGTGAGTAGTATAGCGAGGATGATCAGTTGCAGGCCCAGTGTGATGCGCATTTGTATACGCATCTCAGCCACCTGGTTGTCTACGTTAGCGAGTCTGGTTTCGATGCCTTGTAACCGCCCTGTTTGTTCAGCGCCGGCCGCCGCGTGTTTTGCTTGTTCCTCGGATACATTTGGTATCTGGCGCAGTACTTGGTAGAGGTCTATTGTGCTCATCTTGTTCACCTTATGATTAATTGTAGCAGAGAGGGTGCTTTCTTGTAAATCTGAAGATAGCTGTTGTTTATTTTGTATGAAGAGGTTTTTTCGGGTTGGCTCGCAGTATCGTATGTCTTGGTTAGGAGCTTGCTTCAATGCAAAGTATGATACTTTTAGTGTTCTCTCAGAAAAGCTACTCAATCAATTAACATGGAAACCGTGAGTGATGCTTTATTGTGCTTCTACACTGACCGACCGGGTTGCGGCTTCGGCACGCACTGCCGGGGGATGCGGGTTGATGTGCGATCCTGGGTGTTTTGTTACGGTTTGGTTCACGCTGTGTGTGGGGTTGCGGCCAGCCCCGTCAATCCCGTCAGCGCTCGGGTTCGTACGTACTGTCCGGATCAGAATCCGGGGTATACCCGGTTTTACCGTGGCGCTGCGCCAGCGGCGCTTTTGATAAACCGATACGGACCGGTATCTTCTGGTTTTTCGCCCATTGTTCGGCGTTAAGCACGGCGCCGGGTTGCCGGTCCAGGTCCGGATCGTGAAAAGTGATCAGCAAGGCCGGTTTGTGCCGGCGGTGGCCGAAACCCTTGGCGACGCGTTCGAGGTTCTTGAACGGCGCCGGGCTATCGGGCGCGAAGCGCCAGGTTCCGTAATCGGGGGCGCAGCGCACCTGTACGATCTTTCTCTCATATGCCCATTGGCTGACATGTTGCTGCACGCCGGGGGCGTTGGCATGGATGAGGAACATATCGGGGATGTCCCGGTACACCTTTTCCATGATGCGCTCGACGGCGTGAGGTTCGAAGTCCCTGGGGCCGTTGACCCAGATCCGGGTGCCTTCGGGCAGGAAGCGACGTATCTGCTGGTTGTTGTACGCGCTGATGGTCTCGTGTATCGCGTAGTGGGAATAGGTCACCTGCCTTAAATCGATGCAGCGTTCCCGGTTGAGCGTCAGCGCCGTGTCATCCAGGTTAAATCCCTGCTCCGCAAGCGCGCCGGCGGCCGCGTCAATCTCATCCTCACACAGGTGGATGATGTCGATGGCGTCTTCTCTTGCGGGGGTGTGGATCTCGCTTGCATAGGATCTCAGTGCGTCGCCCGACAGGTAGTTGAGCGGCCTTGTCGGCTCCCTCAAGGTCGTGTCGTCGTGATCACGCAGCGCGCTGTGGGCCGCCCTGTAACGGTCGATGAGACAGGCCAGATCAGTGCAACGTTCTATCTGCTCGTTGAGATCATCGTCCAGGTAGCGGGCCTGTCTTGAGGCATTGAACCCGGACTGTGTCCAGACGAGGTGGTTGCACAGGGCGTTTATGCGCCGTTGCAGCGCGTCGTATTTGTGCGGACCGGGGAGGCGATCCCCGCGCGGTGGCATCAGGTCATCCCCGTCCGTCTGCCCGCCGTTGTCCCACTCGGTATGTATCACCTTTCCATACCTGTGTCCCTGTCGGCCTGTGTTTCCGTGTCGGTGATCGTGATCCGGCGTTTTGCGGCGTCCTCCATGAGTTCGCGGGTCAGGTCGTCCTTGCCGAACACGATAAACTCCCGGGGGCGGGTTTTCAGCAGTCTTTCGTGGGTCGCGGCGGTGGTTTCGCGGGTAAAGGCGTAGTTGTGTATTTGTTCCCTGACGTCGTTCAGTTCAGCCCAGACGGATACTAGCCTGTCCGTCTCGTTGATGCGGGTGTGAACCAGTATCAGGTCGCTGTGCTTGTCCTTCAGGCCTTCGAGGTGTCCGTGAATGGCGTCCCGGTCCGGGGAATCATCGCCTGCGAGCAGGATGACTGTGCCGCGTTCCATGGACTGGGTTGGTTTGTTGACAGGCGCCCGCCAGGTTCTGCCGGTTTCCTGGAAGTAGGACTCGCGGGCGCTGTCATGGAGATCGGATACGGCCCGGATATCGGATTTGAGTTGTGTGATGATCCCCTCCTCCATATCGGGATGGGTTGTATCATCCGTTACCGCTGCCCTGCAGTTCGCCAGGGTGGTTTGCAGTTGTTCCGTTTCCCGTTTCAGCAGGTTTGCCAGCAACCAGAGAAACTCGCCGCGGTGGTTTTCAAGCTGTGTGCCGGCCTGGAACACCGTGTTGTTCACAGTCGCTATCAAACCGCCCAGTACCTTTTCCGCAGCAATGCGTTCACCGATCTTCTGTCGTTTGATCTGGTCGGCCAGGCTGGAATTGACGGTCATGCTCAGCGCTCGCGCTCAGGCGTGTGGTCAGGTGGAGGTCGGGGCTTATTCCGGCTGATCAGGTAGGGTTTCCATACGTGATACCCGAACTGTGCCGCCCGGCCCAGAATGCATTTGCTGGAAATGGAATCATCCAGCGCAACGACGCCGAATGCGGGCGCCTGAAACAGCTGATCGACCTTGTTGAGGTAGGTCTCGCTGTATTGTTCGTTGTGGTCTCTGGCAGCGGCCTCTTCCTGCTTTCCTTCTATTTCAAGGTGCCTGATAACCCGGGACAGTGCCGGACTTAACTCGTTTTGCATCGTGCCGATGTTGACCTCGGGTACGGATGAGAGGCGTTTGGCGGGGTCCGGGAAATAGGGCCTGCTCAGTGCCGGACCGGTGGGATCGGGTTGTTCCAGCGTGGAGACGCTCACGTAGGGCTTGTCGATGTAGTCGACGGTTTCCTGGCGGATATCGGATTGTTCGGCCAGGCGGCTGATGAGTTGTTCGGTCTCGGTCTCACCGGTATGTGACAGCAGCAGGTCCGGGTATTTGACCTTCAGCGCCAGCACAGCCCGCCTGACCAGTGACCTGTCGGGGAAATTCCCGCCGGTGATGATGATGCGGTGGGTGTAGTTGACGGCGTTTTTCTCGTTTTCTATGGATCGTATATGATCCGTGCCGTCGATAATAAGCATTTTGTCGCGGTCGGGGTCGTACAGATTGCCGTAAGGCAGGAGTGTCCGGTTGTGTTCGTGGTCTGCGCGGATGAGCTCAGATGACAGGGCGTAGAAGGCGTCCCTCCGCATTTGGTAGTGGTCAATCTGCTTCAGTTCGGCCTCGGTTTTCTCTTCCTCGGCGTTGCTGCCGTTAAGTTCCCGCGCCCGGATTTTGAGCCGGACGTTGACAAGATCATTCAAGCGCCGGTTGATCCTGTCGGCCTGGTTGATGAAGATGTTGATGAGGCCGCGCTTGAGGCGTTCCCTGCAGGGTTCGGAGAGTAGTTTTCTGTCCAGGATGCCGGCGAAGGCGGTTTGCATGATGGCGATGCCGGCCAAGGCTTCATCTTCGACCCAAACCTCGCGCAGGTCGTCATCGTCCTGACCCGGGCGGAAGGTGCGGAATCCATCGGTGTAGGCGCGCGGATCCAGTTCAGTGGGTGTACCTGAGTGGTCCATAACGACAGTATGGACGGGTAGCGGGAATTGTCAACGTGAACGTTCTACCTCGTCCTCCGGGGCCTGCGGTCGGCAGGCGCGGACCCACCTGGGTATGCGCCCGAGCCTCCTTCAGGCCGCGCACGGCATCGTTGTCCTGGTTGAGGAGCTCGCGGGTCTCGTCCCGGGAGATATGCGCCACCGGGCGGCAGATGGCAGCGCCGCTGTTCAGCTTTGAAGCGGGCTTGCAGATGGCCCGGGGCCGGCAGGCGCTGCAAGGGTATCGGAAGACGGTAGGCGGCGTCTTTCGGCAAGCGCACACAGCGGCCGGCATTGCGGTGGTGCAGCAGAAACGCATCAAGCTGCAGTGCCTGCATCAGAGAGCCCCCGCGGCCCGGCGGGCTTTGAGGCGGCGGGCCATCCGGGCCAGGAAGTGGCCGTTGCAGGCAGTGCTGACCGTCAGGGCCTCTCGCCGGCATATCTTTCCTCCGGTAACGTGAATGAAAATCCAACACTTCGCCGCGTCCTTGCTTTTAGGGTTTCAGGTTACCGGTGGAGAATAGCAGAACGGGTCATTGTTTAAATGGAATAATTACAAATCCGGAAAATTCTAACTGAGACACTGCCCCCGGGGTTAAGTCTCGGCTCTCGGAAACCTGCTACAATGTAATAAGTCAGGATGTTCATGACAACGAAGGCGTAGACATGGCCAAAGTGAGAGAGAACCCGTCCGCAGACGCTGAAGCAAACACACAGACGACGTACAGCCTGGCTGCCGGCGATACCTTCAACGGCATATTCGACGGTAAGCAGGACAACGACTGGGTCAGGGTCGAGCTGGTGGAAGGAAAAACCTACGAGATTCACCTGGCCGGCGCCGGGGATAACAGCGGCGCCGACACTATCTTAAGGGTTTTCAATTCGGCGGGAGAACAGGTTGCCGTCAATGACGACGCCGACTTCGCTGCGGGGCAACTCGACTCAAGGATCAACTTCACCCCTGACAGTAGTGGCGTTTACTATCTCAGCGCCGGCCTCTATCTCGGCAACCCCGCGCAGGACCACGCCGGCGCGTACACCCTGACGCTGGTTGACCCGGAAGCCGGAAACACGGGCATACCTATCGACGATGGTGTCGATCTCACCGGCGACGACGGCAATGACGACCTGTGCGGCGGTGCCGGCGATGATATTTTGCGCGGCGGCGCCGGCAATGACAGCCTCCAGGGGCTTGGCGGGCAGGACTTCCTGATCGGCAACCGCGGCGATGATACGCTGGAGGGCGGGGATGACGACGACCTGTTGCTGGGAGATGACGCCAACCCATTGCAGCGGATCTTTTTCCGGCTGTTTCCCGACGGGATGTCGATTGAAGATGACGGCCGAGGTATCGACAGGGGTTCTGATCCTGATGATCCCGGCGCCGCAGTCAGTGACGCCGGCCTGGATGCTGCTGGGGATGCCGTCGAACCCGGGTTCCTGGACCAGGGCGTCGGCGCTGTTGACGGCGTTGACCGGGTTGATGACACCCTGCTGCCGTCGCTGCTGCCCGACCTGACCCGCGCGGACGTGCTGGCGTATCTCAGCGACCGCTTGCACGCCGGCAACGATGTTCTGCACGGCGGTCCCGGCAATGACTGGCTGGAAGGCGGCGCCGGCAACGACGAGTTGTTCGGCGGGGATGACGACGATTTGCTTGTCGGCGACTCATCGTCAACCGCGGGATTCGGCGCGCCGTTGCTGCTCGTGTTGGATGATGACATGGACCTGGACTCAGCGCTTGCCAGGGGCGACAGCCCCGAGGGTGAGAGAGCGCTCGACAACCTGCTGTTGATGCTGATTATCGACGAGTTGACCGGCGGCGATGACACGCTGGACGGCGGCCCCGGGAACGACATTCTGATCGGCGGGATCGGCAACGACAGGCTAAGCGGTGGGACGGGCGCCGATCTGCTCGATGGTGGTGACGGTCATGACGAGCTTGCCGGCGGGCCGGGCGATGACTACCTCTACGGCGACGCAGGTGCTGACCGGTTGGCCGGCGGGTCGGGCGCAGATTGGCTTGAAGGCGGCTCCGGCAGTGACGCACTGGAAGGTGGAGACGGCAATGACATCCTGGTCGGTGACGACAACTTCCTGACGCACCTGTTATTTGAAGAACCGATCGGTGACGAGCCGGTCGCGTTGGATGATGAACAGGGCAAGACCAGCGAGCCGGGTGAAATCGCACTGATTTCTTTCCTGTTTCCCGGGGGTGATGATTCCTTGTCCGGCGGCGCCGGCGATGACCTGCTTCACGGCGGCTACGGCAATGACGAGTTGTCAGGCGGCCCGGGCGCTGACGTCTTTGTGTTTGCGTACGACAGCGGCCACGACGTCGTCACGGATTTTTCGATAGACGAGGATAAAATTGACCTCAGCGCATTCGCCGACATTGACGCCATGGATGATCTGAGCCTGCGACAGCAGGGCGACGACCTCGCCATTGACCTGCTCGCACACGGCGGCGGCGAGATCACACTGCAAGACGTCAATCAGGCCGATCTGGCCGATACGCACTTCATTTTCTTTATCGACCCCGAGCCCGTGGCCGAAGCCTGACTGACAAAGCAGCGGCGCAACGTCAGTGGCGGAGAACACTCTGCCTGCGAGGGAGTCATTCCGGCGGCAATGTCTCATGGTTCGAGTCCGCCATCTGCAAATTTAGGGACCCTCTGATCAAGCCCCGTTTTTAAAAAATCGAGCCGTCGATAACCCGCTCCCACCCACTCGGTAGTCGCTTGGTAACGGTCTGTATCGCTGGTAAGCGATTTTTTTCGCCCCATCCCAACCTGCAGACGGAACGACCCTCATGTGACGGCCAACTCCCGCCTAGCCAGGTAGAAGTTGACCAAGGCGAACAGTGCAAAGACTTGTGCCCCATTCTTCTCCAAGCCCCGATAACGCACCTTCCGATAGCCCCACAGGTGCTTGACCACAACAAAGGCATGTTCCACACGGGCCCGGGTACGATTACTCTTCCGGTTAAACGACCGGTCTGCACAACTGAGCCGCTTACCCCGTCTCGCCTTGCGGTTCACCCGCCAGTCAACGCCCCCGGCAACGGCTGCCTGTCGGCGCCCTGCATCAGCATACGCCTTGTCCCCGTAGATGACGGCCTCCTCACCGTGCAGACAGTCCGCCATCACGGTGGAATCATGCACGGCAGCATGGGTCACTGCCACACTGTGTACCCGGCCCTGTGTGTCCGTGCCGATGTGCGTCTTCATGCCAAAATACCAGGCATTGCCTTATCGAAGTCTGTTTCATCTCAGGGTCCCGCTGCCGCTCCCGGTTCTTCGTCGAACTCGGCGCACTGATGATGCTGGCGTCCACTATCGTCCCTTCTTGCAATAACAATCCTCTCTCCGACAGGTAGCGCCGGGTCAGCCGAAACAACGCCTCCGTTAACCGGTGCGCCTCCAGAAAATGACGGAACGTCAATATCGTCGTCTCATCCGGTATAGACTCCAACTCCACCCCCGCAAACCGGCGCATCGACTCCACATCATATAAACTGTCTTCCATCCCAGGGGCACTCAGCCCGTACCACTGTCGTAAAAAGTAAATCCGCAACATCACCTCTGCCGGTATGGGATGCCGGCCCTGTCCGGGCTTGGGATACTTCCTCAATATCGGCTTCAGTAACTTGTCCCAGGGCAGAATCGCATCCGTCTCGGCAAGAAACCGCTCTTTGCGGGTCGTCTTCTTCTTGTGCTCATAGACCAGGTCCGAAAAACTCGATTGGTTCATGGAGATTCCCCTGATGGTTTACTGTTGCCTATGATCTCATATTATGAGGGCTTGATCAGAGGTTCCTTAAGTATACCTGCAGTATATTGGTCATCCAGAGCATACCTGATAGTACTGTCTTGACAGCCCCCGTCTACGTTCCCGAATTCGACCTGCACTACGGCGGCGAGACCCCCACTACGGAAAGCCCTGTTGCCCACGATGCGCATTACCGCCTGGAGCACAAGGAGAGCCGGACGGCAATTTTTCTTCGACCCCTTTGCAGTAACAAATTAAACTTTCTGAATGTTGACAATCTCCCGGCAGGCTGCTGGTGACATACACAAAACATCCCTAGGAAATTCATTGTCGTTGAAATTGAGTAGCAAATTTTCTCGACGTTAACAGGCCCGCCTACGGCTCAAGCAGAACCAGAGCTTAAGTGGTAACATTTCGAGAGTAGCTGTATGACTACCAATTGGAGCAGATAATTGAACAGAACAGTCAGCGTAGAACTCAAAGACGCAACCAACAAAGTTTTTCCGTTTACTGATATAGGTGAACTTCTGAAATTCCTCAATATGGAATCAGTCTTTTGGGCAAATACCAAGTCTCGTCACATGGTCGGTGTTGATGACAACGAAGTACATGAATACATTAATTCCAGAGATTCCAGGTTTGAACCATGTATTTCAAATATAGAAGAAATCTATAAGCTGAGAGGCTCAAGAACCCGTGATTTCAGCGATAAGATAACGGAAATCTTACAAGCTCATCTGGGTAGTCATTGGCTGTGGAGCAGACACGATTACACCACCGCTTTCATCAAAGTTAATAGCGTTTTGGGGTTACACCCGGCAGATGCTTTTATTCAGATCGTAATCGCATCAGGAAATCTTAATAATGAATTCGAGACATTTAAAAGCAAGTTTGAAGCCTGGGGTGGCGATGCAAAACAGAATTGGGACGACTTGCTGGACACATCATCGCAAGCGCATTCTGACCAGCAGCAAAGTCATGGTAAAGCCTTTGAGAAATTCTTGGAAGAAAGTGAATCCGGCCTGAATGATTTAAAAATGAAATACGAAGAAGACCTTCGGTACTCGCCATCAGTCAAATACTGGCAAGACGCTGGCAAAGAATACAAAGCCCAGGGTAAACGGTGGGTGGATTATCTGATTGTCACTCTCGTGGCAGGCCTTATCTGTTTTACAATATTATTCGATACCTGGCTTGAAGGGCAGGCAATAGCGGTAGAACTGGATACAGTACAGGGAGTAATCCTTTTCGGTACCGTTCTGGCCATCTTCGCCTTTCTTGTCAGAACCTTGTCTCGCCTGACCTTCAGCGCATACCATTTGATGCGGGACGCCGGCGAAAGGGAACTTCTTACCCACTTATACCTGTCCCTGATTAACGAGAAAAAGATGGATGAGTCCTCCAGGGATATCATCCTCCAGGCCCTATTCAGCCGTACTGAGACTGGACTGCTGACGGGCGATTCATCGCCGACTATGCCGAACTTGAGTGTAGAAGCCATGAAGTCGGCAATGAAACAAACCGGTAACTGAATGACTCAATCTACCGGGTCTCCGGGATTACCGGGGCGGTTCAATACCGATAATTGAGTCGATGGTCTTGAGAAGGTTGGCTTGATCTCGTTGCTTGAGCTTGCCAAGAGTTTTATTGATGATCGTTTTCTCGGCAGTGAATATAACAGGTTTGATAATAGAGGAATTGATCAGTCCAGCCGATTGCCAGCTTTGAATATCTACTTCTCCGAATCCCAAGTTTTGGCGAATTTGACTGGTGATCGCCATCAGAACAACATCAGCACGTTTCTGGTTATAGGTGTGGCTACTGATCACAACGGCAGGACGTTGTTTGCTGCCGTGCTGATCGGTGAAGGGAAATCGCACCAGTACAACCTGACCAAACTCAAAGGTTGTCGTACTCGGCATCGTATGGATTATCCCATAGCGTATTCAATCGTGATTCAGACACGGTGGCGGCGGCTTTGGTCAAATGTCTATCTATATCCCGTTGACTCAGAAAATCGATGAAGTCCTCTACTTCATCAATGCGGTTCGGCGCAAGGGCTTGGAGTTTTTGAAACACCTGCTCAATCTGTTGTGATTGCATAGTTGTCCCCGATAATTGACTGTATATTCAGAATGAAAACTATAGCACAATCGACCCTGAAAACCCCGTTTCAGGTTACCGACCGCCAGCAATGCAATCGTAGGCTATCAGCGCGCCACTTGGCAATAGAGGGTAGCACCCATGCAAGATGTTCCCTTAATCGTCTAATCCATGAAGTACAAAATTAATTTCGCCTTCTCCGAATTTATCGAGGAACGTTTGAATCTCCGGAAAGATTGCCTTCCTTGCTTCCGGCTGCCAGTCATCTAGACAGATAACGAAGAACGCAATTTTATTTTTGTTTTCAGCTTCCTGATAGCCCTTCAGTTGGCTTGTCGCTTTTTTAGCATCGTCGTCAAGCTTGGACTTTAGTCCGTCACTAAGCACATAAGCCACCTCTTTTACTTCTATATTCTTCCGACGTTCTATCTCCTCATCTGAGATATTTATGGTCTTGACTTCGCATAAACACTCTGACGTACCATCTGAAGCCTCCAGGTCAGGCGTCTGGTGTCCGTTTTTAGCTGATCTGGTGATAAATTTTACGCTACTACAACCACTATCAAGTAAATAGCCATAGCCTATAGCCTCGTTGAACCTGTCAAAGAGTAGAGTCCAACCGCGATCTTCACTGACTTTCGATAACAGTGGTTTACATTGACCTTTCAGATAGTTCCATGACTCTTCATCCAGCCTGTTTAGTGACTCGGCTAGCTTTGCTAATGTTTTGTAAGAGAGTAGACAATCCAATCTTTCGTCGATGTCACCAAAATAACCTTCCTGATTACCTAATTCTCTCAACTCATATAACCTGTCAAACTTCACTGGACGAACTCGACTACGTCGTATATTGATTCTTCCCACCCCACCAGGCTTAGTATCATCCACAGACTGTCTCCCATTAACATTCAATTTTTTTATTTCTGTTCGTGCTGGTAGAACTCGGCTTGCCATCTTTTGTGTGTTTCGTGTACTCAATGAATTTTTCCCGAATGCAATATTTAGTTTGTTCGCAAATCCGTTCAGACTTTTGTCTCCGGTCCATTATTGTGAACCGGGACAGTTTAATACCGAACAATGCAGATGCATATCCATGAAACCGACTCTACGACCCATCAGGTTGTGTGCCTCAATTGCGGAATTGACCTGTTCGTTACTGAGTTCGCTGATGCTGCGCTTGCAACAATCACCTGTTTTTATAGACCAGTCAAGTTATCTGGGCAACGGTCCGGTTGTTAAAGAACCTCTGATCAAGCCCCGTTTTTAAAAAATCGAGCCGTCGATAACCCGCTCCCACCCACTCGGTAGTCGCTTGGTAACGGTCTGTATCGCTGGTAAGCGATTTTTTTCGCCCCATCCCAACCTGCAGACGGAACGACCCTCATGTGACGGCCAACTCCCGCCTAGCCAGGTAGAAGTTGACCAAGGCGAACAGTGCAAAGACTTGTGCCCCATTCTTCTCCAAGCCCCGATAACGCACCTTCCGATACCCCCATAAATGTTTGATGACACCAAAGGCATGTTCCACACGGGCCCGGGTACGATTACTCTTCCGGTTAAACGACCGGTCTGCACAACTGAGCCGCTTACCCCGTCTCGCCTTGCGGTTCACCCGCCAGTCAACGCCCCCGGCAACGGCTGCCTGGCGGCGCCCCGCATCGGCATACGCCTTGTCCCCGTAGATGACCGCCTCCTCACCATGCAAACAGTCCGCCATCACGGTGGAATCATGCACGGCAGCATGCGTCACCGCCACACTGTGTACCCGGCCCTGCGTGTCCGTGCCGATGTGCGTCTTCATGCCAAAATACCAAGCATTGCCCTTTTTTGTCTGTTTCATCTCAGGGTTCCGTTTCCTGTCCCGATTCTTCGTCGAACTCGGCGCATTGATAATGCTGGCATCCACAATCGTCCCTTCATGCAACAGTAATCCCCGCTCCGACAGATACCGCCGGGTTAGTCGGAACAACGCCTCCGTCAACCGGTGCGCCTCCAGAAAGTGACGGAACGTCAATATCGTCGTCTCATCCGGTATAGACTCTAAATCCACCCCCGCAAACCGGCGCATCGACTCCACGTCATACAAACTATCTTCCATCCCCGGGTCACTCAACCCGTACCACTGTTGCAGAAAGTAAATCCGCAACATCACCTCTGCCGGTATGGGATGCCGGCCCTGTCCAGGCTTGGGATACTTCCTCAATATCGGCTTCAGTAACTTGTCTCAGGGCAGAATCGCATCCATCTCGGCAAGAAATCGCTCTTTGCGGGTCGTCTTCTTCTTATGCTCATAGGCCAGGTCCGAAAAACTTGATTGTTTCATGGAGATTCCCCTGATGGTTTACTGTTGCCCATGATCTCATATTATGAGGGCTTGATCGGAGGTTCCTTAGCTTGTTAAACAATACGAGATTGTCCTCGCGCCGATACACCCAGGCATCCGTATTGTGCCATACTACTGTTACAGCAGAACCGGGTAATACGATGATATGTGCGGCAGCCAACATCGATACAGATTTCTGTCCGGAAACGCTCGCCGGCCACTAGGACTTAACGTCATAAGGATAGGAACGATTCGATGACGATGTCAAAATACATCTCACTTTACTCGGCGCTCAACCTGCCGGATCCTGAAGGCAACGGGGTTGACTGGCATCCGGCAACTATCCTGTAAATCTGGATTTTGCCGGTGAGGGCCAGGAAGTGGATACCCGGTTATGGCTGCAGGATAAAGGTGTTATTGTGTACCGGGATCACGCCTCACTGCCCCATTATTGTTCCTGTCGGCATTACTGGGCCGGGCTCCCCGCTCCCTTCTTCGTTGCCAACCACCAGCGTGCTGCAGTAGACCTGCTCTACCGTGACTTTTTTATCTGGCATAAGGAAGGTCGAACCGTGGACATGCACGGCTGGATAGACACGGATGAATTAATCCGGGCCATCTTTGATGACTTTCAGATCATTGTCGAGGATTTGTCAACGACGTCCGCAAAAATCAATTCGGCAACCTGGCGCGAATACCAGGACTGGATCTGGAAAATGGCGGCGTGAACGAATTTCCCGACCGCATTCATCAGACACTAATACGCACCGTTGTAAATGGACTGGCGGATACACCCATGGTCCTGAAGGGCGGACCAACCACCCGCGTGAGGTGTGCGAGTTGGCCCTGGCGCATGTCAATGCTGAACGCATTGAAGCGGCGTATCAACGCTCCGACCTGTTTGATTTTGACGAAAGCTGATGGAGCAGTGGGCAAGCTACCTGGCTGCAGAAAACGCCACTGTGAGGGCAATCCGGTGAACATGGATACAGGAAAGTCCTAAACGGCAGCAGGATCAGGCTTCGGGAAGGGGCTCATCGGGTTTCTGAATGTGTCCCAGGAGCAATTTCAGTGAACGGGTCATATAGCGCGCGTTAAACGTTTCGATGAGTATTTCGATGTATTCAGTAAGTGAGGTTCCCACTTGATTACGAAACCGTGTTAATGCTGTTTCCGCGTCGTTGCGGCGGATGCCAGGCAATACGCCGGAGGTTACAACGATGCGCTGTTCCGGATCCTGTAGCGAATAGAAGGTTACAGAGATCGTATTACTTTTGCGATCAATCAGATTCTCGAACTTTGCAGGTTCCCTGTCTTCATGACCGGGAGTGATATTAACCCGCCACAATTCAGTAACCCCCGATTCCCGGTAACGCTCGATGATGATGTCATCTATAGATGTCAAACCGACGTCTATTACTAGGTCAGGCGGATTGTCTATCATCCAATCTACGTAGAGGGAGTCCGACGCCCCGCAGGCCTGTTCGTATCCGCTGGTTTTATCTGTACCAATGTAATACGTGTTATCGGCTTCGATGCCGGTGAGGTTTTCTTCATTGTCGCGCAATCGTGCTGAACGCAGCGACACGTACCTTATGTTCAACGCGCTGGAAACCAGCTGGACAAACATATTGATGTCCTCAGCCAGACGGCCGTGTCTAGGGCTGACACTCATGAGCATGGCTATTCGACGTTTACAATCCAAATAGACCCGTGATGAGACTTTCTCAAGGGGAAGGTCTGCGAGCTTGAGAATCATGTCTTCATCGGTCCTGTAAACCCAGTATTTTGAACCCAGCGAGTTATAGCTTGGATCAACTGTAGACAGGCCGGTTACCAATTCAGTGGATGCTGCCGGTATCATCGTATTGCTCCGTTTGATTGTGATAACAGTATGGCACATTTCGGAGCGCCAGGATGCGGTCTGCCTTGCCTGTGTCTAATGCAAGAATGTCACAACAATCGTATTCATTTCAGAAGCTTCATATCTTTTATAAGATGCTTAACTTGCTGCGACCCTGTATTAAATCCACAAATACATTTGGATGTTGCTCGGACGAAGCCTGACGACCACCCCAAACAAGGTAGACATACCAGACCTTTCCAGCCACAGGTTGACCGTTGCCGCCGTGCCGACAGACGCGGTCTTGAGCCGCGCGCCGCTCATGATTCTGAGCCTGAGAGTAAGTTAAACCACTCGCAAGTATTTTATAACGTGTATGACCTTCCCTGGCTTGCCGGTATTGAATCCTTGCACCAGGGTTAGCAGAAATTCCGACACGACATGCCGTCTGGCATTCTCCTTCGATTACTGATAAATGGAGGGGGTATGCAAATAACGATTTAAATGGTGTCTGTCAACTACCAGTATAAGTCCATGTTAAATGCGCGTGGATTCGCTATGATCAGGTGGGTCAAAAATAAGCTGCAGAATCGTACCCAAGGTGGGTCAGTTTTAAGTTGCCGTTGACAGCTATGCAACAGAGCTTTAAAGACAGGCAACACCAGATGATAATATAGCTATCTATACATACGGTCTCATTCTCTCGCATAAATTTCCGATTGATTGCCAAGTCAACTGGTTCTGCTTCGGAAGCAGAGCCGCCTATAATCAGTACTATTCGTAGCAAACAAAAAGACTTTTCGTTCACTGCCAGAAAATTGACACAGGTCGAACGCCCGCATTCGAACCCGGCGACGACGAGTACCCCTATGAAACGGTGGATTACATATGTCATAGAAGCGGCTTATGTACGTTTTCAATTAATTATGATCGTACGCTCCTCGAGGTGTGTCACAACAGATTATGATAAGTTAATAGGAAGAATGGCCTGTTAGCCCGGAACATAAAATGATGAAAAACTCAAAAAAAGGACCAAATGATAATGAACTGAATATTATCGTTGTGGCCGGGCGCGTATTCGATGAGGAGAAAGACGCCGAATACAGAAAGACGTGCGAGGGCGTTGAGAAAGGTCATATTACCCCGGCAGCACTGCGTGAAAGAAACTGCGTCCATTGGGATAATGACTTTGAACTTGTGCCCTGGCATGAAAAGAGGACCTATGTGGTATGAATAGATGTTCCGGATCAGAAACATTTACAAGGTCCTGGAATCCATACCAGACAATAATGATGCCATCCTGATCCGCGGCCAGGCGCTCAATATCCGGGCGGAGCACAATGCCCAACAAGACCCGTCACTTTACACGCAATCGCCTTTTTTCAGCCACGACATTGATTTTCTCGGCGACACGGACACCGCCGCTGCCATGCATAACATCCAGAAGGGCGAACTCAGGGTGCCGGACATGGACACCCATACCCCGATGCCGGCAAACCTTAAGTTCCATCTTGAAGACGGCCGGCCCGTCAACATCGATTTTCTCAAGGTAATTACAGGTGTCGATAACTACCGTATAAGAAGAGACGCACTGAGAGCCAGTAACCCGGATACGCAAGAATGCGTCCTGGTACTCCATCCGGCACACTGCCTGGCCGGCAGAATATACAACACGTACAGTATTCTGAGCCGTCGGTCCTGGGAGCCGGATAGTCGCAACGCAGATCGCACTAAACTGGCGGTCAAGGTCTTGAATCACGCACTCAGGACAAAGACGCGCACAGGCGGGCATATTGGTTTATTGACTACACGGCCAGCCTTGCGGTTGAAGACCCGGCAAAATGCGCTTATTATGCAGGACAATATTGACGTGCTGGAAGCAATCCCGACAAACCCTGAACTCGGCATGTCTGAAGATTTCCTGAATGAACGTTACCCGCGTATCAGGCACCATGTTGCCCACAGACGCGAACTTTATTCACGTAACTTTGAAAAGCTTGAGCGAAGCGAAGCTTCAACACCCGATGACCAGTCGTTCGACATCGAACCAGGCGAGTGATCAAGAGACCCAATCAGACAAGAAAGGTAAGGCAACTCACAGCGCATGAAAATCCAGATCGCATCGGATCTCCATTTTGAGATCTGGAAACGGCACCTGCCGGATCCACAGAACCAGTTCGCACCCGATGAAAACCGGGATTTACTTATCCTCGCCGGCGACATCGTGGACGGCAAGCGGGTACACGGCATGCCGTTCATCCGCCGCGAGATCGGCATCTCGCCGGTTGTTTTCGTGCCCGGCAACCACGAGTATTACCATGCCCGCAGGCGGGAGGTGGACGCCTTTTGGCGCGGGTTTGCGGACGATAACGAGGATTTTTATTATCTCAACGACGACACGGTCGAGATAGCGGGCCTGCGCTTCTATGGCGCGGAGTGGTGCTCGGACTTCTGGGGGAAACCGCCCATCCAGTTTCACGAATTGATAGAGGATTTCCATGTGACCCCGGGCTGGGACACCTACGCCCACCTGGCCGAGCACAGGCGCACTACCGCCCGCCTCGCCGACCTGGCCGGCGAGGCGGACGTGGTCATCACCCATTTTCCGCCCACGTTGGAAGCCGTTGACCTGGCGCTGTATGCGGACGATCCCAACAACGCGTACTTTATCAACGATGCCGAGCCCCTGGTGCAGTACGTGGGTGCGAAGCTCTGGGTGTCGGGCCATACCCATTCCCCGTTCGACTACAGGGTGGGACAGACCAGGGTCGTGGGCAACCCCCGAGGCTACCCGTTCGTCCCGGCGCGCCCGGGGTTCTCCGTGACAAAGACAATAGAGGTAAACGTACCCTGACCGGCAGACGGTGCTCCGAATTGCCGACAGGCCCGCTCAGCAGCGGTCCTGTACTGTGCCTGGAAATCGACGGCGTCTCATCACCGCCGGACCAAGACAACAGCGGTGACCTGCATGCACCGACCGCTGGAATCGTGTATGTCCCCGAGGCCGGGCACACCATGTAGGCGCACCCGGCGTTGCCGACCTGGACCGGCGAACTGGAGCAGCCCGTACAAGATGGAGGTGATCCGAAAGGGTCAATACAAAGCGACGGTACGGGGGGTAACGGGATGTGTCAACGTGATAATTCTACCTCGTCTTCCGGGGCCTCTGGCCGGTAGGCGCGGATCCATTCGGGCATGCGCCCGGGCCGGAAGGTATTGATGTGGTCCCGGCTGCGCGCAACCAGGTCGTCCATGAAACGGGCATTGTCCCTGAGATAGTCTTTTGCACGCGCATCGTTGCTTTTTTTTAAGAGCCGTTGCAGCTCGGCATGGCGCAGGAAGGTTTCGTGCGCCTGCTCTATTTGTCTCGTTATCCATGCCTGTGTCCGGTTATCGTCCTGCTCATCCTGTTGTTCATGATACAGGGTCTCCCCGCGGGCCCTGGCCTTAACCTGCGGCATGGACAGGCCCGGCGTGTAGGCGGCCCGTTCCGAGCGGTAACTGCTGGTGACATCAATGCCCTGTTGCTGCTGGTGATACGCCCAGGCGTCGCGCAGGGTCTTAAGTTGCGCCTTGCGCCAGGTCCTGCCCTTGCCGCGCAGGCTGATGTTCTTGAGGATCACGTGGGTATGCAGGTTGGGCGTGTCATCGTGCTGGGCCAGCACGTACTCGTGTTCGCCGAACACGTCCCGGCACAGTGCCCGGGCTGCATCGTAGTTCTGCCCTGGCCGGGTGTGTTTCGGGCTGGAGAAGATGAGGTGCACCGCGCGCAGGGCATCCTTGCGTTTCAGTTTATCCTCGGTCCACACCCGGGCAATGGCCCGGCCCTCGGTCAGGCCGTTGACGACATCGTTGTCCTGGTTCCGGAGTTCGCGGGTGTCGTCCCTGGAGATGTATTCCACCGCTTGGCAGATGCTGTCGGCGCTCTTCAGTTTGGAGGCGAGCTTGACGATGGCCTGGGGCCGGGACCGGGCCGCGCCCAGCAGGCGCTGCAGCGGGGTGGGAAGCCGGTAGGCGGTGTCTTTGGGCAACGGCACATAGCGACCGGATTTGCGGTAGTGAAGCAGAAAATCATTGAGGTCCAGTGCCAGCATGGCGTACCCGGGCGGCTCAGCGGCCCTTGAGCGCACGCAGGCGGCGGGTCACGTGCGCCAGGAAGTGGCCGTTGTAGGTGGCACTGCCCTGCCCCATCTTGCGCACCAGCGCCAGGGTCTTGACCAGCTCGGTACGCAGCTCAGAGAACAAATCACCGGTGTCCACCGGCTGCACCAGCAGCCCGGCCTGGTAAGCGTGCGCCAGCTGGTTGAGGTTGGTGCCGATACGCCGCAACTGGCGGCTCAACTCGGTAAGCTCATGTCTGTCCTCCTCAAGGATGTCCGTGCGCTCGTTGAGGAGCGTGACGACGCTGGCCCGCACCAGGTCGGAGACGGTGAGGGGGCCGGCCGCAGAACCGGGCCCGGCTGTGCGCTTGCTGAGGGTGTGCGCCAGCGTCTGCAGCCGGCGCTTGTGGGCCAGGGGCAGCCTGACGTGGATATCGCTGTGTTCCCGTGTATCGGTCATGGCCGGTTACTCAAACGGGGTAAGTTCTGACCGGTGCCCATGGGCACCGATGGCTGGACGCGGGGGAGCGGCTCATGAAGACTGCCATGAAATCGCGGTCGATTGCCGCGGGTAGCGGCCGGTTTGTGCGGGTCTGCTGACGCATTGGATTCCTGTTGGGTGTACTCGGTTTTGGTTGGGGCGCCGGTATCATTGGTCTGTTAGTGTCACTGGTCGCTGTGCGTTAATCGGTGCCCATGGGCACCGGGCGGTGTGCGGCAGAGTCCGGCAGGCGGTGATGGGCGCCGGGTAGACTATTGTCGTGGTCATGGCGGTATTTGTTGCCACGGTTTGTGCGGTCTATCTCTCGGTCATTGTGTCACACAATGCCTATCTTGCCTCCGTATTATTGGAATACTTATAGCACGCTGTTCTGCCTGTTTCATGGACTGTATTTGGTGGCTGATTACAATGCTGGAAACAGTTTGATTATAGATTGTTCGTCGGGTTTACGGAGGATGTCATTATCCATGAAACAGGATGAGTGATATCGATGCTTTGTGGTTTCGGAACTGGATTGCAGGTACGCCGGCTGCACTGAGCAGTCTGGCGATGGTTTCCAACCCCCGTCATGGATGTGCCGGTAAACGCGCCGTTGGGTATGCAGTTGGTGAATCATTACTGTCTCAAGCGGATCCTGTACTTGAATTTGATGCGCTTCCCGCAGCCGTGTTCCAGGTCGTGATCTGCGGGGTAAGGCGTGGCTGTTGACGTCGACCGGTGTGCCGTTGCCGTTCATTATGCTGTCAATGTCGGGGATTGCAGGACCGGTGAGCGGTTAGTGCTTCCGTGAGGTGTTGTTAAGTCGCTTGAGCCTGTATTGCAGGATGGCTCTGCATTTTAACAAGGCGATGATTGTCCGGTTCATGTCGCTGCATTTTCCCATGATCGCGGTGTAGAGCGAGACAGTGCTGGGTGTTTTACCGAACACCTGTTTAAGATTGACTTTGTGCGCATAGGCCAGGGCTTCGTTGGCGATATCCTCGATGACGTGGGCGTCGAGCAGAGGTTCCTGTTTTGTTCTGCTGTCCCGGTTGGTTGAGGCTTCGGCTGTGGTTTCCGAAAAATCACCCGTTGGTTCAGGTATTTTCAGGGATTCGTCAACTTCAACGCGGCCGATGGAGTCCTTTAGAACCACCTTGCGGTATTTGACAGGGTTCTGCTGTTTCAGCTTATGAAGCGCGATCAGGGTCTTCAGATCGGAGGTTTTGCCTGATTTGTAGATGTGTTTGATATCATCGGGCATACTGTTCAGTTTGAGGACACGGGTGATGTGGGTTTTGGAGAAACCGGTCTTGTCAGCCACTTCGCTGTGGGACATGTTGTAATGGTCTATGAGAAACTGGTAGCCCTGTGCTTCTTCGAGGCGGTCGATATTCTTGCGCTGCAGGTTCTCTGATATGGCGATAATAAATGAGTCGGCATCTTGATCGACATGCCGGATATGTGCCGGAATGGTGTCGATATCCAGTAGTTTGCATGCGTTGTAGCGCCGTTGTCCTGCCAGCAGTACGTAACTCTGATCTGATTCTTTTCTCACGACTACAGGCTGGAGCAGGCCGTAGTGTTTGATGGACCGGGCAAGTTCCCGGATACCGTCCTTGTCGTAGTGCTTCCGGGGCTGCTCGGGGTTAAGTTTGATCCGATGTAGCGGCAAGGCTTTGAATGCAGTCAGGCTGTCAGGTTCAATGCTGTTTTCGGTGTTGTGCGCCGTGGAGCCGGTATCATGGCCCGTGTTGCCCCTATCATCAGACCCGCGATTTGGGCTGTTACCGGTAGTCGTGGACACGGGGCGGGTCGTGTCCCTGTCGGGCAGACGTTGGGGTTTATCAGGAGGCCGGGTGTGCAGCTTGTTTTTCCTGGTGGTTATCTCGTTGATGCCGGCGGCGAGTTCGCCGAGATCCACGTCGGTAAATGCGCTGCTGGCCGGTCCTGAACCGGGGTGGTCAGGCAGGGTAGTTTTAGCGTTCATTGGCCGGCTCCGAGGCTGATGATCCGGGTAAAGAGTTCAGCCATGAGATCATTCATTTCCTTCTTTGCGTATCTCGGATCGCCGCTGTCCACTTCCCAGACGCTGACGTGATTGTGCATGGCTTCGCCGATGACCGGCCTTATGCTGAGGTAGGTGTTGGTAATGAACCCGCCCAGTGGGGTTTCGGACAGGGCCAGGATACGGTTTACCTGTTTTTTGTTTGCGTTGTTAATACCGGTTGGCACGATAGCAACGGGGACAGGGTTGCAACCGCCGGGTATCAGGTCATCGTAGGTGTTGTCCCTTGCGAGCTTGATGACATTGTTGGTCACCTTGTAGACGCCCTGGTGGGACATTTCATCGAAAAGGCTGGGAATAATCACGTAGCTGGCGATGGCCAGCGCGGCGTGCAGCTTGTTCGAATCGCCGGGGGCGGTATCAATGAGTATCCAGTCATACCCGGCAATGGTGGCGATAGGGGCCAGCAGCCTGACACAGTCGCGCATGTCACGTTTTTCCAGGCCCTTGAGGAAGGCGCCGGCGGACAGGTAGTGAACCCTGTCCCGGGTATTACCGGGATCGGGCGGCGGTACCTGGATATCGTGATTAAGGTAGCTCTGCAGATCGCCGATATACTGTCCGAACCGGTTTTTTTCCAGGAACTGGGACGCGGAATTCTGTGTGTCCATGTCAATGACGAGGACGGCCTGGCGGCAGCGCCGCTGGTAGTCGGCAGCGTGCACGGTCAAGGTGGTCTTCATGACGCCGCCCTTCTCGTTCGCAATCGCGATAATGTCAGGTCGGTTCATGGCGGGCTCAGTGCAGGGTAACGGGCGCGTTGATGTCGGCCGGCCCGATGATGCAATCCATGATCAGTCTGTCCCGGTCCTTCTCGGACAGCCGGGTCTGACAGTTCATCGAACGGCAGAACTCAAACGGGCTGACAGTGTCCTCATCGATGAGGTAGCCGGTCAGGATGACGCTCTGTTCAAGGTGGATGATGAGCCGGCAGATGTCATGGTCCTGCTCATACAGGCTGTTGAAGGCGAACGCGATGTGTCCGCCCTGTGCGAACGGGCCCGCCTCGGCAGCGAGGCTGTTATTCAGACCAATGACATATTCGCTCGCCTTGGGGTGCTCGCTGAACACGGCGTTGGTTTCATACCAGGTGGCGCCGATCAGAAGTATCAGGTGGAAGGTATCCGGTTCGTTGGCACCGGCATTAAGGCCGAAGCGGAAGGGCGCGCGACCGGTCTCGCGGAGTGAGTCGGTATTATCGGGCATAATGCCTCCGATGTGAGTGGGTGTGTTGTGTACCAGTTTATCATACCGTGGCGCGCGGGGACAGGCTGTTGCAGACCATTATTGCAGACCATCGTCAGTGTCGACGGCTTACATCAGGCCCCTCTCGGCCATGGACGTCACGGTCTTGTCCCCGACCACCAAGTGGTCCAGCACGCGCACGTCCACCAGCGCCAGGGCCTGGGTCAGCTTCAGGGTGATCTGCCGGTCGGCCTGGCTCGGCTCGGCGATGCCGGAGGGGTGGTTGTGGGAGAAGATGATGGCCGCGGCGTTCAACTGCAGGCAGCGTTTCACCACCTCGCGCGGGTACACGCTGGCGCCGTCGATGGTGCCGGTAAACAGAATCTCGTTACTGATGATGCGGTGGCGGTTGTCCAGGAACAGGCAGGCGAACACCTCGTGCTCGAAACGGCACAACCAGGCCCTGAGGTAGTGCTTGGTCTTGTCCGGGTTGCTCAACACCGGGCGGGCGCGCAGCTCCGCCTCCAGGTAGCGCCGGGACAGCTCCAGGGCCGCTTCAAGCCGCCCCGTCAGGGTCTTGCCGAGAGACGTGTCCCGGGCGTTGTCGATGAGGCCTCTAATGCCCCGGTATTGGCACAACTGCTCGCGGATTTTATCGAAAGACCGGGGCGATGCGAACACGCTGATGAGTTCGGCATCGGTTAAGGCATGGGGACCGGCATGTTTCAGTTTGTCACTCGGTGAGAGCTCGCCGCTATCACGCAGCGTGCAGGATACAGGTTGGAACAGGGAATATTGCATGGCTGTCTCTATGGTGGTTCAGCTACACCGGGTGGTCACGGGCCTCTGCAAAGCGCAGCGGGGTGAACCGGGCCGGGGTAGAGTGCGGGACCGATGCCGGCATAGGTCGCCGGCGCAGTGACCGCCGGGTGGATGAAACGGACTGTGTTGGCGTGTTATTTGTTCATACGGAGAACATCACACACACAGCCGGCAACCATGCTTTCCGGCAATCAGCAACAACCACAGACCCTCAGGCGTTTGACCCAACCCCCACTCCACCACGCCGGCGCTCTATACCGGAAATGACCTGTTTATGCTGTTGGCTGGTCCCGGACCGGACGCGGCTGTCCGGCCCGCCGCTGCCGGATTGAGGGTTCGTGCCGGGAGGTCATCCGCGTCATCACCGTGCGCCCTCGGCACCAGGATGGGATTGATGCGTTGTTGGTTGGGAAATGCCTGAACGGCGGGCAGATCCGGTTACGGGGTGGGGATCAGTACGCCAAATCGGGGACGACCTGGGATACGGCGCCGGCGACGCTCACGGCAAGACGGATGGAAACGGCGACAAGTCCCGCAACATTGACGGACGAACACGGAATGCAGCGCCGGATGCCACCGGGAGGGGCGAAGTCTTTAATACAGCGGCTCAACATCCGAAGGCTGCGGGCGGACAACGCCGCCGGCCACTACCCGGGAACAGGTATGGCGGCGGCTCGCGCCGCGCCATTCGAGCGATGGAACATGGCCAGGGCCGGAGGCGATCCACGCCGGGACGATGGGGCGGCAAACGCGGATTGCGGCGCGCGGCAGGGCGCCGGGTGAGGGCTTGCGCGAACTCGACGGCGAGCCGCGGCTGTAATTGCTGCATCACCGCCCGGAGGGCGGAAGCGATAGCGACAGTGACCCGTATGGGCGGAGACCGCTTGCGGGCTCCGGTCGGCGCAGCCGACTAGGGCGCGGGCCGTCAGGCATCGCCAATAAACCCAGGCAAACAATCCAAGGCGTCCGCGTCATCACCGTGCGCCCTGAGCACCGGGGTGGGATTGATGCGTTGTTGGTTCGGGAATCCCTGAACGGCAGGTGGATCAGATTACGCGGAGGGGGTCACGACCTCAGTCGCGAGATGGGATTTGTGTGACAAACCCGGGAGAATAGAACTCACCGAATCCGTCAGCATCGGTGCCCATGGGCACCGGGTAATAAAAGTGAAGACGATACAATCCGGAATTCCCTGGATACCCATAGTACCGTCATGGAGAGCATCAACAATAATCTGGAGGAACCTTTGCAAGAAAATGGGCTTAATTGTGTGATTCATAGACATCCTTTCAATAAAACAAACCTCTATGGACAGAGAAATTCAACTACGATCACAGTGGGTGCGACTGTACGAGGAAACGTACACCCCATGGATTGACACCTGTTTTAGCGGGATTATCAACCCAACCGTCTTGAGCACACCTGTCCATCCGTCCCGAAGTGTTCTCGACATTTTGTCCGTCCGGTGCATGGAGTGGATGATACAGTTTGGTTGCCGTCATAATGATGTTCGTCTCGTTCTGGCTATACGAGGAAGAATTCAGTATCTTCACTCCCCACCCCCGTACAGGTTTACCTGGCTGACAGGATACGCGACGTTTCTGAAGTCTTTTTCTGATTATCTACGATAACCTTTAAAGCACAGTTTCGTGAACTTATATCTTTTACACGGCGCCGGTCACACAGCCAGCCAATCCGCGTTGATAATCGTGGTCGGCAGTCCGGTTTCCTCATGGGTCACAACCCGCCCGGTGTCATCGACATACTGAAGATGAAATATCAAATCCTCCACATCCCTGCGCGGACAAACAGACAGGATAAGGTCAATCGACTTGTTGACGGATGCCGGGTTATCGCGGTCGGAAAGAAGGGTGATGAGTTGTCGGGATAATTCGGGGTCAATC
The DNA here is from genome assembly GCA_965207165.1 of Gammaproteobacteria bacterium. GTDB lineage: Bacteria > Pseudomonadota > Gammaproteobacteria > Eutrophobiales > Eutrophobiaceae > JAAXHV01. The sequence continues at coordinate 4,063,686 of OZ242265.1, read as the reverse complement.
GTCATTGTCCTTAACGCCTCCAAGCATGGTTTGAATAAAATGCCGGATGATTTGTGCTTGGAATAAAACACCTGAAGAGGCGTAATCAAGCACAAATCAAGCTGATTTCCAGGTTAAATCAATTGTTGTCTGCTCTCTTGTAAATTATCCATTGAAAAAACGGATCCTAATCGAAACTTACCGGTTTTCATAACTGACTGATTATCACGGTGATTACTATACATTAGCGCGAGTTGGAAGCGGAGAACAACGGCGCCAGCCAGGGGACAAGGACCCGAGTATGATCAGCCAACGGTTTCCTGAGTTCAGGACGTTCGGCCCATTCATCTACACCGGGCAATGGCAGATGGCTGAGAGGACTGTAAGCCATGCCGTTGTATGGCGAATGGCACTGGGCTGCAGGTAACGCCGGCCCAGACTGATGCCGGCAAAAAAATAAGCGTCCTTGCTTAATGAGGATCCGTGTGTGGATATAAAGCAGGGGGGTTGGAGGTGGTTGAGCTTAATTGAGAATGCCGTTTTGTGTGTCTTTTTTCACTGAATCGGTTTCAGTTTCGTTCGAATCAGGCTCGTTGTCCTTTTTGAAGGGGACCAGAAACAGTTTTCTTTCCAGCGGAACGGGAACCGATTCGAGATCGAGACTGATGCTGTTCTCGTTGATGTAAGCAACGCCGTGCCGGGTCCAGTAGGTAGGATCCTTCTTGTTCCTTTTTTCTTTTATGCTGACGATACGATAATTGGGTGTAGACATGTTGATTGTCCTCGATGAGTTGGTCCGGCGCACACACAGTGAAGGAATGCGCCGGGTTGGGTAGATGGTCTATCGTTCGATATCCGCGGACTGGCCTGTTTGAGACTCTTGCTCATTCTTGAGCTTGAGTGCATACTCAGCCAGGGTATGAGCTTGTTTCTCAATGTCCGGTTGGATGTCTTTCAAGACCGTTTCTTGGGCTTTTGAAACCGTTTTGAAAAAGGAGTCCTTGTTCCTTTCCAGGGTGAACTCTTTCGTCAGGGTTTCTTTGGCCTCCTTTGTCTTTTCCGGCTTAAATTCGCTGCCGTTCAGTGCGGCGATGGTCAGCGCTTTCACGTTCCGGGCCAGACTGACAGGTTCTTCCATGAGCGCGGCGATATGACTTTCTGCGACTGATCGCTGAAACAGATCCACCCTGCCCTGGTTCCCTTTTTTGTCCTGGAGTTGATCCCCGTTGAAATGGGGGATGTAGATCGGGCGGCTGGCCTGCAGGCCGGTGTCAGGATTGATCAGCGGCATGCGCCGTCCGTCCTTGTCGAGGACGGGTTCGGAGAAGCCGCGCACATTCTGCTGTTCTTTCCAGATCGGCAGAAATGACTGGGTCTTGGTCGACGTCTCGTCCTTGCGTACGTGGTTTGGTTTTCCGTCGGTCTGGAATGTCTGAGACACGTTCTTGATGTTGTACCAGTGAGGGTTGCGGGTTTTCATTTCGCTGGCGGCCTGCATCAGGATGATGGAATTCATCCCGGTCTTGACGGCGCCGTTTACACCGTTCACCGGCATACAAGGGGCTCCTTCTCTAAGTCCATTGACCAATACATGGGTTCCTTTGTGGATTTTTTCGATGGCGCTCCCGGATTGTTCCTGTGACCAGGGTACTCTGGGAGTCTGGATTTGCTGTCGTTGCATGGTATTCCTCCGGATAGTAGTAGACTTGCGTCCTTACTCTGTGTACATCCTGTACGATCCCTGGGGCGATTCTTTATGAAGAGTCGCCCTGTTCCAGTGATTTCTTAACCAGCTCTTCGGTGGCGCGAACTAGGTCTATGACGCGGTCTTCAGGGAGGTCGAATTCCTGTTCGAAGACGATCTCGTTGTTCGCGTCGGTGTCGACCCGTTCGATATAGATGGTGATGTCCTCAATGTGCGCGACATTGGGATCAGGGAAGGAATTTTGCATAAAATTCTCCTGTTATAGTGGGTGTAGTTGGCATAGCCAGTCTGGCGCAATAAAACCTGAATGTCAACTTTTTTTGGCCGAGTGTTTTGACCACTGTTTTTTTCATTATCCTGTGAATTCCTGCTGGTGCCGGGGAGTTACCGTGACTGCGTTTCAGTTCGCCCCGGACCGGCCTGGCCCGGTATTGCCTGGTGTGCGTAATGCAGCACTTCTTCCCGGTTAACAGCCTTTGTGTCAGGTGGGTAATGAGGGTGTCGACTCAGGTTTATCCGGCTACCTTCTTCGTGTTGCCGTTGCCGGCAACGTTATGATCTTCTCCTTGGTACGGATCTGCTAATTCCGTACCGGCCGCAGACAGGGTTCCCTTTTTTCATTGCATCTACCGGTGCGCCCATTGTAACCACCGTTGAAATCCTCAGTTCAAGGATGTTCTTTTCGATGAGAGGATGACTGTGACGCAGCACTCACGTCTGTTGGGTCTCGGGTATCAGGGTGCTCGGGCCATCCCTTCGTTGTGTGTTTTGACTAATGCAGCGAGCGCCTTATTGAGTGACGGGTCAACTATCAGCACAGTTGAACGGGTACATTTCTTGCGAATTCACCGGTTTGCCGCAGGGTTCATTCAGCTGCCGTAAAAATAGCGAAGAAAGACTTAGTACTCATCAACGAAGTCATCCATTCCCGAAACATAATCGAATTAATCGACCGCTAAGACGGCTTTGTGGCTGTCACCTAGGCTACACACGGCACCTGCGGCCCTGCGGGTTTAATCAGCTGGTGAAACAGAAGACCTAACGGGCGGGACACACTCATCAACACCCGACAAGCGGCCGATGACCCTTTTTCGGACCCTTGCCGATTGCACGTGTTATGACGGGACGGTTACAGTAGCCTCTGTAACGCTGGGCTGGTCTGACCCTGTACTACGCCTGTGCTATCCTGGATCAGATCACAGGTGGCCATCGCCGTGTCAATATGGCATAGTTACAGGTTAGTTGATCGCATGGCATTCCACTCCGGCAAGCTGCGTGACGAGACTCGCCGGTTGGGTGTAATCCTTATAGCTGCGGGCTTGCTTGGTGGTCTGCTCGAGGACGCTGGTCTATTTGTCGTAAGTGGTTTAGTCCTGGGTGGCGCCGCGGCACTGCTGGTGGGGTGCCTGGACGAGGAATGTAACGAATGAATACAACCTTATTAATTACAGGCGGACTGGTCTTCGGCGTGGCCATGCTCATGGCTTGGCTTGCGCATCGCCAGGACAACACCCGTCGCCAACGCCGGCGCTGAGACTGGAAGCTCCGTCCAGGATCCCGGCTTGCAGGCGTTCAGAACCTGGAAAGTTGACGGCCATTCATATCAATTGGTACTCGCTATAGTGCCTGGTGGATAATCCGCTTGTTATGGTTATAAAAAATGTTGGGACGATTGTTGGGATACAACAAATCACAAAACATATTATTCAGTATAAACAATCACTTAGATAGAGGGTTCTACACCTCTTCAGGGCGCATTTTTTGCTTCATTGAGGTGTTATTGACCCAGGAGTTCCACGCTTTCCTTTGCGGCTGCCCGCAGCAGCGCGCCGTCCAGGCTTGCCAGCGCCGCATCCCGGCGTTTTGCCAACTCCAGATAGACGGCATCATAGACGGATAGCTTGTGCAATCGGGCGAGAGAGACAACCATCTCGAGGACAGCCTCTGAATCGGTCTGAATGGGGAGCCATTTAAGCGCGTCCAGACATTCGTCCATGCGGGTTGCGGACAAACGCCCGCGCCGTTCGGCGATGATCAGGCCGTTACGGACGTCCAGGTGCCATAGCTGGGGGACAAGCGCCCTGTCCCGCGCCAGGCGTGCACGCACGTTATCGGCTTGAGGTGCCTGTTCATCGTCAAGGAACCACGCCAGGGCGACCGACGCATCAAGAACAAAGTCGTTCAATAGCGATGGCCGTCGTGGCGGGTGGCGAGGATCTCTTCCAGGGACATTTCGATACCTTTCCAGCCGGCGCGCCAGGCCTCAAAGCGCTCGACTGCGGCCTTGCGGCCCGCGCGCTCCTGGGCCTCGGCGGGCACCAGGTGCGCTATCGGCTTGCCATGACGGGTGATTGCAATGGTTTCTCCGTGCTCAACTTCGCTGAGCAGTCGGGCAAGGTGAGCTTTTGCTTCGGTTGCCTGAACTTCACGCACGTCTTTGTATATACCGGTTAATTTGACTGGTTAAATATTACTATAAATCTTCTTTCAGGTCAACCACGCTGTGTAGCCGGCTACAGAATGGCATCCAACCTTAGTGACCCCCTCCCCGTAACCTGATCCACCTGCCGTTTCGGAATTTCCTAATTTAAGGTCTATGTAATTAATCCAAAATCAGTCTTTATCGTCACCCCTGTAATGGTGTCCGTATTCTTCAATCAAGTTTTGAATTCTATTATTTTCCTTATATATTGCTTTGTAATTCTCGTCATTCATGAAATAAACGAATATGAACAGGCCAATCAGTAAAATAATCTGAATTGCATGCAGAATATAGTTCATAAGACACCCCCTGAATCAAATTGGCAAGACAGTTACTGACAGGTTAATTTCCGGGAAGATCGCGAACCTGTCAGGAATACCATATCATAGCCTCTCCACGGGGAGTATGTTACATTTCGCCTCCTCATACACCCGATAACCCTCGGAGCACGAGAACATGAGACGTTTCATCCGAGTGAAGGCCCGTCTGTGGATCCTGTATTGCCTGGTTGTATGCAGCTTGCCGGCAAACAGCGAGGACCTGCTCGGGAACAAGGCTTATGTCAGCATCGGGCTGGCCACCGTCTTTCCTGAGGCAACCCGTTTCACCGATAGCGGTGGGGCGGATTCCGGTATCGCGAAACTCTACGGCAGTCCTCATATGTTCACCGATGGTGATTTTGACGCGGGCATTCAATGGCGTACTGGAATGGGGTACCGGTTTACTTCCGCCCTGCGCGCGCAGGTGGAATTCGGTGTGTCCAACGGCCTTGATTACCGTGGTAACGCGAACTACCGGAGATCGGGGGCGCGCCAGCCGTCGGAAGCGGAGCTGGATACGCGGCAGTTTCTGTTCGCCGGGTTCTACGATTTTCCGTCGTGGAAAGCTGCCGGCAGCTTGCTGATGCAACCCTATCTGGGAGCCGGCGCCGGCATCACCGATTACGACCTGGAGGACTTTATTCAACAGTTCCCCGCACCGGATGACCCACACGGTTACTTGCGCCGGGGCGCCCTTGGTGACATCCCGTTGACCCGCCTTCCGCCTGGAGGGGGACAGGAATTCACCTGGATGGTGAGCGCAGGCGTGGTCATACCAGTGACCAAACGCACGCGTCTTGACTTGAGTTACCGCTATACGGACGCGGGAGAAATAACGACCGACGCGGGCGACATCACCATTGAACGATACCGGCAGGATGGTAGCCGCCGGGAAGATCTGCTTGTCAGGATCGACAGCACCGTGGCCGAACTGAAAACCCATGCTCTGCTGGCGCTATTCCGGTTCGAGTTCTGAACTGTGAGGCCGTTTTTTCATATAGACTGCCGGCGCGGGCCAGAGGTCAATCCCGCGCCGGCAAGCGCCACCAAATGAGAAGCGGTTACAGTGGCTAAGCGATGAAGAAATCCATGTCGCCGGTCGCATGGATATTGCCCAGGTCGGTATCGAACGCGTGACTGGCATCGAGGTCGCCATCCCAGTCAATGTCGCTGTCATGCCCGAAGCCTTCGGTTTCCCGGGAGTGATGTCCTGCCGGATCAGACTCTCGTCCGTCGGCATCGCCTGCGTGCCTGGCATCGCCGTCGGTTTCAGAGCCAAAAGCAAAATCACGATCGCCGTCGCTATCGTGGCCGTAGCCCTCGGACTCCAGTGAGTGATGTCCTGCCGGATCAGACTCTCGTCCGTCGGCATCGCCTGTGTGCCTGGCGTCGCCGTCGGTTTCAGAGCCATTAGCGAAACCACGATCGCCGTCGCTATCGTGGCCGTAACCCTCGGACTCCCGCGAATGGTGCCCTGCCGGGTCGGAGTCGCTTCTGCCGTCCGATTCAAACACCAGGCCTTCCCCGCCGTGTTCGCCCTGTGAGGAGCCTTCGTGCGAGGGACCCTCTGCGTGGCTTGCCTCACCGCTTTCCCGCCCGTGGGATTCCCCGCTGGAGAGCGACGGGTCATTGTTGAAATCGAACTGTAACAGGCCGAATTGTTGCAGCATTTCATAGAGTTGAGGATTGTTTTGAAAGATATTATTCACAGTCATTTCCTCCGATAGAGGTTGATTTTGAGCCAGGCAAACTGAACCTGACCGGCAGTGAAAGCATGGTATAGATGATGCGAAAATACAACAGAAAAGTCGACAAAAGGAAGAATTCCCGGTAACTATACCGCTTTATTCATGTACTCCGCCTGTTGATGTTCATAATTCCCTTCACCTGGCCAACCAGGCAGCAAACCGCTCGTTCATCTCATCCTGATTGTCCGCCCACCATTCGGGGTCGCGCAGCACCGCATTCGTCATGTTCTGCGGTGCATTGGGCAAATGCGGTCTCATATCGATACCGGTTTCAAGGTGAGTGTCCACCAGCGCCAGGGATGAATGGCGCAACGGACCGTAGGATATGTATCTGGTCAGGTTGGCCATGGACCGCGTGCTGGTCGCGTACGCGACGAATTGCCGGGCAAGTTCCAGTCTGGGCGTGCCCGCAACGATGACCTTGTAGCCTCTGTATTGAACCTGGCCGTCCCAGACAATGGTCAGCGGTTGATTTTCCAGTGCCCAGGCATTGAATATTCGCCCGTTATAGGCCGTGCTCATCACAACTTCGCCATCAGCCAGCAACTGTGGTGGCTGTGCGCCTGCCTCCCACCAGATAACCTTATTCTTAATCGTACCCAGTTTTCGGAAGGCGCGGTCGATGCCTTCCGGGGTCGAGAGAACGTCATAGACCCGGCCTACCGGCACGCCGTCCGCCACCAGTGCAAACTCCAGGTTCACGTTAGGCACCCGGCGCATACCCCTGCGTCCCGGGAAGGTCTGAAGATCGAAGAAGTCCGCCATGGTGCTGGGTTTGCGTCCCGGGAACATCATTTCGTTATAGGCATACACCGTGCCGGCCAGGGTATTTTCAATGCCGCACTCCATGTCATAGCCGGCGATGAAATCATCCGATGCCGGTGTGCCGTCCGGTGCGGGAGGAAGGGATTCATAATCCACCGTCTCCAAAAGCCCTTCATCACAACCCAACAAGGTGTCCCCGTCCACCATATCGATCACGTCCCAGGTCACGTTACCGGACTCAACCTGGGCGCGTAACTGGGCGAGCCCGCCGTTGTATTCATCCAGTTTGATTTGAATGCCGGTTTCCTCGGTAAAACGCTCATGATAGGCCTTCACGGAACTCCTCGCATAGGAGCCGCCCCAGGATACGACGTTGATGCTCTTTTCCTCCTGCGCATCAACCGCTCCTGCAGTAAAGGTTAATAAACAGGCCGTACCTGCCAGTATTGAGCGACATACTGTCGACGTTCTTATCGGGATCATCATCTCTTTTCTAATGTGTTTTTGAACTTCAAGCCGGTGAAATTGACCGAGGTTTGGCCATGCGGTAGCCGACCCCGTGCACGTTCTGGATAATAACCGGCCGGGCCGGTTCATCGCTATCCAGGCCTTCCAAATTCTCTACAATTCTTTTCAGAAGATTTATATCAATTCCAGATTTTATGCTCACTTCTGTTAATATCAACTCATCCGCCTCGCATTTTCCTTTGATAATTTTCTCCATACATAGTCCTTCTCCAATCATGTCGCGCACAACGCTACCAGACGCCCAGCGGTACCCCAATACCTCTTCACTCGCCAGAAGTATGTCATCGACCGTCTTGTTCAGTTTTCCCAGGCTGCCATCCATCAGCATAATCTGAATTTTCTGTTTTCTTTTTCCTTTTCTCTTTTCATCACGCTCATCAGACAGCCTTTTCAGTTTCCGATCATATTCTAATTGTCTGGCTTCTTCGTCTTTGATCTGCTGAATGTTCGCGCGCTTAAACCAAGCAACTGTCCGCTGAAAAATCGGGGAAAGGAGGAGCACCCCAGCGCGCATGACGAAACGAAGTGTGGAATAGAAAGTTTGATTTTAACAGAACAATTGTGTGATTATCGTGTAGGTAACGCTTTATATATGAGTTTTTCGGGAGATATGACGAATTTTAATGAAATAGTGCGCGAGAACGAAGCGCTACAGCAGCGGATCTCGCAGTTGAGCACTGCAATCCTGCGTATCAATGCGAGCCTTGACGTTGACACCGTCCTGCAGGAGGTGGTGGACAGCGCCTGCGCCCTGACCGGCGCCGGCTACGGCATCATCACCACCTTTGGAGAAAGCGGGGAGATCCAGGACTTCGTCAGCTCCGGTTTCTCCCGCGAAGAGCACCGGCAACTCGAACAATGGCCGGATGGTCCACGGTTGTTTGAACAAATGAGCAATCTTCCGGGAGTTGTAAGACTGCCGGACCTGCCTGCCTACGTACGCTCGCTCGGCTTCTCGGCGGACCTGATATTGTCCAAGACCTTCCTGGGCACGCAGGTCCGTCGTCGCGACATGCATGTCGGCAACTTCTTTCTTGCCGGGAAGGAAGGCGGGCAGTCGTTCACGGACGAGGACGAAGAGGTGCTGGTCTTGTTCGCGTCACAGGCGGCGACGGCCATCGCCAACGCCCGCACGTACCGCGACGAGCAGCGGGCGCGGGCCGACCTCGAGGCCCTGGTAGAGACCTCGCCGGTGGGTGTGGCAGTGTTGGACGCCAAGACCGGCAAGCCGCTATCGTTCAACCAGGAGGCCAACCGGATTGGCGAAGGTCTGCGCATCCCGGGCAAGTCCATGGCGGAACTATCGGAAGTTATCACGTGCCGGCTCGCCGACGGGCGCGAGGTATCGCTGAGCGAGTATCCGGGCGTAAAAACGTTGACTAAAGCCGAAACCCTGCGCGCCGAGGAGGTAGTTCTGTCGGTCCCTGACGGCAGGAGCGTCACCACGTTGCTCAACGTCACGCCGATCCGTTCCGCACAGGGCGAAGTCGTTTCAGTGGTGGTCACCATGCAGGACCTGGCGCAACTGGAGGAACTGGACCGGTTGCGGGCGGAGTTCCTGGGCATGGTCAGCCACGAATTGCGCACGCCGCTCGCCGCCATCAAGGGCTCGGCCGACACCGCGCTGGAAGCGTCTCCGGCACTGGACGCCGCCGAGGTGCACCAGTTCTTCCGGATCATAGAGGAGCAGGCCAGTCACATGCGCGGCCTGATCAGCGACCTTCTGGACGCGGGCCGCATTGATGCCGGCACACTGTCCGTCTCACCTATACCTACCGAGGTGGCCGGGGTGATTGACCAGGCAAGGAATACTTTCCTGAGCGGTGGCAGCAACCACACGATCCTGATCGATCTTCCACCGGACCTGCCCCGGGTGCTCGCCGACAGGGGGCGCATCGTGCAGGTGCTGAACAACCTCTTGTCCAATGCCGCCAGATTCTCTCTCGGATCCTCACCCATACGGGTCGCCGCGCGACGCGATGGTTTGCACGTCGCGATTTCGGTTTCGGACGAGGGCAGTGGGATACGGCCGGAGCAACTCAAGCGCCTGTTCCAGAAATATACGGATTTAAGCAACGACGAGAGTAGGGACACCGGACTGGGACTCATTATCTGCAAGGGGCTGGTGGAGGCTCACGGAGGCCGCATCCGGGCGCACAGCGACGGTCCGGGCCAGGGGACACAAATCACCTTCACGATTCCGGTAGTCGAGGAAGCCGATGTCGTCCCCGATCAATCTCACCCGTCCAGCCGGGGAAGCGAGCGGCCGCCCATCCTGGTGCTGGACGACGACCCTCAAACGCTCCGCTTTGTACGCGACGCGCTGGCGCAGGCGGGCTATTCTCCGCTTGTGACTGGTGATTACCGCGAATTGTCCCGGATTATCCAGAAGGAGAAACCCCACCTGATTTTGCTGGACCTGCTCCTCCCCGGTACGGACGGCATCGAACTCATGGAAAGCGTACCTGAGATGGCCGACCTGCCGGTCATCTTCATCTCCGCCTACGGCAGGGACGAGACCATCGCCAAAGCGCTGGAGCGAGGCGCTGTCGATTATATCGTCAAGCCGTTCTCGGCGACGGAACTGACGGCGAGGGTCAATGCGGCCCTGCGCAGGCGGACAGGAATGGAGCCCTTCGTGCTCGGCGATCTTAGCATCCAATACGGGCAGCGAGAGGTGACCGTGGCCAAGCGCCTCGTACAGTTGACCGCCACCGAATACGAATTGCTCCGCATCCTCTCGGTGAACGCGGGACGGGTAGTGACTTACGACTCGCTGATTCGTCAATTATGGGACGGACCTGACTCGGGCGATGCGGACAGTATCCGCACCTTCGTCAAGCAATTACGCAGAAAGCTCGGCGACAATGCGACCCGGCCGATCTACATTAAGAACGTGCACGCAGTAGGCTACAGCATGGCCGAGCCTCAGCCACCCTAACCGGCTTGAAGATATAAAATTACAATCTGGGGAATCTTAACATCCCGTTTTTGCAGCCAAAAAGCAGGGGTTAAAACGTTTGAGCGCCTACAGGTTTGGCCGTCTCTATGCGAGCCCGGCGCCTTGCCGTATTAAGTGCCTTCCAGATTTCATTACGTTGCTGCAGGTTCAGCCAAAATTCAGCAGAACTGTCTGGATTTAATCGTAAATTTCATAAATTACTCACAATTAAACATGTTAGCAACATAATAATCTCACGCCTGTTCAGCTATAGTTAATAATGTTTGTAGATGATGTTGGCCGCCCGTTCCTTCCGGCTCGGCGCAGGCGGTTTCATTTTAGTTGAGAATGCGTAAGACGGTATCTAAATTTCTGCGTCTGACCTACTTGATCTTTGCTGATCCGGAGGTCCAAATTGAGACACTGTAATGGCCGTTTATCGCCGCGTCCCTGGCAGTACTACTATTCGACACGCTATCCATGCTCGTAGGACAAAACCGGTTCTCTGGCTTTTTTTGGGTTTGCCGGTTGCGTTGACAATCGCGCTGGTGATAGCGGGTCTGGGCGCAGTCTGTTACGGGCTGATGGGGGGAGAACAATGGATAAGCTGATACTTGTTTCAACCATCATCGCAGTGTGTGTGTTGCTGATTACCGTTCTGGGATTGTTCTTTGTTCTGACGTAATTTATGAATGCCGGGGACAAGGTAACTGTTATGAGGACAGCGAGAGGTAAGTGCGGACAAGTGCAGTCGCGCATTCGTTCTTGTCCCCGGCGCCCTAACCTTCGGAGTTTGAAAAAAAGATGATCAATGTCCGGGGAAGGCCGCGATGTAAGGTGGTCAGCGAGGATTTACGTCACAGGCGGTCTTGCCCCAGCTGCTTTGATGTTGGAGAGAGAAGTGATCAATATACTCATCAGCACCATAATCCTGACCGGCGCGGGCGTAGTCCTGCTCGTGAGACCATCGATTGACCGGTTGCGGGATGACATATTCGGCCTGCAGGAGCGCATGACCCGCCTGGAGCGGCGAATAGACGAACTGGAAGGCTCTATGGACGTGCTTCGGGACTTGTTTGTCGCCAACAACCGTTAAAGTGTCAGTCCCAGTTATCGCTTCTCTGGGTCTGGAAGTCGTGGCCGCGGAGACGTGGAATATCACCGCATTCCCCGCGGCCGCGCGTTTTCATCGGAGAATTAAAATGACATTCTGGCATTGGCTTCGCAGCATGAAAGGCATGGAGCACGGGCATCCGCAGGAACACATTCTGGCGGCAATAAACGATTTGCCTGACAAAGGGGTTCTTTTCCCAACAGGCGATCCGAAATCTTTTGAAGAGGTGAAGGACGCCTTGATGGTCCGCGGGTTCACTCCCGAACAGATAAAAAGCGCGAGAGGGCTGTGGACGCGGTACAGGCGGCGCAACACTCAACCCTAGAGGATAATAATATAAAAACTGAAACAGCTACCTTCCCTCTCCCTGCCCTGGTCCGCGTTCGGCTTGTGTATTTTATCGCGGTCCTGAGCGCTCCCGTCCTCTCACAGGAAACGACGTCGGCCGTGCGCGGCCTGGTATCCGATCAAAGCGGCAAGCCCGTTTCCGGCGCTGCAGTCATTGTGCGCAATGGGGCAACAGGTCTTACCAGGTCCGGCTCGACAAACGAGAAGGGCGAATTCAGTATCCGTAACCTTCCCGTAGGCAACAATTATTCTGTTTCAGTCACTAACCCGGGCTATTCGGCCGCGAAAACGGATAACCTGCCGTTGAATCTGGGTCAGACGACGGACCTCAATTTCACTCTCTTGCCTGCTGATGAAATAGAGGAAGTGCTTGTCGTTGCAGAGGCCTCGATTACAAACCCCATTGCTGTCGGGCCGAACGCGACGTTTGATCTCGAGCAACTGGAAACTGCTCCAGCGATAAACCGGAACATTACGGATATCCTGAGGGCGGATGCACGGCTTTATGTCGATGAGTCCAGGGGTGACATCAATGCCGTCCAGTGCGGCGGCAAGAATTCACGCTTCAACAGCCTGACCGTTGACGGTGTGCGCATGAATGATTCATTCGGCCTGAATTCCAACGGCTATCCCACGGAACGGATGCCTTTTTCATACGACGCCATCAGCCAGGTGTCCGTTGAATTGGCGCCGTTCGACGTCGAGTATGGCGGTTTTACGGCCTGCAACATCAATGCGGTCACAAAATCCGGCGGCAACCGCTTCAGCGGTTCCCTGTTTTTCGATTATACCAGTGATGAACTGCGCGGCGATTCCCTGGAAGGCGATGCTATCAAGAGCGGAAACTACAACGAAAAACGGTATGGGATGAATATAGGGGGTCCCATCATTGCAGACAAGCTCTTTTTCTTTGCCGCCTATGAAAAACTGGAAGGCGCCAACCTGTTCGACCGCGGCCCGCTCGGCTCCGGCGCCGTGAACGAGATTAACGTTTCCCGGGAAGAACTGGACGAAATTCTCGATATCGCCCGCAGCCTCTACCAATATGATCCGGGAACGATCCCAACCAGTATGAATAACGCGGATGAAAAGGTACTGATGAAGCTGGACTGGAACATCACGGATGCGCAACGCCTCTCCGTTGCCTGGAACTACAACGACGGCCATAACTTCGTCCAGTCCGATGGCGACAACAACGAGTTTGAGTTCTCCAACCACCTGTACGAGCGCGGCGCGGAGCTGAATTCATACGCAGCGACACTTTATTCACACTGGACTGATCATTTTTCCACGGAATTACGCCTGGGCTACCTGGATCTCGATAACCGTCAACTATCCGTAGGCGGTACCGATTTCGGCGAAATCCGCGTCGAACTCGACGCTGTGGACGTGTACCTGGGGGGCGATGACAGCCGCCAGGCCAACAAGCTGGATTATGACGTGCTGACCTTTGCATTGAAAGCCAAGTACAACCTCTATGGACACGAGCTTACGTTGGGTGTTGAAACGGAATCCCTGGATATTTTCAACATGTTCGTCCAGCACACGGAAACGGAAATCCGTTTCAGCGGCATCGAGAATTTCCGCAACGGCCATGCCGATGCGATTTACTACAACAATGCCCCTTCCAACAACCCGGCTGATGCCGCAGCCGCATGGGGGTATTCGCTCAACACGGTGTATGCCCAGGATGAGTTCAGGCTGGGCGATACGCTGACTGTCGTTGCCGGGTTACGTTACGACTGGTACGGCACTGACGACGAGCCGGCGGAAAACGCGGATTTTCTTGCCGACTATGGTTTCTCGAACGCCGCCAACCTGGATGGTGCAGGGTTACTGCAGCCCCGTTTCGCTTTTACCTTGAGGCATTCCGATGCTCTTACAGTGCGCGGCGGTGCAGGTCTGTACACAGGGGGTAATCCGAACGTCTGGCTATCGAATACTTATTCCGCCAACAACGTGCTGCAGTTCGGACAACGCGGCCGCGCCTTCGGCTATACCGACGGGTCCCGCTCCTTGTTTGACGATGACGTGATCTACGCCGGCCTGGAAGAAGACGTACCGGCAGGCCCGGGGTACGGCATCCCGTCGGAACTGTACGATGCCGTGGCCGGGGGCACGGGCGACAACTTCGAGATCAGTTACCTTGATCCCGAATTTGACCTGCCTGCGGAGTGGAAGTTTGCGCTTGGCGCGTCCCTCCACACGCATAACGGGTATGTGCTCACAGCCGATTTTTTATACACCCTCGGCAAGGATACGGCCATCACCAGACGCGGCGATCTGGAAAGGGTCGGCACCACTGAGGCCGGCTACCCGGTTTATGACTCTGTTCGCGAGCCCGGTTTTGTGCTGACCAACAGCAGCAAGGGCAACCGCTCACTGCTGGCGTTCCTGTCCATCTCCAAAGCCTACGCAGACGGGTTTGACTGGACACTGGGTTACGCCTGGACGGATGCCGAGGACGTCCAGCCGATGACCAGTTCCGTCGCTTTCTCAAACTACCAGAACAGGGCATTCTTCGACCCCCAGGAAGAGGTGCTGTCGACATCCAACTATAATATTACCCACAGAATCACGGCCACAGCCCGTTGGGAACGGGCTTTTGTTGGTGACAACCTGACGAAAATATCGCTGTACGGGTCCATGAATGAAGGCGCCCCTTACAGTTATGCCTTTGACGGTACCATTGATCCCTATAACTTTACGCCTTTTCTGGACTTCAGGAACAATGTCCTGGCGCCCGGTGATAAGCGTAATGCCAATGCAGGCTCGTGGTGGGAGAAGATAGACCTGCGCGTAGAACAGCAGTTCCCGGGACTGACACGCGCAAGCAAGGCCTCGGCTTTTCTCGTCATAGATAACCTGACCAACCTGTTGAACGATGACTGGGGTATCCTGCGCCAGGTGAATTTCCCCGGTAACGTGGTACGCGGAACCGCGCCCGAATCACGCCGGGGAGACGCTTCCCGCTTTGAGATCCGAGCCGGCGTGAAGTACGTTTTTTAAATTAGGGAGCTATATGCAAATAATAGCGATGACCCCCTCCCCGTAACCTGATCCACCTGCCGTTTCGGAATTTCCCTTAAAATAGCATTCTTCAATGCCGATTGGCAGACTGCCGGACTGAAAGCTACACAGAAGCATTCCCAGGCATCTGAGCGCATACATCTACGCTGTCACATTTCTGTAATCGCACTATATTAAGCTCGTAGACAAGTAATCGACACAAGATGTGTCGGTGCGTGCAAAGAGAAACTTGGCACTTCCTCACAGATTATGAATATCGTTCCGCGACCCCGGCATTTTCGTACTATCTGGATTTCGGACGTCCACCTCGGGACACGAGGATGTAAATCCGAATACTTGCTCAGTTTTCTGAAGTGGAACGAGTCGGATTTTCTCTACCTTGTGGGCGACATCATTGATGGCTGGCGGCTCAAAAATAACTGGTACTGGGAGCAATCTTACAACGACGTCATCCAGAAGATCCTGCGCAAGGCGCGCAAGGGCGTGCGGGTGGTCTACGTCCCCGGGAATCACGACGAGGCGGCCAGGGACTATACGGGACTGCACTTCGGCGGAGTCGCAGTGGAGCGCGAGGCCATCCACAAGACCGCCGACGGGCGGCGGCTGCTTGTCATTCACGGGGATGAGTTCGACTGTATCGTCCGGTATGCCCGCTGGCTGGCCCTGTTGGGAGACTTCGGCTACCGCGCCGCGCTATCGATCAACAACCGCTTTAACTCGATACGGCGGAGACTTGGCTATCCCTACTGGTCGCTGTCCGCGTTCCTCAAGCACAAGGTCAAGAACGCAGTGGAACACATCAGCAATTTCGAGGGAGCCATCGCGGAGGAAGCCGGGCGGCGCAACGTGGACGGCGTCGTCTGCGGCCACATCCACCACGCCGAGATCCGCGATATCGGCGGCGTGCTCTACTGCAACGACGGCGACTGGGTGGAGAGCTGCACGGCGCTGGTAGAGCATTTTGACGGACGTTTGGAGATCCTTCACTGGGCGACGGTCGAAACTGGGGAAGCGCTGGAGTTGGCGAGTTAGTTCCGTGCGTATCTTGATCGTCAGCGACGCCTGGTATCCTCAGGTGAACGGCGTGGTTCGCACCCTGAGTACGGTTACCAGCAATCTCCGCACCATGGGTAACACCGTCGAACTGGTGACGCCCGACCGCTACCGGACGGTGCCCCTCCCGACCTACAAGGAAATCCGTCTCGCGGTTTGGCCCTGGAATGACATGGATCGCCGCATTGCAGCGTTCCAACCCTGCGCCATTCATATCGCCACCGAAGGCCCGCTCGGCATCGCCGCCCGGAAGGTCTGCCTGAAGCGGGGCTATCCGTTCACCACGTCTCTCCACACAAAGTTTCCAGAGTACCTGCACGCTCGAACCCGGTTCCCCACAGATTGGAGCTACGCGTTCTTGAGGTGGTTTCATGGCGCGGCGCAGCGAACGATGGTGGCGACCGGCTCGCTTCGCTCAGAGCTCGTGGCGAAAGGCTTCAAGAATCTGGAAATTTGGAGCCGCGGCGTCGATGTGGACCTTTTCCACCCGCGGCCCAGGCAAGAAACGCCCGATCCCCGCCCTCACTATCTATATGTCGGGCGCGTCGCCGTGGAGAAGAACATCGACGCTTTTCTCGGACTCCCGCTCGATGGAACAAAGCTGGTCGTCGGGGACGGCCCGCAACTCGATCAATTGCGCCGGAGGTTCCCCGAGGTTCGTTTCCTGGGTGAAATGCATGGTGCCGAGCTGGCGGCAGCCTACGCGAATGCCGACGTCTTCGTCTTTCCCAGCCTGACCGATACCTTCGGTCTCGTGCTTTTGGAAGCGCTGGCCTCGGGCGTGCCCGTCGCGGCGTATCCGGTTACGGGTCCCAACGACGTGATCAATGGCCATCCCGTCGGCTGTCTCGATAAGGATCTGAGCCGCGCCATTCGAGGCGCCCTCGACATCGATCCCGCCCAATGCCGCAAGTTCGCCGAAGCGCGCTCCTGGCAGGCGAGCACGGAGCAGTTCCTGAACGCCCTTCAGCGGTTCCAGCCGGCCGGCGGGTTCAATACAGCTCAAGAAAAGATGTCCCGGGAGGGTGGCGTCTGAAACCATTACATGTGCCTGAGGCTCATCTTCACGGCAACAGCAGCCCGATGGACCGCGCCTGCTGGATGGCATCGCGGCGGTTATTGACGCCCAGCTTGGCGAAGATCCGGCGCAGGTGGTAACGCACGCCTTCACGGGATATGGAAAGTTCTGCAGCGACCTGCTTGTCACGCAGGTTCGGGAGCAAATTCAGCACTGCCAGTTCGCGCTCGCTCAAGCTCGCGACCTTGTCTTTCCCTTTGTCAGCGGCGATCATCGTCAACAGGCCGGTGGCGGCCGATAGGATTGCGGCGTCCGGATCGGAGGCGAGCAGGTACTCAAGCACCTCGCGGCCCGCATCACCTTCGCGCAGGATGGGTCGGGCGTAGTCCGTGCCGGTGTAGTGGCGCAGGAAAGACATGAGGTGAGCGCATGCGGCGTCCATGTCGCCTGCGCGCCACTCGAGCGCCATGGAGATAGCCTGTACGCGCATCGCCGTTCGCACGAGTCTGTGGGCCCCGGCTACCCCAAGCAGCGCTTCCGAGAATTCACGCCCCGCCTCGAATGCCTCGCAGGCAGTGTACAGGCGCAACCGGGCACAGGCGATCATTTCCATTTCCCGCCAGTCCATCATCTGCATGTCCAGACAGCCAGCGTCACCGGAGGGCAGCGCCTCGGCGCGCCAGGCCCGTTCTGCTTCGGCGACCCGTCCGGCGCAGGAGAGCACGGCGACACGTAATGCTGCCAGGTACCGGATCAGGGTCTGCCGCTTGGTAAGCCGGGCATATTCCGTCATCTCCGTCAGGACCGCGAGCGCCTCGTCATCGCCGGCAACGTACTGTGTGACTTCCGCAATGATGACGCATTCCGAAGTGTGAGAGGAATACGTGTTGCCGGGCTGGGTAAAATTGTCGCGTAAATTCATGCCGGCGGCCACCGCCAGCGACAGCCGGTTACGCTCGTACTGGAGTTCCCGGAGCAGCGCCTCGCTGAGCGTCCCGGACAAGGGGTCATCGGGGTATTGAGTTCGTGCGGACCGGAGGGCGCTGGAATAGTACGTCTCTGCTTCCTGCACCTGGCCCTGGGCCATTGCCATAGCGCCCAGTTGTATATCGATGTGAAGAGAGAGATAAGGGGTCTGGCCGTCACTGATGAGGTGGCGCACCTGCCCGGCGAACTCAAACGCCGCATCGAAGCGCCCCCGGCGGTTCTCGCAGACGCATAGCCCGCCTTTGAGGAGAACGCCTGTGGCCGGGTCCAGGTCATTGTCTCGCACAAGCGCGGCCGCACTGGCAAGCATAGAGTGGAATTTTGACGAGTCAACGGACAAGTTGCCTTCGATGAAAAATGCCATCTCGACCAGGCATTGATCGGCGCGGAGCTCGCGTACATTGCCGGCCGGGTTACGCGTGAAGCCTTCGGAGCTTGCAGACGCGAGTTCATAAAAGCGACGGGCCTCAGACACGCGGCCGGTCTGGGCAAGAACAAAGCTACAGTTGAGCGCGAGCCTCGGCCAGCGCTTGATGACGTCGTGAGTCAGGGAGGTAATAACCTCTGCCAGCGGAGGCTGATCCCGGCGCGCCCATAACCGGTTACCGCCGACGTCCTCGATCATGCGGCCAAGCAAATCCGGATCACCGGCCTCCGCCGCGTGGCGCATCGCTGCGATCGTCTCACCCCGCTGTTCCAGCGCCAGGGCAGCCCGCTGGTGGATTGTCTGAAACCGTTCCGGTGTTTCCCGGATACGGCGTTCCGCGCAGTGCCTGCGCAGTAGCGGATGCAACGTTGCGGTGTGGAGGCGGTCCCCGGGTCCAGGCTGGATCAGACCGTCGAATTGCGTAAGCGCCTGCAGACGGTAGCGGGAGTCGTTACACTCCAGAACCTCGTCAAGCAGGACAGGATCGAGGCGGTCCAGGAGGCCGGCATCGAGCAGGAAGTCACGTTGGCCGTTTGACAGGTGCTCCCACAACCGGGCCTCGATCCAGTTGCCGAGCAGGTTGAAACTATCGGCCTCGCCGGAACCGTTCCCGCGGCTGGAGTTGCGCTGGAGCGCCAATGCAATGGGCCAACCGGCGAACTGCCTGTCGATGGCGCTGAGTTCGCTGCGGGACAGGTGGCTGCCCAGGAACATTGCGGTTTCCCGGGGTGAAAAACGCATCTCGTCAGCGGTCACCATGATGGCGCGTCCCCCGAGCAGCGCTTCTGAGATGTCAAGCGCAAAAGGCAGTTCGCGGCATGCCATGGCCACGTGGAGGTTGCGCGGCGCCGCGCGCAGCAGTGCATTAAACGCCTCTACACTGCCGCGCTTGGTGAGCCGCTCCAGGTTGTCGAGAACCAGCACACCAGGTTCCGCGCGCGCAGCAATTGCGCCCATCAGCAACTCTGCATGGTCTGCGGCAGCGCTCCAGACGTCCGAGCCCGGCTCGGGGACATCGATACCCGCATGGCGAAGTGCGAAGGCGAGACAGGCCTCGATACTCGAGCGGGTATCGGCAGCATCTATCCGCATCCAGGCAACCGGAAGGCCGCGCTCGACCAGCAGCCGGCAGTAAGCTGCCAGCAGGGTAGTCTTGCCGAAACCACCCGGCGCCGTGAGTACCGTTATATTATGGTCTTCTGATACCAGCCGCTCGATGAGGTCAGCCCGGCCAAAATAACCGGGGACGGGATCCGGAACGTCCACCCTGCGGCGCAGGTTCCAGTCCAGCGCAGGATCAGTGATGCCGGATGAGTCGCTGCCGGCTGTCACGGAAGTTGCCCCTCACCAGGAATGCGCGTGGGGACAACCCCTGGCGACACGTATTTATCAGGACCGGGGGCAACGCCGCACACGGAGTTCGGGGCGAAGACCCCGGTAAATTGAACTTGCATTTTCGCTACTTGAACTGGTTCGCCAAGTATGCTGGAGACGGCAACCGGAATCAACTCATCGTCAAACCCGGAAATGGGTTATATCTTGTTGATTTTATTTGGTTTAATAAATTTTAAACGGTATGAGAACACGTGGCAGATGTATGCAATTATTTCATATTACCTGGCTTGTGTTTTTATGTAGTATGGCTCCTGTTTCCTGGTATTTTTAGACAATAAAACAGGTATGAGGCACGACTGAGAACGCCTTGATTACCGGACCGTAGTGGCTGATTCAACAGTCCCTGCCGGCATTCAAGGCAGATCCATTACAGTTGCGTCAGTTATCGGGTAGGTTATTCATGATTGGTGAATAGTGTTACTCGTTTTATGTGTAGTACTGATGGTATGAATGGACAAATTGTGATCGTTCTCTGACAAAGCTGCTGGGGGAGGTGGTTCTTTGAGACGCAATGACGATCTGTTACGGGAGAACGAGGCGCTGCGCCGGCGCGTGTCCGCCCTGAGCGCGGCGTACCTGCGCATCAACGCCAGTCTCGATCTTGACACGGTGCTGCGTGAGGTTGTGGATAGCGCCCGGGTACTGACCGGGGCGCGGTACGGCGCCGTCAATACCCTCGACGACTACGGACAACCCCGGGACTTCGTTACTTCCGGCCTGACTGATGAGGAGCAGCGCCGGCTCATGCAGTGGCCCGACGCGACGCGCCTGTTCGTGCACATCCTGCCGGGCGTACTGGAGGGGCAGGAAGACGATCCGGAGCGCCTGCGGCCGAACGGTTTCAGCGCCGGCCCGTTGACCTTCCGGGAAACGCCGATGCACCACCAGGGCCGGCACCTCGGCAACTGTTACCTGGCGGGAAAGGAGCGTGGTGGGGAATTCACCAGCGCAGACGATGAGGCAATGGCGCTGTTTGCCCGGCAGGCAGCCGGCGCCATCGCCAACGCCCGCGCCTATCGCGCCGAGCATCTGGCCCGCGCCGGCCTTGAGGCGCTGGCAGACAGTGCGCCGATCCAGGGGATGGAACGGATACAGATCGAGTCCCTCGATCTGGTGAGGCGCGAACTACGGGCGCCGCTGGCCTCCATCAAGGGCTCGGCCGCTACCGCGCTCGGCGCCTCGCCTGTGCCCAGTCCGGCCGAGATGCTGCAGGTGTTCCGTATCATTAACGAGCAGGCCGACCACATGAGCAGCTTTATCACCGACCTGCTGGATGCCGGGCGAATCGATAGCGGCATGCTGGCGCTCACCCCGGAACCCACGGCGGCGGCCGCGCTGCCGGACCAGGCGCGTAACACGTTCCTGGGCAGCATCGTCAAACCCTTCTCGCCGACGGAACTGGTGGCGCGCATCCGCACGGCGCTGCGCAACCGGGCAAAGTCCGGGCAGTTCACGCTGGGAGAGCTGACCATCAATTACGACCGGCGCCGGGTGGCGCTGTCCGGCCGGCCAGTGAAACTGACGGCAACCGAATACGAATTGTTGCGCGTGTTATCCCTTAACGCGGGCCGGGTATCGACCTACGCTACGCTGCAGCGCCGGGTCTGGGGCAGACATCATCATGGCGCTTCGAAACTGGTGCGGGCCTACGTCAGTAAACTGCGGCGCAAGCTCGGCGACGATACGGCGCAGCCGACGTATATCTTCACCGAAACGGGGGCCGGCTATCGCATGCCCAATCCGTCAGACCTGTAACTATCCCGCTTTGCCGGCTGCTGGCACCCACGGCGCCAGGTTCCAATATACCCACATGAGTGGTAGATTTGCTGTTGCAGCTATAATAATGAAGAGCTATGGCAACACAAAACAACACTCCGCCGGAACAGACAACGGCCTGGCGTCTCCTTGCAGAACACCAGCGGCAGGTAGCGGAGCTGCGCCTGCACGAGGAATTTGCCCGGGATCCGGGACGCGCGCAACGGTTTTCACTCGGCCTGGAACGGCTGTTTGTCGATTTTTCCAGGAACCTCATCACTGACGAAACCCTGTCACTGCTGCTGGACCTGGCCGGGCAACGCGGGCTTGGCGACAGGATCGATGACTTATTCTCAGGGCGCGAGGTCAATACCACGGAACAGCGTCCGGCGCTGCATACGCTGCTGCGGGTCCCTGATGATGCAGGGGCGGGAATCCAGGGGAACTACGGACCGGACGGCATGGCCCGCCGGGTCCGGGAAGAACGGGACAGGATGTTCGCATTCGTCAAGCGGTTACGCGCCGGTGAGATCAGGGGGTCTGCGGGAAAGCCCATAACCAGGGTGGTCAACATCGGCATCGGCGGTTCCGACCTGGGGCCGCGCCTGGTGAACGGGGCGCTGCCCGGGTATCACCGGGAGGGCATGGACATCGATTTTGTCGCCAATATCGACCCGTTCGACATCGAGCGCGCCCTGGCCCGCGCCGACCCGGAAACCACGCTGTTCATCGTCGCATCCAAGTCTTTCACGACGCAGGAAACGCTGGTCAACGCAACCCGGGCGAAACGCTGGCTGGCGGAAAACGGCTGCAACGACACCGGCAGGCATTTCCTGGCCGTGTCGGGCAATGCCGCCGCGGTCGAACGCTTCGGTATCGGCAGGGACCGTTATTTCAGGCTCGAGGACTGGACCGGCGGGCGCTATTCAATCTGGTCCTGCATCGGGATGAGCGGGGCCGTCAGCATCGGCGAGGATAATTTCAGGGCGTTCCTGGCGGGGGCGCACGCGCTGGACCTGCACTTCCGCTCCAGCGCATTCGATAACAACATCCCGGTAATCCTGGCCCTGCTGAGCGTCTGGTACAACAACTTTCTTGACGTCGGCGCCCATGCCGTCATCCCCTATGACCAGAGGCTGGAAATACTCCCGGCCTACCTGGGCCAACTGGTGATGGAGAGTAACGGCAAGTCGGTCGGTACGGACGGAAACAGGGTGGGAACAAATACCTCACAGGTCATCTGGGGCGGCACCGGCAGCCAGGCGCAACATGCCGTTTACCAGTTCCTGCACCAGGGCACGCGTATGTCGTCCATCGACTTCCTGTTGCCCCTTGGCGGCGCGGGCGAGCGCGCGCAACACGAACTGCTGGTCGCCAACTGCCTGGCCCAGGGCGAAGCCCTGATGCGGGGCAGCGCCAACAGCGCCGAGCCCCACCGCCACTTCGACGGCAACAGGCCGAGCACCACCATCGTCTACGACCGGCTTGACCCGTATACCCTGGGCATGCTGCTCGCCCTGTACGAACACAAGACTTATGTGGAGGCGGCCATCTGGGGCATCAACGCCTTCGACCAGTGGGGCGTCGAGCTCGGCAAAACCCTGGCGGGACAGATAGCGGCAGAACTGGCAGGCGACGGGGATCATGAACCCCGCGACTCATCCACGGCGCTGCTGATGAACAAGTACCGCTCCGGAAAGGTATGAAAGCGATTCTCCTGGCGGCAGGCAGGGGGGAACGCCTTGGGGCAGCCGCCGGGGGGCGGCCCAAGTGCCTGTTGCAGTTCGGGGGAAAAACCCTGTTGCAGCGGCATATCGAAATCCTGAACGGCCTGGGCGCGGAGCGCATAATCATCGTCACGGGTTACCGCCACCGCGACATCGAAACAGCGCTGGCTGCGGCCGGCTCAAGGGCGCCCCTGGAGACCATCATCAATCCCGATTACGAAACGGGCAGCGTCGTGAGCCTGCATTGCGCGTACGACCACCTGGACGCCGGCGCGGACAGTATACTGATGGATGCCGACGTGTTATATGAGCCGGGTATCCTGGCCCGCCTGTTCAGTACGCAGCACGACAACTGCTTTCTGCTCGACCGGGACTTTGAGCCCGGCGACGAACCGGTAAAACTGTGCGTGGCGGGCGCCACACCGGTGGAATTCAGAAAAAGGCCGGACCCGGGCATAGCCTGGGATTTCCAGGGCGAATCGGTTGGGTTTTTCCGTTTCGATGCTGCCGTGTGCAGGCGCCTGGCCCTGCGGGCGCGCAGTTACCTCGACAATAACCGGACAGGCGAACCGTACGAGGAAGCGATCCGTGACCTGCTCAGGGAAACGCCGCACCTGTTCCACTTCGAGGATATCACCGGGCAGGCCTGGATCGAGATTGATTTTCCCGCCGACGTGGAACGCGCGGCGAAAATGTATGAAAATGACATTAAACCGGGTTCCTGCCCCGGCTAGCAGCATGCCGGGGTAAACTTGCGCAGAGCCTGCCCCGCGCAAGTGGTGAATGGCAGAAAATGACCTTGAATAAAAGCAGACAATTACGCGATTTGCTTGAATCGCCCGAACTGGAGTTCATCCTGGAAGCCCACAACGGCATCTCGGCCAAGCTCGTGCAGCAGGCCGGGTTCAAGGGGATCTGGGCGAGCGGCCTGGCGCTGTCAACCCAGTTCTGCGTCAGGGACAGCAACGAGGCAAGCTGGACCCAGGTCGTCGACATGCTGGAATTCATGTCCGACGCCACGGAGGTCCCGATCCTGCTGGACGGCGATACCGGTTACGGTAACTTCAACAACATGCGGCGCCTGGTCAGGAAACTGGAACAACGCGGCATAGCCGGCGTCTGCATAGAAGACAAGGAGTTCCCCAAGACCAACAGCTTCATCGGCAGCGAGAAACAGGCCCTGGCCGACATCAATGAATTCTGCGGCAAGATACGGGCCGGCAAGGACAGCCAGCAGGACCCCGATTTCTGTATCGTTGCGCGGGTGGAAGCCTTGATAGCGGGCTGGGGCATGGACGAAGCGCTGAAACGGGCCACGGCCTATTGCGCGGCCGGGGCGGACGCCATCCTCATCCACAGCAGGCAGTCACGCCCCGACGAAATCATCGAATTTGCCCGGCGCTGGAGCGGCGCCTGCCCCCTGGTGATCGTACCGACGAAATATTACAGCACCCCTGTGGACGTATTCAGGAAGGCCGGGATCAGCCTGGTCATCTGGGCCAACCACATGATCCGGGCCTCGGTCAGGGCCATGGAAAACACGAGCAGGGAGATTTTCGAACAACAGTCGCTGGTCGACGTCGAGGACCTCATCACCGACGTAGACAGCATCTTCCAACTGCAGGGCGCCGATGAATTGCTGCGCGCCCAGGAACGTTACCTGGACAACGCCAGCGAATGCCAGGCCCTGGTACTGGCTGCAAGCCGGGGCAATAACCTGTATGAACTGACCGAAGACCGGCCCAAGGCAATGCTGAAAATACGCGGTAAACCCCTGTTGCAACGGCTGGTGGACGAATTCAAGAAACACGCGATCAACGACATCACGGTCATTGCCGGTTACAAGTCGGAATCCCTGAACGTCGGCGGCGTCGACATCCGCCTCAATGACCGTTATGAAACCACCGGCGAACTCTACTCACTGGCCTGCGCCAGGGATAAATTCACGGACGACATGGTAATCACCTACGGCGACCTGCTGTTCAGGTCGTACATCCTGCAGGACCTGCTGGACCGGGACGGTGAACTAGTCATCGTCGTGGACTCCCTGGTCGATGACGTGGAAATCAGCGGCACGCTGGATTATGCCTGGTGTGACCGGCCGGACGACCGCTCGCTGTTCATGCAGGAAGTCAGCCTGGAACACATTACCGAGGGTAAACCTGTGGAGCCGGTCAAACCTTCGGGACGCTGGACCGGCATGATGCGGGTCAGGACGCAGGGGAGACAGTGGCTGGAACAGGCGCTGGAGGAACTGGAAAACCAGGCCGGGTTCGACCAGCTGACCCTGCCCGACCTGCTCAACCACCTGGTACGGCGGGGCAGGACGGTTACGGTGCATTACATAAACGGTCACTGGCTGGATGTTAATTCCGTCAACGACATAGACAGGGCTGTCGATTTTACCTCGGATTAATCACGATGAAACCCGGTCTGGATTGTCCTTTCAGGACACGCTGTGAATACATCCTTGTACGCTTAACATCCGCTGTCCCTGCGGATGATAGTCCTGAAAGGACAATCCAGACCTTCTCTACAGTAAATGATTAACGCTGAAACGTTTATTGAGGCTGCGCGTGGTCATGGGTTTTCCTGGTATACCGGGGTGCCGTGTTCCTACCTGACGCCGTTCATTAATTACGTTATCAATGATGATCAACTGTCCTACATTTCGTCTGCAAATGAGGGGGATGCGGTCGCCACGGCCGCCGGGCTGACCCTGGGCGGGCAGTCCGCCATCGTCATGATGCAGAATTCCGGCCTGGGCAACGCGGTCAACCCGCTGACGTCGCTGGCGCATACGTTTGCCGTTCCCGTATTGCTCATCGTTACCCATCGCGGCCAGCCGGGTGAGAGAGATGAACCGCAACACGAATTGATGGGGAAGATTACGGGCAACCTGTTCGACCTGATGGACATTCCCTGGGAGCCTTTCCCTGCGGAGGAACACGCCATCGGTGCCGCGCTGGAACGCGCAACAAGCTACCTGGCGGCAGAGAGCAAACCTTACGCGTTGCTCATGAACCGGGGCGCGGTCGCGCCGCATCCGTTGAGGTCCGGGTCGATCCCTTCCAGGTCTCATGCCGTGTGCCGGCGGGACAGGTTTGGCGGGGTAGCCGGCGCCGTCTCCAGGGAACAGGCCCTGGGGGAGATAATCAGGCATACGCCGGAGGACAATTCAGTCGTGATCGGCACGACCGGGTATACCGGCCGGGAGTTATTCGCCATTGCCGACCGCTGCAACCAGCTCTACATGGTCGGCTCAATGGGTTGCGCCTCTTCCTTTGCCCTGGGTGTTTCCCTGGCCCGGCCGGACCTGGAGGTTACCGTCGTCGACGGTGACGGCGCCGGTCTCATGCGTATGGGCAACTTCGCCACCATCGGCAGCTACGGCCGCAATAACCTGGCGCATGTATTACTGGACAACGGCGTCCACGAGTCCACCGGGGGCCAGGCCACCGTGTCGGCCAACGTCGGCTTTGCGGACATCGCCGCGGCCTGCGGCTACGGCGTGGCGCTGGACGGTAACGACCCGGCTGTCATCAGGGAGTTGTATGCCCGTAAGGACGCGGACGGCGCACGTTTCGCACACCTGAGAATCAAACCGGGCATCCCCGGCGACCTGCCCCGCCCCGACCTCTCACCGGAACACGTCCTGCGCCGGTTGCAGGCGCATATCAATACCCCGTCATTATGAGCTTGACCCGTCGTTCCTGATCGCTTCGTTCGTCGTTCCTGCGAAAGCAGGAATCCAGTTCAGAACGTCTCGACCGAACGGCGACTTTATTTTTACTGGGTCCTGGTCCCTGCTTCCGCAGGGACAAGCTTACGCAGGGATGATGGAGCTGTTGATAAACCCCAGCAACCCCTCCCTGTTTAGCTTCGCATCTTCCAGCATATCCTGTTGCGAGCCGTGCTGCAGCAGGCGGTCGGGCAGGCCGTAGTTGCGGATCCGTTGCGTTATACCCTGTGAGGCCAGGTACTCGTTCACCGCGCTCCCCGCCCCGCCCTGGACCACGTTTTCCTCCACCGTGACCAGCAGGTCATGGGACGCGGCCAGGTCGGCGACCAGTCCCCCGTCCAGCGGTTTGACAAAACGCATGTTGGCCACGGTCGCATCCAGGTCCTCAGCGGCCTCAAGCGCAGTCTTCAAGGTGCTGCCGAAGGACAGCAGCGCGATTTTTTTACCCTGCCGGCGTATCTCACCCTTGCCCAGCGGCAACGCCGTCATCTCTTTCTCGACCGCCGCTCCCGGTCCTGCTCCGCGCGGGTAACGCACCGCCGCCGGCTGGTCCAGCAGAAACCCCGTATACAACATCTGCCGGCATTCGTTCTCGTCGGCCGGCGCCATCACCACCATGTGCGGCAGGCAGCGCAGGAAACTGAAATCATAGGAGCCGTTATGGGTGGGCCCGTCGGCGCCGACTACGCCGGCCCGGTCGATGGCGAACAGCACCGGTAGCTTCTGGTTCACCACGTCATGGACCACCTGGTCGTAGGCCCGCTGCAGGAAGGTCGAGTAGATGGCAACCACCGGTTTCAGGCCGTCGCAGGCCATGCCCGCGGCAACGGTGACACTGTGCTGCTCGGCGATGGCCACGTCAAAATACCGCTCCGGGTATTCCTGCTCGAAGCGCACCAGGCCGGACCCCTCGCGCATGGCCGGGGTCACCGCCACCAGGCGCTCATCCCTCGCCGCCATGTCGCACACCCAGTCGCTGAATACCTGGCTGTAGGTCGGCTTGGCAGGCTGCACCGGTTTCGGGGCTGATGCCTTGCCCGTCTCCGGGTCGAACGGTTTGCTTACCGCATGCCATTTCACCGGGTCTTCCTCCGCCGGTCCGTAGCCCTTGCCCTTGCGGGTGATGATATGAAGGAACTGCGGCCCTTCCAGTTGGCTGATGTTGCGGATGGTGGTGAGCAGGGTCGGTAAATGATGGCCGTCCACCGGGCCGATATAATTGAAACCGAATTCCTCGAACAACACCCCCGGCACGATCATGCCTTTTAAATGTTCCTCGGCGCGCCGTGATATCTCCAGCGCGCCCGGCACCTTCGACAGGACCTGCCGGCCCCGCTCCCGCACCGTGGTATAAAACTTGCCGGAAAGCAACTCGGCGAAACGGTTGGCCAGGGCCCCGACGTTCGGCGAGATCGACATGTTATTGTCATTCAGTATCACCAGCAGGTTAACACCGGTGTCGCCGGCATGGTTCAAGGCCTCAAACGCCATGCCCGCCGTCAGCCCGCCGTCACCGATGATGGCGGCACACTTGCGGTCGCTGCCGCTGTTGCGCGCGGCAATGGCCATGCCCAGGGCGGCGCCGATGGACGTGCTCGAATGACCCACGCCGAACGTGTCGTAACGGCTCTCATCGCGTTTCGGGAAAGGCGCCAGGCCGTCGTGTTTCCTGATGGTATGCAGCCTGTCGCGGCGCCCGGTCAGGATCTTGTGCCCGTAAGCCTGGTGTCCCACGTCCCAGACCAGCCGGTCCTCGGGGGTGTTATAGATATAATGCAGGGCGATGGTCAGTTCGACGGCCCCCAGGCTGGCCGCGAAATGGCCGCTGTTCCTGCTCGCCCAGTGCAACAGGAAGGCGCGCATTTCCTGCGCCAGCGGCTCCAGCTGATCTTCCGGAAGACGCCTCAGATCTTCAGGGGATTCGATCCCGTCCAATACCGGCGTCTCAAGTATGTCTGACATGTACCTTTCTCATTATCCTTGCTGTCTTAAACTGGTCACTGTAAGCAGAAATCCCCCCGCTTGCAACCACCCGCGCCTACCATCAGTAAATTTGGGACACCCATGAATTAAGAAGCCTAATTTGGGACACCCATGAATTAACAATTTTTGTTAATTCATGGGTGTCCCAAATTAATGTCCGGCGGAAGCCATTCTGTTAACTCCGAATTGCATGATGCAACTGTACATTTCCATGCGGGTCCTGTATTCTGTCAGGTCGAAAGCGTTTCGGGCCGCTGAAGCGCTGTATTTTTAATAATTATCTGAAAAGGTCTGGTTGGAAGATGGCTGTACCCTTAACTCAACAACTTCACATCTCAAAGTACATTCTCGAAAAAAAGCTGCGCGGCGAACAACGGTTTCCCCTGGTGCTGATGCTGGAACCCCTGTTCCGTTGCAACCTCGCCTGTTCCGGTTGCGGCAAAATCGATTATCCCGAGGAGATACTGGACAAGCGCCTCAGCTATGAAGAGTGCATGGAGGCCGTTGACGAGTGCGGCGCCCCGGTCGTCTCAATTGCCGGCGGAGAGCCGTTGATACACAAGGATATGCCGGAAATAGTCCAGGGGTTCGTAGCCAGGAAGAAATATGTCTACCTGTGTACCAATGCCCTGCTGCTTGAGCGGCGCATGGATGATTATTCGCCTTCGACCTATCTCACTTTTTCCATTCACCTGGACGGCAACCGCGACCGGCATGACGCCTCGGTCTGCCGCGCCGGCGTTTTCGACAAGTGCGTCGAGGTGATTAAAGAGGCCAGGAGCAGGGGCTTCCGGGTCACGATCAACTGTACCCTGTTCCAGGGCGAACAAGCCAGCGAAGTGGCGGAATTCATGGACATGGCCATGGAGCTCGGTGTCGAAGGAGTCACCATATCCCCCGGGTACAGTTACGAACGGGCGCCGCGCCAGGACGTATTCCTGAAACGCAAGGAGAGCAAACAGTTGTTCAGGGACATTTTCAAATCCGGAGTCGGAAAACAGTGGCGCTTCAACCAGTCATCCCTGTACCTGGATTTCCTCGCCGGCAACCAGCAGTACCAGTGCACGCCCTGGGGCAACCCGACCAGGAACGTTTTCGGCTGGCAGAAACCCTGTTACCTGCTGGTGGGCGAAGGTTATGCGCCGACCTTCCAGGCGTTGATGGAAGAAACGGAGTGGGACAGGTACGGCAACGGACGCAATCCGAAATGCGCCAACTGCATGGTACACAGCGGTTACGAGGCATCCGCCGTTGAAGACGCACTCAAGCGCCCGTGGAAAGCCCTGAAAGCAGCCGTGCTCGGGCCCCGGACATCCGGAGACATGACCCCTGAACTGCCCGTCCTGTACGGTGAGGACGACACCCTGTCGAAACCCAAGCTGGTCGCCGAAGTCAAGCCCGTCAAGATAATCCCCCGCAACGAAAGACAGGACAAACAGGTCGCTTGACGGATACACTGTGGCTGGCCATACCGGGAGTCATAATCTGGTCCGGTATTCTATCCCTTCCCTGGCAACCCTGGCGCATCCGGGAAAAACTGGAAGCGACAACCACCGAAACCGCCGACCTGTCCGATGTCACGGTACTGATCCCGGCGCGCAATGAAGCCGCGGTCATCGCCGCAACCCTGCAGTCCGTCGCCGCCCAGGGCCGGAACCTGCGCATCATCCTGGTCGATGATCAATCCGCCGACGCCACCGTGGCTGAAGCGGAACAGCTTAACCTGGAGAACCTGACAATCATCGACGGCCGCCCGCTGGAACACGGCTGGAGCGGCAAATTATGGGCCCTGCACCAGGGTCTGGCGTTCGTGAAGACGGACAACGTCCTGCTGCTGGACGCCGATATTCGCCTGCAACCCGGCACCGTATCCGCCCTGAAAGCCAGGATGCAGGAACATGACCTGCACCTGGTGTCGTTGCTCGCGTTCCTGCGCATGGATTCCTTCTGGGAGAAGCTGCTGATGCCGGCATTCGTGTTCTTTTTCAAGCTGCTCTATCCGTTTCACCTTTCCAACAACGGCTCGAAAGCGGTCGCCGCGGCGGCGGGCGGCTGTATCCTGCTGCGCCACAGTTCACTGCAGCAGGCAGGCGGTTTCAGCGCAATACGGGACAGCCTGATTGATGATTGTGCGCTGGCCCGGCAGTTCAGGGATGCCGGCTATTCCACCTGGACAGGGTTGTCGCACTCCGCCCTCAGCCAACGCAGTTATGACGGGCTGGCGGACATCTGGAACATGGTAGCCAGGACGGCGTATACCCAGTTGCGCCATTCAATCCTCCTGCTGCTGCTGTGCAGCAGCCTGATGACGGCGGCCTTCGTACTGCCCGTAGCCGGCCTGTTCAGCGCCGGCGCGGCCACCAGCCTGCTTGCCGCCGGCGCCCTGTTCCTCATGGTGGCGAGTTTCATGCCCACCCTGCGCTACTACGGCATCCACCCGCTATGGTGTGCCGGGTTGCCGCTTGCCGGCGCGCTCTACCTGCTGATGACCTGGACTTCGGCCTGGCGTTACTGGACCGGGGCCGGCGCGGCCTGGAAGCAGCGCAGTTATGCCGGCGCACCGGGCAAAGTGGAATGAACATGGTATTGTTACGCCGCCCGTTTTATGCGTTACTGCCGTTGTTGCTGTCCGGGGCCGTGCAACTGTCCATCCCGGCGTACGCCGGGGAGACGGACTCGACCGGGGAGACGGACACGGCCGGGGAAACGGACACGGCCGGGGAGACGGACACGGCCGGGGAGACGGCCGGGACGGGGGCAACAGACCGGGCCTGCGAAATGGGCGATCCGGGCATGACCGTCGCTGGTTTTCACAAAAAACTGCTGGGCGTCATGCAACGGGCCGGTGAACTGGGATACCAGGGGCGTTACCGGGAGCTTGAACCGTATATCAACAACTGTTTCGATATAGCGCTGATCACGGACATTATCCTGGGCCGTTACCGCAACCGGCTTGACGAGGCGCAGAAGACGGAATTCAACAACCTGTTCAGCCGTTTCAGTGCGGCCACGTATGCATCCCGCTTCGACGGCTACGGCGGCGAGGAGTTCCTGGAAACGTCCCGGGAGACCACCAGGAGAGGCCGGATGCTGATCCGGACCGAACTGCGCCGGCCCGGCGATGATGCCGTATCCCTGGACTACTTGCTGCATGAAAAACAGGGAAAGTGGTATATTATCAGTGTCAGCGCCGACGGAGTGAACGATTTGTCGCTGAAACGGGCTGAATATGCTGCCGTGATCAAGGAAAAAGGATACAATGGACTTTTAAACGGTATATTGTTTAAAATTGAAGCGATGGAGACAGGTAACTGACTGGTGCTATGCCACTAACAAGCTGACGAGGAACAGCAGTCATGAATAACAGACACAAACCGAACAGTCCGGTTTCTTTACTTGCAGTATTACTGGCAGTTGCCCTGCTCACGGGCTGCGCCGGCACCCAGACCATTGACGGGGAAATCAACCCGGACCCCTACGAGGAGAACAACCGCTCCTTCTACAAGTTCAACGATGCGCTGGACCGGCATATCATGACGCCTGTCGCGAAAAAATACGTGAAAGTAACGCCGGAACCGGTGCGCGACGGCATTGCCAACTTCTTCGATAACCTGGAATACCTGAATGTCATCCTCCACTCGTTCCTGCAGGGGAAGCTCGGCCAGGGTATCAATGACCTGACCCGGTTCGTAGTCAATTCGACGCTCGGTCTCGGCGGTCTGATGGACGTGGCCACGGATATGGGACTGGAGGAGCATGACGAGGACCTGGGCCAGACCCTGGCGGTATGGGGGGTCAAGCCGGGCGCTTACCTGTATATTCCATTCCTCGGTCCGTACACTGCGCGTAACAGTCCTGATGTAGCCAGCAGCTATTTCACCAACCCGTTCACGTACATCGCTACGCTTTACCTGTTGCCGGTCAGCGTCCTGAACATGGTCAACGACAGGGCAAACCTGCTGGAGGCATCGGAGTTCGTGAACGAAGCGTCAATCGATCCCTACTCGTTTACCCGGGAGGCGTACCTGCAACAGCGCAGGTACCTCATCCATGACGGCAACCCGCCCTCAGAGGGTTACGACGACATCTTCGACCTGGGACTCGAGGAAGAGCCGAAGCTGGTTATTGAATAATCAGTCCCGCGTCCCGCGCTGCGGGGCAGGGATGACCTAGGCCGACGGATGCCAGCCGGCGTCCGCCCAGAGCTGGCCGGACACGATCGAGTTGGAAATCATGAAACAGATCGCATCGGCTATCTCGTCCGGCCGTATCAGCCTGTTGATCTGCGTATCCGGCAGGACGTTGTTTTCAATATATTCATCACCCAGCGCCCGCACCATGGGGGTGTCGGTATAGCCGGGATGGATCACCCCGCAGCGAACCCCGTAATATATCGCTTCCTTCATCAGCGTCGCCGCCGCGCCCTCCAGTCCGGCCTTGGTGGATGCATAGGAGATCTGGCCCTTGACCCCCTGGGACGATACGGAACCGATAAAGATCACGGTCCCCTGCACATGCTCGTCGGGGTGCCACTTTTTCAACCCGCGCAGCGCCCTGTCCTCCGCGATACGTGAAATCATTTCCATGGCCCAGTAGACCGGGGCGATAAGATTGATATTGACGACACGCTCAAAGTTTTTCCTGGAGTACATGGCGGCCTTTCCCGTTTCCCTGTTGACCTTGACGGCCAGTGCATCAAGCGTGATGCCGGCGGCAGGGATGCAGATATTGGGGATCCCGTACCTGGCGCAGACCTCATCAAAAACATCGGCGCGGAACCCGTCGTCGCTCACGTCCCCGCGATACGCTATCGCCACATCCCGGGTAATCTCATTATTGATCTGGTCGACGGCAATATCCGTCTGTTCGGATTGATCGATTAAGGCAATCTTACTGATACCGCGGCGGGCCAGTTCCAGCGACACGGCACGCCCGATACCACTGGCACCACCCGTAACAACGGCAACTCTGTCTTGTATCTGCATTGTATATCCCATCAAAAGTGAATGACGCAAGTCTATAACCGTTTTTTGTGCAATGCAATATATTTAAAAGTTAATTTGGGACACCCATGAATTAACAAAATTTGTTAATTCATGGGTGTCCCAAATTAGGTTTATGCGCTTGCCTTGTATTCCCGCCGGCGGGCGTGCAGGACCCGTTCCGTGTAGCCGTTGGGTTCCTCTCGGCCGCAGAACACCAGGTCCAGGGCCGCCTGGAACGGGATGCTGCCGTCAAAATCGGGGGCCATGTTGACGTATTGGGGGTCTTCGGCATTCTGGTAATCCACCAGGGGCGCCATTTTCATGAACGCATCGATCACCTGGTCCCTGGTGACGATACCGTGGTGGAGCCAGTTGGCGATATGCTGGCTGGATATACGCAAGGTGGCCCGGTCCTCCATGAGGTTGACGTTATTGACATCCGGCACCTTGGAGCAGCCGATCCCCTGTTCAATCCAGCGCACCACGTAACCCAGGATACCCTGGGCGTTATTCTCCAGTTCCCGCCTGATCTCGAAGTCGTTGAGGCTGTCCCCATCCAGCAGCGGGATGGCGAGCAGGTCGTCCGGTTTGACCCGGCGCAGCCGGATCAGTTCGCGCTGGCGCGTGCCGACGTTGATGCGGTGGTAGTGCATGGCGTGCAAGGTAGCGGCAGTGGGTGACGGGACCCAGGCGCTGGTGGCCCCGGCGCGGGGGTGGTTCACCTTGACGTCCATCATGGCCGCCATGTTGTCCGGTTCGGGCCACATACCCTTGCCGATCTGCGCATGCCTGGGCAGGCCGGTCACCATGCCGATATCCACGTTCCAGTCCTCGTAGGCCAGCAGCCACGGCGCCTTCTTCAGCCTGCTCTTGGTCAACACGGGTCCGGCCTCCATGCTGGTATGGATTTCATCGGCAGTGCGGTCGAGAAAGCCCGTATTGATGAAGATCACCCGTCGCTCCGCTACCCGGATACACTCTTTCAGGTTGACCGTGGTCCTGCGTTCTTCATCCATGATGCCAATCTTGATGGTCAGGCGCTCCAGGCCCAGGGCGTCTTCCACCCGCTCGAACAGTTCAACCGTTGCCGCGACCTCTTCCGGGCCATGCAGTTTGGGTTTGACGATGTAGATGGAACCGGTACGGCTGTTCCTGAACCTGCCGTTGCCCAGCAGGTCATGCTTGGCTGCCAGGCTCGTCACCATGGCATCGAGAAAACCCTCCGGGATATCCCTGCCATCCGCGCTGGTCACGGCGTCGGTGTACAT
Source organism: Gammaproteobacteria bacterium (assembly GCA_965207165.1). Taxonomy (GTDB): domain Bacteria; phylum Pseudomonadota; class Gammaproteobacteria; order Eutrophobiales; family Eutrophobiaceae; genus JAAXHV01. The sequence goes on along the minus strand of OZ242265.1, from coordinate 4,028,386 downwards.
GTGCAGGCCGACGTTGCGCAACAGCATCAGGGCCCGCCCCGGCAGCGTGAGGGTCCTGCCGTTCGGCGCGGTGTACTTCCTGTCACCGTTCAGGCTGCGCTCGACCGTCGCGCCGTCCTTCACCACCTTGCGGGTCAGGTCGCCCTTCATCAGGCCGAGCCAGTTCCGGTAGACGGCAACCTTGTCGGACGCATCCACTGCGGCTACCGAATCCTCGCAATCCATGATCACGCTGACCGCGGCTTCCAAGCGGATGTCGTAAACACCGGCCAGGTCATTGCGGCCGATGTAATAGCCCTCCCCCAGCTTGAGTTCGATATGCAGGGCGTTATGGCGTAACAGGACACTGTCCGGGCTGTCCGGATCGCCGGTATAGCCGGCAAAGCGTTCGCGTTTGCCCAGGCTGTGTTCGCTGCCGTCGCCCAGGACTCCGACCAGCTGGCCTGATTTCACCCTGTACTTGACCACGTAGTCATGGCTGCCCACGGCCATGGGCGTGGCGCGGTCCAGGAAACGGCGGGCATATTCAATGACCCTGCGGCCGCGCACCGGGTTGTACCTGCGGGTGCGTTTGCAGCCCTCGGTTTCGGGGATCACGTCCGTGCTGTACAGAGCATCATACAGGCTGCCCCAGCGCGCATTGGCTGCGTTCAGGGCATAACGCGAGTTGTCCACGGGCACCACCAGTTGCGGTCCTGCAATGCGGGTAATCTCGGCATCGGCGTTGGCGACGCTGACCTTGAAAGGCTCGCCTTCCGGCGTGATATAGCCGATCTCATTCAAAAAATCCCGGTAATCCTTGAGTTCATAGTCCCGGTTGGTCCGGTGCCACTCATCGATACGCGCCTGGAGCTGGTCGCGTTTATTCAACAATGCCCGGTTTTTGGGTTCCAGGTCGGCTACAATCCCGGCCAGCGCCGCCCAGAACCGGTCCGGGTTGACGACGGTGCCCGGTATGATCTCGTCACACACCAGGTCGTACAGGTCTTTGTCTACGGATAGTCCGTGTAATTCAACTCGTTCACTCATTGCGTCCTCTGTGTCCTCTGTGGCAGATTACGGATAATATATCAGGTAACACGGTAATACTGTTTGGTTACAGAAGATTCATGAGCAAAAAAATCCTGCATGAGCCCCTGGTGCATTTTGTCCTGGCCGGTGTGTTCATTTTCATCCTGTATTCGCTGCTCGAACCGGGCAGTGCGGGCGATGATGAAATTATCGTGGACATGGCAACCATAGAGCGGTTCAGTGTCGAATGGTCGCGGCGGATGAACCGCGCGCCGACTCCGGAGGAACTGGAGGGCCTGCTTGCAGACTACATCTTTGAAGAGTTGCTATCCCGTGAAGCCAGATCCCTGGGACTGGCGCAGGACGACCCGATTATCCGCCGCCGCCTGGTACAGAAAATGGAACTGCTGGCGGAGAGCGCGGCGCAACAGGTACAGCCCGCCGATGCAGAGCTCCTCGAGTGGTATGAGGCGCATCCCGAGCTGTACAGATCCGATCCCAGGCTCGGCTTCAAGCACATTTATTTCAGCCATGACCGCCGCGACACCAGTGCGCAGAAAGACGCGGCAGCGCTGCTGCCCCGGCTTGCCGGACTCGATGAAAACGCCGGGCAACCGGGCCTGGGCGACAGCTTCATGCTGCCGCACGAGTTCACCGACATCAGCCGCTCGCAACTGGACCGGCTGTTCGGTGGAGACTTCGCGGCAGCGCTGCTGGAACTGGAGCCGGGAAGCTGGCAGGGACCGGCCAGGTCCGGCTACGGTTACCACCTGGTCTTCCTGTTCGAGGTGCGTGATGCCGCGCCAATCCCTTTTTCCGAAAGCAGGACCCGGGTCATGCAGGACTGGCAAAGGGACCGGTACGAACAGGTAAAACAGCAAATGCTGGAGGAACTGAAAAATCGCTACGAGATATCCTATACCGAAGAGGCACAGTCCCTGCTAAGTGGAAAATGACAGGTTACGGCTAGCCCAGCAAGACCACCACTGCCGCTACCAGTGATACATTGGTGAGGACAATTCCGGTACCAATGACCCAAAGATGCTGGTATAGCTTTTCAAATTTATCTGACATTTTTTGTTCCAGGCCACTGCGTACTTTTTCAATACTCTGCTCGAGGTCACGGCGTACTTTTTCGATAGTTACTTTCACGTCACCCTGTAATGCCTGGAAGTCTGCCTTGGTTGCAAAATTCTGGCTCATGACATCGTTCATCGTAGTGACCACCGCTTCAGCTTGTTTGTCGTCGAATCCGCCTTCTTTGAATGCCTTTACCGCTTTTTGAGTGTCGAATGCCGGTATGCTCATGGTTCCTCTCTCCTTTTTTCCAATGCTGTTTTGATCCTGCGCCACCGTTATCCGGTTGCGGCTGAATTAAACTATAGTGTAAAACCCTGTCGGAAACCAGATTTTTTACCCATGCCTTGCTACATCCTCTCCACCACGTCGATACCCAATAGGGACAGGCCCAGTTTCAGCCGATTAGCCACTGCCAGGCTCAGCGCCAACCTGGTATGCCTGACATCGTCCGCCGCCTTCAGGATGGGACAGTCTTTCCAGAAGCGGCTGTAAATCGTCGATAGTTCATAGAGGTAGTGGCAGATGTCATGGGAGGACAGTTCCTCCTCGTAGCCGGAAAAAAGCTCGGGGAAGGAGACCAGCTGCACCAGCAGTTCCCGCTCCAGCTCATGGGAAAGGGAAATAGCGCCGCGGGCTGAGGCCAGCGTGTCCTTGTCCAGGCCGGACTTTTCGAACAGGCTGGCGATGCGGACGTAACAGTACAATATGTAGACGCCGGTATTACCCTGGCTGGCAAGCATCTGGTCCCAGTTGAAGGTATAGTCGGACACCGGGCGCTGTTTCAGGTCTGCATACTTGAGCGCGGCAATGGTCAGCTTCGCGGCGATCCCGTCCAGTTCATCCCCGCCGATATCCGGGTTTCTCTCCAGCGTGAGGCGCTCACTGCGCCGGCGTCCCTCAGCCAGCAGTTCCCTGATTTTTACCGTACCGCCGTCGCGGGTCCTGAACCTGACCTTTTTGCTGCGCCCGTCCTCCTCGATCTCCTGCAATATCACGCCGTAACCCAGGTGCCTCAACTGCACACTGTCCGGCAACCAGCCGGCCTTCTGCGCCAGCGCCCGGATCATGCGGAAATGCAGTTCCTGGCCGCGATCGGTCACGATGATGATCTGCTGCGCCCGCAGCCGGCCGACCCGGTGCCTGATCCCGGCCAGGTCGGTAGTCGAATAGTTGTACCCTGCATCGCTTTTCTGCACGATCACGGGAAGCGGGTCGCCATCGATATTATGGAAGCCGTCGAGGTAGGCGCATTTGGCATTATCGTCGTCAACCAGCAGGTTCATATCCGACAACTCCGCGACGACCCGGGGCAGGTCGTCCCGGTAGAAACTCTCCGGGCAATCATGGGACGCATCCAGGCTGACGTTGAAGGTCCGGTACAGGTCGTGGCAGTTGCGCAGGGTCTTGTCCATCAGGATCTCCCAGACCGCAACGGACTCCGGGTCGCCGGATTGCAGGTTGTTCACTTCCGCCGCGGCATTCGCCGCAAACTCCTCGCTGTCCTTCTTTAACCGGCTTCCCCTTGCATACAATTCTTCCACCGTTTCCAGCGGCGCGTCCTGCAGTGTATCCAGGCCGGCACCGTATTCCCGCTTGATCATGGCGACCAGCACACCGAAATTGGCGCCCCAGTCCCCGTAATGGTTCTGGCGCACTACATCATGGCCCAGGAATTCCAGTACCCGCGCAATCGAGTCGCCGATCACCGTCGATCGCATCGTGCCCACGTGCAAGTCCTTGGCGAGGTTGGGGCTGGAATAGTCAACGAGGATACGCTGCGGGTGCGCGCTACGCGCCACCCCGCAGCGCGGGTCTGCCAGTGTGCGTTCAAGCTGCGCAGCCAGGGCCGCATCCCGCAGGCGGATGTTGATGAACCCCGCGCCGGCGACTTCGATGGTATCGATCAGGGCGCCTGCGGTCATGGAACCGGCGCTCTCTCCCGGGGACAGCCCCCCGCCGGCAGGCCCGGGTAACGCCATCTGTGCCTGCACCGATGCCATAACAGCCCCGGCAATATTGCGCGGACTGGTCCGCTCCCGCTGCGCCAGCAGGAACGCCAGGTTGGACTGGTAATCGCCGAACTTTTTATCCTGGCACGGCGTCACCTGGCACTCAAATGCCGGCCCGGAATCCGGGAAACAGTCCGCAACCGCTTTGTTCAAAACCTTTTTGATTGCTTCAATAAAACTCACGTGGCCTGACCGCATTTCACACAAAAGTGCTCGTATTGTACTATGACTGGAAATAAACAGAGCGAGACTAATTTGGGACACCCATGAATTAACAATTTTTAACAATTTATGGGTGTCCCAAATTTACTAGGGACCCTTTGGATGAGCCACGGATGCTGATTGCCCGAATTTCACACCTAAGTACTCATATTGTACTATGACCAGGAACAAACAGAGAGCAGCCTGTTATGACCGCTGGCAACCGCAACGTAAACCTCAACCTGCTGAAGGTGTTTGACGCGGTGATGAGAGAGCGCAACATCACCCGTGCCGCGGCACGTTTATGTGTCTCGCAGCCGGCAATCAGCAACGCGCTCGGCAGCCTGCGCGCGCTGTACGGCGACGAGTTGTTCATACGGATGCCCAAAGGGGTCGCGCCGACGGCAAAAGCCCTGGAGATTGCCGGCCCCATCAGGGATTCGCTGAAACTGGTAGACGATACGCTGGAAAACAATTTCGAGTTCCAGCCCGAAGCCTTGCACCGGCAGTTTACCGTGGCGCTGACAGACTACGGCGAACTGCACTTCCTGCCCTACCTCATCAGCGAGTTGAACGTCAGCGCACCAGGGGTGGAAGTCATTTGTCTTCCCGAGCCCGGCGCAACACTGCGGCCCGAATTGCGCTCCGGGACTGTGGACCTGGTCTGGGACTGGGTCAAAATCGACGATCCCCAGTACCACGTGGAACTGATTTTCGAGGACCGAAGCTACTGCGTAGCGCGGAACGATCACCCGGAAGTCAACACGGGCCTGTCACTGGATGATTTTCTCAAACTGGAACACATCGCGTTGCGTCCGACGCGCACACACATCCCCATGGTCGATCGCGAACTGGAAAAACAGGGGCTGCAGCGCAGGGTTGTGGCCGAAGTATCACACCTGCTGGCGATGCCCGGCATTGTGGCCAACACCAACCTGGTAGCCTGTCTGCCGGAACGGCTCGCCAAGTTCTATTCACGGCAGATGAACCTCGCGATCTGCCCCAACCCGGTGTTTTCTCATCCCGTACCTGTCTACCAGATGTGGCACAAGCATCTGGATGACGATGCGGGGCACACCTGGTTCCGCGACCTGCTCCGGCAATTGGCGCGCAATGTTTGATATTCGGGCCAGGGTAAGGGCGCCCAAAAGAATCCGGATAGTTTTTCATGATGATTCACTATCACGAATTGTGATTAGAATGTGGCCATCAGGATTGCTAGTTTCATAAGACCGGTAACCTTAATTCGGAGTGAACGTGAGCGCCGAGCAGGCTCGATTAATACCCTACGCCAACCGCACATTACCCCGGATACTCAGCTTCCAGGCGGGGCGCCACGGCGACAAGGTGCTGGTCGCATCCGCATCCCGTTCAATCACCTACGCCGGCGCGCCGGATATCGCCGCGCGCAGCGCCGGCCGGCTCGCGGCCGGCGGCGTACGGGCAGGAGACCGGGTAATCGTGTTCCTGCCCAACTGCATGGACCTGGTAGAACTGTGGTTCGGGGCGGCCTGGCTGGGCGCGGTCCTGGTTCCCATAAACACCGAATTCCGCGGTGCGCAGTTACACCATGCACTGGCACTTGCCGACCCGGCGCTGATCGTCACCGACCGGGAGTTGCTGGAACACCTGCGCGATCCGGATGTCCGGCCGGCAACCGGCGCCCGCATCTGCGTCATTGGCGCCGGCGCGACGGCAGACCTGGACCGCGACCTGCCGGCCGCCCCGCTGCCGCCGCCCGGTGAAGCGCCTGCCGCCCACGGGGCCCTGCCGGGTGACCCGGCAGCGATCCTGTATACCTCCGGTACGAGCGGGCCGTCCAAGGGCGTGATTTGTCCCCATGCCCAGTTCTTCTGGTGGGGTGTGCTGACCGGAGAGGCGCTGGGTCTGAGCCCGGAAGATGTGCTGTTCACCACGCTGCCGTTGTTTCACACCAATGCGCTGAACACCATCTGGCAGGCGCTGCTTGCCGGCGCAACCTTCACATTTGCCGGACGGTTCTCGGCTTCGCAGTTCTGGACCCAGGCGAGACAGGCCGGGGCAACAGTCACATACCTGCTGGGAGCGATGGTGCATATCCTGCTCAAAGCCCCGCCAGGCACGGTTGACCAAGAGCACCACATCCGTGTCGGCCTGTCACCGGCCACGTCACCGGAACTGGTGGAGCAATTTCATCAGCGTTTCGGTATCCGGCTTATCGAAGGCTACGGTTCCACGGAAACCAACCTGGTCATGTCGAACGTCAACGGGGGTTATGCGCCCGGGACGATGGGCCGCGTGCTGCCCGGCTTCGAGGTACGGATAGTCGATGAAAACGACTCCGAAGTCCCCTGCGGCAAGCCCGGGGAACTGCTGGTGCGTCACTCCGAACCGTTCAGCGTGGCGAACGGCTATTTTGGCAACCCCGAAGCCACGGCATCCGCCTGGCGCAACCTGTGGTTCCACACCGGTGACCGCGTGGTCTGTGATGAACAGGGGATCTACCACTTTCTCGACCGTATCAAGGATGCCATCAGGCGGCGCGGCGAGAATATCTCCTCCTGGGAGGTGGAGCAGGCGCTGCTGTCACACCCGGACATCAAGAACGCCGCCGTTGTCGGCGTCCCCGCAGAGGTCGGCGAAGAAGACGTCATGGCATTCATTGTCCCGCGCGACGGCAGCAGACCGCAGCCGGATGTCGTGACCCGGTTCCTCGAAGACCGGCTTGCCCGCTTCGCCATCCCCCGCTACCTGGAATTCGTGGACGAACTGCCGTTGACCGAGAACGGGAAAGTAAAAAAGTATATGCTTAAGGAGTGGGGAGTAAGCCCCGCCACCTGGGACCGTGATGAACCTGATATATCGAGGAGGGCACAACAATGACCCGGGATGAATTTGCAGACCGGATACACTGGCCGTTTATCATCTGGACCATGGGTATCATCAATGTCGGCGCGATGCTGCCGCAACTGGTCAGGTTGATACAGACCCAGGTAACCGAGGGCCTGGCCATCCAGATGTTCGTGATTTACGCGGCGGTGCAGGCTGCTTTCGCGGTGGAAGGCTATTTCAAACGCAGCACCGTGCTGATGATATGTATGACACTGAGCGCCATTATCAGCGTGACCGTGATTGCGCTGATAACCGCCTATAGCTGACAAGGAGAATAAAATGGTAAGAGTTCTGGTTTGCGCCGGTGTTTTGCCGGCTTTCTTTGACGCTTCTGCAGAGGACAAAAGCTACGTATTCAGCAAATGCCGGGAAGTGTTCGGCGGCTGGAAGGAGCGCTTCGGGATTGAAGTGCTCTCATCAATGGATGATGATCAGATCCAGATCGGGCCGACGCTGGGGTATCCATGGACATTTTACGTCATGTGCGATGCGCCCAGCCATGAAGTCATAATCGATGTGGTCGACCAGCTCCGCCGCGGCGAGCGGCCGCTCTCCAGATACATCAAGGTCGACGTGCGCATGGGCCGCCCCCTGTCCGACCTGGGGTTGCCATGATGATTGATCTCAGCGGACGCGTCGCACTGGTAACCGGGGCTGCGCGCGGCCTCGGCCTGCATATTGCCTCGGCACTGGCGGATGCGGGTATGAGCATAGCCGGCCTGGATACGCGCAAAGACGATCTGAGCGCCGCGCTCGCGGACTTACGGCAGCGGCACGGGGTTGCCACGCTGGCCCTGGAGGCGGACGTATCCTCCGAGCCGGACGTGATCGGCGCAGTGGAACGCACGGTCGAAACCTTCGGCCGGATTCATGCCCTGGTGAACAATGCCGGGATCCGGCTGGTGGCGCCGGTATGGGAGACCGGTACGGAAACCTGGGACAAAATCATGGCCGTCAACCTGCGCGGCGAATTCCTTTGTACCCGCGAAGTGCTACGCCAGAGCATGCTGGAACACGGTGACGGCAGGCTGATCTTTATCTCGTCAATAGCCGGCCGGCGCGGTACGCGCAACGGTTGCGCCTACAGCGCCGCCAAGTGGGGCGTACTCGGCCTGGCCCATTCGACGGCCCAGGACCTCAAGGACACCTCCATCAGGGTGACCGCCATCACGCCGGGACGCACCGAGACACCCATGGCGCACGAATCCGAGCAATGGGACCCCGCACGGGGCTGGCTGGACCCGGATGCCGTGGCCCGCGCCGTCGCTTACTGCCTGCGCCAGGACCCGGCTACCGTCATCCCCGAATTTCACCTGCACCACGAGGCAGAGTTATAACCCCATGAACGAACCGCGCCTGACCCTGGCGGCCGACACCGGCGGCACCTTTACCGACCTGGTCGTAAACAGCGCCGGCGGCGCGGCGCGTCTCTATAAACGTCCCACTACACCGACGGATCCGGTAGCCGGCCTGTTCGATACGCTCGGCGCGGCGGCAGCCGACGTGAACAGTTCCGTCGCAGACCTGCTTGGGCGCAGCGACCTGTTCGTGTTCGGCACCACCCTGGCAACCAATGCGATCGTCACCAGCAGCACCGCCCGCACCGCACTGCTGGTCACCGAGGGACACCCGGATATCCTGCTGTTGCGCGAGGGCGGCGGTCGCCGCACCCTGTTCGACTACAGCCAGGAATACCCGGAGCCGTATATCCCGCGGGCCCTGACCTTCGAGATCCGCGAACGTCTCTCCGCCGATGGCGGGGTACTCACCGCACTGGACGAGCAGCAGGTGCTGGAGGTAACAGGCCGCCTGCGCGCAGCGGAGGTGGAAGCGGTTGCCGTGTGCCTGTTGTGGTCGGTGATCAACAACGAACACGAGAGCCGTATCGGCGAACTGCTGGCGCGGGAACTGCCGGGTGTGCCATACACCCTGTCCAGCCGGCTCAACCCGTCGGTACGGGAATACCGGCGTGCCTCGTCGACCGCTATTGACGCCTCACTGAAGCCGCTGATGAGCCGTTTCTTCCGCCATCTCGATGAGGAACTGAGGACCAACGGCTTTACCGGACGGCTGCTGATCATGACTTCATCCGGCGGTGTGCTCGATGCCGAACACGTCGCCGACACCCCGATCCACTCGATCGGGTCCGGCCCGGCCGGGGCGCCGGTCGCAGGCCGCCACTTCGCCACGCTGGACGGCGGCGGCACGACCGCCATCGTCACTGACGCCGGCGGCACCACCTTCGACGTCAGCCTGCTGCGCGACGGCGAGATCCCGACGACGCGCGAGACCATGGTGGGCGACCAGAAGGCCGGCTACATGACTGGTTTTCCATCCGTGGACGTGCGCAGCGTGGGCGCCGGGGGAGGCAGCATCGCCTGGGTGGACTCGGGCGGCATGCTGCACGTCGGTCCGATGAGCGCAGGGGCCGAACCGGGTCCCGCCTGTTATAAGCGCGGCGGCGAGCGGCCGACGGTAACCGATGCCTGCCTGGTACTGGGCTACCTGGACCCGGAATACTTCCTGGGTGGTGAAATCGCGGTCGCGGTCAAACCGGCCGTCGACGCCATCCGGCGCCACGTTGCCGATCCGCTGGGGCTGGACCTTAACGAAGCAGCCTCGGCTATCCTGACCCTGGCGACGGAACGCATGGTCACCGCCATCGAGGAAATCACCCTGAACAAGGGGATAGACCCGCGCCAGGGATTGCTCATCGGCGGCGGGGGCGGCGGCGGACTGTACTGCACGGGTATTGCCCGCCGTCTGGGTTGCTGGCCGGTGCTGATTCCCAGCGCCTCCGCGGCACTGAGCGCAACCGGCGCCATGCTGTCGGACCTGCGCGCCACCTACACCGCGACCGAACTCATGTCCGCCCGGGTATTCGACCGCAACCGGGCCAATGCCGTGCTGGACGGCCTCCACGCCCAGTGCAGGGAATTCTGCGACGGTCCGGGCGCCGGTTCAATCCGTTCCGGGATCAGTTTCTCCGTAGAGGCGCGTTACCAGGAACAGGTGTGGGAGATTGAAGTACCGCTGGCGTGCCCGGAATTTGCTTCAGACGAGGATGTCACCGCCCTGGTCGAGAGTTTCCACGACACTCACGACGCGCTGTTTGCGGTGCGCGACACCGGCTCCGATGTGGAAGTATTGACCTGGGTCGCGCACGTCAGTTGCTCACTGCAGGATGCGGACGCCCTGAAACCGCCTTCCGCGCCGGGACGGAGCGGGGCCGGAGGCACACGCAGGGCCTATTTCCCGGACCTGGGCATCATCGACACACCAGTATACCAGGTGCAGGACCTGGAAACCGGCCGCCGCCACCCCGGCCCGTTACTGGTCGAGTCACCGGTCACAACCCTGGTGGTCGATGCCCGGTCAGAGGTAGCGCGCAGCATCAACGAGTCGCTACTGATCTACCCATCCGCCACCCCTTCAAAAGCAGCAACCCAGAGCTAATTTGGGACACCCATGAATTGCGAAGAAACAACAATTTGGGACACCCATGAATTGGATGGTACCCATGGGGTCCGACTCGATCGATTTTGAGGTGAACCATGCAAGATGACAACACTCAACACACCCTGGACGGGCACCGGCTTGCCCTGTTGAACAACCGTTTCGACGGTATCGTGCGGGCGATGACGAATACCCTGTTGCGCACCGCACGCTCGGCCATCCTGAACACGGCGCGGGATTTTTCCTGTTGTATCCTGACCGCCGGCCATGAAATGCTGGCCATGGCCGAGAGCCTGCCGATCCACGTCATGAGCGGCCCGGACCTGATGGCGCAATGGATGGTACGCTTTAACCCGGAACTCAAGCGCGGCGACGCCTTCCTGCACAACTCGCCCTACCACGGAAATTCGCACGCGGCCGACTGGACCCTGCTGGTCCCGGTGGTGGACGATTCCGGCCAACACCGGTTCACCGTCATCGCCAAGGCGCACCTGGCCGACTGTGGCAACGCGGTGCCCACCACTTACTCAGCAGCGGCAAAAGACGTCTATGAAGAGGGCGCTCTGATCTTTCCGTGCGTGAAAGTACAGGAAGATTACCGTGACCGGGAGGACGTGCTGCGCATGGCGCAAGTCCGGATCCGGGTGCCCGAACTGTGGCACGGTGACTTCCTGGCACTGCTGGGCGCCGCCCGCATCGGTGAACGCAAGCTGCTTGAACTTTTGCGGGAGATGGACGGGGAAGAACTGGCCGCGTACCCGGCGGAATGGTTCGATTACAGCGAACGCCTGATGATCGATGCGGTCCGGCGCCTGCCGTCAGGGGCAACGACAACCTCCGGTTGGCACGATCCCATCCCCGGCGCACTGCCCGACGGTCTTGAAGTGAGGGCCCATCTCAAGGTCGATCGGGACGCGGCGCTTATCGAGGTGGACCTCACCGACAACCCCGATTGCCAGCCCTGTGGCCTGAACCTGACCGAGGCGACCGCGCGCACCGCGGCGATGATGGGAGTATTCACCGGGCTGGGCTCCGTGGTGCCGTCGAACGCGGGCAGTTTCCGGCGCCTGCGCGTACACCTGCGCGAGAACTGCGTAGTGGGCATCCCGAAACACCCGTACAGTTGCTCGGTGGCGACGACCAACCTGTCCGAACTGCTTGCCAACTGCGTGGTGCGCGCCATCGCCGGGCTCGGCGACGGCCACGGCATGGCCGCGACCGGCAAGGCGTCGCCGGCCGCCACCGCGGTGATATCGGGCACCGATAACCGCCCGGGACGGGGGCCTTTCGTGAACCAGTTGTGGCTCGGCTTCACGGCAGGGGCCGCGGGCCCCGTTGCCGATGGCTGGCTGACGATACTTGGTCTCGGCGCCGCCGGCTTCCTGCGCCGGGACAGCATCGAAATACTGGAAATGAAATATCCCGTGCTGATCCACTCCGAACACATCGTCCGGGACAGCGAAGGCGCCGGACGCTACTGCGGCGCGCCCGCGGCCCAAGTCGAATTCGGTTCACTGGACGGTGATTTGACGGCCGTTTGGCTGAGCGAAGGCACCAATTATGAGGCCATCGGCGTGCAGGGCGGGGAAAACGGTTGCCTGGCACGCCAGTATGTGCGTGACCTCGGCGGGGGACTGTCCGAACCGCTCGGCACCTATGAACAAGTCACCGTGAAACCCGGGGAACGCGTCGTCTCAATCTGCAGCGGTGGCGCCGGTTACGGCGCACCCGGCACACGCGATCCCGACCGGGTCGCGCGTGACGTAAAGCGCGGCTGGGTATCAACGCAACGGGCGCGGGAAACATACCGTGTGGCGGTCGATGAGAACGGCGCCCTGGATGCGGCGCAAACTGCCGCGCTGCGAGAGGGTTGACCACTTCCGTCGTTCCGGCACAATAAAAGGGGTCAGACCCATTAAGGGGTCAGACCCCATTAAATCTCATAACGCGTCATTCCCGATTATAACGAAGGGTAAATTGATTCAATAATAAGCCCGGATTATATCCGTGTATTCATTATTCTGATTATTATTTGACCCCCGTTCTCTCTATACTCATTATGGGCAAATATCGGGGGTTTGCGCATGAAAACATCACTCATTCGGCTGTCCGTTCTTATCGGCTTCTCTATAGCTCTGGTTCCTGCATTTGCCGCAACGGTCCTGGAAGAAGTCGTCGTCACTGCGCAAAAACGCGAACAGAGCCTGCAGGACGTCGGCATCTCAATCACCGCGCTGAACAGCGAGCAAATCCGGGAATTCCGCTTCGTCTCCAGCACCGACGTGGTCGCACAGGTACCCAGCGTGTACAACTTCTCGACCCAGGGCCGCGGCGCCAACTCCTATACCTATATCCGGGGTATCGGCCTGAGCGATTTCGGCGACGCCCATGAATCCCCTGTCACCGGGTACATAGACGAGTTCTACATGCTGCCGCCGGCGGGGCTGGATTTTGCCCTGTACGACCTCGAGCGGGTCGAAGTGCTGCGCGGGCCGCAGGGGACCCTGTTCGGGAGAAACACGACAGGCGGTCTCATCCATTTCATCACCAAAAAACCGGCGCGGGAAGCCGAAGGCTACATCGACGCCACCTATGCCTCCTACGATGAAGTTCGGATCGAAGGAATGATCAACGCGCCTGCCACCGAAAACCTGGCAGTACGCGCGTCACTCCTGTTCCATGACGGCGACGGCTACGTGAAAAACCTGAATCCCGAATTCAAGGACGGCACGGATTACGGCACCAAGACCGGGCGCGTGCAATTCCTGTATACGCCCAACGAAGACCTGGAGATTCTGGCCAAGGTCCAGTACGGCGACATCAACGTTATCCCCTTGTACACCGACCATGAAATTGCCTTCACCGATCCCGCGACCGGGCTGCAACACCTGGACCTGGACGGGGTCGATACGTTCGGGTTCAACGAACGCGATGTCGGCGCGGAGGCGCCGCGCACCGTATGGACCGACGGCGGCCAGGAGGTGGAATCCGAGGTGTTGAACTGGTTGATTCGGGTGGACTGGGACATGCCCAACAATATCACCCTGACCTCGCTCACCGGCTACGCCTGGGTGACCCGTGATAACCTGGAGGACTGCGACGGTTCGCCCAATACCCTGTGCACGGCCGGGTTCCCGGTGGATCATGAGATCTGGACCCAGGAAGGCAGACTCTACCAGGAGACCGGGAACATGCGCTGGACCGCGGGTTTCTTCTACCTGAACCAGGATGCGGAAGCACATCCCACCGCCGGGTTTTTCGGCCTGCCGGCATTTCTCGATGCCCCGTGGCAACTGGACCTGGAATCGTGGTCGATCTTCGGCCATGTCGAATACGACATTACGCCGCAGGTGGCAGTCCTGGCCGGGGTCAGGTACACCAATGACGACAAACGCTATGAGGCGATCAATACATTCGCCTACGCGTTCCGCAACGCGGCCGGCAATTTTGTCGAAGAGAACGTCGGCGACCTGGTCAACCGGAACGATGACCTGATATCGGCAAACGTTGAACTCCACTATAAACCCGTTGAGAACTGGCTTATCTACGGGAAGGTTTCCAGGGGAACGAAAGCCGGCGGCTTCAATAACGGCTTTTACGATGTGCCGACGCCTGCCGACGTCCAGTTCGAGGACGAGACCCTGTGGTCTTACGAGGCGGGCTTCAAGATCGATATCTTCGACCGGCGGGCGCGGGTGAATACATCCGCCTTCTATTACGATTACAGCGATTTTCAGGCATTCAACTGGGTAGGCTTGAGCGGCTCGGTGCGCAACGCCGACGCGGAGAATTACGGCGCCGAAATCGAGATAAAGGTTTACCCCTCAGACCCGCTCGAGCTTTCCCTGGGCATCTCCCTGCTTGAGACAAAGCTCAAGGACATCAACAACGGGGTAATGACCAGGGACGTAGACCTGGGGTTCTCGCCCAATGTCGCCTTCAACGGGGCAGCGCGTTACACGCAGCCCGCTTTCGACGGCACCGTGACCCTGTTGTGGGACTTTCTCTGGCAGGACGACAGCTACCGGACTAACTTCAACGATCCTTCCTCCGCCCTCGGTGAGCATTTCGTTACCAACGCACGTATCACATACCGTCCCGACAACGGCAAGTGGGAGGCCAGTTTCTTCGCCCAGAATTTCACTGACGAGACGAACCTGATTAAGGCAGACCCGTTTCCCGGTTTTCGCTTCCGACAGGGCGTGTACAACCCACCCCGCTGGTTTGGGGGGACTATCCGGCTGAACTTCAAGTAACCCGTCGGAAGTGTAACAGAAACGCCGTAAACCCGGCACAGGCTTACCCCGGTGCGGTGTTAAAGCGGGGTGGGCTTGTACTGCCAAATTTGGGACACCCATGAATTGGATAGTATCCATGGGATAAGGCTCGATTGATTTTCCGCCATCCTAGCAAAAGCAGGAATCTAATGAGCTTAATCAATCGGGTCTGACCCCATTGATTCAAATAACCTGACCACCAGAATAAATTTGATGAAACGCCGGGTGATTGATATATGAGAGAAATTACCGTCATTACAGTATTGTGCCTGCTGCTCGCGGGCAACGTTTGCGCGGCAGAGACGGATGTGACCGCAAGCCCTGCGCGCCTGTTTATTGACGGGGGTACGCTGGTTGACGGAACCGAATCGCAGCCCGCGGAGAACCCGGGGATCCTGATTGAAGGTGAACGGATACACAGCCTCGGCAAGCCGCCAGGCGCTGAAACCGGCACACGGCGTATCTCCGCGGACGGGAAATGGGTGCTGCCAGGCTTGTTCGACCTGCATGTACACGTCACCTTTATCCTGCCCGGCCCCAGGCGCCTGGATGACGACATCGTCAACGCAATCCGGTCGGAACGATTCCTCGAACGCTACCAGGAAATCGGCGTTACCACGGTGCGCGACGTCGGTGCACGGGAGTGGATCGGGTATTCGTTGAAACGCACCCAGCGCGCCGGCCTGATGGGCGGCGCCCGCTACTACACGTCCGGTCCCATTATTACCGTGACCGGCGGCCACGGGTCGGAATTTCAACCCCTGCACCCTCCCCTCTGGGCGGTGGAGGCCAGCGGCCCCTGGGCGATGCGGGCACGGGTAAGAGAGGCCATCAAGCTGGAAGCTGACCTGATCAAGGTCGCCCCCTTCCTGACAAGAGAGGAAATGGCCGCAGTCGTTGATGAGGCCCATATCTATCACCTGCGCGTCACCGCCCACATCGGCGGGACCCATGATCTTGACAAGCAGTCCGGCCGCATTGCGGTCGAGGCCGGCGTGGACAGCACTGAACACATGTATCCCTATGGCGGCGCCGATGTGATCAACGCCATGGTGGAGAAAGGGATCTACGTCATACCGACGCTGGGTTTTCACCTGCGTGAACTGAACGATGAATACGCCGTCAACGCGGAGAAGCAGAGCGCCGGGTGGTTAGCGGAGAACCTGGGACACACCTACGAGTCCATGATGGACCAGTTCCGCGAGATGAAGGCAGCCGGAGTGCGCTTCGCGGTGGGAACGGACTCCAACGTGAAAGACCTGGCAACCATCGACAAGCTATACCTGCAGGAATTGCAGGCCTTCCGGACGGCAGGCATGAGCAACCGGGAGATCATCCAGGCGGCCACCCTTCAGGCTGCCGAAGCCATGGGCCTTGACGATGACCTTGGCAGTATCGAAGCCGGAAAACGCGCCGATCTCATCGTGCTCACCGCCGACCCGCTGCAGGACATCAAGGCCCTGGTCTACCCGGAACTGGTGATCCAGGACGGCAGGATCGTGTGCTGCGAGTCTGCTCACTAGCACCCGGTTTCTTGCACTAAGCCAAAATGCGGCACATACTGGGCATTTTTTCGCCCCGGTTAAGCAAGATACGTTCCTGTGAAAACAGCAAAATTATTCAAAAACGGTAAAAGCCGGGCGGACGGTACTCATTAACTACCTGTCTTTTTACCGTAGCCGGTTTACCCAAGACCCGTTTCCATGCGCCTTCTGACCCAAATCGGCCTTGTCCTCGGGCTGTCCCTGTTGATCGGCCTGCTGGTCTGGCAGGGCTTCATGGACGTGCTCCGGCTACTGCTGGATTCGGGCTGGTACCTGCTGCTGCTGCCCCTGGCCTGGTTCCCGGTGATGCTGCCGGCGACGCAGGGCTGGCGCCGGTTGTTCAAGCCCGGCCAGGCGCCCACCTTCGGCCACGGTCTGGCGGCGTTGTGGATGGGACGCGCGGTCAACAACCTGCTGCCGGTGGCGACCATCGGCGGGGAGGTGGTCAAGGCGAGAGTGCTGACGATATGGGGGACCGGCGCGGTACACGCCGCCGCTTCGGTGATGGTGGACAAGGTGGTGCAGGCCCTGGCGCTGGCCTGCTGGGCGCTGGCCGGCGTCCTGCTGTTATTGTTCCTGCCCGGCGACGACGGACTGGTCCCGTACGCCGTCGGCGGCATCCTGTTCCTGTTAGTCAGCGCCGGCGGCATGATTATCCTGCAGCGTCTGGGCATGCTGGGCGCCCTGGCAAAACTCGCCGGCAGACTGGTGAAACACGACGCCTGGGAGGACGTCAAGTTCTCTGCCGGCGAAGCGGACCGGCTGGTGCGGGAATTGTACGGCAGCAAACGCAGGATCCTGATCGCCACGCTGTACCGGCTGGCCTCGCTGGCGCTGCACACGGTCGAACTGTGGCTGGCCTGCTACCTGCTGGGACAACCGATCACCGTACTCGAAGCCTTGCTGCTGCGCAGCCTGACGGCCACGCTGAGCGATCTCGCGTTCATCATCCCCAACGCCTACGGCGTGCAGGAAGGGGCGTTCATCCTCATCGGCGCCCTGGTCGGCTTCGACCCCGGATTTTCCCTGGCGCTATCCCTGTCCCTGCGCATCCGCGACCTGGTATTCGACCCGGCAGGACTGCTCACCCTGCAACAAGTAGAAAGCCGCCGCTATTTCAAAAAAAATTTGGGACACCCATAAATTTAAGATTTATAACAATTTGGGACAACCATGAATTTAGGATTTGTAACAATTTGGGACAACCATGAATTTAGGATTTGTAACAATTTGGGACAACCATGAATTTAGGATAATCGGAAATTTATGGGTGTCCCAAATTTACAAAAATTCCAAATTTATGGTTGTCCCAAATTGAGCGGTCACTGATAAATAACCTTGCCATCATCCCTGATACTTGGCATATTCACGGGGTGATGAATTCACCGGCTACAGCAGACCTGGCCTACCAGGAGCGGATTCTCCAGGGTGTTTCCCGTACTTTTGCCCTGACCATTCCACAATTGCCCGACTCCCTGGAGCAGGTGGTCGGCAATGCCTACCTGTTGTGCCGGATAGCAGACACCATTGAAGACGACAAGCACCTGCCCTACGCAGACAAACTGCATTTCTCGGAACGGTTTATCAAGGTGGTGGGCGCTGAACAGGATGCGGACCAGTTTGCCCGGGACCTGCACCCGCGGCTGTCACCGACGGCAACCGACAGCGAACGCGACCTGATACTGAACACCCCCGCGGTCATCCGCATCACGCATTCCTTCAACCGGAGACAACAGGCAGCGCTGCACCGTTGCATCAGGATCATGGCCGACGGCATGTCCAGGTACCAGGAGGCGAACGTTGCAAACGGCCTGAAAGACCAGCAGGACATGGACAGCTACTGTTATCACGTTGCGGGCGTGGTGGGCGAGATGCTGACCGAGCTGTTTTGCGATTACTCCAGCGTCATCAACCAGAACCACGACGAGATGATGGAACTCGCGGTCTCCTTCGGCCAGGGCCTGCAGATGACGAACATCCTCAAGGACATCTGGGACGACCAGAAACGCGACATGTGCTGGCTGCCGCAATCGGTGCTGGAGCGCTACGGCGTGAAACTTGGCAGCGGCACACCCTTACAAAACGGAAAGGAATTCCAGCAGGCCCTGGGACACCTGATCGGCGTCGCCCGCATGCACCTGGACAATGCGCTGACCTACACGCTGCTGCTACCCGGCCACGAAACCGGGATCAGACGCTTCTGCCTGTGGGCGCTGGGCATGGCGGTCCTGACGTTACGCAACATCAACAACCGCCGCGCGTTTACCTCCGGCGACGAAGTCAAGATCTCCCGCCGATCCGTCAAGGCCACGATCATTTCCTCGAACCTGCTCACCAGGCAGGACTACCTGCTGAGATGGCTGTTCAACAGGCTCGCCGCCGGCCTCGGGTCTCGGGCCGGACCAGGATATTAGTATCAGAGTAAATATAGTTGGGGTCAGAGCTGTTGCTCTGACCCCAAATATCCCAAATATCCAATGAACCGCATCGGTATAATCTGCGCACTTCATTTTGAAGCGTCCGCCTTCCCCCGCTCACCACATGCGGCGTCTGCCCGGCAACCCGTCAAACTCAACGAACAGACCCTGTTGATGGTGTCCGGGATGGGCCGGGAGCGGGCACAACTGGCAGCGCACACGCTGATCGATGAAAACGTGGACTGTCTCGTCAGTTTCGGCAGCGCCGGCGCCCTGGCGCCGGAACTCAAACCGGGGGACCTGGTACAGCCTGGAGAGGTGCTCGACGCGGGCAGACGCTACACCGTAAACACCTTTCTGTCTGAAGCGGCAAGGCAACGCCTGGCGCAACAAAACATAGCCGTGCAGGACGGCCTGCTTGCGTGCGTGGACGAAGTAGCCGCCAGCACTGACGCCAAACAGGCGCTGTACCGGCAAACGGGAGCGGTTGCGGTGGATATGGAAAGCGCCGGCATACTCGAAGCGGCAGGGCGTGAAGGGCTGCCGGTTTCCGTACTGCGCGTCATAACCGACAGTGCGGATATGGCGCTGCCCGCGGCCATACTGCGGCGGGTCGATGACTTCGGCCGGGTCGACGGCCCGGGCCTGGGTCTGGAACTGTTAACAGCGCCCGGGCAGATCCCGGCAGGGTTACGCCTTGCCTGCGCGTCCAGGCGGGCGGGGAAGATGATGCGGATCGTAGCGCAGGAACTGCTTGATCATCATTGACAATGCCGGCGCCTGTCGCCGTTCCCCCACTTTCGCAGGAACAGCGAGTGTGTTGCTTCCACAGCGCCCGCCCTTGCGCAAGCGGCGGAACAACAGGGAACAAACGGAACCGGAAGCTTGTCAAAACAGTCAAACTAGTTTATAAATGCAGGTTTGTACGCATCAAAAAAACCTGAACATAATGCTCACAGAACAACAGGTTGAAGATTTTCAACGCGACGGCTTCCTGGTTTACCGGGGATTGTTTAACTCAAGCGAGATAGCGGAACTGACCCGCTGGACCGACGATGTCATGGCCTACCCCGAAGAGCCGGGTAAGTACATGATGTACTTCGAGGAAAGCGCCCTGACCGGTGAACGTATACTGAGTCGCGTGGAGGATATCGAGCCGTACCACGGCCAGTTCAGCCGCGTCTTCAACAGTGAAAAATTAAGAGGTTGCTGCACGCGCCTGTTCGGCACCGAGGCCGTGTTGTACAAGGACAAGATCAACTTCAAACTGCCGGGCGGCGCCGGGTTCAAGGCGCACCAGGACATACAGGCCGGTTGGGACGATTATGCCAGCCTGCATATCACGGCCCTGGTCAGCATCGATGCCACCAATGTCGAGAACGGCTGCATGGAGATGGCGCCGGGCCAGCACGGCAGGGGACTTATCGGCGAGAAGTGGACGCCCCTGGAAGAAAACGGCCTGGACTACACCGCTATTCCCACGGAACCCGGCGATACCATTTTCTTCGATTCCTTCGCTCCCCACCGCTCCAAACCGAACCTGACCAATAATCCCAGGAGAGTGCTGTACGTCACCTACAACAGGTTGTCGGAAGGCGATCACAGGCGCCAGTACTACATCGACAAGCGCAAGAGCTTTCCACCGGATTGCGAGAGAGAACCAGGCAAGGAATACGTATTCCGGGTTTGAGGGAATATTCTCTACTGGATTCCTGCCTCCGCAGTAATTCCGGGTAATTCCGGGGACACAATACTTAATTCAAAGCTTCTCGGAATTCCATTTGAGGAATTATGTAATGTGTCCCCGGAACTCCCCGAAATTGCGCAGGAATTAAGTATTGTGTCCCCGGAATTCCTCTCATGAACAGCTTGAAGCGCCTGGGCGTGTCGGCCCTGTCCGGGTGGGCGGGCTTTGTGCAACAGGCCAACGTGGCGGTGCTGGTGGCCATCTTCGCCCTCGCCTTCTTCGCGGTGCGCTACACCGCGGACAATCTCAGCATGAATACCGACACCGAGCACATGCTGTCCGAAGATCTCGCCTGGCGCAAACTGGACCAGGAGTATGAAAAGCACTTCCCGCAGTACGACAACAACATCCTCATCGTCATGGAAGCCGCTACGCCGGACCAGGCCCAGGACGCCGCGGCCTTGCTCTACGAGCGCCTGGAACGGGAGCAGGACTTATTCGAATTCGTCTTCTATCCCAACGCCCTGGCGCTGTTCAGGGAATCCGGCCTGCTCTACCTCGATACGGACGAACTCCAGGACCTGTCCGACAACCTCGCCGAGGTCCAGCCGTTCCTGGCGCGACTGGCCCGCGACCCCTCCCTGCGCGGCCTGTTCGGGGTGCTGGCCGATGCGCTCGACGCACAGGAAGACGGGGAAGAGGTAGACATTAATCCCGTCCTCAGCCGCATCAATGCCGCGCTCGAGGCGGTGGCCGACGACCGGCCGTATCGCCTGTCCTGGCAGGAACTGATGTCCGGGGAAGAGCCGGCTGAGTCCGGAGCGTCCGACGCCGGCGCGGGAAAGCCCCCCCATCGCGAGTTCATATTAACGCAGCCCAGGCTGGATTACGGCGGGTTCTTCCCGGCTACCCCGTCCATCGAGACAATCCACCGGGTCTACGACGACCTGGACATCGCCTCGTCCCCGGGCGCGCACATGCGCCTGACCGGCGCCACGGTGCTGTCCCACGAAGAAATGCTGAGCGTGATGAAAGGCACCGAAACGGCCGCTCTCCTCGCCCTGTGCCTGGTAACGGTCATCCTGCTGGCCGGCCTGGGCTCCCTCAAACTGGCGCTGGTCACCGTGATCAGCCTGGTGACGGGCCTGGCGCTGACCGCTGCCTTCGCCACCCTCACCGTGGGCGAACTGAACCTGATTTCCGTGGCCTTTGCCGTGTTGTACATCGGTCTGGGCGTCGATTTCGCCATCCACTACTGCCTGCGCTACCGGGAACACCTGTTTGACAACGATGATGCTGCCCAGCCAGCCTCCTTGCGTTCGCGAGGGGCAGGCTCTGCGCAAGCAGGGGTCGTTCCCGCCCAGTCAGCCTCTGCGCAAGCGGGGGTCGCTCCCGCAAACGCAGCAACCCAGCGCGCGCTGATGCACACCTCCGCCAACATCGGCGGCTCGCTGTTCCTGTGCGCCATCAGCACCGCCATCGGGTTTTTTGCCTTTATCCCCACCGCCTACACCGGCGTCGCGGAACTCGGCTGGATCTCCGGTTTCGGCATGCTCATCAGCTTTGTCATCACCCTCACGGTGATACCGGCGCTGCTCTCCCTGCTGCCGTTCAAACCCGGCGCACCCGCCCGCACGCCCGGGGGAATCCGGCTGGTTGAAACGCACGGCGGCAAAATCCTCGGCGGCACGGCTTTCCTGGTGCTGGCCTCCGCCCTGCTGCTCACCGGCCTGCGCTTCGACCACAACCCGCTTAACCTGCACGACCAGGACGGCGCGGCCCTGTCCACGTTCCGGCAACTGCTTGCGGATAACGACCTGACCCCCTGGACCGCCATCATGGTCGCCGGCGATACCGCGCAGGCCGACAGCTACCGTGAACGGTTCACCCGTCTGGACCAGGTTGAGACTGTCCTGTCCGTGGCGGATTTCATCCCCGCCGGCCAGGATGAAAAACTGTACATCATCGACGAGATGAACCTGCTGCTGGGCGATGTGTCCGCGCCCGCGCAACCCGCTCCGGAGACGCAGACTACCGGCGCGCGCCTGGCCGCGCTGCGCAACTTCCAGGACAAACTACAGGAATCCGGGCGCAATGATGCGGTTGTTGCGCAGTTGCGGGCGAATCTTGCAGACTTGCTCGATGATTCCGACATCGCTCCTGCCTCTGACGCCGTTCCCGCGCAAGCAGGGACCCAGAGTAAAGGGTCCCGCTTAGGCGGGAACGGCGGGGAGAGCGGGAACGGCGGGGGGAGCGGGAATGGCGGGGAGAGCGGGGACGGCGGGGGGAGCGAGAACGGCGGGGAGAGCGGGAATGGCGGGGGGAGCGAGAACGGCGGGGAGAGCGGGAATGGCGGCGAACTGGGTTCCTGCTTTCGCAGGAACGACGGGTATTGCGGGGACGACAATCTGGCGCAACTGGAACAGGCGCTGCTGGCATCCCTCCCCGGACGCCTGGAAGCGCTGGACGCGTCCTTGAATGCCGATTACGTTTCCCTCGACAACCTGCCGGACCAGCTGAAGCGGCTCTGGCTCAGCGCCGACGGCGCATACCGTATCGAGATCTTCCCCAGACAGGACATGCAGGACGAGACGGCACTGCGGGAATTTGTCCGTGCAATCCAGTCCGTCTCGCCCCAGGTCACCGGCCCGCCGGTCATCAACCTGGAGGCCAGCGACGCAGTGGCCGCCGCGTTCAGGCAGGCTTTCCTGTACGCCTTCATCGCCATATCGTTCATGCTGTACATACTGCTCGGGCGCAAGAGAGACGTCCTCCTGGTCCTGGCCCCGCTGCTCACGGCAGCCGTGATCACCGGCGGCATCAGCGTGCTGGCCGGGATACCGCTCAACTTCGCCAACGTGATCGCCCTGCCGTTGCTGCTGGGCATAGGGGTGGACAGCGGCATCCATATCATCCACCGCTTCCGCACCGACCTGCCGGACGGCAAGAACATCCTGGCCACCAGTTCCGCACGGGCAGTCACCGTCAGTTCCCTGACCACCATGGGCGGCATCGGCAACCTCGCCCTCTCCCCGCACGCAGGCACCGCCAGCCTGGGCCTGCTGCTGACCCTGGGCATCGGCGTCACCCTGCTGTGCATGCTACTGGTACTACCAGCCCTGCTTACCGCAGTCAGCAAACGGTAATGCCCTCAATTTGGGACACCCATAAATTTCGAATTTTTAGCAATTTGGGACACCCATGAATTTGGAATTTTTAGCAATTTGGGACACCCATGAATTTGGAATTTTTAACAATTTATGGGTGTCCCAAATTGATACGAGCTTTCGCAGGAACGGCGGACGGGATATAATCTGCTGCGTTATGGATGCCTGCCGGACGTAAACTGATGCCCGATAACAGACCGCTCGACGCCAGGCTGGCCGGCATGCTGGTTTACCCCCTGCGCAATACCGCAGTCACGCCCAACCACCTCACGACACTGCGGATGCTGCTCGGCATAGCCGCCTGTGTCCTGCTCGGCATGGGGACCTTTGCCTCGACCAACGCCGGGGCGCTGTGTTTCGCGGTGTCGGCCTTTCTCGACCACGCCGACGGAGAACTCGCCAGGATCACCGGCAACAAGACCAAATTTGGCCACTACTACGACCTTGCCAGCGACGCCGTCTCGGACATCCTGCTGTTTATCGGCATCGGCATCGGCCTGAGCCACGGCGCACTGGGAAGCGCCGCGCTGTTCATGGGGATACTCGCCGGGGTGAGCGTGGCCGGCATTTTCCAGATGCGCGTGATGATCGGCAACATGACCGGCAAAGACCAGATGGACATGCCGAACATCGGCCTGTTCGAGATCGAGGACGTGTTCTACCTGCTGCCGCTGGTCACGTTTTTCGAGTGGCTGTACCCGTTCCTCATCCTGGCTGCCGTGGGCACCCCGGCATTCGCATTGCTGACCCTGCGCGACTATCTCAGACACAAGCGTTCATGACCACGCTGATCACCGGCGCCAACGGCTTTGTCGGGTCCGCGCTGGTACGGCTGTTGCTGCAACAGGGCCACGAAGTGAAGGCCCTGGTCCGGCCCGGCAGCGACCGGCGCAACCTGGAACAACTGGACGTCACCCCGGTTGAGGGAGACCTGACCGACCCGGCATCGCTGCCGCGGGCGCTAAGCGGATGCAGCTACCTGTTCCACGTCGCCGCGGACTACCGGCTGTGGATACCCGATCCGGAGCGCATGTACCGGACCAACGTGGACGGCACCCGGGACCTGTTCCGGCAGGCCGCGGACGCGGGCGTCAGCCGCATGGTCTATACCAGCAGCGTGGCGACCCTGGGCATCAACCGGGACCGGACCCCCGCCAATGAAACCACGCCGGTAACCCTGGGCGACATGGTCGGCCACTACAAACGCTCGAAATTCCTCGCCGAACAGGCGGTCCGGGAACTCGTCGAGGAACAGGGCCTGCCCGTTGTCATCGTCAACCCGTCCACGCCGATCGGCCCGCGCGACATCAAACCGACGCCCACCGGCCGCATCATCGTCGATGCCCTGAGAGGAAAGATCCCGGCCTACGTGGACACGGGACTGAACGTGGCCCACGTGGACGACGTGGCGCAGGGCCACCTGCTGGCGTTTGACCGGGGAGAATTGGGAGAGCGTTATATCCTGGGCGGGGAAGACATGTCACTGAAGACCATCCTGGGGATCATCTGCGACTACGCAGGCATGACGCCGCCGCGCGTCAAACTGCCCCACAACCTCGTGTACCCGTTCGCCTGGCTGGCGGAAAGCTGGGCGCGGGTCAGCAGGAAAGAGCCGTTCGCCACGGTGGACGGCGTGAAGATGGCGCGCAAATTCATGTATTTTTCCTCCGCCCGGGCGGAACAGGCCTTGGGCTACGAACCACGCCCGGCGCGCCGGGCACTGGAAGATGCTGTGGACTGGTTCAGGAAGAACGGCTATTGCTGACCTCAATTTGGGACACCCGTAAATTTGGAATTTATAGTAATTTGGGACACCCATGAATTAACAAAATTTGTTAATTCATGGGTGTCCCAAATTGACCATCCCAAATTCGCCAGGCTAGGCGGCGTTCACTATTTCGCGCGCTACCCGGAAAGATTCCGCGTGTTCGATATAAAGCGCATCGTCCGCCGCTATCATTTCCTCAAAGATTTTTTTGTGTACCCTGTATTTCACGTCGCCGATTGCCAGGGCGCCGATCCCTACCGCTTGTCCTGCTCCGCCGGCGAGGGCTTTGCCGAAATCATACACATCAACCCCTTCAAATCCCGCGGGTGGCACTGCGTTTACATCGGCTGCCACCAGCAGCTTCCCTGACGCGGACAACTGTTTCGCCGAAGCCAGCCTGACGCCGGCCCTGGCAGCGCCGATGATAATGTCCGCATCCCCGATTAGTTCAGTGGTTTCCTCCTCGGTGCGGTGACCGGCGCCTTTCACGCTGGTATTAAACCGGGCGTTGCATTCATCTGCAATCTCATTCGCGACGTGTTCCCCGCGATGGCTGGCAATATAAACCTCTGTATTGCAGCCTGACAACAACACCGCCGTACACATCCCCACGGGGCCGGTTCCCCCGAATATGTAAACTTTCCTGTTCTCCAGGCTGGTGCGGGTGATTTTATCCACCCAGTATTCCACGCAGGCTACCAGTGCCGCGGCTGTTGTTACGGCGCCGCTCGGATCGGCAAACACGCTGACCTGGAATGGCGGGATCATGGCCGTTTTTGCGCGCTTGAGCATATCGATGGCCAGGCCGAAATCCCTGCCGCCGATGAATATCCCGGTTCTTTTCACTCCTTTCGGGCCGCGTGAAAAAATGGTGTCCTGCGTCAATGAATGGACTTCTTCCAGGGTAACGCCTGAATACGGAATGACACCATCAAACTCGGCTTCATAAGCCATGTTCACGTCAAAGGGACTGACGTTCTTGGTCGGATTAAAAATATGCAACAGGTAAGGGTCTTTCATTTTCTTTTTTTCCTTAACGTAATTTAGTAATTTGGGACACCCATAAATTGATAATACTTGTTAATTTATGGGTGTCCCAAATTCAGGGGCAATCTCGTTCCCGCAGCCAGTCGTTGATGGCGCCGGGGAGGGTGTGCCGGGCGCCGGCGCCGACGTAGATGCCGATGTGGCCGCCGGGCAGTTCCAGTTCGGTGTAATCCTCGCTGCTGATGCAACCCGCCAGGGCCTTTGACGCATCGAGCGGCACCAGGTGGTCGTTGCTGGCGTAAATGTTCAGGACCGGTAGGGTGATCTGCTCCAGGTCTACCCTGTGGCCGCCGATACGGACTTCCCCCTTCACCAGTTTGTTTCCCTGGTAGAAATCCGTTGCGAACTGGCGGAAAGCCTCGCCGGCCTGGTCCGGGCTGTCAAAGATCCACTTTTCCATGCGCATGAACGTCGCAAGCTTGTCCTCGTCATCCAGGATGTCCAGCGCATCCAGGTATTTCTTGCCGGTCAGCCGGTACGGTTTGAGCATCAGGAACAGCCAGTTCAGGTACTCCCCGGGCATGTTGCCCAGGGTGTCTACGCACAGGTCGATATCCACGTGCCTGACCAGGTGGCTGAGCAGGTCCCGGCGGGTATGGAAGTCCACAGGCGTCACGCTGGTCACCAGGTTGGCGACGTTTTGCTGTTGCAGGGCCGTGTAACAGAGGCAGAAGGTGCCTCCCTGGCAAACGCCCAGCAGGTTAATCCGCTGCGCGCCGTTGTGCTGCCTGACAAAATCCACCGAGTTGCCCAGGTAGCGGCTGATGTAGTCGTCAAGGGTCAGGTCCTTGTCCTCTTCATCGGGGTAACCCCAGTCGAGCAGGTAAACGTCCAGGCCGGTATCGAGCAACCCCTGGACCAGCGAACGACCCTCCTGCAGATCCATGATGTACGGCCTGTTGACCAGGGCGTAGACGATCAGGACAGGGACGGCATGGGGTTCGGCGACCAGCGGCCGGTAGCGGTACAGCCTGATCCTGTCTTCCCGGTACACCTCGTCCCTGGCCGAAGGCCCCACGTCCACCAGGACGGTATCAGCCAGTTCGGCGAAACCCGGCGGCACCGGCGGGGCGAACCCGGCCAGTTCCCCGGCAAGCGGTTGCTGCAGTTCCACGGCCGCATTCACCAGGCCGCCGAAGTTGCGGGAAAACTCCTCGGTAAAAGCGAGCTCCGCGTAGGCTTCCTCACCGCATTCAAGCCAGAGGTTGTAATACTCCTTGAGAGCGTAATTTGGGACACCCATAAATTTGGAATTTATAGTAATTTGGGACACCCATAAATTAACAAAAATTGTAAATTCATGGGTGTCCCAAATTTACTCGGCCGCATCAGCGGTTCGCACGGTTGTCGATCAGGTCGTCGACGACGGCCGGGTCGGCAAGGGTGCTGGTATCGCCCAGGGTGTCCAGTTCGTTGGCGGCGATCTTGCGCAGGATGCGGCGCATGATCTTGCCGGAGCGGGTCTTGGGCAGGCCGGGCGCCCACTGGATCACGTCCGGGCTGGCGATGGGGCCGATTTCCTTGCGTACGTGCAGCACCAGTTCCCGGTTCAGTTCCGGGGAGGGCTCGGCGCCTCCCATCAGGGTGACGTAGGCATAGATGCCCTGCCCCTTGATGTCATGGGGGTAGCCCACCACGGCCGCTTCGGCCACCGTGTCGTGCAGCACCAGGGCGCTCTCCACTTCCGCGGTGCCCATGCGGTGCCCGGAGACGTTGATCACGTCGTCCACCCGGCCGGTGATCCAGTAATAGCCGTCCTCGTCGCGCCGGGCGCCGTCGCCGGTGAAGTACATGCCGGGGAAGGTCCTGAAATAGGTGTCGATAAAACGCTGGTGGTCGCCGTACACGGTGCGCATCTGGCCGGGCCAGGAGCGCTTGATGCACAGGGCGCCCGAGGCAACGCCGTCCAGCTCCCTGCCCTTGTCGTCCACCAGGCAGGGTTCCACGCCGAAACAGGGCCGGGTGGCGGAGCCGGGTTTCAGGGCGGTGGCGCCCGGGTACGGCGCGATCAGCACGCCGCCGGTCTCGGTCTGCCACCAGGTGTCCGCGATAGGGCAGCGCCCCTCGCCGACGACGTGGTAATACCATTCCCAGGCTTCCGGGTTGATGGGTTCCCCCACGCTGCCGAGCACGCGCAGGCTGCTGCGGTCGTGCCGTTTCACGAACTCGTCGCCCTGCCCCATCAGGGCGCGCAACGCGGTGGGCGCGGTGTAGAAAATGTTGACCTTGTGTTTCTCCACCACCTGCCAGAAGCGGCCCGCGTCGGGATACGTGGGCACGCCCTCGAACATCAGGGTCACGGCGCCGTTGCACAGGGGGCCGTAGATGATATAGGAATGCCCGGTGACCCAGCCCACGTCCGCGGTACACCAGTAGACCTCGCCGTCCTGGTAATCAAACACGTACCTGTGGGTCAGCGCGGTATACAGCAGGTAGCCGCCGGTCGTGTGCAATACCCCCTTGGGTTTGCCGGTAGAGCCCGAGGTGTAGAGGATGAACAGCGGGTCTTCCGCGTCCATTTCCTCCGGCGGGCAATCCGCCCCGGCAGCCTCCATCGCCTCGTGGTACCACAGGTCCCGGCCGGCGTTCCAGCCCACGTCGGCGCCGGAACGCTGCACCACGATCACCGTATGCACGTCCGGGCACTGCTCGAGAGCCTTGTCGGTATTCGCCTTGAGCGGCGTGTTGCGGCCGCCGCGCACGGTCTCGTCCGCGGTGATCACCACCCGGCAGTCGGAATCCAGCACGCGGTCCTTGAGCGCCTCCGGCGAGAACCCGCCGAACACCACCGAATGCACCGCGCCGATGCGGGTGCAGGCCAGCATGGCGACGGCCGCCTCGGGGATCATAGGCATGTAGATGGACACGCGCTCGCCCTTGCGCACCCCCCGGTCCTTGAGGACGTTGGCAAAGCGGCACACTTCCCGGTGCAGTTCCCGGTAGGTGATGTTCCTGTCGACCGCGGGGTCGTCCCCTTCCCAGATGATAGCGACGTCATCGCCGCGGGTCTCAAGGTGGCGGTCCAGGCAGTTGTACGATACGTTCAGCTTCGCCCCGGTGAACCACTTTATGTCCACGCCGTCGTAGTCCCAGTCCTGGACCTTGTCCCATTTCCTGGACCAGGTGACGAACTGCTCGGCCTGCCCGGCCCAGAACGCCTCCGGTTCGTTGATCGAGCGCGTGTACATCTCGCTGTACTTCTGCGGGGTGATATGTGCGGTCGGCGCAAGCGCCGGGGACACCGGGTAAACCTTTGCTTCTGACATACTGCTCCTCTCCAGTTTCTGGTTGTCGATGAGGGGGGAATTGTACATGATTCTCTGTCACTTTTTCGCACCTTATTTGTTAAAAAACAACCGTTTCGGGCAGTTCCCCCCGTAGCGAAAACCGGCATACAAAAAAAGTTCAAATATCGGCTTTTATTTTTGATCCTTTGCACTTTTTTATGTGCTATAGTTCATGAGTGGCTTGCCGTAGAATCCATGTTCAGGGACAAGCGTGGGCCACTCGGCGGCGGGCCCTTCACGTAATAATAACCGTAGGAGGGATTAAGAATGACTAGAATCGTCGTTGGATTGATTACGCTTGCAGCGATCATCGAGGGTCTGGCCCCCGGCGCTGTTCCATCAGACCTGCTTCCACTGGCTATCGCAATCCTCGGCCTGGTCTATGGCTGGACTGCGGTTGATGCTGAAGACCCCGTCGCTTACCTGGCAGTCGCTATCGCCGTAGGCGCAGCAGCGGGCGCTCTGGGCGCCATTCCCGCGATAGGTGCGTACATTGACGCTATCGTCGCTCAGGTCAGCAACGCTCTTTATGCCGGTGTAATCAGTGTTCTCGTAGCGAGGACAGTGAATCGGTTAAAAGGCTGATAGTCAACCGGCCGGATATTCGTTGGCAGATCGAAGACTCCGGTTAATTCTAATTTTCAGTCTGCTTCAAGCATTTGCCTCACCCGTCCTGGGGGGTGGGTGAGGCTCTTGTATAATCACAGTACCATTCCATAACTTATTCCCGTAGGAGGGAAATAACATGACTAGAATCGTCGTTGGATTAATCTTGCTGGCAGCGATCATCGAGGGCCTGGCTCCCGGTGTCGTTCCGTCAGACCTGCTTCCACTGGCTCTCGTTGTTCTTGGCCTGGTCTATGGCTGGACCGCGGTCGATTCCGATGACCCGGGCACTTACATGCTGGTCACCCTGGCGGTCGTTGCTGCAGCGACGATGCCGGGCGGGGGCGCAGGTGACGGAAACGGCGTGCTGGGGCTTATTCCCGCCGTCGGCGGACACCTTGACGCTATCCTCGACCAGGCAGTTTCAGCGTTGTTGGCCGGTGTCGTGAGTGTCTTCGTTCAGAGGACCATAAGTCACCTGCAAGGCTGATACCCGGCCGGACGTTCCCCACTCCCAGCTTACGACAAGCGGGGAACGGGAACACAGAAAAACGGGGACAGGTATCAGGCCTGTCCCCTTATGATTGCACCCGCCCCGGGGTGCTTATATCGTTTTGTAGCCCCCGCTCACCCGAACCGGTTCTGAATATAGTCGTCGACGATCTGCTGGAACTCACCGGCAATATTGTCGCCGCGCAAGGTCACCGTTTTCTTCCCGTCAACATAGACCGGCGCTGACGGCACTTCTCCGGTCCCCGGCAGGCTGATGCCGACGTCCGCATGCTTGCTCTCACCCGGGCCGTTCACCACGCAACCCATCACCGCCAGGTTCAGGTCCTCGACTCCCGGGTATTGCGCGCGCCAGATGGGCATCTGCGTCCTGATGTAGGCCTGGATATTGTCCGCCAGTTCCTGGAACACGGTGCTCGTGGTGCGGCCGCAGCCGGGACAGGCGGTGACCAGGGGCGTGAATGAGCGCATGCCCATGGTCTGCAGGATCTCCTGGGCGACGATGACCTCGGTCGTGCGGTCGCCGCCGGGCTCGGGGGTCAGGGAGATGCGGATGGTATCCCCTATCCCCTCCTGCAACAGTATGCCGAGGGCGGCGGTGGAGGCGACGATCCCCTTGGACCCCATGCCGGCCTCCGTCAGGCCGAGGTGCAGGGCGTAATCACAGCGCCTGGCCAGGTCCCGGTAGACCGACACCAGCTTTTGCACGCCGCTGACCTTGCAGGACAGGATAATCCTGTCCCTGCGCAGACCGATCTCTTCCGCCTTCTCAGCGCTGTTCAGGGCGGAAACGATCAAGGCTTCCTGCATGACGCTGTCCGCGTCCAGGGGTTCCGCCAGTTTGGCATTCTCATCCATCATGTGCGTAGCCAATTCCTGGTCCAGGCTGCCCCAGTTCACGCCGATGCGGATCGGCTTGTCATACTCGATGGCCTTCTCAATCAGGATGGCGAACTGGCTGTCCCGCTTCCGGCCAAACCCCACGTTGCCGGGATTGATCCGGTACTTCGCCAGCGCCTCGGCGCAGTCCGGGTACTTCGCCAACAACTGGTGGCCGTTATAGTGGAAATCGCCGATCAAGGGCACGTTGCAACCCAGCACGTCCAGCCGTTCCCGGATACGCATCACCTGGCGCGCCGCATCATCGTTGTTCACCGTGATACGCACCAGCTCCGAGCCGGCCGCAGCCAGTTGCTGCACCTGTTTCACCGTGGCGGTAGCGTCGGCAGTATCGGTATTGGTCATGGACTGGACGACAACCGGTTCGCCACCGCCCACCTTCACCGAACCGATGCGCACCGCAACGCTACGCCGCCTCTCCGCCAGACCTTGCTCATTTGCCATACCACGAGTCTAACATGGAATTTGGGACACCCATAAATTGACTGTCCTTAATTTGGGACACCCATGAATTAACAATTTTTGTTAATTCATGGGTGTCCCAAATTTACTCCAGCTTGCGCGGGAACGATGAACTTGCGATACTTGCCGTTCTATGTTTGAGGGAAAAAGTCAGTATTCCAAAGAGGAGCTGTTGGCCTGCGGGCGCGGTGAGATGTTTGGAGAGGGCAATGCCCAGCTTCCGCTGGACAATATGCTGATGGTTGACCGGATTACCGAGATCAGCAGCAACGGGGGCAAGAAGGGCAAGGGGCACGTCATAGCGGAACTGGATATCCACCCGGACCTGTGGTTTTTTGACTGCCACTTCCAGGGCGACCCGGTGATGCCGGGCTGCCTGGGTCTCGATGCGATGTGGCAGCTGGTGGGATTTTACCTGGGCTGGACCGGCGCTCCCGGCCGCGGCCGGGCACTGGGGGCGGGCAAAATCAAGTTCTCCGGGCAGGTCACACCTGACTGCAAAGTGGTAAAATACGTCATCGATATGAAAAAGATAGTAACAAGGAACCTGGTGATGGGAATCGCCGACGGGTGCATGTTCGTCGACGGCGAGGAAACCTACTCAGCGAACGACCTCAGGGTGGGGTTATTCCAGAAGCTATAAAATATTTTTATAATCAATAATATACTGTTCAAGGTGATATGTTGAAACGTGTAGTCATTACCGGACTGGGTATAAAATCCAGTATAGGAAACAGCCAGGAGGAAGTCCTCGGCGCATTGAAATCGGCAACCGGCGGCGTCACGTATTCCCAGGAATACGCCGACCTGGGTTTCCGCACCAATCTCCACGCCCCGATCGACCTCGACCTGAATGAGTTGATCAACCGGAAACAGAAGCGCTTCATGGGCGACGCCGCGGCATTCGCCTACCTGGCGATGCAGGACGCCATCGCGGACTCGGGCCTGGATGAAGAGCAGGTATCCAACCACCGCAGCGGCCTGATCGTCGGCACCGGCGGCACCTCCACCGCGAACATGGTGGCCGCGGCGGATATACTGCGCGACAGGGGCGCCAGGAAAGTGGGACCGACCATGGTGCCGCGGGTCATGTCGAGCACGGGCAGCGCCTGCCTGGCGGTCGCGTACAAGATCAAGGGGATCAATTATTCCATCGGCTCCGCCTGCGCCACCAGCGCCCACTGCATCGGCAACGCCTGCGAACTGATCCAGTCCGGCAAGCAGGACATCATCTTCGCCGGCGGCGGCGACGAGGTACACTGGACCGGCACCCTGCTGTTCGACGGCATGGGCGCGCTCTCGTCCCGCTATAACGATAACCCGGACGTTGCGTCCCGCCCGTTCGATGCGGACCGGGACGGCTTCGTCATCTCCGGCGGCGGCGGCATCGTCGTGCTGGAAGAGTACGAGCACGCCGTGGACCGGGGCGCAAAAATCTATGCAGAGGTCAGGGGGTACGGCGCCACCTCCGACGGCTTCGACATGGTCAAGCCCTCCGGCGAGGGCGCGGTACGTTGCATGGGGATGGCCATGTCAGGCGTGGACGAACCCATCGACTACATCAATGCCCATGCGACCAGCACCCCGGCCGGGGACACGGGCGAGCTGAGCGCAATCAGGACGGTCTTCAACGACCATATACCTGCCATCAACTCCACGAAAGCCCTGACCGGCCACGGCCTGGGCGCCGCGGGCGTCAACGAGGCCATCTTCACCCTGCTGATGCTCAAGGAGGATTTCATCTGCGAATCCGCCAACATACAGAACCTGGACGAGGCAGCGGAAGGCCTGCCCATCGCCAGGGAACGCATCGACAACGCCGGCCTTAACACGGTGATGTCGAACAGCTTCGGCTTCGGCGGCACCAACGCAACCCTGGTTTTTTCCCGGGTAAGTTAAACCCGCCGATCATAATTTGGGACACCCATGAATTGAGAATTAATGACAATTTGGGACACCCATGAATTTACAATTCTTGTTAATTTATGGGTGTCCCAAATTAAGGAAAACTGTCAATTCATGGGTGTCCCAAATTATGTTTCCCAAATTCGGTGCTTTGATCAGGGGTTCAGTTCGGCCAGGATTTGTAGGAGGGCGATGCGGGTTTCTTCCAGGCGCAGGCGGCTGTCGAGTAGTTCGAACTCCACGTCCAGGGCATCCTGGCGGGCTTCGATGTGATGTACGAAGGTGGCGCGGCCCACGTCCAGCTTGTCGCCGGTCAGTGCCACCACCTCGTTCATGTCGGTCACCGCGGCTTCGAATTCATCCAGGGATTTGACCAGGCTCTGGAGCAGGTCCCAGTTCGAGCGCACATTGATGTCGACCAGTTCCCGCTCCGCGGCCAGGTCGCGGCGCGCGGTCTCCACCGCCAGCCTGGCGCTGCGCATTTGTGAGCGCTTCATGCCGCCTTCATACACCGGCACCGACAGGTTGACGCCGCCGACGATGTCGCGGGTATCGATATCCCCGAAGTGGCCGGCGCTGGCGTTCACCTCCAGGCTCAGTGTCGGCCAGAGTTCGGCCTTGCGGTAATCCAGTTCACCCTCGGCGGCCTCCAGGCGCATGCGCGCCCGCAACAGGGAGGGCGACCGGTTCTCAGCCTGGTTCAGCGCATAGTCGAGATTGGCCGGCGTCGCCAGTTCCATGCCCGCCAGGGAGGTGGGCGCCAGGTCATCGTGGTCCGCCCCCGTCAGGCGCACAAGCTGTGCCCGCGCCACCCGGTAACGGGACTGGGCCTCGATGCGTTGCGCCCGCGCCTGGTGCTGGCGGCGCAGGACTTCGAACAACTCGGTGCGGTCCAGGGTACCCAGTTCGATACGGCTGCGCGCGGTGCCCTCCAGGTCCCCCAGCAGTTCCTCGAAAGCGCGCCGGCTCTCGTAGATACGCTCGCGGAACACCTGCTCGGAAAAGGCGCGGGCGACTTCCGCCAGCACCTCCTGGCGCACCTGCTCGAAAGCAAATTCCGCCTCGGCGATCTGGGCCTCGGCGGTGCGCTGGCGGCCTGCCAGGCGGCCAAATGTGAACAGGTTCTGGTTGAAATTCAGCCTGCCACGGTATGAATGGCCCTCATAAATCCGCGTAAAACGCGCCTCGCTGCGGTTATGGCTGTACCCGGTAATGCCCGACACCGTGAGCGAAGGGCGGCGCAGGCTGTTCGCCTCGGTCAGCCGCTCGCGCGCCTCGGCGACGCGGTTCTCGGCGGCCTGCATCCGGGCATCCCGGGCCTGGGCATCGAGAAACGCCTCCGACAAGGTGTAAGCGCCGGCCGCGGCCTCGTCGGCAAGGGAGGATTGCGCCAGGCAGAGAGAGAGGAGCACTAACAGGATGAAGGCGGACAGATTTGAAATCTGTCTCCGGCGCATTGCGTGTACCCAGTGCATTACGTCTCCCCGGTGCATTACGTCTCCCCGGTGCATGGCGTCTCCCCGGTGCATGGCGTCTCCTCGGCGCATGGCGTCTCCCCGATCCATTGCCTGTCCCCGGCCCATCAGGGCCTGAGCGTCGGAGACGGACTTGAAGTCCGTCCCCGGTTCCGCCTGATTCCGACTATTCATTCTTCGACCCAAGCCTTGCCCAGGATGTCCAGGCCCGCCCCCAATTCCGCCTGTTTCCAACTATTCATTCCTCAACCAGCGCCTTGTCCAGGATGTCCGTCAGCGGGTCGGTCAGGTACTCCATGGCGGTGCGTTCGCCGCCGGTGAACATGATGTCGACCGGCATGCCGGGGCCGATGGTGACGTCGCCCAGCTTGGCCATTTGGTCCTCGGGCACCACGATGCGGGCGATATAGTAGGCCGTGCCGGCTTGCTCGTCGCTGAAGGCGTCCGCGGAGACCCGCTCGACCGTGCCTTCCACCTGCGGCGTGGTGCGCCAACTGAAGGCGGAGAAGCGCAACCGGGCGGTCTGCCCCGGGTACACGTTATCGACATCCAGGGGCCGCACCTGCCCCTCCACCATGAGCCGGTCCTCGCTGGGGACGATATTCATGATGGGGTTGCCCGGCGGGATCACCCCGCCCAGGGTGTGTACGGACAGGCCGATGACCTTGCCGTCCTGGGGCGCCACGATGGTGGTGCGGTCCAGCACGTCCGACACCGCGTTGATGCGCTCGCGGGTCTCGAACCACTGCTGCTGCGCCGCGGCGACCTGGTCGGATATCTCCGTGACCCAGCCGTTCTCGATCTGCAGGATCTCCTGGCGGGTCTCGCCAATCTTCACCCGGGTCGAGGCGATGTCCGCAACGATGCTGCCGAGCCTGCCGACGTTCTGTTCGTACTCACGCTGGCGGCCGATGAGCACGCCCTCGTCCACCAGTTGCTGTTCCTTCAGGGCAATCAGGCTTGCCAGGTCCTGCTTGATCAGGTCCTGCTCGCGCAGCAGCGCCTCCCGGCTCGCGTCCTGGCCGCGCACCTGCTCATCAAGCTGGCCGATGCGGTGGCGCAGGATCTCGATCTGGCCGTGGTACTGGCGGCGCCGCACCTCGAACAGGTTCTGCTGCTCCGCCAGGATTTTCGCGATGACCCGCTCGTCGCGCAACATCAGCAACTCGTCGGAAAAGGCAATCTCGTCCTGCAGCAGGCGCTCGGCGTTGAGGCGGTCGATCTCCGCCAGCCGGCCGTAGTAACGGCTCTCCAGCAGCTCCAACTGGGCGCGGTTCTGGGTCTCGCTCAATTCGATTAGCACGTCGCCGGCCTTGACCTCGCTGCCCTCGCGCACGTACAGGTTCTTGACGATGCCGCCCTCCAGGTGCTGGATGGTCTTGTGCTCCGTGTCCACCACCACCGTGCCCATGGCCACCACGCCCTCGGTCAGGGGCGCCAGCGTGGCCCAGGCCAGGAACCCGCCCAGGGCGATGATGATGACGATGATGCCGCGGCGCATGACCACGTCGCGGTTCAGTAACCGCTGCAATTCCTGCTTCTCGTCCGCGGCGTCCTGGGACAGCCCGACTTCCTCTTCCTTAGGCCCCCGGATAAGGGAGACGACGTACCCGGACAGGCGCTGCAGCCAGGCGACCGTCGTCTTGTAGACCAGGTCCAGCGTCGATTGTTTTGCTTCTGCAACCATGAATTAGCTCGTACTGCTTATGAATCCGATAATAAGATAATAAGGACCCGATAGTTTAACAGCAATGTTAACAAGTATGTACCGTTCTCACCCCGCCCCGGCCAGCCGGCATACCATAACCTGTCCGGGTTCTAGCGACGCATAACCGATTTACCCGGCGTTATGAATTTCCCGAAGGCCCGGCTGCCGTCGTCCGTTGCAATCCGATCGATAACCTGCAGGGATACCGGGTCTATCACGGCCACGTCTCCGTCGAACCAGTTGGCGACGTAAACCAGCCCGGACACCGGGTCCAGGTCAATCCCTTCAGGGTAGTCGCCGACGGCTATGACACCGACCTCTACCATTTGCTCCAGGTCCACGACAGACACGCTGTTGTCCCGCTGGTTGGTAACGAACAGCCTTTGCGTGGGAGGGTGCCAGGTCATGGCATAAGGGAAATCCCGCACCTGGACTGTAGCCGTGACCTTGTTCCGCGCCGTGGATATGACGCTGAGGGTACTGTCCTGGACGTTGGCGGACAACAATAACCCCAGCTGATCCAGCAGCAGTAATCCGAACGGGGCCTTGCCGACCGGTATTTCGGCAACGATGCGGCGTTGTTCCAGGTCAATGACCGATACCGCATTGTCCTCCTTGTTGGCGACGTACAGGAACCGGTCGCCGGCGTCCACAGCCATGCCTGCCGGGGTCGTGCCGGCGGGTAGCTCTCCCGTGACTTCCAGGGTTGTGCCGGAAATCACATGGACGCGATTCCCGTACCAGTCGGCGACATAAATGTTTTCTCCGCGGCTGTCCGACACGATGCCGAGCGGCGATTCGCCCATGGGCAGGGTACTGATTACCGTGTTTGAGGAGGTCTCTATGATGCTGACGCTTGGTCCTTCGGGGTTGGTGACGTAGACATGGCGATTATGGGGCGTCGTCGTCACGCCGGCCGGCCGGCTGCCGACGGGAATGGTATGTACTACCGAACGGGTTGCGTTGTCGATGACGGAAACACTGTCCGTCTCCTGGTTGGTGATATAGGAGAACGGCGCCGCGCCCGCTCCCGGGCATGACAGCAGGCATGCGGCAACAACTGACCAGCGCAGCAGGAGCGCCCCCGGCGCGACTAGCGGTTTCACCGGTTTTCAGTCCAGCCGGTTTACTGTTCCGCCACCTGCTTCAGGTTGTTCAGACCGGGCTCGTAAAGGCCGCGGATGGCTTGTGCGCAGGCTTCGTCATTCAGTTCAGGCGGCGGATCCATGCCCGGGTAGGCGCGGTAAAATGCGGCCTTGTATTGCAGGATCGAGGTCCCGTCATCGGCAGTTTTCACGGTCATTATCGACCCCAATGTCCTTATCGGCAGCGCCTCCGTGTTCGATTTGACCAGCGTGTACTGGACGCGCCGGGTTTCCGGCACTACCTTGTTCAGTTTTTCCTCCAGGGTCCCGCCGGCGGCAAGGGTGACGGTCCTGATGGTTTGCGGCTGATCGGGCGAATCCGCATTACAGGCGGTCACGCCGGGGTTCCATTCGGCGATGGAGCAAAAATCCTTGATCAATGCCCAGACTTTTTCCGCGTCGGCATTGATGCTTACTTCAAGTTTGAGGGATTGCCGCGACGGTCCGTGCGCCGGGGCAATCCCCGGGAGGATGAGCAGCAGCACAAGCAGCCATGTTAAGCGCATAATTATTCTCCGTATTTCCGTTTGGTTCAGGGAACCGCTGACAGCTCCGGCGTCTGTCCCGTAGCGGCTACGGGAACGGACCTGTTCAGGGTGTCATGAAGCGGCGTATGATAACCGATCAGGTGGCAGTCTGCGCCTTCTTCTCCCCGGCGGCGGGGGCCGGGCGCATGAAGCGTTTCAGTACCTCGTCGCGGGGGCCGCTCTCCAGCAGTACGCCTTCCTTCAGCACCAGAATGTGTTCGACCATGCGCAGCAGGCGGAAGTTGTGGGTCACCATCAGGGTGGTGACGCCGCGCTGGGCCAGGTTGCGCAAGGTGTCGCTCAAGGCCACTTCGCCGTCCGTGTCCAGGTTGGCATCCGGTTCGTCCAGTATTATCAACGCCGGGTCGCCGTACAGGGCGCGGGCCAGGGCCACGCGCTGGCGCTGCCCGGCGGACAGGTTGGCGCCGCCCGCGGCAACGGGCGTTTCGTAGTTCTGCGGCAGGCGCATGACCATGTCGTGGCAACCAGCCTGTTGCGCCGCGGCGAGCACCGCATTGTCATCCGGTTCGGCCAGGCGGGCGATGTTCTCGGCCACGGTGCCCTCGAACAGTTCCACCTCCTGGGGCAGGTAGCCCACGTGGCGGAAACGGCTCTCGGAGGGCCAGTCGCCGATGGCCGCGCCGTCCAGGCGCACTACCCCGCCCTGGGGCGACCAGACGCCCACCATGAGGCGGGCCAGGGTGCTCTTGCCGCTGCCGCTGGGGCCGATCAGCCCGGTGGAAGAACCCGGCTGCAAAGTGAACTGCACGCGCTTGACCGTCAGTTTGGTCGATCCGGGCGGCGCCGCGGATACCCCCTCCACGTCCAGCAACCCGGTGGGCCGGGGCAGGCTGGTGGCGCCTCCGTCCCGTTCCGGCGGCGCGTTCGTGAGCAGGTTATTGAGCCGGCGCCAGGCCTGGCGCGCGGACATGAACCCGCGCCATGCCGATATGCCCTGTTCGATGGGCGCCAGGGCGCGCCCCAGGATAATGGAGGCGGCGATCATCATGCCCGGCGATATCTGCTGCTTGAGCACCAGCCAGGCGCCCATACCGAGGATGCCCACCTGCACGATCTGGCGGCCCGACTTGGAGGTAGCCAGCAACGCGCTGATGCGGGAGCCTCCCCGGGCCTGGAACGCGACGCTGCGGTCGTGCTTGTCGCGCCAGCGGCGGCGGAAACCCTCGAACATGCCCATCGCCTCCAGTACATCCGCATGGCGCAGGCTGCTCTCCACGAACCGGTTGGACTCTGCGGTGTGTTCCGAGGCGTTGCGCAGCGGACCGCGCGAGGTCCATTCGGTCAACAGGGCCACGAACAGGATGAACAGCGCGGCAAATACAGCAAAGAAACCGAGCCAGGGATGGATCAGGAATATGACGGCGACAAACACCGGCGCCCAGGGCGCATCGAAGAAGGCTATCGCGGGGGGACTGGAAATGAACTGGCGCACCGAGTCCAGGTCGCGCACCGGCTGGTCCGCGCTCTGGCGGAAACGCTGCAGGCTGCCGCGGAACACCCCGGCCAGCACGTCATCCTGCACCTCGTGGCTCAGGGACAGGGCGATGCGCGCCATCATGCGCTGGCGCACCCAGTCCAGCAGGCCGAAGCAGGCCAGCAGGAACACCGCGACCACGGTGAGCACGATGAGGGTCTCGTAGCTGGCGCTGGTCAGCACCCGGTCGTACATCTGCAACATGTACACCGGCGCCACCAGCATCAGGATGTTGGCGAACGCGCTGAACAACGTCACGCTCACGAAACCCTTGCGGCAGCGGCGCAAAGCCGCCTGCAAGCGGGTCTCTTCGGACGGGCCGGCGTGACCTGGGCGTGTTAGTTGCATGACTGGAGTTACCGGTGTGTCACCTGATACGGGAGAATATAGTCATATTCGGGTGTTGGCACGATAATATACGTTATCCGTCATTTTCGCGCAAGGGGATCGTTCGTCAGCGTACACTTCGTCATTCCCATGCCGGGCTTGTTGTAATTTATTGAGTAAATTTGGGACAACCATAAATTAACAGTTTTTATCAATTTATGGGTGTCCCAAATTACGGTCCTGGCACTACCCTGCAATTTGTGGATGTCCTGGATTACTCCGGACAAGGCGGGGGGTTTGGCGTCGGTATTCAGCGCGGATCGTATTTCCCTGCGTCTTCTGCCACACGCCGGCCAGTGATTGCCTCACGCAGGCCTTC
This sequence comes from Gammaproteobacteria bacterium, assembly GCA_965207165.1. GTDB lineage: Bacteria > Pseudomonadota > Gammaproteobacteria > Eutrophobiales > Eutrophobiaceae > JAAXHV01. Next base: position 3,987,125 of record OZ242265.1, on the reverse strand, counting down.
CAGCAATCCTTCCAGGTGTGCCATGCGCTCCAGCAGACTGATTATTACCTCCCGCTGGGCCTTGAATTCTATCTTCGTCTCCTCTCGCTGGGCCTTGAATTCTGTCTTCGTCTCCTCTCGCTGGGCCTTGAATTCTGTCTTCGTCTCCTCTCGCTGGGCCTGAATTTCCGCCCGCATGGCCTTGAATTCTGCCCTCGTCTCATCCCGCTGTGCCTGCATATCAGCCCGCAGGTTGCGTTGAGTATTCAGGATAAGAGTAGCCAGCGCAACACCGATACCGATTAAGGTAATTAATTCCATTGACATGATGTATTTTCCTTAGTCTCCTGATGTAATCATTTCCAGCCCGTTATTTACAGGTTTTGAACTGTCTTCAATATAATCGTACGCTTTAAACCTGTCCACACATTTACCCCGGAGGTTGTGGGTTTTACCACAAAACTGCACAGGTTTTGCTATGCGGGATCAGGGAGATATATAACATTGATTGGTAATAAAAAACCCCAGAACATGGAACTCCCGTGCCAGGTGTGCCATGCGCTCCCGTAGTTCGCCAATCCCTTCCCGCAAGGAGTTGAATTCCGCCCGCGTCTCTTCCCGCTGCCGCTGCATTTCCCTGCGCAGGCCCTTCTCACCGTTCAGGATGAGGCCGGCCGGCGCTATGCCGGCACTGATAATCGCTATTACTTCCAATGACATACTACGTCGCGAGCCTGTTATCCACCGGTTTTTGAGCTATCTTTAATATAATTGTATGCATCGAACCTGTCCGCACATTTCCCCCGGGTTTGCGGGTCTTGTCACAAATCATCACAGATTCTCATACGGCGCTCTAATTCATGGGTGTCCCAAATTACAGACTCTACTAACCCTCAACCTTAACATTATTGATTAAATATTTGACAAGGCTGAACTTTCTGGTTATATTCCTGCCACAATACCGTTTTTCTCATAACTTGACATAAGAGATATCGATTATGGCAACTGTTAATGAAAGCACCACACGGGATGCGCCGGCGAATACTGGGACCACCTACGTCATGGCCGTTGGCGATACGTTTAACGGCAATCTCGGCGAAAAGTTCGACGAGGACTGGATCGAGATACGACTGGAGAGGGGGCAAACCTACACAATCAACCTTTCCGGTCGCGGGTCCAAGGGGGACGAGGCGGAAGACACCATCCTCAAGTTGTACAATGCCGGCGGAAGTCTCCTTGCCGAGAACGACGATATCGATACGGCAGGCCGAAACTACGATTCGGAACTGGAGTTTACCCCGACAAGCACCGGCACCTATTACCTCAGCGCCAGCAGTTACTCAGCAAACCCCAACAACTCCGGGATACAACTCCGGCGCCTATACGCTGACGGTGGTCCTCAGCGATGGTTCAACCCCAACAGATCCGACAGATCCGACAGATCCAACACCCCCGCCAGACCCGACACCCCCTCCCGACCCGACTCCCGGGCCTGACATCACCGGCACCAACTCCAGTGAGACACTGAGGGGCACCGAGCAGGGAGAAACCATCGAAGGACGCGGGGGCAGCGACACGATTTTCGGGCTTGAGGGCAACGATATCCTGGACGGCGGCAGCGGCGAGGACACCCTGGAAGGCGGCCCCGGCGCCGACGTGCTTATCGGCGGGACCGGCAGGAATACCGCTACCTACCGGGATTCCGACACCGGCGTCACCGTGCGTCTGCACACTCCGACAGCCTCAGGCGGCGACGCCCAGGGCGATACGTTCGGACGTATGGTTACCTTCACCTACACCTATAACGGACAAACGGTGACGGTACAGCTACCGGACATCATCGACCTGATCGGTTCCGACGAAGACGACATACTAGCCGGCGACGCCAGGGGTAATACCCTGCGCGGCGGCGATGGCGACGATACGTTGTACGGCGGACCGGGCGGCAGCGAGACCAATGACGACAGGATGTACGGTGAAGCAGGCGACGACAAGCTCTACGGCGGGCGCGGCAACGACAGGCTGTACGGCGGCGACGATAACGACCTGCTCAGGGGCGGCCCCCATGGCGATATCCTGGAAGGCGGCGACGGCGATGACGACCTGGGCGGCGGCGACGGCAACGACACCCTGGAAGGCGGCGACGGCGACGATACCCTGAGCGGCGACGCGGGCGCCGATGAACTGCAGGGCAACGCCGGCGATGACACCCTGGCCGGCGGTGACGGCAGGGACGACCTGTTCGGCGGCACCGGCAATGACATCCTGGATGGCGGCAACGACAATGACGACCTGTTCGGCGGCGACGACGACGACACACTGATCGGCGGCAACGGCAACGACGACCTGGAGGGCGGGGAAGGCGACGACATACTGGAAGGCGGCGCCGGGGCCGACGACCTGGTCGGTGGGTTCGGCGCGGATACATTCAAGTTCAGTTCCGGCGATGGTGACGACGTAATCGAAGACTTCACCCCCGGTGAAGACAAGATAGACCTGAGCACAATTTCCAGCATTGACGACTTCAGTGACCTGGAAGACAGTATCAGGACATCGGGAAACAACATCCGGATTGAACTGTCCGGCAGGGACGAGTTGACGCTTGAAAACGTCAGCAGTGTGGATGAAGATGATTTTATCTTCCGCGGCAGTAGTACCGGCACCACCGACCCCGGCACCACCGACCCCGGCACCACCGACCCCGGCACCACCGACCCCGGTACGCCCGTTGTCGGAGACCCGCAGGCCAACCGGCTGCATGGTGGTAGCGGTAGAGATGACCTGGATGGGGGCGATGGTGACGACGTGCTGTACGGCGCGCGCGGCAACGACACCCTCACCGGCGGCGACGACGTGGACAGCTACGAGGGCGGTCCCGGCGATGACATCATCGTGGTGGACTATGATGATTTTACCGATGGCAAGGCAGATCCCCTTACCGGCGACCGGATGATAGTACCAGGCGTGTTCGACGGCGGGCCTGGTAGCGATACCTTGTCGTTTGCTGATTTCAGGGATGTGGATGGGGATGGAGATGGGGTGACAGTATCGGCTACCGGCGCTGTGACTTACAAAAGCGGCAGTACTCTTACCGGCCTGTACAGGAGTATCGAGAACTTTATCGGCAGCCCTTCTGACGATAACATTGCCGGCGACGACGATGACAACGTTATCGAGGGTGGCGACGGCCAGGATACCTTAGAAGGCGGCGGTGGAACCGGCAGCGATACCGTGTCATACCGAAGTTCACCCAGTAGCGTGACTATTACCCTGAGTAGTGGGGGCGGTACTGGCCTAAAAGGGCATGCTGCGGGCGACATATTGACAGGCTTTGAAAACATCATCGGCTCTGCTTATGACGACATCCTGACCGGCGACGACAGCGACAACGTTATCGAAGGACTCGCAGGCGCCGATACCCTAGACGGCGGAACCGGAGCGGATACCCTGTCTTACGCGAGTTCCAATGCCGGAGTTACCATCGACCTGAACGTAGGCGACGGCGATTTTGACGACGAGTATAACACCATCAAGACCGCCAGCGGCGGCCATGCCGAAGGCGATAAGGTCAAGTACGCCTCCTTCGTGCACGTCATCGGTTCTGCCCACGGTGATAGAATTACTGGTGATAACCAGGACAACACACTCACAGGCGGCGCTGGCAACGATAATCTGAAGGGCGACGCCGGCGATGACACGCTCAACGGCGGTCCCGGTGGTGACACCCTGGACGGCGGCAACGACGAGGCCGGTGACACCGCCACCTACGCCGACGCCACAGAAGGCGTCACCATAGACCTCAGTTCTGTCTCCGAAAGTAATAGCATCATCACCATCCGCAACAGCAGCGGCCGAGGCGATGCCCGCGGCGACCGTTTCATCGACATCGAAAAATTCATCGGCTCTCCCCACGACGATACCTTCATCGCCGGACCGGAAGTTGATGATATCAACGCAGGCACTGGTGCGGACACCATTTCCTATGAGCGTTCTACCAGTTATGCGGTCGTAGTGGATATATCTGATACCGACGGACTGGATGGAGACGGCTCAGCCATTGTACCAAATCGCCCCACTTCTTATAAGCCTTACGAAACGGGAGATATACTGATCGGCTTCGAGAATATTATCGGTACTAATGTCAGTTCAACCGCCACAAAAGTTAATGGCACCGGTATGGCATTCCATGACGTGTTGACTGGGAATGACCTCGATAACGTTATAGACGGCCGCGGCGGTGACGACGAGATTGACGGTGGCGCCGGGAATGACAGGCTGATTGGCGGGAGCGGCGACGATAACCTGACCGGCGGTACTGGTTTGGATACCTTCGTGATCAGTGGCAAGGATACAATTCCAAACTCAGACTTTACAGCCAGCGACGACAAACTGAGCTTCGGCAGTTCCCCCCGTACCTTGAACTTGAACTACACGATTGACGACAGTAGTAATCTCGTCATCACGTCCGGTAGCCACCAGGTTACGTTAACTGGTACTAGCGATGTCACTGGTCTAAGCGCCGCCAACTTCGACTTCAGCCCGGATGGCTATGTCAAACTGACCGACAATAGGACAGATGAACCCACAAAAGGAAATACCACAATCCATGGTGGCGAAGGCGACAATCGCCTGACAGGTGGTAGTAATGATGACATGATCAACGGCAACGGTGGGGATGACAACATCACCGGCGGCAATGGAGATGACAACATCACCGGCGGAGCCGGAGATGACATCATCGAAGGCGGAGCAGGTGCAGATACTATGGCCGGTGGCGATGGTAACGCCGACACTTTGTCCTATGCAGGTTCATCAAGAGGCACAACTACGATGAGCACGGAGGTGCCGGACCCGAACCCACGCTCAGGTGTCACAATAGAACCGAATGCTGTTGGTACGCTCACCGGTGAGAACATAGGTACCCATGCGCTAGGAGATAATATTAGTGCAGGAGGTTTCGAAATCCTCATCGGCAGCCGTTACGACGATAAGCTCACTGGTGGTAGCGGAACCGAATTTAACGTCGTCAAGGGCGGCAGTGGTAAGGATTGGCTTATCAGCGGTGGTAGTGGTAACCGACTGGAAGGTGGCTCTGGTACGGATAGGCTCGATGCCGCTGGTAATGGTGGCTTCCTGTCCTATGAAGGCTCCGGTTCCGGGGTAAACGTAGATCTGAGCGAACGCACACCTAAAACCCTGAGCGAGGCTGATGCTACCCTGTTTGGGGTGGCGTCCGCTGACCGCATGGTTCCTGATGTCATCAAGGTAAGCGGTGGCGATGCATCAGGCGACATTGCGACCGGTTTCGTAAATGTTATCGGCGGCCGTGGCGGCGACACCCTGACCGGTGATGATGCCGCCAACGAACTGCACGGAATGGGCGGCAACGACACACTGACCGGCGGAGTAGGCGGCGATACCCTGATAGGCGGTGAAGGCAGGGACACGCTGAAGGGCGGTACTGGTGAAGACACACTGGACGGTGGTCCGGGTGCGGATAACCTGGATGGCGGCGGCACGGAAAATGACAATGAAAATGATACCGCAACCTACGCCAGTGCCGCAGAAGGTGTAACCGTGGACCTGAGCGGCGGCAATAGTGGCCGAGGCGACGCAGCCGGCGACAGCTTTGACGGCATAGAACTGTACGTAGGCTCCTACCACGCAGATGTCTTCATCGCCGGAGATGACGAAGACAACATCACTGGCGGTCCAACTACTGGTGGCCCAGGTGGAATTGGAGATACAAGCAATGACACTGTCTCCTACGTGAGATCGGACGAGGGTGTTACAGTGGACCTGGGCGATGCCGGTGCTCAATCATCAACTGATAACGGTTACGCCAGCGGAGACACGCTCACCAATATCGAAAACGTCATTGGGTCCAACCACGAGGATAACCTCACCGCGACTAGCGATGGCAGCATCATCACCGGCGGCAAGGACGATGATATCCTTACTGGCGGCACTGGCAACGATACCTTCGTGTTCGCCTCCGGCGACGGTGATGATCAGATCAACAGCTTTACTATTACAGACGGACAGGACAAGATCGACCTGACTGCCTTCACTTCCATCGCCTCCCTGGATGATCTTAAAGGTGAGATATCACTAAGAGATAGCGATACCGACATCAAGATAGACTTGCCTGGTGGGGGCGAAATCAGTTTAAACAATGTTACTGGCGCGGGTTTGGTTACTACTGATACGGACTTCTACGGCTTAACCTCCGACAACTTCATCTTCTACACCAAACCCATCAGCGGCAATACGGGTGATCGCTTCAACAACGAGATCAACGGCGGCCGCGGCGATGACACCATCTACGGCGAGCAAGGCAGGGACATCCTCAACGGCGGCGCCGGAGACGATGAAATCTACGGCGGCGAGGACAAGGACACCATCAACGGCGGCGAAGGCGACGACTGGCTGGACGGTGGCCCCGGCGACGACACCTTTGTGTTCGAACCGGGCCACGGCAACGACTACATCATGGATTTTACCAGCGGGGACCAGATAGACCTGACGGCTTTCGATAATATTACCGGCATCGGCGCCGGCCTAGACCAGGATCAGGAAGGTGACAATACCGTAATTACCTTAACCGACGAAGACGGAGGGATTACCACGATCACCCTCCTGGGCGTCGGATCTGACCTGGGAACAGTCGACTTCATTTTCGTCTCCTGATATTCCAAATCCCCCCTACGGAAGCAAAGCAATTGCACAAGGACGTGCTATTTTATTTGTTCTGGGGGCATATATATCCCCTTAGTTCAGGATGTTTGTGCAGCAAGGATAAAATTGCAGGTCTGACGAGCGAATTAACGGGAGTAGCGGCGTTCCTGAAATATTCAGCCACTGGTTCCAACAGGTATTGTCAACGACACTTTCAGCATGGGTCTTGATGGTGCTCTCCCACTCCTCTGGAGATAGGAACAACTTTTCGCCGACCATATCCTTAGCATTGAGGAATCCCAGGTACATCAGAACCACGGGAACGCCCAGGGTTGCCAGCTTCCAGGACCAGGCGAAGCGGTTGGAAAGTTGGTAGTGGCGATCCCGGCATAGATTCCAATTGTTTCCGGTTTCCAACCGGAGATAGCGGTTCGCTTCTGTAATCGCTTCGCCGATTTGTTCGTGATTCCTTTTGCTGTTCTGAGAGTTGGTATCGGGGGCTGTTTTTCCCTTCGCGGACAATTCATTGACGTGGGCTTTCGCCTCTACTAACAGCAGCCCAGATTTGCCTTTGATGGTGCAAGTGCTGGCAATGTCCCAGTTGGGTCCGGTTGATTGAACAGCAAGCCACCATTCCCCAAGCTGTTTCTGAACTTTGGAGCATACAAGACAATTTGCTTTGTGGAGTTGCGCTTCATCCGCAGGAGTTTTATCGCATGAACCGTCTTCTTTTTTAATGGGTTTACCGCAAGGCATCCAGTTGTCGTCGGGCGAGACCACCACGTCGGGGTGGTCGACCAGCGCAGTCAACCGTTCGGCTACTTCATCGGCACGGCCATCAGTCAGCAGCACGCAGCGCGGGCGGCTACCTCGATTGTCTTTGCCGAGTTGCTCTGACCAATACACGTTATTCCTCTCTGGGCCTCCGCGGGTAATTATCTCTGGCCTCTTTAATCTTATCAAATGAGCGCGTAAAGAGACGAACTAATAAGATAATTCAGCTTTCGTAGTCACAGGGCCTCTTACAATATAACTTATGCATCAGTCAAAATTACAGGGGCAGTGTCAGACAGATGAATCATATCGTCAAATATTTCTGGCTATCGGGTTGTGAACTCTGGAAGGCTACAGCGGAAGACTATACAGGTACGGCTATCTAATTCATGGGTGTCCCAAATTACCGCTACAAAAAGTCCTTGCCGGCGTGATCGTCGAATAAGCCCACGTCCCGGATGTATCTCATCACCGTTTCCGGGTTGCTATGGCGGGTAATTTCCATGATTTTATCGAGCCGCGCATGGTGTACGGCCGCACTGGTCACAAAGCCTGCCCGTAGTGAGTGGCCGGAGATCTCGTCAGGGTTCAAGCCGATTGTTTCGGCATAATGCTTCAACAGACGGGGTATATCCACAGGATGCAATGGACGTCCGCGCAAATTGCCGCCGCGCGCCATCGATTGAAACACGAAGCCCCGCGTGATTCCTGCGGACTGTAGCCAGTCTTCCAGGCGTTTTATCGGTTTTATCCTTTGACCGTCCGGCACGCCGATGCGTTGGCCTTTCCCTGCCTGGTCCGTTTTCGATTTTCGTATATGCACAACCATCCTGCGGGTATCGTCTCCACGGCCTGGTGAAATGATTTCAATATCGGCTATCGTAAGCGCACATATTTCAGAGCGGCGCAGGGCAGCCGAGAAACCAAGCGAAATTATTGCCGCGTTGCGCAGGCCGATAAGGCTGTTGCCGCACTGCTCCAGCATACACAGGATATGGTGCTCCCGCAAAGCCTGCACCTGGCGCTGAGCAGTGCCGCGCAGACGCGCCAATCCTTTCAGGACGGCACTCACCTTCGGGTGACTGGCGGGTGACGTTTTGTGTGCTTCCGCATACTGCCTGTTTATCGCACTTCTATACAGGTAAAGCGTGCCGACCGATAACTTTTTCCCGTTGGCCCTGTTGGCGCCTGACCCCATGTCAACAAAGAAATCAGCTACATGCTCAGGAGTCGCAGCCATCGGATCTATGCCTGCCTGCACGCAGTAGTTTGTAAAACAGGACCAGCCCTTGTCGTAAGCGATGCGGGTGTTGTTCGCCAATGACGAAGAAAGCACGTCATCGTAAAAACTGCCGTTTCTTTTAACTGGTTTCTTCACGGAATGTCTTGGTTGAAGATCCCTGGAAATCCAGGTACTGAAAATATAACACGCCAAAAGTGCGTAATCGTCTGTCTCGAGACGTCATGCAAATTTGGAATATATCTGTCACCAAATAGTGTATCTCGTTGACTATTTTCAATGGTCAGGCGACCCGTCCAGGGGTGTTGAAACAGGCATAAATCGCTCTTTTTCAGTCAAAATCACGTCTTTTTCCTCTACCGGCTGACAATCAGCCGGAAACGTGCCAGGGGATTGGTTTATGTAAAGGATTACATAGTAATCTCAAATTTTTTATTTTCGGTAATTAGTAAAACCAAAGAATTCGTTTACTTCTATCTGAAATAACAGGAGAAAAAGTTATGCCTTACAAGAATGAGATGATGTTGATGGGGATGGATGCGTCTGCTGACACCTCAACGCAACTTTGCTTCATGCCGCCAGAAGGCCCGTTTGGTCCGGACAATGTCGTTACGGGCACTATTGCCCACGCTAACGATGAAGACTGGATTGCCATCAAGCTGACCGAAGGCAATTCATACACTATCACTACCGGGGGCGGAGAAGGCGGAACACTGAATGACTCAGTCCTGAAGCTGATGACCGGCAAGGGCGACCTGATCGAGATGAATGACGACGTAATGCCCGCCAAAGGTAAGCTTGGCTCCGAGATAGAGTTCACCCCGGAGACCGGCAGCGGCACGCAGGTATATTTCATCAGTGTTAGCGGCTATACCGGCAACCCGGGAGCAAGTAATACTGGTAGCTACACGGTCAGTGTCGCACAGGTGGCGGTTCTGCCGTCCGGCGAGGGGGCGGACATTGAAGGCACTCCCATGGCCGACAAGCTCACCGGTACGGGTGATGGCGAGTCCATCGCAGGTCTGGACGGCGATGACACCATCTATGGTGGTGGCGGCGACGACAGCCTGAGCGGTGGCAAAGGTGCTGACTTGCTCATGGGCGGCGCGGGCGCTGATACACTCAATGGTGGTTCCTCCAAGTATGATCACGATGGTGATGCTGATACCCCTGAAATAGAACACCAGGACACCATAACCTACAGTTATTCCCCGGCAGGCGTCACTATTAACCTGAATGACGGCACTGCCAGAGGCGGCGATGCCGAAGGTGATATCCTCGGCGAGGACATTGAGAATGTAATAGGCTCTGCGCACGACGACGTGCTGACCGGCACGGATAACGTCACCGTGGGTAACAGCTTGTGGGGTCTGGACGGTAACGACGTTCTCTCCGGCAGAGAGGGCGAAGACATGCTCTACGGCGGTGCCGGCGATGACAGCCTGGACGGTGGCGATGAGGATGATACCCTGGAAGGCGGCTATGGCGCGGATGAGCTAACTGGTGGTTTGGGTGCGGATACCGCTTCCTACGCCAGTTCCATGATGGGTGTCACGGTGCGCCTGCATTCCAGTCAGGCCATGGGCGGTGACGCCGAAGGCGATACCTGGGGCGACACGGTAACCGTAGATTATCGCATGCCGGCTGAGGATCCGGAGGATCCCGACATTATTGTGGAAGAGACTGTACCTGATATCGTCCATCTGACCGGTTCTCACATGGCCGACATACTGGCTGGCGACAGCAGGGACAACACCATCAAGGGCAATGGCGGCGACGACAAGCTGTACGGCGGCCCCGGCGGTGGTGATGACAATCTGCAAGGCGGTGGCGGCAATGACATGGTGTTCGGCGGCAGGGGCGATGACGATCTCCATGGCGGTGGTGGCAATGATATGCTCCACGGCGGTTCGGGCGATGACGATTATTACGGCGGGGCCGGCAGTGACCTGATATACGACATGGTGGACAAAGGTGCAACGGATACCGGAACCATTTCCGGCGCTGCAATGATGGATAATCCGATGACTATGTTCAATGAGATGACAGGCAATGCAAGGGGTGAGAACGACACCCTTTCCTACGCCAGGAACGCGGAAGCAGTCACTATCGATCTGAATGATGCTCGTTTTGTTTCTATTGAAACTCTCATCGGCACCGACGAGGACGATGATGCGCTGACAGGTACAAACGCTGCCCCTGAAACCATCGACGGTGGCGATGGGTCGGACAATCTTATTGGCGGTACTGGCGTAGGTGATACTGTGTCCTATGCGAATTCGGACAGGGGTGTGCGGGTAGACTTGGCTGGTGGCGAGGATGTTCTCGACGACACTAATACCGCAAACGCCTCCGGCGGCCACGCATCAGGTGACGAGATTGCCGGCTTTGAAAACGTCAGGGGTTCGGCCTTTGACGACAACCTGACGGCCCGGTCGAATGATACGGATGGGAGTACGACTGATGTCCAAGATGGTAGCACACTCTGGGGTCTTGACGGCGATGACACTCTGAAAGGTGCAGGCGGCAATGACACCCTGGAAGGCGGCGCTGGCGCTGATGAACTGGATGGCGGCTCAACTCAAGCTACAATCAATGTTTCTGAAAGTTCCGAAGTAAACACCTTGTCCTATGCCAGTTCGGATGCGGGCGTCACGGTGAACCTGGCTACTTCCACCGCATTAGGCGGTCATGCCGAAGGGGATGAAATTGAGACCTACGATTACCTTGATACCAAGGGTAACGAGGATGCTTCTGATGATGAAACAGTAGATATTGCCACATTCGTCAACGTGACCGGGTCAATGCATAATGACTACTTGACCGGTAACATGTTCGATAACCATCTCGAAGGCGGCGCGGGTGACGACAACCTGCGCAGTGGTGCCGGAGACGATGTGCTCGCTGGTGGCCCGGGCGCCGACAAGCTGGATGGAGGAAGTTCTAACTCTGTAGAGTTTGATGACCAGGGTGACGAAGATCCTACGAATGACGTCCAGGCTGTAGCGCATGAAGACTGGGCAGCCTACCGGGGCGCCATGGACGGTGTGATGGTCAACCTGAACACCGGCATGGGCACGGGTGGAGAGGCCGAGGGTGACACGCTCAAGAATATCGAGCTGGTCTGGGGCTCTACACACGCCGATACGTTCATAGCCAGCGAAGGCACCGACATCATCCATGGTGACGGCGGCAGCGACACCGTGTCCTATGAGGCATCGAAGCATGGTGTTGATGTTAATTTGGCGGCGGACGGGGCGACGGCGGTGAACACTAGTGCTGCTCTTGAGGCTGATGGTACTCCTACTTCTACGTTCTCTCCGGCTACTACCGGCGCTGATGCTACACCGGATATGTTTAACGCTGCTACTGATACAATGCTCATGAATTGGAGGGCTGGCGGAAGTGATTCGGCCCCCGATGGAGCTAGGCCAACTGCTGTTGAGGCAGGCGATGATGACGCAACGAACAAAAGCTATGCCAAAGGCGACATACTGGCCAGTATCGAGAACATAACCGGTTCCCGTTCAGCCGATAAGATTATCGGTGGTGCCGTTCCCAATGTCCTCAAAGGCGGTGGCGGCAACGATACGTTGAGTGGCGCCGGTGGAGCTGACAAGCTGCACGGAGGCGCCGGCAATGATACGTTGGGTGCAAGGCCTGCAATTGTTGCAGACGCTGCTAACAATATAGAAGCAGAGGATGCACTTACCGATGCCGGCAATGACGTGATGTACGGCGACGCCGGTAACGATAAGATCTACGGTGGTGCCGGCAGTGACACCCTGGTCGGTGGCGCCGGCGATGACGACCTGGACGGGAACGATGGCACTGCTACCGATGACGGTGTTAGAGATACTTTTGTCTTCGGCCCGAACCACGGAAGTGACGTCATCACCAACTTTGATATTAGCGTTGATGGTACTGCTACTACTGATCTAGGGGCTGATAATCTTCCTAATACTGATGATGATACTCTTGGTACTGATGGTACTGGCGATAAAATTGATCTCTCGGCTTTCAATATTAGGGAGGCTGATTTGGGAGATCTCATCAGTGAGCGAGCCGGTAATACCGTCATCAACCTGGAAGATTACGGAGGGGGCAGAATCACCCTTCAGGGTATAACCGACCTTGCCGTGAGTGTCCTTGATGATACGAATGGTGATGCCGCCGGCTTAGGTGTTGATGGAGAGGACGGTATTTTCATTCTCTAACCACAGGCAACAAAACCAATCTTCCTGATTTCACGGAAGTAAACGATCGCAGGGGCGGTTCAGACGGGGAAACCCGTTTGGACTGACCCCTGTTTTATTTGTACCCTCCGCTACATACCGGCATCCCTGTCCCTTCCTCGGTCCGGGCAGTAATTTGGGACACCCACAAATTAGGCATAACCGTAGTAGTAATCCAGGCATCTACAAGGTACTGTCAAGAATCTTTCGCACTTTTTTCTCAGGTAGTGTCAAGAATCATACTTCTTGAATCTACCTCGACCACCATTTCTGGAAATGACGGACGATATTACTTAACAATACCTGGTAGATGATAAAAATCCGTTTTGGAATTTTCATGAGTAATGCCGATCAGATTTTCTAATTTCCCTCAGTGATAAATGTATGTTCGCAGAAGTAGTAACAATTGTTGGTATCGGTGTTGCACTGGCAGGACCTATTACTAGTGAACAACGCGCTCATCGTGATGAAATGCGGGATGAAATGAGGACCTTGCGGGATGAAATGAAGGAACAAATCAATGAACTGCATGAGAAGATACACGAGAACAATATCATTTAATCTTCTCCATTGTCCCCCTGCGATAACGGGGGGAGCCGTTCGTGTCTGGATTACCACACTGTGTGGGCTACATAATTTATGGGTGTCCTGAATTGCCGGGTTCGGGCGTGCGCCGGAACGACGCGGGGGGCAGAAATAAAACAGGGGTCAGTCCAAACGGGTTGCCCCGTCTGAACCGCCCCTGCGATCGTTTACTTCCGTGCAATCAGGAAGATTTGTTTACTAATACCCCGGTTGATCAGAGGATGAAGATACCGTCCATATCGCCCGTGTCATCAATTTCATTGGTGTCAGTTTCACCCTCAAATACACCATCGCCATCTCCGTCTATGAAGAGAGTCTGGTCGAGGTCTGTATTACCCTGAATTGTGACTCTGCCACCGCCATAATCTTCCAGATTAATGACAGAATTACCGGCTCGTACACTGATGAGACCATCCAAATCATCTGGATCGATACCGAACGCGGACAGGTCAATTTTATCTCCTCCGATACCATCAGCTCCACCCGCAAAACCGACTATAACGTCACTTCCGTCGCCTGGGCCAAAGACAAAAGTATCATTACCTGCACCACCGTCCAGGTCATCATCGCCTGCACCACCGACCAGGGTGTCATCGTCGGCACCACCGTAGAGCTTATCATTACCGGCACCACCGTACATCATATCATCGCCGGCATCGGTAAGTTCGGCCTCTGTTTCATCGTCATCGGTAGCAGGGTCGTCAACAATTGCAGGCCTTGCACCCAACGTATCGTTGCCGGCGCCGCCGTACAGCTTGTCATCTTCCCCGGCACCACTCAATATATCGTTGCCGCCACCGCCTTTGATGACATTGGGAACTGCATCACCCGTAATCCTATCGGCTGAACGGGAACCGGTCACGTTTTCGATGCTGGCCAGTACGTCGCCTTCGGCGTAGCTTTTGGTCGTTGCATCACTATCGTCTTCTTGAACAGCGTCCGGCCTATCGGCAGGAGTCGCGCCTCCATCACCCCCGCCTGCTCTCCAATTATCAACTATTGCAGGAGTAGCAGCAATAAACATATCCGGCGTGTCATCGTCAGTACCCGCAGTGAACGTAGTGTCACCATTACCAGCTAATACAACAGTCACACCATGCTTCGATGCCTCGTAGGATATGGTGTCGCTGCCGCCATCTCCGTGGATATAGTCGGCACCCTCACTGGCTATGAACGTATCACCGCTCATCGTGTCCATGGAACCCCATATTAACTCGATATTACTGAGCGTATCACCCATGGCGTCTCCAGCCGTGCCTCTGCCGGTGTTCAGGTTGACCGTAACACCTTCTGAGGCGCCGCGATAAGCTGCCCAGTCTTCTGAAGCAGGCAATGCTTCGTCGTCAGTATCGTCAATGACACCATCATCGTTAGTATCCGTTCGAGGAAGCAGGTTGTTCCTTTCCCCCTGGTCCTCGCCACCGTCAAGCTTGTCGGCGCCCGGGCCGCCAGCGAGCACGTCCGCTCCGGCTCCGCCGCGTAGGGAATCGTCACCACCACCTCCTGAGAGATGGTTTGCAAACCCGTCGCCGGTCAAGTAGTCACCATGCATTGAACCGGTCACGTTTACGAAGGTGGAAACATCGATTTCGTCCTCATCGTCTGTATCTGCATTGAGCGTGAGTTCGTAGGTCTCAATTTCATCACCTTCGGCATGACCGCCTGATGCGCTGGCACTAGCCAGATTCACCGTTACGCCCGCATCCGAACCGGCATAGGACAAGGTGTTTTCCTGGGTATTCTCATCAGCATCACCTCTATTCGCTTGAGTACCTCCATCCATCTCATCAGCGCCGGCGCCGCCTTCTATGGTGTCATTACCGAGGCCACCCGTCAGGCTGTCATCGCCGCCGAGACCCCAGAGTGTGCTGCCGGTCGCACCAGCCGTTCCAGCCAAGGCTGTCAAAACGTCGCCATGGGCCGAACCCTTGATGTTCTCAAAACCGGAGATGGTGTCGCCTGTGGCGTGACCGCCGGAGTTGCTCGAACCGGTAGCGTCAGCATCAGTTCCATCACCAAGGTCCACCCGCACACGGCGGTCGGAACTCTCGTAGGATACGGTATCCCCGGGACCGGTGCCGCCAACAAGCGTATCGCCGCCGTCGCCGCCTTCGATTTCTTCCGGTGCGTCAGCTTCACCAGTTATAGAGTCATCCTCGACCGTACCGATGACACGTTCGATGTCCATT
The DNA here is from genome assembly GCA_965207165.1 of Gammaproteobacteria bacterium. Lineage (GTDB taxonomy): Bacteria > Pseudomonadota > Gammaproteobacteria > Eutrophobiales > Eutrophobiaceae > JAAXHV01. The sequence continues at coordinate 3,971,445 of OZ242265.1, read as the reverse complement.
GCATCAGTCCCAAGGGTAAGTGTGACGCCTTCATCATCCGCCAGTCTCTCAAATGAGAGGGTGTCCATATCTCCTGGATGTCCTGTTGGATTCTCTCCACCGTCAATATTACCAAGATCATGACGATCCGCATAGATCATGTCATTGCCGGAACCGCCATCGAAAGTGTCAGCGCCCGAACCGCCATGCAGCATGTCGTCGCCTTCGTTGCCCTCGAGGGTGTCATTACCCCTGCCGCCGAACACCATGTCATCGCCCATGCCGCCATGCAACATGTCATCGCCGCCACCGGGGCCGCCATAGAGCTTGTCGTCGCCGCCATTGCCCATGATAATGTTGTTCCTGCTGTCGCCGGCCAGTATGTCGGCCATGTGAGAACCGGTCAGATGGATGATATCAGGGACAGTTTCTTCCACAATTGCGTATTCCAGCGAAGATGAACACTGATTCCAGCCCAGCGTGAACACCCATTCCAGTTCAATGTGAACACCTGGCAGCTCAACGCATGGCGTGTTCGTATTTTTACCTTAAGTGTTCACGATGAGTCAACAAACCCCTGTTTTTTTCGCATGGATTCGCCCTTTAATGTGAGGCGGTGGGCATTATGTACGAGCCGGTCGAGGATGGCATCGGCGAGGGTGTTATCACCGATGGTAGCATACCACTGGTCGACGGGCAGTTGGCTGACCATCATGGTGGAGGCGGTGTGGTAGCGGTCATCTGCGATGTGCATGAGGTCGTGGCGTTGTGCGCTGTTGAGGGTGTCCATGCCCCAATCGTCGATGATGAGCAGCCGGGTCCTGGCAAGCTGGCTCAGGAGCTTGTGGTAGCTGCCGTCGGCTTTGGCCTGGGTGAGTGTCAGTAGCAGGCGGGCCAAGCGGTAGTAGCGAGTGGTATAGCCCTGCAGGCAGGCCTGGTGGCCGAGGGCGCAGGCGATGAAGGTTTTGCCTGAGCCGCAGGGGCCGGTGATAAGCAGGTTGTGTGCCCGCTGCAGCCACTCGCCCTGTGCAAGCTGGGTCAGTTGTTTGCGTTGCAGGTTGCGGGCGTGTTCGTAATCGATATCCTGGAGGGTGGCGCGCAGTTTGAAGCGCGCCTGACGGATGAGGCGGTCCTGTTTACGCTGTTCCCGTTGCAAACATTCGGATTCGACCAGGAGGGCGAGTCGGTCGAGGAACGGGAGGTTGTCATACGCGCCGGGCTGTTCGGTTTGTTGGGTCAGGGCGGTTGCCATGCCGGGCAGGTGCAGTTCGCGCAGGCGGGCAAGGGTGAGTGTGGTCGTGGTCATGGTGTCTCTCCGTTAGTTGAAGTGTTGCGGCCCGCGGATATTCTCATGGTCCTGGGGCAGCGGGGTGGTTGAATCGGTGGCCGTTGCGGTGGCGTCGGTGATTTGGTCCTGGTGGGTTTCCAGGAGGTGTTTCATCTGTTTGAGGCGCGTCAGGCCGGCCTGGTTGGCGCGCTGACAGGCGGCGTTGAGGCGGGTGGCGGGGTACTGTTTGCTGAGCTGCAACAGGCCCAGGCAGACGCGGTAGGCCTGCTCCGGATGGGTGCGGCGTTCGAGTTGTTGGCGCACCCAGGTATCCACCTGTGGCCCCAGTTGTTTGGCCCAGCGCCTGAGGCGGTCGGGGGACCACTGCTGCTGCGCCCGGTGGCGTTCGGGCATGTGGGCCGGGTGGGTGGTGAAGCCGTGGCCGTCCCGGCGCGGGTGCGTGGCGATGCAGCGTTGCCGGAAGTAGAGTTCAATCAACGCATTACCGGCGTGTAACTCCAGTCTCTCGCCCACATACTGGTGCGGCACGGAGTAGTAATGTTGCTGATACTGCACGTGGTAGTCGATATGGACGGTGACCGATTTGATGTGGATGTACTCATAGGGGTGAGGCGGCAGGGGCCTTAATGCCGATTGGTCGAGGGTCTCAAAGGCGGACCGACGCGAGCCGGGTCGTCGCTTGAAGGGTCGGTTGTTGAGGTCGTCGAGCAGTCGGGCGATATGGCGGTTCACCTCGTCCAGGGAGAAGCACCGGTGATGGCGCAGGCGGGCCAGGATCCAGCGCTGCACCAGTAAAACGCCCTGTTCGGCCTTGGCCTTGTCGCGGGGTTTACGCGGACGCGCCGGGAGGATGGCCACCTGGTAGTGTTCAGCCCATTGCTGGTAGCTCGGGTTGATGTCCGGGTCGTAGCGGCAAGCTTTGCTGACCCCGCTGCGCAGGTTGTCGGGGACGATGAGGGCGGGGACGGCGCCGAAGAACGTCATGGCCCGGGTGTGGCTGCCCAGCCAGTCGGGGAGCGCCTGGGTCCAGGTGGCCTCGGCGAAGGTGTAGTCGGACGCGCCCAGCACGGCGACAAACAGTTGTGCCGGTCGCACCTCGCCGGTGGCGCCGTCCACCACCGGTACGGTGCTGCCGGCGTAGTCCACAAAGCACTTCTCTCCGGCCCGGTGACCCTGGCGCATGGTGGGCCGTTGCCGGCCGAGCCAGCGCTGGTAGTGGTCACAGAACCAGGAGTAGCTGTAACACCGGTTCGGATAGCGCTGTGTGTATTCCTCCCACACCAGTTGCCGGGTCACATGGGGCCGCTTCAGTTCTTCGTGCACCGCGGGCCAGTCCGGCGCCTCACAGCGCGAGCCGGCGCCGGTATCGGCATCGGGATAGAACAGCCCCGCCAGGCGGGCGTCATCCAGCTCGGGGGGCAATGGCCAACTCAGCTGCAATGCCTGGGCCCGGCGGATGAGCTTCTGCACGCCGCCGACGCTCAGCTTGGTGCTGCGACTGATGGCGCGGATGGATAAACCGGCCTGATGCCGGAGCCGAAGTACGTCTCGTAGTTTACGCATGGTCGTTCTCTTGTTTGACATGGGGTGGGTTCCTCCTAAAAAGGAGATAACCTACCACCGGGTTACAAGTCCATGCGTTGAGGGCGATTCCAGTTCAGCGTGAACGCTGATTCCAGGGTCGTGAACACCGATTCCAGAATCAGTCTGAAAGTGTTCACGTTCGACTGGAATCGGTGTTCACATTGAACTGGAATGGGTGTTCACGTTCGGCTGGAATGAGTGTTCACGTTGAACTGGAATAGGTGTTCACGTTCGGCTGGAATACGCAACAATAACGTCGGGATCCTCGGGATCCTCAGCCGGCACGGTATAATCCACGGTAACGGTATCGCCCCAGGTATCGCCCTCGGCGTCGCCGCCCATGGCCTGGTGGGAGTGCAGGCGCACCGTGACACCCATCATGGAACCGGCATAGGATGCGGTATCCGCACCCAGACCACCGGTTAACGTATCGGCGCCGTAGCCGCCTTCCAGCGTATCGTTCTCATCACCGCCGTCGAGCATGTCGTCGCCCGCGCCGCCGTAGAGCATGTCGTCGCCCTCTCTGCCGGAGAGAACGTCGTTTCCGCCCAGACCCCACAACTTGTTACCCACGTTGACGTTATCCGTGCCGGTCAGCACGTCATCATGCGCGGAACCTACTACATTCTCAAGCATCTCGCCGAGGGTATCGCCGTCGGCATCGCCGCCATTGGCCGCACCATCATTCAGGTTGATAGTGACGCCTGCCGCTGAATACTTGTAGGTTATGGTGTCCTCACCAGCGCCGCCCTTGAGCGTATCGGCACCTGGACCGCCCATGAGCAGGTCATTACCTTCACCACCACTCAGACTGTCGTCGCCGCCACCACCGTACAGGGTGTCATCGCCACCCAGGCCTGCGATGGACTCTGAATCGCCTGTGCCGACGAGCTTGTCGGCATTAGGAGTACCCTCAATGTCCGCTCCCTCGCCGGACGGCAACACCGCCACCTCTGCAACACTGACCGTGTAGCTGCCGGTATTATTTGCGCCCGGGTTGCCGGTATAGCCGCTGACACTGATGAAGTACACCTGCGTGCCGCTGCCTACCTCGGGGGTAAACTTGATCTGGGAACCAAGCATACCTTTGGCGGCCATTACGTCGTCATTCATCTCGATCAGTCCGCCCTTGCTGTCCATCAGCTTCAGGACTGAGTCATTCAGCGCTCCTTCAGTTTCTGTATCGCCCCCAGTCGTGATAGTGTATGAGTTGCCTTCGGTCAGCTTGATGGCAATCCAGTCTTCATCGTTAGTGTGGGTAATCTCTCCTGTAACGACATTGCTGGCATCAAACGGGCCTTCCGGCGGATTGAAGCAAAGCTGCGTTGAGGTGTCAGCAGACGCATCTCCACCCATCAACATCATCTCATTCTTGTAAGGCATAACTTTTTCTCCTGTTATTTCAGATAGAAGTAAATGAATTCTTTGGTTATACTAATTATCACACACTTTTACACAAAATATAATCACTGTCCACAAATATCTCACTCGCTAAGATACAAGTCAACAGCTAATTCATTAAATCTTGTCAGTGGGGCTCCCCAGGGTTCATCGACCATGGTAGTACTTTTGCTGATTTGTTGCAATATGCCGATATTCATTAATTATGTCAACAGCATAATAGAAAAAATCGTGCAGGACTGTTAAAGATTTAGCCTGCTGTTTTCCCCCTTGCCTTAAAATGTCCGCAATATGTCAGGATTTTTTATTCTTGTCAACAGTATAGTAAGAAATAAATAGTATAAATGTCAAGTTTTTATTGCGGTTTTTTTGTCGGGATGGAAGGCGATTATATCACGGTGTTTTGGAAAGGGTAAACTGGGGTCGATCTGGGGGGAATTGGTGTTGTTTTTCAGCTACGTTGTAATTTGGGACACCCATGAATTGCCGGGTTCCGGCTTGCGCCGGACGTCTGGGGGTGATTAAAACAGGAAATCCGAATTATCCAGGTTGTTTATATCAAAATCCGACAGGATGATAGTGGTCAAATAGTCCGTGCCGGACACCTCTATGCGCACATTGTCCCCGCGACTTTCTATGTCAAGATCGGCCATGGAACTGATGCCGGTAAATTCCGTCAGGTCAATAACATCCTCGCCATCAGTGAAATCCCTGATTGAACCACCCCCCACGTCACTCGGGAAGAAGCGGAATGTGTCGTTATCAGGCCCGCCATACAGTATATCTATATCATCACCATCAACAATAATTATATCCTCCCCCGGGCCGCCCTTCAGAATATCACTCCCTGCACCGCCGGTCAGCGTATCGTTCCCCCTGCCCCCGAAAACCCTGTCGTCGCCATTCCCCCCATACATCATGTCGTCGCCGCCGGCGGGGCCGCCGTACAAGTCGTCGTTGCCGTCACCCCCTTCCAGCCGGTTATCGCCACCGTCGCCGGCCAGGATGTCGTTGTGCCGGCTGCCGGCAAGGTGCTCAATACCGGTCAGCGTATCCCCCGCAGCATCGCCGTTCCTGACCGCGCTGGCATCATGCAGGCGCACCAGTACCGCGACCGCGGAATTCTGGTAAGACGCGGTATCTGACCCCGGCCCACCGTCGAGCATGTCGGCGCCGGGGCCGCCGTTGAGCGTGTCGTCGCCGGCGTCGCCGTTGAGGGTATCGTTGCCGCCACTGCCCCAAAGCCTGTCATCGCCGTCACGGCCGCTGAGGGTGTTCGCAACGGCATTGCCGAAAACCAGGTCGTCCCCCGACCCTGCAATAACATTCTCAATGACCGTGTCACGCGCAATACTAAGGTTGCCTGTCAGGCCATATACATCCGAGATTCCCTCCGGGCGCAGGTATACGCGCTGGTCGTTTGTGTCCGTGCGCAGGTCCAGCGTGTCAGTGCCGCCGTTGTCATAGATCGTTAACGTGGCCGGGTTAGCAAGGCTTTGTGGTGAAAACTCAGGGTCGGCGTGCGTTCCCGTGTTTTTAAAATAGGCGATGCTACCAACTTGATTTCCAATGATGAGGTCAAGCTCACCGTCGCCATTGAGGTCGGCAAAGGCAGGTGCGACAAATCCGCCTCCATTGGCTCCAAGCAAAGGATTATCAAAGTCGGCTCGTTGGGTGAAACCTGGATCAGTCGTAGTCCCCGTGTTCTCAAAGTAATGAATGTTCTCATTCCCGCTCCCAACGACAAGGTCCGGGTCATTATCATTATCAAAATCGACAAATACGGGTGTGCTGTAGGAACCTGCATTAATGTTGTTGAGTGGGTTGGTCTCGCCAGTGCGTGATATGAAACTGGGATTGGCGGATGTGCCGGTGTTCTCATAGTAATGGACATCGCCGTCATTAATGCCGACAGCAAGGTCCAGGTCACCGTCACCGTCCAGGTCGGCCAGTGCAACTGTACTCCATGAACCCTTGGTAATGGTATCAAACGGATTGGCCGCGCCGCTGCGCTGCGTAAAACCAGGGGCGGTCGCTGTACCGGTATTTTCGAAGTAGGCGATATCACCGTTGCCGTTGCCAACGATGAGGTCAAGGTCGCCATCGCCGTCGAGGTCGGTGAATGACGGTGTGCTGTAAGACCCCACTGAAATACTCTCCAGTGGGTTGTCTGTGCCGTTGCGTTCCGTAAAACCGGGGTTGGCAGACGTGCCGGTGTTCTCGAAATAATGAATGGCGCCGCCCTGGCTTCCGACGACAAGGTCAAGGTCGCCGTCACCGTCAAGGTCGGTCAGTGTTGGTTTAATGGTGGGTGCACTGGTGTAATCCACCAGGCCGATGTTGAGAAAGGGGTTTAGCTCACCGGTCCACAACTCGAAGAATTGGCCCAGGTAGCCGTCCACGGTGGATTGGTAGCCATAGACAGTGTCACCGGTGTTGATATCAGTGGGTACGCCGTAGAGATTCTGGATGGCGATGATGTCCGCGATCATGGGGGTGACATTGGAGGCATTACTGGCGTTGATATAGGTGTTTTCAGCTTGACGGATATACGACATTATTGATGCCTGATAAGAATCGATCAGGTAAATGGTCTCGATTCCGTACGTGGCTACGGGGTTATCGAAATCTGTTGGGTAAGGCCCGGGATGCCCTAACCCCAGTGCATGTCCGATTTCATGCACAAATGTGTAAAAAGAAAAACTGTCAATCGTAATTCCATTCTCAATTACATGATCTGGCGGAATATTGACACTGGAAGAAATGATCATTCCGTTTCGTATTGCTGCAGGGCCACCTGAAGCCGTAATATCAGACTCGCTTTTGAAAAGGATGTCTGCATTATTATCTTCAACAAACTCAAAGCTGATGCCGGTGACGTTGGTCCATGCCTCGAAGGCCCAGCGAGCCAGTTGCCGGCCCTCTTCGGTCAAGACTGAGATATCGGCAGTCAGCGTCCCGCCGGGCTCGACGGGAAAAGCTGCCCTTGACCCATCCAGCGACTCCCAGTAGCCATCCGTCAGGTAGTCGGCAATCTCATCGTAGCTGCCCACGGGGATCGTGTTCTCGACAAGCGTAAGATCGTAGTCTCCTGAGAAATCGTTATTGAAACTGCCTGTCTGGATGTAATACGTCCCGGTAACGTCCGGGCTGAAGATAAGCTTTGCCCCGTCGGGTAGGGACCCCCCGGAGACGAGGTGGTTGCCTTTTGAATCGAGGAGCCGGAGTTGAGCCGACTCTACCTCGGTCAGCGTGATATCGTAGATAATCCCGGCAGCCAGTTCGACCCGAACCCAGTCTTTGTCGCCGGCAGGGTCCAGCGAGCCCTGGAAAACATCCCCCAGGGATAACGAATACCGGGTTCCGGAGTCCGCACTCGCATCGCCGTTGCTTTCTGTGATAACCGCCATAATCTGGAATGAACTAATCCGGAATTGCCCCAATCAAGTATATGCTAATTTGGGACACCCATGAATTGATAACATTTGTTAATTTATGGGTGTCCCAAATTGCGATTAAAACAGGAAATCCGAATTATCCAGATTATTGACATCGAAGTCCGACAGGATGATGGTGGTCAGATAGTCAGTACCGGACACCGCTATACGCACATTGTCCCCGTGACTTACTATGTCAAGATCGGCCATGGAGTTGATGCCGGCAAACTCCGTCAGGTCAATCACATCCTCACCATCACTGAAATCCCTGATTGAACCACCCCCCACGTCGCTCGGGAAGAACCGGAATGTGTCCTTATCAGGGCCGCCATACAGTATATCTATATCATCACCATCAACAATAATTATATCGTCTCCCGGGCCGCCCTTCAGGATATCACTCCCTGCACCGCCGGTCAGCGTATCGTTCCCCCTGCCCCCGAAAACCCTGTCGTCGCCATTCCCCCCATACATCATGTCGTCGCCGCCGGCGGGGCCGCCGTACAAGTCGTCGTTGCCGTCACCCCCCTCCAGCCGGTTATCGCCACCGTCGCCGGCCAGGATGTCGTTGTGCCGGCTGCCGACAAGGTGCTCAATACCGGTCAGCGTATCCCCCGCAGCATCGCCGTTCCTGACCGCGCTGGCATCATGCAGGCGCACCAGGACAGCGGCAGCGGAATTCTGGTAAGACGCGGTATCTGACCCCGGCCCGCCGTCGAGCGTGTCGGCGCCGGGGCCGCCGTTGAGGGTGTCATCGCCGTCGTTGCCGTTGAGTATGTCGTCACCCGCAAGACCGTCCAGTATGTCGTTGCCTATGCGACCCTCCAGGTTATTTCCAGCGGTGTTGCCGGTAACCACATCATTTCCTGACCCGGCTATGAAATTCTCTATCACTGTACCCCGTGCAATCACCAGGTTGCCGACCAGGCCGTACACGTCAGAGATTCCTTCCGGACTCAGGTCGACCCGCTGGTCCTGGTGGTCTGTGCGCAGGTCCAGGGTGTCGTTACCGCCATTGTCATTCAATGTCAGTGCAACCGCTTGATCGAAGCTTGTTGAAACGAAATTGGGCTCAACGCGCGTACCGGTATTTTCGAGGTGCTGAATGGCGCCCTCATGAACTCCGAACACAATATCGAGGTCGTTGTCATTATCAAGATCGATGAACTCGGGCATCCGTAAGCCCTCGTCATCAGGTAATTGCAGGGGACTGGCCGCATCGCTGCGCTCTGTGAAGACGGGTTCACTCACCGTCCCGGTGTTCTCGAAGTAGTAAAGATTGTCATACCAGGTCCAGAGGACGAGGTCGAGGTCACCGTCACCATCAATATCGGTCAATGCGAGTCCACTGTCGCCCCCCGGATTAATACCTTCAAAAGGATTATCCTCGCCGGTGCGGTGAGTGAAGTTGGGACTGGCTTGTGTACCCGTGTTCTCAAAATAATGCGGGATGCTGTCCCTGCTTCCAACGATAAGGTCAATATCGCCATCGCCATCGAGATCCGCCAATTCCGGGATACTGTAATCGCCCACCTCCGCATTATCCACGGGATTGGATGCTACTGTGTGATGCGTGAAACCGGGTGAAGTCACTGTGCCGGTATTTTCAAAATAGCTTATTTCGCCTGCGGAAGATCCTGCAATGAGATCGTAGTCGCCATCGCCATCGAGATCAGCGAATTCCGGTGTGCTTTGGTGACCCGTATCAAGACCGGCCAACGGGTTGTTCGAATCCGTGCGCTGTCTGAAATCGGGTTCTGTGGTTGATCCGGTGTTCTCGAAATAATGAAAGGTCCCTTCCCGGTTACCGATGACAATATCGAAATCACCGTCATCATCAAGGTCGACCAGTGAAAGTTTGCCGGACGGGTCGGGCACACTGATACCGGCAAAGGGATCGTCCACGCCGGTCAAGAGCTTGAATACCTGGCCCAGGTAGCCGTCCAGGTTGGAGCGATAACCATACACGGTATCACCGGCATTAATATCATCAGGATTGCCATAAAGACTCTGGATTGCGATGATGTCCGCAATCATCGGTGTGACGGGAACGGCATAGCTCGCGTTGATATGTGTGTTGTCTATCTGAGTGAAGTACGACTGTACTGTTGTCTGCCAGGAGTCAAGCAGGAATATATTGTCGACCTCGTACTTGCCTCCCTCATCGTAGGGACCTGCATGACCAAGACCGAGGGCATGGCCGATCTCGTGCAAATAGACAAATTGGGAGTAGCTGCCGATTTCAGTCGCGTACTGCTCAAGCCAGTCTGTTGAAATGTTGACAGTGGAAGCAATAACAGCTCCGCCACTCCTCGTGAAGTCGACAAAAGCTCCCTCTTCATCGTCATCGAAAATAATATGGGCACTATCGTGGGCGACAAATTCGAACCTGATGCCGGTGGCGCCGGCCCAGGCCTCGAGGGCCCAACGGGCCAGTTGTTGACCAGCCAGGGTCAAGGCAGTGATGTTGACATATATTGCACCACCGGGCTCGATATCAAAAGCAAAACCCGGTTCCCCGTACCACTCCCAGGCGCCATTGACCAGATAGTCCGCAATCTCATCATAGCTGCCTGTCGTGATCAGATGTTCATCCAGTGAAAGCTCGTATTCGCCGGCAGTGTTGTCATTACTGCTTTTTACAGCAATGAAATAAGTGCCGGTAGAATTCGGGTTCCCGGTGAGCATTGTGCCGGCATTGCGTTGATACCCGGATACGACGTAAGTCCCTGCAGAATCGAAGATATCGAATTCTAACGGGATTTCTCCATTGAGAACGATATCGTAATTCGTGTCGGCGTCCAGTTCCACACGTATCCAATCGACGTCTGAGACATTGAAAAGCGTTCCCTGGAAAGTGTTACCGACAGCCAGCGTGTACCGGGTTCCGGTATCTGCGCTGGCGTCGCCTTGGTTTTCTGTAATAGTTGCCACGTTCTAGTTTTCTTCTTTCAGGGCGATTCTGTCGACATACGCCCCTGAGTACACGGATTATAATCGTATAGAATTAAGTCATGAATTGTTTTGGCATAGAGATACAGAGGGATTGATATTCCATCTCCAGTATCTTGATGAGACCGGACGAGTTGTCCCCCAAGAGGTAAAAAAAATCTGCATGATGAGTTCAGAACGTTGGAAAGCACCCTTGAAAATGAACGCTAATTTGGGACACCCATGAATTGACAACATTTGTTAATTTATGGGTGTCCCAAATTGCGTGCCCCTGCTTACAATATGCAGGGGCATGCTTGCGCAGAACCCGCACCGGCGAAAGCGAGGGAAAGGCGGTGGATTCCTTTTGAGAAAATATATCATATCTGCTATATTACGTTCTATTCATGGAATGGACTGTAGAAGCTCTGAACGAGACTGTAACCAAGGAGTTGGAAAAGCTACCTGCAGATATACGCGCACGGTTTGTGCGTATATGTGAGTTGGTCGAGATTGCCGGCCCGGGATATGTTGGTAGACCGCATATCAGACAGCTTGGCGGTCCGCTGTGGGAAATGCGCATGGGGGAAAGAAACAGGATAGCGCGAGCAATATGTGTTACCGGCAAGGATAAACGTGTCATCGTGGTCCGGGCCTTTATCAAAAAGACGAGAAAAACGCCACGCAGGGAAATAGACTTGGCTCTGCAACGTGCCAGAGATGTATTGAAATGATCAAGGTAAGTAGTCTGCACAAAAAATGGCGCAAAGACCCCGGCTATCAGGATGTATATAACGAACTTGGGCCGGAGTTTGAGCTGGCCCGTATGCTGGTTGAAACCCGAATCAACGCCGGGCTTACACAAACACAGCTCGCCGCACGCATGAAAACAACGCAATCCGTCATTGCGCGACTGGAAGGGGGACGAGTCCACCCCTCTACCAAGACCCTACAGAAGATAGCTGAAGCCACCGGTACACGGCTCAGGATAAGTTTTGAGTGAGCCGTTTGATTTAAAGCTAATTTGGGAAAGCTAATTTGGGACACCCATGAATTATGTAGCCATTGCCCAAAACTCTTTGACAGCCCCCCATCCCTGTAGGATACTGGCGTCACCTTTGGTGCCCGGGACGGGCCTCGAACCCGTAAGGCGTGTAGCTTGTGACTACAGAGGCCGGGGGGATGACAGCCCCCTGTGTTTACCGATTTCACCACCCGGGCAGAAACGACCCGTCCCTTTCGGGGGGCGGGTTTTTTTATGCCCAGTGATTGTATCCCGTCCCCGTACTGCGCAACGGCGAACCTGCGTCGATTTGTGGTAAAACTCACATGGGATTAATTCAGGACTGGGAGTAATTCAGGACAGCCATAAATTACCGGCGGCTAATTTGGGACACCCATGAATTGCTGCTAATTTGGGATGCTAATTTGGGACACCCATGAATTTAGAACATTTGTTAATTTATGGGTGTCCCAAATTTATAGATTTCCTTAATTCATGGGTGTCCCAAATTACGGTCCCTCAGACTGGGCCTGCCAGTTTCGCTTTCCGTGATAAACATGCAGGATTTCAACACGCTTTTCACGAATCCGGTACACAATCAGGTAAGGTGTTCTTGTCACAACCCGCTCCCGTGTGCCAGGAACGTGTCCCATACGACCAATGCGTGGATTGTCAGCCAAGGTCTGACTTGCGTCCCATATCCGACGCGCAATGACTCCGGCAGCCTGCGGATTTTCCCGGGTTATGTAAGCTTGCGCTTCAATCAGGTCTGCTAAGGCGGGGCGAGTCCACTTAACCTGCAATATCCACACCCCAACGCGCAAATGCTGCCTGGATTTCTTCCTTGGTAGCGAATTCGCCTTGATCGGCCGCCCGCGCACCAATTTCTATGGCGCGGCGAAAACGGACTTCTTCCATTACATCATCCCAGGTTGCACCGTCGGGCAGTTGATCGGCCAGGGTGTACAGTGTTTCTTTTAGATTTGCAGCCACAGTTCAACTCTCAATTACACAGTGAACAGTGTATTAGCTGACAGCTTAATTTTCCAATTATTTTCTTCCAGGTAACTGGCTAATTTGGGACACCCATGAATTTAGAACATTTGTTAATTTATGGGTGTCCCAAATTGCGTGCCCCGGGCCAGCTAATTTGGGACACCCATGAATTGCCGGGTCAAGCCCGGTGTGATGAGCGGGTGAGGCCGGTATAACGTAGTAGTGGATTTGCTCTATACTGGGATCCTGTTATTTCTAATCATCGGCTGAACTGAAAAGGAGGATGTCATTATGGAAAACCAATCACATCAACAACCCGCCACCCCTGAAGAAATCTGGGCTATCCTGCGCGAGGTGTCGAAGTCACAGAAGAAAGCCGACCGGCGGATGAAAAAACTGGAGGGGTTATTCACCAGCCAGTGGGGCGCCCTGATGGAAAGCCTGGTGGAAGGCGACCTGGTCCCGCTGTTGCAAGCCCGAGGGATAACGGTACGGTACACGCATACCCGCATGCGGGGCCGGCGTAACGGCGAGCATTACGAGTTTGACATCCTGGCCGAGAACGGCGAGGAAGTGGTGGTCGTGGAAGTAAAGACCACGTTGCGCGCCGAAGACGTGGCGCAGTTTCTTGAAAAGCTGGGCAAATTCACGGTGTACGCGCCGGGCTACCAGGGGAAAAAGATTTACGGCGCCGTGGCATACCTGAAGACGGACGCTTCTGTGGTGGTGCATGCCGAGCGACAGGGCCTGTTCGTGATCCGGGCCACCGGTAACAGCGCCAGTATTATTAATGATGCGGACTTCAGGCCCAGGGTGTTTGGGTGATTGGCTAATTTGGGACACCCATGAATTTGGAATATTTGTTAATTTATGGGTGTCCCAAATTGCGTCCGGCTAAATCAGGACACCCGCAAAATCAATTTATGGGTGTCCCAAATTTATAGTTTTCGTTAATTCATGGGTGTCCCAAATTCAGAAATGCAGCCAGCCGGGCTGCTCCTTGTGCTTGAAGACGAAGCGCAGGGGGACGTCGGTGGTGGCGACGGGTTGGCCGTCGCGGTAGGCGGGGCGGTAGCGGGTGGCGGCGATGCCGCGTTCGGCGCGGCGAACAAGGGTGGTTTCACCGGCCGGGTGGATCGCCTGTATCCGGATGTTGCGGGGCCAGCCTGACTTGGGTACGTCCAGCAGCGCATCCGCGTAGTAGTTGTCCTCGCCTGCCTGTATTTCCTCTTCGCCGGGTACGGGGAGTTGCTCTATGGGCTGCGGCGTGCCGAACAGTTCCTCCACCTGCGCCGGGCCGGCGCCGTGTTCGGCCAGGGCGGCCCAGGCCTGCCGGTACTTGCGGGCGCCTTCCAGCACCCGGCGCTGCACGGTGAGCCAGTCGCCCATGAACACCAGCGCCCGGGCGTAGTCCATGATGCCGTCGGGCAGGGTTGCTTCGTACGTCTTGACGATGCGTTGCAGCGAGCGCTTGCCCTTGTAGAAGCTCTGGTAGGCGTAGTAATCCCGCACGGCCGCCTCGTTGACGTAGGGGGTGCTTCTTCCGTGCGGGAGCATGGCTTCCCGTATCTCCACGTGCGAGAGCATCGGGTCCAGCACGTCCTCGGCGACATGGTGGTTGATGACGGCTACCTTATATAAGATGTCTGCCCGGTCCCGGGGCGGCGCATCCTCCGGGAGGATTTTCAGGGCTTTGGTATACAGGTCGTCCGCCGCGATCAGGGGTTCCACCGTGGTGTTCGGGGGGCTGAAGTTGTAGAGGTCGAAGTACCACTGGCCCACTCTCTTTATTACCGGCACCAGGCCGGCGTTACGCTCGCCGTAGTTGCGCTGGTACAGCCAGAACAGGTATTCGTAGTTGCGGCGCAGTTCGTCCCGGGCGCCCAGGGCGACCTGGCTGTCGATGATGGCCTCCAGTAAGGCGACCTGGCTCATGCTGTGCAGCCCTTCGTTGACGCGCACCGACTGCATGGCGTCCCGCAAAACTGCAATCGCCCGGCCGTGGTCCCCGCCCTGCTGGTACAGCATCCCCAGGCTGGAGCGGGCCTCGACGAGCTCGGCTGCATGGGGTCCTTCGGCAACCTCCAGTTCGGCAATCTGTTTTTCATACGCAGCGATGGACCGGGACAACCCAGGATCGGAGGGCGCCTGCCTGGCAACAGCAGAGTCAGGCCGATGCACATCCGCCGGCTCACCGGCCGCAGAGACGGATGGAACAATGCCGAAAACAAGCAAGGACAAAAAATACCGGCAGACTGGTCTGGTCATCAGGGCGGATACACACTTTGTAATATATATGATACCACCATTGCAGCGGCTAATTTGGGACACCCATGAATTGACAGATTCCGTCAATTCATGGGTGTCCCAAATTTACAAATTTCGTAAATTTATGGGTGTCCCAAATTTGCTATGATGGCGACCATGATTGGCTCTGGGGGATATTCAGGTGCTGTGCGGTGTGTGGCGGTTGCGCCGGCCTGGCATGTGCCGGACCTGGTGGAGGATGCCCGGGCGGGTTTGCTTGAGCCGCCCCGGTCGTTGCCGCCCAAGTATTTTTATGATGCGCACGGGGCGGCGTTGTTCGACCGCATCTGCGACACGCCCGAGTATTACCCGACCCGCACCGAGGATGCGCTGTTGCGGCAGTACGGCGACGAGATCATTGCGCTGACCCGGCCCGATTTCCTGATCGAGCTGGGCAGCGGCAGCTCGAAAAAGACCGCGAACCTGTTCGATTCCTGTGAAACGCAGGGCCATTCCTGCGTGTACGCGCCGTTCGACATCTGTGAGCCCGTGCTGGTGGAAGCGGCCGGCAAGCTGCAGGCTGCTTACTCGTGGCTTAACGTCAGGCCGCTGCTGGGCGACTACCATGCCGGCCTTGCCAACATGCCACACTACCCGGGCGCCAGGCTGTTCATCTTCCTGGGCGGCACCATCGGCAATTTCACTCCCCCCGAGGTGCGCGCCTTCATCGCCGACATCCGCCGGCGCATGCAGCCGGGCGATTTTCTGCTGCTGGGGGCGGACCGGATAAAAGACAATGACGTGCTGCACGCCGCCTATAACGACGCCCAAGGCATCACCGCCGAGTTCAACCTGAACGTGTTGCAGGTGCTCAACCGGGAACTGGGCGCGGACTTCCGCGCGGATAATTTTGCCCATTTGGCTGTCTATAATAATGAGTTGCACAGAATCGAGATGTACCTGGTATCCGGACTGCGCCAGGAAATTACCCTGGGCAGGCTGGATTTGCGCATCCAACTGGAACGCGGCGAGCAGATACTGACGGAATTGAGCTACAAGTTTGATTATGATGAACTGGAAACACTGCTGGAGGAATTCGGGCTCGGGATCATCCGCCATTTCGAGCCGGACAACCGCTATTTCTCCCTGGTCCTGGCGCAAAGTGGTTAGTGCCGCGCAACGTGTCGTCATTTTGACCGGGCTGGCCCTGCCCGCGTTCCTGGTCACGCTGGGTTGCGCCGAGAAGCGATCGCAGATTGAGACGATCCGTGACACCGGGATGGTCCACGTCGTCACAAAATCAGGCCCGATGACGTACCAGCGCGACGCCGAGGAAGGGGAACGCGGCCTGGAATACGAACTGGTGAGGCTGTTTGCCGCCTGGCTGGGCGTCGATTTCAAGCTGAGCCTGGCAGACAACAGGGAGGAGATCACCGACCTGCTCGTCTCGGGACAGGCGGACGTCGCGGCAGCCGGGCTGTCCCGGTCCCTGGCGCCGGGCGATCCCCTGGCATTCGGCCCCGGCTTTCAATGGGTGACCCGGCAGGTGGTGTACCGGCACGGCTATATCCGCCCGTCCTCGCTGGCCGGGGTTGCGCCGCACCGGCTGCACGTGACCCGCAATGCCCTGACCCGGGAGGAACTCGACCGCCTGCAGGCACTCTACCCGGACCTGGTCCTGGTCATGCACGAGGACAAGGACGACCTGGATCTGCTGGAGATGATCGAGTACGGGGAGATCCTCTACGCCGTGGCCTGGTCCAACGAGGTGGCCTACTCGCGCATCTCCCTGCCGGAGCTACGGGTGGCCTTCGACCTGTCCGATCCCGAACCCCTGGGCTGGGCCGTGCGGCGCTCCGCCGGGGATGATTCCCTCATCAGGGCGATCCGGGAGTTCTACGACCATATCAGGAGCAAGCGCCAACTGGCCGGCCTGATCGACCAGGTGTACGTGTTTGCCGACCAGTTCGATTACGTGGAAGCGCGCAGCTTCATCGACGGCTATAACGACCGGCTGCAGGAGCTGAAGCCTTATTTCATGAATGCCGGTAACGAGTTCGGCTTTGACTGGCGCCTGCTGGCCGCTATCAGCTACCAGGAGTCCCACTGGAAGAATTCGGCGCGCTCCCCCACCGGCGTACGCGGGCTGATGATGCTGACCAAACAGACGGCGCGGCAGGTCGGCATCAGCGACCGCCTGGACCCGGTGCTGAGCGTTTACGGCGGCGCCAAGTACCTGACTACCCTGGTGGACAAGATACCCGACCGCATCCTCGACCCGGACCGCACCTGGTTCGCCCTGGCCTCCTATAACGTCGGCTTCGGCCATCTCGAGGACGCCCGGGTGATCACCCAGAAGACCGGCGGCGATCCCGATTCCTGGGCCGACGTGAAAAAGTCGTTACCCCTGCTGAGCGAGCACAAATGGTACTCGAAGACGAGATACGGCCACGCCAGGGGCTCCGAACCGGTCAAGTTCGTGGAGAACATCCGCAAGTACTACGCCATGCTGATGCACCTGACCCACGAGGAAACAATGGCAGAAGCCGACCCGGCGCCGGCCCCAACGCCGCATAACCTGATCAATTCCCCCGTGCTGTAACCCCAGCTAATTTGGGACACCCATGAATTTCGGATTTTTGTAAATTTGGGACGTAAATTTGGGACACCCATGAATTTGGAATAATTGTAAATTTGGGACACCCATGAATTTGAAGGGCTGTGTCCTGCTTTTTTCTTCAAACTGAATTCATGCCCGCCGCCTTGCCAGGCTTGACCCGGTATCCATTATATTAATGTGTCACGCCCGGCTTGCGACATGTCGGGCCAGGCTCCGGCGACTCTTTATTTGCCTGGCTTCCTGCTGCCGCAGGAATGGTGGTCGTCATGCCGGCGCAGACCGGTATCCAATGGGCGCCTATTCTGTATTACATTATTAATGTGTAAACTTGCACTCCTCAGCACGGGAGATCCAATATGTCCGAGAACAGCAAAATCGTCAAATCCGAGCAGGAATGGCAACAGGATCTGACGCCGGAACAATTTGAGGTATGCCGCCGCAAAGGGACGGAGCGGCCTTTTACCGGCAAGTACAATGACTGCAAGGACGCGGGCACGTACCGCTGCGCCTGCTGCGGCCAGGCCCTGTTCAGTTCCGGAGCCAAATTCGACTCCGGCACGGGCTGGCCCAGCTTTTACGAGCCCGGAGATGCCGCCGCGGTGAAGACCGAGGACGACTACGGCCTGTTAGGCAGACTGCGCACAGAGGTATTGTGCAGCGCCTGCGACTCCCATCTCGGCCACGTCTTCCCGGACGGCCCGCAACCCACCGGCTTGCGCTACTGCATCAACTCCGTCGCACTGGACCTGGAAAAAGAGGAGTAAATTTGGGACACCCATGAATTTGGAATAATCGTAAATTTGGGACACCCATGAATTGGGAAAAATTGTAAATTCATGGGTGTCCCAAATTTACTTCTGGAACCAGGTCAGCTTTTTGTGCAGTTTCACCACTTCGCCGATGACGATCATTGACGGGGGTTTGACCTCCTGGTCCGCGACGGTCTTTGCCAGGGTGGATACCGTCCCCGGGTAGACTTTCTGGTCCGGCGTGGTGCCCTGCTGGATGACGGCGGCGGGCATGTCCGGGCGCATGCCGTGTTCCAGGAGGTTTTTCTGCAGTACGTCGATCCCCTTCACCCCCATGTAGATGGCCAGGGTCTGTTTCGGTTGCAGCAGGGCCGGCCAGTTGAAGGCCAGCTTGCCCTCCTTCAGGTGGCCGGTGACGAACAGGCAGGAGTGGGCGTAATCACGGTGGGTCAGCGGGATGCCGGCGTAGGAGGCGCAACCGGCGGCGGCGGTGATGCCCGGCACGACCTGGAACGGAACGCCGGCCGCGGCCAGTTCCTCGATCTCCTCGCCGCCGCGGCCGAAAATGAACGGGTCGCCGCCCTTCAGGCGCAGTACGCGTTTGCCTTGTTGGGCCAGTTCGACCAGCAATGCGTTGAGCTCGGACTGCGGCACGGTGTGGCTGTCGCTGCGCTTGCCCACGTAGATCCGCTTTGCTTCTTTCCTGACCAGTTCCACTATGGCCGGGGCAACCAGCCGGTCGTACAGTACGACGTCGGCCTGCTGCATCAGGCGCAGGGCGCGGAACGTGAGCAGGTCGGGGTCGCCCGGGCCGCCGCCGACCAGGTAAACCTCGCCGCTCCGCAGGTCGGTCGGTTCGGCGTTATCGAGTTCGTGCTCCAGGGCCTGTACGGCGGCGGCTTCACGCCCCGCAAACAACATCTCGACCACCGGCCCCTGCAGGATATTCTCCCAGAACCGGCGCCGTTGCCTGAATTCCGGAAAGCGTTGTTTTACCCGCCCGCGAAACTCCCGCACCACGGTCGCCAGGCGCCCGTAGCTTGCCGGTATCAGGGTTTCCAGTTTTACCCGCAGCAGCCGGGCCAGGACCGGCGAGGCCCCGCCCGTGGACACGGCGATCTGCACCGGGTCCCGGTCAACCACGGAGGGCATGATGAAACTGCACAGGGCGGGATTGTCGACCACGTTGACCGGCACGTTGTCCGCCTTGGCGGCCTCGGCGACCCGGACGTTGACCTCTTTGTCGGCCGTGGCAGCGATCGCCAGCGCACAACCGACTACGTCATCCGGCATGAACGCCCTGGCCTCGCGTGTTAACTTCCCCTGCTGCTCCAGCGCCAGTATTTCCTCCCCCGCCCGGGGCGCAACGACCAATATATCAGCATTCGACCTGAGCAACTGCTGCACCTTGCCCGCAGCCACCTCGCCACCACCGACCACAAGACAACGGCGCCTGTTCAGGTCCAGAAAAACCGGAAAATGTCGCATCGCCCTACTCTACCATATTAATTTGGGACACCCATGAATTTGGAATTTTTGTAAATTTGGGACACCCATGAATTTAGGATTTTTGTAAATTCATGGGTGTCCCAAATTAGGTCACCAAATTCGGAGTAAGTTCAGGATGACTATCAATTGACATGGGTTCTTATGTCGCTACAATAAAGGTAATAGGATATTCAATCACTACAGGAGTTGACCATGACCACTGCTCGTCGCCAGCATATCTGCCTCACAGAGACCAGTTACTACCATTGTTTTTCCCGGTGTGTTCGCCGCGCCTACCTATGCGGCGTCGATGCCTTGTCCGGGAAAAGCAACGAGCACCGCAGGGGATGGGTGGAGCGGCAGATTTTGGCGCAACCCCGGGCCTTTTGTGTTGAGGTGGCGGGTTATGCCATCATGTCCAATCATTATCATGTGGTTGTCAAGGTCAACCTCGACCTGGCTGCGTCCCTCTCCGCTGAAGCGATAGTTGCCCGTTGGCAGCAGTTATATCGTCTCAATCCATTAATGGAGCGGTTCAAGGCAGGGAATGCGTTAACTGATGCAGAAAAGGACAACGTCGCTACGCAGATTGCCCGAATGCGCGAAGTCCTGACCAGTATCAGCTACTTCATGGGATACATGAACCAATACATCGCCCGGAAGGCCAATATGGAAGATGAATGTACAGGACGCTTTTGGGAAGGACGCTTCCAGTCACAAGCCTTGCTGGATGAAATTGCGTTACTGCGATGTATGGTCTATGTGGAATTAAACCCTGTCCGGGCCGGTCTCAGCCGGAACCCGAGGCAGTCGGAATACACCTCCATCAAACGCCGGCTGGCTGGGACCGGCTCTGACCTGTTACCGTTCAAACCGGATAAACCGGAGGCGCCGACGGACCATCACTACCATCTTCCGGTTCACTTCGATGATTATCTGGAGTTGCTGGATTGGTCGGGCCAAATAGTCATGGGGGGTAAGTACCGAACCATACCGGCAGACACCCCGCCTTTGATTGACCGGCTCAACATAACACCGGGTTTTTGGCAAATAGCTATGCAGCTTCCTGAACACGGTCATCAGAAGGCATTGGGGTCTGACAAGCACAAAAAGAAATACTGCCAGGCCATCGGCCAGCATTGGGTCTGGCGGTAATTTGGCAGGTAATTTGGGACACCCATGAATTGGGGATTTTCGTTAATTTGGGACACCCATGAATTTGGAATTATTGGTAATTTATGGGTGTCCCAAATTTCGCAAATTTAACAATTCATGGGTGTCCCAAATTACAGGAAGAGATGGTCACGGTTGGCGGCGTAGTATTTCAGGGTTTGTTCCACCGCGCGGAGGACGGCGCGCTGGCTGGAGGTGGCGCCGCTGATGTGGTCGTAGATGCCGCCGTCAGGTTTTACTGCCCAGCCGTCTTCGGGGGTGTTGGTCAGGGAGCGGCCGTTGAAGGACAGGATCCAGGGTGAATTGTCCTGGTGGACCTGGTCGCCCAGGCCCTGCGTTTCCCGGTGCTGCAGGATCCTGACGCCGCCCAGGGTGCCGTCGTAGCGTATGCCGACGGCCAGCTCCATCATGCCGTTGTAGCCCCTGGCCCGCACGGGGCTGAATATGACGCCCACGGGTTCTCCACCGAGGCGGACGCGGTAGACGTCGGTCGCCGTATCGGTGCCGAAATACGTGGGCATGTCGACGCTCAGCCGGTCCGCGGGCAGGTCGTTATCGTGCTCCAGCGGCAACACTTCGGCGCCGATCTCGAGGATCGGCAGGTGCCGGTTGCGGGTGATGTTTTCTTCCAGGAATTGCCCCAGGGCATAAATCCCCAGCACTGCGGCGATGCAGACGACCATCAGCGGCAACGTACTCAGGAGCAGGTTGTTCTTGCCGGCCATTATGTTTCTCCGAATGCCCTGGGCCGGGTCAGCAGGTCAATCAGCGGGACGAAGATATTGGCCAGGAGCACCGCAAACGCCACCCCGTCCGGGAATGCCCCCCACTGGCGCATCAGGTAAATCAGTATGCCGATCATGGCGCCGTAGACCAGGCGCCCGCGCCCGGTGGTGGACGCGGTGACAGGGTCCGTGGCGATAAAGAATGCGCACAGCATGGTGCCGCCGCTGAACAGGTGGAACAGCGGGGAGGCGTAGGTTTCCGCATCGTAGAGGTAAAACGCCGCGCTGACGATGAGAATAGCGGCCAGCACCGCCGCAGGGATATGCCACTTGATGACGCCGCGCGCCAGCATATAGACGCCGCCCAGCAGGAACAGGGCATTGATCCATTCCCAGCCGGCGCCGCCGAAATACCCGTATACCGAAGCCGTCTTGATCTCCGACACCATTTCCATCATCTCCAGCCGGGTTTTCAGTTCATCCAGGGGCGTGGCGCCGCTCAGCATGTCAAGCTGCCCGCCCGCCATGGGGAAGATGCTGCCCAGGTAGGCGCCGATACCCTGCGCCGGCAGGTCCGGCCAGGTATTCATCTGCACCGGGAAGCAGACCAGCACGAACACATAACCCGCCATCGCCGGGTTGAACAGGTTGTAGCCGATACCGCCGAACGCGTGTTTGGCGATGATGATCGCAAAGGCGATCCCGCACAGGGACACCCACCAGGGCGCTGACGGAGAGATGCTGACGGCAAACAGCAGCGCGGTGACCACGGCGCTGCCGTCACGCAGGAACGGCCGCGGGTCGCGCCCGCGCAGCCTGAGGACGGCAAACTCGAACAGCAGGGCAAACGACACGGCCAGGACACACTGCAGCAACACCCCCGGGCCGAACAACCAGGCGTAGCAGAGCAGCCCCGGGACCAGCGCGATGCACACGTCCGCCATCACCACGCCCACGGTCCGGGCATCGTGCAGGTGCGGTGAGCTGCCCGCTTTGCTGATCATCCGCTGTCTTCCGTAGGCCCTGCCGGTCCCGGCCGGTCCCGGCGCTTCGTCCGGGTCCTGGCCAGCGCCTCCTCCACGTAGGCCTTTTTCGCGGCCCGGGTGTCCTGATCCCGGTCTGCGCCGGCGCCGGTTTTGCCTGTTTTTCCGGCTGCTGCCTCCTCCTTCTCGCGTGCATTTTTCCGGGTATAGCGCTCTCGCGCCTGGTCGGCCTCAAGGCTGCGTTGTTGTTCCAGGCCTATCTGCGCTTTCGCGTGACGGTAATAATGCACCAGGGGTATGCGGCTGGGACAGACATAGGCGCAGCAACCGCATTCTATGCAGTCGGCCAGGCGGTACTCGCGGGCCTGGTCGTAATCGGCAGATTTGGCGAACCAGTACAGTTGCTGGGGCAGCAGTTCGGCCGGGCAGACGTCCGCGCAATCGCCGCACCGGATGCAGGGCATTTCCGGGTAGGCGGGCGCATTTTCCTCGATAATGATGCAGTTGGTGGTCTTGATCACCGGCATGTTGGGGCTGGTGACGCGCAGGCCCATCATGGGGCCGCCGATGATCACCTTGTTGTCCTCGCTGTGGCGGTAGCCGCAGGTGGCCAGGCAGTCCTCGACCGGCGTGCCGATCAGCACCTGCAGGTTGACGGGGTTATCCACCCTGCCGGCCACCGTCACGTAGCGCGAGACGATGGGTTCGCCGCGGGTGACGGCCCGGTAGACCGCCGCGGCCGTGGCGACGTTGTGGATGACGATGCCGATGTGGATCGGCAGGCCATCGCTGGGGACGTCCTTGCCCGTCAGTGTCCTGATGAGCTGTTTCTCGCCGCCGGCGGGATAGCGGGTAGGCACCATGACCAGTTCCAGGTCGTCATCGACCAGTTCGGCCAGCGCGTCGTACGCCAGCTGCATGTCGTCCTCAACGGCGATCACGCAGTGCCTGGCCTGCACGGCATGGCGGATCATGCGCGCGCCGGATACGACGTAGGAGGCCTTTTCCTGGATCAGGCGGTCATCGCAGGTGATATGCGGTTCGCATTCAACACCGTTTATTATTAATGTGTCGACCGCGTTCTCAATCCCCTCCATCAATTTCACATGGGCCGGGAAACCTGCGCCGCCCAGGCCGACAATGCCGCAATCCCGGATCAACTCCTGCAGTTTGGCCGGTTCGGTGCGGTCGTATTCCTCGGTGGGCTTGATATCGAACCAGGCATCGTTACCGTCCGGCTCCAGTACGATGCACGGCGCTTCGTTGATGGTCGGATGGGGGACCGGATAATTGCCGATATCCGTTATCTTCCCGGACGTGCTGGCATGGACTGGGACGCTGACATAACCGCTGGAGCGGGCGATGATCTGGCCTTTCAGCACCCTGTCGCCGACTTGTACGGCAGGCTCCGCCGGCTGGCCGATATGCTGCTGCAGGGGCAGGAACATCCGCTCCGGCAGCGGGTGCAGGATGGACATTTTCTGGTCGGTAACTTCCTTGTGCGGCTCCAGCAACAACCCGCCCGGGAAATCATGTAATTCACGCATACCGCCACTACTCCGAAAATAAGCCCAATATCACCGCATAGTATCCTAATTTGGGACAACCAGATATTCTAATTTGGGACACCCATGAATTTGCAATGTTTAACAATTTGGGACACCCATGAATTTACAATGTTTAACAATTTGGGACACCCATGAATTGAGAAAATTTGTTAATTTATGGGTGTCCCAAATTAGTTCGTTATGCGGTCTGTTGATGTGATACCGGGTGCCGCGGGATCATGGTTATGCAGTCTACCGGGCACGGTGGGAGGCACAGTTCGCAACCGGTGCAGTATTCCGGGATGACGGCGTGCAGTTGTTTGGCGCTGCCGGCAATGGCATCGACGGGGCAGGCGTGGATACATTTCACGCATCCTATGCAGGTGTCTTCGTCAATCAGGGCGATGGTATCTTCAGGTGTAACCGGGGCACTATGCGGGGAGGACGTCCTGCCCAGTAATTTTTCCAGCTTTCTCACGGTGATGGCGCCGCCGGGAGGGCATAGATTAAGGGGTACATCCTGTTCAACGATTGCCCTGGCATACGGCAGACAGCCGGGATAGCCGCAGTCGCCGCACTGGGTCTGCGGCAACAGGGCGTCTATCGCGGTGACGGCTTCGTCTTCAGCACGTTTATCAGCCTCGCCTGCTTCGGATAACAACATGGCCGCTGACAATGCCAATAAATAAAGCGCCAGAGTAACAATTATCAATTCCAACATCATATCTTTGCCGAATAAGGCAACACGTCTAATTTGGGACACCCATGAATTTGCAATGTCCGACAATTTGGGACACCCATGAATTTAGAACATTTGTTAATTTATGGGTGTCCCAAATTAAGGTGCCAGGGGGGTGAGTCCCGAGAAGGCCAGGGAGATGATGCCCAGGGTGACCATTTGCAGGGGGAGGCCTTTGAATGGGGCGGGCAGGTCGGTGACGGTCAGGCGCAGGTTGATGGCGGTGAAGCCCAGCAGGACCAGGGAGAAGCCGAGGCCGGCGCCGGCGCCGAAAAACAGTGATCCCAGCAGGCCGATATCTTGCTGCACGTTGAGCAATGTGACACCCAGTAGCGCGCAATTCATCATCAATAGAGGGTAAAACCTGCCGTCCCGGTCAAACAGCCGGGGGAGATACCTGCCTGGAATTATCCGGGACGCCTGGCAGACGCAGACGACGGTCATCACCAGGATCAGCAGCCGGTAGATTTCCAGGTGCAGCGGGGCGATGAACAGGGTGTCCATCAGGCAGGTAATGAACGCAACGAGCGCGGTAACGCCCGTGACAGCAATTGCCATGTCGACGGCGATATTGATTTTCTGCGCCGCTGCCAGCAGGGGGCTTACGCCGAGCAGGTGCTCGGTCACCAGGTTGTTGGCCAGGCAGGCCGCCAGGAGGATGAGTAAAAACTCAGTCATAACGGTGCAGGGTTCCGTCGTTTAATTCAGGACAACCATAAATTGTATCGTAACATCGTTTAATTCAGGACAACCACATATTCTAATTTGGGACACCCATGAATTTGGAATGTTTAACAATTTGGGACACCCATGAATTTAGAACATTCGTTAATTCATGGGTGTCCCAAATTTACACTTATTATTAATTTATGGGTGTCCCAAATTAGGGGGGGGCAAATCAGGTGGTCACTTGACTCTCATGCCGGGTTTGGCGCCTGTGTCGGGTGTTACGATGAATATCTCTTCTCCGCCCGGGCCGGCTGCGAGTACCATGCCTTCGGATACGCCGAAGCGCATCTTCCTGGGCGCCAGGTTGGCTACCATCACGGTCTGCCTGCCGACCAGGTCTTCCGGACGGTAGGCGGACTTGATGCCGGCGAACACGTTCCTGGTTTCGCCGTCCAGGTCCAGGGTCAGTTGCAGCAGTTTGTCTGCGCCGTCCACGTATTCGGCGCGGGCGATTGTTGCTACGCGCAGGTCTATTTTGACGAAATCGTCAAAGGAGACTTCAGCGGTTATAGGGTCATCTGCCAAGTGTTTGTTAACGGCGTCTGCCTGTGAGGCGCCCGCATTATCGGTGTCCCCTGCTCCGGCGGTTGTGCCGCCGGCGTCCCCTGCTCCGGCGGTTGCGGCGCCGGCGTCCCCTGCTCCGGCGGTTATGCCGCCGGCGTCCCCTGCTCCGGCGGTTATGCCGCCGGCGTCCCCTGCTCTGGCGGTTGCGCTGCCGGCGTCCCCTGTCCCGCCCGCCTCTGCTGCGTCGTCTCCGGCGCCCGCAGTCGCGGCATCCCCAGCTCCCAAACTCTCTTTGCTGTCGTCAATCATGGCTTCTATCCTCTCTTTCTCTACCCGGGTGAGCAGTGGTTTGAACTTGTTTATCCGGTGATCCAGCAGCGGCGTTGCCTGGTCGTCCCAGGTCTGCGGGCTGATGCCGAGGAATGCCTCGGAGCGCTGCGCCAGGCCGGGCAGGACCGGTTTCAGGTAGATGATGAGGATGCGGAACAGGTTCAGTCCCAGGGAACAGACCTGTTGCAGTTCGCCGGACCCGGGGTCTTCCCTGGCGATCTCCCAGGGCTTGTGCCGGTCTATGTACTGGTTCGCCTTGTCGGCCAGGGCCATGATCTCGCGCACCGCCCGGGCGTATTCCCTGGCTTCGTAAGCCGCGGCGATGGCCTCGCCTGCGCCGGTGAATTCCTGCAGCAGCGCCTCGTCATGGATGTGCGCGGCCAGCGTCCCGCCGAAGCGCTTGTTGATGAACCCGGCACAACGGCTGGCGACGTTCACCACCTTGCCCACCAGGTCGGCGTTCACGCGCTGGCGGAAGTCTTCCAGGCTGAGGTCGATATCGTCCACCCCGCTGCCTGATTTCGCGGCGAAGTAATAGCGCAGGTATTCCGGGTCCAGGTGGTCCAGGTAGGTGCGGGCGTTGATGAACGTGCCGCGGGATTTCGACATCTTCTTGCCGTCGACCGTGAGGAAGCCGTGCACGAAGACGTTGCTGGGCAGGCGGTGACCGCTGCCCTGCAGCAGGGCGGGCCAGAACAGGGTGTGGAAATACATGATGTCCTTGCCGATGAAATGGTACATCTCGGCGTCGCTGCCGGCGCCGGTGTACTCCGCCACGTCCCGGCCCTGCCGGTCCAGCAGGTTCTTGAGGCTGGCGAAGTAGCCCATGGGCGCGTCGACCCAGACGTAGAAATACTTGCCCGGCGCGCCGGGGATCTCGAAGCCGAAATACGGCGCATCCCGGGAGATGTCCCATTCCTTCAACCCGGCGCTGAACCATTCCTCCAGCTTGTTGGCGACCTCGGGCTGCAGGTGCCCGGCGCCGACCCAGTCGTGCAGCACGGTCTCGAACGCGGGCAGGTCGAAAAAATAGTGCTCGGATTCCTTTTCCACCGGCGTAGCGCCCGAGATGGAGGACACCGGGTTGACCAGGTCCGTGGGCGTGTAGGTGCGGTTGCAGGACTCGCAACTGTCGCCGTACTGGTCCTGCGCATGGCAGAACGGGCATTCGCCGCGGATGAAGCGGTCCGGCAGGAACATTTGCTTCACCGGGTCGTAAAACTGCGTGATGGTGCGGCGCTTGATATGGCCGGCGGCGTCGAGGCGCGCATAGATCGCCTCGGCCACTTCCCGGTTTTCATCGGAATGGGTGGTGTAAAAGTTGTCGAACCCGACCTCGAACCCGGCGTAATCGCGCTCGTGCTCTGCGTGGATGCGCTCGATCAGTTGTTCCGGGGTGATGCCCTGCTGGTCCGCGCTCAGCATGATCGGCGTGCCATGGGCGTCGTCGGCGCAGAGATACAGGCAATCGTGGCCCCGGACTTTCTGGAAACGCACCCAGATATCCGTCTGGATCGCCTCCAGCAGGTGGCCGATATGGATCGAGCCGTTGGCGTACGGCAACGCGCAGGTGACGAAGATTTTACGTTGTCGGGCTGTCATTGCAATAACTTACCATAATCTTCGCCGGAAAAGTTCAGGACGCCCATACAATAGGCACAGATGCGGACTTGCGATGCAATTCATGGTTGTCCCAAATTTGTGATGCAATTCATGGGTGTCCCAAATTTACACTTATTGTTAATTCATGGGTGTCCCAAATTTACACTTATTGTTAATTCATGGGTGTCCCAAATTTGCACTCCCCGCAATTTGTCCGTCTTGCCTGGTGGAAATCATGTAAAATGGCTGGTTATTATCCTTCTAAGCGAACACCCATGCTGAATACGAGCCCTGATGCAATCAAAACGGCCCTGACCGGGGTACAGGACATTAACCTGGAAACAGACCTCGTCTCCGCCGAAATGGTCAAAGACATACAAATCGACGGGGATAATATCAGAATTTCCCTGCAAATGGGTTACCCGGCAAACGGTTACCTCGATACGCTGCGGGACGCCGTCACAGAACGGCTGCGGCAGATACCGGGGGTGGCAGGCATCGACGTGGACATCAGCACCAGCATCAAGTCCCACGCCGTGCAGCGCGGCGTGAAACCCCTGGAGAACATCAAGAACACGATCGCGGTCGCCTCCGGCAAGGGCGGCGTGGGCAAGTCGACTACCGCGGTCAACCTGGCCCTGGCCCTGCACGCGGAGGGGGCGAAGACGGGCATCCTGGACGCGGACATCTACGGCCCGAGCCAGCCGCGCATGCTCGGCTGCCGCGCCAAGCCGGACAGCCATGACGGCAAATCCATCGAACCGAACGTCAGCTACCACCTGCAGTCCATGTCCATCGGCTACCTGGTCAACGAGGAAACGCCGATGATCTGGCGCGGCCCCATGGTGACGTCGGCGCTGGAGCAGTTGCTGGGCGACACCAACTGGTCGGACCTGGACTACCTGGTCATCGACCTGCCGCCGGGCACCGGCGACATCCAGTTGACCCTGTGCCAGAAGATCCCGGTGTCCGGGGCGATCATCGTCACCACGCCCCAGGACATCGCCCTGCTCGATGCGCGCAAGGGGCTGAAGATGTTCGAAAAGGTGGAGGTGCCGGTGCTGGGCATCGTGGAGAACATGAGCACCCACATCTGCAGCAACTGCGGCCACGAGGAGCATATCTTCGGCAGCGGCGGCGGGGTGCAGATGGCCGAGCAGTACGACGTCGGCCTGCTCGGTTCCCTGCCCCTGGACATGAGCATCCGCGAGGGCGCGGACAACGGCCGGCCAACCGTGGCAATGGCCCCGGACTCGCCCCTGGCCGCGACCTACCGGGCCATCTGCCGCAAGGCCGCAGCGAAGCTGTCGTTGCGGGCGAAGGATTTCAGCAGCAAATTCCCCAAGATCGTGGTAGAGAATGCCTGAATGCCGGTAAAGAGCGATAAGTGGATCCGCGAGATGGCACAAACCCGAGGCCTGATTGAACCATTTACGCCCCGGCAGATTAAACAAAACGGCTCCACGCCGCTGGTGTCCTACGGCACCTCCAGTTACGGCTACGACATTCGCTGCTCGGATGAATTCAAGATCTTCACGAACATCAATTCCGCGGTCATCGATCCGAAAAATTTCGACGCGGACAGCTTCGTGGACTTTACCGGAGAGGTCTGCATCATCCCGCCCAACTCGTTCGCCCTGGCGCGCACCGTCGAGTACTTCAGGATCCCCCGGGACGTGCTGACCATCTGCCTGGGCAAATCCACCTACGCCCGTTGCGGCATCATTGTCAACGTCACGCCGCTGGAACCGGAATGGGAGGGCCACGTTACCCTGGAATTTTCCAATACATCGCCGCTCCCTGCTAAAATCTATGCCAACGAAGGTGTCGCCCAGGTGATCTTCCTGCAATCCGACGAGGCGTGCGAGACGTCGTACCGGGACCGGAAGGGAAAATACCAGGGCCAGAAAGGGGTAACATTGCCGAAAACGTGATGAATATGTTCGGGGTCAGAGTAACAATACCTGTTCCGCCGTTCCTGCGGATATTTGGGGTCAGAGCAAATGCTCTGACCCCAAATATCAAGAATTCCCTGTGCGCTCTGTGGCTGCTACTTCTGGGCGCGGGCGGCACGGCAGCGGCGCAGGAGGCGCCGGCGGTCGGGCCGTATTGTCCGGTGGTGTTTCAGGTGCCGGAACGGCCGGTCGTCGACGTCGAGATGGAGGAGGGTGATACCTACGTCAATGCCGACAGCATTGACCTGGTTGAACAGGGCATCTCCCATTTGTATGGTTCGGTGGAGATGACCAAGGGCGCCTGGCAGGCGCGTGCGGATGAAGCGCTCTACGACGACACCGGGAACTTCGTCGACCTGTCCGGCGACGTGAAGTTCTGGGAGGAATCCGTGTTTCTCGACGGCGACCGCGCCCACATCGAACTGGATGACAGCACCGCCAGGGTGGACATGGCCCAGTACTATATCCCGGAGAACGGGAGCTGGGGCCGGGCCGACGACCTGTTCATCGACCCCGGTATCGAGACCTCCGGGGAAAACATGGTGTTCACCACCTGCTCGCCGGACAACGGCGGCGGGATCGAAGAGAATTTCTGGCGCATCTCGGCGCGCAAACTGACCCTCAACCACGAGACCGACCAGGGATCGGGCAGGGACATCGTGCTGCGCATCAAGGACATCCCGGTGTTCTATTCACCCTACTTCACCTTCCCGCTGGACCGGGCACGGAAATCCGGTTTTCTCGCCCCGGGGATCGGCAAGAACGGGCACGGCGGGTTTGAGACCCGCATACCCTACTACTGGAACATCTCGCCCAACATGGATGCCACCATCACGCCCAGGGCGCTCGCCAACAGCGGCGTCATGGGCATGCTGGAGTACCGCTATCTGCTCAAGCGGGGCGAAGGCCGCCTGAACCTCGAATACCTGCCCGGCGACGTCGGCTTTGACGACCGCGACCGGAGCATGATCAATATCGAGCTGAACCAGGACTTCCTCGACCGGGGCCACCTGTACGTGGTTTACAACCGGGCCTCGGACCCGGAGTACCTGGAGGATTTCGGCACCGACCTGGCCGTTTCCAGTACCCGTTTCCTGCCGCGCCGGGCGGACCTGACCTACCGGGGAAGAGACTGGCAGATGCTGGCGCGGCTGCACAGCTACCAGATCATGGACCAGAGTATCCGGGTCACGTCCAGGCCCTATAAGAACCTGCCGCGGTTCCAGTTGAAGTATTATCCCCTGCGCGGCAACAACAGGCTCAACCTGAGGCTGGACACGGACCTGACCTATTTCGACCGGACCGGCGAGACCGGGGTGCAGGTGGACGTGACCGGTTCCCGCGCCGACCTGTACCCGACCGTCAGCTATCCCATGCGTAGCCAGGCGGCGTTCCTGGTCCCCAAGATCGGCGTGCGCTACACCCAGTACGAACTGGATAAACAGGGTCCGTTTGCAAAGAGTCCCAGCCGGACCGTGCCGATATTCAGCGTGGACAGCGGCGTGTTCCTGGAGCGCGACCTCATGTTGCGGGATGACACCTTCCTGCACACGCTGGAGCCGCGGCTGCACTACCTGTACGTGCCGCACGAGGACCAGACCGACCTGCCGGTATTCGATTCGTCGGTCTTCAACCTGGACTACAACGCCCTGTTCCGGGAAAACCGCTTCAGCGGCTACGACCGCATCGGCGATACCAACCAGGCCACGCTGGCCCTGGGCAGCCGGCTCATCAGCCGCAAGACCGGCAGGCAGATCGCCTCGTTCCAGGTCGCCCAGTCCTTTTACCTGGAAGACCAGAACGTCATACGGCAGATCCTGGGCGCCGACGGGGAACTGGTGGACATCGGCATCGTGGAAAACGACACGATGTCCCCCGTGGTCTTCGAGGCCGATGCCAACCTGCTTAACGACGTGAACCTGGGCGCCGAGTTGTACTGGGACCCCAAGGACAACCTGACCCGAAAAATGGCGCTTACCGCGCAGTACAACCCGCCCGGCAGCAAGGTCATCAACCTGGCGTACCGGGTGAGGCGGGCCGAAACCGGCCAGATCCGGCGCATCCCGACGGACATCGAACAGTCCGACGTGTCGTTCAGCTGGCCCCTGACCCGCGCCGGCAACCTGAACGCCGTCGGCCGCTGGAATTATGCGTTTTCCGAAGGGCGCACCCTGGACCTGTTCTTCGGGGCGGAGTACGAGGGTTGCTGTTTTTCCATCAAGGCGGTATACCGGCGCTTCCTGGCCAACCTGGACGGCGATTTCAATACCGGTATCTTTCTGCAACTTCAGTTGAAGGGGCTGGGCGCCATCGGTGAGAGGACTGCGGAACTCCTGCACCAGGCCATACCCGGCTACCAGGAAAACCAGCTGCTCCCATGACGTTTCGGCAGTATTTTCCAGCCCGGATTTCTCACCTGGTGTTGCGTTCCTGCCGGTCTGCCTGCGCATACGTCGCCGCGGCCGCCGGGAAACCGGCGCTGGCGCTGGTGTTGATCGCCGGCGTGTTCCTGCCGGCAGCCAACCCGGGCGCGCAGGACCTGGACCGGATCGTCGCCATCATCAACGACGACGTGATCATGCGCAGCGAACTGGCCGTGAAGATACAGTCGGTGTCCGCCCAGATGCAGGAACAGAACATACCGCTGCCGCCGCAATCCATACTGGAGCGGCAGGTGCTGGACCGGTTGATCTTGACGAAACTGCAGATCCAGATGGCGCAGAATACGGGGATTCGGGTCGATGACGAAACCCTGAACCGCACCATCAGCAACATCGCCGCGGGAAATGAAATGAGCCTGAACGAATTCCGGGAAATCCTGGAAAGCGACGGCTACGGGTACGAGACGTTCCGCAAGGACATCCGCGACGAGATCCTCATTTCGCGGCTGCAACAGCGGCAGGTGGACAACCGCATCATCGTCACCGACAGGGAGATCGACAACTTCCTGTCGAACCAGGAGCACCAGGGTGAGACGGACATCGAATTCCATATCGCCCACATCCTGGTTGCCATCCCGGAGGGGGGCTCTAACCGCCAGATAGCGAAAGCCAGGGAAACTGCCGACCAGGTATTGAGCGAGCTTCAGGCGGGCGCGGAATTCAGCAGCATGGCCGCCACCTACTCCGACGGCCAGCAGGCGCTGGACGGCGGCGACCTGGGCTGGCGCAAGGCCGGGCAGGTCCCGACCCTGTTTGCCGACTTCATCTCCGACATGGAAATCGGCGGGCTCAGCGATATCATCAAGAGTCCCAGCGGCTACCATATCGTCAAGCTGCTGGACAAGCGCAGCAGCGAACAGGTGGTCGTGACCCAGACCAACGCCAGGCATATCCTGATCCGCCCTGATGAATTGACCACGGCCGATGATGCGCTGCGCAGGCTGCAGCAGTTGCGCATGCGCATAGACGGCGGGGACGATTTTGCCGAGCTGGCCAAGGCCCATTCCGCCGATACCATGAGCGCCGCCGAGGGTGGCGACCTGGGCTGGGTCAACCCCGGCGACCTGGTCCCCGAATTCGAAAGCGCCATGAATTCACTCGAACCCGGCGTCACCAGCCTGCCGTTCAGGACCCAGTTCGGCTTCCACATCGTCCAGGTGCTGGACCGGCGCGAACACGACAGCACCGAGGACATCAAGCGGGCCAGGGCCAGGGAAGTGATCCGCAGGCGCAAACTGGACGAGGCGCGCACCGACTGGCTGCGCCAGATGCGCGACGAGGCCTACGTGGAGTACCGGCTGGATTCGTGAGCAGTGAATTTGGGACAGTGAATTTGGGACACCCATGAATTTATAATGTCCAACAATTTGGGACACCCATGAATTAACAAAATTTGTTAATTCATGGGTGTCCCAAATTATGACCACTAACCTCTAAAATCTCTGTGTCCTCTGTGGCTGAAAAGTCTTTGCCCAGGCTGGCGCTGACCCCGGGAGAACCCGCGGGGATCGGTCCCGATATCGTCCTGGCCAGCGCCCGGCATGAGGCGGCCGCGCAAATCGTCGTCATCGGTGACACTGCTGTGCTGGAACAGCGGGCGCGGCGCATTGGCGCTGCGGTCGAACTGACGGCATTTGACCCGGCTGCGCCGGTCACACCGCACGTGCCGGGACAACTGTGTGTCCTGCACCAGCCGCTGGCCCTGCCGGTGGAACCCGGCAACCCGGCCACGGGCAACGCGGGCTGCGTCCTGTCGGCGATCGAGCGCGCCGCGGAAGGCTGCCTGGACGGGCAGTTTGACGCCATGGTAACGGGTCCGGTCAGTAAATCCGTGATCGCCGGCGCCGGGCACGCGTTCAGCGGGCATACCGAATATATCGCCGGTCTGTGCGGCAACCACGTGCCGGTGATGATGCTGGCGAACGACTTTGCCAGGGTAGCCCTGGTGACGACGCACCTGCCCCTGAACCAGGTTGCCGGGCGCATTACCCGCCGGCGTTTGCGCGACGTCATCAGTGTCGTCGCCGCCGATCTGCAGGCAAAATTCAACATCGAAAAACCGCGCCTGCTGGTCTGCGGAATCAATCCGCACGCCGGGGAGCAGGGCCACCTGGGCAGCGAGGAGATCGAGATCGTCATCCCTGTTGCCGACGAGTTGAGGGGGGAGGGTCTGGACCTGGCCGGACCGGTGCCGGCGGACACCGCTTTCACCGCCGCGTCCCTGGAGGGCGTGGACGCCGTGATCGCCATGTACCACGACCAGGGGCTGCCGGTACTGAAATCCCACGGCTTCGGCAAGACCGTGAACATCACGCTGGGGCTGCCCGTCATCAGGACCTCGGTGGACCACGGCACGGCTTTTGACCTGGCCGGCAGCGGCCGCGCCGATGCGACCAGCCTGGTGGCGGCCATCGACTGTGCCGTTGATATGGCCGGGCGCAGGAATGACGGGCTTCGCAGGAGCGGGGACGGGGACTAGTGTGCGCAGGCGCTTCGGCCAGCACTTTCTCGTCGATGAAACGGTTGTAGCGAGGATTATCCGGGCCATTGACCCGCGGCCTGGGGAAAGGATCGTGGAAATCGGGCCCGGGAAAGGCGCGCTGACCATCCCGTTACTGGACATTACCGGGCAACTCGACGTGGTCGAGGTCGACCGGGACCTGGCCGCGGACCTGGTTGAAAGATGCGGGGATACCGGGCATTTGAACCTGTTGCGGCAGGACGCGCTGAAACTGGATTTTGCAGCATTTTCCTCACCCCGCCTGAAGGTGGTGGGCAACCTGCCCTACAACATCTCCACGCCCCTGCTGTTCCACCTGCTGCGCTTCGAGCATATCAGCGTCATGGTGTTCATGCTGCAGAAAGAAGTCGTGGACCGGCTGTGCGCCCACCCGGACACGGCGGAATACGGTCGCCTCAGCGTCATGGTGCAGGCACGCTGCCGCGCCGACAAGCTGTTCGACGTGGGCGCCGCGGCATTCAAGCCCAGGCCAAAGGTCGATTCAGCCATGGTCAGACTCACCGTCCTGCCCGGGGGGGCAGACAGGATCAGGGATTTTGACCT
Source organism: Gammaproteobacteria bacterium (assembly GCA_965207165.1). GTDB lineage: Bacteria > Pseudomonadota > Gammaproteobacteria > Eutrophobiales > Eutrophobiaceae > JAAXHV01. The sequence goes on along the minus strand of OZ242265.1, from coordinate 3,935,930 downwards.
GTTCACCGACCTGGTGCGCACCGCATTCTCCTCCCGCCGCAAGAAAATCAGCAACGGCCTGAAGCCCTGGTTCGATGCGACACAACTGGAGCAGTTGGACATCTCCCCGTCCGCCCGACCCGCCGAACTGAGCGTCACAGACTACATCAACCTATCGAATTCCGTAAATTTGGGACACCCATAAATTAACAAATTTTGTTAATTTATGGGTGTCCCAAATTGGGAACGGGTTACAATGGGGGCATGCAGGAAGTGATGGAGAAATTGGCCGGGGGAATCGAGCGGTTCAGCGAGCTTTGCGGGCGGGGGCTGGCCTGGCTGGTGCTGGCGCTGGTGATGCTGGTTGCCTACGACGTGATGATGCGCTATTTCTTCCTGAGCGGTTCCATCGCCATCCAGGAACTGGAATGGCACCTGTTCTCCCTCATCTTCCTGCTGGGCGCCGCCTATACCCTGAAACACGATGAGCACGTGCGGCTGGACCTGGTGTACCGCAGCCGTTTCATGTCGGACACCCGCCGCGCCTGGGTCAACCTGGCCTGTTCGCTGCTGTTCCTGATCCCGTTCTGCGTCCTTATCATAAAAAGCTCCTGGCCCTTCGTGTCCCAGGCCTACCTGTTTTCCGAAGGCTCGCCCGACCCCGGCGGTCTGCCGTACCGCTGGGTGCTGAAGGCGGCGATACCGCTGGGGTTCTTCCTGCTGATAATCCAGGGCATCAGCGAGGCCCTGAAAAGCCTGTCATTCATCCTGGGTAAGCGTAAATGACCGTCTGGATCGCCCTGATGTTCCTGAGCCTGATGCTCATGCTGATGCTGGGCTACCCGGTCGCGTTCACCCTGGGGGCGATTGCGCTGCTGTTCGGCGGGGTTTTCCTGGGGTTTGATTTCTTCCACCTGCTGCCCCTGAGGATCTGGGGGGTGATGACCAACTTCACCCTGCTGGCCGTGCCGCTGTTCATATTCATGGGGATCGTCCTGGATAAATCGGGCCTGGCGGAAGACCTGCTGGAAACCATGGGGCTGCTGTTCGGCCGCCTGCGCGGCGGTCTTGCCATTTCCGTCGTCATCGTCGGCGGCCTGCTGGCCGCGACCACCGGGGTCGTGGGGGCGACGGTCGTCACCATGGGGATCATCGCCCTGCCCACCATGCTGCGGCGTAATTACTCGAAACAGCTGTCTACCGGCACCATCGCCGCGGCAGGCACCCTGGGCCAGATCATCCCGCCCAGTATCGTCCTGATCCTGCTGGGCGACGTGATGGGCGTGCCTGTGGGCCGCCTGTTCATCGGCGCCGTCGTCCCGGGCATGCTGCTGGTGCTCCTGTTCCTGGTCTACATCAGCATACACGCATGGCGCAGGCCGGAGGTGGCGCCCGCGATTACCGCGGAGACGGATGAACACCTGCTGCGCAAGGTCTGCCTGACCCTGCTGCCGCCCCTGGTCCTGGTGGTCGGGGTGCTGGGCTCCATCTTCTTCGGTATTGCATCGCCCACCGAATCGGCCGCAGTCGGCGCGGTGGGCGCCCTGGCGCTGGCGGCACTGCACCGGCAACTTACCTTGGACCGGTTGCAGGAGGCCATGCGGCTGACCACCCGCCTGACCAGCATGGTGTTCCTGATCCTGATCGGCGCCACCGCGTTCGGCCTGGTGTTCCGGGGCATGGGCGGCGACCGCCTGGTACTGGACGTGATGACCAACCTGCCCGGCGGCACGCTGGGTTTCCTGGTCGCCAGCATGATCCTGATCTTCCTGCTCGGCTTCTTCCTGGACTTTCTCCAGATATGCTTTATCGTCGTCCCCATCCTGGCGCCCATCGCCGCCACCCTGGGGGTCGACCTGTTATGGCTGGCCGTGCTGATAGCCATCAACCTGCAAACGTCCTTCCTGACCCCGCCCTTCGGTTTCTCGCTGTTTTACCTGAAGGCGGTCGCGCCGAAGGAGATCCGCATACAGCACATCTACCAGGGGATCATTCCGTTCATATCCATACAGGTCGCCACTATCCTGCTGCTGTGCCTGTTCCCCATCCTGGTCACCTGGCTACCGGACCTGATGGACAGGATGCAGGGGTTGTAAATCCGCAGATCATAATTTGGGACACCCATGAATTAACAATAATGCGCAATTTGGGACACCCATAAATTAACAATAATGCGCAATTTGGGACACCCATAAATTAACAAAATTTGTTAATTTATGGGTGTCCCAAATTATGTCCGTGAATACATCCTGGGGAAAAGAAACTAATAAATTCATCTGCGCTAATCTGCGTAATCTGCGGATGAATCATTTGCGTAAATCTGCGGATAAACTCAGCGCAGGGCGTCGATGACCGGTTGCGTTTCCGGGCGGATGCCGCGCCAGATATGGAACGATTCGGCGGCCTGCTCTACCAGCATGCCCAGGCCATCGCAGCGGGTTGCCGCGCCGTTGGCTGCGGCCCAGTCCAGGAACATCTCTGCCGCCTTGCCGTAGACCATGTCGTAGCAGCAAGCGCCTTGCGCCAGTATCCCATCGGGAAGCGGCAGGGACTGTCCGGCCAGGCCTGCCGAGGCGCCGTTGATGACCAGGTCGTAGGGGCCGCCTGCCGGTTCGTCAAAGCCCCGGGCGGCAAGCACTCCGGCGGCTTCGGGAAACAGTTCCAGCAGTTGCCGGGCCCGTGTGACGGTACGGTTGATGATGGTCACCGCTGCCGGTTGCTCGTCCAGGATAATCCCCAATACGCTCCTGACCGCGCCGCCGGCGCCCACCAGCAGGATGTTTTTCTGCCTGATTTCCACGCCGTTTCCGCCGAGGTCGCGCACCAGCCCCACCCCGTCGGTGGAATCGCCGAAGACCCGGCCGGTGCCGTCAAAACGCAAGGTATTGACTGCCCGCACCCGCTCTGCCCTGGCGCTGCGTTCGTCAGCGTATTCCCAGGCCTGCTCCTTGAACGGCAGGGTGACGTTCAGCCCGCAGCCGCCGGCCTGCCTGAACGCCTCCACGGAGGCGGTAAATTCTTCGGTAGTGGAGAGTATGGCGCCGTAGTCCAGCGCCTGGCCGGTCTGCGCCGCGAACTGCGCGTGGATACGGGGCGACAGGCTGTGCGCTATCGGGTTGCCGATGACGGCGTAGTTATCCATCGAGGTAGCGGATCACGGTTACTGGCCAGGGTGGTATTCCGGCCTATTATAAGCGAGATTCGTTGGGGGGTGTCATCCCGGGTAACCTTGAACATGGATACTCAGGATGAACAGGATGCAAGGTGGGTGTCCCAAATTGCGAATTATTGCTAATTCATGGGTGTCCCAAATTGCGCCAAATTGCGCATTATTGTTAATTCATGGGTGTCCCAAATTGCGAATTATTCGTAATTTATGGGTGTCCCAAATTGCGTTCCAAATTGCGTTCCCCCGCGGGGGCGGGGGAACGATGTGGGGTTTAGAGGGAATAGCCTCGTTCGTCGTGGGATACCAGGTCCAGGCCTTCGGTTTCCTCGTCTGCGGTTACGCGCAGGCCCATGACGGCGTCAAGCACCTTCAGGATGATGTAGGTGGCTATGCCGCACCAGATGACGGTTGCGGCTACGCCCGTTAGCTGGGTCATGAACTGCGGCCCCATGGCGTAGTCTGCGCCGCCCGGACCGCCCAGGTTGCCGGCAAAAAAGACGGCCGTCAGCAGGCAGCCGAGTGCGCCGCCGACACCGTGCACGGGGAATACGTCCAGGGAGTCGTCGATCTTGAGCACGCGCTTGATGTACTGGGTGGCGAAATAGCATACGACACCGGCCGAGATACCGATCAGCAGCCCGCCCACGGGCCCGACAAAACCTGACGCCGGGGTGATCGTACCCAGCCCCGCCACCATGCCGGTGACGATGCCCAGCACGCTCGGCTTGCCGTGTTTGATCCACTCGCAGGCTACCCAGGCCAGGGAACCCGCCGCCGCGGAGATGTGCGTGACCAGCATGGCCATGCCGGCGTTGCCGTCGGCAGCCAGGGCGCTGCCGGCGTTAAACCCGAACCAGCCTACCCACAGCATCGAGGCGCCGGCCACGGACAGGGTCATGTTGTGGGGTGGCATTGCCGTGCCGGGGAAGCCCTTGCGGTTGCCCAGGACTATCGCCGCGACGATCGCTGCCACGCCCGCATTGACGTGGACCACCGTGCCGCCGGCAAAGTCCATGAAGCCCATGTCGCCCAGCCAGCCGCCGCCCCAGACCCAGTGGCATACGGGGGCGTACACCAGCAACAGCCACAGGGAGGAAAACCACAGCACCGCAGAGAATTTCATGCGCTCGGCGAAGCCGCCCACGATCAGGGCGGGGGTGATGATGGCAAACGTCATCTGGAACATGAAGAACACGGTTTCCGGAATATCGCCGCTCATGCTGTCCCAGCCGACTCCGTCCAGGAAGAACTTGCCCAGGCCGACGAACTGGTTCATCCCGCCGCCGTCACCGAACGCCAGCCCGTAGGCTGCGACCAGCCACAGGATGGACATGAGACAGGCAATGGAAAAACACTGCATCAACACGGACAGGACGTTCTTGCTGCGCACCAGTCCCGCATAGAACAGCGCCAGGCCCGGCAGCGTCATGAACAGCACCAGGGCTGTCGACACCAGGATCCAGGCGGTGTTGGCGCCGTTCAGTTCAGGCGCGTCCTGGGCCAGGCCGATGGCAGGCGTGATGAGGCCGGCAAGGAGTATCAATAAACATAATTTAAGCTGTTTCATAAAAATTCTCCGGACCCGTCAAAGGGCGTCGCTTCCCTTCTCGCCCGTCCTGATCCGGACAACTTCATCGAGTCCGAGAACGAAGATTTTGCCGTCGCCGATCTTGCCGGTGCCGGCGGCCTTGCAAATCGCCTCGATGGCAGCATCAAGCTGGTCATCATCCAGGGCGATTTCGATCTTCACCTTGGGCAGGAAATCGACTACGTATTCCGCCCCCCGGTAAAGTTCCGTATGGCCTTTCTGCCTGCCGAACCCTTTTACTTCGGTAACGGTCAGGCCCTTAATGCCGATTTCCGATAACGCATCGCGTACGTCGTCAAGTTTGAATGGTTTGATTATGGCCGTAAGTAATTTCATTGTTTCATGTCCCGTTGTTTAGATAAGTTAACCTGTTGTATTTCTATATAATATAACCACGTTCGTCATGCAAGACAATATCCAGTCCCTCCTGCTCCTCGTCTGTCGATACCCGCAGTCCGATGACGCGGTCTACCACCTTGAGGATGATGAAACTGGCTATGCCCGTATAGATCACGGTTGCGAGAACGCCGATAAACTGTACGCTGACCTGGGCGGCAATGCCTCCCTCTTCCACGCCGAAGCCCGAACCTCCAAGGGTCTCGGCACAGAACACACCCGTCAGCAGGGCGCCGATGATGCCGCCGACGGCGTGGACGCCGAACACGTCCAGCGAATCGTCGTATCCCAGCATGCGTTTCAGCTTGACTGCGGCCAGGAAACAGCCGATACCGGAGGCAAAACCGATGACTATGGCGCCCATCGGCCCCACGAAACCGCAGGCCGGGGTAATGGCAACCAGTCCGCCCACCGCGCCCGTTGCGATGCCCAGCACGCTGGGTTTGCCGTGGTTGACCCATTCGCAGATCATCCAGCCCAGCGCCGCGGATGCGGTGGCAACCTGGGTCACCGCCATGGCCATGCCGGCGGTCCCGTCGGCGGCCAGTTCACTACCGGCATTGAAGCCGAACCAGCCTACCCAGAGCATGGAGGCGCCGATCACTGTGTACGTCAGGTTGTGGGGCATCATGGGCGTGGTCGGGTAACCCTTGCGTTTGCCCAGTACGAGGGCGGCAACCAGTCCCGCCATGCCCGCGTTGATGTGCACCACGGTGCCGCCGGCAAAATCCAGGATCCCCTTGTTGCCGAGCCAGCCGCCGTCGCCCCACACCCAGTGGCACACGGGGGCGTAGACAAACGTCAGCCAGATGGCCATGAACCAGAGCACCGCGCTGAACTTCATCCGCTCGGCGAACGCCCCCACGATCAACGCCGGGGTAATGATGGCGAACGTCATCTGGAATGTCATGAATACGGACTCCGGTATGGTCCCGCTCAGCGAATCCACGGTGACGCCGGCCAGGAACATCTTGTCGAGCCCGCCCCAGTAAGCGCCTTCGCCGCCGAAGGCGATGCTGTAGCCGTACAGCACCCAGAGCACGGTCATCAGCGAGGTGATGGCAAAGCACTGCATCAGCACCGACAGTACGTTCTTGCTCCTGACCATGCCCGCATAGAACAGGGACAGCCCGGGAATGGTCATGAACAACACCAGCGCCGTGGCGGTCAGCATCCACGCCGTGTCTCCCGCGCTCAACTCGTCCGCCAGCGCCTGTACCGGCAATAACGCCAGGGCAGACAGGGCCGTCAGTACAGCCCGTTTGCGGCTGCTGTCTCTGCGCGCTGACATGTTTCCACTTGTTAATTCTCTAAATCGCTTCATTCTCATTTTCTCCTGTGCGTATTCTGACAAACTGTCTCAGTTCACTGATAAAAACTTTCCCGTCTCCCAGTCTTCCGGTCTGGCATACCTTGACGATTAACCTGATCACTTCATCCAGCAACCGCTCATCAGCGGTAATATCTATCTTCAGTTTCGGCAAATAATCCGGCGCATACTCCGCGCCCCGGTATATTGCGGTACGGCCTTTCTGCCGGCCTGCGCCGCTGACTTCCGTCACCGTCACGTCATGCAGGCCGATTTCAGCCAGGCCCAGTTCGATATCGTTGCGTCTTGACGGCTGGATTATGGCCGATACGTATTTCATCTCCCCCCTGCTGGTGTTTTCTCAAAAGCTCATGGAAATAGTGCCCACGAGCGCCTCGCAGATCTCACCGCCGCAGTCATTGTCTGCATCGTTCCAGGACGCGCTCAGGCTCAGCGGGCCCAGGGCCTTGCTGATGCCGACGCTGTAATGGGTATAGTTGAAGCCGGCCGGCCCCGTGGTCTGGTCGCCCTCCACGTCCTGCCAGCCGACGTAAAACGACAGGCCGAAGCCGTGGGGCAGCGAGAGGTCCAGGCTGCCGTTCAGGTAGACGGCGTCACCGTCTTCGCCGAAGAAGTCCGGTGAGTATGCGATCCCGGCGCTGACACTGGGTTCCAGCGCGCCCTCGAAGGTGTAGCCGGTGCTGGCGTACACTTCCACGAAGTTCTCCTCCGGCTGTGCGTCCGAACTGGGATAAATGTAGTACAGGCCGCCTACGTCCCAACTGAGACCGCCGGCCAGTTCACCCGACATGCCGCCGTAGACGTCAATTTCCAGGTCTTCGGCAAAATCCACGTTGGAGGCCCAGGTGCCCACGTAAAACCCGCTGTCGTGGGCATAGTCCATGCCGCCCTGCACTGCCGCCTTCTCGCTGGTCTGCGAGATACCCCGGTACAGATAATCCGTCACCAGCGCGATGTTGCCGCTGAACTGGTGCGGTGAATCCTCTGCCGGGGCATTGGCAGAACAGACAGCCAGAATAAGCACTCCAAGTTTGGTCATTAATTTTCGCATTTCAGTTACTCCTGGTTATTGCGTTAAACATATCGGCATTATTTGCATGCAGGTATCGTGCCAACTACCGAATATCCACCAATTTGGGACACCCATGAATTCACAATCTCTATTAATTTGGGACACCCATGAATTGACAGTTTTTATTAATTCATGGGTGTCCCAAATTTCACCGTCCCAAATTTCACCGATAGTTGCACCTGTAGCGTGCAGAAAGCGGTAGGAGCGCGCAATGTTAGTGCAGGGTGTTGTCCAGAGGCAGGTAACGGGATATGATTTGGAAGTGCACTGACGGATATATGATTATGAGAAAATCCCGGGAATTTGAAGATTTCGTTCAGCAGTTTTTGCGCCTGTTACCCGCAGATCTGAGCCGCTCGCGGGCGGATTTCGAGAAGGTGGTGCGCGCTTCGCTGAACGCCACGTTTTCCAGGATGAACCTGGTCACCCGGGAAGAGTTCGACGTGCAGGCGCAATTACTGGGCAATACCCGCGCCGCGCTGGACGAACTGGAGAAAAAAATCACCGAACTGGAAAAAGCGCTTTCGGAAAAACAGGCGTCCGGCTAGAATAACCGTATACAACATGGAGGATGGCAAATGGAGATTGCAAAGACTTATTCCCGCGCCCTGGCAGGGATCGATTCAATCCAGGTTTCGGTCGAAATCCACCTGTCGCGGGGCCTGCCCAATTTCTTCATGGTCGGTTTGCCCGAGACCGCGGTCAAGGAAAGCCGGGAGCGCGTCAGGAGCGCTATCCTGACCAACCGTTTCGAGTTTCCCACGAAACGCATCACCGTCAACCTTGCTCCTGCGGACCTGCCCAAGGAGGGCGGCAGGTATGACCTGGCCATCGCCATCGGTATCCTGGCAGCGTCGGGCCAGGTTGCTCAGGATTCCCTGCAGCACCACGAGTTTATCGGCGAGTTGTCCCTGACCGGGGAACTGAGACCGGTGCGCGGCGTGCTTCCCAGTGCCTGCACCATCAACAGGACCGGACGGGCCCTGGTGCTGCCGGCGCAAAACGCCGCGGAAGCCGGGCTGATCGACGAGTTGGCGGTGTTGCCGGCAACGCACCTGCAGGCCGTCTGTACCCACCTCAATGGCGCCGGGCCGCTGGAGCGCTTCAACAACAGGGAAAAACAGCCCCGGGAGACAAAAACATACCCGGACCTGTCCGATGTCCATTCACACCACTTTGCCAGGCGCGCCCTGGAAATCTGTGCGGCGGGCGGGCACAACCTGTTGATGGTCGGCCCGCCCGGCAGCGGTAAAACAATGCTGGCCGAACGTCTGCCGGGCCTGTTGCCGCCCATGGACGAAGAGGATGCCCTGGCCACGGCGGCGCTGCATTCCGTCAGCGCCGGGGGTTTCAGGATCGGGGACTGGAAGCAGCGCCCGGTACGGGCGCCGCACCACTCGGCCTCCGCTGTCGCCGTGGTGGGCGGCGGCAGCCATCCCCGCCCGGGAGAGGTGTCGCTGGCGCACAATGGCGTCTTGTTCCTGGATGAACTGCCCGAGTTCAACCGCGCCGTCCTGGAGGCCCTGCGGGAACCGCTGGAAGCAGGAAAAATCAGTATATCCCGGGCTGCCAGGCAGACCGAGTATCCTGCCAGGTTCCAGCTTGTCGCCGCCATGAACCCCTGCCCTTGCGGCTATCATGACGACCGCAGCGACCGCTGCCGCTGCACGCCGGAACAGGTCAGGCGCTACCGGGGCAAGGTGTCCGGCCCGTTGCTGGACCGTATCGATGTGCATATCGAGGTGCCGGACATATCCCCGGACATCCTGGAGCGGCAGCAGGACGACCGGCCGGAGAGCAGCGCGTCGGTGCGCTGCAGGGTCGTGCGCGCCTGGCGCCGGCAACTGGCGCGCGCCGGCAAGCGCAACCACCTGCTGGACAGTGGGGAACTGGACCTGCACTGCCGCCTGGACCAGGCGCAGACCGCGTTGTTGCGCAAGGCGGTAAGCGGGCTGAATTTATCGACGCGGGGCATGCACCGTATCCTGCGCGTGGCCAGGACCGTGGCGGACCTGGCGGAGTCCGCAACGGTCGAGGCGGAACACCTGGGGGAGGCGATTTCCTACCGCAACAGTTTCGCCGGCGCCGGCAACCGGTAAACCAATTCTTGCAGTTGTCCGGACACTAGGCTATTAATTTTCTGTATAGCCGGACTATCATCCCCCGGGCCTCTTCTCCCGGGTCCGGTTGTGCACGCTTCGTGCAGAATTGCTTCAACGTGGATCCAACTTCATCCACTAAACAGAGACTCCTTATGCCGTTATCAACTTCATTGAGAAAACTCCTGTGCTGCGCGCCCGTGAGACAGGAAGAGGAAGAGGAGCCGGCCAGGCCGCCGCTGCCCGAACCCATGGAAGCCGCGCCCGAACCCGCGCAAGCCGGGTCCGCGCAAGCGGGCCGGCCTTACCGGGGCTACGTCGAGAGCGAGGTAGACAGGATGTTTCAGGAAATGATAGATGAGCTCGAGACGCTCGCGGGAATGAAGGAAATCCCGTCACCGGGGTCACCGGCACAAGCAGAGGCGCAGGTGCGAGCGGAGTCACCGGCGCAGGCAGAGGCACGGGCGCGGGCAGATGTGCCGGCAATTCAACCGGTTCAAGAACCCGCGAGGCAAGCGTCGCACCGTGCCGGTACGCGGCGATTGGGGATCCCAATGCCGGACCGTCGTCCCGGTACGCAGCGATTGGAGATCCCGTTGCCGGACCACCCAAATCCGCAGCATCCGCCTATTTATTACAGGATGGACTCGGAAAGTGGACGGCCCATACCCGAAAGGAGCAGTTATATTAGGGGTGATTATGTACGCTGGCAGGATCATAATACGGTTTTTTGTTTTATCGATATCCTTCCATGGCCGTTACGCCGATGGCCAGTCGAAACGGATTTCAGGCGTATCACATGTGGTTGGATTTACTATACTCTGGAAGTAAATAATGGAGAAATTTCCATTCTACTTCATGATATCCCGTTTTTTCCCCGTCTGAGTCGCATTCTCAGGATACCGTTAAACATATGCCTTTTCTCACCTGAACCACCAGATATTGGTGAATTCAGTGAAGGGTGATGACGCCTTGAGCGCCGCCACGATCCAGGCAGCACACCTGATAACACTAATTTGGGACACCCATGAATTAACGTTTTCCATTAATTCATGGGTGTCCCAAATTTCTAACCGGTAAATTAGTTCTTGCAGTTGTTCGGACACTAAATAATATATTTCCTGCACAGTCGGACGATTTTTTCTTGTCCCGCATTTCTGCCTGAACCGATCGTTGAAGCTACATGCCGAACTGCTTCGAAGCAGATTCAAATATTTTATCAACGAGGAAACATTCCATCATGCCCATATCAACTTCATTGCGAAAACTCCTATGCTGCGCGCCCGTAGGACAGGAAGAGGAAGAGGCGCAGGCGCCGGCCAGGCTGCCGCTGCCCGAACCCATGGAAGCCGCACCCGGACCCGCGCGAGCGGAGCGGCCGCACCAGGAGTATGTCGAGAACGAGGTAGACAGGATGTTTCGGGAAATGATAGATGATATCGAGATAGCCGCGAATGATCTCGAGGTACCCGCGAAAAGGCAGAACATACCGTTGCCGGAGCACCCGGCGCCGCAACATCCCTCCATCCACTTTTCGATGGACCCGGATAGCGGCCGTCCCATTCCCGATGAAAATGCCCTGATACGCGGGGACTACGTGTACGTTCTGGAAGATGGTTCGCGAATCACCCAGGATGAGTATATACACCCGTGGCGAAGTCCGGGTGTTTTTCCAACCGCAAACGACTTGAGGTCCCGGGGTTGGGATGCGTGTTATTCCCTGAACGGTGAGGGAGCCTGGACACGGCTGGTGTATCACTGGCTTACCGGAGCACCCGGTGAAGGCGGGATAACCAACAGAGTGGACAGGCTATTTACCGGGCTCAGGACAATGCACTTCTCACCCCGTCCGCCGGCACTGGCAGAGGCTCCGGCGCGAGGAGAGGCATCAGCGCGGGCAGAGGCATCCGCAACACGACCAGTACCGGCGCCCGCCAGGCAACCGGCGGGTCGCGGCGGTCGTCCGCCGGCGCAGGCAAGGGAACGGGCGCAGGCAGAGATGCCAGCGCAGGCAGAGGCATCCGCAACACGACCAGTACCGGCGCCCGCCAGGCAACCGGCGGGTCGCGGCGGTCGTCCGCCGGCGCAGGCAAGGGAACGGAAACGGGCAGAGATACCGGCGCGGGCAAAGGCATCAGCAACACGACCGGTTCCGGAAACCAGGCAACCAGGGGATCGCGCCGGTTCGGAGCACATAAGGACCCCGTTGCCGGAACACCCAGGTACGCAGCATCCGCCTATTTACTACAGGATAAGCCGGGCAAGCGGAGAGGCCATCCCCGACTGGGACAGTTATATAAGGCGTGGTTATGTGCGCAGGCGAGATGGTATGCAGGAGCAACGTGGCTACGGTTTTAAACCGTGGCGGGCAAGTCGATGGCCAGTCGAAACGGATTTCGGGTATATCAGACGGGGCCGTGATTACTATACACTGGAATTACATAACGGAGAAGTTTCCATTTTACTTCATTTTATCCCTACGTTTCCCCGTCTGTGCGACATTCGCAGGGTACCGTTAGACAAATACCTTTTCTCTACGCTGATAAGTGAGGAGGCGGTTAGGTTGCGGCAGGAGGCTGCAATGGATAGACAGCTTGCGGGCTCCGCAGCAATAGCGGCGCTCTTGATTTGACGGGCCGAAGATCACGTATACCCGGACCAAAGTAGCTGCGTGTAGTCCAAAAATCCTCAGGAGAGCAGACCGGAACGTATAACTAACACCGTTTGGATACCGACACTAATTTGGGACACCCATGAATTAACGTTTTCCATTAATTCATGGGTGTCCCAAATTTCTAACCGGTAAATTAGTTCTTGCCATTGTCCGGACAGCAAATAATATATTTCCTGTACAGTCGAACGATCTTTTTTTGTCCCGTATTTCTGCCTGAACCGCTCGTTGAAGCTACATGCCGAACTGCTTCGAAGCAGGTTCAAATATTTAATCAACGAGAAAAAATTTCATCATGCCCATATTGACTTCATTGCGAAAACTCGCGTGCTGCAGCGCCCCGCAGGAGGTAGAGGAAGAAGCGGAGGAGCCGGCCAGGCCGCCGCGACCGGAACCCGAACAAGCCAGGTTCATACGGCCGGGGCGGCCTTACCGGGAGTATGTCGAAGGCGAGGCAGAGAGATTCCGGCGGGAACCAGACACCGGCGGGGACCCCGGCCGACCGCAGCAGGAACTCACTCCGGCCCAGGTTATCGCGCTCAAGGCCGTCAACGCCACGCAACGGCATCTCATCGAGACGGGCGTGCTGAAACCGCCGTACTCACGGTTGCATGTATTCCCCAATCACGTCGAAGCCCTGATTCAACTGGCGGACGATGCCGGCTGGCTGGCAAAGGAAATCCCGCTGCCGGCGCACCCGGAACCCCGGCATCCTCCGATTTACTACACGATTGAACCGCCAGGCAACCGGCCCGTACCCAGGAAAGACGCATTGATACGCGGGGATTATATATACACATCAAGCGGCCATCGGTTCATTGATGACGACCATGTTGTCCCGTGGCGGGGCCCGGCCCCCGAACCGTCGGTAACGGATTTAACTTCCCGTAACCTGAAGAGGTGTTATAGCCTGAACAGGATCGGGGAAACGTTGCAGGTCAGGATTCACTGGATAAACGACGTTAATCCTTTTCGTCTGCGTATGATGAGTGTCCTGCTGGACAAACTGCAATTTTTACCTAAACCTCCGCGACACAAACCGTAACTGAGCACTTATGCCGTTATAGAAATCATCGCGAAAACTTAAACCGGGGTAATATGCTAATTTGGGACACCCATGAATTAACGTTTTTTATTAATTCATGGGTGTCCCAAATTTCTTCCCCCTTTAACCTGCTCTGCAAGTCACTCTCAGCGTGGCTCAGGGCGAATTCAATTTCCATTAAATCAACTTGTGGGAGAAAACTCGTGCCGTTATTAAAATCATTGCGAAAACTTGCCGCCTGCACTGCCGGGTATGAGGAAGAGACAGAGGCGCCGATCAGGCGGCCGCTGCCGGAAGCCATGGAAGCCGCGCCCGAACCCGCGCAAGCGGGTCGGCCTCATCAGGACTACGTCGAGACCGAGACGGACAGGTACTGGCGGGAAATGGTGACAATCGGGAGCCTGCCCAAACCGGACCAACAGGAACTCCGTGCAGGCGCGTTACCGATCCTGGGCAAAGCCCGGCGCAGGCGCCTGGGCAAAGTGCCGGACCCGGCGCTCTCTCGACACAGGGCGCACCAGGCCGTCAATGCCGTGCAACTGCACCTCGTGGAGAGCGGCAGCCTAAGGCATCCGTTCACCTTGTCAGAAGACAGTCCCGATCATGCCGAAGCCCTGGTACAACTGGCGGCTGACACCGGCTTGCTGGCCCGGGAAGCTCCGCCGGGCGGGCTCATGAGCAGAGCGGAAGCTGTGACAGACCGGATAATGGTTGTATTGCAGTTGGCCGCAAGCGTACTCGCACCGGGCGGCGCGGGCCGGGGCCTCGGCCGTCGGTGAACAAACCGGACGCCGGGGATCGGGATATGAGTAAGCCCGGACACGACAGCTGCCTGCCCGCTAATCAGCCCTTATGCCGTTATTGACTTCATTGCGAAAACTCCCGTGCTGCACTACCGGAATGCAGCAAGAGGAAGAGGCGCAGGCGCCGGCCAGGCCAGCGCGGCCGGAAACCGCACAAGCCGGTTATTTAAGGCCGGCCAACGCCGGCAGGGTATTGACATGCCCGGCGCCAGGCAATAAGGTTAAACACGCTATGCAGGACAATGACCGTTACGAATTTACCGTCAGGGTGAAAACCGCCTACCTGCAGGAACAATCCGTTCCTGAAGACAACCGGTTTGTGTTTGCCTATACCATCTCGATCACCAATACCGGCAGCGTCCCGGCGACCCTGCTGCGCCGGCACTGGGTCATTACCGACGCCAACAACAAGGTGCAGGAAGTCCACGGGGACGGGGTCGTCGGCGAGCAGCCGCGTCTGGACCCGGGCCAGACATTTCAATACACGAGCGGGGCCGTGCTTGAGACTCCCGTCGGCTGCATGGAGGGCAATTACGACATGCTGGCCGAAGACGGGGTTGAGTTCGCTTCCCCGATCCCGATATTCAACCTGGCCACACCGCACACGCTGCATTGAGAACCTAATTTGGGACACCCATAAATTAACAGTTTTTATAAATTTATGGGTGTCCCAAATTAGGTTTTTGACAATGCCCACCTTTGCCATTGGCGACCTCCAGGGATGCTGCGATGAACTGATGGACCTGCTGGAGAAGGTCCGGTTCGACCCCGCCCGGGACCGGCTCTGGTTTACCGGCGACCTGGTCAACCGCGGCCCGCAATCGCTGGCCTGTCTGCGTTTCGTGAAAGACCTGGGGGATACGGCCGTCACCGTGCTGGGCAACCACGAACTGCACTTGCTGGCGATCGGCAACGGCCAGTCGCAGTATATGCACGCGGGCGATACCCTGGATGAAATCCTGGCGGCAGACGACCGCGCCGAACTGCTGGACTGGCTGCGGATGTTACCGCTTGTGTACCACGACGGGCATTCCGGTTTCACCATGGTGCATGCCGGATTACCGCCGCAGTGGCGGCTTGACGAGACCCTGCGCTACGCGGCGGAAGTGGAACAGGCGTTGCGGGGTCCGCATTACCGGGACTATTTCGCCAATATGTACGGGAACGAACCGGACACCTGGTCTGCCGGCCTGGACGGCTGGGAGCGGTTGCGCTTCATTACCAACTGCCTGACACGCATCCGCTACTGTTCAGCCGATGGTGTCCTGGACCTGGATGAGAAAGGCGCGCCCGGCGCCCATTCCGCCCTGCCCTGGTTCGAGGTGGCGGGCAGAAAATCCCGGACGGACAGGATCATATTCGGACACTGGGCCGCGCTCAGGGATTACCCCCAGGACTACGGCCGCTTTAACGTTTATCCCCTGGACATGGGCTGTGTCTGGGGCGGAGAACTGGTTGCCCTGCGCCTGGAGGACGAACGGTATTTCAGCGTGCCGTCCAGGCAGCGATAAACCTAATTTGGAGCCTAATTTGGGACACCCATAAATTTATAAACTTTATTAATTTATGGGTGTCCTGAATTTACGGTTTTTATAAATTCATGGGTGTCCCAAATTAGGCTTCCCAAATTAGGCTCCAAATTAGGTTTTTTCGAGCAGCAGGAAGGTGCAGGGGTGTTCGTTGCGTGCGTCTGCCGGGTGGTCTCGGCGGTCGACCTCGCGCCAGGCGCTTGGGTCGAACGGCGGGAACCAGGTATCGCCATTGACTTCCGCCTGTACCCGGGTCAGGTAGATGCGGTCGGCGCGGGGCAGGAACAGTTCGTACAATGCCGCCCCGCCCATGACCATGACCTCTTCAGCGCCGGTGCAGGCTGCCAGGGCTTGCTCCGCGTCGTGGCAGATGTCGCAGCCCTGCGCGGTGTAATCCCGTTGCCGGGTGAGGACGATGTTCTGTCTGCCGGGCAGCGGGCGGCCGATGGATTCATGGGTCTTGCGCCCCATGATGAGGGGCTTGCCCATGGTGATGGCCTTGAAATTCCGCAGGTCAGCGGACAGGCGCCAGGGCAAGGCGCCGTCAAGGCCGATCACGCCCCGGCGGTCCATGGCGACGATGAGTGAAATGATCATTTTATGGATACAGGGTGGTATATAAAGACGCAGTCCAAGCCTATGATAACACGTCTTTGGCGAAAGATCTTATTTGTTATCAATAGGTTAAGGTGATCCTGGGTGGTCCGGCCCTCATCAGGGTATACTGGAGTAGATGATGTCATTTCGAAACACGGCTGTCGAGTACGGTACTATAGCGAAATCCCTGCATTGGACTATCGCCGCATTATTTCTTATTTCTTATTGCTCAGTTTATTACCGGCGATGGTTTACTGTAGCGGAGGAAAATTTGTCACTTTGGGTGGGTACGCCCAATTACACGGCGTTGCAGCTTCACCTTGCCAGTGGAATAACGATATTTGCGTTCGTGATATTACGGATAATATGGCGATTATATGATAACACTCCTGATTTACCGGCAGGCAAGCGCTGGGAACATATCTCGGCCCGTTTCGTTCATTACTCACTTTATTTTTCGTGATTGTTAAGTTGACACACGTAATGTTCCCGTATACTCTAGCAGCATTAGCTAGTAGTATAAACCCGGTAACCTGGGGGAGGGGGATTATGATCGATCTTGGCTTCGGCAGTTTGCTTGTCGAACTCGAAAAAAGGCTGGGACTGTTTCTGGCAAATCTCGTTGCTGGTTGTGTTGCCTTCATACTGGCGGGCTTTTGTCTCCAGGTGCTTGCAAAGGTCTGCTTGGTAATAGAATCCCTGATCCTGAGCGCAAACCCGTTCCTCGTAGCACTTGGCCTGTTCATCTTTTTTATCACGGTTGTGTTAATCATTGGAATTATGTACATGATGAGAGTTCATTATTTCAGGAACGCAATCAGGCAATTTGACGAAGACCAGGAAAGGAAAATGAAGGCATTTATGGAAGAAATGGATGAGTTGGAGGCAAAGCACGCGGAAGAAAGAAAGGAGCACATAGCCTGGATGGAATCCTACCAGAAGAAACTGGAAGGGCATGGCTAAACTAATCCCCAATTCTTTGTATTACGGGGACTGCCTGGAAGTCATGCGAGAGTGGGACAATGATTCCATCGACCTGATATACCTTGACCCGCCGTTTAACTCCGACGCCGATTACAACATCCTTTATTCAACCGATAGCGCGGGCGTTGCTCAGACAAGGGCTTTTGCCGATACGTGGTCTTGGGATGATGCAGCATCGGACAGATTGGACATGTACCTGAATGCAACCGGGCGAGCGGCACACAAAGCGACTGTTGGTCTGCATACCTATCTTGGCGAATGCGGGATGCTGGCCTATATCACCTATATGGCAGAACGCATTGAAGAAATGTACCGCATTCTTAAACCAACCGGCAGTATCTATCTGCATTGTGATCCGACTGCCAGCCACTACCTAAAGGCCGTCATGGATTCGGTGGTGGGTGGCGAGAATTTCAAAAGTGAAGTTATCTGGAAAAGAACATCTGCGCACAACAGGGCTAAACGATGGGGGCCAATTCACGATGTAATCCTGTTCTATACAAAGTCTGACAACTATACATGGAACCCCGTGTACCAGGCTTATGATGATGATTATGTGAAAGACAATTATGAACATGAAGATGAACGGGGGCATCATGCCATCGGCGATTTAAAGGGGCCTGGCCCCAGAAATGGACCGTCCGGCCAGCCCTGGCGCGGGATCGATCCGGGCAATCGTCACTGGGAACCGCCGCCAGACAGCAGCCTGCCCAAATGGTTTAATCGACCCGAAGGTTATTCGGAAATGACAGTACAGGAACGACTGGATGTATTGGACGACCAGGGTTTGATTTACTGGCCGAAGAAGGAAGGCGGAATACCAAGATTTAAGCGTTATCTGGACGTGATGGAAGGGGTTAAAGTACAGGATATCATCTATGATATTCCGCCCGTATCAGGCAATGAAGACACCGGCTATCCTACTCAAAAACCAGTTGCGTTAATGGACAGGATACTTAAATCAAGCAGTAATAAAGGCGACCTTATCCTTGATCCTTTCTGTGGCTGCGGGACAACTGTTGAATCGGCCAGAGGGCTTGAAAGGCAGTTTATAGGGATAGATATATCATCTTTTGCCATTGACGTTATCAGGGTTAAACGGCTGAAGGATTCGGGCATCCCTGCGCAGGGAATACCTTACGATCTTGCATCGGCAAAGATGATGCACAGAGAAAAGCCTTTTGACTTTGAAGCCTGGGCAGTAAACAGGATCCCTGGGTTTGTCCCGAACACCGTAAAGGTTGGCGACAGCGGCATCGACGGCAGAGCAACGCTTGCCAACAGGCCGGAAAACGTCAATTCAAAACTCGGATTAACGCAGGTTAAAGGCGGCAAATTCAAGCTGTCCGATCTGCGGGATTTTATGCACGTTTGCAACAGGGAAAATGCCGCCATAGGAATATTCCTGACGATTGATCCAGTCACCACTACAGCCGCCAAAAAAGAAGTTGCATCGACAGGAAGAATCAGAATTGGCGCCAATGAGTTCCGCCGCATTCAGCTATGGAGCATCAGTGAGTTCTTTGAAAACAGGATGCCGGATATGCCAATTATGAACGATCCTTACACCGGCAAGCCAATACCGCAAGCAGATTGGATTGTACAGCAGCTGACAATATGAGGAACTAACCTATGTCTATCGGCAAATACATCTCACTTGAAGAAGCCCGAAAGACCGGCCAGTTAGACCGGTTCATCAAAGAGCATCCGTCAAAGGGCAACAGGGCGTTATTCAACAAGCTGTTGAATGCGGCTATAAAGCCCGCAACAAAGCCGGAAGCATCTTCTCAGGATTCTTCCGATAGTTGTAACGAAACTCGAACTCCTTGAGGTATTTTTCAAGGTGCTTGCCGGATACATGAACATGCGTACCCCTGATAGACAGTTTCAACCGGGACCAGAAGCCTTCAATCCCGTTGACGTGGCTGCCCCTGTCAACGTACTGGCCTATGCCGTGATTGACCGTCCTGTGAGTGTATCCGGCCTTAGTGAGGCCATTGTACGACCGCAGTTCGTCCGTGTGGACTGTGCTGCCCTTTTCCACGTTCTCCTTAACGATAGGCTGAAGCGTCTTCTTACGGACATTCGGGACAACCTTAGCCATTACGTCACCGTCCCGTTCCAGCATACCCAGGACAACGGTCTTGCCGGGTGCGCCACGGCCACGCTTGCCACCGGAACGCTTGCCACCGACATAGGTTTCGTCAACCTCGACATCCCCATCAAGCAGCCATTCCCCGTCCGTATCGGCCATGTGTTCGCGGATAATGTGCGCCATTCTCAACGCGGTAGGATAGGAAACACCCAGTTGCCGTTGCAATTCCTTCGCAGGAACGCCATGCCGCGTCGTGGTGAACAGATACAGAGCATAAAACCACTTGGACAAAGGCGTGTGCGACTTGTCGAAGATCGTCCCTTTCATGGGATAAATCTCATAACCGCACCATGCGCACTTGTAAGCAGGGTGGCGCTTAATACGGTGAAACTTCCCGTGCTTGTGGCAGGACGGGCATTCCAGCGAATCGCCGTAATGCTTGCGCATCAGGAAATCCAGGCACGCATCATCATTCGGGAACTGTTGGAAAAAGTCATGTACTGTCAGTGTTTTCATCGGTATCTCCTACGTTGTTACTGATAGTATAGGAGATTTATTTACGTGTGTCAAGTTTATAATCACGTTATTTTTTTATGATATTTATGCCTGTCACCGGATATCTGGGAACCGGCGTCGACACGGCGTATTTTAATATTACCCAGTTTCGGGAAACTGCCGCATATGATTACCTGGTTACCCAGACGCTCCAGTTAGACTGGGAAGCTTTTGAAAAACCGATAGATTATCTTCATAAGGATATAGGTGGCGCCGTCCTGGTGTGGATGCTCATTGTTCTGCATGCAGGTGCAGCGCTCTATCATCACTTTGTTCGACGTGACGATGTATTGCGACGCATGCTGCCGGGAGGGTCCGGCCATAAGGACAATAATAAGGTGGGACGTTAAACGACATCATCAACCACAGAACAGGTTCGGACCTGTTTGGCTATCTCTCCTTAAAGCACTGTTTTGGCCTATGAAAAATGCAGTCTAAGCCTGTGTTTGCGCGTCTTTTGTGACAGTTTATATCTATTATCAGTAAGTTATGGTGAGGCGAAAGGGTCCGACCCTATATCAGGATATGCTAATTTGGGACACCCATGAATTTAGAAAATTTGTTAATTTATGGGTGTCCCAAATTAATCCATGAATTGCCGGGTTCCGGCTTGCGCCGGATGTCTGGAGTGATTAAAACAGGAAATCCGAATTATCCAGGTTGGTAACATCGAAATCCGACAGGATGATGGTGGTCAGATAGTCCGTGCCGGACACCGCTATACGCACATTGTCCCCGTGACTTACTATGTCAAGATCGGCCATGGAGTTGATGCCGGCAAACTCCGTCAGGTCAATAACATCTTCACTGTCAGTAAAATCCCTGATTGAACCGCCTCCCACGTCACTCGGGAAGAACCGGAATGTGTCCTTATCAGGGCCGCCATACAGTATATCTATATCATCACCATCAACAATAATTACATCCTCGCCCGGGCCGCCCTTCAGAATATCACTCCCTGCACCGCCGGTCAGCGTATCGTTCCCCCTGCCGCCGAAAACCCTGTCGTCGCCATTACCCCCATACATCATGTCGTCGCCGCCGGCGGGGCCGCCGTACAAGTCGTCGTTGCCGTCACCCCCCTCCAGCCGGTTATCGCCACCGTCGCCGGCCAGGATGTCGTTGTGCCGGCTGCCGACAAGGTGCTCAATACCGGTCAGCGTATCCCCCGCAGCATCGCCGTTCCTGACCGCGCCGGCATCATGCAGGCGCACCAGGACAGCGACCGCGGAATTCTGGTAAGACGCGGTATCAGACCCCGGCCCGCCGTCGAGCGTGTCGGCGCCGGAGCCGCCGTCGAGGGTGTCATCGCCAGCGCCGCCATTGAGTATGTCGTTGCCTTCACCGCCATTTAGGATGTCATCGCCGTCACCGCCACTGAGCGTATCGGCGCCGGCGTTGCCGTTAACCGTGTCGTTGCCCGCAAGACCGTGTAATTTGTCGTTGCCGTTACGCCCTTCCAGGGAATTCGCGGCAGCGTTGCCCGTCACTACGTCGTCACCTGTTCCGGCAATGTAATTCTCGATCACTGTATCCCGTGCGATAACCAGGTTGCCGACCAGGCCGTACACGTCAGAGATTCCTTCCGGACTCAGGTCGACCCGCTGGTCCTGGTGGTCTGTGCGCAGGTCCAACGTATCGTTGCCATTGGTATCATACAATGTCAGCGTAACCGGGCTGCTGAAGTCTGTTCTGGTAATAAATTCGGGGGCTGAATGCGTTCCGGTGTTCTCGAAGTAACGGATTGCGCCGTTTCTATCTCCGATGACAAGGTCAAGATCATTGTCATTATCAACATCGACGAACTCGGGCGTACTGAATATATTCACATCGACGATATCCAGGGGGTTTGCCGCGTCGATGCGTTCCGTAAAGACCGGATCGCCGGCTGACCCGGTATTCTCGAAGTAGTCAATATCACCATAGTGCTTCCACAGGACGAGGTCCAGGTCACCGTCACCGTCGAGGTCGGTCAATTCGGGTCCATTGTCAGACCCTGCTTGAATACCATCAAAAGGATTAGCCGCGCCGGTGCGTTGTGTGAAGCCGGGATTGGTTTCCGTCCCGGTGTTCTCAAAATAATGCAGGCTGTTGCGGGCCCCTATGATAAGGTCAAGGTCACTGTCGCCATCAAGATCAGCCAGTTCGGGTACACTGTAGGCACCCACATCAACACCATCCAGAGGATTCGCTGCGCCTGTCTGTTGTGTAAACCCGGGAGCAGTTGCTGTGCCGGTATTCTCGAAGTAGGCAATGTTACCCAAGGCATCGCCTGCAATGAGGTCATAGTCACCATCATTGTCGAGGTCGGCCAATACAGGCTTGCTGACACTACTTGCAGCAAAACCATCCAGTGGATTGGCGCTACCGGTGTGTTGTACGAATTCAGGAGTAGTGGACGTCCCCGTGTTTTCGATATAGTGAAAAGACCCTTCCCGACTTCCCATAACAATATCAGGGTCACCGTCTGCATCAAGGTCGGCGAGTGCTAGTGTGCTGGAGCTTTGTCCTGCAGCAATGGTGATGAAGGGATTTTCCTCATCGGTCCACAACCTGAAAACTTCACCCAGGAAACCATCCAGGTTGGAATGATAGCCATAGACGGTATCCCCGGCGCGGATATCCTCCGGCACACCGTAGAGGTTCTGGATGGCAATGATATCCACGATCATCGGCGTAATATAATTAGCCGGGCTGGCGCTGCGAAAGGTGTTTTGGGACTGTGTCGCGTACGACATAATTGTGGTTTGCCAGGATTCGTTCAGGAAGATAGTGTCAATCCCGAAAGCATATGAAGCCAGGGCGCCCGGAGCGGGATAGGGACCCGAATGACCCAGGCCAAGTGCATGACCTAGCTCATGGATAAAGAGCTGGAAAGGATAGCTGTCTATTGCAGTTTCGTAATCGTCGATGACGCCTGCATCTACATTGACGCGAGAAGAATCGATTACACTGCCGGTCGCCGTGACAGGACCGCCGAACACGCCGGGTTGATTGTCCGTGATAAGTATCCAGGCATCAGCATCGACATACTCAAATTGAATGCCGGTCACGCCGGCCCATGCTTCAAGGGCCCACCTGGCCAGTGTTTGGCCCGCTTCGGTCATGCCGGAGATGTCAACAGTCAACACGCCGCCGGGCGCGACGTCGAAAGCATAACGACCTCCACGGCCCTCGAAATCCCAGTAACCTTCGACAAGATAGTCGGCAATCTCGTCATAGGTGCCTTCAGGGATGGTATTTTCGATCACCGAAATCTCGTAGTCGCCCGAGCTGGTACCATCGAGAGTCGCGACTTGAATATAATAAGCGCCACTGGCAGGCGGCTCGAAGATGAGGTGCGCGTCGGACTCGAACATGTAGCGCCCGTCCGAATCGAGGAACTGGAGGCGAACCGACTCTAACCCGGTCTGGGAGATATCGTAAATTATCCCGGCGCTCAGCTCGACCCGGATCCAGTCCCTGTCCTGGGCAGTGTCAAGCGTTCCCCGGAACACGTCGTCGAGGGACAGAGCATACCCGGTTCCGGTATCTGCACTGGCGTCGCCCTGGTTTTCTGTGATGGTTGCCACAACGATTTACCTCACAACAAAGGGCACACTGTCAGCATACGCCCTAGAGTAAATTCAAGACATCACTGGTATTCACTTAACTGTTTCCAATTATACTGAATAGTACTTTAACAGCAATGGGCGCCGGTTCACGAACAGAGGCAGGATGGCAGTATAATCAACATCCCGTTGTACCTGTTGCACAGGTTTCAGGGGATTGTTCTTGAAGATACAGATTAGGACATAAGCTCCAACGCCTTACGAGCTGTTACGATCGGAATTCCCTCTACCTCTCCAAGATCGAGCATATGTTTCTTATCGCCGGAGACTATCAGTTCTGCCCTCCCAACGATTGCAGAAGCCAGGATAGGATTATCTTTTGGATCGGGGGAGACATTTACAACCGGTAATTCTGTGATGATAAGCGCGCGCGTGGCAATATTCTCGACAATCGCATCTGCTTCATCAGCATCAAGAAACCTGCGTAACCGAGGCCGTGAAAGAACATCGTAAATCTCGGCAACTTGCGTATCGGAAATTACAAGTTCGATCTCCCCGCGTAACCATGCCTGGTACAGCTTGTCAGGTGGAGTATTCCTGGTGATCAGAGCGCTGATCAATATGTTGGTATCAAGAACGACCTGCACGCACGACGTCCACTTCATCATCTATCAGTTTGAGAAGCTCCTGTTGGTCATATCCGGCATTACGATCCTTGACCTGTTGAACAGTAAGATCAAACACGCGGCGTCGCACTGCTTCATCAACGAAACGGGACAGGTCCCCTTTCTTGCCGCCATTCCGGCTCAGGAAGATTCGGACTGTCCGGTCTGTTTCTTCAGGGATAGATAGATTCCATCGAGTCATGACTTAAATTCTTGCGCTTATGAGTATAAACACTTATACACCTATTATATGGGGCATAGTTTTCAGAGTCAAGCCACGCTTCGTCGGTGAACCACCAGGCCAGTTCCTCGTTGCAGCCATCGCCCTCGGCAGGCGGTTCTTGGTCTCGGGCAATTCTTGAGTTCATTTTCCCAAATTTTTTTATCAACGGATGGCAACCGGGTGGACCGAAGATTGCAGCGCGCCGACAAATTTTGGCGCTGCAAGCATGAAGAAAAACTCATACGCCTTGTCTTCGGCCAACTGGCCGGTCCTGATATTTTCCAGTATGTAAACGCCATGTTTTACCAGGAGCGCGCCGTGCACCGGAAATAATTCCTGCGGATTTTCCGGCGGTAATACCTCAAGTGCCCAGGTATCTGAACCAATTGCAACAACACCCTGGCTTGCCAGGTATTCTGCGCCCTGCACGCCCAGACCCGGTGTTGTCCTGAGTGAATATTCCGGGTCGCGCTGCGTCGTTGCCATCCACCCCGTATGCAGCAACACCACATCACCTGCCGTGACGGTTACTTTTTGACGGTCCATGGCGGATTTTAATTCCGGCTCGTTAAATGCCGTTCCTGCATCCAGCATTTCCATGTCCATCAGGCCCGCCATGTCGAGCAATATTCCACGGGTGACTATGGGAGGCAAATGATGTATGCCGTACACCGGGCTCCCATGGGGATGAAAAACTTCAGCAACCGGGACACCGTTATAATGCAGGCCGTCGATGGCCACATGACCGAACCCGTCAATTTGCGTGCCAATTCCAAGCCAGGAAATCAACAGGTCATCAAACCCGGTAACGTTGTTGGTCGGACCGGCCAGGTTATTGTCGGCATCGGGAATTTGTTTGGTAAGTAACTGGTAATTCCGGTAACCAAAAGCAGGGGTGTCCGGTCCGGTATTCATTGCGAGCGAATAAACGGTGCCTGACTCAATAAGGGCTGCCGCCTTTTTTACCAGTAACGGTGACAGGTTGTTTATGGCGCCCAACCTGTCGGCTTCGCCGTATTTCGAGGGGTGCCAGGATTCCTCTGCGGCGATCTCGATGGCACAACATAGTGTCAACAACAGGTATAGTGAAAAAAACCCGGTGAAACGATAACTACGGTTTTCAGTTTTATTAAACATATTGCCTCCTGATACCGGGCATGATTGAACATCCCCCCTGAGCTGACAATGAGTAAAACCAGCCATTCACGCCTGCGGCGCCGTGGCTGAGCCGGACTGGTCCCACCCCATCAAACCGCAATGGGCGCCGGTATGGACGGGTGCGCCTGGTACCCCACCAGCTCAAAATCCTCGTAGCGGAAGCCGAAAATATCGTCCACGTCGGGGTTGATCCGCATTTGCGGCGGCGGCAGGGGTTCCCGGGTCAACTGTGTGTCCGCCTGCTCCAGGTGGTTCAGGTACAGGTGGGCGTCTCCCAGGGTGTGCACGAACTCACCGGGGTTCAGGCCGGTCACCTGGGCCATCATCAGGGTGAGCAGGGAGTAGGAGGCGATGTTGAAGGGATTAGTGACATCCGTGTTTTTAGCCGGATCGCTTCGGGCAACTTCAGAGTCTGAAGACAGACCATCGATTTACTGTAAAAAACCCTGAAACATACCATCATCTCTGGATATATAGCTTGATTAGCTGTAGTCAATTGGCTACAATAATAATCATGGTCAGGGTTGTCCATTACGTCTCGGAAGATGGAAAAGATTACTTTGATATTTGGTTTCGTAGTCTGTCTCTGCAAGTGCGGTCCCGAATTCAGACACGTATTGAGCGAGTGGAGATCGGTAACTTCGGAGATTGCAAGAGCGTTGGTAGAGGCGTGTTTGAGCTCAGGATTGACTTCGGTCCTGGATACAGGTTGTCGTCACCGGCCGGGACGGTGATGACCTTGTGATAGTGTTGGGCGGCGGGACAAAGAAACGACAATCCCGCGATATAGCACAAGCCCAAATCCATTGGGACACTTACAGGCAGGAGAAACGAAATGCCAATTAAAGAACACAAGGCAAGCGATTATCTTAAAACACAGGAAGATATCGTTGCTTACCTGAATGCTGCCGTCGAGGACATGGGGGACGACCCGCGCCTGTTGATGAAAGCCTTTCGCAACGTTGCCGAAGCGCAGGGCGGCATTTCAGCGCTTGCGCGTCAGTCCCGGCTTGACAGGGTCGCCCTGTCCCGGGCCTTGTCCGGCCGAAGAAATCCGCGCCTCGACACACTCGCAAAGGTATCAGCCGCCTGCGGCGTCAAGCTTCGGTTCTCGATGTAAAAGCGAATTGGTCAAGATTGCTGTTAATCCATACATTTACCGGGGGATTAAAGACCACTGGCGCTGGCCGGAGTGGTCCGACCCCATATCAAACCGCAATAGGCGCCGGGATGGACGGGTGCGCCTGGTAGCCCACCAGCTCAAAATCCTCGTAACTGAAGCCGAAGATATCATTGACGTCGGGATTGATCCGCATCTGCGGCGGCGGCAGGGGTTCCCGGGTCAACTGCTCGTCCGCCTGGTCCAGGTGGTTCAGGTACAGGTGGGCATCGCCCAGGGTGTGCACGAACTCCCCGGGCGCAAGGCCGGTCACCTGGGCCATCATCAGGGTGAGCAGGGAGTAGGAGGCGATGTTGAAGGGTTTAGTGACATCCCTGTTTTTTATTAAATCACTTCGGGCGAAAGTCGAAAAATCCTATTCCCGCGTTCCACCAAACGTACCCAGCAAGCTATCACGCCGAAACACGCCGCCCACTTCCTCGTGATTGGGACCGTAGAACACACCTTGAATGGTGTCGGAACCGAATTCACCGGCATTTAACGGCAGGTCGTTCCAGGTGATATCAGGATGATAGTTATTTACCTCCGAGTGATAAGTCATGACAGTGAACGCCACGTCGACATCCGCACCAGCAAAGTCAACATTGATTTCCGCCTTCCCACCAAACGCCCTGCCACGTCCTATCACATGAGTGTCCACGCCGATTACCGAACCTGTCCACGTGGCGCTGCCGCTGACGGGATTGGTTCCGGTCGCCGCGCCAAGCGAGTAGGCGTCGGCATGAAATCCATCATCCTGATCACTTACGGTAAGGTAGAACATGCTGTGCTCCAGCCAGCCGCCATATTCCAGATAACTTTCAGAACCCGTATCCTGAAATCCGATTGCCAGGGGAACATCTGAGTGTCCGTGGATTTGCTGGAATGTCACGCCGGCAGAACTCTGGCGCACATCAATCTCGACATTTTCCGAAGTTGTTACCACCGGACTTGAGTCGGTATCCATATGAACGATTGTGTCGGACGAACGGACTAGTGCGTCCATCAGTTCCCTTATCTGGGTATCGTTCAAACCATCAGTTATCTGCATCCAGTCTTCCAGGTACGGACGATAAACATATTTCACAAATTCCATACGACCAGAACCATCGTTCAACCACAAAAATTCGCTTCCTGCATCGCCACCAGGGTCATCGACAGTAACGTCCAAATGTCCATCGCCGTTGATGTCTACAAGTCGCAGCCAGATAAGCCAATTATGGGCTTCCGAGGCTCCGAAATCGATGCTCTGACTCGTCGTATCCGAAAACGCCCTGTTACCAACTCCGGATATTATCTGGATATAGAAACCGCTATAGAACGGGTCTTCGGCGGTCCGATTGAGTACGATATCATCAAAGCCATCCCCGTCCAGGTCGCCGACATCAATGTCAACTACGATCCCCAGTCCATCTACCCCCGGCAGTGTCGTCTTGCGGGATCCATCGTATTGTCCCGTTGCGTTACCCCAGTAGATGATAGTGGGAGAACCTTCATCCTCTGGTTCAAACTCATGTCCACCAACCACCAGGTCCGGATAACCGTCGTTATCCACGTCGACCAGTTCCGAGGTATATATCTGCAAATCGTTTATCTCGGATGGCAGCATATTAACATCGTGTGAAAAAACACCGTCGCCATCGTTTATGAGGAAGAATGGATCATTATTGGTG
The DNA here is from genome assembly GCA_965207165.1 of Gammaproteobacteria bacterium. Taxonomy (GTDB): domain Bacteria; phylum Pseudomonadota; class Gammaproteobacteria; order Eutrophobiales; family Eutrophobiaceae; genus JAAXHV01. The sequence goes on along the minus strand of OZ242265.1, from coordinate 3,907,589 downwards.
TCCGTCACGAAAATATCCAGGTCACCATCGTTATCGATATCGGCAGCTGCGGCGCCGTGATGGTATCCGACAAGATGGTCCAGTCCCTCTACTTGCCTTAAACCGTTTTCCGTTGATAGAAGCAACACGGAAGCCTCACCTGGAAATGGCGGCTCATCAAATCCGGATCCTGCTACAAATATGTCGAGTCTCCCATCACCATTGAAATCGCCGGTTATTGCTTTTCTTGCATGAACCAGTTCAGGAATCGAACCTTCAAAAAAACTGTTATCCAACCTGAAATTACCGTTGCCGTCATTAAAATATATTTCCACCGGCGTTGTTTCGTTGATAGAAAAGTTACCAGGTGCCACGAAGATATCCTCGTCACCATCGCCATCGAAATCGCCATAGGTGTAAGCTTCAATGAATTCTGGATAACCCTTAAACTTACTGATTTCGCGGATGTCAGGGTTAAGCACCGATGCTTGAAGCTCGTGGGATGTCTGGAGTGTCCCCGGCACGAACAAGGGCGGCATGACTCTGTCGAAAACACAGTCGGAGGTCAGGCCGAAATCCACAACGTAGTTCATCGTACAGGTATCATCTGCGGCAGATGCCATGCTCTTTCCGAAAAGAAAGACACCCACTACGAAAACGGCCAGGCGTTTATATATAAATGCACTTCCTTTGTCATTTCTTATGAAGGTAAACATATAATGCCTAAAACAGGAAATCCGAATTATCCAGATTATTGACATCGAAGTCCGACAGGATGATGGTGGTCAGATAGTCAGTACCGGACACCTCGATACGCACATTGTCCCCGTGACTTACTATGTCGAGATCGTCCATGGAACTGATGCCGGTAAATTCCGTCAGGTCAATCACATCCTCACCGTCACTGAAATCCCTGATTGATCCGCCTCCCACGTCACTCGGGAAGAACCGGAATGTGTCCTTATCAGGGCCGCCATACAGTATATCTATATCATCACCATCAACAATAATTATATCGTCTCCCGGGCCGCCCTTCAGGATATCACTCCCTGCACCGCCGGTCAGCGTATCGTTTCCCCTGCCGCCGAAAACCCTGTCGTCGCCATTCCCCCCATACATCATGTCGTCGCCGCCGGCGGGGCCGCCGTACAAGTCGTCGTTGCCGTCACCCCCCTCCAGCCGGTTATCGCCACCGTCGCCGGCCAGGATGTCGTTGTGCCGGCTGCCGGCAAGGTGCTCAATACCGGTCAGCGTATCCCCCGCAGCATCGCCGTTCCTGACCGCGCTGGCATCATGCAGGCGCACCAGTACCGCGACCGCGGAATTCTGGTAAGAAGCGGTATCAGACCCCGCCCCACCGTCGAGCGTGTCGGCGCCGGGGCCGCCGTCGAGGGTGTCATCGCCGGCGCCGCCATTGAGCGTATCGTTGCCTCCAAGTCCACCAAGATTGTTGTTGTTGCCGTCACCGGTCAGGCGGTCTCCGTGATCAGAACCCCACAAGTGCTCGATGTTTTTCAATCTGTCACCCTGGGCATCGCCCCCTGTGCCATCTACATAGCCATTGGCGTCCTGCGCCGAGAGGTCTATCGTGATCCCTGCCACAGAGTCTGGATACAAGGCATAATCCTCGCCCGCGCCGCCATCCAAGGTGTCTGCCCCGGCATCGCCGCGCAGCCGGTTGTCATTGCTGTCACCTGTCAAATGGTCATCGTGCTCCGAACCCTGCAAATTCTCGATATTCTTCAATTTGTCGCCCTGGGCATCACCCCCCGTGCCTGTGACATAGCCGTTGGCGTCCGTTACCGAGAGGTCTATCGTGACCCCTGACGCAGAGAACAAATAGAAGGCCCAATCCTCACCGGCGCCGCCGTCCAGCATGTCCATTCCGGCGCCGCCCAGGAGACCGTCGTTGCCGCCGCCGCCGTAGAGCCGGTCATCGCCATCAAAGCCTAGAAGCGCGTTATGGTTATCGTCACCGGTGAGATGGTCTTCGTGAGCCGAACCCCACAGGTTTTCGATGTTCTTTAATTTGTCGCCCTGGGCATCGCCCCCCGTGCCATTGACATTGCCATTGGCGTCCGGCGCCGAGAGATCTATCGTGACCCCTGCCGCAGAGTCCGTATACAAGGCCCAATCCTTGCCGGAGCCGCCGTCCAGCGCGTCCATCCCGGGACCCCCCTCCAGCCTGTCATCGCCGGTGCCGCCGTTGAGTGTGTCGTCGCCCTCAAGACCTTCCAATGTGTCGTCACCGCCAAGGCCGTTTATAGTGTCCGTATCCAACGTGCCGATCAGGGTGTCATCACCGTTTGTGCCTTCTCTCGTTGCCATGGCTGCTGCTCTTCTCTAGTCAGTTTGTCCGACTTGGGCGTTGGATCAATCTCTCCCCAACTCATCACATTGATGGGTAATTTTCTCTGAAAGGACGGCTGCTGACCCCACCAGAATTGGGGGGGTTCAGGAAAAAAGCGGCCAGCAACCGGATGACTCGCGGCGACCGCTGGCAGCGCGGCGGTTATTCCAGTTCGGCGACCGACAGCACGAGCCGGACGAGGTCCACCTGACGGGAGATATAGAGTTTCTGGTAGATCTGTTTAAGATACCAATGAATAGTGTTTTTGGTCCGGTCTGTGGCCCGAGCTATTTCGTTCACACTCCTGCCTTCTGCCAACCACACCGCCACCTGACTCTCCCCCGGTGTCAGCCCCAAAGCCTCGGCCACCAAGTCGGGGTCGATACTCTGCCCGCGTCCCGGCTCGACAAGCAGGACCAGCGCGGCGACATACCGCCCCCTGTAATCCAGTTGCGGGATAGCCATGGGTTTGATGTGTGCTACCAGCGGCAGCAATCCGGCCGAGCGGCGGAGTGACATGGAGCCGCTGACGGCAACCCTACCGTCAGTTGGCAGCGCGGCGGCCACCAATCGGTCCAGACGAGGCTGGTCGTCGGGCGCCCAGGTATGCAATATCCTATCCCGGTCTGATATCACATCGCCGCAAAGCAGGATGTGACGAGCACGGTCATTGGCTGACAGAACCTGCCCACGCCAATCGAGGTGAATCACGCCTATTCGACGGTTATTGAGCAGGGCGGTCGCAGTCGTCTCAAGCGCCTGGACGTGCACCAGGGCCTGCCGCACTCGCACATATTGACGGAGATGGGGTAGCAGTCGCGTGACCATGGATGTCTGCGAAGGCATCCAACCATGCCGGGTCAGGGGATCGCCCAGCGCCCAGCTCATGTAGCAGCCGTCCGCCACATCCATGCGCACGTTCAAGCCATTCTGGTAGTTGCCCTGGCGTAATGCCTCGTTGAAGGCAGGAGAGGACTTCAACTCCTCGGCCGTGTACATGTCTTTGATCGGTACCAGCCGGCTGTCGGGCAGTTGCCGAAAGCGCGGTATGCGTTCATCGATGGGATGGTACTTTTCAAGGTACCAGTTCTCCAGGTCCATGCGGCGCTGCCCGCGGTAGTAGAGCCCGATGCAGTTCACCCGGATATCCGCCTTCGGCCCTTCGCCTAGCAGGATCGTATTGCCCGCCAGACCGCAGGCTTCGTCGATCAGGGCGGACGTGGCCGGCCATTGGGTATCGTCGAGCATGGCATCGTGCAAAGACGCCAAGGTGCGATCAAACACGACCTGGTCGCTCATCAGATTTCCTCCTGAAACGATCCAGGGATGACATCGCGGGTGCACATACCAACCTCAAGTCAGACAAGGATTTGTTATTTTATTATCGTGTAATCGACGCGAAAAGTCCCGTTCTCTTTGTTAGTTATGCTCACATAACGCTGGCCTGGCATAGGTTCTATCTCTTCCTGAAATTGATTTACGACAGAGCCAGGTACTTCATCGTGTTGTGCAGGGGTAAATATAAACTCGGTTTTGACACGCTAATAGAAGCATGGCGAGTTCCGAGTTCCGCGAGTTCCGGGGTCACAATACTCAATTCCGGGGTTAGTTCTGGGCCAATACGACGACATGCCGTAGATTTAAGTATTATGTCCCCAGAAATATAGCTATCTCTCCTTAAAGTCCTGTTTTGGCATAAAAAAACAGCAGTCTAAGCCTGTATTAGCGCGTCTTTCGTAACAATTTCTATTTATTATCAGTACGTTATAGCGGGCTGGAATGGTCCGACCTCATATCCTTCATATCCTTAAACAAACATTAAACAGCAATCGGCGCCGGGATGGACGGGTGCGCCTGGTAGTTCTGTAGTTCAAAATCCTCGTAGCGGAAGCCGAAGATATCATTGACGTCGGGATTGATCCGCATCTGCGGCGGCGGCAGGGGTTCCCGGGTCAACTGTGTGTCGGCCTGCTCCAGGTGGTTCAGGTACAGGTGGGCATCGCCCAGGGTGTGCACGAACTCGCCCGGCGCAAGGCCGGTGACCTGGGCCATCATCAGGGTGAGCAGGGCATAGGAGGCGATGTTGAACGGCACGCCCAGGAAGATATCGGCGCTGCGCTGGTAGAGCTGGCAGGACAGGGCACCGTCATTCACGTAGAACTGGAAGAAGGCATGGCAGGGCGCCAGGGCCATCTTGTCGATCTCCCCGGGGTTCCAGGCGCTGACGATGAGGCGGCGCGAGTCCGGGTTGGCCTTGATCTGTTCAATGACGCCGGTAATCTGATCTATGGCCGTCCCGTCCGCCGCGGGCCAGGATCGCCACTGCACGCCGTACACCGGGCCCAGTTCGCCGTCTTCGTCGGCCCACTCGTCCCAGATCGTGACGCCGTGGTCGCGCAGGTACCCGACATTTGACTCGCCCCGGAGGAACCACAACAACTCGTAAATGATGGATTTCAGGTGCAGTTTCTTGGTGGTCAGCACGGGGAAATCCCGGCCCAGGTCGAAACGCATCTGGTGGCCGAACACGCTCAGGGTGCCGGTGCCGGTGCGGTCGGATTTCCGTGTGCCCTGGTGGCGCACGTGGCGTAACAGGTCCAGGTATTGTTTCATGTCACGTAGAGCTTCGATTATTCATTATCGTATTGCGTCAGTTTCCGGCAAGCGAATTAAGACCCGTTGTGAATACCTCCATGTACGCTTACCATCCGCTATCCATGCGGATGATAGTCTTAATTCGCTTGCCGGAAACTACCATGAGCCAGAACAATTAATACTATACCAATTACGATCATGGGAAAGGACAACACCTGTCCCATGGTGAGCCAGCCGAAGCCGAGGTAGCCCAGGTGGGCGTCCGGTTCGCGCACGAATTCCACGGCGAAGCGGAACAGGCCGTAGCACAGCAGGAACAGTCCCGAAACGGCCATCAGCGGCCGCGGCCGGGCGGAGAACCACCAGAGGATAACAAACAGGATCAGGCCTTCCAGGAATGCCTCGTAGAGTTGTGACGGGTGCCGCGGCAGCGGACCGGCATTGGGGAATACCATCGCCCAGGGCAGGTCCGTCGTCTTACCCCACAATTCGGCATTGATAAAATTTCCGATCCGGCCGGTGAAAAGTCCGACGGGCACTACCGGTATCAGGAAATCGGTGACCTCGAAGAGGGTCTTGTCGATCCTGCGGCCGTACAGCCAGCAGGCAATGAGGACCCCGATCAACCCGCCGTGGAACGACATGCCGCCCTGCCAGACCTTGAACACGTCCACGGGGTTACCAAGGTAGTACGGCAGGTTGTAGAACAGCACCGAACCCAGCCTGCCGCCGATGATGACTCCCAGGATGCCGTAGAACATGAGGTCCGCCACCTGTTCGACGGTCCAGCCGAAACCTCCCGGCTTCGCCCGGTAATGCAGCAAAGCCCAGGCGCCGAGGATGCCGGCGATGTAGCTGATGCCGTACCAGCGGATCTGGATTAAGCCCAGGTCGATGGCGACGGGGTCGATGTTCGGGAAGGTCAGCATGATTGGTGATTATACCTATGTCTCCGGTATAAGGTGTTAACCATGTGTCCGGTACGGATCCCTTTGTGAAATGGCGCGCCTGACAGGATTCGAACCTGTGACTTCTGCCTTCGGAGGGCAGCACTCTATCCAACTGAGCTACAGGCGCTTATAAGATTTCGGATTATAACAGTAATTCCACGCTAATTTGGGACACCCATGAATTAACAAATTTTAGCAATTTATGGGTGTCCCAAATTGGATCTGTCTTATTTGGGGGGATTGGCGGATAATGGATGGATGAGTGACAAATCCTTCCCGCCTAATGCGCTTGCTGGTGAGACCAGCCCTTATTTGTTGCAGCATGCGAATAATCCGGTTGCCTGGTTTCCCTGGGGCGATGAGGCGCTGGCGCTTGCCAGGACGGAGGGGAAGCCTATTTTGCTGTCCGTCGGCTATTCGGCCTGCCACTGGTGCCATGTGATGGCGCACGAGTCGTTCGAGGATGAGGAGACCGCGGCCTTGATGAACCGCCATTTCATCAATATCAAGGTGGACCGGGAGGAGCGGCCGGATATCGACAAGATCTACCAGACCGCGCAGCAACTGCTGACGGGACGCACCGGGGGCTGGCCCCTGACCATGTTCCTGATGCCGGATGACCACACGCCGTTCTTCGGGGGCACTTACTTCCCGCCTGCACCGCGCCACGGCCTGCCGGACTTCAAGTCCCTGCTGACCAGGATTAACGAGGTTTACCAGGAAGACAGGGCGGCCATTGCAGAACAAAACACGGCCTTCATCAAGGCCCTGGAACAAACCACGACCGCCGGGCCTGGCGACCCGGAAACCCGGCTCGATACAAGCCCGGTGGACCAGTGCGTGGAGCAACTGGAACGGGCGTTCGACCGGCGCGACGGCGGCTTTGGCGGGGCGCCGAAGTTTCCCCACCCGGGCAACCTGGAACTGCTGCTGTACCAGCATGGGCGGACTGCCCGGCCGGGGCCCCTGGATATGACGCGCTTTACCCTGGAGAAAATGGCCAGGGGCGGTATTTACGACCAGGTCGGCGGCGGTTTCTGCCGCTATTCGGTGGACGCTGAGTGGCGCATTCCCCATTTTGAAAAGATGTTGTACGACAACGGGCCGCTGCTGGCGCTGTACGCCAACGCCTGGCGCATCAGCGGGGACGAATTGTTCCGGCAGACGGCACGGGGTACGGCAGAGTGGGTGATGCGCGAGATGCAGTCCGCAGAAGGCGGCTTTTATTCCTCCCTGGACGCGGATTCGGAGGGTGAGGAAGGGAAGTATTACACCTGGGAACCGGGCGAGGCGCACCGGCTTTTGGATGCGGCCGAGTTTGATGATTTCGTGGGTTATTCCGGCCTGGACAGGCCCGATAACTTTGAAGGGCGCTGGCATCTCTATGTTGCCGAGACCCCGGAGGAGATAGCGCGCAAGTCATCCCGCGACCCCGGGGAGGTTGAACGCAACCTGCAAAGCGCCAGGGAAAAGCTGTTCACGGAGAGAGAACGGCGGGTACGGCCCGGGCGCGACGACAAGATCCTGACATCCTGGAATGCCCTGATGCTGAAGGGGATGAGCGTTGCGGCGCTGCGTTTGCAGGAACCCGGTTATTATGATTCGGCGCAACGCTGTCTCGAATTCATCCATGCCAACATGTGGGACGGTAAGCGACTGGCGGCCACCAGCAAGGACGGCAGGGCGCACCTCAACGCTTACCTGGACGACTACGCCTTCCTGATCGACGCCATCATCCACCTGCTGGCCTGCAAGTGGTCGGGGAAGTGGCTGGAGTTTGCCATGCAACTGGCCGATACCCTGCTGGAGCAGTTTTACGACCGTGAGGCCGGCGGTTTCTTTTTTACCTCCCACGACCACGAGGCGCTGCTGCAACGGCGCAAGGACTTCACGGATGACTCGCTGCCCTCGGGCAACGGCGTCGCGGCGCTGGCCCTGCTGCTGCTGGGACACCTGGCCGGCCGGCAGGATTACCTGGATGCCGCGCAGAAATCGCTCAAGTGCGGCTGGAGTACGCTGGAACGCATGCCCCATGCCAGTACCGCGCTGCTGATGGCGTTACTGGAATACGATAGCCCCAGGCGGGTGATCATCCTGCGCGGCGAGGAAGAGAGCATTGCCCGCTGGCAACAGGAGGTTGCCGACATGCTGGACATTCGCTCGCTGGTGTTTGCGATACCGGGTACGGAACAGGGCCTGCCGGACCTGCTCAACGAGAAAAAAACCGGCCAGGCGGCCACGGCATTCATCTGTACCGGCTTCACCTGCCTTGAGCCCATCTCCGACCTGACTGAACTGAAAGGTGTTATCGGCTAGATACCAGGTTTATTAAGGGCAAATTTGGGACACCCATGAATTAACAAATTTTAGCAATTTATGGGTGTCCCAAATTTCCCCCAAATTTCCGTCCGGCTCATCCCTGGTAGGTGTGGTCAAACAGGGAAATGCGTTTTGCCAGGTGCTCCACCGCCATCACCAGGGAATCGCTGAGCGCGGATTTCTCGGTATAGTCCGCGCGCACCAGGTTCGACACGCGGCCGTCCTCGATAAACCCCCAGGCCTTGCTGCGTTTTTCACGATCTTCGGAATCACCGTACACCCCGATGGCGATACCCTGTCCCTGGCGCACCAGGGAGAAACAGGGTATATCGGTAAAACCGTCTCCCACCATGATCATCCGGTTGAGCGGCACCCTTACCTTGGCGGGGTCCACCTTGCGGTTCACTTCAAACGGTTTGCCGACGTACTCCCGGCCGAAAATGCCCTTCTGGATGTGGAAGATATACCGGGTCTTGTCGGTGAAACTGATGATCTTGCGGGGAAACTTGATCCGGTCTGCCTCATCGTAGGCGAAATCCGAGGCCCAGATCTCCTTGAATTCATGGGCGATGGGCGTATTCCTCAACACTTCGCCTATGCCGGAACTGATCACGTAGAACTCCAGCGTCACCCGCGGGTTCACCGCGGCGGCAACCGCTCGCAACCGGGCGAATATGGTTTCAACGTCCGGGTACAGTGGAAGTCCCGCGCCCCAGCGGGCCAGGCTGTCCCGGGTGATGGGTTCGATCTCACCGGTGGCGGATTTCTCGATCATCTTGTAGAGATAGGCAGGCACCGGGTCCCATTCCTCTGACGCGGTTCTGGTTTCCGTCAGTACCTTTACTTCTTCTTTCCAGAAGCGGGGCACATCGATACCGCACCGGCCCAGGTAGCCGGAGGTGCTGTCCGGCGCCAGGGTATCGTCAAAATCAAAAATTATGGCAATGATCTCGTGCATGGGTACCAGTGTAACAAAACCTGCCGCGGCATTGAGCAAGATATGCGGATTAGATAAGAGGGGGCACCAAACGCGGCCTGTTATAATTGCCCGATGAACAGAGACATGGACAGCAGGAACATCCCGAAAGTGGAACTCCACTGCCACCTGGAAGCCTGTTTCCAGCCGCACACCGTCAAGGATATCGGACGGACCCTGGGCCTGGATGTGCCGGAAGACCCGGAAAGGTTCAGGCGCGAATGGCTGATTACCGAACCGGTGAGCGACCTGGAAACGGCGCTGAAGAAATTTGCCAATATCCAGAAGTTGTGGGGTTCGCAGGAAACGATTGAGCGGCTGACTTACGAGGCCTGCCAATACGGTGTCGAGCAGAATATCAGGATACTGGAACTGCGCTATTCGCCGGATTTTATCCGGGGCGCCAATTCCGGGTTGAGCTTCGAAATGATCCACGAGGCCGTAGTCCGCGGTGTTGCGCGGGCCGGGGGCCTGGACATCGCCGTCGGCCTCATCGGCATCGTGCAGAAAATCCTGCCCCCGGAGGAGGCTGCCTATACCACCGACTTTATCATTGCGAACAAGGAGGCGTTCGTGGGTATCGACATGGCCGACATGGATATCGGCTTCGGGATCAGGCGCTTTGCACCGTTGATGTCAAAGGCAAAAAAAGCCGGCCTGCACGTTACCCTGCATTCAGGCGAGGAAAACGTGCCGGAGGCGCCGCAACACGTGCGTGTCGCGGTGGAGGAACTGGGCGCGGAAAGAATTGGCCACGGCATTTATATTATCAACGACCCCGGGGTAATGGAGATCGTCAAACGGGAGCAGGTCATGCTCGAACTCTGCCCCACCAGCAACCTGTTGACCAACTCGGTCCCCTCCATCCGCGCACACCCGCTGCGCCGGCTCATGGAAGCGGGGGTCATGGTGTCCATCAACTCGGACGACCCGCACCTGTTCGGCATCGACCTGTGCCACGAGTATGACATCCTCCACAGTGAACTGGACCTCACCGTGGAAGACTTCGACCGCATCAACGACGACGCCGCGGCATGCAGTTTCCTGCCGTTCGAGGAAAAACAGCGGGTGTGGCCGCGCAAAATTGAGAGATTGCTCTAATTTGGGACACCCATGAATTAACAAATTTTAGCAATTCATGGGTGTCCCAAATTAGTTTTTTGCAGGAAGGGCGATGGTAGTAGTTTTTTGATGTCTTCGACGATGATGACGTTGACCGGGATCATGATGAGGGTGATGGTCGTTGCGAACAGGATGCCGAAGCCGAGGGAGATGCCCATGGGGATCAGGAATTGCGCCTGTACCGATTTCTCGAACAGCAGCGGCAGCAGGCCGAAGAAGGTGGTCAGCGAGGTCAGCATCACCGGCCGGAAGCGGACGACGCCGGCATTCAGTACCGCTTCGGGTATGCTCTTGCCTTCCGCCTTTTTCTGGTTTATGAAATCCACCAGGACCAGGCTGTCGTTGACGACCACGCCGACCAGGGCCATCACGCCGAGCATGCTCGGGAAGCTCAGGTCACGCCCCATGATCCAGTGGCCCCAAACCGCGCCGATGATGCCGAAGGGGATCACCGACATCACTATCAGCGGCTGTACGTAGGACTTGAGCGGCAATGCCAGCAGCACGTAAATGACGAATAATATGACAATCATGCCCCATTGCAGGCTGTCGAACGACTTGCGCTGTTCCTTTGCCTCGCCCTCCAGGGTATAGCTCACCCCGGGATAGCTGGCTAACAGCGTGCGCAGGTAGTCTTCCAGGTCTGCCCGCAATACCGTCATGTTGGTCTCGTCCTTGTCGACGTCGGCCTTGATGGTCATGGTGCGTTCCCGGTCGATGCGGGTAATCGTCGACGGGCCGATGCCCGGCGTCAGCGTTGCCACGTGGGACAGGGGCACGCGGCGCCCGTCCGGCGCGGTGATCAGGTATTCATCCAACGTCGCCGTGGTGCTCCTCTCTTCCCTGGGCAGGCGCACAATCACGCGGATGTCGTCGCGGCCGCGCTGTATGCGCTGGGCTTCAAAGCCGCGGAATGCCTGGCTCACCTGGTTCGCGATGGCGGCGCGCGTCAGGCCCAGCACGTGACCCTGGCGGGTCAGGTCAATGCGCAGTTCTTCCTTGCCGTCGGACAGCGTATCCTCAATGTCGAACACCGTAGGATAGGTCGCCAGGCGCTGTTTGATCCGTTCCCCCACCTGCGCCAGGGTCTCCAGGGACTGGGCGTTGAGCTGAATGTTGACCGGATCGCCGCTGCTGATAAGTTCGGCGCGATAAGTAAGCGATTCAGCGCCGGGTACCGTGCCGATGGCCTGGCGCCATTCATCGACCAGTTCCAGTGTCCTGATGTCTACGACGCGCTCGTCGGAAGGCACCGTTTCAATGACGACCTGGCCGACATTGTCGCCGTAATTCTGGGTGCCCCCCGGCCCGCCGGTCTGGGCAAGCGCCGAACCCGTCGTGGACAGGATACTACGGATGATCGGTTCCCCGCCCTCGCCGTTGGTGTATTTCCGCTGCAACGCGAACGCGGTTGCGGTGATGCGCTGCATGTGCCGGTCGGTGACCTGGAACGGCGTACCGACGGGCATGGTCAGGGTCACCGTTGCCGTATCCGCTTCAATGCGCGGGAAGAAAATGAACTTGGCCCAGCCGCTCAGCACCAGGGACAGGGTCAGCGCCAGGACACCCAGGAACCCGGCAATCACCGAATACCGGTGGGCCAGGGCAAAGCGCAGTACCGGCCGGTAATAGTCGACTATGAACTGTTCAAAGCCGTCGGCAAAGCGCTGCTGGAACCCGGTGAAGCCGGTGAGCGATGCCGGGTCAGTGCGGATTCTGACGGTTTTCATGTGCGCCGGCAGCACCAGCTTCGATTCGACCAGGGAAAACACCAGGCACGGTATGACGACGGCCGGTATCGCGCCCATGAAATCGCCCATGCGCCCCTCGACAAACGCCAGGGGGCTGAATGCCGCGATGGTGGTCAGGATGCCGAAGGTCACCGGCACTGCGACCTGTTTGGTGCCGCGTATCGAGGCGTCGAGGGGGTCGCCTCCCTCGCGCAGGCGCGTGTAGATATTCTCACCGGTGACGATGGCGTCGTCGACGACGATGCCAAGCACGATGATGAACCCGAACAGGCTCATCATGTTGATACTGACACCGCTGAGCGGCATGAGTATCAGGGCGCCGAGGAAACTGGCCGGTATCCCGATAAACACCCAGAGAGCCACGGCCGGCCTCAGGAACATGGCCAGCAGGATGATCACCAGGATGCTCCCCTGGATACCGTTTTTGACCAGCGTGCCGAGGCGCGCCTGCAGGTAGGTGGAGCGGTCGTTCCAGTAGTCCAGGATCATGCCCGCGGGCAGCGTGCCCTGCCGCTCTGCAATATAGTCCTTTACCTTCCCGGCAACCTCCAGGACGTCCTGGCCGCCGGTGCGGTAGACCCGGATCATGGCGGCATGCTCGCCGTTGAAGCCGGCCTTCAGCAGGACTTCCTCAAAACCGTCGTCGACCGTTGCGACATCGGACACCCGTATTATGCTGCCGTCAGCATTGGTCTTGACCACGATGTCTTCGAACTGCGCGCGCCGGTACGCCTGGCCCTTGGAGCGGATGAGAACGTCGCCCCCTTCGGTGCGAACGTTGCCGGCGGACACGTCCAGGGAACTGCGCTGCACCGCGTGGGCGATATCCGCCAGGGTCAGCCTGAACTCCCGCAACCGGTCCTGGGAGGCCTCAATGCTGATCTCGTATTTCCTGACGGCATCCAGCCTGATCTGCGTGACGCCCTCGATGGCCAGTAAATCGTCCCGCACCTGCTCGGCGAAAGTGCGGATTTCCTTTTCGCTGTAATTGCCGGCCACCACCACCGAGAGCACCGCGTGGTTGCGTTGCAGCAGGCTGACGACCGGTTTCTCCGTATCGGCAGGAAAGGTATTGATGGAATCGACCCGGTTCTTTATGTCATTCAGCAAGTCCCGCGGCTCATAGTCCGAATCCACTTCGATCCTCACCGTCGTGCTGCCTTCGACGGAACGGCTGGTGATCTGCTCGATGCCTTCCAGGTCCTGTACCGCCTCCTCGATGCGAATCGCGACCCCCAGTTCGACGTCCTCGGGTGTGGCGCCGCGCAAGGGGACGAATACCCGGATGATGTCGGGCTCGACTTCCGGGAACAGGTCCAGTCTCAAGGTCGAGTTAAGCGAATAAAAGCCGCCGATGATGATGCTGAACAGCAGCAGGTTGGCGGCTACGTGGTTTCTTGCGAACCAGTCGATCATGGTTACATGCTGCCGACGGCTCCGGTGCGGGGTTTATCGGACGCGATGGCCTGGTCCTCCCGTAATAATTGCCTTGATATCGACACGCGCACCCCTGAAGTGACCTGTCCGAGCGGAGTCAACACCAGCAAATCACCCCCGTCCAGGCCGCCGGCGACCAATGCCTCCTCCTGGTTCTGCCAGGCGACGTCGATCTCGCGGCGCTGCAATACGCCGTCCACGGCAACATAGACGTAACCACCCTGGTAAATGGCGTGGCTCGGGATCACCAGGGCGTCCTGCAGTTGCCTGCCGGCCAGTTCGGCGGTCACGTACTGCCCGATCTTCAACGGGGTCTTGCCACGTGCGCGCATGCCGAAGGGATCGTCGACCTGCGCCACTACGTGCAACTGCCTGGCGCGGTCATCGATGGTGCCCTCGGTACGCACCACCCTGCCCTGCCATTCGGCGCCGCTTGCCAGTTCCGAACGTATCGCGACCTGCGGCCCGTCGACAAGTTCATCGTCGTTGAAGCGGTAGTCTTCGGGCAGGTCGATAAAGGACAGGTCGCGGTTGCGCAGCGGCAGGCGGATTTCGACCAGGTCGACGGCATAAATTTCCGCCAGCGGCGAGTTCCTGTTGACTACCTGTCCCTGGTCCACCAGTTTTGTCAATACGCGGCCGGCGTAGGGCGCAACGATGTTGGTGCGCTCCAGTTCAAGACGCGCCTTGTCCAGGGCCGATTCGGCGGATATTACCCGGGCCTGGGCTGCCAGCAGTTGCGGCTTGCGCAGCACCAGGGCAGGCGCTTCACCCTGGTTGCCGAGACGGTTCCAGTCTTTCAGCGCCTGGGCAGCCCGGGCATTTTCCTGGGCCAGCACCTGTTTTGCATCCAGTAAAGTCGCGTCGGCAATCTTTACATTGGCGAGGTAATCCCTTTGATCGATGTTGAGCAGGACTTCGCCTTTCTCGAAGAAACCGCCGTCTCTCAGGCTGTCGTTGATGGCGGTGATCTCACCGAAGACCTGCGCCACCAGTGTGCTCTGCGTGCGCGGCTGTACCGTGCCGTAGCTTTGCAGTTGGACCTGGTATGACTCCCGCGCCAGTTTCATCACGTCCACCGACAGTTGCGGTCCCGCGGGCGCGGCCTGCCGGTCCGCGTGCGGCGGGTTGCGCAGCACCAGGTAGGCCAGGCCGACGAGTACGGCAAGAATGATGATTGGCGTTAATTTTTTCATGCGGCAGGCCTTTGTGTTACCTGGGAAAAGGGGGCAGATTTCAAATCTGTCCCCGACAGCGGCGCCGGGGAATTGCAAATCTGTCCACTTTTCTTACTCAAAGTCGCCTCCCAGGGCGAGGTACAGGGTGATCCTGTTCTGTAACAGTTCATTGCGCAACCCGATAATCCCTGATTGTATATCAAAAGCGCGCCGTTGTGCCTCAAGAACCGTGGTATAGGGGACCAGGCCGCGCTGGTACTGCTCAAATGCCAGGGTCAGCGCCGCCACGGCATTTTTCTCCGAAGCCAGGGTGACCTGGTAACGGGTCTGCAACGTCCTGTTGCGGGTGAGGGCATTCTCCACCTCGGAAAAAGCCTGGTATAACATCTCCAGGTACTGCTTTTCCACCTGCACCAGGCGTGCCCTGGCCTGCTCTTCCTGCGCTTTCAGCCGGCCGCGGTTGAACAGGGGCTGGGTCAGGTTGCCCAGCACCGACCAGGCCAGCGCGGTGCCGTTGAGCAGGCTGCCGAGTTCATCCGCAACGTCATTGCCGGACGCCACCAGGGCGAGGCGCGGGAAGCGCTGCTTGTGGGCGACTGCGACCGCGGCGTCAGCGGCCAGCAGGTTCATCCAGGCCTGCTGCAAATCCGGCCTGCGGCTGACGAGTTCCGAGGGCAGGCCCGCCGGGACGGGCGTCTCGAACAGCGGCAACGTCCTGGCGGCCTCCAGCCTGCCGTCCGGGTAATGCCCCAGCAGCAACTGCAGGGCAACCCGGTTTTCTGCGAGCGCCTGTTCCTGTGCCGCGATACGGGCGCGTTCCTGGTCCGCGCTGGTACGGGCCAGGTAGATATCCAGCGCTCCCGTCAGGCCCTGGTTGTAGGCGCTTTCGATAATGTCCAGGTCCTCTTCCAGGTTTGCCAGCCGCTCGCGCAATACTGCCAGTAACTCAGCTGCGCCGACCACGTTGAACCAGGCGCGCGCCACCCCGGCCGCCAGCCTGTTGCGGCTGTCCGCATAGCTCGCCTGCGCCGCCATCAGTTTCAGACCGGCCTGTTTTTCGGCGTCCCGAAGTTTGCCCCAGGCATCGATTTCCCAGGTCAGGTCCACGCCAAGCTCGAAGTTGCTGGAGGTGCGCGTGATCCCGAACTGGTTGCTGATAACCCGCCGTCGCGAGGCATCCAGCGCAAGAGATACATCCGGGAGCCGCGCCGCGCCGCTGATGATGAGGCCCTGCTGTGCGGCGTCCACCTCCGCGGCCAGTTGCGCCAGGCGGTAATTCTGCTCCATGGCGACATCCACCAGGCCGCTGAGTTCGGTGTCACCCAGTTGCGCCAGCCAGCCGTCATTGACGGTGTCATACCCGGCCTCCCCGGTCCAGCTTTCGGGCAGGTCCGGTTTCCTGACATCCGGAGAAATTGCCGAGGCGGCGCAGCCAGCGAGGAGCAGCGCCGCCCACAAAAGAGCAACCAGTGAAATGACTTTCATCAAAGTGTGCCTATAACCAGGATACATTCATTATATTCAAGAAGTGGTTTGGCCGGGCTTGGAATGTTTCTCTATCTCGTTCTTGATAGCCTTCAGGATACCCGAACATATACTGTCCACTTTAGCGTTGCGGGTGCTGAGTTCCGAATATGGAATGCGGTCGCTGAGCTTCTGAACAGGCGCGCCGGCGATGTCCACTCTTCGTGAAACGCTTTCATTATCAAGAAACCAGACAAGGGTTATCTCCCAACTGTGATCCAGGTCATCTGTGTTAATGGGGCCAGTGAAGGTGAAATTGTGGCCGAGCACCAAAGGGCGTCCGGCACTTAGTTCAAATCCTCGTTTCAGAATATATCTGTTCTTCGTTTCTTCCCAAATTCCGGCTTTCAGGAGTTTTCTTGAGCTGTTATAACCGAATCCCGAGTTGAGATATGAACTAGACTCAACACTGTGAAATAACAGCGCCACTTTATGCTGCTCCAGGGACCTTTCGACCTCCTCCAGGGTGGGGCGGATATACTTGCTATAGACGTTATCCAGGATCTCAATATCGGTCTCAGAAGGAGATGGCACTCGCACCATATTATCCTGCACAAATGCAGCTATCTCCTCGCTGACCTCGAAACGTTCCAGCACATCGTACACGTTATAGAACGGCACAACTTCACCGGCGCTTCGGGATTGACGCTCCGAACCGCCATAAACGACGATCTTTGTAGAAATCTCCGGGATCGATTTCGCGATAGTGTTGAGGGAATCGAAGGAATCCGTAGCGATTGTCGCGCCGGATTTTATCTCGATAGCGCCCACGCCGCTCGCGGTCTCGAACAGGAGATCGCATTCCAGGCCCCGGCTATCCCGGAAAAAAGACAGGTTGGAGGAGCGGCCAAGATTGTAACGGTACTTCAATGCCTCCACCACGACCATGTTCTCGAACAACGCGCCGCGCAGGGGATGGGTAACGATCTGCTCCGCGCGCTCAATGCCGACAAGATAACTGGCCAGCCCGACATCGTAGAAATAGAGCTTGGGCGATTTGACCAGGCGCTTACGAACATTGGCATGAAACGGTTGCAGCCTGAAAGCGATGAAACTCGCCTCCAGAACGTCGAGCCAGTGCCGTGCCGTGGTGTGAGATACTCCAGCATCCGAGCCCAGCGCGACAAGATTGGTCAATTGTCCGATCCGGCCAGCACACAGGCGGACAAATCGCTGAAAGCTTGATAGATTGCGTATTTCACCCAGGCGGCGCACATCGCGCTCGACATAAGTCTCAAAGTAATCAGCAAACGCTTGTCGCGGGTCGAGGCCTTGATCATAAATACGCGGATAAAAGCCGGAGTAGAGGATTTCATCTGCATCATTGCCGGCGCCCGTGCGCTGTCTTTCGTCAAGAGAAAAAGGTAGCAGGCGAAGCAGTCCGGTTCGTCCCGCCAGTGATTGGCTAATGGCTTCGGAAAGTTTGAAGTGTTCGCTTCCTGTCAAAATGAACAGTCCGTTCCGCCCCCTCTCGTCGGCCAGGACCTGAAGATAGGAAAGAAGTTCCGGGACACGCTGGATCTCGTCAAGTATTGCGCCATCGTCGATTTGAGAAAGGAAACCGCGAGGATCGGAACGTGCAAATTCCCGTACATCCGGCGCTTCCAGATTGACGTACTTGAGATGTGGAAAAGTCGCGCGGCAGAGGGTGGTCTTGCCGGATTGGCGCGGTCCGGTCACGGTCACAAAAGGATATTGCTCAAAGAGTCCGGTTAGACAAGGAGTGATGTCTCGTTCTATCATGCGCCCTATCGTAGCATAGAATTGCACAATATGAAAGTATAACATTCATTTTGTTCACGCGTGAGCATGAATGCGCGTCATGCTGCCGGTCATAGGTACGAGGAACCAAATATCTCTGTATGAAACAACGCTCAGGAAATCAATCGAGTCTGACCCCGTTGATTTTCCGATGACTTCAGTTATCGGCTTTCATTGAATCCAGATATAAGGTATCGGGGCATATATCCTGTTCATGCGGCCATACAACGGTACCGTCCGATACCCTGGCCTGCTTAAAATAATTTTCATCCTGCAATTCCTGGAATACACCGAAATTCAACAACTCTGAACAGTCGTAAACTCGACACTCTCCGTTATCGAACAGCAGCTTTAATTTATGACCGCCTATTGCCGTTACTTCCGATATTCTTGGATTCATTCGATATCATCTCAAAGGATCGATTTGGGGTCTGTACCAGATCGGCGAACTCCAGGCGCGTTCCTGGATGGTCAGGTCGACGTCGTCAAACGGTTCCGTATTTTCCCGGATTGCTTCCCAGGTGCTCCAGCGGCAGCTGGGGTTCTCCAGCACCCTGGCATAATAAAATGCGTGTTCATCCCGGTTGAAATCCGGGTCCTGCCACAGGGCTTTCAGTTGCGCCGCGCCCTTACCGGCGCTGACGCTGCAATCGTTCAGGTTCACACCGGCGCCGTTGCCGGGGCAGCGCTGGGTGTCCGGGTCGGGAGTCAAACCATCGGAACAGGCTACGTCGTACACCCGCTCCCTGCTCACGTCCTGTTCCAGCCAGCCCTTGATAACCTGTATGCGTTGCAGGTTTACGCCTTCCGGGTCCTTCATTGCCAGGAGGATGAAGCGCGGCGCTGTTGGGTTGTCCTGTGCGGCGCTGTTGCCGGTATGCTCCAGGCCGGGACGTGATGGCAGGTCGCCGCCCATGGACACCCCTCGGGCGTAACCCAGGGCAGACAGGTCGGTGTTCATGTCAAGGGCTTCGGGATAATCCCAGCCGGCAAAGAAACGCACGCTGATGCGCGTGCCGCTGGTGGCAAAGGTTTCGCGGCGTTGCAGCGCGGCGAATATGGCGGAACGGGTATTTTCCTCCGCCCATACGCCGGCCAGTCCGCCGGAACTTTTCTCCCGGCTGGCTGAAAATTCCTTTATCTCGGGCGTGAGCGCGCGCCGCGCCGGGGTGCCGTCTTCAAACCCGTGATGGCCCTGGTAGTTTGACTCGTCGGTGCCGCCGGGGGTGCCGTTATGGGTATCGGTGCTGCCGATGAAACCGAGCTTGTACGGGTTGACGTCCAGTTGCCGGTCAAATTCAAGGCCCGCTTTCAGGGCGTTACGGACATAGTTGTTGGGCGCAACGCAGCCTTCGGGAGAGCCGTCGTCTGCGCATACCCGGGCACAGGCTGCAGCGCCCGGTTCTGCGCCGCAGATGCGGCGGCGCTCCAGCTTCTCATACAGGCACAGTTCATCCTCCGTACCCACCCCGGTGTGGCATTCCGACTCGCCCTTGGCCTGGATGATCTCCACCAGGGGTTCCGTCCGGGCCCGCAGCGCCGCCCACCCGGCGCCGTCTGCCTCGTCATTCCGAGCCTGACCCGGGGCATCCTGGCCTGGCGCCGGGAGAATCTCGCGCAAAGACGGGAACTGCCGGCCGTTGCTCTGGTTCGAATTATGCGGGATGGCCAGGACTTCGCAGGGAGCGGTACAGGTTTCGTGCAACTGCGCCCACAGTTTTTCCGGCGTATTCGCTTCAAAATAACTGATGGGTAACGCCGGGACATGGTCGTTGCCGTAGATAACGTTCCTGTGCAGGTTGTTTCCGTCCGGATTCCCGGTCCACTCGTATCCGACCAGGGTGGTGAATACGCCTGGGCGGTTGAATTCATGGGCGATATCCTGCAGTTCCCGCCAGGTTGACTTCGCCCTGGCCAGGCAACGGGTATTGTCCGCACCGCACAGTCCGGGTTCCCGCTGCGGGTCCGTGGACACCACGTCGCGAATGATCAGTTCCCGGAAAACCTTGTCTATGAGCGGCTTGTGCCGGGTTTCATTACGGATGTCCCGGCACATCTCCAACGCATACGCGGCGCTGGTTTCATCGGTGCAGAGCGGCAGTTCCCCCAGGTACTCCCCGTGGTCCGTCACCGCGGCAAAATCAAGCGGCCGGTCGATCCGCACCACCCTGCCGCCGGACAGGACGACCTCCTCACCCAGGGCAAAACGGTAGGCGTCACGGGGACCGACAGGGTTGTAGTTAACGTAGCTGTCCAGCGACCAGGATGAATGCACGTGCAGGTCACCGAAGTACGGATGACGCTGGATCGATTCCTGCCCTGTTGCCATTATCGGCAACAGAAATAAAATTATCCGCAGATGACGCAGATTAACGCAGATAATATTAATGTGGCTACCCAACAGCCGCCGGAATGGTGCAGATAGATGCATCATTTGTCATACCGGAGTTATGCAATACAATTCAGAAAAAGTTTCCTGTGCTGATCTCTTTGAGACTGCATCTTTGCATGACGAAGAAGACATATAAATTTATCTGCGTTAATCTGCGTAATCTGCGGATAAATCATCATTTGCGCTTGGTTGTATCTGCGGGTAGTTCGCTTCAAACTCCGTGAAGCGCCGCTCCAGTTCCGACTGCAACTTCGCCTTGTCATTCCGGAACATGAACGCCAGGCACATCTCCATTTTTGCCTCAACGTCCGCATCCGCGCTGCCGTAATCGCATTCCTCCACCAGTTCCCCCGTGCGGGTTGAAGCCAGCAAGCTTTTGCCGGCGAGGAAACTGTAGGCCAGGGCGTTGCGGGACAGGTACTTGAGGTCGTCGTAGCTGAGGTCGTAGGTCTCCACCGCGCGCTGGTATTCGTGGGTCAGGTCGATGCGCGCGACCCCTTCATCGTCGGTCGACAGGGCAACCGGGACGTTATACTTCAGGTAAGCCAGGATGGGATGCCTGTTGCCCGTTATGCCCAGGATGGCCTCGCTGCTGGTCAGGTTGATCTCGACCAGGATGCCCTGCTCGGCCATGCGCTGCATGAGTTGCGTTGCCTGCGGGTCGTAATAGATATCGGTACCGTGACCGATGCGCCTGGCGCCGGCGATGTCCAGCGCGGCGCGGATATGCCAGCCCAGGTGTTCGGGGGGCACCAGGCCCATTTCCACTTCCCCGGCGTGCAGGGTGATGCCGTCTTTTGCCGCGGGAAAGTGTTCGGCCAGGCCGCCGATCATCTCCATCTGCCAGCGGTAGTCTCTCAGGGTAACCGGGTTGTCTTCAGGCGCAACGAAGTTAAGCCCCACGTAACGCGGGTCTGTTTCGATGAGGTGGTAGGCCAGCAGGGTCTGGGCCAGTACCTGTTCCGGCGGGAATACGCGGATCACCTGGGCCAGGTAGCGCACGGCCACGCCACAACCGGGATCCGCGTCTTCCCCGCCGCAGGCAAGGCTGTCGCGCCACTGCTGTTCAATGCCGTCGAGTTTCTGAATCGTTGCCGCGGCCAGTTGTTCGATGCCCGGGTGGCGGGCCAGGTCCGCCAGGGGCGTATCGATGTTGAACTCGCTGTTGTTCGCAGCCAGTTGCCGGGCCTCTTCCATGCCCCAGGACTGCAGCAGTTCCAGGTAAAGGATATTCTGGCGCGCCGACCTGGCGCTGGATTCGGCCAGCATCTCGCCTTCATGGCCGACGCCTGCCGGGACGAAACGCCGGAACGTGGAGAAAAACTGGTCGTGCCCGGATACCTGGCGGCGCTCGTAGTTGCGTATGGAAAAGGCATCGATGATCCGGTTCACCACGTCGGCGTCATACATTATCTCGCTCACGGCCGGCCGGCCTGAGACCGCATCGCAGCGCGGCAGGGTGATCGTGTACGTTTCAAGGTCTATGCACTTGCCGTCCTGTGCAGCCCAGCGGATGTAACTCTCCGCGTAGATGGCGCCGTCCAGGTGGTTGTGCAGTTCGCCTCCCTTGGGGAACGCGTAGAGGAAACCCCGCAACAGGGTCGGTTCATCACGCACTTGCTGGAAGTACGCCCTGGTTTCAGCCTCGCCGGCAGCGGCGGCGGCGGGGAACACAGCGGCGATCAGCGCTGTCATCGCCAGCTTCAGGAATAGCGGTAATTTCATTTTGCCTAACCTCCTCACCGCGTGTATCTTATAACAATTCCACTACGGGATCAGACGGAACGGTTTTTCATGACGATACTGATGTGTTTTGTCGGGATGGCGGTGATTCTCTGCCTGGCCCTCCTGCTATCCGAAAACCGGCGGGCCATCAGGCTTAAAACCGTTGTTCCCGCATTCCTGACACAGGCGGCCATTGCCGGCCTTATTCTCTACTTTCCGCCGGGACAGGCTTTCCTTAATACCATGGTGGCGGGTGTGCAGAACGTGATCGATTACGGCCGCATCGGCGCGGTGTTCGTGTTCGGCGACCTGGCCAGGGACAACGGCGGGTTCTCCATCGCATTCCACCTGCTGCCGGTGATCATCTTCTTTTCCGCGCTGATGTCCACCCTGTATTACCTGGGCATCATGCAGAAACTGGTGACGTTCCTCGGCGGCGGCATACATAAACTGATCGGCACCAGCAAGACCGAGTCCATGTGCGCGGTCGCCAACATATTCATCGGCCACAGCGAATCGCCGCTGGTTATCCGGCCTTACCTGAAGGACCTGACCCGATCGGAACTGTTCGCGGTGATGACCGGCGGCATGGCGGCCATCTCCGGCGCCATCATGGCGGCTTATGCGGCGATGGGCATCAACCTGGGGTACCTCATCGCGGCCAGTTTCATGGCCGCGCCCGGCGGCCTGCTCATGGCAAAAATCATCAAGCCGGAGACCGAGCAGCCGGAAGTGGATCTGGAACACGTACAGTTCAGCGGCCCGAAAAAAGTGGTCAATGTCTTCGAGGCCATCGGCAACGGCACCCTGGACGGGCTGAAACTGGCGGCCAACGTCGGCGCGATGCTGATCGCGTTTGTCGCCATGATTGCACTGGTCAACGGCCTGCTGGGCGGCATCGGCGGCTGGTTCGGCATAGAGGGTCTGACGCTGCAGGGGATCCTGGGCAAACTGCTGGCGCCGCTGGCCTGGCTGATAGGCGTGCCGTGGCACGAGGCAGCCGCGGCCGGCAGCCTGATCGGGCAGAAATTCATCATGACCGAATTTATCGCCTACCTGAGTTTCAGCGAGATAATGCATTCCCTGAGCCCGCACACCCAGGTCATCGTCACCTTTGCCCTGTGCGGTTTCGCCAACCTGACGTCCATCGCCATCCTGCTGGGCGGCATGGGCAGCCTGGTGCCGGAACGGCGCCAGGACATCGCCGCGCTGGGTTTCATGGCCGTGCTCGCCGGGACCTTGTCCAACCTCATGAGCGCAGTGCTGGCAAGCCTGTTCATGTACCTGCAGGTATAACGTCAGGGTCCAGACCTTCGACCAGACCCTGGCCGCGCCGGCAGACAGATTTTGACATACACTATCGAGACACTATGAGTACGCCACACATAAATGCCGAACCCGGTGATTTTGCGGAAACCGTGCTGATGCCGGGTGACCCGCTCAGGGCACAGTACATCGCGCAGAACTACCTGGAGGACGTACGCCAGGTGAATGACGTCAGGAGCATGCTGGGCTTTACCGGCAGTTACCAGGGACATACCCTTTCGGTCATGGGGCACGGTGTCGGCATCCCCTCGTGTTCCATGTATTGCACCGAACTGGTAAATGAATTCGGCGTGAAGCGCCTGATCCGGGTCGGCAGTTGCGGCACTGTCAACAAGGCGGTGAAACTGCGGGATATCATCATTGCCATGGGGGCCTGCACCGATTCCAAGGTGAACCGGATCCGTTTCCGGGACCACGATTTTGCCGCTATCGCCGATTACCGCTTGCTGCAGTCTGCAGTCACCGTCGCCGCACGCAAGCGTCTCGCCTGCCACGTGGGCAACATTTTCTCCAGTGACCTGTTTTATTCACCGGAAACGGAGGTATTTGATTTACTGGAAAAATATAATGTGCTGGGCGTGGAAATGGAGACGGCCGGTATTTACGGCCTGGCCGCGGAATTCGGCGTCAGGGCGCTGTCTGTGTGCACGGTCAGCGACCAGATCAGGACCGGGGAACGGTTGACTTCGGCAGAGCGGCAAGCCGGCTTCAGGGATATGATTGAACTCGTTCTGGAGACTGCCATAACTACTGATTAACAGCATACAACGGCAAAAGGTCGGGATAGCATATTCAAGACGGTCGACAGCCATGGAAGGCTGTCGATCAGCGTACATGGATGTATTCACAGCGGGTCTTGAATATGCTATCCCGACCTGCTACGAGTCAGTTTCCCCTGATTTACCGATAATCTTCAGGCTTGAGGAGGTGCCGAGGCGGCTGGCGCCCGCCTCTATCATCCGGCAGGCTGTGTCGTAATCCCTGATCCCGCCGCTGGCTTTTACGCCTGCGTCATCACCTACGGCGGCGCGCATGAGCCTGACGTCCGCCACGGTCGCGCCGTTCCGGCTGAAACCGGTGGATGTCTTGACGAAACCGGCGCCTGCGGCAACACAGACCTGGCACGCCCGCTGTTTCTCCTCGTCGGTCAGCAGGCAGGTCTCCAGGATCACCTTGACGGGATGTCCACCGGCTTGTTCCACCACACTTTCCACATCCAGGCCGACACCTGTCCAGTCTCCGGCCTTGGCCGCGCCGATGTTCATCACCATGTCGATCTCATCCGCGCCCTGCTCGACCGCGCGGCGCGTTTCATAGGCTTTCACGTCCGTTTCGTTCATGCCGGCCGGAAAACCGGCCACCGTGCAGACCCTGACCGGGGTTCCCGTCAGCAGATCAGCGGCGCGCCTGACGAAGACGGGTGCGACACACACGGAATAAAAACCGTGCTCCGCAGCTTCCCGGCACAGGCGCGCGACCAGTTCCGTTGTCGCCTCGGGCGCCAGCAGGGTATGATCGATCATCCCGGCGATTTCTCTTATCGGGATTTTCTGCACTATCAAGCCACTCCGTGTCTCTGACATGTCTGCTCGCCCCGATTCTTTATAGTCATTCCAGTATACCGTATCCGGGATTTCTGCTTAATCAATACGCAGTACCCGCCCCGCACCGCCCAGTTCCCTGGCTGCATAGTCCAGCCAGTAGGCGCCCGCATCGAGGTGATGACCTATACCCACCACCCGGATCCGGTTCCGCTCCGCGGACTCCTCCAGGTAATAAAACACAATGCAACTCCCCACGCCGGGCACGCCCGCAGTCGCATGCCATAACCCCGGGTAACCCTCCACCGGTTTGCCGCGCCCGAACTCCATGTCGTTCACCGCCTGGCTCACAAAATGGTAGTACGCCCCGCCCAGGTGAACCTTGATCTCACGCCCTATGCCGTCGGCATCCAGCCCCGTCTTCTCACCCAGGGCAAACTCCGCCGCGTCCGTGTCCGACCCCCCCCGCCACCGGCCTCGCTCAATGTGCGCCAGCCCGTTGTACAAGGCACACAGGCTGTCAAGGTCGGCGGCGGTATCGACGACTTCCAGCAGTTGAGCGCTTTCCTGCCGGTCGATATGGTGAGGCAGAAACTTGTCCAGAAGCTCCGCCCGCAACGTATTCTTTGCCTGCGCCAGGGAAGTAGACGGCTCTGTCCCATGCACTGTCTCACCCGGCGGCAGCGTCCCCCTATCCCCTGCGGGCGCCTCCCTGCGCCGCCGGTATACCTCCAGCACGGACATCGCGTCACAGTGGCGCCCGAGCCCGGCCAGGCTGTATGGTGTTTGTCCTTGCCCGCCAGAATCTTCTGCCTCAACATCCGGCTCGGCCCCGAAATGCAACAACATCACGACAATCGGCGTATGCCCATGCAGACAAGCGACATGAAGCGAGGTCAGTCCTGTAGCGCTTTTAACGTTCGGATCGGCGCCGTTCCTGAGCAGCAGCCTGGCAATGTTCTCATGCCCCTGTTGGGCCGCAGCCCCAAGAGGAATAAACCTCTCGCCTACTGCCGGGTTGACCCGGATGCCCGGCGCCTGCAACAGGACCCTGACCACCTCTATATGCCCGCGAAAGGCAGCCGTATAGAGGGGCGTCGTTCCCTCGAACAATGCCAGGTTGGCATCGGCGCCCGTCCGGACAAATTGCTCGACAATCCCGGGGAAGTTTTGCCCGGCTGCCAGGTAAAGCGCTGTTGCCCCGTCCGACTTTTGCCTGTCAATATCAATGCCCGGCGCCGCCAGCAACAGCTTCACCACCTCTGCATGCCCCTTGTCGGCAGCAACATGAAACGGCGTTACTTCCTGGATTGTGCTCAGGTTCACCTTAATATCATGCTTGCACAACAGCAGTTCCACCACCTCTGCATGCCCCTCCTGGGCAGCCAGAGACAGCGGGGTGGCACCATGTCGTCCCGCCAGGTTCACATCAACGCCGGGCCTCGACAATAACTCATTCACAATCCTCTCATGGCCTCCATAGGCAGCATGGCAAAGCAGTGGCCCGAATTCGGTCGCTATGTTGACATTACTGCCTGAAAACGCCGACAGATGTTCGAACTGCCCGGTATCGCCCCTTGAACAGGCAGCAAACAAGTCCTGCTCCAGCGGGCTCATCGCAAACTTCACCGGCGCAATAGGCGCCAACGCCGGTTGCTGCCCCCCTGCTCCCTGCCTGTACCGGGACCAAAGCTGAGCTAACGGATTCACACCCGTCCCAGCGGCAACCTCCTCAGGCCCAAGCGCCCGCAGGCGCGCCTCCACCAAAGACAGCGCCCCGGTTCGTAGTTGCTCCAGGCCCCTGCCATGTTTCAGCCACCTCTCCAAGTTGCGCAAAAACGTCTGCTTCGCGCCTAATCCCGTCATCTTGCCGATTGCGGCTTCAATATAATTCCCCAACGCCTCCACCCCTTCTTCCCGCAACGTCTGCTTCGCTATCTCCAACCGGCGGTTAGGCTTTTTTTTGTGCTTCACCGGCGGCATTCCCGTACCTCCGGCCATTCCCGCGCCAGCCTGCGCCGGCGTGCCGCTGGAGGGACCCGCCGCCCCGTTCCCTGCATTCGCAGGGGTGGAACCCGGCGCCGTCTCCCCGGGACGCGCCCCGGCCCCGGCCTCCGGAGTCTTCTTTTTGCCTCCTCCCATCATCTGCAACGGCGCCGCGCCGTCCGCTGCAGGTGCATCCCGTCCCCCCGACTGCAACTCCCCCACCCACTGCATAAAGGCGCGGTTGCCCAGCTCCCGCTGGCCCGCCTCTATGCCCGCACGAAACTCTCCCCGTCCCGCACCACCCCGCATGCCGGCCGCCACCTGCCCCAGCGCCTCCCCGGCAGCGCCGGGACCAACCTCCATGCCCGTCTGTCCGCACCCCGCATCACCGTGACCGGGCTGCTCCGGTTCAGCCGCAGCAGACGCCCGCTCCGGACAATATTCCGTAATACTCATCCTGTACCCGGTCCCAACATCTCAGGCGATGCGCAGTATCCGTCCCACACCGCCCAGTTCCTCAACCGCATAGTCCAGCCGGTACGCAGCACGTCCCACATGGTGGCCTGTCCCCACGACCCGTATCCGGTTCCGCGCCGCATCCAGGTAATAAAAGACGCTGCAACTCCCCACCCCCACCACGCCCGCAGACGCATGCCACAACCCCCGGTAACCTGACGTCGGCTTGCCGCGCCCGAACTCCATGTCGTTCACCGCCTGGCTCACAAAGCGGTGATAGCGCTGATCCAGGCGTTGTTTAATCTCACCTTCTACCCCCTCCGCATCCAGACCCGTGTTCTCCTCCAGGCTAAACACGGGTGCAACCGCCGGTACCGGCGCCGGGTCCACCGACAGCGACACCGCCTCCCGGCGTTTTCCCGCCCGCCGGGCACGCTCCTTGTGCCGCTCGATATGGGCCAGCCTGTTGTAGAGGCTGCACAGTGCATCAAGGCTGTCCGTGGCATTGACATCTTCCAGCAAGCGGATGCCCTCCAGCGGTTCGAGGTTGTCTGCCCGGAGTTTGCCCAGCACCTGTTGCCGCAACCCCTCCTTCGCCTGTGCCAGAGGAGTCCGGGCTGCTGCCCGCGTCCCGGTTCCTGCCTTATCCGGCCTGCCAGGCATTGCGGATGCCGAAGCTGCACGGGGTGTTGCTTCACCGGGCGCGTCCTGTTTTTCCATGGCCTGGCTTTCCGGCGCCTGCGGAGAGGTCGATGAGGTGTCCTTTACCGGTGTGTCCGCAGCAATGACCGGGAGCGATACCGCTTCGGGTGATGCGAATGTCTGTGCCGTACGGCCCGGCTCCTCCGTTACCGGTAACTGCTCAACGCGGCGCGCTGCCTCACTGCGCCGCCGGTGCGCCGTCAATTCGGACATCACCGCCCGGTGCCCCCCAAGCCCGGCCAGGCCGTACGGTGTCTGTGGTGGTCTATCCCCTTCAGCATCCAGCACTTCGGCATCTACATCGGCCTTGAAATGCAACAACATCTGGACAATCGCAATATGTCCATGCAGGCAGGCAACATGCAGCGGGGTTAACCCGGTAGCGCTTTTTATATTCGGATCGGCGCCCTTCCTCAGTAACAGCCTGACAATGTCTTTATGTGCACGTTGAGCCGCGACCCCAAGGGGAACATACCTGATGCCTGTTGCCTGGTTGATGCGGATGCCCGGCGCCTGCAACAGGGTCCTGACCACCTCAAGATGCCCTTTATCTGCAGCAAAATACAGGGGCGTCATTCCATTGGCTAACGCCAGGTTCGCATCGGCGCCCCGCCTGACAAGACGTTCGACGGTCCCGGGAAGGTTGTTCCTGGCTGCGAAATGAACCGGCGCTATGCCGCTCTTGAGGGGTTTATCGACATCGATATCCGGCGCAGCCAGGAGTAATCCGGCAATATCCTCACGTCCCAGGTAAAGCGCAAGCAGCAACGGTGTTGCATTGTCACTCGGTAATTCCGGATTGACGTTAATGCCGTGCGCCGCCAACAGCAGTTTCACTGTTTCCACGCGCCCCATCTGGACGGCTAGATGGAGTGGTGTTACACCCCCTTTGGATACCAGGTTCACCTTAATGCCGCGCACCGCCAGCAACAGTTCCACAACCTTCACGTGCCCCCATTGTGCAGCCAGGTAGAGCGGCGTGGCCCCCGCTTGTTGCGCCAGGTTCACGTCGATGTCCGGCCTTGATAACAACTCCCTGGTGACGGCCGTACGGCCCTCGTAGGCAGCGTGACAAAGAAGCGATCCAAATTTATCCGACATGTTGATATCAACGTTCCCATGCCTGAGCAACTGTCTGATCCTGCCGGCATCGCCCTTGATACAAGCAGCAAACAGCTCGGCATCTCTCCTGTTAAACTCGGATTTGACCGGGGCTATCTTCGCTTCCTCCCCGACCCACTGCTTGCGCCGGCCAACTGCCCCCGGTTCTCCCTGCTCATGTGGACGCTGCGGGGGCGCCGCCTCAACTTCCTGCGCCCCCGGCTTTTTCTTTTTCTTCCCCATCAACTGCAACGGCGCCTCCGCGCTGTGCGTAGCCTGCTCCTCGCTTGTGCTCAGACAAGGTTCCCCGGGCAGCCCCCCTGACCGCGAGTCTTCCACCCAGCGCATAAAGACGCGATTGCCCAGCAGACGCTGTCCCGCCTCTATGCCGGCATGAAACGCACGCGTACCCGCAACGCCCTGCACGCCGGCCGCCACCTGCCGCAGGGCCTCGCCGGCGCCGGTCCGTACGGGTCCGGCAACGCCGGGAGCGGACCGCCCGGTTCCGGTTACCGGCAGGTCAGCCTCAGGGTAATACGACTTATAACTCAATGGGAATCCGGTCTTTGCCGGCGGTCTTTCACGCCCTTCGGCGATTTCTCCCGCTCCAGGGGAGTGGACGCCTCACCCGGCGGGGATGGGGTCGGGGGAACGGGAGAGACACGGGCCGTCGCCTGACCGGCTGCGTCCGGCTCCTCCGTAATCGACAAACGTTCCAGCCGGGGTGGCGCTTTCTCCCGGCGCCGCCGGTGCGCCGCCAATACCGACATCATCTCCCGGTGACCTGCAAGTTCGGCAATACCGCCGGGAGTAAATGTCATTAGTCCCTGAAGGTTCATCCCGGCGCTAGCGTCTGCACCGTGATGCAACAACATCTCCATAATTGCCGTATTTCCACTCAGGCTGGCAATAGCAAGCGGTGTTGCTCCATCTCGATCCGGCAGGTTGAGATCAGCCCTTTTCTTGATCAGCAACCTGGCAATCTCCGTATGTCCCCGTAGCGCGGCAAAACTCAGGGGCGCCAGCCCCGCGTCTGTTGGCTGGTTTACCCGGACACCCGGGACCTGCAACAGGATCTTGACTATCTCGATATGTCCTGCACCCGCAGCATTAGACAACGGCGTCATGCCGTTACTCAATGGCAGGTTGACATCGGCGCCTGCCCTGACAAGCTGCTTGACAATCCCGGGGAAACCATTTTGAACTGCCATATAAAGAGCCGTTGCCTGGTTACTCTTTTGCACGTCGAGTTCTATGCCCGGAACAGCCAGCAGCAGTTGCATCACTTCCTCGCGCCCTTTTTGCGCGGCTATCATGAGTGGTGTTGCCCTCTCTGATGTTGCCAGGTTGACGTTAATGCCGCGCGCACCCAGCAGCAACCGTACTATCTCCACGTGACCCTGTGTCGCAGCCAGGTACAGCGGCGTAGCTCCCCCTGTTTGCGCCAGGTTGACATCAATGTTTGGCTGCTCCAGCAGCACTTTGACAATATTCGCGTGGCCTCCATACACGGCATAAACAAGGAGTGTGGCTTGTTCGTCCGACACGTTGACATCAACGCCCTCATACCTTAGAAATCGTTTGAGACTTCTGATATTGCCCTCGTTACAGGCATCAAACAACATCATTTCTCTCAGACTCAACACAGACTTGACGGGCGCAATAACAGCCTTCTCCGGTTCCCGCCTCCTGTTTAATTCAGCCGGGGCCTGCCCCGCGCAGCTTGTCCCTGCGGAAGCAGGGAGCAGCGGGTCAAGCAATCGCATGCGCCCCTCAACCACCCCCAGCGCTTCCTTCATGACGCCGGCCAGGTCCTCCGCACGGGTAATCCGCTCCTCCAGCGTGCGCAGTAATCCGGTCTCACCAATCTCCGCCTCAATATATCCCCTGAACGCCGCCACCCCCTCCTCCCGCAACGTGTTCAGCGCCACCTGCACCCGGCTTTTCTTCTTCTTTTTCTTCACCCCGCCCGCAACGCCCTCGAGCGGTTCCGGCTCCAGCCCGGGTGTTGTGCCCGTTGCCTGCGGCTGCGCCGCTTCCGGCCCGGGCACGACTGCCCCTTCCGCCCCCGTACCGGCTTCCCCTTTCGCACCCGCAGCCTGCTCCCCGGAACCCGCCTCGACTTCCGCCGCCGCCGGCTTCTTCTTTTTCTTTCCCATCAACTGCAACGGCGCCTCCCGCTCCCCGGACTGCAATGCCTGCACCCAGTTGAGAAAGGCGCGGTTGCCCAGCGCACGCTGCCCCGCCTCTATGCCCGCCTGAAACCCCCGCACATCCACACCACCCTGCATGCCGGCAAGCACCAGTCCCAGCGCTTCCCCGGTACTGCCGGCAACGGCCAAGCCGGCGCCACCCGGGTTTGCGCCGGTCCGTCCGGCGCCGGATTGCCCTGTCCCGGTAACCGGCAGGTCCGTCTCAGGTGAATACGACGTGTAACTCATCGGGAAGCCGCTCTCTGGTGGGGTTCTTCGATGGCCTTCGGCAATACGACGACTATTATTTTAAACGGCATGAGGTACCTCCTGCTCAAAGCTGGTATGCCCGGATATTATTTCCAGGCTCTACTTTGGGTATATAGTGCACCGCCTGCGTAAAGACAAGATATTAGTTACCAGGCAAACCCGGGAACTCCCTTCAGTGACTGCGGCCTGCCTCTCAGGCTATGCGCAGTATGTGTCCTGACCCGCCCAGTTCCTCCGTTGCATAATCCAGCCGGTACGCCGCACGCTCCACATGGTGGCCTATCCCCGCGATCCGTATCGACTCCCCCGGCCCCTCCAGGTAATAAAACACGCTGCAACTCCCCACGCCGGGTATCCCCGCCGAGGCATGCCACAACCCCTTATGCCCCGTCGTGGGCTTGCCCCGGCCAAACTCCATGTCGTTCACCGCCTGGCTCACAAAACGGTGATACTTCCGCAACAGGTGACGCTTGATCTCATCCTCCACACGCTCCGCATCCAGACCCGTCTTTCCGCCCAGGGCAAACACCGGCGCGGCCGTATTTGCCCGCGCCCGCGCCGTTACCCTGCTTCTGTACAGACGCGTACGCCGCCCGCGCCGCAGCGCCCGTTGCTCCTGCCGCTCGATATGGGCCAGCCGGTTGTACAGGGCGCACATGCTGTCCAGGTCGCGGGCGTCATTGATATCTTCCAGCAGGCGGATCCCTGCCTCCATGTCGAAGTTGTCGGCCTGGTGTTTGCGCAGCACCTCCTGCCGCAACGCCATTTTGGCCTGCGCCAGTGGGGTGGATGGCGGCGGCGACTTGTCAGCTGAGGCGGTCTGTCCCGGAGGATCAGGTGACGCCGCGCTCCGACCGTCGACGGACTCCAGCTTCCCGGGCAGGGCTTCAACCCCAACCGCCAGGGCCGCCTGCGATTGGCGGTGTCTCTCCAGCAGGCCCATAATCGACCTGCGGCTCATGAGTTCGGCAATGTTGTACGGCGTACGGTTTAGCGCGCCCGGCTTCTCCACCTGTGCATCCGGGTCTCCCCTCTTATGTAACAGCATCTCGACAATGTCCATATCGCCGTACAGGCAGGCGAAGTGCAGCGGAGTGATCCCTTTCAGGTCCGCCTTGTTCGGGTCCGCCCGTTTCCTGAGCAGTAACCTGACTATATCCTTATATCCGCCAACTATGGACGCTGATAATGCCGTTACTCCATTTATGTTTGCCTTATCGACTTCAATGCCCGGCGCTTGCAACAGCGTCCTGACCACCTCAACGTACCCTCTGTACGCTGCGGCGCCGAGGGGCGTTTCCCCGGTAGTTAACGCAAGGTTGACATCAGCGCCCCGCCTGACCAGCTGTTCGACAATCCCGGGAGTATCGTGCTGGGCTGCAACATAGAGCGATGTTGCCCCGTCCACCGCGCGTACGTGTATATCAATGCCCGGCGCCGCCAACAATAGCTTCGCCACCTCTGCATGCCCCTCCTGCAATGCAACAGTAAGCGGCGTTCCCTCCATTAACAGCGTTCTCAGGTTAACGTTGATACCGGGCGCTGCCAGCAACAGCCTCACTACTTCTACGCGCCCGTTCTGGGCAGCAATATAAAGCGGCGTCGCCCCCTCTGATGTTGCCAGGTTGACATTGATGCCACGCGCATCCAGCAGCAGTTTCACCACCTCCGCGTGTCCAAGCTGGGCCGCGCAATACAGCGGGGTGGCTGCTAAATGTTGCCCCAGGTTCACATCAATGTCCGGCCTCCTTAACAACGCCTCGACAATTCCCGCTTGCCCATCGTATGCAGCGTGGCAAAGAAGTGTGCCGTATTCGTCCGATACGTTGACATCAACGTTCCGATGGCTGGGCTTCACATGACCGAGATATCGTTTGAACTGTCCGGTATCGCCCTGGCCGCAGGCATCAAACAACAGCTTTTCCCTCAGACTATAGTTAGACTTGACCGGCGCAATAACGGCTATCTCCGCGTAACTTGTCCCTGCGGAAGCAGGGAGCAGCGGGTCAAGCAATCGCATGCGCCCCTCAACCACCCCCAGCGCTTCCTTCATGACGCCGGCCAGGTCCTCCGCACGGGTAATCCGCTCCTCCAGCGTGCGCAGTAATCCGGTCTCACCAATCTCCGCCTCAATATATCCCCTGAACGCCGCCACCCCCTCCTCCCGCAACGTGTTCAGCGCCACCTGCACCCGGCTTTTCTTCTTCTTTTTCTTCACCCCGCCCGCAACGCCCTCGAGCGGTTCCGGCTCCAGCCCGGGTGTTGTGCCCGTTGCCTGCGGCTGCGCCGCTTCCGGCCCGGGCACGACTGCCCCTTCCGCCCCCGTACCGGCTTCCCCTTTCGCACCCGCAGCCTGCTCCCCGGAACCCGCCTCGACTTCCGCCGCCGCCGGCTTCTTCTTTTTCTTTCCCATCAACTGCAACGGCGCCTCCCGCTCC
Organism: Gammaproteobacteria bacterium; assembly: GCA_965207165.1. GTDB lineage: Bacteria > Pseudomonadota > Gammaproteobacteria > Eutrophobiales > Eutrophobiaceae > JAAXHV01. The sequence goes on along the minus strand of OZ242265.1, from coordinate 3,873,518 downwards.
CCGGACTGCAATGCCTGCACCCAGTTGAGAAAGGCGCGGTTGCCCAGCGCACGCTGCCCCGCCTCTATACCCGCCTGAAACCCCCGCACATCCACGCCACCCTGCATGCCGGCAAGCACCAGTCCCAGCGCTTCCCCGGTACTGCCGGCAATGGCCATGCCGGCGCCACCCGGGCCTGCGCCGGTCCGTCCGGCGCCGGATTGCCCTGTCCCGGTAACCGGCAGGTCCGTCTCAGGGGAATACGACGTGTAACTCATCGGGAATCCGGGATAACCCCATAGTGACCGCAGTGTCCTGTCAGCTAATACGCAGTGTCCGTCCCGCCCCGCCCAGTTCCGCGGTTGCATAGTCAAGGCGATAGGTTCCCGCATAGAGCTGATGGCCTATCCCTGCCACCCGGAACCGGTTCCGCTGCCCGGACACCTCCAGGTAATAAAACACACTGCAACTCCCCAACCCCGCCACCCCCGCAGTCGCATACCACAACCCCGGGTAACCCCCCAACGGTTTGCCGCGCGCGAGCTCCATGTCGTTCACCGCCTGGCTCACAAAATGGTAGTACGCCCGGCCCAGGTGAACCTTGATCTCACGCTCCATGTCGTCGGCATCCAGCCCCGTCTTCTCACCCAGGGCAAACTCCGGCGCGTCCGCTTCCGACCACTCCCGCCACCGGTTTCGCTCAATATGCGCCAGTCCGTTGTACAGGGCACACAGGCTGTCAAGGTCGGTGGCAGAATCGACGACTTCCAGCAGTTGAGTAGCTTCCTGCCGGTCGATGTGGTGAGCCAGAAACTTGTCCAGCAACTCCGCCTGCAACGTATCTTTCGCCTGTGCCAGGGAAACAGGCGGGTCTGTCCCGTGCACTGTCTCACCCGGCAGGAACGGCGTGTGAGGGAAGCGCGCAACACGCGCCGCGGCCGCAACCGTCTCTCCCTCAACCCCGGTGCCGGATACCGGCGGCAACGTCCCCGTATCCCCTGCGGGCGCCTCCCTGCGGCGCCGGTAGACTTCCAGCACGGACATCGCGTCACGGTGCCCCCCCAACTCGGCCAGGCTGTATGGTGTTTGCCCTTGCCCGTCATGATCTGTTACCTCGGTATCCGAACCGGCCCCGAACTGCAGCAACAGCGCGACAACCGGCGTATGCCCATGCAGACAAGCGACATGAAGCGAGGTCATTCCTGTATCGCCTTTAACGTTCGGGTCGGCGCCTTTCATGAGCAGCAGCCTGGCAATGTTCTTATGCCCCTGCTGGGCCGCAGCCACAAGTGGGACAAATTTTGCGCCTGTTACCGGGCCAGTCTGGATGCCCGGCGCCTGCAACAGGTTCCTGACCACCTCGATATGCCCGTCGAAGGCAGCCTTATACAGGGGCGTCGTTCCCCCGAACAATGCCAGGTTGGCATCGGCGCCCCGGCGGACAAGCTGCTCGACAATCCCGGGGAAGTTTTCCTGGATCGCCATAAAAAGAGCAGTTGCCCCGTCATCCTTCTGCATGTCGAGGTTGATGCCCGGCGCCGCCAGCAACAATTCCACCACTTCTTCATGACCATAATGTGCTGCATTAGAAAGCGGGGTCATCCTGTCTGCTGTCGTTGCCGGGTTGACATTGATTCCGCTTGCCCCCAGCAACAGCCTTACCACCTCCACAAACCCTCTCTGTGCAGCAATATGAAGCGGCGTTACCCCCGCGACTGTGAACAGGTTCACATTAATATCAGGCTTGTGCAACAGCAGTTCCACCACCCTTGCACGCCCCTCCTGGGCAGCCATATACAGCGGGGTGGCGCCATGTAGTCCCGCCAGGTTCACATCGACGTCGGTCCTCGACAATAACGCATTCACAATCCCCACATGGCCTCCATGGGCAGCATGGCAAAGCAGTGTCCCGAATTCGGTCGCCACGTTGATATTAATGGCTGAAAACGCCGACAGATGTTCGAACTGCCCGGTATCGCCCTTCAAGCAGGCATCGAGCAAGTCCTTCGCCCACGGGCTCGTCGCAAGCTTCACCGGCGCAATAAGCGCCAGCACCGGTTCCTGCCCCCCTGCTCCCTGCCCGTACCAAGACAAGCGCTGGGCAAACGCAGTCATACCCGCCCCAGCGGCGACCTGCTCAGGCTCAGGCGCCTGCAGGCGCGCCTCCACCAGAGACAGCGCCCCGGCTCGTGCGCCCACCCCCAGGTCCCTGCCGTGTTTCAGCCACGCCGCCAGCATGCGTAAAAACGTCTGCTTGGCGCGTACTACCCCTATCTTGCGGATTGCGGCTTCAATATAATCCCCGAACGCCTCCACCCCCTTTTCCCGCAACGTCTGCTTCGCTGTCTCCACCCGGGTTTTATACCTTTTCTGCTTCACCGGCGTCATTCCCGTATCTCCGGCACTTCCCGCACCGGCCTGCCCCGGCGTGCCGCTGGAGGGACCCGCCGCCCCGTTCCCTGCATTCGCAGGGGTGGAACCCGACGCCGTCTCCCCGGGACGCGCCCCGGCCCCGGCCCCCGGAGTCTTCTTTTTGCCTCCTCCCATCATCTGCAGCGGCGCCGCGCCATCCGCTGCAGCTGCATCCCGCCCCCCCGACTGCAACTCCCCCACCCAGCGCATAAAGGCGCGGTTGCCCAGTTCCCGCTGGCCTGCCTCTATGCCTGCACGAAACTCTCCCGGACCCGCACCTCCCTGCAGCCCGGCAACCACGTGCCCCAGCGCCTCCCCGGCAGCGCCGGCAACAGCGGTGTCAACACCACCGGGAATTCCTGTACCTGCCCGTCCGTACACGGCATCACCGTGACCGGGCTGCCCTGTCCCGGCAGTCGACAGGTCAGCCTGGCGGGGCCGTCCCTGCGGGGCTGTTTTTTCATACGGCATAAGGTGTCACCTGGTCACTTAATCTGCAAGTGCAAAATCGCTTTGCACCGGTTTTGAATGCCGGGGGTAATTAACCGGCACATTACTGGTATATAATTCACCGTCTGCCTGAAAACAAGCAATCAGTTACCAGGCAAACCGGGATAGCCCCTCGGTGGTTGCGGCCTTCTCTCAGGCTATGCGTAATATGAATCCCGCACCGCCCAGTTCCCTGGCTGCATAGTCCAGCCGGTAGACGCCCGCATCCAGGTGATGACCTATACCCACCACCCGGACCCGGTTCCGCTCCCCGGACTCCTCCAGGTAATAAAACACGCTGCAAGTCCCCACGCCGGGCACGCCCGCAGTCGCATGCCATAACCCCGGGTAACCCTCCACCGGTTTGCCGCGCCCGAACTCCATGTCGTTCACCGCCTGGCTCACAAAATGGTGGTGCGTCCGGCCCAGGTGAACCTTGATCTCACGCTCTATGTCGTCGGCATCCAGCCCCCTGCTCCCGCCCAGGGCAAACTCCGCCGCGTCCGCTTCCGACCACCCCCGCCACCGGCCCCGCTCAACGTACGCCAGCCCGTTGTACAGGGCACACAGGCTGTCAAGGTCGGCGGCGGTATCGACGACTTCCAGCAGTTGAGTAGCTTCCTGCCGGTCGATGTAGTGAGGCAGAAACTTGTCCAGCAGCTCCGACCTCAATGTATTTTTCGCCTGTGCCAGGGAAACAGACGGCGCTGTCCCATGCACTGGCTCACCCGCCGGGGACGGCGTGGGGGGGAAGCGCGCCACACGCGCCGTGGCTGCAACCGTCTCTCCCGCAACCGCCGTGCCGGATACCGGCGGCAGCGTCCCCGTAGCCCCTGCCGGCGCCTCCCTGCACCGCCGGTATACGTCCAGCACGGACATCACGTCACAGTGGCGCCCGAGCTCGGCCAGGCTGTATGCTGTTTGCCCTTGCCCGCCAGAATTTTCTGCCTCAACATCCGGCTCGGCCCCGAACTGCAACAACATCACGACAATCGGCGTACGCCCATGCAGACAAGCGACATGAAGCGAGGTCAGTCCTGTAGCGCCTTTACTGTTCGGATCGGCGCCCTCCCTGAGCAGCAACCTGACAATATCTTTATGCCCCTGCTGAGCCGCAGCCATAAGAGGGTTAAACTTCCCGCCTGCTGCCGGGTTGACCCGGATGCCCGGCGCCTGCAACAGGGCCCTGACCACCTCAAGATACCCGCGAAAGGCAGCCGTATAGAGGGGCGTCGTTCCCCCGAACAATGCCAGGTTGGCATCGGCGCCCGTCCGGACAAGCTGCTCGACAATACCGGGGAAGTTTTGCCCGGCTGCCAGATAAAGCGCTGTTGCCCCGCCCGACTTTTGCCTGTCAATATCAATGCCCGGCGCCGCCAGCAACAGCTTCACCACCTCTGTGTGCCCTCTCCCGGCGGCGGCATAAAGCGGCGTTGCCTCCTGGACTGTGAACAGGTTCACATTAATACCAGGCTTGCGCAACAGCCGTTCCACCACCTCTGCATGCCCCTTGTCGGCAGCAACATGAAGCGGCGTTGCCCCCGCGATTGTAGCCAGGTTCACCTTAATATCAGGCTTGCGCAACAGCAGTTCCACCACCTCTGCATGCCCCTCCTGGGCAGCCAGAAACAGCGGGGTGGCGCCATGTAGTCCCGCCAGGTTCACATCAACGCCGGTCCTCGACAATAACGCATTGACAATCTCCACATGGCCTCCACAGGCAGCATGGCAAAGCAATGTCCCGAATTCGGTCGCCATGTTGATATCAATGGCTGAAAACGCCGACAGATGTTCGAACTGCCCGGTATCGCCCCTTGAACAGGCAACAAACAACTTCTGCTCCAGCGGGCTCATCGCAGGCTTCACCGGCGCAATAGGCGCCATCACCGGTTGCTGCCCCCCTGCTCCCTGCCTGTACCGGGACAAGCGCTGGGCAAACGCAGTCATACCCGCCCCAGCGGCGACCTCCTCAGGCTCAAGCGACTGCAGGCGCGCCTCCACCAAAGACAGCGCCCCGGTTCGTAGTTTCTCCAGGCCCCTGCCATGTTTTAGCCACCTCTCCAGGTTGCGCAAAAACGTCTGCTTCGCGCCTAATCCCGTCATCTTGCCGATTGCGGCTTCAATATAATCCCCGAGCCCCTCCACCCCCTTGTCCCGCAACCTCTGCTTCGCTGTCTCCAACCGGTTTTTATACCTTTTCTGCTTCACCGGCGTCATACCCGTACCTCCGGCACTTCCCGCGCCAGCCTGCGCCGGCGTGCCGCTGGAGGGACCCGCCCCCCCGTTCCCTGCATTCGCAGTGGTGGAACCCGATGCCGTCTCCCCGGGACGCGCCCCGGCCTCGGCCCCCGGAGTCTTCTTTTTGCCTCCTCCCATCATCTGCAACGGCGCCGCGCTATCCGCTGCAGGTGCATCCTGCCCCCCCGACTGCAACTCCCCCACCCAGCGCATAAAGGCGCGGTTGCCCAGCTCCCGCTGGCCCGCCTCTATGCCTGTACGAAACTCTCCCTGTCCCGCACCACCCCGCATGGCGGCCGCCACCTGCCCCAGCGCCTCCCCGGCAGCGCCGGCAACAGCCGTATCAACACCACCGGGACTTCCTGTACCTGCCCGCCCGTGCACGGCATCACCGTGACCGGGCTGCTCCGGTTCAGCCACAGCAGACGCCCGCTCCGGACAATATTCCGTAATACTCATCCTGTACCCGGTCCCAACATCTCAGGCGATGCGCAGTATGCGCCCCGCGCCGCCCAGTTCCTCAGCCGCATACTCCAGCCGGTACGCCGCACGGCCCACATGACGTCCCACGCCGACGATCCTCATCCGTTTCCCCGTAGCGTCCGTGTAATAAAACACGCTGCAACTCCCCACACCCGGAATCCCCGCCGACACATGCCACAAGCCCGGATAGCCCGAAGTCGGCTTGCCCCGGCCAAACTCCATGTTATTCACCGCCTGGCTCACAAAACGGTGATAGCGCTGGGACAGGTGATGCCTGATCTCATCCTCTATGCCCTCCGCATCCAGTTCGCGCCCCGCTCCCACGGCATACCGGGGCTCAACCTCCGGGGCCGGCGCCGCAGCCCCCGGCCCGATGGCAAATGCCTGGCGCCGGCCCCGCCGGCGCCGCGCCCGCTGCCGCTGCCGCTCTATGCCGGCCAGGTGGTTGTAGATGGCGCACAGGGCGTCAACACTGTCAGACTTCTGCACGTCCACCAACATGCGTATCCCTTCCAGCGGCTCCAGGGTGTCCTCATCCAGCTTGCAGAGGATCTCCCTGACCAGCGACTGCTTCCCCTGTTCCAGGGGTGAGAGTGTTTCCAGTGCCGGCTGACTGTCCGCCGCGGTATCTACCGGAGACGGTGACTGCTGCGTCTGCGTCGCGGCAACGTCGGCTGGTGACGGCAGTGACTCCGGATATGGAGGCGGTACCCGTGCCGGCAATGGAGATGACGGGGTTTCCGCAACCGGTTCATCTTCAAGAACCTGCCCCCCTGCTTCCGCAGGGGCTGACCCTGCCGTTTGTAAACCGGGTAAGAGCGCATCAAGCCGGGCGGCCAGCGCGCGCCAGTGAGCCGCCAGCATGTTCATGATATCCCGGTGATTCCCGAGCCGGGCCAGTTCATACGGTGTGCAGCCTTCCCCCTCTGATGTCAGCACCCGCATATTGCTGTCAGCCTCCCTGTTTAACAACATCCGGGTGATGGCCGTATCTCCCCGCAGACAGGCAACGTGAAGCGGACTTACCGCGTCATTACTTGCCAGGTTCGGATCCGCGCCTTTCCTGAGCAGCACCCTGACGATGTCTTTATGCCCATAGTGTGCGGCAATAGACAGGGGAGTGACGTTGTTCTCAGTTGCCTGGTTAACCCGAATTTCCGGGGCCTGCAACAACAACCTGACAACCTCAATGCAGCCATGCTCTGTTGCGACAGCCAGGGGTGTCGTACCTTGATACAACGGCAAGTTGACGTTCGCGCCGTGTCTGATCAACAGCTCGACTATCCTCGGGAAGCCGAATTGAGCTGCACAGAACAGCGCTGTCGCGCCGTCATCCTTACTTGCATTCAATTTGATATACGGTGCTGCCAGGAGCAGCTCCACAACTTTCTCCCAACCAAAATTAGCAGCGACGACAAGAGGCGTCGCGTCAGATACAGCGCTAAAATTGACGTTGACCCCGCGCGCCGCCTGCAACAGCTTCACAATTTCCACATGCCCCTGCTGCGCAGCAAAATAGAGCGCCGTCGCACCGCTTTCGTCGCGAACATTAACCTTGATGTTCGGGACCGCCAGGAGCAATCTCACGATTTCTTCATGGCCGTAAAAGGCGGCAACACCAAGCGGCGTCGATCCATCAGGCGCCGCCAGGTTGGCGTTGACCCCGCGCGCATCCAACAACAGCCTGACAACCTCCACGTGTCCATTGGACGTGGCAAGGTAGAGGGGCGTTAGTTCGTGCTGGCCTGCCTGGTTGACGTCAATTCCCGGTCTCGACAACAACTCCCTGACAATTCCCGCATGGCCGGAAATTGCAGCCACCACAAGGAGCGTGCCGTATTGACTTACCACGTTGATGTCGAAATTCCTGTGCCCGGTCTTACGCCTGATAAACGATAAATCGCCCTTGGCACACGCCTCAAAGAGAACCGACTCTGTCATGCTGAGTTGTGTTTTGACCGGAGCGGCAACAGCCTTCTCGACAGTCTGTTCCTCCCCGGGTAATGCTTCCGGGTCAAGCCTGCGCATGTGCTCCCTGATGACTTCCAGCGCATCACTACTGACACCCGTCAGGTCCTGCGCCCGGTTAATGCGTTCCACCAGCGTGCGCAATAACTCCGCCTCGCCAATCTCCGCCTCCATATACTCCCGGAACACCTCCAACCCTTCACTACGCAACGTGTTCAACGCCACCTGCACCCGGGATTTCTTCTTCTTTTTTTTCTCCACTACCCCGGCTGCTGCGCCGGATGCTCCCTGTTTCGGGGTTGCCGCCTGTTCAGTCAACACGGGTGCTTCCGGTGTCGCCTCAACCCTCGCCCCGGCTGTCGCGCCGCTGTCCGGCGGCGTTTCCTGTTGCGTCTCGGGTTCCGCTTTCTTCTTTTTCTTTTTCGACATCAACTGCAACGGCCCGGGCCGCGCATCCGGGTATGCCGTTTGCCGGGCCCGCCCATCCCGGGCCGCATCGGCATGACTGCCACCGTCACGTTCCCGGGAGCGCAATTCTCCAACCCAGCGCATGAAGGCGCGGTTACCCATCCGCTGATTGCCCGCAGCTACGCCCGCCATGAACTCGCGCGGGCTGTTGCAGTTCAGTATGCCTGCCGCCTCTTTGCGCAATGGATCTGCAACTGTACCTGGAAAGCCCGCGACCGGCCGGGCGGGTCCGGATACAACGACGGCTTGCCCGGCCTGTTCCGAATCAGCCGGAGTATGATCCGTATCGATGATTGATTTATGTTCGTAAAGCATTAAATTCAGACTGTGCATCCAAATATAAAATCTACTGCGATTTAATGACAAGGGATAAATTACCAGGCCATAATGAACACATGGGAACTGCATGTTTCTTTTCCGCAGCCACAGGTATACTGTTTTACCGGTATTTACGGGTTTAGCCTTCGTGAAAAAAGTAACCGCTGAAGCATTAATCCGGCATTTCGGCCTTGAAACCCTGCCTGTCGAGGGGGGTCATTACAGGCAGACCTGCAAGGCGGATGAAACCGTGTCCATTGGGTCGGAGGGACAGGAAATCCCCCTGTTGAAACCGCTCTCTACCGCAATTCTCTACCTGCTGTCGGCAGACCCTGACTCCTTCTCGGCAGTACACAAATTACCGGGAGACGAGATTTATCACTTCTACCTCGGTGACCCGGTTGAACTGCTCCTGCTCAGGCAGGACGGCGCCAGCGAGGTCGTCACGCTCGGGCACGACGTGCTGAACGGACACCAGATCCAGTTTGCCGTCCCTGCCGGCGTCTGGCAGGGCTGCCGTCTTGTAGCGGGGGGTGAATTTGCCCTCATGGGTACCACTATGGCCCCCGGTTATACCGATGGCGATTATGCCCCCGGTGAGCGGCACGCGCTGATCAGGCAATACCCGGACAGGGCGGAGTTGATCACCCTGCTGACCAGGTGATGCTAGTACTCTTTCAACCTGATATTGCCATGTTCAGAGCCACACAGCGGCGTCAAGACAAGGCGCAGCCCGCAGAGAATGGCGCGCCCTTGTCAAGGGCTGCAACGCCGTATTGGCGCCGCTGTGTGGCTCCCTGCGGGCGGGCCGGGAAGCGGTCGCCCGCGGCGTTACGCCGCTTGGCAAGGACGCGCCATTCCCGGCGCGGCGCGCCTTGCGCTCAACCGCTTCCCGACCCGCTGAACATGGCAATATCAGGTTGAAAGAGTACTAGTCTGCCGTACGCCGGCTCCATTCTATCCAGGAGCCATCATAGAGGTGGAGTCTTTCGACGGGGTAGCCCATCAGGTAGAGGGCGAACAACGGCGTGGCGGCGCGCACGCCGGAGTGGCAATAGAAAATATGATCGTGGCCGGGTTCAAAGCCCGCCTGCGCCAACAGCGCGCTGATCTCGGCGGCGCTGCGGAACTCCGACGGGCGGCCGTCGGCGGTTCTGCGAAAATCCCGCCAACCGATGAATTGAGCCCCGGCGATACGCCCGGCCGGCAGGCCGCCGATGCGCGCCGTCCCGTCCCATTCCGCCGGGCCGCGGGCATCCCAGACATGGGTTGCCCCATCCGAACTGCCCCGGTCGACGTCCGCCACATAGGCTGTCCAGCCGCTGAGGGCGGGCGCGGCGACGAAATTCCCGGGTTGCGCGGGTGAACGTCCGGGGCCGCGTTCAACGTAGTATCCTGCGTCCTTCCAGGCATCCAGACCGCCGTCCAGCACCCGGACATCAGGTTTACCGTACAGGTGGAACAACCACCAGAGACGCGCGGCGTCGTAGCGCTCGTCATAGACTACGACCGTGGAATCGTTGTCTATACCCAGGCTGCGGGCAAAATCCTGGAAGCGCTCACGGTTCACTGCCATGCCGGCCTGGCCGGTGTAGGCATTGCGCGGGGTATGGAGGGCGCCGGGAATGTGCTCAAGCAGCCAGGAAGCACTTTTGACCGCACCCAGCACTACCGTTTTCGCGGCGGGTTTGTCCAGCATCGATTTAACTTCGGCCGCGGAAACCAGGGCATGCCCGCGCGGGAAGCCCTTGTATGGCTCGGCCTGCAAGGGGTCGCACAGGAGGAGCAGCGCAAGTAGCGGCAGCATGGCGCGGCACACTCGCCCCGGAACCGGGACACGGTTGTCAAATGTTCTGGCTGTTATCGGTTGCATTGCCATTTATGATTTGCCGGCACGTCGAATAATGGTGTTGAAATCATCGTATCAACCGCCATGACAACTGTCCAGGCGCCTGTTCGTCCCCGTGCATAATATGATAGTGTAATATTATCAATTCATCACAGCCGGGGCCGGCCGGTTAACGGAAAGCAATATAGATATGAGTAACCCGGGAGAGAGGTCATGAACCTGTTCAGCGAAGCGATGCTCGATAGCTTCGACGCGTCCGTATTGTCCACCAACGAAGCATGCCTGTTGCCGCGGGAGGTGTACACATCCGAAGAATTTTTCCGCTTCGAGAAAGAGGCTATCTTCGCCCGGGAATGGCTTTGCGCGGGCCGGGTCGACCAGGTGCCCAACGTGGGTGATTACCTTGCCGTAACCATCTTCGATGAACCCCTGGTTGTCGTCCATACCAACGAGGGGATCCGGGTCATGTCCGCGGTGTGCCGGCATCGCGGCATGATCCTGGCCGAACAAGGCGGCAACTGCAACCGCTTTATCTGCCCTTACCACCACTGGACCTACGCCCTGGACGGGCGCCTGGTCGGCGCACCGGAAATGGACCGGGCAGCCGGTTTCAACAAGGCAGACCATAACCTCCCTTCCCTGCCCGTGGAAATATGGCAGGGATTCATATTCACCAGTTTCGATGCCCAGGCAGCGCCACTGGCGCCCACCCTGGCTGAGCTGGACCCGTTACTGGAACACTTCGACCTGCCGCACACGACCACGCGCGCCGGCACGAAGATCCCCGACCTGCCCTGGAACTGGAAGGTCATGATGGAGAATTTCAACGACCCCTACCATGCCAGCCGCCTGCACGGGCCGCTGCAGACCTTTGCGCCGAGCGGGATGAGCGACTTTTTTGACTGGCGCGACGGCATGAACCACATCTCGCGCATCCAGCACTTCACCGAAATCGACGGCTCGTTCAACCCTACGAAAAAATGCCTGTTGCCGGTGTTCCCGAAACTGACCCTGGAGGAGCGTAAACGCGGGATGTTCATTCTCATCCCGCCCACCCTGGCACTGGCGGTGGTGCCCGACGAGATCGCCTATTTTATTATCGATGCCCAGGGGGCAGGCCGGATCAGCATCGATATCAACTACTGTTTCAACCCGAAAGCGCTGAAGGACCCGATGTTCGAATACCTGTTCGAACAGGCGGAGGCGGGCGTGAACAATTTTAACGTACAGGACGTTTACGCCGATACCATGGTACAGAAAGGCCTCAACTCCCGGTTCGGCCCGCGCGGCCGTTATTCCTGGCAGGAAGGGACGCTGCCGCAGTTCAACCGCTGGCTGGTGCAGCGTTACCGCAGCCACTGGCCGGCGCGCGGTTCATCATAACTTTCGATAGCCGGACACTAAAATCAGTAGCAGGTAATGACTGAATCAGGTATGCCATTCAAGACCCGCTGTGAATACATCCCTGTACGCTTACCATCCGCTGTCCCTGCGGATGATAGTCTTGAATGGCATACCTGATTCAGTGAGGCCGTGTTCCTGTTCTGTTCTTGATCTCTTATGACAACAAGGTTATGCTGTCATCGTGAACAAACTGAATAACAGGCAGTGGTGGCGGCCCGACATCCGGAGGTGGATGCCGGCCTGATCACTGTTGCATAGATAGTATCCGACCAAACCCGCCTCTGAGCCAGGGGCGGGTTTTTTTATGCCTGCTCCCCTGGGAGTTGCCGGATAACGAAGGGGAACTTATGGAACCACCATTTGATATTGCCGCCGACCTGGATACGCCGGTGTCGGCATTCATGAAACTGAAGCCTCTCGGCGCGCGCTTCCTGCTGGAGAGCGTGGAGCGGGGCGAACAGCTTGCGCGTTTTTCCTTCCTCGGCCTGGGCAGTGTGCTGGAACTGCATGTTGACCCGCAGGGCCTGACCCTGAACGGCAAAACCCGTTCCCGGCCTTCCGGCCGCGCTGAGGTGCTGGCCGCGTTACGGGAGGGATTACGGGCCGCGCCGCAACTGGCCCCCCAGGCTGACGGGATACCGTTTCAGGGCGGCCTGGTGGGGTATGCCGATTTTGACCTGATCCACGAGCTCGAGCAATTTCCGACCGGTACGACCGTCGCGGGTTATCACCCGCAGGCCGCTTACATGGCGCCGCGCTCCCTGCTGGTGTTCGACCATCTGACCCGCCGGGTGGCCCTGCTCCATGCCGGTCCGGAAGCGGAACGGCTGGCGTTGCAGAAAGAAGTCAGTGCGGCCTTGCGCGGCCCGGTCCCGGCGCCCGGCTCCAGGGACACCTGTTCAATAGCGAAGGCCAGTCTTTCCCGGAATGACTATATGCAACTGGTGTATGAGGCCAAGCAGAAAATACTCGACGGCGATATTTTTCAGGTGGTGCTGGCCAACCGGTTTTCCGGGGGGTGCGATGTCGATCCCTTCACCGCCTACCGTGCGCTGCGCCTGATCAACCCGTCCCCCTACATGTACTTCATCGAGATCGGCAACCGCACCATTGCCGGTTCCTCCCCCGAGGCCATGGTGAAACTACAGGACGGCGTGGCCGCGTTGCGTCCCATCGCCGGCACCCGCCCGCGCGGTGTCACGCCCGAAGAAGACCGGGGCCTGGAGCAGGGCCTGCTCAATGACCCCAAGGAAATTGCCGAACACGTCATGCTGGTGGACCTGGCGAGGAATGACCTGGGACGTATCGCGGCTACCCGCTCCATCCGGGTTGAGCCTTACCTGTCCATAGAACGCTACAGCCATGTCATGCACATCGTCAGCGGCGTCAGCGGCAGGCCAAAACCGGGGCAGGACGCGTTTGATTTATTCGCCGCGGCTTTCCCCGCCGGCACGCTGGTCGGGGCTCCCAAGATCCGCGCAATCGAGCTGATCAACGGGTTTGAACCTGTCCGGCGCGGGCTGTACGGCGGGACGGTGGGTTATTTCGACCATTACGGCAACATGGACCAGGCGATTGCCATCCGCACCATCGTCTTCGAAAACGGCAGCTACAGTTACCACGCCGGCGCCGGTATCGTGGCTGACAGCGACCCGGCGGCGGAATACAACGAGGTGCTGGCAAAAAGCGCGGTAATGCGCCAGGCCCTCACCTTATCGACTGAAGGCTTTTGAGCAATTCACCCATCCCCTTGCCTGACCCTGTCGTGCCATTCCTCCATGCTGATGATGCCACCCTCTTTCTCCGCGCGGCCCTGGTCTCTGGTAGGCAACACTTCCTGGATCTTGTCGATATGCTTCCAGCCGGCCAGCGGCGTCGCGCATTCGGTGCGGGGCACGTACTTGGACGGGTCCACCTTCTCGTACTTGTGCACGTAACGCGGGCAGTTGACGAAGATCTCCGACACCTTGACCCTGACGATCAGGTCCGCTTCCTTGTACAGGTCCATAGCCGGGTCGTCGTCGTGAAGCGTGGCCTCGCCCTGCAGCCGCAACCGGTGCGGGACTTCAAAACTGATGAACAACATGCCGATGTTGCTGTTGCCCTTGATGTTCCCCATGGACAGGAACATGCCGTTGCCGTCGTAGCTGGGAAACACGACCGTCGTGTCGTCCACCACCTTGACAAAGCCCGGGTCGCCGCCTTTATAAGACACGGTCGGCCTGCCCTTGTGGTCTACCGTGCTCAGGAAGAACATGTCGCGGCTTTCGATAAAATCCTTGTGCGGACCCACCACTTCCGTCTCCATGGCCACTTTCTCGATAACATCGGCCATGCGCCGTGTTTCAAACTGTTCCTGTAATGTCCGGTGGTTGTCACCATACAATCTGCTCATGTTTCACCTCGTTTGGTTTGGTTTGATTTGGTTTATGCGGTCGCCGGAACCAGACTGTCTTCAGACGCACAGACTTTGCTGATAACCCGGTAGGCAATGATGCCGGCAATGACGTTGCCGGTAGCGGCCCCCGCGAACAATCCGGTTATTCCCCAGTAAAGGCTGCCAATATACGCCAGCGGCAGGTACAGGGCAACAAGCCTGATAATGATGAGGAGCAGGCCAAGCCGGGGCCGTCTCAGTACGTTCAGGGAGACCATGACCAGGATCACGATGGCATGGGCGCCGTAGGTCAGCGGCAATATGTAGATGAAGCTATTGATCACTCGCATCACATCGGGATCACTGCTGAACGCAGGGGCGATATAGGGAGAGAGCAGGATCAGCAGGATATAGACTGCCACCTGGAGACCGATACTGAATTTCAAACAGCCGAACAAGGCCCGGTGGACACGCTCGCTTTTGCCTGCTCCCAGGTTCTGGCCGATGAACATGGGCAGGGTCGCGGACAGCGCAAAAACAACCAGCAGGCACAAAGTCTCTATGCGTGCACCGACTCCGAACCCGGCAACGGCTTCGGCGCCGTAACCGGCTATCATCGCGGTCATGATGGCCGCGGCAAGCGGTGTCATCATGTTGGCGAGCATGGCCGGGATGGCGATGTGTAACAGTTCCTCCCAGTTATCCCGGATATGGTGCAGGCGCGGCAGCGTAAACAGCAGGAGCTTTTCCCTGGTTGCCAGGATATACACCGCCACAACGGCAGTGGCTGCTGCGGCAATGACACTGGCCGCGGCCGCGCCTTTCATCCCCAGTTCCGGGAACGGTCCGGGACCGAATATCAGTAACGGATCGAGGACCAGGTTCAGTACTGCCATGAGTGTGGACATCAGGGCCGAGGTCTTTATCGCGCCGATTGCCCGGAACGTGTTGCCGCTGATGACCGCGATCATGATTACGGGCAGGCCAAGAACCAGGATGTACATATAATCCCTGATGTGGGGCAGTACGGTTTCCGTCGCGCCCATGGCTGAAAAAACAGCGCTGATGGAAACCCCGAGAAGGACGGCGATGACGATCGAGAAAAGCAGTCCCAGCAGCTGGGCATCGGTCACGTAACGGGCCGCCTTGCCGTGCCTGCCCTCGCCGATTAAGCGCGACGTAATCGAACTGATCCCCATGCCGATCCCCAGGGCGATACTGACATAGATCATGTACACGGGAATAATAAAACCGATGGCCGCCAACTGGTTTGTCCCCAGCAGGCTGATGAACCAGGTATCGACAAAGCCCAGCGTCATCATGGCGATGACGCCCATGATCATGGTGCCGGTCAGGCGCGCCAGCAACGGGCCGATAGGCTCGGTAGTAATCCGTCGTGTGCGTTCTGTCCTTTCAGTCACATAGGGTCCCGGGGTTTATTCCTGTCGCCCCGGGCAGGTCTGTACCGGATAGACGGAAGCGGATTATTCGGGTTGAGGCACGATCCTCAGGTAGGGTTTGGGCGCCTTCCAACCGTCCGGGAATTTCTCTTTTGCGGCCTCGTCCGACACTGCGGGGACGATGATCACGTCCTCGCCCTGGCGCCAGTTCACGGGGGTTGCCACCTTGTGGCTGGCGGTCAACCGGATGGAGTCCAGGACCCGGAGTACTTCGTCAAAATTCCTCCCGGTGCTCATCGGATACGTGATGATCAACTTGATGAGTTTATCCGGGCCGACGACGAACACGGAACGGATTGTGGCGTTATCCGCGGCGGTCCTTTGCTTTGCCTGGCCGCTGGCATTGGGGTGGATCATGTCGTACAGCTTGGCCACTTCCAGGTCAGTATCCCCGATCAGCGGGTAATTGACCGCGTGACCCTGGGTTTCCTCGATGTCGTTCAGCCAGGCATTGTGATCATCCACCGAATCGATACTCAGGCCGATGACCTTGGTGTTGCGTTTGTCGAATTCCGGCTTGAGCCCGGCCATGTACCCGAGTTCCGTCGTGCAGACGGGGGTAAAATCCTTGGGATGGGAAAACAGGATGGCATAACCGTCGCCGATCCAGTCATGGAAGTTGATCGTTCCTTCTGTGGTTTCTACGGTGAAGTCCGGTGCTTCATCACCAATGCGTAAAGGCATGTTATTTCTCCTGCGGGTGCTTTTTAATCGTTATCGGGGCAATTATAGCAGAACCCGGACGAGCTTATCCAGCGGCTTCCCCGAGCCGCCGGCATACTGAATCAGTCGTTTCTGCAAATAACTACAGCCCGTTTCGGGGCCGGGTAGCCTTCAATGGTGAGCTGGGCGTTTTGCGGGTCCAGGAAGTCTGCCAGGGACTGCTCGAAGGTCCATTCCGTGGCCCGTTGTTCCGCAGTGGTGGTGGTGGATACATGCGCTACTTCGACAGAAACGAGGCCCGCAGCGGACAGCCAGTCTTTCAGGGTGTTCAGGGAAGGGATCGACCAGATGTTCCTCATTTGGGCGTAGCGTTCACGGGGCTTCAGTACCGCGCCGTAGCTCTCGTCGATGATCAACGACTCCAGCACCAGTTCCCCGCCGGGGCGCAGGAACTGTAACAGGTCGCGTATATGCCTGACGGGGTCGCGGCGATGGTAGATCACGCCCATGGAGAAGACGGTATCGACACCGCCGGGGGGTAACATGGACTCTGTTTCGTCAGCGGCCAGGGTCTCCAGGGTAAACGGCAGGATATCGAAGGGGTGATCGGGCAGGTATTTCGCTATTGCCCGCTGCTGCATCACGTAACGCAGCGTGGGGTCTGTGCCGACCACCCGTTCTGCGCCGGCACCCAGCATGCGCCAGCCGTAATAGCCGTTGCCGCAACCGACATCCAGGACGGTGCGGCCGGACAGGGGTGTAATCCTGTCCTGCAGGCGGCGCCATTTCATGTCCGAACGCCATTCCGCGTCGATTTCCAGGCCGAACAGGTTGAACGGGCCTTTACGCCAGGGCAGCAACCGCTGCAGTTGCCGGCGCATGGTTTCACGTTGAGATGCGCTGCAATCCGACGCAGCGCCTATGCGGATTGTATCCGTATCAAAGCTGATTACCGAGGGACTGATTTCAGGCAACCCGGTAACTGCATCAATCCAGCCGGGGAAATCACCATGGCTTACATGGTCATAAAATCGCGCCAGGTGGGCCGGAAAAACCTGATGTTTTCTGTCAGGATGAGCCGATATGTTGTTCACCACGGCTCTCCGCCAGTTCGACCTGGCGCTGGCGCTCACTGAAGCGCTGCCGCTGTTCCGGAGTTAATTCATCGTAACAGCGCGGACACGATACGCCCCGCTGATATTTTTCCGACGCCATGTCATCCTCGCCCAGCGGCCGGCGGCAGGCGAAACACTGTTCATAGTCTCCCTCCGCAAGGTCATGGTCGATGGCGACCCGGCTGTCGAAGACAAAGCATTCGCCTTCCCACAGACTGTCCTTGCGTTCGACTTTTTCCAGGTAGTTCAGTATTCCTCCCTGTAACTGCACGACGTCTTTAAACCCCCGGGACAACAGGTATGAAGAGGCTTTTTCGCAACGGATACCGCCGGTACAGAACATGGCGACCCTGGTATGTTTGTGCGGGTTGAGATTTTTGTCCACGTATTCGGGAAACTCGCGAAACGTCCCGGTATGCGGCGTTACGGCATTCCTGAAACTGCCGATTTCGGTTTCATATTGATTGCGTATATCCAGGACCAGTGTATCCGGGCGGGCGATCTCCGCATTCCATTGTTCCGGCTCCACGTGCCTGCCTGTTATATTTTCCGGGTCAGTCCCCGCTATGCCCAGAGAGACGATTTCCTGTTTGAGCTTGACCTTCATGCGGTGAAACGGAAGCCTGGCAGCCTGTGACTCCTTGTGCGCCAGACCGGCAAAACGGGGCTCCGAACGCAGGTAAGCCAGGATCCCGTCAATAGCTTCCCTGTTGCCTGCTACAGTGCCGTTAATGCCTTCGGGCGCCAGCAGAAAGGTCCCCTTGAGCCGGAGATCAAGACAACGCTGCAGCAGGGGCTGCCGCAACTCCCTGAAATCCGGCAGGCTGACAAACTTGTACAGCGCAGCGATGGTGAATCGGTTACTCGTTGTGTTCATGTTTTATCTGCAGATCAACGCAAATTGAATTACGAATTAGGAATTACGAATTACGAATGAATGTGCCGCCTGCGGCGGCGGCTTTTCCATTGTGATAACTCCAATTCCTAATTCCTAATTCCTAATTCGTAATTCCTAATGCCGGTGGGCCACGCCGGCGCCGGAAGGAATGCGCACGTCATCCACCAGGGCCTTGACGTAGTCGGGTGTCTGTGCGGTGAAACGGCTGACCGCAAAGGCAACGGCGAAATTGATCACCATGCCCAGGCTGCCGATGCCCTCCGGGGAGATGCCCAGCCACCAGTTGTCCGGGGTGCTGGCGGCGGGGTTGATGAACTTGAAATAGACGATATAGGCAGCGGTAAACAGGAGGCCGCTCAACATGCCGGCGATAGCGCCTTCCCGGTTCATGTTACGCACGAATATGCCCAGGAAAATGGCCGGGAACAACGACGCGGCAGCCAGTCCGAACGCAAACGCGATCACCTGGGCGACGAAGCCCGGCGGATTGATCCCCAGGTAGCCGGCAAAACAGACGGCCACCGCGGCCGCGCTGCGGGCGTATAACAATTCCTGTTTTTCGGTGATGTCCGGCCTCAGGGTTTTCTTGAGCAGGTCATGGGAAAGTGATGTCGACACCACCAGCAATAATCCCGCCGCAGTGGATAACGCCGCGGCCAGCCCGCCGGCCGCCACCAGCGCCAGCACCCAGGGCGGCAGATTCGCGATCTCCGGGCTGGCCAGCATCATGATATCGCGGTCGACATAGACCTCGTTGGTGTTGTCAAGGGGCGTGTTTTCGACCAGCTTCTGCCCGTGTTCCCCGGCGCCGTCGACGAAGACCGGCGCGCCTTCGAAGGCAGCGCCGGCGGCATATTGAATAGTGCCGTCCTCATTTTTGTCCAGCCAGGCAATCAGGCCGATGTCCTCCCAGGTCTTCACCCAGGACGGCGCTTCCGCGTAGGCGGTGTTGTTCACCGTGTCTATGAAGGTCAAGCGGGCAAAGGCGGCCAGCGCCGGCGCCGTGGTATACAGCAAGGCAATGAATACCAGGGCATAACCCGCGGATTTACGCGCATCGGACACCTTGGGTACGGTAAAGAAACGCACGATGACGTGGGGCAGACCGGCGGTGCCGGCCATCAGCACCAGGGTGATGGTAAACACGTCGATCATGTTTTTGCTGCCATCCGTGTAAGGCGCAAAACCCAGGTCCACCAGCACCTGGTCCAGTTTTTCCAGCAACCGCAGACCGGATCCGTCCAGCACCTCGGAGGCCAGGCCCAGTTGCGGCACCGGGTTGCCCGTGACCAGGATGGAGACAAAGATCGCCGGCGTTATGTACGCAAAGATCATGACGCAATACTGCGCCACCTGGGTATAGGTAATGCCTTTCATGCCGCCCAGCACGGCGTAGAAGAACACCACCGCCATGCCGATGAACACGCCGGTCGTGATTTCCACCTCCAGGAAGCGGGAGAACACCACCCCCACCCCGCGCATCTGCCCGGCCACGTAGGTAAAGCAGATAAACACCAGGCAGATCACGGCCACCACGCGGGCAGAGCTGGAATAATAGCGCTCGCCGATGAAGTCCGGCACGGTGTACTGGCCGAACTTGCGCAGGTACGGCGCCAGCAACAGCGCCAGCAGGACATAGCCGCCGGTCCAGCCCATGAGGTAGACCGAGCCGTCATAACCGGCAAAGGCGATCATGCCGGCGATGGAAATGAATGAGCCGGCGCTCATCCAGTCCGCCGCGGTCGCCATGCCGTTGGTCAACGGGTGTACGCCGGCGCCCGCCACGTAGAAATCCTTGGTTGATGCGGCCCTGGACCACACGGCAATCCCTATGTAGAGGGCAAAGGTCAGGCCCACCACGATATACGTCAGCATCTGGGTCGTCACGGCCGCTCTCCTTCCCGGTCGCTGCCCGTATCAGTGTCATCCACACCGAATTTGCGGTCTATCCTGCCGATGAGCGCTACGTAGACGAAGATAAGGATGACGAACACGTAGATGGACCCCTGCTGGGCCCACCAGAAACCCAGCTTGAAGCCGAACAGGCTGACCTGGTTGAGCCAGTCAACCAGTAATATGCCGAAACCGTAGGATACGGTAAACCAGATCGTGAGCAATACGAGCAACAGCTTTACGTTGGCGCGCCAGTAGGCCTTTACGCGGTCTTCTGACAACACTTCTTCATCGTGGGAACCGTGCGCCGGCAGGTTGTCCCCGCGGTGGTGGTAGACCTCTACGTTGCCGTTGTCGTGATCCGGTTTGTTTTGCATTTTCTTCCCGTTAATTGGTAAGCAATTGACGATTCCCTGCTCACAGCCCGGTGAAGTCCGGTTTTCTTTTTTCCATGAAGGCGCTGATGCCTTCACGGGCGGCTGCCGTTGCGGCGCTTTCGGCAAACGCGGCATAGCCGAGTTCCAACGCCTCGTCCAGTGATGCGGCGGCTGCCGCGTCGCTGATAGCCTGACGGATAACAGCGAACACCGCGCCGCTCAGTCGCTGTCCGTTAAAGCTATGCGGTTCGTCCTCCCCTGCGGGCGGCGCGGCAATACTGACGGGCGCATCAGCCGGTCCGCGCCGCCTGTCTGCAAGTTCGCCGACCAGCCTGATCCCATCGTGCAGCAGTGCGTCTTGGGTTTCCGAAAGCCTGTCCACGATCCCCAGCCCGTGCGCTTTCGCCGCGGGCATTTTTTCAGCCGCAAGCAGCATACCATGAAAAGCAGCCGCGGCTGCAGGCCAGCGCCGGTAGGGGACCACCATGCCGCCGATGCCCGGCGCAATTCCCAGGGTTATTTCCGGAAACTGCAACCACGCGTTATCAACGGCAACGATCCCGTGGCAGCGGATGGCCAGTTCCAGGCCGCCGCCCAGGGCCATGCCGTTCAAGGCCGCGACGACCGGTTTCCTGCAACTGTCCAGGTAAACCAGCAACCTGGAGCAGACGCGGGCATAATCGATGCATTGTTCCCTGTTTCCCAGCATTGCGGGAAACCTGCCGATGTCGGCGCCGGCGGAAAACGCCGCAACGCCGTAACCGGTTATGATGAAACCGCGGGTTTGCGGATCATCCTCGTATTGTTTCAGCAGGGCCAGGATTTCATCGGTCATGTCGTCATGCAGGGCATTCAGGGCCTCGGGCCGGCGCAAGGTGATGATTTTCACGCCGTCGAGTTCATCGACGAGGATAAAACGGTGAAAGTCCTGGTACGCGTGCAGAGGCCGTTGCGGGCCGGGCATGCCGGGTTTTGCGCGGGTAAACTTCGCCAGGATACGTTCACTCTCCTGTTCGCCCAGTTCCCGCATCAGTTCCAGGGGGCCCTGCCTGAAGGCGAAGGCCAGCCGGCAGCCCAGTTCCAGGTCAGCCGCGGTACCGATGTCGCGGTCCAGGATATCCACGGTCTGCGAAAACAGGATCCCCAGCAGACGGTCCCGGATTTCCGCAGATACAGCCTGTGGCACATCCACGTTCTCTCCGGGTTTGATTGTTAACCACTTTCCCGACTCGTCCCATAATAATCCCCGGTCTGCAATTTGTGGTTGTCCCAAATTGTCAATTTGTGGTTGTCCCAAATTGTCATGGTCTATGGCTTGCTGGAAGATGTTGGCGGGCTGGTAGTGGCTGCCTTCCAGTTCGGCTTGCAGGGTGTTGGTCTCGATTATGATCGGGTTGCCGTTGGACATGTTCAATACGAAGAACGGGCCGGCGTGTACGTAAGCGCCGGCCGTGTCATCGATTTGCGCCGGGGTGGCGCCGGTGAGCAAAAAACCGGCTTCGTTGCACCAGTTGTCGAAGATCCGGTCCAGCATGAAGCAGACCACGTCGCGGGTGACCATCGGGACTTTGCCGGTCACGTAGAACAGCCGGCGCAGGCGCCGGATAAATGCCGGGGCGGCCTGTTCCCAGTCGACCACCTCGACTACGGGGTTGCGGAAGGCCGGCGCAAAAAAATGGGTGACGGTGGTGCGCCCGGGGTGGCGCAGGTGTGAGAACAGCGAGTGTGCGGGAATGGAACTCGTGTTCGAGGTGATCATGCAGTCCCGGCCGGTAATGTCTTCCACCCTGGAGAAGATCTGTTTCTTCAGTTCAATATTTTCCGTGGCGGCCTCGATGACCCAGTCGCACCCGTCCAGGTCGCGGTAATCAATGGAGACAGCCAGGTTTTGCCGGACGCCTGCTGCCTGTTCCGGCGTCAGCTTGCCCCTGGCCAGGCCTTTGTCCGCATAGGCGTGGAGACGTTCCAGCGCCCGGTCCAGGGCGTCCCGGCTGATATCGATCAGCACCAGGTTCAGTCCCGGGATGGCGCTTTTCAGGTAATAACCGATATCCGGGCCGATGGTGCCGGCGCCGATGATGCCGATGCGGCGCGGCAGTTCTCCGCTTGGCTGGATCAGGATGGGGTTGTTGTGTTGTTGCATTACTTTTCTTTATTTTTTTCACTGGGTTCCTGCTCTCGCAGGAACGACGAAGCTTCGCAGAGCCTGCCCCTGCGCAAGCAGGGGAACGGCGCTATTATGGATTCCGGTTTGCCATTTCCGCCAGTTGGATTTTATCGACTTTGCCTACCGCGGTCTTGGGCAGGCTGTCCAGGAAGCGGAATTCTGCCGGGATCTTGTAACTCGCCAGGCGTTCCCCGCAGTAGCGTGTCAATGCCTCTGCGTCCCTGTTTCCCTGCTCTGCGGCAACGACAAAAGCAACGGGCAACTCACCGCGGTAATCATCCGTTTTTGCTACGACCGCGGCCTCCCTGACCGCCGGGTTAAGGTGCAGGACTTCCTCGACCTCGCGCGGGAAGACGTTGTAGCCGGACACGATCAGCATCTCTTTTTTCCTGCCGCGGATGTACAGGTAACCTTCCTCGTCCAGTTCGCCTATATCGCCCGTGTACAGCCAGCCGTCCCGCAGCGTCTGCGCCGTCTCCTCCGGGCGGTTGCGATACCCGCGCATGACCTGGGGACCGGTAATCCTGATTTCGCCCTTTTGTCCGGCCCCCAGGACTTCCGTGCCGGTCTGCAGGTCAACTACCTGGATTACCGTCTCCGGCAACGGGATGCCGACCGAGGTCGGTTTCCTCACTCCGTCCACCGGGTTAAACGAGATCACCGGGCCGGCCTCGGACTGGCCGTAGCCTTCGAGTATGGGCGTGCCGGTAATCCGCTCCCATTCAGTCAGCACGTGTCCGGCCAGGGGCGCCGAACCGGAAGACGACAGGTACAGGTTGGAAAAATCGGTTCCGGCAAAACCCGGGTAGTTCAACAACCCGGTAAAAATGGTGGGACTGCCGCCGAACAAGGTGATCTTTTCACGGACCAGGGCGTCAATGACTTCCCGGGGGTGGTAACGGGGCAGGATAACCAGGGTACCGCGCCGGTAAACCATGGCATGCAGGCACATGGACACCGCGTAACAATGAAACAGCGGCATGATGCAGAGCATTCTCTCCACCTCGTCCCGGGTGGGAAAGACGGCCTCGCGCTGGCTCAGGTTGACGGACAGGGAATAATGGCTGATGCGGGCGCCTTTCGCCCTGCCGGTGGTGCCGCCGGTGAACTGCAGGGTGGCCGGGTCTTCCGCAGCGGGCAAGCCGCCCGGCGCGTCGACATCCTGGCGGCCGCGCCACTCGGTCAAGCGTCTGCCGCGCGTTTCACCAATGGCGATAAGGTGTTTGACCCCCAGCCGGCCGGCCAGGGAATGCACCGTCTCGTCCAGGTCCTCGTCGTAAACAATCGCGGCGACCTGCGCGTCCTCCAGCATGGGCAACAACTCGCCGGCCGTGTATATCGGATTCAACGGCACGGCTTCGGCGCGCGCGGCATGGATGGCGAACATGGCAATGCAGATATCTATGGAATTGCCCATCAGCATGGCAACCCGGCAACCGCCCAGGTCCAGCGCTTCGAGTTCCCGGCTGAAACCGGCGACACAGCGCAGGTAGTCCCGGTAATCGAGCCGTTCCTCGCCCAGCACCAGGGCCTCGTGGTCCGGACTCAGGGCCGCGGCATCCACCAGCGCGTGAACTACGCTGGGAAATACGCCTGGCAATTCCCCGGCCGCCGGTACCATCGTCAGCCAACGCGCAGCACCAACGCCATGGCGCTGTCACCGGCCGCGCAACCGTGAAACAGGCCGTAACCGCCGCCTTCCAGCACCAGTTCCTCGATGAGTTCGATGATCGCGCGCAACCCCGTCGGGCCCTGGGGATGGCCCCAGATCAGGGAACAGCCGTAGTTGTTCATCCCCATGACGTCGATACCCATCTCTTTGGCAAAGATGATGTCGTTGACCGCGAAGGGATTGTGGGACTTGATTGCCTTGACATCCCTGATGGAAATGCCCGCCTGCTCCAGGGCGCGGCGGCTGGCCGGTATGGGCGCGGCCGGCATCCAGGCCGGTTCCTCCCGCGCCTGGCCGTAGGCGACGATGCTGATGCTGATATCCGCATCGGTGCTCAGACTGCGGGCCTTGTCCGCCGTCGTGACGATCATCCCGGCGTTGCCGTCGGCGGGGTGGGTCTGGCCGGCATAGGTGATCGTGCCGCCTTCGTGCACCGGTTTCAGCCGGGCCATTTTCTCCATGCTGGTTGCCGTAACGCCTTCATCCCCGGTCAGGGTAGTGCGCGTTTTTCGATACTTTTTATCAGGCACATCGAGGGGCAGCAGCATGTATCTCTGCTGAAACGACCCGTCCCCGTTGTCTACCAGGGCCTGCCGGTACTGTTCATAACGGCGCAGGACCACCTCGTGCTGCTCGGCGGTCGACACGTTCCATTTGCCCGCACAGTTCTCCGCGGTGCGGGTCATATCGCATTTCGCATACGGGTCCTGGCTGAAATTGCTCATGACCCAGTCTTCCGTAACACCGGTGCCGCCGGGGCCGAGCGGGTCCGGGTAGTAGATATGGGGGCCGTTGGAGATACGGTCTGCGCTGATGACCAGCGCACATTGCGCCAGTCCGGCCTGGATTTCCCCGGTGGCGGTCGCCAGCGCCCGGGCGCTGGTGGCGCAGGCCTGGCTGACCGTCGGGCCGCCGATATGGCCGAGTCCGGCCATGGCCGTGAGCCAGGGCAGGCCGTAAAAACAGCTGTTTTGCGGGACGGTCATCCCCAGCACGCCGAAATCGAACTGCCGTCCGTCGAGGTCCCGGCCGGCCATGACCTGCCGGGTCACGTGGGCGGCGTATTCCATGCTGTGCAGGTGGGACAGGCTGCCCTGCCACCGGGCGAACGGCGTGGTCCAGTAACCACCGTAGGGGATGTGGGTTTGCATCTATATTACCTGATTCAACGAAATTGCCAGTATAATATCACTTTAGATTTCAATAAAACTTCGATAAAACCTGATGGGTAAAAAAATCAAGGTCATCTTCCCGGTGCCGCTCAACGAACATACCAGGGAGCTGATTGAAACCCAGATACCGCAGGAATACATCCGGCCGGAATTCGACGTGGAGTTCGTCGGTTCACAAAGACTCATGTCCCTGGCCGACAGTTATTACGACACGTACATCATGGACTCCATCGTGATCGAGGCCGGTCTGAAGGCGGAGGAAGAGGGCTGCGCCGCGGTGTGTATCAATACGGTCAGCGATTCCGGGCTGTATGCCCTGCGCTCCCGCTTGACTATCCCGGTTATCGGGCCGGGACAGGCGTCATTCCATATCGCCGCCACCCTCGGGCACCGGTTTTCCATCCTCACCATGTGGCAACCGTGGCAGGCCTTATACCGCAAGACGCTGAAGGAATACGGCCTGGAGCACAAGCTGGCCTCTATCCGCCATATCGATACCCGGCCGGACGTGCAGGAACTGCTGACGGGAAAGGAAGAGGTGGTTTTCGACAAACTGAAGGAACAGGGCCTGAGAGCCATCGAAGAAGACGGCGCCGACGTCATCATCCTGGGTTCCACCACCATGCACCAGTCACACCGCTTCCTGCGCGACAAGCTTCCCGTTCCCGTGCTCAACCCGGGCGTGATCGCCTATAAACTGTGTGAAGCGTTACTGGATATGGGGCTGACCCACTCGAAACGGGCGTTCCCATCTCCGGAAACCATCCAGGACGACAACCTGTTCCCAACCCCGTAATATTTGGGGTCAGAGTATTTGCTCTGACCCCAAATATTATCGATGAGAGAAACCCTCCAGTGAATAAAAAACAGGAAAACTTTGAAGCATCCAATTACCGGGCCTGGCATCTCTCCAGTTCATCCCATGAGGCCATCTCCACGGAGTTCGAATGGAGCATGTTGCGTTTTCAGCAGGCCTTTGAGCGATGGGTAATGCAACTCGCCGGTGTAACCGGTATGGGCGAGTTGAGTTATATCGAGGCCGTCATCATACACATCATCCGCATGCATGACCGGCCCAAGAGCGCCACGGACATTGCCCGGCAGTTGAACCGGGACGATATCCCCAATATCCAGTATTGCCTGAGAAAACTGGTGAAGGCCGGTTTTTGCGAACGGATAAAAGACCGCAGCCGCAAGACCGCAGCCTACCGGGTGACGGCCAGGGGCAGGAAACTGACCGAGAATTATGCCGACCTGCGCAGGCGCATCCTGATGGATCAGTCGAAGAATATCGACCGGGTGGACGAAAAACTCGACGAGGTCAATAAAATGATCAGCATGATGACCGGCCTCTACGACGAAGCCGGGCGGATTACCGCTACCTACAATCCGGCGACGGAGAAGAACGGGGACTGAGACGCCTCCCCGGTGCGGGCGGGTTCCGGCGCCGTACCAATATCAACCCGGTGGTGGACGATTAACCCCGGTTAAAACTCCAGGTTTTGCCAGTCGGTAGACTGTTCGAAGGCATGGGCCGCCCGGTACACGGTCTGTTCTGCGTGGTGCCGTCCCACCAGCATCAGGCCTACCGGCAGGCCGTCGACCTGCCCGCAGGGGATGGAGATGGCGGGATGCCCGGTGGCGTTGAACTGGCAGGTATTCAGCGTGTTGCCGAATGCCGTTTGCATGATCCGGTCATCGCCCGCATGCGCCAGCGACCCGGGGTTCTCGGCGGCCGTGTCGACCAGGGTGGGCATCAGCAACAGGTCGTATTCCTGCAGGGGCTTATCGTAGCTCGCCCGGAGTTTCCGCGCCAGGTTCTTTGACCTGGCGTAATAACGGCCGTGATACTTTTCCAGGTAGCGGCCCAGCAGCAGTATCAATGCCGCGTTGATCGGCATGTCACTTATGCGGCGGGTCCAGTCCCGCATTGCTGCATACAGCGCGGGCGAATAAATATCCTCATGGTTAAATCCGACGCCGTTCAGTTTGAGTGTCTGCCATAAACCATCCGTGACAATGCCTCCCCAGATAGCCGGGCCGGTCGAGTGCCCGGGAATGGATATTTCCTCCACCGTTGCCCCCAGGGATGCGAAGTGTGCGGCGGCGGATTTAACACATTGATCCACCGCTGCTGCTGAAGACGGCCAGCCAAAACCTTCTTTTACAACCGCAATCCTCAGATCTGCCGGCGTCTGTCCCAGGGTGCTGGAATAGTCCGGTCCAGGCCCTGTTCCGTCATCGGCCATGACCTCCAGGAACAGGGCATTGTCGGCCACCGTACTGGTCAGGGGGCCGATGTACTCTATGGATGCCTCTATGGGTATGCCGCCGCTGAACGGAACCACGCCCCGGGTCGCTTTCATCCCTACCACACCCGTCCAGCATGCCGGTATGCGTACCGAACCGCCCTGGTCCGTGCCCAGCGCCATATCCACTTCTCCGGCCGCGACCAGCGCGGCGCTGCCCGAGGATGAACCGCCGGTGGAGTACCCCGGTTTGCGGGGGTTTTGCACGATGCCGGCGGCCGAGGTGGCGCTGCCGCCGGACAGGCACAGGTACTCACAGGCGGTCTTGCCGGCTATCTCTGCGCCCGCATTGAGCAACCGGTCCACGACCGTCGCATCGAAATCGGCAACGAAACCGCTCATGATGTCCGAACCGTTGGTGAGAGGCAGTCCCGCCACGAAGATATTGTCCTTGACCGCCACCTTTTTGCCCGTCAAGGGGCCTGAGGCAACGCCCTTGATCCGGCATTTCACCAGCCAGGCGCCGTACGGGTTTTCCCCGGTCTCCGGGTAGTAATAATCCCGTCCCGTCCAGGGCGAGACAGGCAACTCGTCCTCAACACTGTCGATAAATTCATAACCTTCGGCAATTGGCTGCATGTACTCGAGCAGCGCAGCCGCCCTGGTATCGTCCAGTGTCAGGTTAAGTTCAGCAGCCAGCCGTTTCAGTTCACTGCTGTCGGGTAATTTAAAATTCACTGGCCAGTTCCTCCATTCCGCAGACATTCGGTTGCAGTAATTACTTTACGAGTTAATCATTACAGGTTAATAATATGTATCGGGGAATTATGCAAGTGTCCACTTGAGAAAAGTATGAATAACCGCCTTACCAGCCACGTGGATACGTTTGTGCGGGATAACCTGCCCCCGCCGGAGCAATTACCCGAGTTCCTGTTCACCACAAGAGAACTGCAGTTTCCGGCGCAACTCAATTGCGCGGTGGAACTGCTCGACAAAAAAATTGCGCAAGGGCACGGTGACAGCAACGCCATCCTGACCCCCAACGAGGTCTGGACTTACCGGGACCTGTTTGAGAAATCCAACCGGATTGCCCACGTGCTGGCCGACGACCTTGGCCTGGCGCCGGGCAACCGTGTCCTGATCCGGTCTCCGAATAATCCCATGCTGGTCGCCTGCTGGTTCGGCGTGATAAAGGCCGGGGGCATTGCCGTGGCCACCATGCCCCTGCTGCGCAGGCTGGAATTGGAACCGATCATCAACAAGGCGGAGATCCAGTTCGCCTTGTGCGATGAACGCCTCATGGACGAACTCTCCGCCGCCATCGACACCACGGCATTCGTACAACGGACCCTGCAATTCAACGGCTCCGGGAAACAAGGCGCCGGGGCGGAACTGGAGCGGCTGATGGCCGGCAAGGAAACGACTTTCAACGCCGTTGCAACAGCAAGCGATGACCCGGCCCTGGTCGCCTTCACCAGCGGCACGACGGGGATACCCAAGGGCACGGTGCATTTTCACCGGGAGGTCATGGCCATGTGCGTCTGTGCCGGAACGTATACGGTCCAACCGGCGCCGGACGACATCTTCATCGGCAGCCCGCCGGTCGCGTTTACCTTCGGACTGGGCATGCTGGTCGGCCTGCCGCTGTACTTCGGCGCCAGCGTGGTGCTGCTGGAAGCCGCGCCGCCGCTGGAACTGGGCAAAGCGATCGGCAGGTTCGGCGCCACCATCTGTTCGACCGCGCCCACCGCCTACCGCATGCTGCTGAACCACCTGGATGATCTCGACCTGGGCAGCCTCAGAAAAACCACCAGCGCCGGCGAGAAACTGCCCCTGCCCACTTACCGGGAATGGCTTGCGGCAACCGGCATCAGGATGATCGACATCTTCGGCGCGACCGAAATGATCCATATTTTCATTTCCGCCACCGGGGCAGACATCCGTCCCGGCGCAGTCGGCAAGGCGGTAAAGGGCTACCAGGCCTGCATCCTGGGCGATGATGACCAGCCCGCGCCTCCGGGCACGCTGGGCCGGCTGGGGCTGAAAGGTCCCACCGGCTGCAAGTACCTGGCCGATGAACGGCAGAAGATTTACGTGGTGAACGGCTGGAACCTGACCGGCGACGTCTGTACCATGGATGAAGACGGTTATGTCTGGTACCAGGGGCGCACGGACGACATGATTATCTCTTCGGGTTACAACATCTCCGGGGCGGAAGTGGAGGCGGCGCTGCTGCCGCACGCGGCCGTCGGTGAATGCGGCGTCGTCGGGATACCCGACGAAAAACGGGGCATGGTCATCAAGGCCTATATCGTGCTCGCCGCGGGTTTTCAGGCATCGGCGGAACTGGTTACGGAATTGCAGGACTTCGCCAAGCAGACCATCGCTCCCTATAAGTACCCGCGTGCGATAGAATTCATAGCTGAGATGCCGAAGACCCAGACCGGGAAGATCCAGCGGCACAAACTGCGGGCGCTATCCCAATGACTAACACATTCAGCGACAGGTGATATAAATGGTTACAGCAATCGTGCTCATCAATACCCAACACGGCAGGATCAACGAGGTCGCCGAAGCCCTGGCCGAGGTGCCGGAATTTTCCGAGGTTTATTCCGTGGGGGGCAGTTACGACATCGTCGGCATCCTGCGGGTCGAAACCAACGAAGCCATTGCGGACATGGTGACCAACCGCATGGTAAACATTGAAGGCATCGAAAACACCGAGACCATGATCGCGTTCAAGACGTACTCGCAGCACGACCTGGAGCAGATTTTTTCCATTGGCATGGATTAAATCAACTCATCTATGTCATTCGTTGTAGCAACTGACGTTGGCGGTACCTGTACCGACACGGTGATTGTCGAGGACGGGCGTTCCGTATTTATCGGCAAGGCCTTGTCCACGCCGCCGGATTTCGCCGACGGCGTTATTGCTTCCATCAGGTCCGCGGCGGATGCCCTGCAGGTGAGCCTGGAAGACATTTTCCGGCAGACATCACTGTTCGTCCACGGTTCCACCGTGGTCGACAACACCTTGCTGGAGCGCAAGGGCGCCCGCACCGGCCTGATCACCACGGCGGGGTTTGAAGACACGCTGCTGGTCACCCGGGGCGCCTACGGGCGCTGGTCGGGCCTGTCGGAAGAGGGTCTGAAACACCCGGTCGCCACGGACCGGCCCGCGCCGCTGGTTCCGTTCGGCCTGATCCGCGGCGTGACGGAGCGGGTGGATTACAAGGGCGCGATTGTCCGGGAACTGGACGAGGCGGAAGTGGAGCGGGCCGTCGGCTACCTGGTCGACGAGCAGCAGGTCGAGTCCGTGGCCGTGGCGTTGCTGTGGTCGTTTGCCAACCCTGTCCACGAACAACGCATCCGCGCTATCATCAATGCGCACAGCCCGGCGACCCATGTGTCGATTTCCAGCGAGATCGCGCCGGTGCCGGGCGAATACGAGCGCACTTCCACCACCGTGATCAACGCGTACGCGGGGCAGGTGGTCAGCCGTTACATCAACAACCTGCAAAATCTGCTGACTCAACATAACTACCGGGGGCCGGTACTGGTCATGCAGGGCTACGGCGGGCTGCTGCCGGCTGAACATGCCGCAGGACGGTCGGTACACATGCTGGAATGCGGCCCAGTTGCCGGGGTCATCGGCAGCAAGTTTCTCGGGGACGGCATGGGCGACGGCAACATCATTGCCGCGGACATGGGGGGCACCACGTTCAAGGTGGGCATTATCCAGGACGGCGAGATCGAGTATGCCCGGGAACCCCTGATCGACCGGTTCCATTACTCGGTGCCCAAGATTGACGTGGCCTCCATCGGCGCCGGCGGCGGCAGCCTGATCAGCCTGGAACAGGACACGGCCGCGCCGCTGGTGGGACCGCAGAGCGCCGGGGCAGTGCCGGGACCGATCTGTTACGGGCTCGGCGGGACCCAACCCACCCTCACCGACGTATTGTTATTGCTGGGATATATCGACCCGCAACGCTTCCTCAACGGCGCCATGACCCTGGACCGGGAAAACACGGCCCGGCTGTTCCGGGAACAGGTCGCAGAGCCGCTGGGATTGTCCGTGGAACAGGCGGCGATCGGCATCTTCCGCGTCGCCAACGCGCAGGTTACGGACCTGATACACAAGATCACCGTCGAGCAGGGCCTGGACCCGCGCGACTTCGTCCTGCACGCGTTCGGCGGTTCCTGCCCGATGCTGGCAAGCACGTTTGCCCTGGAATTGGGCGTACAGCGGGTTATCGTGCCGTATACCGCATCGGTGAACTGCGCCTTCGGCCTGGCCAGCACCGACGTGATGCACGATTACAGCACCACCCTGACCAAATCCGCGCCCTGCCCCGCGGAAGAAATCAACGCCATCTACGAACCGATGATCAGCACCGCGCAACAGGCGCTGGAGCAGGAAGGGTTTGCGGCAGATAAAATGCGCTTCAGGCAGTCCGTGGGGTTCCGCTACGCAATGCAGGTCCATGAGATTATTACACCGGTGCGCGCCGCCACCCCGCTGGATGCAGCAGGACTGGAACAACTGGTCAATGATTTTGAAACGCTGTATGAAAGCCGCTACGGCAAAGGTTCCGCCTACCGGGACGCGGGCATTGAGATGACCCGGTTCCGCCTCAGCGCGTCCGGCGTGATAGACCGCCCGGAATTTGCCGCGCGGCCATTGGCCGGCGCGTCCCCGGATGCGGCCCGTACGGGGCGGCGCAGGATATTCGTCAACGGCCACGATAATCTGACCGAGGCCGGCATCTATGACTTTGAAAAACTGCTGCCCGGTAATATCATTGCAGGTCCTGCGGTTGTCCATACGCCGATCACCACCATCGTGATCCAGGACGGCCAGCACGGGGTAATGGACGGCTATAGAAATATTGTTATCGAGATAACCTGACATGATCGATCCCATCACTTTTTCGATCATCCGCCACCGCCTGTTCCGGGTCGTGGATGAGGCCGTGATCACCCTGAAGAACGTGTCCGGCAGCGCCATCACCAACGAGGGCCATGACCTGATGGTGTCCCTGTACCGGGCGGACGGCTCGCTGTTGATGGGCGGTGTCGGGTTCCTGCACCACCTGACCAGCGCCGCGGAGGCGTGCAAGTCCATCATCCGGCGCTTCGAGGGCGACATCCACGCCGGCGACGTGTTCCTGCTGAACGACCCCTACACCGCGGCCCTGCATACCTCCGACGTGTACCTGGTGGCGCCCATCCACTACCGGGGGGAACTGGTGGCGTGGAGCGCCTGCTTCGTGCACGTTTACGATATCGGCGCCACCAATCCCGGCGGCTTCTGTCCCGATGCGGACAACATCTACACGGAAGGGTTCAGCTCTCCCGGAATACGGCTGGTGGAAAAAGGCGAGATCAACCGGTCCATCATGGACACCTTCCTCAACATGGTGCGCTCGCCGGACATGGTGGCGCTGGACATGAATTCCATGATCGCCTGCAATAACGTCGCCCGCGCACGCATGCTGGCCCTCATTGAAAAATACGGGTTCGAGACGGTCGATGAGACCTGCAAAACGCTGATCATAAAGTCTGAAGAGAAGCTGCGCGCGCGCCTGCGCGAACTGCCCGACGGGCAGTGGCAATCGCGCCAGTACCTGAGCGTGGAGGACGAGGTGTGCCGGGTCGAACTGACCATGACCAAGCGGGACGACACCTTGACCTTCGATTTCAGCGGGTCCAGCGAGCAGAGCCGCTATGCCATCAACTGCACCCGGTGGGCTTCCCTGGGCGGATTGTTTGCGCCCCTGTTCCCGCTGCTGTGCTACGACATCACCTGGAACGAAGGCGTGATCAGCCCAATCACCATGATCGCGCCCGAGGGCACAATCGTGAACTGCACGCGCCCCGCGCCGGTCTCCGTGGCGACCGTGGGCGCCATACAATCAGTCAACAACGCCGCCTGCACCACCATCGGCAAGATGCTCAGCGCCAGCGAAAAATACGCCGGAGAGGCCACCGCGGTGTGGCATGCCAACCATTTTGCCGTGTTCCTGTTCGGGCAGAACCAGCACAACAAGCAGGCCATCGGCATCCTGACCGAGACCTTCGCCGGCGCCGGCGGCGCCCGGGCCTGGGCGGACGGCATCGAGGTGGGCGGCGAGATCCCGAACCCCATCTCGCGCATGGCCAACGTGGAGACCGTCGAATACACCTTCCCCATCCGTTACCTGTACCGCCGGCGCCTCAGGGACTCCGGCGGGCCGGGGCGTTACCGCGGCGGGGTCGGCATGGAACTGTCCTTCGTGCCCCACGATGCCCCGGACGGCGGCATGCACTACGTGGTCTCGGGCAAGGGCTCCAAATTCCCCATGAGCGAGGGTCTGGCCGGCGGCTATCCCGGTTCGCCCAACGCCTACATGTGGATGAAGAACAACGGCGCGCAGGCCGGCACCGCCGGGGATACGCCGCAAGCAGATTCGGCGGCGCCAGAACAGCAGGTTGTGGACTGGGGGGTATTCCCCCTGATGGGCGACGATGCCCTGTATGTCAGGTGGAACGGCGGCGGCGGTTACGGCGACCCGCTGGCCCGCCCGCCGGAAGACGTGGCCCGTGACGTGCGGGACGGGCTGACTTCAGCGGAATTTGCGGAGACCGTGTACGGTGTCGTTATCGACGCCGGGACTGGAGAAGCCGATCAGGCGCTGACGGAGGAAAAGCGGGCCGGGTTGCTCCGGTACAGGAAAAACGGCACGCAGGCAGCCACTGCCGCAAACCCGCGGGTCACCTGCAAACATTGCGGCGGAAGCCTGGCTGATGATGACGGCAACTGGAAGGAATCCGCCGTTCTGCAGGAAACGCCCATGCAAAGCCTGGGCGGACCCTACGCCAGCGGCGGCGACGTAGTGTTGCGTTCTTTCTCCTGTCCGGGTTGCGGCGTCCTGCTGGATACGGAGACCGCCATGCATGGTGATCCGTACCTGCATGACCAGATATTTGTCCGCAGATGACACAAATGATTCATCCGCAGATTACGCAGATTAACGCAGATAAGAAAATAACACTCTATTAATTCACAATTGAAATTTGGGACACCCATGAATTGCGAAAAATTGTTAATTTATGGGTGTCCCAAATTGAGGGAAACTGGCAATTTATGGGTGTCCCAAATTGAGGAAAACTGTCAATTTGTGGGTGTCCCAAATTATAAACGGATACATATAATTTTCTTAAGCTATGCACAATATACGAATAAGTGACGAGATCGTTGAGCGGGTGATGAAGCGCCGCGGGCGTTACCACCTTAATGACAGTTTTGACCCGGCAAAATGCGCGTTGGTCGTTATCGATATGCAGAATGCCTTCTGCAAGCCGGGGGCGCCGGCCGAGGTGCCGGCCAGCCGCGGGACTGTGGGTAACATAAACCGGCTGGCACAGGAACTGCGCAAGCGGGGTGGCGACGTGATCTGGATCGTCAGCGAGTTCCATTGCAACGGCGGCAAATCGGAATGGGAGAATTTCTTCAGCAACATGGTGTCCGGGGAGGTGCGCGAGCGTACCATGCAGTACATGGCGCCCGGGCAGGAGGGCGGCAAGCTATGGCATGAACTGGAGGTGGATGAGGACGATATTCACCTGGTCAAGAACCGTTACGGCTGTCTCTCACCGGGTGCTTCGAAACTGGAACGGGTGTTGCGCAGCCGCGCCATCGAGATCCTGCTGATAGCCGGGACAAAGACTAACATCTGTTGTGAGACCACTGCACGCACTGCATTTGACATGGACTTCAACGTGGTCATGGTCGAGGACTGCTGCTCCACCCTGTCCGACCGCGAACACCAGGCGACGCTGGAATCCATCATCCAGCAGTTCGGCGACGTGATGACCGGGCAGGAGTTCATCGAACGTTGTATCTGATCCGCAGATTACGCAGATTAGCGCAGCTGGATAACGTATCGTCATGCACATGAAGAACGTGGATGAACATTACCTGCGTATTGCCTTCAAGGAGGCCGTACGGGCGCGGGAACGGGGCAACCATGCGTTCGGCGCGTTGCTGGTGGATGAGGACGGCGAACCCGTACTGGCCGCGCAGAACTCGGTGGTCACCGACAGCGACGTTACTGCGCACGCGGAACTGAACCTGATCCGGGCCGCGTCCAGGAAATTTGACACCGATCAGTTAAAGACCTTCACCCTGTATGCCAGCGGCGAGCCCTGCCCCATGTGCGCCGGCGCCATCGTCTGGGCCAATATCCGCCGGGTTGTGTTCGGCCTGGGCATGGACGCGATATACCGGCTGTTTGATGCCGATCCGGAAGCCCCCTCTCTGCCCATGCACGCTGCCGGCGTGTTCTCACAAGCACCCTGGCCCGTGGAAGTCATCGGTCCCCTGCTGGCGGAAGAAGCAGAAGCGGTTTTCCGTAATGAAGCAACTTAACGACAGGTTACATCGATGCCGCCAACCGGCACCGCCAACTGCTTATGTGGTAAGCTATCGCAAAAATTCGACAACCATGGAGATTTAACGTGGCCACAGCAGCAACATCGCTATACCCGGAAGGGGACAAAATCACTATTGAGAATGGACGCTTGCAGGTGCCGGACAACCCGGTCATACCGTTTATCGAAGGAGACGGCATCGGTCCCGACGTGTGGCGGGCCACCAGGCAGGTGCTGGATGCCGCCGTTGCCAAGGCCTACAACGGCAAGCGCGAAATTCACTGGCTGGAAGTCTATGCCGGGGAAAAGGCCAACGAACTGACCGGTTCCTGGCTGCCGGACGACACCCTGGACCGCTGCCGGGAATACCTGGTCGCCATCAAGGGCCCCCTGACCACGCCCATCGGCGGCGGTATCCGTTCCCTGAACGTCGCCCTGCGCCAGATCCTCGACCTCTACGTCTGCCTGCGCCCGGTACGCTGGTTCAACGGCGTGCCTTCGCCGACGAGAAACCCGCAGGACGTGGACATGGTCATTTTCCGGGAAAACACCGAGGACATCTACGCCGGGATAGAGTTCGAACAGGGAACCGAAGACAACCGGAAGTTTCTTGAGCTTCTCAAGGAGGCCTTCCCCAACTATTACCGCAAAATCCGCTTCCCCGACACGACCGGCATCGGCATCAAGCCGATATCCGAGGAAGGGACGGGGCGCCTGGTCAGGGCTGCGATCCGCTATGCGCTGGACAACAACCGCAAGAGCGTGACGTTTGTCCACAAGGGCAACATCATGAAATACACCGAAGGCGCGTTCCGCAACTGGGGTTATGCGCTGGCGGAAAACTCCTTCCCGGACCACACCTATACCTGGGACCAGTGGGAGCGTACCCGCGCGGCACAGGGATCGGAAGCCGCCAACAAGGAACAGGAAGAGGCGCTGGCAGGCGGCAAAGTGCTGATTAAGGACACTATTGCCGACATCACCCTGCAACAGGTATTGACCCGGCCCAGGGAGTTCGATGTCATCGCCACCATGAACCTGAACGGCGACTACCTGTCCGACGCCCTGGCGGCGCAGGTCGGCGGCATCGGTATTGCACCGGGCGGCAACATCAACTATGAAACCGGCCACGCGGTGTTCGAGGCAACCCACGGCACCGCACCCAAGTATGCCAACCAGGACAAGGTCAACCCGGGCTCCCTGGTCCTCTCCGGCGAGATGATGCTGCGTTACCTCGGCTGGACGGAAGCTGCGGACCGCGTCATTTCCGGTATGGATAATACGATATCCGCCAAGACCGTCACCTACGACTTTGCCCGGTTGATGGAGGGCGCAAACAAGGTCAGTTGCAGCGAGTTCGGCCAGGCAATGATCGCAAACATGTAACGCGGAAATCCACCGATGGCCGAGCAACGTAAACAGACTATTGCGCGCATCTCGGAGTTTGTCTACGAGGGCTTCCAGAAATACAACGAGAACTTCTTTCGTATCACGGAACGGGCCCGGCGCCGCTTTGAACAGCGGGACTGGGAGGGACATCAACAGGATATAATCGAACGGGTCGAACTGTATGAAAAATCCGTTCGCCGCATCGTCGTCTCGTTGCGCAAAAACCTGGGGACCAGTGTCGTCGACCGCAAACTCTGGCACAATACGCGCAGGTACTTCGGCCAACGCCTGTATAACGTACCTGACGCCGGATTCCTGAAGACCTTTTTCAATTCCACAACCCGGCGTATTTTCAACACGGTGGGGACCGACCCGGAGATTGAATTCGTTTCCTCGGCGCCGGACGAAGGCTTTAACCCGCTGGAAACCCTGACCCTGAACCGCTATCCCTACTGGGGTTCGCTGGAAAAGACATTCAAAAATATCCTGGAAGATTTTGCCTTCAAGGTCCCTTACCGGAATATTGCTGCCGACACCCGGACATTCAGCCAGGAAATCCAGCGCTATTACCAGGTGCACCTGCGGGAACACGGCGAGTTTGTCAGGTTCGAATTCATTAACTCGGCATTTTTTCAATCGGCACGCGCCTACCTGATTGGGCGCACGATCCAGCAGGACCACGTCAACCCCATCATCATTGCCCTGAAAAACACTTCGAGCGGTATCGAGGTTGACGCGGTGCTGTTGTCTGAGGAAGAAGTCAGCGTTGTATTCAGTTACACCCGGTCCTACTATTTTGCCAACCCCCATTCCGTCATCGGGGCGGTGCATTTCCTGCACTCCATCCTGCCCAGCAAACCCATAGACGAGTTGTACACTGTGCTGGGACGGTTGCGCCAGGGCAAGACCGAGCGCTACCGCATCTTTTCGCACCACCTGCAGAACACGGATGACAATTTCGTGCACGCCGAAGGAGACAAGGGCCTGGTGATGCTGGTGTTCACCCTGCCCTCCTACGACCTGGTATTCAAAATTATCCGGGATAATTTCGGCTACCCGAAGACCATCAACAGGGAGGAGGTGCAGAGCAAGTACCGGCTGGTTTCAAGGCATGACCGGGCCGGCCGCCTGATCGACACCCAGGAGTTCCGTAACCTGGAATTCCCGGTAAACCGCTTCGACGAAGCCTTGCGGAGCGAACTGCTCAGTGAAGCGGCCGAAACCGTGCGCGTAAAGAACGATAAACTGATTATCGACCACGTCTATATCGAACGCCGGGTACGGCCGTTGAACCTTTATCTCAGAGAAGCAAACCGTACCGATGCCGGCGAGGTCATACTGGATTACGGCCAGACCATCAAGGACCTGGCAAATACCAATATCTTCCCCGGTGACCTGTTGTTGAAGAACTTCGGCGTGACCCGTCACCGGCGGGTGGTTTTCTATGATTACGATGAAGTGGCGCTGGTAACGGAATGCGATTTCCGCGAAATCCCGGACAGCGACGACGATGAGGACGTATTGCGCTCCGACGTCTGGTTTCACGTCAACAAAAACGACATATTCCCGGAAGAGTTCATCAAGTTTTTGTCCATGGACCAGGGTTTGCGAACCCTGTTCCTGGAAGTCCACGGCGACCTGCTGACGGCCGAATACTGGAACCGCGTGAAGAACAAACTCCTGAGTGGCGATATCGAACTGATTATTCCGTATTTCCGGCATGAAATACCGGCAGACCAGGAAAGCGCCGTTATGTGACGGGAATATCCCGTTACAATATCCGGAGTATATAAAAATCGGCGGGGGTCCCTGTTCACCTTGAAATGAACCTTGTCTGCCGTTTTCCGGTTCCCCTCATCTGTTTTCTCTCCCTGTGTTCGTGCCAGTGGGAACGTCCGGCGCAGGTACATGAATTTACCGGTCTTACCATGGGCACCACCTGGTCCGTCCTGGTCAATACAGGTGAACTGCCGGTCTCGAGACGGCAATTGCAGACGGAGTTCAATGCCATTCTCAACCGGGTCAACCTGGCGATGTCCAGCTATTTGCCGGAGTCGGAGCTGTCCCGGATAAATGATACGGACAGCACCGGTTGGCTCACGGTCAGTGCATCCCTGCTGCGCGTGTTACAGGCGGCGCAGGAGATCAGCCGAACAACACAGGGCGCATTCGACGTGACCATCGGCCCTTTGGTCAACCTGTGGGGGTTCGGTCCGGAACAGGACTTCACTGTTCCCGGGGAACAACAGGTCAACACGGCCCGGCGCCTGGTCGGCTATGACAAACTGCACCTGGACGCCGCGGGTCGCGCACTGAAAAAAGCGCATGGCGGCATGTATATCGACCTCTCCGCAATCGCAAAGGGTTTCGCTGTGGATGAAATCGGCGGCTACCTGGACCGGCTGCAACTGGACAATTACCTGGTGGAAATCGGCGGCGAAATCCGCGCCCGCGGCGTAAACGATAAAAACAAGCCCTGGCAAATCGGGATTGAAAACCCCGCAACCGCGCAGCGTACCGTGCGCAGCATCATTAAACTGGAAAACATGGCGATGGCGACTTCCGGTGATTACCGCAATTACTTCGAGAAAGACGGGAGCAGCTATTCTCACACGATTGATCCCCGCACGGGCCGCCCGGTTACCCATGGACTCGCTTCGGTGACGGTGCTGCACCCCTCGGCCATGCTGGCTGATGCGTGGGCTACCGCCCTGCTGGTGCTGGGTCCCGAACGGGGCTTTGAACTGGCGCAAAAAAACGGACTGGCCGCGTATTTCATTATTCACGCCGAATCGGGCCTGACCGATAAATCTACTCCCGGGTTTAAACTCTAGGTCCCCGGGAAGCGCTTTAATTCAGACGCCTGATCAGGATTTTGGAGTTGCGCTGGTAGTTGTACAAGCCCTGCTTTTCCATGGGCAGGCTGTCCAGCGAGGCTTCGCTGAAGCCCCGCTCGAGGAACCAGTGCTGTGCCTGGGTGGTTAGCACGAACAGGCAGTCCAGGTTCCGGCGTTTTGCCTCTTTCTCAACCTCATCAAGCAACAGGTTGCCGTGGCCGGCATCCTGGTAATCCGGGTGTACCACCAGGCCGGCTACCTCTCCCATCCCTTCGTCGGGATAGGGATACAGGCCCACACAGCCGATGATGACGCCGTCCCGGACCAGGATGGTGAAGTGGTCCGCTTCCAGTTCCAGTTTCTCCCTGGAGCGTTTTACCAGTGCCCCCTGTTGTTCATGGGGCTCGATCAGATCCAGGATGGCGCCGATATCATCACTGGTTGCCTTACGCGTCACGTCATAGGCAGAGGTGGAAATCATCAGGCCGGTCCCGTCCCGGGTGAACAGTTCGTTCAATAATGCCCCGTCCTCCTCCCGGTTCAGCAGGTGTGCGCGCTGAACCCCGCCGGCGCAGGCGGCCAGTGCGTGTTTCAGGATACGATAACCCCCTGCGTGTTCATCAATCCGGTCCAGCAGATCCCGGGCTTCTTCCCGGTTCAACTGGTTAACCTGCAGGCCATCCTGCAACCCGGACAGATCATCACTTTCCACCAGGTAAATCAGCTTGTCTGCCTGCAAGGCCACGGCCACCCCCGACGCCAGCGCGGGCGCGGACAGGTTGTATGCCTCACCCGTCACGGAATAGCCCAGCGGGGGCAATACCACGATTTCCCCCCTGTCCAGTTTATGGACGATGGCGTCCGCATCAATAGCGCGCAGCGCGCCGGTAAATTGATAATCCACTCCCCCGATGATGCCCAGGGGTTTTGCCGACACATAATTCCCCGTGTTCACCCTGATTTCCGCGTTGGACATGGGGCTGTTCCCAGGTCCCATGGACAACCCCGCCTGCAGTTTCAGCAACAACCGCCCGGCAACCGTCCTGACGGTTTCCATGGTGTCAGGGTCGGTGACGCGGATACCATCATGAAAACGGGTGGCCGCCTGTTTATCATCCAGGCAGGAATCTATTGAGGCGCGGGCGCCGTAAACCAGCACCAGCCTGATCCCCAGGCTGGTGAGCAGCGCCACGTCGTGGACCAGCGAGGTAAAACCGCTGCTGTGCAGCATCCTGTCGCCAACCTGGACAACGAGAGTCTTGCCGCGATGGATGCGGATGTATGGCGACGCTGACCGGAACCAGCTTACGAATTGTGATTTATTCATATCCTCGTTAATACAAATAGAAAGCCTGGGAATTACGGGTTGGCATGGCATTTTCAAGACCGTCGACAGCCATGGATGGCTGGCGATGACAAATCGTCAGGACAGACGATTTGCACGGCGTAAGCCGCCCGAAGGGTTGCGCCCAAGGATGGGCACAATGACCGTACAAGGATGTATTCACAGCGTGTCTTGAAAATGCCATGCCAACCTGCCATCTCAACACATCTGTATATTTTTATAACAGATTATGACATACAGAAGTGGTTAATCATCTTTTCAAGCAGGTCCTGCATGGGTTCTATGCGGTTCATCTCGATATATTCATTGGCCTGGTGCGCCTGGTCGATATCACCCGGACCGAGCACCACCGTATCCATTCCAAGCGAATTGAGATAAGGCCCTTCAGTTCCGAAATTGACCGAACCGGCGGCATACCCGGACAGCTTTTCCGCCACCCGTACGATTTCACTTTCCGGATCGGTCTCCATGGGGGGCGTCCCGGGAAAGATCCCGTCAAACTCCACAACCAGGCCGCTGCCGGCAACCGCCCGGGTCACCACCTGGCGCAATTCCTTGCGTACCTCGTCGATCTGCATGCCCGGCAACACCCTGAGATCGATCTTCAGTTCACACTCGGCGCAGATACGGTTGGGGCTGTCGCCGCCGTGGATGCAACCGAAGTTCAGCGTAGGACCGGGCACATCGAATTTCACACTGGCGTATTCCTGCAGGCGCTCGCGCCATTCGGCCAGGGCGCCCATGACCTGTTGCATCCCTTCCAGGGCGTTATTGCCGAAGGACGGGTTACTGGCATGACCGGCCTTTCCCCTGAGGGTGATGGTCTCGATCATTACACCCTTGTGCATGATTACGGGTTTCAGGCCCGTGGGTTCGCCGATCAGGGCGTGGCGTCCCAGCCCCCTGTCCGCAGCGACCAGTGCCTTGGCGCCGGCCATGGTGCACTCTTCATCGCAGGTCGCAAGCAGGATGATCGGGTGTTTCGTCTGTTTCAGGTCCAGGGAGCGCAACACCTCCATGACGATAGGGAAAAAACACTTCATATCCGATGTGCCCAGACCGTAAAAGCGTCCGTCTCTTTCCGTTAGCCTGAAGGGGTCCTGGTGCCAGGCGGACTCGGTATACGGCACCGTATCGGTATGGCCTGACAACACCAGGCCCCCGCTGCCCGTTCCCAGGCTGGCTATCAGGTTGACCTTGTCTCCCGTATCGTTGACGGGCATCGTCTCGACCGCGAACCCCAGGTCGGCAAACCAGTTTGCCAGCAGGTCCGCTACGGGGAGATTACTCTGGTCATGGCGCGGGTCGGTACTGCTCACCGTCGGCGCTGCCACCAGCGCGGCGAAAGACTCTTTGAATGCGGGTAGTGTTATCATATTGGCGTTTGTCGATACGGAGATAACGGAATTAATCCGCAGATGACGCAGATTATCGCAGATGAAAATTATTTAATATATTCTTTTCTGTTCGTTCCCGCTTTCTATTCCAGGGGGAACGCGTACTCTTGAAACCGGTCTATCGTCGGGCAGGGAGATAGCACAACAATCCAATAAATATCAGGAATAAAAAATAATGACTGGAAAATTAAATCGCTACAGCGCAAAGATAACCCAGGAAAAATCACAGGGCGCATCCCAGGCCATGCTCTACGGAACCGGCATGACCGAAGCGGATATGGCGAAGCCCCAGGTGGGTATTGCCAGTGTATGGTTTGAGGGCAATACCTGCAACATGCACCTGCTGGACCTGGCGGCCAGGGTCAAGGAAGGCGTGGAGGCACAGGACCTGGCAGGGATGCGCTTCAACACCGTCGGTGTCAGCGACGCCATATCCATGGGTACTGACGGCATGAGTTTCTCCCTGCAATCCCGCGATCTCATAGCGGATTCAATCGAAACCATCATGGGCGCCCAATGGTATGACGCCAATATATCCATCCCCGGCTGCGACAAGAATATGCCCGGTTGCATCATGGCCATGGGACGGCTTAACCGCCCTTCCCTCATGGTCTACGGCGGCACCATCAAGCCGGGCTATTACAATGGAGATAAAATAGACATTATCTCCGCGTTCCAGAGTTACGGTGAATTCATCTCGGAGCGTATAGACGAACGAAGCCGCAGCGCTATCGTGCGCTCGGCCTGTCCGGGCCCCGGCGCCTGCGGCGGCATGTACACGGCAAATACCATGGCCTCGGCCATTGAGGCGCTGGGCATGTCGCTGCCCTACAGTTCCTCAACACCCGCGGTTGACCCGCAAAAGACGGATGAATGCGTCCGGGCCGGAGCGGCTATTAAAAACCTCCTGGAACTGGACCTGAAACCGCGGGACATCATGACGCGCGCCGCATTTGAAAACGCCATGGTCCTGGTTACCGTACTTGGCGGCTCAACCAACGCGGTATTGCACCTTATCGCCATGGCGCGCGCGGTTGACGTAACACTGGATATCGATGACTTCCAGGCTGTCAGCGACCGCACGCCGTACCTGGCAGACCTGAAACCCAGCGGCAGTTACGTGATGGAGGACCTGCACAAGGTCGGCGGCGTGCCGGCAGTCATGAAGTTCCTGCTTGAAAACGGCATGATCGATGGCGAGTGTATGACGGTTACGGGAAAAACCATGGCTGAAAACCTGGCTGAGGCCGCGCCGCTTGATGAAGGTCAGGATGTCATCAGGCCGCTGCACAAGCCCATCAAATCCAACGGCCACATCCGCATACTCAAGGGCAACCTGGCGCCGGGCGGGTCCGTGGCCAAGATC
The DNA here is from genome assembly GCA_965207165.1 of Gammaproteobacteria bacterium. Lineage (GTDB taxonomy): Bacteria > Pseudomonadota > Gammaproteobacteria > Eutrophobiales > Eutrophobiaceae > JAAXHV01. Next base: position 3,829,121 of record OZ242265.1, on the reverse strand, counting down.
ACCGGTAAGGAAGGGGAAGTCTTCAGTGGGCCCGCCAGGGTGTTTAACTCGGAAGAAGACATGCTGGCGGCGCTGGAACAGGACCGGATCGAAAAAGGCGACGTGGTCGTGATCCGTTACGAGGGCCCCAAGGGCGGGCCGGGCATGCCGGAAATGCTGACCCCGACTTCCGCCATCGTGGGCGCCGGACTGGGCAATGACGTTGCCCTGATTACCGACGGCCGTTTTTCCGGCGGCTCCCACGGTTTTATCATCGGGCACGTGGTGCCCGAAGCCCAGGAAGGCGGCCCCATCGGTTTGATAAAGACCGGTGATACGATCACCATCAATGCAAAAACGAACCAGATAAACGTGGACCTGACCAACGAGGAACTGGCGCAGCGTAAGGCGGACTGGGTCACGCCCCCCTACAAGGCCAGGCGCGGCACCTTGTACAAGTACATCAGGAACGTGAAGTCCGCATCGCTCGGTTGCGTTACCGATGAGTGAACAAAGCTATCACATGTCGACGGAGGATTTCCGCCGCCACGGCAAGGAAATGATCGACTGGATAGCTGATTACTACGAACAGGTCGAGCGCTATCCTGTCCAGTCCAGGGCGCAACCGGGGGAGATCGGGGATTCCCTGGCCGGCGCCGCGCCGTCACAGGGTGAGGACTTTGCGCAGATACTCCAGGATGCAGGGGATAAAATCCTGCCCGGCATTACCCATTGGCAGTCTCCACATTTTCACGGTTATTTCCCGGCCAATACCTCGGGTCCCGCGATACTGGGCGACCTGCTGTCTTCCGGCCTCGGCGTACAGGGCATGTTATGGTCCACCAGCCCCGCCTGTACCGAGGTCGAGACCAGGGTGCTGGACTGGCTGGCGGACCTGCTGGGGTTGCCGGAAGCGTATCGCTCCACCGGCAGCGGCGGCGGCGTTATCCAGGACACGGCTTCGAGCGCCATACTCTGTGCCCTGATCGCGGCACGCGAGCGGGATTCCGGGCTGCGCACGAACCGGGAAGGATGTGACGGCAGGCAGGTGGCCTATTGCTCCACCCAGACCCACTCCTCCCTGGAGAAGGCCATGGGCATAGCCGGCCTGGGGCGCGCCAACCTGCGCCAGATTGAAGTGGATGAGCACTTTGCCCTGGATGCGGGCAGGCTGGCGGCACAGGTCAAGGCTGACAAGGCTGCCGGACTGCGTCCCATATTCGCCTGCGCCACCCTGGGCACCACCTCGTCCACTGCGCTGGATCCCATCGCCGCTATCGGCAGCATCTGTGCTGCCGAAGGCATCTGGTTTCACGTGGACGCGGCCATGTCGGGCACGGCGGCCATCTGCCCCGAATACCGTTACCTGCATGACGGCGTCGAGTACGCCGACAGTTATTGCTTCAACCCCCATAAATGGATGTTCACCAACTTCGATTGCAGTTGCTTCTGGGTGGCCGACCGCGCCGCCTTGATCAACGCCTTGTCCATCCTGCCCGAATACCTGCTCAACGAAGCCACGGAAAGCGGCGCGGTATTTGACTACCGCGACTGGCAGGTGCCGCTGGGGCGCCGTTTCCGTGCGCTCAAGCTCTGGTTCGTATTGCGCTACTACGGCGTGGAAGGCCTGCAATACCATATCCGCCGCCACATAGAATTAAGCCGGCAACTGGTAGAGTGGATCGAAGCCGATGAGCATTTTGAAATCGCCGCGCCCGCGCCGTTCAACCTGGTCTGCCTGCGCCACCGGGGCAGCGATGAAATGAACAAGAGGATCATGGATGAAATCAACAAAAGCGGCGAAATATTCCTCACCCACACGAAACTCAACGACCGCTTCGTTATCCGCATCTGTATCGGCCAGACCCGCACCGAACTGGAACACGTCGAGCGCGCGTGGCGCTTGATTACGGAGACGGCAAGCCGCCTCCGGACTGATGGGAAACGATGAGCAGTTACACCAGGATTTACGAATGGGTGCGCCGTGTCCCGGAAGGACTGGTCGCTACCTACGGACAGATTGCCGGGCTGGCGGGGAGGTGTTCGGCCAGGCAGGTGGGTTATGCCATGGCAGCCCTTGGCGGCGAAGACGCTATACCCTGGCACAGGATCATCAACAGCCAGGGCCGAATTAGCCTGCGCACCGGTTCGGATGGACATCACCTGCAGCGCATCCTGCTGGAAGCGGAGGGTGTCGTTTTCTCGGAGGATGGCAAAATCGACCTGGCGCAGTACCGCTGGACCGCCCCGGAGGATGATTCCGATTTTTTATCCGAACCGGGCATGATATTCTGAACCGGTACCGTTTATTGCGTCCCCGGGAGGACATATCATGCGCAGGCTAACCATTTTTTTTATTCTGGCGATTGCATTTTCAGGTTGCGCCGACAAGCAGGGCGCCCCGCTGGATGAAGTGATCGCCTCGGCACACCGGGATGCAAAAAACGTTGCCAGGGACGTCTATCGCCACCCCGGGGAAACCCTGTCGTTTTTCGGCATAATGCCGGACAAGCAGGTACTGGAAATCCTGCCCGGCGGCGGCTGGTACACGGAGATACTGGCGCCTTACCTGAGGGATAACGGCCTGCTCGCGGTCGCCGGTTTCGGCCCTGACCATCCCGTCGAATACCTGCGTGAGATACACAACAGGTTAATCGAAAAGTTTGACGGGAACCCGGAGATCTACGGGAAAGTGCAAATCGGCGCATTCCACGGAGAGGGATACCTGGATGACTTTACGGATGCCAGTTTCGACATGGTGCTGACGTTCCGCAACACCCACAACTGGATCAGTCGCGGCGGCGTGGAAGACATCTACCGCTCCTTTTACCGGGTACTGAAACCCGGGGGGGTATTAGGGGTAGTGCAACACCGGGCTGAAGCCGGGAGCAACGCCGAAGCAACCGCCGAAAAAGGTTACGTCCCCGAGAGTTACATGATCGAACTCCTGGAGGGCATCGGTTTTGAACTGGTCGATAAAGCGGAGATCAACGCCAATCCGAAGGATACCAAAGACTATCCGGAAGGTGTCTGGACCCTGCCGCCTTCATACGAACTGGGCGATAAGGACAAGGCGAAATACGCTGCCATAGGCGAAAGCGACCGGATGACGATGAAGTTCGTGAAACTGCAGGAATAGGTTATTCACCGGCTGCCCGACCCTGTCGAAGCGGGGCAATGACGCCGGACGATTACAGCTTGTACAACGGTTCCAGTTCGCCGCCGCTGCCTGATGTATCGGTCCTTGCTGTTTTGCTTTCCTTTACAAATGCCTGCCACAGCGGCGCTCCGTTCCAGGGGCCTGTCGTACGGGAATAAAGTACCCGCGACAGGTTACGGATCTCCACCGCCAGTTCCCCGCTGCTGTATTTCTCCAGGTCCCCCAGGCTGGTGGCCGGCAGCCCGGACGGGTGCGCCCCGGCCCACTGCAACAACGCCGTCTTTGCCTGTTGCGGATCGTTATCCCGGCAGGCGCGTTTGATGTCTTTTACCGCTTCACCGAGCCTTCCGTCGCGCGCCTGCCCTGCCGCAGGCGGGCCTGCCTTGCGCTGCTTCAGAATATAAACCAGGGTTATGACCCATGCCGCGGCCAGGATGAAGGTCAGCCATTGCCAGATCGATGCGCCGGGAGGCGCCGTATCTTCCACAGCGGCAGTTTCAACAGGCCCGGGCAAGCCCCGCGCAGTATCCCCTGCGCCGCTACCGGGTGCAGGCAGGTCCGGCGCACCGTCAGGGCCCTGCCCCCCTGCCTGTGACTGCAGGGGCAGGCCCTGCATGCTGTCGGCAGGGGCGGCCGCAAGCGCCGCCACCCGCACCTGCCGCTCCGGTAAGACCGCGTAGTCCATGGTCTGCGTTTCCGTATTCCACCAGGGCAGGGATATTTCCGGCAAGGTGTATTCACCCGCCTGCGCCGGGATAATGGCGCTCTTCTGCCGTCTGACAGCCGTCATGCCGTCGGCGGAGCCGGTATTTTCCAGGACCGGCATATCGGGATATTGTCTGAAGTCGCCAGGGAATAACTCCTCCAGTTCCGGCAACTGGCTGGATGTCAAACCCTGCGCGCTAAGCGCCAGGGTCCGGGTCACGGGTTCACCGGGTAATAACTCGACCGGGTTTGTCGACCATTGCTCGGTGATCTTCACCTGCGCGGCCGGCAGCCAGTGCCCGCCGCGCCAGGCGGCGGGGATCGGTTCTACCTGCAGTTCAACGGGTTCCGATTGTCTCACCACCGTTTTTGTGCCGCCCGAGAACGGGTCGAGACTGAACAGTGAAGTCGAAGACAATTGTGCCTGGAACCGTACCGGCGGGATCAGCAGGTTGCCGCTGACCTGGGGGTAGATCCCGTAGCTCCTTTCAAACACGGCATAGCGCCTGCCCTTGATGACAGTGTCGTAACTCCGGTCCGCATCAAGCTGTTCCACGATAGCGCTCCCCGCGCTCATGGCCGGCTCCGACAAGGTCTCGTTGGCAGTGGCGACCGAACGGTACAGTTTTACGGTATACACCACTTCGGCCTGCACGTAAGCCGCTTCAGGCGCTGCCTCCACCTCTATGAATATGTCCGGCGCGTCCGGCCCTGTCGAAGCGGCGCGTTGCTGTTCCACCGTCAAGTTTGTCTGCGGACTTTTATCCTTGCCGAAAGCGATGGCAGGGATGGTCAGGTTACCGCTTTTCAACGGCAGCAGGGTCAACCGCCATTGCTTGATGCGGGTAATATTCGTGTTGACGATATTCATGCTGGTACTGGTGCTGGTGGACAGCACCTGGAAGTCTTTTTCCAGCGCTGAAAAATCAGGATCGCCATCCACCTTGCCGACGGCTTCAAACAGCAACTGGAAGGATTCCTGCAACACGACCGGATTCCGGTCCGGCTGGACGGTGATGGTTGCGGCCCCTGAGACAACGGGAAAGACTGATAATACGAGGAGCAGGATGCTGTTTATTTTGCCGCGCTCAGTCATCCGGGTTGTTCTCATAATCGCGTTGCTGGTACTGGTAGCGGAACTTTCTCCTGAGCAGTGCGGAGGGATCGTCGGGAATCCGCCGCAGCCACTGGTCGACAGCCTGTTGTTCCTCGGCAGTCCTCGAAGCGTCGCTCCGGGCCTGCGCCTGAATATCGTCGGGACGGGCCTGTTCCTGCGCGCTGTCCGCGGGGGCCGGTTGTTGCTCTGCCGTCATGTCTTGCCGCTCATCCTGTGCGCCGGCCTGCTGCTGTTGTCCCTGCTCGCCTGCGTCCTGTTCGGGACCTTCAGCTCCGCTCTGCGCGGTCCGGGGCTGTTCCTGGCCTGACTGCTGACTATCCTGCTGCTGTTCAGTGTCCTGCTGATCCTGCCCCTGCTGCTGTTGCCGGTCCCGGTTCTGTTGCTGTTGTTGCGACTGCTGCCGCTCCAGTTCTTGTTCCAGTAATTCACGGTTGAATTTCGCATCTGCATGATCCGGTTGTTGCGCCAGGGTCCTGTCATAAGCGGCGATGGCCTCATGGTAACGCCCCAGGCGGGCCAGTGCATTGCCCGTATTATAATTACCCTGCGCATCATCGAGTTGCTCAAGGGAATCGATGGCCCCCTGGTAATCCCCGGCGCGGTGTTGTGCGGCGGCCTTCCAGGCGGGATCCGCAAACAGTTCAGCGGCAGCCGCAAAATCCCCGGCATCCATCGCCCGCTGCCCCTGTTGATCCTGCCGTAACCACAGGTCCTCCCAGTCAAGCGCGTAAACCGCTTCCGGCGGGGACAGCAACACGAGCGCCAGCGCCAGGATATAACCACGGCGAAACAGCAGGGCGGCCAGCGGCAGCAGGCACAATACCAGCCAGGGCCCTTGTTCGCGCCAGACATCCGCGCTTATGTCCGCAGCGGCCGCCTCTCCGTCCGCTTGCACGGTGGAAAAAGCGCCGGTCAACAAACCGGTGTCCTGGTCGTCTTTTGTCAGCCGGACATAAATCCCGCCGCCTGACGCGGCAAGGCGGCGCAATCCGTCCTCATCCAGGACGGGGATCACGATCTCTCCGTCTCCTCCCTTCAGAAAACCGCCGTCCGGCAGCAGCACGGGTGTCCCGTGGCGCGTGCCTACGCCCAGTATGGACAGGCGGTAACCTTCCTCACGCAACCGCTCCACGCTTGCTCCCGCCGTGTCCGGGTCCGCCTCATCGCTGATGAGCAGGACATGGCCGCGCCCCATACCCGCCTGTTTGAGCAGTTCAAGCGCCCTGGTCAACGCCCTGTCGGTGCGGTTGCCGGTTACCGGCATGATATCGGTATCCAGCGCGTTCAACTGCGACTTGATGGTTCCGCTGTCGTCGGTCAGCGGCGTCACCGTAAAGGCTTCCCCGGAATAGACCAGCAAGGCGGTTTGTCCTTCCTGGCGCTGATCCAGGATATCCCTGATCTTGTAACGCGCCCGTTCCAGCCTGCTGGGTGAGACGTCGGTCGCATCCATGGAGCGCGTGAGATCCAGGGCGATAACCAGGGCGTCCTGTGCCGAGAACACGGGTTGCGGCAGTTTCTCCCATACCGGACCTGCCAGCGCAATAATCCCCAGCAGCCCGCCTGCTACGGTCAGTACGAACGCCATGCGCCGTTTCCTGCGCACGCCTGTTATCAATACATGCGGCAGCAGGCGCTCATCCACCACCGTTTCCCAGTTGCTGTCCGCACCCTTCCTGAAAAACAGGAACCAGAGCAGGAACGCCAGGGGCAGCAAGGCAGCAAACCACTGCGGCCGCAAAAAGTGAAATAATTCGAGGTCAATCACGATGCGTCAGTTCAGGGCAGCTGTCCGGATTACGTACCTGCATGGCAGTCAGGTGCGCGTTTTCACCAACGCCAGCAGGATACCGAGCAACAGCGCCGCAGCGAGGGGCCAGGTGTAAAGCGCTTGCTTCGGCCGGAATTTTTTCGGGTCCTGTTCGACGGGTTCCAGTTCATCGATCAGGACATATATGTGCTCCAGCTCATCCAGGTCGCGGGCGCGGAAATAGGCGCCGCCGGTCATCCCGGCAATCTGCTTCAAAGCCGCCTCGTCCAGGTCTGCGGACGGGTTTACCTTGCGGGAACCGAACAGGCCCCGCTTGACCATTTCTGCCGCACCGATGCCGATGGTATAAATTTTCAACCCCTCCCGGCTCGCCAGTCCGGCCGCGGAGAGCGGGTCTACCACGCCGGCCGTATTGGCGCCGTCCGTCAGCAGCACCAGGACACGCTGGCTTTCATCCCGTTCGCGCAGGCGTTTCACCGCCAGGCCGATGGCATCACCGATGGCGGTCGCCCTTCCGGCAAGGCCGATCACGGCCTCGGACAACAGGGTCCTGACCGTGTCGCGGTCAAACGTCAGCGGCGCCTGCAGGTAAGCCTGCTCACCAAACAGGATCAATCCAATGCGGTCGCCGACGCGGCGTTCGATAAAATCACCGGCTACCAGTTTAGTCGCACTAAGCCGGTCAATGCGCCTGGCGCCGAGGACGAAGTCCTTCTGGTCCATGCTGCCCGATAAATCAACCGCCAGCATGAGGTCCCGGCCGGTGACGGGGACTTCAACCAGGTCACCCAGCCATTGCGGCCGCATGGCGGCGATTACCAGCAGGGACCAGGCCAGGAACGCGATCCAGATGGGCCAGGTGCGGGTCTTGCCGGAGATGTCCGGTCCGGCTTCGGCAAAGTCATCCAGGAACGGCACCCGCAGCGCGGAAATCATGGCGGCGCTGTGGGGATGGGCGTAGCGGTAAACGAGGTACGGCAACGGCAACAACAGGCACAGCCAGGGCCATTCAAACCCGATCATGCTTTTCTTCCGGCCAGTGCGGATTTCCTGCCCGCGGCTACAGCTTCGATCCAGTCCGAGCAAAAGCTGATAAGGGTTTCCACCTCTTCCTCGTCGACCTGCCGGCGATACGGCGCTTCAAGCAGGATTCTGCCCAGTTCCGGCAATGTTTCAACCTCGTTACCTGCTTGATCAGCCTGTGATTTCCCTGCCCCCTCCTGCAAAAAAACCAGCCATTCGTTTCCGGTCAACCCGGCAGTCTCGGCCCTGGGGAAGATACTGATGCACAGGCGCCTCAACAGGCCGGACAGCGCTTCCACACAGTGCCTGGTATCCCGGTCGGCAGCATAGCGGGCCCGGATCTCGACCAGTTCCTTTCTGGCCATGTTGACGGCGGAGTACTTGCGCCGCCGGTAGCGGAGAGAGACGTACCAGGCCAGGATTGCGGCCAGCGCCACGAGACAGGGAAGCAGCCACCAACCCGGCGCCGGCGGCCACCAGCCGACACTGTCGGGGAGATGGATTTCCCTGAGCGGCAGTGCCGCCGGATCCGTATTCAACAAAAGAGGCTGCATGGTATCCAAAGCTCCATGCTCATTGCCCGGAAAATCCTGCCGGGTTTGCCCTTGCCCCGGCACCCGGTCTCAAGCCGCCGAGCAACAGCGACAGCGGCTCGGCGTCGGTCCTGCACGGCAACAAAATGGTCCGGTTCAGGCGGGAAAGCTGCTGCAACCGCTCCAGGCGCGCCTGGAACTGCTGCCGGTACTGCCTGGCCAGGCGCTTATCCGAGGCATCCACCAGGAATTCCCGATCACCATCGCTTATCTTGTAGCGCCCCGGCGGAGGCAACGCCTGCTCCAGCGGGTCGTACACAAACAGCATTGCGACTTCGTTGTGCGGGCACAGCCTGGTGAGCGGTATCTGCGCCTGTTCGTCCAGGTTACGGAAGTCGCTGATCAGGAAAATCAGGCTGCCCGGGCGCGCCACGCGCCGCAGGCGCAGCAAGGCATGCTCCAGTGTCCGCTTACCGTTCCCGGACGGCGCGCGCTGCGTCCAGGCCGTATCATTGACTATTGCATTGATCAGGCGCAATACCGCGGCCCGGCCGCGGCGGGGCTTCAACTCATGGTGATCCTCATCGGAAAATATCACTCCGCCCACCCGGTCGCCGTTATGCAGGGCGCTCCACGCAACCAGTGCGGCCAATTCTGCGGCCAGGACCGACTTGTAGCGGCCGCGCGTCGCGAAGTGCATGGATCTGCGCAAGTCTATCCAGGCGAACACCGGCCGCTCGCGCTCCTCCCGGAACAGTTTTGTGTGGGTCTTGCCGGTTCTTGCGGTCACCCGCCAGTCAATATTGCGGATATCATCTCCGGGCTGGTACAACCTCGATTCGTCGAATTCCATGCCGCGCCCGCGGAACGGGGACTGGTAATCGCCGCTCTGCCTGGACAGTATCCTGCCGCTTCCCAGGCGGATCGAGGCCGCCGGCCGGTTCAGTGCCACCAGCGCCGGCACCGATACCCGAACCGGGTCATCAACAAAGGCACTTGAGTCAGTGATCATGTGTCATGCCGCAGAGGTCACAGAGAACACAGAGCCGGTCATGTATTGCTTTTCACCCTGTGGCCTCTGTGGCCTCTGTGGCTGTTACGTTTTTCCACGTTGTCATGCTCTGTCAGGGCACGGCGATGCGGTTGACCAGTTCTCTGATTACGTGGTCGCTGGTGATGCCTTCGGCCTCCGCCTCGTAGTTCAATATCAAGCGGTGCCGGAGTACGTCGTACAGCACCGCCTGTATGTCTTCCGGCCCGACGAAGTCCCTGTCGTTCAGCCAGGCATGTACGCGGGCGCAGCGGTCCAGGGCGATGGTCGCACGGGGACTGGCTCCGTATTGCAGCCACTGGGCCAGGTCGTCGCCATACGCACCGGGACTGCGCGTCGCCAGTACCAGCTGGATCAGGTATTGCTCCAGGTTTTCGGCCATGTAGGTGTCCAGCGCCTCGTTACGGGCCGCGCAGACAGCCTCCTGCGTCACCGGTGAGAATTCCGCCTGGTCATGGCCCTGGCGCGCTTCCTGCCTTGCCAACTGCAGGATCGCCTGCTCTTCCTGCGCCTCCGGGTAGGTAATCTCGACATGCAGCAGGAACCGGTCAAGCTGCGCCTCCGGCAGGGGATAGGTGCCTTCCTGTTCGATGGGATTCTGCGTTGCCATCACCAGGTACAACTGCGGCAACGGGTAGGTTTCCTTGCCTACGGTGATTTGTCTCTCCGCCATTGCTTCCAGCAACGCCGACTGCACCTTGGCGGGCGCACGGTTCACTTCATCCGCCAGGATCAGGTTATGGAACAACGGCCCGCGCTGAAAATGGAACGTCCCGTCCTGCGGGCGGTAGATCTCGGTTCCGGTCAGGTCGGCCGGCAACAGGTCGGGCGTGAACTGGACCCGGTGAAAATCAGCTTCGACGCCGTCACCAAGCACCTTGATGGCGCGGGTCTTGGCCAGGCCCGGCGCACCCTCTACCAGTAAATGCCCGTCAGCCAGCAATGCCAGCAGCAGCCTGTTCACCAGTTTCTGCTGGCCTATGATGTGTCTGGAGATGAACGAACTGAGTCTCCGGATTTCGGATTTATTCGACATTTGCCGATAATTCTACGGATAAACGCATACCCTTTCTAAATTAATTTTGAACCGCCCGCCCTGTTTCCCGGAAACCGCCGCTGATATCCGTAAAACACGTAGAGACGCAAAAGTGCGTCTCTACGATCGGCTCCCGCGGCCGCCTGCAACCAGCCTGGTTGTCAGTTTACCTGTATCTTCCTGAGCTGGGTTTCCCTTGCTTTCGGCAGCACCAGCGTCAACACGCCGTCGGCGACACTGGCGTTGATGTTCTCCGTATCGATCTCGCTCGACAGGGTAAAACTGCGGCTGAAATGGCCGACATTGTATTCCGTGTAGACCGGTTTGAAATCATCATAATTGTCGAAATCGATATGGCCCTGGACGGAAAGCTGGCGCTTCTCCAGTTTGATATCAATATTCTCCCTGTTCACACCGGGCATCTCCATCGCCATGGTGATCGCGTCACCGGTTTCGAAAATATCGGTGCCCGGCACATAAAACTTGCCGGCAACGGTCTTCTCTTCCCTGGCATCCAGTTCCTTCTTCTCCTGTGGGGTTAATTCTTGCTTCTTTGACATGGCAACCTCCTGCACATATATGACTCGATGTGCGCTAGATAAGTTCAGGAAATATTGATGGAGCGGGGTTTATCCTGCTCGGCCCGCGGCAGGGACAAAGCCAGGATACCGTCGTTGTATTCCGCCTTGACCTTGTCAGCGTCCAGCGCAAACGGTGTGGCGAAGGTACGGTCGAAAGCGCCCGTCTGCCGTTCGCGCCGGTGTACGCTTGCGCCCTCACCGTAATCCACCTGCTTCTGACCGGATATGCGGATGCGGTTGCGCTGTACGTCGATATCGATATCTTTCCTGTCGACACCGGGCAATTCCGCGATAATTGCGTATTCGCCGTCCTGCTGGAATATATTGATCGGCGGGAACCCGCCGCGGCTGCTGAGCCCTGAACCGAACCAGTCGCTCGTCATCGTATCCGCCAGCGCTTTTTGCAGCGTCAACAGGTTGTCAATCGGATTTGTAAATAATCTGACCATGTTTACACCTCCAGGTTTATGTTTACGGGTTTATACGTGTTACTGGTAGAAAAAATGGGGATGAGATAGAATTTTTCAAGTACAGACGCACTCACGGCATGCGAATACCAAAGTGATTAAAAAATTTATGAACCCGTTTACCATCGGCACGCTGCTCAATTCCGCCCCCATGATCATCCAGGGAGCAGGCAAGTTGATCGACCTGATCAGGGAGCAAAAGAAAGAGACCTCCACCCTCGATCAAAACGTCCCGGTAACCGTGGACAACCTGGAAGAAGTCATCGGCAGGCTGGAGACGCGCCTTGACGTAATGGACGAAGCCAGCGTCGAGCAGATCAAGCTCATTGAGCAACTCGCACGCCAGAACGAGGTATTGGCCACTTCCTTGCAGCAACAGCAGCAACGAACCACCTTTGCCTTCATCCTGGCGCTGGTTGCCCTGCTGCTTGCGATTCTGGGCCTCACGGTAAACTGAGACCGCGCGATGGATTATTTTGCCGCGGCGTTCAGCGCTGCCCTGTCGCTGATATTCAGTTTTGACCGTGAAGTCTACACGGTAGTCTGGACCTCCCTGCATATTTCCATCGTTGCGGTTGCACTGGCTGCGCTGTTCGGTATCCCCCTGGGCATCCTTGTCGTATTAAGGGAGTTCCCCGGCAAGCGCCTGCTGCAACAGGTGCTGAATACCCTGATGGCCCTGCCGACCGTGGTAGTGGGCCTGTTGTTGTACGGATTGCTGACCCGGCAGGGCGCGCTGGGAGACCTGGGCCTGTTGTACACGATCAACGCCATCATCATCGGCCAGACGCTGTTGATATTACCCATTATCTGGAACCTTTCCATCGCCGCGGCGTCCAGCGCCGACCCGCGCCTGCTGCCTACCAGCCAGGCCCTGGGGGCATCCGTGCTGCAACAGGGAGCCATGTACCTGAACGAAGTGAAGTTTGCCCTGGCCGCCGCCATGACGGCAGGCTTCGGCCGGGCCATCGGCGAGGTCGGCATAGCCATGATGCTGGGGGGCAATATCGAAGGGTTTACCCGCACCATGACCACGGCAATCGCGCTGGAGACCAGCAAGGGTGAATTCGAGTTCGCGCTGGCCCTGGGTGTGCTGTTGCTGGCGGTAGCGTTCCTGGTGAATTCCATCGTGCAATATTTTCAATCCATGGACTGATGGAGTCCCTGTATCAAATTTCCGGCCTGGCATTCTCCTACTCCGGGCGTAAAGTGCTGGACCTGGACGAACTCCACATCGCGCGCAACCGGGTAACGGCAGTGGTCGGACCCAACGGTTCGGGCAAAAGCACGCTGTTCGACATACTGGCCTTCCTGCGCAGGCCGGACGCGGGCCGGATACTGTTCCGCGGCAGTCCGGCACCGGAGACAGGCAGCGCCGGGTTACGCCGCCAGGTCGGCTATATCCAGCAAAAGCCTTACCTGATGAAAATGCCGGTCAGGGATAATATCGGTCTCGGCCTGAAATTCCGCGGCGCGGCGCGCGCGGATATCGACAGCGCCGTTAATGCCGTTGCCGGTGAACTGGGTCTGGGACCGTTGCTGGAACGGGATGCCGGCAAGCTGTCGGGCGGGGAGATTCAGAAAGTGGCGCTGGCCCGCGCCCTGGTGCTGCAACCGGAAGTGGTGATCATGGATGAACCGTTCACCTACCTTGACGAGGGCTCGCTACACGATATCGAGGAGTGGATCGCGGCGCAGCGGGCAAGCCGGGAAAAAACCGTCATTTTCAGCACCCATGACAGGCTGCGCGCGCAGTCGCTGTCCGATACCAGTTTCAACCTGATCAACGGCCGGGCCTATCCGTTTTCGTCCGGCAACCTGTTCAGCGGCACGCTGGACGTCAATGACAACACGTTCACCAGCGGCAACGCCCGGTTTACGGTGCCGGAAAGCGTCAAATCCGGCCACAAGCTGTTCATTGAGCCAAAGCACCTCGTTGTCTCGACGGAGCGCCTGTCATCCAGTATGCGTAACAACTTTTCCGGCACGATCACGTCAATGAGCACAGTCAATGGAGAGGTCCACCTGAAGATCAAAGCGGAGGTGACGTTCCATGCCGTGATTACCCGCAGGGCAATGGATGAGTTGAACCTGCAACTTGGCAACCCCGTCTGGGTGAGTTGCAAATCCAGCCAGATCAGCGTGATCTGATTGCGGCCGGACAACAACGGCATCTGTTTACGCGGCAGGTTGGGGGCTTCACAGCAGTGTCCAGGCCTTGTACAACAACCTGAGCGCAAAACAGGACATGATGATCCTGAATATCAACCTGAACTTGTCCTCGGGGATTCGGTGCAACGTCTTTTTTCCCAGGTACGCGCCGGGAATGGCTGCCAGAATGGCAAAGAAAATGACACTTAGATAAGGTCCGTAATCAAATCCGTAATAACTGTAAGCGCTCAACTTGAGCACGTTCATGAACAGCAGTCCTGCCGCCAGGGTTCCGACAATCTGCAGCTTCGATAAGGCGGCGCGTATCATCAGGGGCTGAAACAGGCCGCCGAACGAAAACAGGGTGGATAAAAATGAATGAATGACGCCGACCCAGAAATACGGTGTCGGAATCCTCGAACCCCACTGCAGTTTCGGCATCCAGACGGCCGCCAGTATCAACAACCCGATAACCAGGCTCAGGAGAAACTCCGACAGGTCAAAATACACCCGCCCCCCGATGAAGACTCCGATTAATGCGCCCAGCAAAAACGGCATCACGATGCGCCAGACTATCTCCCTGCGGAAATACCAGAACCTGCCCAGCGACAATCCCAGCATCATCCAGGCGTGCATGGGCACCGCGGTGGTTATCGGCACGACGCTGGAGACGATGGCAAGCATGATGAAACCGCCGCCCACCGCAAACGCGGCGCTGACGTACGCGGAGAAAAACGAGCCGATGACTATGAGGAAAGCCGCCGGTTCAAACAGGGACATATCGATTTGTTTTATTCGGGTAAAATACCATCATGCGAGTAAAAGACACGCTTGCCGCCGAGTTTGACCAGTTTTCCGATAACTACACGGAAGATATCGTCCGCATTGTCCCGCATTACCTGCGGCTGCTGTCCAGTCTCAGTGAAGGCCTGCCGGACAACTTCAGCGCGGCTAACATCCTTGACCTGGGGTGCGGCAACGGCAATGTAACAGCCCTGCTCCGGAAAAAATATCCCGACGCCGAATATACCTTGCTGGATGCCTCACCGGACATGCTGGCCATATGCCGGGAAAGATTGTCCGGCATAAATATGAACTGCGTCAGGAGTTACTTCCGGGATTATACCTTCCCTGAGGATTATTTTGATCTTATTGCAGCAAATTTCAGTCTGCACCACCTCGACAGCGTGGAAAAACAGTGGATTTTTCCCCTGCTCTGCAAGGCGCTGAAACAGGGAGGCATTTTCACCTGCGCGGATATGATGGTCAAAAAGAACTCCGCTGAACACACACGACTGGTCGGGGAATGGCGGAAGTTCATCAATGCCAGCTATCCCGACGGTGAGAAATGGGCGTGGATGGCCGAGCATCACGACGCCTACGATTGGCCTGATGATTATACCGACCAGAAATCCTGGTTACACTCCGCCGGGTTCCGCTGCGTCGATACCAACTGGCGCAGCGGTTACTGGGTCAGTTTCAGCGCGGTAAAATAATTCAGTGGGCCGCCCGGGGCGGCGTTTCGTCTTACTGGGCCTGGGCCGCGCTTTGCTTCTGCTTTATCTTCTCGTGGATGTTGTTCTTCCTGAAACTCAGCCCGGGAGTCAGTTCGGTCAGTTCAAACGAGACAGCCAGGGGGCGCGCCTTGTACAGGGTGTCCAGGTACTCGACCAGGGTGTTGAAAATCTTTTCAGCTACCTCCTGCCTGACGTCGGGGTCCCGCCTGCGGCCTATTTTGGCGGTGATATGCACGAAGGCATTGTCCGGGTCGGCATCCGCGATCAGGTAATCGTCACAACGGACCGCGCGGAAACGGATACCGCCCAGGGGAAACACGCCGGTTTCCATGGCGCTTTCGTGCAGGGCACTGAACAGCCCGTCCAGGTCCAGGTCGTCTTCGAGATTGGCTGAGTATTCCAGGATGAAATGGGGCATGTTACTTTAGCGGAAACTCGGCATTGATCTGGCCGGTGCCGGAACTGGGAAAATAATCGCTGATAATCTCCACCGGCCTGTCATAGGCATCCCAGCCCAGCATGCCCAGCAGCATCGCGGTGTCATGCATCCAGCCTTCGCCGTAACAGCGGTAGGCATACTCCCGGAACATCTCCGTGAACGTCTTGAAGTCTCCCTGTTTCCACAGGTCCACCACGCGCAGGTCCGTCTGCTGGAAAAATTCATCGCTGATCTGGAATATTTTATCGCCGGCATTGGAATTGTCGTTGAAACGATGGGACAGGGAACCGCTGGCCAGCACCATGACCTTGCTGTTACTCTTTTCGATCGCCTCCCGCACCGCCTCGCCGAATTTCCTGGAATCGTCCAGGTCGTGCCAGGCGCACCAGGCCGCGACCGACACCACCTTGAAATGCCGGTCCGGGTTCATGTAACGCATCGGCACCAGGGTGCCGTACTCCAGGGTCAGGCTGTCAACATGGTGCGAGCGTGTATTGACACCGCGGGCATTGGCGCACTCGGCAACGAGGTCGCCCAATGCGGGGTTCCCGTCATATTCGTAGGCCATGTCCTTGATGAAATGGGGTAGTTCATGGCTGGTATACACGCCCTTGAAATGCTCGCCGCTGTTGATGTGGTAACCGCTGTTCACCAGCCAGTGCACATCAAACACGATGGCGGTATCCGCACCCCGCGCCCGCGCCCGCCGGCTTATCTCCCGGTGGCCTTCGATGGCATCCTCCCGGCACCCCTGGTGGGGACCGGGCAACTCCGACAGGTACATGGACGGCACATGCGTTATCTTGGCAGCCAGTACGATTTCACCCATGTTATTTACTCATTTGTAACTGGAACCCTGTAATTGCAAGATGCCGACAGGTTTGCATGCGCCTTTCAAGACTATCATCCGCAGGGACAGCGGATGGTAAGCGTACAAGGACGTATTCACAGCGTGTCTTGAAAGGCGCATGCAAACCTGCCTCACTTTCCGAGTACCGGAATTCTATGAGTGCCGTGGGCAATGCAGATGTTCTTGGTTTCCATGTAAAAATCAAAGCTGTAGTCGCCGCCGTCCCGCCCTATGCCGCTCTGCTTCATGCCGCCGAAGGGCGACGGCAGGTTGCGGTTGTTTTCAGAATTCACCCACACCATGCCGGCTTCCAGGTTCTCCGCCATGCGGATGCCGCGCCCGGAGTCGGCGGTCCAGACGTAACCCGCCAGACCGTACGGGGTATCGTTGGCCAGCGTTACGGCCTCCTCTTCCGTGGCAAAGGGGACCACCGTCAGCACCGGGCCGAAGATCTCCTCCCGAGCGATCTTCATGGCATTTGTTGCATTACTGAACAGGGTGGGACGCAGGTAATTGCCGGGACCCAGGTCACCGGCCAGCACGCCTCCCGCGGCAATGGTCGCATCCTCATCTGTTGCTGCATCCACGTAACTCATCACCTTTTCCAGGTGGCTGGGATGGATCAACGGACCTATCTCCGTATCCGGGTCCAGGGGGTGCCCCACCTTGATGCTGTTTACCCGCTGTTCCAGGGCGGCCAGGAACCGGCCGGCGATGCCGTCTTGTACCAGCAGGCGGCTGCTCGAAGTACAACGCTGGCCGTTCAGGCTGTAGATCATGAATACCACGGCATCCAGGGCGCGCGCAAAATCGGCATCATCGAAGACGATGACGGGGTTCTTGCCGCCCAGTTCGACGTGTACCCTTTTCAGGGTGGGCGCACCCTGGCGCATGATATGGGTGCCGGTCACCGTTTCCCCCACGAAGCCGATGGCCTTGATCGCCGGATGCTCGGTCAGCGCCTTCCCCGCTTCCTCACCGAACCCGTTGACGGTGTTCCAGACCCCGTCAGGCAAACCCGCCTCCCTGCTGATCTCAGCCAGGATCATGGCCGACAAGGGGCTGAATTCCGCCGGCTTGTGCACCACCGTGCAGCCGGCCGCCAGGGCCGGCGCGATCTTCCAGGTGGACAGCATGAACGGCGTGTTCCAGGGCGTGATGACGCCCACCGGGCCGATGGCCGTCCGTTTCGTATAGTTCAGGTGTTCGTCCTGGTGCAATGACAGGCCGTTGCCGGCCTCCGGCGCCTTGTCGGCAAAGAAGCGGAAGTTGTCGGCGCCGCGCGCCGCGGCCGCGCGCATGAAACGGATCGGCTGGCCGCAGTCCATGCTCTCCACCAGGGAGATCTCCTCGGCGTGCTGCTCGACCAGGCCGGCAAACCGGTTGAGGATTTTCCTGCGCTGCTTGCCGGACGTGCCGGACCAGGCGGGAAAAGCGTCCTGCGCAGCCCGGCAGGCACGGTCGATATCAGCGGCCGACCCTTCGGCGACAGGTCCGATAGACGTATTATCCACCGGCGTCAGGTTTTCGAAGGTGCGGCCCGAATCGCCTGCAAAGGACGCACCGTTGACATAGTGCGCGGTCACGTTGTCCCGGAAACGTTTCAGGTAACTCTCGGCTTTTTTCAGATTCTCTTCAAATTGTCCGGACATTTGTCAGTTTCCGGTTCCTGGTTGTTCGGTTTCTTACAACCAAAGGCTATTGACTGAAATACTCCTGCTCGCTGATTACATGATTGATCAAACGGCCCACTTGTTCAACTTCGATCACCACCTCGTCTCCCGGCCTGACGTCGGCAAGTCCTTTCGGCGTGCCGGTCGATATCATGTCGCCCGGTTGCAGGGTCATGAATGCCGACAGGTACTCAACCAGGAATGGTATTCCGAATATCATATCCCGCGTAGTCCCTTCCTGGGTCACCTTCCCGTTGACCCGGGTGCGGAGCCTTAAATCATGCGGGTCGCCGATATCGTCCCGGTCGATAATATACGGCCCCAGGGGGGACAGGGAATCCCGGCACTTGACCCGCAGGTTCGGCCGGTAGTAATTTTCCAGGTAATCCCGTACCGCGTAATCATTGCACAGGGTATAGCCGCCCACGTAATCCATGGCGTCCTGCTGTTTTACCCTGCGCGCCGTTTTGCCGATCACGGCGACCAGCTCCGCTTCGTAGTGCATGTAATCGACGTTGTCAGGGCGGTAACTGTATTGCCTGTGCCCGGTGAAGGTATTGGGGGTTTTCAGGAACAGCAGGGGCTCTTCGGGCGCCTTGAACGCCAGTTCGGAGGCGTGGTCTGCATAATTCAGGCCCAGGGCGAAAACGGTGCCGTGTGCGGGCGGCAGCCAGGTTACTTCATTCTCCTGGTACGTCATGCCGTCGGCAGTGACGACGCTGTAATCGTCGTTTACGGAGACTTGGTGGACCTGGTTGTCGATTTTAACTCGTGCGGTTTTCATACAGGTGATTGTAATGAAATAGTAGATGGTACGGTGGCAGGTTGGGAAGGCATTTTCAAGACACGCTGTGAATACTTCCCTGTACGCTTACCGCCAGCCATCCCTGGCTGGCGATAGTCTTGAAAATGCCTTCCCAACCTGTCATCGCTGCCCGTTACTTTTTTTTTACAATTCGGTTTATCAGAAATCCGATATGTTCAATTTCAACTTTGACTTCATCTCCCGGTTTGACGGCAACACGCCCGTCGGGGAAGCCGCTCACTACTACCGTGCCCGGGATCAGGGTCATGAATTCCGTCAGGGCTTCGATGATGGCGGGGATGGGCAGTCTCAGGTCTGCGGTTGAGGCCGTTTGCTTCAGCTCTCCATTTACATAGGTTCTGATCGCGAGGTTGTGGGGGTCTGTAATCTCATCCCGGTCGACGATATAGGGGCCTGCGGGGCCGAAGCCGTCCAGGCACTTGGTGGTGACGGGCGGTCTGAAATAGCTGTCCTCGGACAGGCTGAAATCGTTGAAGATGGTGTAGCCGCCGACATGGTCAAGCCCCTGTTCCTGTTTGACCCGGGACGCCGGCGCTCCGATCACGAAAGCCAGGCCTGCGCCGGTGTAGATATGGTCGACTGTGTCCGGGCACGGCACCTCACCCAGGTGTCCCGTCAGCGTATTCGGGGGCTTGATGAAAAAAACGGGTTGGCGCGGGGGCTGTTTGTAGGGTGGTTGATCGAAGCCGGCCGCCAGTCTGGTGTAGTGTCCGGCATAATTCAACGCGACACAGATCACGGGCTGGTCGGTAACGGGTGGCAAGGCGGTTTGTTCCAGCGCCAGGGTCCTGCCGTCCAGGTGGATGCGCGCTTTTTCGTCTACCGTAGCCTTGCGCCGGGTTCCTTCCGCGTTAACCCTGACCTGCATCGTCCTTGACACTGCCGGCCAGTTGTTGTGCGCTGTTAGCAAGCAGCAGCGTATCGGTACCGATACCGATCATGTTCGCACCCATATCCCGGTATTCGCGTGCCAGGGCGGAACCCAGGACCAGTATTCCTGCCGCCTTGCCCGCCGCGCGGGTCCTGTGCAGGATATCCCGGATCACTTCTACCACATCAGGGTGGCGGGCATTGCCGATATGTCCCATGGACGCGGATAAATCGGACGGCCCGATAAAGATACCGTCGATGCCTTCAACGTCCAGTATGCCGGGTAACGCCTCCACGGCGCGGATTGTCTCCACCTGCGCCATCAGGCAGATCTGGTCATTCGCCTTGTGCAGGTATCCGGGTATCCCGTGCCAGCGCGCGGCCCTGGCCAGGGCCGTTCCCAGGCCGCGTACCCCGTCCGGCGGGTAGCGCACCGACCTGACCAGTTCCCTTGCCTGCTCAGCCGATTCGACCATCGGCACCACCAGGGTCTGCACCCCCGTATCCAGCAGTTGCTTCAATACGTTGCGGTCGTCGGACACCGGGCGCACTACGGCCTGCACGTCGTACGCGGCGAGGGTGCGTAAATGGTCAAGCACCGCGGGCAGGTCGAACGGGCCGTGTTCCGTGTCGATTACCAGCCAGTCAAAGCCGGCGGCGGCGCAGATTTCGGCGCAGGTGGTATCCGGCAGACCCAGCCACAGGCCGTATTGCGTACGTCCTGCGGCCAGTGCCTGTTTCAGGTGGTTAACGGGTAATTCCATTCATCTCTCCTGGATTGTTTGTTCAAACGGTTATTTGGGGTCAGAGCATTTGCTCTGACCCCAATCTCTCAAACTCTTACGTGAAGCGGCAATCGATTGTCCCCAGGCCGCCATAGTCGGCGCGGAACACATCACCCGGGCGGGCGGGCACCGGCCGGGTGAACGAACCTGACAGCAGCACCTGGCCGGGTTCCAGCGCTATACCGTGAGGCGCAAAACGCCTGGCGATCCATGCTATCCCGTTGGCGGGATGGTCCAGCACGCCCGCGGCCAGTCCGGTCTCTTCCACAATGCCGTTGCGGTAAAGCAGGGCGCCGCACCAGCGCAGGTCCACGCTATCCGGGCTGAACGACTCATCTGCCATGATCACTCCGGCGGAGGCGGCGTTGTCTGCTATGGTATCCTGAATCCTGCGCACGTAACCGTTATCGGGATCGACCCGGCAGGTGCGCGCCGCGATCAGTTCCAGCGCCGGCGCCACGTAATCCGTTGCAGCCATCACGTCGGCAACGGTCACGTTTGCTCCTGCCAGCCTGTGCTTCAGGACAAATGCCAGTTCGACCTCTATCCTGGGGTCGGTAAAAGCTGCGGCTTCCAGTTGCGCGCCGTTGGCAAAGAACATGTCGTCGAGCAGGGTACCGTAATCCGGTTCGTCGATGTGCATGGTCATCTGCATCGCCCTGGAGGTCAGGCCGATCTTGTACCCCCTGAGCTCACGCCCCTCTGCCTGCTTGATTTCCATCCATCTCGCCTGGATTGCATAGGCATCGTCGATACTCATGTCGGGATGTTCCAGTGTGAGCGCGCGCCTCTGCCTGCGGTGGGTTTCCGCAGCGTGAATGTCCTGTGCGGCTTTTGTGATCTGTGCCTCGTTCAACATGGTATGGCGCCGGCCAGGCCGGTTGTGATGTGGAGGTTGGTTCGGAAGACGCCTGGTTTCCCGGAGATACTAAGGAAGATCGGTAACCTTTTCAAGGAATATAATCCGCTGACGGGTGTGCCGGCCAGGGTGAACCCGGTAGCTGGTCGCGCCACCGATTTAATGCTATTGTAAATTTCGAATTACTGTCTGGAGAATAAAGCCAGGAGAAACACATGTCCGATTTCCCGGTAGATTATACGAAGTACCGCGTGCCGCAAGACGGTTCATTTTCCCTGGCCGATATTGACCCGGCTGACACCCGGGGACTGGACAAAAAGCGGGACAAGGCGGAGATCCAGGCTCAACAGTCGGCCCTCGGGAAGCGCCTTGACGAACTGCAACAGCGTCTTTTTGCCGAGTCAAAACAGTCTTTGCTGCTGGTATTGCAGGCAATGGATACTGCCGGCAAGGACAGCACGATCCGCCATGTGATGGCGCCGCTCAATCCCCAGGGCTGCCGGGTGACGAACTTCAAATCGCCGAATAACGCGGAACAGGCCCGTGACTTCCTGTGGCGGGTCCACTCACATGTGCCCCGTAAAGGCGGCATCGGCGTCTTCAACCGGTCCCATTACGAGGACGTGCTGATCGTGCGCCTGTACGGCTGGGCGCCGCCCGATCTCATTGAGAAACGCTACGGGCATATCAATGACTTTGAGAGAATGCTGACCGACCACGGCACCCGTGTCGTCAAGGTCATGCTGCACGTGTCGAAGGAGTACCAGCGCGAGCGGCTGAGGCGGCGCTTGCTCAGGCCCGATAAACACTGGAAATTTGTCCCGGACGACCTGCGCGACCGGGAGCGCTGGGATGACTACATGGAAGCCTACCATCATGTGCTGCACCGGTGCTCGACGGACTGGGCGCCCTGGTACGTCGTCCCATCGGAAAACCGCTGGTTTCGCAACCTGGTGATCAGCCGCCTGCTGGTGGATACCCTGGAGGACATGGACCCGCAGTACCCCGAACCGGCGTTCGATCCTGCGGACTACCCGCCCGAGTCGATTACCTGACGAATTCGGTGCCGACGCCGGCGTCGGTCAGGATTTCGTTGATAAAGGAATCGGCGTCTCCCCTGATGATATGGGACTTTTTTACACCGTTTTGCAGAGGTTCGAGACAAGCCTGCACCTTGGGAATCATGCCGCCGTGGATCACGCCCGACTCGATGAGTGATTCAGCCTGTTCCCATGTCAGCGTCGACAGCAAATCACCGGCAGCGTCTTTCACACCTTCTTCGTCCGTCATCAGGATCAGTTTTTCGGCCCTGGTTTCCCTGGCGATGGCGCTCGCGACTTCATCGGCATTGACGTTGTAGCCCGGGTCCCCGGGTTCCTCTCCCGAGGTGATTGCGGTGACGATAGGAACGGCTTCCGGCGGCAGTTGTTCAAGCAGTGACGTATCCACGCTTACCGGTTCACCGACATAACCCAGGCCGTCCTGTTTCTGCCGCGAGCACACGAGGCCGCTGGTCCGGTCGAATATGACGCCGCGGTAACCCCTGTGTGCTACCGCATCCCTGACCTGGTAGCTGATTTCAAGGAACACCTCGTTCGCCAGTTCCAGTACTTCCAGCGAAGTCACCCTCAAGCCATCCAATTTGTTCGGCTCCAGCCCGCGCGCCTGCATGTGCCGGTCCAGTTGCCGGGCGCCGCCGTGCACCAGGACGACCTCGATATCCAGGCGTTTCAGGAACACGACGTCACTGACCAGTTGGGGTATCAGGCGCTCATCCTGCAAGACCGAGCCGCCGATCTTGAGGACGAACTTCTTCCCCTGGAAGGCTTCCAGGTAAGGGATGGCTTCGCGCAGGGCAGCGCCATCGAAATTGTGCTGATCGGCAAGTTTCCTGGCCGTCTCCAGCAGGACGAGCTTATACGGCATGTGGGTATGAAATGGGAATAGGCGATAACGATTTGCCCGGCATTATATTATCAGAAGGAACCGATTACAAAGTGAATGATGGTAAAATGGCCCGATGAAAAAAGCCTTCTCCATCACCTTCGGCCTGGGCGTTGCTGCCATCCTGGGGTATTGGGTCGTCCTGGACGGCAAGCCGGGCGTGGGTGACGCGCCCCGGTCACAGGCAGGCTGCAGCGACGCGGGGGGACACGCCGGTATGGTATGGGTCGAAGGCGGCAGCTTTGTCCGGGGATCAGCCAATCATTACCCTGAAGAAGGGCCGCCCGGGGAAATTGAAGTTGACGGTTTCTGGATAGACAGGTTTGAAGTGACCAACAGCCGTTTCAGTGAATTCGTCGATGCGACCGGTTACGTCACCAGTGCGGAACGCCAACCGGACCCCAAAGACTTTCCCGGCATCGACCCTGCCCTGCTGCAACCCGGTTCCGTCGTATTTATCATGCCCACCGGCGAAGCCGGGCAACTTACCCAGTGGTGGCGTTTTGTCCCCGGTGCATACTGGCGGGAACCGGCCGGACCCGGCACTACAATCGAAGCCAGGGATGAGTATCCTGTCGTACACGTCACCTACCAGGATGCCCTGGCTTTTGCCGAGTGGCTGGGACACGACCTGCCTACGGAGGCGCAATGGGAGTACGCGGCCCGCGGCGGACTGGCCAAGGCTGCGTTTGCCTGGGGCAATGAACACCTGGTCGGCGGGGAACACCAGGCCAATACCTGGCAGGGGTTGTTCCCCGTCGCGAACTCTAATGAAGACAGGTTCCAGGGCGCGGCGCCGGTCGGTTGTTTTCCGGCCAACGGTTATGGCCTGTACGACATGATCGGCAACGTCTGGGAATGGGTTGGCGACTGGTATTATCCGTCCCACGATACGCAACAGGACTCCGCCGGCGAACAAGGTTACGACCCGCGCCAACCCGGCGTGCCGGTTAAAGTGATCAAGGGCGGGTCCTACCTGTGTGCGGAAAATTACTGCCGGCGCTACCGCCCGGCGGCCAGGCATGCCCAGGAAACCACCCTGGGCGCCGCGCACATCGGCTTTCGAACCGTAAAAAATGAGAACTGACAATGCGCTTTATATCTTACCTTCATAACGGCGAACCGGGCTGGGGTGCGGTCAATGGCCGGGACCTGGTGGATTTGACCGGGCATGCACCCACGCTACAAGCTGCCATCAGTAACGATACGTTACCGGTATCCCTCGACACCGTCCCGGCGCAAAAAATCGTTGCGCTTGACGAAGTCGTCTACCTGCCTCCCATACCGGAGCCGCGCCGTATCCTGTGCATCGGCCAGAATTACGTAGCGCACCGTGCGGAAATGGGTGGCGCGACGACCGCTCACCCGCTGATTTTCACCCGCTATCCGTCCTCCATATCAGGTCACGGGCAGGACCTGGTAAAACCCCGGGAAAGTGACCAGTATGACTTTGAGGGCGAACTGGCGGTCATCATCGGCAAAACAGGCAGGCGCATCCACCCGGACCAGGCACTGGAACATATAGCGGGTTACAGTTGTTTCATGGACGGTAGCGTCAGGGATTTCCAGGTACATACCACGCAATACATTCCCGGCAAGAATTTCGACGCATCAGGTTCGTGCGGTCCCTGGATGATTCCTGCAACGGCAATGCCGGACCCCAACGCCGGTT
The DNA here is from genome assembly GCA_965207165.1 of Gammaproteobacteria bacterium. Classification (GTDB taxonomy): domain Bacteria; phylum Pseudomonadota; class Gammaproteobacteria; order Eutrophobiales; family Eutrophobiaceae; genus JAAXHV01. The sequence goes on along the minus strand of OZ242265.1, from coordinate 3,804,112 downwards.
ACCGGCTAGAAACCCGCCTTAACGGCAACACGGTGCAGGCGACTACAACGGACCTGATGATTTTCAGCGTGCCCGTACTGCTGGCTTATCTCTCCACCTTCACCACGCTGGAACCCGGCGATGTCATCGCCACGGGTACGCCCGGCGGCGTCGGGTATAAACGCAAGCCACAGCTTTTCATGCACCCCGGAGACAGGTTAGAGGTTGAGTTGGAGGGAATAGGGACGCTGGTTAACCGGATTAAGGGGGATTGAACAGGTAGAATTACCGGGTTCCTGCCCCTGCGGGTGCCGGGGTACGTCGTACGCATGGGTTGCCCCAGGCGCGCCAATGCTCAGACCGGTTGCAGTTGCGGTGCGCGCATCAGGTATATCGCGATGCAAGCCAGGATCAGCGGCACCGCGAAGATAATAAAATTCACGCTCGTCGGGTAACCCATGTTAATGAACACGCCGCCCAGGTAAGGGCCGATGATGGCGCCGGTCCGGCCTGCGCCTATGCTCCAGCCTACGCCGGTTGTGCGCACTTCCGTGTGGTACAGGCACGCGGCCGATATATAAAAACCGACAAACCCGCCCAGCACGCAAAACCCGATCAGGAAGGCCAGTACCAGCAGCAGCCCTACCTCGGGCGGTGCAAAACCGAACGCCAGCATGGCAATGACGCCGCCGGTGAAAAAACAGATGATCAGGGGACGCACGCCGAACCGGTCAGACAGGTAACCCAGCGTGACGCCACCCAGAAACGCGCCGAAATTCTGCGCGGTACCGATATAAATTCCCCGGTCTATCGGCAGCCCGGCGTCCACGGTAATCTTGGGCACCCAGCTGAATAAAAAATACAGGGTCAGGAACGCCATGAAAAATCCTGTCCACAACAGTAATGTCCATTTGCGATATTCAGGAGTCAATATCTGTTTCACCGAGGGCTTTACCACAACAGGCGGCGCCTCAGGCATGGCCTGCAGTCGGGGCCAGTCCATGCGGGCCAGTATCCGGTTGATCCTGTCCAGGGCGCCCCTGGGTTGCCTGGAAGACAGAAATTCCATGGATTCAGGCAGGAATAAATATGTCAGGACAAGCGCGGCAAACGAAAGCAGACTGCCGCAATAAAACACCGCCGGCCAGCCGGACAGTTGAATCAACCAGACCGCGGCAAAGCCGCCGGCTGTCGCGCCCAGTGGATAGCCCACCTGCATGAAGCCCACCATCAGGCTGCGTTTCCTGGCCGGGGTGTATTCGGCCACCAGGCTGGTGAGGCTGGCAAGAATACTGCCGATGCCCAGGCCGGTGATTATCCGCATGACGATCATCTGGCCGGCATCGGTTGTCATGCCGGTCAGGGCCATGCTGATGGCGATGGCAGTCAGCGACAGCAGTATCATCGCGCGCCGGCCGATGACGTCGGTAAACGGCGCAATGAACGCGGCGCCGATGGTCATGCCGACGAGGCCGGCGCTGAAAATGATACCCAGCATGTAAGGCGTCAGTTGCCATTCCTGGGAGATGGTGGGCGCGGTAAAGGCGATGGCCAGTACGTCGAACCCGTCCAGCATGTTCAGGGCAAAACAGCCGAAGACGACCCGCAGCTGTAAACCGCTGATGGGTTTCTCGTCGATCAGTTGTCTGATGTCAGCCGGCACTGTCCAGCTTATGACTCCGCCAGCAGGTCCTTGATAACAGCCTCGATTTCCCTGGCCTGCCGGTCTCCCTCGTGGGTCTCCCCGACATAGGTTGCACGCAGCCTGCCCTGTTTATCGAAGAGGTAAAATGCCGGCCAGTAACGGTTTTCCAGGGCGCGCCAGTAGGAAAAGTCATTGTCGATCATCACCGGGTGATGCAGGCCGAATTCCCTGGTTTTATCCTCGACGTTTTTCCTTATGCGTTCGCGCTCAAACTCCGGTGTGTGTACGCCGATGACTTGCAGGCCGCCGGGTTCCAGGCGCGCCTCCATGGCTTTCAGCCAGGGGAAAGAGCGGTAACAGTTCCAGCATTCAAACGTCCAGAAATCCAGCAGCACGACCTTGCCGCGCAGGTCTTCCCAGGTCAGGGGCGCGGAGTTCAGCCACTCACTCTCGTCAGCATGGGTAAAAGCCGGGGCCGGTGTGCCGATTGCCTGTGCTGCTGCCGGCGCAGATAAGCGTGCGTCCGATAAGACCGCGCCTATGATAAACAGGCTGAAAATAAAAAATCTGCGTGGCATGTTAAGATGCTCGGCAACCGCCGGCCGGTCGGGACCGGGCAAGGCTGAATAGAACCTTTTTCGTTTGAACTTATATCATGATCAGGACTTTTGAGGGTATCACACCTGTAATAGGCCCATCCACATTTATCGATGAGACGGCAGTCGTCATCGGTAACGTGACCATAGGGGAAGACTCTTCGGTCTGGCCGGCAACCGTAATCCGGGGGGACGTGAACCGCATCACCATCGGCGACAGGACCAGTATCCAGGACGGTTCGGTACTGCACGTCAACCACGACGACGAACATAACCCCGGGGGCGACCCGCTCAGTATCGGCAGTAACGTCACCGTAGGCCACAAGGTCATGCTGCATGGCTGCACCGTCAACGACCGTTGCCTGATAGGCATGTCCACAACCATCCTGGACAAGGCCGTGGTCGAATCCAATACCATTATCGGCGCCGGCAGCCTGGTCTCGCCCGGAAAAATCCTGGAAAGCGGCTACCTCTACGTCGGCACACCGGCGCGCCAGGTGCGCGAACTGACGGAGGATGAACTCGCCTACCTGGACCTCGCCGCGGAATACTACGTGCAACTGAAGACGAAACACCGCGTATAAGCAACCCAGAGGCACTACCGACAACGAATCATAACGAGAACAATCATGGACCTGGCAAAACGCAACCTCATCGACCTGCAATCCTACGTTGAATTCCTGGAGCAGCACAATCACCTGATCCGGGTAAAAAGCGAGGTGGACCCGGACTTCGAACTGGCCGGGATTGCCCGGAAATTCGAGGGCGGCAAAGCCGTGCTGTTCGAGAACGTCAAGGGCCGGGATTACCCGGTACTGATCGGCCTGTACTGGAACCGCGAGTTCATGGCCAGGTTTTTCCAGACCAGCAGCGCCCAACTGCCCTTCGTGCTGGCCGACGATATCCGCGCCTGGCGCAGGAACCCCATCGAGCCGGTGATGGTTGAACAAGGCCCGGCCAACGAGGTTATCGAGACTGAGCCGGACCTTTCCACCCTGCCGATACCACACCATGCCGAAGGTGACGGCGGCCCTTACCTGACGTCCAGCGTGGTGATTGCAAAAGACCCGGACACCGGTGTGCGCAACCTGTCCATCCACCGCATGATGGTGACCGGCAGGAACCGCTTCACCCTGTTGCTGGAGGAACTCGGCCACCTGATGGACTATTTCAAACGGGCCGAGGCAAAAGGGCAGCCGCTTGAGCTTACCGTCAACAACGGCGCGGACTACGCCTTGAGCATGGCGGCCGCATCCCCGGCCTCCGCCGCGCCCATGGAAATGGATGAAATCGGGATCGCCTGCCAGATGCACGGCGCGCCGGTCAGGTTGATCGAAGCGCAGAGCGTGGGCGTGGAAGCCTGGGCCGATGCGCAATTCGTCATCGAAGGGCGGATCCTGCCCGGCGTGCGCGAAGCGGAAGGCCCTTACGCCGAGGTCACGGGTTATTACGCCAACCGCGAAGACCGCTGGGTGTTTGAGGTCTCCGCCATTACCCGGCGGCAACAACCGATTTTCCATTCCATCCTGTCCGGCAAGGAAGTCTACAATGCCTACGGCCTGATCGCCGGCGCCGGGGCGTTCGACAAGATTCACAGCCTGGTGCCGGAGGTTACCGCGGTGCACTTCTCCGACGGCAGCGTGCCCTACCACCTGGTGGTGCAGATCGACAAGAAACACGAGGGCAGCCAGCGCAACGCCATCATGGCGGCGTTTGTCTCACTCGCTTTCGTGAAAACGGTGACCGTGGTGGACACGGACGTGGACCTGTACAGCCTGGCGGACGTGGACTGGGCCGTGCAGACACGCTGCCGCTTCGACCGTGACCTGCTGCCCATCCCCGACGCCATCGGCCATCGCCTGAACCCCATGGTGGAGGACGACAACTGGACGCGACTGGGCATCGACGCCACCGTGCCGCTGCCCCGGGAGGAAAAATACAACCGGGCCACCATGCGCGAGGTGAACCTGGACGACTTCGATATGGATGGGGCCTGATTTCGTTATTCCCTGCGTTATCACCCCGCTCTTGATTTCAAGGATGTAAGGATATACACTTTCCGTACATTCTTACTTTTGAGACATTATGTTAGCTAAATTGACGTCCAAAAATCAAATAACCCTTCCGAAAAAGGTGATATCCGATCTGGAGGGTACGGAGTATTTCGATGTATCCAGGGAGAACGGCCGTATCGTGCTGACGCCTGTGCGTCTTGCCCGTGCTGACTCTGTGCGGTCAAAGCTGACCGAGATGGGTATATCCGAGGCTGACATTTCCGATGCAATATCCTGGGCGCGTCATGACCGATGAAACCCCCTCGCGTTGTCCTCGACACCAATGTGCTGCTGTCGGCGTTACTGTTCCAAACCGGGGTACTCACCTGGCTACGCCAGGCATGGCAGATGGAAAACATCCAGCCGTTATCAAGCCGGGAGACGGCGGTTGAGTTAATCCGGGTCCTGGCCTATCCCAAATTCAACCTGACCAGCGGTGAACAAGAGGAATTGCTGGCTGATTATCTGCCCTGGTGCGAGACTGTTGTCGTGTCAGATCCACCTCCAGTCCCGCAGTGTCGCGATCCCCTTGATCGCCCATTCCTTGAACTTGCGATTGCTGCAGAGGCAGATGCCCTGATAACCGGTGATAACGACCTTCTTGCCCTGACAAAGGTGTTTCCTGTCCCGATTCTCTCGCCGCGCTCGTTCCGGAACACATACCCCCTGCCGGATATTCCGATAAGCCGTAAAGAAATATGATGTTGGCGCTGGGCTAGCCCGGATTTCTCACCTGGTGAGAAATCCGGGCTAATAGTTGCCCGGCAGGTCAAGCTTCTCCCTGTCGACCACCCTGCCGTTTTTAATAACCAGGTGGATCTGCTTGGAATTATTGATGTCTGCCGACGGGTCCGCGTTCAACAACACCATGTCCGCGAGTTTGCCTTCCTCGATCGACCCTAGTTGCTCCTCCTTTCCCAGGAATCTTGCGCCGTTCAGCGTCGCGATCCGGATGACGTCCAGTGCCGGTATTCCGGCCGCAGCCAGTAGCTCCATTTCACGGTGTACTGCCGCCCCGTTGGTCTGGTCTGTCCCCAGCGCCAGGATGCCACCGGCAGCATGAATTTTACGGAGGTTTTCCTGCGCGACCGGCGTCATCAGCTTCATCCACCAGGTCCAGGTCCGGTCCTGGTAATCCTGCCGCGTTTTACCTTTCAGTTCCGCGATTTCCTGTTTTGTGAGCACTGCCCGGTACAGGGCCTGGTCCAGGTATTCCGGGTGTTCGGCCAGGCGGCTGTAGTTTTCACCGATGGTCAAGGTCGTTGCCATGGGAATCTTCTTGGCGCCCATGAGGTTTGCAAAGCTGTCGCTGACAGGGCCGACGATGACCGGGTGGGACAAGGCGTCTATCCCGGCAAAGATGGCCTGCCTTGCCCGGAGTTCGCCGGCCGTATGCGCGGTAGTGCGGATACCGTGGTCGTTGTAGTACTCGATAATCCGTTCCATCAGGGGCAAAGGCAGTTTCGGGATCAGGGGCCGTGCCCCCCAGCCCCTTTCCTCGAGGGTCAGCTTGAGGATATCCGGCTGCTGTTCGATGTGTTCATCCAGCAGGGGGATGGCTTCCGGCCAGTCATCCACGGTAGTGGCGCCGGGACCGCTGCCGTGGCTGCCCGGGTAGGTGACAATGCCGCCCGTGGCAAAGATACGCGGGCTGGCTATTGCGCCGGCGCGTTCCTGCTCTCTCAGGGCGAAGATGTGATCGGGTACGTTGCCCGAGTCATAGATCGAGGTAACGCCGCTGTACAGGTAGCCGTGCAGCGCCCTGATACCCTTCTGCGTATCGATTTCCACCTCGCGCAGGCCCTCCACCGTGACCTTCGTACCGCCCGCCAGGTGGACATGGACGTCCATCAGGCCGGGGATCAGGTATTTGCCTGCGCCGTTGATAACGCGCGCCTTTTCACGCCGGGCGTCGCTGAAGTTCCCTCTTCTTACCCCGGTTATGCGATCCGCCTCGACCAGCACACTGGCCTGTTTCACCGGCTGACGGCCGGTGCCGTCGATCAGGACGACGTCTTCGATTACCAGGTGCTGGGCGGCAGCACAGGATATCCCGGAAATAAATACGAGTAAGGTAGCTTTAATAAAACCTGACATCTATTTGGCGTAGCGCTGCGCTTCCGGGCGGTGCTCTTTCCAGCGGAAGAACTCGACGATGTAACCACCCGGGTCGTACAGGCTGAACTGTTCTATCATCCCGTCGGCGCCGGTTATGATGCCGTTTTTAATCTCGATACCGTCCGCGTCCTTGACCTTGTCCCACCAGGCTTCCAGTTCCGCTGTGTCGATGGACAGCAGGGCGCCCTTGTCCTCGATGGGTTTCAGCGCGCCGCCGGTAGCATTGACCAGGCCGATATAGGAATCCGCAGTCAACTCAAAGATCACTACCCAGTCCTCTTCGGTCACCGGTTTAAGACCAAGTACGTTCTTGTACCAGTCCGCCGCAACCTGCAGATCACTGTAATAAAAGAACGGCACACCACCTGCTATGGACGGATGGCCTTCATCTGCCGCGACTGTCGTTATCGATACCAGGACGCTGACGGCCAGGCAGGTGAGAAAAACACCAACGGATTTCATGTATGCACTCATGTTGCTTCCCCTGTGGGTGGAACTGTGAATAGTAGCATAACCCCGGCGTGCGCCGGAATGACGCAGCTTGTCCTAACCTGCCAGCGTTTCGTACAACGTCCCGGCCAGGACACTCAGCAGGATCCCCGGGGCAATCCACTTGATCCAGTAAAAGTAAACGGATGCCAGCAGGCCGTGGCTGGCGCCGAAGACCTGTCTGACCGTATCCGCCCTGCCGATCCCCCAGGCCAGCGCAAGCAGCGCCAGGCAGCCGCCGATCATCATCCCGGCAGAACCGAACAGCAGGTCCGCGATGGCGATGTTCTCCGGAAAAATCGTAAAAAATACTGCCAGCAGGGATTGTATTACGACCAGGGCAACGAGCAGCCGGGTTTTGCTGAAACGGATCACACCGGCATCACCGAGCAGGCCGCCCACCACCGCCTGGAGTACCGCAACGTAGGACAGCAACGTTACCAGGAACAGGGAAACCAGCATCAGGCTGCCGAATAAACGGCCGCCGGGAAGGATGCTGAACAGACCCGGCAAGGTCTCAAACAGCAGTGTCGGGCCTGCCGTCAAATCTATGCCGAATACCAGCAGGGCCGGTATCAGGTACAGCGCAGCAAGCAACGCCGCACCGGTATCGCTGACACACGTCATGACCGACAGTTTCGGCAGCCGGATGTCATCCCTCAGATAACTGCCGTATATCAGGGTGAGGGTGCCGCCCAGTCCGATTGAAAAATAAGCCTGGCCCATGGCGGCAAACACCTCGGTAAAGCCAATCTTGCTGAAATCCACCTGCAGGAATACCGACAGGTGCGACGTGGCGCCCGGGAGTCTCAATACCGTGTATATGAGATAAAAGCTGACCAGGAAGAAAAACGGTACAAACAGGTTGCTGACAAACTCGATACCGCGCCGGACACCGCGGTGTATGATGACGGCGGAAGCCAGCAGGATGAGCAGCGCCAGGAATAATTGCAGGTGGTTATCGCCCAGGCCTGCCTTGAAGGCCGGTGTCGTTGCTTCGGAAAACCCGTGCGCCAGCGAAAAATAACCGCTGTAGAACACGTGTCCGATGACAACCAGGTAATAGCCCCCGGCGATCGTGATGCAGAGTAACAAGGCATAACCGGCCAGGCGCCCGTACCCCGGCCCGAACGCCGCCATGAACGCGCCGATAGTCCCCTGCCGGGTGTGTCTTGCCAGCGCCCATTCCGCCATCAACGCGGGCAACGACAGGAACACGACGCAGGCGATAAACAGGACCAGGAACGCGCTGCCGCCGTGGCTGCCCATCATGTACGGGAAACGCCACACGTTGCCGATGCCGATGGCAAGGCCGGCAGTCGCAAGTAATGACGTCAGGAAAGAACTGAAGCGTTGGCTGGACAAGGGTTCGTATTATCAGTGGTTATTGCTGTTTGTCTATGAAAAACCGTTTACCCTTCATTTCAAACCGTGGCAGCGATGCGGGTTCCACCACCGTGATATCCGCTTGCAAACCCAGCTTCCCGGTTATCATCTCCGCCAGCGCCGATGTTGTTGAAATACGGTCGGCGCCGGGCACGACTTCAATTTCCAGGGACAGCACGTTCATCTCTCCCCGGGTGGAGACGGTCGTACGGTATTCTTCTATCCCGTCCACGCTGCGGACCAGGTTATCGATCGCGCTGGGGTAAATATTGACCCCGCGTACCGTCACCATATCATCTACACGGCCGATAATGCCACCCTCAAGGAACAACAGGTGGTGGGTTCCGGCCTCAGGTTCGGCATAGCGGACTACGTCCCCGGTCCGGTAACGGATGGCCGGAAAGCCCCAGCGCCCGAGGTTGGTCAACACCAGTTCGCCCTCCTCGCCGGGGTTGACCTGCCTGCCTGCCGTATCCAGCACCTCCGCGATAAACTCGGTTTCGTTGATCAATAAACCGTTCGGTTGCGTCGCTGTCTCAAAGCCGTAGGCGCCGACTTCCGTTGCGCCCGAGTGATCCCGGCACCGGGCCGACCAGCCGGCCTCAATGCGCTGCTTGACCGCCGGTATGTTGGCGCCCGGTTCGCCCGCGTGGATGGTCGTGTGGACAGCCAGTTCGCCGGGGTCAAACCCGTTTTCCGCGGCAACGCCGAGCAGGTGCAGCGCATAGCTGGGCGTGCAGCACAATACCGTACACCCTGTTTCCCGCATCAGCTTCAGGCGCTCCAGCGAGGAGCGGCCGCCGCCGGGAACGAGTAATGCGCCCAGTTGGCGCGCGCCTTCCACCGCAGCCCAGAAGCCGATAAACGGCCCGAATGAAAAAGCGCAGAATATCCTGTCGTCCGGGCCCACGCCGGAGGCGGAGAACACCTGCTTCCAGCAGCGTCCCCACCAGTCCCAGCTTTCCGGGGTGTCAAGCACCCGCAGCGGTTCGCCCTGTGTCCCTGAAGTCTGGTGGAAACGGACATAGCGGGCCAGGGGGTAGGTCAGGTTTGCCGCGAAATTGCCGTTTTCCTGGTCCGCTGCCAGCTCACTTTTTTCCGTGAGCGGCAACAGTGAAATATCTTCGGCAGACTGAATGCTGCCGGGATTTATCCCGGCCTGGTCAAGCTTGTTCGTATAGAACCGGTTGCGCCGGTAAATTTCGGCCAGGGTCTGTTGCAGTTTTGCCAGTTGCAGTTCTTCAACGGCGGCCCTGGAGGGTAGACTCAATGCGTCCGTATAATTCATATAAGGGACTGGCGCGCCAGCTTTTTCCTGGTTTCCCGCATGTCGTCCCCGCGCAATTCCCGCAACGCACAGCGCGCGACCTGGACCACGGCGCGTTTGCGCCAGTGGGGGGCAAAATCCGTGTTCTTGACCGGTTTTGCCGCCTTTGCGCAGGCCGCCGCCGCGGCCTCGATCACCTCGTCCGTGAGTCCCTTGCCCCGCAGTTGTTCATTGACCTCCGTACAGACGACGGGTTGCGATGCGACCGCGCCCAGCACGATGCGCGCGTCCGCGATCACGTCATGTTCATCAAATTCAAGCGCCGCGGCTACCGACAGGACCGGGAAATCAAAAGAACCGCGGCGGCGCAATTTCCAGTAGGTGCTTCTGGTAGCGCCCGCCTGCGGCAGGATGATATTCGTCAGGATCTCCTCTCTCCTGCGCGTCAGGTAGTGGATGCCATCGTCCTGGTACAGGTCCTGCAGGGGAACCCTACGACGGCCGGTTGCCGAAACCAGTTCAACCTCGGCGCGCAACGAGATCAGCGCCGGCGCGGTATCGGTGGACGAGGTTGCCAGGCATTTCTTGCTGCCGGTCGAAACCCAGCAGATGTCCCCGTCTTTTTTCATGCAGAAGTCTATAGCCTTGCGCCATTCATGGTTCTGGTCATAGTAATTGCAACGGGTATCCAGGCAGATGTTGCCCCCCAGTGTGCCCATGTTGCGCAGGTGCGGCGTTGCGACCTGGGCGGCCGCCTGCCATAAGCCTCCATACGCCGATTTGACCGTTTTGTTTTCCTCAAGCGAGGTCAGGGTTACGCCCGCGCCGATGGTCAGGCCGGCGCCGTTCGTCAACTTTTTCAAGGAAGCGATATAACGCAACGCCACCAGGGTGCGCGGTGTCTGCTGGCGCCGCTTCATGTTGGGCAGCAGGTCGGTACCGCCGGCGACGACCATGGCATCGTCTTCCCCGGCCAGTATCTGTGCCGCCTCGTCAACGTCCCGCGGCCGGTAATAGTGGAATTGCGGCAGCCGCATCATGATGCAGCCACCTTTTTGAATTTATCCATCTCGTGCATCTTCGCGGCCCGTTTGCGCGCCGGTTTATTGACGGCATTGCCGTCGCCTCCCTCCCAGGGGGGTGGTACCCGGAACGGTTCGGGCCACTCGATGTCCGGGAACCGGTCCGGTCCGACCCGGCCGGCGCCGCCCCTGGCCTTGTCATCCAGGGCCTGCAATATTTTCTCGGCAGTAATGGGCACCTCATCGATGCGCACCCCCACGGCGTCATAGACTGCATTGGCCAGGGCAGGTATGACGGGCAGCAGGGGTCCCTGCCCCGCTTCCTTGGCGCCGAACGGGCCGTTGTCATCGGGGTGTTCAATCATGTCCGTAATCACTTCCGGCATGTCGCAGGACGTGGGACTCTTGTATTCCAGCATGGACGGTTCGCGATGCACCAGCGCATTGGACAGGCGCGCCGGCAGGCGCCGGAACGCGGATTCCTCCATCAAGGCCTCGCCCAGGCCCATGTACACACTGCCTTCTACCTGGCCGCGGGCAAGCACCGGGTTCATGGCGCGACCCAGGTCGTGGGCGATATAGACCCTGGGGACGGTCAGCCAGCCGGTCTCCGTATCGACTTCCACCTCGACCACTGCGGCCGTGTAGGAGTATGCCGGCGACGGCCCGACACCGCCGCCCTTGTATTTGCCGGGCGGGGCCGGCGGCGTATAGGAACCCGTAGTGCCCAGGGAACCGTGCATTTCCTCCGCGCAAACCAGCGCTTTCCGGAACGACAGTACATGCTCCGGTTGGCCAATCTCAAACACCCGGCCGTTGTCGAAAGCGATGGACTCGGTATCCGTCGCGAATTTTTCCGCAACGGCCTGCGCAATCATCCCGCGCGCGCGTTCCGCAGCCTGGATAGCGGCATTGCCCATCATCAGCGTCACGCGGGATGAATAGGACCCCAGGTCCACGGGGGTCAGGTCCGTATCACCGGTGATGCAGCGGATATCCAGGGGATCGATACCCAGTATCTCGGCAATCGTGGCGACCAGTACATCATCGGAGCCCTGGCCGATCTCGGTCGCACCGCAAAACACGGTGACCTTGCCGCTGCGGTCAAGTTTTAGCTGCACACCCGTATGGGGCATGGCATTCCAGTAGATCGAATTGCCGGCGCCGGTCAGGTAGCTGGAACAGGCCAGGCCCAGGCCCTTCCCTTCCGGCAGTTTGCCGTACCTGCCCTTCCAGCCGGAACGTTCGGTCACGGTATTGATGCACTGCGCCAGTCCGATACTGCCGATCTTCAGGTAGTTGGCCGTCAGCGCGCCGGGTTTCTCGACGATATTGAGGCGTAGCGCGGCGGGATCCATATCCAGCTTTGCCGCGATCTTGTCCAGTTGCACCTCCTGGCCGAAACGCGGCTGCACCGTCCCGTGTCCCCGTTTCGGGCCGCACGGGGGTTTGTTGGTAAACGTGCGGCAGGCATCAAAGGCATAGCGCGGCAAGTGGTAGGTGACGGGTTGCAGTACGGCCGTGTAGAAGGTGCTGGCAACGCCGTAAGAGCCGTAGGCGCCGCCGTCCAGCAGGGTCTGCAGATGCATGCCTGTCAATGCGCCGTTTTCGTCCACGCCGGTCCTGAATTTCATCAGCACCGGGTGGCGGCCGCGATGGCAATAGAAGACTTCTTCGCGGTTCAGGCAGCATTTCACCGGCCGGCCCAGCAGCTGCGCGGCTTTCACCACCACGATTTCGTGGTTGAACGGGTCGGTTTTGCCGCCGAAGCCGCCGCCGTTGGGGCTGGCAATCACGCGGATATGCGCCATGGGGATGTCCAGCGCCTTGGCCACAGCCCGGTGCACATAATGGGGGCATTGCGTACTCGACCACAGGGTGATGCGGCCATCGGCTTCCTGCATGCCTACTGCGGCATGTTGTTCCAGGGGCAGGTGGGTATTGCCTTCGAAAAAGAAGGTATCCTCGAATACGTGGGCGCTGCCGGCCAGGCTCTCCTCCACGTCGCCGAACTCGTAGCTGAGGCGTTTGTGGATATTGCCTTCTTCGCTGTAGTCATGCAGGCGCGCAGCGGGATTATCCAGGGCGTCGACGGGGTCGGAGATCGTTCCCAGGGGCTCATACTCGACCTTGATCAGGTCCAGCGCTTCTTCCGCGGCAAACTCGTCGCGGGCAACGACCGCGGCGACCGGGTCGCCTACAAAGCGCACCTTATCCCGGCACAAAGGCTGCTCATCCTGGCTTACCGGCAGGATGCCGTATTCATTGGGAAAATCCCTGCCGGTCAATACCAGGTTCACTCCGGGGTGGCGTTCCGCCCGGCTGACATCAACCGACCCGATACGGGCATGGGGCACATGCGAGCGCAGCAGCTTGCAATGCAACATGCGCGGCAGGATGATATCGTCGGCAAAGCAGGTGCGGCCGGTCACCTTGTCGGCGCCATCCACGCGCCGGCGCGGCTTGCCGATGATGGAGAATGTGTCTGTGTTACTCATCAAAGGTTATGCCGGGTAGCGCCGGGCACAGATTCCAAATCTGTCCCCTGTTTTGTATGACGCAGGCGCAGGATGGCCTCTTCCACGGCTTCGAATATCTGTTGATAACCGGTGCAGCGGCACAGGTTGCCGGACAGGGCTTCCCGGATCTGGTCCCGGTCGGGGTTGGGCTGCCGGTCCAGCAGGGCTTTGGCGGTAAGCAGGATGGCCGGTGTGCAATATCCGCACTGGGCGCCGCCCAGGTCGGCAAACGCAGCCTGCAGGGGATGCAGTTGCGCGTCCTGCGCCATGCCTTCTATGGTGTCGATGGCGCAACCTTCCGCATCCAGCGCCAGCGACAGGCAGGACAGGATCGGGTCCCCGTCGACCAGTACTGCGCAGGCGCCGCACTCGCCCAGTTCACAACCGTGCTTGGTGCCGGTCAGGCGCAGGTCTTCCCGCAGCATCTCCAGCAGCGTTTTACAGGGCGCCACGGAAACCTGCACCGGCTCGCCGTTGACCCGGCAACTGATGTGGGCATTCTCCTGCGTGCTGCGTTTAAGTGTTGTAACCCTGTTCACTTTCAGGTTTCCGGTTGTCAGTTATCGGAGGCTGGTTTCATAAACAATATTGTAAGGGTACCTTACATTATAGTATAATCCTGCCATGAATGAAAATTCAACCTCAAAGGCCGTTGATTTCTCCACGCTGGACGGGCTGGTCGGCTTCCAGGTGCGGCAGGCCCAGCTCAAGGTTTTCAATCATTTCCGCAAAACAGTCGGGACAACCGGGATCACGCCAGGCCAGGCCGGCATCCTCATCCTGATACGCAACAACCCCGATATCAGCCAGGCTGCCCTGGCCCGCGCCATCGGCGTAGAGCGAGCCACCCTGGGCCAGATAATCACCGATATGGAGGCCAAAGCCTGGGTGGTGCGGCGTCAGTCCTGCACGGACAAACGCAGTTTTGCCCTGACGCTGTCGGCATCCGGCAGGACATTCCTGGAAACAGTACTGGACAGGATAATCGACCACGAGCAGGCCATAACCGCTCATTTGAGCACTGGGGAAAGCCGGGAATTCCTGCGCCTGCTGCTGAAATTCTCCGCTGCCGGCAGCCGGGCAAAATCCCTTGATAAGTCCTGTCGAAGTGATTAATGTTTATTCATCCCAACCTCTCACCTTTATAATGGGGAGTATTGCCGATGACGTTCACACTGCCTGACAGGGATGAACTGAAAACCATTGCCGCGTCCATGGGTTTGACCGTTGACGACTCCCATGCGGATACCTTGCTCGAGCAACTGGCCGTGTTCGGCAACTCCTACCGGTTCATGGACCAGCTTGAAGACGAACTGCCTGAAATCCGCTATCCCGACAGGAGTTACCGCACACCCGCCCCGGAAGAAAATCCCCTGGGCGCCTGGTACGTCAGGACCGACCTGAAAGGCGCGGATGCGGGACTGCTCGAGGGCAGGACGGTTGCAATAAAGGATAATATTTTCGTCGCCAATGTCCCCATGATGAACGGCGCTTCGATCCTCGAAGGTTTCATCCCGGATTTCGATGCAAGCGTCGTTACCCGCCTGCTGGACGCCGGCGCGCAGATCACCGGGAAGGCAGTCTGTGAATTCCTCTGTGTCTCCGGCGGCAGCGCCACGGCCAGCAGCGGTGTTGTCAGGAACCCGCATAACCACGATTATTCCGCCGGCGGTTCGTCATCCGGCAGCGCGGCCCTGGTTGCCAACGGCGACGTGGACCTGGCCCTGGGTTGCGACCAGGCCGGTTCGGTGCGGATTCCAGCCAGTTTCTGCGGCATCTACGGCATGAAAGCGACCCATGGCCTGCTCCCCTATACCGGTATCATGGGTATGGAAGCCATGCTGGACCATGTCGGTCCGATGACCGCAAACGTCAGGGATAACGCCCTCATGCTGGAAGCGCTGGCAGGGTACGACGGGATAGACAGCCGGCAACGCCAGTTACGGCGCTATAAATATAGCTGGGCGCTTGATGAGGACATCAGCGGCATGAAAATCGCCGTGGTCAAGGAAGGCTTCGGCCACCCCCTGTCGGAACCGGACGTTGACCGCTGTGTGCTTGATGCGGCAGGTAAATTTGCCGGGATGGGCGCTGAAGTGGAGGAAGTATCCATTCCCATGCACCTGGACGGTGTTGCGCTCTGGGGCAGCATCATCACTGACGGCCTCTGGCAGACCATGACCCATAACGGTCTTGCCCTGAACACCAACGGTATCAATTCACCTGCGCTGGGAAATGCCCTGTCCGGCTGGCAGGACAAGTTCGACCGCTGCCCGGTGAACCTGCACCTGATCCTGATGCTCGGCAAATACCTGGAAAGGTACCAGGGCAGGTATTACGCAAAGGCGAAAAACCACCTGCCGGGACTGGTCAAGGCCTACGACGACGTGCTGGACCAATATGACCTGTTGTTGATGCCGACCACCTTGATGCAGGCGCAGAAGAACCCGGCATCCGTCTCCGACCCGGCTATCGAAGAAATAATATTCCTTGCATTCAACACGGTGCTCAACACCTGCCAGTTTGACATCTCCGGCCATCCTGCCATGTCGCTGCCTTGCGGCATGCGCAACGGGCTGCCCGTAGGCATGATGCTGGCAGGCAAACACTGTGACGAACCGGCAATTTACCGGGCTGCGTCCGCCTTCGAACAGTCCTGTGACTGGAACAACATATAGCTGCAACGATTCAATATCATCCTGGAGTAGCAACGTATGCGTAACTACCTTCATATCGACCTGAAAAGGCAGACAGTCAAAGCTGTCGAACAGCGCGGGGAAGAACTGGTCCGCGTGGGCCGCTACCTCATCGCCAGGACCCTGGTGGAAGAAAATATTGCGGGTGTCGATCCGCTGGCGCCGGACAACCCGCTGATTTTCTCTGCCGGTCCCTTTGCCGGCACCAACTTCTCCAACGCCAACCGCACCAGTGTCGGCTGCAAAAGCCCGCTGACGGGGGGCATCAAGGAAGCCAATGCCGGCGGCACCCTGAGCGTAGCCCTCGGCCAGTTGCACCTGTCGGGCTTCACCCTGCACGGCGCGGCAGACGACTGGGTCATTATCCATCTCAGTAAAGACGGCAGTTGCAGTTTCGACTCAGCCGCAGGATTCATGGGCAAGGGCAATTTCGAGACGGCCGCGTTGCTGCATGACAAGTACGGCAAGAAAGTCAGCCTGGCCCTGTGCGGGCCCGTCGGCGAATACCAGGGCCTGCTGGCAGGCATCGCCATCAGCGATACCGACCGGCGCCCTTCCAGGCTGGCGGCGCGCGGCGGCGTCGGCGCCGTGCTGGGCAGCAAAAAGGTCAAGGCCGTCGTTGCGGACCTGAACAGGATGCCGCAACTGCACGAACGGAAAAAAGTCATCGCCGAAGTGCGGCACTACGCTGAAAAGCTGGGTGAAGACCCGATGATAGACAGTTACAAACGCTTCGGCACCGCAATGATGGCGGATTATACAAATCACGTGGGCGGCCTGCCGGTACGCAATTTCTCCGGCGGACGCCTGGTCGACACCGACCGTGAAACCATGAAGATGGGCGGCGACTTCCTGCGCGAGCAGAATATTGCCCGGGGCGGCGACCAGGAACACGCGTGCATGCCCGGTTGCCTGATCCAGTGCAGCAACGTGTATGCCGACGCCGACGGCAACGAAATCGTCTCGCCCGTGGAGTATGAAACCCTGGGCCTGCTCGGAACCAATTGCGGCATCAAGGAACCTGACGAACTGGCCAGGCTGAACGCCATCGCCAACGACCTGGGGATCGATACCATCGAAACGGGCGCCATGGTCGGTGTATTGATGGATGCCGGCCTGGGCGAATTCGGCGATGCCGGGTTTATCAGCACGGTACTGGACGAGATACGCAACGGCACGGAACAGGGCCGGCTGTGGGCTCAGGGCACCGCCTGCGTCGGCGAACACTACGGGGTCGGGCGGGTGCCGGTCATCAAACGCCAGGCCATCAGCGCCTACGACCCGCGCGTCATAGAGGCCACGGGCGTTACCATGATGGTCACCGCCCAGGGCGCCGACCACACGGCAGGAAACGTCCCCAGGATGGAGACCGCGGATAAGTCCTTCGCGGAGATCGCTGCGGCCAGCCATGACGCGCAGGTGATGTGCGCGGCCACGGATTCACTGGGGTTTTGTATTTTTGGCCGGACCGTTACGATGGCCCAGCTGGAAAGGGTAACCGGCGCCATCAACGCTGCCGTGGGCACCCGGCTCGATACATCGTTTTTCGATGAACTGGGCCGTGACACCCTGCGGCTGGAGCGGGAATTCAACCGCGCTGCGGGGTTTACGGATGAAGATGATGAACTGCCGGAATTCTTCTACAAGGAGGCGCTGGCGCCGAGCAACCGCGTGGCGCGCTTCCATGCGCGGGAAGTCAATGAATTCGCCAGCGGCCGGCTGCGGCAATAACCATGCTCGACCAGGATAGAGCCGGCAATAACGGGACTGAATTGCCGGCAGCCACCGACACGGTACTGCTGGATTTCCGGACTCACCCGGATCGTTACCGGCACTGGAAGCTGACGGCTTCAGGCGCTGTCGCAAACCTGGACATGGACGTGAGTGAGGACGCCGGCGCGTTTCCCGGTTACGAACTGAAGCTTAATTCCTACGATATCGGCGTCGATATCGAACTGTACGACGCGATCCAGCGGCTGCGCTTTGAACACCCGCAAGTGAAAACCGTGGTGGTCAGTTCCAATAAACCCACCATGTTCTGTGCCGGCGCCAATATCCGCATGCTGGCGGGGGCGTCCCACGGCCATAAGGTGAACTTCTGCAAATTCACCAACGAGACCCGCAACGCCATTGAGGACGCCGGGGAATTCTCCGGCCAGCGCTACCTGTGCGCACTGAACGGGACTGCAGCAGGCGGCGGTTATGAACTGGCGCTGGCCATGGATTACCTGATTTTGATCGACGACGGCAATGCCGCCGTGTCGTTGCCGGAAATCCCGCTCCTTGCCGTACTCCCGGGCACGGGCGGGTTAACCCGCGTCGTCGACAAGAGAAAGGTGCGCCGGGACCTGGCAGACGTGTTCTGCACCGTGGAGGAAGGCGTGAAAGGCCAACGCGCGCTCGATTGGCGCCTGGTGGATGAAATCGTGCCCGGCTCGCAGTTTGCGCAGCGGGTGGCTGAGCGGGCCGGGGAAATGAGCCGGATGTCCGACCGTCCCGGCAATGCGCAGGGGGTGGTACTCACGCCGTTAACCAGAAGAACGGCGGCAGACAGCCTCGAATACGACTGGCTGAACCTGTCCATAGACAGGCAACACCGTAACGTTACCCTGCATGTCAGGGCGCCCGGTTCTGCGGCGCCGGACACCATGGCGGACGCCATTGCCCTGGGGGACCGGTTCTGGCCCCTGGCCCTGGCGCGGCAACTGGACGATGCCCTGCTGCACCTGCGTTTCAACGAACCGGACATCGGCACCATAATTATCACCAGCGCCGGCGCGGCCGGGACCGTCAGCGGCTATGACGAATTCCTGCAGCGTCACAAGGGTGACTGGCTGATACGGGAAATCATCCTGTACTGGAAACGCACCCTGAAACGGCTGGACCTGACGTCACGCACCAGCTTTGCCTTCATCGAACCGGGAAGCTGCTTCGCCGGCCTGCTGGCCGAGTTCCTGTTCGCGGTTGACCGCAGCTACATGCTGGACGGCCGGTTCGAGGATGATGACACACCGGCAGCCACCATCGTGCTGAGCGAAAGCAACTTCGGACCCCTGCCGATGTGTAACGGTTTGACGCGCCTGGAAACACGTTTCCTGGGCGAGCCCGGCAGTGTTGCGGCCGCAAGAGAGCATATCGGCCGGGAACTGGACGCCGCCCTGGCTGCCGAACTTGGGCTGGTGACCTTTACCCCGGATGATATAGATTGGGAGGATGAGATCAGGATGCTGCTGGAAGAACGGGCCAGTTTCTCTCCCGATGCCCTGGTCGGCATGGAGGCGAATTTGCGCTTTGCCGGGCCGGAAACCCTGGAGACCAAGATCTTCGGGCGCCTTACTGCCTGGCAGAACTGGATATTCCAGCGGCCGAACGCGGTGAGTGACAGCGGTGCGTTGCGCCGTTACGGCACGGGACTGCGTCCGGAATACGACAGAAACCGGGTATAGCAATGGGATATTTGGGGTCAGAGTATTTACTCTGACCCCAAATATCGGGACCGGGTGTAAAATGGCGCAGGCTTGCGCAGGAGCGACGAGGTAAGACGATGAGTAACGTAGATTATGACAGCTTGATCCCCAACAACGTGGGGCTGGCCGCGGACCGGCGCCTGCAGCGGGCGCTGGAGCGCTGGCACCCGAATTATATTGACTGGTGGAAGACCATGGGGCCGGACGGTTTCCAGGACCTGGAGGTTTACCTGCGTACGGCCATCGGTGTGGACCCGGAGGGCTGGGCCAAGTTCGGTTACGTAAAAATGCCGGACTATCGCTGGGGTATATTACTGGCCCCGCAGGAAGAAAACCGCAGGATCGCCTTCGGCCGGCACAAGGGTGAACCGGTGTGGCAGGAAATACCGGGAGAGTACCGCGCCATGTTGCGGCGCCTGGTCGTCATCCAGGGTGATACGGAACCCGCCTCCGTGGAACAGCAACGCTTCCTGGGGCGTACCGCGCCTTCACTGTACGACATGCGCAACGTGTTCCAGGTCAACGTCGAGGAAGGCCGCCACCTGTGGGCCATGGTCTACCTGCTGCACAAGTACTTCGGGCGCGACGGCCGGGAGGAGGCGGAGGACCTGCTGGTACGGCGTTCCGGCGACCGGGACAAGCCCCGCATCCTCGGCGCGTTCAACGAAAAAACGCCGGACTGGTTGTCGTTCTTCATGTTCACCACCTTCACTGACCGGGACGGCAAGATGCAACTGGAATCCCTGGCCCAGTCCGGGTTTGACCCCCTGGCCCGCACCACCCGTTTCATGCTGACCGAGGAAGGCCACCATATGTTCGTGGGCCGGACCGGCGTTGAACGGGTCGTGAGACGCACCTGCGAGGTGATGCGGGAACACGGCATTACCGACCCCGCGGATATTGAAAAGGTCAGGGACCTGGGCGTCATCGACCTGCCGACCATGCAGAAAAAAATCAATTTCCATTATTCCGTGACCCTGGACCTGTTCGGCGCCGAGATATCCACCAATGCATCCAATGCGTACAACGCCTCATTGAAAGGCCGTTTCAGGGAAACCACTATCGATGACGACCACCAGCTCCATAACAGCACTTACCCGGTGCTCAAGCATATAGACGGGAAACTGGTCAGCATCGACGAACCGGCCATCAACGCGGTCAACAGCCGCCTGTGTGATGACTTTATTTCAGATTGCGAGCAAGTCCTGGCCACCTGGAACAAGGCTATTGCCGATAACGGCTATGCCTACCGCCTGAGCCTGCCCAGCCGCGCCTTCAACAGGGCAGTCGGTGAGTTCGGCGACGTTCACGCCGCGCCGGATGGACAATTGCTCGCGCAAGCCGAATGGGAACAGCGCCGGACAGAATGGTTGCCGGATAACGACGACCTGGAGTTCCTGCTGTCGCTCATGGAACAGGTGACGGAACCGGGGAAATTCGCCGGTTGGATTGCACCGCCGAGAGCAGGCATCAACGGTAAACCGGGCGATTTCGAGTACGTTAAGATCGCTGCCTGAAAGCCGGTTCCTGCGGCGCCGGACAACCGCTATGCAAACGGTTACCGCGCCGGTTTGATAACCCGGTCCCGGTATTCTTTCGGAGAGACACCGTAGCGCTCCTTGAATTTGCGGCTGAAATGCGCGGCGTCGTTGAAGCCGTAGCTGAAGGCAATCTGGGTGATGCTGTAATCACTCAATGCCCTGTTCTCCAGGGCCTCCCCGCATAATTCCAGGCGCTTGTTGAGGATATACCTGGACACGGTGGTGCCGGTGGAGGCAAATAACATGCGTTGGTAGCGCTCACTGATGTGATGGTGTTTGGCTACCTGCGCCGGGGTGAGTTGCGGGTGGCGGATATTGATCTCGATATACTGCTTGATGCGTTCCAGCATGGCGGTCCTGGCGATGGACTGGCCGTCCAGTTCCCGTAACGAGGACATCGAACCCATGGCGAGTGCGATGAGCTCTATGATGTGGTGGTTAATCGCCCCGCGTTCCTGGGCGGACAGTATATCCATGCGCCCGGCGACCGACTGGATAAACTGCGACGTGAGCGCACCGACCGCAGTGCGCGCGGAAACCCGCCGTGCGGTGATATTTTCCGGCCTCAGGAACTGTTCTGCCAGGGAATCATAAGGGATCTGCAGGACAATCTGCCGGAACGGCCGGTCGAAGTGCAGGGTATACGGCCGGGTGCTGTCATACAGGGCAAAATCGCCCGGATGCAGTTCGGCGATGCGGCCATCCTGGTTGACGATGCCGACATCTTCCAGTTGCAGGCTTAACAGGAACTCGCTTTCGGTCGATTTGGCGATCTGTTTTCTTGAGCGGGTGACATGTTGCCGGGAGGCGCCGACTTCCGAGACCCGGATATTGTCGAGTTTGGAACCGCGCAACTTCCCCTTGAAGTCCGTCTTCTGATCGGTGGAGCAATCCAGTTGCACAAACTCATCGCAGATCATGTCTATCCAGTATTCAAGCCGCTCTTTCTCGGTAACATCCTCTGTCGACGTGGTATGTCCTTTGGGAATAAGGAAATCAGACATGGCGGGTGACCTGTACGGGTTATATCAAAATTGCGTCATATCACAAGATGAGTGGATCAGTCCAATAGCATATATATACATGATTCCTATAACCGCCGTATCAACATGAAATGCCTGTCCCGGCAAAAGACAAACATTATCCGGGCTCTCCTATTTCACGATAGTCAACCCTGCCATGGCGCCGGTATCTGCCCCATGTTCCGGGTCTTCCATGCCGTCTTCCCTGTCAGGTGGTGCATCAAGGTACTCCACCGGCGCTACCGGGGATGTATTCAATAACAAGCGCGTCACATCCGGCCGGGAGTAATGACCTGCCGGGTCGGCAAAGGATTTCGCAATCGAGATCGCACCCAGGTCTATATCCGCGTAAAGCAATCCTTGCGCGTCATCTTCCAGGTAATCGCACATGGGAGCGCCGTCCGGGCCGAAGATCATGGCATGGCCGCCACCGGGCGGCAGCAATTCATGTTTTGTGGAGTTATCTGCCATCATCTCAACCATGTCATCGGAAATTACGCCGCACGGCGCCAGGAAATAACACTGGCCTTCGGCTGCATAGACTGAAGATGCCGCCATATTCAGTTCCGGGCCCAGGCTGTAGGCCTTGCCCCGGTACAGGCTGAACGTGGGCCAGGCGCCGATATGAACCTGTTCGTTCTGCGCATACAGCGCGTACTTGCTCAACGGCTGCAGGTGTTCCCAGCAGCACAGGCCTCCTACCCGGCCCAATTCCGTCTCGTAGACTTTCAGGTTATTGCCGTGGCCGTCGCCGAACACCGTGCGTTCCACGTGGGTCGGTTTCAGTTTGCGCCTCACGTCCAGCACCGAACCGCCGGTATCGATAAAAAACTGCGAGATATACAGCGACCCGCCGGCGCGCTCGCTGGCCCCCATGACGACGAAGATGTCATTGTCCCTGGCAACGTCGCACAGCTTCTGCAACTGCGGGCTGTCCTGTTGCAGGCTGTTCTCATGATACCGCTGCACAAAACGCAGGCCGCCTATGGGACTCTCAAGCCAGATCCACCAGGGATAACCCGGTACCCAGGTTTCCGGAAAGCCGATCAACCGGGCGCCGTTGCCCGCTGCTTCCTCTATTAATGCTATCCCCTTCTCCAGCGTGGCATCCAGGTCAAGAAATACCGGCGCCGCCTGAACAGCGGCTACTTTGTATTGACTGAGCATATCCCCACTCTCATGTTTAAAATCGGTATCTTATCAGCCCCCCGAACTCCCGGGGCCGGTTATAGTTGGCTTCGTGAAACCCTAACCCGAAATTGGAATCGCCGCTGGTGATAAACCGTTTATCCGTCAGGTTGGCGCCGAACAGGCTGAAATCCCAGTTGCCGGTGCTGAAGGTCAACGAAGCATTCACTGTATGATAACCTTCCTGGTAGAGAAAAGGGGAGTTTTGCGCATCGTTATAAAGGTCGTCCGTATAGCGGTAATCGCCGCGAACGACCACGGAACCCCATGATAACGGGTGGGAGTATTCCGCTGAGATATTGACCGTTGTCTCCGGGGTATTGGGCAGTTTTGTATCGAGATTGACTGCCTGCGCCACATTTGTGGTCGGCAGGTTCAGTTCATCATATTCCGCATCAACATAGCCAAAACCGGCATTGAGCAGCAGGCGCTCATGGGGCACCGCAGTCAGCTCCACTTCCACGCCGATAATATCCGCGACGCCGGCATTCTGGGTCAGGGGGCCGCCTCCGGTTTCGAACAACTGGATCTGTACATCGCTGTACTCACTGACAAACCCCGCCGCATTGATGCGCAGGCGGTCGTCCAGGCCCTGCCATTTCACTCCCACCTCATAGGACTCCAGGGTCTCCGGGTCGAACGGTAGCGGATCCAGACGGGGCACGACGTAACGGTAATTGAAGCCGCCGCTCTTGTACCCGTCGGCATAGGTGAAGTACAACAGGGTATCATCGTTGAGTTGGTACTCCAGCCCTGCGCGAAAATTCAGTTCATTGAATTTCCGCGAAACATCATCCCATAAAACAAGCGCGTCAGCCGGTCCCGGCGCCACGACAGGTGGACCGAGCAACGCCAGCACGGCGATGTTGCCGGGAAATGGGTCAGGTGAGATGTATTGACGATAGCCAAAGCCCTTTTTGTCTTCCGTATAGCGCATTCCGAAGGTCAGGGCGATTTGTTCGGTGACATCAAAGGTGCCCTGGCCGAACACCGCCTTGCTGTCGTTATCCACCGTTACGTAATTATTGATATAAAGCGGTAGCGCGATCAGTCCAACGGGCGTCGGTAGCGCTCCGTAGATAGGCACGAACACATCATCTGTGCCGTCTTCCTCGAAATAGTAGGCGCCGAGCACGTATTGCAGGCGCTCGTTGAAACCCCTGCCGGTTATCTGCACTTCCTGGCTGAACTGCTCGTGATTGTAGTTGGGATTGGTGGTCTCCGTGATCTCCACAGAGGAATTATCCGGGTCCCGGTAAAACTCACCCTCGGTATCCCGGTACGAACTGATCGACTTGAATTCGAACCAGGGGAAGGACCAGGTAAAGGTCAGGGTGGCGCCGACACTTTCCAGGTCGGTGCCCGTCGGCCCCGTAGCCAGGGTACGATCGTTGCCGTCAAGTAAAAATTCTTCCGGGGTGTAGGGCACCGCGCCCGGATTCGCCGGCACAAACACCTGGTTGTAGGCCCAGGTACTGCTGGGCGCCAGCAGCGGAGGCGCGCCGGGGAACTCGGTGATGCCGACCATGACCGACCCGGCGCTCTGCTCGTCTATACGGGTGTAATCCACCGTTGCATACAACTCGATATCATCCGTCGCCTGCAACAGGAATGAACCCCGCGCCGACTGCCGGTCCTCATCACCCAGTCTATCTCCCACTGATACGCGGTCCACAAACCCGTTCCGGTTCTTGCTGGAAAAGGCAAATTTGGTAAGGAACTTCTCTGCTATCGGGATATCGACCGAGCCCTTGAAATCAGTCCGCTCAAACTCGCCGAACGTGGCTTCGAGCATTCCGCCAAATGTCTCAGCCGGGCGTTTGGTGGTGATATTAATGGCCCCGCCAATGGTATTGCGGCCAAACAGGGTGCCTTGAGAGCCGCGCAGGATTTCAATGCGTTCGATGTCTACCACGTCCAGTACACCACCCACTGCGCGGGATGAATAAACGCCGTCGATATAGGTGCCGACGCCGGGGTCCGTCGTCAAACCAAAATCCAGTTGCCCTACTCCCCTGATAAACACCGCGGCGCCGTTGGACAGTCCGCTGATCGGCGCGGTGGTATCGAAAATGACGTTAGGCGTGAAATCCGCCAACTTGGATATGTCATTGATCATGCGCCCTTCCAGGGCCTCTTCGGTGAACGCGGTGATGGCGATGGGGGTATCCTGCAGGTTCTCCTCACGCTTCTGCGCGGTGACGACGATCTCTTCGATCTGTGCAAGACTGGTTGCCGGCAGGGCCAGGCTGCCGCCTGCGACTGCCAGCAGGAGTGAATAATAGTAACGGTTCATAAGCTCACCCTCCGGATTTCATGTGATGTCGTCCCTGAACCGTAGGCAGGACCGATATGTCGTCCCGCCAGTGTGGTGAAGTATGGGGAAATCCAGGCAAGCTGTCTTGGACGGAGCGGAAGCAAAACTTGGCTGTAGAGGAATCACCCTGCAACAACAAACTTATCCGGTAATATAGGCATAAAATCAGATTCCCGAGAGCTTGACGTTATAATGAATCCATGACCAAGTACGGTGATATTGGCAGCGCCAGGCAGACCAGTCGCCAGGCGCGCCGGGAATACCGGTTCAGCAAACCGGGAGAAATCGATGCGGCTGAACTCACCCACTTCCCGGTAGTTATCGCGGGCGGCGGGCCAATCGGACTGGCCACTGCCATAGACCTGGCCCGTCGCGGCATCCGTTCCGTTGTACTGGAAAAGCACAACACCGTCAGCGACGGTTCGCGCGCCATCTGCTGGGCCAAGCGTACCCTGGAAATCCTCGACCGCATCGGCACCAGCGAGCGCATGATGGAAAAAGGCGTGGTCTGGAACCAGGGCTGGGTCTATTTCGGCAAGGAGACCGAGCCCATATACAAGTTCGACCTGTTGCCGGACAAACAGCAGAAATTCCCCGCGTTCATCAACCTGCAGCAGTTCTACGCGGAAGAATACCTGATCGACTTGTTCCCGGATCACCCGCAGACCGAAATCCGCTGGCAGAACGAGGTCATCGATGTCGAGAACGGCGCAGATGAAGTCATCGTCACCATCGGCACCCCCGCCGGGGACTACCGGCTCAGTTGTGATTACCTGGTTGCCGCGGACGGGCACCGCAGCCCGGTGCGCAACGCGCTGGGGCTTGATTTCGTCGGCCGGGTGTTCGAGGACAACTTCCTGATCGCCGACGTGCGCATGAAGGCGGACTTCCCGGCCATCCGGCGCTTCTGGTTCGACCCGCCGTTTAACCCGGGCCAGACATCGCTGATACACAAACAGGCCGACGACGTCTGGCGCATCGATTTCCAGATGGGCTGGGACATCGACCGCGACGAGGTGATGAAGGAAGAGAATATCGACGCAAAAATAAGGGCCTTCCTCGGTTCGGACCTGGAATTCGAGTACGAGTGGGTGAGCCTGTACACGTTCAAGTGCTGCCGCATGGAGAAATTCGTCCACGGCCGCGTGATCTTCGCCGGCGATTCCGCCCACCTGGTGTCGCCGTTCGGGGCGCGCGGGGCCAACGGCGGGCTGCAGGACGTGGATAACCTGGCCTGGAAACTCCACCTGGTATTAACCGGCGCGGCCCCTTCCAGCCTCATCGGCAGCTACGATGATGAACGCATCCTCGGCGCACAGGAAAACGTGATGAATTCATCCCGCAGTACCGATTTCATGACGCCGAAAAGCGAGGTCAGTCTCGCCTTCCGCAACGCCACCCTGGAACTTGCCAAGGATTTCGAGTTCGCCCGCAGGTTCGTGAACCCGGGCCGTCTTTCCACCCCCAGCATCCTGGACGGCTCACCGCTGAACACGCCGGACGAGGATGAGTTCAGCGACAGGCAGCGGCCCGGCGCGCCCTGCCTGGACGCCCCCATTACCATCAACGGCGCCGACGCATGGTTCCTGAACCAGTTGGGCGACCGTTTCTCCGGTATCTATTTCAGCGAAGACGGGAGCGCGCCGGCGCAACTCGACGCCGCGGGCACGGTGCAAATCCCGATCGAAACCCTGGTCGTAACCGGCTCAGGGAAAGGGACAGGCAAAAACCTGATTGTAGACAACAACGGTCTGTTGCACCGGCATTACGATGCCCGGCCGGGGACTTACTACCTGGTTCGGCCCGACCAGCACGTTGCGGGGCGCTGGCGGGAATTCAACCGGGAAAAGGTGATGCGCGCCCTGGCCAGGGCAACAGGCCGGTAGTCGCCAGGCCGCCGGCCCGGATTCCCCGACTGGTGAGAAACCAGGCTATAACAGAGCCCCTTCCAAGGCAACTTCAACCATCTGGTCCAGGGTAGTCTGGCGTTCTTCGGTCGAGAGTCCCTCGACGGCCCGGGCGTCATCCGTGACGGTACAGAGCGCAACCGCGCTGGCACCGTATTCGGCAGCGACGCCGTAAATGCCGGCGACCTCCATCTCCACGACAGGGATTTTCAAGCGTTCCATTACGTCCCACATCTCACTGCCCGGGGGCGGGTAAAACAGGTCCGAGGTGAAGACGTTCGTGACATGAAAGCTGGCGCCCAGGCTCCTGGCTGCGCTGACGACATTCTCCAGCAGTTCAAAATCGGCCAGGGCAGCGAAATCGAAACCGTTAAACCGGATCCGGTTTACATTCGAGTCGGTGGAAGCCCCCATGGCGATGACAATATCCCGCATTCCGACAGCATCCGACACCGTGCCGCAGCTTCCCACGCGCAGGATGCGCTTCACGCCGTATTGGGTGATCAAATCGGTACAGTAAACCGTGGCGGAGGGAATCCCGATGCCGTGAGCCACGACAGATAACTTCCTGCCCTTGTAGAGACCGGTGAAACCCAGCATGTTGCGGACATCCGTGACCTGTCTGGCGTCATCCAGGAACTTCTCTGCGATGTATTGCGCGCGCAACGGGTCGCCGGGCATGAGTACCGTATCGGCAATATCACCTGGTTTTGCGTTATAAATGTTGGCGGACATATGCTGAAGTTATTATCGTGTAGTCGTAACGGTTTTCAGGGAAATCATACTACAAACACGGAAGCCGGTTAGCGGATATATTCATACCGGGCAACAAGTTCAACGAAGCTGGTAATATTGGCAGTTACGGGAACAACTATCCTGGTGAGAAATACAGGCTGGTATGAGAGATTACAGAAACCTTACTTTCCGGGTCCTGCTGGCAGGCCTGGCGCTGTACGCGCAATGTGCGCTTGCAACCGGTGAACTGGATGAATTGAAAAAAACCGGCGAGCAGGGAGATGCCGGGGCGCAGTTTCTTCTCGGCAGCAGGTACGACCACGGCCAGGGCGTGCCGGAAAACAGCGCCGAGGCCGCGCGCTGGTACCTTGCAGCCGCGCAACAGGGTCATGCCTCTGCACAATACTACCTGGGAGTTAAATACGCCCGGGGCGACGGGGTAGCCGGGGATACCGGCAAAGCCCTTCACTGGTTGCGCGAGGCTGCCGTACAGGGTCACGCCGCCGCGCAATACCATCTCGGCAACATGTACTACCAGGGAAGGGATGTGACAGGGGATTTTGCCGAGGCCGCACGCTGGTTCCGTCCGGCCGCAGAACAGGGGCATGCCGTCGCACAGTACTACCTGGGTTACATGTATTCCCGCGGCGAAGGCGTTCCGGGAGATGACGCGGCAGCCATTCGCTGGTACCGCCTGGCCGCACAGCGCGGGCACGCCGGGGCGCAGTACAACCTGGGCCATATCTATGCGCAGGGCCGCGGCATGGCTAGAGACGACGTACAAGCCTATGCCTGGTTCAGCGTTGCCGCCGCACAGGGTTTCAGCGCAGCCGAAGATGCAATGGCGGCACTCAGCCGGGGTATGACGGACGCCGGTATTGCCCGGGCGCAGCAATTGTCCCGCGAATACCTCAAAGACTAAGGTCCGGCGCACCTGGCTGATGACGCAGGCCGGCCAGGAAACCGCCGTTAACCGCCATCCGGAAAAAACGTAACAGGTCTTTTCTCTCCTTCATCGTAAAACCGCGCCCCGCTTCCAATCCGGTTGTAATCACCCAGTTCCGCCCTGGCCCTGTCCGCATCCTGCATCAGTCTCTTAACGGTATCCGGGTGCTCCCCGGCCAGGTCGACCTGTTCGCCCGGGTCTTCCTGCAGGTCGAACAGCAGCGGTTTTTCAACCGCATCCGTATAGCGCCCCAGCCACAGGGTATAAGGCCCGTCGGCCTCCCGGGGGAGGACGAGTTTCCAGCGGCCGGCCCGTACTGCCTGCAATTGCGTCAGGGAATAGTAGAAGTATTGCGCGTATGGGCTTTCCGCCCCCGGACGGTTGAACAGTAGCGGGCTGATATCCGCGCCGTCGAATTCTATTCCGGCAGGTAATTGCGCCCCGGCCAGGGCTGCCAGGGTCGGGTATAAATCCATTATCGTAACCAGGTCGTCGCTGACTGCCGCTTCGGGGATGTTGCCCGGCCAGCGCATGATGGCGGGTACCCGCACACCGCCTTCCCAGTTGGAGTATTTTTCGCCCCGGAGGGGTGCGGCGCTGCCCTTGTATTTTTCACTGTGCCCGACCTCGGGCCCGTTATCGGAAAGATAGACAACCAGGGTGTTATCATCCAGTTGCAGGCGTTCCAGTTCCTGCAATATCTCGCCCATGCTCCAGTCCAGTTCTTCCACGGCATCCCCGTACGGACCCCGCCCGGACTTACTTTTATAGCCGGGTGACGCCCCCAGCGGCAGATGGGGCATGTGATGGGCAAGATAAATAAAAAACGGCTTGTCGCGGTTGTCGCGGATAAACCCGATGGTTTCCTCCGTGTAGTTCCGGGTCATCAGGTCAACGTCGGCAGGGCTTTCAATGACCTCACCGTTGCGCATCATCTCGGGGATAAAACGCGCCAGGTCAACGTCCCGGGTGTAGCCGTGAAACATGGGCGTGCCGTAGAAGTAGTCGAAGCCCTGGGCATTGGGCATGAGGTCCGGCTTGAACGGCCCCTTGCCGCCAGGACGGCCCGGCGGTTGCGGCGGCGGGGCGAAGTCCCAGGGCTCGTCGCCATCCCCGGCCATGTGCCACTTGCCGATCACCGCAGTCGTGTAGCCGGCGGTTTTCAGGGTCTCGGCGATAGTTACCTCGCGCGCATGCAGGATAGTGTTCGGGTTTTTCCTGTTACCGGGTTCCGCCACCCTGATCGGGTAGGAACCGGTGAGCAGCGCGGCGCGGGACGGGCCGCAGACCGGTTGCGCATAAAAACTGGTGAACCTGATGCCCTGCGCCGCCATGCGGTCCAGGACCGGCGTCCTGAGATCCGGGGAACCGAATACGCCGAGGTCGTTGTAGCCCTGGTCGTCGGTCAGCACGACGATGAAATTCGGCTGCTCTCGTTCCGGCAACAGGCGGCCCCCGGCAGGAATGCCGACCACATCCCGTGATTTGAAGTACGCTACCAGGGCCTGGCCGAAATCACCCCCGACGGCGACTACTTCGCGGTCCAGGAAGCCGGTGTACTTGTCCCCTCCATTAACCAGAAAACTGCCTGCCGCGACCGTATACATGGCATCTTCCCGCAGCGACTCCGCGCCGACCTGCACCTCCAGGACCCGTGCGCCGACGGGCTGCCCTGGGTCATAACGCACTGTCATACCGGAGACCTGCATAATTCCCCGTTCAAGTGACAGGCTGTGTTCAAGAATTTTGATGATCCCGGCGCCCGGCAACCGTACCGTCACTATGTCGTCGATGAACGGATAAGCATCCAGCAGCATGGCGGCCGTGACCGGCCCGGCCGGTATATCGCGGCGAATTGCGCCGGAAAGGGAAACACCGATTTGAGCGCCCGCCTCTGCGCGCCGGATGTCGGCAAACAGGTTCCCCAGGTCGGATTCCTCGTTATAGCTGCGGCCCAGCCGCTCAGAGGCATAACCAACGACCTCGTAGATGTCAGTGTGCCGGCTGCGGTAAGCGGCCAGCTTGTCAGCGACCTGCGCGTGGGGTTCGAGACGGTCGCTGTCGACCGGTACCAGGCGCCCCTCATGGGAGAGGACTGCGTCTTTTTCGAGATCCACCTGGAGTTGAAGGACTCCCAGGTGGAAGCCCTGGCCCCAGGTCTGCATGATCAGGGTCCCGGTCTGCGGCTGGATGACAGGTTCCTCCGTGCCGGCGTCCGCATGACCGCCCAGCAGCACGTCGATACCGTCGACGACGCCGGCCAGTTCGATATCAGCCGCCAGATCCCGCCTGGTTTCAGGATGCGCCTCGTCATCGGTCTGCATGGGCGCCGTATTACCCTGGTGGGTTAACAGCACGACCAGGTCGACGTCCGGTCTTAACAGTCTTACATACCCGGGAACGATTAACTTCGGGTCGCGCACTTCCAGCCCGGCGATATTCGGGGGGTTGAGGGCCGTTGCGGCATCCTGGCCCAGGATGCCGATCACGCCAATGCGGATCCCGCCACGCTCGATGATGGTATACGGCTGCGCGAAATGGATGTCGGTGCCCTTGTAGAAGAGGTTCGCGCCCAGAACCGGGAACGGCACCCGGTGTTTTTGCCTGGCAAGCACTTCCCAGCCGTATTCAAACTCATGGTTTCCTATGGCCATCGCGTCGTAAGCCATCGTATTCATGAGTTCGAATGACACCTCACCCCGGGTCAGCTTGGCGAGGACCCCGGTGAATATATCGCCGGCGTCAAACAGGAACACATTTTCTTCCGAGGCGCGAAACTGATCGATCAGGGTCGCCAGTTGCGCGATGCCGCCGATGTGTTCCATGTCATCGCGCCAGTACGCTGTTACCGGATCATACGTGCTTTCCAGGTCGTTCGTGAACAGCAGGGTTACCGTTTGCACGGATTTACGGGGTGTTTCTGCAGCGGAGATTACCGGAAAAAATGAACAGGCAACCAGCAGGCAAATTACCGGGTAAGCTATAACGTGAGACATGACACCATATTATTGGCAAAACGGGTTTGAGTCACTGCCTGTCACCGGTATCATGTAGCATGATTATAATCCATACCTATAACCTGACGTGAGTTCACCTGCCGAACATCCACCTGGACAACAGGGTCTCAGGCGCCCCCTGGCCTGGGTCATCTGGGGACTGGCCGTCACCTACGTGGTCTACAAGTTCCAGACGCAAAGCAGTTACGCGGTGTTGAATGCCGTTATCGCGGAATCCCTGTCGCTGTCGCTGTTGCAGGTCGGGGAACTGGGGGCGGTGTACGCGATTACATACGCAGTCATGACCATCCCGGCCGGCGGACTGCTCGACCGTTACGGCGCACGGACAGTGTTGAGCGCCGGTGTCGCGACGGTTGCGGCAGGGGCGTTGATCTTCGGCCTGGCGGAAACTACGGCCGTGATTATCGCCGGCCAGGCATTGATGGGCCTCGGCGGCGCCTTCGGTTACCCGGGCCTTGCCTACATAACAAGGTACTGGTTCGGAATCAAGTATTTCGGCCTGGTTTTCGGCGTTGCCCAGACCGTAGCCGCCACGGCGAACACCCTCGGCCAGGCCGCGGTGGGCTACCTGATACTGGTTATGACCTGGCAGGACGTCATGCTGCTGGAGGCGCTCATCGGACTCCTGTTGCTGGTTGCATTTGTCCTGCTGGTGCGCGAGCCTGACGAAGACCGGGGTGAACCGGTAACAACGGACGCGCAGCCGCCGTTCTGGGCCGGCCTGTGGCGTGATTTGAAGGTCCTGTCCGTGCAGCCCCTGTTCTGGCAGGTCACGCTGATCAGCGGGTTGACGTTCGGGCTGATGCTGGGCGTCGGTATCATCTGGGGCATCAAGCTGCTCATCCTCAAGGGGTTTGACCCGACCAGCGCCAGTAATATCAACGCCACAATCTGGTTCGGTTTCGGGACCGGCGCCCTGCTGGTGCATATATTCTCGGATTATGTGCGCAGCTTCAAAATCACTGCCATCATTTTCCTGGTGTGCGATTTGGCTGCTTTGTTGCTGTTTCTGCTGCTCGGCGAAATCTCCACGGGAGTTGCCTATACCCTGTTCCTGTGCATCGGGTTTTTTGCCGGCGTCAGTCCCATGTGTTACACGATGACGACGCGGTTCTGTGAGAAAAACAGGGCCGGCACCGCATTCGGACTGCTGACCTGCGTTTCATTTGTCGTCGGTGCGCTGCTGATGCCGGCGCCGGCCAGGCTCATCGAGGATTTCAACGTCCCGCTCGGCGCGGCAGCGCTGATTTTTCCCGCGGCGCTACTGCTGGCCCTGGTGCTGGCCGTGATCAAAAAAGAGACCTATCACATGGAGCCCGCGGCGTAATGTACAATGAAGCATCAACCTGGCGACAGGGATTGGATTCCTGACACATGTGCGGACGTTTTGCGCTCTGGAGCGATAACAGCCGGCTGATAAGCCATTACGGACTGGCCGCTGCGCCTGAGTTCGACAGCGGCTACAATATCGCCCCTTCCGGCCATATACCGGTTATCCGCCTTGACCCCGACAAGGAGTTGGCCCTGTGCCAGTGGGGATTCATACCCCACTGGGCCAGAGACACAAAACTGAAGCCGATCAACGCCAAGGCGGAGAGCATCGGTGAAAAGCCCTACTTCCGGGACGCATTCAGACGGCGCCGCTGCCTGGTTCCGGCTAACGGTTACTTCGAATGGAAGCCGGTGAACGGCAGGAAGCAACCGTATTTCATCCGGATGAAGGAAGCAGAACTGCTTTCCTTCGCAGGTGTCTGGTCGTCCTGGCAAGGTCCGGACGGTGCCATTGAAAGTTGCGCGATCATCACCACTGCCGCGTGTGACGACCTGGCCGGGATTCACCACAGGATGCCGGCGATCATCGAACCTGACGACCATGCCGCCTGGTTGCACGAAGGCGGCGGGGGCCTGCTCAGACCCTGTTCAGGAGACATGGAAGCCTGCCGGGTCAGTGATCGGGTGAACAACCCCCGTAACCAGGGGGAGGCACTGGTCCGGCCGCTCCCCTGACCCCAGGCGCGCCGCTGCAGCTCATGGGGCTGCGGCCGGATGCGGACGTGCTGCAGAAACGGCGGACATAGCGCCTGTCCTGACAGGAGGTTGCAGTCCCCGGAGTGTAATCAAGGTCAACCTGGTAAATTCTTTCTTGCCATCATCTGAACAGCCAGGTATAAATTTCCTGTAATGTCGGTAAATCAAGCCTGAATGAACATTGCGGGAACGGAAGCCCGACCAGCCCCAAGACCACAACAGCCAACGCTGGACTCCCTGGAGTCCCTGCTGAAGTTGCTTTGAACCCGGGTCGCACCTGAGTAGTTTTCCGGGTTCCCGGCAACGTTTTTGATTATTACCGCATTGCCCTGATCTGCGGCATCCATACCCGTTGCATCCACCACGGTTCTGATCCCGTTGTAACGTCGTAAATGTACATAACCCTGGGAAACAATAAAGTATGAACAGTTATTCTCCTGACTTGAAACAGACGGAAAACTCCCCGGAACAAGCCGGGCATGAGTCCGAGCATGAAATGACCAAGACCCTGGCAGGTGCGGCCGGCCAGGCTGCCGCAAACGGCGCAGCCCCCGCCGGCCCCGGCGACGGCGCCGCCGCCCTGCACACTATAGCTGCAGGTATCCGGTCGGGTATCTCACCCCTGCAGTTCATGGACAGTATCGACGCGGGGGGACAACAGATGGGCAACCGCGCCTTCATGCACTGGGTGGGGCAGGTGCACACAGGCACAGCGGACGGGGCCACCCACGGGATTGCGGCACAGGGCCTGCAGGGGCCAGGTCGTCCCCTGACACACCTCGACACCCTGCAACAGGCCTTCGGCCACCACGACATCCGCGCCATGCGCGAGCATACCGGCGCGGTTGCCGGGTCGGCGCTGGACGCCCTGGATGCGGAAGGCTACACCCGTGGCGGGCGCATGGCGCTGGCCGGCGCCCCGGACCTGTACACCCAGGCCCACGAGGCGGCCCACGGGGTACAGCAGGCGGCGCTGGGCGAGAGGATGATGTTGCCGGGGGGCATCGGGGTGGCGGGAGACCGGTATGAACGGCAGGCGGATGCGGTGGCGGATGCGGTGCTGCGGGGGGAGTCTGCCCAGCCCCTGCTGGACCAGGTGACTGCCGGACCCGTGCAGGTCAGTGCGGCGTCCGCCGGTGCGGCTGCGCCGGTGCAGATGAGACGCAAGAAGCACAAGAGGCGTAATCAACCCCGGCCCGGGGACCTGACCGGGGATAACGCGCCTGCCCCGGAGCAGGAAGCCGTGGAGATGGTCGACTTTGCTGGACAAGCGGGCGATCCATCGCCGGATACCGGCAGTATGGGGTCCGAACCGGTCCATGAGGTTCCGGATACAGGCCAGGTCACAGACAACCCACTTTATGGTGAATATGCCGACGTCACCCTTGAGATGGAGCAAACCGTGGAGACTCTGGAGCAGGTGGCCCAGCGACTGGAACCTCTCATTCAAGAGCCGGATGTTCCGCAGCCTGAAGGGAGCATGGATGTCCAACAAATCGAGGGAGCAGCGGGGTACGTTGTAGAAGATATCGTGCCCGCTCCGCAGCAGCCTGACCAGGAAAATCTGCAGGAATGTGGAAAGGCTCTGAAAGAAGAAATAAGGAAACTTTGGCCATTATCATTTCCGCAGCTCCAACCTAAGAAAGGTACAGAAGATGAGCGTGAGAAATGTAAAGATACACTGAAAAGGTATTTAGAGTACTTCTTCCCGCTGATAGCTTACCTGTCCAGCGCACTTTGGGGCCGTGCCGGGCAGGTAAAAGATCATGTAAGCCCGCGCGGGATAGTGAACTTGCTGGCAACCCTCATGCTGGTGGTTTTCATGGTGGGGCCGGCTCTGTCCCTGGATGTTGTGGGTAATATTCTTGGCGTTTTTACCAGGTTCCTTCTACTTATCTGCAATATTACGGGTATACCCGCAAACCTATTGCTGCGCTTTTTAGAGAAGAAAGGCAAATTGAAGGAACCCCCTCCTCAGCCGGCCGAAGGCGAACAAAAGAAAAAAAAGAAACGGGATTGGAAAGAAACCAGGGAGAATTGCTACCGTTTCCTGAACGTATTTATCCCTCAAGCGCTCGTATCCAGCGCCGCATTTGCCTACTTCCATGCCTCAATTGTGCAGGGCAGCCTGTCCCCGAGTGGGTGGATTCTGGATTGGACACCTGAACGCATTGGTCTCGTTTGCGGCCGGGTAATCCTGGATAATATCATTGCAATTGTATTACTTAACTTATCCACCAGTTTCTCATCTTTTTTGCACGAGATGCTGGGGTGGTATGAGACTCTCGCAGGTTTGCTCCCTGCCTTAATGCTCAATATTCTTAATATTGCAGTTGACTACATTGCAGCGTATAACGCCAGCCCCGAAGTCACGGTTTTCCAACCCTGGCATAGTCTTAGAACTGGTGATGAGATAGGCGTACAAACCGACTATTTGCCACCTGTGGCTTCTGGATTTAGTCCTCCTCGTGAGGCGGATACTTTGACACCGAACGAAACCACAGCAGCTTTCTTGGGATATTCTGCTTTGGGCATGCTCATCACGTATGTGGCAGCAACGCTTGTTTTGCACCATATCGTGGGTCCGATGGTGGGAGGAAGCCTGAACCCATGGCTTGAGGAATTCCATAGAGTCCGTAACCCAATAGGCCGAACGATTGCTGTCGCCCTGGCTTCGATACGTAACGTAATTTTGTTTGTGATGGCCCTTACCAACATCATGGGACTGATCGTTTCAAATATTATCGGGCCGCTTTCCAGGGAATTCGGTTCAACGGGATTTTGTATATGGCCAATGGCCGCAGCAGGTGCCTGTGGCGGACTGCCTGACGATTTTGATTTCGCATCGCTATTTGCCCAGATACAACTAGGCCAAGAGGAACTGCCGGAATCACATCTTACGGCTATCCAGACATTTCCCGGAATTGTGGGCGCCCTCGGACTGGCCATTCCCATAGGGATTGTTCTATTCCAGTTCCTTCGCAAGTACTCAGGCGAGCTCAAAAAGAAGCTCAAAGCCAAGTTCAAGGCCAGGCGGCGCGGAGCAGGCAGCGGGGACAGTATCAGCCGGGCGGAAGAGGGTAGAACATCGGGCAGGACCTCCGATATTGATGAGGGTGAAGCGCCGGGCAGGGCCGCCGATATTGATGCGGGTGAAGCGGAAGGGCATATATACGAGTTAATACAGTCTCCCGGGGGTACGCTGCGCAGGCCTGGACAGCGCAGGCGCCGTCCGCTCCCTGTCACACCGCAACAGGAGACAGTAACTACACCGGTGCCTGCAGAGTTTGGTCCTGTAGCGGTAAGTCTCCATGAAAAGTTTTCCAACGATAATTTCCCAATGTCTCATGTGAAATGCGCCGTCGAACGTGCATTTCGTGATTTGGAGATGTCGAAAGAGGAGAAAGACTGGTTATTGAATTGGGCCAGGAGCGCAAGGAACATAGACCCGGATATGGATCCCGTGGCTATTGACCGGGCAATTGCATCATACATGGACCCGCAAGGGCAGGTTGTTCAACCGGATGCTCCTGCCCAGGAGCCTGAAGGAGCCGAGCCGGCGGCAGTGGGCGCGCACAGTCCGCAACCATCGATAAGCAGTCATGCCAGTGCCGCTTCCGCGTCGCTTCATTCGCCTGCAGAACAATTATATGATTTTTTAATGGGTCAAACTGGGCTCACTGAAGATGAACTGGAGCAACATATCGCGTCGTGGATTGCGACAGGTCGAATCAATGCAAGCGAAGGGGCGGAAATAAAAACCCGGGTGTTGGACACAAAGCTGTTTCCACCACGAGTATAAAAAACGAAAAACGGAGAGGGGTGGGATTACAAACTACATCCCTGTAGTTTGCCCGGCCGGGGATTCAGGGACAGGCAGTCATTCTTCCAGGCTGTACACGACCAGGCCGCTGCGCAGTTTCGGTTCGAACCAGGTGGCTTTCGGCGGCATGAGCCTGCCTGAATCAGAGATATCCATGAGTTCCTGCACGGACACCGGGCAAAGGGTAAAGGCAACGGCCATTTCGCCGCTGTCCACCCTGTCCTGCAGTTTCCCCGGACCGTGCGCGCCGCCGACGAAGTCGATACGGCGATCAGTCCTCTGGTCATGAATATCCAGGATGCGTTGCAGGACCAGGTCCGACAGGATGCTGACGCCCAGGGATGCCCTGGCATCAGCGGCATCATACCTGCCGGGCTTTACAACCAGGCGATACCAGTTGCCTGCCAGGTACATGCCCGTTTCAACGTGCCGTTTCGGCCTGACAGGTTGGCTCCCGGTCCTTTCAACGAGGAACGATGACTCCAGTTCCCGGACAAACATACCCGCATCCAGGCCGTTAAGCTCGGCGACCAGGCGGTTGTAGTCGAGAATTTCCAGCTGGTTATCCGGAAAATGTACCGCGAGAAAATAATTATGTCCGGGATCGGCTCCATTCCGTGCGCCTTGCCTGTTTAGTTCCTGGCTGACCGCGGCAGCGGCGGCTGTTCGGTGATGGCCGTCTGCCACATAAGTTGCGGGAACACGGGAAAACGCCAGGATAATAGCCGCTACGGTCTCAGGCTTGTCTACTATCCAGAAGCGGTGCTGCACCTCATCGATGTCGATAAAATCGTACTCAGGTTTTGCTGTCCTGACTGTTTCGACCAGGGCATCAATATTCCTGTCATAGCGGTAGGCAAACATGACCGGCTCGGCGTTGAGCATGGTTGTGCGGATATGGTTTACGCGATCGGTTTCCTTGTCGGGCCGGGTCTGTTCGTGTTTC
Source organism: Gammaproteobacteria bacterium (assembly GCA_965207165.1). Classification (GTDB taxonomy): domain Bacteria; phylum Pseudomonadota; class Gammaproteobacteria; order Eutrophobiales; family Eutrophobiaceae; genus JAAXHV01. Next base: position 3,765,404 of record OZ242265.1, on the reverse strand, counting down.
CTGATAGTGCCATTGATGTAATCCTCCACGGCAGCAGCGGCAACAACACCCGTTTTCGTACGTCCATCCCGGCACATCTCATAGATATACAGGCTTTCATGCTCATCGCGTACGAATGTTCCATTGTCGATCAAGGCCTGGAAATTCGCTGCAGCGGCGCGGTAGACTTCGGGGCTGTACGGGTCGGCGCCCGGGGGAAATCCAATCTCCGGTTTGACGATATTCAGAAAGGAATACGGATTTCCGGCTGCCTCCAGCCTGGCTTCTGCGGTGGTCAATACGTCGTAAGGCCGCGCTGCGACCTGGTGAATTTTATCCTTGCCGGGGCGGTACCCCCTGAACGCCTTAATTCGCATGAAACTACAAACTGACCTGCATCACCTTGTTGATGGCGCCGGTTTCTGCAAGCTCGCCCATCAATGCGTCCGTCAGTGCGGTCGATACCCCGATCACGGCAACCGCCTTGTTGCTGCCGGAAACGATGCCCAGTTGCATGCGCGAAATATTGATCCGTTCCCGGGACAGCAGGTTGCTGATTGCGGCAATCACGCCCGGCTGGTCGTTATGCCGGGTGACAAGCAAATGACCTTCAAGTACTGCCTCTATCTCGTAGTCGTTGATGCGTATCAGGCGCGGGTGTTTCTTGTTGAACAGGGTCCCGATCACCTCCGTCGTGCGGTCCCCGTGGCGGGCCGAAAGGCTGACCGCCGAATGGTAGTCCGGGTGTTCGCCGGCGCGGGCCTCAACGAGGCTCAGGCCCTGCTGTTGTGCGATGTGCCTGGCATTCACCCGGTTCACCTCCGCCGACATATGGGCCCCCAGCAATCCCACCAGTCCTTCCGTGGCAATGCTGCTCATGTCCCTCTCTGCCGCCTCACCAAGCAGTGATACCTCCAGTTGGCGAATGGAGTCCGTGATCATGGGACCCAGCAGCATCCCCAGGCGCCGGGCCAGTAGCAGGTAAGGCTGCAGTTTCACCATCTCATCGGCCGATACTGCCGGCAGATTAATCGCGTTGATGGGTTCGCCGGTCCTCAGGTAGATACAAATCTGCTGGGCAATCTCCATGCCGGTCGCAGCCTGGGCTTCATGGGTCGACGCTCCCAGGTGCGGGGTCAGCAAGGCGTTGTCCAGGGTCAGCAGGGGGGATTTCTCCGGCGGTTCCGTGGAAAACACATCAAGGGCCGCCCCGCCCAGGTGTCCATTCTCAAGCGCATCATACAGCGCCGCTTCGTCAACCAGTCCACCCCTGGCGCAATTGATTAACCGTGCACCCGGCTTCATGGCCCGGAGCCTGGCGGCATTCATGATGTTACGGGTCTTGTCGTTCAGCGGGCAATGCAGGCTGATGTAATCCGCCTCTTCCACCAGTTCATCAATCCCGACACCGGTGACGCCGTCGGCGAGAAACTTTTCCTCCGTAACGAACGGGTCAAACGCGATCACCTGCATGTCCAGGGCCAGGGCCTTGGCTGCAACAACCCTGCCGATATGGCCGTAGCCGACAATACCCAGCACTTTATTGGTCAGTTCCACCCCGATAAAGCGGGTGCGCTTCCATTCCCCTGCCTTCACCGACCTGTTGGCCTGCGGCAGGTTCCGGCTCAGGGAAAACAGGTGAGCTATGGTCAGTTCAGCCGTGGTCGTAACGTTGGCATCGGGCGTGTTCAATACAACAATACCCTTGCCCGTGGCATAACCCACATCGATATTATCCACCCCGATACCGGCCCTGCCTATTACCTGCAGCCTGCCCGCCGCGTCAATTACCTTTGCCGAAATTGTCGTTGCGCTACGCACGATGACGGCATCATAACCGCCGATTTTGTCGCATAACCCGGATTCGTCGAGACCGGTGATATGATCAACGCTGATATTCTTTTGTCCCTGCAGGAACGCCTTGCCTTCGGGAGATATCTTGTCCGCCACCAGGATGCGCTTGTGCAGTTGTAAATCCGTCATGACGGGAACCGGTTGGTTTGGCAAATCATGGAAATCAGGAAGCGTCCTGTCCACTGATGATATTGGCTATATCCTCGGCCAGCTTGTGCGCCAGCGAACTGACTTTTACGGAATCACTGCCCTCCACCATTACCCGTAATAACGGTTCAGTGCCGGACGGCCGTAACAGGACACGTCCGGGTTTGCCCAACTCTGTTTCAACTTCCCTGACGGCCTTGTCGATCCCGGGACATTGCGGAAGTTTCACCGGTTTGTGCAGTTCTATGTTCATCAGCGCCTGCGGGTACTTGCGCATGCCGCGTTTCAATGAGTTCAGGCTGTCTCCGGTGTTTTGCATCGTGTCCAGCACCTGTAATGCCGCTATGATGCCGTCACCCGTATCGGAAAAATTCCGGTTTACTATGTGGCCGGACTGCTCTCCACCCAGCATCAGCTTCTTTTCATCCAGCAATTCCATGATGTAGCGATCCCCCACCTTCGCCCGGTAAAACTCGAGTCCCATTCCGTTCACGGCCTGCTCCAGCCCGAGGTTACTCATCAGCGTGCCGACGACCGCGCCATTAAGCGTTTCTTTCTGTTGTCCGGCTATGATGTAGAGTAATTCATCGCCGTCCACCAGTTGGCCTTTATGGTCGACCATGATTACCCTGTCGGCGTCCCCGTCCAGCGAGATGCCGATATCCGCTTTCTTTTCCACTACGGTCTGTTGCAGTGTCTCCGGCATCGTGGCGCCGCAACCATCGTTGATATTGAAACCGTCCGGTTCGACGCCGATTGCAAATACCCTGGCGCCCAGTTCCTCAAACACTTTCGGCGCAATCTTGTAAGCGGCGCCGTTGGCGCAATCAACCACCAAGCGCATGCCGCTCAAATCGCAGTCAATCCTGCTCTTGCAGAACTCTATGTAGCGCCGCGGCGCATCCGTGATCCGGCGCACCTTGCCCAGCTTTCCCGAATCAACGACCTCAAGTGAGTTGGCCAGTTGTTCTTCTATCTGTAATTCCACGGCATCCGACAGCTTCCTGCCGTTCCTGGAAAAGATCTTGATGCCATTATCGAAATAGGGATTGTGGGAAGCGCTGATGACGATACCCGCTTCGGCGCGGGTGTTTTTTGTCAGGTAGGCAACGGCAGGAGTGGGTACCGGCCCCAGCAAGCGGATATCAACGCCTGCGGCCGACAATCCGGCCTCCAACGCGGATTCGAACATGTAGCCGGAGACACGGGTATCTTTCCCTATGAGAATGGGGCCCGTGCTCTGTCCGTTCAGTACTTTGCCGATGGCCCAACCGAGTTTCATAACGAAACCGGGAGTGACAGGCTCAATGCCTACCCTGCCGCGGATACCATCCGTCCTGAAAAATTTACGTGAGGTTTGAGTAATCGGGCGACTCCCGGAGTAAAGGCAAAGACTGCCTGCTTGCTTTCAAATCCGGCTTGTCCCTGGTTTCCCGGATCAAGCGGGCCGCGCCGGCCCGTCAATGGCAGGGCTTTCAACAGACTGGCCTTCGTCTTTTTGCTGCGTTTCATCGGGGCCCGCTTTCTTTCCGCGTGTCTTTTTGTCATCGCCCCAGTCGGCCGGCGGTCCGGGTTCCTTACCCTCCATGATGCTGTCGATCTGGCCCGAATCAATGGTTTCGTACTTGATCAGCGCATCGGCCATCATGTGCAGTTTATCCAGGTTCGCCTCGAGCATCTCCTTTGCATGCTTGTAGTTCTTGTCGATGAGCCGTCTCACTTCCGCGTCGATATCATTCTGGGTCGCAGCGGAGACGGTCGAATGCTTGGTGACGGAATGTCCCAGAAAGACCTCTCCCTCGTCCTCCTGGTAAGCGAGCGGGCCCATCTTTTCGGAAAGGCCCCACTTGGTTACCATGTTTCTTGCCAGCAGCGTGGCGCGTTCAATATCGTTGCTCGCGCCCGTCGTCACCGCATCCTCCCCGAAGATCAGGGACTCGGCGATACGTCCGCCGTACAGGGAGCAAATCTGACTCTGCAGAAACTGCCGGGAATAGCTCAACCTGTCCTGCTCCGGCAGAAACATGGTTACGCCCAGCGCCCGCCCGCGCGGGATTATGGTGACCTTGTAAACGGGGTCATGGCCCGGAACGAGTCTGCCGACAATGGCGTGGCCAGCCTCATGGTATGCCGTGAGTTTCTTTTCTTCATCGCTCATCACCATGGAACGCCGTTCCGTGCCCATCATGACCTTGTCCTTGGCCCGTTCAAACTCTTCCATGTCAACCTCGTTCTTGTCCGCGCGCGCCGCGAACAACGCCGCTTCGTTGATCAGGTTGGCGAGATCGGCGCCGGAAAATCCCGGCGTGCCGCGCGCGATGATGGAGGGGTTCACATTATCGGCGATCGCCACTTTACGCATATGCACCTTGAGTATCTGCTCCCGGCCCCGGATATCCGGTAACGGGACCACCACCTGCCGGTCAAACCTGCCGGGGCGAAGCAAGGCGGGATCGAGCACGTCCGGCCGGTTGGTGGCCGCAATAACGATGATGCCTTCATTGCCCTCAAACCCGTCCATTTCAACCAGGAGCTGGTTCAGCGTTTGCTCGCGTTCATCGTGTCCTCCGCCCAGGCCGGCGCCGCGGTGGCGGCCTACCGCATCGATCTCGTCGATAAAGATGATGCACGGCGCGTGCTTCTTTGCCTGTTCAAACATATCCCGCACCCGCGAGGCGCCCACACCGACAAACATTTCCACAAAATCCGAACCGGATATGGTGAAGAAGGGGACCTGCGCCTCACCGGCTATCGCTTTTGCCAGCAACGTCTTGCCGGTACCGGGGGAACCTACCATCAGTACGCCGCGGGGAATCTTGCCGCCCAGTTTCTGGAACTTGCCGGGGTCGCGCAGAAATTCGACCAGTTCGACGACCTCTTCCTTGGCCTCTTCAACACCGGCGACATCGTTAAAGGTAATCTTGACCTGGTCCTCGTTTAACAAGCGCGCCCGGCTCTTGCCGAACGACAGGGCGCCGCGACCGCCCGCGCCGCCCTGCATCTGCCGCATAAAATAGATCCAGATGCCCAGCAGCAGCAGTATGGGGAACCAGGAAATAAAGGCGTGGGCCCAGAATGAATTCTTGTTCGGCTCGGAACCCAGCACTTCCACGTTGTTATCCAGCAAGGTGCCGATCAGGGCGTCATTGCTGGTTTCCGGGCTGTACGTGTTGAACCTGGTCCCGTCAGCCAGGTTGCCCGAGATGGTGCTGCCTTCGATTGTAACGGAAAGCACCTTGCCGGTTTTCACGTCCAGGATGAACTGGGAATAGGGAATATCGGTACTGGTCGTGCGGACCCCGAAGTTTTGAAATACCATCATCAAAACCAGGGCGATGACTACCCACAAAAAAATACTCTTTAACATAACGCCGTATGCCTACGTTGTTTTCATTCACCTGCGAACCCGCCGGCGGAACGACGGCCGTCTCGCATTTTCTGGCTACATGCTAACCATTATAGCCTTTTGCCAGTATATATACCTCACTGGAATTCGCTCTCGAGGCCCGCGGCTTGCCCAGTATAACTTTTTCGAACTTTGCCAACAATCCCTTTCGGAAGGCGGCGCTGTCATCACCCTGGAACAGTTTTACCAGGAAATGTCCGTTCCCGGCCAGTACTGAACAGGCCAACCGGCAAGCCGATTCCGCCAGGTTCAGGCTGTTGGCCTGATCCACCGCGGCAATCCCTGATAAATTGGGGGCCATATCCGAAATTACAAGGTCGACCCTGGATTTTTGCAGCCCGGTAATGCATGTTTGCAGGTATTCCGGGTCGGTGACATCTCCCTTAAGAAAGGTAACGTTTGCAAGCGGTTGCATCTCCAGCAGGTCGACCGCGATGACTTTCCCGCCCGGCCTGACTTTCTCACTTACGTACAGCGACCAGCTACCCGGCGCCGCGCCCAGGTCAACCACGGTCTGTCCTGGCCGGAACAGCCGGTAGCGCCGGTCCAGTTCCTCCAGTTTGAATACGGCGCGGGAGCGCAGCTGCCTGCTCCTGGCCAGGTTGACGAACGGGTCCCGGTTATGCTCCCGCAACCAGCGTTTGCTGCTTTTTGACATTTCAGGAACTTCTCCGGACGGGGACGGAATTAAATACCGCCACTCCAGGTTTATTTGCATTTTCTTACCTTCCCTGATATCATCTTATCTGTTTGATATTGTTTGTTTTATTGTCTATTAACGCCTTACGTCGTATCAGGCATTCTTTTACACGAAGTGATAACGGTAACAATAACATTATCCTGTCATGAAACGACCCAAAATCCTCTCGGCCTCCTTCGTCAGGACCATTAATCGGCCCGGCCGCTACGGCGACGGCCGCGGCGGTCACGGCCTGTCACTGCTGGTCAAACCCATGACCAACGGCCGCCTGTCCAAATCCTGGTCCCAAAGACTACTGATAAACGGCAAACCCGTCAACATCGGTCTGGGCGCCTATCCGCTGGTATCGCTGGCTGAGGCCAGAGGCAAGGCTCTGGAAAACCGTCAGGCACTACTCAAAGGACGCGACCCGCGCGGTAGTATGCCGTTGTTCTATCAGGCGGCCGAGGAAGTGATTAAGATACACGCTATAGGCTGGCGGGACGGGGGCAAGTCGGCCAACCAGTGGCGCGCCTCCCTGCGGGATTATGCGATGCCGACGATAGGCCATAAACGCATTAACGCCATCACCACGTCCGACATACTGGCCCTCCTGCTGCCGCACTGGCATGACAGGACGGAAACCATGCGCCGGGTCAAGCAGCGCATCGGGGCCGTTATGAAGTGGGCCATCGCCAACGGTTACCGGGAGGACGACCCAACCCTGACACTGTCGGCGGCGCTGCCGAAGAACGGCGTTGTCCGCAACCATCACAAGGCGCTGCCTTATTCAGAGGTGGGCTCAGCCATTGAGAAGGTCAGGACCTCCGGTGCGTACTGGGCCACGGTGGCCTGTTTCGAGTTCATGACGCTGACCGCGGTCCGCTCCGGCGAGGCCCGACTGGCCCGTTGGGCGGACATCGACCTTGAGACCGCCACCTGGGCGATACCCGGGGAGAGCATGAAGTCGAAGCGACCGCATCGGGTCCCGCTGTCAAACCGTGCGCTTGAGATACTGCAGGACGCATCTAAGTATGCGGACCGGTCCGGGCTGGTGTTTCCCGGCGCGAGCTGCAAGGCGTTAAGCAAGAATGCGCTCAGCAAGCTGCTTCGGGAAACCGGTATCGGTTGTGTGCCTCACGGCATGCGCTCATCGTTCCGGCAGTGGGCCGCCGAGCGGACCAACCAGCCGCGTGAGGTGTGCGAGCTGGCCCTGGCGCACGTCAATTCGAACCGGGTTGAGGCGGCGTACCAGCGCTCTGATCTGTTTGAGTTGCGGCGGCGGCTGATGGCGCAGTGGGCCGGTTACCTGGCGGCTGAGAAAGCCGCCGTTACGGCTATACGGTAACAGGACTCCCGGCGGCATAACGCGCGGTTCCAAATCCAGCCTCATATTTGTATTTGATAACCGCCCTGAAAACCGTCACACAGGCGACACAGCCCGCCCAGGGCGATGCAAACCGTTGCCAATGTACCAAGGACCTTACCGGCATGATGGAGCGGCGAGGCAGGACCATGCGATGGGAATCTGCATAGAATTCCGGGGACACGACACTTATATCCTGTCGCGGCTTATGTCCTGGCTTATCGTGGAGGGCATGCCGGGATAACATGTTCCTTGCTGGTTTTATTGTACCAATAGCGCGGAATTAAGTGCTGAAAGGTCCTTGCGCGGGCTGGAGGAGAGTTACACACACAGTGAAAATATGCGTGCGATAGCGCACGGAACCTTCCCGGGCCCCCGCGCACTTTTTGAATGCAGACTAGAAACTGTACCTCATCGACAACACGGCCTTGGTATCCTTGGTGTTAATAAACTGCACGTGCCCGACGTCTGCCTGGGCGTCTTCGTGGTTGAGGCCGAGGTTGGCAGACAGTCCGCGCGCCACGTCATACTGGATGCCCAGGGCAGCGGATAGTTTGTCTTCACCTTCCAATTGGCCGTAATGGCCTTCCACGGACACGGTGAGCACGCGGGTCTTCAGGCGAGCGCCCGATGAGATGTACCATTGGTCTGCATCCGGGAGCAGCATTGCGGAAAAATGTTCATAACCCACGCCGATATCGAACAATGCACTGCCGTAGACCAGTTCGCCAACCAGCCCTGCTGCCCGGGTGTCGTACTGGTACGTGGTGTGCGCCGGCGTATAGGTTCCCTGGGTGTAGCGCGCCGTAAAGCGGTAGTCCCGAGTGCCAAGGGGGCGCTGGAACATGGCGCCCAGATCGAAATTGGTTTCTTCGTCCACCACGGCGCTCATCACCACCGGCCCGAAACGGCCCAGGTAGCCACCGCCCCAGTTTTCCAACCTGCCGAATGCGTCATCAAAAGCGAGAGTACCGTTGCCGGCCCCGCGCAGCCGCCGCGTCTGTTCACGCACCACGCCGGAAAGGTTGCCACCCAGCAGTGTGCCCCAGGCGCCGCCGACGGACAGCGAGACGTTGTCCACGAAATGATCGTGCATATCCACGGTGAGGTCAGGTTCGGCGGCATATTGTCCGAAATACGCCAGGTTGACGCGCCAGCGGTTGGGTAGCTGGGTGGCGGCGCTGAGCTGGAAATTGCCGATGAATCCTTCATTGGCGTTGCCCTCGTCATCGAGGTCAAGACTTACCGGCGTATCCATCAGGCCGTTCAGCAGAATGGTAACGTCCCCGATTTCCGTGGCCAACGGCTCTTCCAGGGATGACAACCGGTCATAATTCAGGGAGGCGGTCTGGGCCATTGCCGTACCGGTCGCGCCGGCGCCTGCTGCGCCGACCATGAACATCAAAAGCACGGCCTGCAGGTGTTTATCTGTCTTCATGTCGTCAGGCCTTTTTCGGGAAGGTGGAATGGAATGCCTGACGAGCGATGGCTCGGCCGGCCTTCATTGCTTCCGCATGATCAGGCGACCAGTGGACGCCACCGTAAAGACGACTCATGCCGTTCTCTTCCGCCGCGTGACTGAGACTGGTCCAGCGCCGGGTTACCCCGCGCAACTGCGGCCACAGCACCTCGTCGGGCGAGCGACCTGAAAAGGCCACGTCGTCCCGGCCATAGAGCAGAGCGAGCATCTCGGCGGCGGCGGCGCCAAAGGTGGAATGGCCCGACGTATAAGAGGGGAATTCCGGGGTCGGAATGTAGCTCAACCAGTCGGGTTGCGCGACCACCCGCGGGTCAGGGTTGGCGAACATCGGCGCGCGCACGCGTATGGCGGTTTCCGGGCGGGCGACATCATGGTGGTATTTGCTGTCCCAGGCGTTGATGGAGGCGTCGCATTGGGTCATGCCGACCAGGGCAAAGGCGCGTGCCAGCTCAATGAAACTGAGGTCAGGATGCTGTAACAGTTGCATTGCGATATAGATGAAATGTCCCGGTGGGGTAATGCCCCAGGGACCGTCTTCCCAGAATATCGCGATCTCCGCTTCATCGGGGGTCCGAATGGTACTGTCCATCCCGCCCAGGCGCCGTATGGTATCGAATTCCTCGGCGAATTCCGGACTTGCCGGCGCGTGAAAGTCAGGCACGCGAAATTGTGACCCGCTCTTCATGGTCCAGGGTTTGATATAACCGTGACCCGGAAACAGGCCGCGGTCGAAAGACGCGAATGCCGGCCCCGGCCGGGCGCCATAGAACGGGCCGGTGGGACTCCAGCGCAACGAATCGCCGCGCCGGTCATAACGTCCCAGGTAATACGTGGCCTCCTCGGGTTCACTGCCGTCATTGGTGCGCATCTTGACCACTTGCAGGCCCACATTGCGGCCCCATTGCGCGCCCAGGGACTTGGCTTCACCGTCCGGGAAACGATTCATGAACGCCACTCGTTCAAAGAGAAACGGTTGTTGAAATGCTTCCGCGGCAGCGACTGCGAACGCGGTGCCGTAGGCAACCTCGGGGGCTGCACCACTCGGCCCCTGACCGATGCCGAAAGGTTCATCATAAGCCTGAACAATACCGTTGGCGGCCAGGAAACCGGCCGCCATGGGCATGGCGTAGTTGTAGGCCGCCCGCGGCGCCAGTACGCGCTGGTCACGCACCTGCTGCAGGGCGATATCCACCCAGTGAAACACGGTGTTCCGGTTCTGTGGTTCAAGAATCTGGCTCAGGTACGATGACCTGCTGCCGTAGGTGCTGGCGCACCCTGTCGCCAGCGCTGCCGACGCGGCTGCCGTTCCTGCCAGGAATTGCCTTCTTGAACAGTGTCCCTTCGGGATGGGGGGTTCACTGGACATCAGGGACGGACGGCCCCGGGATAGGGGGTGTTGGTCGCAGCGGGGAGTGGCCCGCTACGCGCTATGCGCGGTCTGCGGTCTGCGGTCTGCGGTCTGCGGTCTGCGGTCTGCGGTCTGCGGTCTGCGGTCTGCGGTCTGCGGTCTGCGGTCTGCGGTCTGCGGTCTGCGGTCTGCGGTCTGCGGTCTGCGGTCTGCGGTCAACATTCTGTCTTTGCTTCTGCATCTGTCAAGTATCTTTTGAGCATTTCCTTAATTTTTTTCGTGAGATAGCAGCCTGTTGTGAGGTTCCGGTGCGCCACAGCCACTCACGTTAGCAGAATATAATACATTAATTTCAGGCTATTACAACTTCACTGCGTATTTCACTGAACTCTGCCATCCATTTCACGAAGGCTGCCACCTGTATATTCCAGCGAAGATGAACACTGATTCCAGCCAAACGTGAACACCTGTTCCAGTTCAACGTGAACACTCATTCCAGCCGGCATTGAGACGACGGCGGTCATCGAGTGCGCAACGGGGGGGGGTGTTTGTCATCAACGAGGCGGTGGTTGCGGGCATCGGGCCGTGTTGCCAGGGGTTGACCTGTGTGCCCTGTTTGTTGCTTGGGTCAGGTTGTCCAGGATGAACCAGGCCAGGCGCGCCAGCCGGGTCCGGCTCCTGCGGGAGCGGGAAAGCCGCTTGGCCGGGTGGACGGCAAGAAACAAATAACAGTTCACCGACTGACCCGCTTTATGTTTCAATGAGTTGCCGGACATCCAACCGGAGGGTTCCGCCAGGGACGAAAGAGCACACGGTCAAATACTGTTATTCACACAGGGGCGAGACTACTCCTGTATACAAAACTGCGTTTTGATACCGGAGTCTCGCAAGAGGGGGACACCCCCCTTGACCCCCCCGTTTGCAACGGGGCCAACTGATTCATTGGCATAACCTGATGGCTGAGTTGACCACATCGCGGGCGCCGCCGGACCGGACGGTTACCCTGCGCATGGATACGATGACGCGTGACGAGTGACAGGACCGGGCACAGGCCACAGGTCTGCATGTCGTGGGGTTTGCCGGTCCAGTCCGTGGCGGATGGATTCCATAGCTTAATAGCTGTGGCTGCCCGGCGTGACGGCGCGGTCAATGCTGAGTTGTTGTTATGGCCAGGGCGGTTAACGTGGTTGCGGTTTCAGGGGTCTATCTCTCGGCCATTGTGTCACACAATGCCTATCTTGCCCTCACTCCTATTAGAATGATTAAAGGACGCTATTTTTAGCCGGTATACGTTATTCGGAGACGTGTTCAGTGCAGTGAAACGGGGATGTTGATGTCAGGTGGGCTGATGATGGAGTTCATAATCAGCTCATGTTGCTCCTTCTCTGACAGCAGGGCCAACTGGAAAGCCAAGGTACAGGCCGCACTCCACCCATCCATCCCGCTGAGGTGAGCGGCCTTTGTTAACGTTAACGGATTTTGGAACGATCGGTCTGGCTCGGCGGCTTGCTGTTCTGTATGATGGCAGCAGTACCCACCAATGAACTGGCCGTCAACCTCTTCCAGACAGGGTGTGTGGTCTTTTCGCTTTGAAACGGGGAGGAACCCTATTGAGCAATACCGACATCCATTTGTCCGGGCCGCGTCTCGACCGTCAGCGCGACGCCTTCACCTGGACGGCCACTGTGGACCCCGGCACTAGCGAACCCAAGGACGTCGCCATCATCATCCGCTTCAAGGCTGGTACGTTGGCCGGCGAGGAAGTCGGCGAGTACCAGGAAGAAGCCGAGGAGGTGTTGAATCACGTGGCCAATGAGATTATCAAGGGCAAGACTGGATGAGACGGTTCGTTGACGACGTACAGCGCGCCCTGAATGAGGAAAGGTTGCCCGAGCGCTTCACGGCTGCCGAGGTGAGGCAGGCCTGCCCGGGCTGGGGACATGGCACGTACACGACCTACCTGAACCGACACTGCCTGGGCAATGCTGATGGCAATACCGTCTACTTCATGCGACAAGGGCGGGCCACCTTCAGCCTTCTCGGATGAGATGGGGCGGATGAACATGTTCAACAGGCTGTTCGGCCTGGTAGAACTGTCCACCGTCAAACCCAGGCCAATTTTTTAGTTGATGGCGCACGCGGGCGTTGCGGTGACGGCCGCGCTGATCGTGTTGGGGGAGCTGCACTCGACAGCCTGCATGGCTGCAGCCTTGTTATGGGCGCTTAGCAATCTCCAAGAGGATTTTTTGGCATTGTGCTGATCGACGAGCAGGCCGATCACATGCGCGGCCTGATCAGTGACCTCCTGGACGCGGGCCGCATCGGCGCCGGCGCACGTTCCGTCTCACCGGTGCCTGTCGAGTTGGCAACCTGCCCAACCGGTACCGGGTCCCTGCGCAGCACATCAACGCCGGGTCTGCCGCGGGCGGCGGTTTGCGCCGGGGAGTAACAAGGCGGCCACCTGAGACGCCAGACACCGGCATGCGTAACCGGTCACCGGGAGACAGCCCATCCGCGTTGGCCCGCGCCAGCCACTCTGCCCGGGTCGCCGCAGCCACGCGCGGGGGAATCATCCGGCCCGGCGGCGCGTGCGATGTGGTGCGTTCAGCCATTGGCAACTGTCAATGGTTCATCAGGCCCCGTTGCCAACGGGGGGATCAAAGGGGGGGTCGCCCCCCTTGCAAGCACCCTGTATTCATGCGCAGCATGTAATACAGGGGTATGCTTGCCCCTCCGTGAACGACAGTAACCGACTGTGAACGCGTTGTTCCCTGACAGGATAATCCGGTGGTCTGCCGGATACCATATCACAAGGCGTATCCGGTCGTTCGATGAAATGGTGCTTTTCCATCGGCATCCACCTGGCCAGGCGGTCCACCCAATACCGCATGCGCTGGAGCCGGCTGGCGCGATTGGCCTGGTTCATCCTGTACAACCTGTCTAAATCAACAACCAGGGCACGCAGGTCCACCCCTCGCAATACGGCCCGACATCCGCAAGTAGGCGGTGGTCCTGTCTGCGGAGTGAAAAAAAACTTGACGTCGCTGTCCATGGACTATACTTAACAGTAAGAGTACTGCTCTTGAGTAAGTGGGAGATTACGTCATGTCTGTGACCTGGTGTAACGCTTATTTTTCAGTCGGCAGGACTCATCCGATGCGTTTCATCCGCGGATGGCGCCTGCAGGCAACAACACTGCTTCTGGCAGCGACAGCCTTCTTTTTACCTGCCGTCTCATCCGCCCAGTCAATCACCGGTTTCACCCTCAACGACGTGGGTCCTGTCCAGGGTATAGAGCAGCTCACTGTGCAGTTCATGACTATCACCGATGATGTTCCCTCGTCGGTTATGGGCGTTTACCCGCTGCGCATCGAGGACCGCGACACCGGCTACGGGACAGGTTTTACACAGGGGCTCGGCACGCTGTCGATGGGCGGGGATGTCGGGATGGCACCGCGCGGGTGGATGGCGGGGGTGGGGGTAAAAGGCGATATCCTCGACCGCTCGAGCGTGACCGGCCCGGATCTGGCGCTGGTCGGCGATGCGTTATGGCGGTCGAGGTCGTTGGCGCAACCCGGGGAGCGCGTATCCTCGCTTGTGGCCACGACGCACCTGCGGCTGGGCATTGAGGGGGGCTGGACGTACGCACTGCCGAGGGGCGGTTCCTTGCGGCCGCGCCTGGAAGCCGGGGCGCGCCGGGACGGCGCTGGTGCCCAATCCGCCTTCGGGGTGGTGCTGGGTGGCGGGATCGCCTGGAAGCATCCGCGTCTGGGCCTGGCGTTGGACGTATCGGGGCGGGCGCTGGTCTCGTATGAGGCCGGCGGCATCCGGCGCCGGGGCCTGGCGGCGGAACTGATATTGCTCCCGCACGCGGGGCACGGCGTCGGCCTGGAGGTCACGGCACGCTGGTGAGCCGGAACCCGTCTGTCAGGCTGGCCTGTCGTAACCCGGATGTCCCATTGATGCGATGCTCGCTATCTGGAGCCGGATCACAACACACCCCGGGCTGACGGCGGGTCTAATCACATATCGAACCGGATAGTGCTCTGCGGGCCGTGTCACCGTCTGAAGGGTCACATAGTCACCCTGTCCGGGTTACGCAGGGAGAACAAGAAACGGGGATTTATGCGGGGCTGGTCGCGCGCTTGCCGTGCTTCTTCTGCGGTTCAGTCTTTGCGATCTTCCTCGGCGTGGCGTTAACGTGGCTCTCGTCTTCGTCACAGCCTGGTTCGTTAGCTTTTTGAATAAACCGTGAACCCTGTTCTTTACCGGCATCAACTGTCCTGTTCGCCATAAATGCCGCCTGTGTTATTCAACATCGCGTGATTCATACTATCACGGTACCTGCATTACCAGCAGATAAAAAAACGCCCGCACTCCAAATGAAATGCGGGCAAAGCCCGGCAGACTGGTTTTTCAGACCAGACGCCGGTTGCTACAACACGTGCCATGGCACCCACACAGCCAACAGGATTATTCCCAGCACGCCCAACACGGCAAAGAGAACAACGTAATACCATCCGGTCCGGGGCGGTTTCTGCTTGTTAATGGCTTTGAGTATCTTCTTGTCATTCATTGCAGCTGCTGGCGGCAGAGGGCAGACTATCCAGTCCCCCCAACACGTGACATTGTAACGTGACTGTGCCGGCCTGCCCCCATGCCTTAACCTCATCGTCTTGCTATGGCCTGCCACATCCCGCACCAGTCTGTTTTCTGGGTCTTGGGGAATAGCCCGTTTTTCGATGGCGGGTAAATCCGGCACTCGCCGACCGGCTTGCCGGTCCGGTGCCAGAAACGGCAGTTCTCGCAGAGTCTATGGTTGTTCATGGTATTGGACACTGTAGTAAACGCCGGTATTCAGCCAATGGGTCAGGAATGCGAAGCAGTTTAACATAGTCCTCGAACCTCTTTCTCTCGTGGAATACCGAATCGTTCAGACTATCCAGATCGTTGATTATGCCAGTAACCTGTTTTACTGCCTTTTGCAATCCTTCTTCGAACTCTCCAAAAGCGCCCTTTATGGGCGTTCTTAAAACCGACCAGAGTCATCGTCCCAAAAAGCCCATTGATATTTACCCCGTCACGATGTTCAATTTTGAAACCCGGAATCTAACACAGCCGTCCAACCTCAGGCGTTTGCCGCAACACCCACTCCACCAGACCACATGGACGACCGCTATCAGACCGCCTCGACCATGATGGTCAGCCAACGGCCGGTAGACCAGTGGTATGCCGTCATCGGTAATAACACGCTCGCCGATGTGACCCTCGAGCGCCTCATCCATAAGGTGCGTATTCCAGCCGAACGTGAACACTGAGTCCAGTTCAATGTGAACACGTTCAGGCTGATTCTGGGCTCGGTGGTCACGACCCTGGGACCAGTGTTCATCTTCGCTGGAATACGCAACTGTGCAGGCACAGCAGCCATGGATATCTCGTCGCACTCACCCGGCGAGCGCCCGGGTGTACGACCCTGTTACGGCAAGTCTGTCTCTGTGCAAACGCCCGAACACTGTTTTACCCTGCGTACTGAGGCACTTCATCTCACAAATTTGTTGCACACCCTGTCCCAACATACTGTTTGACATAAGGGTACACAACGAATTAAAATGTCTTCGTCTTTTGACGACAGGCTGAAACACACACCATGACAAGCTCGGCTGGCTCTGGTATAATGACGCAGCAACGCAGCAACGCAGCAACGCAGCAACGCAGCAACGCAGCAACGCAGCAACGCAGCAACGCAGCAACGCAGCAACGCAGCAACGCAGCAACGCAGCAACGCAGCAACGCAGCAACGCAGCAACGCAGCAACGCAGCAACGTGTTGAGCCTGTCCCGCGCAGGGCGACGTTGCGTTTGCCCGGTTACCGTCCCGCCTGAGACCTCCCGCGCCCCATCGTCCGGCAAACCCGGTACATCCGTAGCCCGCGGACGCGCCCACGCGGGCCTGCGCGCGGCCGTCCGCGTGCTGCGCCGCGGCCTGGCCGCCGCGCTGCTCGGCCTGCCGCTGCTGGCCGGCCTGGCGCCGGGGGCGCAGGCGCAGGTCGAGTGCACGACCACGACGGTCAAGACCGACGGTACCTACCCGGTACCGGCGGACTGGGCATTGAGGCCCGCGGGCCTCGCCAACGGCGCCAAGTTCCGGCTGCTGTTCATCTCCTCGACCCAGCGCAATGCGCAATCGACCGCCATCGCCGACTACAACACGCACGTGCAGACCGCCGCCAAGGCCGGCCACAGCGCCATCACCGACAGTTGCGGAAACCTGTTCAAGGTGGTCGGCTCGACCGCCGCCGTGGATGCGCGCGACAACACCGCGACCACCGGCACGGGCGTGCCGATCTACTGGCTCAACGGGAACAAGCTCGCCGACGACTACAATGACTTCTACGACGGAAGCTGGGACGACTACACGCGAACGGACGAAAGCGGGGGTGGTGCTAGCTATAATACACCTTGGACGGGCAGCCAGAACAACGGCACCCAGGACCCCGACGAGCCTCTTGGCAGCACTAGTCCCATGCAAGGCCTTCTCCCCAGCTTTCCATTCAGTCTTGACGGCCAATCCGCTGCAGACACGAACCCCTTCTACGGCCTGTCCCCGGTATTCGTGGTGGAGACCTCCACCCCGGAGATATCCATCACGGGCGGCGGTGCGGTGACCGAGGGCGGCATGGCCACCTACACCGTGAGCGCCAACCCGGCGCCGACGACGAACCTGCCGGTGAGCCTGACCGTGGCGGATGCGCCCGACGGCGCGGACTTCGTGGCACCGGGCAACCAGGGCAGCGGCAAGACGGTCACCCTCACCACGACCGGCATGGCCACCTACACGGTGCCCACCACCGGCGATACCACCGACGAGCCCGACGGCCCGGTGACGGTCACCGTCAACACCGGCAGCGGCTACACCGTGAGCCCCAGCGCCGGCTCAGCCGAAGTGACGGTGAGCGACAACGATGCCACCACGGTGCGCCTGACCACGCCCGACACGAGCGCCGCGGAGGGCAGCAGCAGCGACACGGCGCGCCTGGTCCTGACCCTGGGCCGGGGCTTGGTGAGCGGCGAGGTGCTGGCGGTGCCGCTGGGGTTCGCCGGCGGCACACTGGGCACCGACTTCTCCCTGGCGCTGGCGACCCCGGCACCAAACGGCGTGACCTTCAGCGGTGCCACGGTCACCTTCACCGGCCCGGCCTCGGGCGCCACCGCCACCGCGGCCACGGTACTGCTGAGCGCGCTTGAGGAGACCGGCACCGTGAGCGAGACGGTGACGGTGTCGATACCGGCCTCCTCCGGCAGCGCGCCGATACTGGCCGCGACCGGTCTGGGCGGCGGCGCCACGGGCAGCCGCACCGGCAACGGCCAGGTGACCCTGGCCGACAACGACACCCCCGCGGTGACCCATGCGGTGTCGGTGAGCGTGGCCGCCGCTGCCGACGAGGGCGATAGCGGCACGACCACGCGGGAAGTGACCTTCAGCGTCTCACCGGCGCGCGCTGCGGGCAACGCCTTCCACATCGACATCTGCCTGTCCGGGACGGCCACCCACCCGGGTACGGTCACCGGCCAGGACTACGAGCTCGCTACCCGGGACGGCCTCAATACCTGGGCGGTGCGCAGCAACGGCTGCCTGACCATCAGCAGTTTCGAGACCATCGAGCGATTGATGAGTCAGGGGGTCTTCATCCGCGTGTTCGGCGACACCGGCATCGAGGCCGACGAGACGGTCATCATCACGCTGTCCCGGCGCACCGGGGGCGACGAGGCGACCCCGAACGACGTCGTCATCTCAGCCACCGGCGGCAGCGCCACCCACACCGTCCGCAACGACGATGATCCGAAAGTGAACCTGTCGGTGTCGGGCAGCGGCCAGGCCGCGGAGGGCGCCGGCGCCCTGACCGTCACCGCCACGCGCACGGCGGCCAACACCGCCGGGGCGGCGCTGTCCATCCCCATCAGTGTGAAGGCGGCGGGCACGAGCGCGCAAAGCGCCGACTACACCGTGGCCGGCGAGATCAGCATCGCCAACAACATGAGCAGCGGCACAACGACCTTCACGGTCAACGACGACAGCGCGGACGAGCCGCCGGAGACGGTGACCCTCGCACTCGGCGCCCTGCCCGCCGGCACCGACGCCGGGGACGACGACGAGGTCCTCATTACCATCGCCGACAACGACGCCACCGCGGTGACCCTGGCCGGCGCGGCCGGGAACGTGACGGAGGGCGGGACGAAGACGTTCACCGTGACCCTGGGGCGGGGCCTGGTGAGCGGCGAGGCGCTCGACGTGCCGCTCAGCTTCGCCGGCGCCGCCGGCCGGGGCACGGACTACACCACGGCCTGCCCCAGCCCCCTGCCCACGGGCGTGACCTGCGCCGATCTCAACAACACCGGCCAGGGCAACAACCCCCGGGTGATCTTCACCGGGCCCAACACGGGCGCCACGGCCACCAGCGTCACCCTGACGTTAAGCGCCACCGCGGACAGCACGACGGAGACCGGCGGCGAGACCGTCGATATCGATCTCGGCACGCTGAACGCCAATTCCGGCACGAACCTCGGCGGTGGCGCCGCAGGGACCGACACCCTGGCTACCTTCTCCATTAACGACCCGACGCAGGCCACGCCGGTGGTGAGCATCACCCGCGGCACCTCCCCGGTGACCGAGGGCGCGGCCGCCACTTTCACCGTCAGCGCCGACCCGGCGCCGGCCGCAAACCTGGCCGTGAACCTGACCGTGACGGACGCGCCCAATGCGGACTTCGTGACAGCCGGCAACCAGGGCGGCAGCAAGACCGTGACCATCAACGCGAACACCGCCACGGCGGCCTACAGCGTCCCCACCGCGGGCGGCAACAGCGAGACCGAGGACGAGCCTGACGGCCCCGTCACGGTCACCGTCAACACCGGCAGCGGCTACACCGTGAGCAGCAGCGCCGGCGCGGCCGAGGTAACGGTCACCGACAACGACGCCACCGCGGTGACCCTGACCGGCGCGGCCGGGAACGTGGTGGAGGGCGGCAGCAAGACGTTCACCGTGACCCTGGGGCGGGGCCTGGTGAGCGGCGAGGCGCTCGACGTGCCGCTCAGCTTCGCCGGCACGGCGAGCCGGGGTACCGACTACACCACGGCCTGCCCCAACCCCCTGCCCACGGGCGTGACCTGCGCCGATCTCAACAACACCGGCCAGGGCAACAACCCCCGGGTGATCTTCACCGGGCCCAACACGGGCGCCACGGCCGCCAGCGTCACCCTGACGTTGAGCGCCACTGGGGACAGCACGACGGAGACCGGCGGCGAGACCGTCGATATCGATCTCGGCACACTGAACACCAATTCCGGCACGAACCTCGGCGGTGGCGCCGCGGGCACCGACACCCTGGCCGCCTTCTCCATTAACGACCCGACAACGCCGACACAGAACACGCCGGTCATCACCATCGCCCGCGGCGCCTCCCCGGTAACCGAGGGCACGGCCGCCACCTTCACCGTTAGCGCCGACCCGGCGCCGGCCGCCAACCTGGTCGTGGGCCTGACCGTGGCGGACGCGCCGGGCAGTAACTTCCTGGCCTCCACCCGCGAGGGCAGCGGCAAGACGGTGACCATCGCCGCGAACACCGCCACGGCGACCTACAGCGTGCCAACGGAGACGGACTCCACCGACGAGACCGACGGCCCGGTGACGGTCACCGTCAACACCGGCAGCGGCTACACCGTGGGCGACCCGGCCTCGGCCGCGGTCACGCTGCACGACGACGATGCCACGGCCGTGCAGTTGTCGTTACTGGACGCGAGCGCCACCGAGGGCGACAGCACCGACACGGCCCGGCTCTCCGTGCGGCTGACGGGCCGGCTCCTGGTCCTGGGCGAGAGCCTGGCGGTGCCGCTGCAGTTCAGCGGCGGCGCGCCGGGCACGGACTTCACCCTGGCGCTGGAGACCCCGGCCCCGACCGGCGTGACCTTCGCCGGGAGCACGGTGACCTTCACCGGCCCGGCCTCGGGCACGACGGCCAGGACCGCGCGGGTGCTGCTGCGCGCGAGCGAGGACGCCGACACCGAGGACGAGACCGTGACGGTGTCCATCCCGGCCTCGTCCTCGACGGGCACGCCGCGGCTCACCGCGACCGGCCTCGGCGGCGGCGCCACGGGCAGCCGCTTCGGCAACGGGCAGGTGACGCTGGTCGATGACGACGAGGCCGACAATGACGGCGGCGAGACGATGCCGCCGGCCGTGCCGGTGCTGACCCTCACCGGCGGTAACCCCGTGACCGAGGGCACGCCGATAAGCTTCACGGTGATCGCAACCCCGCCGCCGGCACAGGGCATGCAAGTCGTCTATGTCGTGACGGACGCGCCGGGCGCGGACTTCATCGCGCAGGGCGATGAGGGCGACAATGGGGTGTTTGCCCTCTCCACGGGCCAGGCCACGCGCACCTTTACCGTCAATACCGTGGCCGACAGCATCGACGAGCCGAGCGGCCCGGTGACGGTGCGGCTGCGCACGCGTGCGGGCAACGAGTACACCCTGGGCAGCCCGCACGCCGCCCAGGTGATAGTGCGCGACGACGACAATAACGACGGCGGCGGCAATAACAACAACGGCAACAATAACAACAATGGCGGCAACAGCGGCAGCGGTGGTGGTGGTGGCGGTGGCGGCGGTGGCGGCGGCGGCAGCCCCGAGCCCGAGCCCGTGGCGGCCTCGGTGACGGTTACCCCGGGCAACGGCCTGCGCATCGCCGCCGCGGACGACCCGGCCACCCCGGGCGTCAACGAGCGCGCGGCCGGCTACCGGATAGCGCTGTCCCGCCGGCCCTCGGGCACGGTCACACTGACGCCGGTCAGCTCGGACCCGGCCATCGCCACCGTGTCCGGCGCGCTGCGCTTCACCCGGTCTGACTGGGCGAGCCCGCAACCCGTGACCGTCACCGGCCTCAGCGCCGGCCGGGTGGGCATCGCCCACCGCATCAGTGGCGGCGGCTACGACAACGTCCCGGTCCCCGAGGTGACGGTCATCGTGGGCGACGGCGGCACCGACCCGCGCAAACACCGCACCCCGCCCCCCTGCGCCGGCTGCACTGACGGCGGCGCAGATGAACCGGCAAGCGAAACGGCGACCGGCCCGGCAATTGACCCAACGACCGAACCGGTGTCTGAATTGACAACTGCGGCGACAACCGACCCCGTCACCGGACCGACCACCGGACCGACAACGGAACCGGTAACCGACCCAACGACTGAAGCGGCAATTGAACCAGCGACCGAGCCGGACCCTGAACCGGTGTCCGCGCCGGACGCCCCCGCCGGCACCCTGGCCGCCCTGGCCCGGGGCCACCTGACGAGCGCCCGCCAGGCGCTGGGCCCGCGCCTTGACCCCGGGGCGGACGAGACCACGCGCCTCACCCTGGGCGGGCATGCGCTGTCCCTGGCCGAGCTGTTGCGCCCGGCCGGCCCCGGGACGGCGTTCAATGGGGACACCGCGCGCCCGGCCTATGGCCTGTCCTGGCTTGATGCCACCGGCCGCTGCGCCTCCTGGACCACCGCCGCGTGCGGGGAGAGCGTCCTGCCCGGCCGTGACGGAACGGCGCACCACCCGACCGCCGGCCCCTGGGACACCCTGCTCTATAACCTGGCCGCCGGGCTCATCGGTGGCGGACTGGATGCGGCCCTGTGGCAGGGCAGCGAGTTCACCCTCGCCCTGGGCGGGCCGGCTGCGGACGGACACGGCGGCGGGCGCCGCTGGACCCTGTGGGGCCGCGGCCAGGTGCAGGCCGTGGCCGGCCTGCCCGCCGGCAGCGACCTCGATGCGAGCTTGCGCACCGGCTACCTCGGCCTTGACACCGCCCTCGGGGCGAATGGCCGGATAGGCCTCGCCCTCTCGCAGGGACAGGGCCGCAGCGCCCTGCGCACCGTACACCCGTATCTCGCCTGGTCCGACGGCACCACCACCCTCTCGGCCCTGGGCGGTATCGGCCGCAGTCGTGCCGGGGATGACCGGTCCTGGACGCCGCATGCCCCGGACCGCGGCGTTAGTGACACCCGCCCCTTAAGCCTGCGCATGGGCCGGGTAGACGTGCAGCGGCCCGTGGGTAGCTGGGGCGGCCTGCACCTGGACCTGCGCGCCGATGCCGCCTGGGCCGGGCTCACGCGCGGGGAGGGCCCTGACACCCAGCTTGAGACCGTGCGCACCCTGCGCGTCGGGGTCGATGCCGGCGGCACCCTCTCACCCGTCGCTGGCCTCACTCTTGCCCCGTCCCTGCAGGGGCACCTGCGCCACGACGCCGGCGACGGGCCGACCGGGCGCGGCCTGGAGCTGGGCTTCGCCCTCGGCGCCGCACGCGGGGCGCTGCACCTTAACGTCAAGGGCCGGCTGCTCACCACGCACTCGGACACCGCCTATCGCGAGCGCGGCCTCGAGACCACCCTGGCCATCGGCCAACCCGGCAGCGAAGGCCCGTCCCTGTCCCTCACCGGCCGCTGGGGCGATGCCGCCACCGGCGGCGACACCCTGTGGCAGGAACAACTGCACTACCGCGCCGCGGCCACCCGCAACCACGCCTGGTCCCTGGACGCCCGCACCGAGCTCGGCCTGCGCCTGCCCGGCGGGGCCCTGCTCAGCGGCTCCCTCAACCTCAGCCACGCCGGCGACGGGCCGCGCGCCCTGCTCGGCCTGCGCCTGGCCCCCTGACCACAGAGCGCGACGATGACGATCATTACAGAGCACCCCGACCGGGACGCCCCGGACACCCCGGACACCCCCTACGCCCTGGCCGTGGGCGAGCGCTTCCGCGGCACCCTGGCCGAGCGCACGGACGAGGACCGGGTGCGTATCGAGCTGGTCGCGGGCGAGACCTACACCGTCACCCTGGGCGGCATCGGCCCGGACCCGGTCACGGACACCGTGCTCACGGTCTATGACGCGGCCGGGGACGAGGTGGCCCGCAATGACGATATCAGCACCCCCGCCCGGCAGTTCCACTCCCGGGTGACGCTCACCCCCGAGGCCTCGGGCACCTACTACCTCAGCGCCACCGCCTACACCAACAACCCGGACCTGGACTACGCCGGGCGCTACGAGCTGCGGCTCTACGACGAGGCCGGCGCCGCGCCGCGCACCCTCACCGGCACCGGCGCACCCGACCGCTTCCTTGATGCGCAGGCCGGGGGGCCGGGCGCGGACACCCTGCGCGGCGGGGCCGGGGACGACCTCCTCGACGGCGGGGCGGGCGCGGACCGGCTCACCGGCGGGGCCGGGCAGGACACGGCCTGGTACGGGGACTCGGGATCGGGCGTCACCGTGCGCCTCGATAACGGCAGCGCCCGGGGCGGGGACGCCGAGGGCGATACCTTCGGCGCCCAACGCATCACACAGGTGGATGAGCGCGGCAACACCCGCCAGGTCAGCGTGCCGGACATCGAGCACCTGCACGGCTCCGCCCACGACGACACCCTGGTGGGCAACGGGCTGGCCAATACCCTGGACGGGGACGGCGGCGAGGATACCCTGGACGGACAAGGCGGCAACGACTGGCTGACCGGCGGGCCGGGCGCCGATGCCCTGACCGGCGGCGAGGGCTTCGATGCGGTGAGCTACGCCGCCTCCGATGCCGGCGTCATCGTGCGCCTGTACAACGCCACCGCCCGGGGCGGGCACGCCGAGGGAGACACCTTCCCCGGCAGCAAAACCGTCACCTGGACCGACACCGCCGGCGCCACGCACAGCGCCCGGGTCCCCGATATCGAATACCTGGACGGCTCAGAGCACAACGATATCCTGGCCGGGGCCCGCGGCAACGACCGGCTCGAGGGCCGGGGCGGTAACGACCGCCTCGACGGGCGCGAGGGCGACGACCGGCTCGAAGGCGAGGCCGGCGCCGATACCCTCATCGGCGGGCCGGGCCAGGACACCGCCGCCTACCGCTACTCCGATGCCGGCGTCAGCGTGCGCCTGCACAACGCCACGGCCCGGGGCGGGCACGCCGAGGGCGATACCTTTGCCGGTACCGACACCGTCACCACCACGGACGGCGCCGGCAATACCCTGACCGTAACCGTCCCCGACATCGAACACCTGCACGGCTCCGCCCACAACGACACCCTGGCCGGCGATATCCGCGACAACGTGCTCAACGGCGGGGGCGGCAACGACCGCCTCTACGGCGGCCCCGACGGCGGCGATGACACCCTCAGCGGCGGCACCGGCCACGACCGCCTCTACGGCGGCAAGGGCAATGATACGCTCCGGGGCGGGCCGGGCAACGACACCCTCCACGGCGGACCCCATGACGACACGCTGCACGGCGGGGCCGGGGCCGATACCTTCGTCTTTGCGCCGAATGCGTATTCCAGCGAAGATGAACACTGATTCCAGCCCAGCGTGAACACCCATTCCAGTTCAATGTGAACACCTGGCAGCTCAACGCATGGCGTGTTCGTATTTTTACCTTAAGTGTTCACGATGAGTCAACAAACCCCTGTTTTTTTCGCATGGATTCGCCCTTTAATGTGAGGCGGTGGGCATTATGTACGAGCCGGTCGAGGATGGCATCGGCGAGGGTGTTATCACCGATGGTAGCATACCACTGGTCGACGGGCAGTTGGCTGACCATCATGGTGGAGGCGGTGTGGTAGCGGTCATCTGCGATGTGCATGAGGTCGTGGCGTTGTGCGCTGTTGAGGGTGTCCATGCCCCAATCGTCGATGATGAGCAGCCGGGTCCTGGCAAGCTGGCTCAGGAGCTTGTGGTAGCTGCCGTCGGCTTTGGCCTGGGTGAGTGTCAGTAGCAGGCGGGCCAAGCGGTAGTAGCGAGTGGTATAGCCCTGCAGGCAGGCCTGGTGGCCGAGGGCGCAGGCGATGAAGGTTTTGCCTGAGCCGCAGGGGCCGGTGATAAGCAGGTTGTGTGCCCGCTGCAGCCACTCGCCCTGTGCAAGCTGGGTCAGTTGTTTGCGTTGCAGGTTGCGGGCGTGTTCGTAATCGATATCCTGGAGGGTGGCGCGCAGTTTGAAGCGCGCCTGACGGATGAGGCGGTCCTGTTTACGCTGTTCCCGTTGCAAACATTCGGATTCGACCAGGAGGGCGAGTCGGTCGAGGAACGGGAGGTTGTCATACGCGCCGGGCTGTTCGGTTTGTTGGGTCAGGGCGGTTGCCATGCCGGGCAGGTGCAGTTCGCGCAGGCGGGCAAGGGTGAGTGTGGTCGTGGTCATGGTGTCTCTCCGTTAGTTGAAGTGTTGCGGCCCGCGGATATTCTCATGGTCCTGGGGCAGCGGGGTGGTTGAATCGGTGGCCGTTGCGGTGGCGTCGGTGATTTGGTCCTGGTGGGTTTCCAGGAGGTGTTTCATCTGTTTGAGGCGCGTCAGGCCGGCCTGGTTGGCGCGCTGACAGGCGGCGTTGAGGCGGGTGGCGGGGTACTGTTTGCTGAGCTGCAACAGGCCCAGGCAGACGCGGTAGGCCTGCTCCGGATGGGTGCGGCGTTCGAGTTGTTGGCGCACCCAGGTATCCACCTGTGGCCCCAGTTGTTTGGCCCAGCGCCTGAGGCGGTCGGGGGACCACTGCTGCTGCGCCCGGTGGCGTTCGGGCATGTGGGCCGGGTGGGTGGTGAAGCCGTGGCCGTCCCGGCGCGGGTGCGTGGCGATGCAGCGTTGCCGGAAGTAGAGTTCAATCAACGCATTACCGGCGTGTAACTCCAGTCTCTCGCCCACATACTGGTGCGGCACGGAGTAGTAATGTTGCTGATACTGCACGTGGTAGTCGATATGGACGGTGACCGATTTGATGTGGATGTACTCATAGGGGTGAGGCGGCAGGGGCCTTAATGCCGATTGGTCGAGGGTCTCAAAGGCGGACCGACGCGAGCCGGGTCGTCGCTTGAAGGGTCGGTTGTTGAGGTCGTCGAGCAGTCGGGCGATATGGCGGTTCACCTCGTCCAGGGAGAAGCACCGGTGATGGCGCAGGCGGGCCAGGATCCAGCGCTGCACCAGTAAAACGCCCTGTTCGGCCTTGGCCTTGTCGCGGGGTTTACGCGGACGCGCCGGGAGGATGGCCACCTGGTAGTGTTCAGCCCATTGCTGGTAGCTCGGGTTGATGTCCGGGTCGTAGCGGCAAGCTTTGCTGACCCCGCTGCGCAGGTTGTCGGGGACGATGAGGGCGGGGACGGCGCCGAAGAACGTCATGGCCCGGGTGTGGCTGCCCAGCCAGTCGGGGAGCGCCTGGGTCCAGGTGGCCTCGGCGAAGGTGTAGTCGGACGCGCCCAGCACGGCGACAAACAGTTGTGCCGGTCGCACCTCGCCGGTGGCGCCGTCCACCACCGGTACGGTGCTGCCGGCGTAGTCCACAAAGCACTTCTCTCCGGCCCGGTGACCCTGGCGCATGGTGGGCCGTTGCCGGCCGAGCCAGCGCTGGTAGTGGTCACAGAACCAGGAGTAGCTGTAACACCGGTTCGGATAGCGCTGTGTGTATTCCTCCCACACCAGTTGCCGGGTCACATGGGGCCGCTTCAGTTCTTCGTGCACCGCGGGCCAGTCCGGCGCCTCACAGCGCGAGCCGGCGCCGGTATCGGCATCGGGATAGAACAGCCCCGCCAGGCGGGCGTCATCCAGCTCGGGGGGCAATGGCCAACTCAGCTGCAATGCCTGGGCCCGGCGGATGAGCTTCTGCACGCCGCCGACGCTCAGCTTGGTGCTGCGACTGATGGCGCGGATGGATAAACCGGCCTGATGCCGGAGCCGAAGTACGTCTCGTAGTTTACGCATGGTCGTTCTCTTGTTTGACATGGGGTGGGTTCCTCCTAAAAAGGAGATAACCTACCACCGGGTTACAAGTCCATGCGTTGAGGGCGATTCCAGTTCAGCGTGAACGCTGATTCCAGGGTCGTGAACACCGATTCCAGAATCAGTCTGAAAGTGTTCACGTTCGACTGGAATCGGTGTTCACATTGAACTGGAATGGGTGTTCACGTTCGGCTGGAATGAGTGTTCACGTTGAACTGGAATAGGTGTTCACGTTCGGCTGGAATACGCACCGAACGGCGGGGACGATACCGTGGCGGACTTCGAGGGGGGGGCGGACACCCTGGACCTGACGAAGTTCACCGACCTGCGCTCACTCGCAGACCTGGCCCTGCAACAGGACGCAGACCGCCTCGTCATCGACCTCAACGCCCACGGCGGCGGCACGGTGACACTGGCCGGCGTTCAACAGGACACGCTTGCCGACACCGACGTCCTCTTCTTCACCGACGAGGCCCCGCTCATGGGCTGAGCCCGTTTCCGCGTAACGGCAGCCATGACGAACGGGGCTGGAATGGATGTTCACGTTGGGCCGGATGCAGTGTGCAGCTTCGCTGGACTACGCACGCAACGGGTGGAATGAACCACCCCGAAGTTGCCGGAAACGCCATTTCTTGAGAGGATGGCACAATGAACACACACAAACGCTATCCCCCACAGAGCCGGGAACGGGCAGGGCGCCTTGTCCTTGAGCAATGAAACCCTCCCTGTAACCTGATCCATCAATCACATAAGATAATAGATAAAGTGATAACTTAGTGATGTAATAACGTATTATATGACAATAATATCAATGGCTTATAAATTATACAGGACGGAATTTAATTCCGCCCCCATTTCACGCGTCCCCATTTCATGGTTCAGATATAGGCAACCTTCAGAACTTCGTATTCGATAATCCCTCCGGGCGCATTGACCTCGATCACATCGCCTTCCTCCTTGCCGATCAGGGCCCGGGCAATGGGAGCCGTAACAGACAGCAGGCCCTGGTCTATATCGGCTTCCTTCTCCCCTACGATCTGGTAGCGGACTTCCTGCTCACTTTCAAGGTTCAATAAATCGACAGTTGCGCCGAATACAATTTTCCCGTCCGCATGGATTTTCTCGACCTCGATGATCTCCGCCACGGCCAGGGTCTCTTCAATCGTCGCAATCCGGCCTTCCAGAAATCCCTGGCGCTCCCGCGCGGCATGGTATTCGGCATTTTCGCTCAGGTCGCCGTGGGCCCTGGCTTCCTTCAGCGCCTGGATAATCTTGGGACGTTCAACCGACTTCAACTGGTCCAGTTGTTGCCGTAAGCGCCGGGCGCCTTTTGCGGTCACCGGGATTCTGTTCATCATGTCATCACCTCATGCAATTCCTGCAGACAGTGGATGCTGTCAATATGATCGTCCTTCAGCGCAGCAATTATCGCGTTGGCGCCGGCTATCGTGGTCGCATAGAACACCTTGTGCTGTATGGCGGTCGTCCTGATGGAATGGGAATCCGTTATGGCCTGCCTCCCCTCCGTCGTGTTGACAATGAGCGCGATTTCATCATTTTTCAGCATATCGACGATATGGGGATGGCCTTCGGCGACCTTGTTCACCCTGGTGCATTCCACGCCGGCCTGACTGATTCTGCTTGCCGTACCCTCGGTAGCGCACAGGCTGAAACCCGCTTCGGCAAAGTCCCTTGCAACGAGTACGGCGTCAGGCTTGTCCTTGTCACGGACGCTGATGAATACCACGCCGCTGCGCGGAATTTCCTGGTTGGTAGCCAGTACCGCCTTGTTGAAGGCCTCGCCGAAACCGTTGCCGATGCCCATCACCTCTCCGGTGGACTTCATCTCGGGACCCAGTATCGGGTCAACGCCGGGAAACTTGGCAAACGGAAACACGGCTTCCTTGATGGAGCAATAGCCGGGCTCCGGTATTGACCTGACCCCCTGGTCTGCAAGACTGTCGCCCACCATGCAGCGGGCCGCAATCCGGGCCAGGGGGACCCCGGTCGCCTTGGACACATAGGGCACGGTGCGGGAAGCCCTGGGATTGACTTCCAGTACAAAAATATCCTCACCCTGGATGGCAAACTGTGTGTTCATCAAGCCGTTCACGTTAAGGCCGCGCGCCATTTTCTCCACCTGCCCGGCCAGACGTTGCTGCAAGGCGGCGTTCAAACTGAACGGTGGCAGCGAACAGGCCGAATCGCCGGAGTGGATACCCGCCTGTTCGATATGCTCCATGATGCCGCCGATAATCACGTCACGACCGTCGGAGATAGCATCCACGTCCACCTCGATGGCCTTGTCCAGGAAGCGGTCCAGCAGAACCGGCGAGTCGTTGGATACCGCCACGGCCCGGGACATGTATTCCTTCAGGTCTGTGCCGTCATAGACTATCTCCATGGCCCGGCCGCCCAGCACATAGGACGGCCGCACAACGATGGGATAGCCGATTTCCTGCGCCAGGCTGAGCGCATCGGGCAGGTTTCTCGCAGTCCGGTTTGACGGCTGTTTAAGGTCCAGGTCCTGCAGCAACTGTTGAAACCGCTCCCGGTCCTCCGCCAGGTCTATCGAATCCGGTGCGGTGCCGATAATCGGCGCACCTTCTGCTTCCAGGGCGCGGGCCAGTTTCAACGGCGTCTGGCCGCCGAATTGAACGATTACGCCCCGCGGCCGCTCCAGGTGAATAATCTCCAGTACGTCTTCCAGCGTCAGCGGCTCGAAATAAAGCCTGTCGGACGTATCGTAGTCCGTGGAGACGGTTTCCGGATTGCAGTTCACCATGATGGATTCATACCCGGCGTCACGCATGGCATAAGCGGCCTGTACGCAGCAGTAATCGAACTCTATCCCCTGGCCTATCCGGTTGGGGCCGCCGCCCAGCACCATGATTTTTTCCCTGGCTGTCGGGTTGGCTTCACATTCTTCATCATAGGTCGAATACATGTACGCCGTGGTTGCCGGAAACTCCGCGGCACAGGAATCGACCCGTTTGTATACGGGCCGTATATTGTATTTGTGGCGCCGCTGCCTGAGCCGGTCCTCACTGACATCCAGCAGCGCGGCGAGGCGGCTGTCGGAGAAGCCTTTTTGCTTCAGGCGGTATAGGTGCTCCCTGTCCATGGCTTCCGGATCAGACCCCGGCAAGCGTTTTTCCTCGAGTATCAGGTCCTGGATCTGCGCCAGGAACCAGGGATCGATGCGCGAGAGGGAATGGACCCGGGCCAGGTCCATACCGTGGCGAAAGGCTTCGCCGACATACAGCAGGCGTTCCGAACCCGGGTTTTGCAGTTCATGGCTTATCCTGCCCAAATTGTCCGCGTTCACTTCAGCGTAGAGATTGATAAACCCGTCCACCCCCGTTTCCAGCCCGCGCAAGGCCTTTTGCAGGGATTCCTGGAAGGTCCTGCCGATTGCCATCACCTCGCCCACCGATTTCATCTGGGTCGTCAGGTGCGGGTCTGCCTGGGGAAACTTTTCGAACGTGAACCTGGGAATCTTGGTAACGATGTAGTCAATGGTCGGTTCGAACGACGCCGGGGTAGCGCCGCCGGTAATCTCATTGTCCAGTTCATCCAGGGTGTAGCCGATCGCCAGTTTCGCCGCAACCCGGGCAATGGGAAACCCCGTTGCCTTGGAAGCCAGGGCGGACGAGCGCGACACGCGCGGGTTCATCTCGATGATGAGCAACTGTCCATCATCGGGGTTGACGGCAAACTGTACGTTGGAACCCCCCGTATCCACACCGATTTCGCGCAGCACCGCAATGGACGCGTCACGCATCAACTGGAATTCCTTGTCCGTGAGGGTGAGCGCGGGCGCGATGGTGATGGAGTCGCCGGTATGCACACCCATGGCATCAACGTTCTCTATGGAACAGACGATGATGCAGTTATCCCTGCGGTCGCGTACGACTTCCATCTCAAACTCCTTCCAGCCGACCACGGATTGTTCCACCAGGATCTCGCTGGTGGGGGAGGCTTCCAGTCCCCGTTCACAGATCTCCATGAACTCCTCCTTGTTCCAGGCAACGCCGCCGCCGGTGCCCCCCAGGGTAAACGAGGGCCGTATGATGACGGGGTAGCCGATCCCGCGCTGGATTTCGATTGCCGTCTCAAGGTTGTGGGCCAGGTCCGAATCGGGCATGTCCAGCCCTATTCTCTTCATGGCATCGCGGAATTTTTCCCTGTCCTCGGCCTTGTCGATGGCTTGCTTGTCTGCGCCTATCATTTCCACACCGTACTCATCCAGCACCCCGTGGCGGGCCAGGTCCAATGCGGTATTCAGGCCGGTCTGGCCGCCCATCGTCGGCAACAACGCATCGGGACGCTCCTTTTCGATAATTTTCTCAATGGTCTGCCAGCGTACCGGCTCGATATAGGTGGCGTCTGCCATCTCCGGGTCGGTCATGATGGTAGCCGGGTTCGAATTGACCAGGATCACCCGGTAACCCTCTTCTTTCAGGGCCTTGCATGCCTGCGCGCCGGAATAATCGAACTCGCAGGCCTGGCCGATGACGATGGGGCCGGCACCGATGATCAGGACGCTGTCTATGTCGGTTCGTTTAGGCATCTTAATGTAACCAACCAAAGAGGCGAAACAGGGTCATAGCCGGTTCAGGCAAGGGTTTCAGGACCCGCTGTGAATACATCCCTGTACGCTTAACATCCGCTATCCCTGCGGATGATAGTCCTGAAACCCTTGCCTGAACCGGCACAGCATTCATCTGTTTTGCTCCATCAAGTCCATAAAATGGTCGAATAGTGGTTTGACGTCGTGGGGGCCGGGGCTGGCTTCGGGGTGGCCCTGGAAGCCGAATGCCGGTTTTTCCCTGTGATGTATGCCCTGCACCGTGCCGTCAAACAATGACCGGTGCGTGACCGACAGCGTATCGGGTATGGAATCTTCCGCGACAGTGAAGCCGTGGTTCTGGCTGGTGATCATGACCTTCCCGGTGGCCAGGTCCTGCACCGGGTGGTTGCCGCCGTGGTGGCCGAATTTCATTTTCATTGTTTCCGCCCCGCAGGCAAGCCCCAGCAACTGGTGCCCCAGGCAGATGCCGAAGGTGGGGATACCTGCGGCCACGATTTCGGCGATGGCGGTAATGGCATAGTCACACGGCCCGGGGTCGCCTGGACCATTGGACAGGAATACGCCGTCAGGGGAACGGGACAGTACCTCCTCTGCCGTCGTCGTTGCCGGCACCACTTCCAGTTCGCAGCCCAGGTCGTAGAGGATGCGCAGGATATTTCTCTTGACTCCGAAATCATAGGCCACAACCTTACGCTTGCGTACCGTGCCGGGTTGTCCGTAGCCCTCCCCCAGTGACCAGCTGCCTTCCTGCCAGCGGTATTGTTGCGCTGCAGTTACCTCCCGGGCCAGGTCCATGCCCTGCAACCCGGGGAAGCCGCGGGCAAGTTCCAGGGCGCGTTCCTTATCCAGTTCCGCGCCGGCGAGGATACAGCCGTCCTGTGAACCCTTGTCCCTGAGTATCCGTGTGAGACGCCGGGTGTCTATATTGGCGATGGCGATAATTCCGTTGGCCTCAAGGTAGCCGGAAAACGATTGCTCGGTGCGCCAGTTGCTCGGCATCTGCGGCGCCTGCTTGATGATCAGTCCTGCGGCGTAGACCCGGACCGATTCCGCGTCTTCGGAGTTGACGCCTACGTTGCCAATCTGCGGCTGGGTAAAGGTGATGATCTGCCGGCAGTAGGACGGGTCGGTAAGGATCTCCTGGTAGCCCGTAATCGAGGTGTTGAATACCACTTCTCCCGCCGCGGCGCCGGCAACACCGATGGACTCACCGTAAAACAGGCTACCGTCCGCGAGCGCGAGTAAAGCAGTATGACCCAATCGATTCCTCCACCGAAGCAACACACATACAAAACGGGAGCAATCGCCCGATTACTCCCGCTTACGAATACATGTACAGTTTACTAAATCAGAGGGTCGGGTGTCGATTGATTTTTTTGGTATCGGCGATCAGCTTTCCATCGCTGAAAATGAGGTGGATCTTTTTTGACAGCAACATTTTTCTTCATCATCATGCTTTCATGTTAACCAGGGAATTATCAGCCATAGTCCTGGCGGCGGGCGGTTCCAGCAGGTACGGCCGGTGTAAACAACTTGTCAGGATAAACGGTTCCAGCCTGGTCAGGCTTGCCGTCGGCAAGCTCTCTGCACTGTTTTCCCCTGACCGGATCAGCGTTGTCGTCGGGGCCAACTCAACCGACGTGGCGCAGGCTATCAGCGACCGGCCGGTCAGGATCGTTGCAAACGAACACTGGCAACAGGGTCTGGCGTCATCGCTCAGGGCGGGAATTAACAGCCTTGAACCGGGCTGCCGCGCGGTGATGATTACCTTGTGCGACCAGGTCCTGGTCACCGAGGACCACCTGCGCCAACTGGCCGACCTGTGGCTTGATAACCCTTCTGAAATCGTAGCAAGCGGCTATGCCGGCACCCTCGGCACGCCGGCCGTTATTCCTGCTGAATTCTATCCGCAACTACTGGTCCTGGAAGGTGATTCCGGGGCGAAATCCGTATTGAAAAATAATGCTGACCGGGTGACGGCCATCCCCATACCCGAAGCTGAATTCGACCTCGATGTCCCGGCCGACCTGGAACAGCTGCAACAACTCAATAGTTAGCGGTTTCCCTGTTTTCAGCTAGTTCGGGAGATCGTGCTTTTTCCCTGCATAGGCCGCTTCCCAGTTTTCGCCGTCAAACTCCTCGACCGTAACACTATCAATCTGCGCCCGGTCCAGGCAGTTGAGGTTGATGCTGTACCCCTCGGGAAAGGAGCGCGGCACGTAGAATGACTTGACGCCGCAGGTCCTGCAGAAATAGTGCTGCGCGGTGCCGGTATTGAAGGTGTAGGTCGACAAGGCTTCCTCGCCCTGCAACAGCCGGAAGCGTGTCCTGGGGACCTGGAAGTGCAGGAAACCGCTCAAACGGCAGATGGAACAATTGCAATTCCATACTGTAATTTCGCCAGGGGCATCTACCTCAAACCGGACTGCGCCGCAATGGCAGCCGCCCTTGTGGATTAACATATCTTTGCTCATATCATTTACCGGTACGGAAGTTATCAGTTACCTGCTATTTGTTCGACTTTTAGATAAACTGTCTGTTATGTCAACCGATATTTTCCACCCTGTCACGTCTGCCTGGTTCCATAGCGTATTCGAGCGCCCGACGCCGGTGCAGGAGGACGCCTGGCCGGCGATCAGGCAGGGCCGGCATACCTTGATCGCGGCGCCGACCGGCAGCGGCAAGACCCTGGCCGCGTTTATGGCGGCCATAGACGACCTGGTACGCGAGGCGCTTGCCGGCGGACTGGCCGACGAGACGTACATACTGTATGTCTCCCCCCTGAAAGCCCTGTCCAACGATATCCAGAAGAACCTGCAGGAACCGCTGCAGGGGATCAGGGACATGGTGGAATCCCAGGGGTTGGAGCCGGTGAATATCCGCGCCCTGGTCCGTACCGGCGATACCTCGCAGACCGAGCGCGAACGCATGCGGCGGGTACCGCCCCACATCCTGGTCACCACCCCCGAATCTCTGTATATCCTGCTGACCAGCGGCTCCGGCAGGAAGCTGCTGCAAACGGTGCGTAATGTCATTATCGACGAGATCCATGCCGTGGCGCCTAACAAGCGGGGCGCGCATCTCGCCTTGTCGCTGGAACGGCTTGAAGCCTTAACGGACCGCAAACCTGTGCGCATCGGCCTGTCGGCAACACAACGGCCCATAGACGAAATAGCCCGGTTCCTGGTCGGGAACCGGACAGAACATTGCAACATCCTGGATCGCGGACACGTCAGACAGCTTGATATCGCGCTACAACTCCCCGATTCAGCACTGGAAGCCGTGATGGCAGGAGAAGTCTGGCAGGAACTCTACCGGCGCCTGGCTATCCTGATTGAACAACACAAGACTACGTTGATTTTCGTCAATACCCGGCGCCTGGCCGAACGGGCCGCCCGCAGCCTGGCTGAACGCGTCGGGGAACAGTTCGTCACGGCCCATCACGGCAGCCTGGCCAGGGAGCATCGCCTGGATGCCGAGCAACGGCTGAAACGGGGTGAACTCAAGGCCCTGGTCGCGACCGCGTCGCTGGAACTGGGTATCGATATAGGGGACGTAGACCTCGTCTGCCAACTGGGCTCCCCGCGTTCCATCGCCGTCTTCCTGCAACGGGTCGGGCGTTCGGGTCACCGCCTGGGGGCCACCCCCAAGGGCCGCCTGTTTCCCCTCAGCCGGGACGACCTGGTTGAATGCGCGGCGCTGTTGGACGCGGTGCGGCGCGACGAACTGGACCGGCTCAGGATACCCGGCGGCCACCTGGACGTGCTGGCGCAACAACTGATAGCCGAGACAGCCTGTGGGGAATGGCAGGAGGACGAGTTGTTCCGGCAGTTCACGCTGGCCTGGCCCTACCGTGGCCTGACGCGCGGCAAGTTCACTGAATTGCTCGGTATGCTGGCGCAGGGGTTTTCAACCCGGCGCGGCAGGCAAAGCCGTTACATCCACCATGACACGGTCAACAAGCGCATCAGGCCCAGGAAAGGCGCCGGGCTGGTTGCCGTGACCAACGGCGGCGTGATACCGGATCAATTTGATTATGACGTCGTGATGGAACCGGAAGACCATTTCATCGGCACATTGAACGAAGACTTTGCCTTTGAAAGCCTGCCCGGCGACATCTTTCAACTGGGCAATACCTCTTACCGCATCCTCAAGGTCGATCAGGGCAAAGTGCGCGTGGCGGACGCCCAGGGCCAACCTCCCAATATCCCCTTCTGGTTCGGCGAAGCGCCGGGCAGGTCGGATGAACTCAGCCGCTCGGTCTCCCGTTTACGTAAAATCATGGATGAGAAACTGGCCCGGGGCACGGACGCCGCATTGCGCTGGTTGTCTGACGATCTACGGCTTGGCGAAGATGCGGCAAGCCAGTTGACCGATCACCTGGCCGGCGCCCGCGCCGCCCTGGGACGTATACCCACGGAACAGGATGTGGTGTTTGAGCGGTTTTTTGACGAGGCCGGGGACCAGCACCTGGTTCTACACAGCAGTTACGGCTCGCGTATCAACCGCGCCTGGGGCCTGGCGCTGCGCAAGCGTTTCTGCCGGCAGTTCAATTTTGAATTACAGGCTGCCGCGCTGGACGACAGCATCGTCATCTCACTGGGCGCGGTCCACAGTTTCCCCCTGGAGGACGTGACCCGGTACGTGAAATCCGCAAGCGTCAGGGACGCCGTCACCCAGGCGCTGCTGGCGACGCCCATGTTCCCTACGCACTGGCGCTGGAACGCAACAACGGCACTGGCTGTCAGGCGCAACAACAAGGGGCAGAAAGTGCCCGCACAGTTCCAGCGCAGCGACGCCGAAGACCTGGTGGCGGTGATTTTCCCGGACCAACTGGCCTGCCAGGATAACCTGGGAGGCGACAGGGAAATACCGCAACACCCCCTGGTTGAACAGACCGTCAACGATTGCCTGCATGACCTGATGGACATCGACGGGCTGGAGAACATACTGCAGGAATTCGAGGAAGGCCGGGTGCGCTTCCATTGCCGCGACCTGGGCGGCCCTTCACCCCTGGCGCAGGAAATCCTGAATGCGCGGCCTTACGCGTTCCTGGATGACGCACCCGCAGAAGAACGCCGCACCAACGCGGTGATGGCCAGGCGCTTCAGGGACCCTGCCGATGCCGCGGACCTGGCGCGGTTGAGTCCGGATGCCATCTCCCGGGTCCGTAGTGAAGCCTGGCCGGCCATCAACAGCGCAGATGAACTGCATGATGCGCTGATGCTGACAGGTGTGATGACCGAACGCGAAGGCAGCGGAAACAATCCGCTACAGGCAGATGGCCGCGCTTGGCTGACCCGGCTGATTGAGGAAAAACGCGCTGCGGTCCTGCAGACCGGTAAACAGAAACTCTGGGCCTGCGCAGAACGTTTGCCGCAGGCTCTGGCGGTATACGCCGGCGCGGATACGAATAAGGAAGGTTCTGCACTGGATTCCTGCTTGCGCAGGAATGACGATGGTGAAGGATGGACCAGGGATACAGCCCTGGTTGAACTGGTCCGCTCACGGCTGGAATGCAGCGGACCCGTGACGGAAGCGCAACTCGCTGAACTGTTTGAAGCAAGCGGGAATGAGATCAGCACCGCCCTGCTGGCATTGCAGAATGAAGGGTATGCCATGCAGGGGCAATTCAGCCCCGGCGCCGGGGAAACGGAATGGTGTGAACGGGGTTTGCTTGCGCGCATGCACCGCTACACCATCCGCTCCTTAAGAGAGGAGATTCAACCGGTATCAGTCGCACACTACATGCGTTTCCTGTTCACCTGGCACGGTATGGGGGAGGTCCGTCCCGAAGGGGACAACGCACTCCTGGCTGCATTGGAAAAGCTGGAGGGTTGTGCAATCCCTGCGGCAGCATGGGAAAAAGATATCCTGCCGGTACGGGTGAACGACTACTCGAGCGCGGCGCTGGACCGGTTGTGCGGCAGTGGGCACATCGTCTGGACCCGCTTGCTTACCGGCAGGTACAAACCGAAATGGGATGAGACATCCGCCAACAAGACGGTACTGTTGAGAAACACGCCCGTGACGCTGGTAGCACGGGAAAACCTGGAAGTATGGCAGAAGCTGCAACCCGCGGAAACGGCACAGGACCGCAAACTGTCTGCCGCAGCTGAAAAGACCCTGGCCGTTCTGCGTAGCCAGGGGGCTTCATTCTTCATCGACCTGGTCCGGAAAACCGGCCTGTTGCGCACGCAGATTGAAACGGCGCTGGCGGAACTGGCTGCCTGCGGGCTGGTTACCTCCGACAGTTATGCAGGGCTGCGGGCACTGATCACACCGGCAAACAGGCGCCCTGCCTATGCCCAGGGTAAGCGCCGGCGCAGGAGGGCATCGCTCATGAACAGCGTCGATGCCGCAGGGCGCTGGTCGGCGATACTTCCAACGGCCGGCGATCCGGAGCGGCGCCCTGCAAACGCCTGGCCGGGTACCGATGAAACTACTCTCAATGCTGTTGTACATACCTTGCTGAAACGTTACGGAGTCCTGTTCCGCAAGGTGCTCGAGCGGGAACCTGATCTGCCCCCCTGGAGGGAACTGCTGTATGTCTGCCGGCGCCTGGAGGCGCAGGGCGAGATACGCGGCGGTTACTTTGTCGAAGGTTGTTCAGGGGAACAGTTCGCGCGCCCGGAGGCGGTCGCATTGTTGCGGAAACAAAAGAATGAACCGTGGGAACTGCCTGCGGCCGTCATCTCCGCAACCGATCCGTTGAACCTGATCGGCACCGTATTGCCCGGCGAACGCGTCCCTGCCGTACACACCAACAGGATCCTGTTCCGGAACGGTTTGCCGGTTGCAAAACAACTGAACGGCGTCACCACCTGCCTTACTGAAGTTGAACCCGGCGCCCGCTGGGAAATCGACAACATGCTGACCCGCCGGCGCAATCCTGCCGGGTTCGTCAACAAACCCCCGGCCGGTATGTCCTGAAAGAACAACGTCGGACTGAATGTAGAGTTCAGTCGTCCTGCAATAGTGTTTTATCCGCAGATTACGCAGATGAGCGGATTAACGGCTGTGAAAGCCACATATGACATCTACAATTTATCTGCGTTAATCTGCGTCATCTGCGGATTAATATGGTTTAACCCGCATCACGCTGCCGGCCTGTTCGGGCAGGGGCAGCTCGGCGTGACTTTGCCTGATCTCGGACAACCTGTCCATGATCGGGTCCGGCATCTGCGTCACCCGCCTCTCGTTCATGTCCACGTACAGGCATAACAGTTCGCTGGTTGCGGCGAGATAGCGCTGTTGCGCGTGGTACATGCGGTGGAAATAGTGGAAGCGTTTTTCATCGTAACCGAGTAACTGGGTGGTTACGAACACTTCGTCACCCTGTTTCACCTCGCGGATATAATTGACGTGCATCTCCGCAGTGAAGGCGGAGACGTTGCCGGCAGCCCGGTATGCGGCGGTCAAACCCATGAAGTCAAAAAAATCATCGGTGGCGCGGTCAAACACCAGGACGTAATAGGCCACGTTCATGTGGCCGTTGTAATCAATCCAGTCAGGGAGAATTACCTGCCTGTTCGATTCAAACGGGACTTCCGCCGGCATAATCAATTCAAACCCAGCACGTCCTGCATGCTGTACAGCCCGGTTTCCTTGTCCATGACCCACTGCGCGGCGCGCACCGCACCGCCGGCAAACGTTTTGCGGCTGGTGGCGACGTGCCTGATCTCCACCCGTTCGCCTTCACCGGCAAACATGATGGTGTGTTCGCCGACTATATCGCCGGCGCGTATGGTCTCAAAACCGATGGTTTTACGGTCCCGCGCACCGGTGAGGCCCTGGCGCCCGTAGACGGCGCACTCTTCCAGGTCGCGTCCCAGCGTCTCCGCCATGATCTCCCCTAACCGCACCGCAGTGCCCGACGGCGCATCGATCTTGCGGTTATGGTGCGCCTCGATAATCTCGATATCCGTACTGTCGCCGATGGCGGCTGCCGCCAGTTCCGCCAGTTTGAAACACAGGTTCACGCCGGCGCTCATGTTGGGGGCGAACACGATTGCAATCTCCACGCTCGCAGACCGTATAGCCTGCTGTTGTCCGGCGCTCAGCCCGGTTGTGCCGATAACCACTCTTCTTTTGCCGGCCCGGCACTGTTCCAGGTTTTCCAGCACCGCATCCGCCCGGGTAAAGTCGATTAGAACGT
This sequence comes from Gammaproteobacteria bacterium, assembly GCA_965207165.1. Lineage (GTDB taxonomy): Bacteria > Pseudomonadota > Gammaproteobacteria > Eutrophobiales > Eutrophobiaceae > JAAXHV01. The sequence continues at coordinate 3,725,625 of OZ242265.1, read as the reverse complement.
CAAAGTCATCAATGACTGAACCGATATCATCGGTTACGCCGACACCCAACCGGCCGATACCTGCCTGCTCACCCGCGTCCAGGCCAAGTGCCGGCGAACCGCTTTGTTCGATGGCTGCGCCCACCGAGACACCGTCAGTATCATTGACGACTTCCAGGATGGTTTTTCCCATCCTTCCTGCGGCACCGCATATACCTGCTTTAATCATGAGTAAAATATAAATTAGGAATTACGAATTCCTAATTCGTAATTCCTAATTCCTAATTCTCAATTGTCGTCTTTCACTGGTTAGCATTATCAAAGAATTTTTTCACGCTGTCGAACCAGTTGCTGGCCCTTGGCCGGTATCGCTTGTCATCTTCCAGCATGGATTCTTCGAATTGTTCCAATAAATCTTTTTGTTTGCTGCTCAGGTTAACGGGGGTCTCAACCGCTACCCGGCATAACAAGTCACCTCTTGCCGATGACCTCACCGACCGCACGCCTTTGCCGCGCAGCCGGAATAATTTACCGCTTTGGGTTTCCGGCGGGATCCTGAGTTTGACTTTACCGTCCAGCGTCGGAATCTCAATCTCCCGCCCCAGGGTGGCTGCGGCGAAACTGACCGGGATCTCGCAGAAGAGATCCGGGCCTTCACGGGTAAATATATCGTGCTCCCTGACGATGACATGCACATACAGATCACCTGCATGCGCACCGAAGTCGCCGGCTTCGCCTTCCCCGGACAAGCGTATCCGGTCGCCGGTGTCGACACCGGGAGGGACTTTTACCGAGATGGTCTTGCTGTCCCGGACCCGGCCCTGCCCGCGGCAGGTACGGCACGGATCATTGATGGTTTTTCCCTGGCCGCGGCATTTCGGACAGGTCTGCTGCACCGAGAAAAACCCCTGTTGCATGCGGATCTGGCCGCTGCCGTTACAGGTGGCGCACTGAACCGGACTGGAACCCTGTTTGGCGCCGCTGCCGGAACAGGTGTTGCAGGTGACCAGCCTGGGCACCCTGATCTTGATGGTCGTGCCGGCTATGGCTTCCTCGAGATTCATCTCCAGGTCGTAACGCAGGTTCGACCCTGCCTGCGCGCGTTGCCCGCCGCGCCCCTGCGCGCCGAATATATCGCCGAAAACACTATCGAAGATATCGCCGAAGCCGCTGAATCCCTGGGCGTCCGGCCCTCCGGCAGACGTACTGACTCCGGCATGGCCGAATTGGTCGTAAGCAGCCCGTTTCTGCTGGTCGCTCAGAATGTCATTGGCTTCCTTTGCCTCCTTGAATTTCTCTTCCGCCTCATGGTTATCCGGATTGCGGTCCGGATGGTACTTCATTGCCAGGCGGCGGAATGCTTTTTTTATATCGGCATCGGACGCAGTTTTTGATACGCCAAGAACATCATAATAATCTCGTTTCGCAGCCATTTACTTCTTGTTGTCATCCACTTCCTCGAATTCAGCATCGACGACATTTTCATTGCCGGCGCCGTTATCCCCGCCTGCAGACCCGTCTTCTGCGTTGGCGCCTTCAGCTTCAGCCTGTTGCTGGTATGCCTTTTCCGCCAGTTTGCCTGCAACTTCCGCCAGATTACGGGATTTTTCTTCAATGGCGTCCTTGTCATCCCCTTTCAGGGCTTCTTCGACGTCGGTAATGGCAGCCTCGATATCCTTCTTTTCCTGTTCGTCGACCTTGTCGCCCAGTTCGTCGATGGACTTCTTCGTCGAGTACACCAGGTTCTCCGCCATGTTACGGGATTCAACCAGTTCCTTTGCCTGCCGGTCCTCCTCGGCATGCGCCTCCGCGTCCCTGACCATGTTTTCGATTTCCTCATCGGACAGTCCGCTGGACGCCTTGATGACGATGGACTGTTCCTTGCCTGTCGCCTTGTCTTTTGCCGACACGTTCAATATGCCGTTGGCGTCTATATCGAACGTCACTTCTATCTGGGGCACGCCCCGGGGCGCGGTCGGAATGTCCGTCAGGTCGAAACGGCCCAGGGATTTATTGCCTGCCACCATTTCGCGCTCGCCCTGCAGGACATGCACGGTCACCGCAGTCTGGTTATCGTCAGCGGTGGAAAATACCTGTTGCGCCTTGGTCGGGATGGTAGTGTTCTTCTCAATGAGCTTGGTCATAACGCCGCCCAGGGTCTCAATACCCAGTGAGAGGGGGGTCACGTCAAGTAACAACACGTCCTTTACGTCACCGCCGAGCACGCCTGCCTGGATCGCCGCGCCAACCGCAACGGCTTCATCCGGGTTAACGTCCTTGCGCGGTTCCTGGCCGAAGAACTCCTTGACCTTCTCCTGGACCTTGGGCATACGGGTCTGCCCGCCCACAAGGATAACGTCGGTGATATCGGAGGCGGAATACCCGGCGTCTTCCAGGGCCACACGGCACGGTTCAATGGTGCGTTGAACCAGGTCTTCCACGAGCGACTCGAGCCGGGAGCGGCTCAGCTTGATATTGAGATGCTTGGGGCCGCCGGCATCCGCAGTGATATAAGGCAGGTTGATGTCGGTCTGTTGACTGGACGACAGCTCTATCTTCGCCTTTTCCGCCGCCTCTTTCAGGCGTTGCAACGCCAGCGGGTCGTTGTGGAGATCGATACCCTGGTCCTTCTTGAATTCGTCGCAGAGAAAATCGATGATGCGCAGGTCAAAATCCTCCCCGCCCAGAAAGGTATCGCCATTGGTGGACAACACCTCGAACTGGTGCTCGCCATCCACCTCGGCTATTTCGATTATGGAAACGTCGAAGGTGCCGCCGCCCAGATCATACACGGCCAGCCTGGAATCTCCCTGTTTCTTGTCCATGCCGTAGGCCAGGGCGGCAGCCGTGGGTTCATTAATTATGCGCCGCACCTCAAGCCCCGCGATCTTGCCCGCGTCCTTGGTTGCCTGGCGTTGTGAATCATTGAAATAGGCCGGGACGGTAATCACTGCCTCCGTCACCGCTTCACCCAGGTAGTCGTCGGCAGTCTGTTTCATTTTCATCAGGACGCGTGCGGAGATTTCCGGTGGCGCCATTTTCTTACCTTTAATCTCCACCCAGGCATCGCCGTTGTCCGCTTTTACGATTTTATACGGGACCATATCAATGTCCTTTTGCACTACGCCGTCTTCAAATCGCCGGCCGATTAGGCGTTTGACCGCAAACAAGGTATTGTCCGGGTTGGTGACCGCCTGGCGCTTGGCCGACTGGCCCACCAGTACTTCGTCGTCGTCGGAAAACGCGACAACGGACGGCGTGGTCCGGCCGCCTTCGCTGTTTTCAATGACCCGTGCCTGGCCGCCTTCCAGAACCGCGACGCAGGAATTTGTTGTACCCAGGTCTATGCCGATAATTTTGCTCATCTCTCAAGCCTCTTTTATATTCCTGACTGTTTTATTTCGTTTATAACCCTTGCGGTGCAAACAGCAGGGGTTGTTGCGTCAAGGGCTGACAGGTATATGTGGGTCAGTCCCCTGAAATTCAAGTAATATTCGGGATTATTTTGCCACCACGACCATGGCAGGCCTGACCAGGCGTCCGTTCAATTCGTAACCTTTCTGCATCACGGTTACGACCTGGCCCGGTTCACTGCCTTCCAGTTCCTGCATCGATACAGCCTCGTGCCATTCCGGATCGAACTTCTCACCGGCCGGATCAATGGTCTTTACCCCGAACTTGCCCATACGGTCGAACAGCATCTTCAGGGTCAGGTCCATCCCCTCACGTAAACTCTCGATATCTTCCGCGGACTGTGATGCGTTGATGCCCAGTTCCATACTGTCCAGTACCGGTAACAATTCATTGACGAATTTTTCCAACGCATATTTATGCGCGTTTTCAATGTCGCGAGACGTGCGTTTACGGATATTGTCCAACTCCGCAGTTGCGCGTACCGCTTTGTCACTGCTTTCCTGAACCTCCATTTTCAACCTCTCGATCTCCTGCAACAGCCCGGCAACCTGGTCTGTGCTTGCCTCCTGCCGCTCATCAACCTCTTCCTGTGCCAGGGTAGTCGCCTCTACCTCGACATCTTCGGCATCTGTTTCTGCTGCAGCAGATTTCTCAGCCTCTCCGGTTCCTTCACCGTTAACTGCTTGTTTTTTTTCATCAACCATAATTCATCTCATTAAATAAAAAAATCATCCGCAGATGACGCAGATTATTGCAGATTAAAAAGACTATTTAACTTTGGCCAAACGGACAAATTTGTAAGCCGCAGAGGGCATAGAGATAAGGGTTTGTGGAAAACAAATCTGCGTTCATCTGCGTCATCTGCGGATGAATAGATATGGACTAATCCGCAGAATTCAAGACCGAACCCAGTATCCGGGCGGTCACATCCACGATCGGGATGACCCGTTCATAGTCCATACGGGTAGGGCCTATTACGCCCAGTACGCCGAGGATCTGGCCCTCTCCTTCGTAAGGAGACGTGACGACACTGCAATTATCCAGTACCTCATAGCCCGATTCCTCGCCTATGAATAGCTGTACACCCTTGGCACTGATCGCATTTTCCAGCAAATGCAGGATGTCGCGCTTCCGGTTGAAGCTCTCGAACAGCCGTTTCAATTTTTCCAGGTCGCTGAGTTCGGCCACACCCATCAGGTTGGTATGACCGGAAATTACAACGTTGTCCTCCGCAGTGGGAACGACGAAGGCCTTCTGCGTCATCTCAATGGCCGCCTGCATCAGTTCATTTACATCTTCCTTTAATTTTCTCAGTTCACCGAGCAACTCGGCCCTTATCTTGTCCAGGTTCTTGCCGCGAAAAGTGGAATTCAGGTAGTTTGCAGTGCGTTGCAACTGTGATTGCGTATAGGTTTTTGCCGTGTGTATGATCCTGTTCTGGATCTCCTTGTCGCTCAATACCAGTATGACCAGGATGCGGTTCTCGGAAAGGGCGATGAACTCGATGTGTTCGAGTGAACTCTGCCGCTTCCGGGGCAGCATGACGACTGCAGCGAGGTTGGTGATATCGGACAGCAGGCTCGAGGCGCGTACTACCAGGTGCTGCATATCCGCCTCCGCAGCCATTTCCCGCGCCATGCGTTCCATCTGGTTTTCTTCCAGTTGCTCAACGCAGAGCAGACTGTCGACGAACAACCGGTAACCGCGGGCTGTCGGGACACGCCCGGCAGACGTATGGGGTGAACGCAATAACCCCATGTCCTCCAGGTCGGCCATCACGTTGCGGATGGTGGCCGGGCTTAATGCCAGGTCGGTATCGCGCGCCAGGGTACGCGAACCGACCGGATGCCCATCCTGGATAAAATGTTCCACCAGGGACTTGAACAGCAACAAACTGCGTTCGTTCAAATCAAAAATGGGCTGTGTACGATTTTTTGGCATTGTTCAGTCAAATGTGGCAAAGTTTCCAGGTAAAACGTTATCACTTGTGTCGCGTCAGTGCAAAATCATATCGGCTGGCCCGGCAGGATATGATGTGACCTGTCCGGCTAATATAAACTATGACCATGTTTAACACTATAGCCATAATTACCAATAATAGCACTGCTGAAATAATTTATACATTACAAGCAGTTATAGAATATCTCCAGGAGCGTGACAGGGAAGTGATCCTGGATGAGTTTTCCACCAGGCTGGTACCCAACGTAAATCTGCCCCAGGGAAATGCGGATTTTTTCGGCAGGAACTGTGACCTGGCCATTGCCATAGGCGGCGATGGCACCATGTTGCGGGCCGCCCACCTGCTGGCGGATTACAATATTCCATTACTCGGAATTAACCGGGGACGCCTCGGTTTCCTGGCTGATATTCCCGCCAACGCGGTAATACGCTGTCTCGACGAAATCCTGCGCGGGAACTTCATCGAAGACGAGCGCTTCCAGTTGCATTGCGAAATTGAAAGCAAGGGTAAATCCCTGATGGAGAGCCATGCCTTCAATGATGTCATTATCCAAAAGGGCAATATCGCCAAACTGATTGAACTTGAGACCTTCGTCAACGGCAATTTTCTTCACAGGCAGCGTTCCGACGGCATGATCATCTCATCCCCCACCGGTTCAACCGCTTATGCGCTTGCCGGCGGCGGCCCGATATTGCACCCGGCGCTCAACGCGCTGGTGCTGGTGCCGATCTGTCCGCATACCCTGAGTAACCGGCCGGTTGTCATTGACGGCAACAGCGTGGTAGAGGTCATCATCGGCACCCCGCAAATCGACCGGGCCTACCTTACCTGCGATGGGGAAATCGTCTGTGAACTGGTTACCGGAGACAAGATAAACATACAGAAAAAAGACAAGAAAATACGGCTTATACACCCCGCGGACCACGATCATTTCAAGATACTGAGAGATAAATTAAACTGGGGATAGGCTTTTTTGCCACAGAGGGCACACAGTCTACAAGTATGGGTTCAGGATTACATTTCAGGAATGTCATCCGCAGGGACAGCGGATGATAAGCGTACAGGGATGTATTCACAGCGTGTCCTGAAATGTAATCCTGAACCCGTCAAGACTGCATATATGCCGGTAACAGAAATATTATGTTGAAACATCTTTGTATCAGCAATCTTGCAGTAATAGAGAATGTTGAGTTGTCGTTCAGGGAAGGTCTGACCGTGCTGACCGGCGAAACCGGCGCCGGCAAATCCATCCTGATAGATGCCCTGGGACTGGTGCTGGGCGACCGCGCGGACACCTCCGTCGTACGAACGGGATGCGCACGCACCGAGATCAGCGCCATGTTCGATGTCGGGGAAAATGGACAGGTATTACAACTGCTGGATGAACAATCCATAAGCGTCCCGGATAACGAGTTGCTGCTGCGCCGGATAATCGGCAATGACGGACGCTCGCGGGCATACATCAATACCACTCCTGTAACGCTGCAATTGCTGCGCGAGACCGGTTCGTTCCTGGTTGATATACATGGACAACATGGGAACCAGGGGTTATCGAAAAGGGACGTCCAGAGAGAATTACTGGATGGCTTCGGAGACTATGACGACGTACTGGAGCAGGTAAGCCGCGCGTTTGAAAAATGGGATGGAGTCAACCGTGAGTTACGCACGCTGACCGGGGCTGCGGGAGATTCGGGCACCCAGCAATCATTGCTCAAATACCAGGTGGATGAACTGGAAGGGCTGGGACTGGAGGAAGACGAGGTGGACCGCCTGGAAAAAGAATACAAGCGCCTGGTCAACATGAACAGTCTGCTCGAGACTTCCCAACAGTCCCTGGACAGTCTGTACGAGGGCGAACAATCGGTGAACGACAGGATAAGTACCGTGAAAAAGGAACTGGACGCCCTTGAAAGGTTCGACCCGCGCCTGGCGGGCATCACGGAATTACTGGAAAATGCCGCCATTAACGTTACCGAAGCGGCAGATGAATTACGGGCATATCTGCAAAACCTGGACCAGGATCCCGCTCGCCTGCACCAGGTGGAACAGCGCCTGGGGCAGTTGCACGACATCGCCCGGAAACACCGGGTGCAACCGCAACTGCTGTTTTCACACTATTTGTCATTAAAAGAAAAACTGGACGCCATGGAAACGAATCGCGAACGCAGGGAGGAACTGGAACAGCAGCAACTCAAGGCGCTGGAAGAATACCGGGCGGCAACAGATCGCCTTGGCGAGCGCCGGCGCCTGTGCGCAAAACTGATGGCGGCAGATATCAGCGGCAGAATACGCGGCCTGGGCATGCCTGAAGGCGCTCTCCAGATCAACGTCTCCCCGGGTCCTGATCTGAAACCCCACAGAAAGGGAAATAACCAGGTTGAATTTCTTGTTTCAGTCAACCCCGGACAGGCCATGTTACCGTTGAGGAAAGTCGCCTCCGGCGGTGAACTCTCGCGTATCAGCCTGGCGATTCAGGCCGGAATAAACCTGGACAGCGAGGTAGCGACCATGATTTTTGACGAAGTGGACGCGGGTATCGCCGGGGGAATTGCGGAAATTGTCGGGAACCTGCTGCACCAGCTTGGCACGGAGCGGCAAATCCTTTGCGTAACCCACCTGCCGCAGGTAGCTTCACAGGGGGATAGCCACATCAGGGTAACAAAGACCTCGGATAAAACGACCACCCAGACCCAGGTCCAGGAACTGGGCGAGGAACAACGGGTGGAAGAGATCGCCCGCATGCTGGGCGGCATCAGGATCTCGCAACAGTCCCGGGAGCATGCCCGCGAGATGCTCGGTTCCGGCTAAAACTCTATCCCCTTCTGTGCCTTGACGCCGTGGTGAAAGGCATGGCGGATTTCCCTGACCTCACTGATGGTATCGGCTATCTCCAGCAGTTCCGGTACCGGGTCCCTTCCCGTGACGATTACGTTCTGTTGTTCCGGCCTGGCCAGCAGCACCTCGCTGACCGCTGCGGCGGACAGGTAACCATACTTGAACATATAGGTGATCTCATCGAGGATAATGATATCGTAAGCGGGATCGCGGAACAGTGGAGCCGCCTTGTTCCAGACTGCTTCGGCGGCGGCGATATCCTTTTCCCGGTCCTGGGTATCCCAGGTAAATCCCGTCCCCATTACCAGGTGTTTGACACCCAGTTGTTTGAAAATCGCCTGTTCCCCGGTCTTCCATTTCCCCTTTATGAATTGTACGACCGCACCTTTCTTGCCGTGGCCCAGGCTCCTCGCCAGGGTGCCGAATGCGGAACTGCTTTTGCCCTTGCCGTTGCCGTACAGGTAGATGATGATGCCGCGCCGAGTCTTCGCGTCCGCGATCTTGGCGCGCACCTGACGCTGCTGCTCCTGCATCTTCTGCTTGTGCTCTGCCGCACTCGTGATTTCTTCAGGCATGCCCGTACCTCAGATATGTGTGCCGGATATCTTATCGACTCCGGTAATGTAACGACAGGAAAAAATTCCGGTCGAATGAATTATAGGTGTTGATGGTCTGGTATTCCTCATCCAGCAGGTTCGCCACCTTTGCCCGCAAGGTCAGGCGGTCGTTGAGACGGTACTCTCCCAGAATGTCGATTGTCGCAAAACCGTCGACCTTTATCGTATTGGAAACATTATCGTAACGCTTCCCCTCCGCGAGCAGTCGCGCCCCCAGCGTAAAGCTGCCGATGTCCCGTCTCAGGTCGAAAGCCAACCGTTCCGTTGCCCGGCGCGGCAGCCGTTTTCCCGACGTTTCATTTTCCGGATCCAGGTATTCCGCGCTCAACGCGGCGTTCCAGTCACTCCACCGGACGGATATCTCGCCTTCAACGCCGGTCACCTGCGCTTCGTTCACGTTTTCGGGCGCACAGTTAAAAAACCGGTCGCAGACGGTCGCAATCAGGTCTTCGGCATTGATGTGATACGCCCGGACACTCCAGCCGAAGCGCTCGTGACGCCCCTCCAGTCCCGCCTCGTAAGACTCGGCCGTCTCCGGCTTCAGGTCGGGGTTGCCGAAGAAGGGAAAAAACAGTTCGTTGAAGGTGGGCGTCCTGTAGGCCGTACCGTACGAGGCATACAAGCGCAGGGAATCGTGCCAGGCATAACTCCAGCCGACCCCTCCCGTGGTCTTGCCGCCGAACACTTCGTCATCATCCCGGCGCACCGATGCGATCAACTGGTGGCCGTGAAAGTTTACGCCGTACTGCCCGAACACGCCGGTATTATCCCTGCCGGCCAGGGCGTAATCCGTCGAGCTGTCCACCTTGTCTTCCCGGAAATCGACACCGAAGGACAGCAGCTGGGAATCGAACAACGAGATGTCATTCTGCCATGACAACTGCCGGCGCCGGGTGTCGAAACGCGAAGAGAAATCGCCCGACGGGGCGAAATTTTCCGTCTCATCCCGGGCCTCGCTCAAACGCAGGGACGTGTTCCAGTCCTCGAGCGGGTTGAACGAAAGCGAACCGCCCGCAACCTGTTGCAGGAAATCGGTCTCGTCCTGGAAGTTGCCGTCGTAACCGGTCGTTCCTTCCGCTCTCATGATAAAGGCATCAATTCTGCCGGTCTCGCTGAAATCGTAACCCCCGCTGAACTGCACGGAAATGTTGTCATAGCCGTCTTTATCCGGCTGGTCGACACCGAAACGTCCGGGGACAGGTTGGCGCGCATCGATGCCGCGGGAGTCAAACCAGGTAAGCGCCGCGCTGTAGTCTAAGCCCTGGTACTCGCCGCTGACACCGCCGGTTACTTCATAGGTATCATGGGAACCGCCACGGGCATCCAGGCTGAAACGCGGCTTCTCACCCGAACTTTTGCGGGTGAACAGGTGAATCACACCACCCAGGGCCTCGGATCCCCACAGGCTGGAGCGCGGCCCGCGCACGATCTCGATACGCTCTATCATGGCCGGCTGCAGGTGCTGAAAGGCGGCAGTGCCCAGGGTTGCCGATCCGATCCTGACGCCGTCGACCAGAACCAGCACATGGTGGCTTTCGGTGCCGCGCATGCGGATGCCTGTCGTCTTGCCGTAACCGCCGCTGACCGTCACGTCCACACCGGCGATCCCGGTCAGTAATTCAGGCAGGGAATTTACCTGCATTTCCTCAATTTCCTGCCGGTTTATCACGGTGACGGCAGCGGGCAGCCTGTCTGCTTCAATGGGCACACGCGTCCCGGTGACGATGATCTCCTCCTGTGGTGCGGCCTGGATAACAGGTCCGTACAGGCAAACACCGCCAAGCAGCGCCGCTACAAACGTCTTTTTCATACCTTCACTCCCGCATGAACGAGTTCAGACAGCAGCAAAGAGGGGAAACGGAGCAGAAAAAATGCCCTATGCCGCCCTCCGCAACATGTCATTAACGTACCGGGAACGTAACCCGGGCCGGTGTACCCAGGCCGGTCTCCGGACTTACAGCGCTGACTGTCGCCAGTCAACGACCCGGACACCTTCCCATGCAGGCACAGTGGTTAACGTCCGGGACCAAGGCTGATCACCGTTGCGGGGGCAGTGCTGGAATCGCTCGCAGGAGCTCACCAGGCTTCCCGTTAATCCGGCCGGCGCAGTAACACACCGGCTGGAAACCTGTATACAATTTCGGATGGTAAAGGATATAACGCGGCAATACAAAAGATTTATCCGCAGATTACGCAGATTATCGCAGATAAAGATTTTATTATTACTCGCAGGTTACAGGAATGGTGGGGATTTAAATGTCATCTGCGGATAAATCTTTAAAATATCAATTTTCTCTTCTATTACATCGGCCAGGCGTTCGATCTGGCGCTCCCTCAGGTCCCGGTAGTCCTCTGTCATCTCCGCCTGTTCCAGGCCCGCCCACTTCAACAAAGCCGCACAGGCGGCGCTGTTATCGAACATACCGTGCAGGTAACAACCCATTATGCGACCGTCTTCGGAGATTGCGCCATCCTGCCTGTCGTGCAACATGACTGCCGGTCTTTGCAGGGCTTTCCCTTGCGTTATCCCGGCGTGGATTTCGTAACCTTCGACCGGGGCATTACCCAGCGCCAGGGTACCGCGCACCCTGTGTAGTTGTTTCTGCGGTCGCAATTCCGTTTCCATCTGGAGTAATCCGAGCCCTGCGCTGCTGCCCGGTTGTCCTTCTATGCCCAGGGGATCGGCGATGACATTGCCCAGCATCTGGTATCCGCCACAGATGCCCAGGAGTCTGCCCCCGTAACGCAGGTGGCGGGACAGGGCCGGGAACCAGTGGTTGTCCTTCAGCCATTGCAAATCCTGGCGGACGTTCTTGGTGCCCGGCAATATGACCAGGTCCGCGGGCGGGACAGCCTCCCCCGGCCCGATAAAGCTGAAGTCCACCTGCGGGTGCAGGCGCAACGGATCGAAATCGGTGTGGTTGCTGATGCGGGAAAACACCGGGGCGATGACCTTCAAGGCATTTTCCCCGGCTTCCACGTCCGTGTCCGGGGAAATTGCATCCTCCGCGTCCAGGTGGAGCCCGTGCAGGTAAGGCAACACCCCCAGTACCGGCTTACCCGTCTCCTGTTCCAGCCACGTCAACCCGGGCTGCAACAGTTCCATATCACCGCGGAATTTATTGATTACAAACCCGGCGACCCTGTGCCGCTCCGTTTCGCTGAGCAGGGCAAGCGTCCCGACCAGGTGGGCGAACACGCCGCCCTTGTCGATATCGGCCACGAGGATGACGGGACAATCGGCTGCTTCCGCGAAACCCATGTTGGCGATATCCCGGTCCCGCAGGTTGATCTCGGCCGGACTGCCCGCGCCTTCCACCACGATATAGTCATGGCGACTCTGCAAGCGGCGATAGGACGCCATGACGGCGTGCAGCAGGGCGGGTTTTCTTTCATGGTATGCTAGCGCGTCCAGGGTTGAATCGACTTTGCCGTGTACGATCACCTGGGCGCCGATATCCGTATTCGGCTTCAGTAACACCGGGTTCATGTCGTTACTTGGCTCCAGGCCGCAGGCCCGGGCCTGCAGCGCCTGGGCGCGGCCGATTTCACCGCCTTCGGCAGTCACCGCGGAATTCAACGCCATATTTTGCGGTTTGAAAGGCGCGACGGACAAGCCGGCGCGGGCCAGCACACGGCAAATTCCGGTAACCAGGATGCTCTTGCCGGCATCGGACGTCGTACCTTGTATCATTATGGTTTTGCCGGGCATCACAGGTCAGGGTAAGCGAACGAAATGAACAGTATAAAACAGATATTCGGGGTCAAAGTAAAAACTGCCGGCCTGTTGCTCGCTGTTTTTGCCCTGACCCCAGATATTACGTACGGGGCAGGCGCGCTTACGGTAGTAGACGATATCGGCCGGACCGTTCAGTTGGACAAACCGGCCAGGAGGATTGTCAGCCTGGCGCCGCACATCACCGAGAACCTGTTTGCCGCGGGTGTCGGCCAATTCGTCGTCGGCGTTGTCAGCTATAGTGATTACCCCATCGAAGCACGCGCACTGGCGTCAGTGGGCGGTTATGACAACTTCGACACCGAATTGATCCTGGCCATGCAACCCGACCTCGTCGTTGCCTGGAAAGAGGGTAATCAATTCCACCAGGTGGAAAGATTGATGGACCTGGGCCTCACGGTATTCGTAAACGAGCCGCAACGACTGGAGGATGTAGCCGCAGACATTACCAGGTTCGGCATCCTGGGCGGCCGGGAAGAAGAAGCTGGGACCGTCGCACAAGAGTATATGGCCGGGCTCTCCCGGTTACAGGACAAGTACTCGGGACTGGAACAGGTGTCGGTTTTCTACCAGGTATGGCCCAACCCGCTGATTACCGTCACGGACAACCAGATCATCGGCAACGTTATCCGGTTATGCGGCGGCAGTAACATCTTCGCACGACTGGGTTCGCCGACGCCACAGGTAGGCAAGGAAGCCGTGCTGACCAAAAATCCGGACGCCATCATCGCCAGCGGCATGAATGAAGCAAGACCAGACTGGCTGGACGAATGGAAACAATGGTCATTTCTCAAAGCGACAACATTCGACAACCTGTTCTTCATCGATCCCGACATTATTCAGCGCCATACTACCCGGATATTACTGGGAACCGGGCAACTGTGTGAACTCCTGGAACAGGCGAGAAAGAATATCAGCCGGGCCGGGGGTGACGGCTCTTTACATTGACTCAGGTATGGCCGGGTTGAGGGACAACACCGCCGCTCACCAGGCGGCGCTGGAACATACGCCTGAGTCCGGGCAACTTTTCACGGACCAGGGAAACGGCCTTTCCCGGCACCTCATCTGCCCCCGGGAACAATATGCCGATTACCGTTCCGCTGTGCGCCACGTTGACCCCTGCCGCGCCGGTAGCCGATGCCAGATTGAGCACCGCCGGTAATTGCGGTTTGTAGAGGATTTCCTGGTTAGCCAGTGAACTGATCGTTGCGCCGCGACCAATGTCCCCAGGGTCTCCCCGCCGGATTCCCGTTATGATACAGGACAGGCTCTCTTGCAGGCGCTCCTCCAGGCGCATCAATATATCGTCCCTGTCCACACCGTTGAATGCGATGGTATCCACCCGTCCACCGAAATCGAGCACCAGGACCCGCATGGGCGGCGGCTCGCCCAGCACTTGCGCCAACTCGCCGTTGCGGTGGTCGAACATGGCGAGGTGAGGTAACATGATGCCGTCACTGGGTTCCACACAAAGCGCCACCTGTGCCGTTTCCCGCGGCGTGATTTCACGGCCCAGGGCCGTAGCTGTGGCGCCGATGGCGGCGCAGATGTCGGCAGTGCTGCTGGCCATGCCTTTACCTCGCGGCAACGTACTGGACAGGCGCAAATCGGCATCAACGTCGAACTCCCGGAAGTGTGCCAGCGTCAACTCTACGGCCCGGCGCGCCTTCGGTGAACCTGCGGGACCGGTTACGTTGCCCGCGCCCGCCATTAGCTTGACCTGCGCGCTGGAGTACATATCTATGGGGCAGGTAATGAGGAAGTGCCTGCCATCCACCATACCCTGCGCCAACTCGCCGCAAGCGCCGGGAGCTCTAACCAGCATGCCTCACCACGGCTGGCCGGCCAATGACTTCAATTCCAGCGCCAGTCCTGCAACCATAAGATACACTTTGTCGGCACGGGAGGCGACCAGTTGATTTACCCGTCCCAGTACGTCGCGGTAACCCCGTCCCAGTGCAGACGCCGGAACCACACCGAGCCCAACCTCGTTGCTGACCAGGATCCAGCTTGCGTCCGTTCGCTCATAAAGGTCCAGTAATGCATCGGCGCGGGCAAGGATTTTGTTCTCCGCATCGGCACTATCCTCCAATTCCAGCAACAGGTTGCTGACCCAGACGGTGAGGCAATCCAGCAGTAACATGTCATGGCCGGACAACGCGGCAGGGATCGCTGCAACGGGATCAAGGGGTTCCTCCAGGGTATTCCAGGTAGCGGGACGGCGCTCGCGGTGTATCGATATGCGGCGCCTCATGTCGTCATCCAGCGCCTCGGCGGTAGCGACGAAAAGCGTGCGCTCACCCTGCCGGGCAAGATTCTCCGCACAGGCGCTCTTGCCGGAACGCGCGCCACCCAGTATCAGAATAAGCTGCTTTTCCACGTTCTTATGTTTCACCTTGTGTCATCAGGTACCACTTGAATTGCATCGCTTGTCGTTTGGTATTTTCTCAGACCGGCCGTCAGGTCTTCCAGAGCGCTGATCAAGCGCCGGCACTCTTCAAGTCTTCGCACGCCAACCCTGATATATTCCGGCAATCCGAAAGACGTGCAATCACGCACACAGATGCCGTGACTCGTCAGCAATTCGTTACGCAGGCCGGCCGCGTTGCCTACCTTTACCAGCAGGAAGTTTGCCGCAGAAGGGGTACATTCCAGGCCAAGACTGCGCAATTCAACCTGCAGGAATTTCTTGCTCGACCGTGCGACTTCCCGACCCGCAACGACATGGTGGTAATGTTCCAGCGCTGCAACCCCCGCAGCCTGCGCCAGGGCGTTCACGCTCCAACTATATTGGAATCCGGCGATACGTTCCAGCGTCTCCGGCGCGGCAAGCAGATAGCCCAAACGTAGTCCGGCCAGGGCGTGGTCCTTGGTCATGGAACGCAGCAACACGACGTTTCCCCGGTCCAGCAAGGACCTGGAATCCCAACACTGTTCGACGAAGGACAGATACGCTTCGTCCAGCACCAACAACCCGGCATCGCTTATTACCTCCGCAACTTGCCCCACGGCACCTGCTCCCAGGTAATGGCCGGACGGATTGTTGGGATTACCGAGAAAAACCAGGGACGGCTGTACTGCAGCCAGGCGGTCAAGCGCACTGGGCAAGTCCCAATGGAAGCCTTCTTCGGGAGTTGCCCGGATACACACTGCTGCAACGCCTTGCACATGGCAGGCAGTCTCGTATTCGCCAAACCCCGGCGTGAAGATGGCTGCCCCGGCGCCGGGTGTCAGACAGGCGCGGGCCAACAGGTGAAGCAATTCCGTGGAACCGTTACCGACCAGGATATTGTCCGGCGCCATATCCAGGCGCACACCTAAGGCCTCCCGCAATTCCAGGCAACCCGGGTCTGGATAGCCGGCCGGGTCAACCGACCGTATTGCCTGCTGCACACCCGGTGCCGTTCCCAGGGGGTTGATGTTGGCGCTGAAATCAAGGACATTTCCCGGGACAAGCCCCAGGGACCTCAGTTCTGCATAATTCAAACCGCCATGTACCGGCCAGGCCATGTCAGCACCCGCGCAATGCCATCAGGCCGAGTGCCAGCAGTGCCCCGAGAACTGCAGTCCGGTATGCCAGACGCACCGCCACACCGATGTCCGCAGCATCGGCTGTCTGCAGGTCCCTGCCTATAAGGTAGTGACCGCGTTTTTCCAGGGCGACCCCGACCAGACCGGACAGCGCACTCATCGTCCACCCGGCGTTGGGGCTCTCGGTCAATCCGCGGTCGCGGCGCATTATTCGCCAGCCGCGCCGCACGGATAACCTGTCAATATGTCCTGTCACCCGGTTCACGGGATCGCTCCACTTGCAGATTCCTGCTATAAGCAGCAGCAATGCGCTGAGGCGCGCCGGAACCAGGTTGACGAGATCGTCCAGCCTTGCCGCTGCCTTGCCCGAGTATTCGTACTTGCCATGGTACCCGATCATGCTGTCAAGGGTATTCAGCGCCCGGTAGGCAAACGCGCCGGGCAGCCCCAGCAAGGCGAATGCCAGCCAGGGGGCGATGTAGCTGTCCGTGGTGTTTTCGCCCACCGATTCAATGGCGGCGGCTGCAACCAGCGGCCCGTTCAGCGCCTTCGTGTCGCGGCTTACCAGGCTCCTGAGGCTGAGGCGCGCGGCGTCCAGATTCCCGGCCTCCAGGGCGCGTTGGGTAACCTGTGCTGCATGGCCAAGCCCACTCACTGAGAAAGTGGTCTTGAGCAACAGGGCTCCCCCCAGCAGGTAAGCGATGGGTCCAAGCTCGCGCAATCCCAGGACTGCCAGCCAGGCTGCGCCGCCGAACAAGGCGGGAACGAAAACTGCCGCAATCCCTCCTGCCAGCATGGACGCAAACCTGTTGCCTGCAGGAAAGAATCGTTCCAGCAACGCAATCAGCCTGCCCATCCAAACCACGGGATGGAGCGCCGGCGGCGGCTCCCCCATAACTCGGTCCAGCGCCAGCGCAAGCAGCAGCACAGCGCCATCGAGATGCCACTCCGCGAGATATGGTTGCCAGTCCGCCACCTGTTACCAGGGCAATTCAATGGGGAATTGCGCATAAGTAAAAAACCCGACCGGCAGGAAGCAGGCCAGAACCAGGATTGCCGTCTCTACGATCTCATTGATTGCGCCGTAAACATCGCCGGTCAGTCCGCCCAGCATCCTGGACGCCCAGGCGCCGATGATCCAGGCAATGAGGCTGGCTGACAGCAACAGGATCAGGCCCAGCACCCCTGCTGCCAGCAGGCTTGCGAACAACGCGCATAACAAACCGAAAACCAGTTGCAGGCGCCCGCGTTCCCCCAGGAACGCGCTGCCCAACCCCTCACCGCGCGCATAAGGGTAAAGCTCCATGACCAGCAACACGGCCCAGCGGGACAGGCACGGGAACAGGATGAGCATGTGCAGCCTGAGAGGCTGGAGCAGGCCGGCGACGGCCGCGCATTTTATGATCAACAGGCAGACAACACCGACGACCGCGAACGCGCCCACGTGCGGGTCGCGCATTATCTCCAGGCGCCGTTCACGGGTGTAGCCACCGAACAGGGCGTCGCAACTGTCCATGAAACCGTCCAGGTGCAAGCCCCGGGTCAGCACCACCAGGAGCACTACCAGTAGTGCGCTTTCCAGCAAGTGGTTCGGCGCAAGCGCGCTGAATGCGCCTTCCGGCTGGAAAAGATAGCCGCTCAGGATCATGTCCAGACCCGCGAGCAGCAACCCCAGGGCAAGCCCGACCAGCGGAAAGTACCCGCGTGCGTACGCCAGGCCATCCTGGTCCCGGGGCGAAACCGGCAGGATGGTAAGGAAACCGACAGCGGCGCTGAAACCTTTCACCGGCCGTCCCCCCGCGCCGCCCTTGCTCCATGGCCGGAAACGCCTGCCTCGGCAAAGGTGGCCATGCCGGCCAGGCATGCCGCCGCGCCCTCGATAACCGGCATGGCCAGCACCGCGCCGGTCCCTTCGCCCAGCCTCATGCCCAGGTCCAGCAGCGGACGCAGTTTCAGGTGGGACAACACCGCGCGATGTCCCTTTTCCGCGGACCGGTGGGACGCGACAAGGTAGTCCCGTACATGAGGAGACAGGGCACAGGCAATGAGCGCGGCCGCACCCGAAATGAAACCGTCCAGCACCACTACGCGCCGCATCATTGCGCCGCCCAGGACAAGGCCTGCCAGGACGCCGATCTCAAAACCGCCCACTTTTGCCAGCACATCTACCGGGTCGTCCGGGGCCGGTTCGTTGACCTCCAGGGCCTGTTGCACTACGGCTATCTTGCGGGCCAGTTCTTCCGGGGAACGTCCGGTGCCCCTGCCCGTTGCGGCCGCGGGCGGCGTACCGGTCAGCGCGGCGACTATCGCGCTGGATGATGTGGTATTGCCGATGCCCATATCCCCCGTGCCAATGAGGTCGGCGCCGGTAGCGGCAGCTTCCGCGGCAAGATCGATGCCGGCGCCGATGCATTGTTCCGCCTGGGTTCGCGACATCGCCGGTCCCTGCGATATATCACCTGTAATTCTGCCGATGCGCAGCGTCCTGATCTCGGATGAAGGGGGCAGCTCACCGGCAACGCCGGCGTCAACGATGATCCGGCGCACATCCAGGTGCCGGGTCAATACGCTGATGGCGGCGCCATCGGCCAGGAAGTTGCGCACCATCTGGTTCGTGACTTCCTGCGGGTAGCCGCTTATGCCGCGGGCAACGACGCCGTGGTCGGCGGCGGCGATTACGACAGCCCTGCCGCGCACTTCCGGCCTGTCCGTGCCGAAGATTCCGGCCAACTGTACGGAGATATCTTCCAGCCGGCCAAGACTGCCCGGCGGTTTGGTGAGGTTGCGCTGCCTGGCGCGCGCACGGCGCTTTGCTGCGGCATCTGCCGGACGGATTTTCTCCAGCGCTTCGGATAGCCTGGTAACGCTCATGGAGATGTTCCAGCCTGCTGCAAGACCGGGTAACGAAGCCTGTCAGGCCTGATCTTCCTTGGGCCTCACGTAGAGCACCAGGCTATGATCCTGCAGTTCGTAACCGTGTCGTTCCGCTATTTCCTTTTGCAGTTTTTCGATCTCCTCATTTTCGAATTCGATGACTTTACCGGTCTTGACACAAACCATGTGATCATGATGTTCACCGTGATCCAGTTCAAACACGGAATGGCCTGAATCGAAATGATGACGAATTACAAGTCCGGCGCCCTCGAACTGGGTGAGCACCCGGTAGACGGTGGCCAGGCCAACGTCTTCACCGGCATCGAGCAGGGCTTTGTAGACGTCCTCGGCACTCACGTGCTTTGTTACCGATGCCTCCAGGATTTCCAGTATCCGGATGCGCGGCAGTGTCGCCTTCAGACCCGCTTCTTTAAGAGACTTGCTGTCCATACGGTATTTCCTGCCTGTGACATATTAAACCTGATAACACTCTCAGAGTTGAGTATACTGCATGTCGGTGGGAATGTCGTAAATTCCGGGCCGGATGCCCCGCGGTCCGGAAACTTAGTGGAACCTGATATTGAGATAATACGCCGGATGAGATTTTTGCTACCAGCACTTGCGCTTTGCCTCGCAGCGTGCAGCCACGAAGGAACCTTCAAGTTACCGGGCGTTTACCGGATAGACATACAGCAGGGCAGTATTGTCGACAACGAAATGCTGTCACGGCTGAAACCGGGTATGGACAAGAACCAGGTGCAGTTTATCATGGGGACGCCGCCGTTAATCGATCCTTTTCATACAAACCGCTGGGACTATGTCTATACCTTTTCCAAGGGCGGCCGCCAGCGGGAACAGCGTCATATCACGTTGCATTTCGAGGATGACAAACTGGCCTACATCGACGGTGACGTCGTCCCGGGACTTGAAAGACCCGAGGAGATAACAAGCAAAACCACAACGATCGTCGACGTCCCCATAAAGAAATACAAGCGGCGCGGCTTCTTCGGCAGGCTGTTCGACAAACTGCCGTTTACCGGCGATGACGCCGAAGCAGAACCACCGGAAAAGGAGCCAGCCCAGGAAACCGCTGAGCCTGACACCCAGGTCGATGAAGGCCTGTCAGGGCCTTGATGGATTTATCCGCGGATATACATCTGCGGATAAATCATTCAGGGAAATAGTACTTCCGGCCCCCGCCCGACAGTTCGCGCACCGGGTGCCGGTACAGGTCTTCCAGGTTGGCCTTGTTTATTACCGTTGAAACCTCGCCGCACAACACCTGCCGTGCGCCCGGCATCAGGATTGCGTGACTGCAATAGCGGCTGATCAGGTTAACGTCGTGCAGCACCATCAACAGGGCGCCGTTCCTTTCCCTGACACGCTGTCCTATCAGTTCAAGGACTTGTATCTGGTGGTGAAAGTCAAGGTGGTTGGTAGGTTCATCCAGCAGCCATAGCCCCGGGTCCTGTAGAAACAGGGTCGCAATAGCCAGGCGGCGCCGTTCACCGCCCGACAGGGTGTCCACCTGCCGGTCCTGCATCTGCGCCAGGTTCATTTGCGCCAGGGCCGCGTCTGCCAGGGCAAGATCTTCCCGCTGTCCCGGCGGCCAGAACGTCTGATAGGGATACCTCCCCGTCAACACGGTTTCCTTGACCGTCGCCGGAAACGTATCCTGGCTGTCCTGGAACAGTACGCCGAGCTTGCGGGCCAGGTGCAGGCGTTTGTAATCCTGCAGGTCGACCTCATCCACCCTGATGCGGCCGCTGACCGGTGTTCTCAACCCGGCCAGGGTATGCAACAGGCTCGTTTTCCCGACGCCGTTGCCGCCCAGTATCCCCCAGTGCTCTCCCGACCTGATATTCAGGCTGAAATCCCGGCAGATCTGTTTCGGCCCGGCGCGTACGGTTAGTCCTTCAGCGCTCAAGGTAACCGTTTCCTTGAAAGCGCCGGTTCGGCTCGTATTGCGGGTTGCCGGGTTCATGGTTTTTGTCTTGCGCCGGTGGATTGCAGCAACAGGAGGAAGACAGGCACGCCGATCAGCGCCGTCAGTACACCGACGGGCAGTTGCCTGGGCTCCAGCAGGGTGCGCGCCAGCATATCGGCGAACACGAGGAGTATGCCCCCGGCGAACACGGAGGCCGGCAGCAACAGGCGGTTATCATTGCCGATCAATAACCTGACCGCGTGGGGAATGATTAAACCGATAAAACCTATACTCCCGGCCTGTATGACTGCCGCCGCCGTCAATATCGAGGCCAGGAAATAAATGAATATACGCAGCCGGTTGACGGAAACGCCAAGCGCCGCAGCTTGCAAATCCCCGACCGCGAGCAAATTCAAGGCCCGGGAATAATACATTGCCAGGATGACGGCCAGTAACAATACCAGGAAATACCGGCCGCCGGGCTGGCTGAAGCTGAGGTCGCCCATCAGCCAGAACAACATATTATGCAGCTTGGCAGCCGGACTGATCGCCAGCAGAAAACTGATCAGCGCGCCCCAGCCGGCCGCGATGACGACACCTGTCAGGAGCACCTTCAGGGGGTTCCAGCCCGCGCCTGAGCCGGTAAACACGAACACCATAAACATGGTCAGCAGTGCGCCGAAGCATGCGCCCAGGGTAAGCCATACCCCGCCGAGTCCTAAGCTGATAGCCAGCAGCGCAAACACGGAGGCGCCGCCTGATATGCCCAGGATATACGGCTCCGCCAGCGGGTTGCGCAACAGTATCTGCATCAACGCGCCTGCCAGCGCCAGCATCCCGCCGACGACGAAACCGGAAGTAACCCTGGGCAGGCGCAGGTCCATGATAATCTGGGAATTGATCCCCGGCGGCTGCCTTACCAGGATGTCGACGACTTCCCGAAGCGGCACCGGCACGGAACCGCTGGCCAGCGCTGCCAGCCCCGTGAACACGGCAGTCACGGCCAGGACGGTGAACAGTATTACCACCTTGTAGCGGGGAGTCGAGTGCAGGTTGATATTGAGCAAAGCCATGGAAAGCCTGCTCAGCTTTTCGTTGTTCCGGCGCGCCGGCGGCGCGCCTCTTTGGGGTCCACCTTTAACGGCTGGTAAATCTCTATGCGGTCACCGGCGCGCACAGCTTCGTGCAGCCCCCTTTTCCTGCTGAATACTCCGATTTCATTCTTGTCCAGGTCTATTTCCCGGTACCTGTCCAGGATGCCTGATTGTTCGATAGCCTGTCTCAGCGTCGCGTTGATCGCGACTTTGCGTCTGATTACCTGTGCTCCGGTCCTGCCATAGACTATCTCAACCTCGACCTGCGGCACTGTGCCGGGATCAGCCCCCGCCATATAACTGCTCCGCCCTGTTCCTGAATGCATCGACTGAAGCATATGTCAGTCGCCCGAATGCCTTGTCCAACGCGAGCTTGAGAACCCTGTTGTTAAACTCAAAGTCCAGGTTGAGACTCACCCGGCACTGTTTGCCGGCGAAGTCGTCGAAGCGCCAGGCGCCGCAGAGTTTCCGCAACGGCCCCCTGACCAGTTCCATGTCAATGCGCCTGCCCGGTTGCAGGGTATTCCTTGTCGTTACCGATTGCCGCAGCTTGCCCAGGGACAGGGTCAGCGTCGCGACCAGGTGGTTTTCATCGATGCCTGCCACTTCGGCAGCGCTGCACCAGGGCAGAAACCCGGGGTAGGATTCAACATCGTTCACCAGCGCGTACATCTGATCGGGCGTGAATGGTACGATCGCTGTCCTGTTTACCTGGCCCACATCAACCCAGAAATCCGAAGAATTCCTGCAACAGGATTAAAATCACCCCGACCGGCGCGATAAACATGGCCCCCACTTTCCAGGCCAGGTATGCGCGCCGGCTCAATCCCAATTCAGCAAACGACGAGGAGCGGGCCATGAACCAGGCGGCAAACAAGGAGATAAACAATCCCCCTACCGGCAGCATGATGTTGACCGACAGGTACTCCATCAGGCTGAAGAAAGTCATCCCGAACAACTTGACCCCGGACCACAGGTTCAGGGACAGCAGGGAGCCCAGTCCCAGTATCCAGGCAAATGTCCCGGACCAGATTGCCGCTTTCAACCTGGTGAAACCGGTCTTTTCCACCAGCCAGGCGGTGATGGGTTCGAGTATCGACAGGGCCGAGGTCCAGGCGGCGAACATCAGCAGGGTAAAGAAAATCACGGCCAGGACACGCCCGTAAGCCATCTGGCCGAACGCTATCGGCAGTATCTTGAATATCAGCCCCGGCCCGCCTTCTTCCGGCTGCAGGCCGAATGTGAACATGATGGGGAATATGGCAAGGCCGGCCAGCAGCGCAACACCGGTATCCATCACTACTATGGATACCGACGTGCCGGGGATGGAGGCGCGCCCGGACAGGTAGGAACCGTAAGTCATGATGGCGCCCATACCCAGGCTCAGGCTGAAAAATGCCTGGCCTAATGCAACCAGTATCGTGGACGGGCCGACCTGGCTGAAGTCGGGCTTGAACAGGTATGCCACGGCTTGCGAAAAACCCGCGGTGGTCATGGAATAAACCACCAGGAACAACAGCAGCAGAAACAGCGCCGGCATGAGGTAACGCACCGCCTGCTCCAGTCCTTTTTTTACACCCCTCGAAATGACGAATACCGTCATGATCATAAACAGGGTGTGCCACGCCAGCAGGCGCTCCGGGTCCGATACCAGGGCGGCAAAAATATCCTGTGTCTGTTGCGCGCCGGCCTGGGTAAACATCCCTGATACTGCGCGTACGATATACGCCAGTGTCCAGCCTGCAACTACGCTGTAGAACGTCAGGATAAAGAACCCGGCAAACACTCCCATCACACCCACCAGGCGCCAGTGCCGGTTGCGTCCTTCCTCCTCGGCCAGGACCTCCATGGTATGGATGGGGCTGCGGCGCCCGCGCCGGCCCAGCATGATCTCGGACATCATGATAGGCAGGCCTACCAGGACGATACAGACCAGGTAAATCAGTACAAACGCGCCGCCGCCGTGTTCCGCGGTGATATACGGAAACCGCCAGATATTGCCCAGGCCGACGGCGGAACCGGTGGCCGCCAGGATGAAAATCCACCTCGACGACCACTGGCCATGTATAGAAGTTCGATCAGTTGCCATACCCTTCCCCTTTTTGTTACCGATTGTGCTGGAAATCCCGGGTTGTTACAAGTATTGGATAGTGATGAGGGATATCCGCCGGATGATATACTGCGGGTGAATGTTCCACGCATAACCACTGGTGTCGAAGAAGAAAAGCAAAATACCGGAAAATACCATCGCCCTGAACAAAAAGGCGCGCTTTGAATATTATATTGAAGACAAATTCGAGGCCGGCCTGGTCCTGCAGGGGTGGGAGGTGAAAAGCCTGCGCGCCGGTAAAATCCAGATCAACGAGAGCTATATCCTGCTGAAGGAAAGAGAGGCCTTCCTGTTCGGCGCCCTGATTACGCCGTTGCCGACGGCTTCCACGCATATCAGGCCCGACCCGCAACGAACCCGGAAATTATTGCTCAACCGGGCCGAGTTAAACCGGTTGTACAACGCGGTTGAGCGGCAGGGCTATACCGTGATCCCGTTAACGATGTACTGGAAAAACAGCCGGGCCAAGCTGGCAATCGGCGTGGCCAAGGGGAAAAAGACCCACGATAAGCGCCAGACGGAAAAGGACCGCGACTGGCAACTGCAAAAACAGCGCCTGATGAAAAGCCGCTGACTATTTGGGGTCGGGGAATATTTAACCTGAACGCTTTTTTCTGGCCCGGGGGTGGGCCTGGTCGTATACGCTTGCCAGGTGCTGGAAATCCAGGTTGGTATAGATTTGCGTGGTGCTGATATCCGCATGTCCCAGCAATTCCTGCACCGCCCTGAGGTCGCCGCTGGATTCAAGCAGGTGGGTGGCAAATGAGTGGCGCAGCATGTGCGGGTGTACCGGGGTATCCAGGCCCTGTTTCAACGCCCACTGGCGCAGGCGTTGCTGGACCGACCGGGCGCTGATGCGCCGGCCACGGCTGCTGACAAATAACGCGATCTCGTCCAGCGCGGCCAACTGCACCCTGACCTTCAGCCATGCGCCGACTGCATCCAGGGCGTATTTGCCTACCGGCACCTTGCGGGTTTTGTTGCCCTTTCCCACGACTGTCACCAGCCCGTCGCGAGGGTCAATACTGTACAGGTCCAACCCGACACATTCCGCCAGCCGCAGTCCCGATGAATAGATCAGCTCCAGGATAGCCCTGTCGCGGATGGTCAACACGTCGTCCCCCTTGATCTCGACCAGCCGGGCTGACTGTTCCGTGTCCAGTGTTTCAGGCAGTCTCTTTGCTACCTTGGGTGTTGTGATCCCCTCAGCCGGGTTCTGTGTTACCTCGCCCCTGTTTAACAGGTACCTGTAAAATGCCCTGATCGATGACAGGTTGCGGCGCAGACTCCGCCCGCCTATCCCGCGCCGGTGTCTTTGCGTTATATACCCGCGTATCTGGCGGCCGTCCAGGTCCTGCCATTGGTTCACCTCGAGTTGTTCGCAGTAATCCAGAAAAAACGCAAGATCGCCGGCATAAGCCTTGCGCGTATGGCCTGAGAGGTGGTGCAGGGTTCCCAGGAACGCTTCGATCTTGGCGGCTTCGAATTCCTGCACGCTAATCGGCTATCCAGGGCTTGAGGATAAAGCTGAGCACTTCACCCATATTTGCCAGCAACTCGACCCCCATACCCTTCTGGAAGCGGTCCGGGTCGCTGCTCCCGATCGCCATAACGCCGCCCCAGTTGCTGCCGCGCAAGGGGACCAGTACCACGGATGTGATCTCAGCGCCGTCGGGACCGAACAAAAATGCCTGTTGCGCCGAGTCCGGCGCTCCTATGGTCGGCAGACGTTTCTCAATCAACGTCTCGAACAACCCGGCCGCCTCTGCCCTGTTCCCGGCAAACTCGGCCATGGTCAGAAACTCCGACCCTGACGGTTGCGCAAACAACCTGATTGCCACCGTTTCAGCCCTGAAATTCCGTTTCAGGTTTTCGTACAGGGTCTTGAATATCTCCTCGGGGTCAGCCGCATCTATCAGGGTCAGCACCAGGTGATGCATGCGGTGCGCCAGGTCTTCATTCAACTTGGCTATTTCCATTAATTCATGCAGTCGTTTCCGGGCCTGTTCGTTCTGCTCGCGCAGCACCTTGACTTGTTTCTCCACCAGGGAAACAGCCTGTCCGGACCTGTGCGGTATCGATAGTTCAGCCAGGAGTTCCGGCCGGGCGAGAAAGAAATCCTGGTTCTTTCTGAGATAACTTTCAACGTCTTCGGCTGTCAGGGAAGAAACGTCCAGTATTTTATCTGTCATGTTCATAGATTAATGTTTCCCTCGTAAACTGTTGTACTCGGCCCTTTCATCCAGATCGGTGTATCGTCACCTGCCCACGAAACCTCCAGACTGCCGCCCGGCAATGATACATCGACCTTCCCGCCAAGATTATACACCTTTATTCCGGCGGCCACGGCAGCACAGGCCCCGCTGCCGCAGGCCGGTGTCTCGCCGGCGCCGCGTTCATATACGCGCAACCTGATGCGGGATTGATCCAGAATCTGCATAAATCCCACGTTCACACTGTTGGGGAACACGGCATGGCTTTGAAACTGCGGGCCAACCACGCTTACCGGCGCGCTGTCAACGTCGTCAACCAGCAGAACCGCGTGGGGGTTGCCCAGGGACAAGGCCACGAACTCGATGTCCATACCATCCACCTCGAGATTGTAAGGCTGCCGTTGTGCTGCGGCGACAAGCGGGATATCCGCCGGTTTGAAACCGGGACGGCCCATATTGACCCTGATGAGATCGCCTTCACAGTAAAGCTTTATCAACCCCGCCCCGGTCTCGGCGACCAGTTCGTCCTTGCTGACGAGGCCGTTTTCCCGCAGGAAAGCGGCCACACAACGCATGCCGTTACCGCATTGTTCGGCTTCAGTGCCGTCCGCATTGTAAATACTGACGAGAAAATCCGCCTGTTCGTGATGGCCGGGACGAATTATCAATAGCTGATCGCAACCGATCCCGTGCCTGCGGTGCGCTATCTTGCGGATTTGGTCCCTGTCCGGATTAATGGCCTGTTCCAGCGCGTTGACTACTACGAAGTCATTGCCAAGCCCGTGCATTTTTGTGAATTTCAGCAACATGATGCAATCCGGCACTATTCCGGCGCAGGCGCGTCCTGTTCGCCGGCGAGGTATACCGTCGAGGTGGGAAACGCGCTTTCGGCGCCGTGTCCCTCGATAATTTCCAGTATCTTCAGCATCACGTCTTCCTTGATCTCGTGGAACCTGATCCATTCAGTCGTCCTGGTAAAGGTATACACAAAAAAGTCCAGGGAAGACGGTGCGAACTTGACAAAATTGACGATCATCGTCTGCCCCGTGTCAATCTCGGGATGATCACGCAGCATCTGTTTCACGTCACGGGTAATCGCGGCCATCTTGCCCGCATCGTCGTAGCGAATCCCGATGGTCTCGTAGATGCGCCGGTTGGTCATCCGTTGCGGGTTCTCCACCGCAATATTGGCAAATACGGAATTGGGAACATACAGCGGCCTTTTGTCAAAGGTGCGTATCCGGGTCAATCTCCAACCGATGTGCTCCACGGTCCCTTCTATCTCCTTGTCGGGCGAGCGAATCCAGTCGCCCACGTCAAACGGGCGATCCAGGTAGATCATCAACCCGCCGAAAAAGTTGGCCAGTAAATCCCTGGCTGCAAACCCGACTACGATGCCGCCGACGCCGCCGAAAGCCAGCACCCCGGCGACGCTGAAACCCAGGGTCTGTAACAGGATCAGGAAAGCAATTACGATAATTACTATACGCAGTAACTTGGCAATGGCATCGGCGGTGGTGCGATCAACCGGCGCGCCGGCCTCCGATCGCTTTTTGAGATAGTGTGTTTCACCCTTGTTGATGAACCTGACCAGAAACCAGCCAATGACCGTGATGACCCCCACCTCGCGTATGGGTTCCACGATCTTGAATATAACCGCGTCGATTTCGTGTCTGACGATATCGGCAGCCAGGGTAATGCCGACAAGCCAGATCAACACGGTCAACGGCTTGCCTACTGCCTCCAGTAATGCAGTATCCCAGGGAATCCTGGTCTTGCGAACCCGGACCAGTAATTTTGCGGTTAGCCGTTTCTGTAACGAATTAGCCAGTAATATCAGGACGAACAGAATAGCTATCTGCACTATCCATGCTTCTTGCACGAAGTAGCGCCAGGTATCCGTAGCCAATTGATTTAAATCCACTATAACCTCGTTGTTGCAGCCATCAGAAAACCCGGGTAATTTCAAAATCGTGTTTTTCCAGCAAGGCCAGTACGCCTTCTGCGCCGGGCAGGTGCAGTGCGCCCATTGCAATAAATGCCGCACCGCGTTCCAGTATCGGTTGCATTCTTTCAACCATCCTGTAGTTTCGCCGGGTCAATATCTTTTCAGTTAGGTTTTCGTAAACCGTATTATCGTCAAACGAATAGCGCTGGCCGTAGGAAAACAGTCCCGCCAGGTCTCCTTCCGTGTATAACGAGATCATTTTTGCAAAATCACCCTCAAGTATCTCACGGTGGCAGACTGCATCCGTCAGTAATCGTACCTGATCGGCGATAGAAAGACTATTGAACACACCACCCAGTTCTTCCATTGATTCGAGACCCCTGGCAGCGGCCTCTCCGGTACGGGCAAGATGCAGTAACTGCTGGTCCAGCACCATGCCCATCTCGGCCGGATAACTCATCGTCAGGTAGGCGGCCCAGGGTTTCATCGTTGCCACGTCATTCTCCATCAGGTGATAAGCGCGCAGCACCATCAGCGTTTCCGTATAAAGATCGGCTGAAATGACGTCCTGCAGCCTGGTGCCGTCATCGAAGAACATCATCCGCCGCATCAGGGCGATATCATCCGGCCCGGGGACCGCTTCCATGACAAATACCTCGCTTGCCGCCAACACGGCCCTGACCTTGTCCAGTTGCTCGCTGACGTGACGTTCGACAACGTGGATCGTACCGAACACATAACTTGGCGGCAAACCTTCCCTGGATACCTTCCATAACAGGCCCTGCCCGAATTCGTCCGGGCCGGGATACGGAATTTCACTGATCTGCAACGGGCGGCAGGCAAGTTCCGCCGGCAGGACGACACCAGTCCAGAGCAGCAACGGAATGACCGCAACAACGCTACGACATAATGTTGTCATCATCCAGTTCCAGTTCAGGCGCCACGTCCAGTCCCGACACCTCGTTAACGATCCTCAAGCGCCTCTCGTCAACGCATAAATCGTCATAGGACAGACCGGGTGTCGCGCCATGCATTCGAATCAACCTCAGTTGCGATGCGGGATCGGTATTTATCTTAAGCTCATCCAGCAGCGCGCCGGCCGCCGCCTGGTTATTGCATACCAGCACCATGTCACAGCCGGCATCCAGGGCGCAGTACGCCCGTTCCGCATAACTCCCGGCCACCTCGGCCCCGGCCATGCTGATATCGTCGCTGAAAATAACACCCTGGAAATTCAGCCTGCCGCGCAATACCTGCTTCAACCAGAGTTGCGAGAAACCGGCAGGCTTATCATCCACCTGAGAGTAAATCACATGGGCCGGCATGATAGCTGCCAGGCCGGCATTGATCAGGCGTTCAAACGGCAGCATATCCGCCATGTATATCGCTCCGTAACTCCGGTCATCCACCGGTACTTCATGGTGGGAGTCCCCTTTCACGTTTCCGTGTCCCGGGAAGTGTTTCCCAACCGCCGTCATGCCGGCGTCACGCATCCCTCGCACCAGGCGTTGCCCCAGGCGCGACACAACATCCGGGGAACTGTGGTAAACACGGTTCCCCAGGAAGGAACTGACACCGGAATCAAGGTCGAGCACCGGGGTGAAACTGAGATCGACACCAACGGCGAGCAGTTCACTGGCCAACAACCAGCCGGTTTGTTCCACCAGCGTCAATGCCCTGTGCGCGTCCTGTTCGTAGAGTTCGCCGAAACAACGGCCCGGGGGCAAGCGGGTGAAACCCTGGTGGAAGCGCTGCACCTGCCCCCCTTCATGGTCTACGGCAATCAACAACCCGGGTTTGCGCAGCGCGTGGATTTGCGACGTAAGCGCAATCAACGTCTCCGGGTCCCGGTAATTGCGCGCAAACAGGATAACCCCGCCCACCAGCGGGTGTAACAGCATTTCCCGTTCGTCCGCCTGCAACTCAATGCCGCGCAGGTCGAGCATTATCGGTCCGAGGGACATTTATTGAAAATCCTTCCAGAATTTCTTCACCGGCAGTTTTGTATACTCGACCAGGAGATCGACATCAGCCTGGAATCTCTCCTTTAACATTTGCCGCGTCTGCGGCGCCATATCCGTTTTTTTCAAATTTGCTTCCATGATTTTCCGGTAAAGCCTCTTTGCACCGGTGTACAAGGGAGTTGCCTTGACGGCATTCTTGATTTTTCTGACAACCAGTTCATCCGTCATAAGCCAATGCAACAGGTGGTTTTGGGGATAGCCGGAGATGTTTACATGTGCGTTTTCCGGGCCTTCCGGAAAAGGTGTGAGATTCAGGAAGTTCAATATCTTGCCTGTTGCCTTCCCGGTCACAATGTCTTCCTCGAATAACAGTAGTAACACCCGCTCAAAATTGTCGATATATGCCTTCACCTGTTCTGCGTATAAGCCAACGGCTACATAGCCCCAACCCCAGGCCCAATGTGCGGAAATACGCTCTGCTTCCGCGTTCAGGGCATCTTCAAAAGTTAACTGTTCCCTTCTTTCACGTACTTTCATCAGGTAGTTGGAATAAGCACGGTCTATGGGATTGCGTAAAACGACAACTATCGGAATCCGTGCATTGACTTCGCCCAGAATTTTCGGGATCGCCTTTTGGTGGTAATAGAGATAATCAGGTGAAATATCCCCACACAACTGACCTGTTTTCGCATCCTTGAAAAGCCGCCGATACTCATCAGGAGACCGGATTATATCGTTTGCGGCAATCGGCCGGGGGCCGGCGAAATTGCCGGGCATACAGGAAAAATAACGACACTCCTTACGTCGGGGAATGAAGATGTGCGGATGCTTGTTAAGTGTTTCGAACAGCGTCGAGGTACCTGATTTTGCGGCGCCTGCAACGAGAAAATTGACCGGGTTAGTAGGGCTCACTGTTCTTGCCGGCAGGTACTAAATCGGGTTGTGCAAGTCCATATTATTGAAAATCCTTCCAGAACTTCCTGACGGGAAGTCCGGTCTGTTCCTCCAACAGGTGGACATTTGCCTGAAATTTTTCCTTGAGCCTCTCCCTGGCCTCCAATGACATGTCTTCCTTCTTCAAATTTGCTTCAAGAATTTTTCGATAAATCCGTTTTGAGCCCGCATAGAAAGGGGTCATCTTGAACGCGTTCTTGATCTTCCTGACGATCAGTTCATCGCCCAGCACCCGTGTAGTCACTCTGTGTAATAAACGGTTTTTGGGATAACCTGAAGTATTGGCATGTAAATTTTCCGGTATTTCCGGGACAGAATCGATATTAAGAAAATTCAGGATCTTTTTTGTTGCCTGTCCTGTTACGATATCTTCTTCAAACAAGAGCACCAACACCCGCTCAAAATTGTCAGTATATGCCTTTACCTGTTCTGCGTATAAGCCACCGTTGATATAAAACCAACCCCAGGCCCAATTTGCACTGCGGCGTTCTTCTTCCGCATCCAGTGCGTCTTCGAAACTTAATTTTTCCCGCCCATCGCGGATATGATAGAGATAACTGGAATATGCCCGGTCTATGGGGTTTCGCAAAACTATGATAATCGGGACACGGGCATTCTTTTCAGCCAGGATTTTCTCGACAGCATTTTGGTAATAATAAAGGTAATCAGGTGAAATATCTCCGCGGAGTTGTCCTGGTTCAGCTTTTCGAAACAAGTCCTGATACTCTTCCAGTGAACGGGTTACATTATTCGCATACTGCGGCCCGGGACCAGCGAATTCACCGAGAGTACAGGAAAAATACCGGCACTCCTTGCGTTGGGGAATATATATTCCAGGGTGTTTGCTCAGAGTCTCGAACAATGTCGTCGTGCCTGATTTTGCGGCGCCGACCACGAGAAAATCGACCGGGTTGGTTTGTCTCAAATTCGTTGTGGGTGTTGATGCCCGTCTGTCATTCATAACTCTTGCTCCCGTACAGAATGTGCGAGCTTCGCATACAGGCTCCGGCGGGACAGCAGGTAGCCGTGCTTCCAGAAAAAATAGCCGAGCCCGCAAATATGCTTCCACAACAGGCCGGAATTCAGGGACCGGGTCATCCTGCGTTCTTCATGTGCGACAACGGCTTCGGGATTATACACCACCGACCAGCCTGCCTGTTGCAGGCGCAGGCAGATATCGACATCCTCAGGACCGTAAAAAATACGCTCGTCGAACAGTCCAACCTGCTGCAGGGCGCTATGGCGAATCAGCTGGCAGGCGCCGATCACATAATCAACCGCACGAATTGTCCCGTGGTCCCAGTCCGCCATCTCCGCAGCGCGCGTCGCTTTCCGGGCCAGACCTGAAGGCAGGCGCCGGGCCAGCTTGTCTGTCAGGGTCGGAAAGCGCCTGCACGATAACTGCAACTCTCCATCAGCGCCGGTGAGTCTGGGTCCGCATAGTCCGGTCCCAGGCTGATGCTCCATGTAGCGGGTGAGGCGGTCCAGGGCTCCCGGTTGCACAACCGTATCATCATCAAGGATAAGTACGTAGTCGCCTTGCGCCAGACGTATCCCCTGGTTACGGGCCGGGGCCACTCCCCGGTTTTCGGGATTGGTTACCAGCCGCACACCAGGCCGGGTCTCCCTGACAATGGAACAGGTGAGATCGCTTGAACCGTTGTCAATTACGATGACTTCGGAAGAATATGTTTCCAGCCCGCGCTCGAGTGAAGCTAAACACGCGCCGATATGCTGCTCGGAATTCCAGGTCAGGATGATGATCGATACTGTTACCTGCCGGTCCTGCTTCAGCTCAGTCACCAACTGCCTGCCTCCCGCTTCGCTTTTTTCATCAGGGCCGGCCTGCCCCGGCGCCGTTATCGGAAACGGAAGCGTCCGGACCGGAAAAGACACGCTTGATGGCGACCCATACGGAGAGAAAAAGCAGCTTGCAGTCCAGCCACGGACCCATCGTTTCGATGTACAGGTTGTCGTATCTCAGCTTGTAACCCGGATCCGTCCAGTAACTGCCGCGCACCTGCGCCAGGCCGGCGATACCCGGCCTCACCCTGAGACGCTCCGAGAATCCGGGCACCTCGCGGTTGAACTTTTCGGCCAGGGCCGGCCGTTCCGGGCGCGGTCCTACCAGGCTCATCTCGCCCCTCACGATATTGATGACCTGGGGCATCTCGTCAAGGTGGAATTTACGCAATATTCTCCCGACCCCGGTGAGACGGGGATCATCTTCCGCGGCAAGGACCTGCCCCGTCAAACTCTCAGCATCCTGTATCATCGTGCGAAACTTGAGGACTCTGAAGTGCGTTCCCCCCCTGCCTACACGTTCCTGCGCGTAGAAAACCGGCCCCCGATCTTCCAGCCAGATGGCAAGCGGAACAACTATCCAGACGATCAGCCACAGGGGTAACAGCAGGATACAGGCAATGGAAATAACGGCCAGGTCGAAGGCGCGTTTATACCCGTCACGCACGCCGCTTCTTTCGTTCACGCTTATAACCAGACAAATCAGCTACAAAGGCTACTGCAATCAACATTAAATGATATGCAGAGTATGACTGTTCAATCAATGTTGTCAATGATCCCCCCGTTCGCTTAACAACCATTTCAGTCCGCTTCCAATGTACTGTCCGGGTTTTCCCAGCACCTCAAACGGAATATTGGCATCAACCCATCGGGCGGACTGGGGACGGACACAGCGCGGTGCGAAATACAGCGCTGCGATAACCGCTACAGTCCAGACAAACATCTCTATAATAAGAGACAGTAGCGACGGCAGGTGCAAGGCCCGGACCTGGCTCGCAGTCGACCACAGTGCCACGGCAACCCAGGCACCAGTCCATAACGCCGGCAGGAAGCAACGCATCAGGCGAAGCCGGCACAATCCAAGCAGCGATACCGTTAACTGTGTCAACAGCAGGTAAGCTGCAACCTGGGCGCCAACGATAGCCATAACCACGCTTTCAAGGCCCCATGCGCTCGCAAACCAGGCGCCGGATACAACAAGAAAAGCATGTATGGCTTGCCGCCAGGCCTGGCGATACACCGCACCCACAGCACCGATAGCGGCGAGATTAAGGATATCGCACATCTGGAACAGAACGGCAAACGCCAGGATCTGGAGGAGAATAACAACCGGACCCCACTGCCCACCCAGGATCACGGTGACAATTTCGGGGGCGCAGACATACAACATGACGCCAATCGGCAGCGCTACCAGCGATAATATCTCGGTACCGTGCAGGTATACGCTCGCCAGACTATCCGTTCCCTGTTGCCGCTGCGCCATCGCAGGAAACAGAACATGGAACAAACCCTGGCTGACATAGTTTCTCGGCAACAGGATCAGCTTGTCCGCCCGCGTGTAAAACCCGAGTGACGCGGCGCCTACCCAGCGCCCGATAACGAAATGACCACCCTGCCGGGCGATGAACTCAAAAAACCGGGCCAGCGAAAATCCGGCTCCGGTGGAAAGCAGGTCAGTTGCTTCATCCGGCGCCCAACGGGGATAAAGGCGTACATGAATACAACGGAATACCATGAGCGTATGGATGACCTTGTGCATGATCTCGCCCCAGACCAGGGCCCATACACCATAACCCTGGAACGCGAGGATGACGGCCGTAAATCCGTAACCAATGGAATAGGCCAGTATGTCGGCAAACATCAACTCCCTGAAGCGGAGTTCGCGGCGCAGCAAGTGGACAGGTACATTGCCGATACTGTTAATGAGAAAAATCACCGATAACGTCTGCAGGACACGGGACGCCGTTGCTTCATTAAAAAACCCACCGACAAGCGGCGCAAGCAGATAGATGATTACCGCCAGGAAAACACCTGCTATCAACGACAGGGTGAAACCGGCTTGAATATGACGCTCGGTCAACTCAGACCGCTGGATGATTGCGGGCCCGACAAACGCCTGGCCGACTCTCAAGCCGAACAGGATAAAAATCCAGGCAATAGCAAGCAGTCCAAAATCAACCGGTTCGAGCAACCGGGCGAGGATCACCAGCACCAGCAAGGACATGAGAGCCTTGATAAAGGTAGCCAGGTAAGACCATCCCAGTCCGCTGAGCGTACGCGCGCTGAGGCTCATTTCACGCCCGCCGTTATCGCTCATCAGGACACGAGACCCGTATAGAGGCCAACTATCGTATCCGCCGTTGCCTGCCAGGTATATCGTTCGTTAACCAGTTTATTCCCCTGTTGGCCCATGCGCTTGCGCAGGTTTTCATCTGCCAGCAACCGGCTTATGGCTGCGGCAACGGATGCATCGTCAGCTTCAACGACAAGACCCGCTGCACGTTCGGAAACCTCCGGGAACTCACACCCGGAGGTTATGATAACCGGCAACCGCGCCGCCATCGCCTCCATCACGGCTATCCCCAGCACGTCGGAATGTGACGGCAATACGAAAAGGTCGGCATAATTCATCGCTGCCAGTTTGTCTTCACCGGTCAACAGTCCTGTAAACACCGCTCTGTCCAGCAGGCCTTTCGAACGCAGGATGGACTCCATGTTTCGCCGGGTGCCGAACTTATCGGGGCCTGCAACCAGTAGTATCGCGTCTTCAAATTGCCTGGCGATCATCGAAAAACTTCGCGCCAATATGTCCAGGCCTTTCTTGAGATGCAGCCGGCCCAGGAAAAGCACTACGCGCTTTCCTTTTAAAGCCGGGAAGCGTTGTAAAAACCTGGCTGGAGAAGGTAACGCCTCGAATATGGATGGGTTAATGCCGTTTGGGGCAATCAACACCGGCGCCTTATAGCCCAGCTTGAGAATCTGTTCTTTTTCGGTGCTGGTGATTGCATGAAGCGAACCGGCTTCGTTCAGCCGCCGGTCCAGTCCACACAACCTGTACAGCCGCTTCTTCAGCGCCTTCTGCCGAAGACCCCAGTCACTGAGTTCGCCGTGTATGGTCACAACATAGGGGAGCTTGTGCCGCCTTGCGGCATAAAACGCCGCAAAAGCGGGGTAATGCCATATTTCGTGGACATGGATGAGGTCGAAGCTACCGGTCCTTTCTCGCATAAACCGGGTCATTTCCCTTGAGTAGCCGATCCATAACCGCGCCGGCAACTCCGTAGCATAGCTGGTGATGGGCACGCCGGGGGTCGGTACCTGGCCTGTGCCTACCCTGTACCCATGGGCTGTCACAATCTCGCATCGCACCCCGCGCCGGACAAGTTCCGACGTCAGTTCCGATGCGACGATTGCCGGCCCGCCCCATGAGGGTGACATGCTTGGAACGACATGGAGCACATTCAACATTTTCCCGTTTCCCGGTAACACCAGGCTTGACCTCCTGATTTTTACAAAGTGTATGATACACGTAGTGCAAATCCAACTGTTCGTGACATCAGTTAAGACTGATATAATCCGCCAATGCCCCGCCAGCGGAATAAACCACCTGCCGAACCGATATCAGCCATAGTAGAAGCTCTCTCCCATGAAGGCCGGGGCATAGCCCGAATCAACGGCAAGACAGTATTCATACAGGGTGCCCTGCCGGGTGAGCAAATCCGGTTCGTGTATACACGCAGGCGCGGGCAATTCGACGAAGGTCGCACGGTAGAAGTGATCGAGCCATCGGCGTTACGGGCCGAACCCCGCTGCCGGCACTATGATATGTGCGGCGGTTGCAGCCTGATGCACCTGGACAACGCTCAGCAGATTTTACATAAACAATCGGTTTTACTGGAACAGTTGCAACACATCGCCGGGGTGGCGCCCGAACGGGTTATCCCACCCCTGTCGGCATCTCACTGGGGCTACCGGCGTAAAGCCAGGATGGGCGTGAAATACGTCGACGGGAAGGAAAAAGTGCTGGTGGGTTTCAGGGAAAAGAACAGCCGTTTCATTGCTGATATCGATTCCTGCGAGGTGCTGCATCCGTTCCTCGGACAAACCATCGGGCAACTAAAGGAACTGATCCGGGGTCTGTCGATTTACCGGCAGATTCCCCAGTTGGAGGTGGCGGTAAGTGATGCAGTCGCCGCTATTGTCATCCGGCACCTGGCGCCATTGACTGATAATGATAAAAGCGCCCTGGCAGGGTACGAGCAAATGCATCCGGTCAGGTTCTACCTGCAGCCTGCCGGACTGGACAGTATTCACAGCTTATCCGGCCAGGTTGAACAGGGCCTGCATTACCGGCTGGACAAGCACAACGTCACTATAGAATTTTTCCCCGTTGATTTTACCCAGGTGAATTTTGAACTTAACCCCTTGCTGGTTGACCGGGTTATCTCATTACTGGACTTGTCCGGCACCGACTCGGTCCTGGACCTGTACTGCGGCCTGGGCAACTTTACCCTTCCCATCGCCAGGTATGCAAACCACGCAACCGGGATTGAAGGGTCGGCAGACCTGGTCCGCCGCGCAGCGGATAATGCGCTGTTGAACGGTCTGACCAACGTCAATTTCAGCGTATGCGACTTGTCGGGAACGGATGCGGGTGACCAGTCAGCAGCATGGGACTACAACAAGGTCTTGCTTGACCCCCCGCGCAGCGGCGCCCGCGAGATTATCGAGCAACTGGACCTGCAACGCGTGGCAAAGCTGGTGTATGTATCCTGCAATCCGGCAACCCTGGCCCGGGATGCGGGAATCCTGGTACAACAGGGAAAGTTAAGCCTGAAGGCCGCCGGAGTAATGGATATGTTCCCCCACACTTCCCATGTTGAATCCATTGCCTTGTTTGAGTAAGGTACAAAATCGATGGAACCCGATGACTACAAGATCAATATCGATTTGACCAGGCAGGTCCTGCAATTGCTTGGCCCCGCTTCTGCACAGGGTCAGCAGGGGACTGATGGTGTTATGCGCGCATACCCCGTTTCGACCGGAAAGAACGGCAGTGGTGAAATGCTTGACAGCGGTTGCACTCCCCGGGGCAGGCACAGCATAGCGGAGATGATCGGCGCAGGGCACGCGCCCAACACGGTGTTCGTCGGCAGACGGCCCACAGGCGAAATTTACGATGCGGACCTGCGCCTGCAATTCCCTGAACGCGACTGGATACTGACCCGCATCATCTGGTTGCAAGGGGAAGAATCCGGTGTCAACAAGAGTGGTACGGTAGACACTTACCGCCGCTATATTTACATACATGGAGCGCCCGATGACGTGCAGATGGGAGTACCCGGCTCAGCGGGATGTATCCGCATGCGCAACCACGATGTGATCGAGTTGTTTGAACTCGTCTCTGAAGGTTGCGAGGTAAACCTGTTTGAATGAAGGAACAACATCGCATGGGTGAGCAAACAGTGTTGTTGACGGGTGGCGCCGGTTACATCGGCAGCCATGTTGCCCTGGACCTGGTCAAGGAAGGTTACGGGGTTATCATCCTGGACGACTTGTCCAGGGGCTTCGCTCAGGCGGTCGGCAATTGTGAACTGGTACAGGGTGATGCAGGCGACAAGGGACTCGTCAGTGCATTACTGAACAAGCACCGTATAAGCTCGGTATTGCATTTCGCCGGTTCCACCATCGTGCCGGAATCCGTTGCGGAACCACTGATGTATTACGAGAACAATACCGTCAAGTCGCGCAACCTGATGGAAGCCTGCGCGGATTCCGGTATCAGGCACTTTGTCTTCTCTTCCACGGCTGCGGTTTACGGCATCCCGGATTCAGGGCGGGTTACCCTTGAAACCCCGACTGAACCGGTAAACCCTTACGGCATGTCCAAACTCATGACCGAGATCATGCTCAGGGATTTATCCGAGGTGGCCCCGCTGAGCTATGCAGCACTACGTTATTTCAACGTGGCGGGCGCCGACCCGGATGGGCGCATCGGGCAGTCGACGCCTGGTTGCACCCTGTTGATCAAGGTTGCCTGTGAAGTCGCGCTGGAAAAACGCAGCCGTTTGAACATTTACGGCACCGATTACCCGACGCCGGACGGTACCGGTGTCAGGGACTATATCCATGTAAGCGACCTGGCTGCCGCGCATGTCCTGACCCTGAAGCACCTGGAAGCAGGTGGCGCTTCCGTTACCCTTAACTGCGGCTATGGACATGGTTACAGTGTACGCGAGGTCGTACAGGCAGTTGAACGCGTGCACGGCGGTCCCATACCTGTAACGGCAACAGGGCGCAGGCCGGGCGACCCGCCGCAACTGGTCGCGGACGGCAGTTCGGCCAGGGAAACGCTGGGCTGGCAACCCCGTTACGACGACCTGGAGTTCATCGTCAGAACCAGCTACAACTGGGAAAAGAAGCGCCGGTATTGAAAAATTCCCCTCTCCCCATTCCCAATTCCCAATTCGTAATTCCCAATTCGTAATTCCTAATCCCCCCCCTCCCAGGCCTCAAGAAACTCGGTCAGGTGCGGCTTGTTTTCATCCTTGAGCAGTTGTTTCAGGCGCTCACAATCCGCCTGGTAGGCCTGCCCGGTGCGGCGCCCGCTGATAAGCAGGTAGCGCAGGTAGACCAGGTAGGTATTCAGGACATCGGTCTCACAATAATTGCGTATCGCCTCGATTTCACCCGCAAGGTAGCAATCCCATACCTTGTCTCCACCCATCCCCATTTTACCGGGGAAACCCAGCATCGAGGCGATTTCATCCAGCGGCGCGGCGCCGCGGAATTCATAACCCGCCAGTACATCCATCAGGTCCGTATGGCGTTGGTGAAAACGGTTGATGTAATTGTTCCAGCGAAAATTCGAGTCATCGTCGCCGGTATCCCAGTACCTCGGCGCCTGGATACCGTGCAGCAGTGCCCGGTAATGCAGCACCGGGAGATCGAAGCCGCGCCCGTTCCAGGAAACCAGGGTCGGCGTATATTTTTCTATGCCGTCAAAAAACCGCTGGACCAGTTCCGCCTCGCCCGATTCGGGCGCTCCCAGAGACCACACACTGACGCTGTCCCGGGTCGCCAGCACCACCGAGATTGCCACGACCCGGTGCAGGTGCAGGCGCAGAAAATCAGAATTGCTATCCGTCTCCTGGCGGCGGTTTTTGAACATGACTTCCGCGGTGTCCCTGTCGGGCAGGCCATCCAGGTTGTATAGACGCCGGCCGCTCGCAAGGTCCGGGATGGTTTCGATGTCAAATACGAGGATGTTCATCGTGTTGTTGAAGACAGTTTATTTACTGGATACCGGCTTTCGCCGGTACGACGGTGAAGCATCAATCCCGGAAGACGTCCGAGGACAGGTAACGGTCTCCGCGATCGCAGATGATCACTACGATGACGGCATTTTCTATTTCGGCCGATAATCGTAATGCGGCGGAAACGGCGCCGCCCGAGGAAATACCCGCGAAAATCCCCTCCTCATCCGCCAGTTGCCGGGTCATATCCTCCGCCTCTTCCGGCGTCACGTCGATTATCCGGTCGACCCGTTCCCGCTGAAAGATCCTGGGCAGGTATTCTTTCGGCCAACGCCGGATCCCGGGAATATTCTCATCGCCGGCAGGTTGTACACCGACGATTTGCACCTGGTCATTTTTTTCCTTTAAGTATCTCGATACACCCATAATCGTTCCGGTGGTACCCATGGCGCTGACAAAATGGGTCACGCCGCCTTGCGTGTCGCGCCAGATCTCCGGGCCGGTGCCTTCGTAGTGCGCCAGGGGGTTATCCGGGTTGGCGAACTGGTCGAGTATCCTCCCCTTCCCCTCACTTTCCATTTTCTCAGCCAGGTCGCGGGCGCCCTCCATGCCCTCTTCCCTGGTTACCAGTATGAGTTCCGCGCCGAACGCGCGCATGGTACGGCGGCGTTCACCGCTCAGGTTGTCAGGCATGATCAGGATCATCCTGTAGCCGCGGATGGCAGCAACCATGGCTAATGCGATTCCCGTGTTGCCGCTGGTTGCCTCGATTAACACGTCGCCGGGCTTGATATCGCCGCGCGCTTCTGCCCGCTGGATCATACTCAACGCGGGCCGGTCCTTGACCGAGCCTGCGGGGTTGTTCCCTTCCATTTTTGCCAGGACGGTATTGCCGGTATCGCCGGGCAGGCGCTGGAGTCTCACCAGGGGAGTATTGCCGACACTGGAGTCGATAGTGGGGTGATCGCCGGCCCTGTCTGATGTTATGGCAGACACGGTCTCACACCGTTTCCCGGGCCATTATGATGGCATCCTCCCGCCCGAACCGGGCGGGATAATAATTTGTTCGCATTCCTACTTCCACGAAACCGCGCCCCTCGTAGAACCTGCGCGCGGCCTTATTGGACGGCCGCACCTCCAGAAACGTGGTCACGGCTTTGTGTTTGCGCGCGAAATCGAACACAAACTTCAACAATTGATCGCCCAGACCCATCCCGTGACGGTCGGGATCCACGCATAGATTCAGCAGGTGCGCCTCGTCCTTGCCCATGGACATGATCGCATAACCGGCTATCTCTCCATCCATTTCCACCACCCGGCAGCAAT
Organism: Gammaproteobacteria bacterium; assembly: GCA_965207165.1. Taxonomy (GTDB): domain Bacteria; phylum Pseudomonadota; class Gammaproteobacteria; order Eutrophobiales; family Eutrophobiaceae; genus JAAXHV01. Next base: position 3,684,084 of record OZ242265.1, on the reverse strand, counting down.
AATCTTCCCGCAAACAACCCCTGAAGATGTTCCTGTTCCATGGGAACGCATACGCCGCACATTCGATCTGCAATATGTCGGCTATATCGCTTTCCAGCATCGGGCGCAGGCTCGTCGACCGGGATTCTTTCAGCACGGCATTCATGATTGCTCTTTATATATCGTCATCGCCATCTGCAAATCCTGCCAGGATTTCTTTTTCTCCCGCGGCGAACGTAACAGGTATGCAGGATGATATGTTACCACGACCGGAACGGGGGGATCACCGTAGTGGTAGCGCTTGCCGCGCATTTTCCCGATTGGGGTTTCGGTCTTGAGCAGGTTCTGCGCGGCAACCCGGCCAAGGGCCAGGATAATCTTCGGTTTAACTGTGTTTATCTGCTGTTCCAGGTAGTTCGAACAGGCCACGACCTCTTCGGGCCTGGGGTCCCGGTTATTGGGTGGCCGGCATTTCAGGATGTTGGCGATGAACACCTGCTCCCGGGCGAATCCGACCGCCTGCAGCATGGCATCCAGCAGCTTGCCGGCCCGGCCGACAAAGGGCTCTCCGCGCCGGTCCTCTTCTGCCCCGGGCGCCTCGCCGATCAGCATCCAGTCTGCATTCACATCGCCCACCCCGAAAACCGTCTGTGTCCTGCCCTCGTGCAACCCGCACAGCCGGCATTCGGCCACTTTGCGCTGTAATTCTTCCCAGCCGGCCACTGCGCCGCCTCCCGTTTGCGGGGCTATCCCACCTGCGCTGAAGGCATTGTCCTGCTCAATCACACCGGCAGCCGGTGTACTGGCGAGGACAGATTTCAAATCTGTCCCCTGTCGGCCCGGTCCGGTGTGTTCCGTGTTGCGGACCTTGTATACGTCGACACCCAGGGCCTGCAGGTAATGGTGTTGCCGGGGTGACAGCCTCATACCTGGGGATGAATTTTGCTGCTGATGGAATAGGCCCGGTTTATCGCGTTGATATACGCCTTTGCCGAAGCCGCGACGATATCCGTATCCGACCCCCGGCCGTTTATGACATGGCCGTCCTTGTTCACGCGCACCGTCACTTCTCCCTGCGAATCGGTCCCGTCGGTGATATTGTTGACGGAGAACAACTGCAACTCACAACCGCTGGATACCACTGTCTCTATGGCCTTGAATACCGCGTCGACGGGCCCGTCTCCTGCGGACCTGCCCGGGGATTCCTCTCCGTCTATGGACAAGGTCAGTTCGGCCATGGGTGTCTCGCCTGTTTCCGTTACCACCTTCAGCGACAGCAGCTTGATCATTTCCTCATCGCCCTGCATGTTATCCGTGACGATTGCCTGCAGATCCTCATCATAAATCTCATGCTTCTTGTCCGCCAGTTCCTTGAACTTGACGAACGCGCTGTTCAGTTCTTCCTCGCTTGAGAACTCAAAACCGATTTCCTTTAACCGCTTACGGAAGGCATTACGGCCCGAATGCTTGCCCAGCACCAAGCGGTTGGTGGACCAGCCGACGTCCTGGGCGCGCATGATCTCGTAGGTTTCCCGGCTCTTGATCACGCCGTCCTGGTGTATGCCGGCCTCGTGGGCAAATGCGTTGGCGCCGACCACGGCCTTGTTCGGCTGTACCGGGAAACCCGTCACATTCGACACCAGCTTCGAGCAGTTCACGATCTCGGTGGTATCCAGCCCGGTGCTGCACGGGAAATAATCCTTGCGCGTCTTCACCGCCATGACTATCTCTTCCAGGGAGGCATTCCCGGCGCGCTCTCCCAGCCCGTTGATGGTGCACTCCACCTGCCTGGCGCCGTGCATGACCGCGGCCAGGGAATTGGCCACGGCAAGACCCAGGTCGTTGTGGCAATGTACCGAAAACACCGCCTTGTCGGAATTGGGTACCCGCTCGATGATACTGCCGATGGTTTCCCCGAACTGGGTGGGGATGCTGTAGCCCACCGTATCGGGGATGTTGACAGTCGTGGCGCCGGCAGCGATAACTGCCTCGATGATCCGGCACAGGAAATCAAGCTCCGATCGTCCGGCGTCCTCCGGAGAAAATTCTACGTCATCGGTATATTTTTTTGCCCTCTTGACCGCTTTTACCGCAGACTCGACCACCTCGTCCGGCGTCATTTGCAACTTGCGTTCCATGTGGATGGGCGAGGTGGCGATAAACGTATGGATACGGGCGGAGCGCGCCGGCTTCAGCGCTTCCGCCGCCGCGTCGATGTCCGCATAGCCGGTACGCGCAAGTCCGCATACCGTACTGTCACTGATAATTTCCGCCACCGACCTGACGGCCTCGAAATCCCCGCCGCTGGCGATCGGGAAGCCCGCTTCAATCACGTCCACCCGCAATTTCTCCAAGGCCCTGGCAATGCGCATTTTCTCGCCCCGGGTCATGGAAGCGCCGGGACTCTGCTCGCCGTCACGCATCGTGGTATCGAAGATGATCAATTTGTCTGTCATGCTACTGCTCCTGAATCAGGATAAAATTCGCCTGCAAAAATGAGAAAAGTTGTGATGTATATGTAAGTATCTGCCCTAGCAGGGCAGGAGGAGCAGGCGCAGGGATGCGACTGCCGACAGGCTGGCTGAAACAGGAAATGGCAAACGATTTATATACATACGTTCAATATAGTGGCTGTGGAAAAAATTGCAAGCGGAAATATTCGTTTGCCGGTTATCATACCGGGTGGTATTTTTCTGGTTTTACTGACCGTTACAGGGGTAGCTTTATGAAACTGGTTATAACTCTCGTGTGTTTTATCGCGCTGGTTCTGAACCCGGTAGCGCGGGCCGGGCAGGATGCAGACATCCTGGCGGTACATCCGAGCGAGCGAGACCTGATTATCATCCCGCCAGGTTTACCTCAAATACACGGCGTGAAAATCAGGCCCGCGGGGGTCGAATTAGTGCCGGAGGAATACGCGCCCGGTGTATTTGGATTGATCTCGACAAAAAAACCGGTCGATAATTCGGGCGTCATAATCGGCGACGACAGTATTCTGGTGATCGATGCCCATATCAACGGAGACATGGCAGGGAAAATACTCGCAAACGTGAAATCGCTGACTGGTCGCGACACGCCCGACTATCTTTTCAATACGAACTACCATGGTGATCACACCTTCGGCAACGGCTACTTTCCGGAGGAAACCCACATAATTGCCCACAGGATCACCAGGGATTTGATAGATTCGCGTTTTGAGTTCGAGAAACAGTTTCTGCTGGCCCTGGTCGATGATCCCGCCGTTTATGCCGCTGCGCCCAAGCGACTGCCGGACCAGGTATTCGACGAGTTCATGGAACTGGACCTGGGCGGGCGCTTTGTCCAGTTCCACTACTTCGGCTTGGGCTGCGGGCCCGGTGACAGCATCGTTTACCTGCCGGAAGAGAAAATTGCCTGGACCGGGAACCTTATACTTGGCCCGTCGGGTATTCCCTGGGTGATTGAAGGGCACGCGCAGGAGTACCTACAGACCATGGCCAGGCTCATCGAGACGCTCGACATTGAAGTGATCATCCCGGGTCACGGTGGGGTGCTGGTAGGGAAAGACAGGATCAGGACCCACATGCTCAAATTCCAGACCTACCTGGCCGAGTTGATCTCGGAAACGGACCGATTGAAACAGAGCGGCGTTGCCTACGAGGATATTGTCGAAGCCTTTCCGTTGCCGAAGGAATATCTCCCTCCTGCACAACTGCGGGAAACCAGCGGTGGATATCCGGATGCCCTGCTGGAGGGCTGGCATGCATGGAATGTGCTGAAAACCTACGTTGAACCGTAACCGGTCAACACAGGGCAAATTCCGGATGAATATGGATATGCGGGTAATCATGAGACCGGGACGCACTCTTTACCGTATTCTTGCCACAACCCTGTGCATGTATTGCCTGGCACAGGCGTCACCGCTTGCTGCGCAGGCAGGGCCAGGCAGCACGGACCCGGATAACTGGCCGCAGTATCACCGCACTTCGAATGCCTGGCGCTACAGTCCGCTGGACCAAGTCAACACGGATAACGTGAAGCGGCTGCGCGTTGCCTGGATCCACCAGCCTGGAGACATCACCAACGGTTTGCAGACCACGCCTGTCGTTGTGGATGGCGTCGTGTACTACGCCGGCCCGTTTAACAATGTCTTCGCACTGGATGCCGCCAGCGGCAGGACGCTCTGGGAATATAAGCCGGACATCAATGGTGTGGCGTACGAAATCCTGCAGACGGGGATAAATCGCGGCGTGACGGTCGGTCACGATATGGTCTACCTGGGAACGGTGGACGGACGCTATATTGCCGTCGATCAACAGACCGGGATGGAAAACTGGTCATTGCAACTGACAAACCCGCGGGAATGCGATTGTGCTTTCACTTCTTCTCCCCAACTCGCCGGCAACGTTCTGATCGGCGGTTCTACCGGCGGCGACAGTGCAACCTCGACAAAGATCTACGCAGTCAATGCAATGACAGGCGAGTCCCTGTGGGCGTTTGACATCATCAAGGACGATGAAACCAGTTGGCCCGGGGATAGCGGGAAATACGGTGGTGGCGGCGCCTGGTTGCCCGGGACCTATGATGCAGCCAGTGACACGTTTTACATCGGTACGGGCAATGCGGCTGCAGATTTTTATGGTGAGAACCGCCAGGGTGATAATAAATACGCCGCGACCCTGCTCGCCCTTGAGCCGCAAACCGGCAGGCTCAAATGGCACCACCAGGAAGTCCCGCACGATGTCTGGGATTTTGACGCAGCTTACGAGGCGCTGATCGTGAAAGAAAATGGCATCGAATACATCGTCCACCTGAATAAAAACGGCTTCACTTACATCTACGAGAAAAGCAGCGGCCGGCTGCTCAGGACCTGGGAGTTTGCCGAGAACATAAATTTTGCTGACGGTGTAGATGTGAAGTCAGGAAAGTTCATCAACCGGGTGGACACCCACACGGGTAAGGAAAATATACAGTGTCCGTCTTTCCTGGGCGCCCGCAGCTTTAACCACGGCGCCTACAACCCGCACACGGGCTTGTGGTACACCAACGCTGTCGAAGCCTGCCTGCGCACCATGCCCGCCTATATGGATCCCGAATCCCTGGGCCTGGCGCAACCCTATCTGGGCAGCAGTATCCTGGAAATGGTTGCACCGCCGGATCAAAAAGCCCGGGGCCGGCTGGATGCGCTTGACCCTCTTACTGGTGAACTTGCCTGGCGCGTCGAATACCCGCTCCCCGGGCTGGGCTCCGTACTCACAACCGCGGGAAATCTTGTTTTTAACAGCGAACTGGACGGCATTTTCAACGCTTATCACGCCGAAACCGGTAAACTGCTGTGGAATTTTCGCGCCTCTGCCGGCTCCCGTGGCGGCACGGTCAGTTATGCAGTCAACGGCAAGCAGTACATTCTTACCACCAGTGGCTTTGGCGGCTTTGTCCCCAACCAGTTCGCTACGATATTCCCTGCCATCCGTAATATACCGGGTGGCGCATTGCTGATCGCTTTCACACTCGATGAGAATCTTTAGCCCGCATATTCACCGCTTGATACGATGATGTCGGAGGAACTGGTGAGAACTGCGGGCTGTTATGTTCTCGTAAGCTTGAGCCTGTCGTTGGCAACAATGCCCGCATCGGCCCCCGAGAATCAAGGTTCAATGGAAAATACCGTCCTGGGCACGGCAACCGCGGTGGAAGAGGGTGAAAGGATCTTTGGCACGACCTGTGCCCTGTGCCATGGACACAAAGGCACCGGCGGCCAGGGCTGGCCTTTGGCCGGGCGAACCTTTGATGCGGAGAGCTGGTTTAATATCATCAGCAAAGGTCAGACCCGCGGCAGCAAACGCATGCCTCCCTACGAGAACAGTCTCAGCGAAGAGCAGCGCTGGCAATTGATCGCTTATTTGCTGAGTTTGAACGGCGAAAACTGAAGCTGGCTCGCTTAAACGCTTACCATGCCCGTTTGCGCAATAAAAAACGTGCGCTAACGCTGAAAAACAACTCATCCATCGATATATTAGTAAGAAACAACAAATAGTTATATGCGATTATGCAGGTCCGACCCTTACAGACTATTGCCGGTTACTATTCCGACTAATTGCCGGTCAACACCACGACCAATTGCCGGTCAGAAAGGGAATCGTCTATCGGGATTAAGACGCTGAATACTTCTTTTTCAATTCAGATCGAATTCGACGACTGCGGCGCCGCTGCCGTAGAGGGGGCCGTAGGCGTGGACCTTGGCGCTGTTAAAGCGGTTGCCGGTGGCGCCCATGATGAAGGCGAAGTGTTTGAAGCCCATGTCCACCCGGGCCGCGGCGGCATAGTCGTGGCAGGTCTGTAACAAGGTCTCCGTGTCGCCCTGCTCCATTATGGCCAGGATCTTCCGGTTCCATTCATCCTCCGCGGGGTCGGCGATTTTGTCATCGCCGATGTCAATCACGTGACGGTAGATGGAGCCGGACAGGCCGCCTACGCCGATAACGGCCAGTTTCCGGTCGAGCTCGGCTGCTGATTCGGCAGCTACCCGGCCCAGGGATTCCGTCATCTGCCAGTCGTGGTAGACGTTATTGGACGTGATGGCCAGGGGGATGTCCCCGCCCGGGTTAAGGAAGTTGGACGCGACGATGGCGCCGGTATCCACCGGGAAATGATCATAGTCCACGCCTTTGGCCTTGATGCCCGCTGCGGCGGTCTTTTTCAACGCCAGTTCGGCAAATTCGACGTCGATCTTCATATCGAACGGCAGGTCGCCGTACTCATGCCAGTTCTCATCAACGTGCAGGCCCTGCAGGACGGCCCGGGTCTGCCACAACTGGTCCAGCACCGCGATCCACTGGGTGGAATAGATGACGATCAGGTCCGGGGCTGAGGCGGCCAGGGCCTTGCCGGCAGTTTCCATGGCGGTGGCGATTTCGCCCCACGGGGGGTTATCCCGTTGCACGTAGGGCAATGGGGAACCAGGGACGAGGAAAGCAGATACGACGCTCATAGCGCTCTCACGCGGCCTTGGCCAGGCCGGCCTTTATCAGGTTCCATTCCATGACTGCGTTGCCGGTGCCGATCACCGTGCCGTAACCGTAGAGTTCTCCCGGCAGTTCCGGGTAATCCATGGCGGCAAACATCCAGGTGAACGCGCCGGACTTTACCTCGGCAAAGGCTTCATCGATGAACTGGGGCAAAACCTTGAAGACTTCGCTGATCTTTCCCTGCCGCAACAGGTCGATCATACGCATATCCCACAGGTAGCCCGCATAGTTCTGCGGGTGCTCCTGGGACATATCCTCGGGCGGCACCGGTTCCTCGTGGAAATGGTAGTGGCACAGGGTGTTCGACGCCAGTAACACTGCGCGTCGCCCGGACTGCTCGATAGCCTTGCGCGTGGCCTTGCCCAGGATATCCATCTCTCCCAGCCCCTCTTCCGTGGTCAGGTAATAGGGCGAATTATTGGCGGAGATGCCGACCACCGGGATATCCCACTGCGGGCGGATCATGTGCAGGGTGGTGATGGTGCCGTAGTCCACGCGGAAGTTCGGGTTGCGCATCATCTTGGTCGTCAAGCCCATGTCCGCGGCCTCGTTGCAGCAGGCCTCGGCCAGTTCCACGTCCACCTCCAGTCCAAATTTGTAACGAAACAGGTTGGGGAATATAGGATCAACGGATTTACCGCTCAAGTCCTTTACCCCCAGGAAATGATGTCCCTGCTGGGTGATCCAGTGGGGAGAATGCACCAGCAGCACGTCCGGTTTCAATTCTTCCAGGCTCCGGCGGGCATGCTCGTAAGCCCACCTCAGCGGTTCCCATCCGCCCTGGGAACGGGGTTCGTTCTGCGGCGGGTTTTCACCGTAAACCAGGTGGGGTGGGTGTGGCGCCAAAAATCCGGCAATAATCTGACCATCATTCATATCTGCTCTCCCCCTTGAGCTTATTCAGGTTTGTAGGCAATGGCCTTTATTTCTATCGCTAACAGCGGGTGCGGCAACTGGTGCACGGCCACCGTGGTACGAGCCGGGCCGTCATAGTCGAACACTTCCGCGTAGGCCTCATTATACCCGGCAAAATCGTTCATGTTGACAATAAACGCCGTTATTTCGGTAAGGTCATCCAGTGTTGCATCGAAACTGGCCAGTATATCGGCAAGATTGTTCAACACGGCCCGGGTCTGCGCCCGGATATCCAGTTCCGACGTGCCCATCGCGTCCACTGCCCGTGCGCCGATGACCGTATTATCGGCCTGCCTGGCGCTGGTGCCGGAAATGAAGATGTAGTCCCCGGCGCGCCGGGCATGGGGATACTTGCCCCGGGGTGTGGCCTTGCCCTGCAGCACTTTTGCCTTGTTATCATTCATTGATTTGTACCATGTAGTCAGTTCAGGGTTTTAATATAAGCCATAACCTCCTGCAGGGGCAACACGTCGGCGTAGCGCCGGCGCATGTCCAGCAGGTTGGCGTCATGGGGCGCCTGGTCCACGTCGCCCACGCATTCCTCGGGGACGATGGTGCGCCAGCCGTGGGAAAAGCTGTCGATGACGGAGGCGCGCACGCAGCCTGCCGTCATGCAGCCGCAGACAATCACCGTGTCCACGTTGTGCCGGGTGAAATACTGGTGTACTGGAGTTGCAAAAAAGATGGAGGGCGCGCTCTTGATAACGGCCAGGTCATGGCCGGCATCGTAGATGCGCGGGTCCAGTTCTATGGCCGGGTGCCCCTTGAAGAAGGACCCTGCGTACATGGCCGGGATCTTCCAGTGGGGCATGTCTCCCGCGTCCTTGTAGGCCATTGCGCAGGAAGCGATGGGTACGCCTTTCCGGCGCGCCGCTCTGACCAGCATGGCGGTATGTTCCGTGGCCGCCACGACCAGCGGGCGTCCCCCCAGCGGATACTGCGGATCGGTAAATCCCACCTGCAGATCGACGACGGCAATGGCCGGTCTTTCGCCAAACCCCACCGGCCTGCCGCCGTAGGTCAGGTCATCGTAGGGATTCCCCAAGGTCAGTCCCGTTTGAAGTACCCGCGGGTGTGATCGGCGGTCTGTATGCCGCGGGCATGTTTGCTGGCAAACCGGCGCCACATGGTCAGTTCGACGTCCGGCTGGAACAGCCGCTCCCGCTGCCAGCCGTCCTCCTCGGCATAGTATTTGTGTAACTGTTCCCGGGCAAAGGCATCGTCCACGGTAAACCCCTCCACTGCAGGCACCTCCCACATGACCCGGCCGTCTTCGCCCAGCCAGCGTTCCGCTTCGTCCTCGTCGTCCGTGTGGATCACGCCGAACTGGAAATAGATGTGCACGTCCTTGTTCTTCGGCACGTAGAACTCGTAGTGGGTGCACTGGGGCGCCGGGAATGTGGTCACCTTCAGCGAACAGGGCATCCACAGCCCGACGGTGCCCAGGCGGATGATATCGGTCAACTGCGCCAGTTCCTCCGGAGACTTGCCCCTGGCCAGGGGCAGGACCAGGTCCTTGCGCCCGCCGTCCTTGAGGGGGATAAATGCTTCGTGCTTGAATTCCGTTTTCTCCACCTTGCGGGTAAAGCCTTTCGGGCCGTCTTCATTTTCTACGTAACGGGTGGTATCCAGCACGGCTTCCCTGGTGGACGTATATCCGTAGGAGGTGTGCATGCCGGCGTTGATGCACATCTCCGACCAGTTGTGGATGAACTGGTGGCCCGGGTCGTAACCGTTCTCACAACCCAGCCGCCAGTTGGCGTTGATCTCGTAGGGTTCGCCGCAATAAACCACGGCGTTGTCATCCAGCAGTCCGGGCGCCAGGTCGTAGTGCAGGGGCGGTGGTTCAATATCGCCCACGAAGATGAAGACGATGCCCTTGCGCTCCTCCACCGGGTAGATCTTGATACTGCACTTGCCTATCATCTTCGAGTCAGGCGAGCTGAGTATGGTGCGCAGGTTGCCGTCCTCCAGGTCGTAGGTCCAGGTGTGGTACCAGCAGGTCAGGGTTTCCTTTGTGTAGAACAGCGGCCGGGCCGAGAAACGAATGCCGCGGTGCGGGCAGCGGTCTTCCATGGCATGGAGCCGGCCGTTCTGGCGGGTGAGCAGGATTTCCTCTCCCAGCAGTTCAATCCCTTTTGCTTCACCTTCACCCAGGTGGCGTGACAACGCCGCCGGGTACCAGTAATTACGAAAGCCCCATTCCGCGTCAAGCCAGACCTGCCAGGGCTTGCGCGCCCGCGCGGTCCTGGCCTTGGCCTGTTCCACATGGTCCTGGGTCTCTTCCAGCAGGTTTCGGGTTATATCACTCATATATAAAAGTCGTTAGATGCAACGTCCTGTCATGTTTTTTTTGTCCATCTACTGATATTAATCGGTAATAAGAGTTGGTAGTGTAACGTTGAGGTTAGTTAAATGGAATAGGGGCTAAACGAAGTTTTTTCGACATCAAAATTCGCAAACATTGGATCGACTTTGCCGATGTGGAAGATATGTTTAACTACCCGGTATAGTTCAATATGCTATATTTCATGCAGGTGATGTAAAAAATGTCCGAAGCAGACCTTATAAAAGAGAAAATCGCTTACTATAAGTTCTGGCTTGGGATTATGGTTATTACGGTTATCAGCTTATTTGGTTGGCTGGTAAGTAATTTCATCTCGGCTCCTTTGATGATTGTAGTTGGTTGTATTACGACGATTTACTTCATTACCGGAGGTATTGTTGTCACTCATCGTCGTATTGACCGGCATATTGAGAAACTGAGAAATTTATGATTCTGGAAATACTTGTTACAGTTACGATGGTCGCGGTAGGACTGGTTTTTCTGTTCCTGAGCCTGGATGCTACCCGAGACCGCGAATAGCTGAGCTTGTTTCGTTTCGCCTTCTTCCGGCGTGAACCGGGACGGAGAGACAACCACGGCAGGTACCGATCTGAGACAGGTTCACACTACTCGCCGGAACTTTCTCATTGCCGCTGCGTCCGGTGTAACAGCCGTGGCTTGTCGTATACCGCCAGATAGACCCGGGATCGGGAACGCGCTGTCCCCCGAGCGCGCATGGCGGACTGCGCTGGGCGCTTCACTGCTGGTTGAACATGATTACGAGCCGGATGTTGAGGGGGATCTTCCGGCAGATTTAAACGGCCGGCTTTACCGGAACGGACCGGGACTGTTTGAGCGCGGCGGCTATCGCAAGCAGCATCTTCTCGATGGCGACGGCATGCTCCAGTGTTTTGAATTCTCCAACGGCGGGGTGCGTTACCGCAACCGCTTCGTACGGACCGAAAAATTCATTGCGGAAGAAGCCGCCGGGGTCTTCAGTTACCCCACCTGGACAACACTGGCGCCAGCCGGGCTGTTCACGAACCTCGGGAACCGCATTAAATCTCAGGCGGGAGTGACCACCCTGGTCAGGGATGGTAATGTACTGGCGCTGGATGAGGTAATTCCTTTACATGTCCTGGATCCTGACTCGCTTGACACGCTTGGTGCATTTAACTTCCCTGAAGGTGTCGAGATGCCCGGGTGCAAGGCGCACACCAAGACCGATCCGGTCAGCGGTGACTGGGTTCTGGCGGCCACTGAATACGGCCGCACCATGACATTGCGCTGGCTCGTGCTCGCCAGGGATGGTACGGTCAAGGCACAGGGCGCCGTTAAATCCCCCCGCATGACGTACCTGCATGATTTCATGGTGACCGAGCGGTACATTATTTTCGTGCTGCATCCGGTCGAGTTCTCACCTGCAGGAATGTTGCTGGGGCTGCGCAGTTTTACCGACAGCCTGACCTGGAAGCCGGAGCAGGGGAACCTTGTCATGGTGCTTGACAGGTCTGGCGGGGAGCCGGTGTTTATCGAGGCGCCCGCGGCCTACATGTGGCACAGTCTGAACGCTTACGAACAGAATGGCGAGATCGTCGCCGACTTCGTCGGCTACGACACGCCGGACCATTTCATCGGTCCTGACCCCGCGTTTGCCGCCGTCATGCGCGGCGACGAGGGCGATGCTGAGTTTCCCGGCACGATTCGCCGCTACGTCATCGACCTGAAGACAACGTCGCTGCGCCAGGAAATTGTCGATGCCGGGATGCACGAATTTCCGATGGTCGACCTTCGTGCCGGTCTTCGAAAACACCGCTACGGCTATTTCAGTTGTGGCCATATCGGCGACTGGATTCTTGATGGTGTGGCGCGTATCGACATGGATAGCGGGGCGCGGAAGGAATACCGCTTCGGTCCCCGCCATTTCGCAGGGGAGCCGGTATTTGCGTCCCGGGGAGGCAATGACGACGACGGCTGGATTCTCACCCAGGTACACAGCGACAAGGCCGAAAATAATTTCCTCGCCGTGTTCGATGCAGGTAACCTGGCCGCCGGGCCGCTCGCGACGGTGCGACTGCGCCACCATGTACCGCTCAGCTTTCACGGTTTCTGGGATGGCCACCGGTGAAGAAGGCGGGATGCGCCCGTTACCGGGCTCTAAGCTCTAAGGATTATTTCAGCAGGTACCCGATATGCGCCTTGTTGAACGCTTCCGGTTCCTCCCACTGCGGCCAGTGGGCGGAATTTTCCAGCACCACCAGTTCGCTGTCGGGAATCAGGGCGGCGCCCTGCTCCGCCAGCGGCACCAGTTGGCCCGGGTTGTAACGCGTCCACAATACCAGGGTGGGACAGGGTAGCTGCTGCAGCAATTCCGGTTTATACCATTTTTCCTGCTCGACCGGGTCCAGCAGTGCGCCGATGCTTTGCTCTGCGATCTTCCTGATCACTGCGGCGCGGCCCGGTTGCTGGTAGATGCGGTAGCGCACTTCGACGATCTCGTCTGTCACGTCCTCATCACGGTGCATCAGCCAGCGCATCCGTTGCCTGACCGCATTACGGTCCGGTGAGCCGGCGGCCTTGCGGCTGCGTTCCAGCAGATCTCTTAATTCCACCGCGCCTGCCTCGTCCGGCGGCAGCATCATACCGGTATTCATGACGATCTTGCCGACCCGGTCCGGGTACTGCAGGGCGAACCAGGACGCTACCGTTGCGCCGAGGGATTCTCCCGAGATGTGGGCCTTGTCTGCGCCGATGGCGTCCAGGAAGTCTTTCATAAAGTCCACGTAACACTGCATGTCATAACCGATATCCGGGGCGTCGGTGTAGCCGTGGCCCACCATGTCGATGGCATAGACGTGGAAATGCTCTGCATGGGCCTCGATATTTTTCACGTAGGCTTCCGCATGGCCGCCGGTGCCGTGCAGCAATATCAACGGGGGGCCGTCACCTGCTTCGATGGCGCGTGTCCTGACACCCCCGGCGTCGTACCAGGTCTGTTTGAATTCCACTCCCTGCAGGTGGTTCCAGATATTTGTCATTGTTCTCTCCAATATTTACTCATCCAGGAATTTCTCCGCGTCCAGCGCGGCCATACAGCCGAATCCGGCCGAGGTAACGGCCTGCCGGTATACCTGGTCGGATACATCGCCCGCGGCGAATACGCCCGGTACGCTGGTTGATGTCGCATCACCGTTCAGGCCGCTCCTGATGACGATGTAACCGTTGTTCATCTCCAGTTGGCCGGCGAAGATTTCCGTGTTGGGCGTGTGCCCGATAGCGATGAATACGCCTTTCAGTTCCAGGTCGGATCTCTCCCCGGACTTGACGTTGCTGATGCGCATCCCCGTGACGCCGCCCTCATCCCCTTTCACTTCCTCCAGCACGTGGTCCCAGTAAATGGTGACATTGCCTGTTCTCTCCTTCTCAAACAGCCTGTCCTGCAATATTTTCTCGGACCGGAGTTTGTCCCGGCGATGCACCAGCATGACTTCATCAGCAATATTGGAGAGGTACAACGCCTCTTCCGCTGCCGTATTCCCGCCGCCGATCACCGCGACTTTCTCACCCCGGTAGAAGAAGCCATCGCAGGTGGCGCAGGCGCTGACTCCTTTCCCCATGTACGCCTGCTCGGACGGCAGGCCGAGGTAGCGCGCCGAGGCGCCGGTGGCGATGATCAAGGCGTCACTACTGTAACTGCCCGAACCGCCCTGCATTCTGAAGGGTCTTGCGCTAAGGTCGACCTGGTGCACGTGATCGAAAATAACCTCGGTCTCGAAGCGCTCGGCATGCAGGCGCATCCGCTCCATCAGTTCCGGCCCCTGCAAACCTTCCACGTCGCCGGGCCAGTTGTCCACGTCGGTGGTGGTAGTCAACTGGCCTCCCATCTCCACCCCGGTGATCAGCACCGGATTCAGATTGGCCCGCGCCGCATAGACAGCCGCGGAATAACCAGCCGGTCCCGAACCCAGGATCATCACTCTTGCGTGTTTAACTTCAGACATGACGGTTTTTGTTTTTTCCGCAGATGACGCAGATTGATCATTTCAGCGTTTATGCTGTTCCCCTGCGACTGCTTCGCCTGGTGGCGGCAGCATCTCGTGGCCCCAGATCTTCGGGGAATTGTAAAACTTGGGTTCCCACTCCGCATCATCAATGAGGCGGGCGCCGTGGCCGTACTCGATCCACCAGCCTGAAGGGGAATAGATATAAAACGACATCATGTGGTCGTTACTATGCCGTCCCAGGGTCAGGGCCAGCGGCACCTTGTGTTCGTGGACTATATCGTAGGCGCGCCCCACGTCATTCAGCGACAGGCTCTCGAACATGAAGTGACCCAGGTCGCCGGGTTTCATGCCGCCGACCGGGTTCATAAAGGCCAGGCTGTGGTGGCGCGGGTTGCAATGCAGGAAGGTCGCCTGTATGTCATCCCAGAAAATATGGTCGCTCAGGCGGAAGCCCAGGTTGTCCTCGTACCACTTCACCGAGGCCGCCCGGTCGGCCGTGGCCAGCACTATGTGTCCCATACCCAGGTCGCCGGTATTGTAACCTTCCATCCCGCGCTTCGGCGTAAACGGTTTTAAGTCCTGCACGGGCCCGAAAAACATTTCCAGGCGGATATCGTCAGGCCCGCTGACCACAAACAGGTCCATCACGGCGCGCTCCTCGCGTAATGCCGCGCTGCCGGCTTCTACCGCTATACCCTTGTCGCTCAGTTCAGCGGCCAGGTTATCCAGGTCTCCCTGGAATTCCACCTCCCAGCCGATGTATTTCAATTTGTTGCTGTTCGATTTGTGCAGCGCCAGCCTGTGGTGATTATCGTCCATGCGGTAGTGCCGGAGCGATTCCCCGCTGTCTGCCCGCTGCTCCAGTCCGTACACGGTGTCCAGCAGGCTGTCCCAGGCATTGAAGTCCGTCACCTCACAACCGATATAACCAAGACCCTTGATCTTAGACATGCCGTCTCTCCTCCCGTCACCAAATATGTTCTGTGTATTTTACAGATTCTGTTGAATGTTCTCGATTGCTGCATTTATCGACCGTTCCCGTTCCTGCTCTCCCCATGCCAGTCCCTCCGCATCGAAATAAACGACATCCGTGATCCCGATAAACGCAAAGATCGTGTCCAGGTACGGGCGCAGGTGGTCCATATCCGTGCCCCTGGACTTGCCGCTGCCGGCCGTGCACACATAGACCTTTTTACCTCCGCACAGGCCTTCAAGCCGGCCGTTAGCCACCCGGCGGAAGGCCTTTCCGGGCCTGACCACGTAATCGATCCAGGCTTTCAGGCTGGCCGGCACCGTGAAGTTATACATGGGTGTTCCCAGCACCACGGTGTCGGCCTGCAACAACTCTTCCGTCAAGGCATCGGAATCTGCCAACGCCCCGACCTGCTCCCCGGTCCTGTCCGGTGGCGGGGTAAAAAAGGCTTCCGCCTCCAGCGCGTTAACGGGCGCCGGCGCCGAGGCGCCCAGGTCCCGCCTGATCACCCGGACAGACGGTTCCGCCTCCAGGAGTTGATCAACCACAATCCGGGATAACCTGCGGCTGACCGAATTGGCAGTACGAGCACTGCAATCGATATGCAATACCGTAGCCATTGATTCTTATCTCTTGAAATGGCCTTTCGTGTGCTTTTCCTCCTGGATACCGCGGCTATACTCACCGGCGAACACGCGCCACATCAGCAGCTCGATATCGAACCGGGCCGTCTGCTCCTGGTTCCAGCCGTCTTCGCTGGCATAGAATTCGTGGATGTGTTCCCGCGCCTCGGCATCCTGGATGGTAAAGTCATCGACTACAGGGACTTTCCAGCGCACCTGCCCCAGGTCGCCTTCGGCCCATTCCCGGGCTTCCTCCTCATTTTCCACGCGCTTCCAGCCGCACTGGAAATAGTAGTGGGAGTTGGCGTCCCGCGGCACGTAGTATTCGTTGTGAACCACCCCCGGGAAAGGCCATGGATTGACCTTCAGCCCGCAGGGTAGCCACTCGCCGACCTCGGTGGTGAACGCGTGCTGTCCCAGAATTTCTATTTCCCGGGGGGACTGGCCCTTGGCGATGGGCAGGATGACATCGGTATCCGCCCCGCCGTTCCGTCCGGGTATTCTTGCAGTCATGGACATGTTGGTCTCCGCCGCCAGGCGGGTGAAGCCCTTCGGGCCGTTTTCCATCAGCTCGTAAATACTGGTCTCCAGCACCGCTTCCTTCTTCGACACCCAGCCGAAGGTCATGGGTATACGTGAATTGATGGAGAATTTTGACCAGTTGTGGATGTAATGGTGGCCCGGGTCGTAACCGCCTTCCGAACCCAGGCGCCAGTTTGCCTTTACCAGGTAGGGGTCCGCCACGCAGATCGCCATGTCTTCGTCAAAAAACCCGGGGGGCACGTCATGCTCCAGGGGCGGCGGCGGATTCATATCGCCGACAAATGTGAAAATTACGCCTTTTACTTCCCGCACCGGGTAGCTCTTTATCCCCTTGCGCCCGGCCAGGGATGAGTCCGGGTCGTTCAACAGGCAGCGAATGCGGCCGTCGTCCAGGTTAAAGGTGAATGCGTGGTGCCAGCAGGTAATGGTGTCGTCCGTATAGCACACGGGCCGTTGCGAGAAGCGCGTGCCGCGGTGGCTGCAGCGGTCTTCAATCGCGTACAGGCGGCCGGCCCGGCGCAGGTAGAGAATATCCTCACCCAGCAACTTGATCGCCTTGTGCTCGCCATCCCTGATGTTGCGGCTGGCCTCCGTCGGGTACCAGTGATTGCGAAACCCCAGTTCCGCCTTGAGCCACGCTTGCCAGGGTTTTGCAGCCGTAGCGGGATCCGCCCCCTCGAACTCAAAATCCGGGACGTAAGCTGCGGTGCGTTTCATCAGGTCCAGCGCGATTTCATTAAACTTACCCATGCCAAAACCCCCATGTTTAATATTCCAGGACAGTGAACATTAAAGTATAAATAATGACTCCTGGAATTTAAATAAAAAGTTTATTTAAATTCAATATGTATTTACCCGCCGCTGATCTCTTCCGAAAACCGGGAAAAGAAATCATTCGACATCTTCTTCGTCGTGGACGCTATCAACCTGGACCCGACCTGGGCGAGTTTACCGCCCACGGAAAACTCCGCCTGGTAGCGCAGCAGCGTATCCTCCCCGTCCTGTGCAAGTTGAACGTCTGCCTTGCCCTTGCCGAAACCGGCAACGCCGCCCTTGCCCTCGCCGGCCAGCGTGTAGGAATACGGCGCATCGATGTTGGTAAGCGCCAGGACGGTTTTAAACCTTGTCTTGACCGGCCCGTACTTAGCCGTTATCAGGCACTCGTAGCGGTTTTCCCCTGCCGCTTCGATACTTTCACAACCCGGGATACAGCGTTTCAGTACTCCGGGGTCATTCAAGGCCTGCCATGCTCTTGCCAGTTCACAGGGCAGCCTGTGTTCGCCTTCGATTATCATGTCCAGTCCAATATCGGGATCACAGAAAACAACGGATCAGGTATTATAGGTAACTCTGTGTGTCTTAATCCAGAGGTTCCCATACTAACCCGAACAGGGACCCTGGTTAAAATTATTGAGCATAATAGGTGGCAGATATGAGTGATACTCCGGGCAAATTGATCGATACAACCACTATCCAGGCGCATCATGGCGGCCATGGGCATATAAGGAAAGGGCAAACCCTGAGGATTATCGACGTGGAAGGACAGCAGGTGGCGGATTTTGTCGCCGTAAAAACCGGCAACCCCAATGAATTCCAGGATTGCGTCTACACCAGCTGGCATCACGGCCGCTACAAATGGCAGGAAGGGGATACTATCCGCAGCAACCTCATGAACGACATGTGGACAATTGCCGGCGACAGGACCGCCAACCATTACACCGGTGGCGGTTTCTGCTCCAACGCCGCACGCAGGTTGTACCTGGGCTCGGATGAGAACGGCTGTCGCGATACGATCCAGGAAGAATACCGTAAACTCGGGATTGACCCGAACTACCTGCAGTCGGTTGCCTGTTTCAATGTCTTCATGACGGTGATCTACTCCCCGGAGGGGGACTGGCTCATCGACACGCCTGTTACCAAGGCGGGGGATTATATTGATTTAAGGGCGGAAATGGACCTGACCTGGATGGTGTCGGTCTGTGCCTGGCCGGAGGTGGTGAACGGCGATAAGCCTACCCCGCTTCGCTTTGAAACCTACGATGCCAACTGATATGCCAGAAGTAAAAACCATAAAGCATGACGCACTGGAGACCAACTCCGTCACGCAGCACTACCTGGAAGACGACACCGCGGTTGCCATCTACAACCTCGAAGGGGAATACTTTGCCACCAGTGACGTATGTACCCACGGCCAGGCGTTCCTGTCCGACGGTGAAATCAGGGGCGACGAGGTCGTCTGCCCGTACCACGAAGGCTCATTCGAAATCAGGACGGGAGAACCCGTCGACCCCCCCTGCGTGATCCCGCTGGACAGGTACGAAACCCGACTGGGGGAAGACGGGTATATTTATATAACTATCGAATAACCGTCATTCCTGCGCAAGCAGGAACGACGAACGCGGTAACGTATGGGGTCAGTGTATTTGCACTGACCCCAATTTTCTGTTCTCTCAGGTGGTTTTGCTCAGCGTGGCCCGTCCAGGGCCTCTGGAATCTTGCGGTTCGTCGGCGCAGTGGAAATTCAATTCTATGATGACGCCGTCCGGGTCGTTGACAAACAGCTGCCAGATAGCGAAATCCGGTATATTGTTTTCCTTGTACGTGATACCCGAGCCTTCGAATTTATCACGCATCTCATCAAAACCCTGCGCCTTGATTGCCAGGTGGTCGACGGCGCCGCTGCCGCGGGAAATTTCGCCGTCCGGGCCCAGGGCTGCGTAGCCGGCCATCAGGTGAAACATGGTCTCCCCCATCTGTAACCAGGCGCCGGGGAAATCGAAATCCGGCCGGTCCACTTTTTCCATGCCGAGCACTTGCGTGTAGAAATGTTCACTGGCCGTAAGGTCCTTTGTTCTCAACGCCACGTGATGCAGGTCGGTTAATGGCATTTGTCTCCTCCTCCGCAGCAGTTTCTCAATCTGTCAGTCCGACTTCCGCCCGCGTCCGGGTACAGGAATCAATAACAGTATAGATCGCTTCCCTGATGGAAATTTCCAAATCGGGTACCCGGATGACACCCATGCCGCCCAGACCCTCGGTAAATTCCGGCGGCGTATCGGCTTCGCCCAGCCAGGCATAGCCTATACGCACCAGGGGGAAACCGGTCCGGTTGATGGTTGCGGCATCTGTCTGTCCCGCCATGTGCGGGGCGCCGGGATACGGTTTGCCGTGCACTTCCTGCCAGGCCCGCAGGGCCGACTGCACCACCCAGTGGTCCGGGTCGGTCGATGCTGCGTCACAGGTCACGACGGTCTCCCATTCCGCCTCCACATCAGGATGTTTGTCCAGGATGGCTTTCATGACCTGGTCGAATTCCCGCTCAACCTGGGCCGCCTTCTGCAGGGGACTGGTGCGCACATCGAGCCAGATTTCAGTCGCCGCGCCCGGAAACGCGGGTTTATCAGGCCAGCCGCAGCGTAGCGCGGAAATCCAGCCCTCAGGTTTTACCTGGTCGCTGGTATGTTTTTCCGGGTACTCTATCAACCATTCCTCCAGGTCCAGGATAACCTTCGCTGCGGGAATGATAGAACTGCGGAAACCCGGCACCCCGCGGGGAATGCCGGCGTAACCCATGGTCCCCCAGACGGTTACCTTGAACCAGACCATGCCCGGGTGTTCATAATAAATATCATCCCAGGGTTTGCAGATCACGCCGAAATCCGCGGTTACGCCGTGGGACAGCAGGTGGTTCACGCCGTTGCTGATGCCCGTGTGGTTGCGTTCAGGAACAATCCAGGGCATCCCCCCGCCTGCCGTGGCGATGACCACATCGCCTTTCAACTCCACCTCCGCTTCCACAACACAGGTCAATGCCTCGGTCAACAGGGCGACCATGGATTTCGGGTTGGATGCGCCCAGGCCGATGACCAGGTCGCCGTCGATATAGGGCTCGGGCCGCATGTCGGCCCGGTGTTCCGGGCCGGCGTGGGGCAAATCCTGTTCCGGGTCCCCTTCCAGCAGTGTGTCGACAGGGGCGTACAGCATCAGCGTGGGACCGTCGCCCGATCCTTTTACCCGGCCGTAACAGTTGCCCGAGATATCCGTAATCGGTTGATAATGCGCCCTGATCCCGACGCTGTTCAGGTAATCGGTCATGAATTCACAAGCCTCCCGCTCGGCGCCGGTGGGACTGTGTTTGCCAGTCAGGTCGAAGATCAGTTGCTTCAGGCGCGCCAGGTCAATTTTATCGCAGGCAGCCTCGTACCACTGCCGTTGTTCCCGGCTCAATGGAACGTCTCTGGTGTTCAAGGTTGTCATTATCACTCTCCCTCAAGGTTGTTCAATATCATACCCGGTTAAATTCTGCAGGTAAGCCGAGTAAGCAAATAACCGTCCATCTTCCTGCCTGTTGCAAACCAGTTGTATGCCGATGGGCAGCCCGTCAGCGCTTGTTGTCAGCGGCAGATTCATACAGGGGGTCTGCAGAAAAGTCCAGATCCTGTTGAACATGGGGTTGCCGGTATTGTGCAGGCCCGCCGGAGCGCCGCCCGGCGCACCGGGGGTTATGACCAGGTCTGCCCGGGAAAAAACGCCTGACAGGAAACGCTCTCCCCTGGCCAGGGCGTCATTCAGCCCGGCATCGAATGACTTGTCCACCCGGCGGCCCTCCACAACCAGGTCCCGGGTCTGCGGGCGCACCTGGTCCGGGTGCCGATCCGTAATATGTCCCAGGAAGGCCGCGGCGCCGCGGGCAAGGTACGCCTGCTGTACTGCCATCATGCCGTTCAGCAGGTCTTCATCCGCTTCAACCACGTCAATGCCCGCCTGCCGTAACCGTCCAGCGAAGTCAAGCATACTGTCCTGTACCTCGGCCGCGGCCTCATCCCAGGCCGGGGTGCGGACAACGGCAACCGTAGCGGGCCGCACTGCGCCCGGCGTCCCGGTTTCCTGTTGCGCCAACACGCCATGCAACAGGGCAAGGTCTGCAGGCGACCGGCTGAACGCGCCCAGGGTATCGAGTTCCGGCGCCAGGGGATGGATGCCGTCGAGTGAATAAGAGTTATACGTCGGCTTGCAGCCGAAAACACCGTTAAAACTTGCGGGCCTGATGATGGAACCCGAGGTTTGCGTGCCCAGGGCAAGCGGCACATGAAAATCAGCCACTGCTGCCGCGGAACCGCTGGAAGACCCGCCCGGCGTGTGGTCCAGGGCATGGGGATTGGCGGTTTTACCCGGTGCATAAAAAGCAAACTCAGTGGTCACGGTTTTCCCCATGATAACCGCCCCTGCCTGTTTCAGCAGGCGGATGCACTCTGCGTCTTCAGCGGGGTAGTGCCCCTGAAAAACCTGTGACCCGTAACAGGTCGGCATGTCCGCCGTGTCGATAATATCCTTGACGCCGATGGGGATGCCGTGCAACGGCGTTGTTGCGGGCCGCCCATTACAGGCCCGTGCCCGGGCCAGCGCCTGGTCGGGGTCAAGCCAGGCCCAGGCCTTGACCTGGTCCTCTCTTGCATGAATCCGTTCAAGACAGGCGGTCACCAGGTCAACCGGGGTAAACACGCCGCCGGCAATGCCCCGGGCGGCTTCAGCAAGATTGAGACGATGTAATTCTGATGTCATTATTTCAACCGGGAACGGGGAAATTTCCTGTATGATCCTTGATTGTATTGCCCTATAATCCCGCAATCAGGAAAAATATCCTGAGTCCATAACACAAAGGAGCTTAGCATGAAACTATTCAAACTTATTCTACCAGCAGCGATGCTATTGATTCTATCAGGTTGCAGCAGCGAGCAGCCAGCCCCGATGCTTGAGGTCAGTAAATCGATGACCATCAATGCCGGGCTTGACGATGTCTGGGGATATGCGGGCGATTTCTGTGCCATCAGCGTCTGGCATCCTGCTGTCGAAACCTGCGAAATAAGCGATGAGGACGGCACCACCTACCGGATTCTCACCCTGGGGGACGGGGCACAGATCAAGGAAAGGCATGATGGCGCTACGGCTAGCGGGTATTCCTACACGATCATCGAAGGTCCGTTACCGGTCAAGGATTACAGTTCGACTTTTGAGGCCGTGGGAGATGCCGGGAGCACAACCATCAACTGGTCATCGTCGTTCATGTCCGAGGGCGCCACGGATGACGAGGCCAAAGAAGTCATCAGCGGTATCTACGATGGCGGCCTTGCCACTATAGCCGGCAATTTCGAAGAGTAGTCTCAGCTTCCCGTCATTCCCGTAGAGCCTGGGTTCCCGCTTGCGCGGGAATGACGGTGGAGTTCTATCGGTCGATATTTTCGCCGTGAGCGGCGACAAACCGGTGCGCGTCAAAACTGTTCGGGACGGTGTTACTGCAATCGTACAACTCGTTGTGGGGCGCGGCTTCGGCGAACGCAAGAGTCAGGTAATAAAGCGGCAATGCATGTTCCGGGACCTGCCCGGGCTTGAATTGATCCAAGTACTCCAAGACCTGGTCCAGCAACGGCAACATAGCCTCATAAAATTCCTGGTAGTCATCAGGACCCGCGTTCCAGCGCTGTTGTGAACGCTGCAGTTCGGCGGGAAAGGCCCAGGGCCCCACAAACGGCTCCAAACCGGAAAACTGCTCAGGCAAGGTCGTCACAGTTCTCATAAACCCATGTAATCGTGCCAGTGTTTATGGGTGTTCCTGATCATCAGTTCCTCATCCATCAAGACCATTTCTTCCAGTACGCCGGATGCCAGGGCCTGGTAAGTGTCCTCCATGGTCGAGGTGTCTTCGAGCCAGGCATTGCGGTGTAACGCGTTGACATGCGCGATTGCAATCCGTTCGCTCACGGTTTCAGGCGGCCTGAAAAAGTTCGTGCCTTCCCACAGGGTCCTGTCTACCGAGATGGGCCAGAACTGGTGGGTAAAAAAGGCCATACCCGGATAACCGTTCCCCGCGCCCAGGTGCAGTAAAAAATTGGGGAAGAATACGGGGAATTCAAACTGGAAGTCACCCCGTTTGTCCCGGTTGATGTTTTCCGGCAACAACTCAAGGTGAGGTCTGTGCCGTTCCGAAGTCCTCAGCCGGCCGCCCAGGTTTGCCGTCACCGGGGTCGGTTCCAGACCGGGTACCGGGGGCACATAAATACCGGACGTGCTGTGTGGTCCGAAACACTTGATCTCGGTATGTTCCAGTTTGGCCAGGCTGGGAAACGTGCCCTTGTGAATGGTGGGGACATGATACGCCTCCGAAAAGGCATACAGGGCTACTTTCCAGTTGCAGTTCAACACGGCCGAGTAACGGAACCGCAAGGTCGCTTCGTGGTACGGGTATCCGGCGAAGTGGTCCGCCATGCCGTCCAGGTACTCTACCAGGTTCTGCCGCGGCTGTTGGGCAAGGTTGATAAAGATGAAGCCTTCCCACTCGGCGCAGTGTATCCGCTTCAGTCCCAGGCAGGATTTGTCCAGGCCGGCAAAACTCTCATGGCGCGCTACCCCGCGTAATGTGCCATCGGTATTGAAGGTCCAGGCATGAAATCGGCAGGTCAGGCTATGCGTAGGCGTATGTCCCAGTGATTGCGCGTCCTGCTCCGGGATAAGCTTGTTGCCGCGATGGGTACAGATATTATGAAAGGCATGAATTTCGCCGCTTTTGTCCCGGACGATAATCACGGAGGTATTCGCCACGTCCAGACGGCGCAGTTTGTAGTCGCCGGGCTCAGCCAGTTCTTCGGCCCGGGCTACGTAGAGCCAGGCCTGCCCGAAGATGCGCTCCCGTTCCAGTTCGAACAACTCCGGGTCGATCATCGGCCTGACATCCACCGGGCCCGTACCCAGTTCAGGATAGCGGGTGGTGAACGGCATTGCCTGCCTTACCTGATCGGCGGACGCCGCCATGCTGTTTATTCCGTAAAGATATCCAGGGGCAGGAAGGCTGAGACAACGAAATTTGGCACGTCCACCATTTCCGATATCCTCAGGTCCACCGCGACGCTGCATATCGCGTACGCCTGCTGCTCGCTGTAGCCCCGTTCGCTGACCAGGTATTCGATCATGTTGAGCAAGGCATTGCGCGCCGCCAGGGTGGTCTCCTCCGATTCCGCCCGTCCGTCTTTGCTGAAGGACTGGCCGGTGGTCGCAAAAAAGCGTTGCGGAACCGCCATCTCCGGCGCAGTGAAGTAATCATCCCGGTAGAACTGCAAGTCCGTTATATTGCGTTTCGCCGCTTCCCCTTTCAGCAGCTTGAAAGAGCCGTAAAACGTCGCGCTCATCTCCACCGCGGTGCCGCAACTTTCATTGTCCCCCTGGGCGAAATGGGAATCGCCCACCGAGAACAGGGCTCCCGGTGTATACACGGGGAAGCGTACCGTGGTGCCGGCTGTCAACTGTTTGATATCCACGTTACCGCCGGTTTCATGGGGGGCAATGGTGCGTACGGCCTTGCCGGCAATGCCCGGTTCCCGGGGAACGGCATCGGCCGTGTCGGGTAGCAGGACCATGCCACCGCGGGCCTGCAAGTCGGCTTCCCGCCTGTTGATCTGTTCCAGCAGTTCATGGGACGGCGCCGTGCCCATGACACCCATGAAAGGCGCGCCCGGGATTGTCACACCGGGCAAATCCGCCGAAGTGGCGAAACCATCGGCGATATCCCAGTGGATGATATAGGGTTCCGTGAACAGGTCGCGCAGGAAGCCGAAACCCGGCACCTGCACGGTAAAGCCGAACGGTTCCGGCGCCACTTCAAGGACCTTGACTTCCAGGATGTCACCGGGTTCGGCGCCGTTAACATAAACGGGACCGGTCAGGGGATGCACCAGGTTCAGGTTGGAGTCGGCTACCTGTGCAGCCGTGGTTGCATGATTGTATTGCCCGTCAAGAGCATCCCGCGTTTCCATGCCGATGACCTGGCCCGGGTCGACCTCGGCTACCGGTTTGATATCCGGGTGCCAGCGGTTGTGTCCCGTTTCGGGTTCCTGGCCCAGTTGCCGGGTTCGATCAATGCGGATGTATTCGTCAGCTTTAACAGCCATGGGAGAACCTCCTTCAAAAGTATCAAGGTGCTATTTCACTGGGTACATCCTGGTATGGAACGACTTTTTTTACCTCCAGTACCAGGTGTTTTATCTTCCAGCCGTCAGCGGCCCGGATGAAATCACATTCGTAGGTAGCCGCCAGCCAGTTGCTTTCCTCGTCGCCTTCCTCGCCGCGCATGGTCGTCAGTTCCCACAACCACCAGAAGGCATGGGCCGTGTTGAGATCGTCTGCGATATCGATTATGGGGGAAACCGGATAGTGCAACGACCAGACGATCATCTCCCGGCCGATCTTCGATAATTCCTCGGCAATGACGTCCCTGCCGGTAAACTTCCCGAACCCCTTGGCTTCCCAGATCGCATCTTTCGCCAGCACCTGGCGCATCTGTTCGGGATTGTTTTGATCATCCCCCGCTTTTGCGTATCGCGCTATGACGCTCCTGATGTGTTCGTTCGCCGTCAACCAGGCGACCTGTTTTTCAATTTCTGTAGTCATGATCAATGCCTGTCATTGCCGTGCACGGCAATAAAGCGTTTTTCCTCGAAACTGTGGGGCACATCCGGGTCGCCATCGTACAGTTCCACGTTGGGCGCGATTTCGGCGTGCATGAGCGCCAAGTCAAACAGTCTTGCAGACTGTTCCGGTAACTCCCCCAAAGGATACTTGTCCACGTGATCGAGGATGCGTTCCAGGTGGGGCAGGATGGCGTTGTAGAAGGCGATCAACTCTTCCCTGGTCGATACCAGCCGTTTATCCCAACGGGTGTTCTGGGTGGGCAAGGCCCATGCGCCTGCCCAGGTTTCCAGATCTTCAAACCCTTGCGGCAGCAGTTTCATCAAGGGTTTTCCTTGTCCAGGTATTTCTCCAGTACGTGATAACCGTGCCTGACGAGGATCTCCTCATCATGCAGGTTCATGTGCTTCTTGCTGCCGGAATTCAGCGCGAAGAAAGTCCCCTCCATGGTTGCCGTATCTTCCAGCCAGGCGTTGCGCTGTACCACCATGGCGTGTTCCAGCGCCCATTTCTCACTGTTGGTGGTTGGTTCCATGACGTGATACTTCCCTTCCCACAGGCACCGGTCATAACTGATGGGCCAGAACTGGTGGGTGAACCAGATACCTTCCGATACGTGCAACAGCCAGTTCGGAAAGAACACGCTCAGCTCGAATGCATAATCGTCGCGCTTCTCATCATTCAGGGTAGGCGGCAGTATCGTTTCCCTGACGTTGTTCACCAGTGAGCCCCTGGCTTTGGCCTGGGCCAGCGATGCCACGGGCGGCGCATCCTTGGGCGGGTTGAAGCAGACTGCAGTGGTACGATGGTCGCCCAGCAGCTTGATCATCTGCAGGCCGGTTGAAAAGGTGCCCGGGAACGAGCCCGCATGGATGGTATTCACATGATAGGCTTCGGCAAAGGCATCCAGTCCCACCTTCCAGTTGCAGTTCAGGTACGTGTAATAGGTAAAATTGTGGGTGATTTCGCGGTAGGGAAAACCGGAAAAATGTACGCCCATCTCCCCCAGGTACTCGTGCAGTCCAACTGATGGCTTCTCATCCAGGTTGATAAAGATGAACCCTTCCCAGGTATCGCAGTTGATCGGCGTCAGACCGTTTTCCGATTTGCGGAAACAGGGCGGCATACCGGTCTCTTCCTGGGCGCCGATAAGCTCGCCCTTATCGTTGTAGGTCCAGGCATGGAAACGGCAGGAGAAGGCCGCCTTCTGACCGAAGTTGTCCCATTCCCCTTCCGGCACCACGACCGTGTTCCCTCTATGGGAGCAGGTGTTATGGAATGCCCGTATTACACCGTCTTTGCCCCGTATCAGCAACACCGTGGTACTGGCAAAATCCAGCCGCTTGAGCTTGTAGCAACCGGGTTCAGGTAATTCATTGTCCCGGCCCACGTGCAGCCAGACCTTTTTGAACACCTTCTCCACCTCCTGGCGATAGATGTCCTGTGAAATACAGGGTTCGGTCGGAACGGGGTCCTCACCCAGCCAGGGATAAGTCCTGGCCCAGCGGCGCTCCCCAACTACAGCTGCACTCATCTCCTCCTCCTCCACGCAGGTTCTCGTCAGTATAGTATAATGGATTGCAAGTCGGCTTGGAACCGACTACTAAAAACCAAAAAAAGGAAAAACTGATGACTGCACCCCTGCGCTTCGGCACGTATGTTGAATTTCAATGCCCGCCCGGACGTGATCATGCTGAATTGATCGAAGATGTGCTGGCGCTCGGTATACACGCGGACCAAAACGGTTTCCATGTGTTTACAACGCTGGAGCACCCTTTCTACGAACAGTTTGCGATAAACCCCAACCCGCTTGCCGTATTCACGCACCTGGCCGGACGCACTAAAAACCTGCGCTTTCGCGCCCTGTGCCATACCCTGCCGTTGCACAATCCCATGGTCCTGGCCGGCGAGATTGCCATGGTCGATATATTGACCCGGGGGCGCATCGAGTGCGGCGTGGGACGCGGCCATCCGTGGTTGTGCGGTCCGGCTGACATACCCATGGAAGAAAGTATGGGGCGCTACATGGAAAGCCTGGAAATCCTGCAAAAGGCCTGGACCGAAGAGCGCTTTTCCTACAATGGCAAGTATTTCAATGTCAAGGACGTCAGTGTTGTTCCTAAACCCGTGCAGAAACCAATTCCCAAAATCTACCAGGTCGGCACCAGCGCAAAGTGGTTTACCATGGCCGCGCAGAAGGAATGGGGCATCGTCGTAGGCGGTCCTGCCCCCAGTGCGGCATTCAAGGATGCCGTCAACGTGTACCGGGACGCCTGTACAGCCGCCGGCACCACGCCCAGCGTCGGCTTCATCAAGGCGATCTACCTGCACGAGGACGAAGCGACCGCACATGACGAAGCCAGAGAGGCTGCAGTGAACTTTGTTCGTTATAACGTCGCGCCACAGTTGACGATCATGCCGACAAATGATGCCGAACGGGAACGCTTGATCAGCGCCGGCTACAAGTTCTACACCATGGACTACATGCCCAGTATCGGCAGAATGGAATACGAAGAATTGATCGAAAATGACATTGTGTACGTAGGGACACCGGAATCAGTCGGAGACAAGATGGAACAATTGTACGAGGACTTCCGGTTTGACGAGGCAATAATCATCAGTCATTACGGCGGCCTGGAACGGGAACAGGCGCTGCGTACACAGCAGCTTTTTGCCGACCGTGTAATGCCGAGGATGAGGGGTATGGTACGCCAGGACTAGACTTTCGTGGTCAGCGCTTCAACGGGTGTTGCGGGCGCAGGTTCCGGAGTGGTTTGCGCGGGAAATTCAGCCAGTTTTTTCTGCCACAGTTCCGCAAGGTTGATGAATTCCTCGGCCAGGGACGAGAACCGGGATAAACGCAAGGCCGATAAGTCCTCCGAGCGAATCATGACTACTCTGCCGCTTGCTTCATCCACGCCGATAGTTGCCCCTCCGGTGCCCCTGAAAAGGTAGTTTGCGTCCAGCAAGGAGGCGAACAGGGCATTGTTATTGCCCGGAACAACGTCGCCAAGATAAGCGTATATGTAAACCGCGTCTTCGTCCGGGCTCAATTCGAAACTCACCGCCACCTCGTCGAACATGAGGTTGCAACGGTTGTCTTCGTCCAGGGTCAACTCGGGGATTCCGATCGAGGCGCCGAATTCCGCGATCAGGTTTTTCAGTAAATTTGCAGATCCCATGACTGTAAGGTGTTTTGTCTGCTCTTCAGGAAACGAACTCCGGCGCATGCCGTGACGTATATCAAGCTGAAGTTATGTCTGCTGGTGATACGCTACTGCCTGTGTTATAAAAAAACATCCCGACAGTCACCTTAGACCTGCACGACTATACTATAGTTTCCATGAATTTTATATATTGTAGAGAACAGGAAGGATAATGCCATGAGTGAATCTCACAAGATCGATGATTTGTTGAAACGCCTTGAAAGACTGGAAGCCATGGAGGAGATAAGGCACCTTAAACAGCGGTCCGCGGTAGCTGCCGACCCGCAGATGGATATCGACATGTTCGTCGACCTGTATACTGAGGATGGGGTCATGGAATTCACCAACTGGGATACGGTGTTAAAGGGGCGTGACGAGATTCGCGCATTCCTGGAAGTCAACCCGTTCACCTGGATGTTCCACTGCCTGATTCCCATCAGGATAGAGGTCGCCGACGACTGCCGCACGGCCACGGCGCGCTGGTACCTGTTTGAAGCCGCCACGGTACATAATTCCAGGACAAAGGAATACGACCCGGTCTGGGTCGCCGGTTACTATGACGACGAGATGACCAGGATAAACGGTGAGTGGAAGTTAACCCGTACCGCGCTGACCCAGCAGATCCTCTGCAACTACGAGGAAGGCTGGGGAAAGACGCGGGTGAGCATGGACGAGGACTGGCTGAAGCCGGTAGATGATCTGAAACAGAACCTCTAGAGGGACAGGTTTTTATCTTCCGGAACGCCTTGCTGGAACAAAATCTATTTTCAGCTTGTAACCCATTGCTTCAGCATAATCCGTAAGGGTTGATAGTTTTGGGGAGATGTTGGAATTAACGCTTTCCAAACGAGAAATATTGCTTTTGCTTGTATGTAGCTTCTCTGCTATTTGTTCCTGCGTGTAGCCCGCTTTTTTACGTAAGGCAATGATTTTTTTGCGGACTTCATAAGCTGGGGCAAGCTCAGCATACGTCTCTTTTACTCCTTTTTTCTTAAATGCTTCAGTCTTGAATGATTTGTACGTTGGTCTTGCCATTTTAAATTTCTTTCATGCGTTTACGGGCTATCTCGATCTCTTTCTGAGGAGTCTTTTGCGTTTTCTTAATAAAGGATTTCAGAATAATTACTTCTTTACCCTTAACAGTACAAAACAGGGAGCGTCCTATACCTTCCTTGCCTCTTGCCCTTATTTCGAAAAGACCATGACCCATTGAAGCCGTATATGGTTTTCCTACATCAGGACCAAATTCTTCGATGATATCAAGAATATGAAGAAGATTGGCCAATATCCCGTCAGGGAATTTCAAAGTCTCCTCTTTGACCTTGGGGTTGAAAAACGTGATCTTCCATGACATATGAGCAGGTTATCATAAATGATAACTTTGTCAAGGGAAAAATAGAGGGAAATCGGAAATCCAGCAGTAGAGGTTAAGGACTCCCTCCTCCGTCCAGCACCAGGCCGACTCCGTTGACATAAGACGCGGCATCGGAAGCCAGCCATAACACGGCCTCGGCGATGTCTTCCTGGCTGCAAAGCCGGCCAACGGGGAGTGACTGGGCAAAACTGTTCTTTATCTCCTCGTTGCCGCCGGTCATGCGGTCCAGGATCGGGGCATCCACCGCGCCTGGGCAAACCGCGTTGATCCTGATCCCGGCGCCCACGTATTCCATGGCCGACGCCCTGGTCAGACCCATGACCCCGTGGGCCGCGGCACAGTACGCGGCGTAGCTGGGAAACCCGATCAGGCCCCAGTTGCCCGCCATGTTGACAATCGATCCGCCACCGGACTCGAGTATGGCCGGTATCTGGCATTTCATCCCGCGCCACACGCCGTTCAACTTGGTATTGACCATATCCAGCCAGTCTGCCTCGCTCTCATCGGCGGTCTTGTTTCCCGTACCGGCCAGCCCGGCATTGTTGAACGCTACGTTCAGACCGCCAAATGTGTCGACTGTCCTGTCCACTGCATTCTGCATCGCGCCCAGGTCGGTGACATCCGTCTGTACGTACAGGCCGTTGCCATCCATCGCCTCGATGGAACGCACCACTTCGTTGCCGCCGTCCGCGTTGCGCCCACCTATCACCACGTTGGCGCCTTCTCCGGCGAACAGCAGGGCCGTAGTCCTGCCGATCCCGCTGGTAGCCCCCAGTATCAATACCGTTTTATCCTGAAACCGTTTAACCATCGCAAAAAAATAATTAAGAATTAATTCTTAATTATACTGTACCTTGAATTCAGTTCATCTTCCGGAAAACGATCATGATAAAACACACTTTCCTGACAATAACCTGTTGTTGCCTGCTGGTAAATCTGACCTGTTCCGCCGATGCTCCCGAAACCAAATGGTGGCCATCCGAGTGGGGGGCAGACGACCAGCTGGGTGCGTTGAACCGGTTGACGCCGGCCAAGGTACTGGCCGCCGCGGGTCTGATTACCGAGGGAAAGATTTATGACATGGGCCGTGTGTTTGAGGAAGACATGCCCTTGTTCGACCTGACTCCGCAACACCGCAAATACTCCCTGACCGTCCCGGGCGCCACTTCCTGGGGACCCATGGGAGACAACAGGCTGGCCTGGAATGAGGACTACATCGCCGGGCATATCACCCAGGACGGGACACAATTCGACTCGCTCAGCCACATGGCAACGGTCATGGGCAAACCGGGAGACCTGAACGAGGTGCGCTACTACAATGGTCACAGCCATGCCGAGATCGGCACAGGGCGCGGGTTCAGCAAACTGGGTGTGGAACATGTCGTACCGATCTTTACCCGCGGCATACTCATTGATATCGCCGGATTAAAAGGGCGCATGCTGGAATGCACGGAAGAAGTCACGCTTGGCGACCTGCACGCAGCGCTGAACAGACAGGGAATGGATGAAAGCGCCATCCAGCCCGGTGACGCGTTATTCTATTACACCGGCTGGGGAACCCTGTGGAAGACCGACAATAAAAAATTCAACAGTTGCGTACCGGGCCTGACGGACAAGGCGGGTGACTGGGTGGTGGACAAAAAAGTCATCCTGGTCGGCACGGATAATTGGGCGGTAGAGGCCATACCCGGACCGGACCCGACCCAATTTGCCCCGAACCACCAGAAATTCCTGGTGGAAAACGGTATCTATATCATGGAAAACATAGACTTCAGCGCCTTGTTGCAGGACCAGGTGTATGAATTCGCCTTTGTCTTCGGCGCCATACCGTTCAAGGGCGCGACGGGTTCACCCGCCCGGCCGTTTGCAATTAAATAATTTGTCTGCTGCCGGGGTCCACCCTCATTCATGCAGTTCAGCCTGGAAAATTCGCGGCCCCTGGCGCTGGTCCTGGACCTGCAGGAACTCTTTACCAGCGCCGACGGTCCTCTGAAAAATGTTGCAGCGGCTTCATTAATCGAGAACGTAAACGGCCTGGTAACAACCCTGAGAGACAAGCGCCTGCCCATTGTTTATTCCAGCTATGTGCTGGCCGATGACCTTTCGGACGCAGGACTGCTGAAGGATAATCCTCTCGTGAAACAGGGGTATTTCTGCGCGGGTTCCAGGTGGATGGCATGGGACAGTCGCCTGCACACCCGGGATTCGGAGATTTTTATCAGCCGTAACCGTCCCAGCGCATTCTGGGGAGACGGTCTTCCTGACATACTGAAATCCCTGGATATCGATGTTTTGCTGCTATGTGGTTTAAGTGTGAATAACGCCGTCAGCAGTACCGCAAGAGATGCCTTTGCCCGGGACATTCCGACAGTGGTCATCAAGGACTGTACCGGCGCGGCGCCCTGGGAACCCCATTCGGACATCTACTTCGGGATCCTGGATGACTGGAGCGCCCGGGTGATGACGTCGGAAGAACTGTTACGGATGATTTAACGCGCCTCAGCTATCGGATTGTGACGGATACGCTGAATTCCTTCCCGCCGTAACCTGAATATTTCGCGGTATAACGCCTGCCCTGCTCTGCCTTCACCGGTCCGCCGATGGCGCCCAGGCTGATTATCTGCCCGGGCTTCAGTGTTTCATTTCTCAGGGCCAGTTCCTTCAGTAAAAACAGGACGGAATTCAACGGGTGTCCCAAAATCTGGCTTCCCTGCCCCTGGCGTAATATCGCTCCCGTATCCGTCTCCAGGTGAAA
The DNA here is from genome assembly GCA_965207165.1 of Gammaproteobacteria bacterium. GTDB lineage: Bacteria > Pseudomonadota > Gammaproteobacteria > Eutrophobiales > Eutrophobiaceae > JAAXHV01. The sequence goes on along the minus strand of OZ242265.1, from coordinate 3,650,922 downwards.
TGTCATGGTGGGGAGGTGTTCGACCAGGTCCTGCGCATCAGCTACTATTACGGGGGTACCGGTGACACCCCACCTGGAGCCTACATTGCCGGCCAGTAACAGCGCTGCCGCGTTGCCGCCGTCAAGCCTGAACAACGCATCGGGTAATTCAATGAACGGTATGATTGCATCGATATGACGGGCAACGTCTTCAATTGATACGGCCTGGTTAATCTCAGCCGAGTTTACCCGCGCCAGCAGGTCCAGTTCCACCAGCAGCGACGTGGCGGAATCCAGTGCGATCGTCGCACCATCCGGCAGTAACATCTCCTTGAACAGGACACCGACCAGCGGTTGGGGTATGCCAAACATTTCCTGTGCTTTCGTGTCCGTGAGTCCCACTTTGTAACCGGCATGCTGATAGCTGCCGGCCATCAGGCCGACCAGGTCTGCCTGGACAGCCCGGGCGTCATCCAGGGTATCGATGAGTTGCGCGTAGCACCGGTCAAGCAGTCCCCGGGTTTCATACACCTGCATATAATGTTCGGGAAAATCATCCGGCGTACACTCCTGGCTTGCCGCGGGCGGAGTGTACGGAGTCAGCAATAGTGTTAGCAGGATATATTTGACCGCGTAATTCATGAGGTCAATCGATACGTGAAGATAATCAATGCTACTTCCAGTTACCGGTCAACTGGAGAAACCGATCTACTTCCTCTGCATTGTTATAAAGCGCGATACCGACCCGGAGATGGGGCTGGTTGTCGCTGATGTTTATTTTAACCCCGCCTGCCTTGAGATCGTGTCGAACATCCCTGGCGTCTCTCCCGTGTTGAAACGTGACAATAGACGCGGCATTGCCGGCTGGTGTGTCGATGTCAAATCCCTGGGATGCCAGGCCCTGGCGAAGCCGATGGGCCAGGCCGACCGTGTGGCGCTCAATATTGGCGACGCCAATCCCGTGAATATACTCCAGCGCCGCATTGAGGTGATAGACGGCACCGAACGACATGGTGGCGTACTGGTACTTGCGTGCATCCGTGTGGAGCCTGTATTGATGAGCGCCCAGCGTCTCGGCCGCCTGGAAACCACCGGAACGGTCCGTGCCCACCAGGTCCATAAGCTCTTTGCGTACATAAAACGGCGCCACGCCATAACCTGCCAGCAACCATTTATAGCTGCCACTGGTGAGGAAATCGACGTCGACGGCTTTCACATCCAGGTCCAGCATGCCTATGCCCTGTATGGCGTCGGCATACAGGTAACCGCCGTGCTCGTGAACAAGATCCGCCAGGGCCTGCAGGTCCTGGCGATAACCGTTGAAATGCGACACCCAGGATACGGAGATCAATCGCGTGCGTTCGTCCACATGCGGCGCAAACAACTCCGGCGGCGTTGCTCCGCTTATATTCTGCACGATGCGCACTTCGATCCCGAGTTTTTCCTTCAGGTGCTGGTAGAGGACATAGGTGGACTGGTAATGAAGATCGTCAATGACCACGTTGTCACCTGCCTGCATGTTCAACGCCCGTGAGACGATGTTCTCTCCGTCGCTGGTCGCATAGAGCAGTCCAATCTCTTCCTGTTCTGCGCCGATTAATCCTGCAAAGCGTTCACGTACCACCCCCGCCTCATGCATCATTTCCGGCACATTCGGCGGGTTGTGACCGATGGAACCAAGAAAAGCCTGCGCCGCCCCGACTGCCTGCCTGGGTGAAAGCGCTGTATAGGCTGAATCGAAAAATATGGATTTCTCTACTCCGGGGAAGTCAGCACGGACACCAAGCGGATCCTGTGACGAAGAAGCAGGTTTTGCATTTGTGGCGCCGGCCAGCAACGCGGAGGCAGCCGACGCTGCGCCCATAAATGCACGACGAGTAAACAGCATTGTAATATCTCCGAAATACCCCTGATAATATAATGTAATAGAAAACAGCCAGGATATCAGGAATTATAAGAATGAAAATCAGGTCAATCACGTTATTTGCAGCTCCCCTGGCATCTATTCTGCTGTACTTCCTGCTGCGCCATTTTGATATTGAATACGTCATCGCCGTAACCGCGGCAATAACCCTGCTGACCGCAACCTGGTGGGTCACCGAGACCATTCCGATACCGGCGACCTCGCTGATCCCGTTCTTTGCATTCCCGCTGGCCAACGTCCTGACGCACAGGGAAGCGGCAGCCGGCCTGGGCAGCCCGGTGATCCTGTTGTTGATGGGGGGGTTTATGCTGGCGAAAGCCCTGGAAAAATCAGGCGTACACCGGCGTTTTGCCCTGGCGATCCTGCATACGGTCGGCGGCAGCGGAAAACGCATCGTGTTTTCCTTCATGTTGACGGCAGCGATGTTGTCCATGTGGATCAGCAACACGGCCACGACCCTGATATTGATCCCTATCGCGCTGGCGGTGCTGAAACAGGTGGAGGACAAGGCACTGTCGATTGCGCTGGTTCTCGGACTTGCCCACTCGGCATCACTGGGGGGTGTGGCAACCCTGATAGGCACGCCGCCCAATATCATTTTCGCGGGCATCTATACAGAATTTACCGGCCTTGAATACACGTTCCTGGACTGGATGAAGATAGGCCTGCCGGTGGTTTTGTGCGGCCTGCCCCTGATGGCGTTGTGGCTGACCCGCAACGTCACGTGGAAAGAGACACTGAGTTTGCCGGCAGCCGACCCGTGGCAGGCGAACGAGGTGCGCGTGCTTATCGTATTCGGAATCACCGTACTGTTATGGATAACACGCAGCGAACCGTTCGGAGGCTGGTCGGGCCTGTTGGGGACGCCGGGAGCAGGCGACGCTACCGTTGCGCTAGCTGCCGTGGTTACCATGTTTCTGTTGCCCTCCGGCAAGGGTGACCGGTTGCTCGACTGGAAGACAGCTTCAGATATCCCCTGGGGCATGTTGTTGCTTTTCGCCAGCGGCATCACCCTCGCCAAGGCATTTTCATCCAGCGGCCTTGCCGGGTTGATCGCGCAAAACCTCGCAGTCCTGGCCAGCTTTCCCCTGCCCGTACTGCTTCTGTGCATCTGCCTGGGCGTGACATTTCTGACCGAGATTACTTCAAATACGGCGACAACCACGTTGCTGATGCCAATTTTCGCGGCAACGGCAATGGCCGTGGGCGTCAGCCCGGAATTGATGATGATTCCCGCCGCGATGTCGGCAACCTGTGCCTTCATGCTGCCGGTGGCTACCGTCCCCAATGCTATCGTGTTCGGCACCGGCTACGTCACCATCCGGGAAATGGTGAAGGGGGGATTCGTGCTGAACCTGATACTGGCGGTCGTGATAACCCTGGTCTGTTACCTGGCCCTGGGCTGATTACCGTATCACTTCCATAGCATGCGTTTGAGCGTTTCGTCCCTGTTTACGAAATGATGTTTCAACGCGGCGCCGGCATGCCCCGCAACCAGGAACAGGGTGGCGTATGCCAGGTAGTAGTGGATGTCTATGGCAAGCTCCCTGAGTTCCTCATCCACGTCCACCACGGCGGGTAGGTCAAACCAGTCGAAAAACTGGATGGGTTTTCCCGCGGAGGTGGAAATCAGGTAACCGGTGACAGGTATCAGCAGCATCATGCCCCATAAAATGTAGTGCATGAACCTGGCCCCGCTCCTTTCCCAGGCTTGTAAATCTGCCAGTGGATCCGGTGCAGGGGTATACCTCTGCCAGCCCAGTTTGAACAGCGCCAGGGCCAAGGCCAGGATGCCCAGGGATTTATGGTAATGCAGCGAATCGTTATACCACTTGTCATAGTAGGTCAGATCCACCATGTACCAGCCCAGCCAGATCAGGCCGAGAATGAGAATCGCGATCAGCCAGTGCAGCAGCTTGCTGCACAGGCCGAAACGGGACAAGGTGTTTTTGATCAACATCCAAAAGCGCCGGGGACAGATTTGAAATCTGTCCCCAATCTGGTTCTCGTCGCTGCTATTTCCTTACACCCTCGATATACAGGTCCAGTTCCATCTCGTCCGACCTGGGGCCGAGATCATACATCATGCCGAAATCCGAACGGCGTAATGTCACATTGCCCTCAAAACCGGCGCGATAGCCGCCCCAGGGATCATCCCCTTCGCCGATAAATTCGATATCTATAGTGATGGGCTTGCTGACGCCGTGCAGGGTCAGTATTCCATCCAGCTCACCGGCGCTTGCATCACCGTTGTAGCTCGTGCTCTTGAAGGTCGCTTCCGGGTATTTTTCCACGTCCAGGAAATCCGCTTCCCGGAGGTGCTTATCCCGTTCCGCATGGTTTGAATCGAGACTGGCCGTTTGAATCGTCACGTTGACCGATGAAGCCCCGGGATTGTCCTTGTCCCAAGTGAAGCTGCCGCCGAAGTCGTTAAAGCGGCCGGTCAAAACGCTGTAGCCAAGGTGAATGATCCGGAACTGGATTGCTGCGTGCATACCTTCAATGTCAATTTCGTATTCAGCCGCAACGGCGCCTCTGCTAAGCACTAAGAAGGGGGAAGAAAGCAGTACGATACACAGAATACGTTTTAATCTCATAACATGTCTCCTTAAAATCCTGGTCTGAAACGGGATTGTTGATTATAAAACAGCCTCAATAAAAATAAAGGATGCCGTTCAGGCAAGCAGTCCGCCCCAGTGCTCGGCTATCTGCCTGGCAGAGCGTAGCGCGACTGCGTGGGCGGTGAAGGTGGAGTTGACACTGGAACTGGTAGGGAAGACGCTGGGGCCGCCAATTATGACATTGGGTACATCGTGCAGTTGCGCATACTCGTTGGTCACCGAGGTATTCCTGTCCCTGCCCATGATGGTGCCGCCCATGATGTGCTGCCCGCCCGGAGGACTGTGCCAGGCTTCGATTGCGCCGGCGGCCTTGAAGATCTCCACGCCCAGGTCAGCCGTTTCCCGCCAGAGGTTGCGCGCATAGTCATCCAGGTTGAAGGTGGAACGCGCCAGGCGCATTCCGAACCTGTCCCTGGTGTCTGTAAGCTCGATGCGGTTGTCCTCGTGGGGCAGGCATTCGCAGACCCCGACCATGGCGCCGAAGTGGCGGCTGCCCCGTTTGACGAAATCGTGCAGATCGTTCCCGAACAGCTCTGCCCGGCTCATGGCAATACCCAGCAGGTCATTCGGTTTGGTGCCCAGGCCGATCTCCCATTGCCGGCTGCCGAATATCTCCTTGCCTTTATCCTTGTCGAAACCATCCTGGCTGAATAACTGGCCGCCGGACACGCCCTGGTAACAATGCGTCTCCTCCCTGAACATGCCGAAGATATTGACGGCAGGGTGGGACATCAGGTAACGGCCCAGCGTATCGCTTGAGTTACCCAGGCCCCCGGGATGGTTACCGGTCGCCGAGTTCAGCAAGATACGGCAGTTCTCAACGGTGAACGCGGCGACGACCACCGCGTCCGCCAACTGCTCATGGCGTTCCCCGGTTTTGTCATAGTATTCGACTCCCGTGGCTTTCTTCCCGTTCCGGTCCGTCAACACCCGGGTAACGTAGCTATCGGGCTGTAACACGGCGCCTGCCGCGGTCGCCCTGGGCAGGTATTCGACCAGAGGGTTGGCCAGGGCGCCGGTGGGACACCCCGCATCGCACCAGCTGTCATAAATACAGGCCGGTCTTCCCTTGTAATCCTGTGACAGTATGGCTACCGGGATAGGCGACGTGCGCAGGTCCAGCGCAGCGAAGCCGCGCGCCAGGACCTCGCCATGCACGAATACGGGCAGGGGCGGCAATGGGTAAGGCGCTCCCGGCGGCCGCCAGATTTCCTGTTCCGCATCGCCGGACATGCCAACGTCTGCCTGGACCTGGTCGTACCAGGGGCGGAGTTGCTCGTATTCCAGGGGCCAGTCCAGTCCCTTGCCAAAGCGCGAGTGCTCCTGCAGGTCTTCCGGGTGGTATCTCGGCCAGACGCCGTAGTGATGCATTGCCGCGCCGCCGTAGCCGTTGCCGGCATTGAAGTTATACCAGATGCTGTCCTTGCCTGCTTCAAACACGTGGGGCGCGCCCCACTTCAGGCGCCTGGCCCAGATCTGCGAACTGTATAAATCGGTCAGTTTGCGGTCAGTGCCTTTCTCCAGCACCAGGACACTCTTGCCGGCCTCGGCAAATACGGCCGCATAAACACTGCCGGCCGCGCCGCTGCCGACGATTACCACATCCACTTTTTCGGGACTTTTCACATCACCACGCCCGCGGCGGTTCGATATGCGCCAGGTAGGGAATACCCAGCTCGGCAAAGCCTTCCATGGTGCCGTACACCACGTCCACCGCGTCATTGCGCAGGGCGTGATACACCAGCGGCGGCGGCGGGCCGTTCCAGCCGGGCACGTTCCCGTCCCGCAACGATTCGATCAGCGCTGCCGCGCCGGACCGGTCCAGGTCGGTGATACTTTTTCCATAAACCGTTTCACACACACGGCTTATTTCCGCCAGTGCCGGCCGGTAAAAATCGAGATAGGGCGGCTCTACGTTAAACCACTTGATGAACAACAGGCTGTCGTCCGGGTCAAGCGGTAACTGGTGGTCGACGAAATGCGCCACGCCGTTCGCCCCGGCGCCGGGCAACAGGTGATCGCAGATCGCTTCCAGGGTTTCGACTTCCGCCCGGTCCAGGACTGAAAACGGCATCTCCCTTGCATAAGCTTCACGCGGGGTGAGCAGCAGCGTCCTGCCTGCCACGGTGAAGGTAAGAGCAAGTCCTGATTGCCTGATGAAGTTCCTGCGGCTGAGTGACATGGCCGTTAATATATCAGATAAGGCGCGCCGTGTGAGACTCGACACACACGGACATATCGATAAGAATTATGTATCCGCCCAGTTCCAGGATACGGAAACTGAACTTAACCCCATATGACCTGGACTAATATACAGACTGGAGCAGATCGACTGAATATGGCCGCTATGCGGAATCACAACACTTCCGGGAAAACAACCGAACGATGATTATTCTGGATAACTTTCTGGACAATGATGAATTAACATTGTTCTGTGATGACAGAAACTGGAAAAAGTCCCTGGATTACACCTGGGTAGACAGGGATTGCTATGATGAGAATTGTATCTGGGAACATATCCTGGAAAAAATCTGGCGGCCCATGCGGCCCCTGATGGCTTCCTTCGATGGAATAGAGTATTGGACTAACATTTTAAGTCCAACCGGAAGCAAAGACCTGGACTGGCATGTCGATAAGGATGAAAAACTCTACGAAGAACACAACGATATTAAATCTCCCGTAATCGGCTCTGTGTTATATGGACATACAGAAACGCCTGGTGACGGAAACCTGGAACTGATACACCAGGAAATGCTGGAAAGAATTGAACCCCTGCCAAACAGGCTGATTATATTTGACTCGTCTCAATACCACAGGGTGGCTCCGGTTACAAAGGGGATCAGAAGGACCTTTGCGTCGAATATATGGGAACACAAACCGGACGCAGGGAATTACCCCCCAAAAAGTTCCAGCAGGTTCTGAACGAAAAAGAAACCGTAGAACAGGGCGGTGCAGCCAACCAGCCCGCGCGCCCACAAGGGACTCCTGACGGCCCGGGGCAGGGCCATGTGGTTGAGCAGCAGGATATGCACGGCGCTGACGACCAGGATAAACCCGGCGACGTTGGAGGAAATCAGTACCAGCGCCCTGGGCTGGGCCAGGTTGATGGCGATGCAGCCCCACAGCACGAAGGCGCCCAGCAGGCAATAATACAGGCGCCTGATGTCGTTGCCGGCCATGCCCCTGATGCGCCCGCTCATACTCCAGATGAGATCGGTATTGATACGCGCCATCATGTCGATGGTTACCAACTGGCTGCCGAACAGTATCCAGAAGCCGTTTACCAGGGTAACGAAACCCAGTAACTCGCCGCCCTCGCGGGCCAGGTATTCGGCCTGGAACGCGCCGATGGCCAGGCCGCTCAATTCCGTGCCCGCGGGAACGACATGGGCCGCCAGGATGCAGTTAAGGAACATGCCGACAAAACAACCCGCGGCCCAGACCAGTATCTGGTCACAGCGTACGTACTGCCACCACACCCGCCAGCGCGCCATGTTGGTCTCGTTCGCAGGGAAGACACTTCCGACGGGTGAGACCACTACCTTCCTGCCGCCTACCAGGGTCGGGATATAACCGACCTCGCGCCCCATGCCTATCCCCTTGTCCCGCATGTAATTGCTCACGGTGAGGTTGGCCATGCCTCCCGCCCCGGCGAATGCGGCAAAACCACCGACCAGTATCCAGCTCACATTATCCGGGATCAACAGGAATTCGAACCCGGGCGTCAAACCGAAAAAGCCCAGGACACCCGCCCACCAGGTCTCCGCAGGCACGAGCAACAGGCATACGAACAACAGGAAACCGAATACGAATATCACCATGAACCAGTTGACTATTTCCAGGGTGCGCTCGACCTTGTTGCCGAATGCGACTATGGCAGCACAGACAAGCAGGTTGATTATGCCCAGCCAGCGCATGATGGATTCATCTCCCGGCCCCGGCATATGGCCGGTAAAGCCGGCAAACAACGGCGCCGCAGAAGCCGCGGCCCAGGCCGGCCAGCCGGCATGAAACAGGGAAAACAGGATATATATCCCGCCCCAGAACAGCGGATGGGGAGCGAGTCGCAAAAACCCGTTGATGACAGGTTCTCCCGTATACACCGTGTAGCGGATAAATTCGAGGTTCAGAGCAAGCTGTAAAATAATGGCGACGGTCACCACCCAGAGCATGGTGAAACCGTATTGCGTCACGACCAGGGGACCCAGCACCCACTCCCCAAGGCCGATGGACATGGACAGGACGATGGCGCCCGGGCCGATGATCCTGAGCGCGTTGCGGAAATTGAAATCGGGTGGTACAGGCAGGTCGGTTACGTTCCACGCCGGGCCGGTGCCGGGAGATGCCGGTAATTGGGAAGGGTCCGAAGCGCGTGAATCCGGCGTAGCCCTGTTATTGTTGGTTCGGTCCTCGGTCATGGACATTGTCCTGCTGCTGTATCGGGGATAATGATACACTATCCGTCCCTGCCCAGGCGCACCACCCCCCGTCATTGCTGCGCTTATCCTTCATCCCTGCGCAAGCAGGAACGACGTTGGCGTGGTAACTTGATGTAGTAAAATTTCTGCAGACATAGTACAATATATGCCGTTGTTGGACCTTTCTATGAGGCAGATGAGCTATAGAAAATCCAGGGGCCGGGTACAGGACCCGTCTCTTGGTATGTTTGAAATTGAAAATGTCATTATCCGTTTTGCCGGAGATTCCGGCGACGGCATCCAGACGACGGGCGCCCTGTTCAGCCATGACTCGGCGATTGTCGGCCATGACATCAGCACCTTACCGGATTTCCCCGCCGAGATCCGCGCGCCTGCCGGCACCCTGGCGGGCGTCAGTAATTTTCAGCTTAATTTTTCCTCTTACGACATCCATACACCCGGGGACAAACCCGATGTCCTGGTGGCGCTCAACCCCGCTGCCCTGAAAATCAACCTGAAAGAGGTCAGGCACGGCGGCGTCCTGATATTGAATCACGATGCATTCGACGAGCAGGGCCTGAAAAAAGCCGGCTACGCGAGCGACCCCAGGAAAGATGAGTCCCTGTCAGGCTACCAGGTATACGACCTGCCCATTACTTCGCTGACGGTCGCTGCCGTCAAATCATCCTGGTTGACGCGCAAACAGGCGGCCCTGAGCAAGAACATGTTCACCCTGGGCATCATCGCATGGATGTATGACCGTTCCATTGAAGATATTATCGAACGCGTCGATCGGCTGTTCGCCAAAAAGAAACCGGAACTTGCCGAAGCCAACAAGCTGGCGCTGCAGGCAGGATACAACTACGCCGACACGGTCGAAGTGTTTACCGCGCGTTTTCGGGTAAGCAAAGCCGTGCTGCCGCCCGGGAACTACCGGCGGATCAGCGGCAATGAAGCGACCGCCCTGGGCTTCCTTGCGGCCTCGGAGATGTCCGGCCGTTCCCTGTTCTATGCTTCCTATCCGATCACGCCCGCCAGTGACATCCTGCACGAGTTGTCCAAATTACGGCACTTCGGTGTAAAGACCTTCCAGGCAGAAGATGAAATCGCCGCCATCGGCATGGCAATCGGCGCGGCCTACGGCGGGGCGCTGGGCCTGACCGGCACCAGCGGGCCCGGCGTCGCCCTCAAGTCCGAGGCAATCGGCCTGGCAGTGATGACGGAACTGCCGGTTGTCATCGCCAACATTCAACGGGCGGGGCCATCCACGGGGATGCCCACCAAGACCGAACAGGCGGACCTGCTGCAGGCCTTGCACGGACGCAACGGTGAATGTCCCGTGCCGATTATCGCACCGACAACGCCGAGCGAATCCTTCAACCTGGCTATCGAGGCATTCCGCATCGCCGTCAAGTACATGACGCCCGTATTCTTCCTGTCCGACGGTTACCTGGCGAACGGTTCCGAACCCTGGCGCATCCCCGAACCCGACGAGTTGCCCGAATTCGAAGAGAATTACTGCACGGTCCCGGAGACCTTCGCGCCTTATGCGCGGGACGAGCAAACCCTGGCCCGGGCCTGGGTGGTGCCGGGCACCCCGGGACTGGAACACCGCATCGGCGGCCTGGAAAAAGAGGACATCACCGGCCACGTCAGCTACGACTCCGAAAACCATGAGCGCATGGTGCAACTGCGCGCCGCGAAAATACAGGCCATCGCCGACGACATACCCGACCTGGTCGTACACGGACCGCAAACAGGGGACCTGCTGGTCCTGGGCTGGGGCAGCACCAGGGGCGCCTGCCGCCACGCCGTCGAATACGCACAGGCAAACGGCTTGTCCGTAGCCGGGGCGCACGTGCGTTACCTGAACCCGTTCCCGAAAAACATGGGCGAGGTACTGAACAACTTCAAATACGTGCTGGTGCCGGAACTGAATCTTGGACAATTACGCATGATATTACGGGCGGAATTTCTCGTAGACGCTATCGGGCTTAACAAGGTCCAGGGTCAACCCCTGAGCACGATGGAGATCGAGGAAAAGATATACGAGATCCTCGGCGCGACGCTTCCCAGCGCGGCACACGGCTGATTTATCACGACAATATGATGAGCAAATAAATGGCAAGGGTAATCGACATACAGGCTGACCCCGATTTCAATACAGCGCCAACCTACGAGCGCAAGGATTTCACTTCGGACCAGACCATACGCTGGTGCCCCGGTTGCGGCGATTATTCGATCCTGGCCCAGATGCAGCGGACCATGCCGGAAATCTGCCGGGAACTGAACCTGCCCAGGGAGAACGTGGTATTCATATCCGGCATCGGCTGTTCCAGCCGTTTCCCCTATTACATGAACAACTATGGTTTCCATACCATCCACGGCCGCGCGCCGACCATAGCCAGCGGCCTGAGGATCACCCGCCCGGACCTGCAGGTGTGGGTCATCACCGGCGACGGTGACGGCCTGAGTATCGGCGGCAACCACCTGATGCACTGCCTGCGCAGGAACATCGACGTCAAAATAATCCTGTTCAACAACCAGATTTACGGGCTGACCAAGGGGCAATACTCACCGACATCGGAAATGGGCAAAAAGACGAAATCCAGCCCCTTCGGCACTGTCGAAAAACCCATCAATCCCCTGTCGATAGCTATCGCCTCGAAGGCAGGTTTCGTGGCCCGCGCCATCGATACCGACAGCAAACATTTAAGGACAATGCTGCTGCGTATGGCCAGGCACAGGGGTTCGGCCTTCATGGAAATACTGCAGAACTGCAACGTATTCAATGACGGCGCCTTCAAAGACTTCACCCACAAGGACGTAAAAAGCGACCGCACGGTTTACCTGCAGCACGGCGAACCCATAATTTTCGGAAAGAATAACGACAAGGCTATTTCATTACGCGGCGGTGCAAGCGGGTCGCTGGAACCGGAAGTCATCAACGTCGATGAAAGTGACCGGTCGGAAATCCTCATTCACGACGAGGCCGCTTCCGGAACCGCCGGCTCGGCGCTTGCGTATCTGCTGGCGCAACTGGAAACCCCCGACTTTCCGGTGCCCCTGGGCGTGTTCCGCTCCATAGATAAGCCCCTATACGGCGAGTTGCTGGACGACCAGATCGTACAGGCGAAAAATCAACTGGGGAGAGGTGATTTTTTCAAACACCTCAACAGCGGCGATACCTGGAGGGTGAATAAATGATAATTACGAATTAGGAATTTTCTGTCCTTCGACGCCCATTTCCTCAAGCACCTGCCTGACCGCCGCTACCGCCGCCTGCATCCGGTCTGCGCCGAAGTGGCCGATGCAGCCGATCCTGAAACTGTCCGTACCTGTTAACTTGCCGGGATAGATGACATAACCCCTGTCATTCAAGCGTCGATAAAAGTCCGGAAAGCTGAACCTGTCATTGCCCGGCAGCAAAAACGTCACGATGATCGGCGCCTGTAATTCATCCGGCAGCAAGGTGGCAAAACCCAGCTCGCGCATGCCTTCTACAAGTACCCGGCAGTTTTCTTCATAGCGCCTGCGGCGTCCCGCCACACCACCTTCTTCCTCGAGTTCCAGCAAGGCCTGGTCCAGCGCCAGCAGGCAATGGACGGGCGGGGTAAATCGCCACTGGCCGCTTTCGTCCAGGGAGCGCCATTGCCGGTAGAGATCAAGGCTGGTCGAGTGCGCATTGCCTTCGGTGGCGGGAAATGATTCCCTGGCTGCGATGACAAACCCCATTCCCGGTACGCTCTCCAGGCACTTGTTGGCGGATGCGGCGAGGGCGGCAAACGGGATTTCGGCGGCGCTCAGCGGTAACGCGCCGAACGCGCTCATGGCGTCGATCAGTAAACTGCGGCGGTGAGTTTCGACCACCTCCGCGATATCCGCAACGGGATTCGCTATACCCGACGTGGTCTCACAGTAAACCACTGCGACGTGGGTAATCTCTTCATCCACTGCCAGGGCGCGGTCCAGGACGGCCACGTCTACAGGCCGGTCTTCCCTGGTCTCCAGCACGCTGACCCGTCTCCCCAGGTAACTGCAGATCTCGCTGATCCGGTGGCCATAGGCGCCGTTGACCAGGTTCAGCAGTTTCCCCTCCCCGGGGACCTGGTTGGCTATCATGGCCTCCACCGCAAATGAACCGCTGCCCTGGAGCGGGATGCACAAGTGCGAGTGCCCGGCGTCACACAGTGCCAGCAGTTCGTTACAGATGCGCCGGTTCAGTTCAATAAACCGCTTATCCCGCGAACCGTAATCGTGCAGCATGGCCTGTTTGACGGTTGCGGAGGTGGTCAGCGGTCCGGGCGTCAGCAACAGCGGGTCAGTCTTGGGAGGCGGTTCCACTCTTTTTGATCTCTTGTATCAATCTGCGAACTTATTACGCGATACGCTGGACTCAATGCCTGGTTCGTGAATAATAAGAACCTCTTGGACAGGAGATTGTAACATGACCAACAGCGTTTTATACGAGACCGAAGGGGCCATTGCCACGATTACGCTCAACCGGCCCGCGGCATTGAATTCATTTGACAGGGAGATGCGGGCCGACCTGGCTGCCGCCACCGCACAGGCCCGTGGCGATGCGGGGATACGCGCCGTCATACTCACCGGCGCCGGACGCGCCTTCAGCGCCGGGGCGGATTTGAAAGCCGGGTTCAAAACCGGCGCAGAAGTTGAGCGGATAGTAAATGAAGAATACAGGCCCAGCCTGATCGACATTACGGAAATGGAAAAACCCGTCATCAGCGCCATAAACGGTTTTGCGGCCGGCATCGGCCTGTCCTACGCCCTGGCGTGCGATTTATCGGTGATGGGAGAAAATGCCTTCCTGCTCTGTCCGTTCGGCACCATCGGCCTGATCCCGGACGGCGGTTCAACCTGGTTGCTGACCCATGCTGCAGGGTACAAAAACGCTTATGAAATGGCCGTCGAGAACGAGCGCATGCCTGCCGCGCGTTGCAAGGAACTGGGACTGGTCAACAAGGTAACGGCAGACGACGAACTGATGGAAACAGCCCGGGAGTGGGCCGGCAGGCTGGCCGGCAAAGCGCCGCTGGCGCTGGCGCGCACCAAGAAAATGATGCGCCAGACCTCGACGCTCGGCTATGCAGAGGCCATCAGCGCCGAAGCCGCCCTGCAGCGCCTGTGTTTTGACAGCGCCGACTGTAAGGAAGGAGTCACGGCGTTCCTGGAAAAAAGGCAACCCCGGTTCACGGGAAGCTGAACGCACAGTGACCGGGCCAACCCATTCCTCTCCTGTCCAGGTACAACCGGTACGCTGGCAGGATGGCGAACTATACCTGCTGGACCAGACCCGCCTGCCTGGTGAGATCGTAGAAGAACGGCAGGCTTCCGTCGGCCAGGTCTGCGCTTCGATCAAGCAACTCAAGGTGCGCGGCGCCCCGGCCATCGGTATCGCCGGGGCCTACGGCCTGGTCGTGGCGCTGCGCGACAAGCTGCACCTGGACCGGGATGCTTTCATCGCTGAAATGCACAAACAGGCCGCCGGGCTGGAGGCTGCCCGCCCTACCGGGGTGAACCTGCGCTGGGCCCTGCGCCGGCAGGTAGCGCACGTCCTGGGCATGAGCGGCGCCGGGCCGGAAGCAATACACGCGGAACTGCTCGCAGAGGCAATCCGCATCCATGACGAGGACCGGCGCCTGTGCCGGGATATCGGTGCCGCCGGCAGGCCGTTAATCAGGCAAGGCATGGGCGTACTCACCCATTGCAATGCCGGTCGGCTGGCCACGTCCGAACTGGGAACGGCCACCGCGCCCATGTACCTGGCCCACCGGGACGGCGTCGGCTTCAGCGTGTTCGTGGACGAGACCCGGCCCCTGCTGCAGGGCGCGCGCCTGACGTCGTGGGAACTGCTGCAGGCAGGCATCGACGTGACCCTGATCTGCGACAACATGGCCGCCACCATGATGGCGCAGGGCAGGATCGACCTGGTCATCACCGGCTCTGACCGGGTTGCCGCGAACGGCGATGCCGCCAACAAGATCGGCACCCTGGGTCTTGCCGTCCTGGCGCGCCATTTCAACATCCCGTTCTACGTCGCCATCCCCTATTCGACCATCGACCTGGACGCGACCAGCGGCGCGGATATCCCCATCGAGGAACGGGCGCCGGACGAGGTTACCCACTGGGGCGGACACCGCACTGCGCCGGAAAACGTCAAGGCCGGCAACCCCGCCTTCGACGTTACTCCCAACGACCTGATTACGGGCATCATTACCGAGCGGGGGATCCTCAGCAGTCCTTATGATCAATCGATTCGAACTCACTACCCCGGATTATGAAATACCACTTCGCCAGCGATAACACCGCCGGGATAGTGCCCGAGGCCTGGGACGCCCTGGCCGCTGCCAACCGGGGCTTTGCCGCCGCCTACGGCGAGGATGAATGGACTGCCAGGGCCTCGGATTGTATTCGCGAACTGTTCGAAACGGACTGTGACGTGTATTTCGTCTTTACCGGCACTGCGGCCAATTCACTGGCGCTGGCCGGGATTTGCCGCCCGCAGCACAAGGTCATCTGCCACCGGTTATCCCATATCGCTACCGCCGAGTGCGGCGGTCCGGCCTTTTTCACCGGCGGCGCCGGGCTGGAACTCCTGGACGGCGCGGATGGGAAAATCCGGCCCGCTGATATCGAACGGGCCTCGCAGCAACCTTACGATTTTCACCACCAGCTTCACAAGGCGGTGTCCATCACGCAATCGACGGAAACCGGCACTGTCTACACGGTTGATGAAATCAAGGCCATCGGCGAGACGGCAAACGACAACCAACTGCGCTTCCACATGGACGGGGCCAGGTTTGCCAACGCCGTTGCCGCCCTGGATGCAAGCCCCGGGGAGATAACCTGGCAGGCGGGGGTGGACGTGCTTTCCTTCGGCGCGACGAAACTGGCGCTGCCGGTGGGGGAAGCCCTTGTCTTCTTCGACAAATCCCTGTCTGATGATTTCGGGCACCGCTGCAAACAGGCCGGTCACGTGGCATCAAAGATGCGCTTCCTCTGCGCCCCCTGGGTGGGCCTGCTGGAAAACGGGGCCTGGTTGAACCATGCCCGGCATGCAAACGAGTGCGCGGCACTGCTGGCTGCAGGGCTGGAACGGTTTGCCGGGGCTGAACTGCTGGCGCCGGTGGAAAGCAATGCCGTGTTCGTCAGCTTGCCGGCAGCCGTGCACCGCTCGATGCGGGAAAAAGGCTGGAATTATCACCTCGTCACCGGTGACACGGGCGCACGTTTGATGTGCTCCTGGGATACGACGGAGGAGCATATCAATCAGTTCCTCTCCGACCTGGAGAGCGCTTTATCGGATTAATACCGGCCCGTAACGGCCTGGTCAGCCGGCTATTCGATTGTCAGGACAAGCCGGCCGTGGGCGCTGCGATCCCTTACCTGGATCAATGCTGAACGGTAATCTTCCAACGGAACCTGTGTGACAGGAGCCGGTTTTATTTTTCCTGCTTCATACAGCGAGAATATGTCGGTAAAGCAGTGCCGCATGATGTCAGGGGTCTGCTTGCGGTAATCGCTGACCTGTAACCCGCTCACCTCGATATTCTTCAGGAGCAGGTAATTGGCCTTGATGACGGGTATACGGCCGGCGGCAAAACCGATGACCACCATCCTGCCGCGCCAGGCGAGTGCGCGCAGCGCCGCGTCGAATATATCGCCGCCCAGGGGATCCAGGATGACATCGGCGCCCTGCCCCCCATTGGCCTCGTATACCTGCCGGCGTAATACTTCACGCAGGTCGGGGACGCTGAGGTCGATCACCGCTTCTGCCCCGGCGTCCAGTACGAATTCGGCTTTTTCCGGCCTGGCAATGCCTGCCAGCGTGCGTACGCCCATGGCATGTGCAAGCTGCAACGCCGCATAACCCACTCCGCCCGATGCGCCAAGTATGAGCGCAACCTCCCCTTCACGGGCACGCACCCGGTCCCGCAGGGCCACCCAGGCCGTGTCATAGACCAGCGCCATAGCCGCGGCAGCAGTGTAAGTCATGCTGTCCGGAAGACAGTAACACTGGTCTGCCGCGACCGTTACCTGTTCCGCGTAGCCGCCCTCCTCGGCCATGCCCAGCACCCGGTCCCCGACCTTGAAACGGTCCACGCCGTCACCCACCGCTTCCACCACCCCGGCAGGGGCTTTCCCGGGCACGAAAGGGCACTCCGGGCGAAACTGGTATGTCCCCGCTATCACCAGCAGGTCCACGTAATTGACCGCAACGGCCTTGTTACGGACGAGCACCTCACCGGGCGCGGGTAACGGTGGCGGCATATGACCGAGGCCGGTCGCTTCAATATCTCCAAACTCATTTACAATGACGGCTTGCATAATAACCTCATCTTCCGACCGCCCGGGGACTGATACTGCCCGCACTGATCAAGGCAAGTATATTACGTTTGATCACCTTGCCGCCGGGGGTCATCGGCATATCGTCTATCTCGGCCAGGTATTCGGGCATATCGTATTTCGACAACCCTTCAGCCTCGAGGTGTTCCAGGACTTCCCGGGGTTCGGGACCGGTAGCGTCGGCGGGCTTGATTACCAGGCAGACTTTTTCGCCCAGTCGCTCGTCAGGGAACGGTATGGCGGCGGCCATGTCCACGTGCGGATGGCGCGCGGCAAGCTGCTCAATACGGGCCGGGTAAATATTATGACCTCCGCGTATAATAAGGTCCTTGGTACGGCCCTTGATGTACAGGTAGCCGTCCTCGTCCAGGCTGCCTATATCGCCGGTCATGAACCAGCCGTCCGAATTAAGTGAGCTCGCGGTTGCCTGTTCGTCCTCGTAATACCCCAGCATCAGGCTGGCGCCCTTGCCGCCGATCTGGCCTGCCGCCCCTGCTCCCATTTCCATATCCTTGTCATCGAGGGACCAGATCTTTAACCGGTAGCCGGGACAGGCTCGCCCCGCGGTCCCGGTAATCCGCTCCGGGGTATCGTCGGGCAAGGTATAGTTGTGGGAATGCGCCTCCGTCATGCCGTACCCGGTCTGCGGGGTGATGCCGTACTCCATTAACTCCGTTGCGACACTCCCGGGGACTTGTGCGCCTGAAATACGGAATCCCGTGATGCTATCAGGCGCCCTGTCGCCGGATTGTTTCATTTCTTTCAGCAGGTCAACGGCATGGGCCGGCACACCGTAGATGAAAGTCGCACCTGTACTGCGCAGGTCTTCAACGAGTGAACCCCCGGGATCAAGCCGGCTCAACACGACCTCCCCCCCGGCATAGAGACCGGTAACCATGGCGCCGAAGCCCAGGTTATGGCTCAGCGGGCTCAATGTATAAATCACCGAAGCACTGTCAAAATGCCAGTCCGCGGCAATGGCGCGGGCATTGGCCAGCAAGGTATTGTCACTGTGCATCACTCCCTTGGGTTGTGCTGTCGTGCCGGACGTCAGCGCCAGGTAAACAAGGGTATCGGGGTCCGCATCCGCCGCTATTACGGTAACACCCGCGCGGGTGCGCGACTCCGGAACATCACTGAACAGGGGATCCCCGGCATTTTCCGGCGTGAGTGGTGGCAGGGCATAGTGTTCGGGAGTAATTCCCCGGCGCGCCAGTGCTGCTTCGACACCGTATTCATCTGCACCCGCACCGTAACCTTTCTCGCTGATCAGCGCGGCGACATGAAACCGTTCCAGCAACTCCATGGCCTCCGCAACCGTGTGGCTGCGGTGTAACGACGGGCAGCAGACATAGCGGTTTCTTGAACAGGCCAGCATAGTCACCACGGTCTCCAGCCGGTTCGGCAGCCAGACTGCCACCTGTTGGCCCGGTTCAAGTCCGTTATCCGATAAATCCAGCGCCAGGCGTTCCGCCGCCGATACCAGCTGACGGTAGGTTAACCGGCGGTACCGGTCGCGTACGGCATAACGGTCCGGCGCGAGTTCCGCATGAGCCTCAACGATCTGGTAAATTGTCTTGTCCTGCCAGAAACCCGAGTTACGGTATTGGCGCCGCTGTTCCGCGTTGTGTATTGTTATTTTCGGGTTATTCATTTTTGAGATATTATTCCATGGTCAATACTATAACGTATCAAGCGGCTTGGAACTCATAACCCACAACAGGTACGGTTATTCTCCCATTATTGAGCGACCGGATTACGACTGGCCGGACGGCAAGCGGCTGGCCGTCTATTTCGCCCTGAATATAGAGCATTTCAGTTTCGGTGAGGGACTGGGGCATACTCCGACCCAGCCGGGCACCCCGCCGGACGTACGCAATTATGCCTGGCGGGATTACGGTCTGCGGGTCGGAATCTGGCGTATATTCGACCTGTTGGACGAATTCGGGCTGCCGGCCTGCCACTTGATGAATACGGCGGTTTACGACCACGCACCACAGATCCCTGCCCGCATACGTGAACGCAAGGATGAGTTCATCGGCCACGGCCGTACCAATTCCGAAGAACAGGCGGCCTGTCCGGAGTATGAGGAACGGCTGCTGATCGGGGAAACCACGGAAACGTTTCGCCGGCACGAGGGGCAGGCGCCCGGCGGCTGGATGGGACCCTGGATTTCCGAGAGTATGCATACACCTGATCTGCTGAAGGAGGCCGGTTACCGGTATCTTCTGGACTGGTGTGCGGACGATCAACCCTTCTGGATGACCACCCGTGCCGGTCCGATACTGTCGATTCCCTATCATGTCGAGATAAACGATTCCCCGGCACAGTTGACGCGCCGCCATACGGCAGACGACTTTACCCGCATGGTCACTGCACACTTTGATGAGCAACTACGCCAATGCCGAAAACAACCCCTGGTCTTCAGCCTGGCCCTGCATGCTTTCGTCTCCGGCCAGCCGTACCGCCTGGCCGGGCTGCGCGATATCCTGACACATATCATCAACCACCCTGATGCCGGTAAAGCCTGGTTTACCCGGCCCGGCGCGATATACGACCACATCGTTTCCCTGCCGGAAGGGGTCCCGTAACAGGACAAGCATCCCCGGCCCGCTACAGCACTGCCATGCGGTGCCACCTGGCGGGGCTCGACCAGGGCTTGTTTAATAAAGACGCAGCGTGTGGACTCCCTGCAATTCAGAAATCGCGTAGCCCAGCCGGTAAGTCCCACGGCCCCGGTGATACCCTACCCCCACTATCCTGATCAGCTCCCCCTCCGGTTGCGTGTAAAAAAACACGCTGCAACTCCCCACCCCGGGAACCCCGGCGGAGACGTGCAACAATCCCGGATAACCCGACGTTGGCTTGCCCCGGCCAAACTCCATGTCATTTACCGTCTGGCTGACAAACCGGTGATAAGCCTGCTCCAGGTATCGCTTAATCTCATCCTCCACGGTCTCGGCATTCAGCCCCTGTTTCTCTCCCAGCACAAACCCGTAAGGCCCCGCAGGCGCGCGCGCCGCAGCCGGGACTCCGCGCCATAACTGCCTGCGGCCGCTGCGAATCTTGTTCCGCTCAATGTGTGCCAGGCGGTTAAATACTGTGCATAGCCCGTCGAGGTCGGCAACGATGTTCGCCTGTTCCAGCAAGCGTATCCCATCCAGCGGATCGAGCCAGTCATTTGCAAGCTTTTCGAGGACCGTGCGGATGAACTCCGTTTTTGCCAGACCCAGGGGTGTCCGGGATTTCGCCGCCCGGGACGGGCTGGCCGGCGCCGCCTCCGGGGAGTACGCGGTTGTCACATCGGGCTGGTGGGTGCCGTCCGCTTCCGGCCCGCTCCCGGCCCCGTAGCCAGGCAATGGCGCAAGCTGTTGCGGTTGATCCTGCACAGGCAATTCTTCCGCGCTTGCCTGCTGTACCGCCTTGTCAGGTCTGCGCTCTTCCATCAGGCGCATAATTTCCTGGTGCCCGCTGATATGTGCCATGTCGTAAGAGCTATGTTTTTGTGCTGTCTTGAGTTCCATGTCGGCTCCCTTGTTCAACAACATTTCGACAATTTCCGCATGTCCATAAAGACAGGCAATATGAAGCGGAGCCAGCCGGTTATCACCCGTCACATTCGGATCTGCTCCATTTCCCAGCAATAACTCCACAACCTCCTTGTGCCCGGCTTCTGCGGCGTAGTACAGTGCGGTTCCCAGTTGCCCTGATAACTGATTGACCTTGATATGCGGCGCCCGCAACAGGTGCTTTAACACCTCAATATGACCTTTATACGCGGCGACGCTCAGAGGCGGCGATCCGTCGAATAATGTCAGGTTTACGTCGGCGCCGCGACTGACAAGCGCTTCGACAATCCCGGGGAAATCAGCCTCGGCCGCAGCAAACAGGGCTGTGCCCCCGTCTGCCTGGCGCAAATTGATCCTGACATTATTATCCGCAACCAGTATCTTGACCACTTCTTCACGCCCTTTATTCGCGGCAATAATAAGCGGCGTGGTCTTCTTCTCCCCCAAGCCCAGGTTCGGGTTAATCCCGCGTGCCTCCAACAGCAGCCTGACTAAATCCACACGACCGTGTTGCGCGGCCAGGAACAGCGGTGTGGCTCCTATCCATTGTCCCTGATTGACATCGATAGCCGGAATTGACAGCAACTCTCTGGCAATTGCTCCATGGCCGTAGAAAGCAGCGAGACTGAGGGGCGTGCCCCATTGAGTCGACAAATTTACATCCAGAGACTTGAGCTTGATTAGTTGCCTCAACTTTCTGACATCACCCTTGAGACATGTATCGATAAGCTCTTGTTCTCTGTAATTCAAAATCAGCTTCATCGGTACAATGGCGGCAGTCCGGGCAATGTCCCCCCGTGCGGGAGCAGCAGCCGGCGGGTCCAGCGCCCTCAGTCTTGCCGTAACGACGTCCAGCGCCGGTTGCTGCCTGCCGCCCAGGTCCTGTGCCCGGTTCAGCCGCTCCACCAGGGTATGCAACAACGCGGTCTCGCCAATCTCCGCCTCGATATAGCGCCTGAATGCCTCCACCCCTTCCTCATCCTGTTTCCCGGCCCGCAACGCGTTCAGTGCCACCTGCACCCGGGGCTTCTTCTTCTTTTTCTTCTCCGCCGGCGTTGCCGCTGCACCGGGCTCCTTCCCGGGCGACGCCGCCACCAACTCCGGCACGGCCTGCGCGCCCGCGTCCGGCGTTGTTTTCAAAGTCGCTTCGGGCAAGTCCGGGCTGCCTGTTCCCGGCACTGCCTCTGCTGCCGGTTCCTCCTTCTTCTTTTTCTTCTTCGACATCAACTGCAGGGGGGCGCTGCGCCCTGGGTACTGCCGGCCTTGCATGGTATCCGACTGAGCCTGCCCGCCTTGCCCGACTGCGTGCAGAGTTCCGATCCAGCGCATGAAGGCGCGGTTGCCCAGTTGTTGACTTGCAATATCCATGCTGTACAAGTATTGCTCCCGCACGACGGCGTTACACCGGCCTGAAGCCAGGGTTTGCAACGCGGCGCATCGGATTGCGGGATCCGCCTCCAGGGACGACTGGGAGGACCGACCCGCAGCGCTGCCGGTCTCGTTGTCGGGCGCCTCTCGTTCCCGGCTATGATATGGATAACTGCAGTTGGAGAACACGGGCGTTGCCTGTCAGGATAGTCGGATCGTGCGCAGACCCCGGAATGTCATCCGACTCTGCCTCCTCCCCCAGGACTGCGAACTCACGCCCGAACGGCTTTTCCCCTGTACGCATTTTCTTCCTCTCTATTTTAGCCAGCCGAATATAAATCCCGCACAACCCGTCCAGGTCAGCGACCGAATTTACGGCTTCCAGCAGCTTGAACCCGTCCCCCGTATCGAGGCGATCATTCCTGAGTCTTATGAATATGTCCTCCCTTAATTCCTGTTTAGCCTGCCCCAGGGGTGACTGCATTTCCGTTAACGGCGCCTGGCCACCCGGTACGGCAGGTATATCGCCGGTCTGAGGCAACAAGGCAGGCGAGGTTTTGGTTGACGCCGTCTGTTCCGGCAGGTCTTCATGAGACTGACTTGCGAGATGTGCCGCTTGTCCTGCCGGGCGCTGTCCGCGAGTTGCCAACAGATTCATAATCGCCTGGTGACCTGCGACACTGGCGGCCCAGTAAGGGGTAAATCCATTTTCCGCCACCATGTCCGCGTCGGCTCCCTCCTTCAGCAACATTTCGACAATCTCCCTGTAGCCCAGAAGACAGGCAAGATGAACAGGAGCCAATCCAGCTTTATCAACCGTATTCACCCTTGCCTTGTTATTCAGGAGCAATTCGACAATTTCCGTGTAGCCATAATAACAGGCAGCGTGAATGGCACTCAGGCCGCCATCATTACCTATATTCGGATCCGCCCCGTTGTTCAGGAGCAATTCGACAACTTCCTTAAGCCCCTTACGGCAGGCATGACCCAGGGCACTTGCGTTCAGTCTATCGGTCTGGTTAACCTGAACGCCGGGGGCCTGTAACAGTTGTTGAACTATCTTGATGCTTCCTTGATGAGCAGCGAGACACAGAGGCGGTATGTCATCATTAAACGGCAAATTAACATCAGCGCCTGCCCCGATTAACATGCCGACAACATCCAAATGGTTGAACTGGGACGCAGCATAGAGGGCTGTTGCTCCGTCTTTCTGGCGCACGTTGACCTTAATGTTCCCGGCCGCGAGCAGCAACCTGACCATTTCCTCATGTCCTCGATAAGCAGCAACAATAAGTGGCGTTGTCCCCAGACCACTTGTTCTCGGGTTGACTTGAATATACGGCGCCTGTAACAGGTGCCTCGCTATCTCGATATAACCTTCAGAAGCAGCAAATGCCAAGGGGGTTGTACCATCTGACATGCCCAGGTTCACATTGGCGCCTCTCCTGACGAGCAATTCAACAATTTCAGGATGATTGCCCTGGATGGCGGCAAAGACAGGCGTTGCCCCGTCGCGCTGGCGTACATTGATGTTTATGTTGCCGGCCGCAAGGAGTAATTCGACCACCTCTTTATGTCCAGCAAACGCTGCAATTGTAAGCGCTGTTGTCCCTTGAGATAAGCTTCCCAGATTCGGGTTAATGCCAGGTGCATCCAGCAACAGTTTTACAACCTCAAGATGTCCTTTCTGCGCTGCACCGATAAGCGGCGTGGCGCCTTCCTTTCCCGCCAGGTTCACATTAATACCGCGTCTTGACAACAATTTAGCGACGATGGACGCGCGGCCGCTGAATGCGGCAGTGTAAAGCAGTGTGCCGAGTTTAGTCGCCATATTTACATCAATCGATGGAATATCCAGCAACAGTTGGAAACGCTCGGCATCGTCGTCGAGACATGCAGCAAAAAGTTCAAATTCCCAAGGTCTCAGAACAGCCTTCTCAGCCGCCACAGAGGGTTTATCCGCAAAGATCCCCTGTTCAGGCGGTACATCTGCGACAGCCAACGGGTCAAGTACCTTCAGCCTCGCCCGCACCACGTCCAGCGCCGCATCCCTGACGCCGCCCAGGTCCTGCGCCCGGGTAATCCGTGCCGTCAGGGTATCCAGTAATTCCATCTCGCCAATCTGTGTCCCAATGTAGTCCCTGAGCGCCTCCACACCCTCCTCCCGCAAGGTGTTCAGCGCCACCTGCACCCGGGATTTCTTCTTCTTTTTCTTCACCTCCCCTGTGGCTGTCTGTTGCGCTTCATCCCGGGTTTCTGTAACGGCCGTTTCCGGTCCGGTCGTCGTACCTGTTTTCGACGGTGTATCCTGTGCCGCCCCGGTCACGTCTGCCGAGCCTGTCTTCGGCACCGCTCCCGCCCGCGGCCCCGGCGTTGCCGGCGCGACCGGTTCCTTCTTTTTCTTATGCTTCTTCGGCCCAAACTGCAGGAGTGGGCCCTGCTCCCGCGCTCCCCCGGCCGCCATCTCACGGGTCCCCTTTTCCAGGCCGGCTGCGTGAATCGACCCGATCCAGCGCATGAAGGCGCGGTTGCCCAACTGCCGATTGGCGACATCGATACTCTCCATGATCTGCAATGGCGCAGCGCCGCAGCGAATACCCGCAGCCACCTCCTGCAACGCACGAGTATTGCCTTGCCGCAGCGACAGGCATGTCCGCACGGTGTTGTCCACGCCCTCGGTTCCATGTGCGCCTTTGTCCCGGACCGCTGCTCCGGTGTTCGCATCAGAATGATATGATGTGTGACTCATTGTTCAACTTAGACGAAGTATCCGGCCGCTTCCACCCAAATCCCTGACAGCATAATCCAGTCTGTACGTCTCACTGTCCAGGTGGCGCCCTATCCCCGCTATCCGTACCTGGCGCTGCTCCTCATCGACGTAATAAAAAACACTGCAACTCCCTACCCCGGATATCCCGGCCGAGCTATGCCATAACCCCGGATAACCTGAAGTCGGCTTGCCCCGGCCAAACTCCATGTCATTTACCGTCTGGCTGACAAAACGGTGATAAGTCTGCGCAAGGTGCTGCTTGATAGCCTCTTCCACGGCTGCGGCATCCAGCTTCTTCCTGTCTCCCAGGGCAAACATGACAGGCCCGGTATCTCCAGGCGCTGCCTGCGTCCTCCCTGCCGGGCGATGACGCCGGAGCGAACGGCCGGGCGCGCGCGCCTGTTTCCGCTCTACGCTCGCCAGCCGGTTGTAGAGACTGCACAACGTGTCCATACTGTCCGCGGCATTGGCATCTTCCATCAACCTGATTCCCTTCAGCGGGTTGATCCGGTCATTTACGAGTCTCATGAGTATATCCTGCCTGAATTCCTGTTTGGCCTGCGCCAGGAGCGCCTGTGCCTGTGTAACCCCGGGTTGGTCGCCGGGTGCGGCTTGTGTTGATGCCCCGGTTCCGGACTCCGTTTGAACTGTATTGGCCGTTGCCGTGTCACCCTCAATACCGGCATCCTGTGTAATGCCGGTCATTGAAACGGCATCCTGTTTTGGCCGGGCAGGCATTTCACCGGTTTGAGGTGATATAGCTGATGTGATCGCAGTTGACGCAGCCTGCTCCGGCCGGTCTTCCAGCAGACTCATAATCGCATGGTGATCTCCGATACTGGCGAGCCGGTAGGGAGTATAATTATCCAGCACTGCCACCTCCGTATCAGCTCCTTCATCCAGCAGCAATTCGACAACCTGTTCGTAGCCCTTGAGACAGGCAACTTGAAGGGCAACCATCCCCGAAGCATCAGGTATATTCGGGTCCGCCTCGTTGTTCAGGAGCAATTCGACAATCTCCTCATCCCCCCGATCAGCTGCGTAAAACAGTGGGCTTGTATTTTCCAGGCCGGTCTGGTTGATCTGGATGCCGGGCGCCTGCAACAGTAGTTTGACCAGGTCAATGTTTCCATTATAAACAGCGAGGCACAGGGGCGTTGTCCTGTCATCCAACGGCAGATTCACATCAGCGCCTTCCCTGATCAGTAATTCCGTTACCAACGGCCTGTCGGCCTGAACCGCAGCAAAGAGGGCTGTTGCCCCGTCTTTTTGGCGCGTATTGATGTCAACTCTCCCGGAAGTGAGGAGTAACTGAACCAATTCCATACGTCCATTAAATGCAGCAGCAGTAAGCGGCGTCGTCCTGTTAACGGGTGTAGCCAGAACCGGGTTGGTTTTTTGCTTTTCCAGCAGTAACCTGGCAACCTCCACGTGTCCCATTTGAGCAGCAACAAACAGCGGTGTAGCCCCGGTCGGGTGCGCCAGGTTTAAATCAATGTCCGGCCTTGACAGCAGGATCCTGACAACAGCCGGGCGATCCATGGCAGCGGCAACATACAAAGGCGTGCCATTTATGAACCCCATGTTTATATCTGGCGAACCAAACTTGAGCAGGTTTTCCAGCTTCCTGGCTTCACCTCTGTAACAACAGTTACGCAGCGCCACCTCCCTGGCACTCGGCAGTCTCTCTATTGGTGCGACGACAGCTGTCTCCGGAACCTCCCACTTTCCGGCAGCAGCCGCCCGCGGCATAACCAGGTCACCCTCCGGGTCAAGGTATCTGATTCTATCCCGCACAACACCAAGCGCCGCATCCCTGACGCCGCCCAGGTCCTGCGCCCGGGTAATCCGGTCCGTCAGGGTATGCAACAACTCCGTCTCGCCAATCTGTGTCCCAATGTAGTCCCTGAACGCCTCCACACCCTCCTCCCGCAAGGTGTTCAGCGCCACCTGCACCCGGGATTTCTTCTTCTTTTTCTTCACCTCCCCTGTGGCTGTCTGTTGCGCTTCATCCCGGGTTTCTGTAACGGCCGTTTCCGGTCCGGTCGTCGTACCTGTTTCCGGGGGTGTATCCTGTGCCGTCCCGGTCACGTCTGCCGAGCCTGTCTTCGGCGCCGCTCCCACCCGCGGCCCCGGCGTTGCCGGCGCGACCGGTTCCTTCTTTTTCTTATGCTTCTTCGGCCCAAACTGCAGGAGTGGGCCCTGCTCCCGCGCTCCCCCGGCCGCCATCTCACGGGTCCCTTTTTCCAGGCCGGCTGCGTGAATCGACCCGATCCAGCGCATGAAGGCGCGGTTGCCCAACTGCCGATTGGCGACATCGATACTCTCCATGAACTGCAATGGCGCGGCACTGCAGCGCATGCCCGCAGCCGTTAATGGCAGTACGGTGGAATGGCGGGCCGGAACGTCCCCGGACGAGGTCGCCCGTACCCGGGCAGCGATATTACGAGTCCCTGTAGCAGATTCACCTGGTTCAGGGATCAGCGCATCGACCCCTCGGTCGGAATGGTATAGTTTGCAGGCCATGACGGATCAGTCCGGGTTACCGATGAGTGCTGTACAACTGCAGAAACTGCGGAAGCAACGGGAAGCAGTGCGCAAATGCACGACTATAGCGCCATTATATAGCCCGGTGTTTAAACAATGGCAAGTCATATCTTACCAGCGTGTGCGGGATCATTTCTTTAGCGGCAATATCCGGTAAACTACCGCGTATGGACACTTTTTCGATTTCATTCCTGTTGGATTTCATGAAGCCCTTACCATGATTTACGTCAATCCGGCAACTGCAGGACCGGCAATAAGAGATGACGCTTGCTGCTGATTGCGATGTGCTGATTATAGGCGCCGGCAACGCCGCGTTTGCCGCGGCGCTCGCGGCCCGGGAACATGGGGCAAAAGTGGTGATGCTGGAATGCTCGCCGGAACACGAAGCCGGCGGGAACAGCCGCTTTACCGCGGGCGCGATACGGGTCGTTTACGACGGCGTGGAAGACCTCAAGTCCTTCATGCCGGACCTGAGCGAAGAAGAATTGGCGCATACGGACTTCGGCAGTTATACCGAGGAGCAGTTCTTTGACGACATGGGCCGGGTGACCGATTACCGCACCGACCCCGACCTGTGTGAGTTACTGGTGCGCAACAGCCGCTCGACCCTGTTATGGATGCGCGCCAAGGGCATCCGCTTCACGCCGATTTACGGCCGCCAGGCCTTCAAGGTCAACGGGAAATTCAAGTTCTGGGGCGGCCTCACGGTGGAAGCCTGGGGCGGCGGGCCCGGCCTGATCGAGGCCTGGACAACGGCCGCGAACAGCGCAGGCATCGAAATACGCTATGACACACGAGCCCTGGAACTGCTGCACGAAGACGGGACAGTGCTTGGCGCACGTGTGCGCAACGGCGGCAAAACAACGGCGATCATTGCCCGAAGCACAGTCCTCGCCAGCGGCGGGTTCGAGGCCAACGGCGAATGGCGCACCCGTTATCTCGGCCCAGGCTGGGACCTGGCGAAAGTCAGGGGCAGCCGCTACAACGTCGGCGACGGTATCCGCATGGCACTGGATATCGGCGCCTCCGCCGCCGGCAACTGGTCGGGTTGCCACGCGGTGGGCTGGGACCGGAATGCGCCGGAATTCGGTGATCTTGCCGTAGGTGATGCCTTCCAGAAGCACAGCTATCCTTTCGGCATCATGATCAATGCCCGCGGTGAGCGCTTCGTCGATGAAGGCGCTGATTTCCGCAACTATACCTATGCAAAATACGGTCGCGTTATCCTGGAGCAACCCGGCAACTTTGCCTACCAGGTATTTGACGCTAAAGTCCTGCGCCTGTTGCGGGATGAATACCGCATCAAACAGGTTACCAAAGCTGTCTCCGACACTCTGGAAGGCCTGTTGCAACAACTCGACGGGGTGGACGCGGGGCGCGCCCTGACCCACATCAGGGCTTATAACGCTGCAGTACAAACCGGGACCCCGTTTAATCCCAACGTCAAGGACGGCCGCGGCACCAACGGTCTTACTGTCCCGAAAAGCAACTGGGCCAATACCATCGATACCCCGCCGTTCCATGCTTACGGGGTCACCTGCGGCGTGACCTTCACCTTCGGCGGCCTGCGCGTCGATACCGGCGCCAGGGTGCTGAACACGGATTATCGACCCATACCCGGACTGTATGCGGCCGGTGAACTGGTCGGTGGACTGTTTTATTTCAATTATCCCGGCGGTACCGGGCTGATGTCCGGGTCGGTATTCGGTAAGATTGCCGGAGAACACGCAGCCAGTGAATCACAGGAAACCTGAGGGAGGCCCGGATTCAGGGTTGCGCCAAACAGCAACGGGAGAACCGTATGAGTAACCGGACGGAACAATCTGTATATGAACGCCAGGGGTTCGGACAGGGGCTGGAGTTAACGCCGCCCGCCGGCCTGTTGATAGTTGATTTCATTAACGGCTTTGCCGATCCTGATGTATTCGGCGGCGGAAATATCCGGCCTGCCGTTGAGAAAACCCGGACGTTGTTGTCCCTGGCCCGGCAACGTGGCTGGCTGGTAAGTTACACCCGCGTGGTTTATTCGGAGGACGGTTCCGATGCAAACGTATTCACCGACAAGGTCCCCGGATGCCTGGAATTTACCGAAACCAGCGCCCTGAGCCAGGTAGTGCCGGAGTTGCCGCCTGCCCCCGGCGACCTGGTTATACGCAAGCAGTTCCCGTCTGCGTTCTTCGGTACCCACCTGGCGTCTTCCCTGGCAATGCACGGTATCAAGACCTTGTTCATCAGCGGCGCTACCACCAGCGGTTGCGTGCGCGCCTCGGCGGTTGATGCCATGTGCCATGGTTTCAAACCCGTGATCGTGGAAGACTGCGTGGGAGACCGTTCTATTGCACAGCACGAAGCCAACCTGTTTGATATGAAAATGAAGTACACCCAAAACATGCAGTTGGACGAAGTTGAAGCGCTGACCTCCCTTTAAGGATTCAGGTGACTCCGAACAACAGTGTCCTGGGCGCGTCAGTATCCCGGCTTGAGGACCACGGTTTACTGACGGGACAGTCCCGCTTCATTGACGACCTGCAACTGCCCGGGACCCTGTCCGCTGCCTTTGTTCGCAGTCCTTATGGCCATGCGCTAATCAATGGGGTTAATACGGAAGCGGCCTGCCAGGTGCCGGGAGTTGTCGCTGTTTATACCTTGACTGACCTGCAACCCTGGCTTACCGATACCAGGATGGCGACAGGACTGCCAAGCAACAGTTTTCGGCTCGATGTCAACCCCCGGGTACTGGCCGCAGATGAGGTGGTTTACGTCGGTGAACCCATCGCGGTGGTGATTGCCACATCCCGTTATGCCGCCGAAGACGCGGCAGACCTGGTGGAAGTTGACTGCGAACCCCTGGAGGCGGTAGCCGATTGCCGTGCTGCCTTGTTTGCGGATAGTCCCGGCGTGCACAGGAAACTTTCTCACAACCTGGTGGCTGCCTTCGATTTCGACTACGGGAACGTGGACGATGCATTCCGGGAGGCGGACGTCATCATCAGGGAAACCTTCCGCCTGCACCGGGGCGGAGCGCAATCCATGGAAGGCCGCGGCGCTGTTGCCAGTCACGATCCCGTTACCGGCAAACTGACCCTGTGGACCTCCACGCAACGCCCGCACGGGGTAAAACGGGTAATCTGCGACCTGCTGGGGTCCAATGACAATTCCGTACGCGTGGTCGCTCCCTGGATCGGCGGCGGCTTCGGACCGAAGTTGGTGTGCTACCCTGAAGAGGTGGTGGTCGCAGTATGCGGGAAGTTGCTGCAACAGCCGGTGAAATGGACACAGGACCGTTACGAATATTTCCTCAGCACCACCCAGGAACGGGATCAGTACTGGGACGTCGAAATCGCCGTCGATAACGACGCCATGATCAAAGGCGTGCGCGGCGCGCTGTTGCACGACCATGGCGCGTACACGGCGCGCGGCCTTAACGTACCTTATGCCTCGGGCGTAGCCGTGCCCCTGGCCTACAATATCCCGGCCTACCACCTGGACGTCTACGCGGTGCTGACGAACAAGGTCCCGGTCACGCCGGTGCGGGGCGCCGGCCAGCCCCAGGGCGTGTTCGTTAT
Source organism: Gammaproteobacteria bacterium (assembly GCA_965207165.1). GTDB lineage: Bacteria > Pseudomonadota > Gammaproteobacteria > Eutrophobiales > Eutrophobiaceae > JAAXHV01. Next base: position 3,619,793 of record OZ242265.1, on the reverse strand, counting down.
GGAGCGGTTGCTGGACCGCGTGGCCGCAGGGTTATCCCTGGACCGCGCCGAGGTGCGCCGCCGAAACCTCGTACGCAGGGAACAGATGCCGTGCCGTAAATCCCTCAGGCTGCGGGGTGGTACCGAAGTCATCCTGGACAGCGGAGACTACCCGGCAACCCAGGAACTCGCACTGAAACACGCCGGCTGGGCTGCGTTCGGGGAACGGCAACAAGCAGCCCTGGAACAGGGCCGGCACATCGGCATCGGCCTGGCCAATTTTGTCGAGGGAACCGGGCGCGGGCCTTACGAAACGGTCACGGTGCGCATCAATCCGTCAGGAAATATTCTCGTGGCGACGGGCGCAACGGCCATGGGGCAAAGCACGCAAACCATGCTGGCGCAGATCGTTGCCGGACAGCTCGGCGGCGACCTGTCGCTGATATCCGTCAACTGCGGCGACACGGACGCCACGCCCCTGGGTTTCGGCGGTTTCAACAGCCGTCAGACGGTCGTGGCGGGCGCTTCGGCCCATGCCGCCGCCAGGGCCGTGAGAGACAAGGTATTCAGGCTGGCAAGCCGCCGCCTCGAAGCGGCGGAACGGGATCTTGAAATCAACGGCCACAATGTATTCGTCAAGGATATGCCGGACCGGAAACTGACCTTTGCGCAACTGGCGCGCGCCGCATCCGGCCTGCCGGGTTTCAAACTGCCCGTGGCCGAAGCGGGGCCGGGACTGGAAGCCACGGAGAGCGTGGTCATCGACGACATGGTCTACTCAAACGGGTCGGCCGTAGCGGAGGTGGAAGTCGACATCGATACCGGCCAGGTGGACATCCGGCGTTTCCTGATCGTCCACGATTGCGGCCGCATGATCAATCCCGTGCTGGTGGAAGGACAGGTTGCAGGAGGCATTGCCCACGGCATCGGCAATGCGCTGTTCGAATGGATGGGTTTTGACGATAACGCACAACCTGTCACCACCACGTTTGCAGACTACCTGCTGGTCTCCGCGGATAAGATGCCTGCGCTGGAATTGTTTCACCGCGAGTCAGCTTCACCGTTCAACGAACTGGGCGTCAAGGGTGTGGGTGAATCCGGTTGTCTCCCTACACCCGCAGCCATCGTTGCCGCGATCGAGGATGCATTGAAGCCTTTTGACGTAAAGCTGAACCAGGCGCCGCTCACGCCGGCTGTACTGTGGGGGCTGATCCGCTCGGCACCTGGCATTTCGGCGCCGGAACACTGGCGCTCGCCGGGGATAGACACTGCTGCGTACAGAAAGGGGGTGCTGCTGTAAATCATGAAGACCGCACCGTTCACCTACCACCGCCCCGGCAAGCTGGAAGAAGCGCTGGATATTCTCTCCCGGGTGGCCGAACAGGACGGTCGCATTATCGCCGGCGGCCAAAGCCTGGTGCCGATGATGGCATTACGCCTCGCCCAACCGGCGCACCTGGTTGACATTAACGAGATAGCCTCGCTGCGGGGTACGGGTGTGGAACGGCAAGCCCTGGTGATCCGCGCCCTGGCGCGGCATGCCGACTTTCATCAGCCCGCGCTGACCGGCCCGCTGGGGCCGCTGCTGGCGACAGTTGCGCAAAACATCGCGCATTACCCGATCCGGCAACGGGGCACCTTCTGCGGCAGTCTTGCCCACGCCGACCCCGCTTCGGAATGGTGCCTTACCGCGGTCACCCTGGGCGGCACCGTGATAGCCCGGCGTCGTGGCGGCGCCAGGGAAATTCCTGCCGGGGAGTTCATTCAAGGTCCCCTGACAACCACGCTTGAGCCGGACGAAATGATCAGCGCGGTACACCTGCCGGTCCCTGACCAAACCGGACGTTTCGGTTTTTACGAGTTCAATCGCAGGGCCGGGGATTTTGCCCCCGCGATGTCCCTGGTTACGTTCACCGTGCAGGACGAAACGGTGACTCAGGTACGCCTGGGAGTGGGCGGCGCCGAGGAGACGCCGCGCCGGCTGTCGCAGGTGGAGGAAGCGCTGGATAACAAGCCGCTCACGGACGCACAGATCCGCATGGCCTCGGAACTCGCGGCAAGCTTGATAACGCCCCTTGATGATGCGCTGATCCCGGAAGATTACCGGCGCCAGATCGTAAAGACCGCGGTAAGACGCGCACTGGAAGCAGCGCAGGGTTCCCGTAATGGACAGTAAAATCGCGGTCCGTCTGGACATCAATTCCCGCGACTACCACGTAAACGTGGAGGCGCGGCAGACGCTGGCGGACGCCATCCGCGAGGAATGCGGGCTCACCGGTACCCGCGTCGGTTGCGAGCACGGGGTGTGCGGCAGTTGCACCATCGTTGTCGACGGCGCGCCGGTGCGCGCCTGCCTGATGTTCGCGCCGCAGGCCGAGGGAAAGAAAATCCGCACCATCGAAGGTATGGCTGAAGGCGATGACCTGCACCCGATCCAGCGCGCGTTCAGCGCTAACCACGCCTTGCAATGCGGTTTCTGTACACCCGGGTTCATCATGCTGATCGCGGCGTGGCTGGAACAAAATCCTGCCCCGTCGGACGGGGAGATCACCGGCATGCTCTCGGCCAACCTGTGCCGGTGCACGGGATACCTGAATATTTTCAAGGCCGTGAAACAAATTGTGGCAGAATTGGGATGATAATAACCTGGAGATACATACAGCAATGACTGAGATAACAGAGGCATCCACCAGTATGTTCGTGACCGTGCACGGAGTGAACATCCACTACAACGACGTCGGTGAAGGCGAGCCGATTTTGTGCCTGCATGGCGGCGGTCCCGGGGCTACTGCCTGGAGCAACTTCAAGCAGAACATCCCGGTCATTACCGGCGCCAGGCGCCGCATGGTCATGATGGATATGCCGGGCTACGGTAAATCCGGATTCCCCGACGGCTCCACCGAGGACTTCTTCGATTTCATGGGCAAGATGATTGACGGTTTCCTGTCGGCGCTGGGTATAGAGGGCGCCGTGGACATCATCGGCAACTCCCTGGGCGGACAGGCCGCCCTGGGTCTGGAACTGCAATACCCGGACAGGATCAAACACCTGGTGCTTATCGGCAGCCAGCCCACGTCAGCAGGCATCGTCATCCAGCCGCAGCCCCAGGAAGCGCTGAAAAACATCATCACGTACTACGGCGGGGAAGGACCGACCCTGGAGAAGATGCGGCGCCTGGTGGAAAGCCTGTTGTACGATTCATCCTGGGTCACCGATGAAACCCTGCAGGAACGTTTCGAGGCAAGCAAGGACCCGGGGCAGATGCGCCTGCTGGGGCTGCCGCACCGCGACCTTTATTCGGAACTGGGCCGGATCGCCTGTCCCACGTTACTGGTCTGGGGCCAGGAAGACAAAGGCGGCGCACTTGAAGTGGGCCTGCAGTTGCTCAAGAAGTTACAGAACGCACGTATGCACATCTTCCAGCGTTGCGGCCACTGGGCCCAGGTGGAGCACCAGGCAGAATTCGAGCGGATCGTACTGAACTTTTTTGATTCCTGACCACTATATGGGGAGAAAATTAAATTCCGTCCCCAGTCTGGTGAGATATACGGTCTAGTAGGTGTAACGCAGGCTTACTCCATAACGGCGCGGTTTCTCGAAGGACTGCTCGTCCGAGCCATCGACGATTGCCAGGTCGAATGCACTGTTCTGGGCCCGGCTGTCGGTAAAGTTCCTGACGAATCCGGTCACCTGCCAATGGTTATCGGGGCTGTACCAGGTGATGCTGGTATTTCCAATCCAGTTGGAGGGCAGCCTGTGGCTGTCGAAGTTATTGATATTGCCCCAGGCGTCATCGGCGAAGGTGCCGTCCAGTTGCAGGGCGACGGCGCCACCGAGCACGTTCGGTATTGTGTACCGGCCAACGCCCGAGAACTGCACGTCGGGGGTGTAAGTGGGTTCCACGTTGCGGAACACGTTATCCGCCACCTCAAGCCCCTTGACCTCCGTATCGATATAGCTCATACCCAGCCAGATATCCAGGTTATCCAAGGGCGTGGCCAACACTTCGACTTCAAAGCCGTAATATTCGGCGTCGGCATTGAACACGGCGCCGGAAGTGCCGACAAACTGGAATGCCTGGTAATCCTTGTAATCGTAGTAAAACCCCGAAACGTTGAGGCGCGCCTTGCCCCCGGCCAGTGTGGACTTGAAACCGGCCTCATAAGCCCAGAGGATCTCCTCATCATAGCCGTATTCATCCTGGGTCAAGGGTGTCAACAGCGGCCCGTTGTAGTTGCCGGCCTTTACCCCGCGGTTGACACCGGCATATATCAGCAGGTCATCGCTCGGGGTATAGTTGAGCTGGACCTTGCCCGACCAGAGAAAATCCGATGAACTGCCGGAAAACGGCGCCAGGAACTCGATCGGAATAGTCGGAGCAAAAATCACGCCTAACGGCTGCGCCCCGGCGAACGCTGCGCCATCGGTGCGGCCATCTGTTTCGTTAAAATAAAGCCTGTTGGTAAAGGAATAGTCCTTTTCCTCGATAATGGCGCGAAAGCCCAGGTTGACCATCAACTGCTCTGTCAGGTCGTAGTCTATCTGGCCGAACAGCGAGTAGGAATCGGTTTGCAGGTTTGCGTCCGTGGTGGCTTCCAGGTAGGTATCGCCGCCTACGCCAAACCCCAGTTCGCCGGTGATCAGGTTGATGGGTGTGCCTGCGCCGGGGAAACCGAGGGGGATGCCCGTGGTGGTGTTAAATACCGGACCGAAGAACAGGCCGCCGAATGTGTTGATACCGCCTCGCTTGTCCTCCAGCCCCTGGGCCGATTTCGTGTCGATATACAGGTAGTAGGCCCCGGCAATCCAGCGAAAACGGTCCGCTTCTCCTTCCAGCCGTAGCTCCTGGGTAAACCATTCGCTTTCAAACTGGCGTATGAAATTGGAGCGCGGTGCGGGCGCAGCGCCGACATCCCCACCCTGGTATTGCTTGATTTTCGAATAACCGCTTACTGCCACCAGCTTGCCGAACGACAGGTCCCAGTCCATCTTGGCGGAAATGCTCCAGAGTCTGATTGCGTTGGCATCCGTGGGCGAGTGATCCATGTTGACATCCAGCCCGTCCCTGCCTCCCGGCTCAAAGCTGCCGAACAGGTCACCCCGGTCATTGGGCCTGACTGTGTCAAAGTCACCGTCGAATACACTGTTGACACAATCTCCCGTGTTGACGTTGATGGCCTCGCAGATGGTGCGCACGTCACGCTGCAGGCGGGTATTGACCGTGTCGTCAAATTGTCCGTCACCATCGGTATCGTCAACAAAGGCTACAGACGGCACACCCTGGTAGCCCCAGCCGCCGAATTCCTGCCGGGCGTACTGCCCCTTGACCAGGAAATTCACGTCCTCACTGGGTTCGAACAGGAGTTGGCCGCGCAGCGACCAGGTCTCTTCTTCCCAGGAATCGTTGAAGTCGTCCGGGTCCGGCGTCAACTCAGGTCCCCTGCCGAAGGCCTGCAGGACCCCCGGTGTCGGAGGAATGCCGACTTCTTCGATGTTGTTGTTATAGATTGCGTCATGGCCGCTGTAGACACCGGAGATACGGGCGGAAACCGTATCAGACAGGCCAGCGCCGGCCGCACCCTCAACCCGGACCTGGTCGAACCGGCCGTAAGTCAGGTCCAGAAACCCCTCGGCTTCCTGAGAGGGCTTGTTCGTCACGAAATGCACCAGCCCGCCGGTCGCGTTGCGGCCGAACAAGGTCCCCTGGGGACCTTTCAGTATTTCCACCCGCTGCATGTCATAGGAGGCAAATAACTGGGACTGCTGGGAGGCCTGGTAAACCTCATCCACGTAAATGGCGTTGGGGGCCTCGGAGTGGTCGCCGAAATCATTCTGGGTGGCGCCGCGGATAGTGAACTGTTGCTGGTCACCGCCACCGGGTCCGGAAATGTAGACCCCGGGAGTGTAGCGGGCCAGTTCCGTATTGTTGACGATACCGATTTCCTGCAACTGTGCACCACTGAACGCGGTAATGGCGATGCCCACGTCCTGGATGGACTGTTCGCGCTTCTGCGCGGTAACCAGTACCTCCTCCAGGATGCTGCCTCCCTGGGCAAACAGCGGAAGGGCAAGACCTGACAGACAGATCGTTAAAACGGCGGGAAAAACCCTGCCCCTGACGGAGCAGGAAGATACAGGCTGGAACAGCATGATGAACCCCCGATAGTATTTTTTGGTTTCTTTAACTATGTAGAAAACTCTATCCATATTACATTAATAATCTATAGATGTTCAATACTTTATCGTGTGCCAAAAACTGGCATATAATGGTCAAATAAACTATTTCGAACATTATCTTACCCCTCATTACAACTATGAAATATATCGAACCCGCCAGCCTGTCTGAAGCGCTTGAGATCCTTTCGCAAGACGATGAGGCCCGCTGCCTCGCCGGCGGCGCCACCCTGGTGGCCATGCTGAATGCGGACCTGGTTGAACCCTCAACGCTGGTCGGACTGCGCCGCATCGATGAACTCTCCGGTATTGCGGAAACCGGGGACCATATGCGCGTAGGCGCTACAACCACCCATACACAGATCGCCGCGGACGGCAGGCTGGCCGGCAACGCGGCAGTCGTCAGGGACGCGGCGCGGCAGATCGCCCACCCGGCCATCCGCAACATGGGCACCATCGGCGGCGCGGTCTGCCACGCCGACCCCAACGCCGACTTCCCCGGCGCCCTGGTCGCAGCCAACGCCGTGCTGGAGGCGGCCGGCCAGGCGGGACGCAGACAGATCCCTGCCGGCGAATTTTTCCTGGACTACCTGGAAACTTCCCTGGAAGAAGACGAGATACTGTGTGCGGTCCTGGTGCCGGTGGAACCTGCCGCCGCCAGGGGCAGGCATCTCAAATTCAGCAGGACCCACGGCGATTACGCCACCATATCCGTCTCCCTGGTGTTGGTTATGAACAATGGCGCGTGCAGTTACGCCAGGGCAGCGGTCGGCTCGGCAGGGCCTGCACCCGTGCACCTGGACGAGGCAGATGCAATCCTGACCGGGTCGGACCTGTCCGCAGAGACCGTCAAACAGGCAGGAGAAAAACTGATGGCGGCCGCGGACCCGGTCGATGACGTACGCGGCAGTGCCGAATACCGGCGCATGATTATCCCGGGTTTGTTGCAGCGGGCCGTGGACGAGTTGCGGGAGCTTGAATGAGCGAAACAGTAAACCCTGGAATGAGACGCCGGGTACCCGCTTACGCGGGAACGACGCGCCAGGTGAGCCGGCGGGAGTTTTTAAAACAGACCGGGGGGCTGACATTCTGTTTCGCCTGCGCCGGTATCGCCGGTAACGGCATTGCGTATGCGGGCGAGGCGGCAACCGGCACGAAGCCGCCATCGGCCGGACTCAATGCCTACGTGAGCATTTCTCCAGACGGGACCGTGACCATTGTCAATCCCGCTGCGGAAATGGGCCAGGGCGTCATGACGGCGCTGCCCGTCATCGTTGCCGAGGAACTGGACGTTGATTGGGATGACGTGCTTATCGAATCTTCTCCGCCGTTCGGCGAAGTCTACGGCGACCCCCTGTTCTTCAACAGGATTTTCACCACCTCCAGCAGGACAGTCACCAATTACTATGAGCGCCTGCGCCGCTTCGGCCGGGAGGCGCGCCAGGTATTACTGGTCAATGCCGCAGAGCACTGGGGAGTACCGGTAGCGCAACTGGGGACCGCGCCCAGCCTGGTCATACATGATAAAACCGGGCGCAGCATCAGTTACGGTGCAATTGCCGCATTCGCCGGGACCGCTGCTGCCGTTGGCGGTAGCGAACCGGTAACATTCAAAGCCCCCGAAGCTTACCGGCTGGTGGGCAAACGCATCCCGCGCCGGGACCTCCCGGGCAAGGTCAGCGGCAGCGCGCAATACAGCATGGATGCCCGGCCCGCGGGCCTGGTTTACGCGGCGGTATCCCGGGCGCCTGTTGAAGGCGCCACGGTACGCGCCGTCGATGAACGTGATGCGCGCGGCATCAGCGGCGTGGTCGACGTGATAAGACGGCCCGAATCCGTTGCGGTCGTCGCCACCAGTTACCCGCTTGCCCTGAAAGCCCGTGACCGGCTCGACATCAGCTGGAGCGAGGTGGAAGGCATGAGCCGCTTCGACAGCGATGAAGCGATGCAACAACACCGCGCGGCAGCGCATGACGTGTCCCGGGCCGGTTTCCCCTGGGACGTACAGGGCGATATTTCCTCCCTGACGGATAATTCCGCAACGGTCTACTCGGCCGGGTACCGGACGGATTACGTTTACCATGCCCAGATGGAACCGCTGAACGCGGTGGTATCGGTCACAGGTGACGGGAAAAAAGCAGAGGTCTGGGCCGGGACCCAGGCGCCGGCCAACACGGTTGAGGCGGTTGCCGGAATACTGGATATCCCGGCGCACGACGTCAAGCTGAACCGTTCGCTGCTGGGCGGCGGGCTTGGACGGCGTACCGTCCCCGGTATGGATTTCGTGGTTGACGCCGCCTGGCTGTCCAGGGTGTTGCAGAGGCCGGTGAAAGTAGTCTGGACCCGTGAAGATGATTTGCGCAGCGGACACCTCAAACCCATGACCGCCCACTACCTGCGCGCTGCGGTCGATACCCGGGGCAACATAGCGGCCTGGCAGCATCGCGTGGCCAGCGATGAAGCCATAAAACTGCTGGACCGGCCCAGTTACGAGGCGTTCGGCGAGGTACCCATCACGTCCATGCTGGGCGCTTCGCACCACGCCATTGACCGTACCATCGGCGACGCCTACGACCTGCCCAACCGCCTGGTCGAGCACGTTGCCATGGATACGGGCGTACGCCTCTACCCGGTACGGGGTGTGGGCGCGACACCAAACAACCTGGCCATTGAATCATTTCTGGATGAAATAGCCGCGCAACAACACATCGATCCCGTCGACTTGCGCCTGCGGCTGCTGCACAAATCCGCACGGGGCAGGCGTATTGTTGAGACCGTTGCGGGCATGGCCGGCTGGACGCGGGGGCGGACCGGCCGCGCGCTGGGCATTGCCTACAGCCACTACGTGGATACCGCGGCCGCGGCCATAGCCGAAATTTCCCATGATGAGAAACAGGAAAAGATCGTTGTCCACAATGTCTGGGTTGCCGCAGACGTAGGCCTGGCCATACAGCCCGACAACGTCAGGGCACAACTGGAAGGCGGCGTCGTCCACGGCCTGGGTTACACCCTGTCGGAACGGATCACCATCAAAAACGGCCTGATAGAACAACGTAATTTTCACGACTATACCGTTATGCGCATGGCGGATGCGCCTGCCGTGCAGGTAGAACTGCTGCACAGCGACAGGGAACCGACCGGGGTCGGCGAAACCGGGTCAATCCTTGCCCCGGCGGCCGTGGCCAATGCCTTCGCCGCGTTGACCGGCAAACGCCTGCGCCATATGCCTTTTACCGCGGACCGGATCCGGGAAGCATTACACAGTTGAGGAAACACTCATGACAGACAAGCAAGCCGTGACATTATCCATAAACGGCGACCCGTACGAGGTACTGGCCGACCCGCGCCACACCCTGTTGCAGGTGTTGCGCGAACAGCTTTCCCTGACCGGGACCAAATGCGGCTGCAATAACGGTGTATGCGGCAGTTGCACGGTGCTGATAGACGAACTGCCCGTGCGCGCCTGCCTGACGCTGGCGGTAGCGGCAACGGACCGGCAGATCACCACTATCGAGGGGCTGGCAACCAACGGCAACCTGCATCCCGTACAACAGGCCATTATCGACTGCCAGGGTTTGCAGTGCGGCTTCTGCACCCCCGGGATGGTCATCGCGGTAAAGGCGCTGCTGGACAGCAACCCGAACCCGACACTGGATGAAATCCGCGAGGAGTTGAGCGGCAACCTGTGCCGTTGTACCGGCTACGTGAAGATTGTGGACGCGGTACTGTCCCTGGCCGGTGGGGCGACGGATCGGAATTCAAGGGGCTCATCAGCAACCGCGGGAGAACAGGCATGAGTACGAACATGGCGGAAAATTTGCAGACCAACCCTATTATCGGCGCCTCCGTTCCGCGCATAGAAGGACCCGAAAAAGCGACCGGGCGCGCCATATACACCGATGACATCACCCGTCCCGGCATGTTGCACGCAGCCCTGCTCGGCAGTCACTACGCCCATGCGCGGATACTGTCCGTCGACACTTCCCGGGCAAAGGCATTGCCCGGCGTCAAGGCCGTGCTGACAGGGACCGACCTGCCGCTCAACTATATCGGCATGTTCATCAAGGACCAGCTTCCCCTGGCGCGGGACAAGGTCTGCTACAGCGGCGAACCGGTCGCGGCCGCGGCCGCGGTCGACCTGGCGACGGCGCGGCAGGCGTTGCGGCTCATCGAGATAGAATACGAAGAACTCGAACCCGTGACGGACGTGGAACAGGCCCTCAAGCCGGACGCACCTGTCATCCATGAAAAGCGCGACGAATACCCCACCATGTTTGAACTGCCCGAAGAACCAAACGCCATGTGCTTCACCGAGTTCATGGAAGGCGATCCAGACAAGGTCTGGGATCAATGTGACGTTATCGTGGAAGACGAATACCGGGTGCCGGCCCAGCACCACATGTACATGGAACCGAGCTCGACCGTTGCTGAAGTGGACGGCAACGGCAAGGTCACGTTGTGGTCGTCAACCCAGGGCGTCGCCCGCTCCCAGATGTACACCGCCCTGGCGATGGGGTTGCCCATGTCGAAGGTGCGGGTCATTGCCCCGCGCATCGGCGGCGGTTTCGGCGGCAAGTGTGAGTTTACCAACCAGCCCATCACCGCGCTGCTGGCGCAGGCGACGGGCCGCCCGGTCAAGCTGACGTTTTCCCGGGAAGACGACATGACCATGATGAAACGCCGTCACGGCGGCAGGATTTACATGAAAACCGGCGCTACCAAGGACGGCACCCTGGTGGCCCGTGATTGCCGCATCGTCCTTGACGGCGGCGCCTATGCCGATGAGAGCCCGGAAGTCTCCCCGGTGGCGGCTTTTTTCAGCCAGGGACCGTACCGCATCCCGAACATGCGGGTGGAAGCCTGGTCGGTATATACCAACCTGTCCCGCGCCAGCGCGTTCCGCGGGTTCGGCAACCCCCAGGCTACGTTTGCCAGTGAATCCCAGCTGGATGACCTGGCGGAGCAACTGGGGATGGACCCCGTGGAACTGCGCCTTGCCAACGCGCTGGAGCAGGACGATAAATTTTTCTGCGGCAAGACCATCGAGAAGGCCACCATGAAGGCCTGCCTGGAAAAGGTGCGGGACGCCTCGGACTGGGCCGGCAAACGCCTGAACGGGACACCTGCCAGGCCTGGTAAAAAACGCGGCATCGGCGTGGCCGGCATGAGCCATATCTCCGGCCTGGCCGGCGCCGGGGCGAACGTCTTGTTGAATGAAGACGGCAGCGTCACGTTGAACTGTGGGGCGGTCGATATCGGCCAGGGTTCGGATACCATATTCACGCAGATCGTAGCCGGTGCCCTCGCCCTGGATATGGACCAGGTCAACTTTGCCGCGCCGGATACGGATTCGTCCCCCTACCAGTTCCAGACTTCGGCAAGCCGCAACACCTACGTCATCGGCAACGCGGTAAAAAAAGCCGGCGACGATGTCCGGGAACAGATTTACCGTCATGCCGGGGAGATACTGGAATGCAACACCGCGGACCTGGAGCTCAGGCAGGGCGGTGTCGTCGGCGTGAAAGGCGTCCCGGACGCGGCGCTGCCGTTTGCCGCGATTGCCGGCAGGGCGCTGTGGCAGGAAGGGGGCCCCATCATGGGCACCCATAACTGGCTGTACACGCCGCAAGACCGCATGGACCCCAAACGCATGCTGCTCCGCGGGTTTGCGCTGATGCCCGACGCGATCGGTATCTTCACCTTCGGCGCCCAGGTCGCGGAGGTGGAAGTGGATGAGGTGACCGGCCAGGTGGAAGTGCTGGAATTCTGGGCCGCCCACGACGTGGGCAAGGCGATCAATAAAGCCTCGGTGGAAGGCCAGATACAGGGCGGGATCGTACAGATGCTGGGTTATGCCCTGACCGAAGAGATGCTGTGGGACAACGGCCGCATGATCAACCCGACCATGATGGATTACAAGATACCGGGCATGGCGGATGCGCCGTACAAAATCCACTCGTTACTGATTGAAGAGCCTGAAGAATCAGCGCCGTACGGCGCCAAGGGGGTCGGCGAGATCTGCGCAGTGGGACCCGCCCCGGCCATCGCCAACGCCATCAAGAATGCAGTGGGCGCCCGGGTGAACCAGATCCCCGCCACGCCGGAACGGGTGCTGAAAGCCATGCAATCCGCAGTTGACGCAGATTAACGCAGATAGATTTTGATTGCCTGTCAGGGAAAAGATTGCCAACTGCCGTCCTGACTCTCTGGCGCAATGCCCCTGTCTACTGGTGGACAAGTCCGGTCACGGCATCGATACCAGCAACTGTACATACAGCGAGGTCCCCTGCCAGGGCACCAGGGAATCGCTGCGGTAGAGGCGGCCGCAACAGGTTTCGAACTCGCCCCGCCCGGGGTAGGTGTCGAACAGGTTTCTCCCGCCCAGCGTCAGTGAGTAGCGCGCGCCGAAACGCCAGGTCGCCTCAGCATCAAGCATGAAGCGTGAACCGAATTCCTGGATCCTGGACAGGTCGGCAGTGCTGGTGTTTTCGTAGCCGCCGTAATAGCGTCCCCGCAACAGCAGGTTAAGATGTTCCCGGTCATGATGCAGGGTTGCCACCGCGCGTACGTCAGGGGCGCCGTTCTCGACGTCAAATTGCGCCTCCGCATTGACGAAACGCCCCCGTTCAAGCAGCCGGGTCTTGTTATGGTTACCGAGCAGGTGCAGCGAATTGGCGCCACCGAAGGCGGAAAAATCAAATGCGACCGACAGGTCAACGCCGCGGGTCCTGGAATCCACGTCGTTGGTAAAAAAGCGCACCTGGGCAATGGTCTCGGCGCCCGGCACGCCAAACTCCCTCAGTTGTGCAACCAGGTCAGGCGTCACTGCGAACTGTGATGACAGTACGATGCGGTCGTCCAGCCTGATGTGATAGTAATCCAGGGTCAGGGAAAGGTTGTCCAGCGGCTCTGCAACCACCCCCAGGTTATAGGATGTCGAGTCTTCGGCTTCCAGCGGACGGGCGCCGAACAAGGCGGAAACCGGGTGCGTGGCCGGATATACACCCTCGGCCATGGGCAGGCCGTCCGGGTCAACCCGCGTCGAGACGTTGGTTGTCGACGTCTGGCCCGGCGTCGGCGCCCGGAAGCCCGTGCCGACGGAACCGCGCAGGTTGATACGGTCGCTGAGACGGTAACGGGTCGCCAGCTTCCAGGTCGCGACATCACCGAAGTCGCTGAAATGGTCGAACCGCGCCTGGACGTTGAGCAGCCACTCAGGCGTCACGTCCATTTCGAAATCGACGTAGCCGGCATAGTTGTTCCGGCCCAGGGATCCGGAAAACCCCGGTGCATAACCAGGGAACCCGTTGGAGCCCACCGGCACCGCGTTATTGACGGGGTCGCCGGCAGGGCATAGCGAGCCGGACGCTTCCAGACCGGGTATGCGGCACTCGACACCGGTCAGTCCGTCATCCGGGTCGGCGTCGGCCTCTACCCGGGTAATCTCGAAATTAAACGGATCGGGCGCGGCAAACGGTCCTATGGCATACGACAACGGGTCGCCTGCACCGATCTGGTAGCGCTCGCGGCGGTACTCGAAACCGAAGGCGGCGTTCAGCGGCCCGCCGAAACCCAGTTCTACGGGCCAGACGAAATCGGCGTTCACTGCCAGCTCTTCATTGCCCAGGGTACCCGGCCGAAAGCGGGTCGGCGTCTCCGGGCCCAGCGACGGATTCAGCGTATTCCCAATCCGGTAACGGATCTCGTTGAAACCATAGTTCGCCGACAGGTCCAGCTCCAGACCGCCGGCAAATTCGCCGCGCAGGCCGCCGATGACGCTGTAATCGATAGCCTTCCCGGAAAACTGCGGCGTAAACCCGGAAGGGTACAGGCTGGTCCGGGGGTCGTAGATGGAACCGTCCGCCAGCCGCAACGGCAATAACTGGCTGACGCCGGGACGCCGGTAAAAGAATCCCCCGGTCTGGTCCTTTTCGGCGTAATTGCCGAAACCATACAGTTCGAACGACTCCGTGACCGGTAGCGCGGCGTTGGCAAAAAACAGCACCTGTTCACGCTCAGGCTGCCCCCATACCTGCGCCGGGCTGTCGAATTCACGCGCGCCGCCCACCCCGGTGAAGTTGTCGGCGAAGCGTGTGTCAACATCGTCCGGTATGCCATCGCTGCCCGGCAGCACCTGTTCTATCGTACCGTCGGCGCCATAGCTGTAAGTAAAGGCATCGGGGCCGTAATAGGTCACACCGTCCACCGTCAACCGGCTGCGGGTGGCTTGCAGCGGCGTCAGGCCCGATGCGCCGATGGTAATATCGTACGGCTGGGAACGGCTGGTCGGATCGGTATCCGAATATTGTCCGCTTATGCTGATAAACCCCTCGCTGCCAAGCGGAAGTCCGGCGTTGGCTTCGATGGTGATCTCCTCGCCATCGCCCTCCGTGTAGCCGCCGTATTTGCTGCGCAGGTCAAAACCGGAGCGACTGTCCCTGAGGTTGAAATTGATGACGCCGGCGATGGCGTCGGAACCGTACTGGGCCGCGGCGCTGTCCCTGAGTGTTTCCACGGACAGCAACGCTATGGAGGGAATACTGCCGATATCGGGACCGTGCGCGCCGAAACCACCCAGTTGCATCAACGCCGCGCGCTGGCGCCGTTTGCCGTTGACGAGCACAAGCGTATGGTGCGAATCCAGGTCGCGCATACTGACCGGCCGTATGAAGGTTGCGCCGTCGGAGATGGGCTGCCGGGTGACGTTGAACGACGGGACAATGGTGTTGATCACATCCACCATGTCTGACGAATTGACGCTTTCGAGGTCCGGCAGCGTGAATACATCAACCGGCACCGCTGCATCAGCCATCACCCGTGCCGAGGTGCGCGTGCCGATGGTGACGATTTCTTCAATCCCGCCGTGCGCATGTCTTTCCCCGTCATCGGCCGATACGGAAATGCTGACAGCCAGACCAAGGCAAAGACAGCAACGGAACAACAAAGGGGGCCGGCGTATCGTTCCATCGAATCCGGTAAACATGGTATTTATCGCTAGCCTCATTTGGTCCCAGTACTCTTTCCAGTTTAACAAGCGGAATTGCCGCTCGCAAACCGGCTCCCTGCCGTCATACCAATCCCACGCCGCTAACCCGAACAATCCGGTTGCTTATGCGGCCGGTAAAAAATAGACTCCTGTCAACGGGGGAGACGAATCGATGAAAGTTGAAAAGACATTTACGGTGCAGGCGCCCGCGCAAACCGTCTGGGATTTTGCCAAAGACCCGGAAAAGATGGCGCCGTGCATTCCCGGTTGCAAGGAGATCACTGCTGTCGATGCAACCCGCTACAAAGCGCGTGTTGCCGTCAAGGTGGGGCCGATCTCTGCGAAGTTCAACCTGGACCTGGAAATTGTCGAAGAAACGCCACCTGTTGAAATCATCTCCAAGACCCGCGGCGAGGAAGGCACCCGGGCCAGCATGCTGACCGCGCACAACGTCGTGCGCCTGCGCGCCAACGACGACGGGTCCACCGAGGTCTATTGCAGTTCGGAATCCTCCGTCACCGGCCGCCTCGGCAAATACGGGGCCGGCATGATGATGAAAAAGGCCGATGCCATCTGGGAAAAACTGGCCCGCAACGTTCGTACGGCAATAGAAGGAAGCGCAGGGAACGGGGGACAGACTTAAATCTGTCCCCGGAAAAGTAAAGGCTGACTGACTGTGAAACCCGCACAATTCAACTACGTCAGGGCCGGGTCCGTGGACCAGGTCCTGGCACTGCTGGAACAGCCGGCAGGCTTCGTCAAGATCCTTGCGGGTGGACAGAGCCTTAATCCCACCCTGAACATGCGCCTGTCCGCGCCCGACATGCTCATCGACATTAATGACCTGGATGAACTCAAGGGAATCTCATTGGAAGACGGCATGTTGCGCGTCGGCGCACTGACGCGGCACGCAGAACTTGAGCAATCCGAACTCGTTGCCAGGCACACACCCCTGCTGGCAACCGCAATCAGGCACGTGGCCCATGCGGCGGTACGCAACCGGGGCACGATCGGCGGCAACGTATCGCTGGCTGACCCCGCTTCTGAACTGCCGGCCTGCTGTGTCGCCCTGGACGCTGGTATCACGATACAAAACAGGCAAGGTACAAGGGTGGTGCGCGCCCGTGATTATTTCAGGGACCTGTATGAAACCGACCTGCAGGAAAACGACCTGATGACGTCGATCGCCTTCCCTCTTGCCGCCGAGACGACCGTATGCGCCATGCGCGAGTTTGTGCAGCGCCGGGGTGATTTCGCTGCAACCGGCCTGGTGGTCAACGCAGAACTTGAAGACGGGGTGTTTACTTCCTTCAGCCCGGTATTCTTTGCGGTGGCAAACACCCCCGTGCTGGCCGCCGGGGTCGCGCAACTGCTGGTAAACAGGACCGTGACGGCAGACCTGGTCGAACAGGCGCTCGCCGCGCTGGATGAAGACGTTGAGATAACGGGCGACAGCAATATGAGTACGGAGATGAAGCGGCATCTGGCTAAACACTACCTGAGGGAGGTTATCGGGGAGTTGTATGGCTAAGGAACCGCATTTTTCCGTTGCAATTACGGTCAACGGCGCGCTGGTAGAGGCCGAGGTGCCGGCGCGGGAGAGCCTGGCGGACTTTCTGCGTCACCGGGTGGGGCTGACCGGCACCCACGTCGGTTGCGAACAGGGTATCTGCGGCGCCTGTACGGTCAGGTTCGACGGCCGTATTGCCCGTTCCTGCCTGACCCTGGCGGCGCAGGCGCACGGGCATTCCATCGAAACCATCGAGGGAGTCACGGACAGTGGGGAATTAGCCGGCCTGCAGGAGGCTTTCCTCAGGCACAACGCGGCGCAGTGCGGGTTCTGTACCCCCGGCATGTTGATCTCCGCGGCGGAGTTCCTGAACACGCACGCGGCGACCGACCGGGAATCGATCCGGGCCTTCCTGTCCGGCAACTATTGCCGCTGCACCGGTTACCACGCAATCGTCGACGCTATTGAAGAGATAGCAGCGAAGAAAGCCGATGCCTGATCCCTACATTACCGACCCGGTCCTGCCCAGGCCTAACGCCCGCAAATTCATCCAGGGGCGGGGCCGTTACCTGGACGACATCACCTTGACCGGGATGCTGCATGTCTGTTACGTGCGCAGTCCATACGCCCACGCAAGAATTGTCAGTATAGACACTTCGATAGCCCGGGAAGTCAGTGGAGTGAGTCACGTGATTACCGGCCGGGATCTCGCTGCTGTCTGCCAACCCTGGACTGCGCAATTGACCAACCTGGGCGAGATGAGGACCGCGCCGCAGGCCGCGCTGCCGACGGACATTGTTCGCTGGCAGGGTGAACCGGTTGCGGCCGTGGTGGCCGGTTCAAGGGCCGTTGCCGAGGATGCGGCGGAACTGGTTGAAGTGGATTATGCGGAACTGCCGGCTGTAGTCGACCCGGAGACGGCCCTGAAACCGGATGCGCCACTGGTTCATCCCGATCTCGGAACCAACGTCGCCTGGTCAATCAACATCGATGCCGGTGAAGTGGATGAGGCCCTGTCCGGGTCAGACGTAGTCATAGAGAAAACTTTCCGGGTGGACCGCCAAACCGGCGTGACGCTGGAACCGCGCGGCGCCATTGCCGATTATGACCCCGCCAAACGCTACCTGACCCTGTACCTGACCAGCCAGGTGCCCCATATCCAGCGCTATATTTACGCCAGGCAACTGGGCTTGAACGAAGCGAACGTGCGCATCATCTGTCCGGATATCGGCGGCGGTTTCGGCCTGAAACTGCACGTTTATTCCGATGAGATCGCGACCGCCGCGATCAGTATGCTGATACGCCGGCCGGTAAAGTTCGTAGCGGACCGGCTGGAATCCTTTGTTTCTGACATCCATGCCCGGGGGCACCGGGTCAGGGCGCGCATCGGGGTCAATAACGACGGCAAGATACAGGCCCTGGAAGTGGACGACCTGGCCGGCGCCGGGCCTTACCTGATCCATCCCCGCACCAGCGTCATAGAACCCCTGCTGGTCGCCATCTGTACGCCGCTGGCCTACGACCTGAAACACTACCGGGCCAATGCCTCGCTGGTCTACCAGAACAAGGTCAGCACCGGCCAGTATCGCGGCGTGGGCATGCCCGTCGCCAGCCTGGTGGCGGAGGGACTGATGGACGCGGCGGCCAGGGCGACGGGTCTCGACAAGGCAGAGATCAGGAAACGCAACCTGTTCAGGGATGACGCGTATCCCGTTACCGGAATTTCCGGCGAATACCTTGAGTGCCTGTCGCAACAGGCCTCGCTGGATAAATTGTTACGGATGATGGACTACAACAGGCTGCAGCAGGAACGGGATGCAGGGCGTGACAAGGGGATCTATCAGGGTATCGGCCTCGCAACCGTCGTGGAGGGCACCTCCCCAAGCCCTGCTCTCTATGCAGCGGGCGGCGCGCCCATCAGTTCCCGGGACGCCTGTACCCTGCGCCTGGAAGCCGGCGGCAACATCTCCTGCGCGACAGGCCTGACCGACCAGGGCCAGGGCGGCGAGGCAGTAGTGATGTCGATCGTCTCCGATGTGCTCAGCGTTGCCCGGGATGAAATCAACGTCGTCATGGGCGACACTGCAACAACGCCGTTCGGCGGCGGCACCTGGGCGTCCAGGAGTACGGCAATCGCGGGCGAGGCGTGCCTGCTGGCGGCAACGGAAATGCGGGAGAAGATACTGGAGGTAGCCGCTGCCATCCATGAACAACCGGCGGACATCCTGGCTATCAGGGCCGGCGAGATCTTCAACCTGGAGACCAATGAGAAAGTCTCATCCCTGGCGGAGATCGGCAATACGGTCCATTTCAATACCCACACACTGCCGGCGGAGTTTGAACCGGAACTGATCGTCACCCGCCACTACAGCCAGCGCGAACAACTCATGGTCTACGCCAACTGCGCCCTGGGCGTATCCCTGGAGGTGGACGTCAATACCGGCCTGGTAACGTTGAACAAAATCTGGACGGTGGACGATTGCGGCCGCATCATCAACGAGAAACTGGTGGTTGAACAGATGCGCGGCAGCATCGTCCAGGGCATCGGTTCCAGCCTGTATGAGGAATGTATCTACGATGAAAACGGCCAGTTACTGAACGGCAACATGTTCGAATACCTGCTGCCCATGGCCGGGGAAATGCCGGACATCGAATGCGATCATATCGAGACACCCACAAAGTCCACGCAACTGGGTGCGAAAGGCTGCGGCGAGGCCGGCATCATCGCCGTGTGCGGCGCCATCATGAACGGCATCAACGATGCGCTTGAGCCGTTCGGGGCAGAGGTGACTTCACAGCCGTTTACGCCGGAGAAGATCCTGAGGGCGCTGGGGAAAATTGGTTAGGGAACAACCGATAAATTTGGGACACCCATAAATTTGTGCAGCGCGGTAATTTGTGGGTGTCCCAAATTACCGCTATTCCCTCGCCGGCTGCAGCGCCAGTCGCGAGATGAACAGGATCGATACCAGCATGGTGATGATCCCCATCCACAGCACCGGTACGAAACTGTCCGAAGTCTGCAGCAGGGCGGCACAGGCAGGACCGGTTGAGGTGCCCAGGCCGGCTACCATGTTGGACAGGATCAATAACCTGCCGGTCGCATCCACGTTGGCGATACACCCCATAATGTAGGGCAGGGTAAAATACCAGGCGAAGATGAACAGACCGACACTGATAACATAGGTGGGGGTGGAAAAATCGGTCAGCAACAGCGCCGTACAGAAGATTGCCAGGCACGTCCCCAGCGCAACCGGAATGAGGCGGTTGAAACGGGTTGACAGCGCGGCCGTAGCCATGGAACCGAGAAAGCCGAGGAAGAGACTGGCTGATAGCGCATAACCGATGGTCTGAGGTGAAATACCGCCGGCATCTCCGATGCGTTCGTAGTAGGCCCACACGCCCATGATCCCCGCTTCGAACAGGTACAGGCCGACAAAACCGAGCGCAACCAGGACAGGAATCGAACCGGTGGCTTTGACTTCCGGCATTTGTTCGATTTCACCGCGGTCGGGAATAATACGGATGAACAACAGCAACAGTGCATGCAATCCCGCTATCACCAGGAACACTGCGCCGACTCCGAAATCCGCGATCAGCCCCGGAAGGAATATCACCCCCACCGAGCCCACCAGCAATTGCAGGCCGAACCAGTAGCCGAGGCTGCGGTCCGGGTCCAGGTTCCGGTGGATCACGGCCATACACACGGCCAGTTGTATGCCGGCGGCGAATCCACTCAAAAAACGAATAACGGGAAACAGGGCAAAACCGGTTAACGACGAGGTAACCAGGTTCATCAGGATGACGCAAGCGGCGGAGAGGTACAGCGCCGTGCGCCAATTGAACCTTTTGACCCAGATCGCCGCCGGTATCGCAGCCAAGGCAAAACCCGCCAGTTCCGCCGAGATGATGTAGCCGCCCTGCTGGCTGCTGAACCCGAGTTGGGTCACGTATCCGCCGACCAGCAACGGGGCGATGAAATACACAGCCGCACCAAAGGTGCTCAGTAACGACAGGATGGTGAGGACGCGATAGTTCGCTGCGCTGTTATTCTGGGTTCCGGTCATGACCCGCGGATATTAACATGGATGCACAGGATGGACAGGATCAATAAATTTGGGACACCCATAAATTTGTGCGGTGCGTTAATTTATGGGTGTCCCAAATTACTTCCCGCTGGTGCGGGAAGGGAGGAGGTTGATAAACGGGGAAAATGCTGTTGTGATATCGGTTGATTCCCAGGAGATGCGATATGAATTGGCAGGATTATCCGCTGGAAGAACTACGCCGTCAGTATTTGACTAACCTGACGCCCGGTATGGGCGATCATGTGCGCCGGTACGAGGAACTCAGCGAGGAACTGGTGCGGTCCATGCCCGGTGAACTGGACGTGCCCTATGGCCCTGCCGGTCCGCGCCAGACGCTGGATATCTTCACTCCCGGTAGCGGCAATGCGCCCGTGTTGATCTTTATCCACGGCGGTTACTGGTTCTTCAACAGCAAGGACCCCCGGCGCTTCCCGGCGAAGGAATTCATCCCGCGTGGCATCGCCTGGGTGCCCATTAATTACCGGCTGGTTCCAAACGTGACCATGACTGAAGTCGTTGCAGACGTGCGTAATGCCGTTAAATGGCTGTATGAACATAGCGCGGACTACGGTTGTGACCCTGAGCGGATTTACGTCAGCGGCAATTCCGCCGGCGGCCACCTGACGGCAGAGCTTATAAGTGATGACTGGCCGGAGCAGTACGGCCTTCCCGCGGACGTGGTGAAAGGCGTCTGCGCCATCAGCGGCCTGTACGACCTCGAACCGCTGCTGGAATGCGAACCCAACGAAAAACTGCAACTGGACCTGGAAGCGGCCAAACGCTACAGCCCGATCCATCACCTGTCCCGGCGGCCCGTTCCCGCCGTTATCGCCTGCGGCGCAAACGAATCAGCCGAGTTCCGCCGCCAGACCGGCAGTTATGCCGAATGCTGTGCACAGGCCGGCTACCCCGTCACCCACATGGAGGTCGAGGAGCGCGACCATTTTTCGATCATAGGAGAACTGGCCAACCCGGACAGTCCGTTGTTCCGGGCCATCATCGGGATGATTGTCTGATGTGCAGTATCAGGCGTCAGTGAGAATGATCAGAGAGAAAAATCAATTCACCGAAACCGCGCCGGGAAAACCGCTCCTGACACCACACTTGAATAGTACTCCATTGTAGTATATTGTTGTCGGATGATCACCGTTGCAGAGACAAGGATGTTTCAAAGGAAAGTGACTCGCTTACTTACTGGAGGGGAGCGGCAAGATTTGATCACTTATCTCGCTGAGCATCCCGGCGCCGGGGTGATTATGCAAGGAGCCGGCGGAATTCGTAAACTTCGCTGGGCACGGTCCGGTAGCGGTAAAAGTGGCGGTATCCGAGTTATCTATTATTTTTTTAATGAGTCTATGCCACTGTATCTACTGACGGCATTCGGTAAGAACGAAAGAGCTGATTTGTCGAGGCAGGAAAGAAATCTTCTGGCTAAGTCAGCCGAAAAACTGATGGTGTCCTGGAGACAAAAAAATGGGTAAAGCATATACTGAAATAGCCGCTGGCCTGGAGGATGCGATTTCTCATGTTGAGGGAAATAACTCCAGGGCCAGGGTTCATCAGCCCGAACCAATCGATGTGCAAGCAATCCGGAAGAAAACTGGTATGAGTCAGCAGCGGTTTTGTGCAACTTTTGGTATTTCGCTTGGCGCGCTACGACACTGGGAACAAGGTCTTCGAACGCCGAGAGGGGCAGCTCGGGTATTGCTTAAAATAGTCGCTGACAACCCGGACGCAGTAATTGCAGTGATAAACCGGTAGTGAGTTGGCCGTATAGTTAGCAGTATTTTTTCCGTCACAGGCAGAGGGTATATGAAATTCAGCATAATCCTGGTTCCCCAGGTACTGGATGGGATGCCGGAACCTTATGAAAACATTACCGAGCAAATCCGTTTTGCCGAGGAACTGGGTTATGACACGGTGTGGCTTACCGAGCACCACTTCAGCCCGTACGGCAGACCGTCGGTCCCCGCCATTGCCGGTCATGCACTGGCCAATACCTCCCGGATCAGGATCAGCACAGCAGTCGTCGTATTGCCGTTCCAGCACCCGTTGCGGGTGGCGGAAGACTGGGCGACGCTGGATCACCTGGGCCGGGGCCGCGTGGACGTGGGCGTAGGGCGCGGCAACCAGCCCAAGGAATTCGCCGGCTTCAACCTGACCCTGAACGAGGCGGAACAGCGTTTCAGCGAAGCGCTGGACATTATCCGCCGCGCCTGGACCGAGGAAAGCTTTTCATACGACGGCCAATACTGGCAATTCCCGCAACTCTCCGTCCTGCCGAAACCCTATACCAGGCCACATCCGCCGATCTGGCAGGCCGCAATCAGCGACTACACGGTAAAAAAGATCATAGACCGGGGCATCAACGGCTTGATCGGTCCTTACCTGTGCCCCCATGAAATCCTGAAGACCTCGTATTTTGATGTCTGGTACAGATTATTGAATGAAGCCGGGCGAACGGATTTGCAAATGGCCCACAACGAATTCATTTACGTGGGAGAAAGCGACGCACAGGTTAAAGCTGATATCCGGGACCACGTTCTATGGTATGTGCGCACCGCGGCGAAAATATGGGGGGAACGGGACAAGGCCAAGGTGGCCGAGCAGTTCGCCAACTACACCGAGATCCTGGAATACTTCGAAACCGTTCCGTTCGATGAGATCTACGGCAAGCTGGGCATTTTCGGCACACCCGATTCGGTTGCCGACAAGATCGAATGGCTGAACAAGGAGGGCGGCCTTGAGCATATCATCATTTTCAACTGGTTCGGCAAACTGGCACATGAAAAGGCCATGCGCAGCATGGAACTGTTTGCGCGGGAAGTCATGCCGCGCTTCCAGGAACCTGCCGCGCAAGCCGTGGTGGGCTGACCAGGCACCGGGAACTGCTCACTATGGCAGGACAACGGTTAAATCGCCAGGGACGGTGCAATTCCCCTGTAGACATGCAAACACGAGGTTGATACACCATGATTGAATCACTCAGCTCCGAAAACCTGCCGGCGCCCCGGTTCCGTTACAGCCCGCTGGTCAAATCAGGACCGTTTTACAAAACCGCCGGGATGATTGCACTGGACAAGGACACCGGCGAACTGGAACCGGGCGGCGCCGGCGCGGAAACCGCAAAAATCCTGAATAACCTGCTGGAAGCCCTGCCGGATTTCGGCCTGTCCCTGGACGACCTGTTCAGCGTGAACATCTACACAACCCGCTTCGACCAGTTCCCGGAGATCAACAAGTCCTGGGAAGCCGTTATCAGCGCAGACAGGCGCCTCCCGGCGCGCACGGCCGTCGGCGTCAACGCCCTGCCCATCAATGCAACGGTGGAGATGGAGTTCTGGTTTTGTAAAGAGGGTTAATTTCACTTGCATATTCCCATTTTGGGAATTATCATTCCCAAAATGGGAAGCAATATAACAGATACCGTAAGAATTCAGGATGTGCTGTTCGCCAGCGTACAACAGCGAGTATTGGGCATCTTATTCGGCCAGCCTGACCGGAGATTCCAGGGAGCGGAATTGATCCGCATGATAAATTCAGGGACCGGAGCTGTGCATAGACAACTTACCAGTCTTGCAGCCAGCGGCCTGGTTAATGTTACCCGGGTCGGAAATCAGAAGCATTACCAGGCTAATCCGGACTCACCTGTTTTTGAAGAGTTATGCGGATTAATCAGAAAAACGGTTGGCTTGCGTGAACCACTACAGCGCTCCCTGGAACCCATGAAAGAGCAGATTGACGTTGCCTTTGTTTACGGCTCAATAGCAAGGGGTACCGACACCGCGAAGAGTGATATAGACCTGATGCTGATCGGTGAAAATATGGACTACATAAGCGTGTATGAAGCTATACAACAAGCCGAGTCAATATTACAAAGACAAATAAACCCGAATTTAACGACGTTGAGTGAATGGAGAAATAAACTCAACGAGAAGAACCCCTTTATTGATAACGTAAACGATCAAGCGAAGCTTTTTATCTATGGATCGGAACATGAGCTTGCCTGAACTGGACAACCTGGTACGAATTGGCAAACTGAAAGAAGAAGGGCCTTCCCAGGTTGAGTTTGATGGATTGGTCCGTTCAGGCAAACTTCGAATAGAGGACGCTCAGAACAAATCAAACTCGCTGGAAGGTCGCTTCGACTTGGCCTATAACGCGGCGCATGCGTTGTGTCTTGCTGCGTTACGCTGGCATGGCTACAGGTCCGAAAATCGTTACGTCGTATTCCAGGCCTTACCCCATACTCTAGGTATGGATACAGCAGTTTGGCGGATGCTTGCCAAATGTCATGAACGCCGTAATGTAGCGGAATACGCCGGGTACGAGTCCAGGCCGATTACCTGTGACTGCACAAGCTGGTATACTTGTTACCGATACAGGCATCAAACGGCAATGCGCTGATGAATAGACGGACAGAGTGGAGTGTAACTTGAAAAAGTTCCTTAAAGGTTTTGCAGCAGTCGTGATTATCCTGGGCCTGCCCATCGCGGCCGTCATGCTGGATAGCCCGCCCGCCGAACTTTTCGGCGGCAAGGTTGCCGGACTCCTTGCAGATACTGTTACCAGCGGGATGTTCGTTGCCGAAGATCCGGATGCGTTCAGCCCGGGGCTGCCGGTCGGCGCCCGCTTTCCCGCCATCCGGGCACTCTACCAGGGCCGGGAAATCACCGGTATCGACCAGTTCATGGGTGAACGCGGGGCAGTTTTCGTCGCGGTGCGCTCGGCTGACTGGTGACCCTATTGCCGGAGGCAACTCGTGCAGTTGCAGGAACAGACAGCGGACTTCGAAGAGGCCGGTATCGGCATAGTTGCAATTACCTACGACGCGCCGGAGTTGCAGCAGGTGTTCATCGATGCCGCTGCCATTACCTATCCGCTGCTCTCGGATATCGACGCCGAAACCATCCTCACCCTGGGCATCCTGAACGAGCAGTATGGACCGGGTGATTTGGCGTACGGCATCCCGCACCCCGGGGTGTTCGTTGTGGACCCGGAGCTGAACATCGCCGGCAAGATCTTCGTCGAGGATTACCAGGTGCGGGTCGATGGCGAGGGCACCCTCGCCTTTGCGCTGCAAGTCCTGGACGAGCAATAATCCCGCCTTATTTGCTGCCTTCCCGAGTGTTGCTCCAGGGGGTGACCGGCGCGCGCCAAAGCTCTCAGGGAAGGCCGCCGGGCGGTCCCTGAACCGGGGGAACGGGCTCGTCCTGCGGGATGATGACCGCGGCAATCAGCAACGCAACCAAAACGGCAAGGCTCAGCCACACCGTCGTGTGGAAGGTGCCGAACTCATCATAACCAACGCTGAACAGGGCCGGACCTACGGCGCTGCCGAAGACAATCAGGGACATACTCAGGCCGCTGATCTGGCCCAGGTGCTGGCGCCCGAAGAAACGAATATAAGCCAGGTTTGAAATGGCGGCCCAGATACCGCCGCAGACACCGAAACCGGCGACCATGGTCCAGTACCCCGACTGTTGCTGCAAATGCAGCAGGCCCCAGGCCCCCAGGATAAACGCCATGAGTTTTACCACCAGCAGGTTCTTGAGCCTGGTCCTGTCGGACAACCAGCTGCTGCCCAGGTTGGCGCTTACCGATACCAGTGCGAGCGGAAAAAAATAGGCGAATGCTTGCGCCGGACTCCTGCCGGCCTCCGCAAATATCGCGACAATATGAAAAATGAACGCCGTTCCGAACATCGAGTAAAAGGTGAGGGCCAGCGCATAGATCCAGAATACCGGGCTTTTCCTTGCCTGGGCCAGCGTTTGACCTGTTATCGCGGGCATCCCGTCACCGTTCTCCGGGTCCTTTCCGTCGGGTAACAGGCCACAGGATTCGGGGGTGTCCCTGATAAAAACCAGCGCCGTCAGGCTGAACATCACGCCGACGATAACGGCCAGAACAAACAAGGCGCCGCGCCAGCCGAAATGGCCGATGAGCAACGCCAGGAACGGCGGCGCCAGCGAAAATCCCAGGGTGATAAAGACGCTGCGCGCGCCGACTACCAGGCCGCGTTTTTTTTCAAACCAGACCAGCAGCACGTTCCTGGAAGAACTGGTGAGCACGCCTTGCCCGGCAAAGCGCACCCCGAAATAACCCAGCAGGATCAGCGGGAAGGTAACGGCTGCCGGCGAAATTTCAGTGGTATGGCTCAGGTACCGGGCGACCTGATCGATGCAGGCAATGTAGCTGACGAACAGGCCAAGCGCGATGCTCGAGGCGACCATGGACACCCTGGCGCCTGATTCATCATAGAACCGCCCGGCGCTGGTCAGGAAAAAAGAGCTGCCGAGCGTACCCAGTAAATACGCTATGGAGAGTTCCGTGCGGGATAATCCGAATGCCTCGATAAAGTGGTCGGTGAACACGGCCATGCCCATGGTTTGCCCCGGTATGGACATGACAAAACCAACAGAAGACACAAGCCAGATCACCCAGCCGTAAAATATGGGCGAACGTTCGACCGAAAACGGCCAGTCAGGTCTTGTCGTTATTACAGGCACAGGAATTTATTGTTGTTGAGCGGAGAGACAGTTGCCCGGTGGTGAAACAAAAGTCCGCGCAACAGGGGCTCACGCCATGAAGACGGCGCCTTGATAACCCTGTTGCACCGCCGCCGCGACAGGCCCCTGCTGTCCGGACTTAATCCTTCTCCATCAGCCCCCGGGTAACCCCGTCGAAGAGCGACGCATCGATCATCTCCGGCAGGTGTATGGTCCTGAGATCGGGGATCTCATCCATACCCTGGACGGGCGCGGTGGGCGGATTTTCCGGTTCGCCCAGTTGCGCGGCCCGTTCGGCGTTGGTGCTGCCGATCTTCTGCTCTTCTCTCAGGTACTCCGGCTTGCCGTCCTTCTCACGGAACAGCGGCATGACTTCCTCGGCAAACATCTGCATGTTTTTCATTGCCATCCAGTTCGGCATGGGTCCGGAGGGCGAACCGGCGCAGAGCACGCCGCCGGCGCCGAGTTCATCACAGTATTGCGCGTAACCTTCCGCCACGGTCTGGGGCGAACCGACGATGATATATCCCTGTTTTATCAGGTCGTCATAGGTTAAATCCATGGGCGCCTTGGCACCCTTGTCACGCACGGCCGACCAGTAGCCGCGGAAGGAGCGGTCGCTCATGTAGCCGGGGGGGAAGTAGTGGCTGGATTTTATCTTGAGCCCGGTATTGAACAACCACTGCATGTGGGCCTTGGCTTCCCGGTGCGCCTGTTTATCCGTTTCGGCGACGTAAGTGGGGATGGCCGCCATACACTGGTCCCTGGGTAACTCGTATCCGCATTTCTCCGCTTCCTCCTTCAACTTGTCGAAGGCCCATTTGCACATCCAGGTGGGCGCGAAGATCATCATGTAGGTATAACGGTTCCGGGCGCATTCCCGCAGGGTTTCCAGGGAACCCATGCCCGGCAGCCAGACCGGCGGGTGGGGCTTCTGGATGGGACGCGGCCAGACGTTGACGTTGGGGATGTAATAATGTTTTCCCTGCCAGGTGAACGGACCGGGGTCGGTCCATGCCTTGAGGATCAGTTCGTTGGCCTCCCAGAACCTTTCCACCGAGTCCGTCGGCGCTACGGGGTTATTGAAATACTCGCAACCGATGCCGCGTACGAACCCGGAGATGATGCGCCCGCCGGAGATCACGTCCAGCATGGCGATCTCCTCGGCGACCCGTACCGGGTTTCCGTGCAGCGGGATGGCGTTGCCCACGATGCCCACGGGCATGCGCTTGGTCCGGGTCACAATCATGGCTGCGATCAGGTTCGGGGACGGCATGGTGCCGTAGGCGTTGGCGTGGTGTTCGTTGACGATGGCGCCGTCATAGCCGTATTTTTCCGCCGCCACCAGGAGGTCGATGTATTCATTATAGAGCTGGTGGCCGCGGGTGGGGTCATAATGCTCGTTGGACAGTGTTACCCAGGATGAATCAAACTCGCTGGACCTGGGCACAAACCCGTAGGGCATCAAATGAAAGAAATAGAATTTGAGTTTATTCATCAAGCGTTCTCCCCAATGAACTTTAAAATTGCCGCGGCAGTTTGCTCCGGCCGTTCAATGCAAAGCGCATGGCCGGTCTCCGGGATGGTGACGGTCTTTGCACCGGTTATCACTTCGGCATAACGCTGCGCCATGCCGTTAGGCACCAGCCGGTCGTCTTCCGCCTTGACCACCAGGGCCGCGCAGCCGAGCCGCTGCAGGCGGTGTTCCAGGGCCAGGTTGTAGCGCGGCGACCAGATCAGCTTGGCGAAGGTGGAGGCTTCATAGTGGGCCTGGCAGATCTCCTCGAAATCATCCGGGTCCGGCGCCACCGCTGCCAGCGCGGTCTTGTCGTTGAACAACAGGTCGACCAGTTCTTCCGGCAGCAGTTTGAAAAAATCGACGCCCGGGTTATCGACCAGGCGCAACCCTATGGGGACAATCAGGGTCAGCGATTTCAGGCGGCGCGGGTAATAGGATGCAAACTCCGCCGCGGTCCAGCCGCCCAGAGACCAGCCGACCAGGTGAAACCGGTCGATACCCAGTTCGGCCAAAAACTGATCGTAATGAATGACGAGGTCGTTGAAATTCTGCAGCCAGTCCGGTCGCGGGGTTTCACCGAAGCCCGGGTGTTCCGGCGCGATAAAGTCTACCGATTGCGAGAACTGCTCGTACATGGGCAGCCACATACGGGTCGAACCGGCGCCATGCAGGAACATCACCGGTTCTCCGTTGCCCTTGCGCCGGTATGCCGTGCTCAGGCCGTTCACGTCAACAAACTCCGGTTGTGTGTAATAGTTACGCGGTTTGGGAACAGCCATGTCTGATTCCTCTTTATCTTCGGCAGTTGCCTGGGCTCTCTTTAAAGTCCTGTTTTGGCCTGTGAAAACTGCAGCTTAAGCCCATAATAGCACGCCTTTTAAACTATTTTCTATTTATTATCAGTAGGTTGTGTCAATTTATACTGGTCCGGCCCTAAACCATTCCTTCCAGGATCATCTTCACTCCCAGCATAAAGAGGGACACGTATAGAATTCTGTACACGAGTTTCTCAGATAGTCTGTGCAACAACCAATAACCCAACCAGATTCCCAGCGGTGCGACGGGCATCAGTATCAGCGAAGTCATCAGATTGCGCGTGGTCAACAGGTCCAGGTAACTGTAGGGTATGAGTTTTACATAGTTGATGAAGAAGAAAAACATGACCATGGTGCCGATCATCGTTTTCTTCTCCAAGCGCTGGGGGAGCATATAGACGCTCAGCGGGGGTCCGCCGGCATGCACCTGGGTACTGGTAAAACCGGCAATGCCCCCCCAGAAATAGCCGCTTGCCTTTCCGGGTCTGGACCTGCGTACAGACTGGCGCAGCCAGTGGTTCAGGCTGAAACTGATGGCGATAATTCCCACCATGATGCGTAAGTGGTCTTCCGTCAGTTTGCCCATCAGGAGGGCTGCAAGGGCAATGCCGATGACGCTGCCCGGAAGCAGTATCTTCAGGTGGGAGACGTCAAAGCTGTGGCGGAAATTCCAGGCGGCAAATATATCCATGATGCACAGGATCGGCAGCAGGATGGCAGCGGCCGTAATCGGATCAACGGCGAATGACATCAGGGGAACGGTTATGGTGCCGAGAGTCCCGGCAAAACCTCCTTTGGCTATGCCGACAAACAGGACGGCGGGAACAGCAATAACGTAAAAAAACGGGTCTGTGATAAACTGCATGACGTTGGCCATTATACAGCCAAGCATCGTGAAAGGAGATTTACAGGACTCCAAGCATGACCTCAGTAAACACATCCAAACTCAGGATAAGCGCTGACCGGCTCTGGTCATCTCTTATGGAGATGGCCGAGATCGGCAAAACCGCCCGCGGCGGCTGTAACCGCCAGGCCCTGACCGATGAGGATAAGCAGGGCCGGGATTTGTTCATGGCGTGGTGTGACGCTGCCGGTTGTGATATCAGCGTTGACACCATGGGTAATATCTTTGCCCGGCGTGCCGGTAAAGATAATTCGCTCCCACCGGTTATCGCCGGTTCCCACCTGGATACCCAGCCTACCGGAGGCAAGTTCGACGGCGTTTACGGTGTGCTTGCCGGCCTGGAAGTAATCCGCACCCTGAATGACGATAAGCTGGAGACTGAACACCCCGTCGAGGCGGTCTGCTGGACCAACGAGGAGGGCGCGCGCTTCTCGCCGGCCATGCTGGGTTCGGGTGTGTGGTCCGGAGAGTTCAGCCTGGAATACGGCCACAACAGGACGAACAAGGAAGGACAAACCGTGTTGCAGGAACTGCAGCGGATCGGCTACCTGGGTCCGGCAGAATGCCGGTCAAAACCGCTCAGGGCCGCATTCGAGGTGCATATCGAACAGGGACCCATCCTGGAGAACGCGGGCTTGCAGATCGGCGTTGTCGGCGGCGTACAGGCTATCGGCTGGTACGACCTGGTCATCGAAGGCCTGCCGTGCCATGCGGGCACGACACCCATGGAAGTACGCCGGGACCCGGTCATGGCCTTGTATGTCATCCTTGACAAGCTTTACCAGGTCGCCGATGACTTCAAGCCCCGGGCCAGGATTACGTTCGGCGATATCAGGACGGAACCCGGCTCGCGCAATACCGTGCCGGAACGTGTGACGGTGACCGTCGACATGCGCCACCCCGAGCGTACACAGGTAAAGTACATGGAGCAGTTGATGCGGGAAATCGTCAGGAACGAGTGCGGAAAGTTGCGCCTTGCCGGCGAAGTAAGAGAGGAACTGGACTCTCCCGCTATCAGTTTCAACAATGATTGTATACGCGCGGTACGTAACGCGGCCGGGTCACTCGGGTACTCCAACATGCAGATGGTCAGTGGCGCCGGGCATGATTCCGTCTACGTATCCAGGGTGGCGCCCACCAGCATGATATTCATTCCCTGCGAGGGTGGGTTAAGCCATAATGAAGCCGAAAACGCCCGCAAGGAAGACCTGGAAGCCGGTTGCAACGTGCTGCTGCACGCCATGCTGGAAATGGCTGCGCAATAATTAACCGGGTTGTTGCGAGAAGAAAGTCCTGATCTGGTTGGCCAGGGACTTGCAGGCGTTTTCCTGGACCCGTGCCAGCATGGGGACCGGGATGATTATCGCCGGCATGTACGAGGTTCCCTTGGTTTCCGCATTGATCTTCCCGGACAGGGCCAGCTCCTTGAAATCCCAGATGCTGGCTTCATAGCTGGCTTCATCCTTCCAGTAGGCAAACCCGAAACAGCCGCCGCCGCCCGGGCCCACCGCACAGGACACCGAACCGGATGAATCGGTCCTTTCGGTGGCGCCGTCGATCCAGACAAAATAGCGCAGCTTGAAATCATTGAATTTCGCGGCGATAGCGGGTATTTGCGCCAGTTTACCCAGGTTTTTCACGTCCATGGGCGCAGTACTGGTTTCAAAGTACGGATACATACTGTCGACAAAATCCTTTTCCGGGATGACACTGATATCGGCTTGTCCCTGGCCCAGTGATTTGCCTACACAACTGATGAAATCATCCTCGGTCTCGTAGCCGGAACTATGGCGCCGCCCCAGCACGACTATGGATTCATCCGATGTGAGGGTCGTCGTGGCGGCCTCCCGGTACTCGTCGATCACCGTGGTGCTCTTGCACCCCGCCAACAGGGCCAGACCGAATAACGCTGTAATGACCGATAGAATTTTCATACTTGCACGACACCCACTGATGCTTGCCACACTACAAATTATAGATGATCAATCCGCAGATTACGCAGATTGACGCAGATATGGTAATTGATTCGGGGGGTTGGCGGTCATACTGCACACCCCGCGCATAATTACTAAAAAATCATCTGCGTTAATCTGCGTCATCTGCGGATGGATCAAACTGCTCCAGCCAGGCGCCGACATCCTCTACCCTGTGGAAACCGAGCGCAAATTTGGCGCCCGCATCGCGCAGGGCCTGGTTTACCGCCGCGTTGAGTCCTTTATCCCGGCTTTTCATGAACTCGGTCGAGGATTTGCCGTAACCGGTGACCGACCAGCCGGCTATCCGACTCCCGTCCCGATTATAAAGTTCCATATTGTACTTAACCCAGGCCTCGTAGAAATCGGTTTTGGTTTCCTCCGGCAGGGCAAACTGCATTTCAGCAACGCTGGGCGACAGGACCGCGTCAAGCGTCGTATCGGCAGCGGTACCCGCGACTTCTTTCGTCTCGACGAACATGGAGGAAATAATTTGATCGAACAGGGCTACGTGGGAGGAACCGCTCTCTATCTTCCAGTTAGGCCGATCTTCGGAGTTTTCTGCAAAGATATAGTTGCGCATTTCATCACTGAAGAAGACCCCCATCTTTACCGGCATCCGGGAAATTACCGGTGTGGGTATTTCCGTATCGACTTTCAGTGACACGGACTGTTCGCAGGCCGTCAGCGCCAGCAACAAGGCGACCGGGTAAAGTAATCTGTGAGTCATTATTATAGTGCTCCTGTATCATTCAGGCCGACATACGCACCGCCGTTGTTGTGGGTCAGTTCGCGCATGAGTGAGGCATAACGTTTGTTGGTCAGGAGGAAATGGTCCCCGGCGCTGGTGGGCACCGGAAAACCGACCGCGTGGATGCGTACCCGGGTGTTGCCGTCCTTGTCTTTCGGGTTGATGCGCTCCACCTGGTCCAGTACTTCCCTGATTGACGGCCCGGTAAACTCGTCACCGTACACGTAGATGCTGATCTTTTTCCCGGGGTCGTAAAAGCTGCGGATAGCAGTGGTGATGCCTTCGACGGGGCTGCTGTTGCTGAACGCGCGCCAACTGCGCAGGGTATTGATGATAACCTTGCGCCTGCCTTCCGTATCCGGGATCCAGGTGCGCCGGTACCGGGAAAACAGGTATTCGCCCATGTCACTCATGATCTGTATCCCCTTCAGACGGGGGTATACGTTGAGCGTGGTTATCAACTGCTTGATCATGTTTTCCCAATGATAGTTGACCATGCTGCCCGAGGTATCGATGATGAATATGACATATTCGCTGTCCACCGGTATCCCGCCGATCAAATCGGTACGTACCCGGTCTTGTTGCGCCAGCAGGCGCTTCATCTCTTCCGTCAGTTGCTGCAGGGCCAGTTCAAACTCCCCCTTGATTATGACGCCGACGGCAGAGTCGTCGCGCACGCTGTTATAGCGCAACTCCTCCTTTATCAGTTCCGCCTCTAGGCGCGCAACCCGTTGCTCCCACTCGGAACGCTGTTCGTGTTTCGCATCCAGTTCACGGTTCAGGATCCTGGCCTCGCCGCGGATTTCAAACAATTGTACCTGCAATTGCCGCACGATACCGTGCATGGAATCGACCGCGGTCTCCAGTATGGGGCTGTCACCGGTCTTGGCGATCATGAGCAACAGGATGATTGCCCCGAAGCCGCAGGTGATGACGTCCAGGAACGAGATACTGAAGGCCTCGTTTTCCCGCCGTTTCTTTCTCATGGCCAGTCCTCGCTCGGTATCAGGAATGAACCGTTGCTGTTCATGGCCAGACGCCAGAAGGCATAGGCCGCCTCCGGGTCTCCTTCCAGCGGCGCCAGGATCACGTTAACGGGTACATTGCCCGGAACCTGGTTGACGGCCCTGGCAAACAGGTCCAGGCGCTGTCTGCCGGTAATGGTTGTGCCCCTGATCGTTCTTGAACCCTGGGTCGGCAAACCGTCCGTTATCAGGTAGACGTTGTCGGGCCGCGGGCGCAGTTTGCCGATTGCGGCAAAGGCTTTCTCCAGGTTGGTGCCGCCCTCCGGCACGATTTTTCCAAGCGCCTCGATGACCGAGTTCAATTGCGCCTGGTTGCCGACCTTCAGCCATTTCCCGTCCTGCCCGGGCAGCACCGATCGCGTCCCGGTATTGAAGATGTAAACCTGGTATTCACTGTCCCGGGGAAACCTGGCCGTCAACCAGTCCACCATCCTCAGGGTCTGCACCCATTTCGGCGC
Source organism: Gammaproteobacteria bacterium (assembly GCA_965207165.1). Lineage (GTDB taxonomy): Bacteria > Pseudomonadota > Gammaproteobacteria > Eutrophobiales > Eutrophobiaceae > JAAXHV01. Next base: position 3,585,102 of record OZ242265.1, on the reverse strand, counting down.
GTTGCGCTTGATGCCGTCGCGCATGTTGCGAATCCGGATGACGTTGACGATGGTGTCGTCCAGCATGCTGCCGGAGGCATCCAGCAGGATCAAAATGCGCTTGCCTCCCAGCCTGAGTCCCGTGAGGTACTCGCGGTTCCCTTCGCCGACCAGGCGCCGGGCATCATCCCCGGTCTCCCTGATCTCCTTCTGCAACTGCTGTTTCTGGTCTTCCAGTTCCTTGATATTCAGCTTCAGGCGGTCCAGTTCCACGGTATCGGTAGTCTCTGATAATTGCTCGGCCAGGGACCGGGTTTCCTCGATTTTATCCATGATGCGCCGGGCCATGCCTTGCGCGACCACCAGTTGCTCGTCGATTTCCGAGATCGTGTTGCGGGTCTTCGCGAGATTTCGCCTGCCGTCCAGTATTTCCTCCTCCAGCAGCATGACCTCGGAGGTCTGGTCGCGGGTATCGACGGGGATGGGGATATTGGTATCGACGTTATGCTTGATGATGAGAAACAGCAGGACCACCGAGCCGAAGCCGCAGGACATGATATCCAGAAACGACAGGCTGAAGGGGGTGAGCAGTCTCCTGTTACGCATTTCACACCGTGACAAAAGGGGACGGCTGTGAAATCTGTCCCCGGTAGGGTTTGCCTCTGTCAGCGCGTATCATGCCAGCACCCTGATAAGGGTGAATTCGTGCGTCGAACCGGGAAAACCGACGACATCACCCGGCTTGAGTCCGGTATTGCCGCTGACGGCCCGGCTATTGACAAGGACAAGCCCGGGACCGGCAGCCGGGGCAAGGGTTGCAACGGAACCATTCGATGTCAACGAACAAAGAGGGTCCTCACCCCCGGACTCATTCAACACCCCTTGCGCAGACAGGTATAACGGGACCGGCCCGAGCGAGTGGGCCTCGGCATCGACCAGGATGTGGGTTGCCCCCGCTTCCGGTTGCGGGTCCCGGTCCGCAGGCGCAGGCGTTGCGGGCTGGATCGCGGGCTCCGCTACAGCCTTGAGACGGGTGACGAAATAAATCTCTTCACCTGCAGCCTCGTCTCCCTGCACGTGGCCCATGCAGCCGTCAAACAGCGCCCGTTCATCCACGACCTCTGCCTCCACTTTTGCCGCAGCCAGGTGATCGGCGAACGCAGGGAGAACAGCCAGGCGCCTGTTGACCAGGGCGGGGCAGGCGGGGTCAACCAGGCCGCTGATCTTGTTATAAAGCGGTTGCAACGCGTCCACCAGCCGTTCCCGGTTTACCCGGGCCTGGTACCGGGTGTTCTCAAATTCGATCTCGATCAGCGCGTCAGTTTCACTTTCCAGTTCCTGCAGGCATTGCGCCAGCCGGTTGTACAGCGCCTGCTCCGTTGCCGCATGATGCAGCGGGTCAAACCGGGATTGCTGGATAAACAGGTCGGCCATGTGATTTACGCACTTGCCATGGATTTCCAGCAGGCCGACGTCGTTTATGGCCTTGACCGCCGTGCGGTTTACCGTGCCGGAGACTTCCAGGGAGGTGATGACGGTGTGATGCAGGTGGATATCCAGGTAGCTGTACCTGCCTGCCGCGGCACTCGCGGCCGCCGCGGCAACAGCGCTGTCGATCAAGCCTGTCACGGTAAACGGAGAAGCCTCTGCCAGGCCAAGCAACAGCGACAGTTGGCTGTTGGTAAAACTGCCCGGCACCGCGAACACCACCCGCTCCACATCGCCCGCCATCTCGTGCAGGGATAACAGGTGGGCAAAGGCCAGGTCGGCGTTGTGCCTGGCCAGTTTCGTCCGCTGCTTGAAGTTATCCTGGTTGAGATTGCTCCAGAAGCGGCTGAAGGTATTCCTCGGGTCGATATGCGCGCATTGCAGCGCCGCCTGTCCCAGTTCCATCCGGTCCTGCCTGAGCACGGCGATGCCGGGGCTGCCGGCCACGATGTCTCCGGACCGGATTACGCTTACCTCGCAGTCGTTCAACTCTATGACGGCATCACCCATGCACGTACCCTCTACCTGATCTGCAGGTGGCGCAACAGGTTCACGTCGCAGTAATGCTGGGTATCCAGCACCAGCCTTTCCTGCATAAGCTGCAACTGGTGCATCAGGAACATGATGAAAATACTGATGATGAGGGCAATAAAGGTGGAGTTGAAGGCGACACCCAGGCTGACGGTAACCCCCACAATATCGCCTTCAACCGCGCGGTGGGCCTGGCCGAGGGCTTCGCCGATACCGCGCACCGTGCCGATGAAGCCGATGGAAGGTATGGCCCAGATTACATACCTGATCATGGAAAGTTCGGAATCCAGCCGGTCGGATTCCGTCTCGCATACTTCCCGTATAGCTGATGAAACATCCTGTACGTCGGCGGTGGAACCGAAGCGCTGCAATGCCGCCTGCAGCGCCCGCGGCAGCAGGTATTCCTGCTCATCCTCCGCCAGGGCCTGTAACGGCCGGATATATTGCCGGGTATCCTCGGGCAGGATGGCTGCCCCGGCAGCCACCTCCAGCAGGGAGCGGTTCAGGAGGCGCCGTTCGGAAAGCGCTATCCTGGCCTTCAGGCCGATTATGCCCATTACCCATAGCGCGAGGACAAAACAGGCTTCCTGTTCGAAATCCTTGATCACGATAAAAAAGGAACGTTGCACTTCGTAGTTTTCACCGGCCTGCTGCTGGATGCGCTGTTGCTCCAGGATGGCTTCCGCGTTGGGCCGGATGACGGCAACATAGATCGCATGGACGATAATTACCGCGGCGATCAGGGTAAACAACTGGTAGAAAAAATCTGTCGTCTGGTTATGTTTCATGATCGCTTTTATATGTCCACTGGAAATTCTATGGAATAATCTTCGGAAACCTCCTCAGTCGATTCGATGATTTCCGGCGCGCGTTCAGCGACTTCCCCTGTTTGCTGTTCATCTTCGGTTACCTGCGTTTCCGTAGCGCCGGGTTCAGCTGCAGCAGGAGGTTCCTGCGCCGCGACCGCAGCCATGACAAACAACGTGAGAAACAACCCTCCTTTCAGGATCACACCAACGGCCTCCGGAATTTATGAACCCATCCCGGTATTTTAACCGGATATTCGGGGTCAGAGTAAATACTTCCCATCAAAACGCATTGCGCGCAACCCGGAAACCTACGTCTTCCCTTGCTTTACTGCCGTAGTCGCGGAATGACAGGCGCAGTTCGGTAACGGCGCCGTGGGCCCAGCTTGACCCGCGGATGACGTGGAACTCCCCGCTTTCCGGCCCCATCGGGTCGATCTCCACTTTTTTCCCGGTGCTGATGACAACGTCGTAGAAGTCGTTGGTCCATTCCGCAACGTTGCCGCCCAGGTCGAACAATCCCTTGTCATTCGGCGCAAAGCTGCCCACCGGCGCACTGACCACGTAGCCGTCGTCGTAGTTGCCGATGACCCTGCCGAACAATGCCATTGCCTTGCGGTCGGCATAATTGCCGCTGTTTTTGCCGGGGGGAAGTTCCTTGCCCCAGGGAAACTTGAGTGTCTCACCCGTACCTGTGGCCCGCGCCGCCCAGGCCCATTCCGCCTCGGTCGGCAACCGGTAACCGTCGGCCGTCTTGTCAAAACCGGTTATCCTGCCCTCTTGTTCGAGATAGAAAGGCGTCAGCGAGGCTTCCCTGCTCAACCAGTTGCAATAGCCCGCCGCCTGTTGCCAGGTGACCTTGGCAACCGGTTGTGTCTCGCCGTTGAGGCTGTTGGCGCTCACGGTCCCGGAAGAAAAGCCCTTGTCAAACAGCCTGTACTCCTGGTTCGTCACTTCTTTCAATGCCAGGTAAAAGGGCCGGGTCAGTTCAACATTGCGAACGGTCTCATTGGCCCTGCGTCCCGGTTCCCGGCGCGACGCCCCCATGGTGAAAGCGCCCGGGTAAAACAGCTTCAGTGTCTGACCTGCCGGTGTCGTAATTACCGGTTTGACCGCTTCCAGTTTTGCCTGCCTGATGGTCTTGAGAACCACATTCAGTTCATGTTCGACCCCCGCGAGCGGGGTCAGGGTGGTCTTGTAATCAACGTAACCCTGCTTGCGGATCTCTACATCATGCTTTCTGGCCGATAGCTGGAGGGTGCGGTTGGCCGGGCCCACCAGTGCGCCGTCGACGTACACCGACGCATCGCCGGGTTCGACGTTCACCGCGACGGAGACCAGTTCGGGTTCCAGCGTTATCGACAGTCTCTTCTCCTCACCTGATTCAGCCGTGAGCGACCTTGCAGCCGGTTGGTAGCCTTGTTTGAACAAGCGCACATGGGTGGTCTCCCCGGGCGTCAGAGGCACTTCCAGCGGCGTCAAACCCAGGTAGTTCCCGTTGATGGTGGCATTGGCCCGCGCCGGTTTTGACACCAGGAACAGCGAGGCGTCCGCCGGCGCCAGCCTGATATCCGCCAGCGACTGTGGTGTCCCCGCGACGACGCTGAGCGTATCCTGCCAGACCTTGTAACCTGCTGCTTTTACCACGATATCGTGTCTGCCTTCCAGCAGTTCCGTTGTCAGCGGCGTCCTGCCGAGAATGCTGTCTCCGCTGAACACCTGGGCATCCGCCGGTGCCGAGGAAAAACTCACTTGCGCCCACGCAGGCTGCAGTTCGACGCTGACGGACTGTTCGCGATCGAGTCCTTCCAGGGTAATTTCAGCGCGGTAAGGGAAATACCGCTCGGCCCTGATCTCCACGATATATTCCCCGGCCGGGAGGTCCCTGACGGTGACCGGTGTCTCTCCTTTTTCAATACCATCGATGAATACCGGAGCGCCCGTTACCGGGGCACTGTCAATCCGCAGGTGGCCGGGCAGTTTCTCCAGCCGGAAAATATAATGCTGGGCGGGATCTCCGGTGACTCCAAGGGTTTCCTCCAGCGGGTGATAACCCGGGGCAGACAGGTCAAGATCATAAGTCCCGGGACGTATGAGATAACGATTGGCCAGCTTGAGTGCCATGGCCCCGGATATATCGACAACCGTAGCCGGCGGTTCAGTTTCAATATATACCGCCCTGGCGGTCAACATGAACCAGGCACTGAACGCACCGACGGCAAGCAGGACAACAACCAGGCAAACCCGCGGGTTCAGCGTAACGGACCGGGCCGGTTTGTCGGACGTCAGCGGTTCAAACTTTGCCGCTTCAATCCTGGTGGCAGCACCGGAGTCAGTTCCGGGTTCGTTAACCATACTCATCCGGGTCCCATCAATTCCCCAGGGCTATCTTTTCATTACTGCTGACAATGACCGGTTCCATGGCCTGGTCCGGGTCAACAAAAAATTCTACCCGCACGTCACGGTAACCGTCCCTTTGTCCGACCGCCACGTAATGGCCGGGACGCAGTACCAGGCTTTTACTGGTGAAATAACCCAGTTCGCCGATCTTGTAGAGGGTCACCAGGGTCAGGTTGTCGGATATTAACTGTACCGCGACAGGCTTATCAGCCAGTTCCAATAACCGGTTAAGCCGGGCAACCTGCCCGGCCAGGACCGGTCCGGGTTCGGAGAGGGCCTGTATTTTATCCCGGAAGCTGACGACTTCGTTAAATGCGCTCTGATCAAACAGGCGCTCTGGACCGGCAAGTATCTGCTCCAGTTTATCGTGTATTTCGTTGCGCAGCGCTGCACGCCGCCTGCCTTCCTGTGCGTTGCCCAGGTTGCCGTCCAGCTTCAGGGCTGCCTCGTAGCCGGACATGGCTTCCTGCCAGTTTTCATTCTGTTCCGCTGCCCCGGCCTGTTTCAGCAAGGCGTTAATTTTTTCCGCGGTGATACGGTGTTTTGCCTGCTCAAGCCCGCTGCGTGCATCACGCGACCCCGGTTTTATCTTCAACGCACCGGAAAACGCTTCCCGGGCCTGTGCATAGCGTCCCTGTTCCAGCAACCGGAACCCGGAAGACATGGCGTTACTGAATGCGCCCTCGCTGATCCTGTTTTCAGCCGACTGCATCTGTTGCCTGGCCCGTTCCGAATGACTGTCGAGCGCCAGCGCCTGTTGATACAACGACCGGGCCTGTTCGGTATTTCCATCCCGCAACAACTCATCTCCCCTGTCAATCAGGTCATTGACCTCCGTCAGGGTCCCGGTCCGTTCCATACCCAACAGGGCGTCCCGGTCAATCGGGTCTATGGCGAGAGCGATGCCGAATGCTTCCGTGGCTGCGGCAACATCACCTGCAGCCAATGCATTTTTGCCGGCTTCCATCGTTTCGGCAAATAACTCCTCCATGCCCTGCAGCAATCCGGTAAGCAAATCCAGCGCCTGCGCATAGTGGTCATGGGAACGGGAGAAATTCTGCCGGCTGTATTCCGCGTCGCCTGACCTGGCGTGTTCTATCGCCTGCTCGTATTCCTTCCTGCCCCAGACATTCACCCCTCTCTCCTCCAGCATTTTCTGCGCATCCAGTAACTCTCCCAGTATTTCCTGGCTCTCCTTGCGCCGCGAGAATTGCTGTGCTTTTCTCCATGGCGCATCACCTGTGGCAGCCGTACCGCCCGGCGCCGGCGGCGCGCTTTCCGGGGAAGTCCCCCGCCGGGGTTCAACCGGTCCGGTGCGGGTGGTCACCGCGGCGGGATCGATGTCAGGGTCGGCAACCCAACCGGGGAGCAGGAAAAAAACCATGACGGCGACGAACAATACCGCACCGATCCCCAGCCACATCAGGGACTGTTTGCCCGGGCGGATGCTTTTTGGCTGTTGCGTGGTTGCGGCGGCAGTCAGGTCGACTGCCGCCGGCTTGATGGGGACGAAACCGGAATCGTTGCTATCCGTCATTTGCCGGCATCAGTGGCTGACCCGGTTTCCGTTGCATGAATTTCTTTCAGTATCCTGCGCCATTGACCGTATTGTTCACGGACTGTACCCGTCAGGGTGACCGTACGGTCCTCCAGGTCTATGGAGTGGGGTTCTATCTCCGAATCCAGGGAGGCGGAAACTTCTTCCAGCGCTTCAACGTGTATCTTGGCCTCTTCACGCTTCTGCAGGCCGCTCTGGATCGCCGCCGCGCCGGCGCCTATGCCGACCCAGCCTGCAGTATTCGCAGTACGGCTGTCTACCCCCTGGGCCAGTATCCCGGCCAGCACCGCAAGCGCGCCGCCTATCAGGCGGGCATTCGACTCGGACTTGACTTCCTTCAATGCCTGGCTTTCCAGGAAGTAAGCCTCGCGCCACTCGCGGTACGGTTCCTCCATCTGGTTGACAAAAGAGGCATAATACTGCTGCAGCGTGTCGACGAATATGTTGTCCCGTTCCCGGATCTGGCGAATCTGCTGCAGGCTCGGATCGCCTTCGGCAGGAAGCCTGGTGATGGAATAGCGTCCTTTCTCATCAAGCTCCAGGTAATCATGGAACACTTCCGGAGAGAAGTCCCTGGCGAACTTCAGTTCGGCTATGGTCCTGATCTTCCTGATTTCGCCTGCGTCGTACTGGTTGCGGTAGGCTAGCATATCGTTTGCAATCTGGTTGTATATTTTCTGGAACGGTTCGCTGCGGTTCGCGGTAGTGCCGTCATAGGAGTACTTGCCGGCAATATCCGTATACTTTTTACTGAACCAGCGTTTCCCCGATGCGTCTTCCACCGACACCTGCAGCCACAGGTTTTCACCGTCAGACTTCAGGATTTCCCCGTCCACCCAGATATCCATTTCGCTGATCCGGTCCGGGACGACCCGCACCACGCCCCAGTTGCCCGTGTGTTGCAAGGTCTCCATCAGTTTGAACGGTATAAAACGCGCCTCTGCCTCACGGATTTTCGGGTAGACACCTGCTTCCTCGACGCTGAGGGCATCGACCCCCGGATTGAAAATTCCGACTCCCACGTCCAGCAGCAATTCCTCCGGCGTCACCTCCGACTCCAGGTGCACCTGCTCGTAGCTGGTCGTTTTCACCGTCGTCGTGTTACAGCCGGCCAGGCTGAAGCACAACGGAACAATTGCCGTAATGAGTTTGATATGACCTGGTTTCATCTTAAGTCCCGTTTGTATTTACGATATTCGTCCCAGAGTTTTTCCCTCAACTCGGGGTCATCTTCTTTCATGGCAGCCTCGCGCAACTGGCGCGCGATGATGTCGTCCCCCTTGGCATCGGCAAGATCAGGAGGGACCCGGCTGTGGCTGCGCGCCGGGGTATTGCCTTCGCCCTTGATGGATGCGGGGTCCGTATCGACCATTGCCGTATGTAACGGCTCGGCGGCCGTGTCCTGCGCGGGCTCGCCCTCCGCGAATATGTCACCATCCCCGGCAAAACCGCCGTAGTCTTCCTGGCTGGCTTGCTCATTGATGGCCTGCTGCTCGCTCAGCATAACCTGGTCAAATTCCGAAAAGCCTTCCTGCAGTTCCTCGCCCAGGGCCTGTTTCTTCTCGGCATCGGTCCTGGCCGAACCAACCCCGCCCGCTTCCGCTAACTGCCTGCCGGCGCCTTCACCGGTTTCTGCCTGTTGCTTCGCGTTCGACCTTTTATTCAATTCCTCCAGCGCATCGGCCAGGATCTCATCATCGGACTTTTGCCGGCCTGCCCCGGCCGCGCTCTGTGATCCTGCCGGCGCGCCGCTTTCGCCGGCGGCTGACCCGGGTTGCGAAACGGGTATTGAAATCTTGCCGGGCGCGGGTGCATCGGGCGTGCCGCCCGTACCGGCATCGGGTAGTCCCGGGACGCCCGGCACACCCGGTACTTCAGGCATGCCCGGCACGGACACCTGGACGGATGGCCCTGACGATCCTGTTGAACCCGGAGAACCCGGAGAACCTGGAGAACCCGGAGAACCTGGAGAACCTGGAGAACCCGGGGCGCCTGGAGCGCCAGAGGAGCGGACGGGAGCGGTTGTATTGCAGGCGGCAAGAAGCGCCACTGCGACAATCATGATAAAACAGTGTAGTACCCTGCTGACATTATTTTTGTAATTCATCTGCCCTGTCCGAATAGCCGTGCCTGTTTATTATAGTGCATACTCCTGTTGCGTTACTACTTCCGGCCTCTGGGTTAGACAGGAAAATTCGCGCAGCGTTCCCCTGCCAGGGCGTAATACCTGCTACCGGGGGGAACTACGGTTACATTCGCGTCCTCTAACGGTTTATACTTTACGGTGATCTGTTTATTCACAACACCAACCGGGAAATGACATTCATGAGCAAGCAGACAGCCCTGATCGCCTGCCTGGCGCTATTGATAACCGGCCAGAGCCTGGCAGCGCCGTTCGGCTACACCTGGAGGATTGAAGACCTTGCCAGGACCAGCGCCGACACCGTTGAACTGCGCGATAAGAACAACAGGCTCCTGAAGCGGTTGGATGCAAAGCAGTTGATCTATATCTATTCGGTTATGCAGGCGATCGAGGAAGTCTCGGAACTCAGGTCGGAACTGATCATCACCGATGGCGAAACACCCAACGCCTTTGCAACCAGGGCTTTGGCGGAACTGGTGCCGGCGGATAGCGGCAGCGGGGATGAATCCGGAGCGGGCGCTGAAGAAGTCAGCCTGCAGGGAAACGCCATTGCGGATTCAAAGCCGGTTGATGAAGAAAATGCCGTTGAAATCAATATTGTCGGTATCAATTTCGGCATGCTCGATTTACTTGGCCTGGACGTACACATGGCAGCGGCCTTGATCGGCCATGAACTGGGCCACCTGAAGCTGGATCACGGCGCCGAGAGCAAGACCAGGCGCAGGACCGACATGCTGTCTGCCGCCGGCACCAAGTACAGTCGCGACAACGAGCGGGAGGCTGACTACCTGGGGGCAATCTGGGCGGTCGAAGCCGGCTACGACCCCAAAGGGGCGGTGCGCCTGCAGGAACTGGTATACAAAAAAACCAAACACCTGTCCGGTGGATTTTCCGGTTCACACCCATCCTCGATAGAACGCATTACGAAACTGAAATCCCTGGCTCGCCGGCTTTCCCAGTAGCATGGGGCTTAACGGGCATATCGGGCGCGGCCATACCATCGTCTGCGCCAATGTACGCCTGGCTCATCACTTCAGGCACTTGTACGCGCAGGAGCAGTTGCGCGGCAACCGGCGCGCCTGGCAGACCCCGGATATATTACCGTGGCAGGCATGGCTGCGGCGCTGCTGGAATTCCCTGCGCGAGCGCAACGGCGCCGGCGGCCTGCTGCTGACCGGTGCACAGGAAAACGTAGTCTGGCAGCATGTCATTGAACAATCCGATTACGGAAACAGCCTGTTGCAGGTGACTTCCGTAGCCGCGCAGGTTGCTGCTGCATGGCAGCGCCTGAAACAATACCGTGTCCCGATTTTCCCCCAGGATACGCTGATGAACGAAGATGTCATCGCCTTCAAGTCCTGGGCAGGTGAATACCGTTTGCGCTGCGGGGAAAACAACTGGATTGATAACGCGTCACTGGCAGACATCCTGCGCAAGCATGTGACCGGCGCTACGGATATATTCGGCAAGGGACTGGCCCTGGCAGGGTTTGACCGGTTTACCCCGCAACAGGCAATGCTGCTCAAGGGACTGGAGGACGCCGGCATCGCCGTACACGAATACCGGGAAGATAACCGGAACGTCTCTGTTGAGGTGCGGGATTTTGCCGATATTGACGAGGAAATCAGGGCGGCTGCACTCTGGGCGCGCGAGTGTGTTGAGGCAGAGCGTGGGGTCAGCGTCGGAATTATCGTACCGGACCTGCGCAAGCTGCGCACCCGCATCCGTTATATTTTCGAGGACGTGCTGGTACCCGGCAACCTCGGCTACCGGGAAACCGCCGCGCCCCTGCCCTTCAGCATCTCGGCGGGCCAACCGTTGGTTGAATACCCGCTTATCAACGTGATCTTCACCATCCTGGGTTTGAACAAGGCGCCGCTTGCCCTGGATACCCTGGGTACCCTGCTGCGCACGCCGTTCATCAAAGGGCACGCTACGGAACGTGCGGCCCGCGCATTGCTGGATGAAACACTCCGGTCCCGCAACCAGCTTGCATTTAACCGGGGCGACTTGCTTTACCTCGCCGCTGCGGCCGGCGATAAAGGGCGGCCCATTCCCGTCATGACGGCCATGTTGAAGGAAATCTTCTCAGTCCTGTCCGAACTGCCGGCAAAGCAGTCACCGGAAGCCTGGGCCGAAACCTTTAACCGTTTCCTCGAGATCTTCGGCTGGCCGGGGGAACGCAGCCTGGACAGTACGGAATACCAGCAGGTGCAAACCTGGCACTCGGTGCTGGACAGCTTTGTTTCACTGCGCCTGGTAAACCCGGCCATGTCCCGCGCCGAGGCGCTGTCCCACCTCCGGCGCATTGCCGGCGGGATCAGTTTCCAGCCGAAAACCGCGGAAACCCCGGTACAGGTCCTCGACCCCCAGGGCGCCGCGGCCATGGCCTTCGATCGCGTCTGGATGCTGGGACTGACCGAGGAAGCCTGGCCGCCCCGGCCCCGGCCCAATCCTTTCGTCCCCATCGCCCTGCAAAAAGAATACAGGATGCCGGACGCCGACCCGGACAGCAACCTGCAACAGGCCAGGGACCTGCAAACGGCGCTGGTGAGTTCTACGCCGGAGATTATTCTGAGCCATGCCCGTAACGAAGAGGACCGGCCGCTCCTGGCCAGCCCCCTGCTGCCGAAACCGGAATCTTCTGCCGGGACAAACGGGCTGGAACGAGCCGGCGCCAAAAACAAACCCGCTCACCAGGGTCCAACGGCAGCAAACTACGCTCGGGAGATTTTCGCAGCCGGCGGAATTGAATCGATTACGGACACGGTAGCGCCCCCTGTTGCCGGCCTGCACAGCGGTGGCGCTTCCCTGTTCAGGGACCAGTCGCAATGCCCGTTTCGCGCCTTCGCCAGGCACCGCCTGCATTCCAGGCAACTGGAACAGGCCGACATCGGCCTGGATGCGATGCAGCGGGGCAGCCTGTTGCACCAGCTTCTGGAAAATACCTGGTCACAACTGGGAAGCCGGGAAACACTCGCAGCCATGACCCGGGAGGAACGGGAGGGTTTAATCAAATCACGGGTAACGGAGTTGATTGCGGACCAGCGGAAGCGCTACCCGCTGGTTTTTTCAACACGTTTCGCTGCTGTCGAAGGCAAACGACTGGCGCAACTGCTGGGCGATTGGCTGGAACTGGAACTGCAGCGTACACCGTTTGCAGTGGTCAACGTTGAGGAAAACACCCGCCTGGTTATCGGTGACGTGGAGTTTACCGCACGACCGGATCGCGTTGACGAACTCAAGGACGGCCGCCGCGTAATCATCGATTACAAGGGAGGGCAGGCCAATATCAATGCCTGGACGGGCGACCGGCCCGATGAGCCGCAACTGCCCCTGTACGCCGTTACCCACCCCGAACCGGTAGCTGCGGTTACCTTCGCCAGGTTGAAACGGGGCAAGGGTTTCGGCTTCGCCGGCCTGGCTGAATCTGAAGACGTCCTGCCGGACACCGGGGCGTTTGACCAGGACCGCCGGGCAGCAAGGTTTGTTGCAGACCGGGATGCACAGACCGGGGCAATGCCGCCTTCCTGGGAGGGGGTGTTCGATAACTGGCGCGCCGTACTGGAAAACCTGGCAAACGAATTCCGCCAGGGCGTAGCTTCGGTAAGCCCGAAAGCGCGCGCCTGTGACTGGTGCGACCAACAACCCCTGTGCCGCATCCACGAGATATCCCTGAAGTGAACCCGGGCGACCAGGAAACCCGTGCGCGGGTGTTAAACCCTGAACGGTCTTTTATCGTGCAGGCGCCGGCCGGTTCAGGGAAAACCGAGTTGCTGGTGCGGCGATACCTGGGGCTGCTGGCGGTCGTCGATGCGCCGGAAGAGATTATCGCCATCACCTTTACCCGCAAGGCCGCTGCTGAAATGCGAAAAAGGATTATAGACGCGCTGAAGCCCGTGGAGGATACAGGTAACACGCACGCGCATAGTCCGGATGCAAGCACACAAATCCGCCGGAAACTGGCCGGCGCGGCCCTGGCCAGAAGCCAGGAACTCAACTGGCAACTGACGCAGAACCCCGCACGTATCAGGATCATGACCATCGACTCCTTCTGTACGGGACTGACGCAGCAAATGCCGCTGTTGTCGGAACTCGGAGGACAGCCGGAGATCATTGAAGATGCCGGCGACCTGTACCGGGAAGCAGCGGCCGATACCCTGAAACAACTGGATGAGGACGAGCCGCCGGAGGGCGGCCGCAACAGCGGGAGCGCCGCCGTTGAAACGCTGCTGGCGCACCTGGACAATAACCTGCCGCAAGCCAGGGACATGCTGGTGGCAATGCTGAGAAAAAGGGACCAGTGGCTGCGCCATCTCGCGGGCCGGCGCCCGGATCGCGGGGCGCTGGAGGATGTACTCAAGCACGTCGTGGAGGCTGCCCTGGAGAATGCCCTGGGGGTTTTACCGCAGGAATACACGGAAGAATTGGCGGCCTGCCTTCGCTATGCCGCGCACAACCATGATGATCCCGCGTGCCTGATTGAACAATTGCCCGGGACGGGATGTGCCGACCTGCCGTGCTGGAAATTCATCGTCTCCCTTTGCCTGACCCAGCAAGGCGGCTGGCGCAAAAGCGTTACTGCCAGGCAGGGATTCCCCCCGGGCGAAGCCGGAAAACCCATGAAGCACCGGTTTCAATCCCTGTTGAGCCGGTTCGCGGATGATGAGCGACTGCAGGAATCGTTCCTGGAAATACGCGCGCTGCCGCCGATCGCTTACCGCGATAATGAATGGCGGGTATTACAGGCGTTATCTGAATTGCTGGTACTGGCCAACGGGCAATTGCACCTGCTGTTTGCCGCGCGCAACCAGGTGGATTTTACCGGCTTGTCCCTGGCCGCCCTGCGGGCATTGGGATCGGAAGACAGCCCGACCGACCTGGCCTTGTACCTGGATTACCGTATACGCCATATCCTGGTGGATGAATACCAGGATGTGTCCGTTAACCAGTATGAATTACTGGAGAAATTAACCGCCGGATGGTCCATGGAAGACGGCCACAGCCTGTTCCTGGTAGGCGATCCGATGCAGTCCATTTACCGCTTCAGGGAGGCGGAAGTCGGTGTATTCCTGGCTACCTGGGAGTTGGAACGCCTCGGACAGATACCTGTTGAACCGGTGAAAGTCGAGGTCAATTTCCGTTCGGACCGGGCCCTTGTGGACTGGGTAAACACGGCATTCCATGAAGTACTGCCCGGCGATCCTGATATAGCTCGCGGTGCGGTCAGTTATTCACCGGCAACGGGGTTCGTGGAACACCCGGGGGAGAATGACGTACGCGTACATCCCATCCTCACATATGACCGGAACCAGGATCGCAGCAGGAGTGACGCACGGGAAGCGGAACTGGTACTGGAACAGGTTGGCGATATCCGGGATCGATCGGATTCAGAAAGCATCGCCATACTGGCGCGCAGCCGCCCGCACCTGAAAGCCATAACGACGTTGCTGACCCGGCATGAAGTGCCGTTTCAGGCGGTCGAGATAGAGCAACTGGAAAGCCGGCCCGTTATCCAGGACCTGCTGGCGCTGACCCGCGCCCTGAACCATACGGCAGACCGCATAGCCTGGCTGGCCATTTTGCGCGCTCCCTGGTGCGGACTGACACTGGCAGACCTGTTGGCGCTGGGTGCGGACTCCCGGAACGATACCATCTGGCATTGCCTGCAGGACAGGCAGAGGCTTGCAACGCTGAGCGCCGACGGTCAAGTCAGGGTAACACGCCTGTGTGACGTGCTTGAGCAGGCATACGCGTTGCAGGGCAGGATGCCGTTGCGGCGCTGGGTGGAGAGCGCATGGCTCAACCTGGGCGGCCCGGCCACCCTGGAAACCCCCACTGATCTGCGCAACGCCGACAGGTTTTTCGACCTGCTGGAAGAACTTGACCAGGGCGGCGACCTGCGCGGCCCGGACGAGCTTGAAGACCAGGTGACAAAACTGTACGCCAGCGCCGATACCCGCGCGGATAATACCCTGCAAGTCATGTCAATCCACAAGGCAAAAGGCCTGGAGTTCGACCATGTTATCCTGCCGGGACTGTCCCGGCGCAGTCGCAGCGACGACCCGCAGTTGCTACTCTGGTCGGAGATTCCCAACCCGGCGGAATCAGGTCTGTTGCTGGCGCCGGTCAAGGCAAGTGACGAGGATAGCTCGCCTGTCTATGATTTCATCAGGGGTCTGGAGAAGAAAAAACAGTACCACGAAGAAGGCCGCCTGCTGTACGTTGCGGCAACCCGGGCGCGCAAGCAACTGCACCTGTTCGGCAGCGCAAACGTGGATGATGACGGTGGATTGGCGCCGCCTCCCAACAACACATTACTGGCCCGGCTATGGCCTGCCGTCGAAGCGGATTTCCGGGCAGAACTGGAAAAACAGGCGCCGCGAGCCGAAGCGGTGGCAGTTCCCGCAGACATTCAGGAACCGCGCCTGCGGCGGCTGGGCGCGGACTGGCAGTTACCTGCCCCCCCACCCCCGGTCCAATGGAGCGGATTAACCGGCGCCGGGCCGGATAAACAGGAACCTGATATCGCAAACGGCATGATCGAGTACCGGTGGGCGGGACGAACCATCATGCATGTAGGCACCGTGGTGCATAGTTACCTGCAGGTGATGGCAACGCAAGGCATCGACCAGTGGGATGCCGGGAGAATCAGCGGATTACGGCATAATTACCGGGCGTCACTGCAGGAAATGGGCGTGCCTGAGGAACAACTGGAGACGGCTTGCGACTGGGTGGAGCAGGCATTGACGAGCGCGCTGGAAGACCCGCGCGGACAGTGGGTGCTGGCCTCCCGCGAAGAGCAGAAAAACGAATATGCACTGAGCGGCGTCTACGGGGGAAACGTCATCAATATTATTATCGACCGGACTTTTATCGACCAGAAAGGCATCCGCTGGATCGTTGACTACAAGACCTCGCGCCACGAATCCGGAGACGTCGACGAGTTTCTCGACCTGCAGCAGGAACGCTACCAGGAACAACTGGAAAAATATGCTACCGTCATGTCCGCCCTGGACGACAGGCCGATACGGCTCGGCCTCTACTTCCCGTTGTTGCGCGGCTGGCGCGAGTGGGCCTATTCATCATAAGATGGATATATGGGGTCAGAGCATTTGCTCTGACCCCAGCTATTCTTAAATCAAGGAGAATGCGATAAAAGCTCACTACTTGCAGCACATCCCGTTCGAGGGGTTGGGCAACATCCATACATGGCTGCAGTCAATGCGCGCCGACGTCACGGTCACGAAGTTCTTTGAAAGCCCGACTTTGCCTGATGTGGATGACCTTGACTTGCTGATTATCATGGGCGGTCCCATGAGCGTGAATGATGAGGCGGACCATCCCTGGCTTGCGGCTGAAAAGCAGTTTATCCGTTCAGCCATTGAGAACGACAAGGCCGTAATCGGCATCTGCCTGGGCGCGCAACTCATTGCCGGCGCCATGGGCGCCGCTGTCTACCCGAACAGGGAAAAGGAAATCGGCTGGTTCCCTATCGCAGGGGAAATGACTGACGGAGCGGAAGAGTCATTCTTGTTTCCGCAAGAGTTACTCGTCTTCCACTGGCATGGTGAAACATTTGACCTGCCGGATGGAGCGATGCGGCTTGCCGGGAGCACCGCCTGTGAGAACCAGGCATTCCAGCTGGGCCGGCGAGTAATCGGCCTTCAGTTCCACCTGGAGACAACACCGGATACAGCCCGTGACCTCGTCCATCACTGCCGGGACGAGTTGCAGCCCTCCCGTTACGTGCAGGACGCGGCTGAGATCCTCGGGGTCGAAGCATCGAATTACACCGAAATCAATGCCTGGATGGATAAAGTCCTGCGATTCGTTACAGACTCATGATCGCACTGTTTACCGATTACGGCTTGAAAGGGCCCTACCTGGGACAGGTGGAAGCGGCACTGCACCGGCTCGTGCCGGATGAAAAAGTCATCAACCTGCTGGCCGATGCCCCGCGCAACAACCCCAGGGCCTCAGCTTACCTGCTGGCTGCGTTCAGCCGGGCTTGTCCCGCGCAACCCGGAACGATCTTCCTGTCCGTGGTCGACCCCGGCGTAGGAAGCTTCCAGGACGCGCCAGTGGTAATCAAGGCGGACGAACAATGGTACGTGGGACCCGACAACGGCTTGTTCGACATCGTCTGCCGGCACAGTTCCGGGGTGCAAAGTTGGCGCATCGACTGGCGGCCCGAATCATTATCGGCCAGCTTTCACGGCCGGGATCTGTACGCGCCGGCAGCGGCCATGATCAGGAATAATGAGCTCCCCGGCGAGGCAATAACCTGGGAAGACCGGCACGGCTGGCCGGATGATTTAAACGAGGTCGTCTACGTCGATCACTTCGGTAACTGTATGAGCGGGATCAGGGCTGAAATGCTGGATACTACCAGGGCGATACAGGTGAACGGTAGCACTGTATCCTATGCAGACACCTTTTCATCTGCCCCCGAGGGCACTGCCTTCTGGTATGGAAATTCACAAGGCCTGGTCGAAATTGCCGTGAACGGAGGTAGCGCGGCTGAACAAATGAAACTGGAAATCGGTGATCAGTTGGTGATTTGGGGATAAATATCGCGAAACTGCGCGAAGACATCGGTTCGACCGGCTTTGGCAATCATTCAAGCGCGGTCAGCCGGTCAAGTTCACCGGACCAGTCGAGGATATGCTTGTCTGCGGTTACCAGCCGATGGCCTTCAAGCGCGGTGGCGACAATGAGCCGGTCGGCGGGGTCAGGATGGAAATCGGTGAGCCCGGCCGCGCGCAGGCCTATTTTCCCATCCACCGGAATTTCGACCATTCCCTGTTCCAATTGTACCCGGCGCCACTGTTCAAGATTTTCCTGGAAACTGATTCTGCTCTTGCTCTTCAGCATTGCGACTTCCCAAAACGAAATCGAGGAGACGGCAAGTTCGCCAGATTGCCAAGCCCGATCAATTTCGCGCCGGGCAAGTGGCCCCAGACGTTCGTCACCAGTTCTAAGCCACAAAACGACGTGTGTATCGAGCAGGATCAATCTTCAGCATCCCTGGCTTGAAGCAAATTGGCCTCCCATTCCACGTCCAGCGGCTCGATAATATCGCCAAGTATCTCGATTTTGTTCTTGTCTATACCGAATAAACTGCTTGGCTTGTTTCGATACGGCACGAGTCGAACCACTGGTTGACCGTTCTTGGAAATGACGAATTCTTGTCCGGTATTCGCCACCTCGTCCATTATTCCCAAGCACTTGGCTTTAAATTCCGATGCTTTGATGGTTTTCACAGCGGCACTCTAAGTTGACTATGGTCATGACTATAGTCAACTTGGGAAGCTAAATCAAGTAAAAATGCATTAACTTACGGGAGTGAGAAGCTTACGACCTCCATTTTGACGGCAAAAAGTGGGTTCTAAGGGGAAATAACGCGCATATATTGCGCATAAACTCAATGGAAACAGATAGTTAGGCGGAGTTAGGCAGGTCTGACCCTAGCGGGTCAGCAGAAGTCCCTGGATTTCAGTTGCATATCTCCGAGCCAGGAGCTGAGATCGGTACACTGTCGCGCTATGAGGTGTAGTACGCCGTCCTGTTTCTGTACCGCGCCGGATATTTCCAGGAGTTTGGCCGTCGTCAGCATAACACCTTGTTTTGCAAAGATTGAGGGCCATATCACGATATTGATAAACCCGGTTTCATCCTCCAGGGTGAAAAACATGACTCCGGAAGAGGTGGCGGGTCGCTGGCGGCTGGTGACGATACCCGCGGCCCGGGCCCAGGCGTTGTCGGCCAATTCCTGGAGTCCTGTTGACGTGGTAACGCCCCGTTTGTCCAGGCGTCCGCGTAACAGGGCCAGCGGGTGGCGGCGCAAGGTAAAGCCGATACTGGCGTAATCCGCCAGGATATTTTCCCCTTCCCGGGGTTTGCGCAGCATAAGGTCGGTTTCTTCCTCGTCAGGCGTGGAGAACAGGGGCGCGCCCGGCCCCGGGTCCAGCACCTCCCAGCAGGCGCGGTGACGGTCTTTGCCGATGCCGTTCAAGGCATCGGCGTCTGCCAGACTCGTCAGGTCCGCTTGATCCAGCCCTGTACGCGCCGCAATATCCTGTGCACTGACATACCTGCCGCGTTTTCGTTCAAGCGCCAGGGTGTGGGCGCCGGCCCGGGACAAGCCCTTGACCAGGCGCAAACCCAGGCGCAGGGTTCCGGGCGTCCCGGCCTGCCCCGGGGCGCCCTCCAGGGTACAATCATAATCGCTGTCGTTCACGTCAACGGGCAGGACGGTCACGCCATGGCGCCGGGCGTCCTGCACCAGTTGCGCCGGCCGGTAGAACCCGAGGGGCTGGCTGTTCAGCAGGGCGCAGGTAAAAGCAGCCGGGTGATAGTACTTCAACCAGGATGACACGTAGGCAAGCAGGGCAAAGCTGGCGGAATGGGATTCGGGAAAGCCGTATTCGCCAAATCCTTTTATCTGGTTGAAGATCTGGCGCGCAAAACTGTCCGGGTAGCCCCGCGCTTTCATGCCGCCCAGCAGTTTTTTTTCAAACGGCTCCAGTCCGCCCTTGCGGTGCCATGCAGTCATACAACGCCGCAGTTGATCCGCTTCCCCCGCGCTGAACCCCGCAGCGACCATCGCCAGTTGCATCACCTGTTCCTGGAAGATGGGAACGCCCAGGGTGCGCTTCAACACTTTTTCCACCGCCTTGCCGGGATAGACGACCGGCTCCTCGCCGCGCCGTCTTCTTAAATAAGGATGCACCATGTCCCCCTGTATGGGGCCGGGCCGAATAATGGCGATCTGTATCACCAGGTCGTAATAATTTTCCGGTTTGAGGCGTGGCAGCATACTCATCTGCGCCCGCGATTCGATTTGAAAGACACCCACGGTATCGGCCTTCTGCATCATTTTATAAACCGCGGGATCTTCCGTGGGTACCTTATCCAGGGTCAGCGGTTCATTCCGGTGTTGACTGACCAGCGCCAGGGCCTTGCGGATGGCGGTGAGCATCCCCAGGGAGAGCACGTCCACTTTGAGCAGGCCCAGCGCCTCCAGGTCGCGTTTTTCCCATTGAATGACGGTGCGCCCAGGCATGGCTGCGTTTTCAACAGGCACCAGGTGGGAGAGCAGGCCCTGACTGATGACAAAGCCACCCACATGCTGGGATAAATGTCGCGGGAAACCGATCAGGTTATTGACCAGGTAAACCAGTCTTCTCACAAGCGGGCTGTCCGCCGGAAAGCCATCCAACTGCGCTGTTTCCAGGGTATTTCCATAGCGTCCGGAAACGCATGCGGCCAGACGCTCCAACTGGTCCGTACTCATTCCCAGGGCTTTACCCACGTCCCGCAGCGCGCTTTTTGGCCTGTAGGTGATGACGGTTGCCGCCAGGGCGGCGCGCTCGCGCCCGTATTTTTCATAGATATAAGCAATGACCTCTTCACGACGCTCATGTTCAAAGTCCACGTCAATATCCGGCGGTTCATTGCGTTCCCTGGAAATAAAGCGCTCAAACAGCAGGTCCATGGCATCGGGGTTGACTTCTGTTATGCCCAGACAATAACAGGTGGCGGAATTGGCGGCGGACCCGCGCCCCTGGCACAGGATACCCTTGCTGCGGGCAAATTTCACAATGTCGTGAACCGTTAAAAAATAATGCTCATAGCTGAACTCCTGCACCAGGGCCAGCTCATGTTCAACCAATGCCCGCACTTTTTCCGGCGCGCCCCCGGGCCAGCGCGTTTGCATACCCTGTTCGGTAAGCAGTCGCAGCCATGAGCGGGGAGTATGGTATTCCGGAACCAGTTCCGATGGATACTCATAGCGTAATTCATCCAGGGAAAAACGGCAGCGCTCGGCGATCCTTACGGTCTCTTCCAGCAAGGGGCGCGGATAAAGCTGCGCAAGACGCCGGCGCGAACGCAGGTGTCGCTCGCCGTTGGAATAAACCCCGTAACCCAGTTCACTGAGGGGTTTGCCGAGACGGATGGCTGTCAAGGTATCCTGCACTATCCGGCGCTTATGTTCATGTATATGTACATCTCCACAGGCGCATAAGGGAATGGAAAAACCTGCGCTGATTTCCTGTAAGCGGCGCAGTTGTTCCCTGTCGTTGCCGTCGAGCAACGCCTCTACCGCTATCCACAGGGCCCCGGGGAAAAGACCGGCCAGCCAGCGCAAGCCGTTTGTTTCGATCTCCCCCCGGTTAAAGCAAGGCAGCCAGATGGCCAGGCAACCGGCGGGGCAGTTGTCCCGGACCAGGTTCCGGTCGATAAAATACTCCCCTTTTTTTGCCTGCCGGCGAGCCAGGGTGATGAGGTGGGCGAGTCTGCCGTAGCTGCCCCGGTCGGAGGCCAGCAATAGAAAGCGCCACCCTTCCTGTAATCGAAACTCGCTACCGACAAGCAGGTCGATACCTTCTATCCCGGCCGCGACATGGGCGCGGACGATTCCGGATAAGCTGCATTCGTCGGTGATGGCGATGGCGCGGTAACCCAGGACTTTTGCCCGGGCCACCAGTTCTTCCGGATGGGAAGCGCCCCGCAGAAACGTAAAGTTGCTGATGCAGTGTAATTCCGCATAAGGCGGCAAGCAGGCGCGGTCAGCCGAACAATCCATGCAAATACCATTTTTGCCTGGTTGTCAGGTCGTGGTAAATCCACACGCGTCCGGCGATGTCGTCGACACCCACGTAATAATCCCGGCGTATGCCGTCGCTGTCCCACCAGCCCGCTTCGATGCGCTCCGGTCCCATAAGGGAATGGATGCGGCCCCTGTAGTAAATTCCGTCGTCCTTGTCCAGCAATTCCCTGGGTTTCGGCAATAACCACAGGGGGCGCCGGTTACCCGGGGGCGCCGGCCCGATGACGGCCGGCACGCCAGTCCGGCAGGCGTATTCCGGCCGATGGTCCGCGTGGGTTGCGATGCCCTCCAACGCAGCGGCGCCGAGACGAGTGGACAATTGTTCAAGGAGTGGCGCAATATCCTGATCTTCCTGCTCAAGTTCGCTGCCGGGAAATAAACAACGGGTCCGGGGGGCAACGCTATAAAACCGCTCGGCAATCAGCGTTACCCTGACGACGGCCGCGTCCAGCTTTGTCCTGCCGAGCTGAGTCTCCACCAGCATCATCAAATAACCGGGTTGGCGTATTGGCCGGCGCAAGCCGATATGGAGCATCGTTACCGGGTCCTGCCGGTGATAAAAATGCACCTGGTAATCCATGGTGTACAAGTCCTGTTTCTGCAGGAAATCGCATAAGCCGGTCACAAGCCCATGAACGACGGGAAGAAGCGCCTGCTGCTCATCGACGTCAAACGAACATTCCCGGGTATCGGAAAACCGGGGGGGTATCCGATAAGCATTCAAAGGTTCAGGCAGCTTTCCCAGGGCCTGGTCCAGGTGGGTAACCAGGTCTGTTCCAAAACGTCGCGCCAGCCCGTCTGAAGGCAACCGCCAGAGGTCGCGCAGGATACGCACGCCGGTTTTATTCAGTCGTTGTTTGCGCTTGTCATCCAGGGGCAGGACCTCAATACTCAAGGGCCCCAGGACCGAGCGCAAATCTGCGCCGCGCTCGATTACCAGGTTGCATCCGGCCCGGGCCAGCATCAGGCTGGCTGTGGGCGTGGGGGTCGTTGCCTGGTAAAAAACGTGTTTCCAGCGTTCGGTCAGTTCCCGGGCGATGGTATCCCGGATCGCGGCGAGGCCGCCAAAATAGTTGATGCTGCCCCCCGCCTCCAGCAGGAACGAGCAGGGTGGATGCAAACTGACCACGGCGCTGAACTGCAAGGCCCAGGCTGCCAGCGCATCCAGTCGTTCCTCCCGGGCGATTTCGTTGATCCGGTGAACTTTCAGGCCGGGGCAACAGGCGTATGCCGCGCTCAGGGCCATGCCCGCGCTGATACCCATCCGTTCTGCGGAACAGGACGGGGTATGGATGAGTTTTCTGCCTTTTTTTTCCTCAACGACGGCCGAAACCTCATCAGACTGATCGGCAGCGACAACTTCCAGGGCCAGTTTAGGCAGACAAACAGCAAGCCACAGGGCTTGTTGCCCGGTCCTGGTACCCTTTTCAGTTTTGTTACATGCCTCTTGTTCCTGGTAAACCCGGAAAGAGAGGGCAGAAAGTGGCCGGGACATATCCGAAACCCATTGGGTTAACCCGGATAGGGGATGTCCGCGCTGTGGTATTGATGGGCGCCGCGGGCTTTCAAAACCCGTGCATGGATGCCCCGGTCACTGTGGTTTACCTGCAATTGCAGCGCTGCGGGTGAATTTTTCCCACGCTGGTTGCGAAACAGTACACAGGGTGTTTTACCGGCATCGGCAGCCAGTTGCAGGCGTCGAGTGACCCCATTGGGCAGGTGGTTCAACCATGCCATGAGCAAACCGCAGCGCTGTGACTGCAGCGCTTTTTCAATCGTCCAAAGAGCATCCCGGCAAGCGATATGCGGGCCGATTGTCATCAGGAAGTTAATATCAATATCGGCATCCACCAATGCCGGAGCATACGGGATGTAAGGCGGGCAAACCCACAGTATCCAGCGCCTGCGCCGTGTCATGGACTTCATCAGCGGCAACAACAACTGTAATTCACCCGTACCCCAATGCGGGGTAATCATTTCGACCACGGCATTTTTCGGCCAGCCGCCGCCGGGCAGTATTGCATCCAATGAAGCATGACCCGTAGGGATGCCGCCCGGTTTCCCCTGGCAGACCTCATCACCCGACCATAGATGGGGGTTGTTGCGTACCAGCTCTCGCAATGAATTGTTCATGGTTATGCGCTACAGGGTGCGTACTACGCCGACGGCGATACCCTCAAGGGCCAGTGTTTCCTGTTTCAGATCCACCTCAATGGTAGGAAAGCCGGGGTTTTCCGCTTCCAGGTAAACCACCTGTCCGGTCCGGCGCAGCCGTTTGACCGTTACCTCATCCTGCAACCGCGCCACCACGATTTGGCCGTTATCCGCAGTGGGACTACGGTGCACCGCAAGCAAATCCCCATCCAGTATCCCGGCATCCCGCATACTCTCACCCCGTACACGCAACAGATAATCCGCACGGGGAGAAAAAAACGATGGATCAACCGGGCGATAATCCTCGATATTTTCTTCGGCCAGCAGGGGACGGCCGGCGGCAACCCGACCCACCAGGGGGAGACCGGGCTCAAACGCGCCGGCTTGTACCAGGCGTATCCCCCGGGATGAGTTGGGGATCAGCTCTATGGCCCCTTTGCGTTCCAGCGCCTGTAAATGCCCCCGGGTCGCATTGGTCGAACCAAATCCCATGGCTCCGGTAATCTCGGCGATGGTAGGCGGCATATTGGCGACCCTGATGCTGTCCTGTATAAATTCAAGCACCTGCAATTGTCTGGACGTCAGTGTTTTCATGCTGATTATAATAGCACTGCTTTTTTAAGCAGTATAGTGGATTATTTTGAAAGGTCAAGCAGTACGCAACTAGTACCCTTTCCAGTGAATATTGACATGTTCACTGGAAAGGGTGCTAGACCCGATATTCCTACCGGGGGTTGTACGTACCTTAACAGACCGAAGACGTTAGACGTGATATGACACGTCAGCGTCCCGGGGAAAGCGACGTAGAGCCTGTCTTTGATTATTTGGTAAAAGGCGGTGGGCCACTGATATTGATGGTGCCGACCATGCCCTGCTGTTCGTGGCCGTCCTTGTGGCAGTAGAGTTTCAGGTTTGTGCCCTTGGTCATGGGGTAAAAGAACCATTCGATGGTGGCGCCGGGTTTGAGTTCGAGATCGTTGATGGCGCCGTGTATCTCCGTGACGGTATTGCCGGATGCGTCAGCGACTTCAACCTTGCGGGTGAAGATGCGGGTTGCGAAGGCATCCGAGGTGAAGTAGTGGTCGTCCGAACTGGGGTTGTGCAGCACCATCTTGTAGTACTTGCCGCGTTCAAAGGAAAGGGTATCGGGGACAAACTTCATTTCTTCATCGGCTGTGCCGAGACTCACCTTGACTTCGATTGCCCTGGGGCCGTGACGCTTTTCTTCGGCTCCGAGTAATGAAGCATGCAACAGTATAACCACCATGATCAGTGTTTGAATCTTCATCTGTTTCTCTCCCTCTTCAATAGACCTGGTTACAGGCGTTCAATCGAGAAATTCATTTACCGCGGAATTGAGCGCGTCCAGTTGTTCCAGCGGCGGCACATGACCGCAGTCGGGGATCATGCTGACTTCAGCCTGTTCGATGGATGATGCAAATATTCCGGCGTAGGCGGGGGGTATCAACGCATCATTTTCCCCCCAGATGACCCGTGTGGGGGCGCTGATCCTGTGTATGCGCTTGTTTAACCCCTTGTCCGGGATGGGCCAGATCACCTTGGCGGTACAGCCCAGGGTCCAGAGGAACTGGACCAAACCCTCGGCGGCTTCGTCTTCATCATCCGGCGGGGTCAACGCTGCCTTGACCAGTTCGGAACCGGTATTATGGAACAGCACCGCGGCCAGTCCTTCGGCGTCCTTGGCAGTCCAGTCGGCTACGGTATAGGGCGAGTCTTCATGCCAGAGTCCGATCGGCGCGATTAACACCAGTTTGCTTATGCGTTCCGGCTTGTGCGCAGCCAGTTCGGCAGCCAGCATACCGCCGAAGGAATGGCCTATGAGCAGGGTCGAGTCGATACCGAGGCCGCTCAGTACGTCATCGTAGGCCAGTACCGCATCCCACAGGTCTTCGACATGGTCTATATCATTTGGCGCGCCGGGGTAGGTACCGGGGAAATAAGGCGCATAGACTGTATACCTGTCGGCCAGTCCATGGAGAAACGGGTCCCAGTTCAGACCGCCGGCGGAATGCAGAAACACCAGTGGCTCTCCGGATCCGGCCACGTCTACCCTGATATTCAGCAGGCCACCCAGGACGGAAACGGTTTCGTTACGGACTTCAGCCATGTCGCTTACTTTCAGGCCACCTGCCGGGCTGCCTGTTTACAATTTTCCGGCCACCAGTGGTTTTCCCAGCCTTCGTCATCCCAGACACCGCGCAGGTGGGGCAGCACGTCTTTGGCGATCCTGCTGATATTTTCCATGGTCTGTTCGTGGGACATGGAACCAAAATGAGGCAGCAACATCAGGTTGCCGACCCGCAGGCGCTTGACGATGCCCAGCAATTGCTCAGTCACCGTGTCGGCACTGCCGGTGACCAGGTACTCGTTCGCCTTGAAATCCTTGTAGCTGTTCTTCTTCAGGGTATCGAACGGCGGCAACGGCCGCTTGGTGATCAGGTAACTCAGGCTGCTGTGGGTCATGTGGCCCGGCGGCATGAACAGCGCCTCCGGGATGTGCAGCAGCTTGTGGTAGAAATATTCGATATGGCTCGCATAGAGATCGTCCGCGGCCGCGTCGCTCTCGGCAACACCGACGGGGATCAGGTAACCCAGCCGGTAAGGATTATTGTCCCGGCCCAGTTCCGCGGCCCGCTTCCAGTAACCGCCGACGGTCTTGTCAGCCCCCTTGGCGCCGAAATAGGTCAGGTAGCAATAGCAGTAATCATTCTGCAGGACAAAGTCCCAGGTGCTGGGACTGGCGTTCCCCGGCACCCAGATGGGCGGATGGGGTTTCTGCACCGGCCGGGGCCAGACACTCACCATGGGCAACTGGTAGTACTTGCCGTTCCATGAGAACACATCCTCCGCCTGCCAGGCTTTCGTGATCAGTTCATGGGCTTCGCGGTACCGCCCCCGTTGCTCCATGGGCGCAAACCCGTAACTGTGGGCGAAATCACCGCCCAGGCCCACGGGAAACCCGGCCACCATCCGGCCCTCGCTGATGCAATCCAGCATGGCGTATTCTTCGGCGACGCGGATGGGCGGGTTGAGGAACACGGCCGTCTCACCCATCTGGATAATGGCAGTTTGGGTGCCCCGGGTCGCCCGCGCCAGTACCGAGCCCATCATGTTGGGGTTGACCATGAAACCGTAGGCGTTCTGGTGGTGCTCGTTGGTGCAGACCCCGTCAAACCCGGACTCTGCTGCATACTGAAGCTCATCCAGGGTCCAGTTGTAATATTGCGCGGCCTTGTTGGCGTCGGCCACCTTGGGAAACGGCAGGGTAAACCAGGAAGAAGGATATATTTTCTCGAACCCCTCAGGCAACTCCCGGTACGGCATGAGGTGGAACATGGAAATCTTCATGAGAACAATACTAACGAATCAGGAGAAAATAAGAAAGTAAAAGGGTCCGACCCTACCCTACCAGGGCAGGGACGTGCGCAGTATCAGGCCGTGATCTGGCTCTTCGTCGTAGCGTTCGCGGCGCACACCGTCAAGGCTCATGTGCAGGGAATCGCCCAGTATGTATTGCCAGCCCAACCGGTAGGTGCGGCTGTCGTCACCCGTTAGTTCGAGCGCGCTGTAGGGCATCAACACGCCGTAACTGCCCGGCAGGTACATGCCGTAACCCAGTTCCAGGTTGATACGGCCCACCGGGTGCGTGTAGCTGTCAGACGCCAGCCCGGCGGTATTCTGGTGCTCCCACAGGCGGTTCGCTCCGTCCGCCAACACACCCCAGGATGAATCCAGCCGTAACGAAAATCCCTCTAAAGCAGCGCTCGGATCCCAGTGCAGGTAGCCGCCTATGCCCCATTCTTCATAGTCGCTTTCCTCATGGGCCAGCAACGCCCGCGCCTTGGCTTCCATGGTCAGCCCGTGCGCCGGGTCCGAATAACGCAGGGAACCGCCCAGTTCCACGCCTAAACCGGTTTCAGCATCTGCCGCATGGTCATAACGTAAACCCAGATCAATGGCAGGGCGCAGTATTCCACCGCCTGGCAGGGTGCGGCTGTGGCTGCCTTCCAGCAGGAACCGCGCCCGGCCCACGTCCGTATCAAGCGCTGATTCAATACCCTCGGTGGCATCCGCGTCCATGCTCACCAGGAATGAGCAATATTTATATAGTAACTAACTGTTTTAGATAATGTTTTATGAAATACGGCATGTAATTATCACACAATCCGTCCCACAGAAATTGCAGGGAATTTAAGCACTATTTCCGCCATTACAAATCGGTTATACGTGCGGTGTCATTTTCCCGATTCCCTCAAAACAGTCCTGCTCAGGGGCAGTTGTCGGCCCAAATGAGACGCACCGGGTAAAATCAGGAGGGGACAAATTCCGTTTTGCATGGCAAGTCATGCATCCCGACATGCCGCAGCAGTCGATAACAACAACGGCAGGTTGAACAAGACACTTCGCTCCCAGGCTCTGAAACGATGGAGATCATCGAGTGCCTGGCTGGGATTGTGTTTGTCTATCATGATGCGTTCCTTGGGGATATCGGGCCTTATTGCCAGGGGTTGACCTGCGTGCCCTGTTTGGATTAGGCCAGGTTGTACAGGATGAACCAGGCCAAACGCACCAGCTGGCCCCAATGAATGCGGGATCGGGTGAACCCCCTGGCCGGGTGGACAACGATGGAAAAGCACCCGCTAATCGAACGACCGAATTCATCCTGTAATATGTTATCGGATAGACCGCCGGGTTATGCTGTCAGGGAACAACTCGCACACGGTCGATTACTGTTGGTAACGGCAGGGGCGAGCCTACTCCTGTATACAAAACGGCGTTTTGATACAGGAGTCTCGCAAGAGGGGGACACCCCCCCTTGACCCCCCCCGTTGGCAACGGGGCATGATGATACATTGACAGTTGCCAATGGCTGAGCGCACTACATCGCGGGCACCGCCGGACCGGATGGTTAGCCTGCGCGTGGCGACGGCGACCCGGTCCGCAGTCCGAGTGCCAGGACCGGGCACAGGTCTGTCTCCCGGTGACTGGTTGCGGGTGGCACTGGGGACTGGTGCGCTCGTCCGTTCCCCCGGCGTAATCCACCGCCCAGGCCGCCACTGCGTATTCCAGCCGAACGTGAACACCTATTCCAGTTCAACGTGAACACTCATTCCAGCCGAACGTGAACACCCATTCCAGTTCAATGTGAACACCGATTCCAGTCGAACGTGAACACTTTCAGACTGATTCTGGAATCGGTGTTCACGACCCTGGAATCAGCGTTCACGCTGAACTGGAATCGCCCTCAACGCATGGACTTGTAACCCGGTGGTAGGTTATCTCCTTTTTAGGAGGAACCCACCCCATGTCAAACAAGAGAACGACCATGCGTAAACTACGAGACGTACTTCGGCTCCGGCATCAGGCCGGTTTATCCATCCGCGCCATCAGTCGCAGCACCAAGCTGAGCGTCGGCGGCGTGCAGAAGCTCATCCGCCGGGCCCAGGCATTGCAGCTGAGTTGGCCATTGCCCCCCGAGCTGGATGACGCCCGCCTGGCGGGGCTGTTCTATCCCGATGCCGATACCGGCGCCGGCTCGCGCTGTGAGGCGCCGGACTGGCCCGCGGTGCACGAAGAACTGAAGCGGCCCCATGTGACCCGGCAACTGGTGTGGGAGGAATACACACAGCGCTATCCGAACCGGTGTTACAGCTACTCCTGGTTCTGTGACCACTACCAGCGCTGGCTCGGCCGGCAACGGCCCACCATGCGCCAGGGTCACCGGGCCGGAGAGAAGTGCTTTGTGGACTACGCCGGCAGCACCGTACCGGTGGTGGACGGCGCCACCGGCGAGGTGCGACCGGCACAACTGTTTGTCGCCGTGCTGGGCGCGTCCGACTACACCTTCGCCGAGGCCACCTGGACCCAGGCGCTCCCCGACTGGCTGGGCAGCCACACCCGGGCCATGACGTTCTTCGGCGCCGTCCCCGCCCTCATCGTCCCCGACAACCTGCGCAGCGGGGTCAGCAAAGCTTGCCGCTACGACCCGGACATCAACCCGAGCTACCAGCAATGGGCTGAACACTACCAGGTGGCCATCCTCCCGGCGCGTCCGCGTAAACCCCGCGACAAGGCCAAGGCCGAACAGGGCGTTTTACTGGTGCAGCGCTGGATCCTGGCCCGCCTGCGCCATCACCGGTGCTTCTCCCTGGACGAGGTGAACCGCCATATCGCCCGACTGCTCGACGACCTCAACAACCGACCCTTCAAGCGACGACCCGGCTCGCGTCGGTCCGCCTTTGAGACCCTCGACCAATCGGCATTAAGGCCCCTGCCGCCTCACCCCTATGAGTACATCCACATCAAATCGGTCACCGTCCATATCGACTACCACGTGCAGTATCAGCAACATTACTACTCCGTGCCGCACCAGTATGTGGGCGAGAGACTGGAGTTACACGCCGGTAATGCGTTGATTGAACTCTACTTCCGGCAACGCTGCATCGCCACGCACCCGCGCCGGGACGGCCACGGCTTCACCACCCACCCGGCCCACATGCCCGAACGCCACCGGGCGCAGCAGCAGTGGTCCCCCGACCGCCTCAGGCGCTGGGCCAAACAACTGGGGCCACAGGTGGATACCTGGGTGCGCCAACAACTCGAACGCCGCACCCATCCGGAGCAGGCCTACCGCGTCTGCCTGGGCCTGTTGCAGCTCAGCAAACAGTACCCCGCCACCCGCCTCAACGCCGCCTGTCAGCGCGCCAACCAGGCCGGCCTGACGCGCCTCAAACAGATGAAACACCTCCTGGAAACCCACCAGGACCAAATCACCGACGCCACCGCAACGGCCACCGATTCAACCACCCCGCTGCCCCAGGACCATGAGAATATCCGCGGGCCGCAACACTTCAACTAACGGAGAGACACCATGACCACGACCACACTCACCCTTGCCCGCCTGCGCGAACTGCACTGAACTGCCCCGGGTTTGCCGGAGACTCTATTTCTTGAGAGGATGGAGTAATGAACAATCAAAAACGCTATCCCCCGGAGATCCGGGAACGGGCCGTGCGGCTGGTGCTGGAGCACCAGGAGAACTATGACTCCCAATGGGCTGCACTGACTTCCATCGCCGATAAGATTGGCTGTGCTGTGGAGACCTTGCGTAGATGGGTGAGACGCGCGGAGGTGGACCAGGGCAACCGCCCCGGTGTCAGCAGTGCCGAGCAGGCGCGCATACGTGAGTTGGAACGCGAGAATCGGGAGCTCAAGCGAGCCAATGAGATCTTGCGTAAGGCGTCGGCTTTTTTCGCCCAGGCGGAGCTCGACCGCTAACCGGTGAGATGGTGGCCTTCATCGACCAACATCATGAGGGACTTGGGGTCGAGCCGATTTGCAAGCACTTGCCGATCGCCCCGTCAACGTACTACGAGCACCGGGCCCGGGCTGCGGACCCTGGGCGGTTGCCGGCCCGTGTGAAGCGAGACCAGGCGCTGTGCAAGGAGATACAGCGTATATGGGGCGAGAACTACCGGTTGTACGGCGCCAGGAAGGTCTGGCGGCAACTCCAGCGGGAAGGCCATGTCGTGGCCCGTTGTACGGTGGAGCGGTTGATGAGGCGGCTTGAAATACAGGGCGTGCGGCGTGGCGCAAAGCGCTGGACGACGGAGCGGGATGAGACCCTGCCGCAGCCGGCAGACCGGGTGAACCGGCAGTTTGCCGCCACCCGGCCAAACCAGCTATGGGTGGCGGATATCACCTTTGTCGCGACCTGGTCCGGATTTGTCTATGTGGCGTTTGTCGTGGATGTGTTTGCCCGGCACATCGTGGGCTGGCGGGTCAGTCGTTCACTGCGTACCGACCTGGTGCTGGATGCGCTGGAACAGGCCTTGTGGTCACGGCGTGAGCGGGACGGTTTGATTCATCACAGTGACCGCGGCAGCCAGTATCTCTCGGTCCGCTATACCGACCGATTGACGCAAGCCGGCATTGAGGCGTCCGTGGGCAGTGTGGGGGATTCCTATGACAATGCGTTGGCGGAAACCATCATTGGTCTGTACAAGACGGAGGTGATCCGAAAGCGGGGCCCCTGGAAGACCTCAGATGACGTGGAATATGCAACCCTGGAATGGGTGGACTGGTTCAACCAACGCCGTTTGCTGGCGTCCATCGGCAATGTGCCGCCGGCTGAATTTGAACAGATGTACTATGATGATGTAAATAACCGGTCATGCAAAGCCGCATGACTCACATTAACAGGTCTCCGGAATTCCCGGCGCGATTCACCCCCCAGGTCGCCCGCACGGGTAATCCGCTGCACCAGCGTGCGCAACATCGCCGCATCGTCAATCTCCGCCCCGAGATAACCACCGAATGCCGCCACTCCCTCATCACGCAAGGTATTCAGCGCCACCTGCACCCGGGACTTCTTCCTCTTTTTCTTCTCCGCCGGCGCCCCCGCCCCCGATGGCGCCGCCGGTGATGACGCCACCTCCGCAACCGGTTCCTGCTTCGGTGTCGTACCCGGCGCCTTCGACTGTGCCGCAACCAACTTCGGTGCCGCCTCCTCTTCCTGCGCCGGACCCTGCTTCTTCTTTTTCTTGCCCATCATCTGCAACGGCGCCGTACTGCCCTGCTCAACGGCATCCCGCCCCCCCGAGTGCAACTCACCCACCCAACGCATAAAGGCGCGGTTGCCCAACGTCCGGTTTGCAGCATCAATATCGCTCATGAATTGCACCGGTGAGACTCCACCGAGCATGCCCGCAGCCACGGTCTGCAGGGATGTACCATGAGCATCCGGACGGGTGGCATCCACGCCCCCCGGCGCGCGGGCGGGCCGGACCGCATCGTGCATGGCCTCAGAATACTGCGCGGCGTGTTTCGTGACTGCCATCGAGTTGTCTATGTAGGGTTGATTGTGTCTATCTCTGTTCGACTGCTCTGCTATACAGGAATCGTATAGACCACAGACTGGACGAAGGCAAGGAATGAATTACCAGATTGGCCGGGACCAGCACAGGTACCGGGCCAAGTGAAAGACAGAGGACGAACCAGGTGTAGTTGATGTTATGACGGGAACCGTGCGCCGCTATTCGGTTCCGGTACGCCGTCAGGCAATACGCAGTATGCGTCCCGCTTTGCCCAGCTCTTCAGAAGCATAGTCAAGCCGGTACGCCGCTCGCCCCACGTGGTGGCCTGTCCCCACCACCCGTATCCGCTCCCCGGACCCCTCCAGGTAATAAAACACGCTGCAACTCCCCACACCGGGCACGCCCGCCGACGTATGCCACAACCCAGGGTAGCCCGTGGTCGGCTTGCCACGTCCGAATTCCATGTTGTTCACCGCCTGGCTCACAAACCGGTGGTACTTCTGGTCCAGGTGGCGCTTGATCTCCTCCTCTACAGCCTCGGTATCCAGACCCGTCTTCTCACCCAGGGCAAACGCCGGCGTTGCTGCCGCCCCCGCTGCTGCCGGTTCCACTGTTAATAGCAGTTCTTTCCGGCGCCGCCCCCGGCGCCGTGCCCGCTCCTCCCGCCGCTCGATATGCGCCAGCCTGTTGTACAGGATGCACAGGGTATCGATGCTGTCCGTGGCATTGACATCCTGCAGCAGGCGGATCCCTTCCCACATATCGAAGTTGTCATCCTGGTGCTTGCCCAGCACCTCCTGCCGCAACGCATCCTTCGCCTGCGCCAGGGGGGTACGCGGCTGTGGCTCCGGCGCCGCCTCACCCGGCGGGGATGGCGTGGGGGGGACGGGCGAGGCACGCGCCGTGGCCGCGCCCGTCTCTCCATTATCCTCTTTGCCGGATACCGCCGGCGTACCCGG
Organism: Gammaproteobacteria bacterium; assembly: GCA_965207165.1. Lineage (GTDB taxonomy): Bacteria > Pseudomonadota > Gammaproteobacteria > Eutrophobiales > Eutrophobiaceae > JAAXHV01. The sequence continues at coordinate 3,551,631 of OZ242265.1, read as the reverse complement.
GTCCTCTCCGGGCGCGTCCGTTATCGACAACCGCTCAAACCGGTGCGTTGCCTCCCTGCACCGCCGCCATGCCGCCAGCACCGACATTACCTCCCGGTGGTCCCCAAGTTCCGCAAGGCTGTGCGGCGTATGTGTCAATCCTTCCTCGCCTGGTTCTTTTAACCTGGCATCCATATCTGCCCCGGCATGCAACAGTATCTCGACAATCGCCATATGCCCACGCAGACAGGCACCATGAAGCGCTGTTAACTCCGCATCGCCCATTGAATCGTTCGGCTCAGCGCCGTGCTTGAGCAGCAACCTGACGATATCTTTATGCCCCTGTTGAGCCGCAGCCACAAGTGGGACAACCTCTCCGCCTGTTACCGGGTCAGTCTGGATGCCCGGCGCCCGTAGCAGGGCCCTGACTACCTCGATATGCCCTTCGAAGGCAGCCTTATACAGTGGCGTCGACCCCTCGAACAATGCCAGGTTGACATCGGCGCCCCGGCGGACAAGCTGTTCGACAATCCCGGGGAAGTCTTTTTGGGCCGCCATAAAAAGGGCAGTTGCCCCGTCATCCTTTTGCATGTCGATATCAATGCCCGGCGTCACCAGCAACAGTTTCACCACTTCTTCATAACCTTTGTGAGCTGCCACCAAAAGCGGTGTCGCCCCTTGCAAGTTTGCCTGGTTGACATTAATGCCGCGCACGCCAAGCAGCAGCCTCACTATCTCTGCATGCCCGTTCTGGACAGCATTATGCAATGGGGTCGACCCCGTCGATTGTCCCGGGTTGACGTTAATTCCGTCTTTATCCAGCAACAACTTCGCCACTTCTACACGTCCCTTGTGGACAGCAATATGAAGCGGCGTTACTCCCGTCGGTCTTGCCAGGTTGACGTTAATGCCACGCGCGCACAACAGCAGTTCCACCACCTTTACATGGCCCTCCTGGACGGCTGCCTGGAGGGCAGTGGCTCCCTGTTTCTGCGCCAGGTTCACATCAATGCGAGGCACTGACAACAGTTCCCTGACTATATTTGCGTGACCCTTAAGTGCGGCTAAAACAAGGGGAGTCCCATGCTCAGTCGCTATGTTGATATCAATCTTTTCATGCACGAGCAGATGTTTGAGACGTTTGAGCCTTTTGATATCACCCCTGAAACAGACATCAAACAACTCTTTTTCCCTTATGCTGAACTCAAACCTGGCCGGCGCGATAACGGCCCTCTCCGGAACCTGCGCGGACGCAACTACCAGCGGGTCAAGTGCCTGCAGGCGCCCCTCGACCACCCTCAGCGCTTCACCACGTTCACCCCCCAGGTCGCCCGCACGGGTAAGCCGCTCCACCAGCGTGCGCAACAACGCCGCTTCACCGATTTCGGCTTCAATATACGCCTTGAATGACTCTACCCCCTCGCCCCGCAACGTGTTCAGCGCCACCTGAACCCGGGGTTTCTTCCTCTTTTTCTTCTCCGCCGGCGCCCCCGCCCCCGATGGCGCCGGCGGGGATGACGCCACTACCGGAACCGGTTCCTGCTTCGGTGTCGTACCCGGCGCCTCCGCCTGTGCCGCAACCAACTTCGGTACCGCCTCCTCTCCCTGCGCCGGACCCTGCTTCTTCTTTTTCTTGCCCATCATCTGCAACGGCGCCGTACTGCCCTGCTCAACGGCATCCCGCCCCCCCGAGTGCAACTCACCCACCCAACGCATAAAGGCGCGGTTGCCCAACGTCCGGTTTGCAGCATCAATATCGCTCATGAATTGCACCGGTGAGACTCCACCGAGCATGCCCGCAGCCACGGTCTGCAGGGATGTACCATGAGCATCCGGACGGGTGGCATCCACGCCCCCCGGCGCGCGGCCGGGCCGGACTGCATTGTACATGGCCTCAGAGTACTGCCCGGCGACACATTTCCGGATAACAGGCATTGTGCTTCCTGTCAGGCAATACGCAGTATGCGTCCCGCTTTGCCCAGCTCTTCAGAAGCATAGTCCAGCCGGTACGCCGCTCGCCCCACGTGGTGGCCTATCCCCACCACCCGTATCCGCTCCCCGGACCCCTCCAGGTAATAAAACACGCTGCAACTCCCCACCCCCGCCACCCCCGCAGAGGCATGCCATAACCCCGGGTAGCCCGCCGTCCCTTTGCCGCGGCCGAACTCCATGTCGTTCACTGCCTGGCTCACAAAACGGTGATATTCCTGGCCCAGGTGACGCTTGATCTCAACTTCTACACGATTTGCATCCAATCCCGTCTTCGCCCCCAGGGCAAACACCGGTGCAGTCGCAGAACCCACCGCCGCGGGACCTGGACGCACCCCCACATGCAGCGTCTCCCGGCGCCGCCCCCGTCGCCGCGCCCGTTCCTCCCGCCGCTCGATATGCGCCAGCCGGTTGTACAGGACACATAGCGCATCTATGTCATCCGTGACATTGACATTCTGCAGCAACTTGATCCCTTCCCACGTATCGAAGTTGTTGGCCCTGAGCTTGCTGAGTACCTCCTGCCGCAACGCATCCTTCGCCTGTGACAGGGGGGTAGACGGCTCTCTCCCGGGCATTGCCTCATCCGGTGGAGATGGCATCGGGGGTACGGGAGAGATACGGGCTGTTGCCTCACCGTCCTTGTCCCGCTCTCCTGCGGCCCAGCCTTCAGTAGGTTCCCTGTCCCCGGCGGCCCGGTTGTCTGCCTCTTTCGGGGAAGCCGGGACGGGTTGCTGCGCTGCTGTGCCCGTTGCGGCAGCCGGGTGTGACACCGCTTCCGGCGAAGCTGCCGATGGCGGCGTTTTGCCCGGCTCTTCCGTTACCGATACCTGTTCGAGCGGGGGCGGCGTTTGCTCCCTGCGCCGCCGGTGCGCCGCCAGTGTGGACATCACTCCCCGCTGCCCCGCAAGTTCGGCAAAATCGTAAGGTGTTTGTGCTTTACTTTTCCCTGCAGGGTCTGTCACCCGGGCATCCAGGCCGGCCCCGAAGTGTAATAACATCTGGACAATCGATTCATGCCCTTGCAGGCAGGCAACATGAAGTGCGGTTAACCCTATATCGGTCGTTATGTTCGGGTCGGCGCCATTCCTGATCAGCAGCTTGACGATGTCCTTATGCCCGTATTCAGCCGCAGCTACAAGAGGGACACGCTTCCTGCCTGCTGCCTGATTGACCCGCAAGCCCGGCGCCTGAATCAGGATCCTGACAGCTTCAATAAACCCGTCATAAGCAGCGTCATACAGGGGAGTTGTTCCATCGGACAATCCCAGGTTAATGTCGGCGCCCCATCTGACAAGCTGTTCAACGATCCCGGGGAACCCAGCCTGAATTGCCATAAGAAGGGGTGTTGTCCCGTCACCCTTGCGCATGTCGATATCAATTCCCGGTGCCGCCAGCAGCAATTTCACAATTTCCTCATGTCCATTGTTAGCAGCAATTAAAAGCGGCGCTGACCCGTGCGTCAGCGTTGCCGAATTGACGTCAATATCAGGCGCATCCAGCAACAGCTTCACAACCTCAACATGCCCCTCCTGGGCAGCAATATAAAGTGGCGTTACCCCCGTTAATGCCGCCAGGTTGACATTAATGCCATGCGCATCCAGCAGCAGCTTCACAACCTCAACATGCCCCTCCTGGGCAGCCAGATACAGCGGCGAAGCTCCATACCGCTCCGCCAGGTTCACATCAATACCGGGCCTGGACAAAAGCTCGTTGACAATTCCCGCGTGGCCCCAACTGGCAGCACAATTGAGGAGCGTAACTTGCCTGTTCGCCATATTGATATCGATGTTCACCTGACTGATCAGGTATTTGAGCCTGGCAAGATTGTTCCTGGCACAGGCGTCAAACAACAGCAGTTCCCTTCGATTTAATACAGAACTGAGCGGCGCAATAACCGCTATCTCCGGTTCCTGCCTCCTGTTTAATGCATACGGGGGCAAACCCGGCGCAGGCGTTGCCGCCCCCGGCAACTCCGGACCGGCCATCGGGTCAGGCAAGCGCAAACGTCCCTCGACCACCCCCAGCGCCTCCTTCCTGACGCCAGCCAGGTCCTCCGCACGCATAATCCGCTCCACCAGCGTGCGTAATAACTCCTCCTCGCCAATCGCCGTCTCAATATATGCCCCGAACGCCGCCACACCCTCACCGCGCAACGTATTCAGCGCCACCTGCACCCGGGATTTCTTCTTCTTTTTCTTCTCCTCGCCCGCAGTACCCTCGCCCGGGAGCGGTACCATATCAGGTATCGTGACTGGCGCTTCCGGTTGCCCCGCAACCGACTCCGGTGCCACCTTCCCTTCAGGTACCGCACCAGCCTCCCCCGTCTTTCCGGCAGATGCTTGTCCTTGCATGTGGATTCCTTCCCCCTGCTTACAACCTGCAGAGTCCGCCCCACCCGGTGCTGCTCTCTGCTGCTTCTTTTTCTTCCCCATCAACTGCAGCGGCGCCGTCCAGCCCTCCGCAACCGTATTCAATCCCCCCGAGCGTAACTCCTCAACCCAATGCACAAAGGCGCGGTTGCCCAGCAGCCGGTGTCCCGCTTCTATGCCTGCGCGAAACGTCTGTGCACCCGCATCATCCCGCATGCCGGCCAGCACCTGTCCCAGAACACCCCCGACGCTGTCGGCCACGGCCATGTCAACCGCACCGGGACTTCCCCCCGCGCCGGTCCGTCCGTACCCGGCAGCACTGTGACCGGACTGCTCCGCGCCGGCCTCGGCAGACACCCGCTCCGGACAATATCCCGTCATTCTCATCACATACCCGGTCCCACCGCCCTAGGCAATGCGCAGTATGCGTCCCGCTTTGCCCAGCTCGTCAGAAGCATAGTCCAGACGGTACGCCGCTCGCCCCACGTGGTGGCCTATCCCCACCACCCGCATCCGCTCCCCGGACCTCTCCAGGTAATAAAACACGCTGCAACTCCCCACCCCCGCCACCCCCGCAGAGGCATGCCATAACCCCGGGTAGCCCGCCGTCCCTTTGCCGCGGCCGAACTCCATGTCGTTCACTGCCTGGCTCACAAAACGGTGGTACTCCTGGCCCAGGTGACGCTTAATCTCAACTTCTACACGATTTGCATCCAATCCCGTCTTCCCCCCCAGGGCAAACGCTGGTGCAGTCGCAGAACCTGCCGCCGCAGGACCTGGACGCACCCCCACATGCGGCGTCTCCCGGCGCCGCCCGCGTCGCCGCGCCCGTTCCTCCCGCCGCTCGATATGCGCCAGCCGGTTGTACAGGACACATAGCGCATCTATGTCATCTGTGACATTGATATCTTGCAGCAACTTGATCCCTTCCCACGTATCGAAGTTGTTGGCCCTGAGCTTGCTGAGCACCTCTTGCCGCAATGCATCCTTCGCCTGCGCCAGGGGGGTAGGCGGCTGCGCCACGGGTGCTGCCTCACTTGGCGGGGACGGCGTTGGGGGAACGGGAGAGACTCGCGCCGTGGCCGAGTCTGTCTCTTCCTCAACCTCTTCACCGGATACAGCCGGCGTTCCTGAATCCCCTGCGGTTGCCTCTGTTACCAGCAACCGCTCGAGCAGGGATCGCGTGTCTTCCATGAGCCGCTGGTGCGCCGCCAGTTTGGACATCACCTCCCGGTGGCCCCCAAGCTCGGCAAAACTGTAGGGCGTATATTTTATTCCTCCCAATTCATCCATCTCGGCAGTAGTGTCAGCGCCTTCGTGCAACAGAATATCGACAATGGCGGTGTGCCCATGCAAGCAGGCGACATGAAGCGCGGTTATCCCCATAACGTTTCTTTTGTTCAGCTCAGCGCCTTTCCTGAGCAGCAACCCGATAATGTCTTTGTCCCCCTGTTGAGCCGCAACCGCAAGTGGGGCAGACCCTTTGCCTGTTGCCAGGTTGACCCCAATGCCCGGTACCTGCAACAGGCTCCTGGCCACCTCAAGATGCCCTTTATGGATAGCGATATACAGGGGAGTCGTTCCCTGGAATAATCCCAGGTTGACATTGGCGCCGAGCCTGACTAGCTGCTCTGTTATTCCGTGGAGGTTCTGGCCGGCTGCAGTAAACAGGGCTGTTGCACCATCGCTCTGTCGCATGTCGACAGCAATTCCCGGCGCCGCCAGCAGCAGCTTCACCACCTCCGGATACCCACGTTGAACTGCAATCATAAGCGGCGACGCGTTTTCCGGTGACTTTGCCGGATTGACATTAATGCCGTTCCTGGCCAACAGCAATTCCACAACTTTTACATGTCCCTCTTGCGCAGCGATATAGAGGGGTGTGGCTCCATCGCCCATCGCCAGATTGACATTAATATCCGGCCTCCTTAACAATTCCTCGACAATATTTGTCTGGCCCAGATAGGCAGCACCGCAAAGCAGGGTGATACCTTTGTTCATTATGTTGACATCAACATGCCCATGCCTGATAAGTCGTATGAAGCGCCCGGTATCGTTCTTGAGACAGGCATCAAACAACTCCTTTTCCCTTCGATTCAACTCAGACTTGACCGGTGCCATATCGGCCATCTCCGGCTCCTGCCGCTGCGCTGACGTTGCCGTTCCCGCCACCCCGGCAACCCCCTCCGGATCAAGCAGGCGCAGGCGCCCTTCGACCACCCCCAGCGCCTCAGTCCGTACACCGCCCAGGTCCTCCGCACGCATAATCCGCTCCACCAGCGTGCGTAATAACTCCTCCTCGCCAATCGCCGTCTCAATATATGCCCCGAACGCCGCCATCCCCTCACCGCGCAACGTATTCAGCGCCACCTGTACCCGGGATTTCTTCTTCTTTTTCTTCTCCTCGCCCGCAGCACCCTCACCCCGCCCCGGCTCCTCCTTCGGCAATGACCCCGACACCTCCGCTTGCGCTGACATAGGCTCCGGCACCGCCTCCTCATCCTGGCCCGCACCGGCGCTCCCGGTCTCCCCGGCGCCGGCATGTTCCTCCATGTTGCCGGTTGAGCCTGCCCCCGGTTTTTTCTTTTTCTTCCCCATCAACTGCAGCGGCGGCGCCATGCCCGCCGCTGCAGCTTGCCGTCCCACAGACTGCAATGCCCCCACCCAGTTAACAAAGGCGCGGTTGCCCAGCTCACGCTGTCCCGCCTCTATGCCTGCACGAAACTCTCTCAATCCCGCACCGCCCAGGATGCCGGCCACCACCGGCCCCAGCGCCTCCCCGGCGGCGCCGGCAACAGCCATGTCTGTAGCGCCATGAACTCCCCCGACGCCGGATTGTGCGGACCCGGCGCTATGGCGGTCGGCCTGTCCTGTCCCGGTAGCCGGAAGACCTGTCTCAGGATAATATGACGAGTAACTCATCAGGCAATGCGCAGTATGCGTCCCGCTTCGCCCAGCTCGGCAGAAGCATAGTCCAGCCGGTATGCCGCACGGCCCACATGGTGCCCTATCCCCTCAATCCGTATCCGGTTCCGCTCCGCATCCAGGCAATAAAACACACTGCAGCTTCCCACCCCGGGTATCCCCGCCGACGCATGCCATAACCCCGCATACCCCGTCGTCGGCTTGCCGCGGCCAAACTCCATGTCATTCACCGCCTGGCTTACAAAACGTTGATACTTCGGGGCCAGGCAACGCTTTATTTCGTCCTCCACGGCATCGGCATCCAGACCCGTCTTCTCATCCAGGTCAAACACCGACGCTGCCTCCGGACCTGCCGCTGCCGGCCCCGGACCCACCGGCACCGATAATACTTCCCGGCGCCGCCTGCGCCGCCGGGACCGCTCCTCCCGCCGCTCGATATGCGCCAACCTGTTATACAAGGTGCACAATCCGTCCATGTCGGTTGTGGCATTAACAGCCATCAGTAACTCCATCCCTTTATGTTCGTCCAGGTTGTCAGCCAGGCACTTGCCCAGCACTTCCTGTCGCAACGCGTCCTTCGCCTGCGCCAGGGGGGTGGGCGGTTCTGTATCGGTCATTGCCTCTACCGGCGGGGATGGCGCCGGGAGGGGAGAGACACGCGCTGTTGCCTGGCCGGCCGCACCCTGTTCTCCGGCGACCGCACTTTCCCGTAGCTCCGGGTAGGTGCGCACCCCTTGTTTTCCCGCAGTGGCGCCCGGGGGTGACACCGCTTCCGGCGACACGAGTGGTGGCGCCGTTTTGCCTGCCTCCTCCTTTATCGACAACCGCTTCAGCCTGGGCGGCACTGCCTCTCTGCGGCGCGGGTGCAACGCCAATATGGACATCACCTCACGGTGACCTGCAAGTTCGGCCATACTGTACGGTGTTTGTGTTCGGCCTTTATTGACAGGATCATTCACAACGACATCCGGGTCAGCCCCGACACGCAATAACATGTGGACAATCTCCGCACGTCCATGAAAACAGGCAAGCAGAAGCGCGCTAATTCCTGCATTGTTTTTTATGTTCGGCTCAGCGCCGTTATCGAGCAGCAGATTGACTATGTCTTTGTACCCAAACTTAACGGCAAACAACAGAGGCGTCACACCGTTGTTAGTTCTTCTATTGACCTCTACCCCCGGCACCCGCAACAAGGTCCTGACCACATCAACGTACCCATAATTAGCGGAAAAAGTCAAAGGTGTGGAACCGTCATCCTTTGCCAGGTTCACATCCGCGCCATGTTCGATCAACAGTTCGGAGATTCTTGATCTGCCGTTTTGGGCTGCCAGTGAAAGTATTGTTGCCCCGGTATTCAGACGAGCATTTATGTTAATATCCGGGGCTGCCAGGAGTAACTTCACTACCTCTTCGTTACCTTTACAAGTTGCGATACATAGCGGGGTTGTACCGTCGAACGTTGCCAGATTGATATCGATCCCGGGTACTGCCAACAACAATTCTACAATCTCCAGGTATCCCTGTTGTGCTGCGAAGAATAGCGGCGAATCTCCCTGCTTCCCGCGTACATTAACATCGATATTCGATCCCGTCAGAAGCAACTTCACCGTATCTACGTGCCCGAGCAGTACAGCCAGGCTGAGTGGCGTTGTTGTTGACTCCGTTACCAGGTTGACTTTCGTACCGGGCTTTGCCAACAACAGCTTCACAATCTCTACCTGCCTCTCTTGCACGGCAAGGTAGAGCGATGTGGCTGTTTTACCTTCTCCCGACACCAGGTTCACGTCAATATCCGGCCTGGACAGCAACACGCTGACAATAGTTGTATGACCTCGAAAAACAGCCAGACTAAGGAGCGTCCCATATTTACTTCCTACGTTGACATCAACGTTCCTATGCCCGAGCAGACGTTTGAACCTCCCAATCTCGTTCTTGAAACAGGCATCAAACAACTCCTTTTCCCTTCGATTCAACTCAGACTTGACCGGTGCCATATCAGCGATCTCCGGCTCCTGCCGCTGCGTTGACGTTGCCGTTCCCGCCACCCCGGCAACCCCCTCCGGATCAAACAGGCGCAGGCGCCCTTCGACCACCCCCAGCGCCTCAGTCCGTACACCGCCCAGGTCCTCCGCACGCATAATCCGCTCCACCAGCGTGCGCAATAACGCAGCCTCGCCAATCGCCGCCTCAATATATGACCCGAACGCCGCCACACCCTCACCGCGCAACGTATTCAGCGCCACCTGCACCCGGGATTTCTTCTTCTTTTTCTTCGCCTCGCCCACAGCACCCTCTCCCTGCCCCGGCTGCTCCATCGGCAATGACCCCGGCACTTCCGGTTGCGCCGGAATCGGCTCCGGCACCGCCTCCTCATCCTGGCCCGCACCCGCGCTCCCCGTCTTCCCGGCGCCGGCATGGTCCTCCATGTTGCCAGTTGAGCCTGCTCCTGCAGAAGCAGGGGATGCCCCCGGTTTTTTCTTCTTCTTCCCCATCAACTGCAGCGGCCGCGCCATGCCCGCCGCTGCAGCTTCCCGTCCCACAGACTGCAATGCCCCCACCCAGTTAACAAAGGCGCGGTTGCCCAGTGCCTGGTGCGCGGCATCAATAGCACTCACGAATTGCATCGGTGAGACTCCACCGAGTACGTCTGCAACCACGGTCTGCAGGGGTGAGGAATCAACATCAGGATGGATAGCTTGCCTGCCCCCCGGCGCCAGGCCAGGCCCGGGCACATCGCTTATGTCTCCGGAATCCTGCACGGTCTGTTTCATGACTGCCGTTGAGTTGTCCATATCGGGATGTCAGGAAAGGCGTATGACACTGCCACCGCCGGTCAACTCCTCAGCCGCATAATCCAGTCGATAGGTTTCCGCATCGTGGTGATGACCTATCCCCACTACCCGTATCTTCTCCCCGGACCCCTCCAGGTAATAAAACACGCTGCAACCCCCCACCCCCGCAATCCCGGCAGACGCATGCCACAACCCTGCATACCCCGTCGTCCGCTTGCCCCGGCCAAACTCGATGTCATTCACCGCCTGACTCACGAAGCGCTGATTCTTCTGGCTCAGGTAACGCTTAATTTCATGCTCTACGGCATCGGCATCCAGTCCCGTCTTCTCTCCCAGGGCAAACACCGGTGCTACTGCCGGACCCACCGCCGCAGGCTCCGCACCCACCGACACCGACACTAGCCCCTGGCTCCGCTTCAGGCGCCGGGCCCGCTCCCTGAGCCGCTCCAAATGCGCCAGCCTGTTGTACAAGGCGCATAACCCGCCCATGTCGGCTGTGGCATTGATATCCTGCAGCAAACGGATGCCTTCCAACATTTTGAAGTTACCAGTCTGGATCTTGTCCAGCACCTCCTGCCGCAATGTGTCCTTTGCCTGCGCAAGGGGTGTGGGCGGTTCTGTACCGGCCACTGCCTCTCCCGGCGGGGATGGCGTGGGGGGTATGGAAGAGCCACGCAACGTGGCTGCGTCTTGCTCCCCCTCAAGCTCTGTGCGTGACACCGTCGGCGACGTCCCCGTGTCCTCTCCGGGCACCTGCGTTATCGACAATTGCTGAAGCCGGTGTGCTGCTTCCCTGCTCCGCCGATGCGCCGCCAATATGGACATCAGCTCACGATGACCTCCAAGCTCGGCCAGGCTGTATGATGTTTGTATCGGTGTTTTACTGTCAGGATCTTCAAACTCGACATCCGGGTCAGCCCCGGCATTCAATAACATCCGGACAATCGCCGAATGTCCATTAAGGCAGGCGAAATGAAGCGGGTTTGCTCCCGTTTGATCCGCCACGACCAAATCTGCCTCTTTCCTGAGCAGCAACTTGATGATCTGCTTATGTCCACGTTGAACAGCGATGGACAGAGGGGTTATTCCGGTACTTGTTGCTTTATCAATGTTAATTGCAGGCACCTGTAACAGTATCCTGACCACCTCCAGACGCCCGCGATCAGCAGCAATACCCAGAGCAGTCGATGAGTCATTCAACCCCAGGTTTACATCCGCGCCCCGCCGGACAAGCTGCTCGACGATCCCAGGGAAGTTTTTCTGGGCTGCCATATAAAGCGCAGTACCCCCGTCCGGCGTTCTTTGTGTGTCGATATCAATACCCGGCACCGCCAGCAGCAGCTTCACCACTTCTTCATACCCATACTGAGCTGCCAGCAAAAGCGGCGTTCCCCCTTGCGAGGTTACCAGGTTGACGTTTATACCGGGTGCGCCCAGCAACAACTTCACTACTTCCACGTGTCCCTGCTGGATCGCCATATAAAGCGGCGTTGCCCCGGTAATTGTAGCCAGATTCACGTTAATGCCGTCTTTATTCAGCAGCAGTTCCACAATTTTTACATGTCCTTCCTGGGCAGCCAGGAACAGTGGGGTGGCTGCAGGGCGCTGCGCCAGGTTCACGTTGATACCGGGCCTCGACAAAAGCTCCCTGACTATGTTCAAGCGGCCATTAAAAACGGCAGCACAAAGCATTGTGCCCCCTTCTACACCCATATTGATATCCACATCCCTATGCCTGAGCAGGCTCCTTAACTTCACGGTATCACCCTTGATCGAGGCACCAAACAAATCTCGTTCCCTCAGAGTCAACACGGCCCTGGCAGGCGCTATTTCGGCTATCTCCGGCTCCCGGCCCCTGTTTAACGCATCCGTAATCTGCCCCCCTGCTCCGGGCACCCCGGCAGCCCCCTCAGGGTCAAACAGACGCAGCCTCCCTTCAACCACTCCAAGAGCCGCTTTCCTGATGGCCCCCAGGTCCTCCGCCCGCATAATCCGCTCCACCAGCGTGCGCAATAATTCAGTCTCACCAATCTCCGCTTCAATATAGCTCCTGAACGCCGCCACCCCTTCCCCCCGCAGGGTATTCAGCGCCACCTGCACCCTGCTTTTCTTCTTCTTTTTCTTCGCCCCGCCTGCAGCGCCCCCGACCTGTTCCGGTTCGGCCCCAGGTGTTGTGCCCGATACCTGCGGCTGCGCCCCGTCCGGCCCGGGCGCCGCTGTCCCTTCCGTTCCCGTACCGACCTTCCCCGTCGCTGCCGCCTCTGGCTTTGCCTCAACTTCCGTTGCCTCGTGCTTCTTCTTTTTCTTCCCCATCAACTGCAACGGCGCTACAGCTTCCCATCCACCGGACTGTATGTCCCCTACCCACTGTAGAAACGAACGATTGCCCAGTGCCTGGTTGGCGGCATTGATACCGTTCATGAATTGCACCGGTGAAACCCCGTTGAGTATGCCCGCAGCCACGGCCTGCAGGGGTGAGGTATAAACAACCGGCCGGGTGGCATGCCTGCCCGCCGCCAGGCCAGACCGGGGTGCATTCCTTATAGCCTCGGGATCCTGCCCGGTCTGTTTCATGACTGCCATTGAGCTGTCCATATCGGGATGATTGTGTGTGTTTGCCTCATTACCTGCTTTGCCATACAGGAATCGTATAGATCACTGGCTGAACAAAGACAAGGAATGAGTTACCAGGGTGGCCTGGAGAACCGCCGGACGGCCCTGGAGACCGGCAATATGGAGCGGGGCGGAAGTGGGGGACAAGCCCGGTCAGGCCTGTCCCCGCGCAAGTGGGGATACAGGCTCTACCAGCTATACCCGGCCCGCACGTACCAGGAACCGCCTTCGTAGTTGGCCGCGGCGCGGCGCGCATAGGGCATGCCCTGGCTCCAGCGGTTGGCGCAGGTCAATCCCTGGCTGCCGCAGGTATCCGTGGGACGGATCTTGTCGACAAACTCGTCGAACACGTTGGTCCCACCAACCAGGAAACGCAGGTTGTCGTTGAAGTTGTAACCCAGTTCCAGGTCGACGAAAACTACCGAACCGACTTTGGCGGAGGGGGACGGTCCGTCAATCGTGCCGCGCTGGTCGTAGTGCGGCCCGTAATAGTTGGCGCGTATCATCAGGTCCAGTTTATCCGTGAATGTCGTAACAGCGCTGAGGACGAAACGCTCGTTCGGGTAGCTGTTTTCTATATCTTCCACGTCCGCAGCCGATACGGGTTTCTGACCGTTTATTTCGCTCTGGCCGGTCACGTCAATCTCGTTGTAGCTGAAGGCAAAGCTGAAGTCCGTGCTGACTGCGTCGTTCCAGTCCAGCGCGGAGGTCAGCACCACGTCCACGCCTTCTGATTCCATGTCCAGCGCGTTGGTAAAGAAAGAGATGTTGGTACACAACGCCCTGATATCGTTACAGTCCGTTGTGATGCTGTCGGGGTGCGGGGCGGGGAAAGCGCCACTGGTCTTGTAGATACGGTCATCGATTTTTATCCGGTAGATATCCACAGTCAACGAGGTGTCAGTGCCGCCCAGCAGGTCCGTGAGGTCGGCGGCAAAACCCAGGCTGAGATTGACTGACTGCTCTTCCTTCAGCGGCGCGCCGCCGGCCGACAGCACCAAGGGGTGCTCCGGCGGCAGGGTACCCTCTTCCACCGATACGTTGAGGTTGGCGTCGAAGGTGGTGGTCACTTTACGCACGTTGGACTGGCCCGGTGTCGGGGCATGGAACCCGGTGGAAATGGCGCCGCGCAGGGCCAGGGAGTCGAACAGGTCGTAACGCGCCGCCAGCTTGCCGTTGACGGTGCTGCCGAAGTCGGAAAAATCCTCGTAGCGCACTGCGTACTGCGTCAGCATCCTGTCGGTCACCTCGAACTCCAGTTCACCGTAGATTGCGTGGTTTTCCCGCGAGAATGAACCTGAATCCTCGGGCACAAAGCCCTTGAAGCCGCTGGCGCCGGCGCCCGAGTAGGAGGAAGGTTCGCCAGGTGTGATGATAAAGGTTTCCTCGCGCCACTCTGCGCCGACAGCAAAGTGCAGCCGGTCGGTCAACTGTTTTGACAGGTCCGCGTTGATATTGATCTCCTCCTGGGTCCAGGCCCCCACGTCAAAATCGCGCTGGCCGGGGCTGCCGTCGGCATTGGCGGCCAGCGCCGGGTCGCGGCTGATGGTGTTGTTCAGCAGGAAATCCAGTTCGTCTTCGCCATAACCGACGCTGACATCGTAAAACAGGCCGTTGAGGTCACCGCGGATGCCGCCGACCACGCTGAAATCGGTGTGGTCGCCATCAAAGAACGGGGTGAACCCTGCCGGCAGGCCGCGCAGACCCGCTTCACGCAGGGGTCTGAGATGTGAGTGCGGTTCCACCACACAGGGCGTCGTGCTGGTGCTGAGACTGCAGCCCAACGGGAACTCCGGGTTGCGAAAGAAGAAGCGGTAACGTCCGTCGGTCTCCGCGTAATTGCCGTGCAGGTAGAGTTCGGTGCTGTCGTTGATATCTATCCCGGAATTGACAAACAGGAGGATGTTCTCGGTTTGCGGGCGACCCCAGGTCTGGGCGAACGGCTCATCGTCGAACGGGGTATCCTGTCCGACCGGCACACCGTTGTTGATCAGCGTCTCTGCGTTAGGACGCTGGTGGCCCCGCGACAACGCGTCATTATCGGAGTATTCCACACTCGCATTGATGAAGCCGTTATCGCCCAGGGGCAGGCCGATATTGCCCTCCACCTTGTAGCTCTGCTCGTCCTGGTAAAATTCGCCGTACTGGACCCGCAACGCACCGCCTTCCGCGGCGTCCTTCATCTGGAAGTTGATGACCCCGGCGATGGCGTCGGCGCCGTACTGGGCGGCCGCGCCGTCACGCAGTATTTCCACGTTCTTGATGGCGATGCTCGGGATCATGCCGATATTGGGGCCGTGCGCGCCTTTCCCCGCGCCGGGGGTGAACTCGGCAACCAGCGCCGCCCGGTGGCGGCGTTTGCCGTTCACCAGGACCAGGGTCTGGTCCGGCGCCAGGCCGCGCAGGGAGACCGGCCGCACGAAGGTATCCTGGTCGCCTGATGCCGTCGTGGCATTATAGGATGGCGTCAACGCTCTGAGGTTGTCGGTAATATCCGCGCCGTTGCCGATACGGTTGAAATCGTCCCCGGACAATACGTCGATCGGCGCCGTGGAGGTCACTGCCGAACGGAACCTCTGGCTGCGGCTGCCGATAGTGATGATTTCCTCGATGACCAGTTCTTCCCCTTCCTGGGCCAGAACAGGTTGTGCCGGAACAGCAGCGAAGACGGTCAAACAGATAAACAGCGAAACCGGTAAGAATTGGTTGTTGACGATATACATCCTGTTCTCCTTTTGGGGTAAAGATTTGCAAAAAACGGCGTATCCTATCACACTCGAGTTTCCCGTGTAAGCCCGCGCAACCAGGTCAAAACAGGGATTGTTGGCGGTCCTCACCCACGGGCGGCGTAAACAATCCGGTGTTCAATTCGATACTGTCGTTGTTGAGCGCGAATTTCCTGCAGGCGGTTAGAAACCGCTTCCGGACCAGGTCGGCGTAAACGCCTTGTCCGCGCATACGGGTGAAATATTCCGGATCGTTCTCGCGGCCCGACCTCAAATCGCGGATGATGCTGAACACGTGTTCCGTTTTACCCGGTTCATGGGTCTCCAGCCATTCCCGGAACAGTTGTTTGACCTCGTTCGGCAAGCGCAATATGACGTACCCTGCCGCTTTGGCCCCGGCCGCAGCAGCCCGCTCCAGCACGACTTCCATTTCCGCGTCATTGATCAAGGGAATAACCGGCGCAAACATCACGCCCGCGGGCACGCCGGCGCGTTTCAGGGCATCCAAAGCTTTCAGGCGGCGGCCGGGCGAGGCAGTGCGAGGCTCAAGGCGCCGGGTCAGGTCATTCCGCAGCGAGGTGACGGACAGGAATACCTTGACCAGGCCCTGCTCGGCCATGGGCTGGAGCAGATCCAGGTCTCTCTCAACCAGCGCGGACTTGGTGACGATGGACAACGGGTGCCGGCAATCATGCAAGACCTGGATTATGTCCCTGGTGATATGAAGCCGCCGTTCCGTGGGTTGATACGGGTCCGTATTTGTTCCCATGGCGATGGGTTTGCAGACGTAGCGGGGTTTCCCCAACTCGTTTCTCAACAATTCCGCCGCATTGGTTTTTGCAAAAATCTTCGTTTCAAAATCGAGCCCGGGCGAAAGATCCACGTAGGCATGGCTGGGACGGGCGTAACAGTAGACACAACCGTGCTCGCAACCGCGGTAGGGGTTGATGGAGGTGTCAAACGGGATATCCGGGGATGAGTTGCGGGTGATTATCGTGCGCGGGGTTTCCTGGTAGATTTCCGTGGGGACTGCATCGGCTTCGGGCTCCGGAGTCCAGCCGTCATCAAACTCATCCCGCTGATGGGCAAGAAACCGGGCATCGATCCTTGAGGAGGTGCCCCTGCCTTTCAGAGTTTTCCCGGCTGGTTTCATGTGAGCATGCACTCAGGTGTCAGAGTAACGATTCTGAACTGTTTTTGCTCTGGCCCCATCGGTATCTATTCTACTATTCCTGCTGCAGTTTCAGCCAGCGTCAGGTCCACTACCGAATGCAAGGCTTCCTCCTTCGTAGCGCCGTCCAGGAGATGCAGGCGGTAACAGTCGATTTGCCTGTCGGCGCTGGCGCCTTCCCGGATGATATCCAATATATGTTGCAATTCATCTTCGCAGTCCAGTGCCCGCGCATCGGCTGCGAGGTCGTCCACCAGCCGGGTCACCATGTCGGCAATGTCCGCGCGTCCGCCATTCACGGTGTCCCCGAGAAAAGCCAGCACACCGTAGCGCTGTGCGAGCCAGATGTTTTCGGCAAGGATTTCAGTGGGCGGTTCGGGTGGCAGCCTGTCTTCCCGCGCCAGCCTCAACAACCAGCGCACCAGGCAGGCATACAACGCCACTATACCCATTGTGTCCTCCAGGCGCGGGCAGATATCGCAGATGCGCACTTCAATCGTGGGATACGCATGGGACGGGCGTATATCCCACCACAGTTCACTGCCGTCACTGATAAATTCAAGGCGTTGATAATCCTGCACCAGGCGGTCGTATTCCGCCGTCGAAAATAGTGCCCTGGGCATGCTGCTACGGGGCAGCACCGCCAGCAGGTTGAGACGGCCGCATTTGAAACCGGTATCCCGTCCGCCGCTGAAAGGAGATGAGCTGGACAAGGCATTCAGCACCGGCAGGTAGCGCCGCAGCGCGGTCATGACCCGGATGCGTAATTCCGCATCACCGAAACCGGCGTGGATGTGCAGCCCGCCGATCAACAAGCGCCTGACACTTTCCTGGAATATATTTGCAAAGCTTTCATAGCGCTCATTGGCCGTGGGCAACTGCACATCCCAGGCCGCGAAGGGGTGGGTGGAGGAGGCCAGCGCCGCAGCGCCGTGTTGCGCGGCGCCGTCGATAATGACCCGTCGGGTTTCCATTAACGCGCTGCGTACGTCGCCCACCGATGTGCAGACACGGGTACTTATCTCAATCTGGGAGCGCAGGAATTCATGCACCACCTTGTGGGGCCCCTGGTTCGCCTTGCAGGTGTCGAAGATCTGCGGGTCCGGATCTGCCAGCAAATCCCTGGATTCCGGGTCCACCAGGAAAAACTCTTCTTCCACCCCCAGGGTAATGTTCAGGTCGTCAACGCTGTTATTCGGATTCATACCGCCATTTTATCCATATTGGTCTTTTACGTCTTGTGGATTACCAGGGCATCCAGTCCTACGCAACCCTGTTCGAGAACCTTGATCGGGTTGATGTCCACTTCCGCTACCCGGTCTGCAAACTCCACCGCGATACTCGAAAGCAATGCTGCCGCCTCACAGTAAGCATGGATATCCACAGCCGGATTGCCGCGCACACCGTCCAGCAGTTTCCTCATTTTCAAGCGGTCCAGGCAGCGCAACGCCGTGGACGCATCGAACGGCGGCGCAACAGTAACGACGTCCTGTAATAACTCCGCGTGTACGCCGCCGATACCCATGACGGTCATCGGTCCGAATTGATCGTCGGTGACAAGACCCAGGATCATTTCAACACCAGGGTCATCGTGCATGGGTGCAACTACGACCCGGTTGCCCAAACGGCCGGATAAATCGTTATAAACACGCAGCAGTTCCCGCCCATCACGTATGTTCAACCTGACCCCTTCCACATCCGACTTATGGCGTATATCCGGCATCGCAGTCTTCATCACAACCGGGTAGCTTAACTCCGGCGCCAGGCTGGTCAGTTCATCTTCATTTTTTACCGGCCATACCGTGGCCATGGGAATGCCGCAGTCACGCAATAACCGGTTGGCCTCGATTTCATCGACAATGTCCCTGTCGGCCAACCGGGTGCGCCACTTTGTCAAAACCGGCCGGGGCAGGCCCGGCGACCGTACGGCAGGGCGCGCGAGGTAGTCCCGGTAGCCCAGCAGACAATTCGCGCCGGTCAGGAATGGAGCGATGCCGTCCAGGACCGGGAACCCGGCGCGGGTTGCTTCTATGATTCTGGCATCTTCTCCGGTTCCCTGCCAGTTGGAAACCAGGAAAACCGGTTTGCCGGAGGCCGCATGGCCCCTGCGTAGATGGCGGATGTATTCGGGATAGATGCGGCCGTGGGCGGCGCGGTCGTGAACGACCGCGCCCAGGGCCGCAGCGTCATCGTTCAACAGGGCAGCGAAACAGGCCTCCAGCCTGTCCTCGTAATCAGGGCCGCCGGCGCTCCAGACGTCCAGGGGATTGACCGCGGGCAGGCCAGGGTCCAGCAAGGTATCCAGTGTTTTCCGGGTCCCGGCGGACATATCGGCCAGGGGCGCCCCGAGCCTGGCGGCCATATCGATAAACAACTGCCGCTCGCCGCCGGAGTCATGGATAGTGACGATACCTCCGGGACCGACGGGATGGGGCTGCGCGAACATGATCAATGCCGTTGCCAGTTGCTCCATATCGTCCACGCGCTGTACGCCGTAGCGGTCGAACACCGCGGCGTACGCAGCATCGCTCCCGGCCAGGGCGCCGGAATGTGACTCGGCCAGTCGCGCCGCCAGTTCGGTACAGCCGACTTTAATGACGACGATGGGTATCTTGCGCGTAGCAGCCTTCCTGAACGCCGCGATCAGTTTCTCCGGGTAGCGGCTGGTTTCCAGGAACAGGCCGATGACCCGGGTCTCAGGCTGCTCCAGCGCGTAGTCGAGGTAATCTTCCGCAGTGACGGTCAACTCCAGGCCTGTGGAGACCGCAAAATTGAAATCAATGCGTTCATCCGGATCCACGATACCGGACATGCCGGCCCCGGACTGGCTGATGAGGGCGACGTTGCCGGGTTTACGGTGGGAACGTGTCGGAAAACCACCGACCCAGACGTTATGGGCAAAATTGTAAAAACCCATACTGTTGGCGCCGACAACCAGCAGACCTGCCTGCTTTGCCTTGTCCCGGACTCTGTGCATGAGCGGCGGTTCCGAATCATTCTCCAGCACCAGGGAAGAGAAAATCATGGCTGCCTTGACCCCGCAGGCGATTGCCTCGTCCAGCGCGGCTTCCAGGCGCTGGTCGCTGACTGCGAATATCACGTGCTGGACGGGCTGAGGCAAAGCAGTCAACGATGGATAACAGCGTACGCCCTCAATCTCCTGATAACCGGGATTGACGGCATAAAGCGCGCCCGGGTATTCCCCCCGCAGCAGGTTTTTCAGCACCGTGTTGCCCACCGCGTTTACGCGCACGGTCGCACCTACAACAGCGACCGTATCCGGGCGCACCAGTGGATCAAGATGGTGCGGCATTTATCTTGCGGATCAAGGGGTCAGCTTCACAGGTGACGGAATTTAATTCCGTCCCCGGCCCGCACGGCATGTGCGGTGTGCGACCTGACCCCATTTACTTTCGGATCTTGTCCAGGATGCCGTCCAGTTGCGCCAGGGAATCGTAAGCGATACGCAGCATACCTTTACCCTGCTTTCTCTGTTGTATGGTAACGGCTGCCCCCAGTTGTTCGGACAACTCGGTCTCCAACAGCTTGACGTCTGGGTCAACCCGGCCCTGCCGGGGTTTCAGTACGGTCTTCGCTTTCTGCAGGCGGCGCACCAGTGACTCGGCGCCCCGTACCGACAAACCTGACTTGATGATTTGCTGCGCCGCCCATTTCTGTTGTTGCTCGCTCAGGGTCAGCAGGGCGCGGGCGTGACCCATCTCCAGTTGCCGGCTTTCCAGTAAGCGCTTCACATCATCACACAACTCCAGCAGGCGCAACATGTTGGTCACCGCGGAGCGCGAGCGTCCCACCGACCCGGCGATGTCATCATGGGTCATATCGAATTCCTGCGCCAGGCGCGCCAGGCCGCGGGCCTGCTCCAGCGGGTTGAGGTCTTCCCTCTGGATATTCTCTATGAGCGCGATGCACATCGCGGTTTGATCGTCCAGCTCTCTCACCACCGCGGGGATCTCGTGCAATCCTGCAAGTTGTGCCGCGCGCCAGCGCCGTTCGCCGGCAATGATCTCATATTTTCCTGAATCATCCAGCGGCCTGACCATGACCGGCTGGAGTACGCCCTGCGCCTTGATGGACTCCGCCAGTTCCTGCAGGGCATCCTTGTCAAAGTCCGTGCGCGGCTGGTTGGCGCCCCGTTGCAGCAGTTCTATCGGCAGGGCGCGCAGTTCATCTGCCTGATCCTGCGCCTCGGTGCGGGTCTCGGATACGGGGCCTAACAAGGCCTCCAGTCCTCTGCCCAACCCACGTTTTCTTGCGTTCATTTGTTGTCAGCTTCCTGTTTTTCGGATTCTGTCTCAGACCTGTGAACTATGCGGCCTGTTTCTCCCGCCCCATCATTTCACCGGCGAGGTTGAGATATGCGATCGCGCCGCGGGAAGTTTTATCATATTTTATAACAGGAAGACCATGACTCGGCGCTTCCGCCAGGCGTACGTTGCGCGGGATAACCGTCTTGAAAACCTTGTCGCCAAAATGCTTCAGTAATTGTTCCGATACCTCGGATGACAGGTTGTTACGCGCATCATACATGGTGCGCAGCAACCCGCCGATTTCAAGTTGCGGATTATAATACTTGCGGATTTTCTCGATAGTGTCCAGCAGGGCCGTCAAACCTTCCAGGGCGTAGTACTCGCACTGTATGGGAATGATCACGGTATCGGCGGCAACCAGCGCGTTTACCGTCAGCATATTCAGTGATGGCGGGCAATCGATAAAAATATACTGGTAACGTGAACGCACCGGCTTGACTGCGTTGCGCAGGCGGTCTCCCCGCGCCTTGTCCTTGAGCAGGGCTACTTCGGCTCCGGTCAGGTCGGAATTGCCGGGCGCCAGGTCGTAGCCGCTCGACGGCGCCTCTACCAGTACATCCGCCAGTTTCACATTTCCGACCAGGACATCATAGCCGGTAAACTCCACCCCGGTTTTATCGATACCGCTGCCCATGGTTGCATTGCCCTGGGGGTCAAGATCGATGAGCAGCACCTGGCGCTTGGCAGAGGCCAGGGATGCGGCCAGGTTCACGCTGGTAGTCGTTTTTCCCACCCCGCCTTTCTGGTTCGTGACCGCGATGATCCTGGCATTTTGTTTGCTGAATAAACCCATAAAATCAACGTCTTGTCAAACCGGCGAATGTCTCTCCCGTGACGCGATTACCATGAACAACGAGGCCTGGGGGGCTTGTATCAACGCTCCAGGATTACAATACTCCTGTGAGTACTGATACCCGGGACGTGCAACTCCTCCACCGTGATAAATTCCTTCCAGGCGGCAACCTCCTGCAATTCTTCATCCGGCAGTTTGCCTTTCAGCGCCATTGCCCTGGCCCCCGGCAGCAATAAGTGTTCTATGGCCCTGTAGTACGCGTCCAGGGTACCGAATGCCCTGGAAATAATGGATGAATAAGCAACGGATGACAAGAACTTCTCGGCCCGGGAATGAACTATCTCGACGTTTTCGGTCTTCATTTCGTACAATAGCTGGCGTAAAAAACGGATTTTCTTTCCGTTTGAATCCACCAGGGTCCATTCCTTGTCCGGCTGGGTCAGGGCCAGTATGAAACCCGGCAATCCCGCACCCGTGCCGACGTCAAGACAGCGCTTCCCCCGGATATACGGTAATACGGCAAGACTGTCGAGCACGTGGGCATGTATCATCCGCTCCTTGTTGCGCACACCCGTGAGGTTATAGGCGCGGTTCCATTTGGCCAGCAGGTCGATGTATTCGAGATACGCCTCACAGGGGCAGGACTGCGGACCCAGTCCCAGGTCGGACAGGCCCTGGTGCAGGTGGCTAATTAGCAGGTCTTCGTTCAACGGACAATAGGGGACGGAATTGAATTCCGCCCCCTGTTATGAAACATTTCTTAACAGGGAATGCTTCTTCAGATACACCCGCAACAGGGATACGGCGGCGGGCGTCACTCCCGGGATGCGGGAGGCCTGGCCCAGGGTGTCCGGCCGCTGCGCCGACAGTTTTTGCGCCACCTCGGTTGACAGGCCGGTTACCGAGAGAAAATCGACCTTGGCGGGGAAGCGGGTGTTTTCATCCCTCTTGTTGCGGGCGATATCCTGTTCCTGGCGTTCGATATAACCGTGGTACTTGGCCTGCACTTCAATTTGCTCGACGACTGCCGGCGGGATAGCGGCAGGGTCAAAACCGGGCAGTCCGGCCAGGTCTGCGTAACCCACGCCGGGACGGCGCAACAACTGCAACAGGTTGACATCCTTTTGCAACGGCTGGCCCAGCACGTCAGCGGCGATTTCTGCGGGAAGCGAGTTGGCTGCCACCCGAACGGAAGCCAGGCGTTGCTGTTCCGCTGCAATCGCCTCGCTCTTTTCCTGGAAACAACGCCACCGCGCTTCATCCACCAGACCAAGTTCACGGCCGGCCTCGGTCAGCCGCAGATCGGCGTTGTCCTCCCTCAGCAGCAGGCGGTATTCCGCCCGGCTGGTGAACATGCGGTAAGGTTCCGTGACGCCGCGGGTGGTCAGGTCGTCGATCAGTACGCCGATATAGGCCTGGTCGCGGCGCGGGCTCCAGGGTTCATGCTGCCTGATCCTCAAGGCTGCGTTGATGCCGGCTACCAACCCCTGGCAGGCTGCCTCTTCATAGCCGGTCGTACCGTTTATCTGGCCTGCCAGGAACAGACCGGATATGAACCTGGATTCCAGCCACGGGTGCAGGTCGCGGGGGTCGAAATAATCGTACTCAATGGCATACCCCGGCCGGGTGATATGAGCCTGCTCGAACCCCTTGATCGACCGCACCAGGTCCTGTTGCACGTCATAGGGCAGGCTGGTGGATATACCGTTAGGGTAGACTTCCGTCGTGGTCAACCCTTCCGGTTCGATAAAGATCTGGTGGGATGTCCTGTCGGCAAAGCGTACGACCTTGTCCTCCACCGAGGGGCAGTAACGCGGGCCGACGCTTTCAATCACCCCGCTGTACATGGGAGAACGATCCAGCCCGGCGCGGATGATGTCATGGGTACGCTCATTGGTATGGGTGATATGGCATGAGACCTGGCGCGGGTGTTGTCCGGGAGTCCCCATGAACGAGAAAACGGGAACCGGGTCATCACCCGGCTGCCCGGTGAGCAGGCTGTAATCGATGGTCCTGCCGTCGAGGCGCGGCGGTGTGCCGGTCTTCAACCGTCCCGTGCGGAACGGCAGGTCCCGCAGGCGGCTCGCCAGGGTATTCGAAGGCGGCTCACCGGCCCGTCCGCCCTGGTAACCGGTTTCGCCCACGTGGATCCTGCCGGACAGAAACGTGCCGGTTGTCAACACCACGCAGGGAGCGCGGAAACACAGGCCCGCCTGTGTCACGACACCCCTGACAACACCGCCTTCAATAACCAGGTCGTCCACGGGTTGCTGGAACAGGTGCAGGTTGTCCGCCTCCTCAAGCAGGGGACGTATCGCTCCCTTGTACAGGCTGCGGTCTATCTGTGCCCGGGTGGCGCGCACCGCGGGCCCCTTGCGGGCGTTGAGGATGCGGAACTGTATCCCGCTCCGGTCCGCTGCCCGGGCCATGACTCCGCCCAGGGCGTCGATCTCCTTGACCAGGTGGCCTTTGCCGATGCCGCCTATGGCCGGGTTGCACGACATCTGGCCGAGGGTGTCGATGCTGTGGGTCAGCAACAGGGTTTGAATTCCCATGCGCGCGGCAGCCAGGGCGGCCTCGGTACCGGCATGGCCGCCGCCGACGATAATGACTTCGTATTCCTGCTCAGCGGCGCGCATATATCACCCGGGTGTGAAAATTATTCATAAGGGTCGGGATTGTAGTAAAAAATGGCTAATCATCCAAGCCATACAATTGTTCCATCAACACCTGCAAGGGTATCGTCTCCACATCGCTGCCTTGTATGAAACTGTGCTTACCGGGATAAATCACCAGGCGCCGGTTTGCTTCGATAGCAGCGCTGCCGCTATGGAAGCCGGCAGAGGGTTTTGGCTGCGTCAAGGCGCGCGCAGGGGTCCTGCCGATAGAATTCGCACAGGCGCCTGTAGACAGAGGGGTATTCAGCTTCAAGCACACCAGGGGTATCAAAGAAATACTCGCTCGTCACTGCAAAGAACTCAGCGGGGTCCGCGGCTGCGTATTCATCCATCACCGGCGTGTCGCCTGCAGTGATACGGCGTTTCAGGTCCTCGAAGGCGGTACTGAAGTCGCGGCGCCAGGTCTCGGCATCCATATCCCGGTGCAACGGCGGGCGACCGTTTGCCTCACCATGCAGCATATCAAGCTTGTGAGCCATCTCATGGATAACGACGTTATAACCCTCGCCCTGTCCTGACGCCAGAATATCCTCCCAGGACAGGATGACCGGGCCGCGAAACCAGGCCTCGCCGGCGCGGGCCTCATCCCATTCATGTTCGACCCCGGATTCGTCCACCTCATGTTCACGCGCGACGAAACTCCCGGGATAGACCACAACACTCCGCCACGGGGCATAGGCGTCAAGACCCAGGGCCAGGACCGGCAGGCACGCCTGAGCCGCGATCACAACAAGATCAGCTGTTTCAAGGCGCTGCCCGCGGACCGGTTCGATGGACTTGCTTGCCATAAAACGCGAGGAAAGTTTCCTGAGTTGTACGCGTTCGCCGTCATCAAGCATGTCAAGCATGGGGAGAACGTCGAGCGCCGCTACCCAATCGGCTTCACTGATAAACTTGCGACGACGACGCCACATGCAGAGTATATACTTAACAAAAACAAATAGTTAGGGTGGTCCGAGCTCTGGCTAGGCGGCAGCCAGGGCGGCCTCGGTACCGGCATGGCCGCCGCCGACGATAATGACCTCGTAATCCTGTGTACGGGTATTCATCCGGGTAGGAATTACAGCAAATAAGCAGGCACTCAGGATTTTGAAAAGCGGGCGAGCGCGTCTTCCAGGGTGTCCGTGATGGCAATAATGCGATCGAACCCACTGACCCGGAACACATTGCTGATATGATCTTTCATGGCGCAAAGCAGGAATTGTCCACCGACCTCCTTCAGGGCCTCGGACGCAAGCTGCATTACCCGTATGCCGGCGCTGCTGATGTAGTCCAGATTGGACAAATCCACGATCATACTTTCCTCCCCGGCATCAGCATGTCCCCTCACCAGCGCCTGAAATTCCCTGGCATTAACACTGTCAAGCCTGCCTTGTGGCGACAACACCAGCACCTGTCCTTCACGGTTCTCTTTTACACTTAGAGACATTCAAAATCTCCCCTCTGCTCCGATGCTTAGTTATCCGGAAGCAAGGAGCAGTTGATTAATTGACAGGGAACCTCTGATCCGGCCAGAGTTTTCTCACCTTTCCGTGATACGGCAACATGTAGCAATTACCGTCGTAATTATAGCATTGAATTTCAGCGCAGAGAGTTGAATATCCGGTGTCAGGCATCCCGCCGCAATAACAGGCAAGTCATGTCATCCGCCGGCGGCGAGCCGGCGGAAAAATCAAATACAGCCTGCCAGAGCCGCTCCACTATCTGCTGTAATGGTAAATCTTTCATGGAAGCAAGGCCATCGACAAGTTTCCGGCTGCCGAATAGTCTGTTATCCGGGTCCACCGCATCGGTCAGGCCATCAGTGTACAGAAACATCGTATCCCCCGGCGCCAGTTTCCACTGTCCTGCCTCGTAGTCAAAACTCTCTTCGACTCCCATTGCCAGGCCATCAGTCAGCGGCAGTTCGCCTGAGGCGCCTGCGGCGTCAAAATACAGCGCAGGTTCATGCCCGGCATGGACATAGTCAATCACCCCGGTACGGGTATCAACCAGCCCCATTGCGCAGGTGACAAATAAACTCATGGGATTAACGCGGCAAATCTCGCGATTGGCCAGGCCGGCTATATCGGTAATACTGGAACAACTTGTTGCAGCATTACCAAGCGCCGCCTGGGCGGCTACCATGAACAGCGAAGCGGAAACCCCCTTATCGGAGACATCGCCTACCACGTAAAACAACCGTTCGCCCCCAAGCTCCTGCAACATGACAAAGTCGCCGCCTACCTGTCTTGCGGGGGTCATACGCGCATAACCCTGGACACTGCCAACCTGCATGTATCCCACCTGCACCAGGGCAGTCTGCACTACCTTGGCCATCTCCAGGTCCTGATCCATGGATTCCTTGGCCTGTATCAGTTGCTGGTTGCTGACCTGCAGTTCACGGGTCCGTTCCGCAACCAGGGTCTCCAGTTTCTCTTCGCGACTGAACACCTGCGCGGTCATATCCGAAAACACCCGGGCCAGCGCCCCTATCTCATCCGTGCGAATCATCACCTGCCGCATGGATTCCTGTCCAGGTTGAGTGCCGGATTCCACCTCCCTGGCCACATCGGCGATAATCTCGATGGGATGAGTCAGCCAGCGGGCGCCGGCAAACGCCGTCAGCGCCGTCAGCGCCAACAACGCCAGGGCAATCAGGAAAGTTCTCACAAACTCCCCTTGCAGCGTCAGGGCAATACTGTCCAGGCTGATTTCCAGGGCGATGCCCCCGATCAGGATACCGCCGGCATTGACGACAGGGGCTGCCACCCACAGGCCGCGCTGCGCCGGGTTCAGCAATTCCAACCGTGCGACGCTGGCAACAGATCCCGTGTCCAGGGCCTGCGCAACCAGCCTCTGTGCCTGATCACCAAAGGTGGTAAAGGCGCTCACGCTTTCCCTGGCAGTAAACGTCCCGGCGCGCGGCGCCGCAGCCACGAGCTCGTTTCCCCGGTTCACCACCCATAACGACACCAGGTTGCCTGATTGCGCCAACAGGTCCGCCTGGCTTTGATAAACGGAGTACAACAGGTTGCCGGAAGCGCCTTCAATGGGGATATCAATGTGCACCAGATAAGCGCTGTCCGGTTGCAGCCAACTCACCCGTTTTGCCTGGGCGCCATCCTGCCACAGCACGGTCCCGCCGCGCTTGGCCGGTCGCTCGGCACCGGTTGCCGGTTCGTCAGGATCGGGGTACCCGCCAGTGGCGGCGGCATTGCCGCTGCGATAGATTTCCTGCCCCTTGCTGTCGGTGACGGCAATACTGCCGATTACGGATGATGCGGTAATTTGCTCCAGCGCCGCATTGATCGAAGCAGCTGAGTGTTTGCCATCCTCCATCACCGCAATCAGCTGCCCGAGTATGAGCGCTTGCGTTTCCATCTGCTGCACCAGGATTTCCTCGATCACCGCAGAGATATCCGCGCGCGCCGAGGCGTAGACTTTGATCAGTATCTCCTGCTCACCCAGTACGATCTCATTGCCCACCTGGACAATCCGGGGCTTGTCAATGCCCGGCACCCCCACGTACTTGTAGACTTTCTTGTCAATTTCCCGCACCTGCGCGTGCTGGGTGATGTAGTTGTTGCCGGCGGTGGCATCCAGCAACGCATAGAACTTTGATGCCTGGGGCTGCACCACGGGATCCGGGTCAAAGGTAAAGCGAACCCGCCGTCCCGCCTGATCGCGCACGCTGGTCAGGTAGGTAAATGCCGTTTCGTCGGTAATCCATATCTCGTCCAGCACCGTGCCGGCCACGATCTCATCGAGAATTGCAATGATTTCTGATGGTTGGTAGCCTGCCTGCTCTGCAGCGGCAACGAGATGCGCGGCTATACGGGCCTGCGCAACCATCTGGTCATTGAGGGTCGAATCGAGTGTTCTCGCAACGTTTGCCAGTGAAATCTCGCCAATTTCTGCAAACTCGGTTGAGAGCAGTTCCACCGTCTGGACTGCAGTAATTTGCGCTTCCTCCCGCAGGGCGAGCGCGCTGTTGTACAGCATCGTGGCGGAGGTAGCGATCACCGTGATGCTCAACAAGGCGGCCATTACAAGAAACACGCGTACGGCCAGCCTCATGCCGGGCCGTTGCCGGGTTTGCAGCACAGTAGTCATGGGCGGTCAGGGGAGAGTATCATTGACCGGGAATGCTTGCAATGGAGACGAAAGGTTAACCCGGCTTCCTGAACTCCCTGCGTATGGTCTTCCCCGCCAGGAAATAGTGCAGGGACGACCACAGGCCGAAAACCAGGCTGACTGCGAGCAGTGAGTAGCGCAGGGAATCCTGGTGATGCTGATCAGCCAGGTAGTCGCTCATTATGCCCACCGCCTGCGGGCCGATGCCGCCACCTATGAGGTTGGTGATCAATAACAGCAACGCGGCCGCCATGGCGCGCATGCGCACGTCGGCCAGGCCCTGGGCAACGGCAAACGTTGGCGGGCCCTGCATCACCCCGATCATGAACGGCAGGAACAGGGACAGGAATGCAACCGTTGGATTCTGTGTCAGGAAGGTCAGCGCGAACATGGGGGTGGACACCAGTATGGCGAGCGAAGGAACCCACACATACCAGCGCAAATCGCCGCTCCCCAGCCGATCCGCCAGGTAGCCGCCGGCTACCATCCCGATGATCTGGGATGTGCTCAGGATGATCGCCAGCCAGGTGCCGACCTCACCGATCCCGAGCCCGAATGAGCGGGTGAAATAAGAAGGCAGCCACTGCACCACACCCAGCCAGAGCACCGTGTACAGACCGGTTGCGAACGACAGGTGGCGGAAAGTCGGGCTTGACATCAGGGTTTTCAGGGTAAACCAGAAAGGTTGTATTTCCGCGTTCTGCGCCAGGCCGTCCGCGGCGCCTCTTTCCGGTTCATGGAGCTTGCGGTAAATCACCAGCGCCAGGAGGATTCCCGGTATGCCCACCGTGAACAGCGCGGCGCGCCAGCCGTAAAGCTGGGTGATCCAGCCTCCCAGCAAAAATCCGATCAATATGCCCACCGGCGCGCCCAGCGTATACACGGAAATCGCCCGGGCGCGTTTTTCCACGGGAAACAGATCGGCAATCAGGGAATGTGACGGCGGGCTGGCCCCGGCTTCTCCCACGCCGACCATGACCCTGGCAACGGCCAGTTGCACGAAATTCTGCGCCAGACCGCACAGGGCGGTCATGACGCTCCACACCGTCAGGGCGATGGCAATAATATTCCTGCGGCTGTAACGGTCTGCCAGTCTCGCAATGGGAATACCCATGGTCGCATAGAACAGGGTAAACGCAAGACCGGTGATGAAGCCGATTTCCGTATCGCTCAACTGCAGGTCGGCCTTGATTGCCGGCAGCAGCACGGCCAGCATGTAGCGATCCATGTAGTTGAAGAAAGACACCATGAACAGCAGCGCCAGGGCATACCGGGTGTTTATACTCATTGATGTGGCGGGCGAATTCATTTTATTTGCGGATGCCCGGATAAATATTTGGGGTCAGAGTAAACATACTCAACAGTAAACTAATGCTTACCTGCCGGTTACTGTATTTTTACTCTGACCCCAAGAATAAAACCACCGTTTTTTGCGTTCCATTTCTTTCCTTTGCATGCCATAACTATCTGATATTATTATAAATGTGTTGTTGACGCTTATTTTTCCTTCCTATATAGTTCCGTGTGTATCGTTGGACAAATCGTAGGAGCAGGAGAAAATACCATGCAACAATTTACCGATGCAAAAGCCCGCAAACTAAGCGCCCCCGGTTTCCATACGGTGGACACGACATTGTATCTGAGAATCACGGACCGGAGCAAATACTGGGTACAGCGAATCACGATTAAAGGCAAGCGCCATGACCTGGGCCTGGGTGCGTTTCCCGTCGTGAGTGTGGACGAGGCCCGGGAGACGGCGTTTCTCAACCGTCGGCGGGTCCGCGCCGGCGGGGATCCGCTGGCAGAAAAGCGCAAGACCATGAAACCGGACTTCGAAGCGGCGGCCACGGCGGCGCTGGACAGCCTGCGGCCGACCTGGCGCAATCGCATGACTGAAAAGGAATGGCGGCGCTGCATGACCACCTATGTCCTCCCGCGTATCGGGGACAAGCGGATCGATCTGATCGACCGGGCGGACCTTCTTGACATACTGGTTCCTTTGTGGACCGACAAGAACGCAACGGCGCGCCGGTTGCGGGGCTGGATCAAGGCCGTATTTTCCTGGGCGCAGGCGTTCGGCCATATCGAGACCAACCTGGCCGGCGACGCCATCAGTGCGGCGCTGCCGAAGCAGGCCGGTAAAACCAAGCATCACAGGGCATTGCACCATACCGAGGTCAGGGATGCATTGAACCAGACCGACAAGGCGCAGGCCTGTATTGCTGCGAAGCTGTGCCTGCGGTTTATCGCATTGACGGCTGCCCGGAGCGTTGAGGCGCGGGCTGCACTGTGGAGTGAGATTGACCTTGATAACAAAACCTGGTCAATCCCGGCGGACCGTATGAAATCGAACCGGGCGCATCGGGTTCCTTTATCGGACCAGGCGCTTGACGTGCTGGAAAAGGCCGGCGTGCTGCGGGACAAGTCCGGTCTGGTCTTCCCGTCACCAAGAAACAACGCCAGGCCGTTAACCAATGCCACGATGATGGTGTTTCTGCGGCGGGCGGGGCTGGCAGACCGGGCAACCGTTCACGGTCTGAGATCGTCATTTCGTGACTGGTGCGCTGACAGCGGGAAGGACCGGCAGCTAGCTGAAATGGCCCTGGCGCACGTGGTGCCGGGTGTTGAAGGCAGTTATTTCAGATCGGACCTGTTTGCACGGCGTGAGCGTCTTATGCAGCACTGGGCGGATTATATCACCGGTGCGGAACCGGCCAAGGTGTTGATGGTAAATTCTTTGTAGAGTAATGTAAGATCTATTAGTAATTCGTGATTGTATACCCTTGCTTTATTTCTATGGCTTGAGCTAATACCCCACGTTTTTACAAATAAAAGTTGAATTGTTAAAGCACAAAATGCAGGAACAACATAATAGGTCTCTCATTAACTCTTTAAGAAACAAAAAAATAAATAAGCATGCCACTATTCCATAAATGAAATAAAGATTTTCAAGGATCATTACGATGCCAGAATTAGTTAACAACAAAGAACAAGTTATTGAAAATGCGATAAACTTCAATGAATTAACGACTAGTTCGGATTCAGATGCTTTTAGGGTATTTAACAACTTTACTCATTGGTATTATTTCGAAGAAAGTGACATTTTTGCCCCTTCTAAATTTATAGGTTATGAAAATACAACTTTAGAAAATTACTGCAGAGAGAAGGGGCGTCATGGCGGGGAAACAAAAAAGTTATTGACACAATGGTTCAAACAATTAGATCGAGGCTCGTCACGTTTTAGGGAACTATCGCCAAAACTTCGTCATTATGTAGAAAGTTTAGACAGGAAGGTCAAACAAAACTATTGCATACATATTGAAAAACCCGGACTGATATTGAACCATCGTGAGCTGGATGAAGAAACTAATAAGGAGCGTGAGAGAATTAGAAAAAACCCTGATTCGCGCCCTCCTATCGGTGTAATCAAACCATTACAAAGAAATCAAACGATCACCCAATATGCAAGGAGTCCACAAATTCGAGCATGGGTGCTTGAACATGCTAGCGACAAATGTGAACTATGTTCCAAACAGGCACCGTTTGTCAAAGAGGACGGTACATATTTTCTTGAAACTCATCACATTACACCCTTAGCTGAAGGAGGACCCGATACCTTGAAAAACACTGTAGCCTTGTGTCCAAACTGTCATCGCCATCTGCACTTCGGCAAAGATCGAAAGCATCTAAAACAAGAACTACTCAGTTATGCAAAAACAAGAGCTTCCAGGATATAAAAGCAAACGGGTTCGGCAGGAACACTCGGCAAGAACGATACATAACGAATAGCTCTCTCCGCCATATTAAATCTACAATTAATTGTTAAATTAAAAATTTATAGCGGTAATATTATTCAGTTATTACGTTGAATTGTATGAAGGATTCGAGGATGGCGGAGTTAGGTATAGAGATTTAAGCTTGAATAGTCTTAGATTTGCAAACTTGCCAATCTGTTGTTCTTCCATATTATTCAGTATTGGGATAGTGCTCTGTGCTCTGGCATTTCTTTGTGATTGATCTTTTGGTATAAACCAGATCTAGGTAGTCAACAATAATGCACTACCCGCTTAAAGTCTTTTTAACCCTGATACACTAATTCCTAAATTGATGGTTCCTGTAACTCGTACAGAATGCCAAGTACATACAGAGGCAGCAAAAATATGAGAAAAATAAATAGTCTGAGAGAAATCATGCTCCGATGCTTTGTTGTGTTAATTGCTATGTGCTCATTGACAGTTGTAGATGCTGATGTTTTTCCTGAGCCTTTTGGCCTAATGTGGGGCATGTCAAAAGAAGATTTAAAGAAGCTTGGATTCACAAAGATTGAGGAGCTTGGATTCACAGGTTATGAAGTGGGCTATGGATTTGAAATAGGTTACGGATTTAATGTCTTTGCATCTAAATTGCCCCCAGAGCCTTGGTCAAAAGGCGATAACTATTATGCTATAACCTATAAAAATCAGCTTGTTAAAGTAACAGCAGTCTCTACTGTTATCACTGATGACATTGATGGAAATGAAATTAAAGAGATGTATAGTGAAATAAAAGAGTTATTAACAAAAAAATACGGAACCCCTTCAAGTTTTGAAATGGATTGGTGTGACGAGGTGGATGAATTCTATACTACTGTTGGTTGTGGTTCTTATTTTTCAAATTTTATGTTTTCGGGAGTAAGAATCGGGATTACAATCATTCCAATACGCCCTGGGACAGGACATTTACTTATCGAATATTCAAGTCCAGAGTTTGACTCTGCAAGACGACAATCTGAAAAGAAAACTAAAGAAGCTGATGCTGAAGCATTATAAACGGAACCTGCATAGTTATGTGAATATTACCAAGAAGAAAAAACAGATTACGCCAAAGGATATTAAAAGTGAGGTCAAAGATTGATGTCTGGTTTACAATAGCCCAATCGATAGAGAAAAAACATAATGAAATTGACGGCTATGATAATTCTGTTGGCGACAATTACGTCGGCTTATGCAGAAAAAACGTATACGCCCGGCGAACTTAATCGCATGATCGGTAGCGGTCGGTATCCGGAACAGGGACCCGTTATTAGAAAAGAAACAAAATCCATATCATTTGATGATTGTATTGTTGCGGTAGAGGGTATCATGTCCCAGATACGCGATTTTTATCCGGTTGAAACAATTGTCAATACAGGTCTTGTGTACATGGTCAAAGCTTGGACAAATGATAGTGCGACCACCACTACTTGCTCGAAATCAGACCAAAAGATGGTCGTTACCAGTGCCCTATACAGATAAAAATATTTAACTGTATAAAATGGGCTCAGGTCGCACAATGCACACCTGAGATATCTTCTTTCAACGCTCTGCCCAATGTGGTTCTGCTAACTCCGAAATACTTCGCTACTTCAACCATAGTGTAATGTCCTGGCGGATAGGCGGCAGCCATAGTGCTTTGACGCGTCGTGAACGCTGATTCGTAGTAGTGGAGCCAGCGTTTGTGGCTTCGAGATATCCTTAGAAACCTTCTAATCAATCTGCAGAAAAGCTGAGCCCCCCGATTCGGCTGTAACTGTCCATTTCGGCCAGTTCTGGTGACATCCGACCGCCGTAGAGGCGCTGTAAGCGATTTATCGGAGCGACCCTAAGGCTTGGTATGGCCTGAATATGCAGGCACAAGCCCGGCGCCGACGAGACCCGGGGCGCAACGCAGCACGTCAACGCCGGTGCGTGGCGTGGCTTTGTGGTCTGCGTCGTTCTCCAGGTATGCAACAGCCGCGGCCCCGGAGGCGCCACCACCGCAAAACCCAGTCATCAGGGAAAACCGGATTCCCTGACCCCCGCTCACTGTCGAGGAGACGGCGCAGCAGCTCAAGCTCCCCCGACCATTGCTCGCGGTTTGCGCCGCAGCAACCCGGCACCGGCATCGGATCCAGTTGTCGAGCGGCAGACTGCGGCCTGCGCCAGGCATGTCCACCGGGACCGGGTCTCCGTCGCCACGCGCAGGGTAACCATCCGGTCCGGTGGCGCGTGCGATGTGGTGCGCTCAGCCATTGGGACTTGCCAGTGAGTCGGGGAAATAGCGCTCCCTTCTGTCATGCAATGAACCGTCAGACCCGGCTGGATAACCGTGAACAACATGAACTGATTATGAACTTCATCATCAGCCAACCCGACATCAACATCCCCGTTTCACTGCACTGAAACAGGTTCTCAAATAATGTATACCGGCTGAAAATAGCTTCCTTTAATCATTCTAATAGGAGTGAGGGCAAGATAGGCATTGTGTGACACAATGGCCGAGAGATAGACCCCTGAAACCGCAACCACGTTTACCACCCTGGCCATAACAATAATTGACCATTTACCGCGCTCTCGCCCGGGCAGCCACAGCTATAAAGCTATGGAATCCATCCTCCGCCACGGGCTGGACCGGCAAACCCCACGACAGGCAGACCTGCAGCCTGTGCCCGGTCCTGCCACTTATCACGCGTCAACGTATCCATGCGCAGGGTAACCGTCCGGTCCGGCGGCGCTCGTGATGTGGTCAGCTCAGCCGTCAGGTTATGCCAATGAATCAGTTGGCCCCGTTGCAAACGGGGGGGGTCAAGGGGGGGTGTCCCCCTCTTGCGAGACTCCGGTATCAAAACGCAGTTTTGTATACAGGAGTAGTCTCGCCCCTGCCGTTAACGACAGTAATCGACCGTGTGCGCGTTGTTACCTGGCAGCCTGATCCGGTGGTCTGTCGGATAACCTGTCACAAGGTGAATCCGGTTGTTCGATTAGCCGGTAGTTATCCGTCGTCATCCACTCAGCCAGGCGGCTGACTATATTCTGCAGGAGCACAGACCGGCTGGCGCATCGGCCTGGTTCATCCTGGACAACCTGATCCAATCAACAAACAGGGCACGCAGGTCAACCCCTGGCAATACGGCCCGAACTCCGCAAGGAACGCCTCATGATAAACAAACACAATCCCAGCCAGGCACTCGATGCCCGCCATCGTTTCAGTGCCCAGGAGCGGTGTTGTCCTGTTCCACCTGCCGTTGTTGTTATCGACTGCTGCACCATGTCGGGCTGCATGACTTTCCAGGTAAAACGGAATTTGCCCCCGCCTGATTTTACCCGGTGCGTATCATTTGGGCCGATAACTGCCCCTGAGCAGGACTGTTTTGAGGAAATCGGCAACATGACACCGCACGTATAACCGATTTATAATGGCGGAAACAGTGCTTGAATTCCCTGCAATATCTGTTGGACTGATAGTGTGATATTGATGGATCGTATTTTATAGAATATTATATAAAACAAATAGTTAACGAGTTAGTTTTACTCTGACCCCAAATATTAATTCACGCCACCCGGCGCCTGCGGTGGCGGCAGGTGGGTTTCTTCCAGGGCCCTGGCTTTTATCTCCTCGATGCTGCCGCCGAAATTGAACATGTCTGGTTCGCCCCGTTGCGCTGCCAGTTGTGTGCGCAAGGTGCGGGTGGCATCGTCATCGACACTGCCGTCTTCGTTTAACACCACGCCGTAGCGTCTTGCCCCTGCTGCTGTAACCAGGCCCCGATCCACGTCGAGCCGGACGGTTTCAGGGTCGCGCCGGTAGGGGTCGCCCCACCCTCCACCGCCCCAGGTGTTGAAGTACAGGATGTCACCGACTTTCACTTCCACCCCTTCGCACTTGGACGGCAACCAGTGTTCGCTGCCATCAGTGCGCACCAGGAGTTTGCTGGAACGCTGTCCCGGTTCACCGCCGTTCACGCCCCAGGGATAGGTCAGCCAGCGTTCATCGTGTATGGCGATGGTGCCGTCACAGAGGAACCGGTAGGCCACGCTCAGGCCGTTGCCGCCGCGGTGCAGGCCGGCGCCGCCTGAATCGGCTATCGGCTCATACCTTTCAATCCGCAGGGGGAAATAAGCCTCGACAAATTCATTCGGCACGTTGGTAAATCCCGGCCACAGGGAATGGCCGTCCGGGCCGTCCCCGGCCGGCCGGCCGGGGATACCGCCGAAGCCAATCTGGAACAACTGGAACCATTCACCGCTGTTATCGTAACCGGAGTAAAACAGGTGGGGACTGTCGGAAAAACCCGCCGCGTTCAGGGCCTCCGGCGCGCCCTGTCCCAGCAGGCCGCCCATCACGTCGAAAATCCGCCCCAGGGCGTGGGTGCGGCCGGACAGGGCCGCAGGGTAATTCGGTTTGAGCAGCGAACCCGGGGGGATGCGCACGTCGACCAGGTCGTAAAACCCGTCGTTGAACAGTATCTGCGGATCGAACAGGTTGATGGTGAACGAGCCGAAAAACATCCTGAACATGTCCTCGCTGAGGAAGAAATTTATCGAGCTGTTCGCCTGCGGGTCGGTACCGGCAAAATCGAAAACGGCCCGGGACCCTTCACGCCACAGGCTGCACTTGATCTTGTACGGTCCGCCGCCCACCCCGTCGTCGCATACGTAGTCCTCAAAACTGCGCGGTTCTTCCGGCACGATCATCTCGATGATCTGCTTCATGGCCGCGTGGTTGCGCTCCAGCATCAGTTCCATGGTGGAGTACAACACGTCGTCGCCGAAGCGTTCGGCCAGTTCGTTGCAACGGCGCGCCGCGGTATTGCAGGCTGCCACCAGGGCATTCAGGTCAAACCGGTTCCATTGCGGCGTGCGTACGTTGTGCAATATCAATTCCAGGATGTCCGACTGCAACTCACCTTTCCTGTACAGTTTGGTAGGGGGAATGCGGATGCCTTCCTGGAATATGGTGGTCGCCTGCACCGGGATACTGCCTGGCGTCATACCGCCGTTGTCCGACATGTGGCCGAACATGGCAGACCAGGCGATATGCCTGCGGTCCTTGAATATGGGTACCAGTACTATCCAGTCCGGCAGATGGGAGACTGCCGCGCCGCACATGTACGGGTCGTTGGTGAGTATGATATCTCCCTCTTCAAGCTCGCCATCGTATGCCTCCATCAACCCGTGGATAAACGATCCGAACTGGCCGACCACCATCTTGCCGTCGCGGTTGGCCACCATGGGGAAACAATCGCCCTGTTCGCGGATGCCGGGGGACATGGCGGTACGGAACAATACCGCGTCCATTTCAACGCGCACGTTGCGCAAGGCATTCTCGATGATGTCCACCGTCACCGTATCGACCGGAATGCGTTGCAGCGGCGTTCCGTTATGCTCGATGATTCTTGCAGTCATAGGCTCTGCCCCGGTCGGTTACGCAGGGTTGATTACCAGGTTCCCCAGGGCGTCCACCCCTGCCTGGTAACCGGGCAGAACCAGGGTCGTGGAATCCATCTCGGAAATCACCGCCGGACCCGGCACGGTTAATCCTTCATGGAGTTTTTCCCGGGCGTAGATGGCAGCGTCATGCCAGTTGCCGTCGTAATAGTAACGGGTATCGTGCACCTTGCAGTCTTCCAGCCGGGTCGTCATGCCGCTGGTTTCCAGTTCGGCTATGGCCCTCTGTCTGACCCGGACGATGGCCCTTATCATCACAATCTCGTGGCCTTCTCCCAGGTCGAAAGTGAACAGGTGCTTGTGTTCGGCGTCAAAACGCCTGGTCAGGCTGAGGATACCGCCGTTTTCCAGTTCCTGTTCCGTGAAGTCCAGGGTGATCTGGTAGGCCTGTCCCGTGTAACGCAGGTCAGCTTGGTAGAACGCTTCCAGGTCCTGCTCCCGGATCCCGTCGGCGCTGAGAGACTCGGAGGCCCGCAGGCGCAGGGACCTGAGGTCATCCAGCAGGTTTTCGCTGCTGGTGTCTTCCGCCATGGTGATATAGGTGCGAGCCGCCTCGTCCTGGACCTGTGTGGTGGCATCGCCATAGGCGCACAGCACACCGGGCCCGGGCGGGATGATGACCGGCCAGGAACCCGTCAGGATGCCCAGCGCATTGGCGTGCAACGGACCGGCGCCGCCGAATCCGACCAGGGAGAAATCCCTGGGGTCATAACCCTGTTCGACAGACACCAGGCGCAACGCGCCGAACATGGATTCATTCACGATCCTGATGATGCCTTCGGCTGCCTCCATGAGGGTGATATCCATGGCATCCGCCAGCTTTTGTACCGCGGCATCCGCCGCGGATTTGTCAATCGCCATGGCGCCGCCAAGCTGTACGTCGGCAGGGAGATAGCCCAGCACCACGTTGGCGTCGCAGACCGTCGGTTGTTCCCCTCCCTTCAGGTACGCCGCGGGACCCGGGACGGCCCCGGCCGATTGCGGGCCGACGCGCAGGGCGCGGGTAAGCTCCGGGACAAAGGCGATCGATCCCCCGCCGGCGCCTACGGTGCGCACGTCCACTGACGGCGCCCTGACGCGCACGTCACCGACGATGGTTTCCCGCCTTACCCGGGCCTTGCCGTTCTGTATCAGCGCCACGTCCGTTGACGTCCCGCCCATATCGAAAGTCAATATGTTGTCGTAGCCGGCGCGGCTGCAAAAATACAGGGCGCCCGTCACTCCCCCGGCCGGCCCGGACATGAGCATGTTGACCGGTGACTGCGCCGAAGCCCGGCCTGATGCCAGCCCGCCGTCGGAACGCAGGATGGAGAGGATCACGTCGCTGCCCATCTGCTCGGCCAGGGCAGCCTGCAGGTTGGTGATATATTTCGACACTTCAGGCCTGACGTAG
Organism: Gammaproteobacteria bacterium; assembly: GCA_965207165.1. Taxonomy (GTDB): domain Bacteria; phylum Pseudomonadota; class Gammaproteobacteria; order Eutrophobiales; family Eutrophobiaceae; genus JAAXHV01. The sequence goes on along the minus strand of OZ242265.1, from coordinate 3,512,532 downwards.
GCGTTGACTACCGTGGTCTCGGTGCGTTCGTACTCCTGCATCTCCGGCACGACCTTGCTGGATATGGAGATGGGTATGCCGCTGAAAACCTCACTTGCGACGGCCTCTGCGCGGCGTTCGTTCTCATCATTGATATAAGCGTTGATGAAGCAGATGGTCAGGGATTCCACCTCCCCTCTTGCACGCAGTCTCTGCAGGTCCCTTGCTAACGCCTGCTCGTCCAGTTCCCTGATGACCTCGCCACCGGCGCCGATACGTTCATCCGCTTCTATGGTCAGTTCCAGGGGGGCGAGCAAGGGTTTCTTTACGAAGCTGACCCAGCCGCCCAGGCCGCCGGGGCAGAAGGATCGGGCTACCTGCAATACCTGCCGGTAACCCCTGGTGGTGACCAGGCCGACCCTGGCGCCGCGTCCGGTCAATACGGCATTGGTCGCCACGGTCGTACCGTGCATTACCCGGGATATTTCTCCCGCATCGAGGTTGTTGGTGTCACAGAGTCGAGCGATACCGTTCAGCACCCCGATGGACGAATCCTCCGGCGTCGACGGCACTTTTGCGGTGAATGTTGCGCCGCTCTGCTCGTTGATGAGCAGCAAGTCGGTGAAGGTGCCGCCTACGTCAACACCCAGGCGATAACTCATACCGGTTCAATCATCCCCGTGGGCGGTGACCAGTTCGATGGCCTGGGTGTACGGGGCGCTATCCTGATCCTGCACGCCCTCCAGTTCCGCCTGTATTATGCGCGTGATCTCGCCGAGAAATATTTCACGCCGCTCGGCGCGCTCCCTGAGCGCGGCATCATCCGGCTGGAAATTCTCGATATCCGACCGGGTGAACATCTCATTTTTCTCGGCCAGGCGCTCGATGGTATCGACCCGGTCGCGCAGGACCGATACCTCCCCGGCAAGCCCCATGAGCATCGCCAGCAACCTGTCTACGGCCGGATCATCAAAAAAATACGGCCTTTCACCCTTGGCCTTGCGTTTTAACCTTGGTTGCTCGCCCATCGGTAACGCCGTCCTATTTTTCCGCGCCGTACAAAAACCACAGGCCGCCGCCGCCGAAGTCGCCGCCCTGGAATACCTTGGAACGCCTGGCCTGGGCAATCTGGTAGGCGCTGGGCGCCATGACCTCGAATACTTTTTCCGGGTCAAAGCCGCTCCTGCTGCTGAGTTCGACGTAATCGATATCGTGGGAACGGCCCCAGAACGGTTCGTTGTTGTTACGGGTATCCCAGTCCAGCATGAACGCGTCGAAATGCTCCAGGTTCTTGTAGGGAGGCGTCTCCGCATGCACCATGAGTCCGCCCGGTTTCAGCAGGCGGTGGCACTCGTCGATAACACGGCGCAGCGCCTTTTCAGAGGTTTCATGCAACAGGATGTGGGAAACGATCAGGTCGAAGGAAGCATCCTCAAAATCCATTCTTTCCGCATTCTGCTGGGAGTAATGTATTTTCGCGCCCAGGGCTTCCGCACGCGCATGGGCATAACGCAGCATCGGCGCGGCCACGTCAATGCCGTGTACTTCCGCACCGGGCCAGGCCTGTGCGTACGGCACCGTGCTGTGGCCGACCGCGCAGCCCATGTCCAGGATGCGCGCCGGGTTGAGGCCGGGGTAGTTTTCCTTTATCCAGGCCGCGCTGCTGTCACCCATGTCCGCGTTGTCCGGCCCCATCTGCCCCATGGCATAGACAAACACCGCGCGGTCATAGATTGCCCCGGGGGCGACGTCATCCGCGGTTATTTCAGTGTGGTAGCCACCGGGTTGACAATGGATATCCACGGCGGTGTGGTAGCGCGGCACTTCCAGGTCCGGATCGAGCCGCAGACTGCCGCCGGTGTTGCCGGTTTCCTTCGCCTTTTCTATCAGTTCAGCCAGGTTTCTCTGCACCGGGAGTTGCGAGGCCGACCACATCATTTCCTGGCTGGTGCGCAGCAACGAACTGAATACCCGGTAATGCGGGTCTGTTACCATCACATCGCGGATTTCATAACGGTTTTCCGGTTCGCGCCCGTGTTCCCGGACAAAAGCCGGTTTCGCCCGGTTCTCGTAGGCATGCCGGTTGCCCGGATGGACATGCGCGACCAGGTGTTCCTTGAAAGAACGAACAAACTGTTGCCTTGCCTGCTCGTCATGGGTGGTTTCAGGGAGGATTGCGTGTTTATGTTGTTCCAGCTCGCTTGTCTGCATGGTTCTGCCCCCACTTGTCTTGGCTGAATGAATGAACCTGATTATATGTGAATTTCGACCCCATGGTATCAGCAATTGATTTTATCGATATATCAATGTAGTTTGATCATCTTCAAGCATACCGAAGCAAACCGACGTCTGAACAATGGATGCAACACTGACGCTCCTGAGCAAGTACCACCATGAGGTCCTGGATCCGGGTTCTCCAACACCGTTGTATCACCAGCTTTATTCCATGTTGCGCGACTGTATCCTCGGCGGCGTGCTGGAAGACGGTTCCAGAATGCCGTCCGAAAAGGAGTTGTCCATGACTTTCAAGGTGTCCCGCATCACCGCCAGGCGCGCCCTGGACGACCTTGCGGCGGAAAACCTGGTTGCGCGCCAGCGCGGCCGCGGCACTTTCGTAAATTACCACTACCACCCGGAACTGCTCAATGCACCACTGACGGATGCGCTGGAAAGCCTGGAGCACATGGGCAGGGAAACCAGGATCAAGGTGTTGAGCCTGCGCTTTGTCCGCCCGCCGGCGCATATCATCGATGAATTCGGTATTGCCGACGACCGGACGCTGTGCCACATGGTGCGCCTCAGGAGTAACCGCGACCTGCCGTTTGCCTACTATGAAAGCTGGACGCTCGGATTCGATCGATCCGTTCGCAAACAGGCCCTGGAAAAACACCCGCGGCTGGAACTGTTGCGAAAATCCGGCGTGAAAATTGCCCGCGCCGAACAGACCCTCAGCGCTGAAGCCGCGTTGCCGCCCGCGGCCGGCGCCCTGGGCATTGTGCCGGGGAAACCACTGCTGAAACTGATACGCCGCTCGTTCTCCGGGGACGGACAACAGGTTGATCACCTGAGTGCGGTATATAACCCGGACCGCTTCCAGTACCGCATGTCTCTCACCCTGAAGTAACGTCATCAGCATTACCGGAACCACCCGGATCGGGCCGTTATACAGGGCGTGTCATCAGCCATCCTGTTCAATTGGCTCCGGATAGGGTCGATGCAGGTATTGGCCGGCAGGTTCACCGACCACGTTGCCGTCGTAGATCAGCTGCCCGCGCAGCCAGGTCTGCTTTATCCTGGCGGACAACTCCATACCTTCAAACGGTGTGTAACCCTGGGTCGAATCCGATTCTTCGGCCCGCACCGTCCAGCTTTCAGCGGGGTCCACCAGCGCCAGGTCGGCATCGTAGCCGGGGGCGATATCGCCCTTGCCGTTGAGACCGTAACGCTTTGCCGGGTTGTAACTGGATACCCTGGCAATATGGTTGAGGTCCATCCCCCTTTTCGTCCCCTCGCTGATCAGCGCCGCCAGCAAATATTCCGTGCCGCCAAAACCTGACTTGGCCAGAAAAACATTGCCCGGACTGGCGTTATCCAGTTTGAATTCGTGCCGGCAGCAGGCATGATCGCTGACCACCCAGTCCAGTTGATTGTTCAGCAACTTCTCCCACAGGTACTCCACGTCTGCGCGCGGGCGGATTGGCGGGTTTACCTTGGCCAGCGCACCGCATGCGGAGTCCGTATCCAGCATCAGGTGGCCGATGGTCACCTCGCGGCGGAAGTTGACGTGCGGAAACGCATCCGCCATCAACAGGGCGGCTTCAACCGCCTTGCGGGACGACAGGTGCAGCAGGTTGATGTTTACACAGTCCGTTTCATGGGCCAGGTACGAGGCGATAAAAATGGCCAGGCCTTCGGAGTGCGGCGGGCGCGAGGCATGGTAGGCAGGAAGGCCGCTCAGCCGTCCTTCCGATTCGACCAGGCGGGTGTAGGCCCGCATGATCTCGGCCGTCTCGCAGTGCATGCTCAGGCTGATCTGCTCCGCCCTGTCCGGGAAACGGTCCATGGCCCGGCGGATGCCGCGCATGATGAATTCAAAGTGGGCAAGATCATACCGCTCAGCCTTGCCGATCATGAGGAAATCGCTCTGGTCGTCAGATTTTCCATGCAAGCCGTGGGAGCCGTAAAACATGAAAATCTTGAACGACGTTACGCCGTGGGTCTCGATCAAATCTTCGATCTCATCGATATGGGCCGCCATCATCGGCGCCAGGTGATAGGCGTAATCCACGTGAAACCGCCCGTTCGACGTAGACAGCACTTCCGGGAAAAATTCACGGTATGGGCCGGACTTGTTCAGGTAATACATGCCCGTGCGCATGTAGTTCAGGCTTGAAGTGACGCCGCCCATGGCCGCCGCCCTGCTCTCGCTGACCGCATCTTCAGCCAGCGGCGAATAAATTCCCGTATGCATGTGGGCATCGACAACGCCCGGAAACGCCAGGCGCTGCCTGCCGTCTATCACCCGGTTTGCCGAAGCCGGATCGATATCCGGGGCGATCCTGCTGAACTTACCGGCAGAGATGGCGATATCCGCCGTTTCAACCGAGCGTTCAAGCGGTCTGACCACTCTTACATCTTTGATCAACAGGTCTGTTGCCATAGCGGACTTTCTTCAACCCCCCTAAAGTTATAATGATATACTTTTATAACATAATTGGAAGAACAATACCGATATAAGGAGACGGATTTAAATCCGTCCCCGGACACAGCAGATGCCAACAACCCTGTTTGAAAAAATCTGGCAGGACCACCTGGTCGCCGATCTCGGAAATGGTTCTCACCTGTTACATATCGATCGTGTATTTCTGCATGAGCGTACCGGCAGTATAGCCTTGACCGGCATGGCGGAGCGCAAACTGCAGGTGCGTAACCCTGCCCATGCTTTCTGTACCATGGATCATATTGTCGATACGCGCCCGGGCAGGGGTGACGAAACCGCCATGCCGGGCGGGCGGGAATTTATCACCCGCACCAGGCAGGAGACCCGCCGCGCCGGCATCACCTTGTTTGATATTAACGACCCGCGCCAGGGCATCTCCCACGTCATAGCCGCCGAACAGGGGATTGCCCTTCCAGGCCTGACCATGGTATGCCCCGACAGCCACACCTGTACGCTGGGCGCGCTGGGCGCGCTGGCCTGGGGTATCGGTTCCAGCGATTGCGAACACGCCCTGGCGCTGGAGACCCTGCGGGTAATCAAACCGGAACAGATGGCTGTATACCTGGAAGGGGACCTGGCGCGCGGCGTTACCGCAAAAGACGTGATCCTGCACCTGATAGCTGAATATTCCGCCAGCGGCGGGCGCGGTTATGCAATCGAATTCCGCGGTAGCGGGATCGGGCAGTTGCCGGTTGAGGCAAGAATGACCTTGTGCAATATGGCGGTCGAGTTCTCCGCGTTCACCGGGCTCATCGCCCCGGATGATGCCACGCTGGACTACGTCGCCGGCAGACCCTATACACCGCAGGGCGATCAACGGGATGCAGCCACGGCTTACTGGCAGCAACTGTCCAGCGATGACGGAGCAGTCTATGACAAGGAACTGCGAGTGGACCTGGCGGATGTAGAACCGACGGTTACCTGGGGAACCAGCCCGCAACACGCCGTAGGGATCTCCGGCAGGGTCCCCGACCCCGGCAACGAAAGCGATGAAGCCGCAGGCCGGGCCATGCAACGGGCGCTGGATTACATGGGTCTGAACCCGGGCACGGCCATGAGTTCCATACCTATCGATGCGGCTTTTATCGGTTCCTGTACCAATAGCCGGTTAAGTGACCTGCGCGCCGCGGCCGACATCCTGAAGGGCAATAAAATCGCCAGGGGGATCAAGGCGATCTGTGTCCCCGGGTCGAGCCGCGTAAAACTTGAAGCGGAGCAGGAAGGCCTGGACCAGGTGTTCAGGGATGCCGGCTTTGAATGGCGCGAATCGGGTTGCTCCCTGTGTTTTTACGCAGGCGGCGAGGGTTTCACCCGGAACGAGCGCGTCATTACCAGCACCAACCGCAACTTTGAAGGCAGGCAAGGCCCGGGCGCGCGTTCCCACCTCGCCAGCCCGGCAACCGTAGCGGCATCCGCGCTGGCCGGTTTTATCACGGATGCGCGCATTACCGGTAACTGACCGTGAAACCATTCACCCGTCATCGCGGTGTCGCCGCCCCGCTTATGCGCGTTAACATCGACACCGACACCATCATCCCGTCCCGGGAAATGCGGCGCGTATCAAAACGTGGCCTGGCTGACGGGCTGTTTGCCGGCTGGCGTTATCTCGATACGGCCGGCGGCAAGCGCGAGAGCAATCCTGAGTTCATATTGAATAAACCGCATTACGCCGGCGCCACCATCCTGCTGGCGGGTAATAACTTCGGTTGCGGGTCATCCCGGGAACACGCGGCATGGGCGCTGGTGGAATATGGCTTTCGGGCCGTTATCGCTCCCGGTTTCGGTTCGATATTCTATGGAAATGCCGTGCGCAACGGCCTGCTCCCGGTAAAACTGCCTGAACCGGCGATCGATGCCCTGGATGAATACGCATCGGCCTCTCCGGAGACCAACCGGATCCTCGTCGACCTGGAAAATACGACGGTTTGCGGCGCTGCGGGTGATGAGTTCAGCTTTGTCGTCGAACCTGCCCACAGGGAAATGCTGTTGCAGGGACTGGACGCCATCGCCATGACGCAGAAACACCTGGGCTCGATAGAGGAGTTCCGGGCCGTGGACAGGCAACGGCGCGGCTGGGCTTATCTGGATGCCGGCCAGGCCACTACGCCGGCGCTGATCAAGGCGTCTATTTCGGTGTCGGTAAAATCCAGTTCGTGAAGGACTTCCCGGGTATGCTCCCCCTGCCGGGGCACGTCCCGCCTGAGTGTAAAACGTTTTCCATCCATCTGCACCGGCAACGCCGGCAGCTTGGTCGGCTCGCCTTCCGGCGTCGTGACGTCCAGCAGTCCGCCGGACGCCAGCAGGTGCGGGTCGCCGAACAGATCTTCCGGCCTGGAAATGGGGGCATAGGGCAGACCGCACTGCTCCAGCCGTTGCACGAGTTCATCTGCGCTAAAGCCCATGAACAGCGAACGCACCCGCGGTAAGATGATGTCCCGCCGGCCTACCCGGTCGGCATTCCCGGCAAGGGTCTCATCCGCGGCAAACTCGTCCAGGGAGAAATACTCGCAGAATTTTTTCCATTGGGTATCGCTCACCACGGCGACGAATACCTGTTTTCCGTCCTTGCAGTTGAAGATATCGTAGATCGCCCAGGCGGAAATTCGCACCGGCATGGGTGGAGCCGGCTCACCGGTCACGGCGAACTGCGCCATGTGCTGGCCGACCAGGAATGCCGTGCTTTCAAACAGGGCGCTGTTGACCAGTTGACCCCTGCCGGTGCGATGGCGCATCTCCAGCGCGGACAGGATGCCGATGACTCCGAACATGCCTCCCACCACGTCGATCACCGACGCGCCGGCGCGCAACGGTTGCCCGGGCGGACCGGTCATGTACGCCAGTCCTCCCATCATCTGCGCTACCTCGTCCAGCGCGGTACGCTGCTCGTATGGGCCGGACAGGAACCCCCTGGCCGAGTAGTACACCAACCCGGGGTTGTCTTGCGACAGAACGTCATAGCCATAGCCGGCCTGTTCCATCGCACCCGGCCTGAAATTCTCTATGAATACGTCTGCGTTGCTGATCATGCGCCTGGCTATTGCATGTCCCTGCCCGGATTTGAGATCGATACACACGCTGCGCTTGTTGCGGTTGTACATGGAAAAATAGCCGGCCCCGGAGCCGCGCAGGCGCCGCGTGTTATCTCCCGCCGGGGGCTCTACCTTGATGACCTCCGCGCCCATGTCCGCGAGCAGCAGGCCGGCACTGGGACCCATGACCATGTGCGAGAGTTCAACGACTTTGATGCCGGCGAGCGGCAGTTCCTGATCTGTCATATCCTGTTCGAAGGTTCCGGAGTTGCAATCCAGTGTGTCAGAAAGCGAAAATTCGGCGCAGTCTGATATGCTATATTAATATACCATTATGACAAGTTCGACAGAGTATGCCATCACCTTTTCTTAAGCGTATCCAACAGGACGACCTGCCTGAAAATTTACGCAAAGCCCGGCAAAAATCCATGGAACTGCGGGGTGACGCCACCTTCTTTGAGGTATTCGGAAACAATCCGGGGCTGTATGACTGGTACACGGAGCGGTTTTACGGGGAAGTGTTCCATGGCGGCACGGTTCCCCGGCGCATCAAGGAACTGGTGCGCCTGCGCCTGTCCACCGTCCACGGCTGCCGTTTCTGCAACCAGGGTAATCGCCGGGACGCCCTGGCGGCCGGGTTGACGGAGACCGAGATCGAGGGTCTGTCCGATTACGAGAACGCTTCTTTCAGCGCCCCGGAGAAAGCGGCGCTGCGCCTTGCCGACCAGATGCTGCTGACCAACCCCGATGGCGAGTTGTCGAAAGCGCTGTACGGCGACCTGAAACAGTATTTCACCGACGGCGAACTGCTCGAGCTTGGGATGACCATGGCCGTACTCAGCGGCATGGCAAAGTTCCTGTTCGCCTTTGACCTGGTGGAAAAGGAACAATACTGCAGCTTCGGGACGCAGGGAAAAACGCTTCAGGAATAGACCAGTTCCAGCATTTCTCCTGCAGGCCCGGTACGGAAACCCACCCGCCTGCCGTTATAAGGCGCATCGGCCAGTATCCTGTCCGCCCGGCCCGGGGTGGAACTGCAACTGAAACTCACCACTGCGATACCCTGGGGCATCAATCCCGCCTGCGCCTGCATGCCGGCCCCGGCGGACGGAAGCTCATCCACTTCGATCAGGTAACCGGGGTCTCCCAGGGTGAGCGCCGTAATACTGTGCAGGTGATCGCGCGCCAAGCCATGTGCCGCAGACATCAGGGTGACCCGCGCACCGATAACCGGAGCGTCTGCAACTGCGAACCGGGTGCGGTAATACTCCTTGCTCGCAGACAGTGAAGTCGACGCGAGAATCACGACAAAACAGTGGGCCACGGCACGCCCGGTGACCGGCAGGTTAAAACCGGGAACGGCGCCCTTGACCTGTGTCAGGTAGAGCGCCTCGCCAGCCGGTCCCTGTACCTGGCAGGCGCGGATTTTATCCGTAAACGACAAGTCCGCAGGCGGGCCGACCACGGTAAACGGCGAACCGGCCAGGCTCTCTGCCAGGCTGTCCGTATCGTTGACGAGGATCTCGGCTGCGTTCCACCCTGCCCTGCTGAAAGACCGGTATCCCGGATCGGCTTCAGTGTGAAGCAACCGGACAAAATGCCGTTCGTCGGCTTCGGGCGCCAGCAGGACGTATTCCGACCCGGCTACCGCGTTACATCCCCACAGTTCCGCCAGCTCCCCGGGCACGCGTCCGCCGCCGACCCGCCGGTAGTGCAGGTAACGGCAGTATGCCTCTTGCGCGGCTGCCAGGTCCGGGCAACCCAGCGTTACCATCACGATTCTATCCAGTATGCTCACGTCATCAGCGCAGTAAATACAGCGAGAGGACAGGCAGGAAACTCACCAGGAAAAGCCCGATGAGCATCAGCACCAGGAACGGTATGACGCTTTTGCAGGCTTCCATGAAGCTTACCTTGAACGCACCCATTGCAATGATCAGGTTCAGTCCGAACGGCGGTGTCAGGTAACCGATCTCAAGGTTTACGATCATGACGATACCGAAGTGTACCGGGTCCATGCCCAGGCCCTGGGCGATGGGTTTCAGGGTCGGCGCCAGCACCAGTATCGCCGAACCGATGTCCATGATCGCGCCGATGAGCAACAGGAACAGGTTAACACCCAGTAAAAAAGCCTGCTGGCTGGCAACATGCTCGGCAAACCAGCCTGCCGCCACCATCGGCGCCTGTTCATAGGTAAGGAAGGTATTGAGACTCACGGCGAACATCAGGACCGGGAACAGCGACCCAAGCAGCCTGGTGGTATCGGTAATGACCTCGTGAGAATGCGCCAGTTTCAGTTCGCGGTGGATGAACAGTTCCACAAAAAAAGCGTATACCACTGCGACGGCCGCGGATTCCGTGGCGGTGAAGTGACCGCTGTAGATGCCTCCCAGGATCAGGACCGGCATGAACAGCGACCAGACGCCCTGTTTCAAAGCCTCCCATAACTCCTGCAGGTCCAGGCTTCCCGCGGGGATGATGCGGTTGAACCACAGCGCATAGCCGCTCATCAACGCGGTCAGGACCAACGCCGGCAGGATGCCCGCGATAAACAGGTCGGTAATGGAAGTGTGGGTCATGACGCCATACAGGATCAACGGGATGCTGGGCGGCACCACGATGCCCAGGGTGCCTGCCGCGCACAGCGCGCCCAGTGAAAAAGCCTTTGAGTAACCGGCGCGCAGCAGCGCCGGGTACATGATGCCGCCCACCGCCAGCAGCGTCACGGTGGACGACCCGGAAATCGCCGCAAACAGGGCGCAGGAGAGCACCGTTGCAACGGCAAGGCCGCCGGGGACAGGGGCGGTCACCGCCTTGACCAGGCGCACCAGGCGATCGGCCATGGTGCCGCGCGTCATTATCTGTCCGGCGAGGAGAAACAGGGGGATCGAAAGCAGGATATCCTTGTTCAATGCCTGCCAGGCGTCCAGGATGACAAAACGCAGCGGTTCCTCGCCGAACACCCGGTAGACATAGAACGCGGCTACGCCAAGCACGACCACCAGGTTCTGGCGCAGCAGGAAGAGCGCCGTTACCAGGACAACGAGGAGCAAGCCTTCAGTCATGGGATGCCTGGCCAGGGTCAATAGCTAACGGGTCCCGGGGAGTCAGCGCCGGACAACAGGTATAAATGGCGTGGCGTATGCCGACCAGGAAAAAGGCGAGCGGGATCACCAGCAGGATCGGCCAGATCAGGATCGGCAGCAGCGCCGAACGTTCGCCCAGTTGTATGGACTCCCAGGTCAGTTGCGCGCCGGCGCCCCCGGCAAACAGGCAGAAGACGCTCATCAAGCCATCCTGGAGCCGGAGGATTACGGGGTTCCAACTCGCCGGCAGCCAGTTATCGGCAAAACGCGGCCGCAGGTGATTGCCGCCTGCAGAAGCAACACCGAGGCCGAACATCACCACGACAATATTTGCGTAAACGCCGGCCTGGCGGGCCCAGTGCAAGCCGACACCGGTTAGTTCCCGGCTGAACACGTCGAGGAACATTGTCGCTATCAACAGCACAAACGCAATCGTGGTGATGATGCGCTCAATGCGTCCCAGTGCCCGCAAAAATCGTTCTGCCATATACTTGTTTCCGTTTGGAAAGGGTTCCTATCAGCCACCATTAATGATATAACAAACAGCCATTTGACTCTCACCTGATATCATTGCTGCTGCGTAACGTCCTGATAATCCTGATACTGGCAATCGCCCTCAGCCTGCCGGCCGGCTGTGCAGACGGGCACGGTGATCGCCTCAAGGTAAGGGTTACCTCGCTGGGTATACCGGACACGCCCTGGCATGATTTCTGGCTGCGCTTTGCAGCAACCCTGGAGCAGCGCGACAGCGCCGGGGAGATCGACCTGGACCTGTTTATTTCCGGCGAACTGGGCAGCGAAGAGACCGCGCTGGCAAACCTGCGCCGGGGGCGCATACAGATCGGTGGTTTCGCGCTACAGGGAGTAGCAACACTCATCCCCGAACTGAATATACTGCTTGCGCCCTACCTGTTTGATACGCGTGATGAAGCAGCATTCGTGATGGACCATTACCTTACCGACGCTTATGCGAAACTCTTTGCGGAAAAAGGCCTGACTCTCATCCAGTGGTCGGAAGTGGGCTGGTTTTATTTATATGGAAAAAAACCGCTGCTGACACCGGGTTCGACCAGGGGCATATCCATGCGCGCATCGAATGCCCTGGGCTCGCGCTATTTTGCCGAAGCAATCGGCGCCGATCTCATTCCGTTGAGTTTTGCGGAGGTGATCCCTGCCCTGCAGACAAACCTGATTGAAAGCGGCCAGACGGGGGTAGGCATGTATACCCTGGCGGGCATTGCCAAGGCTGCGCCCCACCTTATCCTGACCAGGCATGCGTTCGACATGGGACCTATCCTGGCCAACAGCGAATGGTATGACGGTCTGTCCGACAGGCACAGGCGAATGATTTTTGACAGCATCGAAAGCGCTGAAGTGAACCGGACGCTCATACGGGCCGCGCTGGACGGTTATTTCAGGAACTCGTTACCTGCAATGGATGTGACGGTGCACGAACTGGATGAGACACAACAGGCGGAGTGGCGCGCCGCGGCGCTGCCCACCCACCAGGCGCTGTTGCAGGATACGGGCGGCCAGGCCGGACATATTTACGCGCTGGTTCAGCAGGGCAAGGTGCGTTTCAGAGAAACAGCAAACGGGACTGAATGACGGAACCATGCGTGAGTTCGGCATCATCATGGAAGTTTCACCGGGCCATACGGCAGTCCTGGCACAAAAGATCGAACAGTTGGGGTTCGATGTCCTGCTCTGTCCCGATACACAGAATTTAAGCCCTGATCCGTATGGGCAACTCAGCCTGGCGGCGGCGCAGACGACCCGGTTAAAACTGGGAACCGGGGTCACCAATCCCCTGACCCGCGACGCCGCGGTCACGGCGTCGGCTATTACCACGCTGCAGGCCGAATCCGGCGGGCGTTGTATCTGCGGTATCGGCCGCGGCGACTCCTCGCTGGCGCACATCGGCCGCGGCAACGCCACCACCGCACAACTGAAGACATACGTTGAACAGGTACGGGGCTACACCAGGGGCGAGACGGTCATGCGCGGGGGACAGCCTTCAGCGTTGCGCTGGCTCGATCCGGACAGCATAAACCCGGTGCCGGTCGACATTGCCTGCACCGGACCGAAAACCATACGCATGGCGGCTGACGTGGGCGACAGGATCAGCTTTGCCGTCGGCAGCGCTCCGGAACGGCTCGAATGGGCGCTGGCCACCGCATTACAAAGACTGCAGGAAACCGGGCGCCGCAGGGACGACCTGAAGATCGGCGCCTACGTCAACCTGGTGTGCGACCGGGATGAGCAGACCGCCCTCGATCTCGGCAGGATGATCTCGGGCATGGTTGCCCATTTCGCCGGAATGAAAAACGCGCCCCTGGACCACCTGCCGGCACAGTTGAAGCCGCTGGCGGAAAAAATGCAGCAGGGTTATGACATGAAGCATCACGCGCAGGACAAGGGGTCCCACCTGTCCATGGTCAATGATGATTTTGTCGACTGGTTTTCCATCTGTGGCCCGCCGGAGAAATGCCTTGAACGCATGCGGATAATACTGGAGTATGATCTGGACCATATCTACATCCTGGGCGGGTCGCCGGTTGCAACGCCCCACTCGGCGAGACAGGCAGCCATGGTTGAACAAACCCGCCTGTTTGCGGAGGCGGTGCTGCCGGAACTGCGCGGCGCACGGGCGCGAGCATGATAATACGCCTGTTGCCGGGCAGTTATTTGAACTGATAAAATAAGTCCTCTGACAGTCGATACATTTGTACCCATATTAGCAAAGTCTGCTATCCACCATGTCAAATCACGTGAAAGCCATAGATGCCGTAGTCAACATCTGGACGGAGGAAGCGTTGTCCCACCGCCCCGACTGGCGGGATGATTTCTTCGTCGGCAAAATGAAAGCGCAGCGCGGCCTGATGCAGGGTTTGTCGCTGGAGCAGATGATTGATCTCATGCAGGAAGCCGGCATCGAGCACGGTTTCCTGGTTGCCGCCAAGGCGGGCAGGCCCGGTCTGCCCGGTTGTTATCACCTGCCGCCGCAGGTCGTCGCCGACGCGGTAAATAAATATCCCGAACATTTCTCCGGGTTGCTCGGCATCGACCCGTTCATGGGTATGGGCGGGGTCAGGGAACTTGAAGATGCGGTCAGGAACCTGGGGTTTATCGGCGCGCATCTTTACCCCCACTGGTTTGAACTGGCGCCGGACCATGCGAAGTACTACCCCTTCTATGCCAAGTGTTGCGAACTGGACATCCCGATACAGTTGCAGGTCGGGCAATCCATGATCTATTCGACGGAACATCGCTGCAGGAGCGTGGGACAGCCCATTACGCTGGACCCGGTGGCCTGTGATTTCCCGGAACTCAGGCTGATAGGCATCCATGTCGGCATTCCGTGGACGGATGAGATGATTGCCATGGCGTGGAAACATGACAATGTCTTTATAGGCGCGGATGCCCACAGCCCGAAATACTGGCCGGCGAACTTTATCAATTACCTGAACAGCTACGGGCAGGACAAGGTGATATTCGGAACAGATTTTCCCGTGTTGAATTTCAAACGCACCCGGGAGGAAATTGACGCCCTGGCATTGAAACCGGAAGTCATGCAAAAATTCCTGCGGGACAACGTGCGGCGCGTCTATAAACTCGATTGATTCCTGTAGCGCATGAACCTGGCCTCAATACTCCGCAGCCATGCAGACAGCCATGGAGACAAGACGGCTATCGAATTCCGCAATGAGCGGATCAGCTATCTTGAGCTCTGGCAGCGTCTCCAGGGTTGCGCCGCTTACCTGTATGAACGCGGAATAAGAGCCGGAGACCGGGTGGGGCTTGCCCTGAAAGAGCATCCCTGCCACCTGGTTTTGCATTATTCGCTGGCCCGGCTTGGCGCAGTGCTGGTTCCGGTTGATCAGCGCTGGACACCAGCCGAAAAAGGCAAGGCCGCAACTGTCTTCAATACAAAACTGCTGATCATCGAGGAAGGCTCAGACATACCGCCCGGCTGTGAGACACTGGCGCTCAACAACGATTGGGCCGGCACCGGCGCCGACTGCCTGCCTGCAATACCCGAACATGACGATCCGGTTTTGCTCATATCATTATCATCCGGCACCACGGGCAAACCCAAGGGCGCACTGGTCACCCATGATCAGATGTACCAGCGCTTCATCAGCCAGTGGGTGACTATGGGGTTTAACTACCAGGATCGATTTCTGGGGCTGACCCCGCTGTTCTTCGGCGCCGGCCGTTCCTTCGCTATGGCTTTCCTGTCCGCAGGCGCGACGGTTGTGATTGACCCTCCTCCACACGAACCTCATGAACTGGTTACGGCAATCAATGAGAGCCGTGCTTCGGTTACTTTCCTGGTACCTGCCCAACTACGCGGGCTCGTGCCTCTCCATACCGATGGATTACTGCTGCCCGGACTACAAAAACTGCTGGTCAGCGGCGCCGCACTCTATCCGCATGAGATCAGGGAAATACGGGAAAAGGTCAATCCGGGGTTAATAGGTTATTACGCGTCCAGCGAAGGCGGCGGCATATCCGTTTTGAATACTGATGAGTTTGACGATTACTCCCATACGGCGGGGAGCGCCATCTTCAGGACCGAAGTCCAGGTGGTGGACAAACGGGATATGCAGGTAAAAACAGGGGAAACCGGCCGCTTGCGCTACCGCGGGCCCGGTGTCGCCAGGGATTTTATCTACAGCGACGGAACGGAGGAAGCGATAAATGAAGAAGGCTGGTTTTATCCCGGCGACCTGGCCGCAAAACTCGAAAGCGGGCATATTATCCTGCGCGGCCGGGACAAGGACGTCATCAATCGCGGCGGCGTGAATATCTATCCGGCGGAAATTGAAGCTGTCCTGGTGCAGTTACCTGAGGTCAGGGAAGCGGCGGTAGTCGGTGAACCGTCGAAAAAGTTCGGTGAAACCGTTACTGCGTTTATCACGACAGACAAGGTCATTTCCGATGATGCTTTGAACAAGCATTGCCAGAGGGGACTCGCCTCCTATAAGATCCCTTCCCGTTACGTGTTCCTCGAGGTGTTACCAAAAAAATCATCCGGTAAACTGGACAAGGGAGAATTACTCAAACGGTTCACGTGATAATTCCATCATTGGAACCCATCATCAGGACAAGAAAAATGCACCACAGAACAATACGCGGCAAGATACTGTACACCAGCAAGAAACCGGACCGTCTGGGACAGGAGCGCGGGCGGGAATCATTTATTATTACCGTGCATACGGACGGCAAACGGACCCTGCGCGCCCACTGCGAGATCGACGACCCGCCCACTGTGCTACGGGATGTGGTCCTCAGCCTGGATGCCGACAATTACCCGCTCGATTGTTTTGTCCGCCTGACCATAGACGACCGGTTCGAGGGGTCCGGCTGGATGCGTTTTTCGGAAACCCACGCCGAGACGGAATCCTTCAACGTCAACGACGGGCGTATCTCGCAGCGGCTTGACCTGGAACAGCGGACGCGCTGGCTGGCCAGCCATCCTATTGCCGGTGACGCCCTGGCGTTTTCCATCTTCGACCTCAGCAATGGCCCCGGCAAGACTTTCTTCCCTGATATGATGGTCACCTCGCCCGACCACCGCGGCGCGACGGGCCCGCTGCTGTTCAAACTGGGATTCGGTATCGAATACCTGGGCGATGAGACGATCACCGTGCCGGCCGGGACGTTCGACGCGCACCACCTGCGTTACGTTGACACCGCCGGGCAGTTGCCGGAAGAACACCCGGTATACGATGTCTGGTGCAGCGCGGACGGCGACTTCATCTTCCTGCGCGGCGAGGTCGGCGGCTACATGCAAACGTTTTATGAACTGATTGAACTGGAAACATAGGAGATAAATACCATGCCTGCCTATATGGTCGTACAAGCCACTGTTACCAACCCCGAACAATTTACCGAATACGCGGAACGTATGCCCGCCCTGATTGAAAAATTCGGCGGGACGTACCGGGTCCTGGGGGGAGAGGTTGAAACGCTGGAAGGCGACTGGGGCCACCAGGCCCTGGTCATATCCGAATGGCCATCCATGGACCAGGCCCGCGCGATGTGGCATTCAGACGAATACGCGGAACTGAAAAAAGTACGGGAGGGCGCGGTGGACGTGACCGTGCTGCTGGCCGACGGATTATGATGCGCAGGCCGGGAAGGGACAGTTGACGCATTTTTACGCCCTGGCGTTACAGACCCGCTGCCGGGCGGTCAATGCCCTGAGCGTTGCTGACGCCCGGCGCAGCATCCGCTCGGCTATTGAGACGTGCGCCGCACAGGTCGCGGCAAGCAAGGGCTTCATAGGCCCCGATACCCGTCTGGTCGTCCTGCCCGAGTATTTCCTGACCGGCTTCCCCATGGGGGACCCGGTGGAAAGCTGGGCCGAAAAAGCCGGCATCGACGTGGACGGGGCCGAGTACGAAGCACTCGGAACAATCTGCCAGGACAACGATATTTTTCTCTCCGGCAACGCCTACGAGCGGGACAAGGCATTTCCGGGCCTCTATTTCCAGACCAGCTTCATCATTGCGCCAAACGGCAATACCATCCATCGCTACCGGCGCCTGATCTCCCTGTTCGCACCGACTCCCCACGATGTGTGGGATCGCTACCTTGACCTGTACGGCGTGGAAGGGGTGTTCCCGGTTGCCGACACCGAACTGGGACGCCTGGCCACGGTTGCCTCGGAAGAGATACTGTACCCGGAGATCACCCGGGCCATGTCGCTGCGCGGCGCCGAGGTGATCCTGCATTCCACCAGCGAGGTCGGCAGCCCGGAACTGACGCCCAAGGACATCGCCAAACGGGCGCGGGCTATTGAAAACCAGGCGTACCTCGTTTCCGCCAACAGCGGCGGCATTACCGGCACGGGGATCCCGGAGTCGTCGACGGACGGCATGTCGAAAATCATCGATTTCAACGGCCATGTGCTGGCGGCAGCCGGTCCCGGCGAAAGCATGGTCGCCAACCATGAAATCGACATCGCCGCGCTGCGCCGTTGCCGCCGCCGTCCCGGCATGCCCAGCCTGCTGGCGCGCCAGCGGCTGGAACTGTACTCACAGGTAGCCCATCCGCAGACCCGTTACCCGGCGAATACCCTGCTGGACGACACGGGAGAGCATGTCGTACCGGAGCGGAGCCATTTTATCAAGACCCTGAAGAATGTTATTGACGAGTTGATAAGAAAAAATCTGATTTAAACTGAGGCACTTGCCGGGCTTTTCCATCCGTTTCCTGTTCACCTGCAACACTTGATATTACTTGACCTAGTCAATTGACCAGGTTATATTAGATTAGTGTTAACTAATTGAGATCATGATGAAAGAGATAGGCATTTCGGAGTTCAAGGCAAAGTGCATTGACAAATTAAAGACCGTACAGACTACCGGAGAACCCCTCCTGGTAACATTGCGCAAACGTCCTATTGCAGTGATCAATCCGTATACCGAGAATACTTCCCGCAAACGGGAGCTGGATACAATGCGTGGCTGGATTACCATCCATGGCGATATTGTGCACTCTGACTTCGCTGACGAGTGGGAAATGGAACAATGAGAATTTTACTCGACACGCACGTGTGGTTATGGTCGCAGCAGTCACAAGAACAGTTCGGGGCGGAAGCACGGAGCATGATCCTCAACGAAGACAACGCGCTGTTCGTCTCAAGCATTTCGTCTTTGGAAATCGCACGTCTGGTATGGAGGGAACGCCTTACACTGGCAGGGCAATTGCGGACCTGGATTTCGGAAACACTGAATAAGCTTAAAGCGGAAACTATTCCTGTTACCCATGAAATAGCCCTGACTGCCTACGAACTTCCCGGCGAATTCCACCGCGACCCTGCCGACAGGATACTGGTCGCCACGGCAGTGGTGCATAATCTTACGTTGATGACCGCAGATAATCGAATACTGGAATATCCCCACCTTCTTTCATGTAATGTCCGGGCATAATACCCACCACCATGAATTCCATAGATGTCCGTAACCCTCGTACGGGTCGCATCGATTATCGTTTCGAGCAGACCGGTGCGGAAGAATTAACCCGGCTGGCAACAGGAATGCGCGCAGCACAGGTGGAGTGGCATGATGGTGGAGTAGAGCTGCGCTGCCGTATGATGCTGAGGCTGGCTTCCGCCATTTCGGAGCGGCGCGATGTACTTTTCAATGCGCTGAGCGCCGATACCGGCCGCGTAAGGGAAACCGGAATGGAAATAGACGCGGTGATCTCCAGCATTAAACGCTGGTGCCGGCTGGCCCCTGAACTGCTGGCGCCGGGAGAGCCGAAAAGCACCGACATTCCATTTATCGAGCTGGGCAGGCAACTGGCGCCCTATCCCCTGGCAGGTATTATCTCCCCCTGGAACATCCCGCTGGTGCTGGCCTGTATCGATGCGATCCCTGCGCTGCTTGCCGGCAGCGCGGTCATCGTCAAACCCAGTGAGATTACCCCGCGCTTCGTCGAACCGTTAACGGATATCGTGGCCGGCGTCAGCGGCCTGGCAGAGGTGTTCCGCCTCGTCCCGGGAGACGGCAGCCTTGGTCAGGCGCTGATCAACCATGCCGACCTGGTCTGTTTTACCGGCAGTGTGGCAACCGGGAAACAGGTGGCCCTGGCTGCGGCGCAGAACTTCATCCCCTGCCAGCTTGAACTGGGCGGCAAGGACCCGGCTATCGTGACCGCCGATACGGATCTACAGCGCACTGCCGTCGCGCTGTGCTGGGGAGGCATGGTAAACGCAGGACAATCCTGCCTGTCTGTTGAACGGGTGTATGCTGAAACGCCGGTTTACCATGGCCTGACAGCAGCAATCGCGGCCAAGGCCCGTTCCCTGAAACTGAATGCGGACGACATCAACGAAGGCGAAATCGGCCCGGTAATATCTGAAAACCAGCGCCATATCATCGAAAGCCACCTGCAGGACGCAACAGCGAAGGGTGCAACAATTGAATGCGGCGGCAGGATTGTCGAGCACAACGGCGGGCTGTGGTGCGAGCCGACCGTGTTGTCCAATGTCAATCACGATATGCTGGTAATGACCGAAGAGACCTTCGGGCCGGTACTGCCGGTGATGGCGTTCGGCACGGACCAGGACGCGATCTCCCTGGCCAACGATACGATCTATGGACTATCGGCCGCGGTATTTGCCAATGATGTGCAGCGGGCGCGCGGCATCGCTGAAAAACTGGACGCCGGCGGGATCTGTATCAATGACGCCGGATTGACGAGCATCATGCATGAGGGTGAAAAACAGGCGTTCAAGTCATCCGGCATGGGCGGGTCACGCATGGGTCCGGCGTCCATCAGGCGCTTTCTGCGGACCAAGGCGCTGCTGGAAAATACCCAGCTGTGCCGGGACCCCTGGTGGTACTAGGCAAATGCTGAAAACCATTCTAATGGTAACCATCATGGCGGCCAACCTGTTCCAGGTGGAACAGGCGTACCGGGATGAACTGGACTACAGGGTCGTCGATCGCGGCGCTGTCTCAAGTGACCTTGCCGTTGCCTGGGACGCCGCCGACATGACGGACCGTGCATATATCACCCTGCAGCCGTCAAGCAATGAACCGGTTTACCTGCGCTTTATCGAAGATATTTCCGGGACGCCGTTTGAACCCATGAAAACCGAGGGCTGGAACGCCGTGGAGATCCTGGTACAGGACCCCGATGCCCTGGCGCAGACCCTGGACCGATCGGAGCATTTCAGCGTTGTCGGACGGCCGCGTTACCTGACGGAACAGCAGAACATCAAGGCCATGCAGGCAATCGGCCCCGCCAACGAACTGATCTATTTCACCAATATCAGCGATCCGGAAAAGTCCGGATTCGGCCTGCACCCGGCCAGGTCGTATATCGACCGGGTTTTCATCATGGTCGTCGGCGCCCGCGACCATGACGCACTGGGCGAGTTCTACCGCACCGTCCTGGGCATGACGGTAACGGCCCCGATGCTGTACCGCATCGGCGTACTGTCCCGCGCCTACGCTATGCCGGTCGAGACCAGGCATGAACTCTCCATTGTGCAGTTGTCTGAACGTTTTCTGCTCGAACTGGACCGTTACCCGGACGCAGCAACTGCAAGGGATACCGCACCCGGCTCACTGCCTCCCGGGATTGCCATGGTGACGTTTGAGGTCGCCGAGTGGCGCGCGGACCTGCCCTATGCCGCCGCTCCCGTACTTCAGTCATCCTTTCCGTACCAGGGCCGGCGCAGCGGCGTGCTTGTCGGGGCCGGCGGTGAGTACATAGAACTGGTTGAAGGCGCGACCGCGGAGCTACCAGGTGCCGGTCCGGATTAACAGGCACTACGTTGCTATACAGGGACGGCGGGTACATTTCCGCAGCGCCGGTACCGGGCCGGTCGTGCTGCTGCTGCACCAATCGCCCCAATCATCCGCGGCGATGATGCCCCTGGCGGAAAAACTGGTTTCCCGATATTGCATAGTCGCACCGGACAGTCCCGGCTTCGGCCTGTCCGACCCGCTGCCCATGGAAGAACCGGGTATAGAGGACATTGCCGATGCGCTGGACGAGTTTACCGATGCCATACATCTCCCACCGGCAGCGGTAATGGGGGTTCATACCGGCGCTGAGATAGCCCTTGAATTCGGGTTGCGCTACCCGGAAAAAGTAACATTCATGCTGCTCGACGGCCTGGCATTATTCAGCGAAGAGGAAAGCGAGGAAATACTGGAGAATTACCTGCCGCCGTTCACTCCGGACTGGGACGGGAGCCACCTCACCTGGCTGTGGGCGCGCCTGCGCGAGCAGGTGATCTTCTTTCCCTGGTACAGGAAAGACCCGGGGTCACGTATGAACTATAACGTGCCTGGCGCCGACTACATCCACAGCTGGTTCATGGACTTCATGTATGCCGGCGATAACTACCGCGGCGGGTATGGCGCCGCTTTCCGTTACCGCAACAGCTCATCAATAAAGGATGTCATTCCACCCGGCGCGGCCCTGTATCGCACCGGCGACGTGCTTGAGACACACCGGCAACGCCTCCCGGAACTGCCTGATCACGTATGGGCTGAGACCGTTCCACCCGGTCCCGGCGAACTGGATGATCGTATAGTCGACCTGCTTGACGAACGGGTGGCGGGGAAACAGTCTGATTGGCGTTATGAGCACCATGCGCGCCATTCAGGCGTCAAACCGGAACCGGACTACATCAGTATCGGTGAGCAGCAAATTGCCGTGACCAGAGCAGGCGATCCGTCTACGCCGTTGCTCCTGGTTTTACACGACCTGGCCGGATCTGCGGCCGCAACCGGCGATCTTGTTTCCATTCTGACCGAAACCCACCACGTCATCTGTCCCGACCTGCCCGGGCATGGTGAAAGCGCGGGTCCGGCGGACGGCGGATTTTCAATCAGTGCCGCGGCAGCCGGCCTGTCGGAACTTCTGAACCTGCTGGAGGCGGATCACTGCCGTATCTTGAGCCTGGGCGCCAGTTGCGTCCTGCTTCCCCTCTTGATCAGGGATAACCCGGAAATCAATTTCCATGCCGGTATGCACAACCCATTGCTCCTGGACACAGCATCACGGGCGGCATTGCACGATCGTTTTGCCCATCCCATTGAACCCGATGACTACGGAACGCATATTACGAGACTCTGGTATGCCCTGCGTGACGGGAGGTTGTTCTGGCCGTGGTATGAACCCATTGCCGGGAATATTCGCCGTCATACTCCCAGCCTGGCGGCCGGGGACATTAACCAGTCGCTGTTTGACGCGCTGAGATGCGGTAAAAATTACCATCGGATCTGGCAGGCGTTTTTCTCAACCGATGTCGTTAACGAAATAAAGGCATTGCCGCAACCGTTGTCGGCCACCATGAGCAACACCCATCCCTGCGCTGAAGACGCGCTTTCATTACTGGCTCAACTGCCGACGGTAACCTGCCGTGAGACCACAGATGACTGGTCAGAAGTGATTGACGTACATTTCAGTTAAGGAGACCGAATGTTGAGGGGACGGATTTAAATCCGTCCCCAACCCGGTTACGCAGAAGCGCTAATCGCCCGGATTGTCACCAGCTTCTGCCGCCGACCCAGCTACCTACCACACCTTTAAACTCATGTATGTCAACTTCCTGCCAGACTCCGGCCAGGTAATACGGATCGGTATCCACCATTGCGGTCGCTTCGTCAAGGCTGTCCACCTCGACAACCATCAGGCTGGCCACGGCAGAGTTTCCGTCCGGGCCCATAACAGGACCCCCAACCATTATTTTTTCTTCTACAGCTTCAATGTGCTTAAGATGATCCGCCAGGTTGCTTTCCCTGGGTTCAGCGCTGCCCTCGGCGTCTTTACAATATATTGATACCAGCACGATATTTCTCCCGTGAGTTGAATGACGATTTATTACTTTATCACGATAAAACAACATTGCACCATTGCGGGTAGTAAGTGTATTCTCCAACCAGTTTAACCAGGACACAGGATAGATGAAGACACTCAGCAGAAGACAATTCCTCAGGCACGGGACGGTAACGGCGGGTGCTTTGACCGTACCGTCATTTTTCATACCGGTTGCAAAGGCAACGGAAGAACCCCATCGGATCATGACGACCGCCAATGCGCCGTTCACATCCATTAAAGTGCTCGACACCGCCGCGATGCCCTGGTCGCCGCCCATCAATGAACTGGGCTGGAAGGCCAAGACCCTGTACGGCAACGAGGACACGGGAGACCACCTGGTGATCATCTGGGTGCCCATCGGCGCACCGGGCGGGCGCAACCATTACCACACCTTCCATGAGTGGGCCTATTGGCTGACGGGTGATTTCGTCAACAATGAATACACCAGCCCCCTGCAGCGCATCGGCGACTTCCAGCAGTTCCGGGAAGGCGTATTCCTGGACCGCCCGGCCTACAGCCTGCACGGCGGCGAACCGGGGCGGCTGGATTCCCAGATCGGCGGCACCTGCCTGATCATGGAGGAAGGCGGTGAAACCATTTACGTGACCCCGGATGACAAGAATTATGACGACGCCTGGAAACAGGTCAAACAATGGACTGTCCCCAGGATCATCGACACCATCAGCGAGCTTCCCTGGGAACCTTACGACGCGGCGGAAGGAATCGGCATCAAGCGCCTGGCCGACGACCAGGTGCGCGGGTTCCGCGCGGTTATGTGGCTGCTGCCCGCCGGATGGAAAGCAACGGGCAACGGGCAATTCGGCAGGGCGCACTACTATAAACAGGCCCACCAGTTCAACTACATCCTCAACGGCGACCTGCAACTGCAAAGCTGGTCATCGCCGCAGGAGAAAGCGGAACAAATCAGGCTGACAAAGGACTTTTACTTTGAAAAAGCGCCCATGGCCATCTCCGGCCTGGCGGACGGCGCGGTCAGCGAAACCGGTTGCGTCTGGCTGCAGGTGACTTACGCCAGGGGTACGTCGATTCCCAACATTCCCATCGAGGATGCGGTGTATATTTGACGCTCCCTGTAACCGGCGGGCATCCGGGACAAGTATTTCCACCTAATACAAGTCAAATATGCATTTCAGTCGTGCGAATGATGGTGATGCTTGTGCGTATGCCAGTGGCTGTGCTTGTGGCCGTCGGTTTCCGGTTCGTTGTCCGGGAATTCCGGGCCGCGTAACTTCTGCGTCTGCTCGAAGTCTTCCGGGCCGTGCGGGTGGTTGTGGGAATGGCTGACCATCCACTTGTATAACAGCGGGTCGCGCTGGTAGACGCGGGCCGCGGCGCGGGTCTGGTTCTCCTGCGGTGTCGACCAGGGGTTGTAGTGAAAGTAATTGAACAGCTTCGAGTCCACCCTGCCCAGGGCGATGCAGCCGAACTCCGAGGCAAACGCGCCGTGGTTGATATATGCCGGGCGCCAGAAATAGCCGCCTGTGGGAATGTCGCCGAACTGCATCATCCACGAGGTGCCCCACAGGTGGTAGGACTCTTCCGCGCAGTCGTGGTAGGAGATGTTGTCCTGGTAGAACGCCGGCGTCATGCAGTAGATGAACGTCATGGCGTGTGAAATCGGGTTGTAGTTGAGCAGCTTGATCATCACGCCGGATGCGACCGCGGGTTTGACGATGTTGCCCGGGACCCAGGTTATGTCCAGGTAGGAATCGACGTCGTGGTACAGGTTCGTATGGGCAAGATGATGATGTTCGGTGGCTTCGACCAGGCTGGGCTCGCCCGTGTTATACATCATCAGCACGATTGCGCCCTGTTCCGACTTGATCGCGGGCATGGCATAGCCCGCCGGCACGAAGAAATAATGACCCTTGCGTACCGTTCTGTCATCCAGTTGCAGTTCTCCCTCGACCACCATCATTTCCCATTCCGACCAGGAAAATCCGGGCGGCTGGCTGTAACCGCCATCCAGTTGTACCGTCATGGTGCAGGCGCCGGTATCGCCATCCATGCTCAGCATCTTGTAGTGCATGTCCCGGCCGAAACCCGGCAGCAGCATTCTCTTGAAGGCAACGTCACGGTCGACAAAGGGCTCTATATGTGGGCGCGCCATAGCGGCTCTCCTGTGTTTTTATTCAGAATCTTTTCCGTATTTCCAGACTACCCGGTCTTCTCTTCCCTCGGGTTTCACCGGCAGGTCTTCACGTTTTATCTTCATCTTGTCATCGCCATCGACATTAAACCCACGGAAGGAAAGCCGGTCAAAAAACTCGTCGTACCACTTTGCCCGTGTCGGCGCCAGGTCGCGCATCTGCCGGTCTATTTTTGCAAAACGCTCCTCCTGCTCTGCGATTTCCTCACGCACCCATTCTTCCTCCTCCCTGGTGTGTTCATGGTCTATAAACAGGTTTTTAAATGTCATTGTATGCTCCTATTCTGGCTTCCTGCTTGCGCAGGAATGACGAATGGAAGGGGACGGAATTGAATTCCGTCCCCGTATATCCAACGGAATTTGTCGGGACATATTGTAATCAGAATACGGCAACATCGGCATAATTCACTTCTTTGTTTTCGTAGTCCTGCCAGTCCTCGCTGATGCGCTGTTCGTCAACCAGGGTACGCTTGAATAACTGTCCCTCGCGGAACCATTGCCATACCCTTGCCCGGTATTGCCCACAGTCACTGATCTGGATCATTTCATAGAGATACAGGCCAGGTTCATTATTCCGGGTCCAGTGCAGCATGATAGTCCGGCTGTTCTCATCCAGCGGTACCTCTGCCGCCCAACCCGTGATTTCAGTATAAAACATCAACCGGTCTTCCTCTACGACAGCCGGGAAATCACGGATATCCTTTTTTCCGTCTTCCCAGAAATAATAATTCGTCTGGTGATAATCGTCAGTCCCGATCATGCGGCATACGATCCTGGACTTGTGCTCGTCAACCTTGTTGCCGGTGTTGTCAAAATAACGGTAGTAGCCGTCCCACACGCCTTCGTGTCGCGCCAGCAGCGGCATTCTTTCTTTCAATGACATCTACCCTCTCCTTCAGAATGTTGAACTGTCTGATATCAGTGTGCAATTCCGGCCCGGCAAGCTGCGCCGTCCAACCTCCACCAACGGGTCTGATGCCGCCATGCACAGGTCCACGGTGCAGCCGAGTCTATCGAGATGTGTCGCCAAAGGATAGTCCGATACCTGTCGCCCCAGTTCGTTCAGGGCGGGGTAAGCCTGCCAGAACTCCGTGACGCGCCCGGTCAGGTAGTCCGCATCCAGGGTTGCCTGCCCCGGCAAGGCATGATCGGCATCTGCTGCATACCAGGGCCAGAATAACTGCCGGTCCCGCAGCAGGTGCCAGGTTTTCAGGAAATGCGTGCCTTCTGCGTCCGGTTCCATCTCCCGGCAAAGTTTCCCGGAATCCCATTCCCCCGCCAGCGCGCGGTAATCGACCGGGTTCATGAGTATTAACCTGCTTACGGAATTCCCGAGCCGTTCGGCCAGTTGCACGGCGATTGCCGCGCTGCCCTTGTCAGCCAATATGTCGAACCTGGTCCAGCGGCAGGATGAAACCAGTTCAACCATTGCCTCGACGACAGGTTCAATTCCCCGTTGACCTGCTTCAGGCAGGTACGATAAACCGTGTCCCGGCAGGTCGGGGGCAACGACGTGGTAGCGCCCGGCAAGGGAATCAACCAGGCCGGCCAGGGAACGCTGGGAACTGCCGATATCGTGTAAAGCCAGCAGGGGCGGCAGTGCCGCGTCCCCGGCAGAACGGTAATGGCACTGTCCTGCGCCGAGGTCGAGAAAGCCCTTACTCTTCACCGGAACCCCGTCCGGCGGGCTTAAACGGCACTCCCCGCGCTGTATATGTGTTAAGCCTTCGGCAACCAGGCTCTTGAACGCCTGTACCCGCTGCTCACGGGTCGGGCCGCTATGCAGCATGGTGAAATTATCCGGCCATTCCACGGTGTCGAAGCGGTCGGTATACGGCTTGAGGATACTGCCCTCCCAGCGCAAGATGGTGACAGGCACCGTGATGGGCCTGACCCGCTCGATTTTTTCGTTGGCAAACGCGGCCCTGTACGCCCGGTCATAGTCTTTTCCGGCCTGCAGGAATTCCATGGCCATCAGGTGCACCACCTGGGTATTGACGCCACCTGCCGGCAAACGGGTCCCGGGGGTGGCCTGGTGCCAGGGGAAAAACACGCACTGGTCCCTTGCCACGGACCAGGTTCTGGCTAAATGGCTGCCGGTCGCATCGGGGGTCAAGTCCGGGAAATAGCCGGCTACGATGCCTTCCTTTTCTTCATCGGTAAAATGAGCGGCATTATCCAGGACAAGGCAATCGACTTTGGCGGCGTGGGTTTTACTGAATTCTATAGCGATCTGCGCGCCGGTAGCCGTTCCGTACAGGCTGAAACTCTCCAGCCCCAGCCGTTCGGTAAATGTATGTAACGCCGCCACGTAGCCCGACAAATCTCCGCCTGGTTCCGGCAGGGGATCGGACCAGCCGTAACCCGGCGTATCGGGCGCGATGACCGTGGCGTGTTCGGCAGCCACCCCGATGAACGGCAGCAACGCGGCAGACGACATGGGTGAGGCATGTAACATGACCATGGCCGGGCCCGTACCGGCAGTGCGGTAATGGATGAGCTGCGGACGTTCCTCGCTGCCCACGTTGATGTAGCCCTGTTTAACCCGCATACCTCACAAACCCAACGCACCCGGGTTAATCCGATTATCCGGGTCCAGTACCTTCTTCAGTTGCCGCACCAGTTCCCAACTGGGAGATTTCAGTCCTTCCTTGTACCGGTACGCCTTGCCGATCTGCAGGTGCGCCGCACCCATATCGCAGAAAAACTCCAGTAACTCCTCCCGGATACGGGCCACCGCCCGGCGCGCCTCGAGGTTTTCATCGAAACCGGGGAGTTTTTTCAGCACACCGGGCTCCACGGTGTCCCGGTGAATTTCAGTCAGGACGTCCGGCCAGAAGAAGACCGGTTCGACCACGAAGCAATGGGTCGACACGGTGGTAAACAGGAAGCCCGCGCCGATGCCTTCCCGTTCCATGAGTTGACCGTGCCGCGAGAATATCTCTTCAACGCCGTCGATTACGGCGACGGCCCTGGAATGGGGGATCAGCGCATGCACCGGCGCCCAGCGCTCTCCCCTGGGGCCGACGACGTTGTTCAGAGGGGTAAACGGGTTGGCCCTGAGAATTTTCGGGATGCTGTTTTCAATCCCGCGGCCCTGGCGGCCGGAGCAGATCTGCCGGATTCGATCAAGCCTGTCATCCGCCAGGGCTTCCGAGTCCTCCTCTACCATGATATGCAGCGAATACGCCACATCGTCCATGAAACTTCTTCCGGCGACGGCCGTTTTGACGCCGTCCCTGACTGCTGCAGCGACACCGCCGCTTGCTTTCACGACACCTGCCAGCGCCTTCACGTCCTTCAGCAGGCTTTCCCGCTGCAACCGCTGCCGCTGCAGGTAGGGGTCGAAACCGAAACACTCCATGGCCAGTCCGGCCCGGGCGATATCGCTCATGGCCCCGGCCATGTCCCGGTAATGGTTGAAGTCAAAAGATGCAAAGCGCCGGGCGCTCAACTCAGGGACCAGTTGCAGGGTGGCCCTGGTCTTGATGCCCAGCGCACCGGTGTCGCAGCAGAACAAGCCGGTCAGGTCGGGACCGTAGTGTTTGTAAAACGGGGTGCCGTTACGCTGAGCGTTCGCCCCGGTATCCAGGACAGTCCCGTCGGCCAGTACCACTTCCAGGCTGAGCACCGAGTCCACCGCACTGCCGTAGCGGCCGGAACCCCAGAAAATGCTGTTCTGGGACATACTGCCGCCAACGGTCGCCTTGATGCCGGAGAGCGTACCCCAATACGGCGTGCGGCAACCTGTTCCCTTTAATGCGTCATGCAGTTCCTTCCAGGTACAACCGGTCTCCACGGTGACATACATATCCTCGGTATTGCACTCCACCACCCTGTTGAGTTTGCTCATGTCGAGCATGATGCAACCGGCTTCCGCGGGAACGTAGCCGCTGGTATAGGACATGCCGCCGCCGCGGGCTATTACCGCGTGACCGTTTTTTGTTGCGACTGCGATGACATCAGCCACAGCCGTTGTGGAAGCCGGCTGCACCACCGCCAAGGCGGTCCGGGACCTGGTATAAATGTCCTGGGCATAAAAGGAACAACTCTGTTCATCGGTAAGCACCGACCCGGCGCCGACTATTGCGGCGATGTCTTCAATCACCGTTGATGTATTTGTCGCGGTATTTTCCAAGGGACAAAAAAGTGCCGATTAAGTTGTATTTAACTTATAACATTATATCATTGTTGAATAAACCGTAAGTGGGGGAACGGGGGTGGGATCGGACTGGATACCTGCTTCCGCAGGAATGACGGGGAGTGAGAAACACGAGGTAGACAAATTGTGGATAACATACGGGTTTTACTGAAACAAAGATCGGAAGGCATTCCCGGGGAGCAGGATTTCGAAGTGGCGCACGCGGCTGCGGACATGCCCGGCGCCGGCGAGTTGCTGTGTGAGACATTGTACCTGTCGCTGGACCCCTATTTGCGGGGAAAGATCAGCGGGCGGCACATATCGGGCGCGATTAACGAAGGAGAACTCATGGCCGGGGAAGCCGTCAGCCGGGTCATTCAATCGGAATCGGAACAATTCAACCAGGGCGACATAATCGCCGCACACAGCGGCTGGCAAAGCCGCCCCGTAATCAGCGCAGACGCGGCGCGGGCGGTCAATCCTGATTTGGGTCCCTTGTCCACCCTGCTGGGCATACTGGGCATGCCGGGACTGACTGCTTATGCGGGAATGACGCGCCTGGCGGAATTGAAACAGGGCGACGTGGTGGTCGTTTCAGCCGCCTCCGGACCGGTCGGTTCCATGGTAGGCCAGATTGCCCGGCTGCACGGTTGCCGTGTCGTCGGAATCGCCGGTTCCGCCGAAAAATGCCGCTGGGCCATGGAGCAGGCCGGCTTCGACCATTGCATCAATTACAAGGCGGAAGAACTCAGGGACAGCCTGAGACGTGCCTGCCCCGGGGGCATCGATGTCTATTTCGACAACGTGGGCGGAGACATGCTGCAGGCCTGCATGGAGCAATTGGCGCTCGGCGCCAGGGTCATCCTGTGCGGCCTGATGGCCCAATACAACACAAATGAAATGCCGCCCGGGCCCAACCCGGCGTTCATTATCAAGGCCAGGGCCACCGTGCGCGGCCTGGTCGTCTATGACCACGAGGACCTGCGCCCGGCGTTCGAACAGCAGGTCAGCCGGTGGCTGAAACAGGGAGAGATCAGTTACAGGGAGGATTGCGTGAACGGCCTTGAAGCCGCCCCCGGGTTGTTCTGCCGCCTGATGCGCGGCGAAAACTTCGGCAAGGCAATCGTCAAGGTTGCTGAATGAAACATATCTGACTTGAGAGGTTACCCGTCATGAGTAAAGTCCCTACCGATTTCCGCAGAGCGACCATGCTCGTCAACGACATCGAGACACCTTTAAAAATCTATCGCGACATCCTGGGCATGGAAGTCTATTACGACGACGAGATAATCGTTTCCGGGGTCGGCGTGCCCGCCGGTGAAGCGGGCGGCAAAGTCCGCCTGGTCATACTCCAGGCGAACGACCCTTACATCGGCATGCTCGGAATACTCCAGTACCTGGACCCGCCGTTGCCCGAACCGGGCGAGTACCCGAAACGGCTGGGCGTGGGGGACACCGTGTACGTGATGAACGTCGAAGACGCCGAGGAGGTTCACCGGAAACTCTGCGAGATCCCCGGGGTGCACATACAGAGCACGCCCCACGTCAGTGAATACCCGAAGCCCGGCGGCGGCGTATTCAGGCTGCTGTGCATGAGCTTTTTTGACCCGAACGGGTATTTTATTGAAGCCAACCAGTGGTTGAGCAAGTAACAGGCCCGACCACGTCCTGGGTATTACCACGATTATCGGCCCCAACCTGTTCAGCGCTTATCAACCGGCCGATCTATACGATGCAAAAGACTACCTCAGCGACAAGTCACGCTGGCGCTGACAGCCTGGCGAGGGTGCCGGGGATTGCCCGCGTGCGACCGGGCAGTTCCTGTTTCAGGGCGCTGTGGCTGACGCTGGCAGTACTGTCCTCCCCTGCCCAGGCGGCGCCGTCCGGGCAGGAGTTCCAGCGCTTTCTGGACTGGTTTGAAGGTGAATACGATAACTACGAACAGGTCTGGCAGCAGAAAACCGGCGACGAAAAGGTTGTCCTCGAACATGTCCACCATATCTTCAAACCCGTAGACCTGCCGCAGGTCGGCGAGCACGTATTTTTTGTCAAGCAATACCAGGATGGAGACCCCGCCAGCGTCTACCGGCAACGCCTGTACAGTTTCGCCGGCAGCAAAGTTGAAAATGCCATCCGTTTGACCGTCTATTCCTTCCACGACGAGAAGCGCTACCTGATGGCGGATGAGCAGCCGGCAGTCCTTGACGGCCTGGATAAAGACCAACTGCAAACGATACCCGGCTGCGAGGTGTTCTGGAACTGGAACGGGAAGTATTTTAGCGGTTACATGAAGGAAAATACCTGCGTTTCCGTCTCCAGACAGTCAGGCAAACAGATGTATGTCAATGCCGTGCTGCGCCTCACGGATGGCTGGCTCTGGATACAGGACCAGGCACACGATGTGGACGGCAACCGGATTTACGGCCATGATGTCCCCCACAAGAACCGCAAAGTCAAATTCTACAAAGGCTGGATGGCGCTGAAAAAACACAGGGTCAACCCGGCGGCCGACCTGTCCGAGTGGATGTTCACAAAGATCGAAAGAATGCACAATGAAGGTGAGAAAATACCGTTCCTGGACGAAGCGGGTAACCAAACCGGCTATACCCTGTCCCTGGAAACCCTGACCTACCAGAATACCCGGGTACCGGTTCTGAAAATCGGAGTCATCGATGACCGCACCGGCTACACCCTGTCCTATTCCTGGACCGACCCTGCATCACGCCGGGTGGGCCTGAACGTGCGCTGGTTCCAGGCCGGCCTGACTCGCATGGATGAATAATCAACCCGGAACCACCGGCGCTGCGCGTAACGGCTATCCGGCTACCGGCTATGCCTGGTACATGGTGATCCTGCTCACCCTGGCGTATATCTGTTCCTTTATCGACAGGTATATGCTCGGCCTGCTGGTGGAACCGATAAAAGCAGATCTTAACCTGACCGATACGCAACTCGGCCTGCTGCTGGGTCCGGCCTTTGCCATTTTTTACGCCACCATGGGCCTGCCCCTGGGCTGGCTGGCCGACCGCCGGCGGCGCACCTGGATAGTTGCGGCCGGCATCACGATCTGGTCCGCCGCGACCATCGCCTGCGGCCTGGTGAAAAATTTCTTCCAGATGTTCATCGCCCGCATG
Source organism: Gammaproteobacteria bacterium (assembly GCA_965207165.1). Taxonomy (GTDB): domain Bacteria; phylum Pseudomonadota; class Gammaproteobacteria; order Eutrophobiales; family Eutrophobiaceae; genus JAAXHV01. Next base: position 3,479,916 of record OZ242265.1, on the reverse strand, counting down.
AGTGTCGGCATCGGCGAAGCGACCCTCAGCCCGTGCGCCATTTCCATGATCTCGGACAGTTTTCCCAGGGAACGCCGCGCCAAACCCATTGCTTTCTACACCATGGCGGTCTCCATCGGCGCGGCGCTCGCGTCACTGTTCAGCGCCACGGTGCTGGTCTGGGCGAAATCCAACCCCGGCGTGAGCCTGCCCCTGGTCGGTCCCATCGCGGCCTGGCAGCTTGCCTTTATCGCGGTAGGTCTGCCCGGATTCATCCTGGCTGTATTGTTTTTCGTTCTGCGGGAACCAAAGAGACAGGAAATGAGCGCGGCAAAGGGATTAGGCAACGCCACGTTGCTGGATACGCTGAAATTCATCCACGCCAGGTGGAAAACCTTCGCCTGTTTCCTTTCCATCTTCTGCCTGATGACCACAATCGCCTACAGCCAGGGTTGGTGCGCCGCCCTGTTTATGCGCACCTGGGGCTGGGAAGCGTCAAAATACGCCCTGGTGAACGGTATCGTACTGCTGGCCGTAGGGCCCGCGACCGTCAACCTGTCCGGCTGGCTGTGCGACCGCTGGTATAACCGGGGAGTCGCCGACGCCGCCCTGCGTATCGCCGTCATCGGCGCGTTCATCATGGTAATCACCGGCGTCATCGCGCCGCTGATGCCAGGCGGCGCTTCGGCCATGCTGATGTTCGGCGTCAACGCAATAGGACTCGCCATGATTACCGCGACCGGTGTGACCGCGTTGCTGAACCTGGCTCCCGGTCAAATCCGCGCCCAGATAGTTGCATTTTATTACATGGCCATCAGCCTGACCGGGTTGCTGCTGGGGCCGACTACCGTTGGTATTTTTACGGATCAGTTTTTCGGCGAACAGAACCTGAAATACTCCCTGGCCCTGCTGCCGTTGATCTATGGCGTGCCCGTGCTGTTGCTGGTTCCCGTTACCCTGCGCACCTATGCGCGTACCTGTGCCGAGATACAACGCGGAGAGTGACCGGCCGGCAGGGCTGACAGCATGGGTAGGAAATGCTACGTCGATACCGGTTACGGCCAGGTCCACCTGGTTATCCATGCCGCAGGACAGCAGGCGAAATATCCTCCCCTGGTCTGTCTTCACCCCATACCTTACAGCGCTGTTTACTATGACACCCTGGTCCCCCGTATAAGCGCTGACCGGGATGTCATTATCCCCGACTATCCGGGTTACGGGAGTTCCGATTTTTACAGTGAAACCCCGTCGGTTAATGACTACGCAATGGCAACCGGACAAGCGGTCACTGCACTGGGTTTGACCGGTTCCGTGGACCTGCTCGGGTTCCATATCGGCGCCCTGGTGGCGCCTGACTTTTCGCTTTGCTTCCCGCAACTCACCCGCCGCATGGTGCTGGTTGACGTACCGTATTTCAAGCCGCAGGAGCGGGCCGGCATGCTGCAGAAGTTCGGGCTGAATAAGGAAACATTCAGCCCGGAACTTGATTGCCTGGCCCCGGCGTGGGAATTCAACGTCGCCCGGCAAACCGGCGCCGTGCCCCTGGCCAGGTCCTTTGAATTGTTCGTGGAACAACTGCGCGCAGGTGAAAACGCCAACAGCGGTTACCATGCCGCTTTTACCTGGCCCTGCGAGACAAAGTTTCCCAAAATCAATGCCCGATGCCTGGTCGTTGCGACCAATGCCGGTTTATATACCCACTCCGTTGAGGCCGCCGGCCTTATTCCCGGTTGCGAACTGGCCGAACTGCCGGACATCACGCGCGCGGTATTCGAGACCGGCACCGGGGAAATCGCAGCGCTTGTCAATATCTTCCTTGAGAGTTGAAACGATGAAACAACTGTTAACAAAGTTTGAATTGATAAGAGTCAACAACTAACCTGTTCCGCTATGGCAAGAAACCCCGCTCATGATTTATTGACCGAACCGGATGCCGACAATGCTGCCCGGCAGGGGTTCGTGCTTGCCCTGAAGCAGCATCTGCAGTCAATCCGGCCGCAAATCAGGGCGCTCTACGATAGTGAAATCAGAACCTCGCCAAACGAAACGGCCGAAAAGATCAGGCATGGCCTGTACAGGAACGGGAAATACCAGGCGATCTGCTGTATCAGGCGGATTGCCCAGCAAATGATGTGGCAATGTATCCGTTCACCCATCGAAAGGAATGCCGAAACCCTGTCTGAAAAATATCAATATTATGCATCCCGGAAGAACAAGGTGGGGACATTGACCTTGAACCCGGGAATTGAAATGCCGGAATCGTTTAGCCGGGTTGACGTTCACCTGCAACCGGACGGCTACCTGCGCAATGAGTCAGACCGGGACGTTCTGGCCGGGGCGTTCTACGAGGCAGGCGGCGCGTTATATTCCCAGGGCCAGAATATCGGGACACGGGAAAGCAAGGCAAGCGTGATCATACGCTACGTCGACAAACGTTACCCCGGTTTCAGACCTCACCGGGTCCTGGATATCGGCTGTTCCGCCGGCGCCTCTTCAGTGCCTTACGCCGAGGCCTGCCCCCGTGCAGAAATCCACGGGATCGATGTTTCCGCGGCTATGCTGAGGTACGCCCACGCCCGGGCCGAGGCCATGGGCGCCGCGGTGCATTTCCACCAGATGAATGCCACCGACATGGCGTTCCCCGACGGCAGTTTCGACCTGGTAGTCTCGCACAACACCATGCACGAGATGGCGGATGAATCCAGGCAGAGGATGTTCGCGGAGAGCCGGCGCCTGCTGCGGCCGGGGGGTATCTGCATCCACCAGGACATTCCTCTCAGGTTTGACCGGCTGGATGAGTTTCTCCAGGCGGAATACTCCTACGACCAGTGGTTCAACGCCGAACCGCACTGGCTGGAATATGCCCGCAGCGATTGCGAGGAGATGATGCTGCAGGCCGGGTTTGCGCGGGAACATATCGGTGTGGAAAACCTGGAGCAGTCCGACGGCTCATTCAACTGGTACGCCGTTACCGGAAGCAGGCCCGCCTGAGCAACCATCCGATGGCCGCTAAAGACGACACAACTACAGCCCGTTTGCCCCTGTCTCTCTGTATCGGCTGGGGAATCGGCACGTTGGGCATATCCATTATGTTCAACACCCTGAACGTTTTGATGCAGCGCTTCGCCACCGACTACCTGGGGGTGGCGGCCATCACCTGGGGATATATCTACCTGGGCGCCAAGATCTACGATGCGGTGACCGACCCCGTAATGGGCATCATCTCCGATCACACCCGCAGCCGCTGGGGCCGGCGCAGACCGTACCTGGTGCTGGGCGGGGCACTCGCCGCCGCGGCCTTCTTCGGCCTTTTTCATGTGCCTGACACCGTAACCGACAACAACACCGTTTTGCTGCTGGTATTGTTGATGCTGCTCTACTCCACCGGTTACACGGTCTTCAACGTGCCCTACATGGCCATGCCCGCAGAAATGACCGCCGGTTACCATGCCCGGTCCCACCTGGTTTCCTTCCGCGTTTACGCCATAGGCTTCGGAACCATCGCCGGTATTTCGCTGGCGCCGTACTTAATCAGTGTTTTCGGCGGCGGGAAACAGGGGCACGAGTCCATGGCTACGGTTTATGCCCTGGTCATCCTCGCCACCTCGGTCGCCTGTTTTGTCATGACCCGGAACGCGCAGCAGACCATGCCTGCCCGTAACATCGAACCCGGATTCTCACGGCGCATCAGGCTGATAACTGCAAACAGGCCGTTTTTACTGTTGATAGGCGTGAAATTCACGCAACTGGCAGGACTCGCGATAAACCAGGCTGCCCTTGTGTACTTTATTGTGCATGTGCTGGGCAAAGGTTACGCTTTCCTGGGCATCTACGGGTTGATTGCGAGCATCTGCATGTTGCTCGCCCCGCCATTGTGTCTTGTTGCCGGTCGCCGGTATGACAAGCGCGTGATCTTTATTTTCTCCTCCCTGTTCTATGCCGCCGTCATGCTGACCTGGCTGGTGTCCGGCCCGGATGAAACAACTTTGCTGATCCTGTTGCGCGGCGCCCTGCTGGGCCTGAGCGGCGGCGCCATGCTGATGATGGGCCAGGCCATGCTGCCGGACACCATCGGTTACGATCACGCCCGTTCGGGCTTGAACCGGGAAGGCGTCTTTGCCGGTATCTACACCACGGCCGAAAAACTTGCATTTGCGACCGGCGGCGCCCTGACTGCGTTCATCCTGGGCTACATGGGGTACCAGTCTTCCACAACGGGTTATGCTGCGCAGCCTGACAGCGCGATAGTCGCCATCTACCTGTGTATGGGGGCTTTGCCCGCCGTTATGGCGCTGCTGAGTTGTGTATTCCTGTTGCCTTATGACCTGGATGAGCAAAAGATAAGGGCAATGGAAAATAATCCCCCCGGGGATACACTTGAACACAGGTGAATCATGACTGAACCGTTGGCCTCCACGGCTATCACGCGCCGCAAGCTGTTGGCCGCCGCCGGCTTCGCTGCTGTCGGGACCGTATGCCGCCCGGTTTTTGCCGAACGGAAACACTACGACGTTATCATCATCGGCGCCGGCCTTGCCGGGTTGCAGGCGGGACGCGTATTGCAGAAGCACGGCGTGGATTTCTTGCTGCTGGAAGGGTCGCAGCGCGCAGGCGGCAGGGTTTATACCCTGGATAACCTCCCCGGCAGACCGGAAGCGGGCGCCACCCAGAGCGGCACAAAATACCATGCACTCAACCAGGTTATCGAAGAACTCGGCATGGCAACCGAAAATATTCGTCCGGGCGCGCCCGGGATGACCCTGCTGGTCAACGGCAAACTGAGCGCCCTTGAAGACTGGCATGCCAGTGCCGGCAACCTGCTGCCGGAATCACTGAAAGATACCCCGCCCTACGGGCTTTTACCGAAACTGTTGCGCAACGGCAGTTTCCTGTCCCGGCCGCTGGACTGGTGGCAACCCGAACATGCCGCCCTGGATATGCCGTTGCGCGCCTACCTGGCAGACCTGGGCGCCGGCGAGGAAGCCTTGAGACTGGTCGATGCCAACCTGAACGGGGAAAGTATCAGGACGGTGTCCGCCCTGGACCTGCTGCGCAAGCTTGCCGTACTGCAGACTGCCGGCGCGCCACAGAACATAAGCGGCGGCAGTGCGCGCCTGCCCGAGGCCATGCATGCTTCCATCAGCCATGCCGTACTCATGGGCAAACAGGTCACGGCGGTGCGCCAGGCTAAAACCGCGCTGGAACTCACCACCGGCGATGCCGACAGGTTTACCTGCCGGCTTTGCCTGCTGGCCGTTCCTTTCAGCGTTTTGCGCCATATTAAAATAGAGGGTCCTTTGTCGCAGGCTAAACAACGGGCGATCAGGGAAATGGGCTATACCCCCGTGACGCATGTGTTGATGCGGCCTGAAAGACCGTTCTGGCGCGATGACGGTTTCAGCCCGAACATGTGGACTGATACGGACCTGGGCCGGGTCTTCACGCAAACCGATGCACAAGGCGAAGTGATAAGGGTGCGCGCCTGGGTCCAGGGTTCGAAGGCGCAGCGCCTCAACAGCATGACGGATGCCGAACTCGGCGGGCATATCGTGGCGCTGCTGGAAAGGTCAAGACCGGCGGCAAAATCACGGCTGAAGGTGGAACAGGTAGTCGCCTGGGGCAGGAACCCTTTTGCCCTGGGCGCATTCTCGCATTATCTTGCCGGGGGAGTTGGCGGGTTCAGCCGCGCGGTAAGCCGGCCTGAAGGGCTGATACACTTTATCGGCGCGCACACCGAACCCTCGGCATCCGGCATGGAGGCGGCAGTGAAATCAGGCAACAGGGGGGCACAGGAAGTGATTGAACGGCTGGGCCATCCCGCCAGCGCCGAAGTGTCATAAAAACAATTGACATTCCCGCGCCAAAAAATTTACACTAAATGTTATAGACATATAACAATCAAGCAGCACTGCCGGATACAGTCCCGGGGGGTAAATCATCATGCTCAGCCATGGCTCATTTCAGAAATATTTTCAGACAGGAGGCTCCGTTTTCGCCGCCTTCTTCATACTTTCTTCACTGTTGCCGCTGCCGGCATACGGACAGGACACCATAGAAGAGATCCTGGTCACCGCCAGGAAGCGCGAGGAAAACCTGCAGGACATCCCCCTGACGGTAAGCGCATTTACCGAAACCGCACTGGAAGAACGGGGCATCACCTCCCTGCAGGACATTGCCGACTTCACCCCGGGCTTCGACTTCGCCCAGGCTTTCGGCCGGCAGGATTTCCGCCCGTCCATCAGAGGCCAGTCCAACATCCTGGGCCGCGCCAATGCCGGTTTGTTCCTGGAAGGCATTATCATTGAGGCAGGCAACGCGTCCATTCCCCTGTCGGCGCTGGAGCGGGTCGAAGTGGTAAAAGGTCCCCAGAGCGCCTTGTACGGCCGGTCCACCCTGGCCGGAGCCGTGAACTATGTGCTGAAGAAACCCGGAGATGAATTCCAGGGCGAGGTTCAGGCCGAATACGGGGAACGGGACCAGGTACGCGTCGACCTCCACGCCAGCGGTCCGGTTTCCGATGCCATGGGTATTGCAGTAACAGCCAGCCACTACGAGCGGGACGGTGAATACGATAACAGCTACCCGGGCAACGCCCTTGGTACGCCGGCCACGGATGATGAAGTCGGCGGCGAGGAATCAACCAGCATTGCCGCGGTCCTGACCCTTAACCCCAATGAGCGGCTGAGCCTGACCGGCCACATGATCTATGAAGATACCGATGATGATCACTATGCCATCGCCATGCAGCCGTCCAGTTTCAATAATTGTTTCCAGGTCACCCGGGGCGGCCCGCTCACGCAACCCCTGCCGCCCGCAGGCACACCTGAAGCGGGCGCCGCTTTGGTCGGCTCCGCCGGATATAACGGCAGCGGCTATTACTGCGGCCGCGTCGACGTCGATGACGTACTGGAGGCCAGCGGCGGGGGTAACGACACCAGCCTTGAGACCAGCTTTTTTGATGATTCGGGCGTGGAAAGGGAAAGCACGCGCATGGGCGTGAAACTTGATTTTGAAATTGCCGAGGGCTTCACATTCACCTCGGTGACCGGTTACAACGACGTTGACACCGACGCACGTACCGACCGCACCTTCGGCGGCGGCGACACCCGTTTCCCCGTTGTCGGCATAGGCAGCCCGTTCTTCGTTCAGCCATTCGGCGCCCCGCCCAGCGTTGTGTCCAGGGTGGGTTTTATTACGGATGTGCGGAGTGAGTTTGAAGATTTCTCGCAGGAAATCCGGCTGGCCTACGACGCCGGTCTCAGAATGCGCCACATGATAGGTTTTTATTACTACGAATCAGACTTCGAAGAAACCCAGATTACCTCTTTCGATACCACTACCTCGGTCTCGAGGGGTGTCCCGGTATTCAACCCTTTCGACCCCAGGTTCATACCTGCCACCATATCCACCAGCGCATTTTACGAAGGCTCAGCGCCCCGTGACAATGGCCGGGAAGAAATAGAGAGCTGGTCGGTATTCGGTTCGCTTGAGTTCGACTTCACGGAAAAACTGACCGTAGGCGCAGAGTTCAGGTATAACGAGGACGATTTCGAAATCACCCCGGCCGGAGCAGACTCCAGCGCCGATGGCTCATTCAACGCCTTCCTGCCCAAGGTAACGGTAAAATACGAGGCAACGGACCGGTTGCTGGTCTATGCCAATATCGCCAAGGGCAACAAACCCGGCACCTTGAACAGCGACCAGGGCGTACCTGCGTCCGACCTGGAAGTTGACGAGGAAACGGCCTGGAACTTTGAACTCGGAATGAAATCCGCCTGGATGGAAAACCGCGTCATCGCCAATGCCGCGGTCTACCATATCGACTGGGATGACATGCAGCTTACCTCCACCCGCGCCGCCACCGTCAACGGCCAGCCGCGCACTTTTTCCATCCTGGAAAACGTAGGTAAAGCCAGTATAAACGGCATCGAACTTGACCTTTCCATGCACCTGACGGATTTCTGGGACCTGCGCCTGGGTTATGCCTGGACTGACAGCGAGATTGATGAATTTATCCAGTCTGTTGACGCCGGAGCATCGGCGGGCTCGGCATTCCGCGAGGCTGCATTGATTAACGGCTACTCCGAAAGCGGTGATGTGATCATCAGGGGTTCGCAGTTGCCGCAGTCATCAAAACACCAGCTTAACCTGTCCAATTCCTTCCACGGCAATATGAACGGGAACTGGTCCTGGTTCCTGCGCGGTGACTTCAACTACAACTCGAAACGCTATGCCCAGGTGTACAACCTTGCCCATACCGGCAACCGGGAGATAGTCAACCTGCGCGGCGGTGTCAGCAATGGAAATCTTGATATCGAGGTCTGGGTTGACAACGTCTTTGAAGATGACGCCCCAACCCAATTGATTCGTTATGTACAGGGGAGAAACCTGACTTTCAACCCGTTCGATCGTGCAATCGGCGTGACGTTGCCCGAACAGCGGCGCGTCGGGGTCACTGCCCGCTACCGTTTTTAAGCAAGCCTTGGTCACAACCCCCCCAAACCTGTGCCAGGCTTGCGTCACTGCCGGTGTTTGTTGAAATCACCGGCAGTACCTATTTTGTATAACTACAGGGATGTACCTGTTATTCAACCATTCGGAAAAAATAAAATGAACCACATGCGGAATATGCTGATCTGCATCGCACTGATGCTGATTTCATTGAACACGGCTGCTCAAATCGATTTTGATACCGGTAAAGGCTATGTTCAGGCGCAACGCAAGATCCACTGCTCACTCAAGGACGGCGAGCCGATCACCTACATGTGGCAGGGCCGCGCTTATGCGCGTGTGCCCGGAGAGCGGGACAAGCTGCTGTTCCGGGTTGTCGGAATGAATGTCCGCCAATGCGTGACGCTTAACGACCCCGAAAAAGGCGAAGGCTACCGTATGGTGTCACGGGAGATCATGCTCTACCAGGACCCGAAGACCGGTGAGATACTGCGTGATTGGGCCAACCCCTGGACCGGCGAGACGGTCAAAGTCCTGCACGTGGCAAATGACCCGGTAAACGGGCGGCCGACGTTCCCCGTGGACAGGAACGGGAAAGAACAGAAATTTGCACCCCTGGTCATCGATGACGTCGCTTTCCTGACCTTTGAAGTACCCCTGTTCTATACCAACGTCCTGGGCGGAGATTACCAACCTTACGTGGGCAATACCTATCACGCAACCGAAATTTTTGACTTCACGGCCGATATAAACGATATCGCCGACCTGTCGAAAAACACCGCCGATATCAACGTCGCCTGGGTACGCATTGCGCCCTGGCTGCCGTGGATGAAGATGGGAGGCCGCAGCGGCCTGATGTATTTTAATGCCGTAGGCAAAAAGCTGGGCGGCTGGGATGACCTGCCCGCATTGCTCAAGGACGAAATCACCGCCAACTACCCCGACTATACCAGTCCGCCCCCCGTTGACGACGACCGTCCGAACGAGACCAGCTGGACCTATTTCAAAAAGCACATAGACGCTCAAAACAACTAGCAGGATTTACCCCATAGATATTTGGGGTCAGAGTAAATGCTCTGACCCCAAATATCCTTTTACCCTGACTCCAATTTTCCGTCTTGAAACAGCCGCCGATTACGCTTCTTATTGTGGCCAGTTCTTTCTCGCCGCTTGCCATGACTGCGTGCGTGCCTGCGCTTCCCGCCATCGGGGTGGAGTTTGGTCTGCCCATCACTTCCGTGCAACTCGCTATATCCATCTACCTGCTGGGCCTGGCGCTTGCACAACCCATACACGGCGTACTGACTGACCGGTTTGGCCGGCGTCCGGTATTCCTGTGGGGCTTTGCCGTATTTTTCCTGGCAAGTCTTGCCTGTGCCCTGGCCACAACGATGTTCTGGTTTACCGTTTCCCGCCTGGCTCAGGCCATCGGCATCGCCACGGCCACCGTTGTGACGCGGGCAATGTTTCGCGACTTGTTCAGCAATAACGATACCGCCCGTTACACCGCTTACCTGTCCGGTGGCATGGGGGTGTCGACGATGCTGGGGCCGGCTTTGTCAGGTTACCTGATCGAAACCGCCGGGTGGCGTATGAGTTTTATTGCCATGACCGGACTGGCCCTTGTCGTTTTTATCCTGCTCCTGTCAACCCTGACGGAGACAAGGCAACGCGCGCCGGCGGCAGGAAACGCCCTGCGCAGGATGGCGGGTGATTTCAGCCATTTGATCAAATCCAGGTTGTTCTGGGGGTATACCCTGGTATACGGCTTTATCAACGCAGCGTTTTTTACTTTCCTGACCAGCGCGCCCCTGTATTTTGAAGAGCATTTACTTATCGGTCCGGCTCTGTTCGGGGTCTATATGGGCAGCCTGGCATCCACTTATATTATCGGATCGTTGATTGGTAGCCGGGTCATCCGTCTGCACGGCTCCGAACGCTCCCTGAAAATTGGTCTGGCCGGCGCTTTTTCCGGCGCCTGTCTTATCCTGTTCACTACCTGGTATTTTCCGGTCAGCGTTTTTACCATCATCTCTCCTTTCCTGCTCTTGTTCGCATTTGCCGGCCTGGTCAACCCGCCATCCATGGCCGGTGCGGTCGCACACCACCCCGACAAGGCCGGAACGGCATCAGGCGTCTCCAACAGCATGTCCATGGCGATCGGCGCACTGTCGGCAGTCATAGCTTCGCTGGTTTATAACGGTGATATCATCAGCGTGTGCCTGCCGGTGGTGATTGCGGTTGCCCTGTCTGTCCTGACCTACCTGCTACTGGTCAGCGGAAACCGGAAACAGCCAGCCCATTAAAAAAAATGCCGGTGATTAGCCGGCATCTCTAAAGCAAGTCAAATAGTTGTTATTATTAAAACCGTTTATTCAATGTCACCGACCAGGTCGCCGGGTCCTGCAGGTATATAAATCCTGCCAGGTAGGATACGTATTGATCCTTATCGGTACAGTTCTGGCAGGATGCCGTCAAGGTCCAGTCCTGGGTAGTATGCTCGATACTGACACCGCCGTTGATGATCGTGTAACCATCCAGCAACGCATTATCCTGGCCGCTGGTGCTGATGTTGTGCTCACCGTAGTCGACGACGTTGATGCGCGGGACCAGGTTGATGGAGTCAGTGATTGGTATCTCGTACCAGCCGCCTATGGATAGCTGGTGCTTCGGCGACCGTACCGGCGGGGCGATGCCGCCGTGCGGATTGACGATACCCTGGGCGCATTGCGCGCCGTTGCTGAGGCAATTCTGCCGTTGCGCAACAATGGATGGATCCAGGTTCTTGTACTCCGATTCCATGATGCCGATGTTGGCGAACAGGGTCAGGTTGTCAACCGGGTTGGCCAGCAGTTCCGCCTCGAAACCGTAGACTTCAAGGTCGGCAAAGTTCTGGGTAATAAACGTAATCGAACCGTCAACCGGATTGACGTAGGCCGAAGGCAACTGGAAATCCGAAATGTCGGAGTAGAACCCGGTAAGGTTGACCCGTAATCTCTTGTCGAACCACTCGGAACGGATGCCGCCCTCATAATTCCAGATCTTTTCCGGAGAGAAGGGTGTGAGTGTGGCCGCCGCCGTTCCCCGGGCATTCCAGCCGCCGGACTTGAAACCGCGGGTGGCTGAGCCATAAATCATGAAATTATCGGTAGCTTCAAACTCGAGGGCAAAACGCGGGGTGACGATAGACTCATTCTGCTTCAACGGTACGCCCAGAGCCTCGATGTCACGGCTGTTAATAACACTGCTCGCGCGCGGGTTGCCGTTGTCGGTGATCCCGAAGTCCTTCTCTTCATCGGTGTAACGGAAACCGGCCGTCAAGGTCAACTGCTCGGTAAAATGCCAGTCGGCCTGCGCGTAGACTGCCCAGGACTCCACTCCGTTATCCATGGTCCTGTCATATTGAAACAGGGGGAAACCCGAGGGCAGGAACAGGCCGATGGCCCCCAGGTTGAATATTTGCGTCAAATCGGTTTTGTTGTCTTCGTGGAAATAGAAAACACCGGCGATGTAATCCAGTTGGTCGCCTATGGAACCGGTCAGCTTGGCCTCCTGGGAGAACTGGTCATGCTCACCCTCATTGGCAATGGTAAACCCGCCGGTAAAAAATGGACCCTCAAAGAAATCCAGCAGAAAATCCTGCTCGAGCGTCAGGTAGCTGGTGAGGAGGTTGACGGTGCCTATACCGGTTTCCCATTCGATATCGGAGGTGAAATGCAGGGACCTGGTTTCATTGCCCAAATCGAAGTTCTGTTTATTTCCCGTTACAAAACCGGCCAGCGGGGCGCCATCGGAGACAAGGCCGGTGCGGGTAAACCGGTCATCATCTTCAACATAGTTGTACATGTTGGCATGTTCGCTTTCGATATACGTGAGCGAAGCATTCCAGGAGGCGTTATCGGACGGTTGCCATAAAATTGCGCCCCGTACGCCAAAATTCTCTTCATAATTCAGACCATCCTCTCCGGTAGTCACGTTATCGACAAAGCCGTCATCATTGATGTAATAGCCGGAAATCTTCATACGGAATTTTTCCGCTGCCGGTATGTCAACGCTTCCCCTGGCAGTGATTTTATCGAAGCGTCCGCCGCCGACTTCAGCATACCCACCGAACTCCTCGGCAGGTTCTTTCAATATGACACGCACCGCACCGCCGGTCGTATTCCTTCCGAACAATGAACCCTGGGGGCCTCTCAGCACCTCGATCCGGTCGATATCGAACAAGGCATAGTTATTGGAATTCTGCCGCTGGATGAAAAAATCATCGACGTAGGTTCCCACCGGCGGGTCGAACGTGGCGATGGATTCGGTATTGTTCAGGCCACGCAGCGAATAGGTATTGGCCGTGCCCAGCCCGGTGTTGTTATGCGCAATGAAGTTGGGTACGACCTTGGCGATATCCAGGGTCTCGGTCACCCCGAGACTGGCCAGGTCGTCACCGGTAAACGCAGATACGGCAACGGGAATACTCTGGATATTCTCGGCCCGGCGGGTAGCGGTGACAACAACTTCTTCGATACCCTGCGACCAGGCAAGCGGTGAAAAAACGATTGATAAAAGCACGCCCGACAGCAACGATGCCGTTAATGAATGTGGGAAATAACGCACGACGGACCTCCTTTACAAGCTTACTGATTAGTTATAGATGGTTGGTTGTTATATCAACATATCATTTACAGGCAGTGTTGTAAACACATTGTTGCCGTATTGAAGACATGTCGCAACAACGCAACAACCCGCCCTGGCTCCGGTAACGAACCCTGCCGACGGGGTCGGTACGACATATTGTAAGCGTGGTACAAGTGTGCTGGAATACCGGATCCCGATAACACCGCATATTGAGAAAGGAGAGAGCGATGTCTGACGAAACGGTACGCCTGCAGCGGGAAATTGACCAGTTGCGGGCAAAACTGGGAGAACTGATGCTGGCCGGCGGCACCGGCTACTATCATTCCGATGCCGCGCAGCAAAACTGGTTCGACCTACGTGAGCTCCCCCGGGAGGGACTGGACCGGGGCACCGTGAAGCTGATAATCAAGAATGCACATTCTCTCGACTTCGACCACAGGCTTAACACGTCCTCCTACGTGAACGTCAGCCTGGAGGAGGAGGAAGATGAGATCGCGCTGATGGGTCTGCGTGTAAACCTGGCGGACCAGACGGTTTATCCCCAGTCCTATAAACTGCATGACACCGTCGTCAATATGATCGCCCGCCTGTGGAACTGCCCTGAACCGGACGATTTGAACGATTATGGCGTTTACCCCGGGGCAGGTACGGTCGGTTCTACGGAGGCCTGCCTGCTTGCCGGACTGGCGCTCAAGTTTCGCTGGCGCAACTGGTACGCCAGACGCAATAACCTCAACAAGGAGCAAGTCAGGAGCATCTGTCCCAACCTGGTTATATCTACCTGTTTTCAGGCGGCTTGGGAAAAACTGTTCAAATATATGGACATCGAACCGAGGCTGCTGCAACCTTCGGTAAACGAATTCAAACTGGACCCGGAACAAGTGCGGGCGGCCATCGATGAACACACCATTGGCGTCGTATGCATCATGGGCAACCATTACGGGGGGCAGTACGACCCCGTCTGGGATGTGAACGACGTCGTGCAAGAGGTCAATGCGGCAAAAGGTTACCAGGTCGGGATCCATGTGGATGCCGCTTCCGGAGGGTTCATCGCGCCTTTTCAGGATGGTCTTCCCCCCTGGGACTTTCGCCTGGACAATGTACTGTCCATTTCTGCCAGCGGGCACAAGTACGGCCAGTCCAGTTGTGGCGCGGGCTGGGTCGTGTGGCGCCAGCGCGAGGACTTGAGCGAGCATGTTGCGGTATCGGTCACTTACCTTGGCGGTAAGGCGCATTCCTATACGCTGAACTTCTCGCGACCCGCTACCGGCGTTTATTCGCAATACTACAAGCTCCTCAACTACGGCATGACAGGCTACCGTCAGTGCAACGACAACATGATGAGCAATGCCAAATTCCTGCGCGACGGATTAAAGGCCATGACTCACCAGGGAAAACGCAGATTCGTGCTTTTGGACGACGGCAATGAACACTGTCTCCCCGTGGTGACCGCCATGCTGAACCCCGAATGTGAGCTTTACTATAACGACGTCGATCTGCAACATGCGCTTTCCCAGCATCATTGGTACCTGGGAAGCTACCGCATGCAATTTAATCATCCGCTATCGGAGAAGACCCTCGGCCTTTTCCATGACGCGGACCCGGAAACAACCATGTTTCGCATTGTGGTGAAAACCAACCTGACCAGGAATATGGCTGAAAACCTGCTGGAGTCTTTTCACGCCACCGCCGGTTTTCTCGATTCGATTAATTTCTCCGGGAAACGCGAATTCGAGATGCACCATCTCCGTCACAAGGACCAACGGCGTTTCTCCAACCATTGTTAGCCGCTTCAGCGGGCCGATCAAGTAAAGTATCATGTCACTGAATTCACGCAGTCGGAAAATGCCATGAAACCTCACGCCATGTTGCCGGACAAGAGCCATGATGAGCAGAGCCGCCAGGACTTTGTTGCATCACTACGCGCCCATCTTGCTGCCCGGGTCATGCCGGGCAATACCCGGCTCTACGAAGCCCGCCTCAGGCCCGGGTTTGAACAGGAACACGGACGTTCGCCGAAGGATTTCCGTGAAGTAAAAGACATCATGACCGACAACGGTTACTACCAGTTCTGGAGCGCCATGCAGCGGCGCAGCCAGGAATTGATGTGGGATGCGGTGATCGACCCGACGGAACGGCAACTGGATGACCTGGTCGCATTATCGAAATCAACCGCTGCGGCCGCGCAGGCAGGCGGCAGCCTGCGCCTGGATCCCGACCTGGAAATACCCCGTTACCACACGGCTGCGGATATTCATATCCAGCCCGGCGGCTACCATACGGAATTCTGCGCGGACGACATCACGGCCGGCGCGCTGTACGAGGGCGGGTTGCCCATATACATCGGCGGCGCCCTCGGACCTCACAGCGATTTCCTGGGCAAAATACTTTCCCGTTTTGCCCGGCAGCAATATTCCGATCTGGAAGTCAACAGGATACTGGACCTGGGTTGCGCGGTCGGGAACAGCACGCTGCCCTGGAAAGAAGCGTACCCGGACGCCGAAGTCCATGCGGTGGATGTTGCCGCGCCCTGCCTGCGCTACGCCCACGCCAGGGCGGAGTTGTACGGGGCCGCAATCCACTACAGCCAGCAGAACGCGGAACAGCTTGAGTTCGAAGCCGGCAGTTTCGACCTGGTTGTATCTCACATAATGTTACATGAGACGTCAAAATCCGCGTTGCGCAACATACTCAGGGAATGCCATCGTGTGTTGCGCGCCGGCGGCAAAATGCTGCACCTGGAAATCCCGCGGGGCACGGAACCCTTCGAGCAGTTCATGCTGCAGTGGGAAACCTGGAACAATAACGAAACATTTGCCCGCTACATGACGGAGATCAACCTGCCGGATGTCGCGCAAAAAGCCGGCTTCCACCCGGACCGGACAATGATGATCGGCGCAGATTCGGGCTTCTCGGATGAACAGAAGAATTACGTTGACGGCGCATTTGTCTGGCCGATCCTGTACGGTGAAAAATAAAACCCCGCGTCACTGTTCATGAGCGCATCCAGACCCCGTATAGCCCGCACCGCCAAGGGCAAAAAACCACAGTATTTCTCCGATCCTGCAATCGATAAATTACTTTCCATTGTCCTGTCGCTGGCCGGTGAATTATCGGTAACGCGGGAGCGCCTGAACACCCTTGAACGCCTGCTGGAGAAGGAAGGCGTACTGCCGCGGTCCGGCGTGGAAAAATTTCAGCCGGACCCGCAAGAAGCCCGGGAACGGAGCGAGGAGCGCGCAGCATATCTCGAAAGAGTGTTACGCACAGTACAGATGGAACTGGAAGAGGCGACGGGGAAAGACATGCCACGCTCGGAGCAGGATATCATCAAGCACCTGTCGTAGGGCCTCCTTGTCAATTGCGAAAGGCCCCGTCATTCCTGCGGGAACGACGGGCTGTTTACGCTTGCGCGGGAACGGCGGGCTGTTTACGCTTCCACCGCATCAGCAAGACTATCAGGATTGCGGATACGGCGCATAACCCAATCAGTAACCCGAACGCCGGCAGGTAAGACCCCTGTGCGACACGCACCTGCCCCATGTAACTGACTCCGGCAGAACCGGCAAGGGAATCCACGGTGGTCAGCAAGGCCAGGATTTTGCCGTAGGAAGCGCCGGAGAAATACTCGGCAAGCACCAGTTGGATCATGCTGAACGAGGCGCCGAAACCTACACCGAAAACCACCGCATAAGCGTACAGACCGGCAATGTTGTCGGCTGAGACGGTACGCAACAGCAACAGGCCGATAACCAGACTCAGCACTGCAGCCAGCATTACCCGCAACTTGTCCACCCTGTCGCTGAGCCAGCTGAACAGCAGCTTGCCCATAATCGCGAACCAGAAGAACATGCTGAATATCAGCGGCAACCGGGCCGAATCGACCCCCAGGTCCTTGCCTATGAATATTGACTGGTGTTGCAGCATGCCGAACGTGGCAAACCAGAGTGCGGCGGTGACGAACGCCAGGACATAAAACACCGGCATTTTCACTGCCTGCTTCAGTGTGGGACCTGCAGAACCCGTTGTCCCCGCGCGGTCAGTCCCGGCGGACAATTCGGCGCCGTCAGCAGCCAGTCCCATCTCCTCGGGCCGGTTGCGAACCAGGAGCAGGACGGCGCTTATCATCATGACACTGCCCAGCACCGCAATCATGAACACCGCCTCGCGCCATCCCTGTGTAACCAGGGTCTCCCGGGTAAGCAGCGGAAAAACCGCGCCGCCGATGGTCGATCCCATCAGCAGCAACCCGGCGGCCAGTCCCCGGTAACGCCTGAACCAGCGGGTCAGTATCAGCATGTTGGGCACCAGGCCGCAACCCGCCAGACCCAGGGCGAACACCACGTATATCGCGGTCAGTTGGCCGAGTGAGGTTATGGAAGGATAAAACCAGAGACCGCCCACCAGGGCCAGGATGCCCAGCAACATGACAATCCGGGTCGAATACCTGTCAAACAACACGCCTGCGAACGGTACGGCCAGGGCAGCGACGACCAGGAACAGCGCGGCCGGGCGGGTAACCTGCTCGGCATTCCAGCCAAACTCGTCGATGAGTTCGGGATAAAACAGCGGCAAGGTGTAGATGAGTATGCCGTTGTTGGCGGTGTAGATCAGGAACAGTCCCAGCAGTACCCACCAGCCGTAGTATATTTTCATGTTGAGGGTCCTCTCGCAGATACGGGTTTTTTTGTTCTGATTAATAAGGAATGACGTATTTGTCTGGCTTCCCGCTCCCTGCTTTCGCAGGGACAAGCTGCGCGGGGACGAACTGCCATGAGTGATTTCCCGGGTTCATACGGCAACGCTTGTTGCATCATAGGAATACAGCCCCAGCATGTCGTCATTAAATAGCCGCTTACCCTCCGCCGGTTGCGGCTTTGCATTCAGTAAATGCAGGCCTTGCCTGGCGGATGCTTCCTGGGCGTAGGCGGCATGGCCGACCCGTGCTTCCTGGTAGCATGCCAGCGCCGTTTGCCAGTCATCGGAACCGGAAAAGGCCCGGGCCAGCACCATCGCATCTTCAATACCTATCCCGGCGCCCAGGCCGAGGAACGGGGTCATGGGATGTGCCGCATCGCCCAGCAATGCAACCCGCCCGGCTACCCAGTTGTCCAACGGTTCCCTCACGTGCAAAGCCCATTTAAAGCAGCGTTCGGGCGGGGTTGCGCGGATGATCGTTTGTACGTCTTCACACCAGTCCTCAAATTCGGACGCTACTTCCGCCACCTCGGAACGGACCGTCCAGCCCTCCTCCCGCCAGTCCTGCCTGGTGGATATGGCGACGTAATTCATGAGCCCGCGCTGACGCAGCGCATACCTGCCGACGATCTTCCCGGGTCCGGCGTAAAGGGCAAAATCAGGGTCTATTTCAAGTCCCGGCAGGCGCTCGAGATCCACCAGGCCGCGCCACGCCACGTAACCGGTAAACGTCGCCGGTGTGCCGGGAAACAGCGTCTCGCGTAGCGTCGATTTTATCCCGTCAGATGCAATCAGGACATCACAGCTTTGCGCGACACCGTTGGCGAAATGACTGGTCACCCCGTCAACCGATTGGGTAATGCCGGTCACTTTATGGCCGGGCCTGAGTTCGGCGCCGGCATCATCAGACAATGCATCCACCAGGACCTCCAGCAAGTCGGCACGGTGGATATGCCAGAAAGGCGCGCCGAATTCGGAAATATAGCTGTCGCCGCGCAGGGCATAGGAGATGCGGTCGCCGGTCCTGAAGTGCAGGATACCGGCGTGGCGCGGCGTCCGGACATACGGCGCCAGCCTTTCCTGCAGGCCCAGGGCAAGCAGCACCCTGGATGCGTTGGGGCCGATGGTGATACCGGCGCCCACGTCGCCAAACTGCTCCGACTGCTCAAACAGTACAACGGGAAACCCGTGCTTTCTCAGGGCGACGGCCGCGGTCAAGCCGGCTATGCCGCCACCGATAATGTGGATGCGCAGTGTACTGTTGACCGGCATTTTGCAATGACAGGTGAGCCGTTAATCCAGGTGTGAAGGGATCTCAATCCTGCCCCCGCCAACGGCAAGGCCCCGGGCATATACGACTTCCAGCCAAATCACGCCGCCTGTCGTGACAGGTCCGCCGGCAAACCCGAACAGGCTATACGGGGCCTGGTACACAAAAAAGTCCTTCGTCAACGTTACCGGTGTTCCCGCGGCGCCGGGTTCACTGCGCTGTTCGACGGTCAGGTCGCCATAGATGATATAGATAAAACGGCTGGCCTGTTTGTAATAGCTCTTCGAGTGTTTCTGCGGGGCCTGCCAGCCGGGAGGCAGTTTAACCAGCCTGGCGCGGAACCCCTCCTTCTGGTCGTCACTCAACCACTTGATCATACGGCCCGGCACCTTCGCATCGGTTTCCCACTCCAGGTCGGTTGTGGTATGCACTATCCACGGGTGGTTGAACTGCTGCAGCGCCTGCCAGTCGGGCAGGTAGGGATCCGGTTGTTCGGGAAAATCCGGTTTGAAGTGATCGCCTTCCGGACCCAGCGTGACGACACTGCCGTCGCCTTCCTCGAATATCAGCAGGGTGCAGGCATTTTGCGAACGCATTCCACCGACTTCCCAGACACCGCCGTGCAGGGTATAGGCGGGGCGGTCCAGCCAGGTGCCCTGGGTAAAATGGGAGAGCATGCCCGATTTCTGCTGCGGGCTGACCGGCTCATGGATGACGAAATCCCCGTCCAGCACGTAGGCCCACTCATGCCAGTGATGGTAATGAACCCCGAGCGGATCGGCAGGCGGCGTCATGTCCCAGCGCGGCAGGAAGTGCGCGTAGATCAGGCTGCTGTCATTGGGTCCCTTGAAAAACGTCTTCGTCTTCGACCGGAACCGGGGGCTCGCATCCCAGGGATGAGTACCAACGTCTATGATCTGCAGGGGTTGCCACTGTTGCTCGGCAACCACAACATGGCCGCCCCCCAGGAACAACATCCCGGCTGCCAGTAACACGCCGGCCCTGCACAGGTATCTCATCCAAGCGCCCTCCTCTATGACGGTTATACGGGAATGTATCATGTCACCGTCCTGTTATCGAATGTATTAATGTTATAACATTCTGCTCAACGCATGGCAAAGCCCGGCGCCTGCCGCCGCGAGGACACACAATGACCGAATCTTATACATTAACACCGGTTGTATTATCCGGCTTTCACGCTATCGTCGGCGCCGAATTCGTTATTACCGACCCCGCTGAACTGAGTTATTACTCGACGGACGTATACCGCGGCTTCGAAACCGCCCTGGCTGTCCTGCAACCGGAAAACGCGCAACAACTGCGTGAAATCGTGTCGTTGTGCAAACAGGACGGCTTATCTATCGTCACCCGCGGCGGCGGTATGTCGTATACGGATTCTTACCTGCATAAGTCGGCGCGCGGCGTCAGTATCGACATGCGCAGGATGAACCGGATCATCGATATCAATACCCGGGACATGATCGTGACCGTGGAATGCGGTTGTACCTGGCAGAAACTGAATGAGGCCCTTGCCGTTCACGGCCTGCGGCCACCCTACTGGGGCCCGCTTTCCGGCATGCGCGCCACGGTCGGCGGCGCCCTGTCGCAAAACAGTGTGTTCTGGGGTGGTACTTCCCACGGAACGGCCGCGGAAAGCGTGCTCGGGCTGGACGTATTGCTGGGCAACGGTGAGGTTCTGCCCACCGGGGCGCACGGAAAAAAAGACGGTGTGCCGTTCATGCGCTATGACGGTCCCGACCTGACGGGACTGTTTATCGGTGACAGCGGCGCCCTGGGAATCAAGACCGTCGCGACCCTGCGCCTGGTAACGATCCCGGCCGTGGTGAAATACGCATCGTTTTCCTTCGAGACCCACCAGCAGATCTGTGCCGCCATGTCGGAGATCGGGCGCCGCGGCCTCGCCTCCGAATGTTACGGTTTCGATCCGTTCCTGCAGAACAGCCGCGTGGTGGGCGGCGATGCCGACATGGTGGAAGACGTCAAGACCCTGGCGCGGGTAGCCGCTACAAGCGGCCTGAAAGAGTCGGTCAAAATAGCAGCCGGCGGCCGCAGGTTCATCAGGAAAGTACAGTGGGGGCTTCACGTCCACGTGGAGGACCGCTGCGAAGCAGGCGCCGATCATGCCCTGGCGGAGATCGATAACATCGCGGATGAAAACGGCGCTACCGGCATAGCCAACAGCCTGCCGGTAATAATGGGATCCCACCCTTTCCCGCCCACAAATTCAATGGTGGGACCGAACGGCGAACGCTGGGTCCCGATACACGGGAAAGTGGCTCATTCGCAGGCATCTGAAACGATCGGCAAAATCCAGGACTTGTTCCGGCAAAACAAGGCGGTACTGGAAAAATACAACATCGACACGGGTTACCTGATATGTACGGTCGGCAATACCACGTTCCTGGTGGAACCGGTCTTTTTCTGGCCGGACGAATTGAATGAAGTGCATCGCCGCAATGTAGAACCTGACGTATTCAACCGGTTCACACCCGCCCCGGCAAATCCGGAAGCCCGCAGTGAGGCTGAAAGAATTCGAAACGAGGTGCGCGGCATTTTCCTGGAACAGGGAGCAATACATTTCCAGATCGGGAAATACTATCCGTACAAGGACAGCCGCCGGGACCCGGCCTGGTCCATGCTGGGACGCATAAAAGACCTGCTGGACAAGGACGGGGTGCTCAATCCGGGGCAGCTTGGTCTGAATGAGGCCGGTTCGTAACCGTAATCACGAAACATGAGGGGTCAGATTTCAATGAAATTCATGCATGGGCTTACAACAACAGCTTTGCTTTTGCTCCTGGGCCTGGGTTTGTCAAATCAGGCAGTGGCGGACGAGGCAAAAGACATTGCCGCCATTGAACAGGTCGCACAGCGCTGGATAGAACTGTACACCGCCGGCGACCTGGACGGGTTGATGACCTTGTACACGGAAGACGCGGTCGTCGCCCTGCACGGCAGGCCCGCAATGCGCGGCGTGGAACAGATCCGCAACTTTTTCGCGCCGGGGATGGGCAAATCCAGGGTGACATTCGAGATAGATATCGAGGAAATACAGGTTCACGGCGATACGGCGCACCTGCTGAGCAAATATTACCTGACCAGTGAACCGAAAGCGGGCGGAGATACTTACCGGGACGCCGGAAGGTCCCTGCTGATATACAAAAGGAACGCGCACAACGAATGGAAGCTATACCTGGATATCGACCAGGCCACACCCGACGTGCAGTTTTAAAAGCTGAACTTCGTTATACAGATATACGCTGCTGCGAGGGTTGCTGCGTAGACCGCAAGCACGGCCCACATAGTCTGATCCACGGTCCGGGTGATGCCCGCCTCGACTTCCGGCGACGATCCTTTCCCGGCCAGTTCGGCCGTCAGGCGGCCCACCGGCAGGAACATCCAGTCTATGCCTATGGCAAACCAGTAAACCAGCCCGTAAATTACGATTTTGGCGGCCAGCCAGGAAACCATTGCCGGTTCTCCGTTTACCAGTGAAGCCAGTCCCGTCCCGATCAGCAGCAGTCCGGCAATACCCAGCCCGGCCCAGTTGAGCCGTTGCAGCCTGGCGCCAAGCGCGGTCCCGAGATGTTTCGCAGCCGACATATTGACTGTCAGCAACACTGCGGCGAGCAGCCACAGGCCAAGCAAACCCGGGATTCCTACATCCAGCAAGCCGGTGGCATTGGCCAGGTGTACCCCCACAGGCAACATGACGATAAAACAGATGCGCGGCAGGGTATCGATGACCATCGCCATGTGCAGCAGCGTCAGGCGCGTCTCCACCGACAGGCTTGCATCGCGGAACTTCCGGGCCAGGAGCAATACGCCTACATCCGTACCCAGCCAGAAAACCAGCACCAGGACATGGATAAATTTGATGGCTTCGTAAGACATGGGCGAATTTTACACAAATTCGGAGCCGGGGTCAGACTTAAAACAGGTTTGTAACCAGTATCCCGGCGATAGCAAGCGGCACTACGGTCCGGATCAGAAAGCGCCAGGACGCGAACAGCCAGGTCCTGCGTATCCGTAATTCATCCGTCAGCGTACTGCGCCGCATGAACCAGCCGGCAAATACCGCAATCAGCATCCCGCCTACCGGCATCATCAGGTTGGCCGTGAGATAATCCACCAGGTCAAAGATGGATTTACCGGCGATGGGTTTGACCTCCGCCCAAAGGTTGAATGACAACACGCTGCTGATTCCCAGGATCCAGATTGAACCAGTGACCAGGGCCGCGCTGGTACGACGGTTGATGCCGCGATATTCCGCCACCCGGGCTACCGCCGGTTCTATGATAGCGATGGAAGAGGTGATTGCGGCAAACGCCAGGAGCAGAAAGAACAGGAAGCCGAACAAGGCGCCGGCAGGCATGTTGCCGAAGGCAATCGGCAACGTGACGAATATCAGTCCCGGACCCTCACCGGGAGCCAGGCCGTTGGCGAATACCAGTGGAAAAATAACAAGTCCGGCCACCAGGGCAACCAGTGTGTCGGCGCCTGCGATGACGACCGCGGTCCTGGGGATGGGAATATCCTGGGGCAAATAGGCACCGTAGGCCATCATCAACCCCATGGATACGCCGACAGAAAAAAATGCATGCCCCACCGCCGACAGCATGACCCCCGGGGTGATCCTGCCGAAGTCCACGGCAAACAGGAACCTGAGCCCGGCAGCCAGGTCACCGGCCAGGGCACTGTAGACAGTCAATACCAGCAGTATGAGAAACAATGCGGGCATCAGGATTCCGGTAGCGCGTTCTATGCCGTTACGCAGACCCGTGCTGACGATAAACCCGGTGATGCCCAGGAATACTGTAAAAGACAACATCAGGCGCCACGGACTGGACAGCAGGTTGCCGAAACGCTCTTGCGCTGCGTCAGGCCCGATCCCTGAAAACCCGCCGGCAACCGACACAAGCGTGTAGTCCAGCACCCAGCCGCCGATGACGCTGTAAAAGGTGAGGATCAGGAATCCGGCGGCGGTGCCGAGCCAGCCTACCCCCGACCACCACCGGGACCGGCCTTCCCGTTCTGCATTGAGCAGCATGGCCGTAGGCGGACTCCGGCTGCCGCGCCTGCCCAGCATGAGTTCGGCAACCAGGATGGGTACGGCAACCAGCGTCACCGCGAACAGGTAGACGACGACAAAGGCGCCGCCGCCGTTGGACCCGGCGATATAGGGAAACTTCCAGATATTACCCAGTCCGACGGCCCCGCCGATCGCAGCCAGGATAAACCCGCTACGGGAGGACCATTGTTCACGACGGGATGGTTGCGTCATTGTTGTTCCGATTGTATTTTTGCTCTGACCCCAAATATCGATCTTACACTTCGAGTCACTGGTGACAAAATCAAACCGGATGGATGTCGTCTTTTCCCTTATAATCGTCGATTTACATTTTCCCTGATATGAACGACAACTATATTGACAAGCACCTGGACGAGGTGCGCGCGGAATTCAAACTGCTGGACCACTGGGTCTACCTGAACGCGGCCGACCAGATGGTGCCGGGCAATTACTGGTTAAGCGCGGTGCGCGACTTTTACAATTTTGTCGAGTACGGCCGCATGGAAGACCTGCCCAACGCCGATATCGCGACCCACCCGTTTCTGCTGGCCAAGTGGGATGAGAGCATCCGCCTGGGCGCCCGGTTCATCAACGCCGACAAGGACGAGGTCACCAACGCCTACCGGCCCGCGATCACCGCCAACCTGATCCTGTATAACATGATGGAATGGGCTGAAGGCGACAACGTCGTGATCACGGACCTGTCCTATCCTTCCATTCCCTATATCCTGCAGGACCTGCGCAGGCGTTACGGCATCGAGATCCGGGTAGTACCCAACGTCAATGGAGAGATCCTCATGGAAGACATGGAAAAGCTGGTGGACGGCAACACCCGGATGGTAATCGTGGATCGCACTACGGCGTTTTGCGGATTCACCTTCGATATGAAGGAGGTGTGCCGTATAGCCCACGCCGAGGGCGCGCTGGTGCTGGACGACGCCATGCAGACCCTGGGAGCAGTGGACATAGACGTGAAAGACGACGGTGTCGACTTCCTGCTATCGGGCGCTTACAAATGGCAGTGCGGCCCGGAAGGGGCAGGCCTGTTCTATATCAAGCGTTCCGTCATGGACCGTATCGACGCCCGCTACCGCAATTACATCTGGGCGGACATCCCCGGCACCATCCCGTTCGCAGACAGGGATCACGATACGCTGGCAAGCTGGACCTACCCCCCGGTGAACAACGCCAACCAATTCTCCCAGGACGTGACGATCGGACCGTCCCTGTTCGGCTGGGTGGCGACGCTGAAATTTTACGAGAAGATCGGCATCAAAAACGTCGAGGAACGGGTGCGGCGCCTGGGCACCTATGCCATCGACAGGCTCCAGGAGATCGGCTGCCGGGTAACCTGTCCTACCGATCCCGGCAAACGCCACGGGCTGATCACCTACACCACCGGCGACTACGACAAGGACAAGGCCTTTTTCGAGCGTTGCAGCGGCCCGGGCCGCTGCATGAAACCCATCAAGATATCAATGCGCACCCTGGGTGGTATAGGCAACCTGCGCATCAGCACCCATTTCTTCAATACTGAAGAGGAGATCGACTACCTGATAGAACTGCAGAAGCAGATGATGTGAAGGTTAAAAGGATTAGTATCAATGTTTATGTATACTTTTTCTCTTAAGTCAGTCCGTGTACTCGATCAAGCACTAAGCCAAGCTGCTATGTTATCCATGTCGTAAACGGTGCTCGCGAACATTTTGCAATGCCTTTTGAATCTTGACCATCTCTTCATAGGTAAGCTTCAGTTCATGACAAATGCGTTGATCACAGTTTGCAAAGTATCCTGTTTCTTTTACTCTTGAACTCGGGAATGTCCTCTCGAAAGACTCAAATTCCTCATTTGTTGTTCTCATAAAATATAGGGGTAATCCTCTAAATTCAGACGGTGTAAGTTCAAGAACTCCACCCCCATAAAATCTTCCATCAATTTCCGCGAAAAGTAAGGTAATTGAGTTGTAGAACGAAAAACACACATCTTGAATGTTGTGCCCGTCTTTTACTGTAATTTGATATGCAGCATCCGTGGCCAGAACATGTGCTTTGTTGATACAAAGTCGCGGAAAAATATATGCTCTCTTGAAAAATAAACCCTGCGAAGCAGGCACTATAGGAATGCGATACCATGGCTTACGATAGCGACACTTGTACCGTTTATGAAGTTCCATTTCCTCACCTTGTTCAATATACGTTCTTGCTGCTTCGGATAATGTAGGAGCAAATAGCCAGTGAAAATCAATTAACTCGCACGGTTCAGACGCCGAGATCTTTGAAATATCCTCATCTCTAAAAATAGGACTATTCGGCAAATAACTACCCTTTTTTAATATTCGCCGAGCCCACGGCTTTAATCTTAGACGCTCCGTATCGCTGGGACGTAAAATGAAATAATCATTAGCTGCTGTGACGATACCAGCTGAACTATCACAATAATCTTTAATTGTTTTCAGTTCAGATCGGAGCTTTTTCAAGAGTGATGCTGTTTCTGCATCAAATAGTACAGACTTAAGGTCAATTGCAGCCTTTTCAGAATTAAATTTGTCAACAGTGGATGATCGAATTGGTTCAATTTGACTCAATTTCATTACCTTGTTGATACGCAACTCCTCGTCACCCTCTTTGGCTCGCTTGGCTAGCATGATAACTGCATCCTGGTCGATAGAAGAAAAAGCTTTTTCTTCTGATACAATAATATCAACGACAAACCCTTGCCGTACTAGATATTCCTGAATACGTCGCCCATACTTGACCGTAATCAGTTCGTATGGAAGCACAAGAGCGATTACACCGTTCGGTCCGATTAATCTCATCGCTCCCACAACAAAAGCGGCCCATGAATTTTTCAACTCCGCCAAGGGGAAGCCCGTGAGTTGGCTAAGTTTATCTAACCGGTCCTTAAATGCCACGCTGTATCCGACACGTTTAATAAAGGGCGGATTACCTATCACTAGATCAAATTCATCACCACTCCGTCTCAGTACGTACTCAAGAAATTCGGATTCAATGATGGTTGCGTTTCTATATCGACCGCGCAGTTGGCAGACAGCTTTATTATCGATATCAACAGCTGTTATGTTTACCTCTTCTATTCCGATGGACACTAACGCTCTTAAAAATGCCCCATCTCCAGCACTGGGTTCTAATATACGCAACGTTTTCCCTGAGCAAAAACTAACACCGACTTTTGCAACTTCATCTGCAACCTCTGTTGGAGTATAAACTACACCATTAAGCCGTTTTCTCTCTGGATTATCCTGCATATACCCGCCGTCTATACTTGCGATATTGCGAAGAAATATCTGTGAGTAACTCTAATAAATCGTAATATTCAGGGTTGTCTTTTTTGACATGCGGTTTTAGCACCTCCAATCTCTCTGCTATTTGTTCGAGTTTTTGTGCTTGCCATATATATTGATGCCGAATTAGACGCAGATTTAAATTGTTAACCATATATTCACCGAGCTTAGTGAGTGCTACAACTTTCCCCTTTTTATCCCGCGCCAAATGGTTATCAAATTCTGAACTAGCAGGATCAACAAATCCCTCTGTACCATTGTTCGGTGTCTTGTAATCATCACCAATCCATTTGTTCGATTTCGCGCGATTACAAAACGGGCATGAATAAACTAAATTCTCATATACAGTTTCCAAGGTAGGAAATAGAGATATAGGTGCGAAATGATCAATATGAGATCCATGCTTCCCTCCAAAATACTCATCTAATGCATCGCAATAACCACACCTACTTCTAAAATCGTGCCTTAATTCACATTTGTAATCTCGATAATTACTGCGCGGCGTTACAGATGAGCGAGTAGGAATTTCTTCGCGCAAAGATGTAGTGAAAGACTCTTTCATATCAAGTCATGTTGGTTCCGATTTATTCTCAATTTCTTGTATAAGTTTCTCTGCTTTTTCGATAATTTGTTGGAATGGTTCCAAGGCTTTTTGCTTTATATGGCTTTCAACGGCGTGAGTACGACCATGAATCGCCTCTACGAGATCATCTAATTGAATCAATCTTTCCGCCTCTTCGGCGGAAAGCGGTTCATCTTCACTCTTTTTGCTAAGCTCCTCCCACTCTTTGGTTGTATGACTTACAAACCTTTCATACTCGTTGATCTTCTTCCTTACTCGAGTAAAAAACGGTAGTTCGGATTCACTGGATGTATTCCTGAACCTATCACTGTTAAGGAAATCTGATTTTGGGAAGATCATGTTTGTATCCAACTCGTCATCAACCGCCTCGCCAGCGAACGAAGTCGTTACAAAACAAGGAAATCTATCAAACCGTTTCTGGAATTCACGAATAAGGTCAGCTCCTGTAAACTGGACATCTGACTTATGGTCGGAAAGCCTGTAATCTGTAATAAGAACTTTGCATCCGTGAGCTAAGATTAATCCAATTGTCTCATTAATTGTCGCTGCTGGTATGACTTTCTCGACTTCACTTTGAGTAAACTGAGCAGAGGCTACAGCACTGCGCAAAACTTGATTCGCTTGTGCTTCTTGCTCATCAACATACACTAGTTCTACCATTTAATGTCATCCTCCTTTATAACGGTAAAATAATTTCCATATTGAATCCTTGCTGGTTTCGCGTGCTGAATGCTTTATAATTTCCACTATAGCTTTGTACCACTGTAGCCAGAATCCACATACCAAGACCTGTTCCATCAGCTTCTCCACTGGACCCAATCTTGGTTGTGATTCCAAATTTAAAGACATTTGCAGGATCCTTTATGGATGGATGTAGCCCCGGTCCGTTGTCTGTATAGTTAATTCGAACATCACCATCTAAAACTTCGATATAGACATCTATCTGCCGATGGCCTACATGCTTTCTTGACAGAAATGCTTCCACGGAATTCAAGATTAAATTATTGAAGATGCTGTCCAGATCTATTTCAAAAGCAAGTATTTGTGCATCTGTATCTTCTTCATCAAAATGAAAATTCAATATAATCTCTCGGGGCGCCAAAAAGCCATCCCATATATCTTTAGTTCTACTAAGATGATCACGTAGAGATACGTATCTACGGCGACGCCTGCCTGCTCGCATACAGGAAAGAGCAAAAGAAAACCATTGTTTTACCTTCCTATCATCGACCTCCCACTCTTCCAAGATAGTAAATGGATTGAATGCACCGCCTACACCGACCAACTCATCTTGGGAGATGTAGCTGGTCAAGATATCTGATAATATGGAAGAGCGTGACCCCATTGTATTCTGAAGTTGACCCATCTCGTGCGAGAAGGATACTAATACTGTACCCAGTGTTGCGAGTGACCGAAGCATGGTTTGCTCATCTTTAAGCTCTTTAATTTCTTCCTGTTGTGCAACAAATGCTATTGCAAGTTGTTGAGCATCTTGTGATGTTGCCACATGTGGAGCATTGACAATACGATCAGCTGTAATCGCGCCTTCAGTTTTAGCCGTTTCTGTTTTGTTTTTCTCCTTATAAAGTTCATTTAAATTGAAATGGATATGACTCCTGTCGTACTCAAATTGCTGAATTACCCTCAAGATTAGCTCGCGGAACACAGAGAAGTGTTCATTTTCGATTATCCCTTCCCGATTGGTTTGATCATATAGTCGATTATTCCAATGCCGGGAAATTGTTACAGTTCCTGCGAGATTTTGGGGGCTAACCTTCCATCCCTTTCTGGATGCTGCTACTGGGCTGATGGCTACCCGCTGACCTAATGCTAGCCAATCGAATGCTCTACCGTCCAATTCACCATACGGCCTAACCGCAAAATTATCACGATATATCTTGATTCCTCCAAATTCTTCCAACCATGCCTTGCGAGGGCCTGGTTGAAATATTCTATATGGATAGATCTCAGCATCTCTTCTGTTAGGACTTCCTTTCTTAAAAAAGAGCAGCTTCATCCTAAATGGACCCAATTCGCAAATCTTGCGGAAGAAATCCTTTTTCTGGCCAGGAAAAAGTTCTTCAATGGTTAAACAATACGATACTTTCTTTTTTTGGAACGAAGCCTTATCAAATGGAGGCTTTTTCATTTCATCCAAACCAAATAAATCAGGATCAAGCTTGGAATAATCCAATTCATTTCTGAATAGGTCAAAAGTGACATTACCGCCTTGTTCAATTGACGCCTCTAATCTATAGTCGTAATCATCCAAAATGTCTGCGGACACCAGTCCAAATAACTCTGGATTAGAAGCATGAAATAGAAATAGGTTTAAGTCCTTTTGTTCCAAAGGAGGGATCAGTGCCCCTAATGTCTTATTTAAACGGTTAACCTCTAGGCGCTCCCAATTATCGCGTAGCAACCCGATTCGAATCGCTGTACCTGTTTCCCATTCTTGCAGCCCACCGGTTAGATCGTTTATCACCTTCGAAACTTCCGGAAATTTCTCTAAGATTTCCAGAACCTGACACAATGGTTTGGCGTTTTCATCAAGTCTTGCGGATATATCATCTAAAACCTTCCCAGAGCCATCGAATTCACTCCAATCAACATCCCACTGAATTGACTGCGTGTTTCCGTTGCTGAAAGAGCTTGAATATAGAGTGCAATAATTTCCGAGACGATCCAGTGCAAAACGTCCAATGCCCTTGGCACCTGTACGTGCCCGCCCCTGTTTTGATATTATGTTCTCCTCCTTATCATTAGTCCCGATCACCATCCAACATTCTTCGATCGTTTTACCTGACATCCCTGTACCATTGTCAATAATCCAGAGATCAATTAATTTTCTGATTATTTCATTTGCAATCTGTCTTTTTTTCTTGTTTAGATTCTGTAATGCTGCAGAACCATTGTCTTGCAAACTGTATATTTCTTTAATTCGCTCATCTTTTATTAAAAGATATTTATATTCTTGAGAGGAAATTTCTTTGGGAATAATGTCGTAAGTAGGCACAAAACAGATAAAACAGGTCGTAGCATCAGCATCGTAGGTATTCTTAATTAATTCAGCAATTGCTCCTTCTGCATTGGAGGCGTTTTCCCTGCCAAACAAGCGAGCGGTTTTAGCTGATACTTTGAAAGTTAAACTTTTCATTTGTTAAATTCGCCTTTCTATGAGTACCCAACGCCGCGAAATTAATTGTATCCGTTCCCTATGGATTCACCCTCACCGCGCTATCGTACAGTCTGTACGGCTAAAACTACGCGATTACTATAAGATGGTTACGGTTTGATTCCCATCACTTTTCACTAAATTTCGGCCTAGTTACCATTGCATGATGAATTTCAGTTTCCCAGACCGATTCCGGTTCCCAATCTTATGCCGACGTCATAAAAATGTCATCATTCAGGATGTTGTAACATTTTGAAAGTATCCCGACGACACTATGTCTGTAGCCCTTATTACGTATATTGTAAACAGCAGGGTAATACTGTGAATTGTCGTTCAATTTTTGAGATCGACTGAAAATTCCACCAAAGTAGTCAATAGCTTGTTATAAGCCGAATCTCATTACTCGTATTCGTATAATCGATATAGATCAGATAGAGCTCTTTCACTGAGTAGGTAACGCGCCATCTCTCCTTAATTGCTCCTGCACATCCTCCCTGATATCTTCAGGCATCTGGTCGCTGATGCCGCTCTTTTTTCCTTCGATCAAGGCAAGCCGTATCGCTTCTATTCCTGTATTACGGTTTTGACGCTCCCTGATGAGATCGCTGATGACTTCACTTTCTGAGCGGTATTGACCACTGGCGACCTGGATTTTTAGCCATTTATCATGGGCATCTGTAAAGGTAATGCTCTTTCTCGGCATGAATTTTTTCTTTATGGGTGCATAAATGGTGCTATTATGCACCGTTTATGCACTTCTTACAAACTTTATTACCCAGGTAACCAGGTAACCGGGGCTGTTTGCAGGCCTGCCCTTGGTAGCTGTGACCACCGGCTTTTCTCCGGCCGTGGCGGGGGGCAGGTCTGAACCCAGTGATCCTGCTATCGTATTGCCCCAGTTGTCTGCCAAGCCTGACCTTTCAATCCCTGCATCCGCGAATCGCAACGTGTGCTGCACAACCTTTCCCGGAAGGTAACGGTGCTCGGCGTAAATCTGCATTTTGCCGCCCTCTCCCCGCGCCAGTTCTCCCAGGACAAAGGCGGCCGCGCCTTTGCTGCAACCGAGTACGATAGCACCTGGCTGCCGGACGCGGGCAAGTTCGCGGAAGGTTTCCGCCGGATCCTGGTGCAGGGCATGAATGGCTGACGCCCGGCGCTTCAATGCATCCTTGAATGCAACGCTTTCCGCGATGCCGTTTTCATAGACGACTGTGATGGGTGTCCACAACCCCTGTTTCGCGATAACGCCGGCAGGTAACGCCGAACCGATGATTGACAGCGCGGCGGATTTCAGGACAGACCGTCTCGTGGGCATGCCGGTTACCGCCCCAGGAAGTCCGCCAGGGCATTCAATTCTGCTTCACTGATCTCGGTGATGCGGAACGAGGGCATTTCATCCAGGCCGCGGCGCACGACGAAGCGGATGTATTCCCGGCCCAGATCAGTGCGTTCGGCCAGCAGTGACTTGTCCTCACCCTTGTCCCAGGCCAGACGCAGGGTACCCGGTCCGCTGTTGTCTTCACCATGGCAGTGGATGCACCACTGTTGGAAGACTTTTTCTCCCGTCATCACTTCGGCTGCCTTGGCTGCAGGAAACGTGTATCCGACGCCCAGTATCAACAGGATCAGCAACCGGGTCACGGCTTTTTCTCCCGCAGGTGCTTCGGCCATATTCCCTGTTTCCCCGGCGCCAGTATGCCGTTCGGGTCCAGCGCGTCCTTGAGCCTGTTGTTCAGGCGCGCCAGGGAATTGTCATTCCAGTTATAGGTAGCGGCAATCTGGTCCATGAAGGCGAGGTGAGACCGGTATTCCCCGTAGCCGGCTGCCGCGGCCTCCCGGACCAGGATATCGAACAACCGGTAGGCGCGCTGCTTCTCCTCCGGGTCGTTTTTATCGAAGACCAGGGTATAGATATGGTGCATCTCGCGCCAGCCGACGATGAAGACTCCCATGTAATCAAAGCCATGCTCATGGGCGCGCTGCTTCACCATGTTGAATTGCCTGATGGCATCCTCGCCGGTCGTGGGCGACACCGGTGAGAAATCGATATGACCGCCGCCGCCGATCCAGTTCACCAGGCCGAATTCCGTCAGGGTCGGAATCCCGGCCATGGTTTTTGCCCGGTGGTGCAGCACGTCGTTCTTGTTTTTCCGATCCTCGGGGAAGTAAAAACGCGCGCCGGGGATATGGGCGAAAGCATCGCGGATGATCTCCCAGTGGGCGTCCATGATCTTCGGCGGCCCGTATAGCGCCGCATAAAAATTCCATGCGCCGATATCATGGTCGGCCATGATCTTTTTGCGGATACTGTCGGGCAGCGGGCCGTCGCCGTCATAGTATTCCGTCCTGCTGGTATTCAGCGATGCGACCAGGTGCAGGTCGCGTATGGTCGCGGCATTCTGTATCACCAGGTTGACCTTCAGCGGACGGATGACCTCTACAGCCTGTTCTATATCCTCATCCCGTTGAAAGGTGATCAGGTAAGGCCGGTAGCCGGGTGGCTCCGGCATCAACCAGACCCCCAGCTTGGTGACAATGCCGTAGTTGGACTGGGTAAATATGCCGTCGTGATAAGGGCCGAAACCATACTTGAACAGTTGCCAGGTATTATTGCCCGGCATGGAACCCATGCCGGTGCGGACGACGTCGCCGTCGGCCAGCACCACTTCCATGCCGCACTGGCGCATGAAATGGTCGCCGTAAGGCGTGTAACCGGCGCCCCGTTCCAGGGTTGTCCCGACCACGCTGCCCCAACCGGGATCGGGTACGTCCAGCCAGAGTTTAATGCCGCGCGCCTGGATATGGTTGTAAAGGTCATAAAAACTGACCCCCGGTTCAACCAGCGCATAGCCGAACTGCTCATTGACCTCAAGCACCCGGTTCATGCGTTTAAGATCCAGGACGACACTGCCCGGAAGACGCGGCGCGGCGCCGCCGTAGGCCAGGTTTTTTCCGCAGGAAATCGGCCAGAGGGGGATATTGAAGTCATTGGCGATTTTCAGGACGGCCTGGATTTCCTGCACACCGTCAGGGGCTACGGACGCTGAAGGGCGAAAATATTCTTCATCGACGATGGCATACGGGTCGCGATAACTGGCCAGTTCATCTGTTTCATCGGCAAACACCCAGTTATCGCCAACCGCTTCGCGGAAGGCCGCCAGGGCGCGGGTAAATTTACTGGCTGTGAGACCCGGAGGGAGTAATTTTTTCACTGGTCCCCTTCTTCTTTGTTAACTTCACAGTTAAGATGCATGAATTCAGGCACTCCGACTAGGGTGTTTGTCCTATTTACTGTCAGCGTGTAATATCGCCCAGTATACGTATTACATGAATTCGTGGGAAGACGATGATGTCACGACTCAGCTTTGTCAGCGGCGTTGGTACGAAACCGCTGCTCTACCAGACCATCGGCAATGCCTTGCAGGCAGCAGCAGAAACGTTTCCACAGCAGGAAGCCCTGGTGGTCCGTCACCAGGATGTCCGCTGGTCGTATGCGGAGTTACTGCAGCGTGCGGATGATCTGGCGGCAGGGTTCGTTGCCCTGGGGTTTGCGCCCGGCGACCGGATCGGCATCTGGGCTCCCAACTGCGCCGAGTGGGTCCTCACCCAGTTTGCAACGGCCCGGGCAGGCCTGATCCTGGTGAACATCAATCCCGCGTATCGTACCCACGAACTGGAATATGTCCTGAACAAGGTCTCCTGCAAGGGACTGGTCAGCGCCGGCCGTTTCAAGAGCAGTGATTACATCGCCATGCTGCAGGAGTTGGCGCCCGAATTGGATGCGGCCGAACCAGGGGAGTTGGCTTCTCGCCGGTTGCCCCACCTGGAAGCCGTCATCCGCCTGGGCGAGGAAGAGACCCCCGGCTGTTACAACTTCAGCCGCATATCGGCAATGGGCGGCGTTGCCGAACGACGCAGGTTGGAGGAGTTGTCACTCCTGCTGCAACCCGACGATGCCATCAACATCCAGTTTACCAGCGGCACTACCGGCTCCCCCAAGGGCGCTACACTGACTCATTTCAATATCCTCAACAACGGTTATTTTGTCGGCGAGGCCATGAACTTCACGGAACGGGACAGGCTCTGTATCCCCGTACCGTTTTACCACTGTTTCGGCATGGTGATGGGTAACCTGAACTGCATCGTTCACGGCGCGGCCATGGTCATCCCCAATGACGGTTTTGACCCTGCCCTGACCCTGGCAACGGTAAGCGAGGAAAGATGCACCGCCCTGTACGGTGTCCCCACCATGTTTATCGCCGAACTGGACCTGCCTGAGTTTCAGGGCTATGACCTGTCCAGCCTGCGAACCGGCATCATGGCCGGGTCGTCCTGTCCCATCGAAATCATGAAGCGGGTCATTGCGGAGATGAACATGAGCGAGATAACCATCGCTTACGGCATGACGGAGACCAGTCCGGTCAGTTTCCAGAGTGGTACCGATGACCCACTGGAGCGCCGGGTATCCACCGTGGGCCGTATCCACCCCCACGTCCAGGTGAAGATTATCGACGCGCAGGGACGGACCGTCGCCACCGGTGAGAAAGGGGAATTATGCACCCGCGGCTATAATGTCATGCAGGGTTACTGGGACGAGGAGGACAAGACCCGGGAGGCCATCGACACGGCCGGCTGGATGCATACGGGCGACCTTGCCACCATCGATGCGCAAGGCTATTGCAATATTGTCGGGCGCGTGAAGGACATGGTGATACGCGGGGGCGAGAACATCTACCCGCGTGAAGTCGAGGAATTCCTGTTCAGCCATGACAAGATCCAGGACGTCGCCGTGTTCGGCGTACCGGACGACAAATACGGTGAGCAACTCTGTGCCTGGGTAAAACTGAAGGAAGGGTGTGCATTGGATGAAGCCGGGGTCAAAGCATTCTGCAGGGACAGGATTGCCCACCACAAGGTGCCCTTTTACATCCGTTTTGTCGATGAATTTCCCATGACGGTTACCGGCAAGCTGCAGAAGTTCATCATGCGCGACAGGATGATAGATGAACTGGGGCTGACGATCCGGGAAACCGCTTAACTTGCCAGGATAAATAGTCCTTTATTCAAATCAGTACACGGGATAATTTAACACGGCTTATGTGAGTCTCTCCGTCAGTAGTTCGTTGACCTGCTTCGGGTTGGCCTTGCCCCTGGATTTCCTCATCACCTGTCCCACGAAATAGCCGATCAGTTTCGCCCTTTTTTCCGGAGGAGAGTCCCGGTATTGCTGCACCTGTGCGCTGTTTTCGGCGATCGCCTCGTCGACCAGCCGGCCTATTTCGCCGGTGTCGGTAACCTGTTTCAGGCCCTGCTTTTCTATGATGTCATCGGCACTGCCTGCTCCCTGCCACATGGCCTCAAAGACCTGCTTGGCGATGTTGTTGGAGATGGTGCCGTCGGCAATGCGCATTAGCAGGCCGGCAAGCATGTGCGCGCTGACTTTGCCTGCACTGATGCCGAGGTTGTCCCGGTTCAGCGCCGCGCCCAGTTCACCCATGATCCAGTTCGCAACCGGTTTGGCCTGCCCCGGAGCGGCGGTTACGGCGGCCTCGAAATAATCGGCCGTATCTTTGCTGGCGACCAGGTAGCCGCTGTCATACTCGGACAGGCCGTACACCTCTATAAAACGCTGCCGCTTCTGCTCTGGCAATTCCGGCAGTTGCTCCCTGATGGTTTCAATATAGTCTTCGTCGATCACCACGGGCGGCAGGTCGGGGTCAGGGAAGTAACGGTAGTCATTGGCCTCTTCCTTGGTTCGCATCGATCGGGTTTCATTTTTATCAGGGTCGAACAACCGCGTTTCCTGCACGACCTCGTTGCCGGCTTCGATATGTTCGATCTGCCGGCTGATCTCGTAATTTATCGCCTGTTCGACAAAGCGGAATGAGTTGATGTTTTTTATCTCTGCGCGGGTTCCCAGTCGCGTTTCTCCTTCCGGCCTGACCGATACGTTGGCGTCACACCGGAATGAGCCCTCCTGCATGTTCCCGTCGGAGATCTCCAGGTAGCGCACCAGGGAATGGATTTTTTTCATATAGGCAACCGCTTCCCCGGCGGAGCGTAATTCCGGTTCGGAAACGATCTCGATTAACGGCGCGCCGGCACGGTTCAGGTCAATGCCGGTGAAACCGGGAAAACCCTCGTGCACGGACTTGCCGGCATCCTCTTCCAGGTGCGCCCGGGTTATGCCGATTTCCCTGGCTGTTCCGTTATCCTGGATCTGTATTCTTCCGGCACTGACGATGGGCAACTCGTACTGGCTGATCTGGTAGCCCTTGGGCAGGTCAGGGTAAAAATAATTTTTTCTCGCAAACACGGACCGTTTCGCAATATTTGCATCAACAGCAAGGCCGAATTTGACCGCCATGCGTATGACTTCCTCGTTGGCAACCGGTAATACCCCGGGTAGCCCGAGGTCAACGGCACATGCCTGTGTGTTGGCGCGCGCACCGAACCGGTTCGCTGCGCCCGAGAATATTTTACTGCGCGTAGCCAGTTGTACGTGCAGTTCAAGACCGATGACGGATTCCCATTGCATCGTTATTGCCAGCCTCCCGGCATATGTTTATGCCAGTCTGTCATCTGTTGATACTGGTGGGCGACGTTCAACAGCGCGGCTTCCCGGAAATAATTTCCGATGATCTGCATGCCGACCGGCAGGCCGTTGCTGAACCCGGCCGGAATTGAAATGGCCGGCAACCCGGCCAGGTTAACGGATACGGTGTAAATATCGGAGAGGTACATGGCCACCGGATCATCAAGCCGTGACCCCAGGGGAAATGCGGCCGTCGGGGTTGTGGGCGTTACGATGACGTCAACCTGTTCCAGCGCGGCGCGGAATTCATCCCGCAACAGGCGCCGCAGTCTCTGCGCCTTGAGATAATACGCATCATAGTATCCTGCGGACAGCACATAAGTCCCTGTCATGATCCTGCGCTTGACCTCGTTGCCGAAACCCTCGCTGCGCGAGCGGCAAAACAGGTCCATGATGTCCCCGGGGTCCGTGCAGCGATGGCCGAAGCGTACACCGTCGTAACGGGACAGGTTTGATGAACATTCGGCGGAGGCGATCACGTAGTAGACCGGGATGGACAATTCCGTATGGGGTAATTCAATATCGACAATCGATGCCCCCGCCTGTTCGAATAATTTCAGCGCGCCATCAAGCGCATCAGTGATTGGCCGTTCCAGTTCGGCAGAAAAATATTCCCTGGGCAGACCGATCTTCAACCCCTTGATTTCCTTGTTCAAGGCGTCCAGGTAATTATCGACATTGACATCGGCGCTGGTCGCGTCCCTGGGGTCGTACCCGGACATGGCGGACAGTAACATGGCCGCATCCTGCGCGGTCTGCGTGATGGGGCCGCCCTGGTCCAGGCTGGAGGCATAGGCGATCATGCCGTAGCGGGATACGCGTCCGTAAGTGGGTTTCAGCCCGGTCACGCCGCAGAGCGCCGCAGGTTGCCTGATTGAACCGCCCGTATCCGTGGCGGTTGCCGCGGGCACCAGCCTGGCGCTGACTGCGCAGGCCGACCCGCCGGAAGAACCGCCGGGCACACGGTCCGTATCCCACGGGTTCTTTACCGGACCGTAAAAACTGGTTTCGCTGGACGATCCCATGGCAAACTCGTCCATGTTGGTCTTACCGATCATGACGCCCCCTGCCGCGTCGATCCTTTCCGTGGCCGTTGCATTGTAGGGCGCGATGAAGTTATCCAGCATTTTTGAGGCGCAACTGGTTTTGAAACCGGCAGTGCAAAAGATATCCTTGTGCGCAACAGGCAGTCCTGTCAGGGGACCGGCCTCACCCGCGGCTATCAGTCCGTCCGCCGCTATTGCCCGTTCCAGCGCGTGTTCGGGGAATAAGGAAATGAAGCAGTTCAGTCCGTCATTGAATTGTTCGGCCCGGTGCAGGAACGCGTTGACAAGCTCAACGCTGCTGACTTCCCGCTCATGCAACAAGCGCGATAATTCCATGAGCGTGTGTTCATGCATTGGTAAAAAAGCTCCTCTCGCTGCAGCCACTGCGCCACATCCGGGTATCAGCTTCCCTGCCTGCGGCTGCGCGGGACGGCCCTGTATGGATCAGGCAGGGGCCGTGCATTTGCCGAAGTGATGGTTATTCAATGAATTTGGGAACAATGTAATAACCGTCCTCGGTCAGCGGGGCGATGTTCTGGAAACTGTCCCGCTGGTCTTCTTCCTTTACCTCGTCAGGACGGAGTTGCGTATCGATTTCCAGCGGGTGCGCCAGCGGTTCAATAGCAGAGGTATCGACTGACTGCATTTGTTCGACCAATGCAAGGATATCGGCCAGATCTTTCGTATAACCGGCTATAGCCCGATCCGCTATGGTCAACCTTGCCAGCCAGGCGATATTTTCTATCTCTTTTTTGTCCAGCGGCATATAATTCCCCGTTTAATGGAACCAGGGGCAATCTATCACATTTCCCGGCTTGCCCAAAATACAAGTCACTGTTAAAGTTATATCTTTTAAGCGGATTTTAAGGAATGTTAAACAGGTTAAGAGGATTTTTCTCCAGCGATCTGTCCATCGATCTGGGTACCGCCAATACCCTGATCTATGTGCGCGGTAAAGGTATCGTCCTGAACGAACCTTCCGTGGTTGCCGTTGGGAAGACCGAGCATGGCGCAATCAACATGAAGGCAATCCGCGCAGTCGGTACAGCAGCCAAAAACATGCTCGGACGAACGCCCGAACATATCAAGGCTATCAGACCGTTGAAAGACGGGGTAATCGCCGACTTCACTCTTACCGAAAAAATGCTGCAGTATTTCATTCACTCGGTCC
Source organism: Gammaproteobacteria bacterium (assembly GCA_965207165.1). Classification (GTDB taxonomy): domain Bacteria; phylum Pseudomonadota; class Gammaproteobacteria; order Eutrophobiales; family Eutrophobiaceae; genus JAAXHV01. The sequence goes on along the minus strand of OZ242265.1, from coordinate 3,439,925 downwards.
ACGGCGATACCTTTTTCAAACCCAGCCCCAGGGTGCTGATTTGCGTCCCCTGCGGCTCGACCCAGGTGGAGAAAAGGGCAATCCGCGAATCCGCCCTGGGCGCAGGCGCAAGAAAGGTTTATTTGATTGAAGAACCCATGGCTGCAGCCATGGGCGCAGGGATGCCGGTCGGCGATGCGAGCGGGTCAATGATACTGGATATCGGCGGCGGCACAACCGAAGTAGCCGTTATTTCCCTGAACGGCATCGTTTACTCGGCTTCGGTACGCATCGGGGGTGACAAGCTCGACGAGGCCATCATCAATTACATACGGCGAAATTACGGCACCCTGATAGGTGAGTCGACCTCCGAAAACATCAAGAAGACAATCGGTTGCGCGTTTCCTCCGGACGAGGTTAAAGAGATGGAAATCAGGGGACGCAACCTCGCCGAGGGCATACCCCGCAGTTTCATGATCAGCAGCAATGAAATTCTGGAAGCATTGCAGGAACCGTTGTCAGGCATAGTCGATGCCGTGAAGGATGCCCTGGAAAAAACACCACCCGAGTTAGGCTCCGACGTGGTTGAACGGGGCATAGTACTGACCGGTGGAGGCGCCCTGCTGCGAGACCTGGACCAATTGCTGATGAAGGAAATTGGGTTATCCGTGATAGTGGCCGAAGACCCGTTAACGTGCGTGGTACGCGGCGGCGGCAAATTCATAGAACTGCTTGATGAATACGGTGATGAAATACTGGTATTTGAATAACCCGGAACCAGGAGTATCGAATTATTACCACATTATTTGTAAAAAGCCTCTCATCACACGCAAAGATTATTATCTCCGTGCTGGTGTCGATCGCCCTGATGGTGGTTGATCACAAGAACGGCCACCTGGAATTTATTCGCACTACCATTTCGACCGTTGTCTATCCGCTCCAGTATACTGCGAGCCTGGCTGCCGATCTGCCGCGCCAGATTTCGTTGGTGATGGTATCCAGAAAAACGTTACAGGATGAAAATGAAGAACTGCGCGCGGAGCAATTGCACCTGTATTCCAGGCTGCAGCGGGTTGCTACGCTGGAGGAAGAAAACCGGCGCCTGAGAGCGCTGCTGGAATCATCGGTCGAGTTTTATGAACGGATGCTGGTAGCGGAACTGGTGGGTGTCGAACTTGAACCTTTCCGCCAGCAGATAATAATCAACAAGGGCCTGACGCACGAGGTATATGAGGGTCAGCCTGTGGTTGATTCCGGCGGGATCATGGGCCAGGTAATCCACGTATCACCGTTCTCAAGCACCGTGTTGTTAATCACCGATCCGAGCCACGCGATACCGGTACTCATTAATCGCAACGGCCTGCGCTCCGTAGCGGTCGGTCTTGGCCAGGATAACGTACTGTCACTGGAGCACATTCCTGTTAATGCCGATATCAAGAAAGGCGATTTAATCGTTTCATCAGGTCTTGGCAGAAAATTCCCCAGGGGTTATCCGGTCGGCACCGTCTCAAGCATTTCACGGGTTCCCGGTGAACTTTTTTCCAACGTGCTCGTGACACCGAGTGCAAAGTTCGGCGAAAGCCGGGAGGCGTTATTACTCTGGCCTGACCAGCCGAATAGTTCAACTTCCGATGTGGCAATGAACTGATGCCCCTGGTCAGACACAATGGCGGGTGGGTAATTCTTGCCAGTTTCGTTATCGCCTTTCTGCTGACTACCATACCCCTCCCGGGATGGTCGGCCGATTGGCGTCCCGCATGGGTTGTCATGATGGTGATCTACTGGTGTATAGTCCTGCCTGAACGGGTCGGGGTCGCTATTGCCTGGATACTCGGGCTGCTGCTGGATGTCTACACCGGATCGCTGCTGGGGCAGAATGCCCTGGGGCTATCCATAATTGCATACCTGACGCTGCGGCTACACAAGCAGATCAGGATTTTCCCCCCGTTGCAACAGTCCGTTCTTATCTGCATTTACCTGTTGCTGTTCCAGTTTTTTACCTTGTGGATACGCGGCATAATTGGTGTCCCGCCACAGCATTGGACATTCTGGGCGCCGGTTTTAAGCAGTATGTTCTTGTGGCCGATATTTTTCATGATCATGCGAAGCGTTCGGCGCAAATTTAATGTGTATTGAATAGTCGTATGGAAAAAGACTCGCGTATTGTCCCTGAAATGCGCGCAGCGTCCCGAATTCAAGCAGTCTGATGGCGAAACAACCCTCGACAAAAGTTCTTGACCGGAACCAAAACCTGGTCCAGACACGGATCTACTGGACCGCGGCGCTAATCCTGGTCATCACCGGGGCGATCCTGTTACAGGTCATCAATTTACAAGTCATCAGGCACGATCATTTCACAACCTTATCAAAGAGTAATCACATAAAAATACTGCCGGTAGTGCCATCGCGCGGACTGATATTCAGCAGTGACGGCGTATTGCTGGCAGACAACCGGCCTTCGTTTACCCTGGAAATTGTGCCGGAACGGGTTGCAGATGTGGATGCTGTAATCGATCAGCTGGGCAGGATCATTGCCATTACCCCCGATGACATACAACGCTTCAGGGATTTAAAGAGACTCGCACGCCGGTTTGAAGGCGTTCCCCTCAGGTTGAACCTGAATGACGAGGAAGTCGCACTGATTTCAGTGAATCGGCACCAACTCCCGGGAATTGACGTCGTAGCCAGTTTAAACCGTTATTATCCACTGGCTGACAGCTTGTCGCACACGGTCGGGTACGTAGGATTGATCGATGAAGAGGAGTTCGAGAACCTGAATAAATCGAACTACAGCGGCACAAGCTACGTGGGCAAATCAGGGATCGAGAAAGCCTACGAAGACCTGTTACATGGTTACGTCGGCTACCAGCAAGTGGAGGTAAACGCCCAGGGAAGAAAAATCCGCGAAATATACAGGGAACCTCCCGAACCAAGCAAGGACCTGTACCTGACTATCGATGCCTCCATGCAAATCCTGGCCGTTCAGGCACTTAACGGGAGAAGGGGTTCAATTGTGATGATGAATACCAATACCGGCGCGGTGCTGGTTTCCGCGAGTTCTCCCGGTTATAACCCCAACCTGTTCGTTGACGGCATCGACAGGAGCATCTATGCCGGCCTGCTGCGATCAAAAGATACTCCTTTACTGAACCGGACGTTGCAGGGGACATATCCGCCCGGTTCCACGATAAAACCGATGCTGGCTCTCGGGGGCTTGTCCCATCATGTGCGTGAACCCGGAAGTGAGACATGGTGTCCCGGCTGGTATTCGCTGAGAGGCAGTACCCGCCGCTACCGGGACTGGAAAAAGGAAGGTCACGGTCATATGGATATGGTGCATGCCATCTCCCAGTCCTGCGATGTATATTTTTACGTGCTTGCCCGCGACATGAAGATCGACCTTATCCACGAGACGCTCACGGATTTCGGCCTGGGCAAACGGACGGGCATCGATATAGGGGGTGAGGCGGACGGCCTGATCCCCTCAAGACAATGGAAACGCGAAGCGTTGGGTCAACCCTGGTATCCAGGTGAAACCCTGATCGCCGGGATAGGCCAGGGAGCTACCCTGGTAACACCCATCCAACTGGCCGTTGCGACGGCAGTAATCGCCAACCGGGGCAGACTGGTTCGTCCCTACCTGTTGTCTGAAGTCAGGGATTCGGCGACAGGGCAACAGGTGATCAGGGCATCAACCCATGAAGCCAGGCGGGTCATAGCCGCCAACCCTGGGGATTGGGACGTAATTATCCATTCGATGCAGGAAGTCATGCACGGTGAGAGAGGGACCGCGCGCAGTTCCGGCGCCGGAACGGAATACCAATTTGCCGGAAAGACGGGCACGGCGCAGGTAATTACTATCGCGCAGGATGAAGAATACGATGAAGACGAGATACCTGAAGAATTCCGGGATCATGCCTTGTTTATTGCCTTTGCTCCCGTTGAGGCGCCCGAGATAGCGCTGGCTGTGATCGTTGAAAACGGGGGCGGCGGCTCAAGGACTGCGGCGCCGTTAGCCAGGGAATTGCTGGATCATTACTTTAACAGGCAAAAAAGATTCGAGACGGGATGAAAGAGGTCAGTTTCACACAAAAACTCCATATTGACGGCCCTCTGCTGTTCGGGATCATCGTGTTGAGCCTGGTCGGATACGCGGTCCTGTACAGCGCCAGCGACCAGAATACGGATTTGATTATTCGCCGCTCAATCCACCTGGCGGCAGCCCTGTCCGTGATGTTTATCGTAGCCCAGATCCCGCCTGCCCGGTTATCCGGCATCTCTCTCTGGTTCTACCTGGTCAGTCTTGGCCTGTTAATCCTGGTTTTATTTTTTGGAGAGACGGGCAAAGGCGCCCAGAGATGGCTGGGTGTCGGTCCGTTTCGCTTTCAGCCGTCTGAACTGATGAAACTGGCCCTGCCCATGGTGATCGCCCTGTATCTCAGCAAGGAACTGCCGCCGCGTTCCATCGGCAAGGTCTTCATGGTTTTGATTTTTATCATTGCACCCGTGTTGCTGGTAGCCAAGCAACCGGACCTGGGCACGGCAATGCTGATTGCAGTCAGCGGATTTGCGGTTCTGTTCATTGCCGGTATCAGCTGGAAATTACTGGCGGGTTTTGCGGTAGTCGCCATGTCATCAGCGCCGGTAATATGGAACCTGATGCATGATTATCAGCAAAAGCGTGTACTCACATTTTTAAATCCGGAACAGGACCCGCTCGGATCCGGGTATCACATCATACAATCCAAGATCGCCATCGGTTCCGGCGGTCTCTATGGTAAAGGCTGGCTGAACGGGACCCAGTCACACCTGGAGTTCCTGCCTGAAAGATCGACAGATTTTATTTTTGCCGTGTTTTGTGAAGAATTCGGATTGCTGGGAGTGCTCATCCTCATCAGCATATACCTGTTCATCATTGCCAGGGGTCTGTATATTTCCATGGAGGCCCAGCACGTGTATGGAAAGTTGCTCAGCGTAGGGGTAGTAGCAGGTTTTTTTGTTTATATAGCAGTTAACATGGGAATGGTGTCGGGGCAATTACCCGTGGTGGGTATCCCCTTGCCTTTGATCAGCCATGGCGGCACATCCATGCTGACGATCATGGCCGGCTTCGGTATCCTCATGGCAGTTCACACCCACAGGAGACTACTCTCAAATTAAAATGAAATTCAAAACAGTTATTACCGGGTTCGTTTTATTGTTTCTCAGCCAGGCCGAGGCAGAATTGTTGCAGCGGGCAGAAGTTGCCGCATTTGTCCGGGATATGGTTACAGAGTACGACTACGACGCTGATGAATTGAATGATGTTCTCGGCAGGGTGCAGCTATCCGAAAAAGTCATTGCGGCCATTTCAAGGCCCGCCGAAGCCTTGCCGTGGCACCGGTACAGGTCGATATTCATAAAACCCTCCCGGGTGCGGGGAGGAGTTGAATTCTGGCGCCGGCACCTGGCGCAACTGGAACACGCCAGGGGATTATACGGCGTCCCCGTAGAAATTATGGTCGCGGTTATAGGCGTTGAGACGCGATACGGAAACAATACCGGCGGTTTCAAGGTTATCAATTCGCTATCTACCCTGGCGTTTGATTATCCGAAACGGAGCAAGTTCTTCACCGGTGAACTGAAGCAGTATCTCCTCCTGGCCCGCGAACAATCCCTGGATCCCCACACCCTGAAAGGTTCTTACGCCGGGGCAATGGGTATTCCGCAATTCATACCAAGCAGCTACCGCGCTTATGCCGTTGATTTCGATGATGACGGTTTGATCGATATCTGGGAAAACCCGGCAGATGCAATCGGCAGTGTCGGAAATTATTTCAAAGTGCATGGGTGGAGGGAAGGCGCAGGAATAACTGCCCCGGCAAGCGTCCGGGAAACGGACAATTCAGCGTTGTTGACAAAAGGTCTGGAGCTCAAACTGAGCATGGGGAATATGGCCGCCGGTGGTATTACTGCAGAGGGAGATATCGACCCGGCAGAAAAAGTCAAACTGTTACAGCTTGAAAACAAGGATGGATACGAGTACTGGCTGGCGCTGCACAATTTTTATGTGATCACCAGGTATAACCACAGCGCACTCTATGCAATGGCAGTTTACCAGTTGGCAGAGGCAATCAGGGCGCAGTACCAGCCCGGCACCTGAGTCAAGGCCCTGTGGCAACCCGTAAACTGTTTTTAGTCGTTTTACTTCTCCTGGGCATAGCTGCCTGCTCCACGGCGCCGAAACAACACGTTGCGCCGAAACGGTCGCCTGCGGAACTGGCCGGAATACCCGACGCGGTCCCGAAAGTTGAACCCAGAAGCAAGCTTGGCAACATGAGGACCTACGAGGTGTTCGGGAAGAGATACTATGTCCTGGACAGCGAAGACGGGTTTGAACAAAAAGGCATTGCCTCCTGGTATGGTCCGCAATTCCATGGAAAGAAGACCTCCAGCGGTGAAGCTTACGATATGTACGCCATGACTGCGGCGCACAAGACGCTGCCCCTGCCCTCCTACCTGGAAGTGGAAAACCTGGAAAACGGCAGAAAAGTAATCGTACGCGTTAATGACCGCGGCCCGTTTCATGATAACCGGGTAGTTGATCTGTCTTATACGGCTGCCATCAAGCTGGACATGATTGCCAAAGGCACCGCTTTGGTGGAAATTCGCGCCATTAACCCGGGAACCCACCGGGGAGGCGCCGCCCCGGCCAGGCCCCGGTCCGGGGCGGCGAAAAAAAGCATGCCGCTGGATTTTTATATACAGGTAGGTGTCTTTTCTGATTTCAACAATGCGGAAAGACTGAAAAATAAACTGCGCGCGTTGAATACGCCGGTACAGCTAGAGGCTGCGGTGCTGGACAGCGGAGTTGGTTTTCGCGTTAAAATCGGCCCGTTGAATAGCATCGAGGTCGCGGATGAAATCGTCGGCCGTCTGGAAATGTTTGACATCTACGACCACCGTATCCTGCTTGAATGAATCCTTTATCTCAACTTTCCTCCAGCAACGAAAAATTATGAATAGTCCATCAGTTAAACTGCTTATCCTGGTGTTCGGGATCAGTCTGAACAGTACTGCCCCGGGCGTTACGGTAGTGCCGCCTCCGCCGGAGATTGAGGCAACCTCGTACCTGATCGCGGATGCCCACAGCGGAACTTACCTGGTTGAGAAGAATATAGACCAGCGAGTGGAACCTGCCAGCCTGACGAAGATGATGACCGCCTACGTTGTTGCCAGCCAGATCTCCGGAGGCCATGTCGCCATGACAGACCAGGTTACTGTCAGCGAGAAAGCCTGGCGTATGGGAGGCTCGCGCATGTTCATCGAGGTGGGGAAAAAAGTCAGTGTCGAAGACCTGCTGAAAGGAGTCATTATCCAGTCAGGCAACGACGCCAGTGTTGCCCTGGCCGAGCACGTGTCCGGCACCGAAGCGGCTTTTGCGGATCTCATGAACCAGTATGCTGCCGGACTCGGCATGGAAGATACGCATTTCATGAACAGTTCCGGGTGGCCTCACGAAGACCATTACACGACCGCAAGGGATATGGCGACCCTGGCCCGTGCGCTGATCCTGGACCACCCGGACATTTACGCGATGCACTCCATCAGGGAATTCACCTACAACAACATAAAACAGTCCAACCGGAACAGCCTGTTATGGAAGGACGCCAGCGTGGACGGTATCAAGACGGGCCATACCGAAAGCGCCGGGTACTGCCTGGTGGCTTCATCGGTTCGGGACGGCATTCGCCTGATCTCGGTAGTTATGGGAACGGACGGAACACGCGCCAGGACCAACGCCACGCAGGCATTGCTGAATTATTCCTACCGGTTTTATGAAACAAGAAAACTTTTTGCCGCCGGTGAGGCGGTGTCAACCGTCATGGTATGGAAAGGAGAGCGTGACAGTATCGACCTGGCCGTCGAAGATGAGCTTGTACTGACCCTGCAGAAAGGGCAATTCGATCAACTCCAGACGGTGATGACAGTTGAGGAAGAACTCGTCGCGCCGCTTGCGTCTGGTGAGGAACTGGGCCGGCTGGACCTGCTGCTGGACGATACGGTGCTGGCAAGCAGTGCGCTGGTGGCCAAGGGAGCAGTGGCCAAAGGAAGTTTGTTTGTGCAGTTCCGGGATCACATCAAGATGCACTGGCGGGAATAGTGACGCCATGTCAACGGTATACCTGAACGGCCGGTTTAGTCCGCTTGAACAGGCAACCGTGTCGGTACTGGACCGGGGGTTCAACTTCGCCGACGGGGTCTACGAGGTAATACCGGTTTTTTCCGGAAGGCTGTTCAGGTTGCCGGAGCACCTGGAGAGACTGGAAAACAGCTTGTCGGGTATTTCCCTGTCACTGGAATATGACGGACGCAAATGGCGCTCGGTGCTGGAAGAATTATTGAACCTGAACCAGGTTTCCGGAGACACTACCGTCTATATTCAGGTTACCCGGGGAGCGGCTGAAAGAAACCACTTCTACCAGTCCGGTTATACCCCGACCGTCTTCGCCATGTGCAAGCCGCTATCGGGTCTGGAGGTCAGCATGGGCATCAGCGCGATCCTGCACGAGGACATCAGGTGGGAATACTGCCACATAAAATCGGTGGCGTTGCTGCCCAACGTACTGTTAAAACAGTATGCCAGGGATAAGGATGGCTCACACGAAGCGATTCTGAGCCGGGACGGGTATGTCACGGAAGGCGCCGCAAGCAATGTTTTTATCGTGCTCGATAACACGGTCAGGACGCCTCCCAAGAGCAACCGGCTGCTGCCGGGCATTACCCGCGACCTGGTGGTGGAGTTAATCGGGAAAAGCGGGGACACTTGCCTGGAAGTTCCCGTCGCGGAGAAAGAACTGCTGCAGGCCGATGAGATCTGGATCACAAGTTCCACACTGGGTGTAGCCCCGGTGGTCAGACTTGACGGCCGGCCGGTTGGCAACGGGAAACCCGGACCGGTCTGGCGTGATACCAACGATCGCTACCAGGCCTTCAAAACAAACAACTGAAACCGCTGTCAGCCAAGCACGCGTCCCGGGTTCAAAATGCCCTTCGGGTCCATGGTCTGTTTCAACAGTTTCATGAGGGCAATTTCTTCATTGCTCCTGGATTGATGCAGGTAAGGGCGTTTTTGCATACCGATACCGTGTTCGGCTGAGACCGAGCCGTTATATGCGCCGACATGCCTGTAAACCACGTCATACACCGTCTTTTTATCCTCCTTCCTGTTCACCGTGAAGACCAGGTGCAGGTTGCCGTCGCCGATGTGCCCGAATACCAGGAGAGACGTATCCGGCAAAAGCCCCTTTATTTCGGGTTCCAGTTGAGCCAGGAAATCGGCCATCCTGTTGATAGGCACGCTCACGTCAAAATTGGCATTGTTGCTGATCACGGCCATGGCATCGCCCACGCCGTCACGTATGGCCCAGACTGACTGTCTTTCGCGTTCTGATTGGCAGATTACCGCGTCCAGTATCCTCCCGGCCTCCAACTCTCCTGCGAGTGCATCTTCAAGTCCGTTTTGATTGGATTTATCGCTGATCTCCGTCAATACATAAATGGGATACCTGTCATCAAATGGGCTGCTCACGGCCGGAACGTGCCTGATAATGTAGTCGTAATAACTGTCCCACATGACTTCAAATGAACTGAGCGACCCGCTGAATTCCCGGCTCATGAAATGCAGGAACCGGACCACCTCATCAAACGACTGTACTGCAACCAGCGCGGTGTTGCGGCTTTCCGGCCTGGCGAACAGGCGCAATACCGCGCGCGTCACGATACCCAGGGTCCCTTCAGTGCCGATGAACAGGTGTTTCAGGTCGTAGCCCGCGTTATTTTTCAGCATCTTGTTCAGCGACGTAATGACAGTGCCGTCGGCCAGTACAACCTCCAGGCCCAGGATCAGGTTGCGCGTCATACCGTACCTGATTACCTCGTTACCACCGGCATTGGTCGAAATGTTCCCGCCGATATTGCAAGAACCCCGGGCGCCCAGGTCAAGGGGAAACAGCAAGCCTGCATCGTCCGCTGCATCCTGGATGGTCTGCAGGGGGGTTCCGGCAAGCACGGTCATGGTCATGGAATCCCGGTCCAGTTCCTCTATGCCGGTCAGTCGCTCAAGCGACAAGGCTACCTCGTCTTCCCTGGGTGTGGCTCCCCCGCATAAACCCGTGAGCCCTCCCTGTACGACTATTTTCCGGTTGTTGGATGAACAGATGCGCATGACGCCGGATACCTGTCCGGCCGACGCAGGCCGGACGACGGCGGCGGGCGCATGGGCGGTCTCTCCGGAGCCGTCGGCGTGGTATTTTCCGGAAATATCAGGGCCGGTCAGTACGGCATCCGGACCTAATTCATCTATCAGTTGTCTGATCGTATTGTTCATATCGGCTGTATTGATATCGTTCATTCAAGACGGGGCTGGACAACCCGGTTTGTCATTATCGTTGTGACGCAATTTCTTCCTTATCATATACGGTATACTTATCGGTTGAAATTAAAACAGAGACATAGATACTCATGACAGACAGAGCACCGTACCGAGCAGACCAGGTGGGAAGTTTATTACGTCCTGCCCGGCTGAAGTCCGCACGCGCCGATTTTGATGCCGGTAAAACGGATGCGCGTACCCTTAAATCGGTTGAAGACGAGTGTATCCGTGAAGTGGTTGAACGCCAGGAAGCCGCCGGTCTGCAAGCCGTTACCGACGGGGAATTCCGCCGCACGTGGTGGCACTTCGATTATCTTGCCGGACTGGAAGGCGTCGAACTGGTTGAGAGCGAACACGGCATCCAGTTTCACGGGGTGCAGACAAAATCCAGAACCATTGCCGTAACCGGCAGGGTCGGTTTCGATCAACACTATATGCTGGATCACTTTCGCTTTCTTCACGGCATTGCCGGCGTCGCAGCCAAGATGACTATACCGGCGCCTTCTGTCCTGCACTTTCGCGGAGGCAGGGCTTCCATCAGCAACGACGTATACCCGGGGCTGGACGAATTCTTCGCCGATACGGCGGAGGCTTACCACAAGGCCGTGCAGGCGTTTTACGCTGCAGGTTGCCGTTACCTGCAGTTTGACGATACCGTGTGGGCTTACCTTTGCTCGGCAAAAGAGCGCCAGGCCGCGCGTGACCGGGGCGACGACCCCGAGCCGTTGCCGCGGGTATATGCGGATATGATCAATCACGCCCTGAAGGACAAGCCGGAGGACATGGTAGTGACCACCCACGTCTGCCGCGGCAACTTCCGTTCAAGCTGGATCTCGGAAGGCGGTTACGAACCGGTTGCCGAAACCCTGTTGGAGGAAACGGCATATGACGGTTATTTCCTGGAATACGATACGGACCGCGCCGGCGGCTTTGAGCCGTTACGCTTCCTGCCTCAGGGTGACAAACGGGTAGTTCTCGGCCTGGTTACCTCCAAGTCCGGCGACCTGGAAGACAAGGATGCCATCCGGCGGCGCATCGATGAAGCCGCCCGTTATGCCGACCCCGGCCAGTTCTGCCTGAGCCCGCAATGCGGCTTCGCCTCCACCGAGGAGGGCAATATACTGACCGAAGACCAGCAATGGGAAAAACTGGAAATGATTGTCGGGCTGGCCCGGGAGGTATGGGGGTAGTTGATACCGCTCTCCAGGGGCAGATTTAGTTCTGTCCCCAAAACGTTGCCCCTAAACGGATACAGTATCTAGAACGAGGCCGGAACCGGCGGTAATTCACCCTTGGCGTAGCGTATCTCCAGGCCCGGCGTCAGGTTCTCCCAGACCAGCAGCATGGAGCGTTTCGGGGAATATCCCCGGTGGCGTATGTCCGCGGGCATGCAGGACACGTCCCCTGCCTTCATGGTGACCACGGACATCGGGGCCGCGGTGTTCTTGTCTGCCACGCGCCAGGTTATCTCATCGGACATCTGTATGAACCATTCAACCCTGTCGTTGCCGTGGTCCACCGGCAGGATATGCTCTTCCGACGTCGGACAATACGCGCTGCTCCTGACCACGGAAACGATGGACGGATTCCAGGTGACCGGCGAGCGGGACAGGTACCTGAACAGGCTGAACCCGGCCAACTGGCCTTCGAACCCGGGCTCGGCATGGACTTCCGGTTCGGATTGGTCCACGTCGGCAAACTGCCGGTTGACGGACCGGCCGTTTTCATCGGAACGGACCGGACTGTCGCCGGGAAGACTGACGAACCGGTCGGCCAGTTCCCGCTGGAAATTCACGGCCTCATCGTTGCTGCCGTTCTTGGGCCCGCGCGCGCTGCCGGTCTCCAGGGGCGCGGCAAACGGGTTAAAACAGGCATTGGTCCAGTCCGACAGCAGGGACTTGAAACAGGCCAGAAGCACTTCTGTCTCGAAGCGTTCGGTAAAATCCGTGCCGGAATCCTTGTAGCCCTGGTTATAAGCGCCCATAAAGACATCGACGCTGCCGTAATTATTCACCGTGCCGAAGACCTCGTCGAAGTTGACCCAGCCGTAGAAAAACCCCCAGGCCACGTCTCGCACCATCGACCGCAGGAAATTCTCCACGTCCATCACGTGGGTCCCGGTCGGACACTGGATACGCGCAAAATACTCATCCCGCTGAAACTTGAATGAACCGATATCAAAGCCTTTGTAGCCGGTGACCCGATGCGGCGCGCTTTCCCGGTGTGCTTCGCTAAGTACCGGTAATTCGTTTAGTTGTTCTGCTGTTGCTGCCATAGTCGTCTCCCCCTAGGTCAACATTAACTGCTAGTCTCAATGCTGGCAGATCTCGGCCCATTTCTCTATGGACTCATCGCCAAGTAACGTCTGCAATAAGATTACCCCCAGTTCGCCGGCGCGGAACTGGTATGCTGCGCCGGCCGGCAACAGGACCATGTGGCCGCGGGCAGCCTTGACATGACCCATGACCTGGCCTTCCGGCCGGCCGGACAGCCTGACGGACCCTTCCTTGTCGTCGGCAGGCGCCAGTCCGCTGTCCGCGGGCTTGATAAAATGGGCCTCCATTTTGCCCTGCATGAGCAGGGCGGTCTCATCGTGGCTGCAGATGTACCAGGGGCTGTCACCTTCGGCGCGAATACACTCGATGGTATTCTCCAGGTTTTTGGCGACGACAATACGCTCCCAGGGTGCGGCGTTGCCCGCCACTTCGAACATATTGGAAAACAGGTAATCCCGGGCCTCCTCGTTGCCGGTAATCTCGACGCCTCCCTTGTCGTAGTTGTCGATACTGCCGAATACGGTCGTTACGGACATGGCTTTCCCCTCAAAGACAGTGTTAAGGATAATTGGGGTCAGTGTGAAAACTCATGCTTGCCCTGTCGAAAAATACTAAACCCTGTCCTGAGTTTTTACACTGACCCCAAATATACCAAATATTCCCGGTATATCACATAATCAGGATAACAAATGGCGCTCATGGGGCGCCTCGGGGTGGAAATCAGGGCCTGCGGGGACGATGCCGGTCGGGTTCACCGTTTCGTGGCTGCCGAAATATGACTTTTTTATATGCTCCATGTTAATCGTTTCCGCAATACCCGGTTGCTGGTAGAGATCGCGGGTGTAACCCCATAAATTCGGATAATCGACCAGTCGCCGGATATTGCACTTGAAATGGCCCACGTAGACCGGGTCGAACCGTATCAAGGTGGTGAACAGGCGCCAGTCCGCCTCGGTAATACGGCCGCCGGTCAGGTAGCGCCGTTCCTGAAGCCTGTCCTCAAGCCAGTCCAGGGTATCGAACAGTGGGTAGATCGCCTCTTCATACGCTTCCTGGGTGGTGGCGAAACCGGCCCGGTACACGCCGTTATTCAGGGTCCCGAACACCCGTTCGTTAATCGCATCGATCTCATCCCTGAGATGTTCGGGGTAATAATCGCCCGGCCCGGCCCCGGCGTTATCGAACTCGCTGTTGAACATGCGGATGATCTCCGATGATTCATTGGAGACGATGGTATTTTTGAGTTTGTCCCACAACACCGGGACGGTAACCCGGCCGCTGTATTCCGGATCGGCAGCCGTATAGAGTTGGTAACAGTATTGCGCGTTATGCAACGGGTCGGGAATAACGCCGTCACCCGGTTCAAACGTCCAGCCGTGCTCGCCCAGGTGCCAGTGGACCACGGAATGGGAGATCATCCCTTCAAGTCCTTTAATGCTGCGGTAGATCATGGTGCGGTTGGCCCAGGGACAGGCATGGGAGACATACAGGTGATAACGATCGGCCTCGGCCTTGAAGCCTCCCGTCCCTGAAGGGCCGGGAGAACCGTCTTCGGTTACCCAGTTGCGAAACCCGGATTCAGAACGGATGAACCGCCCCTTGCTGGATTCGGTGTCATACCATTCATCATGCCACTTGCCGTCAATCAATAACCCCATCGTGGTTTCCTGAAACGTGTGTCGAAGCCATGTTAGTATAACATTCCGCCCGTTTTATTTTTTTGCCGGGAGGTGCGTTTTCAGGAGAACCCCTGAATTTACATGAGGCGCTTGACGCACGCGTATTCAAGCCACCGACAACGAGTCAAACATACATGAGCATTGATCCGGAAGCGCACCAGGCAGCTCAGCAGAAAGCGGAACCCGCCGTCAAGAAAATGCGCAAGGACGCCATACGGAAGCGGAAGGAGCTTATCAAACACGCTACCGAAATGTTCCTGGAAATGGGCTATGAAAAAGCCAGTATGAATAACCTGGTAAAACGTTCCGGCTCCTCAAAAAGCACCATATACAAACATTTTCGAAGCAGGCAGGCGCTTTTCATTGCCGTGCTGGATGAGAAATTACGCGATCACCTGGCTCCCATTGAAAACCTGGATCTTACGGCCCTCAGTATTGAAGAGGGCCTGAAACTGATCGGGAGGACCGGTATAAAGGTCATAACATCAAACGACCACATTAACCTGTGCCGGATCATATATGCCGAAGCCGAACGCATACCTTACGTAGGCAAAACCTATTACGAGCACGGGCCCCGACGCGGCATGGCAGGTGTAGCGAATTATCTCTCCACAATGGTTGAAAGAGGCAGGATCAGGTGCGCGGATCCCGCTATGGCAGCGGAATACTTCTGGGGCATGATACTGCATAAGCCCATGCTGGACGGGTATTGCGGGATCAGAGGTCCTTTAACAACCGAGGAGCAGAAAGACTACGTAGACAAGGCTGTAACTTCCTTCGTTTCCTCTTTCATTGAAGAGATAAGATAAACGGCGATTGCCCGAAAGCGTCACATTTCTCACCCGGTCCCCACAGGCCGGCAGGTCCTGCTCCACCGATCAATACGGGTTCACGCTGATCCGGTTTCATTGAGAATCCCCCCTTGTGTGCCCGCGGCGGGATGGAAAATAATCCTTGATTATTATAGATTCACTTTCTAAACTGTACAAGATGGTTCGGTTTTAATCAGGCTGCCGCTGTGCTAAAAATACTATACCTGTTGTCACGGACTGGTAAGAGTTTTATCCTGAGGCAGCAGTAATGAAAGAATACCAAACATTTGTACCCGGAGGAGGAGAAGCAACATGCCCGATAAGCTACCAGGCACAAGCCTGACCGGTCATCACCATATAACCATCGGGGTCGGCAACGTGCAGGAAGACTTCGATTTTCATACCAAGGTGCTGGGCCTGAAATGCGTCAAACGCACCCTGTTCTACGACGGGGCGACACCGGTTTACCACATCTACTACGGTAACGACGTAGGTGATGAAAGCACCTTGCTCACAACCTTCCCGGTAGCCCACATAGGCGTAAAGGCCACTGAGGGCAGCGGCCAGGTCAGCTACGTCAGCCTGTCGGTACCGGAAGATTCCATGCCGTACTGGCACAACCGCCTGAAGGATCATGGTTTCGAGGTGACGGAGACCGAACGCTTCGGAGAAAAGCACCTGGATTTCCGTTCCCCGCACAACATCCGCCTGTCCATCGTCGGCGTCGAGGACGATTCACGCGCGCCGTATTCTGACGGACCGGTCCCCGCTGAAAACATGATCCGCGGCACCCACGCGGCCGGGGTCTCTACCCGTGACATGGAATTCATGCAGGAATTCCTGGAGGTGGCATGGGGCTCTCGCAAGGCAGCGGACGACAGCAACCTGGTGCGTTACGCCATGGGCGAAGGCGGCACCGGCACCTACACGGATTTTGAGATTGAACCGGATCGCAAACCGGGTTCCTGGACCGTGGGTGAAGGCGCCATCCATCACATGGCCTATAACGTGCCCACCCGCAAGGAACAGGACGCCATCAAGTTTTTTACAGAGGGCCTGGGCTTCACCGATTTTTCCGATGTGAAAGATCGCGGCTACTTCGATTCCATTTATATCCGTACTCCCTCAGGCGCCCTGTTTGAAGCCTGTTGTTCGCACAAGCCCGCTTTCACCTGCGACGAACCATCTGAAACGCTTGGCACCAAGCTGATGATGTCGCCGCAGATCGAAGCCGAAAAGGATGAAGTACTCAAGGTGATTGGAGAAATCAGGGATGATTGAAAACAATATCGGCAATCATTAATGAGGTGTCGCCAAGCGGAATTGCAGCGGTTCAGTTATTGAATCTGCCTGTTGACCGGTGATGGATTTTCGCTATAAAGCCCTACCCTGGAACATCATATTCGCCGCCGGCGCCCGTAAACGCCTGCCTGAGGAGTTGTCCAAACTTGGTTATTCACGCGCCCTGGTGCTGGCGACGCCTCACCAGGCCGATACCGGACAGGCGATCGTCGAGCAACTGGGCGACAAGGCGGCAGGTCTGTTCAAGCGGGCGATGATGCACGTGCCCGTCGAAACGCTCAACCTGGCAATAGCGGAGGTAAAACGGCTCGACGCCGACTGCTCCATCTCCGTGGGCGGCGGTTCCACCACCGGTCTGGGCAAGGCCCTGGCGTTCAACATGGACCTGCCCAATATAGTGTTGCCCACCAGTTACGCCGGTTCCGAGATGACCAACCTCTGGGCGGTGACCCGGGGCAATCGCAAGATCACCCGGCGGGATGACGTCGTTGTGCCGACGCTGACCATATACGACCCGGAACTGACCCTGACTATGCCGCCTGCATTCGCCGCGGCCAGCGGCATGAACGCCATGGCCCAGGCTGTCGCCAATGCAGCCGCGGAAGACGCCAACCCCATCAGTTCGGTGATGGCGCTTGAAGGTATCCGCGCCCTGGCGCACAGTCTGCCTGTCATCATTTCCGAGCCCGGCAACATGGACGCGCGTGCCGGGGCCATGTACGGCGCCAGCCTCGCCGGCGCTGCGCTGGGGACCGGCACCACCGGCCTGCACCACCGCCTCTGCCATACCTTCGGCGGCACCTTTAACACGCCCCATGCCGAGACCCACACGATCCTGCTGCCGCATGGTGTCGCCTACAACGCCGGGGCAAGGCCGGAGGCCACCCGCCGGATCGCCGAGGCGCTGGGCGTCAGCGATGCCGCGACCGGCCTGTTCGAGCTGGCAGGAACCCTGGGCGCGCCCACCGCGTTGAAGGACATAGGAGTAAAGGAGGCGGACCTCGATGAAGCCGCCGCGGTAACCGTGGAGAAACCGGTTAACAACCCTGAGCCCGTCACCCGGGACCGGGTGCGCGCCCTGCTTGAGAATGCCTGGCACGGTTATCCCCCCATGCCGGTATAATTCAGGCACTATGAGAACAGTCCCGCAGATCACCCTGGAACAGGCCGCGGCCAAGGTACGCTCCGGCGACGTGTTGATCGTCGGCGGTTTCGGCATGACGGGCAACCCGACCAACATCATGCATGCCATCTCCGAAACCGAACTGGCCGGGCTCACTTATATCGGCAACAACGTAGGCGAACCCGGACTGGCCGGGGGCCGCTGCCTGCGCAACGGACAGTTCAGGAAAGTCGTAGGGTCATTCTTCACCAGCAACCCGGAAGCCGTTGCCGCGGCACAATCCGGGGAAGTCGAATTCGAACTCCTGCCCCAGGGCACGCTGGCCGAGGCCATCCGCGCCGGCGGCGCCGGCCTGGGTGGCTTTTTCACACCCACCGCCGCCGGTACGCCGCTGGCGGAAGGCCGCGAGACAAAGGAGATTGACGGCAGGGAAATGGTGTTCATCCCCGCGCTGCGCGCCGACGTTGCCGTGATCAGGGCCTGGCGGGCCGATACCATCGGCAACCTGCAATACCGTATGACCGAGAACAACTTCAACCAGGCGGCGGCAATGGCTGCCGAACTGGTCATCGCAGAAGTGGAGGAGATTGTCCCCACAGGCGCTCTCGACCCTGATTTTATCCATACCCCGGGCTGTTTTGTCGATTACCTGGTGCAGGCCGACCTCAACCCGGAACACCTGGGCACCTCGGCATCGGTGTCGGCGAGCCTTAAAAAAGTGGATGAAGCCCGCATGATGATGGCCAGGATTGCGCTGGCCGAGTTGAAGCGGGGTGATATCGTCAACCTGGGAGTGGGCATCCCCACCCTGGTCGCGGACCTGATCAAACCGGAGGACGGCATAGTCCTGCATTCTGAGAACGGCATGCTGGGCGTCGGACCTGAGCCGCAATCCGGCGGCGCCATGGAATACCCCATCAATGCCGGCAAGGTACCGGTCACCGCGTTGCCGGGCGCCAGCTATTTCGACAGTTCCACCTCTTTCGCCATGATCCGGGGCGGCCACGTGGACGTTGCCGTCATGGGGGGATTACAGGTTGATGAGCAGGGCAACCTGGCCAACTGGGCCGTGCCCGGCAAACCGTTGCTCGGGGTCGGCGGCGCCATGGACCTGGCCTCCGGCGCAAAAAAACTGATCGTGACCATGACCCACTGTGACAGGAGCGGCAACTCCAAGGTGGTGCCCCGTTGCAACCTGCCGCTGACCGCGGGCAAGGCCGTCGACCTGTTGATCACGGACCTGGCGGTGTTCGACTTTGACTCTTCCGGCATGCGCCTGGTAAAGCGTCTGCCCGGCGTCACCGAAGAGGAAGTAAAGCAAAAAACAGCTGCAACCTATAAGTCATAGGGCCAAAACGCCCTTTACTCGGGCAGGGCAAATGCGCATACTCATGCTTTTCGCCCCAGGGGGCCCAGACAAAACCTTTATTGACATCCTGTAAATCCTGTCCATCCATGTTTCACTTTACCTCCGACCCCGCCATCAACCTGGTTGCCGCCCTGGTGCTCAGCTACGTGTTCGTACTGGCAGGACTGCACAAATGCCGGGCGCCGGCGGAGTTCGCAACCACCCTGGCCAACTACAGGATCCTGCCGGAAGGGTTGACCCGGCAATGCTTATACCTGCTCCCCGTGGTGGAAATCATGACCGGCGTTGCCCTGCTGATACCTGCCACGGCACGGACGGCGGCATTCTCTGCCGGGACGTTGTTATGCATCTATATTGCCGCGATTGGCATCAACCTGTTGCGCGGACGGCGCAATATCGACTGCGGTTGCGGCGGTCCGGCCCAGAAACAAACCATCAGCGAATGGATGATCGCACGCAACGGACTGTTGCTGTTTCTGGCCTTTGCCGCCGGCAGCCAGGCAATGCCGCGCACGCTGCTCTGGTTCGACTGGTTGATCATCATCCTGGCGACCGCAACGGGTTGCCTGTTCTACAATATCATCAACCAGTTGCTGGTGAATAAAGACCTGCTTAACTCGCTGACCCGGGAGGAATTTCGTGCCTGAAGCCCTTATCGTCTCCAACCTGCTGCTCTGGATAATAGTCATCATCCTGGGCGTGATGGTGTTTGCGCTGGTCAGGCAGATCGGCGTCCTGTATGAACGGGTGGCGCCTGCCGGCGCCCTGATGGTGAACCAGGCCCTGAGCCCCGGGGACGTTGCCCCGGAAATGGATTTATTGACCGTCGAGAATAAAAAAATTCGTATCGGCGGCGTGCGCGACCCTGCGCGCAGCCTGCTGCTGTTTTTCCTGGCGCCCGATTGCCCGGTATGCAAGACCCTGTTGCCGGTGCTGTTTTCGGCACAGAAGGAAGAAACCGGATGGCTGGATATCGTGCTGGCCAGCGACGGCCCTGCCGAACAGCACAGGAAGTTCATCGAGCAGCAGAAACTGGGGCGCTTCGATTACGTGCTGTCGGAAATACTCGGACGCAGCTACGGGGTCGGCAAGCTGCCGTACTCAGTCCTGATCGATGAGCAAGGTAAAGTGGTTACCATGGGCATCATCAATTCCAGGGAACACCTGGAAAGCCTGTTCGAAGCCAAGGAGCAGGGCGTTGCCTCCATCCAGGAATATGTGAAAAAATATCACTCCGCAGAAGCCGGCTAATTGGTATCAGAGTAAAACCCATGACTCATGACGCTGCTGCAGCAAGAATTCATCGCGGACTGAAAGGAGTTTATTTCGACCGATCGCCGGCAACGTTCATCGATGGTCAGGCTGGTGAACTCCGCTATTACGGTTATTCGATCGATGACCTGGCCACAAATTCCAGTTTCGAAGAAACTGCTTACCTGTTGTTGCACGGTGAGTTACCAGACAGCGCACAGTTCGGCGCATTCGATGAGCGACTCAAGACGGAGCGGGTACTGCCGGAACCTCTCTATGACATCATCGGAACCATAGCTGATGCTCACCCAATGGACGTGTTGCGAACTGCGGCCTCTGCATTGGCTGCTTATGACCCGGAAGTCGAAGATTGTTCTGCAGAGGCTGTTCTGCGAAAAGGCATTCGACTCATGTCGCAGGTGCCGATGATTGTGGCTGCTCATCACCGGGTCAGGATTGGCAAACCCCCAATTGCACCGGATATGAATTTAAGCCATGCAGCCAATTTTTTGTACATGTTACTGGAAGAGGCGCCCAGTGAAGATGCTGCAAGACTGATGGATCTTGATTTTATCCTGCACGCCGAACATGGATCGAATGCGTCCTCGTTCACAGCGAGAGTTGTCACCGGAACAGATGCTAACCTGCATGCGGCGATCACAGCAGCCATAGCAGCACTCTCGGGACCTGCACATGGTGGTGCTGCAGAAGACGTCATAAAGATGGCCCGTGAAATTGGAAATCCCAGGAATGCGAAGCAGTACGTCAAGGCCAGGAGGAAAAACAGGGAAGCCATCATGGGTTTTGGTCATCGGGTTTACCGCGCAGAAGACCCGCGGGCGAAACATTTGCGTCATGGCGTCGAACGCCTGTCGAGAGAAAAGGGTGAACCGCGCTGGAATCAGATCCTTCAGGCCCTGGTCGAGGCCATGCAACCTTATGCGCGCCATGGCGTCAACGTCAATGTCGATTTTTACTCCGGTGTGATTTATCACTTGCATGGCATTCCACAGGATATCTTTGTACCGATTTTTGCGGCAGGACGTGTCCCGGGCTGGACATTACAGGTGTTGCAACAGCTTGAAAGCAATATTCTGATCAGACCGCTGTTAAGATATGAAGGTCCGGAACGGCGGTCTTACATACCTATGGGAGAGCGTTAACGGAAAAACCGTGACATTTATCCAGCGTTTCATAGAAAGAGCACGGGCAATCCCTACACGATTTGTGTTACCCGAAGGAGACAATGTCCGGATGCTCGAGGCTGCAAGCAGAATCGCGATTGAAGGAATGGGGGAGGTGTTCCTTATCGGTAAGCCCGAGAGTATCGAGGTGTTGGCAGCAGATAATAATATATTGCTGGAAGCCTGCACAATC
This sequence comes from Gammaproteobacteria bacterium, assembly GCA_965207165.1. GTDB lineage: Bacteria > Pseudomonadota > Gammaproteobacteria > Eutrophobiales > Eutrophobiaceae > JAAXHV01. The sequence continues at coordinate 3,418,343 of OZ242265.1, read as the reverse complement.
GTCGATCCGCGCACAAGTGGCCGTACGGAACACTATGCTGAATTGTATACCAGTCAGCGTGGTAAAGTGAATTCCGGGATGGCGCTCCGGGCCATGCACAAACCGCTTTACTTCGGCGCGATGATGGTAAAGGCAGGCGACGCCGATGTACTGCTTGCCGGTATCGACAACCCGACGCGGAGGGTTATCGAAGCTGCGCAATTGTGCATTGGTCTTGCCGATGGGATCCAGACACCATCGAGTTTTTTTGTCATGCTCCCGAAGGACAGCAAACCGCTCGTTTTTGCGGACTGTGCCGTCAATGCTGATCCCACGGCAGAAGAACTCGCTGATATTGCCATCACGTCGGCCAGAAATGCGGAGAGACTACTTGATGATGAACCTCGCGTTGCGCTGCTTTCGTTTTCGACAAAGGGCAGTGCCAGTCATGCGCACGTCGATAAAGTCGTGCGTGCAGTATCGCTTGTCCGGGAGCGGGCGCCTGGAGTCGCGGTCGATGGAGAACTGCAGGCGGATAGCGCGCTCATTCCTGCAATCGCGGAAATCAAGTCGGTCTCATCGGGTGCCGTAGCCGGCCATGCTAACGTGTTGATATTCCCGGATCTGGATGCCGGTAACATCGCCTACAAGCTTGTCCAGCACCTGGGTCATGCGGTTGCCATCGGACCTGTACTGCAGGGATTTGCCAAACCTGTTGCGGACTTGTCCCGGGGAGCAAGTGTAGAGGATGTAGTTGCCACCGCGGCAATCATGGTTTCGATAACATAGCCCGGTTATCCCTCCGGGCAGCTTGTTACTGCGAGAGTTTCCATTGTTGCAGACACGGGCCGCCGGCTTACTTCCCTGCAACATATTTTTCCAGCTTTTCCAGGTAATGTGCCCTGGCATGTTCAGAAATCCAGGCGGAGGCAAAAGCGTTACGTGTCAGCCGGACAATTTCATCCTTTGTATAGCTGCCATGTTTGTGCATTTCCATAAGAATATTATTCAGGTAGCGGCTTGCAAATTCCGCCGGGTCATCCGTGTTGACTGAAACGAGCAGTCCCAGTTCCAGCATTTCGCGGATACTCTCCAGCCGCCGGGGAGCAGGATCTGAAGGCCGCCAGGTAGGACACATCGTGAGGGGGATCTGCAACTCTCGAACCATTGCAGTTAATTCCGGGCTGTCGATAACATGCAGGCCATGATCGATACGCTCTACCTGCAATAGTTCCAGGCATTGGCGGATATGTTCGATGGAATTCTGCTGGTTGCAATCACAGTGTGAGGTCAGCCGATAGCCTTCTTCCCGTGCTCGCCTGAATACCTCTACGAACTTCAATGCGAAATTATTCACTTCATAATTATCCAGCCCCACCCCGATGATCTCATCTTTAAAAGGTTTAGCCATATCGAGTATTTCCATGGAGGATTCGGCACTATGATCCCTCTGAAAACTCATTATCCAGTTTGATTCAATCCCAAAATCACGTCTTCCGTCCCTCCTTGCCTGATTAAGTCCGTCGAAGTATTCGGAAAATACAAGACCTCGACTGATATGTGCCTGTGTTTCAAACATGATTTCCAGATAGACAATGTTCTCTTCAGCAGATCTTTTAAAAAATGCGTAAGCGAGTTCATAGAAATCCTGCCCTGTTTGTAATACACGGAGACAGTTCTCATGGTATTTCAGAAAATTATCCAGCGCCGGTTCGCCATAATCCTGTGCCGCCCACACTTCATCTTCATCCCGGTAGGGGATATCCACACCGTTGCGTTCCGCGAAGCGCAATAACATCAGTGGTTCTACACAACCCTCAATGTGGACGTGCAATTCCGCCTTGGGCATTCCGGTAATGAAGTCGTTTAAACCGTATGACATTATTCACTTCTCGGTTAACACAGCAGCCCTGTGGCCGCAGGTAACAGTTTGCCGTTGTATTGGACGACGAGTCTTGATCCGCTCAAGAATAACTATCAAGCACTTCGCGTATGATCCCGCACATATCGTCAATTTCCGATTTTTCGATAATGAACGGTGGCGCAATCAACGCCGCATCTCCCGTGGTCTTGACATGTACGCCGGCATCAAACAAGCGCTTCTGGAAGTCGTGGCCTCGCATGCCCGGTCTCTCTTCAACCAACAGCTCAATAGCAGCCAGCATACCGTAACCGCGGATGTCCGTGATCAGCGGATGCTCCTGCAGGGCAAAAACTGAATCAAGAAAGTAACCGGAGAGGTCTTTGGCCCGCTGAAACAAGTTTTCCTTCTCATAAATATCCAGGGTTGCCAGGCTTGCAGCACAGGCGGCAGGATGGCCTGAATAGGTGTATCCATGGAAGAATTCAATCATGTTCTCTTCGGCGGCGCCTACGACGGTATCATATATCCGGTCGTGGACGGCAACCCCCGACATGGGCTGGGCAGCATTCGTCATGGCTTTGGCCATCGTTATGATGTCGGGCGTCACGCCGAATTCCTGCGCAGCGAATGCCGAACCGGTGCGCCCGAATCCGGTAATCACCTCATCAAAAACCAGCACTATGTCATATTGATCGCAAATTTCACGCAGTCGCTCCAGGTAACCTTCGGGAGGTACCAGCACACCCGTGGAACCGGCGATTGGCTCGATGAAACAGGCGGCTATCCGACTCTCGCCATACGTCTTAATAATCCGTAACAGATCGTCGGCAAGGTCTTCACCGCCGTCACCGGGTTGACCTTTGATAAATTTCCGGTCGGTTGTTGCCGTACTGCGCATATAGGCCACACCCGGCAGGACACTGGTGAAAGCCTCCCTGTTTTTAACGATTCCGGCGAGTGACGTACCCCCGATATTCACTCCGTGATAAGCCCGATCACGGGAAACAAATATATTCTTTTGCGATTGCCGTCTCGCAAAATTATATGCCATGACAATTTTCATGGCCGTATCAACGGCTTCCGAGCCCGAATTTCCATAGAAGATGTGATTCAACGGTTCCGGCGTTATGGCCGCTAAACGCCTTGCCAGTTCGAACGATTTGGGGTGTCCGCGTAAAAAGGGTGAAGTATAATCAAGTTCCTGAAGCTGCTCATGCACCGCAGCGGCGATCTCGTGACGGCAATGACCACAGGGAACGGAAAACAGGCCGGATGAGCCGTCAATAAGGCGTTCACCCCTGTTATTCCACACATGGATCCCTTTCCCTCTTACGATCAGCCGGGGCTCCCGCTTGAAAGATTTATTGTCGGTAAACGGCATCCAGTGGTTTTCCAGGTCAGCACGGGAACAGTGCCCGTTGGTGATTTCACTGTTATCCGTCATGACATCAACCACTTCTGCTAATCTAATGGTCATTTTGTTCACCTGTATAATGTGATTATGTCATCTTTATCTTGCCGGTCATCGGAGATATTACGGGGCGGCCATGTCCTCAGGTAGTGCCAGAAATGAGTAAGCGATCACACCAGCTAATGTGGACACAACTGATACAACTGGAAGGGTCTGCCCAGGAAAGTTTGCAGATGCAAGTGAGAAAAGGGCTTACCAGGGCAATACTTGAAGGCAGGATAAGCATGGATTTGCCGCTCCCTTCAGGTCGTGAACTGGCCCAGCAACTGAAAGTCTCCCGCAATACGATCGTGCTGGCCTATCAACGCCTTGTAGATGAAGGCTACCTTATCAGCCGGGAGAGACAAGGCTATTTTGTCAATCCGGCGATTCTCAGGTCCGCACCACTGTTTCAAGATGAGCAGGAAATAACTGCTACAGGCACACCGAATTGGCAGACCCGGCTTAATATCGACCTCTCTTTACAACGTAACATTCAAAAACCGGTTGACTGGCAAAAATATAAATATCCTTTTATCTACGGCCAGTCAGACCCTGCCTTATTTCCCATAGCAGATTGGCGGGAATGTGTACGCCAGTCGCAGAGTGTGGCCCTGATTGCAGCAGGGAGTCTGGACTACATTGACCAGGATGATGAAGTGCTGGTAGAGGAGTTGTGTATCCGGGTGTTACCCAGGCGGGGCATATGGATCAAACCGGAAAACCTGTTAGTCACGATCGGCGCCCAGAACGCCTTGTCAATCATCTCTCAATTGCTTTTCAATAAAGATACCGTGATAGGTATTGAAAATCCCGGCTACCCCGATGCCCGGAATTTATTTCTATTACGCACCGAACAACTGGTGTTGCTCGATATTGACGAAAACGGTCTGGTCATCAATGACAAAATCGACAGGTGCGATTATGTCTATGTAACCCCCAGCCACCAATCACCTACAACCGCCACCATGCCTTTAGACAGGCGCAAAGCTTTATTGGAAAAAGCGAATACGCACGACCTGATAATAATAGAAGATGATTATGAATCGGAGGCAAATTATATCCACCAGGCAAACCCTGCCTTAAAAAGCCTTGATAAGGACAACCGGGTAATCTACTGCGGCAGTTTGTCGAAATCGCTGGCGCCGGGTCTGCGTCTCGGGTTTCTTGTCGCAGACCCTGAGTTGATACAACAAGCACGTATGCTGCGGCGGCTTTTGTTACGTCATCCCCCTGCGCTGGTACAACGTACAGTTGCCCTGTTTCTACAACTTGGACATTATGACTCCCACATCAATCGTATTAACCAGGTGTTAAAAAGACGTTGGGAACACATGTGCGCGGCGTTGGAACAATACCTGCCTGATTCAACGAACATTCCCGAATTCGGCGGTACGGCATTCTGGGTAAGGGGCCCCGCTGCATGTGACGCTCGTATGCTCGCGCAGTCATGTGCCGTACAAAGCATCTTGATTGAACCGGGGGATGTTCATTTCGGCCAGGACCAACCCCCGATGAATTATTTTCGTCTTGGTTTCTCTTCAATAACAGAAGACAGGATTAATGATGGTATCTCCCTGATCAGTAAGAAAATAGACCGTATGTGACAGACAGGATACTGATAATTTCGTCTTCTGGAACTTGGGATACAACATAACTGGCTCTATTTTCCACATGCTTACATATGTACAGTGAGCCTTTCTGCAATGAGCGTCTACGCCACAAACCAGGATTACAGGTAAAATCAGACAATGACACGAATGAGCCCAAGCGAAGCCCTTGTGGAAACAATGGTCGCCAACGGTGTAACCAGGATCTTCGGCATTATGGGTTCCGCTTTTATGGATGCCATGGATATCTTCGAGCCTGCCGGGATATACATGGTGTCGGTGGTACATGAACAGGGGGCGGCGCACATGGCGGATGGATATTCGCGGGTGAGCGGCCGTCATGGCGTGTGTATCGGCCAGAATGGACCGGGAATCAGCAATTGTGTAACGGCCATCGCTGCCGCGTATTGGGCCCACTCTCCGGTGGTCATCATCACGCCGGAAACAGGCACCATGGGCACGGGGCTCGGCGGGTTCCAGGAAGCCAACCAGTTGCCCATGTTCCAGGAGTTCACGAAATACCAGGGGCACGTCAATAACCCGAAACGCATGGCAGAAATTACCGGTCGCTGTTTCGAGCGGGCTATCTCGGAAATGGGCCCAACCCAGTTAAATATTCCACGGGATTATTTCTATGGTGAACTAGACGTGGAAATTCCACAGCCGCGCGCCCTGGACAGAGGGCCCGGTGGCGCTACGAGTTTGAATGAAGCGGCAGAACTTTTAGTCAACGCGAAATTCCCCGTCATAATCTCCGGCGGTGGTGTCGTGATGGGTGATGGTGTGGATGAATGTAAAGCGCTGGCTGAACGCCTGGGCGCCCCGGTAGTCAACAGTTATCTGCACAACGATTCCTTCCCCGCAAGCCACCCGCTCTGGTGCGGACCTTTAGGATACCAGGGGTCCAAAGCCGGTATGAAACTCATCAGTAAGGCTGACGTCGTATTAGCGCTGGGCACCCGGCTTGGACCTTTTGGGACATTGCCCCAGTACGGAATGGAATACTGGCCGGAGGATGCGCAAATCATCCAGGTGGATGCGGATCACAAAATGCTGGGACTGGTAAAGAAGATTTCTGTCGGTATCTGTGGCGATGCGAAAGCCGCCGCTGCCGCATTACTGTCCCGCATTGACGATAAATCCCTGGCTTGTGATGCCAGTACGGCACAGCGCGCAAAAATTATCGAGCAGGAAAAAGAGGCCTGGGAAAAAGAACTGGATGAATGGCGCCATGAGAAAGACGATTTCAGCCTGAAAATGATAGCAGAGGCAGAGGACAAATTGCTGTCCCCGCGCCAGGTCCTGCGGGAACTGGAAAAGGCCATGCCGGCCGATGTCATGGTATCTACCGACATCGGCAACATCTGTTCGGTATCGAACAGCTATCTGCGCTTTGAACGGCCGCGCAGCATGTTTGCCGCCATGAGTTTCGGCAACTGTGGTTACGCCTTCCCTACCATCATCGGCGCAAAACTGGCCGCCATGGACCGTCCGGCGGTCTCCTATGTGGGAGACGGCGCCTGGGGCATGAGCATGGGAGAAACCATGACCTGTGTGCGCGAGGGCATCCCGGTCACTTCGGTGGTGTTCAACAATATGCAATGGGGCGCGGAGAAGAAGAACCAGGTGGATTTCTACGGGCGCCGATTTGTTGCCGGCGATCTGAAGAACCAGAGCTTTGCCGGTATCGCGCGGGCCATGGGCGCAGAGGGTGTTGTCGTTGATAACCTTGAGGATGTGGGCCCTGCCCTCACCAGGGCCATCGATGCCCAGATGAACGACGGCAAGACGACGATACTCGAGATTATGTGCACCCGGGAGTTAGGCGATCCGTTCCGCCGGGACGCCTTATCCAAACCGGTGCGCCATCTGGATAAGTATAAAAACTACACCTGAGCACCGGGGCTGTTATTACGGGGCGCCCAGGCCCAATTTAACCAGTGCCTTTTTGTAAGCAACAGCGCATGCATCAGCGTGGGTATGACGTTCGTTCCTTAAATTAAGCAGGTAGTCTTTGGGATACAACTTTTCTATCAGGGCTTTATCTTCACGGTTTACCTGAAGTACATATTCCGGCTGCGCACGGGGATCATCACATTCCGAAATGGCTATCTGATAAAGGGTGGATCGATAAGCGGAATTGGGTGATGCGACGTCGTGTATGGCATACCTTATCCTGCCGTCTTCCTCCTGATCAACCAGCATAGAGCAAAAGGGTAATGTCAATTCTGATACCAGAGTAAAGTCTCTTGTCAATCCGTCCACTGCGGAACGGCTTATTTTCACCCGTCTCAGCAAGTGCGGTACTGTCTGATCCACAACGAATTCCGGTATACTTGGATCTTCAGGATTGCCAAACGTATCCGCATGCACGAAAGGGAGATGTGCGGGATCATTAAAATTCTCCACATGGCGTGGCGCTGATGCTTCCCACACTTCGGAATTGACTGTAATCGTCGTATCCGGGTTATTCATCACATTTTCATTTTCGAGAAGGGGCCATTCCGGCAGGGGTAATAACGGTTCGGGTTTCAGACAAACCCAGAGCAAACCGTATCGTACCAGGTTCCGGTATATGTGCAGGTTAAAACTGGCGGCGATGGGAACGCTCTGATCCTCCCGCGCCGGTATCCTTATGCAGGTCCCGTCAGCAGCGAATTCCAACCCATGGTAGGGGCAGATAATCCTGTCTTCTTTCAGATGCCCCATGCTGAGCGGCGCGCCTCGGTGAGGACAGATATCCCTGGCTACGGTAATACCCTCTCTGGTTCGAAAAATAACCAGAGGCAAATCCAGTAACATAAACCGGTGCGGATTTTCACTTATGTCATCGACAAGAGCCACCGGGTGCCACATCGCTGCAAGCACCAGCCAGTCACTCTTTTTGATATCGGAAATTTCCGGATAACCGGAAGCATCACTTGCATAATTTGTTGGCGAAAACATCGGTGATATATCCTGACGATATAAACTTTTACTACCTTATTTCTTCAATCATTTTTGCAAAGGGTCTCAGACCGGAGTAAAAAATAAAAAAGGCAACCGGTACGAATATCCCTGCGAACAGTGACAGGGAATATCGTATTAGTAATGGATCCTTAAACACATAGTCTGTAAAAAACGCCACCATAAACGGACCGATGCCTGCACCGACAAGTATCAATACAAACAGGTAAATCGCTAATATCTGGCCGCGAAATTCATTGGGTGTGACCTGGGTAATGCACGCCATACCGACGCCTACATGAATGCCCACGAAAAATAATGTCGGCGCCAACAGACACAGGACCACAACAGCATTCTGTACCAACGGCGCCAGGATAAATAACAATAAGCCGACAGCGCCATAGACAGATACCCGCAAATAGGCATCAGCACGCTTTTTTCCGATCAGCCAGTCTGCCCAGACACCACCGAAAAAGGTCCCGGCGCCGCCACAAACCAATACCAGCAGGCCGAAAATCAAACCTACTTCGCCTGGCGTCCAGGCAAAATTACGAATAAACAAAGTAGGCGTCCATGCCAGCAAGCCATAGCCCAACATGGCTGTGGTGGAGTAACCCAGGGTGATGGTTGTGTACACGCGTAAATGTGACGCAATGAACCGGAAGGTTTCACTCAGCGGCAACGTTTCCTGTTCGTTCCCTGGTTGCAATAATTTATCATGCCGGACGGGTTCCCTGACGGTCAACAATACCAGCAAGCCAACCAGCACACCGGGTAGTCCGACAACAATAAATGTGGTTTGCCATGGCTGCAGCACACCCACCAGGGGTAACTCCAGTGCCGCGCTGTTTGCCACCATTTGTACGACAAGCCCACCCAAGATAAACGACATTCCTCCACCTACGTATGGCCCCATGGCCAAGAGACTGATAGGTTTACTGCGTTTATCCCTGGGGAAATAGTCGGAGATCATCGAATAACCACAGGGCGATAAAGTCGCCTCGCCTACGCCGACACCGACGCGGGCCAGGAAGAACACCCAGAAGGTTTTCGCCAATCCGCAGCAAGCGGTCATAATGCTCCATGCCGCGATGCCTACGGCAATTAAAGTCCGACGATTTTTATAGTCCGCCAGACGTCCTATGAGAATTCCCACAAGCGCATAAAATATAGCGAAGGCGAAACCGTGCAACACACTGATCTGCGTGTCGGTCAAGCCTAAATCCGCTTTAATGGGTTCTATCAGTAAACTGATGATTTGCCTGTCTATAAACGAGACAATATTGGCAATCATCAATACCGTTGCGACGTACCAGGCGTAGACAGGATTGGGATAGGCATCATTAAGACCACCATTAACTGGTGGAGGTTCGGTCATAGCCATAAGATACTTGATTTAAAACATCGTAGTGACATGATCCTGCCAAAAATAAACAGGGTGGAAAATCCACCCTGTTGATATTCATTATAGCCCACTATACGCAATCAAAAACGATAAGAGACAGTGCCTCCAATTTGTCGAGGTGGACCACCCGGTATGGATAAATGTTCAGCGATGAAAGTGAATCCATCAGCGAGCCATTCTTCATCGGTGAGGTTCTTGACCCAGAGTCTCGCGTCCCACTTATCGTCAGGACTGGTATAACCAATGCTGGCATTCAGTATCCAAAAAGCATCCTGTGACTCGTAATCTGTATCTGTATCAGTGAAATTTTGATTATCCCGCCAGTGCGGATTGAAGGTTAGATCCAACCGGCCGCCTTGCGTCACCGGCACCGTATAAGTGAAAAACGCATTCATGGTTAAAGCCGGCGTTTTAGCGGTCCTGTTACCGGTTACATCGCCTCCCCCAAAACCGAGGTCAAAACTGGTGCTGACGAATTCGGCCTCTGTCCAGGCAAAACTTGTATAAATATTAAATTGCTCAACCGGCTGCCAATCAAGTTCAACTTCAGCGCCGTAGCCTTCCACATCACCAAAGTTTGCCAATAACGATATACTGCCTAACTCACCACGCGCACCCGGAATCTCAACAAAACCGATTTTGTCCGTATAATCGTAATAATAACCTGATGCGTTCAGGCGCAAGGTCCCATCCAGGAAATCACCTTTGAAGCCGGCTTCATAATTGCTCAAAAATTCCGGCTCGGTGACCTCAAATTCATCGTCGGCCAGCGCGCCACCATTAAAATCACCCCCTCTGAAGCTGCGCGACCAGGTAAACCAAAGGTTGACTTCTTCCGTCAGTGCGTATTGCAATGAAATTCTTGCACTGGGTTCGAACCAGTCTTCTTCCTGATTATCCTCATCAGCCAGTATGACGTGCGGCAAGCCGAACCACAGATCTTTACCGATAAACGTGTTGGTTAAAGTGGGATTAGGCGGTGCGAGACTACCGGCAAGAATAGCGCCCACCCGTTCATCCCAGGTTAACCTGACGCCGGCAGTCGCGGTAAAACGATCGGTAAAATCATAGGAAACTTCGCCGAATATCGCCTTGTTTTCAGACTCTATGATATTCAAGCGTCCGGCACTGGTACCACCAAATGCCAGAATATAGTTGGATCGAAAGTAGGTAAGTTCATCATCATAATAGAAACCACCTATTACCCAACTCCATGGACCATCACTATTGGAAGACAACCTGGCCTCCACACTCCATTGTTCGTGTTCATCATCAAAATTAGCGCGTAATACCCCGGATGGAGCGCCGTCCGTTTCATTTAAATCCTGCCGTTCGTTAGTCTGAAACGCCGCAATTACTGTTGCAGTAACCGCATCGAACTCATAATCAATGAACAAAGCTGTTTGAAACAACTCCATTTTGGAAAACCCGTCTTCCCCTTGCTCAGTCGTATATAAATCAGAATCTGCCACGTTACCTAACAGGTTTACACAGGTGGTGCCGGGCCGGCCCCGCAGGGGATCAGTACAGGAGAACCCGAAATCAAACGGATGTGCGCCCAGGCCAAATGCCTTGTGTGGGGTGTCCTCACCATCCATTTCACTATAGGTAACGGACAATCTTGTTGTTAAACGGTCATTCGGTTCCCAAACCAGTTGACCCCGGACAGCGCCCCAGTCATAACCACCGGTATCATCGTCTCCGGTTGCTGCCGGATTCACATTTTCAAAATAACCATCAAGGGTACGGAAAGTACCACTGATACGGGCAGCCACCGTGTCAGACAGGGATATACCGACTGCCCCTTCAAAGGCGTATTGATCATATTCAGCTGCGGTCACGCTGGCATAACCATTGGTTTCCCCACCCACCTCCGGCTTGACAGACACATAATTAACCAATCCGCCTGTGGTATTTCTACCCCATAATGTTCCTTGTGGCCCTTTCAACACTTCAACGCGGTCCAGATCGAAAACCAGGCCGGATGTGCCGAAGTTTGAGCCGAAAACAACACCATCCTGATAAATCGCCGTCGCATTTCCTGCAGATGACTGGAAATCATCAACACCTACTCCTCGCAGGCTGTACTCTACCTTCCCAAAACCGGTACCGGCTGTAGTCAAACCAGGAATTGAATCCAATAGCTCTCTACCTTGGGCAATTGCGCGTTTTCTTATAGTAGTTCCGGTTATAGCCGACACAGCGATGGGTACATCTTGCAGACTTTGTTCCCGCTTTTGCGCCGTTACGACTATCTCTTCAAGTACACCCTGGGCCGTAACCGGATTAGAAAAAATGAATAACAAAGCACAATATAGCGTGACACTTGCCAACTGTTTAAAACTGATGAAAATGCGCTGCATTTTTATCCCCCCTAGTGACCTATTATTATCGCTAGTCTCGTCATGCAACTATTATAGAACAGGCTTTACTGACAGAAGGAAATGTAATCCACACTACCATGTCCAAGTAGAGCCAATCAACATTTAACCGTAGTACCAAGAATAAATTCAATGTTCACCATACACTAAACAATAGAAACTATCAGGCCCAGGATTTAACATCAAAATATACCAATCCATCAGCCCTTACCTCCCATCCGACTATAGAGTTGAGATGATAAGGCGCACCCAGACCTCTTTTGGCCCGCAAGGATTCATGGTCGGGCTGTGTGTAACCGGTCTGATCCACTGCCCGGCTCATAATTACCGCAGGTTTACCCTGCCAGTTCCAGAGATAACGGAACCGTGTATGGGACTTTGCCAACACAGGTTCCTGAAGTTCCGCAACAGACCAGTTCTGTCCGGCATCGGTGCTGACTTCCACTTTTACTATCTTGCCTGACCCACTCCAGGCAAGACCGCGCACCTCCAGCCACCCGGGTTCTATTTTGTCCGGATAGGCAGGTGAGGTAATCACCGAATTGGCCTCCATTTCGAAACTGAACTGGCGAATACGGCCATCAGGTAACGGTTCGGAATATTTTGAAGTCTCTTCCCTGGTCATAAACGGTTGCTCCCCAAGCTCAAGTCGCCGCAACCATTTAATGCTTGTATTGCCTTCCCAACCGGGCAGCAACAGTCTTACCGGGTAACCTTGAGCGGGTCGTAATGGTTCACCGTTCTGGGCGTAAGCAACCAGTGCATCATCCCATGCTTTCTCGACGGGAATACTTCGGGTCATGACTGCGGCATCATTGCCTTCGGCCAAAAACCAGCTTGCCCTTGAACTGATTCCTGCTTCACGAAACAGCGTGCTGAGCTTTACCCCGGTCCACTCACTCTGGCTGGTGAGGCCGCGTAAAGTCTGCGGTGTGTTTTTCCTGTCGGCCCAGAAATATTCACCGGTGTTGCCGGAACACTCGATGAAGCACGATCGGGTTACGGCCGGGAAACGCTTCAGCTCGTCAAGTGAAAATTTCAAGGGTCTCTCGACCATGCCATGGATAATCAGCTTGTATTTATCCGGGTCAATCAGCGGTATCCCTCCGTGATGACGCTCGAAGTGCAAATCGGCAGGAGTGATAGTTCCGTGTAAATCCTGCAGGGGTGTCGTGGACAGAATATTGGATATTACCTTGCGCTCCGGTTTTTCGAATGGCGAGCGTTCACCCAACGCAGCGGGTGGCGCACCCTGCTGTTTAGTCGGATCAATTGTTATATCAGCGACCGTCTTATGTAATACAGCAACACCTGCCGCCCCGGTTGCCGTTGCGGAAAGAAAACGCCTGCGTGAAATCATTGCATCAGACCGGTCAGTCAGCGATTCGGGGTTTTTACTGTTGCTCATTTTATCTTGCACCTTCCGTCTGCGACAAAACGGTTACGTGCAGGCATATCTATGCTTGCGAGATTTTCTGCGGTTAGTACCGTTTCCTCCGGTATAAGTCTGTTCAGGTACAACAGGTAAGCCGTGATACTGTAGACTTCATCGGAACTCAGGCTGCCGGGTGAGGCAAAAGGCATCGAACGATTAATGTAATCAAACAAGGTGGTGGCATAAGGCCAGTAATTACCGATGGTCTTCGCTGCAAACTTTTCATCAGGAAACGGATAGGATTGCGCGTCGCCGTGGCCCGCCAATGCATCAAACGGTTTCCCCTGTCCGTTTTCACCATGACAACTCTGGCACAATGAACCGTAAAGTTTACTGCCGCCGGATACCGTACCCTTGCCGTCAGGCAGTCCTGATCCATCCGCAGTTACATCCTTGTCCCAGGCATTGATTTCTTCTCTAGTTGCTATTGTTCCTATTCCGAATAAAGCCGGCCAATCCGGATAATCATCGGGCCTTGTACCGATAGCGGCCTCATCGCAACTGCTGTTATCACTTTCAAGAGCAGGTAAACCGTCCCCGGCACTGAACAAAATAATGAAAATTACGGCAGACAGATAAGGATAATTTTCGTTATTCAGTTTCATCATCCTGGATATGTTGCTGTGTACAATAGGATTCCGGGGCCGAAAGCTGTATAAGTCATATTTTATATCATTAAGCCATCCTGAATACTCGCCTGGTATGATCATTTGCGGCAGTGTGGTACCAATAAACTGCATACAAAATATGAAATATATCTAAAATAACACTGTATGCTGGTTATTTACGTCAAATATTTCCCGTTAATAAAGACGCCGGGAATCTCATCTGTAACTTAAGGAGACTGGGCGTGTTCTTACCAAGCGATCATTCAAAAACTGCATCAACACTCCCGCGTAACTCCAGCCTGAGTGAGAACGACTGGGAAATCCTGGCCGGCCTCTGGCATCCGGTAGCATTCTCCGGGGATATCGGCCATAAACCCGTTGCGGCAAAGCTGCTGGACGTGCCCCTGGTCATCTACCGCACCAGTTCGGGCATCACCGTCGCCAAAGACCTTTGCGTACACCGCGGTACGCCTCTGAGCCTGGGCTGGCTCAAAGACGATATGATAGTGTGTCCCATGCATGCCCTGCATTACGATGCGGAAGGCAGGTGCCGCCTTATCCCTTCGGTGGAAGACAAGAACCGTCCCATCTCGGAACGCCTGCGTCTCATTACGTTTCAATCGGTAGAGCGTTACGGCATTATCTGGGTCTGCCTGTTGAATGATGAACCCGGCATACCTGTTCCCGAATGGCCTGACCTGGAAAATGACAGGTTCGCCGCCGACCCTGATATTAAAAAGATGGCCATTGATGAGATCTGGAATTGTTCAGCGTCACGGCATACCGAGAACTTTAACGACGCAGCGCATCTGTCCTGGGTCCACGCAGATTCCTTCGGCAACCCGGAACAACCCGAAGTACACGAGATTGAGGTGGATACGTCAATACCGTATGTGCTCAAGCGTGAGCGGCAACTGGCGGAAAAAACACTGGGACAGGAACGTCTTTCTCACTTTACCGCGGAATTGACCCTGCCATTCTCATCCGCCCTGGTGGAAAAAGTTGGTAACGGTAACCTGGGCTACGCGATATATGATGCGGCCTGCCCCATGTCGGCAAGCGAGACACGGATATTTCAGATCATCTGGTCCGGTTTTCCTGATAGCTATCCCCACTCTCACGTACAGTTGTGGGAGCAGGTAAATCGGGAGGACATTGCCCTTGTATCAAGACAAAGTCCTGAAGAAGTTCCGCTGGATGTGCGCGAAGAGATTCATATCCCCGCCGACGCGGTTTCCCTGGCCTATCGAAACGCCATGAAAGAACTCGGTTTGGGCGCGCCCCGGTTTGTAACATAAACGACCAGCGCGGCTGTCATAAGCCCGCCGGTCAACGTAAAAACACCCAATGCCGTTGCATTCCAATGATCCATAATCAAACCACCAACGGCCGGTGCGATGGCAATAGCGCCCAGAAATGAAGTGGATGCAATTGATGCCCAACGGCCTTCCCGGTCGAGGGCCGCCATCGTACCAAGAAGATAAGGTAAGGTAAAAAAGAAACTTATATTATTGAGTAAAACCGAAATGGTATACACGACGGGATGTGGTACTGCACAGATCAACAGCCAGGTAACGCCGTTGAACAGTATTCCTGCAATAATCGGTATGATCCTGCCAAATCGCAGGTCCAGCCATGCAGCCAGCAAGCCACCCGCCATCCCGACGATAAAACCTGCTCCCAGCAATCCGCTGATTTGTTCGATCGCCAGACCTGACCGCTCACCCATGATGGCCAGATAAACCCACGGCGCACTGACAACCATCACCCAGTTCAGAACCGCAAAAAGGGCCAAACAGCCCAGGACAAAATGAGGCAATCGGGACTTTGCATTGTTTTGTTTTTCTACAACGTTGGCGGGGAAACAATACAACAGCGGCAAGGTACAGAACACAATCAATGCCAACACGCCGTAACCACCTCCGACACCGTAACCTTTCACGGCATAACCGGCCAGCCAAATCATGACTGCCATTACCATCGCATTGAACGTTTTGACCAACGCGAACATGCGATCAGGAGCAGCAGCAGCGGCAATTATGGCGCCTCCTGCGGCCAGGGTGGCGCCGGCACCCAATCCTGCAAAAAAGCGCATTAACAGTAACGTTGTATATGACGATATAAACTGGATACTGATAATGTGCATCGTTACCGCTACCAGGCAACCGATGATGGCCGTTTTACGTTTGGGCAACCTGTTAATGAACGGCCCTATCAGTATTGCTGTCAACGCGATACCGGTAAACTCCGCTGACACCAGATAACCCGCTTTACCGGTGGCCATGGACATATGCTGCGTAATAGCCTGGACAATCAGCGGCGCCAGGGCCTGAGCCAAATTCCCAACCAGAAAGGCCCCCCAGCCGGCGAGGAAGATTAACCCGTTGCGCCGATCAAGATTTAACAATGATTTAACCTGTAGTATCCGACTCCAAATCTTTGCCGACGTAATCAAGCACTTCGTATAACACGTCCGTATCGCCGATGTGATTGGCCAGCATCAGGATCACCTTGGCATTGATTTTATGGCTCTGCTCGGACGTCAATCCTTCGTGCAGTTCAATCAGCCGGGCGTAAAAGTCATCCGGGCTGGCGACACCAAGCTCAGTCCGGAGTTTATTTGTCACCGGCTCACCCTTCCAGCGCCTCCCACATCTCGGAATCCCGTTCGGCGGTCCAGATCTGCGGGTCGGCAATGCCGGAGGCAATATCGTAGGCGCGCGCCACGTCAAACGGCAGGCAGTGGTCGAAGATCACCCATTCACCGAATTCCGGTTTCAGGGTGGCGTAGGTTTCCTTGTAGATTTGCTTCAGATCCTTTCCCTGTTTTTTACCGGCTTCAACAGCCTGGTACATCGCGGTAACAAACGCGCGGGTCCCGCCTATGCCCTCTTTGATGGTCTCAGGTGTCATCAGGGCATCGCCGCGGCCGGGGACAACAGCAAGCGGGTCCAGTGCAGTGATATTGTCCAGGGTAGCAGGCCAGTCAAGCAGGTAGGCATCGCCGGTATAAGGCGTGGCCCCGTACTCGACCAGGTCGCCGCTGTACAGCACCCGCTCCTCCGGCAACCAGACGACGGTATCACCCTTGGTATGGCCGCGCCCCAGTTGCATGAGCTTCACTTCCGTATCACCCATCCACAGTGACATCTCTCCTTTGAAGGTAATCGTCGGCCAGGTCAGGCCCGGAATGCTCTCATAGCCGTTGAACAACCTGGGGAACCGTTCAAACTCGGATTTCCAGTCCTGCTTCCCGCGCTCGACGATGAGGTCGTATGTATCCCGGCTGGAGATAACGTGCTCCGGCTTGTAGGCGCTGGCGCCCAGTACGCGCACCGCGTGATAATGGGTCATGACCACGTACTTGACGGGTTTGTCCGTGACCGACCGTATTTTTTCCAGCACCCGTTCGGCCATCAGCGGCGTGGCCTGCGTGTCGATAACCATGACGCCGTCGTCGCCGATAATTACGCCGGTATTCGGATCGCCTTCCGCGGTGTACGCATAGGCATTGTCCGCCAGCCGGCTGAACGTTATCTCTTTTTCACCCAGGTCCGCCTTGGAAGCAAATTCTTTGACCATTTCTGTTGATTCCTCAGTTAAGTTTGATAGCGGGGAGCGTATTGTAGTACCTGGGATAGACCGCCGCAACGATTAGCAACAAATGTGATGCGGGTCAGAGCAGGTTTTATTCTATCCGGAAAATGCAAGCGTACCGATGTCCACTATATGGCCGCCACCATCGGCGATCAGCGTGGCGCCCGTCACGAACGAGGCGTCGTCAGAGGCCAGAAACTCAACACAGGCGGCAATCTCTTCCGGTTCACCCATGCGTTGCAGCGGCGTATACCGGGTCATCGCAGCCCTGGCCTGATCCGGAGTCAGGTGTTCCCGCTCTGCCAAACTCTCCACCGGCATATCACTCATGGGAGTTTTTACCCAGCCGGGACACAGGGTATTCGCCCTGATCCCCTGTGCGCCGTAGTCGCAGGCCAGGGTCTTCGTCAGGCCGATGAGGGCGTGCTTGCTCGTGATGTAGTCGGCAAAGCCCTTTGACGAGCGGATCCCGGCAACGGAAGAAATACTCACTATGGCGCCGCCGCCCCTGTCGGTCATGGCGGGGATGGCCGCCCTGGCAATCTGCATGACACCCGTCACGTTTACGTCCATCACTCCCTGCCAGTCGCTCTCGTCCAGTGTCGTCACGTTTCCTGCAGCAGACAATATTCCCGCATTGGCGATCAATATATCCAGGCCGCCGAATTCAGCGACTGTTTGCGCCACGGCTGCAGCGCAGTCATTCTCACTGGCGGTGTCACCCTGGATGGCCAGGCAGTTCAACCCGGCGGCAATTTCGGCGATGGGTTCCCGGCGCCGGCCCGTTATGGCCACGGCCGCACCGGAGGCGGCAAAACGCCTGGCGACAGCCGCGCCGATGCCGGTGCCGCCGCCCGTGATTAACGCTGCCTTACCCTCTAGTCGTTTACTCATTCAGTACCATCCGCGGTTCCGGCGAAAGCCGGGACCCGGTCACTAAGAACACGATTATACGGTAAAGAATGTCAATCCACCGGATTCCGTTATTTACGGCAATTTCGTCACAGGGTAATGATTGACTATAAAGGCGGTTTCATTAGACTGGGAGTTCAACACGATAAAGGGTGGGCGAGATGGGGAACGGCAAACTTGAGAACAAGGTCGCTATCGTAACCGGTTCCGGCCAGGGCATCGGCAGGGCGATAGCCGGTGTCTTTGCCAGGGAAGGCGCAAGCGTCACCGTGGCGACGCGTACGGAGAAGACAGGCAGGGAGACGGTCGAACAGATAAAAGCCGACGGCGGAGAGGCAACCCTGGTCGGCGCGGACATCGGCACGGTCAATGCCGTTAACAGGGTCGTAGATCGAACCCTGCAGACTTACGGCCGTATCGACATCATGGTGCACAACGCCGCCTCATTCCTGGGAGGCATGATAGAAGAGTACCAGGATAAGGACCTTGATACCGTGCTGGCCGTCAACCTGAAGGCCTGCTTCCGCCTGACCCATGCCTGCATTCCCCACATGAGAAAACAGGGCGGCGGCCGTATCCTGGTTACCTCGTCGGTCACCGGTCCGCGGGTCGCCATGCCGGGCACCGCCTACTACGCCGCCTCCAAGGCCGGCGTGAACGGGTTCATCCGCAGCGCTGCCGTGGAGCTTGCCGCGGACAACATCACCGTCAACGGCGTCGAACCCGGGTTTATCCTGACACCGGCCATGGACCTGCTCGCCGACGAGAATGCCAGGAAGGAAATGGCGCGCTATATCCCCAACGGCGACCTGGGCGAACCCAATGACATCGCCTACGCCATGCTTTACCTGGCCAGCGATGAGGCGAAATACGTCACCGGGCAGACGCTGGTCGTGGACGGCGGCTCAACCCTGCCGGAAAGCCCTGTTTACATGAACGAGACGGAAGGAGTGCAGACGCTGCAGGGATCGTGACCGGAAACGATGAATTCTGGATGCGGCGGGCCTTGCAACTGGCCGAACGCGCCCGGGCGGAAGGCGAGGTCCCGGTCGGGGCGGTCCTGGTATCGGGCGATGATTGCATAGGCGAGGGCTGGAACAAACCTGTCTCATCCCATGATCCCTCGGCCCATGCGGAGATGACAGCCTTGCGTACAGGCGCCGCGCAGTTACGAAATTACCGCCTCCCCGGCACTACCCTGTACGTCACCCTGGAACCCTGCGCCATGTGCGCGGGCGCCATTGTCCTGGCCCGCATCAAGCGGCTGGTTTATGCCGCTGCCGACCCGAAGACCGGCGCCGCCGGCAGTGTTTTCAACATATTGCAGACCAGCCAGCTGAACCACCGCGTTGAATTAACCGGCGGGATACTGGAACAGGAAGCGGCGAGCTTGCTGCAAACGTTTTTCAGGGGCCGGCGCGCAGCGCGCTAACCATCCGGGATCAGTGTTTTGTTGTCCCGGTTGTCAGTAACTCCGGTCACATCCGGCCGGAGCCCGGATTTGCCGGCGCACGTAGGGAGAATCGCAGGGCGCTTAACGGGGAAACCTTAAGTCGGTCCGAACCCAGTGCGTCCGCAATCGGCCTGCATCACTTATCACAAAGTTCTAGCAAGGCCTTCCAGGCCACATCGGTTTCCATGGGTTCTTCCTCCACAGTTTCCATCCCGGACCGTTGTATCAAGCTGTCTGCTCCGGGGACTAAGCTGCCGGTTGCCAGGCGGCACACATGATACGCGGGGAAATCAGACCGATCCTTGCGTTCCAGGGAAAATTCCCGTGACACCCAGCGCGCATCCTTCGCCAGTTGCCTTAAGGTGTCAATATAGGCTGGACTCGCAGACGCCACTGCCAATTGCGATTCGCTGCGATAGTCCATCAGGCCATGTTGTTCCTCTCCAGCGACAGAGTAGTGACTTTTGCCGATCATCCTGTCCATTATGTCCAGTTGCAATTCGGGTTTGACGCGCGTGCGGATGTCCTCCGACGCCGGTCCAGTCCGGTTGCCGGCCTGCGTCATTTGCTGCCGGAATTGGCCGGCCTCGCTTTCCACAAAGGCCTGGTAGGGCCGTCCCAGTTCCATGTGTTCGGGCTCGGCAGGTACCAGATTCTGCCGTTTTGATAGCGGTTCCTCCCCTTCGCTCTCCGGTGAATGTTGAGACCTGCGTTGCTGCGCCGCACGTTTAAACAATGCCAGGTTCCTCCCGTTGCTGATTACATGAAAGTATGGACGCGTGTTGAAGCCGCGTGACCCGGATGTCTGATGAAACAGCCTGATCCAGGACTGAACGAACCTCGCGAATCGAGGTCGCGGGGTGCGGCAGTACAGGAATGTATAGTCCAGTATTCAGACACCGGCAAGGGGAAATTTACCGGATGGTCAAATCGCCGCAGGCGCAATTTAATTTGACTCATGCCGGGGCGCCTGTATAATGTATATGTAATGCATTGCATTATGGTTTGGAGCGATTGCAGAATCATCACCTTTACGGACAGCAAAGGGCAGGGATTAGATGAATGGAGAACCGGTAAACAGCTACCACGGCGCATTCAGACCTTATAACGGGTTTATACTTTCGTATACGGGCGCCCTGGTCGGCGCCATCGAGATAGACGGTATCGACCCTGACGGGATGTCGCAGAAGGACATGGAGGCATTCTCCATCGTCATCAGGAATCTGCTGAATATCCTGCCCCAGGCGATCGTCCTCCAGCAATTTTACATTCATTACCGCGATCTGCGGATAGCATTTGCCGAGCGCAAAAACCCGGTATGCAACGCGTTAAATCATTACCGGGCGGCCCATCTCAACAAGTTGAATTT
The DNA here is from genome assembly GCA_965207165.1 of Gammaproteobacteria bacterium. Lineage (GTDB taxonomy): Bacteria > Pseudomonadota > Gammaproteobacteria > Eutrophobiales > Eutrophobiaceae > JAAXHV01. The sequence continues at coordinate 3,397,334 of OZ242265.1, read as the reverse complement.
ATCAGGAGCAAGATGCGTCCTGTTCGTAGAGATGGATCCCGAGCAGCATGGCCAATCCAGCCTGGCCTTGTTTATCCACCATTTGCTCAGGTTTCTGCAAAGCCCAACATCCAGGGAGTATGTAAGGCGATCCATCATGTATGGGCCTACCCGTTCTGCTTCAAAAAACACCCTGGAAAAACTGGCGGTCGCACTGGAAACCATGCTCCGCGACATTATCAGTTACTGCAGCGGCCTGTTCCGGATACGGCAACTTGACCTGGATGAAACCTACCGGGTAATGAAGTTCCTGACAACGATGGAGGTTAATTACCTGCATTCTGATCTGCGCTGCCCGCAAATTATTGATACCGATCTGTCCGATGGGGACGTTGCGCCCGTGACCATCAGGGGGATGGATTTATTGCGCATGCACAACCTGTATAAAATCTATACGCGGGTACTGTCGGTGAAGCAATTCAACTTCGATCGCTTTACCCCCGGACTGTTTACCAAAGGTCCGATAAAAACTCCGGGTAATTACGTGTTGACTACCCGTTACAAAGGAATGAGTGAGGCGTCAAGAACCCTGTTTTTTTTCAACCGCAAAAAAGAACTGGAAAGGGAGACCATCACTTTTGCGGAATTTATCAAGGGACTGGATGGCAGTCCGGAAAAAGACCGGGAGATGCAGGTCTTTCGTCCTTCACTGATACGGAAATTCCAGGAACTGGACGAAGCGGCTTCACTGCAGGACAACCTGGGACTGGTAGCGACCCATGCACTGATTTTTGATACCGATGTTGAAAAACTGGAGAAGACTACAGAAAGATTGCAGTCCTCTTTGCAACAGAATCAATTCAGTATCCTGTGGGAAACGGTGGCCCAGGTTGATGTTTTTTTCGATCTGCAGCCTTGTGCTGATCATCGCGGCAGGTTTTTCAGGGATATCCCGCTGAACACCTCGCAATTTTCTACCCTGTCGCTGTTCTATAAATCCGCCCAGGGTACAAAACTGATTGAAGACCTGGAGAATGAAGAAGCACAATACATTTTTCTATCCTCGGATGATTCGCCATATTATTTTTCGCCTTTCACAGGCGGACGCGGTTTTCTGATCGGCGTAGGACCAGTTCGAAGCGGAAAATCGTTTTTGCGCACCTGCACGGGGATTCATTGGTTGAAATACGGCGGCTTCTACCGGGCTATCGATATCGATGCAGGCTCCGAGCCCATAGCTCACGCTTTTGGTACTGATGCCGGTATCGTGCGCTTCGACGGAGTGGATGATCGCGGCTTCAATTTTTTTTCCCAGGCTGGCGGGCCTGAAGACATGTATTTTATTTCACATCTGAATCAACAACTCATGGCGATGATCGGCAGTAACGATTCGGAGGAACTGCGCCACCTTTCCGGCTCCGATCAACTTGCCCTGGACCGTGCGGTAAAGCAGGTTTTGAGACTACCGTTAAACCTGCAGACTTTATCGACCCTGGTAAAACATTGTCCGGGTCCCGTACAAAGGAAATTAATGCGGTTTGTCGGTGCCGGTCCCTACTCCCCGTTATTCGACGCGCAATCTGACTCGATAGGGACCATAGACAAGAAAGTAGCCGTCTACAACCTGGCAGGTATCAATGACGATAACACGGCAAAACCGCTGGTTATGGCCGAGATAGCCTACCGGGTATTGAGTTTCTATGAAAACCCTGAGTTCCGCTTAGTTCCTAAATGGCTGGATGTGGATGAATGTCACCATATCCTGTCCAACCCCGGATTGACCAAAACCTTGCTGTTGGACAGGGTCCGCACCTGGGGAAAATTGCAGGCAGGTATTGGTATGTGGACTCAGTCCGGTATTGAGCTTGGCAACATCGAAAACTGGGAAGCACTGCGCAGCGCTGCTTCAACTTTTGTATTTACCGCAGACCCCGAGTTGAACTCCGATGCCTACCGGTCGATCTTTAATCTGAAAGACGGAGAAATGGAAAGCATAAAGGGATTAATCCCAAAAAAGGAATTTTACCTGATACAGCGTGATTTGAATGTGTCGAAGAAGTGCATCCTCTCTGTCGAACCGGAGCAATACGTTCTGTCAACATCCAAACCGGCGGAACAATCCATATATTTTGATAATGTTGAACGCTATGGTTTTGATACCGGCGTGAGGAAGACCATGGCGGCACTGGGGCTGGGAGAGAGCGCCGATGAATAAGATTTGTGAGTCAATTTTGTACTTGTTTAACGGATGGTTCCTACGTATCAGTCTGTTGCTGCTGGGGACATCCCTCATCTCCGGGGCTCACGCTGCAGGCATCCCGACCGTTGATGTTGGTGTGATTGCAGAACAGATCCGCTCCTTCCAGCAACAGTTGAAAGACTACGAGACTCAACTGCAACAGGTTGGTCTCAACAGCGAACAATTGGACACACTCAACAGGCAATTCAGCCAGACCCTGAAACAATACGATGACTACCTGCAGCAGGTAAAGGGATTGCATCGCGTGATATCACGAAAAGACTGGAACGGCCTGTTCCAGACACTGACAAATTATTACGGTATCAGCCCCTATTCCCGCATAACCAGGGTTCATGAGATCGGGGACGCCGGCCGCAACGCCATCGATTTAGAGGTGGGCAAGCTATATAACGTGCCGGCGAAAGTCGATGAGGTTCGTGACCAAATCTCATCGTTCGGCGTTGACCCGGAAGCCTGGGTTGCACAAGCGGAAAGACGTCGGGCACGCTATGAAACCTACAGGGACCAATTGGAATTTGTTAAAGACAGCAACCGGGAATTACTGGAACGCTATAAAAAGATAGGTATTACAAAAAATAATTTTAACCTGGGCGACAAAAGCGACCTGAACGCCTTGCAAACGGTTGTAACAAGTAATTTTCATATTATTGATGAACTGCAGGCTCTGAACAAAGCCCAGAATCTGCGCCTGTTGCATGCCAACCATGAATATATACAGGCATTGTCTAAGGCAGAGGCACAACGGCAAGCTGAGGCTGAGCGACTGGAAAAAGCGGTTACCCGGGAGAAACCATCGCAACCCTTTCGCTGGAGTGACTTGCGCGTGTCTCACAAGTAACAGCTGAAAATTGATTTTAATGTATAGCTGACCTTTATTTGTCTATGCCGTGAACCCAGCGGATTGGCATAAAGAGGACAGGGACGGTGGAGTAACCAGGACATTGGAAGGAGATTGGAAATACATGATAAAGAAATTAATGCCGGGGTTATTGCTGTTTTCGACGACACCCCCGGTACTGGCAGCACCTATCGATCCCGCCGGTTTCCTGGCGGAATTTTTTAACGATGCAAGCAGGTTAACCGATGAACTCATCGGTGTGTCGACCGAATTGTACCGTTTCTCCGTACTAGAATGGACCACGTTCGCCGTGTTTGCCCTGGTCGTTGTCCTGATCAAATGGACCGTGGGGGCTGCAGCAGTAAAAGACGTGGTTTTTGTCGTACTGATGATCCTTATCGCACAGTTTTTGATGCAATCTTACGATCTTGTCCTGGGTGTACTCTGGAACATCACTACAGCTCTGTCTGATGATATCAATCAGAACACCTATGAGGCTTTGAAACTGGAAGCCACGGGTATCAAATCAACCGGTGTCTTCCTGCTCGATATGATTAACCAAGTCATGGACCGCATCACGTTTAAACCCGTGTCCATAAAATCCGGTATTTTTTCCATGTTTGGTGATATTGCCTTAAACATTCGCGACGCAATATTTATGATCCTGTTCCTTCTCGCGCTGTTGCTGGTTTACTGCGTTTCCTGGTTCATATCGGTTATCGGTCTGTGGAGCCTGCTGCTCGGTAAGGTTCTGGGCCCAATCTTTATTCCATTCCTTATTTTCAAACGCGCAAACTCGTTTTTTGACGGTTGGCTGAACTTCATGTTGGGTTCCGTTGCTTATTTGATTATTGCCCAGATCAACATTGCCTTTACCACCTTGATCATTATCGATCTGTTTGATTCCGCCATTATTGCAGGAGAAATTCAGACCCTGAATCCCGAAGACATTCTTCGATTATTCAGCTATACAGGATTACTGGTGGTAGCCATGTTCGCAATGTTCAGGACCGACCGGGTAGTGAGCGACCTGATGCAGGGAGGCGCAAGCGCATCCGGAGGGATCAGCCAGGGAGTCTCCATGCTGGCCGCGAAACTGGTGAGATAAGTTGATGGAGACGACGGCAAGGACCATAGGGAAAGTGCCTGGCGAGCTTGTGAAACAACTCAATCCCGACAATATCCCGGGACTGGTGGTTACCAACAACAGGTTGCTGCTCAGCAACCTCGTTCTATTGCTGGCATTTGTCTGCGCCGTTGCGTACGCCATAACCGTTACATTTATGGCAAAGAACAATGAAAAGCTTATCTATGTCAAATTGGCCCCGGATGGCACCTGGTTTGTCGATACCCAGTTTGCGCATAAGGACGAAACGGACTTTTTCCCGGCTACTATTGATCACTTGTTGAGTAGCTACGTAACGCGCCGTTTCCGTGAAGATCCCGCCACCGTAAGGAATGATTACGGCTATGCGCTGGTGTTGATGGACTCGAGATTGGCCCAGTATTTCAAATCACCCTCGGGGTTTGATGCCGCAGGCAAGGCAGCGCAAATCAGGGCGTGTACAAATTGCAGTCTGAAGGAGGTTGAAGTCCGGAATATCTACCATTTCGACATAGACCGCCTGTCTGATGGTAACCCTGATGACACAACCTACAGGACCAACGTGTATATCAACGAATTGCTACGGTCTTCCTCCGATAACACGGTACTGAATTCCGGGCGGGCGATTATCACTCTGCGCTGGCGCCTGTCACCAAAATCGACACTATCCAGGGAAAGAAACCTGTTGATGGCCAACCCTATCGGCTTGAAAATTATTGAGGAAAAAATTCTCGATGACCCGGCTTAGTTATTTTTTATTACTCGTTGTCATCACCATTAACGGTTATGCGGAAGGGGAGGCGTGCCGCGTCGTCAATTATGAGAAACACAAGTTCGTCCGCATCAAATCCAGGCTGCACCACGGTACCCATATAGAACTGCCGGAACTTCTGATAGCCAGACCCGTGACGGGAAACCGGGACTTGTGGGACGTTGAAGGCGAAAACAGGCATATTTTCGTTAAGCCGAATGACCCCGGGACCAAAGAAGGCAGCAGTACGACGATTACTGCAGTCTCCCAAAGCAACCGCTCCTACCATTTCATGGTGGAACGTTCGGATAACGATTTCGATTTGTGCGTGGTCATTTCTCAAGACGGCGGGTTTTTACCTCAGGGCGCATTTTCCGGTTTTACCCGGCGTAACGATGAGCAGACGGCATTGTACCAGGAGCAACTCAATGCCTTGCAGATCCGGCTGGACGAAGAGGAGTACGCGCATGCAGAAAAGATTTCTGCTGCCATAGATGAGTACAGAACCCAGTTGTTCACAGGTTACAGCTGGAAAGGCGGCCGCCCTCCTTTTGGAAAAGAACTGGTTACGGACGTCTACGACGACGGCAGGTTTACCTATATCCGGGTACGCCACAACCTGGAGGGCACCATGTCGTTGTTTGCCGATAACAACGGTAAGGAACAGTTCATCGACTTCAAATACGACGAAAATAAACGGATCTACATTGTGACCGGAATCTATAACCGTCTCTACATGAAAGCCGATGCGAAAACGCAGATCGTCATCAGCCGCCGCGCGGGTTCCCGTTCACAACGTGATTTATAAACAATGACGGCGAGCGACCAAGAGATCAACCAGGTCGAGGAGCAGCCGGCGACCTATAACAGGAATTTCCAGATCATGCTGATTGCCGGGTTGGTTTTTGTCGTGGTTGTTATGGTTTACGCGTCCTTGTTCCGGTCAAGTCCGGGTGACGACAAAATAGAAGAACAAGTGCAACAGGAAATCAGGAAACAAACGCTCACCGGTCCGGAGCACGAATTCAGGGAACAAATAAAAAGTCAGGAGCAACGCCTGCAAAAACAAAGAGAACAGGATATATCGGAGCAAAAGGAATACATCGATGAAAAAACCACCGAACTGTTGCAAAACAACGAGCAGGTTCTTCAGGAATTATTGAGCGGTACTAAATCAGCCGTTGAATCCTGGAACGAAAATGAGCTCGTGAGGGTGCGCCAATCCAGACAGGCTGATTTCAATTTTGAGTTTTTCACTGGTGTTGCGAACACAGAGATGATGGGTGACGAATTCCTGCAGCGGGAGCAGTCAATACTCGCAGGAATGCAGCAAGAGCTTAACAGGGATACGGAACCGCGGAGCGCATCAGCCGATTACACTCAGAGTGCAAATTTGTTAACAGATTTGTTGTCTGCGGAAAGCCAGGTACCTGAAACGGAGAAGCATTTTAACCAGGCGGGCTACCCTGAATCTGATCTTACCCAGCCGCCAGGCAATGAATTCAGGTTATTGTCGATTGGTTCGATAATGCAGGCAAAGCTGGACCAGAAAATCATATCTGATTATGCCGGCCCGTATCGGTGCAGGATCGAACAGAATGTTATGGATGTTACGCAAAAATACGTGTTGATACCTGCCGGCTCCCTGTGTACGGGTCAGGTATTGCAGACCGGCTCAGGGCATCCCAACCACGTGATTAACAACAGAATGGCTCTATCTGTACGCTGGATAATCAGGCCGGACGGAACCAAGATAAAATTCATCAGCCAGGCCCTGGACCATGAGGGAATCGGCGCTCTAAAAGGAGAAACCAATTTTCACTTCCTGGCCCGCTTCGGCGGCGCGGCGGCATTTGCCTTGTTATCCAGCGAAACCTCAAGAGCGGACTACAGTAGCGGTGGGTCCGGTGCAACATTCGAATCCGACGTGGGGCAGGCGTTGCGCGACGCCGGCGCTGACCTGACTGCGCCGTATGCCGGTCTCGTTCCGACACAAACGTTGAATTATGGTCAGAAACTAAGGCTTTTTGTCTCTGAGGATATGTATATCAGGCCCTGGAGAGATGTATATCAGCGTCTGATGAGCCAACGGTAAAGAGACCTCGATGGAAAAAATTAAGCTGCCAGGATCGGTCATTGCCTGCTCCCTGTTGATTTTTTCCAGTGGGTGTTCGTGGATACAGACACTGGAAGATAAATTCAAATCATCCTTCAAGCGCACGGAGTCGATGCCGTCAGCCTTACCCACTGTGGAAGTACCGGTGCGAATGCTCTATCCGAATGGGACAAAAACGATTGAGGAAGCTATCAATTACATGCTGGAACCACATTCATACCGTGCGGCCTATCGCAATACAACCGGAGAAAGTATTGCTCAACGCACGTTCATCAATAATTTCGACAATGATCCAGTCCCCTTATACATGGCTATGGAACGTTTACTGGGGCAAAACGGCCAAATCATTCTGGACAAGAACAGGAAGTTGTATACGTTTCGGGAAAAAAATCCAGATGAATCGAGTGTGGCTTTCGCTGATTTGACTACTACACCCGTAGCAGCTTCGGACATTAAGTCGGCGAACGGTATCCAACCACCAAGAGAAGAACCTGACGGGCTTGTTCATGATCTTGTGGAGAGACGGTCACCTGTCGACAAAACAGCGCTGCACGCCGTTAACTACTCCCCCGGCAGTATGAAACCTGAAGACCTGCCTGGTGACTTTCCGGAATTTTGTAAATCGATCCACTTCAAAAGCCAGTCCATGTTATCAGCTACGGTTCAGGAATATTTCCTGGCGTGCGGTTTTGACAAGGTTTTCTGGGGACTCGGTGAGCCCGACAGATATGCAGATTACCGTCTTCTCCAGAACATAAACCTGCCTTTGCCTGAACGCCATCATGATCTGATTGAATTCCTGCAATCCCGTTTCGGGATTAAAACTCTTATCCATAACAACGAACGGGTCGAATTCTACGATGAAAATTACACTCATTAAAAAACGGGGTTGCAATCCCTGCGCATTGCGCCTCCTTTTATTCAATAGATGCAGGCTTCTGGGTTTGCTGTCGGTGCTGGCAGCGACAGCCTGCAGTGAAAATATAAAACAGCGTCAAGAGGAAATCGACGATGCAATGGAACGTCACAGACAGATCCTGGAAGATCAGCAAACTATACGGGCCATCAACACCCGGGCCAGGCGTGTTGACGTACCTAAAGAAAAGGCCTGGTATTACAAATCTTACCGGGCGACTTATAAAAACCAGGGGCTGCGGGAAACGCTGGAACGTCTGACCCCGGGTTATCCAATCACATACGCGTTACCCGAAAAATACAACCCCAAAATCAACTCTACTCCCGATGCCGTCACCGTGGAAGATCATCTGAATGCCATAACCCTGCAAGCCAACGTCGGTTATGAATTCCACCAGGGCATTTTATTGATCACACCAATGGTCACAAAAAAATATGAAGTCCCGTTGTACGGTGGCGGCAACAATATAATCAATGTCAGCAGCAATAACCTGGGAAGCAAGCAGAACAAGGCCAGCGGGTTTGAAAACAATGTTACCAGCCAGTTGTCTGCAGAGAACGACATCCACCAGTTGGTGAATACCGTCCTGGGGATTCAATACTGTGAGCAGAATTCTGACAACGAAAAAAATTCGACAAAAGCACTGGATAGCTATACCTATAACGAGCGGGAATGTTACAGCATAAGTTCCACCGGCAACCTGCTTTCCATCACGGCCCGGCCTCAACGGGTTGTCATGTTTGAAGAAGCCTACGAGAAATGGCTGCAAACAGTTACCAGACAGGCAAATATCAAAATCACCGTCGTGCGCCTGGACGTAACTGACCTGGCGCAGCAACACGTGGATTTATCCTTGATTCGCAATGCCAGCATCGCGGCCAATATCAGTAACCTGACCCAGGACCTCACCAGCAGCGAACTCAGTGCCGGTGGCGGCGTATTAAGCCTGAAAATCGACGATCCGGGTAGCAGGTGGAACACTTCAGAAATTATTCTCAAGGCGCTTGCGCAGATAGGCAATCTTTCAATCGACGACACAAAAGAAATCCTGGTCTACAACAACCGCCTGGTGACCGTGCGGAATTACCGGATACACCGGTATGTTGAAAGGAGCAGCATACAACAAACCGACTCAGGTGGCACCAGCCTGTCAACACCAACGGTAGATATCGGCGAACTGGAAACCGGACAGGCCATTAACATCCTGCCCACCCTGACTGATGGCATGATTGCTCTTCATGTAGTAATAAACGAAGCAAAAATAGATTCGCTCGAGATATATGACATTGCGGGAACTTCAGGCGTGCTTCCGACAAGTTCCGGAAACGACAATATATTCGATGTCACACTTGAAGACGGCGAAACTGTTCTGCTGGCCTCAACCCATCGCGAAGAAATCGAAGTTAAAACCGACCAATCCGGTCTGTTGCCCGTCTGGCCATTCAACAGGTTGATGGGAAATTCTGCTTCCGGCGGCAAGCGCCTGACCCAGACGCTGTTTTTGATCCAGGGAAGCTTCAAATTGTGATTGAGACTGTCAACATCGGCGAACGGGAAATCGATCTGTGCATCAATGCAGAGAGCCAAACCCTGCCGGATGAACGGCGGTCGTGGCTGTACGTAAATAAACAACTCAGCTCAGCCAGGAAGAAATATTATCTGGAGTCCGAGGGTTTCATTTTTCTGGATGAAGGAAAAGCCATCTCCGTAGCCGCGCAGATTGTCACCTGGATTAATACTGATATACGGCCTGGCAGGCACTACATTTTTTTACCATTCGACACCATTGTCTATGTGGCGACGATATTGGTGCAGGCAGACTATATTCTGGTGGAAAAGGAAGACCTGCTGCCTTTTGAGGACTGCTTGCAGTTGATCAGGAATAACCCTCTGGAATGCCAAGTAGCTGTATTGGGCAAGCTGAGCAACGCATTTACGCAACACAACATCGCGCTTAAAGACCTCTGCATCAATCTTGATGAGGGAAAAAATAATCCCTACCTGCTGAAACGCGGTTACGACCTGGTCGAGCTTTCTCTCCTGGCAATGACTCCCCTCGTCGGAACCTGTTTAATTTTCTTCCTGTTCATGACAATCAATGTCAAACACCTGGAAGAAGCGAAAGTTATACCCCTGCCGGCCAAGCCGAAAAGCACAACTCAAATTGATTCGGACCTGGAAGCCGTTGCGGCGTTGCTCAGCAATTTTTCGGTATTACTGGCCTATAACCTGGATAAAATTCATGTGAAGAAAACCGCAAAAGGTTATAGCGCCGGTGCAACTGGCAGCTACAATCAGTCATACTCGCTGGCGCGTTTGAATCAAATCGCTCAGGAACTGGAAGGCGATATTTATCTGCAGAAAAACAGTTGGACTTTGAGTTCATCTATATTCAAACCACCCGCAGGGGAAGCGGCCGAACCGATACCGTTACAGGTCAGCTTTGAGTATTACCGCCAGTTTGCTTTTTCCAGGAATGCACGATTTTCCGTTATAGGTATCAGTCAAAAACGGGATGTGTCGCAAGGTGTAATCGAGCTTGTCTTCGAATACCCGGATCGTTTTATCCTGCAACAATCGGTTCGACAACTGCAACAAATGGCCCTGCATGGTCACATACAAACAGTCGACATCAATACCAAGAAAAACGCAGGCTGGAAAAAACTGTCCATCACCATTGAAGTCATCGGAACCTGAAATGAATTTAATCATATTCCTGTTATTCCTCTCTCTCTGCAGCAGCCATGCTCTCGCCAAATTGGATAATACGTCTGACAGCACTGCCCCGACGCGGCAAATCCCACGGGACAAATCGATAATGCCGCCGACCCCTGACGCAACATGTCCGCACTGTACCCCGGCCGAACACCTGGTTGTCGATCTGATTTATTACAAGCAAATCCTGGACCTTGTTGAACAGATCAATCAACAACGGGACAAGATCAATGCTGGTTTATTGCATTCCGTCCATGCAGAACTGATAAAAACCAGGCCGCATCTTGCCGCTTTATTAAAAACAAATATCGAAACCCGGAAAGTTACCGCCCCGCCTGTAAAAAAGCCGGTAAAAAAAATGCCCAGGCCCGCGCAGAAACCGCCTCCCAGACAGGGTATTGAAGGACTGGCCGTCGGGCATGTCAATGAAGAAAACAAGCAGCTGGGAATTAACTCCAGTGTGGTCCTGATCAGTAACGGACGGCCGCGTTCCATGACTGTCGGCAGCAGCATAGAACATAACCGGCGTATATATAAAATCCTGAAAGTCATCTACGTTGAAGACGGGAATAAAGGGAAACGGCACGAGGTCCACCTGCAGGAACAAAACAGTAAAAAAATCCATATTGTCCCCTGGAAATGATGTTTAACAGATTGAGAAAACAAAAACCGGCAACTCCCCTGCCGACATTCGAACACGAAGTGCCGGACAGTTCCGTTCAGCAGGCCCCGCTGATCACCAATTTTGACGAACTGGAAAATATCCAGCTCACGACCAATGCTGACATTCTCACGGAAACACAAAAGATGAACGGTGACTGTCCCGGATTCATCGCTGATGATGCGCAACTATTCTGCATTGATCGCAGTGATCTGGACAAACACGAAGCTCTGGCGCTGAATCAACTTATCAATCTGACCCGGGATATCCTTCATGAAGAACCTGTCATCCGCCAGACCACGCGTTCGGTCTATGAATCCTTCATCAATAAAAACAAGGAAATTTCACTACAACAACAAACCCGGGAAAGCTCCAGCCAGGTAAACGAGCTACTGTCACAAGCCATCAACAACCACGCCACGGATATTCACCTTGAAATTAAAAACAACAAAACAACCGTTTACCAACGAATTTACGGCAGGCTGTCAATCAGTCAATCCTTTGACAGTAGCCAGGGAATAAAAATTATCGCTGCGATTTGGAATATCTACGTTAAACAACCTTTCAGTAACGGCGATGCGGCCAAGGACGGCCGGTTTAACTTCGATTATAAAGGTCAGAGGTGGTTATGCCGGGTGTCATACGGCTATTCGAAAGTAACCGATGAGCGCAGCCTGGCAATCCGGCTCCGGGATATGAACCACATCCCTGACATCACTACTCTTGGCTACCATGAAACCCAGTTGCAAATACTAAAAAAGATATCGGCCGATAAAGGCATTACCTTGATTATTGGAGCCGTCAACTCCGGTAAATCGACCACACAGACCGCGATCATGAAGCAGCGGCCTGCGCTGGAAAAAAACCTGGAGATTTCCGACCAGATCGAAGTTGAATTGAGCAATTTTGTTCAACTCCAGTTGCCACTGGAAGGCACCGAAGACATCATTCTTGAGAACAAGGAAAAACTCCGCAGGATCTCCACTCGCCACGATGTGGATTTCATCGCGATCAACGAAATTCGCGACAAGGAAACTGCGATCATGGCTTCTTCCATGATGCTGCAGGGAACAACCGGAATTGCGTCCATTCACGGTTCCGGCTGGGTTGACGCCATCAACAGGCTGGTCTCGCAAACCGATTTGGGAATCAGTTCTGATATCCTGTTTTCCGAATCCTTCCTGAGTTTAATCATTGTCCAATCCCTGATAGGCGTACTTTGCAGGGAATGCAAACTTGCCACACACGTTGACCCGTTCTGGCAGGAATATTTCAAAACCGGTTTCGGCGCAGATACCAGTCAATGTATACGTTATCTCAATAGCCGGGGCTGTAGCACCTGCAGATACTCTGGGATAGAAAAACTCACTCTCGTGGCCGAATGTCTCCCGATTACCGAAACAAACCGGCACCTGCTGATGAATACCGCCAACCCCCAGGCCATGCGTGACTGGATGCAGGAAAACAGTGTCCTGAATATTCACAGGCACGCCTATACGAAGATCATCAAAGGAGAACTGGACCCATTACTCACCCAGCGCAAGATTGGAAATTTCAACAAAGGGAATCTTTACGATGCGTGGCATCACTAAAAATCTGCTGCACAATTTCAAATCCGTATATCTTCGTGCGCTGATGTTCAATAACGATACGCGGATGTATTTTTATGCGACGTTGCGGGAATACCTGAAAAGCCAGTTTTCATTATTGGAAATCTTCAACCACATACAACGACAAAGTAAGAATCCAGCGCTACAGGAAGTTGCAAAACTCAGCAAAAAAGCAATACGCAATAATCAACCATTCGCATCGCACTACTACCAGACCGGCCTGTTTACCAGCCAGGAAAGCACCCTGCTGATACTGGGAGAACGCTATAGCTGTATGGAAACAATCACTGACCTGTTGCTGGACCAGGACAACCAGTCTCCGGTGTTACTGCAAATCCTCTCAAACAGTATTCAATGGATATTCATGTCGCTGGTAGTTACCGTGATGGCTATCTACACCTTGCCTTACCTGCAAAAATATACCGGGGGCTACACCCTGTTTTTCGAGTATGTGTTGTTTGTTAAAGCCTGGTGGCTGTATGCGCTTGGACTGTCCGTCGGCGCCATGTTTGTTTACCACTGGTGCTGCTACCGCCTGACAGGGCCGGTTCGCGTAATGCTGACGGCCTGTGGCTGCTTCCGCGTGCATGCCATGTTAACGGAACGACGGTTCCTGAAAATCAGCAGCGCCTTGATATCCACCCGCCTTCCCCCCGACGAATACCTGCGGTTGATGGAGACAACTTTTGCCAGATACAGCCTGTTCAGGTTGTCATTACAGAGAAGCCGCTCCAGACTCAAGGAGGCCTCATTGCTGCAAGTCCTGCACGGCGTGTTATCCCAATATACCTACAGCCACGTCCTATCCTGTACGCCAAACCAGACCCCGGGGGAAATTGCAAACGGCTTCAACGTGGCGGGACGCATGTTGAACCTCAGGCTGGTCAGAACCATCAAGGCCTACCAGGTTTTCTACACAATCCTGTTTTTAACCATCAGTATTGCCGTCACCATCCCTTTTGCCCTGGTTTCCATGGGTATGGGAATTGAAATTTAGCCAGAGGAGGGAAAGATCATGAACCAGGTTGCCATCGTATTTGGATTAATCATCACCAGCGTGGTGGGCATTGGCGCATACACCGCACTGGCGCCCCTGGTCACCCAATCGGAAAACCGCAACATGGAAGCCGAAATTATTAACGTGGTCAACGCGGCATCTGATTTTCGCTGGGTGAATCGGAACGACGATGACCTGGCTGACGCGGACTTTGAAGCCCTGGTGGACAACGGTTACCTGGATTCGGAACTGTATGACGACGGAGTCGATGAAAGCGTGATTGAAACAGATATAACAGCCTCACCAGGTGCAGGCCCGCCCTTCGTCACCTATGACGCGGGTGATGTGGAAAGCTGTAACTGGTTACTGGACCGGGTGACAAACGGCAAATGGCCCAACGTAGATGCAGATAACGACGAAAATGCCTGTGATGAGAGTGTCATTACGGTGGCTATCGAATAATCGATGCAAGGTATCCTTTATAACTTTCTTCTGGCCGTGGTTTTTCTATCAGGAATCGCAATCATGATACAACCGCACCGGCAAACTCGAGAATATATGCAGACCCTTGAGGACATCCAGCGTGCGGGGATCGACTTCATCGGCGCCCATTGCAGCGCGCTGCCCGGCTCGCTAACCGATGAACAATTACAGGATTCGAATCATCTGGATCAAAGCTTCAACAACCAGGGTGTAACATTCACCTGGCGCCTGGCTGATCACCCCAGTATCAGTATCAATGCCAGCGGCAATATCGACTACCTGGCGTTCCTGGCCAGACACACACTCGGAGGATTTGAAACAGATAATTCATATTCATTCCTCCCTGACTACGATAATACTTTTTTCCGGGCTGCAAACACCAGTTACAACCTGTTTGCCTACGCCGGAAATGATTTCTCATGTGACACCCCATGAACGTTCTCCCTACTGTTTATTTCATGCTGGTATTCAGCCTGCTGTCCCTGGGTCTGAGCCAGAGGATCGAGGAACGGGCCCGTTCCCTGGTGCCGGACCGTGTGCAGAACAGCATCATACAACTGGCCCTGGCCCAGCACCGTTTTATCTCAGACCCTGGTAATCCTCACGCGGGTAGCTACGCGCCTGACATTGACGCGTTGGACGATTACCTGCCTGTTTGGGAGGCAGAGCCAGGATTTGCCGAACCAGTCTTTGATTTTCCAGCGGACGGTTTTACCATCCGTTACATTGCGTCAAGCAACGCTGAAGCCGGCCGCATTGCCCTGCGCCTGGGCGCGATTGCCCGCGTCAGCGACAACCTGGTCACCGTCGGCTTTGCCGACCCTACCGACCTGGCGCTGCTCGACGAATTCACCACGGAGGAGGGCGCAGAGGATAAGTTTGTCAGGCTGGCCGGTGACGAGATGACCGGCACATTGAGTTTCAGTACGGGCATGGGTGATGCCATGGATTTGAATCAGAATGAATTGACCGATGTATCGCGCCTTACCGCCCGGAATTCTGGCGCAAGCGGAACCGTGGAAGCCGATATCATCGTTGGAACTACCGCTACATTCAACGACATTCTCATCAATCCTTAATACACGCAAATAAGCAAAACAGCAGGAGGATAGATACTACACAAGATCGAACAAAGCAAAAATCTAAGGTAGTTAAATGAATCATTCCCGTAACGCGGGATGATCGTGTCCCACGTGGACATGTCAACAGCAACTGACCCAAGGGCTGAAACGCCCTTGGGCGTATTCCCCTTGTGGTCTAACCACAGGAGAAATGTGATGAAAATAAAGCTGAAATACCTGGTGATTGTTTTTTTACTTCTTATCGTGGGCAGTCACGCTGTAGCCAGCCCTTATCTGGCAGAGGCAAGAGACGTGATGCTCAAGTGCGCCTTGACGGAGGTAAAGCCGCAAGTCATTTATCGTGCTTACGAATTGACCGGCAATACCACCCGCAAAAGCAGCAAGGTAAATAAGAACGAAAGCCTTGAAGACGCGTTGGTACGGAGCAACCTGGGTTGCATCGTCAAAACGATCGATTCAATGCTGACGTACAAAAAACTTGTCCGGTAGCTTCATTCAGTCTGCTGACCGAAAAGCCGATCTTCGGATCGGCTTTTCCTTAAAATAGTTCAAAAGGTAATAGACCATGAGCAAACTAGCGAGACAGCTAGAAGATCAATATAATTGGACGGAATTAAGCTTGTGAACATCAACGGCAATATCAAAATCATTACAGCAATGGTGTTAGTCGTTTAATATCATGAAAACACTTGTACGGTCGCTAGAACGAACCATAGGAGTATGTGTGTGATGGCAGAATTGATGCCTATTACACCTTCTGTTCTAACTTGGGCGCGTCAAAGGGCTGGAATCAGCCTTGACACGGCAACTATTGATTTTAAAAAGATTGCGTCATGGGAAAGTGGTGATGATGCTCCAAGCTATCCTCAACTTGAAAGGCTAGCCGACAAATTCAAAATACCAGTCGCGGTCTTCTTTTTCCCTGAGCCACCCGATCTGCCACCAATTGAGGAATCGTTTCGTACGCTTGGTACGGACCAGTTTGAACAAATCCCTACGCGCATTAGGCTGCTTCTTCTAAAAGCACGCACTCTCCAGATGAGCCTTGAAGAATTAAATCTTGGGAGAAATCAAGCTCCCCGTCTCATTACTCGTGATCTATCCTTCCGGCCACATGATGATGTAAGTCTCATCGCCACAAAGTTACGCGATTATCTGAACATACCACTTGAGGTGCAGTACAGTTGGAAAGATACTGATATCGCGCTGGAAAACTGGCGGCAAGCATTAATCAACGTCGGTATATATGTATTTAAAGATCAATTCCGACAAGACGGCTTTTCCGGTTTTTGTCTATATGATGATGAGTTCCCCATTATTTACGTTAACAACACGACCACTAAAACCAGGCAAATCTTTACACTTTTTCATGAACTTGCCCATTTGATATTCCATACAAGTGGCGTTGATACCTATGATGATAACTATATCGATGGACTACCAACGGATGACCGCCTAATAGAGATTATCTGTAATCGACTGGCCGCTCAATTATTGGTCCCCGAAGATGCGTTTGAACAGGCTTTTGGAGACTCCTCACCAACAGAGGCAACAGCAACCAAACTCGCACGTCAGTTTAGCGTCAGCCGAGAATTAATCTTCCGAAAGTTTTTGGACAGAGAATTAATTTCCCAGGAAGAGTATGAATCTGCTGCACGCCATTGGACTGCGCAAACAAACCCTGGCAGTGGCGGGAATCACTACTACACCAAGATTGCCTATCTTGGTCCTGAGTATATTAATCTTGCTTTTCAACGCTATTATCAAAACCAAATCAACGTTGAACAACTAGCAGACTATTTAGACACGAAACCACGGAATATAACGCGTCTGGAAGAGTATATTTCAAGGAGGATTCCCTGATTTACGTATTTGATACCAATGCCTTTTCTCAGTTGTTTCATAGCTATTACCGTGACAGGTTTCCGACACTTTGGGCTCAATTTGATCGACTGATTGATAATCAAGCAATTACTTCCACGCGCGAGGTTTCTCGAGAAATCAAGGACGACAGAGTAACATCTCTCCGAGAATGGGCGAAGAACAAAAAAGAACTATTCCCGGCCCCTACAATACCTGAAGCTCAGTTTGTAGCTCAGATTTTTGCGGTTCCCCACTTCCAACAGGCAATCGAACAAAAGAAGCTCTTTAAAGGAGGAAATAACGCTGACCCTTTCGTGGTTGCTCGAGCACATGTGCTTAAGGCAACTGTAGTAACTATGGAAAGCAAACCAAAAAATGGGGTAAAAATCCCTAATATTTGTGAATACTTCAATATAGATTGTGCGTCTTTAGAGGGATTTATGGAAAGAGAGAACTGGTTGTTTTGAACTACTCCTTAAGTTCTCTCAACAATGTTCTCACAAAAGTCACAAATACTTTTCTGATCCTTGGCAGGTATTCCGCACGCCTCAAACACTAACCCATCAATTCTCCCTGTGAACGCCTGTGCCACCTGCATATCTGGACGTTCTTCATAAGCTACTTTCGCTATCAGATCTAAATCAATTCGCGCTGCGACAAGAATGTCCGGCACCGGGATCCTGGCAACGTAACCGGCGGTGATCATATTCGATCGCAGCAGCACACCGCGCACCAGGTAGTTGCACAGGGAACTGTTCAGGTAGGCCAGCAGCCACCAGCGGTCGTCCTCCTTGGGGAATATGTTTGCATTGACGCCGAAGGCCGAGTTGCCGGGGAGGATCGCGGCCCCGAACGACACGCCCATCGATGAGCAGGTGATGCCCGGAAGACCGATGCACTGCCTGTTACGTATGATGAAGTTCGGCTTTTCCTCCGCAATACTGCGATAATCATCGCGAAGGTACGCATCCGGACGCGTAAAAAAACGCCGTTTCCCCGGGTTCTTGTAGAACGGCACAGTAAAACCCTTCTTGCGTAGCGCGGACAGGTGCAGCCTGTCATTGCCGGTGGAAATCCCGGTCACGCAGGGAAACCGCTCCCCCAGGCGCGGCGCATCGAACAGTGCGCGCACCGCCTCCGGCACTTCCACCACGAACTCGCCGCGGTCCCTGGCTGACGGCAGGAACACCTCATCCGGCGCATACGTCCGGAATGCATCCGCGTTGAGAACTTGTTCAAAGCGCGTGGCCGTTTCCGGCCGGCCCGCAACCTCGATCCTGTGCGCTCCCTGGGGACCCTTCTGCAACACCAGGATCGAGGTGCGCACATCGGCCCCCTGTTTCCTGAATAAATCAGTCGGGCATAACAGCAGCGAGTGGATGCGGCACTGGTCCCGGATGAACCCGCGCAGACCTTCATGCCCTCTTGCTGTCAGAAAGGAATCAAAGGTGATCAACCCGATCAGGCACCCGGGTTTTGCCGTACGGATGATTGCATAGACAAACAAGGAATAGAGATTGAGCACCGCGTTTCTGCCGAAACACAGCGCAAACCGTTGCTTATGCCGCCTGAGGTACTCGTGCTCATGGCAGTTGTACGGCGGGTTGGCGACGATGATGTCGGCGTCCGGTATGCTGCTTGCGGTTGCTGATCCATCCAGCATATCGATCGCCGAGAGCAGGAAGTCGCGCTGTTCGAAATCAAAGAACTTGTCCGGGCAGATATCGATAATGTCAAACCCGCACAGACGGGCTCTGCCGCCGCGGAACGGCGCCAGCAATTCGCCCTTGCCCGCGCAGGGATCGAAAACCAGCTTCGGATCCGGGTGAAGAGATAATAGTTTCCGTTTGAAGAAACCGGCGACGGCTTCAGGCGTTGAATAATAACCGGTGTCCCGCCGGTCGATACCCGCATTGTTGAAAACCGCTTTTCTGTGCCTGCCCATCAGAAGTCATGGGGAAGAGTTTAGAAATATACCGATACCGTTTTACTCCTCCGAACCATAAACCTCTTTCCCCGATACCACCGTTAATACTACCTTCGTCTCGCTGATATCTTTCACCGGCACCTGGAAGATATTCCTGTCCAGGACGATGAAGTCGGCGGATTTGCCCACCTCGATACTGCCGGTGCGGTCCGACTGCTTGCCCGCTGCCGCGCCGTTGATGGTGAATATCCGTAACGCCGTCTCCAGGTCAACGGCCTGTTCCGGCCACAACTCGTCGGGGGATTCAATGTACGGGTTGCGCCTTGTCACCATGGCCTCGATACCCGGCCAGGGGTTGGGGTCGGGCACGACAGACGGCCAGTCGGAACCGTAGATGACGTGGGCGCCCGCCTCCAGGAGTGATCTCGTCGGCCAGAACCGGCCTGCTCTCTCCTCCCCAATCACCTGTTCCATGACCTGGACCAGCGGTGACGGGTACCACAGGATCGGGGAGAATTCCGCTACCGCGTTCAATTCACTGAAACGCGGGATGTCGTCCGGGTGGATCAACTCCGCATGGGATATTTCGTGCATCATGCCGGAGTCGCCGTTCGCCTTACGCGCCGCTTCGATGGCGTCCAGTGTCACCCGGACCGCGCGGTCCCCGGTGGCGTGGATCTTCACCGTCAGCCCCTGGCCGTCCAGGTTAATCATATCCTCGGTCAGTTGTTCGGGGGAATGGATCAGCTTGCCCGTGAAGTTGTCGCCGTGCTTCTCATCGGGCAGGTACGGGTCCAGCATTGCTGCAGTGCGCGTCGGCGGGATCCCGTCCAGCATGATCTTGATGAAGTCGGTGCCGACGTTCTCGGTGGCGTAATCGGCGCGTTGCCTGACGTTCTCCTCGAAATCGGTCCAGAACAACCTCCAGGCGATACTGGTGCTGACCTTCATGGTCAGCCGGCCGCTCTCATCCAGGCTCCGGTAGGCTTTCAGTCCATGTGCGCCCGTCAGCGCATCCTTGATCGTGGTGATCCCCACCTTGTTCATCTCGTGCATCGACCAGGCCAGCGCGGTTTCGTACTGCTCGTCGCTGTAGACCGGCAGTTCCTCCAGGATATTGTAGGCGGCGTTATCGACCAGGACGCCGGTCGGCTCGGTGGTTCCGGGTTCCCTGACGATGACTCCGCCCTGCGGGTCCGGTGTGCCCTCATCGATGCCCAGTACGGCAAGGGCGCGGGAGTTGAGCCAGGCCCCGTGCACGGTCGAATCGCCGAGGTAAATCGGGTGTTCCCGGGTGATCGCATCCAGGATGTCCTTGTGCGGGACCGTATCGGTTTCCATCAGTTCCATGGCCCACTGGCCGCCGCGTATCCACTCGCCTGCCGGTGTTTCGGCTGCACACTCAGTCAACTTCGCGATAATCTGATCCATCGTGAAGGTAAACGGAAACGCGCAC
This sequence comes from Gammaproteobacteria bacterium, assembly GCA_965207165.1. GTDB lineage: Bacteria > Pseudomonadota > Gammaproteobacteria > Eutrophobiales > Eutrophobiaceae > JAAXHV01. The sequence goes on along the minus strand of OZ242265.1, from coordinate 3,376,575 downwards.
TGGAAATTGTATTTCTCACCGGCCTCCATGGGGTGGGCGTGCATATCGTGGATCCCCGGCATCAGCATCCTGCCGTCGAGGTCCACAAGCCGCGTCTCATCGGACACCAGCGCCCGTACCTCGTCGTTGCTGCCCACCGCGATGATCTTCCCGTCACTGACCGCCAGCGCTTCTGCCGCGGCTTGATCCGGGTTGACCGTGTAGATGAAACCGTTGGTATAGACTGCGTCTGCGCTTTGCCCGTTACCAGAACAGCCGGCGGCAAAAACCAGCGGCGCCAGCAGAATATATTTCGTAACTTTCAAGGTGTTAATTTTCATATGTAATTCCGTAATGATCCTGCCCATTGGTGAAACGCATATCCAACCCGTCAAATACAACCACGTCATTGTCTTCTACGTATTGCTCCCACAATGCCACCATCTCTCCCAGTTTGCCCGGCCTGGAGTGCGCCAGGTCATGCAGTTCGCCCGGGTCTTCCGCTACGTTGTATAACTCCCAGCCGTCCTTGCCCCAGGGCTGATTGTTCCAGAGCAGCTTCCAGTCTCCCTGGCGGATCATGCGGCGGTTGAACAATTCCAGCCCATAGACGTGTTCCTGGGGGTGCGCTTCGGATTCCCGGCCGGCAAGGTGCGAAAAGAACGGCTTGCCGACCATCGGGTGGACCCGTCGTCCCTGGAACTCCGGCGCGGGATACGCCCAGGTCCGAGTAACCCAGGTCATCTGCAATGATCAGCAGGATGTTGGGCCGCGCATCCGCTTCGTTGCTAGCAGACTGCTCCGTGCAGGCCGATAAACCCAGTAACCCGGCAGCCAGGATTATTCCGTGTAATGTACGCATTTGAACCCTCTTATGAATGCATCATTCACATAACATCTCATTTATCGTTATGTTTTCCAAGTACCTATCCGCTCAGATGGTTTTCAAATGCGGCATCACATCGGCGGCAAACCGCTCCAGCGAACGCATTTCCTCGTCGTGCCCGATATCGCCGAATGCAGGTTGCAGCGCCAGGTAATTCACGCCGGTAATCTCCACCTGCCGGGCAAGCGCATCCGCTACCCGGTCTGCGTTACCGTGTACTATCATGCCGATCTCTTCCGCCGTTTCAAACCTGGATATGGGGCCCAGGTGCGGGGCCGCGACATTGTTCTCCACCCATAGCTTGTGCAGTTTGGCGAACCAGTCGTCGTAGGCGCGGCGCGCAACCGTCTCCGCCTTGCGTTCATCCTCGTTCACATAAAGCATGCGCCAGGCGCCGATGAACGGTTGCTCCGGGGCGCCGGCCGGTCGCAGCGGATCATCCCGGCTTGCGGCCCACTCGGCGCGGTAGTTGTCGCTGGTCTGGCGGATGAGATCCGTTGGTCCCAGTGAAATCGTGTGCATGCCGCGCCGGGCTGCCTCGGCCTGGCCGCCCGGGGACATGGACGCGCTCCACAGCGGCAACGGCGACTGTACCGTCTGCAGCACCATGGGCACGTCTTCGTATTGGTAGTGCTTCCCTGCAAAGGTCAAGCTGGAGCAGTTCAACCCTTTTATGATCAGGTCCACGCCCTCGATGAACATTTCCATGGCATCATCCGGGTCAACACCGAAGAACGCGACTTCTATCGGCGATACGCCGCGTCCCAGACCCACCTCCAGGCGGCCGTTGCTGAGATGGTCCAGCATGCAGATCTCTTCGATCAGCCGTAACGGGATATACAGGGGGACAAGGTAAACCAGGGGTCCGATGCGGATGCTTGATGTGGCCTGCGCCAGCGCCGCAAGGAAAATGCCGGGAGACGGCGCCGCACCCAGGGGCGTGCCGTGGTGCTCCGCCAGGTGGTAGCCCCTGAAACCGGCGGCTTCTGCAGCCCGGGCTACCTTGATCCTCTCTGCGTAGGTCTTGTTCAACGGCTCAGCCCGAACATCCAGGTGGTCGAAAATTCCGAATTCCAGGGTCATGCTTTGCGTCCCGTGTGGTTTTGATCCCGTGCATTGTACCCCTAATGCCGCAGGATGAAACGAAACGGGTGCGATCCGCTTTCTTTATGACGGCGCGATTGCCTAACCGATGGGTTTCCATGTATCCTTGTCTGCCTTTTTGTGTTCCGATAAAGAGTAAGAAAATGAAAATTCTGATCCCGATAAAGCGCGTCGTGGATTACAACGTCCGGGTCCGGGTTAAAAAGGACGGCAGCGGTGTTGAAACGGCTAACGTGAAGATGTCCATGAACCCGTTCTGCGAAATTGCGGTGGAAGAAGCAGTGCGGATTACGGAAGCCGGCAAGGCGGATGAGATCGTGGTCGTGACCGTCGGCGGGCGCCAGTGCCAGGATATCCTGCGTACCGCGCTGGCGATGGGCGCGGACCGGGCGATTTTGATTGAGACGGATGTGGCGGTACAGCCCCTGGCTATCGCCAAATTGCTGAAAGCGATAGTTGAAAAAGAGGGCCCGGGTCTCGTCATCACCGGGAAACAGGCCATCGACGACGACAACAACCAGACGGGACAGATGCTGTCGGCCCTGCTGGGCTGGCCCCAGGCTACCTTCGCATCGGACATCGAATTTAGCGGTGACGGTTTGCGGGTCGCCCGTGAAGTGGACGATGGTATTGAAACTGTTGCAGTTAAACTTCCGGCTGTCGTCACCACCGATCTGCGCCTGAATGAACCCAGGTACGTGAAGCTGCCGAACATCATGAAGGCCAAAAAGAAACCGCTCGATGTCGTGACCCCGGACGACCTGGGTATTGGCGTAACGCCCAGCATAGAGGTCCTCAACGTCGCCGAACCACCGGTTCGCTCGGCGGGCGTCATGGTGGCTGACGTGCAGGAACTGGTTGATAAACTGCGCAACGAAGCAAAGGTGATCTGATATGAGTATCCTGGTTATAGCGGAACACGACAATAACGTCATCAGGGCAGCCACGCTGAACGCGGTCGGCGCTGCCGCACAACTCGGTGGAGACATCACGCTGCTCGTTGCGGGCAGCAACTGCAAGGCGGCAGCCGCTGCCGGCGCCGGAATTGCGGGCGTAGGCAAGGTGTTACACGTGGATGCGCCGCACTACGAACACGGACTGGCGGAAGAACTGGCGCCGCTGGTAGTTGCCTGCTGTAATGGCGCAAGCCACATTCTGGCCCCGGCGAATACGTTCGGTAAAAACCTGGCGCCCAGGGTGGCGGCACTGCTTGACGTCGGTATGGTCGCCGATGTCGTGAGTATTGAGGCGGCCGACACGTTCGTGCGCCCGATTTACGCCGGTAATGCCATGGCCACGGTAAAGAGCGCTGACAGCGTGAAAGTCATCAGCGTACGCACCACGAATTTCGATGCGGCTGATGCCGGGGGCGGAAGCGCGGCGATCGAAACACTCAGCAGCGTTCCCGGCCCGTCCGGACTGTCAGATTTTGTCATCCTGGAAAGCCCTGAATCGGAACGCCCCGAACTCACCAGCGCAAAGGTTGTCCTGTCCGGCGGCCGCGGCTTCGGCAGCGGCGATAATTTCCGCCTGCTGGAAGAGGTGGCAGACAAACTGGGCGCGGCCATAGGCGCATCCCGGGCCGCGGTCGATGCCGGCTATGTACCCAATGATTACCAGGTAGGCCAGACCGGCAAGGTCGTCGCGCCGGACCTGTATGTCGCCGTGGGCATATCCGGCGCCATACAACACCTGGCCGGGATGAAAGAAAGCAAGGTGATCGTGGCCATCAACAAGGATGAGGAAGCCCCCATTTTTGAAATCGCCGACTACGGTCTGGTCGCGGACCTGTTCCAGGCCCTGCCGGAGTTGTCCGCCGCCCTGGACCAGTTGGACTAGATAAACCAGTGAACCATCCCGGCCCGGAGTCCGGGGCAACAATGGAACGCCAGCATCACCCGTTCCTCGCCGCGTTTTGCATGTTGCTGGCGACGATTTTCCTGTGTCTGTCTGATGTACTGGGCAAATGGTTGTCCGCGCTCTATCCGATAGTACAGATTACCTGGCTGCGCGGCATCGTCGGCATTACCGTCCTGTTCGCGGTCATTGCCGTTATGTCCAACCTGGGCGAGCTCAAAACCCGGCGCCCGGTCTGGCACGGCCTGCGCAGTGTTAACAGCGCGTTCCTGGTGTTGTGCATGTTCTATGGTCTGAAACACATTCCCCTGGCGGAGTTTGTATCGCTGACTTTTTCAGTCCCGTTTTTCGTTGCCCTGCTCTCTCCCTGGTTATTGAAGGAAATTACCTCGAAGCAGGTCTGGGTCGCGACAATAGCCGGTTTCATCGGTGTCATGCTGATATTAAGGCCGACCGCGGACCACTTCCATATCGCCCACGTAACCACCTTGCTTATGTCTTTTTTTGTCAGCCTGATGCTCATGAGCGCCCGCTATTTGTCCACCACCGAGAACAGGTGGTCGCTCAATTTTTACCTGCCCGTTGCCAGCATCTTCCTGTTCGGCTACTGGACGCTGACCCATTGGGTAAGCCCGACACCGTCGGACTGGCTGCTGTTTATTTCGCTGGGCATAACACAAACGCTTGCGCTGGGCCTTTACATAGAAGCGCTGAGGCTGGCGCGCGCTGCCGTTGTCGCGCCAATGGATTACATTCGCCTGGTCTGGACAATCATTGCCGGCTACGTCATCTGGCAGGAGCTTCCGGACCAATATACCTGGGCAGGCATCATCATTATCGTCGCCAGCGGTATCTATGTGGTGAGCCACAGTCATACGAGCAAAACGGAACCCCTGTGACCCGTTTATCCCGTTTGTTCCTTCTATTGAAGCAGGTTACGCTACAACGACATTCGAAGAACCGGCAACTCCCTCGTGCAACCAACGCATTACAGGCCGGCATGACGATTGAACAGCGCAATATGGATATAGACGGTATCGCCGTCGAAATCGTGCGCAAAAATATCAAGCATCTCTACCTGCGCGTTATCGCTGCCAACGGCCGTGTGCGCGTATCGGCGCCTTTGCACCTTGATGATGACGAAATCCGCCTGGCTGTCATGTCCCGCCAGGCTTGGATACGCCGTAAACAGTCGCAACTCGAACGCCTGCAAAGGCAATCCGGGGGCGATTACGTGACCGGTGAGAGCCATTATTTTGAGGGAGTGCGCTATCGACTCAACGTGATTGAGCAAGACAGCCCGCCGGCCGTCATGCTGCCGGACGAGAGTACGATCGTGTTAAGCGTGCGCCCGGGCACCGAACGGAGCAAACGGGGGGAAACACTGGATCATTGGTACCGGAAGCAACTGCAAGACCGTTTACCGGCGCTCATCGACAAGTGGGAACGGAATATAGGCGTCAAGGTCAACGAGGTGCGCATCAGGAAAATGAAGACCCGCTGGGGGACCTGCAACCGGCGCGCGCGGCGCATCTGGTTAAATCTTGAACTGATGAAGAAACCCGCAACCTGCCTGGAATATGTCGTCGTCCACGAACTCGTCCATCTCATTGAGCGAAAACATAACAACCGGTTCAGGAACCTGATGGATAAACACCTGCCCCAGTGGCGCAAACATAAAGATGAGTTGAACAGCGCGCCGCTTGCTCATGGGAACTGGGAGTATTAACTCAAACCGGGATTAAACGGAACCGGGGACGGATTTCAAATCCGTCCCCGGTAGTAATGTCAAATCACCGCTTCAATCAGGTTCGGTCCCGGTTCGGCCAGGTAAGCGGCCAGTTGCCGGTTTAATTCCTCTGTGGTCGTCACGCGGCAAGCCGGGACTCCCATCCCTTTTGCCAGGCTGATCCAGTCGATTTCCGGGTTGTCTATGTCCATCATGGAGCGGGCCCTGGCGCCCGGCGCGCCGGCGCCGACGCGCTGGTATTCAATACCCAGGATACGGTACCTGCGGTTGGCAAAGACCACGGTGGTTACGTCCAGTGACTCCCGGGCCTGGGTCCACAGGGCCTGTACGGTATACATGCCGGCGCCGTCCGCCTGCAGGCAGAGAACCTTGCGGTCCGGACAGGCGATTGCCGCCCCGGTGGCATTGGGCAGGCCCTGGCCGATTGCGCCTCCGGTGGTGAACATCCAGTCGTGGGGTTCGGTCGTGGCGGTGGCCGGTATCAGGTTTCCGCCGGAACTGATGGCCTCTTCCGCGACGACGGCATTTTCCGGCATCAGGGCGCCAACACTCAGGCCTATGGTTTCCGGTGTCAGTTTTCCTGCAGGCAAGGGCGGTTTTTTCAGGGGCATCAGCGTCGGTGAGACACTGCCGGCGCCGAGTTCATCAACAACCCTGGCCAGGGCATCGACCACGTCGTCTCCGGCACTTGCCAGTTGCTGTACCTGGCAGTCCGGCGGGACGAGGTAACTGGGCAGGTTCGGGTAGGCAAAAAAGCCGACTGGCGGCTTCGTGCCGGCAATAACCAGGTGCCTGATACCCGTCAGCGTTTCGATTATCGCCTCGGGGAAATACGGCAGGCGTTCGATATTCCCCCGCCCGGCACCGCGTGTGATGCGTGCGGTAAAGGTATGGGAAAAGACCCGGGCATTCACATGGTTGCTGATAATACTTGCCAGCCTGGCCCCTTCTTCAAGCAGCGCGTGATCGCCCAGCAACAGTGCCGCAGGTTCTCCTTTTCTCAATGCCTCCACCACCTTGTTCACCGCCCCATCAGCTACCTTGGGGCGACTGGGCAGGGGGGCTTTACCACCGGGATCGGCGGGACAGGGATCCCAGGAACAATCCGCCGGGATGATCAGTGTCGCAATGTGCCCCGGCGGTTGCCTGGCAGCCGTAATTGCCGCCATGGCGTCTGCCGGGATATCCGCGGCCGTCCCGCTTTCCTTGATCCAGGCGGAAACCGGCTTGGCATACGCGGCGACATCCGATGCCAGCGGCGCATCATACTGCTTGTGACTGGTTGCATGGTCCCCGACGATGTTGACGATAGGAGCCCCGGCGCGCATGGCGTTATGGAAATTCGCCAGGCCATTACCCAGGCCGGGACCGAGATGCAAAAGTGTTGCCGGAGGGTTGTCAGACATCCTGGAATAACCATCCGCGGCGCCGGACACCACACCCTCTGCCAGACACAGCACGCAACGCATGTCGGGCACCCGGTCCGCGGCGGCGACAAACTGCATCTCCGACGTGCCCGGGTTGGTAAAGCAGGTGGTGATATCGTTGTTGACCAGTGTTCTTAACAGACTTTCCGCACCGTTCATGATCCCTTTTTCCAATTATTTTGATCGGTCGACAGTATATCGCCGCCGGGAGATTAGTATGATATATTACCGGACAGATTGTTTATGTGTGAAGGGCTCCGCCTCTTTTCTGTTGCAGTATAATCCATCGATATTCATAGTCTAAGGAGAACAACCATACCTTCCAGACGTCAACTTGCCAATGCAATCAGGGCATTGAGCATGGATGCGGTGCAGCGCGCCAGGTCCGGGCACCCCGGCGCCCCTATGGGCATGGCGGACATCGCCGAGGTGCTGTGGAACGACTTTCTCAGGTTTAACCCGGCCAATCCCGGCTGGGTTGACCGGGACCGTTTCGTCATGTCCAACGGCCACGGTTCCATGTTGCTGTACTCCATCCTGCACCTGTGCGGATACGACCTTCCTGTCGAGGAATTGAAAAATTTCCGCCAGCTTCACTCGAAAACCCCCGGCCACCCCGAGTACGGTTATACCCCCGGCATAGAGACAACGACCGGGCCCCTGGGCCAGGGCCTGGCCAATGCCGTGGGCATGGCTATTGCAGAACGCACCCTGGCGGCCCGGTTCAACCGATCTCCCGGACTGGATATCGTCGATCATTACACGTATGTATCCGTTGGCGACGGCTGCCTGATGGAAGGGATTTCCCACGAAGCCTGTTCGCTGGCGGGCACCCTGGGCCTGGGCAAACTCATCGCCATCTACGACAGTAATCAAATCTCAATTGACGGTGAAGTAGACGGCTGGTTTACCGAAGACATACCGCAGCGCTTCAATGCCTACCGCTGGCATGTGATTCCCGAGGTTGACGGCCATGACCCGGATTCCATACGGCAAGCTGTTCTTGAAGCACAGGCAGCCACCGATAAACCCAGTATCCTTTGTTGCAATACCGTTATCGGTATGGGGTCGCCCAACAAACAGGGCAAGGCGTCCAGCCATGGCGCGCCCCTGGGAGTGGAGGAAGTGGCGCTGGTGCGGGAAACCATAGACTGGCCCTGGCCTGAGTTTGAGGTTCCCGATGAGATTTACCGGGGCTGGGATGCCCGGCAACGGGGAGCAGGGCTCGAAGCGGCCTGGAATGAGAAGTTTTCCATCTACCGGGAGCATTATCCGGATGACGCGGCCGAGTTCCAACGCCGTGTCTCAGGCGACCTGCCGGAGAACTGGCGGGAGATGAGCCGGGCTTACATTGAAAACACCCAGCAACAGGCAGAGGCTGTCGCCTCCCGCAAGGCATCACAAAATGCCCTGAATGCCTACGGCCCTGCCTTGCCGGAACTGATTGGCGGCTCGGCTGACCTGACCGGGTCCAACCTCACTTTATGGCAGGATTCAACGGTCATCAGCCACGAGGTCGCAGACGGGAATTATCTCTATTACGGCGTCCGGGAATTTGCCATGGCAGCCATCAACAACGGCCTGGCCTTGCATGGCGGCTTCATCCCCTATGGCGGCACCTTTCTCATCTTTACCGAGTACGCCCGCAATGCCTTGCGTATGGCAGCCTTGATGAAGCAACGCACTATTTTCGTCCTGACCCACGATTCAATCGGTCTCGGAGAAGACGGACCCACACACCAGGCGGTGGAACAGGCCGCGACCTTACGCCTGATCCCGAACATGTCGGTCTGGCGCCCCTGTGACGCAGTTGAAACCGCGGTCGCCTGGAAGCAGGCGCTGGAAAACAGCGACAACCCCACCGCCCTGCTGTTATCCCGCCAATCCCTGCCTTGTATGGACAGGACTGCGGAACAGCTTGACGCCATCGGACGCGGCGCTTACATCCTGGTGGAACCGGAAGCAGGGCCTGACCTGATCATCATCGCCACCGGTTCGGAAGTCGCCATTGCCGCCGCTGCCGCACAGCGCTTGAACGCGGACGGCCAGCGTGTGCGCGTGGTGTCCATGCCTGCGGCGGACGTTTTCGACGCACAACCCGAACAGTATCGCGAGCAGGTCCTGCCTGCCGCCTGCCGCCGGCGCGTTGCCGTAGAAGCCGGCATACCCGACTACTGGCGTAAATACGTCGGTCTTGACGGCAGGATTCTCGGGGTGCCGACCTTTGGCGAATCAGCGCCCGGCAGCGCAGTATTCGATCATTTCGGCATTAACGCAGAAGGGCTGATCCGGCTGGTTCAAACACTGTAACGATAATACCTGGAGCAATACATAATGACTATAAACGTAGGAATCAACGGCTACGGCAGAATTGGACGAAATATTTTACGTGCGCTGTACGAGAGCGGGCGCACGGATGAAATCCGCATCGTTGCGGTCAACGACCTGGGGGATGCCGAGACCAATGCCCACCTGACCCGTTACGACACCGCCCACGGCAAGTTTCCCGGAACGGTAGCGGTAGACGGCGATTATATGCTGGTCAACGACGACCGCATCCGGGTCCTGTCGGAACGGGACCCGGCAAAGCTGCCCTGGGACGAACTGGGCGTGGACGTCGTCCATGAATCCACCGGTTTTTTCGCCAGCAAGGAAAAAGCCGGCGCCCACCTGCAGGGAGGAGCAAAAAAAGTCATTATTTCCGCGCCCGGCGGCAAAGATGTCGATGCAACCATCGTTTACGGCGTCAACCATGACGTTCTGAAAAAAACGGATACGGTCATATCCAATGCCTCCTGTACCACAAACTGCCTGGCCCCGGTGGTCAAGGTGCTGCACCAACACATAGGCGTGGAAAACGGCATCATGACCACGATCCATGCCTATACCAACGACCAGGTGCTGACCGACGTCTATCACTCCGACCTGCGGCGCGCCCGGTCCGCCACCCTGTCCATGATTCCGACAAAGACCGGGGCGGCGGCGGCCGTGGGCCTGGTCATGCCGGAGTTGAACGGCAAACTGGATGGCTACGCCGTGCGCGTGCCGACCATCAATGTCTCAGTGGTGGACCTGACTTTCCGGGCAGCCCGTGATACCTCCCACGAAGAGATTGACGAGATCATGCAGGCGGCTGCAGACGGTCCGTTGAACGGCATCCTGGCCTGCAACAAGGCGCCGCTGGTCTCCATCGACTTCAACCATGATCCGGCGTCAGCCACGTACGACAACTCATTGACCAAGGTCATCGAAGGCAAAACGGTTAAGGTGGTTGCCTGGTACGATAACGAGTGGGGCTTCTCCAACCGCATGCTCGATACGACGATTGCGCTGATGAACGCCGGTTAGCAGGGGCACGCCATCGGCGGATAAATATGAGCGCTGAGTTCATTACTCTGGATGACCTTGACCCGGCACAAAAGACAGTCCTTATCCGTGCCGATTTCAATGTGCCGGTAAACGCCGGCATCATCCAGGACGACACGCGTATCCGGGCCTGCCTGCCTACGCTGAAGCGCCTGGTTGCCGCGCCGGCCGCCGTCATCCTGGTTTCTCACCTAGGACGCCCCAGGGAAGGACACTATGACGACAGTTACACCCTGGCGCCCGTTGCCGGGCGCGTCTCCGACCTGATGCAACAGGAGGTGTCCCTGGTCCGCTCCTGGGAGGACGGCATTTCAGTACGGCCCGGGGAACTGGCGATGCTGGAAAACATCCGGTTTGTTCCAGGGGAAAAAAGTAACGATGATGAACTTGCCAGGCGGTTGGCGGGCCTGTGCGATATTTACGTCAACGATGCGTTTGCCACGGCCCACCGCGCCCAGGCTTCGACCCACGGCGTGGCAAAATATGCACCCGTTTCCTGTGCCGGCCCCTTGTTGTTAAGCGAAATAGAGACCCTGTCAACTGCCCTGGAACAGCCTGCCCGCCCCATGGCGGCCATCGTCGGCGGCGCGAAAGTCTCCACGAAACTGACCGTGTTGACTAACCTGATCAAAAAAGTGGACCAGCTACTCGTAGGCGGCGGGATTGCCAACACGTTCCTGAAGGCCGCCGGATGTGAGGTCGGCACCTCTCTTCATGAGCCGGAACTGGTCGGCGCCGCGGCGGACATACTTGCCTATGCGGAAGAACACAACAAGGTCATCCCTTTGCCGGTGGACACAGTCTGCGCAAAAGCCATGGCGGAAGACGCGCAGGCGGAAGTCAAATCCCTGGCGGAAGTCCAGCCGGACGATAAAATTCTGGATATCGGGCCCAAGACAATCGAAGTGAATGACCGCATTATCCGTTCCGCTGCATCGATTGTGTGGAACGGCCCTGTCGGTGTATTCGAGCTTGAACAATTCGCTGCCGGTACCGCCGCCCTGGCCAGGGCCATTGCCGCAAGTCCGGGGTTATCCATCGCCGGCGGCGGCGATACCCTGTCGGCCATTGCCCGGTTCGGCGTCGCTGATGGAATTTCATGCATTTCCACCGGCGGCGGCGCATTCCTGGAATTGCTGGAGGGGCAAACACTGCCTGCCGTTGCCGTGTTGCAGGACGCGGCCCGCGCCTTGCATAGGCAGCATGAGTCATAAACCCGCAGGCCCACCCCGATTAACGTGAACCGATAAAGATGCGCAGGACGAAAATCATCGCCACCCTGGGTCCGGCCACGGACAACCCGGGGATGATGGAAAAAATGGTCGATGCCGGTGTGGACCTGTTTCGCATCAATTATTCCCACCAGACCCACCTGGAACACCGGGAAAGAGCCCGCGCACTCCTGGATATCACCGGCAAAAAAGGCCTGGAGATCGGTCTCATAGCGGATCTGCAAGGCCCCAAGATCAGGATCCGGCGTTTTCAAAACGGCAGGATCCTGCTGAAGGAAGGGGACGATTTCACGCTCGACCCGTCGTTACCGGACGTTGCGGGCGATGAAGCACAGGTAGGCGTCACATACCGGGCACTGGCCCGGGACGTAAATCCCGGCGACGTTTTGCTGGTCGATGACGGACGCATTATCCTGGAAGTGGTCAGCGTGATAAAAACGAAGGTGCGCTGCAAGGTGGTTCTGGGCGGGAAACTGTCGGATAACAAGGGCATCAACCTGAAAGGCGGCGGCCTCTCCGCGGGCGCCCTGACCAGAAAAGATCACAAGGACCTGCAACACGGAGTTGAAATCGGCGCCGATTATTTTGCCGTTTCCTTTGCCAGCAGCGCCGCCGATATTGAGCAGGCCCGGGCGCTGCTGCAGAAAGCCGGGTCGAACGCCGGGATCATTGCAAAATTTGAACGGCAGGAGGCGCTGGAAAATGCCGACGCCATTATCGAGGCGGCCGACGCCATCATGATTGCCCGCGGCGACCTGGGCGTTGAAATAGGCGATGCGTCCCTGCCGGCGGTACAGAAAAAGCTCATCACACAAGCCCAGGACATGGACCGTCCGGTGATCACAGCAACGCAGATGATGGAATCCATGATCTATAACCCGGTCCCCACGCGCGCGGAAGTATTCGACGTGGCCAACGCCATCCTGGACGGCACGGATGCGGTCATGCTGTCCGGCGAGACGAGTATCGGCAAGTTTCCTGACCGGGTAGTCCAGGCCATGGCCCGGATCTGCGAGGAAACGGAAAAACAAAAGGAAACCCGCGAATCACACCACCGCATCAGCCAGGAATTCAAGCGCGTAGACGAAGCAATCGCCATGTCCACGATGTATGCGGCGAACCATATCAAAGCCAGGGCAATCGCCGCCTTGACGGAAACGGGTTCCACCTGCCTGTGGATGTCCCGTATCAGTTCCGGGATCCCCATCCTGGCATTTACCCGCCACGCATCCACCATGCGCAAGGTAAGATTGTACCGTGATGTCTACCCCATACACTTTGATATCACCCATACCGATCCGTTGGAAGCCAACAAGGAAATCATCGACGTACTGCTCAGGCGCAACCTGGTCGGCAAGGGTGATATAGTCCTGATCACGAAGGGCGACCTCAGGGGTCATCGCGGCGGCACCAATAACCTGAAAATCGTCCGGGTAGGAGAAACAACAGAGCAACTGACTTAGAGAGGTTACGGTGAGTGGAAGATAATCAGCAAGACGTTCAACCCGGAAATGCCCTGATCTTCACCACAGGGCCTGCCCTGCGCTTCCTTGATCATGTTATTTTTTCAGGTTTTACCCTACAATTCAGTCAACAACTCAAGCATGGGAGTAAGTCTGTATGAGCGATATGAAGCAGCAAATGGCGCAAACGGCCGCAGCGATGGTGGCACAGGGCAAGGGCATACTTGCCATAGACGAAAGCACGCCGACCATTAAAAAACGTTTCGATACCATCGAGATCGAATCCACGGAGGAAAGCCGGCGCAGCTACCGGGAATTACTGATCACGGCATCAGGCAGTGAGGAGTTCATCAGCGGCATGATCCTGTTCGATGAAACCTTGCGGCAACAGACGCGGGATGGCGTTCCGTTTCCGGATGTGATGGTCGAAAGAGGGATCATGCCCGGCATAAAAGTGGACAAGGGCGCCAAGGACCTCGCCGGATATCCCGGTGAAAAGGTGACCGAAGGCCTGGACGGGCTGCGCTATCGCCTGTCCGAATACCGCGACCTGGGCGCACGCTTTGCCAAGTGGCGCGCAGTGATCACGATCGGCGACCATATCCCGAGCAACGCGTGTATCGAAGCCAATGCCCACGCGCTGGCCCGTTACGCAGCGTTATGCCAGGAAGCCGGCATCGTGCCCATGGTGGAACCCGAGGTCCTGATGGACGCCGACAACGATATCGATACCTGTTACTGGGCCACGGAAAAGACCCTGAGATCGGTCTTCAGCGCCCTCAACAACCAGGGCGTGGCGCTGGAATATACCATCCTGAAAACCAACATGGTCTTATCCGGGAAAAAATGTTCCGTCCAGGCGGGCATACAGGAGGTGGCCGACAAGACAGTTCGCTGCCTGTTGAACACAGTCCCCGCGGCGCTGGCGGGGGTCGTATTTCTGTCCGGCGGCCAGAGCGCAACCCTGGCAACGGCACACCTGAATGATATGAACCGGCGTTATAATAACCTGCCCTGGCCCCTCAGCTTCTCCTACGGGCGCGCCCTGCAGGAACCCTGCCTGAAGACCTGGTCCGGTAACGCGGAAAACTGCGCTGCGGCCCAGGCCGCGCTGCTGCACCGGGAAAGATGCAACAGCCTGGCCTGCCTGGGGCAGTACACGGATGACCTGGAAAAAGCCGCCTGACGGTGCTGCATTTTCGTGACGACACCAGTCGCTGAAGACCTCAGCCCGGAAACCGCAGCGGCCTGGCAAGCCTACCGGTCCATGTGTTCCAGCAAGGATGACTATTTCTCCTTGCTGCAGGCCCTGGATGAAAAATACAAAAGCGGCGGCGAGCCAGGTATAGCCGAGAACCTGAGACTTGAAAAGCTGCTGAGTGAACACGACCGGAAAGTAAAACACTTCAACCAGGCCGTTGCCGCCATCACCGACCCCGGCGCGAAGCAGCAACTGGTGGAACTTCTTAAGGTTGCAGCCGACAATAAAGACGGGCACTGAAATCGTCAGCTGCTCTGCCCCCATCGTCGACGGATGCAAAACCCTGATATGACCAGGCATAGCCGCAGGATGGGCGCAGTCCAGTCCCCGGTCGTGCCCGTGGTGGCCGACCTGATCAGGGCGACGCCCGGCACCATTTCGCTGGGTCAGGGGGTGGTCTGTTACGGTCCGCCGGACTCGGCCCTGCATAATGTCCTGGCGCACGCGGGTGAACTCAACCAGTATTATGGTCCCGTGGAAGGCATCCCGGAGCTTGCCGGCAGGTTGAAGGATAAGCTGCGTACCGAGAATGATATCCACATTGATGAAAGACGATCCCTGGTTATCAGCGCGGGCGCCAATATGGGTTTTCTGAACGCGCTGTTCGCCATCACCGACCCCGGCGCTGAGGTCATACTGCCGACACCCTACTACTTCAACCATGAAATGGCTGTGAGGATGTTGAACTGTGAACCGGTTTGCGTGGATACCGATCAGCATTTCCAGATCACCCCGGAGGCCGTGGCCGCGGCGCTGACGCCGCGCACCGCGGCGGTCGTCACCATATCGCCAAATAATCCCAGCGGCGCCGTGTACCCGGAACAATCGTTACGGGCGATCAACGAGTTGTGCCGGGAACGGGGGGTTTACCATATCAGCGACGAGGCGTATGAATACTTCGTTTACGACGACCAGGCGCACTTCTCCCCCGCCAGCCTGGATGGTTCGGACCGGCACACCATCTCCCTGTTTTCCCTGTCCAAGGCCTACGGTTTTTCGTCCTGGCGCATCGGTTACATGCTGATACCCGCACACTTGCACGAAGCCGTGAGGAAGGTGCAGGACACCAACCTGATCTGCCCGCCGCTGGCCTCCCAGTACGCGGCGCTGGGCGCGCTGGAGGCAGGCCGGGAATACTGCATTGACAGGATCAGACAGATCGCGCGTAACCGTATGTTTGTACTCGATGAGTTGAAAAAACTGGACTGCCTCGACGGCGCCGTGCGCTCCGACGGCGCGTTTTATACATTCCTGCGCCTCAGGACGGGGTTGTCCGATATGGATATCGTCAAACGGCTTGTGCAGGAATTCAAAATAGCGGTGATGCCCGGCAGCGCTTTCGGCATGGACCGGGGCTGCTACCTCAGGATCTCCTACGGCGCCCTGGATGAAGCAACGCTGGTAGAGGGCATGCACAGGCTGACCGGCGGCCTGCGCGCGATTGCGGGCTGAACAAACGGTATCGGTTACCTGCCCCGTTTCGACCAGCGCCGCGCGACTTTCTCCAGCTGATTATCCTGCCCATGGCCCTGCGGCCAACGGGTCACCCGCCTGGCCATGCGTTTGGAGCCGTGGGCCTTATGGAACAGCGTGACGTTCCCAGCCTTGAAGAACGGGATCAGCGCCATGCCGGCGATAAAGCCGCCTATGTGGGCAAACCAGGCCACCCCTCCTCCTTCCGACGAAGTCAGCGCGGAACTGATCAACTGTATGGCGAACCACAGGCCCAGCACCCATATTGCCGGCAACCTGACCAGTTGCAGGAAAAATCCCAGGGGGATGAGAACCAGCACCCTGGCCCGGGGATAAAGTATGAGGTACGCGCCCAGCACCCCTGATATTGCGCCGCTGGCGCCGATCATGGGTATTTCGGAGGCCGGGTTCTGCAGTACCTGGCCGAACACGGCCGCGACTCCGCACAGCAGGTAAAACACGATAAACCGCTTGTGGCCCATCGCGTCTTCCACGTTGTTGCCGAAGATCCACAGGTACAGCATGTTGCCAGCCAGGTGCATGAAGCCGCCGTGCAGAAACATGGAGGTAAACACGGTCACGGTGGGCGGGACGACAGCCAGTTCTACCGGCAGCGTTGCCTTGTTCAACAGTACTGCCGGGATAACGCCCAGGGCGTAGACCGACGCCTGGTAGCCCTGCGAACCCAGGGACATCTGCCACAGGAACACCAGCACGCAGGCCGCGATGAAGGTCACGGTGAGCACGGGAAAGATATGCGTCGGGTTGTCGTCGTGCAGGGGAATCATTGAATCGGGAAATCCGGTTGTCTTCTATCTGTCCAGCAACCTGTCCTGGGCTTCCTTGTATTTGGCTGCCGTCTGGCGGGTCACTTCCCCGGGCAATGCCGGGCCGGGCGCCTGTTTGTTCCAGTCCAGGGTTTCAAGGTAGTCCCGCACGTACTGCTTGTCGAAACTGGGGGGGCTGATGCCGGTGCGGTAGGAATCAGCCGGCCAGAAGCGGGATGAATCGGGCGTCAGAACCTCATCGATCAGGTATAGCTCCCCGTTCCCGTCAAAGCCGAATTCAAGCTTGGTGTCGGCAATGATAATGCCTCTTCCGGCGGCATATTCCGCTGCCTGCCGATAGATGGTCAGACTGAGCGAGCGCACCCTTTCGGCCAGGTCGGCGCCCAGCAGTGAAACGGTCTCCGCAAAACTGATGTTTTCATCGTGCTCCCCCGCTTCCGCCTTGGTGGAAGGCGTGAATATCGGTTCCGGCAACTGTTGCGCCTGTTGCAGACCGGCCGGCAATTCGATGCCGCAGACCGTACCGCTGCGCTGGTAATCCTTCCAGCCGGAGCCGATGATATACCCGCGCACGATGGCTTCTACCGGCAGGGGGGCCAGTTTTTTGACCACGATGGCGCGGCTTTCCAGTTGTCCGATTTCATCTTCCCGCAGGCCGGCGGACTCCAGGCTGCGGCCGGTGAGGTGGTTGCCGATCAGGTTTTGCGTCCTGGCGAACCAGAAATTGGACACCGTGGTCAGGACGCTGCCCTTGCCGGGGATCGGGTCCGGCAGCACCACGTCGAAGGCGGAAATACGATCGCTGGTGACGATCAGCAGGTGGTCGTCATCAACATCGTAGATGTCACGGACCTTGCCCCGGTTCACCAGGGGCAGGCTGCCGATTTCTGATTGGAAAAGTGCGCCGTTTTGATCTGTCATTTCAACTCCTCCAGGTTGTATCTCTCCACGGTGTTTTCAGTCACCGGTTGCTTATTTTCGCCCAGCTATCGCGCAACGTCACGATGCGGTTGAATACCGGTTTGCCGGACTGCCGGCCATCCCTGTCCGCGCAGAAATACCCCAGGCGTTCAAACTGAAACCTCTCGCCCGGTTGTGCCAGCGCCAGGTCCGGTTCGGTAAGGCAATGGTCAAGAGTGTCCAGGGAAGCCGGGTTGATATGGGCTTTCCAGTCTTGCTCGCCCCGGTCGGGATTGGCGACGGAAAACAGCCTGTCATAGAGCCTTGTCTCTGCCGCGCGTCCGTGTTTTGCCGATACCCAGTGGATTGTCCCCTTGACCTTGCGGCCGTCAGGCGCGTTTCCGCCCCGTGTGGCCGGGTCATAGCTGCAACGTAATTCGAGCACCTCGCCGGTTTGTTCATCCTTTATCACCTCGTTGCAGGTAATGAAATAAGCATAGCGCAAGCGCACCTCACGGCCAGGCGCCAGGCGGAAAAACTTTTTCGGCGCATCTTCCATGAAATCATCCCGCTCAATGTAGATCACCTTGCTGAACGGGACCTTGCGCGTGCCCATGGCCGGGTCCTGTGGATGATTGGCGGCATCCAGCAACTCTTCCTCATCATCGGGATAGTTATCGATCACGACCTTCAGCGGCCGCAAAACCGCCATGCGGCGCGGCGCTGAGGCGCCCAGTTCGTCCCTGATCACGTGTTCCAGCACCCCCGCGTCAATATAGGTATCGCTCTTGGTCAAACCGATTCGCTCGCAGAAGTCGCGTATGGATTCTGGGGTGAACCCTCGCCGCCGCAGGCCGGATATGGTGGGCATGCGCGGGTCGTCCCAACCATCCACGTACCCGTCCTCGACCAGTTCGATCAGCTTGCGTTTGCTGAGTACCGTGTATTCAAGGTTGAGGCGGGCGAATTCATACTGGTACGGGCGTGCAGGGGTATCCAGGTTGTCGATAAACCAGTCGTACAGGGGACGGTGGTCCTCGAATTCCAGGCTGCACAACGAGTGTGTGACGTGCTCCAGCGCATCCGACAGGCACTGGGTAAAATCGTACATGGGATAGATACACCAGGCATCGCCGGTACGGTAATGGCTGGTCCTGCGGATCCGGTAGATAACCGGGTCGCGCATGTTCAGGTTGGCCGCCTGCATGTCGATTTTCGCCCTGAGTACATGTTCACCGTCGGCAAATTCTCCGTCTTTCATCCCGTGGAACAACTCCAGGTTCTCGGCTACCGGCCGGTTCCGGTAGGGGCTGTCGACTCCCGGTTCCGTCAGGGTGCCGCGGTACTGCCTGATCTGCTCCGCACTCATGCTGTCCACGTAGGCCTTGCCCTGCTCGATCAGTTCGACCGCAAATTCGAACAGCCGCGCAAAATAATCCGAGGCAAAAAACAACCTGTCCTCCCAGTCAAACCCGAGCCAGCGCACGTCTTCGCGGATGGCGTCGACGTATTTCATGTCCTCTTTCTCCGGGTTGGTGTCGTCAAAGCGCAGGTTGCATTTTCCCCGGTATTCCGCCGCCATGCCGAAGTTAAGACATATCGCCTTGGCATGGCCGATATGCAGGAAGCCGTTGGGTTCCGGCGGGAAGCGCGTGTGGATGCCCTCGGGGTAACGGCCCCGGGCCAGGTCATCTTCTATAATCCTGCGGATAAAATGTGTTGGTGTTGAGCTTTCCATCCGGATCAGCCGTTATTTGCAATATCTGGGAGATCGCCGGCCAGCCCTGTTGCCCGGCGCATCGTAAAATTCTTCAATGCCTGAAAAGAATCATACAGGCCCATCCCGGCATTCCTTAGCGGGGGGATCGGCAGGGCCTGGTTTTCAAACAGGTATTTTAAACCCTCCAGGGTCATCATCACCATATAATTCTCACCCTTGCGCCATCTTTCATAGCGTTTCAACACAGCCATACTACCCGGGTCGCGCCGTTTCATCCCGGCTTCGTTGATCACCTGGGACAAGCTTGCCGCGTCGAGAAGGCCCAGGTTTGCGCCCATGCCTGCCAGCGGATGAACACAATGCGCCGCATCGCCCACCAGGACGACGCGGTCGGAGCAGTAATGCCGCGCCTGTGCCCTTTGCAGCGGAAAACCCTGCCTGATCCCCACATCCGTGACGGCGCCCAGGGTGTGTTCGAAAGCGTCTGCAAGCACCTGCTGAAACTCCGCCTGCTCTACAGCAAGCAACTGTTCAGCCTGGGCGGGGGTAGTCGACCAGACCACGCCACACCGATGCGGGTCGGCCATGGGCAGAAAAGCCAGGGGGCCGTCCGTCAAAAACCGCTGGCGCGCCGTATGTCCGTGCTCTTCAGCCGTGGTAACGACAGCCGCCACTGCTGACTGCCGGTACCGGTGCAACGCGTAATCCATCCCGGCAAGCTGACGGATCCTCGAGCCGGCGCCATCTGCGGCGATGAGCAGTTTTGCCGACACCTCCTTCCCGTCGTTGAGCCTTAACCTGATTATCTTTTCGTCGCTGCGCAGACTCGCCGGTTCAGCGCCTGCGCACACCGATATGCCAGGATGTTGCGCCAGTATCGATTCCAGCGCGCCCACCAGTACATTTTGCGGAACAATATAGCCCAGGGTTGGCTGGCCGATATCGGCGCTGTCGAAGTAAAGGCTGCCGGCGCCGTTTTCATCCCATACGTACATGTGTTCGAACCGGCCGGTCTCCTCCCCCGGCAATTGCTGCCAGGCCTTGATCGAAGACAGGATCTTCCGGGACGCCAGGGACACGGCCAGGGTGCGCGCATCCGCTGCCGGTGTCCCGGTTGCAAATGAGCTGTTCCGTTCGACCAGCATACATTCCATGCCGCCGGATGCCGCCAACAAAGCCATACTGCAGCCGATCACGCCGCCGCCCACTACCAGCACCTCCGTATCCAGGGTTTCGGTGGGTGAAACGCGTGTGGGGGCAGACGCAGTCCGTGCTTTCCCGCTTGCTCCCCGGCCACCGGACTCCCGCCCGACTCCTGCGCCCGGCGCCGGTCTCTCCCGCGTTTGTTTCGTCCGCAGCCCGGTCGCCCGCCGGATGAATTCTTTTTTCAGGGCCGGAGATGCATCCAGCGCCAGCATGGCGCTGTTGCGCAGTATGGATTTCACCGGGCCCGTATCGTTGAATGTTCTTTGCAGTAGATCGGAAAAACGAATGACCTGCCGCTGGTCCGCCTGCCTGGATAAACCGTACGCATTCAGAACCTCCGGGGCGCCGATGTCGCCGCCATTGCGCAAGGTTGTCCGGATACATCCGGCGAGTTCCGCCATGTCCCGCAATACAAGATTAAACCCCTGGGCGCCGTTGGGATGGATAGTATGCGCGGCATTGCCCAGCAGTACGGTTCGCTCACTCGTCTGCGCTTCCGGTTGCTGCAAAAACAGTGGATAGGAAGTCCTGGCGCCGGGCTCGGACAGCACGCCAAGACGCTTGCCGAAGGTTTCTTGCAGCAGGTTGAGATAGGCCTCGTCGTCCCGTTGCAGGTATTCGTCCACCTGTTCAACCGGCGCCACCAGAACGCTGACGCTGCGCGCATCCTGCAGCGGCAGGAAGGCAACCAGGCCGTCTGGGATGAAGCGTTCGTACGCGGTGTTGCGGTGGCCCCGTGAGATCCCGACGTTGCAGACGATGGCCGCCTGTTGATAATCGAGGAGCCTGGTTTTTATCCCGGCCAGTTCCCTGGTGTTCGAAAAGGCGCCATCCGCAATTACCAGCAGTTTGCACTCCAGGGCGGCATCCTCAACGGCCTGCCGGTACCGTACGGTTACCGAATCAGCCCCGCGTTCGATACCGGCGGCTGTTGCCGGACAGATCAAATCGATGTTGTCGTGACCCGAGATCTCCTCGTACAGGGTCCGTCCCAGTTCGCTTGCGCGTACGACAAATCCCAAATTGTCGAGACCAAGCATGTCGGCAGACATCCTGACGCTGCCGTAGCGGCCTCTCGTGCTGACGTGGACCCGCTCTATCGGGCAGGCGGATTGCCCCAGTTTCGACCATATCCCTATATCGTCCAGTATCTTCCGGGACGAGAGGGATAAAGCAATACCTCTTGCATCGTTATCCCGGGGACTGCCGCTGCGCGCCTGTTGCTCTTCAACCAGGGCTATGCTGATATCGTCCAGGGCCAGGGAACAGGCGAGACCGGCGCCGGCCATGCCACCGCCAATAACCGCAACATCATACATGGATTACGTTATACACCCTGCGCCATCAGCGCCTCTATTTCAGAAATACCCTTGGGTGCATCGCTGCTCAGTACCTCATGCCCGGCTTTCGTTACCAGTACGTCATCCTCGATACGCACGCCTATGTTCCACCATTTCCTGGCAAGGCCTTTTTGCGGGGGGAAATACAACCCGGGTTCGACGGTCATTACCATGCCCGGTTCCAGCAGGCGCCACTCTTCACCTACCTTGTAATCACCCACATCGTGTACGTCCATCCCCAGCCAGTGCCCGGTCTTGTGCATGAAATACCGGCTGTAGGCTTTCTCTTTTATCAAGGTTTTCGGCTTTCCCTTGAGGATCCCCAATGCAGCAAGTCCCTCGGTCAATACCTCGACTGCCGCGTCATGAGGCTGCGCCCAGTGGTTGCCCGGTCGCACCGCGTCGATTGCAGCAAGCTGCGCCGCCAGGACAACCTCGTAAATTGCCTGCTGCTGGCTGCTGAAACGGCCATTGACCGGGAACGTACGCGTCACGTCGCTCGCATAGGATTGATACTCGGCCCCGGCATCGATCAGTAATATGTCGCCGTCTTCCAGTTCCCTGGTGTTGTCGATGTAATGTAATACGCAACTGTTTGCGCCGCTGCCGACGATGGAAGGATAAGCTGCGCTGTGGGCGCCCTGGCGCATGAATTCGTGGATCAGTTCGGCCTCAATCTGGTATTCCGTTTTCCCCGGCCGGCATGACCGCATGGCGCGCATATGTGCAGTTGCCGAAATTGCGGCGGCCTTGCGTAACACGCTGATTTCATGGCGGCTCTTATACAGGCGCATGTCATGCAGAATATTGTTCAGGGAGACAAACTGTTCCGGTGCGTGGATGCCGCTGCGCGCCTTGCCGCGCACCTGGTTGACCCAGCCGAGTACGCGTTGATCGAAAACGGTATCGTTTCCCATGGTGTAATAGATCCGTTCCCGGTTTTCCAGCAGGCCGGGCAGAATGTCATCCAGGTCGGTAATGGGGTACGCATCATCCGCGCCGTAATCAGTGCAGGCGCCTTCCAGGCCTGCCCGGGTGCCGTGCCAGATTTCCTGCTCGCGGTTGCGTTCACGACAGAACAGGACAAATTCAGCCTGGCTGCGACCGGGTATAAGCGCCACGACTGCCTCCGGTTCGGCAAACCCTGTCAAATAATAAAAATCGCTGTCCTGACGATACCGATAGGCGACGTCGCGATTGCGCAATTTCTCCGGCGCTGCGGGCAGGATGGCGATACTGTCATCTCCCAGCATGTCCATGAGTTTCTTTCGGCGCTTACGGAATTCGCCGTGTTTCATTTGACGGCCTCTGATTTGTCCAGGTTTACTTACGTTACCGTGATAGATTGTCAAAAGCAATGGCGACATATCCATCCCGGTGACTCAAGTAATTTACCAGAAGGGGGGTCTCTGATCTTGACCGCTCTTCAAGCGCGTTCTATATTGATAGGTATAAGCTTTCGTTTAGTGGGGACAACCAGCCGCGGAATATAAACTTATGCCAGATAATAAATCAGAAAATGTAGATTTGGGGGTGCTTGAAGCGCGGGTTGACGATCTTATCCGGACAGTTGATGCACTGAAAAACGAGAATTCCACCTTGCGCAACCAGCAAAAAAACCTGATCAGCGAACGCGCTGCACTGATTGAAAAAACGGAACAGGCCAGGTTTCGCGTCGAATCAATGATCGCCCGTCTGCGCGCCATGGAAACACGCTCATGACACAGGCCAAGCCGGTTCCCGTATCGATCCTGGACAAGGAATACCTGATTTCCTGTCCGGAGGACGAACGGGAGCAATTACATGCCGTAGTTAATTTCGTCAACGAAAAACTGGAGGAGGTAAAGAGCAGCGGCAGCGTGATCGGGACGGAACGTATAATCATTATGGCGACTTTGAATATTGCCAATGAATTGCTTACATACAAATTGGAAAACAGGGACTATACTGAATCTGTGGGTTCGGTAGTACAACGCCTGCAAACCAAGATCGACGGTGTTCTGACCAGGGGCGAATAAAATATCTTCCCTGGTTTTGATTAGGGTATCTTCTGTCGTGTTCGTGAACAGGCCGACAGAAACTTGAGCTTATTTCCTGTAAAAAAGGGAGCTGACCGCGTTATTGTGTGCACGCCTGCTTGAAGCAGGAAGCCTGATATAACGTCCGCTGTTCCCACTTGAACCTCTGGTTCAAGTTTAACGCCTGTCACGGCACGACGGTTGATACCCGCCCTGATTACGGAACCTACCCCCGCGGAAGCAGGGGTCAACTCAGAAACATTTTATACACGGGATTGTTCGTTTCTTCAGAATAATCAATCCCCAGGCTCTCGAGGAACCCCTGGAACTCGCCGGCTTGCCCCGGCGATACCTGTATGCCCATCAATACACGTCCGTATGCGGCGCCGTGGTTCCGGTAATGGAACAGGCTGATATTCCACCGTTCGCCCATCTGCGTGAGAAAATGCAGCAGCGCCCCTGAACGCTCGGGAAACTCAAACCGGTACAATAACTCATCCGTAATACCAGGGGCATGTCCGCCTATCATGTAACGGATATGCATCTTCGCCACTTCATCATTACTCAAATCAATCACCTGGTAGCCCTTGTCTCTCAGGTTTGCAAGCAGTTGGTCTTTCTCCTGAACGCCATGCCGCAGTTGCACACCGACAAAGATATGTGCGTCCTCGGAATTACCATAGCGGTAGTTGAACTCGGTGATCTGACGCGGCCCCAGGTCATGGCACAGCTTGCGAAAGCTCCCGGGACGCTCGGAGATAGTAGTACAGATCAATGCTTCCCGCTGTTCACCCAGGGCCGATAATTCGGCTATGTGGCGCAAACGGTCGAAGTTCACGTTGGCGCCGCTGACAATGGCCACCATCTCCCTGTCTGTTAACATTTCCCGCTGCACGTACTTCTTTAACCCGGTCAGGGCCAGTGCGCCGGCGGGTTCAGGGACAGAACGGGTGTCTTCAAAAATGTCCTTGACTGCCGCACAGATCTCATCGACATTGACCGGCAGGATTTCATCGACAAGTTCACGGCAGATACGGAATGTTTCTTCCCCGGCCTGACGCACGGCGGCGCCATCGGCAAAGATATCGACATGGTCCAGCACGCTTCGTTGTCCGCTTGTCATGGCCTGGTACATGCTGGCCGCCCCGTCATGTTCCACACCGATGACTTTTATCTCCGGACTGGCTGCTTTCACGTGCAAGGCGATACCCGCGATTAATCCTCCGCCGCCTACGGGAACAAAGACACTGTCAGGCTGCCGTTCACATTGTTGCAGCAACTCCACTGCCACGGTAGCCTGTCCTGCGATAACCAGTGGGTGGTCGTAGGGCGGCACGAAAGTCCTGTTCTCGGTAATGCCGAGTTCTTCCGCAAAGAGCCGGGCTTCATCATAGGTATTGCCGTGCAGGACAACCCGCGCATTCAGCCGCCGCACTGCACTCACCTTGATCTCGGGCGCCGTCTTCGGCATTACGATGGTTGCGCTGGTATTCATCCTGCCGGCCGCCAGGGCGACACCCTGGGCGTGGTTTCCGGCAGACGCCGCGATCACGCCGTTGCTCTTCTGCTCATCGCTCAACGTGGCGATCAGGTTATAAGCGCCGCGTAACTTGTAGGAAAACACCGATTGCTGATCTTCCCGCTTCAGCCAGACATGGTTCTGCAGGACGCGCGAGGCCTGGCCGGCATAATCCAGAGACGAGCGGCGGGCGACGTCGTATACCCTTGACGACGCTGCGCTGATTAACGATTGGTATTCTTCAAACATGCGTATAAGATAGCATTAAAATTGACAGTATTAATGAGCCAGGAAAAAAAACAACGGGTCGCCAGGGCCGCGCTGGAGTTTATAGAAGATGACATGGTCGTTGGCGTCGGCACCGGCAGTACCGTCAATTGCTTTATCGAGGAACTGGCTCGAATCAGGCACCGCATCGACGGCGCCGTCGCCAGTTCGGTTGCAACGCAAACGCTGCTGAGACAGGCAAACATCCCGATAGTTGACCTGAACGGCGTCAGAGAACTGCCTGTTTACGTTGACGGGGCCGACGAGGCAACCCGGCACCTGCAACTTATCAAAGGCGGAGGCGGCGCCCTGACCAGGGAGAAGATCACCGCGGCCGTCAGTGACCGCTTCATCTGCATTATCGATGATATGAAGATGGTGGACGTACTGGGAACATTCCCTTTGCCGGTTGAAGTCATTCCCATGGCCCGGAGCCATGTAGCCCGGGAAATAGTAAAACTGGGCGGCCAGCCGATGATACGGGAGGACTTTGTTACCGATAACGGCAACGTAATCCTGGATGTCCATAACCTGTCCATCGTCAATCCGGCTGAACTGGAACAGCAACTTGACGGGATCGTCGGCGTGGTTACCAACGGCTTGTTTGCCAGGCGGCGCGCCGACCTGCTGCTGGTTGCCGATGACGCGCAGGTCAGCAGGCTTTCCATTTAAGTCATAAACCCCGGCGCGCTTCCTTGTCCGCAGGTGAGTGAATCCCCATGATTGGTCTTATTCAGCGTGTCTCACAGGCCCGGGTCGACGTTGATGCACAGACCGTCGCACGAATTGACCGGGGCATTCTCGCTTTTGTCGGTGTTGAAAAACAGGACAATTCACAAACTGCCGAACGGTTGGCACAGAGAATAGTCAATTACCGGATCTTCCCGGACGGCGAAAAGAGAATGAACCTGAGCCTGCATGATACCGGCGGTGAATTGTTACTGGTTCCGCAGTTCACACTGCCGGCTGATACCCGCAAAGGCGCCCGGCCCGGTTTCAGTTCGGCTGCCCCGCCCGAGGTGGGGCAGCAGTTATTCCGGGAACTGGCGGATTATGCCCTGGACACTCACGGGCGCGTCCAGACCGGCATCTTTGGCGCAGACATGCAGGTAACTCTCACCAATGACGGTCCCGTGACATTCTGGCTGCAAGTCTGACACGGGAATATGCACCTGCAAGATCTCCCACCAGTTTTTCAAAAGGAGGTGAGGATTGATATGGGTTGTCCTGGATTATAGCGGGCAGTGCTTCCGCTTTTTCCTTGAGTCCGGCAGCAGCCAGAGTTTTTGCATCCTTTTTGGCCTGCCGCGCGAAATACAGTTCCCACACTACCAGTCAAGGTCCTGGTCGCATTCCTCAATGTTCGTATTCATTCCCTCGAGGATGGACTCCCGCATGCCGGGAATGGAAGCCAGATAAAGGGTTTCGTTGATGGCATTCCAGTCCTCTTCCGCCAGCAGGACTGCATTGCCTCTTTTGCCCGTGATAAGAATCGGCTTGTGGGTTTGGGATACTTCGTCTATCAGGCTATATAACCTGGAGCGTGCTTCAGTTGCGTTAAACGTTGGCATAATTTACGGTCCTGAACACTTTTAGTAAATTCCCCATTACCGGCCCTAAATCCGGTCTAGTGCCCACTATCGGAGACACTTTTTTCAATAACATGTTTCTTCACAAATGAACCCAGAATCAAAGCCAATATAACAACCGCAAACCATACAAAAACATATGCCCCAATAGCTATTGATTCTCCAAAATCCGACAATCCCGGACTCATCCTATCCGTCATTTCTGACATCACCGCAATGGCATGAATACCGTCGATAGTTATGGTCAACGTCCAGAAAAGCACAAAGTATTTTATGGTATTCCAAGCCACACCACCTTCACGAGTTTCATCTCCTAACAGGTTCCTCTTTGCAAAATACACAGGCAAAGAAACTAATCCGAATAAGGCTGTAGCAACAGGCCAGGTAATCATATGGTTCTTTCTTTTTCTAGCATCATATATAACCCAAAGACTGAGAATAAAGTAAAGTAGAAAATAAAGCCCGTACCGTTCAAACTTATATACTCTTTCCTTTTCCATCAATATCTCTTCCGCCCAAGCATCTACCTCATCCTGAGTCAGATTGGTATCAAATAAACAGGATTCCAACATCATCTGATATAACTCTTTTCTTTGCTCGAATGTTGTTTCCAAGGGCAGCATTAGATTCATTTCCAAATTCATGCCTTTTACATGTTCATAAAATCTATCCCCATGCTCATTCATAATTTGCTCCAAACTAACAATATTCCCATAGGGCAAATGTAAATGATTGAAACAAGGGTTTATAACGTGTTCGATTAATTCTTGTTCGTAGTCAAATTTAGTATCATCAGAATGCATTCCAAAAATAGATGCCACCAATCTATTAGCTTCCTTCTGAACGTCGAATAATTCTTGCTCAATATCTATTCCACATCCTGTTACAGGTAATATGGACAATAGCAATAACACCTTTATTTTCATAATCGACTCGACGATAAACCGCAATGAGTATTGAGCTGACCGGAGAATACCGAAGCCCCGTTAGTTTAAGTCATGCAATTGAGGATGACCTGATCCCCTCCTAATGACCCGAACCACCTGCCGTATAGGAATTTCCCCCCGCGCTACCTATCTTGGACCAGACGAAAACCTTGGTGACCGCTTTTGCGGGACCGGAAAGCATGCTTCCCGCGGTAGGCGGAACGCAGATACCTCGGGCCGGTAACCCAGGAACCGCCCCGAACTACGCGGGTACTTCTACAGCTTCCTTTCGTCCAGGCACTGCCGTCAGTCGGTGCTCCTACGTAACTGTCAATAGAGCAGCCTTGCACCCACTCCCACACGTTGCCATGCATATCATGCAAACCCCAGGCATTGGCAGCGAAGCTCCCCACTGGCGCTGCGCGTTCCCACCGGTCACCGCAATCATAACTGCAGTTCGCCCGGTTGTGACCGATACTGTTTCCCCAACTGTACTCCGTAGTGCTGCCTGCCCGGGCCGCATATTCCCACTCTGACTCTGTGGGCAAGCGATAACCGCCGCCGGTCTTGTTGTTCAGCCAGAAAATGAAGCTTTGGATATCATACCAAGAGACATTGATAACCGGCCGGTTGCCCCGGCCCCAGCCATTATCATTCGGTCTATAATCTTGACAGCCCCCGTCCGCCACACAGGTGTCCCATTGGTCAAACGTCACCTCGTACTTGCTCATTCTGAAGGCAGGCAGCGTCACACTGTGGACAGGTCTCTCATTTTCAAGACCATCACCACTCAAATCCCCCATGCGGAAGGTGCCGCCGGGTATTTCAACCATCTCTTCGGTTAATTTCTTAAGGACAGCAGCCAACCGTCTCTCTTGTTCTGCCAACCGGTCTGCACGCTCCTGCCTAGCCGCTGCCACACGTTGCTTTCGTGCTGCCAATCCCGTTTCTTCCGGGTTCAGGTTGCGTACCTTGACCAAAATATCGGCTGCCTTATCAAGGTCATCCGCTTGCATTGATCTCTCAAAGTCTTCCCAATGCTTTTTGGTAACCTTCGCTATTCTCTGACGTTTCAATTCAGCTGACCTCGCTTCTCGACGTTGGCGCGCCTGTTGCATTACCCGTTCTGTGCGCTCCTGCCTGGCCGATGCCAAGCGCTGTTCTCCAGCCAACAAGTCCGGCGAGTCCGGGCGCAATTCGCGGATGCGGAATAGATACATGTCTGCTTGCTCAAAGTCCTCCAGCTCTAACGCGGCCCTGAATAATTCCATGTAGTTCTCTGCTGCTCGCTCCGTCTCTGCTACCGCTATAAAATCAGCTTTAGCTGCTGCCAGTAACCGGGCCAATTTACCCTGCGATAATTTTTTGACCACCCTGCTCTTTGCCTGTGGTTGAGTCTCTTCGGGTTGGTTTATGGTCGCTTCCTGCCCCGTCATAGTCTTAATATATCCACCGCCCCGCAGGAAAAACGCAGGGTCTGCTAACCAACCCCACCATACGATGGCAACGGCGATCAGCAGAACCGCTAAAACCGACAACAAACGGGTGAATACTTGTGAAGTTTTGTCAGATTGTGGTCTTTGTTGTGTGGGTAAACTCACCGTCACCTCCCCGGCATTTCCTCCTCCCCCAGGACAGACCAACTGCGCACACCCACCGTCTGACGCGCAGCCCTGAACTTTACCAGCAGCGGGGAACCATCAGCGGCTCTCAACAGAATGTTCCCCGGCTTGATGTCCCGGTGCAATATTACCGCACAGTGCATTTCTGTTAACAGGACTCAGAATGTCCGCTTTTCAGGATTCTTTAATGTCCCCTGCCAGCATCGCCCGCTGCCATAACCTAATGGATACCCTGGATGACCGGCATGGCGTTACATGCACGTTGGTCGTCAGCTAACCGCACTTCCTTGATATGACTTGTGTTTTCTCAAGATGCTCATTGATCAATCTAACAGCTTTACTGTATTCCATATCGAAAAATTCTCGGTCAGACCGAACTCGATAGTCTGCGAGTAATCCGTGAACTTTCCGCTCAACTGTCCTCGGATTTCTTACTCGCCAAACATGTCTTGCACCAAAAGGAATGGCTATACCTGTTTTGCTGTTGATCTCATTAACTCTGGATACGACGTCACGCGCAGTGAAACCAATTTTGAGCAGCCCTTTCATCTCACGGGTACCTAACATGTAGAGAAAACCCGTATCTTTCTCTATTGGTGGTTTCTCGGGCTCTAAGAAATGTTTCAGTGATGTAAGCGCTCCCCAATTCTGTAATTGTTCTCGAGCATTTTCAAAACTAATGTGCTCTTTGTTGATGACGGCTTTTCGTAGAAGGGCGAGCTCTCTGACAATACAGTCCATCCGCTTACGCTCCGGCAAGCCGAGTTGTTCCCAGACAATGAACCAATCCCACTGGTCCATTTTTTTTGCCCGGCTGAATAAGCCTTTGACTTTACTGATTGCATCGGCGAGAGAATCCGGTTCTGTTGACTTTCCGTCACTCAACGCCGCCAACACTAATTGCGCAGACTCCCGACGAGTGGCCACAGTATGTTCTTTTGGTGGGGCCATACCAAAACCCCACTTCTGGTATATCTTGAATTTTCTTCTATCCTGATGATATTCGTGCATATTTGATTGTTCTTTAGCAATTTAGAGATACTTTAGGGTAATTTCATATCTCATGGCAGTCATCCCAATCCGGGATCAACCGAAACGCTTTCTACTATCGCGAACATTAGCTACGATATCATCCCTGGTAGCCCTAAGGTCAACGCCGGTAATATCCAGTGGCGATTTCTCCGTCGTCGCCGGTTTAACATAAAAAGTACCGCTGTTCCGTCTTCTTATACATACCACTTCCATTTGTTTCGCTTCATCCAATATCGAAGCAAAATTCTGCCGGGCTGCAGTAAAGCTGTACTGCTTCATGGTCATATCTCTAAAGTCTGAGCACCGATTTTCTAGGCAGCATCCCGCAATCCACGAGGCACAGGTTTTAACTTTCCTCCTGCTCTTCCATTCTCGCCTTCGATAATGCAGACGCCAGCAGTGCTGCCGGAACCGCGACAATCCCAAGTCCGATCATTAAAACGAAAAAAGTAAAAATTTTTCCGCCTGCCGTTATGGGATAAATGTCGCCGTACCCTACCGTCGACAGGGTGGATACCGCCCACCACAGGCTATGGATAACGCTTTTGAACGCCTCCGGCTGGGCTAGATGTTCGAAATAGTAGATGCCGACGGCCGACAGGTACAGGAGCATTGCAGTTACCACGCTGAATAAAACAATTTCTTCCTTTGCAATGACAAACGCACGCGCAAACCTGTGCATGGCCCTGCCGAAACGGAGCAGTTTCAGCAACCGAAAGAGCCGAAACATTCGGAATACCCGTAACGAGCGCAGATCTATGCCGGATGAAATGTAAAACGGCAGGATCGCCAACAAATCGATGATGCCATAGAAACTCAGAACATAACCGAGTTTCCTGTCCGCTACATACAAGCGAAGCAAATATTCCAGGGTAAATATTATTACAATGACTACTTCTGTCGCATGAAGAATTTTTCTGGTGTCCGCTTCAAGGTCCGGTAACGTTTCTATGGTGAACGTGACGATAGAGAACAAAATCAACGACTGCATAACCAAGTCGAAGGCACGGCCCGGCACCGTATCGTTTCTCTCAACTATTGCCTTTATATCCATAACGGGTCATTTTTCAGCTTTCACATTCAGTGTTGTGACTTCGACAGGTCGCGATAAAAGTTTTCGTGTGAACCCAAAGCCAGCAGAACGATGCGTTCCGGCTGCTTTTCATGCCGGTACGCCAGTAAATACTGTTTATCGGCCACTTTGAATTTATGTACCCGCACACCGGATAATGCGCCTTTCTTCATTGCGCCAATACCGGTATTCGCCATGATCTTCCTGATGGCCCGATCAACGGCGGTTTTGTCTGTCTGGTGAAGTTTTTTTATCGTTCTGGAAAAGGAGCCGGTCTGGACGACTCTCACCCGAAGCGGTACTCGCTGAGTTCACCGGCTTCCGCCTCTTCCAGCCCCATCAGGATGTTGATCACGAAACGTAAGGGCAAGTCAGGGTTTTCCTCGGCGACCCTGCCGATTGTCGCCCAATGCTCAATCTGTTTTGGGGGAGACCGGTGGAACACCTTGGCGTAGCGGGTTGCATCTGCGACCAACTGGTCTGACAGTTTGATGGCTTTAGCCATATTTTCTCACAGTAAAATGATCAATAAAGGGGTTACTATTATACGTAAAAGGGGGCTTTTTGCAACCTTTTACTTCGGGTAACCCGGGCTAGTGAGGTTTTCCTCGACCAGAAAGGTTTCTTCTCCGCAGTCATATTGCCATTACATGCGGGCTGGATTATAATATTGATAGTATATAGACAAGTAGATGGGCTTATTTGTGATGGTTGATAATATAATATCAAAGTATAAGTTGCCCAGTGAAATCCAGCGTTCGCTGTCATCATCGTTCAGATCAGCGCGGAAATCCAGAAAGCATGGCCGCAGGGAAGCGAGCATCAGGAGTGGTGTACCGGAGTCAACCATTCGACGCTTTGAGGACACCGGCGAGATTTCATTGAGGCAACTGCTGATGTTGTGCGATGTCTACGGCAATCCCGGGACTGTCGGCACGCTGTTTCCGAAGCCCGAGCCGCAAAGCATGGATGAACTGATTGCGATGAGTAACAAGCAGTGAAATTGCTGAATGTCGTCTATCATGGTTTTGGAGGAGACCAGCCGGTGAGGATGGGCCGCCTGGCCTGGCATGACCAGATCGCGTGGTTTGAGTTTACTGCAGAATTTATACAACATAATTTCAATCCGTCTCCTTTTTCCCTCGACCTGGCAACAACCTTGCAGAAGGCGCCGCAGGAACCTTTCGGGGGATTGCACGGACTGTTCAACGATTCCCTGCCGGATGGCTGGGGGCTTTATCTCATGGACAAGGCGTTCAGACAGGCAGGGCGGGACCCCGCCATGGTCTCCCCTCTTGACAGGCTGGCCTTTGTGGGCAGGCGGACAATGGGGGCAATATCGTATGACCCGGATGAGATGGAAAACGCAGAACGGCCTACAGCCGGGGAACTGGACCTTGATACAGTCGGCAATGAGGCGACTCGCCTGTACCAGGGCGAACTCCAGGAGGTGCTGGAACACCATGCAGTCAATGGCACCCCATCCGCGGGCGCCAGGCCAAAAATCCTCATTGGTTTAAGTAGTGACAGGGCGATAGAGGGCGCGGGCGATCTACCACCGGGCTATTCCCATTGGCTGGTCAAGTTTCCGACCGGCCAGACACCCGATAAAAAGTCGGAAGGAACCATAGAACATATTTATGCGGTCATGGCCCACCATGCCGGCATCAACATGGCTGAAACCAGGCTTGCTCAGGCGCGGGAAGGCAATGCTTACTTCTTGACGCGCCGATTTGACAGAGCCGCCGACAACCATCGCCGTCATGTGCATAGCGTGGCCGGACTGTTGAACGCGGATTTCAGGACCGCCGATTTCGAATACCGGGAACTCATCAAACTTTGCGGGATGCTAACACGTTCTCATTCGGAGAAGGTGGAACTGTTCCGGCGCATGGTCTTTAATGTCGCTACCGGCAACCGGGACGACCATACAAAGAATTTCGCTTTCATGTTGTCGGACAAAAACGAGTGGCGCAATACGCCGGCGTATGATGTCACCTGGAACCAGGGAATAATGGGCGAGCATTCCATGAGTGTTAATGGAAAGGGCAAGGATATCCGCCTTGAAGATATTCTTGCAATCGCCGGGAGCGCGTCGATTTCCAGACAAGATGTCAGCAGTGTGATTGAGGCTGTGCTGGAAGCGCTTTCCGGCTGGAACAACCTGGCGCTTCAGCATGAAGTGCCATCCGATCAACGCCGGGACATACATCAGTACATATCACGTCAACAGCGCGCACTTTCAGCCGCCACTGTTGCTGTTTCGGCGGCAGAAAAAGAGCGGCGGTAGAATGGTGCGGCACGCTTTGACCCCTCATCCCCGTGCCGGAAGGCGGCTGTCCCCTTTTTCCAGCCAGTCACGGGGTGTAAGAAATTTCTCGACCAGGCGCGCTTCCTCCGAACCACGCTCTTCCCGGCGGTTGTATTGCCATTGCACGCGGGGCGGCAGTGACATCAGGATTGATTCCACCCGTCCTCCGGATTGCAGTCCGAACAGGGTGCCGCGATCGTAGACCAGGTTGAATTCCACGTAACGCCCGCGCCGGTAGAGTTGAAAATCCTTCTGTTGATCGGTATACGGCATGTCTTTACGGCGTTCCACTATGGGCCGGTAGGCGCGCATGTAATGATCGCCGACACTGCGGAGAAACTCAAAACAGCGGGGGAACCCCCATTCATTCAGGTCGTCAAAAAAGAGCCCGCCTACGCCGCGCGCTTCCCCGCGATGGCGTATAAAAAAATAATCGTCACACCATTTTTTGAACTTCGGGTAGACATCCTCTCCGAACTCACGGCAGGCGTTAAAGGCTGCCTGGTGCCAGTGGACGGCATCTTCTTCAAACCCGTAACAGGGCGTCAGGTCGAAACCGCCGCCGAACCACCACAGGGGCGCCGCACCTGGTTTCTCCGCCAGGAAAAACCGGACGTTCATATGAGAGGTGGGCACATTTGGATTACCGGGATGGATGACTGCAGAGACGCCCATCGCCTGGAAATTTCGTCCTGCCACTTCAGGCCTGTTGACGCTGGCGCTTGCAGGCAACCGATCGCCGTAAACATGGGAGAAATTTACCCCCGCCTTTTCAAAAACGGCGCCGCGCTCCAGTACCCGGCTGATACCGCCGCCTCCCTGGGGACGTTCCCACGCATCCTCTGCAAAGCGCTGGCCTGCATCCAGTGCCTCGATCTCGTCACAGAGTTTATCCTGCAACGCCAGCAGGTATGTTTTCACTTTATCGATTTCAATTATGCCGCTCATGAAGACCTGGAGCTATGGAAAATTCTGATTCGGTATTCTACCCTTTTTCCGGCTCCTGTTTTCTGCCCACTGTTTCCTGTATCCTACGCACTGTTTTGTATCTTACGGGAACCCCGTTGCAAGATCCTGGTATTCAGTTATGGGAAATGAAAGACAGGCCTCGATACAGAGGTCGACAAAAGAGACCGAAATATCCGTCGAACTCAACCTGGACGGGTCCGGCGCCGCTGACTTGCAGGTCGGCGTGCCTTTTCTCGAGCATATGCTCGACCAGGTCGCGCGACACGGCATGTTCGACCTGGACATCAAGGCGCGCGGCGACCTGGAAATTGATGCACATCATACCGTTGAGGATGTCGGTATTACACTGGGGCAAGCCTTCAGGCAGGCGTTGGGGGACAAACGCGGGATCCGTCGCTACGGGCATGCTTACGTTCCCCTGGATGAGGCGTTGTCAAGGGTGGTTCTGGATTTCTCGGGCAGGCCCGGGCTTGACTACGACGTGGAATATCCCCGCGCCCGGGTGGGAGAATTTGACGTGGACCTGCTGCGTGAGTTCTTCCAGGGTTTTGTCAACCATGCGATGGTGACGTTGCACATAGATAATATACGCGGCAGGAATTCTCACCATATCGCCGAAACCATCTTCAAGGCATTCGGCAGGTCCCTGCGCGCCGCCGTGGAACTGGACCCGCGCATGGAAGGCATCCTGCCCTCTACCAAGGGCAAGCTATAACCCGCATCTGGCAAACAGGGCGCGGCCGGCATGCAAACGCGTAAAACCATCGCTATACTGGATTATGGTTCCGGCAACCTGCACTCCGTAGCAAAAGCGCTTGAGCACGTTGCCGGCGCCGACTATCGCGTGCTGGTCAGCAATGACTACGACACTATCCTGTCAGCCGAACGCATCGTATTCCCCGGGCAGGGCGCCATAGGCCAGTGCATGGAAATGTTGATCGGCAGGGACTTTCCCGCCCTGCTCAGGGAGTGTATCCGCAGTAAACCTTTCCTTGGTATCTGCCTTGGCCTGCAGACCCTGCTTGACTTCAGTGAAGAAGATGACGGTACTGAAGGCCTGGGGGTGATCCCCGGAAAAGTACTCAGGTTTCCGGCGGCTGCCCGGGATGACAACGGCGACCCGTTCAAGATTCCGCATATGGGCTGGAACGAGGTCAGACAAACAACGCCCCATCCCCTATGGAAAAACATCAACTCCGGTGAGCGATTTTATTTTGTTCACAGCTATTACGTACAGCCGGAGAATGAGTCTGACTCAGCCGGGACCACGGATTACATCGTCCATTTTACATCCGCCGCAGCCCGGGACAATTTATTCGCCACGCAATTCCATCCGGAGAAGAGTCAGCGCGCCGGTCTTGCACTGCTGAATAATTTTCTTGAGTGGCGTCCGTAACGGGCAACCCCCGGATACCGGCCACAGTGCGCCGGAAGGTATAGCCGACCAGCCGGAATGTGAATCCGCCCCATGCGGATCAGGGCCTCCCGGTATACGGATTAAAGCGCGGGGGCAGTTGTATACTGCCCCCGGTTTCCGGTATTAAGATACCGTATCTTTCAGGGCTTTTAATGGTGTTGCGCGCACGGCAACACTTGCCGGCTTTGCCGCAATGGTGATTTTCTCACCGGTAGCAGGGTTAATGCCCGGGCGTTCGGGACGGGCAGGCTTGATGACTCGGCTCAGTTTAACGCCCATCGACGGAACGGTAAATTCCCCGGAAGCCCCGTCTTGCAGATGACGTACAGCCAGACCAGCAAGGGAGTCAAGTACCGCGGCTACCTGTTTCTTGGTTTGTCCTGTTTCTTCAGCAACGTGTGCCAGGATTTGAGATTTGGTTTGTTTATTCGCAATCGCTTGAGGTCTATCAGCCATTTTTGCCTCTCAATATGAAAGTTTATGATTGTTTGTAGTTTGTGATGTCCGTCACTCCCTGATATGAGTAATTCCCGACG
Source organism: Gammaproteobacteria bacterium (assembly GCA_965207165.1). Taxonomy (GTDB): domain Bacteria; phylum Pseudomonadota; class Gammaproteobacteria; order Eutrophobiales; family Eutrophobiaceae; genus JAAXHV01. Next base: position 3,339,545 of record OZ242265.1, on the reverse strand, counting down.
CCTCTGAACTCCCCCCGTCTGAGCAAAGTTCCTCCCTCACGTTACGATTATATTACAAAATCAAATGAGGGGAACTGAAATAAGCAAAAAAAAATCTTTTTTTTCATGCCGGCATAATCATTCATGGTTACACTTCGCCGTCTGTTTACATTTAATACGCCGGTAACCCGGTAAATTCACGCATGCGCCTGTACCCGTGCCCGGTATGTACCCGTATTTTCCATCTTGTATTGTTACCTGCCGCGAGAATACTCATGCCCTTGTTCTGCCACACAAAGATGTGAACAGATCCTCGTTTTCCGGGGACATAAATACATCATAATGGCGTTGAAACTTTTTCTTTTTCGCGTTTTCACGGCGCGCATACACCTTGCCCAGGAATTCCATCGAGGCTTTCACTCCCTGGTGCTCCTTCCCCTGGAAGTTTTCCTGCCATTGACCCAGGTACTGCTGCTGAACCTGGTAATCGACAATGTCTCCCAGTACATTCTGCAGTTGCCGTAACTGTCTGGCTGCCTGCTCTACATCTCTTACGGGTAACAGCATGCGAAACGCTTCCAGCAGGTAACGCAGTTTTTTAGCGGACTTCCGCAGTTCGTGCAATGCTTCATCCGACCCGCTGTCCACCGCGCGCCGGCCCTGCTTCCCTGTTCTTTCCCAGGCCCTCCCGATGGCTGTCCGGGCAGTTTTGAGCACCGGGCCCGTCGCATCCTCTTCACGGCTGCTTTCCTGCAGGGATTGGCGCCAGGCGTGAATGAATTCCAGGAAGCGGTCTGATTCGAGCGCACTGACCAGATCTTCTCTTTCACGCTCCCTGCGTTGCTGTAAAAAGTCCCGTAACGGCATTAATTGTGCGTACACTTCTCCAGGCAGTATTTTCTTATACTGCCTGAATGCCAGCAGGAAAACATCGATGTCGCGCAGGGCAGAGGTCTGTTTACTCATCCAGGAAAAAAACTCTTTGCCGCGCTCGTGCGCGGGCGCAGCCAGAGCCTGTTTCATCCCCGTGAGCAAGGAACGGCTGCGCCGGTTGGCGATCCTGAAATCGTGCAGGAACTCGGTGTCCATATCATCCCTGATGCCCTGAATGTTACGCTCCATGATATCCAGTTGGGAGAGCAGGATGCCGGCCAGTGCCTGGCGCATTGTCATACCCGGGTCCAGTTGCACCATCAGTCTCGATGAACTGTCCCCGGACATCCTGCCACCGGTTGTGGTCCGGGCAACGCTGGCCGGCACGCGCAATCGGGCAAATGCCTCCTCAGTCCGGCCATTGCGCGAGCCTGCCTGAGAACGAATTGCGGGCAACAGCTTCCCATTACCTGAACGGTCTGATATATCCCGGTGCCGCTTCCCGTTCGATTGCCCGCCTGGCGATATCGGTGCGGCAAAACAAGGCATCACAGTCTATGGCTGCAACGGCTTCGTAGGCCTTGCCGGCGGCGCTGGTGACGTCATCGGCCAGGGCCGTAACGCACAACACCCGGCCGCCGCTGGTGAGTATGCCGTTGTCAGCCTGCCTGGTTCCGGCATGAAATACCTTCACGCCGTCACCCACCTGATCGAGCCCGGAAACGGCTTTGTCCGTGGTGGAGCTCTCGGGATACCCGGACGATGCCATCACGACCCCCACTGCCGGACGAGGGTCCCATGAAACGGCATCCTCACGCAGATTTTGCGTCAGCGCCATTTCACATAACGCGGGCAGGTCCCCGTTCAACCGCATCAGAATCGGCTGGGTTTCCGGGTCGCCCAGACGGCAGTTGAACTCCAGCACGTCAGGGTCGCCGTTGGCGTCGATCATGAGCCCGGCGTACAGAAATCCCCGGTAAGGGCAGCCTTCTGCCTGCATACCGGCAATTGCCGGTTCTATGACGCTTGCCATGATCCTGTCATGCAAGTCCCTGGTCATAATTGCCGAAGGGGAATATGCGCCCATGCCGCCCGTATTGGGGCCTGCATCACCATCATCCCTCGCCTTGTGATCCTGGGAACTGGCCAGCGGGATGACATTCACACCGTCGCTTATGACCATGAAACTGGTTTCCTCCCCGGCGATAAACTCCTCTATCACCACCCGCTGTCCCGCTGCACCGAATTTTCCGGCGGCCATCATGTCGGTAACGGCGCGACCGGCTTCAGCACGGGTTTGTGCGATAACCACACCTTTGCCCGCGGCCAGTCCGTCAGCCTTGACAACGACAGGCGGGTTGCTCGACTCGATATAATCCATGGCCGCACCGAGTTCGGTGAAGGTCTCATACGCGGCCGTCGGGATACCGTAGCGCCGCATAAAGGCTTTGCTGAAGCTTTTTGAACCTTCCAGCCTGGCAGCATCCGCAGATGGGCCGAAACAGCGCAACCCCGCATCCGTAAACGCATCCACGACGCCGGAAACCAGCGGCGCTTCCGGCCCCACTATGGTCAGAGAGACGGCATGACGGCGGGCGAATTCAATCAGTCCGGGTGTGTCTGAAGGCGCGAGAGGGATATTTTCAACCTTATCCTCCAGCGCGCTGCCGGCATTGCCCGGTGCGACGTAAACTTTTTTTACCCCGGGCGACTGGGCCGACTTCCAAGCCAGGGCATGCTCCCGCCCCCCGCCGCCGATGATCAGGATGTTCATTATTCGGGATCAGTGGCGGAAATGGCGCATGGCGGTGAATACCATCGCCATGTCGTGTTCATCCGCTGCCGCGATAACATCCTTGTCACGCACCGAACCGCCCGGTTGTATCACAGCCGTAATGCCTGATTGCGCGGCGGAATCGATACCGTCCCGGAACGGAAAAAACGCATCCGATGCCATTACTGCGCCGGCAACCTGTAACCCCGCATCGGCAGCCTTGATCGCGGCAATGCGGGCGCTGTAGACCCGGCTCATCTGGCCGGCGCCGATGCCGATAGTCCGGTGCTGCCGGGCATAGACAATGGCATTGGACTTGACGTATTTCACGACCTGCCAGGCAAACAGCATATCATCCAGTTCCCCCGGTTCCGGTTTGCGCCTGGACACGACATTCAATTGTTCAGGCTTGAGCGTGCCTGTATCCATGTCCTGAACCAGTAATCCACCGCTGACGCGCTTCAGCTCCAGTTGTCCCTGCTGAGAAGCCCGGTTGCCGGTAACCAGCACGCGCACCCCCGGTTTTGCGCCGGTTACAGAGAGAGCGCCCTCTTCAAGGCCCGGCGCGAGAATTACTTCCACGAACTGCTGCTCAATGATATTTTCCGCGGTTTCCCTGTCCAGGCTGCGGTTGAAAGCGATGATGCCGCCGAACGCGGAGACGGGGTCGGTCTCATAGGCCGCAGCATAAGCGGCGGGCAGGGAACTGCTCTCCGCCACGCCGCACGGGTTGGCGTGCTTGACAATAACACAGGCAGGCTCGCTGAACCCCGACACACATTCCAGGGCGGCATCGGCATCGGCAAGATTATTGTAGGAAAGCGCTTTCCCCTGTAACTGGCGGGCGCAAGCGAGAGTCCCGCCGGCGGGATCGGGTTCCGTGTAGAACGCCGCGGATTGATGGGGATTCTCACCATACCTTAACTCTTCGGCCAGACTGAATTGCATGGAGTAGGTATCCGGGTAATTTCTGCTGCCGCCCTGGTGGTCCAGCGCACCCAGGTAATTGGCCACGTTGGCATCGTAGTTCGCAGTATGGGAAAAGGCTTTTTGCGCAAGTCTGAAGCAGGTTGGGACACTCAGCCTGTTTTCATTTTCCTGTAATTCATTCAGGACCCCGGCATAGTCATTATGATCAATGACGACCCCGGTGAACTCGTAATTTTTAGCCGCAGCCCTGAGCATCGCGGGTCCGCCTATGTCAATATTCTCAATTGCCTCAGCCAGGGTACAGTCCGGGCGTTTGACGGTATCTTCAAAAGGATAAAGATTGACAATGACAAGGTCGATCGGCGCAATGTCCAGTTGTTCCATGATCTCATCGTCCCGGCCGCGCCGCCCGAGCAAACCGCCGTGGATTTTCGGGTGCAGTGTTTTCACCCTGCCGTCCATGATCTCCGGGAACCCGGTGTAGGCGGATACGTCCGTAACCTGAACATCATGGGACTGTAACAGCCTGAACGTACCCCCGGTAGAGAGCATGTCGACACCCAGGCGCGCCAGGGCCTGACAGAATTCCACAATGCCGGATTTATCCGAGACGCTGATCAGCGCGCGTCTTACATGCAGCATGTCAGGGTACTACACCGTATTTCTTCAACCGTCGCAGTACCGTCCCCCTGTTCAGGCCCAATGCCTGCGCGGTACGGCTTATGTTACCGTTATAATGACTTAACACGATTTGAAACAGCGGCTTTTCTACCTGGGAGATGACCAGCTCATGGAGGTTAGTGGCTTCCTCGCCATCCAGGTCCCTGAAATAATTTTCTAATGCCTTTTCCACGCACTCATTCAGGGAATGCGCGGCAGATTTTGTCTGGGCTGAATCCTGTTTAGTCAATGTAATATATAAGATTTACTTCGGCACGATATTCCGGCTGTCTTCGCAACCTTTTTACTTCCCTGCTCTCAACAATAGCAATCAAAAAACTTTCATGCAATCCCTTTTGACCGACAATTGCCGGGAGAACTGTTAATGGAACCGGAATTCAAAACCGGCGGCCTGTGGTAACGTGCCGGCAAGCTCCAGATCAAGGTGAACCTCCATGCCGGGAGGCATGCCGGCGGCAGGGTTGCTGCCCGGCTCGAGATATTCGTCGGCAGTGAAACTGCCGCGGGATATTACCTGTCCGGTTGTATCGTAAATTACCAGTTCAATTCCGGGATACGGCTGAATTAATGGGGCATGATTGACGATGGTGGCGCTGACCAGCACGGCATTCCGGTAACGCGGGTGTGAGCGCACGTCCCTGCTCACCAGCTTGATGGCCGATACGTCACGAAAACGAATCACATCACACTGCTGCCGTTCACAGAACTTTTCAGCCCAGGGGGTTAATTGCGGGTACTCGCGCAGCAACCAGTCCCTGTTGAACCAGGCAAGCTGGGCCAGTGCAATCAGCAGCAGGATGACAATGAGTCCTGACCAGATAACCCGGGAGTATGAGCGGGCCGTCCCGTCATCATCACCCGCAAGCACCGGCGGCAATTCATCCAGTGCTGCGCGATCTTCCACGACGTCCGCCGTTGTATTGCCGGTAGCGTCCTGTTGACCGGCAGTTATCTCATCCTGCCCGTGAATTTGCCGGTCCTGAACAGCGGGCTGCTCCTCGCCGGTATCTTCCGGAGTGGGTTGTTCCTGTTGCCGTGCAGCCTGCTCTTCACCCTGCTCCGTTTCAGCGCCGGCAGACGGCAGCCCTGGCGCGGCCTCTTCAGGCGTAAGGTCCGGCGGGGGCGGCTTTACAGGAGCGTCGTAAAGCCGATCCAGCGCATAAAACGTCTCGGCGCAATAACCGCATCTCACCCAGCCATCGGCTGCTTTCAGCTGCGCTGCGCGGATACGGAACAGGCGCTCACAGGATGGACAGTCTGTAAACATGGCCTTATTTCAGACCGAGCTTGTTTTCCAGGTAGTGGATATCCGTGCCCCCGGCAACAAACGCGGCGTCATCCAGCAACCTTTGCAGCACAGGAATATTGGTTTTAATTCCCTCTATGACAAGCTCGGACAGCGCCGTGGACATCCGCGCCAGGGCCAGTTCACGGGTTTCGCCATGCGCTATCAGCTTTGCGATCATCGAGTCGTAGTGCGGCGGTATGCGATAGCCGTCGTAGATATGCGTCTCCATGCGAATTCCCGGTCCGCCGGGCTGGTGGAACCGGCTGATCTGTCCGGGCGACGGCATGAACGTATCCGGGTCTTCCGCCTGGATGCGGCATTCGAGCGCGTGGCCGCGAAACCGGACTTCTTGCTGCTGGTAACTCAGTGCCTCGCCGGCTGCAACACGCAGTTGTTCCTTAACGATATCGACGCCGGTCACCATTTCGGTGACAGGATGTTCCACCTGTATCCGGGTATTCATTTCGATGAAGAAAAATTCTCCGTCCTCGTAGAGAAATTCCACCGTGCCGGCGCCGCGATACCCCATCGCCTTGCAGGCGCGAACACAGGTATCACCGATTTTCTTTCTCATGTCATCCGTAATTCCCGGGGCCGGCGCCTCCTCCATGACTTTCTGGTGCCGTCTCTGCATGGAGCAGTCCCGCTCCCCGAGATGTATCACATTACCTGATTCGTCAGCCAGCATTTGTAACTCGATATGGCGCGGGTGCTCAAGAAACTTTTCCATGTACAAGGTGTCATCACCAAACGCGGCGGCCGCTTCGGCCCGGGTCACCGCAATCGCATTGCGCATATTTGCCTCACTGCGCACCACCCGCATTCCCCGGCCCCCGCCGCCTGCTGCAGCCTTAATGATCACCGGGTAACCCAGTTCCCTGGCAAACTTGCCGATTTCGTCGATGTCATTACCGACGTCCCCGCTTGAACCGGGGACGCAGGGAACGCCGAATTTTTGCATCTCTTCCCGCGCCGATATCTTGCTTCCCATCAAGCGGATGGTATCCGCACGCGGACCTATGAAGATAAAGCCGCTTTCCTCAACCCGTTCGGCAAAATCGGCATTCTCCGCAAGGAATCCGTAACCCGGGTGAATCGCAACGGCATCGGTGACCTCGGCTGCACTGATGACAGCCGGAATATTCAGGTAACTGCCGGTGGACACGGCCGGGCCGATACAGACCGCCTCATCCGCCAGCAGCACATGCTTCTGTTCCCGGTCCACTTCAGAGAAAACCGCTACGGTCTTGATGCCGAGCTCGCGGCAGGATCGCAGTATGCGCAGGGCAATCTCGCCCCGGTTGGCAATGACCACTTTCTCAAGCATGGTTATTTATGGAGGAATAAGGGGACAGATTTAAATCTGTCCCCGTCCACTCCGTGATCCCTGTGTCCTCTGTGGCAACACATGTCGTTGTTTTACTGGTCGCGGATAATGAACAAGGGTTGTCCGTACTCCACCGGTTCGCCGTTAGCGCCCATGATGCGACTCACGACACCGGCTTTTTCCGCTTCAACCTGGTTCATGATTTTCATCGCTTCGATAATGCAGAGCACGTCGCCTTTCCGCACTGTCTGGCCCAATTCGACAAAAGATGGTTTGCCCGGCGACTGGGCTTCGTAGAAAATCCCCACCATGGGCGAACGCACGATATTATCTTCGGGTTCTTCCGTTTCTGCCGGTTCCGGGCCCGGCGCAGTTTCCGTAGCGGGAGCGCCGTGCTGGCCGGCAACCTGTATCTCTCTGGCCGGCGCAGCAGCAGGCGCGGGCGCGAGCCTGTTGCGGCTAACCCTGACGGAATCCTTGTCTTCGTGAATCTCTATCTCATCGATAGCGGATTCCTCCAGCATCTCAATCAGTTTTTTGACTTTTCGTATGTCCATGCCGCTTACCCCTGTAACTTTTCCGCAGCAACCTGCAACGCCAGACGGTAACCCGACGCGCCGGCGCCGCTGAGTACCGCTACCGCCAGGTCCGACAGGTAGGAATGCCGCCGGAATTCCTCCCTGGCAAACACGTTGGACAAGTGGACTTCAATGAACGGGATGGCTACTCCGGACAGGGCATCCCGCAAGGCGATGCTGGTGTGGGTAAATGCCCCGGGGTTGATGATGATGAACCCGACCCCTTCTTTTTTTGCCCGGTGGACACGTTCAATCATGCTGTGCTCAGCATTGGACTGAAAACAGTCAAGGCCGTGACCCAGCCTTTCTGCTGCCGCGACCAGGTCCCCGTTGATGTCATCGAGGGTGGCCGTCCCGTAAATTTCCGGTTCCCGTTCTCCGAGCAGGTTCAGATTGGGCCCGTGCAATACCAGTATCTTTGCCATAACGATATTATAAGATGAAATCAGGATAGTTCCCGCTTTTTGCCGGATAATAGCAGAAAATAGCCGAAATTGTGGAAAAATGCCACAGTGAGCGAAGAGTTTGCGGAGTGGATCAGGATTGTTTAAAAACAAGCGGCCGGAATGAAACCTGTGCAGACCCGGGTGTATACCGGCTTCTCGAAGGCGTTAAATTCATACCGCTGTGAACCCTGTGTCCTCTGTGGCATTCATTTTCAGAGCAACCGGTTGATGATACTTTCCGCCTCTTCGGTTGGCAGCACGCCGGGTTTGACATGAGCCACCTGCCCGCTCCTGTCGATGATCACGGTATACGGCAGCGCGCCGATGTGGTTGCCGTAGGACTCGGCCAGCTTGATTACCTCCAGTTCACCCGTCAACACCGGGTAGTTCATCCCGTGCTCCGCAACAAACTCCCGTACCTCCTCCGGCCTCTGCAGGGCAACGCCTATAAATTGCAGTCCTGCTGCCTGGTACTTTGCCTGTAATGAAACGAATTCCGGGACCTCCTTCAGACAGGGCGGGCACCAGGTCGCCCAGAAATTAAGCGCTATTACCTTGCCGTCCCATTCGCTGATCGAACGCATCTGTCCATCCAGGTCCGGTAGTGTGAACTCCGGCCTGTGCCGGCCCAGGATTGACGAGGTGGTCAGCGCCGGGGATGTGTCGCCTGCCCCCTGCGCAGACGGGCGGGCAAGTTCGTCCTCCTGAAACTGATACAGGTTAAATCCCAGGAAGGCGGATATGAAAACCAGGGCCGCCAGGGCCGACCACAGAATTACCCTGTTCATGAAACCAGTAACATTGCCAGGTGCTGCAGGAACCGTTCCGGCTTGACGTAACCGACCAGGCGGTATTCCAGCAACTCCCGCCTGTCGGTGCCGAAAAACAGGATGGCCGGCGGCCCGAACAGTTGAAACCGTTCGAGCAGTTGTTGATCCTCGGCGTCATTGCGGGTCACGTCTGCCTGCAACAGTACGACGTCCGTCAAGACCCGTTTCACCTCCGGATCGGTAAACGTGTCTTCTTCCATTTCGATACAGGTGATACACCAGTCCGCGTAAAAATCGAGCATCACGAATTTACCTTCTGCGCTCGCTGCCGCCAGCAACTGCTCCAGTTCTGCGGCAGTCTTGAAGCGCTGAAATTCCAGGCTGCTTGAGGAAACCGGTTTGCCTGCCAGGTGCGCCAGAGGCCGCAACATGTCCTGGGAGCCCGACAACGCGCCCAGCATCAGGGCGCCGGCATAGATCAGGCCGGCAATACCTGCGGCCTTGAACGCCTTGCCGCTACGCGCCGTCCGGTCGAGCGCGCCCATGAGCAGCGCCGCGATTATTACCAGCAGGGCCCACAATATCATGGCGACGGCGCCCGGAATGACGCGTTCCAGGAACCAGATTGCCACGCCCAGCATAATGATGCCGAAACCCTGTTTGACCTTCTCCATCCAGGGACCGACCCGGGGCAACAATGCCCCGGCGGATGCGCCGATGATGAGTAACGGTACGCCAAAGCCCAACCCCATGGAAAACAACGCCGCGCCGCCCAGCAAGGCATCTCCCGTCTGGCTGATATACAGCAACGCGCCGGCCAGGGGCGGAGCTACGCAGGGACCGACAATAACAGCGGAAACCGCGCCCATGATCGCGCAGGAATACAATCCGGAACCCTGCCGTGGTCCCGACAGGGAAGCCAGCCGGGTCTGTAGCGCCGCCGGCATACGCAACTCATAAAAACCGAACATGGACAGCGCCAGGAGAACGAATACCAGGCTGAATACGCCGATCACCCAGGCATTCTGGGAAGCGGCCTGCAGGTTAAGCTGGAAAGAACCGGCCAGCACGCCCAGCAGGGCGTAGGTCAGCGCCATGGCGAGTACGTAGGCGAGCGACAGGACAAACCCGTGCAACCCGGTTACTTTCCCGGGTTGTCCGACTATGATGCCCGACAGGATGGGGATCATCGGGAACACGCAGGGGGTCAATGACAATAATACGCCGAAGATAAAAAACGCGAGGATATTCAACGCGAGGCTGCCCTGTTTCAGCTTCTCGGTAATCCTGTCCTGGGCCGAAAGTTGCGCCTGGCTGACGGGTTGCACGGTAGCGGCCATCACCTGTCCCAGGTCGACGCTGATTTCCTTTCGCTGCGGCGGATAGCAGACCGATCCGTCCTTGCAGCCCTGGTAACCCACCTGGAACAGGGCTTCGGAGATACCCGTCCCGGCGCTCAGCAGCGGCACATCGACAGCGACCAGGCCGGTATTCACCTCCACGTCGCCGAAAGACTCATCCTGTTTGACCTTGCCGCGCGGGACCCGGACCGCTGTTTCATCGATGTTCACGTCATCTGCCAGGGAAGAAAACGAAAACTTGTCCCGGTAGAGATAATATCCGTCCGCCACCGCCCAGGTGAAGCGTACGCTTTGCGGGCCGGTGGCCGTTGCCGATAACCTGAACGCCTGGTCGGGGTGGAGAATGCCGTAACGGTTGAGGCCATCCTCGTTCGGGTCGACCAGGTTTTTCAGGCGGTCGCCTAGGGATTGCGCGGACACGGCCAAGGCAGCCAGGCACAGGAGCGAGGCAATAATCTGTCGCGGTTCAGGCATCTTTATGTGTACACTCATCAATCCAGGATAAATATCCGGGTAAACCCCTACTGACAGGGACTCCGATAATCTCCGGAAGTTCATATGGGTGCAGTTCCCTGATGCGCTGCTCCAGCGCCGGGTAACTTGCCGATGTTGTCTTGATCAGCAGCAGGTACTCATCCGCGCGCTCCACCTTGCCGTCCCAGTGGAAATACGACTGCAGGCCGGGCAGCACCTGCACGCAGGCGGCCAGTTTGCCGTCTACCAGTTCGGCGGCAATCGTGCCGGCCGTCCCGGAATCCGGACAGGTATTCAAAACCATCAGGTGCTCGGATAAATCAGTAATGACTGCCTCTCCCCGTGTTTTTTCGTACGGCCGTTTATGGGGGTAAATAGTATATAATAACTTACGCTTGCCGATACCTTCTTGAAAAATCACATTCTGCCAATACATTGATAGTCATGCCGGCAATACATTTTCGACGGGTCTGATACCGATGTTCAGGATCCTGTTCCTGCTGTTTCTCACGGTCCCCCTGGTTGAGATCTACTTTCTGATCCAGGTAGGACAGGAAATAGGGGCGTTTTCAACAGTATTGCTGTGCATCCTGACCGCGGCCCTGGGGGCCATTCTGCTGCGCATCCAGGGTATGCTGACGCTGCTGCGCGCCCGGGAGAAACTGGGCCGCGGAGAAATACCGGCTGATAATTTACTGGAGGGGCTGATCCTGCTCATCTCCGGCGTCCTGTTGCTCACCCCGGGCTTCGTCACCGACGTGATCGGTTTCCTGTGCCTGGTCCCTTCCCTGCGCTCAATGCTGGCCCTGAAAATGCTGCACCGGGCATTCCAGGAGGACTTGCGGAAAAGAAACATTACCGTCGAAGGGGAATTCTGGGAAGAAGACAATCAGCGGCGGTTGCGCTGACCCGCCAACCTGTCGTTCCCGCGCACGCGGGAACCCAACCCGATTTCGTGAGAAATCCTCAAGCCTGATGGACAAACAGCAAAAAATCATCGATTACCTGTCCGGTTTCATCAACGAGGAACGCAGGGAACGTCTGCGAGAGATCCTGCGGCAGAGGACCCGCCATATCACCGTTGTGCTGGAAGACATCTACCAGCCCCAGAACGCCAGCGCGGTGTTACGCACCTGCGAATGCCTGGGGATACAGGAGATCCACGTCATAGAAAACCACCATGAATACCGCCTCAACCCTGCGGTGGTGCAAGGGGCGTCGAAGTGGATAGAGCTTGCAAGATATAACCAGGCAGGGGAAGACAATACCCGCGCCTGTATCGAAGACCTCAGGCAACGCGATTACCGCATAATCGCCATGGACCCGGCGCCCGGCGGCAAGACGCCGGAACAACTGGATGTCAGCGAAAAACTCGCGCTCTGCTTCGGCTCGGAAGAACCGGGCCTGTCAGGAACCCTGCAGGACCTGGCCGACGATACCGTGAGAATCCCGCTTCACGGTTTCACCCAAAGCTACAACCTGTCGGTCAGCGCCGCCATCAGTCTGTACTCCCTGGTCACAACCCTGAGAAACTCCGGCGCCAACTGGCAACTCGATGAGGACGACGCTACCGATCTCTATATAAAGTGGCTGGCGCAATCCACACCTTCAGGACCGCAGTTGCTGGAGGACTACCTGCAACAGCTTGAGGGGTAGCCGCGTTCTCTATCCTGGCCTCCCATACGACCGGGCTAGAAGAATACCTGGGTGCGGAATGACAGGTACTCGGGGTCGCCGTCGCCGGTTCCCCAGTCACAGGTGTCGTTGCCGCCACTGCCACAGAACGTCTTGACGTAATTCAGCTTGAACATCATGTTATTGTTGACGTACCAGTTCAGCGCCGCCGTAAGGACATCACCGGAGTCCGCGCCGATGCCGGCTCCCAGGTCGCTGGAACTGTAGCGCAGTCCAACTTCCCAGCCGCCCCAGCCGCCGCCGCCGACCGGGTCCTTCACCTTGACGCTGGAGAACGCGCCGTTCTTGTAGCGCCGGTTCTCCCCGGTGAGAAAGTAACTGCCCTGGACGTAGAAACCTTCCAGGTCCGTATTGCCGGTGATACCGGTACCGTCGAAATCACCGTAATAGTATTCCGCGCTGGCTGCAAAAGGTCCCCAGATGGTTGCCGCTTCCAGGTTCATGCCCCAGAAATTATCGGCGGCAATAGACCTGTCGGAATCCACGATCCGGTCACCTTCGGACACACCCGGACGGACGCGGAACCGATTCACCCTTTTGTTGGGATAATGTTTATAGCCGAACGCGGCGCCGGCATGTACCAGTTCTGTTCCGGAGCGGTTGACCGGCAGCCAGGTGGCCCGGCCGGTCACGCCCCAGCCGTCGTCGATTTTGCGTTCGCTGATGGAGTCCGTACCCAGTTCCACCGCTACGGTATCCCCGGCGCTATCGGCAAATTCAGCGTCATCTGTTGCATCACCGCGCTGCCGCATCAGGTAGAAACCGCCGGCGAGCGTGTGATTCTCGCCTTTATTCTCCAGGGTAATGCCGGGCGTGCGCCCGCCGATGCCGATAGACTCCGATGAAAACAGGTCGGTCGGCGCGGCGCGTTCGATGAACGTTATGTACTTGGAACTGGTCAGCGTGCTGAGCGAGAACGGCGCCTTGCGCTGGCCGACAGTGATGGCAGCAGGATCCCAGCCCCGGTACTTGATGAAGGCGTCTTCTATGGACATGCTGCTGTCATCGGCGTCCTCCAGGTCGAACTGGAATTTCCAGTCCCAGTGCTCCCAGGCGGTCCCGGACAGGTAGATGCGTGCACGGCGGAACTGCTGCTCGCTGCTGCCCACCTTGCCGTCACCGTCGTTACCGACCAGGGTAAAGTCATGCTGGGCGCGCCCGCCGATGCGGAATTTATGTTCATCAGCCTTGAATTCCAGCTTTCCCGCGGTGGTAATTTTGGGCGCCGGTTCGGCTGCTGCAACGACCTGGGGCGCGGGTTCAGCAGGAGTTTGCGGCGCTGTTTCCGTCTCGGCCAGGGCCGTGTCCCTGAGCAAGTCGTATTCCTGCTGGGTGATACCCCCCTTGTCTCTGAGGATTTTCAGCAGTTCCAGCAGCGCGCCGTCGGCTGCATGGGCCGGCGCGGCCGACATGGCCAGTCCGCCGGCAAGCAGCGCGGCGTGAAGTAACCTGAAGGTTGCTTTAAGCATATCTGTTCTCCTTAGAACTATAGGAATTTACGTCCGGGAGCCGGAACGGCCCCTCCTGAAAAGAGTGCGCGAAATAAATTACGTTAATATTAATTTTGGGTGATCATTCTGTTACAACACCCGGGAACAGCGGGTCCTGCCTTGATCCCGGACAGACTAAAATCCCCGGTGTTCCTTGATGCGTTCGTAGGCCTGGCGGATTTCGTGGGTCCTCTGGGTGGCGATTTTCATCATCTCTTCCGGCAGTCCTTTCGCCACCAGTTTGTCCGGGTGGTGTTGGCTGATCAGGCGGCGATAGGCTTTTTTCACCTCGGCATCGCTGGCGGTTTGCGGAATATCCAGTACTGAATAAGCGTCTTCCATTGATATTCGGCCGTGATCCTGTCCCTGGTGATGCACCTGCGCGGAAACTGATGCCAGGGTGGAATCCAGCTCATAGTCGGAAAAGCCGATCTCCTCGCAAACCAGCCGCAGCACGTGATTTTCCTCGGGGTGCAGGATGCCATCGGCGTAGGCGGCAAAACAGAGAATTTCAACGAACATCCGCTGCAGGGTGGTGCGCCGGGCAATTTCCTGCCGGAACTGGGAGAGGACCGAATAGATATCGAAATCGTCTTCCTTCCCTTCATTGAACAGTGCTTTGGCCGCCTCGCGTTGCTGGGGAGAGAGATTCATGTCCTGCATGATGCGTGTGGCCATGCGGATTTCGTCCTTGGTGACCTTCCCGTCCGCCTTGCTGATGTGACCCATCACGGAGAAGATCGCGGTAAAGAAGGCCGCCTGGACGCGGTACTGGTGGCCGCGTGGAAGGTCGCCCGGCTGTCCGGCGCGCCCGCGTCTGCTGCCCGGCTGTTCGAAGTTGCCGCTTACACCCCTGTCAAAATTACGCCCGACCGCCGCGCCCAGTACCGCGCCAAGCGGCCCACCCAGCATGAAGCCGAATGCCCCGCCCGCGAGTGTTCCCCACCATGACATTATCCGCTCCTCCCTTTCATATTTCGTTCGGTCTCACCAGGTGCAATAGTTCGCCTGCTGCGGCTGTACTCATCGAGTCAGCGTCGTTGAAAGCGAGCACCGCCAGCGCCGCGGTGGTCATCAGCTTTCCCGTCTCAGTCAGGGGTGGTTGTGTCCCGCTCAGGAAACACAATAATTCATCCATGCCTGGATTATGGCCCGTTATCATGAGATTGCTGCAGTTCCGGCCGTATTCTTCAACCAGTTCCAGCAACGCGCCGAGTGATGCGCCATAGATGGCATCTTCGTATACAATATGCCCGACATCCAGCTTGTCTTTGACTGCTGCCAGGGTTTCGCGGGTGCGCACGGCCGGGGAACACAGTATGATCTCCGGGAAGATGCCGTTTTTTTTCATCCACTTTCCCACACGGGGAGCGTCCTTGCGGCCGCGAGCCGCCAGGGGACGGTCAAAATCGCCCGGAATGCCGCTGTACCAGTCGGACTTGGCATGCCGGAGCAGGATTAAACAGGCTTTGTTCGACATTTTTTAGAGAGCGCAACCGGAATTTGATTGTACAACATGAGTTCACCCATGAGTGAAACTTTTGCTGCGGTTGACCTCGGGTCCAACAGTTTTCACATGGTGGTTGCCAGACTTGAGGACGGCCAGGTCCGGATTATCGACCGGCTCAAGGACATGGTGCGTATCGCATCGGGACTGGACGATACCAACAACCTGACCGAAGAGGCGGTCGAGAGGGCCCTGGAGTCCCTGCGGCAACTCGGGCAACGCATCAGGGAAATCCCGAGGACCAATGTGAAAGCGGTGGGCACCAATACCTTGCGCACGGCGCATAACGGCAATGATTTCATCCGGCGCGCCCGGGTGGCGCTGGGCCATAACATCCACATCATTTCCGGCCAGGAGGAAGCCCGGCTGGTATTTCTCGGAGTGGCCCACAGCGTCTATAACCACGACGACGCCAGCCTGGTGATCGATATCGGCGGCGGCAGCACCGAACTCATCATCGGTAAAGGGTTTCAACCCACGGTAGCCGAAAGCCTGTATATGGGCTGTGTCAATGTCAGCCGGCGCTATTTCCCGGATGGAAAGATCACCGGCCGGCGCATGCGGGACGCGGTTCTATTTGCCCGCACGGAACTGGAAACCATCGAAGCCGGTTACCGGCGTATCGGCTGGGATACAGCCCTGGGTTCATCGGGGACGATCCGGGCAATCGCTGATATTGCCGTGGCACAGGGCTGGAGCGATGGCGGCGTTACCCGGGGCGCCGTTGACATCCTGCGCAAGCGGCTGATCGCCGCGGGTCATTATGACAGGCTGTACCTGGAAGGATTAATGGAGGGCCGCAGACCGGTCTTTGCCGGAGGTGTCGCCATCCTGAGCGCCATTATCGAGGCGCTTGAGCTGGAACACATCCAGATATCCGACGGCGCCCTGCGGGAAGGTATCCTGTACGAACTGATCGGCAGGTACCGGAACCAGGATATACGCAAGACCACCGTTGCCGACATTGCGACCCGTTACGGCGTTGACCTGGAACAGACCGACAAAGTGGCCAAAACCGCAGAAAACCTGTTTGACCAGGTACGCAAACGCTGGCGCTTTGATGACACCGACCGGGATACCCTGCTGTGGTCGGCGCAACTGCATGAAATCGGTCTCGCCATCGCCCATGCGCAATACCACCGCCACGGCGCCTACCTGTTGTCCAACTCCGACATGCCGGGATTCTCGCGCCAGGAACAGCAGAACCTGTCCCTGCTGGTGCGCGCCCACAGAAGAAAATTTCCCGTTCTGGAGTTCGACCAGGCAACCCTGGACAACCGGGAGAATGTCACGCGTCTTGCCATACTGCTCAGGTTGTCCTGTGTCATGAACAGGAGCCGTTCCTATGCTGCACCGCCGAAGATCAAGGCCACTGCCGACGACAACGGCCTGTCATTCAAATTCCCACGGAACTGGCTGGACAACCACGCACTCACCCGTGCCGACCTGGAGACCGAGGCGGGGTACCTGGAAGCTGTGGACTTCAAGTTGAAATTCAGTTGATCTCGGAAATCCCCGGTCGACGCGGGGGTTCCGGAGTGTTGTGACGCCCCGGATCAGGATCAGCGGCTGTAATTTTCCAGCAGTTGCTGCTGGGTGTTCCTGGGTTTCTGGCTGCCCGGCTGGATTTTTTTGTAGCTGCCGTCGCTTTGCAGAATCCAGGCCTGGGTGTTGTCATTCAGGTAATTCATCAGGCCGTACTTGATGACCTGGTCCTTGGTCCGCTTCTCCTCGATGGGAAAACAGGCCTCCACGCGGTGGTGCAGGTTGCGGGGCATCCAATCGGCGGAGGAGCAAAGCACATGTTCTTCTCCCTCGTTGAGAAAATAGAATACCCGGGTGTGTTCCAGGAAACGGCCGACAATGGAACGCACATGGATGTTCTCCGACAGGCCCTTGATCCCGGGACGCAGGCAGCAGATGCCGCGTATGATCAGGTCTATGCGCACGCCTGCCATGGACGCG
This sequence comes from Gammaproteobacteria bacterium, assembly GCA_965207165.1. Taxonomy (GTDB): domain Bacteria; phylum Pseudomonadota; class Gammaproteobacteria; order Eutrophobiales; family Eutrophobiaceae; genus JAAXHV01. The sequence goes on along the minus strand of OZ242265.1, from coordinate 3,322,407 downwards.
TTGTACAGGGCGCGGATTATTTCCGGGTCCACCAGGGCATTCATCTTGGCGATGATATGCGCTTTCTTGCTGTCACCGGCGTTGGCGGCCTCGCGTTCTATGTACGCAAGCAGGGACTTGTAGAGGGTAAAGGGTGACTGCAGCAGTTTCTTCAGCTTTGACGCCCGGCCCAGGCCGGTCAACTGCAGGAACAGCATGTTGACATCTTCCGCCACGGCCTTGTCGCAGGTCAGCAACCCGTAATCGGTATACAGCCTGGCGGTGCGGGCATGGTAATTGCCCGTTCCCAGGTGGACATAGCGGCGCAGGCTCCTGCCTTCCCGGCGCACGACCATCACCATTTTGGCATGGGTCTTGTAGCCGACGACGCCATAGACAACATGGGCGCCGGCTTCCTGCAGTTCGTTGGCCAGTTCGATATTGGCCTCTTCATCAAAGCGGGCACGCAGTTCGATCACCACGGTCACTTCCTTGCCGGAACGGGCCGCGTCCTTCAGTGCGTCGACCAGTGCGGAGTCGTCCCCGGTGCGGTACAGGGTCTGTTTTATCGACAATACGTTCGGATCGTTTGCCGCCTGGCGCACGAAGTCGATGACGGGGGCAAAGGACTGGAACGGGTGGTGCAACAGGATATCGCCGTTTTTCAGGGCGTCAAAAATACTGCCATTCTTCTGCAACCGTCGCGGCAGGTCCGGCGTAAACCCGGCAAAGGTCAGTTCCGGCTTGTCCACCAGGTCGCAAATAGCCATCAGCCGGTTCAGGTTTACCGGCCCGTTTACCTTGTAGAGGTCATCTTCATCCAGTTCGAACTGGTGCAGCAAAAACGCGGTAATATCATCCGGACAATTCTCCGCCACCTCCAGTCTGACCGCGTCATTGAACCTCCTCGACGGCAGTTCTCCTTCCAGCGCTATCAACAGGTCGTCCACTTCTTCATCGTCCACAAACAGTTCGCTGTTCCGGGTCACCTTGAATTGATAACATCCCGTTGCCCTCATGCCGGGGAACAGGGAGTCCACATGGGTATGGATGATGGACGACAGCAGCACGAAGTTCCATTTCCCCTTGCTGACATCTTCCGGCAGGTGCACCACCCTGGGCAGTGAGCGGGGCGCCTGGACAATGGACAGGCGGGTCTCCCGGCCGAATGCGTCCTTGCCATCGAGGGTGACAATGAAATAGAGGTTCTTGTTCAGCACCCTGGGAAACGGGTGTGCGGGGTCCAGTCCGATGGGGCTGAGTACGGGCAGGACATTGGTATTGAAATAGCGCTTGACCCAGCGCGATACCGCGGGTTTCCATTCGCTGCGCCGCAGCACGTGTATCTTCGCGCGTTCCAGTTGCGGCGTTATCGTGTCATTCAGTACGGAATACTGGGTATCCACCAGTTCGTGGGCAAGGACGCCAATCTGTTTCAGGGTTTCCACCGGGCTGAGGTTATCGGGCCCGGTCTGAACGGAACCATATTTCACCTGCTGCTTGACGCCGGCAACGCGGATCTCAAAAAACTCATCCAGGTTGGTGCTGGCGATGCAGAGGAACTTCAATCGTTCCAGCAACGGCATGGATTCATCTTCGGCCTGGGCAATTACGCGCCGATTAAATTCCAGCAGGCTTAATTCACGATTGATGTAAAATTCGGGGTTACTGAGATTTTGCGTATCCACACATACTCGGGTTCGTTAAAGCTGGTGCCGGGCGCAACCGGGATCAGCCGCCTCTTACTTCGTCTTCCATCTGCTCTATGCTGATATGGCGCACATCCTTGCCCTCGACGAAATATATAACATTCTCGCAGATGTTGCGAGCATGGTCGGCTATGCGTTCCAGCGCCCGCGCCACCCACATAGCATCGATGATGCTGCTGATGTTGCGCGGGTCTTCAATCATGTAGGTAATGAGTTGCCTGAGAATAGCCCCGTACTGCTCGTCGGATTCCGGTTCCTTCCTGGCCGTTACCAGGGCTTCCTGGCTGTCCATACGGGCAAACGCGTTCAACGCGTCGCGCACCATGTCCCTGACGAAAGCTCCCAACGTATTAATCCCGACATAATGGGAGCGGGGGCCTGATTTCTCCGCCAGGCTTATGGTCATCTTGGCTATCTTGTCCGCTTCGTCGCCGATGCGTTCCAGGTCGGTGATGGTCTTGATCACCGCAATTACAAAGCGCAGGTCGCTGGCTGCCGGCTGCCGGCGCGCCAGCAGCGTGACACATTCCTCGTCTATGGATACCTCGAGGGAGTTCAGGCTGTCCTCGGTTTCCATCACCTTCTCCGCACCTGAAACATTGAGCTCAATCAATGCCTGCAACGCATCGGAAAACTGCTGTTCGGCAAGGCCGCCCATGGCCAGCACGTCGGTTCGTATGGTTTCCAGTTCATTATCGAACTGCCTGGAGATATGGTGTGGAACGTTACTCATGGCATGCCTCTCAAGGATCAGCCGTAACGGCCGGTTATGTAGTCTTCCGTCATTTTCTCCCCCGGGTTGGTGAACAGTGTGCCCGTGTCGTTAAACTCGATCAGTTCTCCCAGGTACATGTAGGCCGTGTAGTCGGATACCCTTGCCGCCTGTTGCATGTTATGGGTCACTATCACGATAGTATAGTTGGCTTTGAGTTCATAAATCAGTTCTTCGACTTTCAGGGTGGAGATCGGGTCCAGGGCGGAACAGGGTTCGTCGAGCAACAGGATTTCAGGCTCGATGGCAATAGCCCGCGCGATCACCAGGCGCTGGGCCTGGCCTCCGGAAAGCCCCAGGGCATTATCGTCAAGCCGGTCCTTGACCTCGTCCCACAACGCGGCGCTGTTCAGGGCCTTCTCCACCACGGCATCCAGGGTCTGGCGCCTGTTGATGCCCTGGATCCTGAGACCGTAGGCCACGTTTTCATAGATGCTTTTCGGAAACGGGTTGGGTTTTTGAAAGACCATGCCGACTTTTCTTCTGAGTTCGGCCACGTTCACCGACTTGGCAAAGATATTCTCTCCGCCAATCCTGATCTCGCCGCTGGTATGAACATTGTCGATAAGGTCATTCATGCGGTTAAAACAGCGCAGCAACGTCGACTTGCCGCAACCGCTGGGGCCGATGAATGCAGTGGCCTTCTTCTCGGGCACTACCATGGTAATGTCCTTCAAAGCCTGCTTTTCGCCGTAATGCAGGTTTAAGCCGTTGACGTTGATACAGGGTCGTTCATCCGCCAGGGACAGCTTCCCCATATGCCCGGTCAGGGCGCCCAGGTTCACGGCGTGGGTGCCTGGCACCGCCTCGTCTGTGTCGGTTCGATCGTTCACGTATTCTCTATTCCGGTCAGTTCTGCTCTGCTGCCCGATACTTTTCCCGCAGGGAGTTGCGGATTTTGATGGCGGCCAGGTTCAAAAAGATAATGATCAGGATCAATAAAAAAGCGGTGGCGTAGACCAGCGGCCTGGCCGCTTCCACGTTCGGACTCTGGAAACCCACGTCGTAGATATGAAATCCCAGGTGCATGAATTTCCTGTCCAGGTGCAGGAACGGAAAATTCCCGTCCAGCGGCATGGACGGGGCCAGCTTGACAACACCGACAAGCATCAGCGGTGCGACCTCGCCGGCGGCCCGGGCAATGGCCAGTATGAGTCCCGTCAACATGGCTGACGCCGTCATGGGCAGGACCGTGCGCCACAGCGTCTCGGCCTTGGTCGCGCCCAATGCCAGGCTGCCTTCGCGAATCGCCCGCGGCACCCTTGCCAGGCCTTCTTCAGTGGAAACGATGACTACCGGTACCGTCAACAAGGCCATGGTCAATGATGCCCACATAATGCCCGGCGTGCCAAAGGTAGGCGCGGGAAGGGATTCGGCGAAAAACAGTTCGTCGATCGTGCCTCCCAGGAAGTAAACGAAAAACCCCAGCCCGAATACGCCGTAGACGACCGAGGGAACACCGGCCAGGTTGTTCACGGCGATGCGTATCAGCCTGGTAAACGGGCCCTGCCGGGCATATTCCCGCAGGTAGACCGCCGCTACGACACCAAAAGGCGTTACCAGCACGGCCATGATCATCACCATCAGGACGGTGCCGAAAATTGCCGGGAAAATGCCGCCTTCGGTATTGGCTTCCCTGGGGTCTCCCGATACGAATTCCCAGAGTTTCTCAAAATAAAAAGAAATCTTGCCCATGATACCCATGGCATTGGGACGGTATGCCCGCACCACCTTGGCAAACGGGAGTTCGGCTTCCTGCCCGCCGGCCAGGGTCGCCACGAAGGATGCCCTGTTCAATTGCTCATACAGGTTAGTCAGGCGTCCGGTATAGCTGTTATATTCTTCCTGCAGGGCGACGCGTCGTGTTTCGATTTCCCTGTAGGCAGGACTGCCTGCCGGTTCGTCGTTCAGTACCAACCCTCTTTCCTGCAGGCGCAGGCGCTCCATCCCGTAGTTGACGGCCCCTATCAGGTCTTTCTCGACATGGTGTATTTCCTCCAGGATCTCCTCACTCTCTGTGACATATTGCTGGAAGAGCTCCCAGTCCGGATCGGCATTAATCACTTCGCCGTCTTCCTTGACGGCCTTGAGGTAGCCGTAAAAGTTCCCCCATTCGTACCTCTCTACTGCCATGATGTTTTCCGGGTAAGACAGGTTCTGCATGGCTGTGTCGAGCACCCAGCGGTAGTCAAAACCTGTGTAGTCCCGGTTGCCGATCCTGACCAGGCTGCGGTCGATAACTTCAACTTCCGCCGGGATACGGCTGTCGTTACCCGCGGACCTTGCCCGGGGCACCGATTCGGCATCGACAAATTCACCTGCCAGGGTAATGACCGTACCGTCCGAATCGGTGTAATCAAATGCGGCAACGTCACTCGGCCAGAAATGGCCCAGGCCGCGCACCATGATCAGGGCGACGAGCCCGACAACCATGATAATGGACAGGCTCACCGCGCCGGCATTCAACCAGATCCAGGGTTCACCGCTGTCGAACCAGCCTTTGACTGATGTCTGTCTCCTCATAGCGAACTGTATTTCACCCGCAACCTCTGCCTGACGACCTCGGCTATGGTATTGAACAGGAAAGTCGCCAGGAACAGCACCAGGGCGGCCAGGAACAGGATGCGGTAGTGGGTGCTGCCCACCTCGGATTCCGGCATTTCCACTGCAATATTGGCGGACAAGGTACGAAAGCCTTCAAAGATGTTCATATCCATGATGGCCGTATTTCCCGTTGCCATGAGTACGATCATGGTCTCCCCCACCGCCCGGCCGAAACCTATCATGACCGCTGAGAAGATTCCCGGGCTGGCGGTAAGCAACACCACTCTCACGGCGGTCTGCCAGGTTGTTGCGCCCAGTGCCAGCGATCCAATTGTCAGGTGTTCCGGCACACCGTAAACCGCGTCTTCACTGATGGTGAAAATAGTGGGAATGACGGCAAAGCCCATGGCGATGCCTACTACCAGCGAGTTTCTCTGGTCGTAGGTGATGCCTAATTCATCCGTTAACCACAGGGGCATGTTCCCTGCGAACAGCGCTATCTCCAGGGGCTGGCTGAGGGCGAACGAGATGACGCCCGTAGCGATGATAACGGGCGCAAGCAGCACCGCCTCCCAGCCCTCGGGGATCCTGTGGCGCAGGTTATCGGGGAGCCTGCTCCAGCACCAGGCCGCGCTGATCACGCTGAGCGGCAACAGGAGGATGCATAAAAACAGGCCCGGCATGTTCTGCTCCACGAACGGGGCAAACCACAGACCGGCCAGAAAGCCTAGTATGACCGTAGGCAATGCCGCCATAATCTCGATGGTGGGCTTGACGATATCGCGCATGATCGCGGACATGAAATAGGCCGTGTAGATGGCACCCATAATAGCCAGGGGAACGGCAAACAACATGGCGTAAAAAGCGGCCTTCAAGGTGCCGTATACCAACGGCGTCAGGCTGAATTTCGGTTCGAAATCGCTGCTGGCGGAGGACGACTGCCAGATATATTCCGACTTGTCCCGGCTTTCATACCAGACCTTGCCCCAGATGGACGACCAGGATATCTCCGGGTGCTCGTTATCGATCTCCCAGAACTGCAATGAACCGGTATCATCTTCCACCAGCATGGCATTGGCCCGCGGCGCCACGGCCAGTTGCATAAGCCTGTTAGCGCTGATCTTTTCCAGTTCCACGGTGCGCTGTGCGGTGGCGTGATAAATACCCAGGTAGCCGGCATCATCCGTTGCCAGAAACCCTTTCCTGAAGTATTCGGGTGCGATGGACGTGATCCTGGCCGACAGCGGGTCGAAACTGCGTATCTGCTCCAGGGTATAGTTGTTTTCCGGGTCGCGAACGGGGAACCACTGGGCAATTTCCCCGCCGGAATTGCCCACCAGCAGGGAGATGCCGCCGCTGAGAAAGGACAGGCTGGTAATCTCCGCGGGGATACTGACGGCCTGTACTCTCTGCACCAGTACCGGGTCGGCCTTGTCACTGATATCGTAGTATGAAATCAGCCCGTCCTGTTCTGCAACATAAAGTTCCCGTTGTTCCACGTCCATCAACAGGAAAGTAACCTTGCCGGCAACCGGGATTTGGCTCTTCGTGGTCGTGATTTCAGCTTCATCGCTTAAAAACGATTCTTCCTCGACCCTATTCAACAGCAACAGGCGCTGGTCCTCCGTGAGCGCGGCAATGGTAGTCTGATCCTCGTCGTACTGCGCCGCGATCATGGTAATTGCCTTGCCTGACTCATCCATTACTAGCGGTTGCCTGCCTGCCGGCCAGTCTATCCCGGGGTGTATGACACGTACATCGTCGGGGTATGTGACCTGGTATTCGTGCACGGCCAGCAGGACGCTGCCGTCGTCCAATCCCAGGGCCAGCAATCGTTGTGACGGGTCCCCGGCGGCAAACGCAGTAACCCGGGCCCGGGTCTCCTGCAGCAGGGATTCCCGGTGCACCAGGCTGCCGTCCGCGGTATTGAAAAATACGGCATCAGCGCCGCCGGTAACCCGTAGACCGATTTCCCGCTGTTCTTCCATGGCGTAATACAGGCTCCCTGTCCCCGCGCCCGCGGGAACCGGGTAGCCCGCCACCTGTTCGATGTGCGCCGGCTTGAACATGGGCACCACCACGTACACCAGGTAAAAAGCGATGAGTACGATGGCAACAATGACGCTGATTCCGCCCAGCGCCATCATATAGCGCATCGCCACATCCTTCAGGTGCCGGTAATAGCGATGTTTTTGCGCTTCGGCCGAGTTGAAATCAGCCAACAGGGAGGTTCTGCTTACATCGCTCATGGAAGATTGTAAATTTACTCTTCCGGGGTAACCGTCAATTACTGGCCAGGTCAACCGCGCCGATCAGGGCAAGCTGCTTCCTGGCAACCCTGGCAGGCAAGGGTATATAACCGTCCTTGACAACCACTTCCTGCCCCGTTCTGGACATGATCATCCTGACGAATTCACGCTCCAGGGGGGACAGAGGATCGTTCGGCGGCTTGTTGACGTAGACATAGAGAAAGCGCGCCAGGGGATAACTCCCGGCAATGGCATTGGACGGCGTGGCATCGGTAAAACCGGTTCCATCCTTGCTCAGCGGTACGGCGCGCACCCCCGATGTCTTGTAACCGATACCGGAATAACCTATGCCGTTGATCGACTTGGTTACTCCCTGCACGACAGAAGCCGATCCGGGTTGTTCGTTGACGTTATTCTTGAAGTCCCCCTTGCACAGGGCCTGCTTCTTGAAGTAACCATAAGTACCTGACACCGAATTGCGCCCGTACAACTGAAGCGGCCTGTTGCTCCAGGCGCCGGTCAGCCCCAGTTGGCTCCAGCGCGTGATATCCTCGGCATAACCGCATTTGCGCGTCGCGGAAAAAACGGCATCGACCTGGGGGATGGTCATCCCCTCAACGGGGTTGTCCTTGTGCACGTACACCGCCAGGGCGTCTATAGCTACCGCGATGGGGGTGGGTTTATAACCGTATTTTGTCTCGAAACCCGCGATTTCCTTGTTCTTCATCCTGCGGCTCATGGGCCCGAAGTTGGAGGTGCCCTCCGTCAGGGCCGGCGGCGCTGTCGAAGAACCGGCAGCCTGGATCTGCACGCTGACGTTGGGATAGAGTTTTTTGAATTCCTCCGCCCACAGGGTCATCAGGTTTGCCAGCGTGTCGGAACCCACACTGATGACATTGCCCGATACGCCGCTGGACTTGCTGTAATCAGGCAGGTCAGGGTCAAGATCCAGCGCCAGCGCCGGCCTGTATACGATAGCTGTTATTACGACGGCTGTGCATAATAGGAAGCTGTTTTTCATGTTGTCATTTCTCCAGGTGATGCGCCGTCATTCCGGCGCCGGTTTGTAGGCATATCCAATTGAACAACAAAATTATTAAGAAAATATGACAGCAGGACCTGAATCCGTTTTTTTTTGCGTTACCCGGAACAATGACGTAAATCGGAAACGCTGTTCTTCCTTTTTTCTAACCCTCTGGCGTCTGTTCAGTGCTGACCACCCGGTTTACCGGGATATGGCACTCTACCGCCGTACCCCTGCCGGGTTCGCTGCTTATCTTCAGCTCGGCTTCGTGCTGGGCCATGACGTGTTTGACAATTGCCAGTCCGAGCCCGGTTCCTCCTTTTTCCCTGGACCGTGCCTTGTCCACCCGGTAGAACCGCTCGGTAACGCGCCGGATATGCTCAGCCGGGATCCCTTCTCCGGTATCTGTTACTTCCAGGCAGGCGCCCGTGCCGGACCGCTGCCATGTAATTCCGATTACAGCACCGGCAGGCGAGTATTGCACCGCATTGAAAACGATATTGGAAAAAGCGCTGTAAAGACTTTCCTGATCCCCTTTCACTGCCAGACCGTCCTGGATATCCAGGGCGAAAGTATGCTGGTTGCCGCTCAAGGTCCGTGCCTCGTCGTGAATGACCGATATCAGCTCGGCAATATCCACCTCGTTGTCCAGGTCTGCAGAAGGGTTGCTCTCCAGCCTGGATAACTTAAGCAGATCTTCTATCAGGTTCTGCATCCTGCGCGCCTGGTTACGCATCTGCCTGATACGTGGTTTCCAACCCGTCGAAAGCTCATCAGTCTCATTGTCCATGGCTTCCAGATATCCCGATATCACCGTGAGCGGGGTTCTCAATTCATGGGAGGCATTGGCAATAAAATCCTTACGCACACGGTTGGTGCGCTGTATGTCCGTAACATTACCCGCTACCAGCAACAGTGAAGACCCTGCATACCTGGTGATCCTGATTTCCAGGCTGATGTCCGCATTGACCGGGGACGCGATTAACAGGCTGTTGCGCGCGCTGTCTTCATCTGCCTGGGTAAGAAAATCCAGTAACTCGGGCTGCCTGAAAATATGAGACAAGCGTTGCCCCCGGTCCCGGGGAATGCGGATCCCCAGGTGCTCGGAGGCTTTCTCATTGGCCCATTCAACATGACCTTCTGCATCCATGACGACAACGGCATCGGGCAAGGCGACTATTGCTTCCTCGAAACGTGACAAATACCCGGTGAGGTCGTCTTCGCGCTGTTTATGACGGGTTCGCAGAAATTCGATCTCGCGGACGATCTCGTTAACGATGCCGGGAGTATCCGGCGGATTCTGTTCACTACCGTTACGCAGGAATGTACTGATGTCTTTCAGGATGCGGTATTGCCAGACCAGGCAGAAGAAAAGGCCGAGCGCAAGGCCTGCAAGGAAACTGCCCGCAAGCAACCCCGCAACCCCTGAGAGGGTGACTACCAACGCCGGGCGTAACAGGTCAGGGTGCATAGTTGTCTGTTGTCGGTTTTAGCGGCCGGCTTCTGAAAACAACCGTCCTGCTACCTGGTGGAAAACCGGTAGCCCACGCTACGGACTGTTTGAATGAATTGATTATAGTTATAGGGCTCCAGTATCTTGCGCAGGCGGCGTATATGCACGTCCACGGTGCGTTCTTCAACGTAGACGTTCCGGCCCCAGACCTGGTCCAGCAACTGGCCCCGGGTATAGACCCGTTCCGGATGGGTAATGAAAAAATGCAGCAGGCGGAATTCGGTCGGGCTGATATCAACAGTTTGCCCGTCCACCGCGACCCTGACCGTGTCCGGGTCCAGCGTCAGGCCTTTGGCGGAGACAATACCCTCGCTGTCCGGGGTTTTTGCCCGCCGCATAACCGCCCGGATGCGGGCCAGCAGTTCCCCGGTTGAAAATGGTTTGGTTATGTAATCATCGGCTCCTGTGTCAAGCCCGCGCACCTTGTCCGCTTCTTCGCCCCGCGCGGTTAACAAGATGATGGGGATATCACTGGTATCAGGGTTGCTGCGGATACGCCTGGCATATTCAACACCACTCATACCGGGCAACATCCAGTCCAGCAGGACAAGATCCGGCCTGTCGCCAGCAAGTATTGCCCTGGCCTGTTCAACATCCGCGGCCTCGCGCAGGGTATAACCTTCCTTCATGAGAGTGTATCCCAGCATTTCCCTGATGGGAGCCTCATCCTCAACAAGAAGTATCTTGCCTTTCATAAGCGCGGCTTGACGGCTTAACATGCGTCAATTAAACAGGAACTATGTTACCGTTAAATGACAGGATCGATCAAAATTCACCCGCCGGACCGATGGCCACTGCCGGGGGAAGGTGAAGAAAGTTATGGAGCGCGGCAGCCATAAAGATTGACATGTTCAGCGGGCCGGGAAGCGGACTGCGCCTTGTCCTGGCGCCGCTACTTCGCTCTGGACATGTCAATATTAACCGGAGAGCGGACTAGATGGTCAGGATGCTGAGCAGGTTTTTGTAGTCTTCCTCGACCCTGTTGTCGTTTTGCCGCAATTCGGCGACCTTCCTGTGAGCGTGCAATACTGTGGTGTGATCACGCCCGCCAAATGCGTCACCTATTTCCGGGAGACTGTGGTTGGTCAGTTCCTTTGCCAGGGCCATGGCCACCTGTCTTGGGCGGGCAATGGAACGGCTTCTGCGTTTTGAAAGCAGATCCGCGACCTTGATCTTGTAATATCTTGCGCTAACCTTCTGAATATTCTCCAGGGTAACCTGGCGTTCCTGCAGCAACAGCAAATCGCGTAACGCATGCTGGCAAAACTCGATGTCAATGGGTTGGCCGGTCAGGTTCGAATTGGCGATGACCCTGTTCAGGGCGCCTTCCAGTTCGCGCACGTTCGACACGAAGCGCTTGGCTATAAAAAAAGCCACGTTGTCCGGCAGGTCTATCTGCGCGGTTTCCGCCTTGGACTTGATAATGGCGACCCGGGTCTCGTATTCCGGGGGCTCGATGGCAACGGTCAGTCCGCTGCTGAAACGCGATTTCAGCCGGTCTTCAATGCCGTCTACTTCTTTGGGATAGCGGTCGCAGGTCAGGACCACCTGGTTTGCACTTTCCAGCAGCGTATTGAAAGTATAGAAAAACTCTTCCTGCGACCTGTCCTTACCGGCAAAAAACTGAATGTCGTCGATAAGCAGGACATCCAGCGAACGGTAATTACGTTTGAATTCGTCAATGGTGTTATGCCGCAGCGCCTTGACCATGTCGGCAACGAAGCGTTCCGAGTGCAGGTAGGCAACGTTCGCCCTTGACCGGCTTTCCAGAATGGAGTTGCCGATGGCGTGCATCAGGTGGGTCTTGCCGAGGCCGACGCCGCCGCACATGAACAAGGGGTTATAAGCACTGCCGGGGTTTTCCGCGACCTGGATGGCCGCAGCCCGGGCAAGCTGGTTCGACTTTCCTTCTACAAATGAGGTAAACCTGTAGTTGCGGTTCAGGTTCTCCGGCAGGTAGTTGCGACTGATAACCGTGCCCTGTGTTCGCCGAGCCTGCCGCGCGCCTGTTTTCTGACTGCCGACCTCAAGAGACAGGACAAGCCTGCCGTTCCGCTCCTGTGACTGCAGCAATTCGTTGATGCGGGGCAGGTATTTTTCATTCACCCAGTCCAGGACAAACCGGTTCGGCGCCAGCAAGCGCAGCTTGTTCCTGTCTTCTACGGCCTGCAGCGGACGAATCCACGTATTGAACTGTTCGGGAGGCAACTCGCCGGCAAGTCGTTCCAGGCATGATTTCCAAACAGACGTCAACGAACAGTCCCCTCATCGAAAAACGTGGATGAACACTCAAGTGTATACATCTTAAACAGACTTATCCAATAGAAAATCCTCATGCCTTCCGAATCCGTTCCTCCTTTCATTGACAAGCAGGAAGACAAGACAGTAAAATGCCTGCCTACCCAGGGAATAGCACAGAAGACCAATGAAACGTACATACCAGCCCAGCAATATAAAACGAAAACGCCGTCATGGTTTTCGCATTCGCATGCGCACCAAAGCCGGGCGTCAGATTTTGAAGTCGCGCAGAGCCAAAGGCAGGAAGCGCTTGTCCGCTTAACCCGCAAATCCGTGTCACCTGAACGTCGCCGTTTCCAGCGAAAACACAGACTTAACAACGCAGCGGATTACAATAACGTTTTTAAATCATCCTGCCGCTCCAGGGATTCACAGTTCGTCGTTCTGGCATGCAGGAACGGCAAGCCGTACCCGCGGCTGGGACTGGCTATTTCCAGGAAGGCGGTAAAAACAGCTGTGTCCAGAAACAGGATAAAACGCAGCATACGGGAAAGTTTCCGCAAACATGCAATTATATTGTCAGGCCTTGACATCGTGGTGCTGGCGCAAAGACAGATTAAATCAGATGAAGGCGGACACATGAGCCGGTCTCTCAATGTCCATTGGCAAAGGATCCTGCAATGCGGACAATAATCACCCGGGCGATCAGCTTGTACCAGCGCTATGTCAGCCCGTTCCTGGGCGCGAGTTGCCGGTTTTATCCGTCCTGTTCCAGCTACGCCGGTGAAGCAGTGGAAAAACACGGTGCGCTGCGCGGCGTCTGGCTGAGTATGAAGCGCCTGTGCCGCTGTCATCCGTTTCACCCGGGCGGCGCCGACCCGGTTCCCTAGCCCGCCCACATCATCAATACCCCGGTTATCAATGGACACCCTGCGTTTTATTCTTGTCCTGGCGCTGACGCTGGTATCCGTCATGTTGTGGGAGGCATGGCAACAGGATTACGGCTCTGCGTCTGCCGGCGCGGGTAACGGGAGTGCACCGGCGCCGTATGAAGACCCGGGTATCCCCCAGGTAAAACCGGACGATAAGGCCACGCCGGCCCTGTCCCGCGCTGAAGAACCGCAAGGGAGCGCTGGTAGCGTGATAACCGTGGAGACCGATGTGCTGCGGCTTGAAATCGACCGGGGCGGCACCCTGGTCTCCGCCGTGTTGCCGGATTACCCGGTCGCGTTGGACACACAGGACCAGCCCTTCGTACTCCTGGACGATTCCGCCGACCTGTACCATGTCATCCAAAGCGGCATCGTCGGCGCATCGGCGCCGGCTCACACGGACACGTTTTTGTCAGGTCGTACCAGCTACACTCTGGACGAAGGCCGGGAGGTGCTGGAAGTGCCGCTTACCTGGGAATCGCCGGACGGCGTATCGGTAAGCAAGGTCTTCGTTTTTACCCGCGGTTCCTACCGGGTTCACCTTAAACACATCATTGAAAACAATTCGGGCGCGCCCTGGGAAGGCCGCCAGTATACCCAGATCAAACGCGACGACCCGTCCAGGGAAGGCCGCAGGCTGCTCTACACCTATACCGGCGCGGTGCTCTCCAGTCCCGATAACCGTTATGAGAAGATCAGTTTCGACGATATGGATGACGAAGTGACGGAGACGGATATCAGTAATGGCTGGGCGGCCATGATTCAGCATTATTTTCTGACCGCCATCCTCCCTGCCGATACGCAAAGCGCGTACCGGTACTATACCCGGTCTTTTTCATCCAGGTATTATTCCATCGGCAACGTCTCCCCCACCCTGCAACTCGACCCCGGACAACAGGGTGAACTGACAGGTTACGTGTATATCGGTCCCAAGGTGCAGTCCGAACTGGCACAAATGGCGGAGGGTCTGGAACTGACGGTTGACTACGGCGTCCTGTGGTTCCTTGCCAAACCGCTGTTCTGGTGCCTGGAACGGTTACACGGCCTGACGGGCAACTGGGGGTGGTCTATCATCCTGGTAACCATTCTGCTGAAACTCGTGTTTTACCACCTGTCCGCGGTCGGCTACCGCTCCATGGCGAATATGCGCCGGGTACAGCCGCGTATCATGTCGATACGGGACCGCTATAAGGACGACCGCGCCCGCCTGAACCAGGCGATGATGCAGATTTACAAGGAAGAAAAGATCAACCCGTTTGGCGGTTGTTTTCCCATACTGGTACAGATCCCGGTATTTCTCGCCCTCTACTGGGTACTGCTGGAAAGTGTCGAATTAAGACAGGCGGACTTTATCTTCTGGCTGAACGATTTGTCCAGCAAGGACCCGTTCTTCGTCCTGCCGGTCATCATGGGCGCGACCATGCTGATCCAGCAAAAGCTAAATCCTGCACCGATGGATCCCATGCAGGAGAAAGTGATGAAGGCCTTGCCTTTCATCTTCACGGTATTCTTTGCATTCTTCCCCTCCGGACTGGTGTTGTACTGGGTCACGAATAACGTCCTGTCCATTGCCCAGCAATGGCTGATCACGAAAAACCTGGAAAAAGAGGGCCTCTCCGCTGCCAAGTGACGCGCCTGTGGTAGCCCGGAATCCGGAACACACAGATACCATTGCGGCAATCGCGACGCCGCCGGGACAGGGCGGAGTGGGTATCGTCAAGGTATCCGGACCTGACAGCAGCAGGATCATCACGGCCATATGCAAACTCCGGCCGGAACACCGCAAATGCTCGCATACGGCATTTTATGACGCCCATGGGCAGGTCCTGGACCGCGGCATGGCGTTGTTTTTCCAGGGTCCCGACTCCCATACCGGCGAAGATATCGCCGAGTTGCACGGCCACGGCGGTCCGGTTGTGATGAACATGCTGTTGCAACGGGTCCTGTCCTCGGGTGCCCGCTATGCGCGCCCCGGTGAGTTCAGCGAACGGGCATTCCTGAACAATAAAATCGACTTGCTGCAGGCCGAAGCCGTGGCGGACCTGATAGCCAGCGCTTCCGAACAGGCTGCCATGAGTGCGGTGCGGTCGCTGGAGGGGTTGTTTTCGTCGTTGCTCGAAGGGTTGGTAAAACATGTTACCGATTTGCGCGTCTATGTCGAAGCCACCCTGGATTTTCCCGAAGAAGAGATCGATCCCCTGGCGGAAACGGAATTACAGGACCGGCTGGCGGCATGTCGCCGTAGCTTTGCCGACATTTGCGCGCGGGCGGAAACGGGCAGGTTGCTGGCGGAAGGACTGAAGATAGCGATAATCGGGAAACCGAACGCGGGTAAATCAAGCCTGTTAAACCGGCTGGCGCAGGTGGAACGGGCCATCGTCTCAGCGCAACCGGGCACCACGCGGGATACGATAGAGCAACAGATATTGCTCGACGGCATACCGGTCAAGGTAATCGACACCGCCGGGATAAGAAAGGCCGGCAACCGCATCGAACAGGAAGGGATACGGCGCGCCCGGGCCGCTGCCGGCAACGCGGACGTCGTTATTCTCATCGCTGATGTCAACAGGGACGAGATGGCGGACCTGAAAACCACAGCCGCGCAATTCAGCCCGGGGAAAAACCTGTTGTACGTCTTCAACAAGATTGACCTGTCCGGTCACGAACCGGGCAGGCCGCCGTCCTCAGGGGAGACGCGGGAGATATTCCTGTCGGCAAAAACAGGGGCGGGGATAGACGCGTTGAAACAGGAGATAAAACACTGCGTCATGGCGTCGGACTACTCGGAGAACACCTTTATCGCACATACCCGCCATATCAGTGTCCTCCGGGAAGCGGGGGCAATGCTTGAACAGGCCGCAAAGCAGTTCCAGCGGCACCATGCCGTTGAGCTGTTTGCCGACGACCTCTCCAGGCTGCAACAGACCCTGGGCGTGATAACGGGACAGCACACCCCTGACGACCTGCTCGGCGAGATTTTTTCCCGCTTCTGTATCGGCAAGTAACACCCGCTTCGATACCGGGGACGGAGTTAAATCCGTCCCCATTTAATTGGCTGTTGCAAGCGCGGGTTCTGCTGCGCCTGCTTATGCGGGGTCAGGCCATTGCCGGCCCATCGTCCGTAAAGAACACAAAGTGGGCGTCCATGATGTCCGACTCGTTGAAATCCTGCAGGGTGAGCGTTCCACCGCCCTGTCCGGACAGGTCAATGACGAGATGGCTGTCCTGCTGCAGCAAGGTCAGGTCCGCGGTTGACCGGATATCTGCAAACGCCGCCAGGTCAACGATGTCCGCGCCGTGGCCGAAATCCAGGATGGTGTCATCCCCGCCGGCCGCGGCGATGACAAAGGCATCATCGCCGTCACCCCCGTCCAGCATGTCATCATCGGGACCGCCCCAGAGCCGGTCATCGCCGGGACCGCCTTCCAGGGTATCATTGCCGATGCCCCCGTAAAGCCTGTCGTCACCGGTGCCGCCTATCAGCGAATCATCGCCGCCACCGGGACCGCCGTACAATATATCATCACCGGCTTTACCATCAATCCGGTTGTCTCTCAGGTCGCCCGCCAGTATGTCATCGAGGGTGGAGCCCAGGAGATTCTCTATGTCAGGCACCTCTACCATCTGTATGTTACCGTCGGAGTCGGTATATTCGACTACATCCGTGCCCGCAAAGATATCACCTTCTGCCTCGCCGCCCCTGGCCGTACCGTCATGCAGACGTACCACCACGCCCCGGGACGAAGTCACCGCTGTAAACAGGAAGGAGGCAGTATCATTGCCTTCTCCACCACGCAGCAGGTCCGCGCCGGGACCACCATCCAGCAGGTCGTCACCTTCCCTGCCGTCCAACTCATCATCGCCGAGCCAGCCACTTAACCGGTTGGAGCCATGGGCGCCGACCAGTATGTCATCGTAGTCCGAACCTACCAGGTCTTCGATATCAGGCACTTCAATCTCCACGGTAGCGCCCGCGGCATTCATGTACTCAACTGTCTTCCGACCGGGAAAGCTGTCGCCCTCGGCATCGCCACCCCGGGCCGTATCATTATGCAGACGCACTTCAACACCCTCGGGCGAAAAATAATATAAGGCAGTATCATTACCTTCCCCGCCCCGCAGCACGTCGGCGCCTGCGCGCCCCTCCAGCACGTCATGGCCTCCCCTGCCGTCCAGCTCGTCATCACCTTTGTACCCTATCAGCCGGTTGGAACCATGAGAGCCGACCAGTATGTCATCATGCTCGTAGGAACCATACAGGTTCTCGATATCGAGGATCTCAATTTCCACGGTATCTCCGGCGGCGTTTTCGTACTCAATCGTCTGTCTGCCGGGAAAGGTATCGCCCTCGGCATAGCCCCCCCGGCCGACACCGTCATGCAGGCTTACTTCCACTCCCTCATCGGAATAGACGTATGAGGCGGTATCATTGCCTTCCCCGCCGATGAGCGCATCCGCCCCGCCACCGCCGTATAGCCTGTCATTGCCCTCCTTGCCATCCAGTATGTCATTGCCATGGTAACCCTGCAGGTAGTTGCTGCCGTAAGTGCCAACCAGTATGTCATCATGGGCAGAACCAAACAGGTCCTCGATATCGAGGATTTCGATCTCCTCCGCTTCCGGGCGCTCCGCTTCCTCACCGGTGACCCTTGAGGTAACCAGTTTCTCAAACTCGGGGACTTCGCTGTCCGACGCACTCGCTCCGCCGTGCACATAGCGGATGGTCTTCATGCCGGCAAATAAGTCTCCTTCCGCATCGCCGCCGCGGGCCGTGCCGTCATCCAGGCGTACTTCCACGCCGGCGCCGGAATACTGGTAGGATGCGGTATCTTCGCCGTTGCCGCCAACGAGGGTATCCGCGCCGGCGCCGCCTTCCAGCCAGTCCCAGCCTCCCCTGCCGTCCAGTTCATCGTCACCGGGGCTGCCTTTAAGCCTGTTATGAAAATAGTAGTCGCTGCGCCTGGTCCCGGTCAGCACCAGTGACGCATCCGATTCATACACCGCCACCTGGTAGCGGCCCGAATTGTCCTGGGTCGGGTTGCCCCGGTAAGCGCCGGCGCTGATGTAATACGCGGCCGTGGTATCAGGGGTGAATGCAAGCCGTGAATTGACCATCCCCGCCCCATAGTCCACGTCGTCATGAAAGCCGACCTGCTCCCCTTCCTGGTTGTAAATGCTGAGCACAGTGTCGGTGTCCGCGTCGGGCCCGATACCGTCAAGGGTGATGTCATAGGTTGTCCCCTCGACCAGGTCCACCCTGATCCAGTCTTCATCGAACTTGTCGTCGAGCGTGCCCTGAAAGCGCTCGCCTACGGACACTGCCAGGGGGGTTTCAGGATTGTCGTCCTCGTCGTCAAACACCGTGACCTCATAGGTGCCCGAGTTGTCCCGGTACCGGCTCTGGTAACCAGCGGCGCCGATGTAATACACGCCGCTGCTCTCCGGGGTAAACTCCAGCATGGAGAAGTAGTTCAGGGCTTCCAGTTCGATATCGTCATTGGTAGCAATTTCCTCCCCGTCCGAGTCGTAAATCGTCAGCACGGTATCCAGCACGGCCTCCGGCCCGACGCCGCTGAGCCTGATGTCATAGTTTCTCCCTGCAACCAGTTCAACCCTGATCCAGTCTTCGTCGGACCTGCCCGCCAGCACACCCTCAAAGCCGCTGTTGGCGGAAATCGTGTAGCTGGTTTCGACGGAAGCTGCGGCATCCTGCGCCTTGATCTCAACCGAATTTGTCATGACTTGTCTCCCCTATCAAAACAGTATCTGGATTGCGTATAGTAAACTAAAGCGATGGATATGCCATGTCAAAACCGTTAGCTGGAAACCATTGGTGAATAACAAGGGAAGTAAATTTCTGTTTATTACGCTGAGCAATATCGGCGATGCGCTGCTGACGACCCCGGTATTGCAGTTTTTACACCGGTATGATGAAACCGCGACCGTCGATATAGTCGGCGACGAGCGTTCGTCCAGTCTGTTCCTGCACTGCCCTTACCGGGGTGAGATTTTTCACAAGCAGAAACAACGGTTCTTACGCGGGACGCCGTCCCTGCTGCTCGAACTGCGCCGCAGGCGCTACGACCTGGTCGTCGATTTGCGCACGGATATCCTGGCCCGGCTGGTGCGTGCGGACAAACGGCTTTTCAAGCGCCCCGGTGACCTGCGCGCACACGCAGTCGAAAAACATTTCTCAGCCGTTGCCGGAATAGCCGGGGATACGGAAATTCCGGATACCATCCTCTGGCCCGGCACGGAGGACAAGGACTTTGCCCATGATATCTGTACCCGTCTTCCCGGCAAAAAATGGTTGTGCATAGGCCCGGGCGCGAACTGGGATCAAAAAATCTGGCCGGCGCAACGATTCGCGATGGCGGCACGGAATCTCAGCGACGAATTCGATGCCCTCGTGTTGCTGGGCAACGACGCGGACAGCTCGCAGGCGGAGCAGGTTGCCCGGGGCGCCGGGTTGCCCTGCATCAACCTGTGCGGCCGGACATCATTGCTGCAGGCGGCTGCCGTCATGGCGCAGATGACCCTGTTCATCGGCAACGACTCCGGCCTTGGCCACATGGCCGGCGCCACGGGTACCCCGTCATTCACCTTGTTCGGCCCGGGGCAGCCGGAGCACTACCGCCCCTGGGGGGCGCGCGCCGCCTGGTATGGCGCGCCTGACCGCAACATAAACAGCATCTCCGTGGACGCTGTCGTGAGGCAGGTCAACGAACACCTGGCGCGGCTACCCTGCAGCAACACCCCTGTAACAGCGGCAGAATAACAGTGCGGGCAGACTGTCCCGCGACAGCGCGGACGTACCGACAAGACCCGTTTTCCCCGGTTTGATGTTAGAATCGCTCCAGGTTTGTCAGACTGCCGGGAAATATGTTGCAATACCGGTGCGCGGCGACCCGGTGGCGCGCATCCGGAGAATGAAGAATATAAAGGAGATACTGCATGACAATGGCTGATCGTGATGGCGTCATCTGGTTTGACGGCGAACTTGTCCCCTGGAGGGAGGCGAACATACACGTGCTCACCCACACCTTGCATTACGGCACGGGTGTGTTCGAGGGCATGCGCGCGTACGGAACGCCGAACGGCGCCGCCATCTTCAGGTTACACGACCACACGCAGCGGCTGTTCCGTTCGGCGCATATCCTGAAGATGCCCATGCCTTACACCGTTGACGAGATTAACGACGCCTGCGTTACGGTGATGCGGGATAACGGTTTGACCGAGGCATATATACGTCCCATCTGTTTTTACGGGTCCGAGGGTATGGGCTTGCGCGCCGATAACCTTAAAGTCCATGTTGCCGTTGCCGCCTGGGAATGGGGCGCATACCTGGGTGATGACGGGCTGGAAAAGGGAATTCGCATCAAGACGTCTTCTTTCACACGGCACCACGTCAACATATCCATGTGCAAGGCCAAGGCCGTCGGCCATTACATCAATTCCATACTTGCCCTGCAGGAAGCGATCGATGATGGTTACGACGAGGCCCTGCTGCTGGACAACGAAGGTTACGTTGCAGAGGGTAGCGGCGAGAATATTTTTATCGTGCGGGACGGCATGATATATACCCCGGACCTGACTTCCGCCCTGGAAGGGGTGACCCGGGATACCATCATGGTGTTCGCCCGCGAACTGGGTATGGAAGTGAAGGAAAAACGCCTGACCCGGGACGAGGTATACGTGGCTGACGAGGCGTTCTTCACCGGCTCTGCGGCAGAGGTTACCCCGGTGGTAGAACTGGACAGGCGGGTAATCGGAACGGGCCGGCGCGGCCCGGTAACGAAGGAACTGCAGACCATGTTCTTCGATCAGGTAGCAGGACGCAGGGTACGGCAGCCGGAATGGCTCACCTATGTAACGGAACCCCGCGAGGTGGCGCAGGCAGTATGAGCCGGAGTGGAGACAGTACGCCGAACGACAGGCAACAGTATGAAATCAGCAGGCAGGACCTGCCGCTGCACTGCCCCCTGCCGGAGATGAGCCTGTGGGATTCCCACCCGCGGGTATACCTGCCGATAGAGGAGACGGGCAAGGCGAAATGCCCCTACTGCGGAACCGAGTTTACGCTGGAAGCCACTGCCTGATCCGGTTTGAACCACGTATCCCGTCAACATTCATCCGATCCTGTCACCCTCTGGCAGATCTGTGACGGAAAACGCGGTCACCAGAGCCAGTCAACCGGGCTGATCGAAGCCCTGGGCCGGCACGCGCCGCTGACGGTGTGCCGGGTGGCTGCGCCGCCGCTGCTGCGGTCGCTGGCGTCCTGCCTCAACCGGAAAACGCCCTGGGCGCGCGACCTGCCGCCGCCGCAGATAGCTGTCGGCGCCGGGCACGCCACCCACGCCGTCCTGCTGACCCTGCGCAGGGTTTACCGGGCCAGGACCATCGTGCTCATGCGCCCCAGCCTGCCCCTGAGCTGCTTCGATTACTGCCTGGTACCGTCCCATGACAATCCCCCGTTCCGGGACAACGTCATCATTACCACGGGCGCGGTCAACCCCATCCAGCCCCAATCAAACCACGACCCCGGGCACGGGCTTATCCTGGTCGGCGGGCCTTCCCGGCATTACCGCCTGGACCCGGCTGCGCTGCTGTCCCGTATCAGGCAGCTGCTGGCAGGCCGTACGCGCCGGTACTGGACACTGTCGAACTCGCCCCGGACCCCCGCGCAACTGACCCGTGAACTTGCCGGTCTGGAAGCCGACGGGGTTGACGTCGTGTTGTGGGACCGGTGCGACGAGGGCTGGCTGGCAGGGGCACTGGCGCGTGCCAGCGACGTATGGGTAAGCGAAGACAGCATTTCCATGATATACGAGGCGCTGACTGCCGGTTGTCGCGTCGGGCTGCTGCCGCTGCCGAGGAAATCCGCAAGCCGGCTGCACCGGGCAATCGATCAATTGCTGCATGACCGCTTCGTTTGCACACAGGACGATTGGGCTTCCGGTGCCGGGTTACCTGTTCCGCCCCGGCCGCTGGATGAAGCCAACCGCTGCGCCCGGCTGTTGCTGGAAATGGGGCTGCTTACGGAATAACAGGGCGACCCGCGTGCCGTTAACCGTATTACAGACCTTGCCCGCCCTGGAGACAGGCGGCGTTGAGCGCGGGACCGTCGATGTGGCCGCCGAACTGGCGCGGCGCGGCCACCGCTCGCTGGTTATCTCCGGCGGCGGCGCGCTGGAGGCCGAACTTGCCGCACACGGATCGCGCCACCATACCTGGCCGATCGGCAGAAAATCTCCTGTTACCTTGCTGCTGGCTGGCAGACTGCGGCGCTTCCTGCGCGAGGAAAAAGTGGATATCCTGCATGCCCGCTCGCGCCTGCCGGCCTGGGTCTCCTACCTGGCATGGAAAAACATGCCGGCAGAAGACCGCCCCCTGTTCATCACCACGGTGCACGGCCCCTACCGGGTTAACCGCTATAGTGCCGTCATGACCCGGGGGCAGAGGGTGATCGCCGTCTCCCGCTACATATACGATTACGTTCTGGCCAACTACCCCGGCGCCGACCCCGGTAAGATCACGATCATTCAGCGCGGGGTGGACCCGCAGCGTTACCGGCGCGGGTACAGTCCTGCCGCTGACTGGCTGGACCGCTGGCGCTCCGAACAACCGCAACTGCAGGGCAAGACACTGATTACCCTGCCCGGACGGGTCACCCGCTGGAAGGGGCATGCGGATTTTATCGACATTGTCGGGGAGTTGAAACGATCCGGGGTGAACGTGCACGGACTGGTCGCCGGTGGCGCCGCGGCGCGGCGCCGGGGTTTCCTGAAGGAGTTGAACCGGTTGGCTGTCCGGCGCGGCCTGGAACATGACATCACGTTCCTGGGCACGCGCACCGACCTGCGCGAGGTGATGAGCGTCTCCGACGTTGTCCTGTCCCTGGCAAACATCCCCGAGGCCTTCGGCCGCACCGCGCTGGAGGCTTTGTCGCTGGGGCGGCCGGTGGTTGCATATGACCACGGGGGCGCGGGTGAAGTCCTTGCGGAACTGCAACCGGCCGGCCTGGTCGAACCGGGGAATACCAATGCGGCAGCGGGGAGGATCCGGGCTTTACTCGACGTCCCGCCGGACATCGCAACAAACCGGACCTTTACCCTTGAGCGCATGCTCGACATGACCTTGGCCTTGTACGAACAGGCACGAAATTCCGGGGAAGAGACTGATGAAAAATCCATTCAATAACCTGCGGGAGCGTCTCTACCAGCGCTTCGTGCACAAGTTCTATGCCCGCGACCTGTTGCTCGACCTGCAACTGCAGGCCAAACGGGAAACGCTGGAGTACATCAACAACAACATGCGCCACTGTGTGATCTGCCGCAACAGGAAGGCGTTGTTCGAATACGCGCTGGCCCATGCGGACCGCACCGGGCTGAACACCGAGTTTGGCGTGGCGCAGGGCGCCAGTATCAGGCTGTTGAGCAAACTGGTAAACGATACCGTGTACGGCTTTGATTCCTTTCTGGGCCTGCCGGAGGACTGGGCCGGGACCACGGAGCGGCGCGGCGGGTTTGCCGGCCGCCCCAAACGCCTGCCGGGCAACGTCAGTATCCATGAAGGCGCGTTTAGCGAGAGTCTGCCTGCTTTCCTTGCGGACCACGACCAACCTGTGCGCTTCATGCACGTGGACTGCGACCTGTATTCCTCCACCCGTACCGTATTCAACCTAATGGCGCCGCGCATCGGGCCCGGCACGGTGATCGTCTTCGATGAATATTTCAATTACCCGAACTGGCAGGAACACGAGTACAAGGCATTCCAGGAGTTCATCGGGAAAAGCGGGCGCAGCTACAGCTACCTGGCGTTTACCGCCAGGGGCGGGTCGGTTGCCGTAAAGATCAGCGACTGACCACACAGGTAACATCCGCAGCGAAGATGCGCAGGGACATACTGATCATCAAACTCGGGGCACTGGGGGACGTGGTGATGGCGACCGGCCTGATCGACCGGATTGTACAGCACCACGCGCCGCGCCGCTGTACGTTGCTAACCAGTCCTGCCTATCGCGAACTGTTCCCTGCCCGGTCCGCTATGGAGATAAGAACGTTCGACCGTAGCAGCCTACGTTCCACCCTGGCAAGCGTCCTGTGGATACGCAACCAACACTTCCTGCGTGTGTACGATCTGCAGTCAAACGACCGCACCGGCGCGATGTGTGGCCTGTCGGGGATTCCGGAGCGGGCCGGGAACCACCCGCGTTTCCCCTACAACATGCGCCCGGAAAGCCGCTATACCGGCCAGTGCCATATCCACACCAGGATGCTTGACATACTCAAGGCCGCGGGCATTTCTGCAGATGGAAGCGCGCCCCGCCTGTCTCCCTCCGGGGCAGATCGGGAAAAAGTCGATGCGTGGTTACGGGAACGGGAACTGGCGGACCGGAAATTCGTCATCATGCACGCGGGAGCCAGCAAACGCCGCCCGGAAAAACGCTGGCCCCACTTCTCCGAACTGGCTGTATTACTGGAACAGCGCGGATTTCTTACGGTCTGGGCAGGCGGGAAGGATGACAAGCACATAAACGCCGAACTGGCCGGTGTCACCGGTATGGATGCAAGCGGCGCTTTCTCACTCCTGCAACTGGCGGCCCTGGCGTCCCGCGCCGAGTTTGCCGTTACCAACGACTCCGGCCCCATGCACCTGCTGGCCTGCGGGTCTATCCCCGTCTACGGCCTGTTCGGCCCGAGCGACTGGCGCCGCAACCACGCCGTAGGCCAGCGTGACCATGTCCTCTCCCTGGACCGGGACGAGCCAGAGTTCAGGGCAACCCGCCTCCAGGACCTGGAAGCGGATTTCGTGCTGGGGCAACTGGGGATCCGTTGAGCGTCCAGGCCGAAGATCGGTGGCTGCCGCGGATGGACAGCCGCCTGGATAAGTCATATAATCCGACGCACGTGATCGAACCCGTAAAACCCCGCGAAGCCGTCGCACATGACAAGTAAATCCCTTTTGAACGGAACGTCGGCAGCCGAACGCCTTATTGTCGCACTGGACTTCAACAGCGCCGCAGAAGCCAATCGCCTCATCGGTCAGCTTGAGGGTACGGTCAATTTCTACAAGGTGGGCTGGCAACTGTTCCTGGGGGAAGGCTGGCCGTTTGTCGGGGCGCTGCTGAAAGACGGCAGGAGTGTCTTCCTGGACCTGAAAATCAACGATATAGACCAGACTGTTCAGGCCGCGCTGGCCAATATGCCGGACGACTTTGCCGGCAGGCTGGAACTGCTGACCATCAGCGGCAGCAGCGCAACGGTCAACGCCGCGAAAAGAGGGCGCGGCGCCAGCGACAAACCTTACCTGCTGATGCTTACCGTACTGTCCAGTATGGACGCGTCGGACCTGGAGGAGCTTGCAACCGGCGGGGCTGCCCCGGATACCGACAGTGTCGTCAGGCACAGGGCGCAACAGGCCCTGGATGCCGGTTGTGAGGGTTTGATCGCGTCCGGTTCGTCCGTAAGCGGCCTGCGCCGGGAATTCCCCGACCGCGACTTCCTTATCGTATCACCGGGAATCAGGCCCAGCGCCAGCGGGCATGACGACCACAAACGCACCCTGACGCCGTACCAGGCAATTGCATCCGGTTCAGACTACCTGGTGGTCGGCCGCCCGATTACCAGGGCGGCCGACCCGCTGCAGGCCGCACAAGCTATTATTTCCGATATGGAAGCCGCATTGGATGAAGCATCCGGTGCTATAATTCAATAGCGGCTGTCAACTCTTAACCCTTGCCGAGGAGGACGGAAACATGGTCTCTGAAGTGAATCCCAAACAGGCCTGGAAGATGCTTCAGGATAACCCGGCCTCCATTCTGCTGGACGTACGCTCAAAAGTTGAGTTCGATTACGTCGGCCACCCGGTCGGCGCCGTCCACGTGCCCATCCAGGAAGCGCCGGACTGGCAGACCGACCCGGAATTTGTGGAAAAAGTCATCGAACAGCTCGGGGAGGCAAGCAAGGATGTCACGGTCCTGACCCTGTGCCGCAGCGGCAAACGCTCCATGCTCGCGGCGCAACTGCTGGAAGAACAGGGCTACAGGGATACTGTGAATATCGCCGAAGGCTTCGAGGGCGACCCGGACGAAAACCGCCAGCGCGGCAACCTGAACGGCTGGCGCTTTCACAGGCTCCCCTGGGAGCAGACCTAGGTTGGAGAAGGGGGAAGACCTGAAGTCTGTCCCCTTATCTTCTTATCTTAATCCGGCCCTTGCGGTCAGGCTGTTGCCGGCTCCCGGACCTCTCCGTAGACGCGCCGGCTTTCGAAGATCTCCGGCGCAAAGCTGCCGGCGCCGCTGCGTAACTGACGCTTGAGCATGAAGTCGAACAGTATGGCGTTATGTTGCCGTACCTGTTCCAGTATCCGCACCGCCTCCTCACTCAGGAATCCCTGCCTGCGCAACTTCCCCGGTGAAATCAGCGGGATGACGCCCGGCAAGGGATAGTCCGACCCGTTCACCAGGCGCGGGTGCCAGGCATCGGTTTCGAGCAGTGTTTTCAGGACAGATACGTCCCTGTTGCGCTGGGTAACGGCTGATATCCCGCCGAACAGGTGCCCTTCATAGCGGCTATCGTTCATCAGGCGCGCAAACAGGCTGAAATTGCTGGTTGAAGGCCCCTCCCTTCCCTGGTCCAGGTCGCGGCCCCGGCCCAGCGACGCGCAATGCGCGACGATGACCTTGACCCCGTGGTCCAGGGGCCGGCGCAACAGCAGCGGGTTGCCGTAGTCCTGCCGTCCGCTGCCGTGTACGGCCTTTTCATCGCCGGCGTGGATCAGCAGGGGCAGGCCGGTGCGCACCAGCGCGGCATAAAAATCATCGCAGCGCGCGCCTCCAGGGTTGATCCCCATGGCCGGCGGCAACCATTTAACGGCCCGCGCGCCGGCTTTATGCGCCTGGTCCAGCGCCTCAACGGCATCTTCACGGTACGGATGTACGGAAGCAATCCACTCAAACTGTCCGGGATATTCCCGGTGCAACCGGGCAGCCCACTCATTGGGGGTATGAAACGCGCTCAGGTCAAGACGCCGGCGGCCGGCTTCGTCATAGGTGTAATCAAACGCCAGCAGCATGAAACGGCTGGCCGGCGGAAAGCCCTGCCTCAGGGCAAGCAACCGCTCCAGAAACAGCCTGTCCGTATTTTCACCTTCCGCGCAGGAGGCATTCAGGTAGAAACGCAACTGGGCGTATTGCAACGGGTGCCTGAGGCTTTTCAGTTGCGGGTTAAGCCAGGCGCCGTTGCCGCTGTCGCCGGTGCCCAGCAGGTGAACATGGCCGTCCCAGATATAATCGGGTCTGAGGCCGGCAAAGGCCTGCCGCACCAAGTCATGATCTGCCAGGTTCTCCGGCAAGCGTGCGGGCAGGCAGGGATTGAACAACACCGGTTGCGCGCTGCAGGCCGCCCCGCCCAGTCCGGCCATCATGGTGAGAAAATGTCGCCGGTGCACGGGCACGGGCGCCTAGTCGGGGTCTGTTGCCTGGTCTTCCGCTGCGTCCCCGCGTTTTTGCCTGATAAACCGGCCGAGAATCAGGCCCAGCTCAAACAACAGCCAGACAGGCACGGCGAGCATGACCTGGGAGATGATATCCGGCGGGGTCAGCAACATACCCGCGGTGAACGCGCCGACGATGATATAGGGCCGCTTTTTCGCCAGTGATTCCACCGTTGCGATCCCCGTCCACACCAGCAGGATAATGACGATGGGCACCTCAAAGGCGACGCCGAAGGCAAAGAACATCTTGAGGATAAAATTCAGGTAATGGCCGATGTCGGTCATCACCGTCACACCTACCGGCGCAGTAGACGTCAGGAACGCAAACAACAGGGGGAACACGATATAAAAAGCGAACGCAATCCCGAGGTAGAACAACAGGACGCTGCTTGAGATCAAGGGCAGGACCAGGCGCCGTTCATTCTGATACAGTCCCGGCGCGACAAAAGCCCATGCCTGGTACAACAGGTACGGCACGGACACGAGCACGGCGACGAAAAAAGTGAGTTTGAACGGCACCAGGAACGGCGCCGCCACTTCAGTGGCAATCATGCTGCTTTGCTCAGGCAGTTGCGCCAGCAGCGGTCCGGCTACCAGCGCGTAAATGTCATTGGCAAACACGCTGAGGCCGAGGAAGATGACAAACACGCAGGCCAGGCTTCGCAGCAACCTGTTGCGAAGCTCGGCCAGGTGGGCGATGAGAGGCTGTTCCGTATCGGTATCCGGAGGGGGGGAACTGTCCGCCATGGGTCGCCGGGTTTACAGGTTTCAGTTGTCGGTCGTCTTGGTGTTTCCGTGTTTATCCGGGGCAACGTCCATCAGTTTGTCCATCTGCTCCACTTGTTCGGTAAAGTCTCTTACCTCATCCATGCGCAACTGCTGTTCAAACTCATATTTTGCCTGCGTGACGTAGCGGCGCAATTTTCTCGCCCACCGACCGGCGTCCCGCACCAGTTCCGGCAGTTTCTCGGGACCGGCAACCAGCAGCGAAACTATGGCAATCAGCAGCAGTTCCCAGAAACCTATATCAAACATGGGGTAACAGGCCGGTGCGGTCAGGATTCGGCCGGTTTCCCTTTCTGGCCACCTTCAACCTCACCTTCAATAACCTGGCCGGCCGGGGACTGCTCCCCGTCGTCAGGTTCGTCGTCTTTTATCGCAGTACGGAACCCCTTGATCGCTTTACCGAGATCGCCGCCGATGCTCCCCAGCTTTTTGGTCCCGAACAACAGGGCGACGATGACCATAAGGATTCCCAGTTCCCAGACACCAAAACTCATAATTCATCTCCAGCAGGACAATTACCGGTATTGATTATGCCACAGACAGGATCACAATTCATTTCCCGGAACTTCCCGGACTGCCCCGGGCGCCGGCTGGAATGGCAGGCCGGCCTGGTGCGGATTTTTTGCGCCGGCCCCAGACTTCACTCCCTGCCTGCCTTTTCTTCATGGCCCGATACGCCCAGGCGTTTTTCCAGTTCTGAGAATACCTCAACAGGATGGACATTCAGGTGGGATAACAAAACCAGGGTATGAAACCACAGATCTGCGGTTTCATGTATCACTGCGTGTGCTTCACCTGTTGTAGCCGCTTCAACCAGTTCCCATGATTCTTCTTCTATTTTCTCCAGAATTCCGGCCCTGCCCTTCTCGTACAGGGAAGCGACATAGGAACTGGCCGGATCGGCCCCCTTCCGTTCAATCAGTACATCTGCAAGTTCGTTTATTACGTCCATCTTCAGTCTCCCCCTTACTTGTCATAGATTTCTGCGGGATCCTTTATTACGGGATCGGCTTCTTCCCAGCCTGCCGCGCTTTTACGCAGGTAAAAACAACTTTCCCTGCCGGTATGACAGGCGATCCCGCCGTGCTGATCGACCAGCAGTAACAGCGCGTCACGGTCGCAGTCCAGTCTTATATCCCTGACTTCCTGGACGTGGCCCGACTGTTCGCCCTTGCGCCACAACCTGCCCCGGGACCTTGACCAGTAGACTGCGCGGCCTTCGGCACAGGTCAGTTGCAGGGCTTCCCGGTTCATCCAGGCAAGCGTCAATACACGGCCCGAAGAATAGTCCTGTGCTATGGCCGGCACCAGGCCGTCTGCGTTCCAGTTGACCTGCTCCAGCCACTCCAGTTCACCGACCTGCACCATGCGTCAGTTCCTCACCTCAATGCCGTGTTGCGCCATCCTGTTTTTTGCCTGTGCCACCGTGTACTCGCCGAAATGAAAAATACTGGCCGCCAGTACCGCGTCGGCTTTCCCCGCCATAACACCTTCTACCAGATGGTCCAGGTTGCCCACGCCCCCGGACGCAATCACCGGAATGCCGACAGCGGTGCTGACCGCCCTGGTCAGGTGCAGGTCAAAACCATCCCTGGTGCCATCCCGGTCCATACTCGTCAAAAGGATCTCCCCGGCGCCGTAGCCGGCCATTTTTTCCGCCCAGGAAATCGCGTCAATACCGGTCTCCCGCCGCCCCCCGTGGGTATACACCCGCCAATGCAACGGTTCGCCGGCAACGGAACCCTGCTTCGCGTCAATCGCAACAACAATACACTGCGAACCGAATTCCCGGGTCGCCTCCAGGACAAACTCCGGGTTATTTACCGCAGCGGTATTGATGCTGATCTTGTCGGCGCCGGCGTTCAACAAACGCCGGATGTCATCCAGCGTACGGATACCGCCCCCCACGGTCAACGGGATAAATACCTGGCCGGCGACAGCCTCCACAACGTGCAACATGGTATCCCTTTCCTCGTTGCTGGCCGTAATATCGAGAAAAGTCAACTCATCGGCTCCCTGTTCGTCGTAACAGCGCGCCACTTCCAGCGGGTCTCCGGCATCCCTGATATCGACGAACCTGACCCCCTTGACAACCCGGCCGGCATCGACATCCAGACAGGGAATGATACGTTTAGCCAGACCCATGATTACTCACAATATGGTTGATAATGATAAGCGCCCTGTTTTGCCTGGCAGACCGGCCGTTGTTCGCCGATGGACCGGATTTTTATCCGTAACCGTATACCTGCATACTACGGTCGCCCACCGGTATTCTGCTCACCGCAAAGTTGCCTGACCAGGTCCAGGGCTTCCTTGAGGTCAAGACTTCCCTCGTAGATGGCGCGCCCGGTAATGGCGCCTGCGATGCCTTCGGCAGCAACGGAGCACAAAGCTTTAATATCATCCAGGTCCTTGACGCCGCCGGAGGCGATGACCGGAACGGTTACCGCCCTGGCAAGTTCCACACTGGTGTCTATGTTGACACTGTTCATCATGCCGTCACGGCTGATATCGGTAAATATGATCGCGGAAACGCCATCCTGTTCAAAGCGTTGCGCTATATCAATCACGTCATGGTGAGAAAGCTTGGACCAGCCGTTGGTGGCCAGTTTGCCGTTTTTTGCATCAAGACCGACAATTACATGGCCCGGAAATTCAAGACAGATATCGGATACAAAATGCGGCGTGGTCACTGCGCGGGTGCCGATGATCACATAGTTTACGCCGACGTCGAGGTAAGTCTGGATCGTATCTTCGTCACGGATGCCGCCGCCGGCCTGGATCTCGATATCGGGGTGCTCTTCGGCTATGTCGTGGATGATATCAGCGTTCACCGGGCGCCCGGAAACCGCGCCGTCGAGGTCGATGATATGAAGCCGTTTTGCGCCCAGTTCGACCCATTTTGTCGCCATTGCAACAGGATCGTCGTTGTAGACGGTCTCATCACCCATATTTCCCTGGCGTAAACGGACACATTTGCCGTTTTTTATATCAATCGCGGGAATCAACAACATGACAGGCTACCGGATTGACTTATCTGTCGGACACCCTTACTTCCCTGGGTAAGAATATGGGATTTTGCGTAAGAAACAGACACATTTGTTGTTAATGTTAGCACAGTATCAGGACAATGCCGGAAAAGTTCTCTACCCCCTAATGCGCTTCATCCCAGTTGGCGCCGATGCCTGTATCAACGACCAGGGGAACCCTGAGTGACGCCGCAGCGGACATCAACCCGCGTATCTCCTGTTCGTACTCAACGACCTCCTCCCGGGCTACCTCGAACACCAGTTCGTCGTGTACCTGCATAATCATCCTGATATTTTTTTCGGAACGCAACAGTTTTCGATCTATTTCAATCATTGCCCGCTTGATAATGTCTGCCGCAGTACCCTGCATCGGCGCATTGATGGCGGTACGCTCTGCATGTCTGCGTCTGGCGGCATTGCCGGAGTTGATATCAGGCAGGTATAAACGGCGCCGGAAGACGGTCTCAACGTAGCCGTCTTGCTTAGCCTTGTCGCACATGAAGTCCATGTATTTTCTTACCGCAGGGTAACGCTCAAAATATGTGTCCATGTACTGTCTGGCCTCGCCTCTGCCAATGCCCAGCTGCCTGGCGAGACCAAATGCCGACATGCCGTAAATCAGGCCGAAGTTGATGGCTTTTGCCGCCCTGCGCTGTTCGGGGACAACGTCGTCGAGACCTGTTCCGAACACCTCGGCAGCGGTTGCCCGGTGAATATCCCTGCCTGCGGTAAACGCGGCAAGCAGGGCGGCATCACCCGACAGGTGCGCCATGATACGGAGCTCGATCTGGGAATAATCCGCGGCAAGCAGCACATTCCCGGGGGCGGCAATGAAAGCACGGCGTATTTTCCTGCCTTCCTCCGTGCGGATCGGGATATTCTGCAAATTGGGGTCCGATGATGATAGCCGGCCTGTGGCGGCCACTGCCTGGTGGTATGAAGTATGGACGCGGCCGGTTGCCTGATTGACCTGTTCAGGCAACCGGTCCGTGTAGGTGGATTTCAGTTTGCTCAATTCCCTGTAACCGAGTATCAATGCCGGCAAATCGTGCTCGGCAGCCAGTTCCTGCAACACTGCTTCAGCGGTTGAGGGCTGTCCTGTCGGTGTCTTCGCCAGCACCGGCAGTTGCATTTTGTCGTAGAGGATTTCCCGTATCTGCTTGGGGGAACCGATATTGAAAGGCTGTTGCGCCAGTTCATGGGCTTCCTGCTCCGTCTGCTGCATCTGTTCCTCCAGTTCCACGCTCTGTTGCTTCAGCATATCGCTATCGACCATGACACCGTTACGCTCCATGCGCGCGATGACGCTCAGCAGCGGCACCTCCATTCTCTTGTATATCTCGCGCAAGCCGGGCTCTTTGGCCAGTTTCGGCCACAGTGTCCGGTGCAGTTGCAGCGTGATGTCCGCGTCCTCCGCGGCGTAGGCGGCTGCCTGTTCCACGGGGACCTCGTTGAATGAAACCTGTTTGGCCCCCTTGCCGGCAACGTCCTCGTAGCTGGTAATGGTTTTACCCAGGTATCTTTTCGCCAGGCTGTTCATATCATGGCGCGTGGCCACGCTGTCCAGTACGTAGGACTGCAGCATTGAATCATGGGCAATGCCGGTCAGATCAATCCCGTAATTGGCCAGGACGTTGCGGTCATATTTCAGGTTCTGTCCGACCTTTTCGTGTTTTTCCGATTCCAGCAGGGGCGCAGTTTTTCCAGCACCTTGCGGCGCGAAATCTGCCTGGGGGCCCCGTCATGTGTGTGCGCGACGGGAACATAAGCCGCTTCACCCGGCGTGACGGAAAATGACAGGCCCACCAGTTCAGCCTGCATATAATCCAGGCTCGTGGTTTCCGTGTCGAGGGAAAAAGTGCGCGCCGCCGCCAACTTGTCCACCCAGCCCTCCAACTGTTCGACGGTGAATACCGTTTCATAACTCTGCTCGTCCGTTTGCGCAATTTCCGCCGGGTGTCCGTCGCGGTCCGGACCTGCATCCCCGTGTGCCGTTTGTTCCGGGAATGACGGCTGTTCTCTGGCGCCGCCGTTGATCTCAGGCAACCAGCTTCTGAAACCCCAACGCCGGTAATGTTCTCTCAGGGCGATTTGATCCTGGTCACCGATGAGCAACTGCTGCGGTTCCACCGGCAGTTCCAGGTCGGACTTCAGGGTAACGAGTTGCCTGCTTAATGGAATCTGACCCAGGTTCTCACGCAGGTACTCCCCGACCTTGCCGCCGAAGCTGTCCGCATTGGCAACGATCTCATCCAGGCTACCGTGTTGCGCCAACCACTTGACTGCAGTTTTGGGCCCCACTTTCGGAATGCCCGGTACATTGTCCGACGTGTCGCCGGTCAAGGCCAGGTAATCGATGATGCGATCCGGCGGCACCCCGTATTTTTCGATCACACCGGCGCGGTCATAGCGGGTATTGTTCATGGTATTGATCAGGTGGATATCATCATCAACAATTTGTGCCAGGTCCTTGTCGCCGGTGGAAACAAGGACCCTGAAGCCCGCCTGGCTTGCCCGCGCCGCCAGGGTAGCAATCACGTCGTCCGCTTCCACACCGTCAATCCTCAGTAGCGGTACGCCCAGGGCCTGGATAATTTCATGCAACGGCTCGATCTGGGCTACCAGATCAGGCGGCGCCGGGGGACGATTGGCCTTGTATGGCGGATACAGGTCGTTGCGAAAGGTTTTCCCCTTGGCATCGAAAACGGCGGCGAAGCAGTCCGGCTGTTCGTCCCGGATCAGCTTGCGCAACATGTTGATAACGCCGAAGATCGCGCCGGTCGGCTCATTTGCGGCGTTGGTGAGACCCGGCATGGCATGATAGGCCCGGAACAGGTAGTAGGACCCGTCTACCAGCGTTAATAATTTCTTCGGCATAATCATGCATTATAATGAAACACGCTTTGAAAGTTGCCAATATTCACTGTACTCTTCATCTACCTCGGACATCCATTAAACAAACCGGAAAAAACAATGAAAAATCTTGTCGTCAGTATATTCAGCCTGTTACTGGCCGGCGCGGCCGTTGCGCAGACTTACGAGGATGAAGAGCTTGCCCCGGTGCCCGCACCACCGGAACTGCCCGATCCGATCCAGAGCGGCCAGGCTATCGAACCACAGGTGACCATCATCCGCAAGGACGACGCCATCATTGAGGAATACCGCCTGGACGGACGCCATTACATGACCAAGATCACGCCCGCGGCAGGGCCCGCCTACTACCTGGTGGACCGGGATGGGGACGGCCAGATGGAAACCCGGATGAGTGAGATCTACGACGACTTTTCCGTGCCGCAGTGGGTGTTGTTCAGCTGGTGATGTAACCAGTTCCCTGACTTCCGTCAAGGTGGCGGACACGGTCAGGGCAACAGGAATATCGTAGCGAGACCAAGGAACGTCATAAAGCCCACCACGTCGGTTACCGTAATAAGTATGACCCCGCCGGCAATAGCCGGATCGATACCCATTCTTTTCAGGACCAGCGGGATTGCGGTTCCGGCCAGTGCCGCAACCACCAGGTTGATCATCATTGCCAGGCCGATGATCAGGCCAAGCCCGCGGTCGCCGAACCAGAGTGTGGCACCGCCGGCGACGACCGCCGCCCACAGCGCGCCGTTGAACAATCCGACCGCCAGTTCCTTCAACAGGAGCGAACGGGCATTTTTTCTGGAGATCTGTCCCAGCGCCAGGCCGCGGATGGAGATGGTCAGACTCTGACTGCCGGCGATGCCGCCCATGGCGGCGACGATAGGCATGAGGATCGCCAGCGCCACCAGTTCCTGTATGGACGCCTCAAACCGGCCGATCACCCAGGCCGCAAGGAAAACACCGAGCAGGCTGAGCGCCAGCCATACGGCGCGCCGGCGGGTGCTTGACAGGACCGAGGAAAAGATATCGTCATCGCCCAGGCCGACCATACTGCGCATGGTGTGTTCCGCCCGTTCCTGGATCACGTCCACCACGTCATCGACGGTGATCCTGCCGAGCAGTCTCTTGTCCCGGTCCAGTACCGCAGCGGAAATCAGGTCGCGCTGCTCAAACAGTCGCGCCACGTCTTCAGCCGGCATGTCGGCGGGAATACCGACCCCCTCGTACATATGCTCGCCGACACTGTCTTCCGATCTGTTAACCAGCACGTCTGCCAGCGAGAGCAACCCCAGGTACTGGTTTTTCCGGTCAACCACGATCAGGCTGTCGGTATGTTCGGGCACCTCGCCCAGTTGTCTCAGGTAACGCGCCACGACGTCCAGCGACACGTCCGCGCGCACCGAAACTGCATCGATATCCATAAGGCCGCCTGCCGTGTCCTCGGGGTAAGACAATACCGACGCAATGCGTTCCCGGTTTTGCGCGTCCATGGACTGCAATACGCTGTCAACCACATCTTCAGGCAGATCCTGCAAGATATCTGCCACTTCGTCCGTATCCAGATCCTTGGTAACATCCGCCACCTCCTGGGGTTGCATCCGTTCCAGCAGTCCGGCCCGGACCGCGTCCTGGACTTCGGTCAATACGTCGCCTTCAACCTCCCGATCGACCAGTTCCCAGAGTACCCTCCTGGAACGTCCGGGGAGGCTTTCCAGCAAGTCTGCAATCTCCGACGGGTGGAACGATTCCAGCATCGACCTGACCTGGTCCAGGTCGCCGCTCTCCAGGCGTTCAAACAGCGCTTCTTGTCGGGACAGTTCACTCATGGGCGTAAGGATAGAGTAAATGGGGACAGAATTGAAATCGATCCTGGGCGTCGGGCAGCGTCGACAGGTTTTTGACCGGCGGCGTCCGGATCAGGGTTGGCCGGGATGTCCCGGTGATTGGATTAGACCGCGGCCCGGTTATGCAGATTGCAACTGCATCAACAGTGCTTCGACTTCCGCCCCCGACCGGGCCTGCAGTGCCGCGCTTGCAACAGGCGTCAGCCTGTCCAGGTCGCTCTCGATGATGGTTTTCTTGACTTCCAGCAGGTAGGCCGGATGTACGCTGAACTCGCGCAGGCCCAGGCCCAGCAATAATTGCGTGAACCTGTTGTCACCCGCCATTTCACCGCACATGGCCACGGGGATGTCCGCCCTGGCGCCTGCTTCAAGGGTCGTGTGTATCAGCCGCAAAACAGCCGGGTGCAGGGGTTCATAGAGATAGTTCACTTCATCATCAACCCGGTCAATGGCCATGGTGTACTGGATCAGGTCGTTCGTGCCGATAGAGAGGAAATCCAGTTCATCGGCAAAAATATCTGCACAGATGGCGGCAGCCGGCACCTCAACCATGGCGCCGACGGGAATATTCTCGTCAAATTCAAATTGTTGCCTGCTCAGTTCCGTCTTTATCTCTTCGATCATCTCCAGTACCTGCCTGGTTTCCTGGATGTTCGATAACATGGGGATCATCAAGCGGACTTCCCCGTGGGCGGACGCGCGCAGGATAGCCCTTAACTGCGGCCGGAATAACGCGGGCTCCTTCAGGCACAGGCGTATGGCCCGCAGCCCCAGTGCCGGGTTTGACTGGACCGGACCTTCCTGCCTGCCGCCGTCCACCTGTTTGTCCGCGCCCAGGTCCAGGGTCCGGATGGTCAGCGGCAGGCCTGCCATCGTATCGAGCACCCCCAGGTAGGTTTCATAATGCTCTTCTTCCTCGGGGGGCGCTTCACGGTTCATGTAAAGGAACTCCGTCCTGTACAACCCCACGCCGCTGGCGCCGACTTCCCTGACGGTTTCAAAATCCCGCGGCAGTTCGATGTTCGCCTGCAGCCTGACAGTCTCACCGTCCCGGGTTCTGGCCGGCGACTCTTTCAACTGGATCAGGCTGGCATAATATTTCTTCTCTTCCTCTTGCTGCTGCCGGTAGTAGCGCAGGCTGAGTTCGTCCGGGTCGATCAGCATGACGCCCGCGTTGCCGTCCACGATAACCAAATCGTCTTCGCGGGCAATCCGCCTGGCATCGTGCATACTGATTACTGCGGGGACCGCCAGGCTGCGGGCGAGAATGGCGGTGTGCGACGTGGGTCCGCCGTATTCAGTGACAAAGGCGACAATGCCGTGATGCTGCATCAGGACCGTATCGGCAGGCGCCAGGTCGTCGGCTATCAGGATATACCCGTTCAGGCGACTGTCGGGTTCTTCATGCTTCAACGGTTTATGTTTCAGCAATATTCTATGGATACGGTTGACGACATGGTCGATATCATCCTTGCGGGTGCGCAGATATGCATCTTCCATTTCATCAAACACGTGTACCAGGGTATCCCGCTGCAATTTCAGCGCCCACTCCGCGTTGTGCCCGGAGGTCCGGATCAAATGCAACGGTTCGTGGGTCAGGACGGTGTCGTCGAGCATCAACAGGTGTGTATCTATGAACGGCGCGATACCCGGGGAGGCTGTCACCGGAATGTGATCGCGAATGGCCCGCAACTGTTGTTTGGCCTGGCTGACGGCTTCGAGGAGGCGGCGTGTTTCCGTTTCGACCTGATCCTGCTCAATGTGGTATTCGGGAATGTCAAGGCGGTCCCGTTCGATGATATGCACCCGGCCGATGGCTATGCCGCGGGAGACTCCCATGCCGTGTAAGGACAGCGTCATATGTCCTCACCAAATCGATCTTCTATCAGTCTCAGCAACGCCATAAGCGCTTTTTCCTCGTCTCTTCCCCGTACGATTAACTCAACTGGCGATCCCCTGGCCGCGGCGAGCATCATCAAGCCCATGATGCTTTTCCCGTTGACGGTATTTTCACCCGAACTGATCTCGATATCAGATTCAAATGCGGACGCCGTTTCCACGAAACGCGCCGCGGCACGGGCGTGCAAACCCAACTTGTTGACAATTACAACGGTTTTTTTCTGCAACCCAGGTCAGCCGGTCAGTAGTCCGTAGATCGCTTCTTCGGACTCTTCCCGCCGGAGCTGCGTCAGGAATTCCGGCTGATTGAACATTTCGGCAAGCTGCGCCAGCACCTGCAAGTGCTCTTCCGTTGAGTGTTCCGGCACCAGCAAGGCGAAGATCAAATCAACCGGTTGCTGATCCACGGCATCGTAATCCACACCTTGTTTCAACTTGATAAACGCGGCAATGGTCGAAAGACCATCCTTCCAGCGCCCGTGGGGTATGGCAATTCCGTTCCCCAATCCGGTGCCGCCCAATCGTTCCCGGGTCAGCAGGCTGTTGAATACCTCCTGCTCGTCAAGCCTGATGCTGGCCCCGGCAATTAACCTGGAGAGGGCTTCCAGCGCGGCTTTCTTGCTGGAAAGATTTACGTTACATATAATCCGTTCGCTCGTCAGGATATCTGAAATCCGCATTTGTGACTCAGGTTCTGGAATCCGTGCAATCAGGGCAGCGGTGATTATCCCCGGTGCGCCGACAATTTCTCTTTGTGTTTCTTCACTTGCCGGTCGAGTTTGTCAATCAACCTGTCAATGGCCGCGTACATGTCATTGTGTTCCGCATCGGCGTACAGATTACCACGATTTACGTGAACGGTTGCTTCAGCCATCTTCCGTTCCTTTTCCACCTTCAAGACGACGTGTGCAGTGATGACGTGGTCAAAATGGCGCTCTATGCGGTGCAATTTTGTCGCAACGTAGGAGCGCAGCGCGGGTGTTACGTTCATGTGGTGGCCGGACACGTTGATTTGCATGTTATCCTCATTATGGTCAGTGTTAAAAATCCTGTTCAGGTCTCTGCCGGAAATACCCGGCTATTAACGATCAGAGCCTGTACAAACTGGCTCTTTTCCTTTCACTTGATGACGGAATAGACATCGATTCACGGTATTTGGCGATAGTCCTGCGCGCCACCTGAATACCTTGCCCAGACAGCAGTTTGGCGAGTTTACTGTCGCTCAGGGGTTTTTCCGGCTTCTCCGCCTGTATATGTTTTTTGAGCAGCGCCCGGATCGCCGTAGATGAACAGGTTCCGCCCTGTTCCGTGCTTACATGACTGGAAAAAAAATATTTCAATTCAAATACGCCTCTTGGCGTGTGCATGTACTTTCTGGTGGTAACGCGGGAAATCGTTGAATCATGCAGCCCGAGGTTGTCGGCAACATCGTGCAGTACCAGCGGCTTCATTGCCTCCTCGCCGTATTCCAGGAACGCGCGCTGCCTTTCGACTATGCAGGTGGCAACCCGCAACAGGGTTTCGCTGCGACTCTGGAGGCTTTTGATAAACCAGCGGGCTTCCTGCAAATGACTTTTCAGCGAGGTATTATCCTCGCTGTTGTCTGCACGGCGGATCATGCCGGCATAGTGCGAATTTATTCTCAAGCGCGGCAGCGCGTCCGTATTGAGTTCCACCTTCCATGCATCCCCGGCCTTTTTTACCAGCACGTCCGGC
The DNA here is from genome assembly GCA_965207165.1 of Gammaproteobacteria bacterium. Lineage (GTDB taxonomy): Bacteria > Pseudomonadota > Gammaproteobacteria > Eutrophobiales > Eutrophobiaceae > JAAXHV01. Next base: position 3,282,809 of record OZ242265.1, on the reverse strand, counting down.
ACCACGTACTCGGCTTTATCTTCCTGTAGCTGTGAGCCCGGACGCGGGCGCAACGATTGTATCAGTCCGACCACGTTCTCCAACTCTTCCTTGTCGAGTTTCATGCGTTTCATCAACTGTTTGTAATCATGCTGCGCCAGTAACTGAATATGCTGACTGACCAGTGTCCCGGCCTCAGCCAGCCAGGCAGTGCCGGGTTCAAGTTGCGCCAGTTGCAGGCCCAGGCACTCGGCCAGGTCGCGGGCGCCTACCCCCGCCGGCTCCAGGGTCTGAATCAAATGGAGTACCGCCTCTATCTCCTCAGGTTCGGTATCCAGGTCGGCTGACAGGGTAGCGCAGATCTCTTCCAGGTTTAAGGTCAGGTAACCATCGTCATTGATAGCATCGACCAGGGCAATGGCAATCGCCTTGTCGGCTACCGATAACGTAATCAGGTTAAGCTGGGACAGCAGGTGGCGCTGCAGGTTTCGCTCCCCATTATCCTGGTATTCCTGGTCGTAGTGCTCCGCCAGGCCGCCATCATGGGTATAGTGCGTCGTGGCATCATAGATATCTTCCCAGACCGTATCCACCGGCAACTCTTCGGGAATACTCTCATGGGCAAAGGCCTCGGGATAGTCCTCCCCGTTGAGTTCCGAATCGTCAGGTTCCGGCACGCCTGCCTGCAGGTCTGCCGCATCATCTTCATCCAACTCCAGCATCATGTTGGAATCCAGCGCCCCCTGGATCTCCAGGGTCAATTCCAGGCTGGACAACTGCAACAGCCTGATGGCTTGCTGCAGTTGCGGTGTCATGGTCAGGCCCTGACTTAAATTTATTCCCAGTGATTGCTTCATACTATGAAGTTTAGCGCAAAATGACGGTTATGCCCCATCTTGTCTGCCCGGATTCGGGATTGAGCTATAACCTGAATTCGAAACCCAGATAGACGTCTCTCACAGTTTCATTGGCAAGTATTTCATCCGGTGTTCCCTCGGCCAGGATCTTGCCTTCATTGACAATATAAACCCGGTCGCAGGCGCCCAGCGCCTCCCAGACATTGTGATCGGTGATCAGGATACCAATGCCTTTTTCCCGCAGGTAACCCGTTATCCGTTGAATGTCGTTGATGGAAATAGGGTCAATCCCGGCAAAAGGCTCATCAAGCAACAGGAATTGCGGCTCGGTGGCCAGTGCCCGGGCGATCTCCACGCGCCGCCGCTCACCGCCGGAAAGGCTCATGCCCAGGCTGTCACGCAGGTGGGACACGTGAAACTCGTGCAGCAGCGCCTCCATCCGCCGCCTCGCTTCTGCCTTGCTCAGGTTTTTGCGTAACTCCAGCACTGCCAGGATATTTTCTTCAACGGTGAGTTTACGAAAGATAGACGACTCCTGGGGCAGGTATCCCAATCCCAGCCGCGCCCGTTTTTCCATTGGCAACAGGCTGATATCCTTGTCATCCAGGTATATCTCGCCCTTGTCACAGGGAAGCAGGCCCACAATCATGTGAAAACTGGTGGTTTTGCCCGCCCCGTTGGGGCCTAACAGCCCGACAATTTCACTGCTGTTGATGGTCAGGCTGATATCGCTCACCACCTGGCGTGAACGAAATGTTTTGGAGATGCTCTGAACGGATAAAACACTCATGCGTTTGTCTGGGCGGACTTTACGATCCGTCTTCTTTCTTCTTCTTGATGATCAGCTTCACCCGGCTCTTTTGTTGCGTTTCCTGCCCTTCTCCGCCCTCGGGACGACTCCAGGCCTTCACCCGGCTGAGTTCCGTATTGTACTCTATCCTTTCTCCGACCAGTGTCGAGGATTCCTGTTTTACCCAGGCATCCCGGATTAACACAACCAGGTTTTTCTGTTCGTAATACTCCATTCTCATTGCCTTCGCCTGGTCGTGTACCGTACTGTTGTCGGGCAATTGCTGGTACGTGGCCGGGTTGCCTTCCATAATGAGGTGATCCAGTTCATCCCCGCCCTTGCTGTAAACCGTCATGACATCGCCCGTCATGTGGATGGACCCCTGCCTGACAATTACATTGCCGCGGTAAATGCTGACGTCATTCAGGTCATCAAGTTCCGCCTCGTCTGCCTCGACTTCAATCGGCTGGTCCTTGTCCGTCGACAACGGGTATGCCGCCAGGCACCCCAGCAGGCAGAACAAGCCGATTACAGCGTTAACTGCCCGATGCGGTATTAATGGTAGTTTTTTCATGTTTGATTACTTCCAGTCGACTCTGGGGCAAATATGCGCGCATACCAATTCCCGTTATTACCGCATTATTGGTAACAATGGTTGCCTGGCGGTCCGTCTCCGCATATTCATCATCGAGCGACACTTTGACATGGGACGTACTGACTTCCAGAGTAGGGCTGCCTGTATCATCGTATTCCCACATTTTTACTATACCGTATAACAGAATAGTATCATCATCTCCGTCCAGGCGGCCTTTTTCTGCGTTAATGTACAAGGGAAATTCATCTTCACGAAAGATTTCCATACGCGGCATGACCAGCTCGGTGCTGTTATCCAGGGGATAATGCGCCAGGTGATCCGCCGACAGTTTGTTCTTTGGTGTGCCGTCCGGGTGCATCGTTAACGTGGTAAAGTCCTCCATGTAATAATCCGGCGCGCGCGTGTCGGCACGGAAAGCGCTTCTGCCCGGGTCCTCTGACAACCATTTCAGCAACCAGGCGCTGCCCGCGGCTGCGCCAATCAATAATGCAAGGATGAACAGCCGTTGAGCCATAGCGGTCAGACTACCTGTGCGCGCAGCAGATCGTGCATGTTCAGAACGCCAACCAGTTGCCGCTCCTGGTCCAGTACCAGCAAGGCATTGATCCTGTATTCTTCCATCATCCGTAACGCCTCGGCGGCCAGGCTGGTGGCGGCGATGGTCTTGCCGTTCCTGGTCATTACCTCCCCGGTAGTGGTTGTGTGCAGGTCGAATCCGGCATCCAGGGTCCTGCGCAGGTCGCCATCGGTGAATACGCCTGTTACTTCACCGCTTTCATTGAGCACTGCCGTCATCCCCATACCTTTTGCGCTCATTTCCAGCAACGTCTGCTTCACCATCGTCTGCTCGCTCACACGGGGAATTTCAGCGCCGGTATGCATGATGTCCCTGACGCCCAGCAGCCGTCTTCCCAATGACCCTCCCGGGTGGGACCGGGCAAAATCCTCGGTGCTGAAACCGCGCGCCTCAAGCAGCGCGACAGCAAGGGCGTCCCCCAGGACCAGGCAGGCCGTGGTGCTGGCTGTCGGCGCCAGGCCCAGCGGGCAGGCCTCCCTGGCGACACTGACGTCCAGACACGCCGCCGCGGCTTTGCCCAGGGTGGACGCGGGACTGCCGGTCAGCGCGATGAGCGGGATATCCAGACGTTTAATAACGGGTAACAGGGTAACGATCTCGCCGGTCTCACCGGAATTGGACAGGGCAATGACCACATCATCCCGGGTAATCATGCCCAGGTCGCCATGGCCGGCTTCGCCCGGATGGACAAAGAATGACGGTGTGCCGGTACTGGCCAGGGTGGCTGCGATCTTGTGGCCGATATGGCCCGATTTTCCCATGCCCAGGACCACGACCCTGCCCTTGCATTCCAGCATCAACCGGCAGGCGTTGACAAATTGGCCGTCAATGCGTTGTTCCAGGTCGCCGACTGCCTGTCGTTCCGTCTCAATGACCGACCGGGCGCTGCGCATAAGGTCGTCCGGCGCCGGGTGATTGTCGGATCTATCCGGCATGATTCATGCTGTCCTGAACTGCAGGCGCTGTCTCTGCAGGGTTGCATATAGTCAATGAGTTCTCAGGATCTGACACTTTTTCCTCCTGGTCCCGGGCCGGTTTACCCCAGAATCAGCCAGTACTGGTAACCGGCAAAACATAACAGCAGCACGATGCCTTCCAGGCGGCTGAACTTGTTTTTGCTGGAATAAAACACCATCCACCCCATTATCAGGGTTAAACCCGCCATAATCGGAAAGTCCCGCAGCAGGACTTCCTTGCCGAAAGTATCCGGGTAAATAATACACGGAATACCCAACACCATCAGCATATTAAACATGTTGGAACCGATAATGTTGCCAATGGCGATATCTATTTCTTTTTTTGCAACACTCATGAGGGATGCGGCAAGCTCCGGCAAACTGGTCCCCACCGCGACGATGGTCAGACCGATCACCAGGTCATCTACGCCAATTTCCCTGGCAATATAGACCGCCCCCCGCACCAGTAGTTCAGCGCCCAGCAACAGGATCACCAGGCCGACCAGTATCAAGACGCCGGATTTCAGGAGGCTCGGACCCTGTTTCATTTCCTCATTCCGCGGCGCTGAACGGGCGTCCTCTCTTGCCTTTCTTACGATCCAGAAAAGCATCAGGGCAAGCACCCCCAGCAACAACATCCCGTCGCCGCGCCCCAGGCGCAGGTCAAGCATCACCAGTAACGCAACAAGCATTGCCGCGCACATCAGGATAAATTCACGGGTCAGGGTCTGCGACTGGACCAGCAGGGGTGTAAACAGCGCGGTCGCTCCCAGCACCAGGCCGACGTTGGCGATATTGGACCCCAGGGCATTGCCGATGGCGATGCGGGTTTTCTCGTCCCATGCGGCAACGCCTCCCACCAGAACTTCCGGCATGGAGGTTGCGATACCCACAATGGTCAAACCGATGATCAACGGCGGCACACCCAGCGCGCGTGCGCTGCCTGACGCGCCTGAAACAAACCGGTCTGCCCCCAGCACCAGCAGGAACAGGCCGCCCAGCACTGCCGCTATTGCCGTTAACATATGCCCATGTCCTTAACCCGGTCAGCCCGGTGCGGACCGTTCCATGTCCGCGTTATCCGTAGCTTCCTTCCATCGATATCGCACTGAGGATACAATAGCCCCTCCTTCACCTGATTTGAGTTGATAAAATGATGCACTGGCTCTTTCTTGCTGCAGCAATTCTGTTAGAGGTTGCCGGGACCGTGTCCATGAAACTGTCCGAAGGGTTTACCCGGCTGCTCCCGTCGATCCTGTTGTTCGTCCTCTATGCCGCATCGTTTACGGCCCTGACTTTTTCCCTCAAAAAGATCGACCTGAGCATAGCCTACACGGTTTGGGCCGGTGTTGGAACCGCCTTGATAGCCCTGGTGGGCATACTCTATTTCCGCGAACCGGTGACCATCATGAAAACCATCAGTATCTGTCTGATTATCATGGGCGTTGTCGGTTTGAGCCTGGACAAGACAGTCACTTCAGTCTGATAGTAGCGAAATCTGCAGATGCGGGCAATGATACTGGCGGCCGGGGGAGGCAGGAGAATGCGCCCCCTGACCGATAACCGTCCCAAACCCCTGTTACCCGTGGCCGGCAAGCCGTTGTTGCAATATCACGTGGAAGCGCTGGCCGGGGCGGGTTTCAAAGAACTGGTGATAAATCATGCCCGCTTCGGCGACCGGATTGAATCATTCCTTGGGGACGGCGGCGCTTTCGGTGTAAGTATCCGCTATTCAGCCGAAGGCAACAGCCCCCTGGAGACCGGCGGCGGCATTAAACGGGCATTGCCGCTGCTGGGTGACGACCCGTTCCTGGTCGTCAACGGCGATATCTGGACCGATTTCCCCCTGGACACGCTGCCCGCGGCCCTGGCCGGCCAGGCGCACCTGGTGCTCGTGCCAAATCCGCCACACCATCCCCGGGGCGATTTTGCCCTGGAGGCAGGAAACGTCCATAACAGCGGCCAACCCAGGTATACCTTCAGCGGCATCGGCGTCTATCATCCTTCCCTGTTTTCTCCGGTTAAAGAGCAGAAATTTCCCCTGGCGCCGCTATTGCGTCAAGCCATGGAAAACCGCAAGGTTACGGGAGCGCTGCATAGCGGAAGCTGGTTCGATATCGGCACGCCTGAGCGTATGGCGGCACTGGAGAGTTACCTGGCGGAAACAGCCGGCTGATTTAGAACCAACCGGGTCAAATCAATGGGGTCAGACTCGATTGATTTTGTTCAGTTGACCGGGGTCATGTCCTCGGGAACCGACACCGTGGCCAGTTGTCTCAACCGCTCCTGCGCCAGGCGCGCGGCCGTGGTCCCCGGGTATTGCTGGATCAATTCCTCCAACTGCTGTTTTGCCGGTTCGATCAGCCCCAGTTCATGCTGGCAGTATCCCGCCTTCAATTTTGCCTGGGCCAGTTTCGGGCTGTCGGGGTAGTTCTGCAGCAGGGCGCGGTATTCCTGCAGCGCCTGTTCGAACAGGCCGTTGACAAAATAAGCCTCGCCCAGCCAGAACTGGGCGTTGTCGGCGTATTCACTGTCGGGATAACCCGCAAGGAATTCGCGGAACGCGCGCACGGACCGTTCATACCGGGATTGCTTTAACAGGTTGAATGCGTTCTGGTATTCCGCCTGAATCCGTTCCGCATCCGCCGGCGCGGCCGGATCAGACTGGACCGGGCCCTCGGCCATCGATATATCCTGCCCGGGGGCCGGCGCCGCAACAGTGTCGTCCTGTCCGGAACCAGGTTCTGCCGGCTGATCCCGGGGAACCGCCGGGGATCCGGCTTCCTCACCGGTCACCCCCTGCAACGGTTGCTGGTCGACCAGTTCCAGGGTCAACGTGGTATCGGCCTGTTGACCCCCGCCTGTTTCCTCCGGTTCGCTGAAGGGCGACAGGGTCTGCAGCGGCGGCCCGGCTTCACCGGTCAACGGGTCGATAGCGCCCGCCTGCGGGATTTCGATACGCTGCAGGCGCTGGTCAATGTCGACGTACAAATCCCGTTGCCGTTTTTTAATCTGCTCAAGCACATGGTTCTGTACTTCCACCTCCCCGCGCAAACGGCTTATTTCCATCTCCAGGGCCTCTAACTGCTGCAACATCTCCAGCAGTCCCTGGTTGCTGAGCATCTGCTCGATAGTCTGCAGCCGCGCCAGGATCGATGCTTCGGTATCCACGGCGTCCTGCGCATGCAGGCCGGGAATACCCGTCAGCGCAACGGCCAGCAGCACCGGCAGTAGTCTTTCACACCGCATCGGTCAGCAACTCAGTAGACGAACTCCACCCGCCTGTTCACGCTCCAGGCCTGTTCATCATGGCCGGGGTCGGCAGGCCGTTCCTCTCCGTAACTCACCGTCCTGACCTGTTCGGGAGCTGCGCCCAGCACAACAAGCTGTTTCTTGACTGCCTGCGCACGCCGCTCGCCCAGGGCCAGGTTGTATTCACGGGAACCGCGCTCATCGGCATGCCCTTCCAGCGTGGCAACAACACCCGGGCTGGCCTGCAGGAACGCGGCATGGGCCTGGATAACTTCCTCAAACTGTGCGAGTACGGTACTGCTGTCATATTCAAAATATATGATGCGCACAGACAGCAGGCTGTCCGGGTTGTCAAGCTGCTGCAGCGCGCTGGCCTGATCGCCCTCCGCGCCGAATGCCTGTGCCTCACTCCCGGCCTCCGCGCCTGCGGCGCCGTCATCTGTCATTTCGGCGCTGTCCGACTTGTCCACGACTTCGGGGGCCGTGTCTTTTTCAGGGGTCGTCTCACAAGCCGTGATAAATATCCCCAGGACAAGCAACAGTATCATTTTTTTGGTCATATTCGTTCTCCGGTTTCAAGGTCAAAGAATAGCATTCATTGGCGGATAAGTTGATTCATATTCAGTCTGGCGGGAACGGCCCCCAGGCAGGTTCCCTGACCTCGCCGTCCTGCAGGGCCAGGCGCTGGTGCACGCGCCCATCGGCCGAGACCGCAGCAAGTTCGGACCCGCGCCGGCCGTTCGTGGCGTAGATGATCATGCTGCCGTTAGGTGAAAAACTGGGGGACTCATCCAGCCGGTTCTTCGTCAGTATGCTCAGGTAGCCGCTGTCAAGGTCCAGGTAGCCGATCCGGTAGAAGCCGTTATTGCCGTGCACCATGGTGACGCCCGTTCCATCCGGGGAGTAACGCGGCCGGGCAAAATAAGGCCCATCAAAAGTAAGCCGCCTGGGCGCGCCGCCCTGCAGATCGACCTCGTAAATCTGTGGCGTGCCGCCCCGGTCCGATGTAAAAATAAGCCGGTTGCCGTCCGGCGACCAGTTCGGCTCCGTGTCGATGGCCCGGTTACGGGTTATACGCTGTAACGAGTTGGTGGAAAGGTGCAGCACAAAGATTTCCGGATCGCCTTCCTTGGACAACGTCAGCGCCAGTCTGCCGCCGTCCGGGGAGAACGCCGGCGCACTGTTGATCCCGTTGTGAGAGGCCACTTCGTTCCTCTCCCCGGTGCGGATGTTCTGGACAAATACCGATGAGTTGTTCCCTTCGAAAGAAACGTAGGCGAGGGACTCACCGTCCGGCGACCAGGCCGGCGACATCAGGGACTGGTCGGATTCGAGCAGGACCTGCGGGTTGAAGCCGTCGGCATCTGCTATTTGCAGGCTGTGACGTTCTTCTCCTGCCGCGTCCTGTTTGACCGTAACGTAGGCAATGCGCGTATCGAATGCGCCGCGCACGCCGGTCAACTTTTCAAATATGAGGTCGCTGATCCGGTGCGCGGTGCGGCGCAGTTGTGTGCGTCCGGCCTTGATGCGAAAACCGGTGAGCTGCGCTTCCTTGTAGGCGTCGAGCAACCTGAATTCAATTTCAAAATCACCCGCTTGCGTCTGCTTCAGGTTACCGATGACGATGTTTTCCATGCGTAACAACTGCCAGTCGCTGAAATTGACATGCCCGAATTCCTCGGGATGCTGCGGCATATCCGACTCGCTCATGGTGACAAACCGGCCGCTCCTTTCCAGGTCGTTGGCAATGGTTACGTGCAGGTCTATAGGTTGCTCGCCGGGAATGCCGTTCCAGCCAAACGGGATTACCGCGATGGGCAGCGCATTTTCGACGCCGGTATCGATGATGATTTCCAGTTCGCCCTGGGCCTGGGCACCGGACATGCCCAGCAACATGGTCAGCAGCAGGCGGCAAATATATCTCACGTCATCACTCCTCGGGCTTGAATACGAAATTGAATTTTCTCAGGCGCAGGCGGTCGAGAGTAGCCGGGTCGGCAGGCAACGGCAACGGCGAGGCTTTCTCGACCGCGGTGACGGCCCTGCGGTCAAACACCTCGTTGCCGCTTGTTTTACTCACGGTCACACTGATCACCTCGCCCCCGGGGACGGTCTGCACCGCCAATGTACACTCCAGCCCCCTGGGCAGGCCGGTTTTATTAAAATTGCCTGCAACCACCTGGTAAATCTCCGCAACGATATTCTGCAGGGTTATATTATCCTTTGCACGCTGTTCCTGTGCGAGCTGCTTACGCTGTGCCGCCGCTTCAGCCTGTTTTCTCTTTTCCTCTTCCTGCCTTTTCCGTTCCGCCTCGGCCTTGCGCTTTTCCTGTTCCAGGCGCGCCTGTTCCGCCTGGGCCTTGCGGTTCTCTTCCTCTATGCGTTTCAATTCAGCCTGCGCCTTGAGCTTTTCCTGTTCTATGCGCTGGCGCTCCGTTGCGGTCCTGCGTTCTTCCTCCTTGCGTTGCTGTTCAGCCTGGGCCTTGCGTTGTTCCTCTTCCTTGCGTTTTCGCTCCGCCGCCTGTTTTTTCTGTTCTTCCTCTTTACGTCTCTTCTCCACCGCGCTGGCTTGCTGTTCCAGATCCTTCAGCTTTTGCTCCATGGCCCGCTGTTTTTCCTGCTCCTGCTCCCTGAGCCGCTGTATCTCTTTTTCAACTTCCTGCTCATCCACGGTAACCGCTTCGACTATGTTTTCCTGGGGCTGCGGTTTGAATACCGGCGTACGCTCGGCATCAAAATTAACGACCAGCGCCGAGATAACGACTGCATGCAGTGCCAGTGAATAGAGAAGCGATCGCAGTGTCAGAAATTGCATGGCGCATCACTGTTCCGGCGGCTCGGTAATCAGGCCGATACCTTTCACTCCGGCGCCTTGCAGCAGGGCCATGGCCTGCACGACCCGTCCGTAGTTGACGCCGGTATCTCCTTTTACCAGCACCGGAAGTTTGGGTCGATACTTGACCAGTGCGCCGACCCGGTTAACCAGTACTTCGGCAGAGACCGGCTGGTCCGGGTCCTCTCCATAGTTTATGAAAAAATTCCCCGCCGCATCCACACTGACGATTACCGGGTCATTGTCACTGGCCGGCAACGGTTCCGAAGGCACTTGCGGCAGGTCGATTTTCACTCCCTGGCTGAGCAGCGGTGCGGTGATCATGAATATGATCAGCAATACCAGCATGACATCGATATAGGGAACGACGTTTATCTCTGACATGGGACGTTTTCGGTTTCGGTGTCGCATGGGCGCGCGCTCAACTGTGCGCCTGCCGGTGCAGGATGGCGGAAAACTCTTCTATGAACGTGTCGTAGCGGTTCAGCAGCCTTTCCACGTCGCTGGAAAAACGGTTATAGGCAATCACCGCGGGGATGGCGGCAAACAGTCCCATTGCGGTGGCTACCAGGGCTTCCGCTATGCCCGGGGCAACCATGGAAATCGACGCCTGCTGGACGTTCCCCAGGGCGCGGAAGCTGTTCATGATGCCCCATACCGTTCCGAACAGGCCGATATACGGGCTGGTGGAACCCACGGTAGCCAGGAATGACAGGTGTGTTTCCAGGTCTTCCAGTTCCCTGTTGAACGCCACGCGCATGGCGCGCTGCGATCCTTCCATGACCGCATCAGCCACGACCCCTCCCTGCTTCTGCAGGCGCACGAATTCCCTGAAGCCGGCCTCGAACAGGAGTTCCATGCCACTCGCTTCCTGGCGTTGTTTGTTGATCCGGTGATACAGGGGCGACAACTCTTCCAGGGACCAGAAGTGTTCCTCGAATGAATCGGCTGCCTGTTTGGCCTGGTTCAGCCAGATGCGTTTTTTGAATATCATCGTCCAGGACATGACGGAGGCGATGACCAGCATGAGCATGACCGCCTGTACCGGTATACTGGCATTGGTGATCAGGTGAAAAAATGACATGTCAGGAGTCATGGATAATGTCCTTGATTAATGGTTTCGGCATGCGTCTGGGAGTATAGCTTCCGGCGCTCAGACAGGCGACCGCAATATCGGCCTCGCACAACTGTTCGTCATCCCGGCAGATGGTCTGGTGGAAGGTCAGGCTTGCCCCGGCGGCTTTGCCGAGCGCCACCGTGACCGTCAACTCGTCATCAAATACGGCGGGGCGTTTGAAACTGATATCGACCCGGATCACCACAAACGCGATGTCCTGCTCCGTGCGTAATTGTTTCTGGCTGTAGCCCAGGGCGCGCAGGTACTCGGTGCGCGCGCGCTCCATGTATTTCAGGTAACTGGTGTGGTAAACGATGCCGCCGGCATCGGTATCTTCATAGTAAACACGCACAGGCCACCTGAATTCTTTCATCTGGGATAGTATTCCGGCAAGGTCAGTCCCCGGCAATTTGATCAAACATATCATTTTCCTGTACGTGCCCTTTCGGCAGGGGGAGACCGAAGTGCGCCCAGGCGTGCTTTGTCGCGACGCGCCCGCGCGCGGTGCGCATCATGAAACCCTGTTGTATCAGGTACGGTTCGATAACGTCTTCTATGGTGTCCTTGACCTCACCCAACGCCGCGGCAATGCTGTCGATCCCTACCGGGCCGCCGTCAAATTTCTCGATGATGGTGAGCAACAGCTTGCGGTCCATCATGTCGAAACCGGTGCCGTCAACATTCAGCATGTCCAGTGCGCGCACGGCGGTTGCTTCACCGATGCCGCCGTCCGCCTTCACCTGGCTGTAGTCGCGCACGCGCCGCAGTAACCTGTTGGCGATACGCGGGGTGCCGCGCGCACGCGCCGCGATTTCGCGCGCCCCCCCGGCATCGACCGGGACATCCAGGATGCCCGCCGAACGGATAACGATATCTGCCAGGTCCTCGACGTTATAAAATTCCAGCCGTTGCACGATGCCGAACCGGTCCCGCAGGGGCGAAGTCAGCAACCCTGCGCGGGTCGTGGCGCCGACCAGGGTGAAATGGGGCACGTCCAGCTTGATGGCCCGCGCCGCCGGCCCTTCCCCGATCATGATATCGATCTGGTAGTCTTCCATGGCGGGGTACAGGATCTCCTCCACCACCGGACTTAAGCGGTGTATCTCGTCGATGAACAACACGTCCCTGGGTTCCAGGTTGGTCAGCAGCGCAGCCAGGTCGCCCGGACGTTCCAGCACCGGTCCCGAGGTTTGCCTGAGGTTCACCTCCATTTCGTTGGCGATAATATGCGCGAGGGTTGTTTTTCCCAGGCCGGGCGGCCCGAAAATCAGTACGTGGTCCAGGGCCTCAGCACGCTGCCGGGCAGCGCTGATAAAGATTTCCATCTGTTCGCGCACGACGGGTTGTCCCCGGTACTCGCCGAGGATACGCGGCCTTAACGTGTTTTCTGCTGCTGCATCATCCACCGCACCGTGTGCCGAGATAACCGGGTTGGGATCGTTCATGTCAACGCTCCGGCAGGATCATGTCAGCGCGGCTTTGAGCGCGGCGCGGATCAGGGCTTCGCTGCCCATATCGTCGGTGGCAACGCCATGCACGAGACGGCTGGCTTCCTGCGGCCGGTAACCCAGGGAAATCATGGCGCTGACCGCTTCGCTGACCGGGTCGGCCGGCCTGGTTCCCGCTTCTGTCCGGGGCGCGCCGGCGCCGGCGCCTTCCTGCGCGCTGCCCAGGCGGTCGCGCATCTCCACGATCAGCCGCTGCGCCGTCTTGTTGCCGACGCCCGGCAGGCGCGTGAGGCGGGTGGCATCGCCTGTTTCTATGCAGTGCCTGAATTCCATCGTGCTGATACCCGATAATATCGCCAGCGCCATTTTGGCGCCGACCCCGTTGACCCGGATCAAGGCGCGGAACAGGTAGCGCTCGTCCTCGGTGCCGAAACCATACAGGGAGTGTGCATCTTCACGCACTATCAGGTGGGTCAGGAGTTCGACCTCTTCACCGGCGCCCGGCAACTGGTAGAACGTGTTCATGGACGCCTGCAGTTCATAACCGACGCCGTTGACATCCAGGGTCAGACCCGGCGGCTGCTTTATCACAATCCTGCCGCGCAGAAACCCGATCACAGCGCTTGTCCCAGGCGCGTCGCTGAAACTGTTTTCAGGCGCAATACACCTTCCCGAGAATGGCCGTGGCAGAGGGCGATCGCGAGCGCATCCGCGGCATCCGCCTGGGGCGCGCCGTCCAGGCATAACAGGACCTTTACCATGTATTGTACCTGTGACTTGTCGGCATGGCCCTTGCCCACGGTAGCCTGTTTTACCTGGTTGGCCGTATATTCAAAAACCGGCCGCTCGAGTTCGGCACAGGCGGTGATGGCGGCGCCCCTGGCCTGGCCCAGTTTCAATGCGGAATCGGCGTTGCGGTTCATGAACACCTTCTCGATGGCACACTCGTCCGGGTTGAGTTCACTGATCACCGCGCTGAGTTCCCGGAAAATCCTGCGCAGTTTTTCGGACAACTCACCGGGCCGGATCGTTATGTGGCCGTGGCTGACGTGGCGTGCATGGTTGCCGTCCATATCGACAACGCCGTAACCCGTGATCCGGGAACCCGGATCGATACCGAGAATCCGAATCTTTCCCGCACGGGCCCTGTTGCCGGCGTCCGGTTTATCCCCCATATCCCACCGCTTCACCTGCCATACATGAATAAGCCTTGTTAATCGAGTTGCGCCAGGATTTCATCGGCAATCTCTGCGTTGGAATACACTTTCTGCACATCGTTCAGGTCTTCCAGGGTATCCAGTAACCGCAGCATGGTCTGCGCGCCCTGCAGGTCCAGTAAGTTGCCGGTTGCGGCGCGCATGGTTATCTCTGCCGTATCCGGCTGGTAACCGTTCACGACCAGGTTGTCCTTTACATCGAGAAATTCATCCGGCTTCGTCAATACATCTATGGAACCGTCATCGTTACCGGCTACATCCTCGGCACCGGCATCCAGCGCCGCCTCCAGCAGCGCGTCCTCGTCGGTGCCATCCGGGTAGGATATCAGGCCGACCTTGGAAAACAGGTACGCCACCGAACCATCGGTACCCAGGTTGCCGCCACACTTGGTAAAGGCGTGCCGCACCTCTGCGACGGTACGGTTGCGGTTATCCGTCATGCAGTCGACCATGACGGCAACGCCGCCCGGGCCGTAGCCTTCGTAACGTACTTCTTCCAGGCTTTCTCCCTCTGTTCCGCCCGCGCCCCGTTTTACCGCCCGCTCTATGGTGTCCTTGGGCATATTGCCGGCCAGGGCATTGTCTATGGCGGCGCGCAGCCTGGGGTTGCCGTCAGGGTCGCCGCCGCCGAGGCGCGCGGACACCGTGATCTCGCGAATCAGTTTGCTGAATAATTTCCCCCGCTTGGCATCCTGCCTGCCCTTGCGGTGCTGGATGTTTGCCCACTTGCTGTGTCCGGCCATGCCTCTCTATCCGTATTCTGTTCCCCGGAATTTTATCACTTGTCGAGGACACAACAAAGTTTATGCGTGTCGGCAGGAATGGCTGCCGCGCGTTAACTGACTCCGCCCGGCACGGACGTTGTCCGGTCAGGCATCATTACGCCCGTAGACGGGCTGTTTACGTTGTGCGGCAAAATCGAGCAGGCGTTTGATGGGCACCCTGGCGCGCCGGATGACATCCGCATCGACAAAAACCTCATTTGCACCGGATTCGAGCGTTGTCTGCAGTTTCGTCAGGCTGTTCATGGCCATCCAGGGGCAGTGACCGCAGCTCTTGCAGGTTGCGCCCCTGCCGGCGGTCGGCGCTTCGATAAAGGTTTTGTCGGGGGCCGCCTGTTGCATTTTGTAGAAGATACCCCTGTCGGTCGCCACGATGAAGGTGTCGGCGTCCAGTTCCCTGGCCGCCTTGATAATGCCCGTGGTGGAACTGACTACGTCGGCCTGGGCGATAACCGGTGCCGGTGATTCCGGGTGCACCAGCACCCTGGCGCCGGGGTGTTGCTGTTTCAACTCCTCAAGCTCCCTGCCCTTGAACTCTTCGTGGACGATGCAACTGCCCTGCCACAACACCATGTCGGCGCCGGACTGCTGCTGCACGTATTCCCCCAGGTACTTGTCGGGCGCCCAGATGATCTTTTCTCCCCGCTCCGCCAGGTGCCTGACCACATCCACCGCGCTGCCGGAGGTGACCATCCAGTCGGCACGCGCCTTGACCGCAGCGCTGGTATTGGCATAGACCACCACGGTGTGGTCCGGGTGGCGGTCGCAAAAGGCCGAAAATTCATCGCCGGGGCAGCCCAGGTCCAGGGAACAATCCGCGTGCAGGTCCGGCATCAGCACGCGTTTTTCCGGGTTCAGGATCTTTGCGGTTTCGCCCATGAAGCGCACGCCGCAGACAACCAGGATGTCGGCGTCGGATTCGTGGCCGAAACGGGCCATGTCCAGGGAATCGGAAACGTGGCCGCCCGTCTCATCCGCCAGCAACTGCAGGTCCGGATCCGTGTAGTAATGGGCGACCAGCACGGCATTGTGTTCCCGCAACAGGCGTTTGACCTGGTGGCTGCACTCGTTCCGTTCGGCGCGGCTGAGTGTTTCAACAACAGTTTCCGGCACCTGATCCGGCGGCAGTCGATAATCCCGGGTAGTTATGGCAGTCTGCATGTCTTCGGAATCCCGGCCTCCGGGTGGCGGCATATCCTGTTCCCTGATCAGTACATGCGCGAAGGCGAGTGGGTTACTTACACTGGAATCCTAGTTTATCAGTTAGCCTAAATCAAGATATTCAGCGCAGCAGGCAATTTGGGACAACCATAAATTTACAATTTATGTAAATTTATGGTTGTCCCAAATTGCTTTTCTAATTCGTAATTGCCGCCTGCATCCCGCAGTCGTCGGCCAGAAAGTCCAGCAGCGTCCGGTAGAACTCCAGGTAGTGCCGGTAGTACAGGGTGTCGACCGTGTGCGCGGCATCCACCAGCTTCAGGTATTTGTAGGGCTTGCCGCGTTTTTTCAGTTCCAGGGCGAACAGGTCGCTGTGTTTGATCGGCACGATCAGGTCGCGGTCGCCGTGTACCAGCAATACGGGCACGTTGACGGCATCCATGTTCTGTATCGGCGACAACCCGCCGCGCCATTTCTGGATGACGTCCCGGAAACGGTAATACCAGGTGTCCTTTTCGATCAGTTTCATGCTGCTGACCCCGGCGCCGGGAATCGCGCAACGGTAGATATTGGGAGTGCGCATGGAACCAACCATCGCCGAGTAGCCGCCGTAGCTCCAGCCGAAGATGGCCATCCTGTCCGGGTCGGCAATGCCTTGCTCCACCAGGTATTGCATGCCGTCGTCCACGTCGTCCTGCATCTTGTAGCCCCACTCCTTGTTCCCGGCCGTGTAATAGTCGAAGCCGAAGCCGGTGGAACCGCGGTAATTGGGCTGCAGCACGGCGTAGCCGCGGGTCGCCAGCAACTGCGGCCACTCGTCCCAGAAAGGTGAAGTCCAGTGCAGCGCATCGCGGCTGCGGGGGCCGCCGTGGGGATGTGCGATAGCCGGGTATGGTGGTTCGCCGCTGGTGGGAAGCGTCAGCACCGCGTTGATCTTCATACCGTCCCGTGCCTCGTACCAGATGGATTTGCGTTCGCCCAGTTGTTCCGGTTCGATGGCGGCCGCCTTGCCGAGAAGCCGGATGCTGGATTTGTCCCGCAGCAGGTAGTAGCGGCCAGGCTCCTGCGGCCCCATGGAATGGACGATGATGTACTTGTCCTGCGCCGCACGGTCGTGGATCTCGTTGTAGTTGCCGGGGGGCAATGCAGCGTCGATGGATTGCTGCAGGGCCGCGGCGGCCTCGTCGATATAGTGGATGCGCAAGCCGTCACCCACATAGGAGAACCCCACCAGTTTCGGGTCTTCCTCACCATCCACGCACTCCTGCGAAATACAGGCACTGACAACATTTCTGGCGTCATAGCGGTTGGTGGCGAACAGCAGTTCCGGTTCATCATTCGGGCGCTCCATGTCGAACAGGTAAATCCCCTGCGTGTCGCGGTCCTTGGCCCAGCGGATATACGCCCTGTTGTAGTCCGGCGGTTCAAATCCCAGTATCTCCACGAAGCGATCCTCGTCGACGTCCCAGGTCAGCCAGTCAGTCCAGTCACTCCAGTCATCTCCCCGCCGGGTACGGAACTGCAGGGTGATGGTGTTGTCGTTGCGGTTCGCGCGACTGCGCACGCGCGCGCCCTCGTCCTTGTCGAATTCGTAGCCGAAATAGTCTGCCGAGAATTTGAACACCGGCTGCGCCTGGCCGTTGTTGACGTTCACCTTGAACACCTCGGTGCCGTTCAACTCGGAATTGACCCATTCAATCAGCACCCAGTCTTTTTCCTTGGGAAGACGTGAGACCATCCTGGGGGTGAACAACCGCTGTACATAGGTTTCAAATGCAAAACGCGTAATGTTGTTCTTGCCCGGCAGTTCCACCCAGCGCCCGCCGTCGATGCCTACGGACAGCAGTTTCCAGGCATAGGTCTTCACCTTGCCGGCCGCGCCGATGCCCGCCCTGTTGTAGCCGATGCGCCGCCCCGGCACTTCCACCGGCTGGCGCGTACGTATCAGCAAACGTTGGTCATTGGCCCAGTCGACCCTGACGATGTCCATGTGTTCCGTTCCCAGGGTATAGGGTTTCCTGTCCATGTGTTCGGTCTCGTACACATCCACCACGTAGTTCTTTCCCGGACCTTCCAGGCGCATTACCGCCATGTGCTCACCGGAAGGAGACAGGTCGACGTCGCGTACCATGGGGCGCATGGCAAACGCCTCCAGGGAGGGCGGTTCGGCCGCAACGGCAGCGCCCGCCAGCAGCAGCGCGACCAGGGAACAGGCCGCTGCCATATTTTTCCGTGTTTCAATCATGTTGGACAAACCTCAGTCATGCCGATGCATCCTGTCCGGGTTAACTGCAAGGCCCGGGCAGAGGCTATTACACTATGCTGTTCCGGGATTTTATCTTCATTCCGTTCTTCAGAACAGGGAGGAGAAATTATAGCTGAACGTGGCGAAAAATCTGCGGTCAAGCAGGCTGTATCCGGCACCCAGGGGGATATTGTAGTAAACATTAGCTGATCGTGACGGCGTCCGGCTGCCCCATCCGAGCACCGGCGGTGTCTCATTGAAGACATTGCGGACTCCGGCTACCAGGGAGTAGCGCCGCTTGGGGTCGCGGTAACGGAACGACAGGTTATGAAAAAATCTGGCGCCGGCACGCGTCACGTTGGTCACGCCCGCATCGTTGGGGAGTGCATAAATTGGCGTCTCACTGGTGGAGCCGATATAGTCCGTGCTCCAGCCCAGGGTAACATCACGCCAGTAAAATCGCACGTCGGACTCGCCGCGCCATTTTGCCTGGCCGTGCCAGCCGGCGCGGTCGGTTGGCCGGAACCCCTGCAGGCCCGTCTCGATAGAGAGCAGGCGGGCGGCAAGAATGTCCACGCTGAGGTTGCCGAACGGAAACTCCCGTTCGGCGCGCACGGTAATGTCATAACCCGACGAGTTTTCGACCGCGATATTGATGTATGACGCATCCACCTGGCTGATCTGGCCGTCGTCCCGGCGTTCACCAACCAGGCTGCACTCATCCGCGGCAAGGTACGGGGAATTGTAACAGCGGTTCAGAATAGTCCTCGCGCTGAGCCTCGCAATGGAGTTACTGATGTCGATATTGTAGTAGTCAAAGGCCAGGCTCAGGTCGAGTCCGAGGGCCGGAAACCGGCCGGCGAGATCCGGCGTCAGCACAAACCCCAGGGTCCAGGAGTCGGATGTCTCCGCCTTCAGGCCGGGATTGCCGCCCCTGATCTCCGTTATGCGCGAAGACTGCCTGAAGTTCGCGGGAATTACGCCTTGCTGCTCCAGCGCCGCACAGTTGCGGAACGCGTTGCTGCCGGAACCCGGACCATACAGCGGGTCCCTGAAGTCGCTACAGGGATCGATCCCCTGGGGGGTAAACACTGTCTGGTCCGCCAGGTTCAGGTGGTACAGGGCCGGCGCGCGAAATGACGTGCCCAGCGTCGACCGCACGCGCACCACCGGGTTAACCGCATAGTTGAACAGCAGGCGCCAGGTTGAATCGCTGCCGTAGGAACTGTAGTGGGTATAGCGATATGATCCGTTCACGGTAAGTTCTTCCGCCAGGCTCACATTGCCTGCCTTGAAGCCGGCCAGCAACGGCACTTCCACCTCGGTATAACCTTCGATCACGTGGTCATCGCCCCTGGTGATACCGGCCGCAGTACTCCGCCACTGGTTGTCCTCCACCGCGGCGGGAGGGGGACGGTCGTGGAGGCTGCGGTGGCGCCAGTCAAAGCCCGCGACCGCGCGCGCTGCGCCGGCCGGCATATCGAACACGCTCCCCTCCAGGTAGAAGCCGGCGGTCCAGAGATCATAGTCCGTCTCCAGTGTCACGCGGTCGCTCACATACTCCGCTGCCTGCGCAGGGATTTCGCCGCGCGCCAGCGCGTCCTCGCTGAACAGGTCCAGGGGGACACAATCCGGGTCGGGGCCCTCGGCAAGAATGCGATCACGCACCGCACCATCGTAACCGGCTGCAGCCAGAAGCTGGTTGCCGTCCAGGACGCACTCAAGCGTACCATCAGGGCCGGGTGCGGCGGACAGGGCCCGCGCCACCTTGTCCTTCAGCCAGGTATCATAAGTCCATTCGCCGCGGCTCCAGGAATAGCCGCCGTCCAGCTTCCAGGTGAACCCGCCCAGCCCCCCCTCAAGACCCAGGCGCACTGCGCTGACGTCGTTCTTCACCTCATTAACGGGATCGAGCATGGTGTAGGACATCACCACGGGCTGCGCCGTCACACCGTATGCGCCAAACGGGTTGGTCGGGTTGGAGGAGTGGACGTAGGGGAAGAATTGCCTGTAATTGTCGTGATGACTGTCGTCGCGCCGGCTGTAGTAGAACTCGTAACTGGCGCTGACCGTGCCGAGCCTCCCACCCAGGTCCAAATCAAGCAGGCCGTCACTGTACACCTGTATGCGCCGGCGCTCAGGGATCAGGTGTTCCTCATCCCAGCTTCTTTCGTCCCGGTAACCTGTTTCACCGGTGCCGGCCCTGCGCCAGGGAAGACCGGTCCCGAACAGGTCGGATTCCGCATCCTGCACCACAGAGTAGCGGTTCGTAGAAGTAAATATGTTCACATAACCGTTTACCAGGCCGAAACAGCGGCCGCCGCGGGTGGGCGCAAAAAGCTGCCCCGGCTGAACCCCGCCGTTCGTCAACGGTCGCTCATCGCAGAAACTGTAATCCTGTTCGTCCCGGCCCACCGGTCCCAGCGATGAAACCCTGACCCCGACGTCAATGTAGCCGCGGTCCCAGGTCTTGCCGTAGAGGCCGCTGATGGAGCCGAGGTCGAGTTCATCCTGGTAGTAACCCTTGACACTGAAACCGTCAAAACGCTTCTTGGTAATGATGTTTACCACGCCGGCAACTGCATCCGCGCCGTAGATGGATGAGGCGCCATCCTTCAGGATTTCGATGCGGTCAATAGCAACATACGGGATCGAGTTCAGGTCTACGCTGTTGACCTCGCCCCGGGTACCCGCCGGCGTGAAGCGGCGGCCGTTGACCAGGACCAGGGTACGGCCCGGGTCCAGGCTGCGCAGACCGAAGCTGTTGACACCGGGACCCCCGGACACGACAAGTCCGCCATAACTGTTGTCTACCTGGGTGCCGGAAGCCAGGGCGCTCGATTGGAGTATGTCCGAGATGTCCGCCAGGCCTGCCAGGGTGGAATTTTCCTCAGAGATGACCGTCACCGGCAAGGCCGCAGTGAAGGCATCGCGCCGGATGCGGGAACCGGTAACGACAATTTCCTCGGCTGCGACCGGGTTGATGCGCTGCGCCGGCGATCCCGCTTCTCCGGTCCTTGCGGGTTGTTCGGTCCGGTCTGCATTTGCCGCGTCGCCCGCTTGCGGTTGCGCCGCTTCATCCTGTTGCGCCGGTCCCGGCCCGGCCGGCCGTGGCGGTGGTGTATCTGCATCCTGGGCCGGCGACGAACCCGCCGGCAGCATGAACAGGGTGATAACCAGCAGAACGGAAGTGGCTATGGATTCTTGCATCACGGTTTTCGTCGATCTTTCTTATCTCGTGGAAACGGTACATCCGTTGTACTGACACTCCACGCAATGAAGAGTTCAATAACCGGGAATAATCGGCATAGCGTCCGGCAATAGTAACATAGCGTAGGGGAGCGGCGACCTGCTGTCAGGTCACGTCAGGTATCCCTTGGTCCACCTGATGTCAATCAGAACAGTGAGGAAAGATCGTAGCTGAACGATGCGAATATCCTGCGGTCGAGCAGGCTGTAACCGGCGCCCAGGGGGATATTGTAGCCGACGCTCGTCCCCGTGGACGGGCTGAACCCTCCCCATCCCACGACGGGCGGCGTCTCATCGAAGATGTTACGCACACCGACAACCACGAAGTAACGCCTGTTCGGGTCGCGGTAACGGATCGACAGGTTATGAAAGAATTTATCGCCGGCCTTGAACAGGTTGGTGACGGTCTCGTCCCCGGGAAGCTCATACACAGGTACCTCGTCGGTGGAGCCGATGTAGTCCGTGGTCCAGACGAAGGTGAAATCGCGCCAGTTAAAGCGTACGTCGGACTCGCCGCGCCAGCTTGCATAGGCGTGCCGGCCGGCGAAATTGGTCGGTTTCTCATCGCCGAGGCCATACTGGAACGCAAGCAGGCGGGTGGCGAGGATGTCCACGCTGAGGTCGCCGAAGGAGAACTCGCGATCCGCGCGCACGGTGATGTCATAACCCGTGGATCTCTCCACGGCGACATTGATATAAGACGAGTTGACGCCTTCAAGCGCGCCGTCCTGCCGGCGCGCGCCCACCAGTTCGCATTCCTCGGCGGTAAAATTCAACGAGTTGTAGCAGCGCGACAGCACAGTACTGGCGCTGAGCCGGGAGATGGAATTCCTGAGGTCGATATCATAGTAGTCAAAGGCCATGCTCAGGTCCAGGCCCAGGGCCGGGAAGAGGCCGGCGAGGTCCGGCGTCAGCACGAATCCCAGGGTCCAGGAGTCCGAGGTCTCCGCCTTCAGGTCCTGGTTGCCGCCCGAGACTACCCGTATGCTTGACGTGGCGGCATAATCGGGCGGAATAATGCCCTGCTGCTCCAGCGCCGCACAGTTCCGGAACAGGTTGCTGCCGGGGTCCGGGTCCTGTGACGGGTCGCGGAACCGGTCGCAGGGGTCGGCCCTGGACGCGACAAAGCCCGACTGCGGCGCCAGGTTCAGGTGGTACAGCGCCGGCGCGCGAAACGAAGTGCCGAGCGTGGAACGCACGCGCACCACCGGGTTCACCGCATAATTGAACAACAGCCGCCAGGTCGAATCGCTGCCGTATGAACTGTAGTGGGTATAGCGATAGGAGGCGTTCACGGTAAGCTCCTCCGCCAGGCTGATATCCCCTGCCTTGAACCCGGTCAGCAGCGGCACTTCCACCTCGGTATAGCCTTCGGCCACGCGGTCACTGCCCCTGGTGACGCCGGCCGCGGTGAAGCCCCACTGGTTATCCTCCACGGATGCGGGTGGCGGCCGGTCATCGAGACTGCGGCGGCGCCAGTCGAAGCCCGCCACCGCGCGCACCTCGCCGGCCGGCAGATCGAACACCCTCCCTTCCAGCGAGAAACCGGCAGTCCAGAGATCGTAGCCGGTCTTGAGTTTCTGCCGTTCCCTGAGATAGTCCGCCGCTTCCGCAGGGATTTCGCCGCGCAACAGCGCTGCCTCGCTGAACAGGTCCAGGGGGACACAGTCGGGGTCGTGTCCTTCCGACAGGATACGGCTTACCACCTCACCTTCGAAACCGGCGCCGAACAGCAACTGGCCCGGGTCCAGTGCGCACCGGAGCATTCCATCCGGGCCGATCGCGGCGGACAGGGAGCGCGCCACCTTGTCCTTCAACCAGGTATCATAAGACCATTCGCCGCGGCTCCAGGAATAAGCACCGTCCAGTTCCCAGGAGAACCTGCCCAGGTCCCCCTCGAGACCCAGGCGCAGCGCGGCCACGTCGTTCTTCACTTCCGTGACCGGGTCCAGCATGTCATAACTCATGAGCACCGGTTGCGCGATGCCGCCGAACACCCCGAACGGATTGGTGGGGTTGCCGGGGTGAACGAAGGGAAAGAACTGGCGGTAGCCGTCGTTGGAACTCTCGTCCCTGTGCGTGAAATAGAACTCGTAGCTGGCGCTGACCGTTCCCAGCGTGTTGCCCAGGTCGAAATCAAGCTGGCCGTCGCTGTAGACCTGGATGCGCCGGCGCTCCGGGAACATTTGAGCCGTACCCCAGTCGCGGTCGTCCCGGTAACCTTCTTCGGGCACGAGCCCGTCTGCTGTTTCGCCAAACCGGCGCCAGGGAATGCCGGTCCCGGCGAAGTCGGCGGCGGGGTCGCGTACCAGGGTAAACGGCGCGCCGGCCCCGTACACGTCCACGAACCCGAATACCGAACCAAAGCAGCGCCCGGCGCGGGTGGGCGCATACAGCGACGGGTGTACCCCGCCGTTGGTCAGCGGGCGCTCGTCGCAGAAACTGTAATCCTGGTCGTCCCGCCCCACCGGCCCGAGTGTCGAAAACTCAACCCCGATGTCAAAGAAACCACGGTCCCAGGTCTTGCCGTAGAGGCCGCTTACGGAACCGTAGTCGAGTTCATCCTGGTAGTAGCCTTCCAGGATCAAGTCGTCAAAACGCTTCTTGGTGATGATGTTCACAACCCCGGCGATGGCGTCGGCGCCGTAGATGGAGGAAGCGCCGTCTTTCAGGATCTCGATCCGGCTTATGGCAATGTCCGGGATCGAGTTCAGGTCGACGCTGTTGACCTGGCCGCGGGTGCCTGCCGGCGAATAACGCCGGCCGTTCACCAGGATCAGCGTGCGGCCCGGGTCCAGGCTGCGCAGGCCGAAGGTATTGACGCCGGGTCCGCCCGAAACCACGAAGCCGCCAAAACTGTTATCGATCTGGGGGCCGGAGGCCAGGGCGCTGGATTGCAGGGTTTCCGACGTGTTGGCCATGCCCGCCAGGATGGCGCTCTCCTCGGTGATGACCGTTACCGGCAACGCCGCGGTAAACGCATCGCGCCGGATGCGGGAGCCCGTGACGATAATTTCTTCGGTCGCTGCCGGTGTCGCGGCTATTTCTGCAGCCGTTACTGTGTCAGGTTCCGGCTTTTCCGGTGCCGTGTCCTGTTGGGCGTCCTGCTGTTCCTGCTCCTCACCGTCCTGTTGTTCGGCCGCCTGACCGGCTTGCTGCGCGGCGGGTTGATTTTCTTCGGTCTGTGCCGTTGCTTGCCCGGCATGCCAAAACAGGTTGAAGGCAAGCAGAAAAGGTATGGGAATTGACCACCGCGTCACTGTTGTCGAGTGCTCCCCTCTCTGCAGTTGGTTGGTAATCAGGAATTATACAATGAGTTTGATGCCCAGTTCCCGTAATTGTTGGGCGCTCGCGGACGACGGTGCGGATGTGAGCAGGCAACTGGCGGTCTGCGTCTTGGGAAAGGCAATAACGTCCCTGATCCCTTTGGCCCCGGCCATGATCATGACGATGCGGTCCAGGCCGAAGGCGATACCGCCGTGGGGCGGACAGCCGTAGCTCAGCGCGTCGATAAGGAAGCCGAATTTCTCCCGGGCCTGATCTGCGCCGATGCCCAGCAGCGCCAGTACTCTCAACTGCAATTCAGGGTCGTGGATACGGATTGAACCGCCCCCCAGTTCCATACCGTTCAGGACCAGGTCGTAGGCCCGCGACAGGCATTCATGCAGATCTTCTCCCGCTGCCGCCGTTTGCGGCGCGGTAAACGGATGATGCAGCGAATCCCAGCGCTGCTCGGCCTCGTTGTATTCAAACAGCGGGAAATCCACTACCCATAACGGCGCCCAGTCTCCCTGCAGCAGCCCCAGGTCCTCCGCCAGCGCGCTACGCAGGGCATTGAGCGAGTCGTTGACAATACGCGCCTTGCCGGCGCCGAAGAAAACAATGTCGCCGGTTTGCGCGCCGCTACGTTCCAGTACGGCAAGAACCGTATCCTCGGGCAAAAACTTCAGGATCGGCGATTGCAGGCCGGCGCCGCCCTTGGCGAGATCGTTGATTTTGATATAAGCCAATCCCTTGGCGCCGTACTTGCCGACATAAGCCGTATAATCATCAATCTGCTTGCGCGTCAGTGCGTTGCCGCCCGGCAGGCGCAGCGCGGCAACCCGGCCGTGGGCCTGATTGGCCGGCCCGGAAAAGACCTTGAATTCCACCTGCTGCATAAGGTCGCTCACCTCGACCAGTTCCAGCGGGTTGCGCAGGTCCGGCCGGTCCGTTCCAAAGCGGCGCACGGCCTCGGCATAGCTCATGCGCGGGAAGGGATCCGCGAGTTCGATGTCTTTCACCTGCCTGAACAAGGTGCGGATCATGTCTTCCACCAGGTTGAGCACGTCTTCCTCGTTGACGAACGACAGCTCCATGTCAAGCTGGGTAAATTCCGGTTGCCGGTCCGCACGCAGGTCTTCGTCGCGGAAACAGCGCACGATCTGGTAGTACCGATCCATGCCCGACATCATCAGCAACTGTTTGAACAGTTGCGGCGATTGCGGCAGGGCAAAAAATTCACCCTGCTGGGTCCGGCTCGGCACCAGGTAGTCGCGGGCGCCTTCCGGCGTCGCCCTGGTAAGGACGGGGGTTTCGATATCAAGAAAGCCGCGCCCGTCCAGGTAATCACGGATGGCCCGGGTGACCTGCGCGCGCAGCTTGATGTTGTCCTGCATCGCCTCCCGGCGCAGGTCCACGTAGCGGTAACGCAGGCGGATATCATCCTGCACGTTTTCATCATCCAGCTGGAACGGCGGCGTTTTGGCCTTGTTCAGGATTTCCAGGGTATGCCCCAGCACTTCCACTTCACCGGTAGCCAGGTTCGGGTTGATGGTGCCCTCAGGACGCCTGCGTACCCGGCCGGTGATACGGATCACGAATTCATTCCTGAGCGTCTCTGCAAGCGCAAACGATTCGGCCCGGTCGGGGTCGTAGACGACCTGGGCCAGGCCGTCCCGGTCGCGCAGGTCAATGAAGATCACGCCGCCGTGGTCGCGGCGCCGGTGTACCCAGCCGCACAGCGCGACCTCCTCCCCGATCAGGCCGGCTGACAGTTCTCCACAATAATGACTGCGCATGGGTTGTTGCTCCGGTGTGGCCGGGTATGTCAGGAGGCGGCAGAAGCCGGCGCGTCCGCGGCCGCCGGGAGCAGGCGTTTGATTTCCCCTTCCGGCACGATGACGCCCATTGAAATGATGAACTTGAACCCGTCTTCTACCGACATGTCCAGCTCTATGATTTCCCGTTGCGGGATCAGCAGGTTGAACCCCGAGGTCGGGTTCGGTGTGGTCGGCAGGTAAATGGACTGGAGTTGCTCAGTCGTTATGTTGTGGTCCGTCTGGACATGTTCATTGCTTAGAAACCCGATACACCAGCAGTCCTTGCGCGGGTACTCGACCAGCACCACCTTGCGGAACGACGTGCTCTTGGAGGCCAGCAGCGTGGTGGATATCTGCTTGACGCTGTTATACACGGTACGGACCAGCGGGATCTTGCCAAGCGCGGCTTCCCAGAACTGCACCAGGCGCCGGCCCAGCAGGTTTGCGGCGAACATGCCGGTCAGGAGCAGGATGGCGACGGCCAGGATGATGCCGAATCCCGGGATGTCGAAACCGAGCAGCGCTTCGGGGCGGTAATCCGGCGGCAGCAACAGGACGGTGCCGTCGAGCAGGTCGATGACGAACTTGATGATGGCTACGGTAATGACCAGCGGCAGCCATACCAGCAGGCCGGCAATAATGTATTTTCGCAAGGCAGTCATTGTTCTGGTTACAGTTTTCCGATCCGGGCGCGGTGCAGGATAACACATCCGCAGGACCCCCGCCTGCAGCTACGCGTGTGCGGAAGGCAGGTTATATAGAATAGCGCCGGCTGAAAAAGCAGCTCAGCCGGGGTGGCTGGAAGTCGTCGTACTCCCTCCCGCGGCACTGGTTTCGGACTTCGCTGGCTTTGCAGCGCCCGCACCATCCGCTGTATTACCGTTATCTTTTTTCTTGTCGGCGCCGCCGTCGGCTTTGCCGGCGTCGGCCGGCGCGGCTTTCCCGTCTTCCTTGGCTACGTTTTTCCTGGATTTCTCGTCCTTGAAATCCGTCTCGTACCAGCCGCCTCCCTTGAGACGAAAGGCAACCGCAGAGACCAGCTTGCGCAGGTCCGGCTGTGCGCACGCGGGGCACTCCTGCAACGGCGCATCCGAGATCTTCTGCAGCTTCTCCAGTTTATGGCCGCAGGCTGTGCATTGGTACTCGTAAATCGGCAAGACGGTATCCTCTCAATATTCAAAATGGGAAAATAGGGCCGGGCAGGCAAAATTTCAAGTCCCCGGTATTACCAGACCTGATACGGGCTCAGAAACGGTAGGCCGCTTCCACCCCCCAGGTACGCGGCGCGCCCAGTACGCAACGGTGCAAGCCCCCTCCCGTTGCCGGGTCAACCAGGCCCGCAGATGTGGCGAGGGCCTGGATAAAGACCACCTGGCAATATCCCTCGTCAAACGCATTGCGCACGAAGGTCGATAGTTCCCAGCCGGCATTCAGGCTGCGCAGTCCCAGGCGGGCATTGACGATATCGTAACCCGCTTGTATCGACTGCGGTCCCTGGTTGGTATCGGCGCCGACGTTCTGCGCGGCCGTATACTGGTATTCCCCCCTGATGAACCAGCCCATACCGGTGGCGGGAATCCGGTCGGCCCATTCGCCTACCAGCGACAGTTGCCATTTCGGCGAAAAGTGATTCCTTTGTCCTGTCAGTTCCCGGGCCGGCGCCGGCGGCAGCGGCGCGCCGGTGGCCCGGCTGACCGCAACCGCCTGCCGGAAGTCCGCGATACTGGCCGGCAGGCCGGTGGCATCGGGGAAAGAACCGAACTCGGAATCCAGGTAGCTTACACCCAGTACCGCGTAGAACTGGTCCAGCGGGCGGGCCTGTATATCCAGTTCCATGCCCTGCTGGGTCAGCTTGTCGACGTTTTGCATGAGGAAATTCACGCCGTCGAACTTGCGGTCCTGGAGATCATCGATCTCGGTATGAAAATAATTCAGGCTGACGAGCACCTGGTTGTTGAAAAAACCGCCCTTGGCGCCGACCTCTATGTTGTCCACGGTTTCCGTATCGAAACTCCGGGTTGCGCCCAGGGCCAGTGCGATGGAGTCGAAACCTTCCGAGTTGAAGCCGCCGGACCTGAACCCGGTCGCGTACGTCGCGTATAACATTATTTCTTCGACGGGATAAAAACTGATATTGGCCATCCAGGTGACCTCTTCCTCATCGAACACCAAATCGGGATGGTCTTCCGGTATGCGCAGGTCGGTGCCGTAAGGGTTCTCCGGGGACGGCGGCGCGCCGATCGGGTTATTCACGCCGCTGGTGAAACTGCCGTCCTTGTCGCTGTCTGTCCAGCGTACCCCGCCGGTGATGCGCAGTTGTTCCGTAAGCTTGAACGTGAGCTGGCCGTACAGGGCAATGTTGCTGACATCCTGCTGGAAGCGGGTCGAGACGGCATTTTTGGCGCCGCCGCTGTCACAGAAATTGCCCACCTCGTTGCCTATGCCGCGCGCCACCTCAAACACCGTTGCCGGGCTCGCTGCGGCAATCAGCACTTCGGCAAACGCCGCCGGCACACCGAAGGCAACCAGTTGTTCGGGGCTGTGGATTGCTCCGGTAATCAGCGCCTCGGACAGCAGCGGCGCAAACTGTGCCGGTACGCCCTCCAGTTCCAGGTTGTCTGCCACGACATCGATTGCTATCTCCTCTGCAATACCGAAGGCATGGGTATTCAACGCAAACTGGTTGCTGATAAACGGCTTGCAGAAGTCCGGGCCCTGGTCGAACTGCTGGTCGATATCGTAATCTTCCTGGTAGTAATACACGCCGGCAACGTATTCGATACGCCCGCCTGCCGGTGACAACAGCTGCAATTCCTGGGAAACGGTCTGCGCCTCGTAGTAGGTCACGCGCCGGATCAGGTCGCTGGGCAGCCGGATAATGGATTCGTTCAAGGTGTCGTTGCTCCAGTCCCGGTAACCGGTTATGGAACGGATGGTATGGCCGCCAATGCGCCAGTTGATGTCGCCGGATATACCCCATTGTTCATCTTCCGCGGCGTC
Source organism: Gammaproteobacteria bacterium (assembly GCA_965207165.1). Classification (GTDB taxonomy): domain Bacteria; phylum Pseudomonadota; class Gammaproteobacteria; order Eutrophobiales; family Eutrophobiaceae; genus JAAXHV01. Next base: position 3,253,670 of record OZ242265.1, on the reverse strand, counting down.
CTGGTGGTTCTGGTGGACCTTGTAATCAAAGCTGTCTGTCGTTTCCGGCACCTCTCCCGTCGGCATGCTGAAGGGGTCCGTGTGGGATAAATAGGCGTTGAGTATCGTCAGGTATTGGGGCAGTACCGTTTCGGACAGAACCTCGATCACCCCGCCGCCGTTATCGACCCTGGCAAAATCGGCGGTGAGGGTAATGTCCAGGTCCGCGTGCGGTTCAAAATAAAGTTTGCCGCGCAGGCTCAAATCATCCCACTCGCCCACGTCACTGCGGCTGTCGCCCGCGGTAAAACTGTTCTCGCCATAGCCGTTCCGGTCGGAATACTGGAAGGCCAGGCGGCCGGCCGCGGCGGGTGAGAAGGCGCCGCTCAGGCCGCCGGAAACCCGGACATGTTCATAATTTCCGTAACTGGCCCGGACATGCCCGGACAGTTCTTCGGTAGGTTTCCTGGTGCGTATGTTCAGCGCCCCCATGGAGGCGTTGCGCCCGAACAGTGTGCCCTGGGGGCCGCGCAGAACCTCGACGATCTCCAGGTCGGTGAGCGTGCCTACGATGGAGGACGGCCGCGGGATATAAACCCCGTCTACGAACACTGCTACGCTGGGCTCGATGGCGCTGTTCCCCACCGACCCGACCCCGCGCATGATGACGCGGTTGTTCGCCACCTGGCTGGAGTAAGCCAGGCTCAGGTTGGGTGTGTACTGGCCGAGTTGCTGCAGGGTATCGATGCCGGAGTCCTCGATAAACTCCCCGGCAAAAGTGGAGATGGATACCGGCACATCCTGCACCGACTGTTCCCGTTTTTGCGCGGTGACGATGATTTCATCGACCACCTGGGCGGTAACGCTCGCTGCAGCAAGCGCCAGACAGGCCAAAATTACCAGAGATACCGTCCCGTGACGCGCCAATGAGTCCTTCACGTTATTAGTCATGTCGATTCGCTCCGGTGCTGATCAGGATGCAGGCCGCCGCCGTGCGCAAACCCGTATGGTTCGCAGGTCCATTATAACTGATCCGTGAATTTTCCATAAAAAGCCGGCAAAAACATGCCGGCCCAATGAAACCCGGATTATCTGCCCGTGCCGATACCCGTGGTCATGCGGCGCAAGGTATTGTCTTTCAGCCAGAAATGGTGATACAGGGCAGCCAGGATGTGTATTCCCAGCAATACCAGTATCACGATTGGAAAAATCCCGTGTAAATCACCGATCAGTTCATTCATGGCTTCATCCTTGTCCATCGGGAACCCCACTTCGAACAGCCCGAAGAACGGTACCTTGTACCCGGCCGTCGCGAACCTGGCCATGCCGTTGAATATCTGGACAAACAGCATGATGTACAGTCCGTAGTGCACTGTTCTTGAAATAACATGCTGCCAGACGGGTATATGCGGCATCTTTGCCGGCGTGATATTCAGCCAGCGCCAGATCAGCCGTGCGCTGAGTACGAACAGCAGCAGCAGACCGAATGATGCGTGCAGCAGTATCAACTCCAGTTTTTCCTGGCCCCGCGGCAGTTCGGTCGATTGCGATGCGATCGCCAGCATCACGATAACGAGAACCAGCACCGTCCAGTGAAAGATTTTACCTATTGACCCATACTCTTTTTCAGTATTTTTGACTGACATTGATGTTCCCCCCTTGCAGTGGTGGGTCGTGCAGGAATCGAACCTGCGACCAACTGATTAAAAGTCAGCTGCTCTACCGACTGAGCTAACGACCCGGAACCAATTTGAGAAAACCGGATATCCCGAAGCAGCTTCCTCTGCCGCCCGCCGTGCGGGTTTCCGTGTTCACGACTAACAAGACAAGGAGATAATACCGGAGATTTCGCCCGCGGTAAAATGGGCGCCGGAATTTACTGCCGCCGTTTACCCCTGTTCAAAAGAGGTCAGAACCTGGGTGTATTCACTCGGGTACAGGTTCGGGATGGCGAATTCCCTGCGTGTCATCTTGACCAGGCCGACCTCCGGCGCATACCACTGTGTCTGCTCAACCTTGATCATGCGGATCCCCAGCATGATGCGCTTCGGCAGGTCGAGAAACCCGACCGCATCGATGCGCAGGCACCGGGAATAATGGCCTGCGGGCACTTTCACAGTTTCGTCCAGGCTGGTGATGGTGTAGTCCATGGTCATGTAACGGCTGAGCCCGTGCCAGCCATCTTCCAGTTTTTTCGGCAGGTCGAACAACTGCAGCCTGGCCGTGCTGCTCCAGGTGGTGCCCTCGCTCAACGGCACCCCGATGACCTGTTCGACACCGTCGTCACCAGGAGACCTGCGGCTTATTCCCTGCGTTGACCTGGTATAGAAATATGTCCTGCCGTTGGCGTATATTTTCGGGTAGTACGTGTTGCCGCCCTCGATCCGGGGGCGGAGATTGCGCACGATAAGTTTTTGTGTGACCAGTCCCTGGAGCGGCGGCATGGTTCTGCTGACATCATAATTCCACTCGTACCCGGGCTCCACCGGGAAGTAGCCTGCAGCAGGCCCCTCGCAGGCGCAGAGCAACAACAGTGCCCCGGACAGGAAGATGGCGGGATAAACGGAAGCGGGTATGCCTTGCTTTGCTTCCCGGGCCACAGCAGGGAACATATTGCCCGGGCCGCACGCCGCCCCGGTCATTTCCTCAGCTTCATCGCGCGTTCAAGTTCCAGTTCCTGTTCCAGGAATGCCATCCGCGCCCTGATCCGTTCCGACTGGTAATAGTCGGGGCGGGGCTCCTGTTGGCGTAACAGGTGCCTGAGCTGTTCAATGGCGACCCGGGTTTCACCGGTAAGAAAGTAATATTCCGCGTTGGCTATACTGGATTCCACCTGGTCTCCCGCCTCGGCCTCGGCCCGGGTCAGGTAGTCAAAATAAGTGATGTCCGGCGCCTGAAACCTGCCGAACTCCCGCAGCTTGTCGCGCGCCAGGCCGGGCTGTCCCGCTTTTAGCAGGGCATTGGCAAAGTTCAGTACCAGCGGCCGGTAATCCGGGTACAACCGTTCCGTCTTTGAGAATATCTCGAATGCTGCATCATAATTTCCCTGCCTGACCTCGATGTCCGCCGCGGCAAGCAGGTAAGCGACATTTTCCGGGTCGCCCGACAACAGCCGCCGCGCCTGTTCCCGCGCCAGCCCATACTGCCCGGCGGCGGTCAGGGCTATGATGTAGCCGTAGCGGTCCGCCTCACTGGCGCCCCCCCGGCCGGCGCCGGCGAGACGGCGGGAAAAATACTCGACCGCTTCCCCGGGAACTTTGTGGGACGACACGATCAATTTTGCCTTGACCAGGGGAAAGCTCATGCTTTCTTCCACCTCGAGTGCACCCGAGTAGGCTGCCGCCCGGGCGCTTGCGTCCGCGATGCGGCGCGTCGTCAACGGATGGGTACGGAGAAACTCCGGCGCCTGCGCGGAAAACCGCGAACTCTGCTGCAGCTTTCTGAAAAATCCCGTCATCCCCCGGGGGTCGAACCCCGAACGCACCAGCAACTGGATGCCGATGCGGTCCGCCTCCTGCTCGTTGGTGCGGGTGAAATTGATCTGTGCCTGTGCCGATGCGCCCTGTACCGCCATTAACGCGGCTTGTCCGGCTTCCGGATTCTGGGTAGCTACCAGGATTGCGCCCAGCATGGCCGCCATGGTCGGGATGCTCATCTTTTTTGACATCTCGACGGACCTTGCCATGTGTTTCTGGGTGACGTGGGCAACTTCATGGGCCATCACGCCGGCAAGTTCACTTTCGGAGTCGGCGTTCAGGATCACGCCGCTGTTGATGCCGATAATGCCGCCGGGCGCGGCAAATGCATTGATCAGGGAGTCGTTGATGACAAAGAACGTAAACTGCTGTTCGTTGTTATCGCTCTGGGACACCAGCCGGTATCCGATAGATTCGATATAGGTGTTGACTTCGGGGTCGGCTACGAGATCCGCCTGTTTCCTCACCCGGCTGAGAAACGCCTGTCCCAGCCGCCTTTCGAACTCCGGGCTCAGCAGCCCCCCGGTCGAATCGCCGATATCAGGCAGGTCCAGGGTCGTCACTTCGGCGGCAGCCGGGGCACACAGGAATACGATCAGGAGCAGGCTGATCCCGGTCTGTGCCAGTCGGTAAACGTCCTTAATCATGTTGTATAGAGTTAACCCGCCTTACTTAGTTCCCGCGGCGCCGCATGCCCGGGTGAGAAGCGTGATATAAACGTGTAACATATCGCATTTTGAACGCCTTTTCATGACTCAGGGGAAATTTTTCGATGGCTGAGGCAAAAAACGCTTTTTACGCTCAATCCGGCGGGGTAACGGCCGTGATTAACGCCAGCGCCTGCGCCGTGATTGAAACCGCGCGCCGGCACCCGGACAGGATAGCCAACGTCTACGCCGGCCGTAACGGCATTATCGGCGCGTTGACCGAAGACCTTATCGATACGGGACAGGAACCCGCTGCAGCCATCAGCGCGTTACGGCATACACCCTCCGGCGCTTTCGGTTCGTGCCGCTACAAACTCAAGGGGCTGGATGAAAACAGGGCCGAATACGAGCGCTTGATCGAGGTCTTCAAGGCCCATAACATCGGTTATTTCTTCTACAACGGCGGCGGGGATTCGGCAGATACGTGCCACAAGGTCTCGCAGCTTTCCGGGAACTGGGGGTTCCCCATACAGGCAATTCACATCCCCAAAACGGTTGATAATGACCTGCCGGTCACGGATAACTGCCCCGGCTTCGGTTCGGTAGCCAAGTATATCGCGGTATCCGTGCGCGAGGCGTCCTACGACGTGGCGGCCATGGCAAAGACGTCCACCAAGGTATTCATCATTGAAGTAATGGGCCGCCATGCCGGCTGGATCGCCGCCGCGGGCGGCCTGGCCGCGGATGCCGACAACGATATCCCGGTGGTGATACTGTTTCCCGAGGTCCCGTTCGACCAGGATCGTTTTCTTGCCAAAGTGCGGGATTGTGTCGCGCGCTATGATTACTGCTCCGTTGTCGTTTCGGAAGGCGCGCGCTGGCCTGACGGCCGCTTCCTCGCGGAACAGGGCACCACGGACGCCTTCGGTCATGCCCAGCTGGGCGGCGCGGCGCCCCTTGTGGCAAACCTGGTGAGGCAACAACTGGGGTACAAATATCACTGGGCCGTAGCCGATTACCTGCAGCGCGCGGCCCGCCACATTGCCTCAGGGACGGATGTTGAACAGGCCTATGCCCTGGGCAAGGCTGCCGTGGAGTTTGCCTTGGCCGGGCACAGCGCGATCATGCCGGCGATAGTCCGCACCTCCGACGACCCGTACCGCTGGGAAATCGGCCAGGCAGACCTGTCAGACGTGGCCAACGCGGAAAAATTCATGCCCGGGGAATATATCAGTGAAGACGGCTTCGGCATTACCCGGGCATGCCGCAGCTACCTGGAACCCCTGATCCAGGGAGAAGACTACCCGCCCTATCGCAACGGCATGCCGGAATACGTGCGCCTGGTGAACGCCCCTGTTGCAAAAAAAACCGGCTCAGGGTTTGAACTTCGCCGGTAAATCTATAAACTGTCACGTTCTCTGAACAGGCTGCACACCAAGGAGCCTGCCTGGACTGCCGTTTGGGGTAATCAGCTTCAGGTTTTTGGTGTGTTGATTCGAAACAGCCCGCAATAAACTGACTACTAAAATTGATTGGGAGCATCACTATGTCGACATTGGACATCGCCTTGATTTGCAGTGTTATCGCCATCCTGTATGGCATCTTCTCAGTACGCTGGATACTGGCCCAGCCCGAAGGAAACGAACGCATGCGGGAAATCGCCGCGGCCATACAACAGGGCGCATCCGCATACCTCAACCGGCAATACGCGACCATCGGTGTAGTCGGCGTGATCCTGTTCGTCGTGCTGGGATTCCTGCTCGACTGGTACACGGGGTTCGGGTTTCTGATCGGCGCGGTGTTCTCCGGCGCCGCCGGGTACATAGGTATGAATATATCCGTACGCGCCAACGTGCGTACCGCCGAAGCCGCCAACCGCGGCATGAATACCGCGTTGACGGTTGCCTTCAGGGGCGGCGCGATAACGGGCCTGCTGGTCGTCGGTCTGGGCCTGCTGGGCGTAGCCGGCTATTACTCCTTGCTGCAAAGCCTGGGGGCCGATAGCGACACCATCCTACACGCCCTCATCGGTCTGGGTTTCGGCGGCTCCCTGATCTCCATTTTCGCCCGGTTGGGCGGCGGCATCTTCACCAAGGGCGCCGACGTCGGCGCCGACCTTGTGGGCAAGGTGGAAGCCGGCATCCCCGAGGACGACCCGCGCAATCCCGCGGTGATCGCGGACAACGTCGGTGATAACGTGGGCGATTGCGCCGGCATGGCGGCCGACCTGTTTGAAACCTACGCGGTGACCGTGATAGCGACCATGTTGCTGGGCAGCCTGGTAGTCCCGGGAAGTGAAAACGCCATTCTCTACCCGCTGGCGCTGGGCGGCGCTTCCATCGTTGCCTCGGTCATCGGCTGTTTCTTTGTCAGGTCCGGAGAGGGCGGCACCATCATGGGCGCCCTGTACAAGGGCCTGATCGTTGCCGGGGTGCTGGCCGCCATACTGTTTTATCCGGTCACGAACAATATGATGGCTGCTATTCCCGGGATGACCGCCGGGGCGTTATACGGTTGCGCACTGATCGGCCTGGCGCTGACCGCGGCCATGGTCTGGATAACCGAATATTACACCGGCACCGACTACGCGCCGGTCAAACACATCGCCGCCGCATCTGAAACCGGCCACGCCACCAATATCATCGCCGGCATCGGCGTGTCCATGAAAGCAACCGCCCTGCCGGTGCTGGCCGTCTGCGCCAGTATCTGGGGCGCTTATGAACTGTCCGGGCTGTACGGCATCGCCATTGCGGCCACGTCGATGCTGTCGATGACCGGCATCATCGTCGCGCTGGACGCGTTCGGACCCATTACCGATAATGCCGGCGGCATTGCGGAAATGGCGGACCTTGATGAAAAGATCCGCAATATCACCGACCCGCTGGACGCGGTAGGGAATACCACCAAGGCCGTTACCAAGGGTTACGCCATCGGCTCCGCCGGGCTGGCCGCCCTGGTGTTGTTCGGCGACTATACCCATGCCCTGGGCCAGGCCGGCATTCACGTGGAGTTTTCGCTGTCCGATCCGCTGGTGATCATCGGCCTGTTTATCGGCGGCCTGGTGCCTTTCCTGTTCGGCGCAATGGCTATGGAAGCGGTGGGCCGCGCGGCCGGTTCGGTGGTGATAGAGGTACGGCGGCAGTTCAGGGAGATCCCGGGTATCATGGACGGGACCGGCAAACCGGATTATTCCCGCGCCGTTGACCTGCTGACCAAATCGGCCATCAAGGAAATGATCATCCCTTCCCTGTTGCCGGTGCTGGTCCCGGTCATCGTCGGCAAGGTGCTGGGGCCCGTAGCCCTCGGCGGGCTGTTGCTGGGTACGATTGTGACCGGCCTGTTCGTCGCCATCTCCATGACCACCGGCGGCGGCGCCTGGGACAACGCCAAGAAATACATCGAGGACGGCAACCTGGGCGGCAAGGGGTCGGAAGCCCACAAGGCCGCAGTCACGGGTGATACGGTAGGCGATCCCTACAAGGACACCGCCGGTCCGGCAGTCAACCCGCTCATCAAGATCATCAACATCGTTGCCCTGTTGATCGTGCCGTTGCTTTGATGCCCGGTTACTGAACCTTGTTCATCACCTCGCTCATTTTATTTGCCGTACTCAATGAGCCGCACCAGTTTTCCGCACTCGAATTATGGGAACGGGAATGTAACGGGGGCGACCAGGAGTCCTGCGAGCGGTTTGAGAGCGCACAGGCCGGCGCCGGGAAACTTGAGCGGCTGGACGGCCTGGCGCAGCGCTACGGCGGGCGCGCCGACAGGGCTGAACTGGAAGATGCGGGCAGGCCGCGGTTAAACGTCGCCTACAAACAGGTGATGCAGGACTTTATCGGCGCGGAGCATGCGGCGGGCGAGATGGAGTTGAACTATGACGAGGAAACCGTCAATTACTGCGCGGACCACTTCCACAATTACTGGATAAACAGGAAACTGTGGTGGCCCACCGATGCGAACGGCGATCCGAGCTGGACGGATATCTACTATTACATCGTCGACCATTACCACGGCATCTGCCTGAGGCGTTACTTCAACCAGATTTGACCCGGGTTGGTAGCGACCGGCGTCCGCTGCGCGCCGGGTCAGGCTGCCCGGAGGCCGCCGTATTGCTCCAGTAACTGGGCCGTTTCATACAGGGGCAGCCCCATGATCCCGGAATAACTCCCTTCGATTCTTGAAATAAACAGCGCCGCACGGTCTTGTATGCCGTACCCGCCCGCCTTGTCGTAAGGCATCCCGGTATCACAGTAGGTTTCGCATTCCCGCCGCGTGAGCGGCTTGAAGCTGACCCGGCTCTCGCTCAGCCTGCAGTCGAGCCGTTCATGCAACAGCACGACTGCCGTGAGCACCCGGTGGGTCCTGCCGGACAGGGACATGAGCATCTCAACTGCGGCATGCCGATCCTCCGGCTTCCCCAGTATTCTGTCATCCAGCACCACCTCCGTATCGGCCGCCAGTATCGGCGCCGGCCGTGTTATCCGTGTTGCCGCGGCTTCGGCCTTTGCCCTGGCCACGCGCACAACATAGTCCGCCGCGGGCTCACCGTCACCCCTGCGCTCCTCCACATCAGCGCTTATCACTTGATAGGAAATGCCTGCCTGGTCAAGCAGTTGCGCGCGCCTGGGTGATCTGGATGCCAGGTAGAGTCGCCGATGCGGATCGGTCATGAATGGCTGCCGGCCCCGGCCCTGTCCGACACCGACCACAGTTTTTCCAGTTGATAATAGGTCCGGGCTGCCGGCCGCATGACATGGGCAATGACGTCGCCGAAATCGATCAGGATCCATTCCGCCTGTTGTTGTCCTTCCACCCCCAGCGGCCTGATTTGTATCGATTTCGCCATCTCTATGACCTTTTCGGCTATGGCCTTGACCTGGCGGTCCGACCGGCCACTGGCAATGATCATGAAATCCGTCACGGTGGTCAGCGTGCGCACATCGAACGTCTGCACGTCTTCCGCTTTCAGGTCCTCCATCGCCGCAATGATCTGTCGGGTGAACTTGTTCATGCGTATAGATTATTCTCCTTGATATAGTCGTAGACCCCGGGCGGCAGTTGGTTCCCTGCGTCCTGGCGCCTGCCCAGCAGTTTGCGTATTTGTGTGGACGATATATCCGGCACGGACACATCCGTTTTCAGGATAAACCCGCCCGGGTGCTCGTGCAGGGTGGCCGCTGAAGAACAGGCGCGTTCGGCATAATACGACTCTAACCTCGCATCCCCGCATCCTTCGAGTTGCAACGTTCTCTCGACGACCACCAGGTGTGCGTGATCCGTCAGTTCCGGCCAGCGGCGCCACGCCGGCAGTGAGATGAACGCGTCCAGGCCCAGGATGAAACACAGCGGCTGTTGCTGTTTCCTGCGGCGCAGGTCGATCAGGGTATCAATCGTGTAAGACACGCCGCCCCTTTCCAGCTCCATGTCGTTGACAACCAGCCGCGGATAGCGACGCAACGCAAGCTCCAGCATTGCCAGCCGGTGTTGCTGTGGCGTGCCGGTCGCCGATTTAAGCGGGGGAATACTGGCGGGGATGAAGTTGACTTCCTGCAGGTCCAGGGTTTCCATGCAGTCAAGCGCCATGTGTATATGGCCGTTGTGAACCGGGTCGAACGCCCCGCCGAGCAGGCCGATGGGTTTTCCCTTACTCACTCGTCAGTTGTTCGTCTGCAGGGGCCGGCAACACGCTATTTTCTGATATGGCCGTCACCGAGAACAATGAACTTCTGCGATGTCAGGCCCTCGAGTCCGACCGGTCCGCGGGCATGAAATTTATCCGTGCTGATCCCTATCTCAGCGCCGAGTCCGTACTCATACCCGTCAGCGAACCGGGTCGATGCGTTCACCATGACCGAGCTTGAATCGACCTCGGCCATGAAGCGTCTGGCATGACTCATGTTTTCGGTCACAATGGCGTCAGTATGCCTGGAACCGTAATGCTCGATATGTTCCATGGCTTCATCCAGTCCGCCGACGACTTTCAGCGACATTACGGGTGCCAGGTATTCCGTGAAATAGTCCGCGTCCGTCGCGGCATTTATTCCCGGCAGGATTTCCCTCGAGCGTTCGTCGCCCCGGATCTCCACGCCGGCCTCTTCATACATGGGCCCGAGGCTCGCCAGCACTTGCTCTGCGACCGGTTCGGCCACCAGCAGGCATTCCATGGTGCAGCAGGTGCCGTAGCGCTGGGTCTTGGCGTTATAGGCGACGGTTACCGCTTTCTCAATGTCCGCTTCAGCGTCTATGTAGACGTGGCAGACCCCGTCCAGATGCTTGATGACCGGCATCCTTGCCTCTGTGCTGACCCGCTCGATCAGTCCCTTGCCTCCCCGCGGGATGATGACATCGACAAATTCATCGAGGGCAAGCAGTTCACCCACCGCGGCCCGGTCGGTGGTTTCCACAACCTGCACGGCATTCTCCGGCAACCCGGCGGCCTGCAGTCCGGCGCGGATACATTCCGCGATGGCCCTGTTGGAGTTGATTGCTTCGGAGCCGCCTCTCAGGATCACCGCGTTGCCCGATTTTATGCAGAGTCCCGCGGCATCAGCCGTGACGTTGGGCCTGGACTCGTAAATAATTCCCACCACTCCCAGCGGCACACGCATCTGCCCCACCTGGATCCCGGTTGGACGGTAATTCAGTCCTGAAATTTCTCCCACCGGGTCGGCAAGATCCGCAACCTGCGCCAGTCCGTCAGCCATGGCCTCCACCCGGGCCGGCGTCAGCTCGAGACGATCAAGCAAAGCGGCTGCCACCCGGTTTTCCCGCGCCGCGGCGAGATCGGCTGCATTCGCTTCGAATAACTGTTCCCGCCGCGCCGACAGGCGCTCGGCGACGCTATTCAGCGCGGCATTTTTTGCTCCGGTTCCGGCGCGCGCCATGGCCCGTGCCGCGTCCCGCGCGGTCCGTCCCATCGCGTGAATGTAATTTCGGACATTCTCCGTCATCGTACCTTCTCCAACCTGTGCCCGGCCAGGGCGAACATGAATTTTTCCAGCAGTTGCCAGCCGTCATTCGCTGCCGCGCCCTTCAGGGTCTTGTCAATCTCCAGCGCTTCCACCAGCAGGGCGGACAAGCTGCCCGGGCTGAAGCGTCTCAGCAACATGTTAAGGCCTTTCCTGTTGCGGCCCATGATCCGGTACGCATCGAGCACCTGGTCTCTCGGTTTGCCCCGGGCTATCTCGTGCGCAATGGTGCCGGCCCGGCGCACACCCCACATCAGCGCGCCGTACACGTTGAGTGGTTCGACGCCTTCATTCATCAGTCCCCGCAGCATTCTGGAGATACGTTCCGGATTGCCCAGGAATACGTTCTCAATCAGGTCGAACACGTCGTACCGGGCGCTGTCAACCACCATTCCCAGAACATCATCGCTGTCTATATCCGGACGCTCTACAATCAGCGCCAACTTATCAATTTCCTGCCGCGCCGCAAGCAGGTTTCCCTCCACCCGCTGGGCAATCAACGCAGCGCCTTCCCTGCTGATGCGTTTTTCCTGCCGGCGGCAACGCGCCATGATCCAGGCCGGCAACCCGGCCGGTTCAACCGGCCAGACCTGAAGCCAGCAGCCGCTCCGGTCCAGCGCCTTGAACCATTTTGCCTGCTGGGTTTTCCTGTCGATCCGGCCGGAGGTCAACAACAGCAGGTTGTCCGGAGAACAACCGTCCGCGTAGTCGGTAAGGGCAGCGCCGCCCTCCCTGCCGGGTTTCTGGCTGCCCAGCCTGAGTTCGATAATGCGCTTGCTGGAAAACAGGGACAGGTTGGCGCCGGCCTCATGCAGCCGGCTCCAGTCAAACCCGGCATCCACATCCAGGACAACGCGTTCCCCGTACCCAAGGGTGCGTGCCCGGGCGCGGACCTGGTCGCTCGCCTCCTGTAACTGCAGGGGTTCATCGCCGCTGAGGTAATAGACCGGCTTGAGTTCAGGCTGGTCCAGGTGCGCCGCAAGCTGCTCTGCTTTCAGACGCATGCGCCGGTTAATTCGTCAGTGTGTTCAGCCGCTGGATGATCCGTGCCGCCGCCTGCTCGACCAGTTCTTCCTTGATGGTCTCCTCCTCGGCGAATTTACCCAGCGCAGCATCTTCATCGAAGGCATAATCACCGCGGACCCTGATGGCCTGGTTCGTTACAAGTTCCTCACCGTCGGTCTTGCTGATGCTGATGCGGCCCGTGAGAATAACCTGGTACTCCTCAACCTTGCCGGTCGCGGGTGAAACGCTCAGTACCTGGCGCGCAAATTCCTCGGCATGGATGCTTAATACGTAATCCGAGCCGTCCCTGCTGCCCGTGATACTGACCCCGGAAACCGCCATTTGCGCTTCAACCGCTGCCGCAAGCTGGCTGGCCCCGGATGCCGTGATATAAATACTGTAGCCGCCTTTGGCCCTGGCCTGCGGGGCCTGGCCGCGCAAATGGTAGCCGCAACCCTGCACCAGGATCATGACGGTCAGAACGGCATACCATGGAGAAATTCTCATTTTCACAAAGGATACGGATTTCCGAATTGCGTTACAAGGAAAACGCGGCCCCGGCGTTTACGCCGCGCAAGGCAACAATACCTGTTACCCGGCGCCGGTCCGGCTGGGTTACAGTTAACCGGCAACGATGTTTACCAGTCGCTGCGGCACGACGATGACCCTTTTTACCTGCTTGCCGGCGAGGTGCCGCTGTACGTTTTCATCGCTCAGCGCAGCCGCCTGGATCGTTGCGTCGGACGCGTCCGGTGTTGTGACTATTTGCGCGCGCTTTTTTCCGTTCACCTGCACCACCAGCCGGGCTTCATCTTCGACCAGGGCCGCGCTGTCCGCACCCGGCCAGGCTGCGTCGATGAGCGCCGTTTCCTTGCCCATGGCGCGCCAGATTGCATCGGTGACGTGCGGGATGATAGGCGACAGCAGCAGGACTATGACTTCCAGTCCTTCGCGCCGGAGCGCAAGATCATTATCAGTCTGTCCGCCCATGCGGTTCAGCACATTCAGCAGCTCCATCACCGCGGCTATGGCGGTATTGAACGTATAGCGCCGGCCGATATCGTCATTGACCTTGACGATTGTCTGGTGGATCTTGCGCCGCGCCGCGCGCTGTTCCCGGGTATATGTTTCCGCTCCCGGCGCAGGGCTGTTCCGGTAATTGTCCCGGGCGAATTTCCACAGCCGCTTGAGAAACCGGTGCGCACCCTCAATCCCCGTATCCGACCATTCCAGGCTCTGTTCCGGCGGGGCGGCGAACATGACGAACAGGCGCACAGTGTCCGCGCCGTACTTATCTATCATGTCCTGCGGGTCCACACCGTTGTTCTTCGACTTGGACATTTTCTCCATGTTGCCGATTGTCACGGGCAGGCCGTCCTGCCTGTGGCGGGCGGCACTGATCCTGCCCCTGGCGTCACGCTCGAATTCCAGGTCGTTGCGGTTGTAATACGTCTTGCGCCCGCGCACTTCCCGGTAAAAGGTTTCAGCGACGACCATTCCCTGTGTCAGCAGGTTCCTGAACGGTTCCCCTGATTTTGTGAGGTTTTGATCTCGAAGAAGTTTTTGAAAAAATCGAGAGTATAACAAATGCAGTACGGCATGCTCGATGCCGCCGACATACTGGTCAACAGGCAACCAGTAATCGGCTCTCTCATCCAGCATGGCTTCATGATTGTCCGGACAACAGAACCGTGCGAAATACCAGGACGATTCAAAAAACGTATCGAAGGTGTCGGTTTCCCGCCGTCCAGGCAGGCCGGTTTCCGGGTGCTGCGCATGCAAAAAGCCATCCATGTCATCCAGCGGCGAGCGCACGCCCGAGAACTCCACGTCTTCCGGCAATACCACCGGCAGGTCCGCGGCAGTAACCGGCGCCGAATTGCCTTTCTCATCGGTAATCATGGGAATGGGACAGCCCCAGTAACGTTGCCGGGCAATGCCCCAATCCCGCAGCCGGTAGTTGATCTTGCGCTCCCCCATGCCGCGTTCTTCCAGCTTCCCTGTAACAGCACCAAATGCCTGCTCGAAATCCAGGCCGTCAAACTCTCCTGAATTTATCAGTACGCCTTTCTCCACGTAGGCGCCGCCATCCAGGTTCAGCTCGCTGCCGTCTGCCGGGGATATCACCGGTTTGACGGGGTGGCCATATTTTTTTGCGAATTCCCAGTCACGCTGATCGTGCCCCGGCACCCCCATCACCGCACCGGTGCCGTAACCCATCAGGATGAAATTGGCCACCCATACCGGCAACGCTTCCCCGGTCAGCGGGTGGCTTGCCTCAATTCCCAGCGGCACGCCTTCTTTTTCCATGGTCTCCACCAGCGCTTCGGACGTGCCTGCGTTGCGGTGCTTGTGAACAAATGCGGCAACGGCCTCGTTGTCGCCGGCGGCGGCAACGGCCAGGGGGTGCTCCACGGCAACCGCCATGTAGCTGACACCGAACAAGGTATCCGGCCGGGTGGTATATACCGCCAGTTTATCGTGCCCGCCCGCAAGCGGGAAACCGATCTCCACGCCCTCCGACCGGCCTATCCAGTTCCTTTGCATGGTGCGCACCGACTCCGGCCAGCCCGGCAGGTTGTCCAGTTCGTTCAGCAACTCCTCGCTGTAGTCGGTGATTTTCAAAAACCACTGCGGTATTTCCTTCCTTTCCACCGCCGCACCGGAACGCCAGCCCCTGCCGTCAATCACCTGCTCATTGGCCAGCACGGTCTGGTCGACCGGGTCCCAGTTGACCGGCGCGGTCTTCTTGTAAACCAGTCCCTTTTTATACAATTCAGTAAAAAACCACTGCTCCCAGCGGTAATATTCCGGTTTGCAGGTGGCGATTTCCCGGTCCCAGTCGTAGGCAAAACCCAGCCGCTTTAACTGGGCGCGCATGTAATCGATGTTGCGGTAGGTCCACTCCGCCGGCGCCACCCGGTTTTCTATCGCGGCGTTCTCTGCCGGCAGGCCAAACGCATCCCAGCCCATGGGTTGGAGCACGTTTTTGCCCTGCAGCCGCTGGTACCGGGCAATCACGTCGCCTATGGTGTAATTACGCACATGGCCGATGTGCAGTTTCCCGCTGGGATACGGAAACATTGACAGACAGTAAAACTTCTCCCTGTCGGGGTCTTCCGTTACCTTGAAGGCGTGGTTTTCCTCCCACGCTGCCTGGACTTCGGTTTCGATTTGCCGGGGTTTATACGCTATATCCATCTCGTACGGTTCAGATGCAGTGATCGGCAAAGCATACAGCAGAGGGCTTGTTGCGAACAAGCACAAACGTGCCGCCGTTTGCTCCCCCGGCCGGCTCACATCAATGCGCTGCCCCTGTTTCCCGGCAAAACAGGGGCAGTTTCTTATACAGCGGCTCGCTGTTTTGCGGGCCGTTCTGCCGCCGGTGTTACTCTGCCGGCGTTCCAGCTGTCAGAATATCCCTGTTTTTCTCCACCAGGGCAGGGCCGATACCCCGGATATTCGTCAATTCCTGCACGGTTTTAAAGCCGCCGTTGCGTTCCCGGTAAGTGATGATCTTCTGGGCGAAGCTCTCGCCGACCCCGCTCAGGGTCATCAGGGTTTCCTTGTCAGCCGTATTGATATCGATCTCGCCGACGGCGAGAAGCGTCATGGGTATGCCGAGAAAAATGAGAATTATAAGTTTGCGTAATATATGCATCATGGTCTCCTTCTGTTTGATTGTTTATGTTCCGGGTTCCTGAACCACGATCTGAAGCTATACAATTGTGCTGAGTCCTACAAGACAAAGTTGGGCTGATTTGTGGGGAAAGTCACAATTTGCGTTATTTTCCCGGCTGCTGCCTGACCGCACGGCATGCAACCATCTGCACCGTCTCAAAACCATGCGATCCGCACCGGGAATATTCTTTCCCCGCACAGCCGTATAGACCCTGAACTGCCCCGGAGTATGCTATACTTTTACGCCATACCTGAGGCGTCAACCAAATGTTATTAAATCGTCAAGCAAGCTGTGGAAAACCTATTTAAAATAAAAGCCTCCCCGGCGAGAGAAACTTATCCACAGCAAATCAAAAGGAAACACCCGAGGTACGATCCCAAAAACGTCGATAAGTGATTGAAAAACAAGAAGAAAATAAGAACTAACAGGATCAACCCGGAATAACAACAGCTATAACTATGAATCTAAATATTAATAACAGTGTTTTATTCCCTGCGTTAAGCAAGGTTGCGGGAGTAGTCGACCCCAGACCAACCCTGGCGATCCTTGCCAACGTGCTGCTTAATGTCGGCCCCGATGGCTTGCGCCTGACGACAACGGACATGGAGGTCGAGCTTACCGCTTCGATTGATGGGAACTTCGGGCCTGCAGGAGACATCACCATTCCCGCCCGTAAATTGTTCGATATCTGCAGGGCGCTTCCCGAGACCGCGGAAATATCTCTAGTCGTTGACGGCGAACGGGTCAACGTCAGCTCGGAACGGAGCCGTTTTTCATTATTGTCATTGCCTGCCCAGGAATTCCCCCTGGTGGAACCGGCAGAGACCGAAGTGCAGCTCACCATTTCCCAGAACGTGTTTAAATCCCTGCTTGAGCAAACGGCTTTTGCCATGGCCAAGCAGGACGTGCGTTACTACCTGAACGGTGTTTTGCTGGAAGCACAGCAGGACAGGCTGCGTGCGGTTGCTACTGACGGGCACCGGCTTGCTCTTTGTGATGTCGACGTTGCCATCCCAACGGAAGTCTCAAGACAGTTGATAGTTCCCCGGAAGGGCGTGCAGGAACTGTTGCGGCTGGTCGGCGAGAGCGACGCCGGGATGCAAATCGTCATGGGCAAAAACCAGGTGCGCATTACGGTAGACAATTATGTATTCACAAGTAAATTGATAGACGGAAAATACCCGGACTATAACCGGGTAATACCGGAACTCTCTGAAAATGTAGTGTTGGCTGAGCGAGAACCGCTCAAACAAAGCCTGAGCCGCGCCTCTATCCTTTCAAGCGACAAGTACCGGGGCGTTAAGATCACCCTGGAACAGAACAAGCTGCGGGCACTTGTCCATAGCCCTGACCAGGAACAGGCGGAAGACGAGATCGATGTGGAGTATGCGGGAGATAACCTGGAGGTGGGATTCAATGTGACCTACCTGCATGATGCCGTGAATATCATCCAGACCGACAAGGTCAGGCTTTCCGTGTCCTCGCCGAAGAGCGGTTGTCTGGTATTGCCCGAGGATGGGGGAAAATGTAAATATATCGTTATGCCGTTGTTGCTGTAAAAGATTGAGCAACCCGTGCAATACCAGTGTCGGTGCAGCCGATGCACATAGAGTGGCTGCAAGTCAGAAACGTCCGTAACCTGTCCAACCTGCGACTCGAGCCTGATCCGTCGCTCAATATCATTTCCGGACCAAACGGCAGCGGTAAAACGGCGCTGCTGGAGGCCATTCATATCCTGAGCCGTTGCCGTTCTTTCCGTACTTCCGGAATTAACCGCGTCATCCGCCACCAGCAACAGGAATTGCAGATCAGCGCCGGCTTGCGTTTACCCGATCAGTCGACGGTTGTCACCGGGGTTGAACGCAGCAGGGGCGCGATAACTATTCGATATAACAACCGCACCATACGCAAGGTGTCTGAGCAGGCAGCCCAGGTTCCCGTCATCACTATCACGCCGGATATCCACGGAATGGTTTCCGGCAGTCCCGTATTTCGCAGGAGATGGCTGGACTGGGCGATGTTTCACGTGAAACCGAGCTACATCGAGACCTGGAGGGATTACCATAAGGCACTGAAAAACCGGAACAACCTGCTAAGGAAGAACAATATTGAGCAGTTGGGAACCTGGGAACAGGCAATGTGGTCATCGGCGAGGACTATCAATGCGCAGAGGAATGAATTCATCGCGGAAATAGCGGAAGAAATGGCAAATACCTCCCAACTGCTTGACATACCACAGGCGGAACTCGTATATGAGCGCGGCTGGCAATCCGGCATTGACCTGGACCGGTTCCTGTCGGAACACCGGAAAGGTGACCTGGAACGAGGTATGACCCGTCATGGCATACACCGAAGTGATATCGTGATTCGCCAGGATGAGAGAGAGATCGGTCACTTTTATTCACGCGGCCAAATAAAACTGTGTATCATTGCCCTGTGTCTAGCCCAGGATCGCGTTTTCAGGCGCAGGACAGGGCGCTCCACGATCATCCTGGTAGACGATTTGCAGGCGGAACTGGACATGACCGGCCAGCGCCACGTCGTTGAGGTTCTGGCGGGACAGGGAGTACAGGTGTTTATCACGACAACAGGAAAGATCCCGTCTCACAAGCAGATACAAAAAAGGATGTTTCACGTGAAACAAGGGTGTCTTAGTTAGGTATCTGCGGCTGCCGCGACAAAGGCGGCAAACTGTATCTGAACCCACAATCCAGCAAGCGCTACCGGTGCCGGAGAAACGGGCGTTTTTGTTGCAGTGAACAATGGCCGCATGTTAAAATGTGACTTTTCCCGGAAGGTAAAAATAGTGGATAAAAGCAGTTACGATTCATCGAAAATCAAGGTACTGAAAGGGCTTGAGGCGGTAAAGAAGCGCCCGGGCATGTATATCGGCGACACGGATGACGGCACTGGCCTGCACCACATGGTTTTTGAGGTGGTGGACAACAGTGTAGATGAAGCGCTGGCCGGGTACTGTTCCGAGATTAAGGTGATCATTCATACGGACGAGTCGGTAACGGTGGTAGACAACGGCAGGGGCATTCCGATCGGAGCCCATGCGGAGGAAGGGGTATCTGCGGCTGAAGTGATTATGACGACCCTGCACTCGGGCGGCAAGTTTGATGATAATTCCTACAAGGTATCGGGTGGCTTGCATGGGGTTGGGGTGTCGGTAGTCAATGCCTTGTCCCGCACTCTGGAACTGACGGTCTGGCGGGACGGGTACGAATACAAGCAGGAATACAGCGAAGGTAAACCACTGGCGCCGCTGGGACAGACGGCGTCTTCGGACCTGACCGGAACGGAAATCCGCTTTTTGCCCAGCGATCAGGTTTTCACGAATATAGAATTCCATTATGACATTCTTGCCAAACGCCTGCGGGAATTGTCATTTCTCAACTCCGGGGTCAGGATTGAGCTGCTGGATGAGCGCAGCGGAAAGCAGGATGTGTTTGAATATAAAGGAGGAATTGCCCAGTTTGTCGGGCATTTGAACCGCAATAAAACACCCTTGCATGAAACGGTCATCGATATTGACGTGGATCGCGACGGAACGGTTGTCCAACTCGCCATGCAATGGAATGACTCTTACCAGGAGAACATCTTCTGTTTTACCAACAACATTCCACAGCGGGATGGCGGCACCCATCTTGCCGGGTTCCGCGGTGCGCTGACCCGCAGCCTGAACGCGTACCTGGAACAAACAGGCCTGTCTGCAAAAATGAAAGTGCCGGTAACAGGCGACGACGTGAGAGAGGGGCTGACCGCGGTGCTTTCCATCAAGGTAGCGGACCCCAAATTTTCGTCGCAAACCAAGGACAAGCTGGTCTCCAGCGAAGTGCGTCCGGTGGTGGAATCGTCAGTGATTGAGAAACTGCAGGAGTTCCTGCTTGAGCGGCCGGCCGAAGCGAAGACGATTTGTGAGAAGATCGTCGATGCGGCCCGGGCGCGGGATGCGGCGCGCAAGGCGCGGGAGTTGACGCGCAGGAAAACGGCCCTGGATATAGCCGGCTTACCCGGCAAGCTGGCCGACTGCCAGGAAAAAGATCCGTCGGCTTCCGAGCTGTTCCTGGTGGAAGGGGACTCGGCGGGCGGGTCGGCAAAGCAGGGACGGGACCGGCGTTACCAGGCAATTCTGCCGCTGAAAGGAAAGATATTGAATGTTGAAAAAGCCAGGTTTGACAAGATGTTATCTTCAACGGAGGTCGGCACCCTGATAACGGCTCTTGGCTGCGGGATAGGCAAGGACGAGTTTGACGCCGGCAAACTGCGTTACCACAGGGTGATCATCATGACGGATGCCGATGTCGACGGCTCACACATCCGCACCTTGTTGCTGACATTCTTTTACCGGCAAATGCCCGAACTGCTGGAGCGCGGCCATATCTACATAGCGCAACCGCCCCTGTTCAAGATAAAAAAAGGAAAAAAGGAGCGCTATCTGAAAGACGAGCTTGAAAAGGAGGCGTACCTGCTGGAACTGGCCATGTCGGATACGGAACTGGAGACAGGGGAAGGCCAGCAGGCCGATGAAGCCCAGAAACAGCAATTGAGTTCGGCGTACCTGAAAATGAAACAGGAACAGTCGAGATTGTCACGGCGCTACCATCCGGACGTCATCAATGCCATTTGCAACATGTCCAGGCTGACCGAGCGCGATTGTTCCGACAAGGCGCGCGTGGAAGCATGGTTCCACGAATTGCGCGACCGGCTGAGCGACGGGGATTCAGGGACCGCAAAATACCGCGCAGAAGTATTTGCCGGGGCCGGAGGAAAGGGATACGGCGGCCGGATTGATATAGACGTACACGGGGTGACATCCGCCAACGTCTTCCGGCCGGGCTTCTTCGCTTCCTCGGAGTACAGGCGTCTTGTCGGGCCGGAAGAATTGTTCAGCGGAGCTGTAACGATTCGGCGCGCAGAAAAAAAGTTCGCCGGCGAGTCGGTCATACAGGCGCTTGACTGGTTGCTGGTGGAAGCGAGCCACGGCTTGCACGTACAACGATACAAGGGGCTGGGAGAGATGAACCCGGAACAACTCTGGGAGACGACCATGAATACGGAGACGCGCAGCCTGTATCAGGTAAACATCGAAGATGCCGTTGCGGCGGACGAAGTGTTCACGACCCTGATGGGCGACCAGGTTGAGCCCAGAAGAGAATTCATCGAAACCCACGCCCTGACGGTCGAGAACCTCGACACCTGATGAGAAAACCGGGTTAGCCGGCCGGCGCGGCCTGCGCCGCGCACCAGACCTGTACGTGCGCAACGCCGTTGCGTTTCAGCATGAGCGCCAGTTCATTGGCGGTCGCGCCGCTGGTCAGGACATCGTCCACTATGGCTATCCTTTCATAACCTGTTGATTTTAATAATATAAAAGCATCTCTAACGTTTTTTGATCGCTGTTCGGGAGACAGGTTATATTGTTGCAAGGTGTTCTTTTGCCTGCGCACCAGGCGGTCTTCAACCGGCAGGGACAGGTTTTGCGCAAGCACGGCGGCGATTTCCCGGGCCTGGTTGAACCCCCTTGTGCGCAGCCGTGAGCCATGCAGCGGCGTCGGCACAAGACAATCCGGCAGCGCAACACTTTCATATCCGATTCTTTCGAGCAGCGGCAGGCACAATGGACGGACCAGGTCCAGGCGCGCCTGGTATTTCAGTTTTTTTATCACCTGGTTAACAGGATAGGCATATATACAGCCGGCAATACAGCGGTCAAACGCGGGCGCGGGCACGAAACAGCGGCTGCAGACAGCCGCATCGCCCAACACGGTACCGCAGCCCTGGCAAAGCCCCGGGGAGTGGGCCGGCAGATCGCCGAGGCAAGCCCGGCACAGCTGGTCCGATAAAGCGCCGTCAACCGTGCCGCAAACGGCACACGGGAGAGGCATCAGCATCACGGCGCAGGTTTGAAACAGTTGTCAACCAAAAGGAAAGGCATCAGTTGACAACTATCGAGACAACGCTAATATATTGATCCATGCTTACCGACAAAACAATCCGGGAGAACGATCCCTTGCCTGCTCCGAGACATGACTGGAGCCGTGCAGAAATCATAGCACTTTACGGGCAGCCGTTGAATGACTTGTTGCACCGGGCGCACACGGTCCACAGACGCTGTTTCGACCCCAATGAAATTCAGTTGAGCACCCTGCTTAATATCAAGAGCGGCGGCTGTCCGGAAGACTGTGCGTATTGCCCGCAAAGCGTGCGTTACAGGACCGGCGTGGAAAATGAAGCGCTGATGTCCCGGGAACAGGTGCTGGAAGAGGCCCGGCGCGCACGG
Organism: Gammaproteobacteria bacterium; assembly: GCA_965207165.1. GTDB lineage: Bacteria > Pseudomonadota > Gammaproteobacteria > Eutrophobiales > Eutrophobiaceae > JAAXHV01. Next base: position 3,231,624 of record OZ242265.1, on the reverse strand, counting down.
GAATCGGGCGCGGGCCGGTTTTGCATGGGCGCCGCGTGGCGCAGCCCGAAAGACAGGGATATCGACAAGGTCGCCGAGATGATAACCGGGGTCAAGCAACTCGGGCTTGAAACCTGCGTCACCCTGGGCATGCTGAAGCCCGGGCAGCCGGAGCGGCTGAAACAGGCGGGACTGGATTACTACAACCACAACCTCGATACATCGGAGAGCTTCTACGGCGCGATTATCAGCACCCGGACCTACCAGGATCGGCTTGACACCTTGCAGCGCGTACGCGCCGCCGGCATCAATGTGTGCTGTGGCGGAATCATCGGAATGGGCGAGTCCGTTGATGATCGTGCAGCCCTGCTGCAGACGCTGGCCTGTATGCCCCGGCACCCGGAGAGCGTACCGGTCAACACCCTGGTCCGTGTCGCTGGCACGCCGCTGGAGGAAGAGCAGGCAACGGATCCCATAGAACTGGTAAGGACCGTTGCTACTGCCCGTATCCTGATGCCGCATGCGCATGTGCGCCTGTCCGCAGGCCGTACCGAGATGAGTGATACGACCCAGGCGTTGTGTTTTTATGCGGGAGCGAATTCGATATTCTACGGAGACAAACTCCTCACCACCGACAACCCGCAATTTTCCCGGGATCAAGACCTGTTCGATCGACTGGGACTGAGCGCCAGCACGGATGTTGCTTCCGGGGGTACGCCGTCCGTACAGACAAACTGATGCGTCACCCCGCGCCGGCCGATCCGTTCTCTCTAACAGACAGGCTGGACAAAATCAAATTCGCCGGCCTGTTCCGGACCCGGCGCACCATCAGCTCCGCGCAAGGCGCCGTCATCCATGCCGGCGGCAGACAGTATGACAATTTTTCCAGCAACGACTACCTGGGTCTGGCCAACGACTCCAGGCTGGTTAAGGCAGTCCAGGACGCCGTTGCGACCTACGGAGTAGGCAGCGGCGCGTCGCAGCTGATCTGTGGTCGAAGCAGCGCCCACGAACAACTGGAAGAGGCGCTGGCGGCACATACCGGCCGCTCACGGGCGCTGGTTTTTTCAAGTGGTTACCTGGCCAACCTTGCCGTGATAACCACCTTTGCAACGCGCCGCGAGGATGTCGTTGTGATGGACCGGGAAAACCACGCTTCCCTGGTCGACGGCGCATTGCTGGCGCGGGCAAGCCTGCGCCGCTATGGGCACCATGACATTGCCGGGCTGGAACGGTTGTGCACGGGCAAACGGGCGCTGGTGGCGACCGACGGCGTATTCAGCATGGACGGCAGTATTGCCCCGTTGCCCGACATTGTCACGGTTTGTACAGGACACCAGGCCATGCTTGCGGTGGATGACGCCCATGGGTTTGGCGTACTGGGGGAGACCGGCGGCGGCGCGCTGGAGCATTTCTCCCTGGATCAATCCCGGGTTCCGGTATTGATGGCCACCTTCGGCAAGGCGTGCGGCGCAATGGGGGCCTTCGTGGCCGGACCGGATGACGTGATAGAAGCCGTTATCCAGTCGGGCCGTTCCTATATCTATACCACTGCGATGCCGCCGGCCCTGGCCGTCGCGGCCCAAAGGTCGCTGGCCATAATCACCCGGGAAAGCTGGCGCAGGGAAAGACTGCGCGACCTGGTGGGCAGGTTCTCCCGGGGAGCGAAACAGCTTGACCTGCCGGTTCTGGCGTCGAGCACACCCATTCAGGGGTTTCTTGCCGGTAGCGCCGAGGCTGCCGTCAGGGGCAGCGATTATGCCCGTTCCCGCGGCATCTGGTTGAACGCAATCCGCCCCCCCACCGTGCCGAAAAACACCGAGCGCCTCAGGATAACCCTGACTGCCGGGCATACCGATGAGCAGGTGGACAGGCTGCTCGACGCCCTGGCGCAACTGAAAAAGACGTTATGAACGAAAGCGCCGCGCCGTACCAGCGGGACAAAACCGGGATACGCCGTAATTTCGACGGGGTGGCCGACAGTTATGACCGCGTCGCCATGCTGCAACAGGAAATCGGCGAACGCTTGCTGGAAAGACTGGAGCCGATCAAGTTGCAACCGGCGCTGATCCTCGACCTCGGATCGGGCACGGGCCGCCTGTGCGCGCGCTTGTCGGGCCTGTACCGGGCGGCGCGCATCGTGCAGCTGGACCTGGCCGCCAACATGTTGATAAAGTCCCGGGATAACAACAGGTTAACTGAACGGCACCACCTCCTCTGTGCCGACGCGGAAAACCTGCCCCTGGCCGACAACAGCGCGGATTTTGCATTTTCCAACCTCATGTTCCAATGGGTCTCAGACCTTGACAAGGCATTTGCCGGGATTTACCGGGCGCTTGAGCCCGGCGGGCTGTTGCTGTTTTCCACCTTCGGGCCGGACTCTCTCATGGAGTTGCGAAACAGCTGGGCAGGCGTGGATGATTACGTGCACGTCAACACATTCACGGATATGCACGACGTGGGTGATGCGCTGGTGCGCGCGGGGTTTGCCGAACCGGTGCTGGAAACGGAGACGTTTACCCTGGTTTACGACGACGGCCTGGCCCTGATGCGCGAGCTGAAACTGCTCGGCGCAGGCAATGTCAACGCGGGCCGGCGCCGATCCGTGACCGGCAAAGGCAAACTGCAGGCGATGCTGGCGGAATACCGCAGCAGGTACGGCCAGGACGGGATGCCGGCCACATTCGAGGCCGTGTACGGCCATGCCTGGGTACCGGAGACGAAACAGGATCGGCCTGAACCGTCGGCGCCGGGGACATATCCGCTTACCTTCCGCACACACACGGCAACGTGACGGACTGGTTCACATGCACAACCTGTTCATAACCGGCACCGATACCGGAGTCGGCAAGACCTGGATAACGCTGGGGTTAATGACGAGGTGGCAGTCAGCCGGCCTGGCGGTAAACGGCATGAAACCGGTGGCCAGCGGCAGCGAACGGAAAGGCGGACAGCTGAGAAACGCCGACGCCGAGCAAATTATGAACCGGTGCAGCAGGCCACCCGCCTATCAACAGGTGAATCCCTACGCATTCGAACAACCGATTGCTCCCCATATTGCCGCGCGTAATGAACAGGTCAACGTGGAACTCGATGTGCTGGCCGCGTCGTATAACTCCCTGGCCGATGGCGCGGACAAGGTCATCGTTGAGGGGGTCGGCGGCTGGCGGGTGCCGCTGGCTGACGGAATACAGACCGAAGACCTGGTGCGCCGCCTGGACCTGGCGGTTGTCCTGGTGGTAGGCTTGCGCCTGGGCTGTATCAACCATGCACTGCTTACGGCTGAATCCATTCTCGCCTCGAAACTGCCCTTCGCCGGATGGCTGGGCAACGCTATTTGCCGGGACTATACGGAGCAGCAGGCAACGCTGGCATACCTGTGCGGCGCAATTCCCGCGCCGTTCCTGGGCAATATTCCCTGGCTGGAGCGGCTTGAAGCGGACACGATCGGCGCCGCGCTGGGGATCGAACGTCTGGACCTGGCGCGGCCGGCGCGGCGCCACGCTTGAATAATCCTGCAACTGTTATTATCCTTTTGCCACTATAGCGTGAGTAAAATCCAAAATATCATGTCGCGCAGCGGCTAACGGGTTGACATTGACGGATATAAGTGCATGATCCATGAATTAAAAGCCGCGCCGGATCAACGGCGTACTTTTGTGATTGCGCCCAACCAGTCGATGTCGTGGAAGGAATTACTGCTGGCGTATTGTGCGATATCGGGGGTTTCCCTTGCAATTGCGGGTTACTTCTGGGTCCATGGACTGACCCTGGTATTGCCGTTCTCGGGGCTGGAGTTGCTGGCCCTGGGCGCGGCGCTCTACATAACTGCCTGGCGCGGCGGCGCGCGGGAGGTTATCACGATTACCGACGATTCCGTACACGTGGAGACGGGCCGGTCCGGACCGGAGCAACGCCATGACTTCCAGAGGTACTGGACCAGGGTCGTGTTGCGGCGCCACTGGAATGCCTGGCACCCGAGCCGGCTGCTATTGTGTTCCCGCGGCGTGGAAATCGAGGTTGGCCGGTTTCTCAACGAACAGGAACGCAGGGGACTGGCAGAGGTTTTACGATCTGCAATTAAACAGTATGCTTGATGGTATGGAGCATCAGATGATAACAATGACGCTGAGGAAAACAGCATGTCTGCTAGAAATTTGAAACTTTTTGTGGGGGCGGTTATTTCCCTGCTGTTATTGGCAATACAGCCGGCCTGGGCCGAGTACGGCCTGAACCTGCCGGAGGGCGTGACCCCGATCAGCCGTAACGTATACGACCTGCACATGACGATCTTCTATATCTGCTGCGTGATAGCGGCACTGGTGTTCGGCGTCATGTTCTGGTCTATCTTCCACCACAGGAAGTCACGGGGCGCCAAGGCTGCCCAGTTTCACCACAACACCACGGTGGAGATAATCTGGACGGCGATCCCGATGCTCATCCTCATACTCATGGCCATTCCCGCCACCAAGTCCCTGATCCTGATTGAATCCACCGGCGATTCAGACATTACCATCAAGATCACCGGCCACCAGTGGCGCTGGCAGTACGAGTATATAGAAGAAGATTTCAGTTTTTTCAGTTCGCTGGCCCCGGAAAGCAACGAGGCCAGACAACTCAGGTCGGGAGTAGACCCCGCCACCATAGATAATTACCTGCTTGAAGCGGACAATCCCGTCGTCGTTCCGGTCGGGTATAAAATCCGTTTCATGACCACGGCCGCTGACGTCATCCACGCCTGGTGGGTGCCGGCCCTGGGCTGGAAGCGCGATTCCATCCCCGGGTTTATCAACGAATCCTGGGCCATCATCGAAGAGGAAGGTACTTACCGCGGGCAATGTGCGGAACTGTGCGGCCGCGACCATGCCTTCATGCCGATCGTCCTGAAAGCCGTCAGCGAAGATGAATACTATGATTGGGCGGGAAATATGATGGTGGCGGCCATGGATGCTGAGGCCGGCGCCGACCGCGAGTGGGGCATGGATGAGTTACTGGAGCGCGGCGAGCAGGTGTACAGTACGTTTTGCGTCGCCTGTCACCAGGTCAACGGGATGGGTATCCCGGGCGCATTCAAACCCCTGGTCGGCAGTCCCGTCACCACGGGGCCGGTGGAAGCACATATCGACACGGTAATGAACGGGGTGCCGGGCACGGCAATGGCGCCGTTCGGCATGCAACTGAATGATGTGGATGTCGCTGCGGTCATCACCTACGAGCGCAACTCCTGGGGCAATGAAGTGGGAGATGCGGTCCAGCCGTCAACGATTGCGGCCAAACGCTGAGGCAGCGCGAACCGAGAACAGAGAGTAAACGAGGGTAACAGTATGAGCTACGGAACAACGCATGAACATCACCATGATGATCACGATCACAAGCCGACCGGCCTGGGCCGCTGGCTTTTTTCAACCAACCATAAGGATATCGGCACCATGTACCTGGTATTTGCCCTGATCATGTTCTTTGTGGGCGGCGCCATGGCCATGGTGATACGCGCGGAGCTGTTCCAGCCGGGCCTGCAATACGTGGACCCGCAGTTTTTCAACGCCATGACGACCATGCACGCCCTGGTCATGATATTCGGCGTGATCATGCCGGCCGGGGTGGGGCTGGCCAACTGGATGGTGCCCATGATGATCGGCGCGCCGGACATGGCCTTGCCGCGCATGAACAACATGAGCTTCTGGATCCTGCCGTTTGCCTTTATCATGTTGCTGTCGACTTTCTTCATGGAAGGCGGCGCCCCGGCGGGCGGCTGGACCATGTACCCGCCTCTTATCACGCAGCTTGGCGACGGTTTCCCGTTCCTGATTTTTACCGTACATTTCCTCGGCATCTCTTCCATCATGGGCGCGATTAATATCATCGCTACCGTATTCAACATGCGCGCCCCGGGCATGGGTTTTATGCAGTTGCCGCTGTTCGTATGGACCTGGATTGTCACCGCGTTCCTGCTCATCGCGTCGATGCCGGTACTGGCCGGCGCGGTGACCATGTTGTTGACGGACAAGTATTTCGGCACCAGTTTTTTCGTTGCGGCAGGCGGCGGCGACCCGGTTATGTTCCAGCATATTTTCTGGTTCTTCGGTCATCCGGAAGTGTATATCCTGATCCTGCCGGCGTTCGGCATCGTCTCGCAGATCATCCCGACGTTTTCCCGCAAGCCCCTGTTCGGTTATGACTCCATGGTGTATGCCACCGCGGCCATCGCCTTCCTGTCGTTTTTCGTGTGGGCGCACCACATGTTTACGGTGGGCATGCCGCTGGCCGGCGAGCTGTTTTTCATGTACGCGACCATGTCTATCGCCGTGCCTACCGGGGTCAAGGTGTTCAACTGGATTGCCACCATGTGGCGCGGGTCAATGACGTTCGAAACCCCGATGCTGTTCGCGCTGGCGTTCGTGATCCTGTTCTCGATCGGCGGATTTTCCGGGCTGATGCTGGGAATTACGCCCGCCGACTTCCAGTACCACGACACCTATTTTGTGGTTGCCCATTTTCATTACGTGCTGGTCACCGGCGCCATCTTTGCCTTGATGGCGGGCGCGTATTTCTGGATTCCCAAGTGGACCGGCCACATGTATGACGAGAAACTGGGGCAGCTCCATTTCTGGCTCTCCACCATCTCGGTCAACGTGCTGTTTTTCCCGCAGCATTTCGTGGGACTGGCCGGCATGCCGCGCCGCATCCCGGATTACGCGGTCCAGTTTACCGAATGGAACATGATTTCCAGCATCGGCGGATTTGCTTTCGGTCTCAGCCAGTTGTTGTTCGTCTGGGTTGTCATCAAGTGCATACGCGAGGGCAAGGCCGCGAGCGAGCAGGTATGGGAAGGCGCACGCGGGCTGGAGTGGACCCTGCCCTCACCGCCGCCGTTCCACACGTTTACCGTCCCGCCGAAAGTGGATGCGGCGACCGCCCATTCGTAGCGCACGCGTGTGGACAGGGAACCGGAAACAGATGAGCGCGAGTTTATGGCCCGCCGCCGCAAGGCCAATATCCGCCTGGCCATTTGCCTGGCGCTGGTCGCGGTCGCGGTGTATTTCGGCTTCATACTGAGCTATCTATAGCCTGATGACAGAGAAAAACGTAAACAGGACCGTGTACAAGCTGCTGCTGGTGACGGCGGGAATGTTCGCCTTCGGCTATGCGCTGGTGCCGCTCTACCGGGTTTACTGCGACCTGACCGGGCGCGGCAGCACCACCGCCGTGAGCGAGAGCGCCATCAGGGCGGGGGACGTTGATCATGAACGGCTGGTGACGGTCGTTTTCGATACCAATACGCGGGACATTCCCTGGACATTCAAGGCGGAACGGCACAAGACCAGGATTCGCCCCGGTGAGTTGTCCGAGGCCGTGTTCCTGGTTGAAAACCGCTCCGGCAGGACCGTAACGGGGCGTGCGATCCCCAGCGTGTCGCCGGTACAGGCGGGCATCTATGTCAGCAAGATGGATTGTTTCTGCTTTTCCGAACAGGTCCTGGCCCCCGGTGAGACCAGGGAGATGCCGGTGCGGTTCATTGTCGATACCGATCTGCCGGAACGGTTTTCCTCGCTGACGCTGTCATATACCTTTTTTGACGTCGGGGACAACGCGGCCAGCGCCCCGAAGCAGACGCAAAAAGCCAACTCCTGATAACGAATAATGGTGAATTAATTTCGAGGAATACTCATGTCAAATTCGCAAGACACGTATTTTATCCCTGAGCCGAGCAGGTGGCCGGTATTGTTCTCCCTGGCCCTGTTTCTTGCCTTTTGCGGCACGGCATTCATGTTTAACCAGTACCTTGCCACCGGCGCGATGCCCGGCTTCGGTTCGCACCTGTTGCTGTTGGGATTTGTCGGTGTTTTCGTCATGTTTTTCGTCTGGTTCAGGGATGTGATAGATGAAAGTATCAGCGGCGCCTACAACACCCAGGTGGATATCAGTTTCCGCTGGGGCATGGCCTGGTTCATATTTTCCGAAGTAATGTTCTTCGCCGCGTTCTTCGGCGCCCTGTTCTATGCCCGCGTCTACTCCGTGCCCTGGCTCGGCGGCGAAGGCGCCGGCGCGGCCACCAACGAATTTCTCTGGCCGTCTTTTGACAACGTCTGGCCGCTGCTGCTGACCCCGGACATGACGGTAGAGGGGCTGTCCAGTAAATTCACGGAAATCAGGGAAATCATTCCCGCGTTCGGCATCCCCGCCCTCAATACCGTGATCCTGCTTTCCAGCGGCGCGACCGTTACCTTTGCCCACTGGGCGCTGAAGAAAAACCAGCGTTCCGGGTTGTGCTGGTGGCTGTTTGCCACCGTGTTCCTGGGGTTCCTGTTCGTGGGATTACAGGCCGCCGAGTACATCCACGCCTACAATGACCTGGGGCTGACCCTGAACTCCGGCATATACGGCTCCACGTTTTTCATGCTGACCGGCTTCCATGGATTTCACGTGACCATGGGCGCTACCATGTTGACCGTTATCCTGTTGCGCTCCATCAAGGGGCATTTCACCAAGGAAAATCACTTCGCCTTCGAGGCGGTTGCCTGGTACTGGCATTTTGTCGACGTGGTCTGGCTGGGCCTGTTCATTTTCGTGTACTGGTTGTAACGCCTGGACCCGGGTACAGGTGTGACCGCGACCGGGCCGGGCGCGCCGGCGGGCAGTCATCGAAGCTCAGGGTAATGTTCCGGAAGGGGCCGTCGGATTTATGCCGTGGGGCGTGATCAGCCCGGCCGAGAAACCGATGAACAGGAGGATAAACAGGGCGATGGACAAAACGATCCTGAGCGTAAGTGATTTCACCGTTCGGTCACTTTTCCCCTTGTCCCGGATCAGGAAAATCAGGCCTGACGCCAGTGAGATCAGGATGATTACCAGGAGTATGACGACAACTATTTTAAATATCGCCGGGCCGCTCATGTTTGTGTGTTCGTGGTTGACCGGAGCCAGTATATCCTGTTTTCACGGCTTGCGGTCATCGACTTCCCCGCCTGACTGATGCTTCGTCAATTCAAGCCCGGGCTGTGGCCCACCCTGGCGACCGTCGCGTTGCTGGCGCTGCTCATCAGGCTGGGTTTCTGGCAACTGCAGCGCGCCGATGAAAAACAGGAATTACAGCAGCGTTACCAGGCACAGGTGGATGCGGATCCCGTAGACCTGGGACAGGTTCCCGGTCTGCGCGGCCAGGCGCAGCAGATGCACTGGAGGCGATGCCGGCTGGCAGGGACCTATGACCCCCGGACCACCTACCTGCTGGACAACCAGGTAATGCGCGGGGTCGTCGGCTACCAGGTGTTCACCCGCTTTGTCCTTGCAGACGGCGCTTCCGTGCTGGTGGACCGCGGCTGGATTGCGGCGCCCGGGACCAGGGACGAGGCGCCGCGGATAAACACGAGCAGCGAACCCGCGGCCCTGACAGGCGTGGCAAAACCCGAGCCGGTCACCGGGATAAAGCTGGCGGAAGACATTGCCGAAAACCTGGGGGACAACCTGAAGCGGGTCCAGCGCATCGACCTGGCGCAAATCGCCGCGCAGAACGGATGGTCTTTGCTGCCCTACATAGTGCGCCTGGATGCGGACGCTGCGGGCGTGCTGACCTGGAACGGCTCAGCGCCCGGCTTCCGCAGGGAGCGGCACCTGGGCTACGCCTTTCAATGGTTTGCCCTGGCAGCCACATTGCTGGTAATTTACCTGGTGGTGAACCTGAGGAAACGAACGGGACCGGGGGACGACTGAAACGCAATGACAAGAAAACAGGCAATGTTGATACTGTTGCTGGCGGCGTTTGCGCTGCCGCCGCTGTTATCCTGGGTCCTGTACAATTTCACGGACCTGGGCAGAGGGACGGGCGCGGGCGCGCACGGCACGCTGGTTGCCCCGCCGAGATCCGTACCCGACTGGTCGCTGGTGAACCCGGCGGATGACACCGATACGGACCGGCGCCTGCACGGCAAGTGGACACTGGTATACCTGCTCGACGGCAAATGCGGCGAAGCCTGTCTGGGGAACCTGTACCGGATGCGCCAGTTGCGGCTGGCCACCGGCAAGTACGCCCAGCGCGTGCAGCGGGCCGTGCTGGTTGTCGACAACGACCGCAGTGCGCTGACGCAGGAACAGTTGACCGATTACCCCGGCCAGCTCGTTGTGTACCCCGAGGGAATTGACAGCGGCAGCCTGTTGTCCCTGTTCAGGCTCACGCCGGACGACCACCCGCTCACCGACGGCAGGTTGTACCTGGTTGATCCGCTGGGCAACCTGATGATGACCTATTCCGCCGCGGCGCCGCCGGACGGGATCATCAAGGATCTGACCCGGCTGCTCAAATATTCCCGCATCGGATGAGAACGGGCTTTCTCACGCTTACCGTTACCTGTTTCCTGCTGGCGTTTTGCGTGGTGATCCTGGGCGCATACGTGCGCCTGTCCGACGCCGGCCTGGGTTGCCCCGATTGGCCCGGCTGTTACGGCAAAATGGTGGTTACCGAAGACCTGCAGGCGGCGGCAACGCAGCAGGCGTATCAATCCCGGCCGTTTAACAGAGACAAGGCAGTCAAGGAAATGGTACACCGCTATGCCGCCGGGGCGCTGGGCATACTGGTTCTGCTGTTGGCCCTGCTGTCCTGGCGCCGGGGACACGGCGACAGGGTCCCCTGGAGTATTCTCCTTTGCCTGGTTGCGCTGCAGGCCCTGCTCGGCATGTGGACGGTCACCGAACTGCTCAAGCCCCTTATCGTCGTCGCCCACCTGCTGGGAGGCATGATGATACTGGGCCTGCTCTACTGGATCATACTCAGGAACACGCCGCGCAACACCCCGGGGCCGGGCGTTGCGCCCCGTGTGGACAAGCTGGCGCTGGCAGGACTGGTCGTTCTCGCCGCGCAGATGTTCTCGGGCGGCTGGACCAGCGCCAATTATGCCGCGCTGGCATGTCCGGAGTTTCCTGCCTGCCGGGATGGGTCGTGGTGGCCGGACACTGACTTCAGGGAGGGATTTACCGTCTGGCGTGACGGCCGTCTTGATTACGAAGGGGGGATACTCGATGCGCCGGCGCGCACGGCGATACACCTTGTCCACCGGGTGGGCGCCGCGCTGACGTTGCTGGTGCTGTTGTACGTAGCGCTGCGCGCCTTTGCCCGGGGCGGACGGGTCCTGCGCCTGCACGCGGCGATCCTGTTATGCCTCCTGTGCCTGCAGGCGTCCCTGGGTATCGCCAATGTAATGCTGCGCCTGCCCCTGCCCGTTGCAGTGGCGCATAATTCCGTTGCCGCGCTGCTGATGCTGTCATTGCTGACCCTGTACCGGTATGCCCGGGTCGAGCAGGCGAAGCTGTTGTTCCACGGGTTTCGCGATTGAAGACTATGGCTGGGGCGATTTCCACCTGGCGCGACTATGTCGCATTGTGCAAACCGAAGATTGTCGGCCTGATCGTATTTACCGCGCTGGTCGGTATGTTGATGGCGACCCCCGGCCCGGTGGCGCTTTCCCTGCTTGTTTCGGCAACGCTGGGAATTGGCCTCGCCGCGGCGTCCGCCGCGGCCGTCAACCACGTTGTTGACCGAAAAGTAGACGCGCTGATGGCGCGCACGCATAAACGGCCGTTACCGAAGGGCGACCTGTCCGCGCGCAACGCGATCTGTTTTGCGGCAATTCTCTGTGTTATTGCCATGGTTATCCTTGTTCTCCGGGTGAATGTATTGACGGCGCTGCTGACCTTTGTCTCGCTGATCGGTTATGGCGTGGTCTACTCCATGTTCCTGAAACGCGCCACACCGCAGAATATCGTTATCGGCGGGGCCGCGGGCGCCGCGCCCCCGGTACTTGGCTGGACTGCCGTGAGCGGCAGCCTGGAACCCCATGCGCTGCTGCTGTTCCTGATCATATTTGCCTGGACGCCGCCCCATTTCTGGGCGCTGGCCATTGCCAGGCGCAAGGACTACGAGAATGCGGAGATCCCCATGCTGCCGGTAACCCATGGGCTGGAGTTCACCCGGCTGCACATCCTGTTATACACGCTGCTGTTGTTTATTGTCACCCTGTTGCCGTACCTGACCGGGATGAGCGGCATCACTTACCTGAGCGGCGCGCTGGCGCTGGGCGGCGGGTTTCTTTATTTTACCGTCAAACTGATGAGGCAGCCGGAAGAGGCAACGGCCATGAGCACCTTCAGCTATTCCATATGGTATTTGATGGGGCTCTTTGCCGTCCTGCTGGTAGACCATTATATTCCCGCGCTGGCGCAGCTGGTGCTGTAGTAATCCCGGGAAGGGGGAAACAGAAGGGGGACAGAATTGACTCTGTCCCCGGTTTAATTCGTTAATCAGGCAAAAGCCAGGCGCATTTTTTCCATTGCATTCGACTCAAGCTGGCGGATGCGCTCTGCAGAGACGCCGTATTCCGCGGCCAGGGTGTGCAAGGTGGTCTTCTCCTCGTTTAACCAGCGCTGCCTGATGATTTCCCGGCTGCGCTCATCCAGAGACTGTAAAGCCGTAGTCAGTTTTTGCCGGTTGAGGGTATCGGCCTGGTCCGTTGCCAGCTGTTCCTCCGGGGAGGCGCGCCCGTCGTCCAGGTAACCGGCCGGCCTGAAATTATCGGTTTCAGGATCGTCGTCAACGGGGCCATCGTAAGACGCGTCGAAGGCGCTCAGGCGTTTTTCCATTTCAATTACGTCAGTCGCGCTGACCCCCAGGTCACGGGCAACGGCGTTTACCTCGTCCTGGTTCATCCAGCCCAGGCGTTTTTTGCTTGAGCGCAGGTTAAAGAACAGTTTGCGCTGGGCTTTGGTGGTCGCCACTTTGACAATGCGCCAGTTGCGCAGGATGAATTCGTGCATTTCCGCACGTATCCAGTGAACCGCAAAGGAAACCAGGCGCACGCCCAGTTCCGGGTTAAAACGCTTCACTGCCTTCATCAGGCCGATGTTGCCCTCCTGGATCAGGTCTGACTGGGACAGGCCGTAACCGCGGTAGCCGCGCGCGACCCGGACCACGAAACGCAGGTGGGACATGACCAGTTGCCGTGCTGCCTCAAGATCATGACCGTCTCGCAGGCGGCGGGCCAGGGCCTGTTCGTCCTCTGCGCTGATCATGGGGATCTCGTTTACCGCATGGATATACGCTTCGATAGAACCGATCGGGAACGCCGGTTGCAGGGCCATAATGTTGTTCATAACGGTACCTCCACAAAAATCATGGCACTATTTTAGCACTCTTCTTATCAGAGTGCTAACAGTTTCTTACATTCCCGCGTGTGGATGTGCAAAATACGGGTTATCGGCTATATGGGATCGATGGCGCGCAGGTGGCGTTTTACCGACAGCCAGGAACCGGCCAGGCCCAGTCCGGCGCCGATCGATAGCAGCCAAAGCGCCTCTGTTGCGTTCAGGGAAGCCGGCGTAAACGGACTGCCGTATAATTCCGACAGGCGGATGACCGGTCCCTGCAACAACACCATGGATACCTCAAGCATCAGCCAGGCAAGCAGGCTGCCGGCAGCGCCGTGCAGCATGCCCGAGTAAAGAAAAGGCCGGGTAATGAACGCATCGGTGGCGCCGAACAACTTGTGTATTTCAATTTCCTGGCGGCGGCTGGATACAGCCATGCGTATGGTGTTGCCCACGACCAGGACGACGGCGCAGGCGAACAGGGCTGCCACTATCAGCACCGCGCGCTGGAACACCTCGATAATCTGGTGCAGCCGCTGTGCCCACTGCCAGTCGAACTGGGCGGAATCCACCTGCGGCAGCGAGCGCAGCGTTTCGAGCAGCGCCGCGTTACCGGGCGCCACCAGGGTTTTGACCCCGGGCCGGACCACGAGTACATAGGGCAGCGGGTTTTGTCCCAGAGTATCCAGTGCCGCTGCAAACCCGGAGTTCTCCTTGTACTCGGCCAGGGCGCGCCCGGGGTCGATCACTTCAACCCCGTCAATATCGGCGCGCTCCTGCAGCACGTCTTTCAGCGCAAGCGCGCGTTGCTCATCGACATCCGGGACCAGGAACAGGGATATGTGAGAGGCCGCATCCAGGTGTGACGTGATGCGTTGCGCGTTTTCAAGCAGGGTATAAAGTCCGGCCGGGAGCGCCAGGGAGATGCCGATCACGGAGATGCTGAACAACGAGTTTCCCGGGTATTTATATAACTGACCCAGGCTGAGAAACAGCGCGCGCAGGTGTTGCAGAGCCCATTGGCTGGCGTGTCTGCCCGGCGAATGCCCCGGTCTGTTCCTGTCGGACTGGTTTTTCATTCCCCCTCAACTATGCCGTGCCGGGCAGCAGACAGCCGTCCTGCAGGGCAATGGTTTTTTTGTTCATCTTCCCGATCGTGGCAAGATCGTGGGTTGCAATCAGCACGGTGACGCCGACCTGGTTGAACAACTCGAACAACTTCATGGTTTCCCAGGACAGCGCCGGGTCCAGGTTGCCCGTGGGTTCATCCCCCAGCAGCAGGGCCGGCCGGTGAACCACGGCCCGGGCGATACCGACGCGTTGCTGTTCTCCCGTGGCCAGCGCGTTGGGCAGGGCCTTTTCCTTCGACAGCAGGCCCACCTTTTCCAGGACGGCATGGGTGCGTTTTCTTATGTCCTGGTAGCGGTACCCGGCAATGGTCAGCGGCAGGGCCACGTTGTCGAACACGGTGCGGTCGTTCAGTAACCGGTGTTCCTGGAACATGAAGCCGATATTGCGCCGGAACAGCGGGATGCGCCTGCCCGAGAGCCGCGCCAGGTTCTGGCCGTTGACGACGATCTGGCCGCGGGAATGCCGCTCCGCCAGCGCGACCAGGCGCAACAAGGTCGTTTTCCCGGCGCCGGAATGGCCGGTCAGGTAAACCATCTCACCCTGCTCCACCTGCAGGTTGATGTTTTTCAGGACATCCTTGCCGCCGGGGTAGTGCATGAATACGTCGCTGAAACTGATCACGGGCGGATGTCCAGCAGGGCTTGTACGAACTGTTCAGCATCGAAAGGCTGAAGATCATCGATGCCCTCACCGATGCCGATATAGCGGATGGGCAATGCAAGCTGTTGTGCCAGCGCAAAGGCCATCCCCCCTTTTGCCGTGCCGTCGAGTTTGGTCAGCGCCACCCCGGTTACGCTGACAAGCTGCTGAAACCGCCGGGCCTGTACCAGCGCGTTCATGCCGGTGCCGGCGTCGATAACCAGCAAGGTCTCGACGACTATCCCGGCATCAAACTTGTGGATGGTGCGGTGTATTTTTTTCAGCTCCTCCATCAGGTTGTCCTTGTTATGCAAGCGGCCGGCGGTGTCGGCCATGACGATATCCGTTCCCCGGGCGACGGCTGCCTGCAAGGCATTGTATAACACTGCGGCGGCATCCGCTCCCGGTCGCTGGCTGATCACCGGTGCGCCGACCCGTTCCCCCCAGTGTTGAATCTGTTCAATGGCGGCAGCCCTGAACGTATCGCCGGCTGCCAGCAACACCGACAGGCCATCCTGTTGCAGGAGATGGGCCAGTTTTCCGATAGTTGTCGTTTTCCCCACGCCGTTGACGCCGACAACGAGGATCACGAACGGTTTTTTTTCGGGTATCGCCAGGGGTTGTTCGGAGCGCCTGAGGACGGATACCATGCTTTCGCACAGCGCGGCCGTCAAATCCGGCTGCCCGGTTGCGCGCTGCTTCAGGGTCTGTTCGAGACCGGACAGGATGTCGGCGCTGGTTTCGACGCCGATGTCCGCGCCCAGCAACTGCATTTCAAGGTCCTCCAGCAGGGTTTTATCAAGGACCGGCTTGCCCTTTACCAGGCCGGGTTTCCCGCTCAGTAAACGGGCGCGGGTTTTCTCGAGGCCTTTTGCCAGGCGGCGAAAAAATGTCTTCCCCGGAGTGCGTCCGGTTGCTTCACTCATGGTGGTTCAGGCGCAGCAGGGCCAAGTCGTAATCCTGTTAAGGGAACGGTTCACGGAACGGTTACCCGGCGCCATGGCTGGTCAGTCGCTTTGCCTGTTGCCGGTATCTCGTATATCTGACAGAGGCAAGGTAACATGGTAATGTGATGTTTCTGCAGTGATGGTCTTCATGCGGGCGAAATGATAGCACATGAAGGCCTGCCGCCGTGATCGCGATGGAACAGAAACCAATGAAGAATAAAACAGTCTAACGATGCTATTAGATGGTTATATGGTGTGGATGGAATGATGAGATACTCGGTATATATTTTTTACCTGGTTGCGGCGCTGGCGGCTGCCCCGCCAACACATGCCCAGGTACATGAGTTCAACCTTGAAAACGGCCTGAAGCTGCTGGTAAAAGAAGACCGCCGGGCGCCGGTGATGGTGTCCCAGATCTGGTACCGGATCGGGTCGAGCTACGAGCATGACGGCATCACCGGGATCTCCCACGCGCTGGAGCACATGATGTTTCAGGGCACGGAAAAATACCCCGACGGGGAGTTCTCCAGGATCATCGCGGAAAACGGCGGTAATGAAAACGCCTTTACCGGAAAGGATTACACCGCGTATTTCCAGATGCTGGAAAAATCCCGGCTTGAAGTCAGCCTCGAGCTGGAAGCCGACCGGATGCGTAACCTGTTGCTGTCGGAGGAAGAATTCAGGAAGGAAATCGAGGTGGTGAAGGAGGAGCGGCGCCTGCGCACGGAAGATAACCCGGTTGCATACCTGTATGAGACCGCATTGGCCACGGCGTTCCAGACTGCGCCCTACCGCCACCCGATAATCGGCTGGATGGCGGACCTGGACGCCATGCAGGTTGACGACCTGCGAACATGGTATGAGCGCTGGTATGCGCCGAATAACGCCACGCTGGTGGTGGCGGGCGATGTCGAACCTGACGTTGTCCACCGCTTGACGCAGAAATATTTCGGCCCGCTTGAGACCAGCATGGTGCCGGCGCCGCGCACCCTGCCGGAAGTCACCCAACAGGGCCTGAAACGCGTCACGGTGAAGCGCCCGGCGGAATTGCCGCACCTGCTCATGGCGTATAAAACACCGGTATTGAGGGACCAGGCAGCAGCACCCGCGTCCTGGGAGCCGTATGCGCTGGAAGTCCTGGCCGGCGTGCTGGACGGCGGGAACAGCGCCAGGCTGGCGACCCACCTGGTGCGGGGCCAGGAGGTGGCGGCCAGTGTCGGCGTTTCCTACGACCTGGCCGGCAGGCTGGACGGCCTGTTTATTATCCAGGCGGCGCCTGCGCGGGGCCGGACGGTCGGCGAGGTGGAGCAGGCCGTCAGGGAACAACTGGATAACATCGTTAGCGGGGAAATCAGCGAGCAGGAACTGGCGCGGGTGAAAGCGCAGGTCGTGTCGAGTGACGTCTACGAACGGGACTCGCTGTTTTACCAGGCCATGATACTCGGCATCTTTGAAACGACAGGGTTGCCCTGGCGCCTGGCGGATGAGTACGTGGCGCGCATCCAGGCAATCAGCGCCGAACAGGTAAAACAGGTCGCAGACAAGTATTTGCGCGATGACGGGTTGACGATTGCCGTGCTTGAACCACAGTCCCGAGAGGCAACCGGGGCTGCGCAGCGGCAAGCAGGCGGGGATCGGCATGCGGGCGGATAACGGGGTGAAGGCGCGCAACGCGGCGCAGAACCCGGCGGTTGCCCGCCGGCAGGGGCGCACCCTCATCCAGGTAGTTGTCCCGGTACTGTTGCTGCTCGGCGCGCAGGCCGCCCGCCCGGCCCCGATACTGGAACACTGGCAGACCGCGGCGGGCAGCCAGGTCTTTTTTGTGGAATCCCATGAATTGCCGATGGTCGATGTGCGCCTGCTGTTCGATGCAGGCTCGGTACGGGAGCCTGCCGGCAGGAACGGGCTGGCGGTCCTGACAAACAGCTTGCTGGATGAGGGCGCCGGCGAGATGGACGCCACCGCCATCAGCTTTGAATTCGAGCGTCTGGGCGCGCAATACGGGGCAGCTTCGGGCTATGATTATGCCTCCGTAAGCGTGCGCTCATTATCAGACCCGGCCTTGCTGGAGCCGGCCTTGCTGAATTTGCGCAGGGTTGTCGCAGAGCCGGCATTCCCCGTGAAAGCGGTTGAAAGACAGAAACAGCGCCTGCTGGTGGCTATCGAGCGCAAACGGCAGTCGCCGGGCGAGATAGCCCGCGACGCGTACCACGCGGCAATATACGGAGACCATCCCTACGCGTTGCCTAACGACGGCACCCTGGACAGCGTCATGTCCGTGCAGCGCCGTGATATCGTCAATTTCCACCGTGACAGGTACGGGGCGCGCAATGCGCGGCTGGTGATCGTAGGAGACCTGGACCGGGAGCAGGCTGAGAAACTGGCCGGGGAGTTGACCGCGGGCTTGCCCCGGGGCCGGGCGCCGGAACCGTTTCCGGCGTTAACGCCGCTGGCACAAGGGGGCGAGATCCGTGTCGAGCACCCGTCGTCGCAGGTACACATCCTGCTCGGCCAGCCCGGCATCAGGCGCGGCGACCCGGATTATTTCCCGTTGTACGTGGGTAACCACATCCTGGGCGGCGGCGGGTTTGTCTCGCGGCTGTACGAGGAAGTCCGGGAAAAGCGCGGGCTGTCGTACGGCGCGTACAGTTATTTTTCACCACGGCGCGGCCCCGGGCCGTTCACCGCGAGTTTGCAGACCCGCGGCGACCAGCAGGAACAGGCGTTACAGGTGATGCGGGATACGATCCGGGACTTTATAGACCAGGGACCCACGCAGGAGGAACTGGCGGCGGCGCAAAACAACATCAGCGGCGGCTTTCCCCTGCGCCTGGACAGCAACAGCAAGATTCTCGGTTACATTGCCATGATAGGGTTTTATGACCTGCCGCCGGACTACCTGGATACGTTTGTCGATAAGGTGAATGCCGTGACGATTGAGCAGATCAGGGACGCATTCAAACGGCGCCTGCAGCCGGAACGGTTTGTAACCGTCATGGTGGGGCCGAACCCGCCCGCCGCCGCCCGGGAGGCGGACTGAAGCCGTAACCGGTCCAGGAGACGACAGGACCAGCAGCGATCAGTAATGGGGGCCGCAGGAAAAGTCAGGATCATCGGCGGGGAGTGGCGCGGCCGGAGGCTGGCGGTAGCCGACCATCCCGGCCTGCGTCCGACCCCGGACCGGATCCGGGAAACGTTATTCAACTGGCTGGCGGAGATTGTTCCCGGGTCCCGCTGTCTGGACCTGTTTGCAGGGACCGGGGCACTGGGTTTCGAAGCCCTGTCCCGCGGCGCCCGGAGCGCGGTGCTGGTGGAAAAAAATAAACAACTGGCGCGGAAACTGGAACAAACCCGGACTGCCCTGGACGCACGGGATGCGGAAGTCGTCAACGCGGACGCCGTCACCTGGCTGGCAAGCAGCCATGAACCGTTCGATGTCGTCTTTCTCGACCCGCCGTTTCACCAGGATTTTGTGAAAAATACTTGTGCCCTGCTGACAAACAGGGGACACTTGGCGCCTGCTGCCTACGTCTATACGGAAACCGAACCGGGAGTCCCGTCCCGGGTTCCGGGATTGACGGCGCTGAAACAGGCCCGGGCGGGCCAGGTTGAATACAGACTGTATCAATACGAGGTTCCTTGAATGAACACAACGGCAATATATCCGGGCACGTTTGATCCGATCACCAACGGCCACACCGACATCGTCGAACGGGCTGCGCGCATGTTCGACCGGGTCATCATCGCGATCGCGGGCAGCACGGGTAAATCCACCACGTTTACAACCAAGGAGCGTGTTGAACTGGCCCGGGAAGCCCTGGCGGGCATCAACAACGTGGAGGTCGCGAGTTTCAGCGGTCTCATGACGGTATATGCCAAGCAGCGCGGTGCAAGGGTCATCGTGCGCGGGTTACGGGCCGTATCCGACTTCGAGTACGAGTTCCAGATGGCGAGCATGAACCGCCAGTTGTACGAAGAGGCGGAAACGGTATTCTTAACACCTGCCGAACACCTCAGCTACATCTCGTCCAGCCTGGTGCGGGAAATCGCCGTACTGGGCGGTGACATAACCCAGTTTGTCCATGAAGCAGTCAGCGAAGCGCTGTACGCAAAGCGGGGAACCTGAACAGCCCGCAACAGGCCGGAGTCAGACAACGGCTTTATCGAAAACCTCTCAACCGCAGCATAGCCCTATGATGTCCATAACAAAAAAAATACACATCCTGACAGCCTGTATCGTTTTTAACATTTCACCCGGGTTTGCCGCCGGACCGCCGGCGCACGCCGTTGCCAGTGCGCATCCCCTGGCGACCGCGGCAGGGGTTGAAATCCTGCAGCAAGGGGGAAATGCCTTTGACGCAGCGATCGCGGTCAGCGCCGCCCTCGGAGTGGTTGAACCGTACAGTTCAGGTTTCGGCGGCGGCGGGTTCTGGCTGCTGCACCGGGCCGGCGACGGCAAACAGGTCATGATCGACGCCAGGGAAACCGCCCCGGGCCTGGCACACGCCCGGATGTACCGGGATGCGCAGGACAACGTGATCAAGGACGCCTCGTTGAAAGGACCCCTGGCGGCCGGGATCCCGGGGCTGCCGGCAGGACTGGTTCACCTCGCCGAACACTATGGGCGCCTGCCGCTGGGCCGGTCGCTGGCGCCGGCAAAACGCTACGCCGAACAGGGTTTCGAGGTGAGCTCGCGTTACCACCGGCTGGCCGGTTTCGTGGCCGGGTCGTTGCGGCAGAATCCGGCCGCGGCAGAGATATTCCTGCAGGACGGCAGGCCGCCGCGCATAGGTTACCTGATCCGTCAGCAAGAACTGGCCGCGACCATAGACGCCATTGCAAAACAAGGACGGGACGGGTTCTACCGCGGACCGGTCGCCGAGACCATGGTGCGGGAGTCGCGCAAATACGGGGGCGTGTGGAGTCTCAAGGACCTGGATGCTTACCGTGTAGTCGAACGGGAGCCGATAGTCACCCACTACCGCGGCGCGAAAATAGTTTCCGCGCCGCCGCCGTCATCGGGCGGCATCGTCATGGCGCAGGCGCTGCAGATACTGGAGACATTTGACCTGGACGGCATGAGCAACGTACAGCGCAAACACCATATTATCGAAGCCATGCGGCGCGCCTTCCGCGACCGCGCGGTATTCCTGGGAGACCCGGATTTCGTGGATGTTCCGGTGGCGCGCCTGCTGGACAGGTCTTACCTGGAGGGACTGGCGCTGACGGTTGACCCATCGAAGGCGACGCCCAGCGACGTCATCGGCGGCGGCCCTGCCCTGCAGCAGACCGGCACGCAGACCACGCATTTTTCCGTCATGGACAGGGAAGGCAACCGCGTGGCGGGTACGCTGAGCGTCAATACCTTGTTCGGCGCGTGCTTTGTTGCGGCGGGCACGGGCGTGTTGTTCAACAACGAGATGGATGACTTTTCCATCAAGCCGTTCACCCCGAATGCCTACGGGCTGATCGGCGATGAGGCCAACGCGATCGCGCCGGGCAAGAGGCCGTTGTCCAGCATGACGCCCACGTTCCTGGAGTTGCCGGACCGGGTCGGTATCGTGGGAACGCCGGGCGGCAGCCGAATCATCAGCATGGTGCTGCTGGCGGCGCTGGATTTTGCTGACGGCCGGTTACCCGAATCCTGGGTCGCCCTGCGCCGCTTCCACCACCAGTACGAACCGGATCAGGTGCAGTTCGAACTACACGGCCTGACCGAATTTGAACAGCAACGGCTTACCGGACTGGGCCATGAGTTGCGGGAGATTTCCCGCCGCTACGGCAACATGCAGGCCATAATGTGGGACAGGAACGAGGATAAGGTCTACAGCGCCAGCGACCCCAGGGGCGAGGGCCTGGCTGTAATTGTCGAATAACAGTAGCCGTTTGTCCCCTGGCCGTCATTCCGGCGCAAGCCGGAACCGGATCCAGTTAAACAAACAGGCGCCTTCCCGGCGGCACATTTCAGTGCTGGCAGTGCGGGCAGTAATAGGTTGAACGCTGGCCCTGGCGGATCTGCCGGATACCGGACCGGCAGGTGTTGCAGGGTTCCCCGGCGCGATCATAGACATCCAGTTCCAGCCTGAAGTAGCCGGGCGCGCCGTCGCCGCCGACAAAATCCCGCAACGTGGTCCCCCCTTTAGCCAGCGCCGCGTTCAGTACGCTCTTGACAGACCCGGTCAGTCTGGCATAGCGCGCCAGGGAAATATTTCCTGCCTTGCGCAGCGGGTGTATGCCGCATCTGAACAAGGCCTCACTGGCATAGATATTACCCACACCGACGACGGTGCGGCTGTCCATGATGAAGGTCTTGATGGATTGCGTCCTGTGCCTGGAAAGCTGGTACAAATACGTGCCGGTGAATGCCGGACCCAGCGGTTCCGGCCCCAGGTGGCGTAACAGGTGGTGTTGCAGCGGATCCCGGCCGGTCCAGTGGATGGAGCCGAAACGCCGGGGGTCGCGAAAGCGCAGGCAGGTATTGTCGCTGAATAATACGTCAACGTGGTCATGCTTGTCTGCCGGGACTGCCGGGTCCAGGATTCGGAGACTGCCGGACATACCCAGGTGCAGGATGACGCAACCGTGTTCCAGGTAAAAGATAAGATATTTCGCGCGCCGTCCCACGGCGCTGATTTGCCGGCCGATGAGTTCATTTCCCAGTGACGTTGAAATGGGCCAGCGCAACCGGTGTTGCCGAATTACAACATTCCGGATCGGTTTGTTGACGATATGTGGGGAGATTCCGCGCCGCGTCGTCTCAACTTCGGGCAATTCCGGCATAATTATAAAAAATATTCCTGGTTTTGTCGGTCAAAATCGTTTCCCGGCACTAGCAATTTACAGAAAATCTGTTATAATACGCCGCTGTTTCTGCTGTCCTCACAATGTATAAAAGTAAAAAGAACGATAATCAATTATGGAGAAATAAAATGAGAATTTCACGGAGTTTATGTTGTGTTTTCCTGACAGTCTTGTCCATATCACCAATAATTGTGCCAACCGCCCAGGCCCAGCAATCGGAAGCCGGGGTTATTGAAGAGATCGTCATCATCGGCAGCCGGCGCCAGGCGGGGCGCTCCCAGGCGGATTCGCTGGTACCGGTGGATGTGATTTCCGGTGATGATTTCATGAGCCAGGGCTCGACGGGAATTGATTCGCAACTTGCCAACCTGGTGCCTTCTTACAACATCGACCAGCAGCCCATCAACGATGCGGCGACCCTGGTGCGCCCGGCCAAACTGCGCGGCCTGCCGCCGGATTCGACCCTGGTCCTGGTCAACGGCAAACGGCGCCACCGCGCGGCCGTGATTACCTTCCTGGGCAACGGTGTTGCCGACGGGTCACAAGGCCCTGATATATCCTCAATACCTGCCATCGCACTCAAACGGGTGGAAGTATTGCGTGACGGCGCCGCGGCCCAGTACGGTTCCGACGCCATCGCCGGCGTGATCAACTTTGAATTAAAAGATGATGCCGAAGGCGGTACGGTGGAAGCCCGTTGGGGGGAGTTCTACGACGGGGACGGCGAGGGCTTGAACTTTTCCGGCAACATCGGCCTGCCGTTGAGCAGCAACGGTTTTGCCAACCTGAGTTTCGAGTACAAGGAATCCGACCCCACCAACCGCTCCCAGCAGCGCTCTGACGCGCAAGGCTTGGTCGATGCCGGTAATACGTATATTACAGACCCCAACTACGACAGCGTGTTCCACCCCAACGTGATGGTCTGGGGCGCGCCGGAGTTTGAATACGACTACAAGTTCTTTGGCAATGCCGGGTTCGATATCAGTGACAACCTGGAGGCCTACGGCTACGGCAACTATGCCAAGCGCAAGGTTGAGGGAGGGTTCTACTTTCGTAATCCGCACACGCGCAGCGGTGTGTTTGACGGCCCCGAAATCACCGTAGACGGCATGACCTATGACACCGTCAAGGTGGCTGACCTGGACGGCGCCGGCATGGGTGGCGAGTGCCCGGCCATCCGGATTATCGATAATGTAGCCAGCGCCGACGACATTGCTGCGGTGCGGGCAGACCCCAACTGTGAATCGTTCATCACCCGCTTCCCCGGCGGCTTTGTGCCGCGCTTCGGCGGTGTCATGGAGGACTACGGTTTTGCAATGGGTGTGCGCGGCGAACTGTTCAACGAATGGCATGTGGACGTGAGCGGGGTGTACGGCCGCCACCAGGCCGAGTTCTTCATGCGCCACACGCTCAACCCGCAACTGCTGGCCAAGCCTGATATAAACGTAGCCAATATGCCGACGGATTATTCTCCCGGCACCTACACGGAAACGGATTACACCATCAACCTGGATGTATCCAAGCTGGTGGACCTGGCTGCGTTCTACTCGCCGTTGAGTGTTGCGTTCGGACTGGAGCACCGGCAGGAGAAGTTCAAGGTGACTCAGGGGGGAGAGAATTCCTGGTTCCAGGACTTGAGTCCCGGCGGTCTCTCCGCGCAGGGCTTCGGCGTCGGCTCCAACGGATTTACCGGTTTCGGCCCGCGCCTGGCCGGCACCTGGTCGCGCAACAGTTACGCCGCCTATATGGACCTGGAAGCCGAGCTGAGCCAGGACGTGTTACTGGGCGCGGCGGGACGCTATGAAGATCACAAGGGCGTCGGTGAGACCATGGATGTCAAGATTAGTGTGCGCGGACAGGTCAATGATAATTTCGCCATCCGTGGCGCAGTGAGCACCGGGTTTCGGGCGCCGACGGTAGGGCAGGCCAACATCCTGAATGTCACCACCGCGTTCAGCGGCGGCGTGCTGGCGGATGAAGCCACCCTCCCGCCCACGCATCCGGCCTCAGCCCTGGTAGGCGGCAAAGCCTTGACACCGGAGGAATCCATTAACTACACCGCCGGTACGGTGTTCAATGCAGGTGACCTGGACGTCACCGTGGATTACTTCCATATCAAGGTCACGGATCGCATCGCGCGAGGCAGTGAGAGGGAGTTGACGGATGCGGACAGACAAACCCTGATAAACCAGGGCGTCACGGATGCAAGCGCCTTCTCGCAAATTCGCTTTTATACCAATGATTTCGATACCACCACACAGGGTATCGATATCATCGCCACCTATCCGATGGACCTGCTCGGTGGCAGAACCAACTTCAGCTTCGCCGGGAATTGGACGGAGACCAAGGTTGACAAGTTCAACCCGGAGGTCATCAGTGAAAAACGGGTAATTCAACTGGAAAAAAACCTGCCCAGAACCCGCTTCACCTTGTCGGCCAATCACCTGCAAGGGCCCTGGAACTTCCTGGCCCGGGTGCGTTATTACAGCAAGTTCACGGAGTTTTCTACGGATGACGGATCGGCGCGCAACGAGGGCGATGCCCGGGCGCTCGTGGATATAGAGGGTTCCTACACCTTCAAGGACAGCCTCACGCTGGTAGCGGGAGCGGAAAACCTGTTAGACACGAAACCGTCCAAGCTATCGAGTAACGTGTCGGGCCTGGTTTACACCGAGACCTCTCCCTATGGTTTCAACGGCGGGTTCTTCTACTTCAGGGCACTCTGGAACTTCTAGTTAAGGATGTTGTGGGCCGGAAAAAGACGCACCATGCGTCTCTTTCCGGTCTGCCATTGCCGGCAACGAAAGCGCACGGCCGTCATTCCGGCGTAATCCGGATTCCAGTAAAATAAAGTTCCGCCATCGGCGGCACGAAACAATGGGGGCGGATTTAACTCCGTCCCCTTAGTAAGCAGTCGACTATTTGCCGGGCCGGGTGAACACCGGCCTGTCAACCCCTGACAGGTCTGCGTTGTAGCGGTAGCCTTCCAGGTCGAAACCTTCCAGTTCCTCCGGGTCCTCCACGCGGTTGCGGATGATATAACGGCTCATCAGACCGCGCGCCTTCTTGGCTGTAAACGAGATGAATTTGTACTCCCCGTTACGTTCTTCCTTGAAACCCGGGGTGATGATGCGCGCATCAAGCTTTCCCGGCTGCACTGATTTGAAATACTCGTTGGACGCCAAGTTGATCAGAACGGGGTTGTCCTGCCCGGCCAGTTCCCTGTTGATGGCCGCATTGATACGTGCATCCCAGAAAGCATACAGGTCTTCACCACGGCGGGTTTTCAGGGTTGTGCCCATTTCCAGCCGGTAGGGCTGCATCAGGTCGAGCGGTTTCAATACGCCGTACAGGCCCGAGAGTATGCGCAGGTGTTCCTGGGCGTACTCCAGGTCGTCGGCGCTCAGGTTGTCGGCATCCAGCCCGGCATAAACGTCGCCCTTGAACGCCAGCACGGATTGCTTGGCGTTGTCGGCAGTGAACGGCAGGGACCAGTTATGGTAGCGATTCGAGTTCAGATCGGCCAGCTTCGGGCTGATGCCCATGAGATCGCTCAGCCTGTGGGGTTCGAAGCCCCGCAGTTCGTCGATCAGTTCCGCCGAATCATCCAGAAACTCCGGGAGGGTGAATGCAGGAACTTTTGGCGGAGTCTCGAAATCCAGCGTTTTCGCAGGGGAGATGACAGTCAGCATGATGCCGGGCCGGTCAGCAGGATTATTTGATCTTGCCTTCCTTGTAAATCACGTGTTTGCGTACCACGGGGTCGTATTTCATGACTTCCATCTTGTCCGGCGTGTTCCGCTTGTTCTTCGTGGTGGTATAGAAATGCCCGGTGCCGGCGGAGGAATTCAGGCGGATCTTGTCGCGTGCGCTGTTTGCCATTGTCGTCTCCTATACTTTTATGCCGCGTGACCGGACATCTGCCAGTACCTGGTCGATCCCCAGCTTGTCGATGGTGCGCAGTCCCTTGGTGCTGACGCGCAGTTTCACCCAGCGGTTTTCACTTTCCACCCAGAACCTGCGCTCGTGCAGGTTGGGCAGGAAGCGCCGTTTGCTCTTGTTGTTGGCGTGGGACACATTGTTCCCCGACATGGGTTTCTTTCCGGTTACCTGACAGACCCGTGACATGGCAGTGATCTCAAAAATGTTACAAAAGGATGCGGATTATACACCCATCTTGCCGGTTACATCAAGCCCCGTTCCGCCATGGAAGTTACCATTTTGTCTCCCACCACCAGGTGGTCCAGCACGCGCACGTCCAGCAGGGCCAGTGCCTGGGTCAGTTTCAGGGTGATCTGCCGGTCGGCCTGGCTGGGCTCGGCAATCCCCGAAGGGTGGTTATGGGCAAATATTATCGCCGCGGCATTCAGTTCCAGGCAGCGCTTGACCACCTCGCGCGGGTAGACGCTGGCGCCGTCGATGGTGCCGGTAAACAGGATTTCGCTGTTGATAATGCGGTGCCGGTTGTCCAGGAACAGGCAGGCGAACACCTCGTGGGGAAACCGGCACAGCCAGGCCTTGACGTAGTTCTTGGTCTTGTCCGGGTTGCTCAGCACCGGCCTGGCCCGCACCTCCGCCTCCAGGAAGCGCCGGCCCAGCTCCAGGGCGGCCTGTAACAATACCCATTTGGCTTCACCCAGCCCCTTGGTACTCAGGAGGGTCTTGCGGTCCTGTTCCAGCAGCGGCCGCAGTCCGCGGGCGTCGGACAGCATGTTCCTGGCCATGTCCACCGCGCTGTGGCCGTTGTAGCCGGAGCCCAGGAAGATGGCGATCAGTTCCGCATCGGACAGGCTGTGCGGCCCGTTATGCATCAGTTTAAAGCGGGGTTGTTCGGTTTGCGGCCAGTGGCGGATTGCCATGATGAACCTCCTTGTTCGCGGTATAGGGATGTGTTGTCAGCCGAGTATACAGGCGGTAGCGCCCGGACGCAAATATGCATTCGCAGCGGATATCGGCTAAACTGACGCCATGAAATCGCTTGCCAATCAACGAATTCTACTGGGGATTACCGGGGGTATAGCCGCTTACAAGAGTGCGGAACTGACCCGGCGCCTGCGCGATCAAGGCGCCGAGGTGCGGGTGGTCATGACCCCGGCAGCCACCGAATTCATTACGCCGCTGACGCTGCAGGCGCTGTCGGGCAATCCCGTTCATACCGAGTTGCTGGACCATGCAGCGGAAGCCGCCATGGGGCACATCGAACTGGCCCGCTGGGCCGATACCGTCGTTGTTGCGCCGGCCACGGCGAACTTTATCGCACGCCTCAGCAACGGCATGGCTGACGACCTGTTATCGGCCCTGTGCCTGGCGACGGCCGCGCCGTTGCTCGTTGCCCCGGCAATGAACCAGCAGATGTGGCAGAATCCGGCCACGCAGGAGAACGTCGCCCGGTTGCAGGCCCGGGGGATTACCCTGCTTGGCCCCGCCAGCGGCGACCAGGCGTGCGGCGAGACGGGACCGGGGCGCCTGCTTGAACCCGATGAGATCGTCCCTGCGATCATCGCTGCCGGCAGGACCAGCCGGCTTGCCGGCGTCAGGGTGATGGTCAGCGCCGGGCCGACCCGCGAGTTTATCGACCCGGTGCGTTATCTCAGCAACCGCAGTTCCGGCCGCATGGGTTACGCCGTTGCCCGGGCTGCCGAGCAGGCCGGCGCGTGCGTCACCCTGGTCTCGGGGCCTGTCACCCTGGCGCCGCCTGCACGGGTCCGGGTCGTTGAGGTGGTCAGCGCCGCGCAGATGCGTGACTCGGTTCTGGCAGAGGCCAGGTCCTGCGATATTTTTATCTCAGCCGCAGCGGTGGCGGATTACCGGAGCCGCGAGAAGGCGCCCCAGAAGATGAAGAAACGGGACGCGGGCATCTCGCTGAGCCTGGAGAAAACGCCGGATATCCTGGCCGAAGTTGCCGCGCTGGCCGATCCTCCCTTCACCGTAGGATTTGCCGCGGAAACGGAAAATCTTGCACGCAATGCAAAACAGAAGCTGACGGGGAAAAACCTGGACATGGTCGCGGCAAACCGGGTCGGTGACGGACTTGGCTTTGACAGCGACCAGAATGCCCTGGAGGTCTACTGGCGGGACGGGTCACAGTCGCTGGGGACCGCATCGAAGGAGTTACTGGCCCGGCAACTGCTGGAACTAATCGTTGCCCGCTATCGGGAACAAACTTCGGAGCAATCGCACAAGCCCGCCGTAACTGAAGTTTCAGACTGACCCGGTGATCCATTCCGCAGTACCCGCTTCCATCTTTCGCGCCTACGACATTCGGGGGGTAGTGGGCGAGACGTTGACTGCCGGCATCGCCCGTTACATCGGGCTTGGCCTCGGCGCGGAGGCCGGGGCCAGGGGTGAACAGGCGATCATCGTGGGGCGTGACGGCAGGCACTCCAGCCCGGAATTGGCCGGCGCCCTGGTTGCGGGCCTGCGCGAGAGCGGGCGGGACGTGGTGGATATCGGCGTGGTGCCGACGCCGTTACTGTATTTTGCCACGCACTGGCTGCCGGCGAACAGCGGGGTGATGGTGACCGGCAGCCATAACGGCCCTGAATATAACGGCATGAAACTGATCATGGCCGGTAAAACCCTGTTCGGGGACGCACTGCAAAACCTTTACCGGCGCATTGTTGCAGGGGAATTCAGCGCCGGGCAGGGCAACCTGTCAAGCGCGGACGTCCAGGCAGATTATTTAGCGCGAATTTGTGACGATGTCGTCCCTGCAACAGGGGGCACGGCATTGAAAGTCATAGTGGACTGCGGCAACGGCGTAGCGGGCATCGTGGCCCCGCGCTTGTTGCGCGCACTGGGCCACCAGGTAGTGGAAATGTATTGCGAGGTGGACGGGGCGTTTCCCAACCACCACCCGGACCCCAGCCAACCGGAAAACCTGGAAGCGCTGGTCGCGCAGGTAAGGGAACAGCAGGCCGACATAGGACTTGCCTTTGACGGCGATGGGGACCGGCTTGGCGTGGTAGACAGCGGCGGGCACATCATCTGGCCGGATCGGCAGTTGATGGTGCTGGCAAGGGACGTACTGTCGCGCAACAAGGGCGCCAGCATCATCTATGACGTGAAGTGTTCGCGCCACCTGGAAACCGTGATCAGGGACAGCGGCGGCGCACCGCTGATGTGGAAAACCGGTCATTCACTGATCAAGAGCAAAATGGAGGAAATGCAGGCGCCGCTCGCCGGTGAGCTGAGCGGCCACATCTTCTTCAAGGAGCGCTGGTACGGTTTTGACGATGCAATCTATGCCGGCGCCCGCCTGCTGGAAATCATGATCCGCAGCGCAAAGAGTTCCCGGGCACTGTTTGCCGAAATGCCGGAGGGAGTCTCCACGCCCGAATTGCGGGTGGAACTGCCGGAGGCGTCACACCAGGCCTACATGCAGAAACTCTGGGACAACGTCAGTTTTCCCGAAGCACAGGTGATCGATACGGATGGCGTGAGGGTGGAATTTGAAGATGGCTGGGGCCTGGTCCGCGCATCCAACACCTCGCCCGTGCTCACCCTGCGCTTTGAAGCGGACAACCAGGCCGCCCTGGAACGGGTGCAGGGCCGCTTCCGCAAGCTGTTGCAGGCGACCGCGGATAGCGCCCTGCAGTTGCCTTTTTGATCCAGTAAGAGTATAATATTACTCACTAAAAGGCGTTTGCCGCACATTTCGAACAACCCTGTCACAGCACAGGAAATGTAGGCCGGAATTTGTCATACCCGGCATCGTTTCAGGAGGTTGCAAACCATGTCACCCGTCAGTTTCCAGGATTTCAGAAATATAGCCGAAACCAGAAGAGACGCAACCATCAGCGTCAATCAATCCAGCGGTAACCTGCAGGTAAGGGACAACCATGCCCTGAACCGGCTCATAACCTGGGTGCGTAACAAGATCAGTCCGCGCGACCCTGTCAGGCAACAGACGGAGCGGGAGTCTGCGTATAACAGGTTCCTGGGCGCAGTCGGCAAGGAGATCCGCTACCGGGACCAGTTGGGCTGGGTGGAAGACCAGCTTGGCGCCGATGCCTATATAAAGAAACCGCTTACCTCGCGCAGGGTCGGCGAAATCATGCATCAACTGGATACCCGCACCACGGAAGCACACCGCAACACGCTGGTCACGGCACACTACATGGCGGGCCGGGAAGACAGCAATTATTTTGACAGGACCCTGGCGGAGAAGCTGGACGGGCGCCAGGTACTGCAGGACGTGGATTTCGAATTCAGCCAGAAAGAACGCGAAGCGCTTTCCCAGAAAGTCTATGATGCGGTGATGGAGGCAGGCGCCGAGGGCCGGAATGATATCGGGCATACCGAGGGAAGTGCGGTAGCGGAACGGGCGATCGATGCAGAGCTGGACCGGCATGAGGCGCTGATCATCTCCGCGAAAAACACCGCACGGCAGGCCGGTGAGCAAACTGCGCAGAAGGCGCGGGAAATTGCCGCCGAAAGACCCCGGCCGAAAGCGGAAATGGATTCCGCAGCGGCGGCGCGCACCGGCCAGAACGCAATGCCTGACGCCAGGACATCCGGCGCCGCACGCGGCGTGAGAAACCTGTTATCGAGAATTACCCGGCGCTCAACCGGCGCCAGCGGCGCATCGGGCGCAACCGCCGCGACCGGGACAACCCGCTCAACCGGCGCAAAGGCTGCAACCGGCACAACGGCCGCCCCGCAGACGAAGGACTTGCTAAACGAATTGAAACAGGCTGATTTGCCCCGGGCCGTCAGGACGGATATGAAAAAATCAATCAAGGCAGGCGGCATAAAAAGCTTCGATGCGTTTGTGCAGCAGACCAATGAAAAGACGTATGCATGGGTGCGCGACAACCGCTTCGGTAAATGGTATTACGACGCACTGAAAAATTCCGGCGTGCGGGTCGGCAATGAAGCGACGGTGCCAATCCCGCTGGACGAAAAGGTGGAACAACTGATCAGCCGCAGTCCTTATCCGGTCCGCTACGCAGACGTTAAAGTCAATGTACGCAGGGAAATCGATGCGTATATCGCTGAAAACGGGGCCGGCGCAGCCAGCGGAACCTGATCACGCCGGCGCCGGGGTCCGGTTATGCCTGGGAGATCCGATCAGTTTTCGCGCTGGCGCCGGATTCCCTGCTCATTTCTGTAGTTGAGGACATCTTCAAGCGACGCTGAATAGGCCGGGTCGTCCTGCAGGAATTCGACCAGGTCATCCAGGGTGATGATGGGTACCACCGGAATACCGTAGTGGTGCGCTATCTCGTCAATGGCGGATATTTCCGCATCATCCCGGCCGCGTTCCTGCCGGTCCAGGGCGATCACCACGGCCGCAGCCCGGGCGCCGTTACGTCGGATCAGGTCCATGGAAAGATGGACCGAGGTGCCGGCCGTGATAACGTCGTCGATAATCAGCACCGAGCCATGCAGGGGCGCACCTGCAACCGTGCCGCCTTCACCGTGGTCTTTTTCCTCCTTGCGGTTGAAGCAGTAGGGCAGTGAACGGCCGCGTTCGCCGGAATAGGCGATGGCAACTGCGGCCACCAGCGGGATGCCTTTATAGGCCGGCCCGAACAACATGTCGAACTGCAGGCCCGCATGTTCGATGGCCTGCATATAGAATGTCCCCAGTTGCCTGAGACTGTTCCCGTCGTTGAACAGGCCGCTGTTGAAAAAATACGGGCTGATGCGGCCCGATTTCAGCGTAAAGCGGCCGAATTGCAGCACCTCGTTGCGGATGGCGAAGTCGATAAATTCGGCTTGATAGTCTCTCACGATACACTGTGCGCGGCCACGCGCGGCCGGGAGGGCGCAGGTCCGCCTCTTTGCAAGCGGGATTTAACCCGCAGCATCAGGCAGACAAGCGGGGCATACCAGGGTTGCAGTCTGGCAACACCGCCGTTGAACGATGGACGTTGCACGATGCGATCCCCCCAGCGGCGGATGTTGGGATATTCCCGAAAGTCCACCGCGCCGACGCGACGGTTCATGAAATACGTGACGAACCAGGCGATGTCCGCGTAACTGAACTCATCGCCGACCAGCCATTTATGCCGGGCGAGTTCCTTTTCTATGTCGTCGTAGAAGGCAAACAGGTTGCGCTCGGCTTCCAGCACCCTGGATTGATCGAACCCCGAGAGAGTTTGCTGGTGAAAGTCAATCAGTTCCTGGTCTTTCTGCTTCCGGGTGTAGCCCTCCATCATTCCGGGTTTCTTCGAAGCGCCCAGCACCGTGGAGTACATGAAGGTCTTGACCACGCGCAGATGGTTTTCCGTCGCGGCATCCATCCAGTTGTCCGCCTCCCGGCGTTGTTCCGGATCAGACGGATACAGCGGCGGGTTCGGAAACTGCTCCTCGATGTAACGCAGGATGTCTATCGATTCGGTGACGACCACGCCGTCGTGCACCAGCGCCGGCACCAGTCCCTTGGGGTTGATCCTGAAATATTCGTCCGCGGTGTTTTCCTGGGTAAACAGGTTTATTGCGTGCGCTGTCCAGTCCTGCCCTTTTTCTTCCAGCGCAAGGGTCACGCGCTGGGCGCAATTCGACAGGAAGTAATGGTACACATGGATACCTTTCATGGACTTGATGTCAGGGTCGGCATTCTCGTAGACAGGCATGGTCTGTCCTCCTTTCAAAGCGTGATGAACCGATTGATTTTTCAGATATTCCGGTCAGTATACCTCAGCATGAAGATTATCACATTAAACGCCAACGGGATCCGTTCGGCAGGCAGAAAGGGCTTTTTCGACTGGATGCTGAAACAGGAGGCAGACGTGGTCTGTCTGCAGGAAATAAAGGCGCAGACCGACCAACTGGACGCCCGGATGCTGCAACCGGAGGGGTATTGCGGGTATTTCAACAGCGCCGAGAAAAAAGGCTACAGCGGTGTTGCCCTGTACTCTCGCCGGCAACCGGATAAGGTAAGTAATCGGCTCGGCTGGGACATTGCGGACCGCGAGGGGCGCTTTCTCCAGGCGGATTACCAGGGCCTCAGCGTCGTGTCCCTGTACCTGCCGTCCGGCACCTCCGGTGACGAACGCCAGGCGGTGAAGTACGATTTCATGGCGCGCTTCGAGCAGGTGCTGGCTGCAATGCGCCGCAAGCGGCGCGAATTCATACTCTGCGGCGACTGGAACATCGCCCACAAGGAAATCGATTTGAGGAACTGGCGCAGCAACCGGAAAAATTCAGGCTTCCTGCCCGATGAGCGGGCCTGGATGGACAAGGTATTCGGCGAACTGGGGATGGTCGATGCCTTCCGCGTGGTGAACCAGGAAGCCGAGCAATATACCTGGTGGTCAAACCGCGGCCAGTCCTGGGCAAAAAACGTGGGATGGCGTATTGATTACCAGGTGGTGACCCCAGGCCTGGCGGATCGGATAAAGGCCGTTTCCATTTACAAGGATGAGCGCTTCTCGGATCATGCCCCGCTGACCGTCGAATACGAAATATAGCGCACGCACTGCGCTGACGCCGGCTGCACCCGGCAGGCTAGTCGGTAAAAAACTGCTGCTGAAAGGAGAAGCTTAATGCCACGGACTCACCTTCCGGGGTGATGCTCAGGTTAAAGTCCAGGGTTTCCTCGTTGTTGACGGCTGTCTCGGCGATGTAATAAATCGCCCCGTCTCCCCGCAACTCCCGGGTGGTCAGGTTTTTCAACTGCCGGCTCAGGTTGGTCGCGGTGGCCTCAACCTGTGCCTTGACCGGTTGCCCCGTCGTTTCCATGACTTTCTTGAGTACGGAAATATTGAGGATGGCCCGGTTTTTACTGCGGCGGATCTTGTATTGACGGGCGACCTCCGTAGACAGCATGTCGGTAGTGAATGCTGCGTAATGGATAGTGTAGTCACCAAAGGTTTTTGACTGCTCGGCGTTGACGGTCAGTCCGGCAGTCATTAACAACAGTGTCAACAGGGCGGTGATTATGCGGGGCATCAGTTACTCCTTTTTGCTGGAGCAGTTAGAATACTATACCCGTTGCGAGACTGGCAACCGGGAAGTTCCGGGCTCAGACTGCCAGTGCCCGTCCCAGGTCGGCCAGGGGCCGGACCAGCAGCATCAGGGACAATTGCAGAACGACAAATACCAGGATGGGCGAAAAATCAATACCGTGGGTCGCAGGCAATATCCTGCGCGCCGGTCTCAGCAAGGGCTCGGACAGTTGATGGAGGATAACGGTGATCGGGTTGTACGTACCCGGGTTGATCCAGCTGAGTATGATCTGCACAAAGATGACGAACATGAAGATATAGATGATCAGCTTCAGCAATGCGGCGCTGCTGAGCAGCAGCAGGCCGGCAAAGGCGAAAGAAGCGCCATAGGTGAGCAGGCTGGTGAGGGAAAGTTCGATGGTCTGCAGCGCGAGCATCAGCACGATGCACGACCAATCGACCCCGGCAAAGCCCGGGATGAAGCGGCGCAACAGGCGCAGCGGCGGGCCGGTGGCCGATAACAGGAACTGTGAAACGGGGTTGCGGGAATCGGCCCGGACCATCTGCAGCAGGAAACGCAGGACCACCAGCAGGATGTAGATGGAAAAAATCGTGCTGACCAGGAACAGCAGTGCATCGGTCAGGTAGGAGCCGCCCATTGCTCAATCCGCCTGCTTTGCCAGTTCCACCGAACGGGTCCGGCAGGCCGTCAGCGCCGTGCGCAGCAACTGCTCCAGCCCCCCCTCCTCGAATGCCTGCAGCGCTTTCTCGGTAGTGCCGCCGGGCGAGGTAACCCGCTGCCTCAGGGTGGCCGCGTCCTCGCCGGATTCCTTCAGCATCCTTGCCGCGCCCAGCGCGGTATCAACGCTGAGCAGGTGTGCCTGTGCACGGGACAAGCCCATATCGACCGCGATCTTTTCCAGCAGCTCAACAATCAGAAAAAAATAGGCAGGGCCGCTGCCGGAGATGGCGGTCACCGTGTCCAGCAGTGATTCATCATCAAGCCAGACCACAACACCGACTGCCTGCATGATATTTGTCGCCGCTGCGCGCCGGGATGCGTCGACGTCCCCGGCAGCATAGAGGCCGGTCGCGCCGCTGCGCAACAATGCCGGCGTGTTGGGCATGGCGCGCACCACCGGGCAGGCGCCGCCGAGTGCGTTGCTGATCGCATCGGTGCGAACGCCGGCCGCGATGGACAGGACCAGGGGGCTGTTGTTTTGCAGGGCATCCCTGGTTAGCGCCAGGGCGGTCATGACCGTTTGCGGTTTGACCGCGAGAACTACGACGTCCGCCGTTGGGACTGCTGCGGCAGCCTCAGCCGAGGTACGGATACCATAGCGGGCTTCCACCCTGGTGCGCTGGTTCTCGTCAGGGTCAACAGCGTGCAGGTTGGTTGCGGGGTGGCC
The DNA here is from genome assembly GCA_965207165.1 of Gammaproteobacteria bacterium. Classification (GTDB taxonomy): domain Bacteria; phylum Pseudomonadota; class Gammaproteobacteria; order Eutrophobiales; family Eutrophobiaceae; genus JAAXHV01. The sequence continues at coordinate 3,195,687 of OZ242265.1, read as the reverse complement.
ATTGGCGATAAGCCCGTTGATGAGGCTGGTTCCCATGTTGCCGCAACCGAGAAAAGTGATGTTCTGATCCTGGATCATGGCTGAATGATATCAGGAATTTACCGCATGCGCGGTCCGAACAACGCCGTCCCGATCCTGACAATAGTTGCCCCTTCCGCGATGGCTGCCGGCATATCGTTGGTCATGCCCATGGACAAGGTGTCGACCTGGCAGCCCGAATCGGAGAGTTGCTCCTGCAGCAGGCGCAGTTTCATGAAAGCGCGTCGTTGCGCGTTGAAATCATCCGTAGGTGCGGGCAAGGCCATGAGCCCTCTCAGCTTCAGCCGCGTCAGCGGCAGCAGGCGCTCCGCCAGTTGTGGCAGCTCCCCGGGATCAATTCCGGACTTGGAAGGTTCTGCATCGATATTGACCTGGATGCAGATATTGAGAGGAGGCAGATCAGGCGGCCGCGCCGCATGTAGCCGGTCGGCGATTTTGCTGCGCGCAACGGAATGTACCCAGTCAAAATTTTCGGCGATCTGGCGGGTCTTGTTTGACTGGATCGGGCCGATGAAGTGCCAGGTCAGGGAATGCCCGCGTAATTGCTCGATTTTAGCCTGCGCCTCCTGGACCTGGTTCTCGCCGAAATCCGCAACGCCCAGTTGCGCCAGCGCCAGGATATCGGCGGCAGTGCGGGTTTTGCTCACGGCGAGCAACCTCACGCTGCCGGGCGGCCGGCCGAAGCGTTGCTCCGCCTCTTTGATCTCCGCACGTACCTGAAGGAGCCGCTCGTACAGGTTTATTGTTAAGCCACCCACGTTCAAAAGGAACTGTTATTCAGCATACAGTCGCCACGTAAAACAGGATTATTGAATTAACGTTGTTCCTGATATTTTCAACCATTACCGTATTAAAGTCACCATCACATTCCAATTACCTAACTCTGCTTTCCGCAGGGCTGGTCCCTGCATACCTCAAGCAGAAAGCGGGCATCCGTTTACAACCTATTTCTTATTATTGAATGAATGGTTACTTATCGGTCTCGGCAAACAGCATTAAGACGGTAAAGGGAATATAAGTGGTGGTGTAATTCTAATGCCTGGAAAACATGTAAATCGAAATTATCCGAATAAATGCGAGTTTTGAGTTGGCCTTTACTAACGTTCTGAAATGTCAGATCGACCAGGGAATTTTGCAAAAATAAAAAATAAATATCCCTCTTTAATTACTTGATTATCCTTATATTTTTTAAAAAGAAAGGAAAAATGTTATCTGATTGCGAGAAAGAAAACGTCAAAAATCAAATTCTCCGGGTATTTATAGGTAAGAACAGAAAAAAAACTTGGCCTTATTGATGAATTTAACTCGTGAAATAGTCTTGCTTGATTATTAGGTGATGTAACCAGGTGGCAAGTTGGAGACAAGATATGGACACACAAAATCTGAAGAATGAAATAGTAAAAACGCTTTATTGGATTAACGAGATGGGTTTGCAACCGGAGCATCCTAATTCCAGGGATAGGTACTATTGTCCTGTACTGGACAAAATCTTCCTATACAGGTCGTTGAATGAGCATCAAAAGAGGACGGCGCTATGGATTCCAAATACCAGGAATGTGGGTCATTTAAGAGATGCTTTAGTTGATTTGGAAACTGGAACACTGAAACTGATCAGTGTCAAGGTAGCGGGTATAACTGCAACGGGATGTGGTGATGAAGAGGCTATGATAAACGCATTTACGAAAATAAGAGGTCTTTACTGTGACAATCATAAGGCGTAGGCAAGTGTTCCAAAACACAAGAGGTGGTGACATATGAAAATCCGTATACATCGGGGAACGAAGGAGATCGGCGGCACATGCATCGAGGTTGAGGCGCAGAGGAAACGCCTCGCCCTGGATGTTGGCCTGCCTCTTGATGCGCCTGATGAGGGGCATCAAAGCCTGCTTCCACAAGTCCCAGGGTTCCGGGATAATGACGACAGTCTATTAGGCGTTGTCATTTCGCATCCACACTTGGACCACTACGGGTTGGCCCGGCATATCCGCCCGGAGGTGCCGGTCTATATCGGTGAGGACGCGCACAACATTCTGAAGGCAGCAAGCCCGTATTTCCGCAACGGTCACGCCTTCGACAAACCGCGTTTCATCAAGCAGGGAGAACACCTGGAGATAGGGCCGTTTCGCATAACACCCTATCTGGTCGATCACAGTGCGTTCGACGCCTATTCCTTACTCATTGAGGCGGACGGCAAACGGGTCTTCTACTCAGGTGATTTTCGCGGACATGGACGCAAGAAGAGCCTGTTCGAGTCGATAGTAAAGTCACCTCCGGAGGACGTTGATGTTCTCATGATGGAAGGGACGACGCTTGGGCGTGCGGGAACCAGCGAAGGATTTGTCACCGAGACCGCCCTCGAACAAGAATTCGTTCGGGCAATCAAGGAGACGAAAGGCATTCACTTTGTCTGGACTTCGGCCCAAAATATCGACCGTACGGTCACCATATTCCGAGCGGCCAAGCGCTCCGGCCGCGTGCTTGTCATCGATCTCTACACTGCAGTCATCCTCGAAGCGACAGGCAATGACTATATCCCGCAGTCCGGATGGAAAGACGTGAAGCTTTACGTTCCGCAGGGCCAGCGGGTGCAAATCAAAAATAACAAGCTGTTCGATGACCTCGGGCGGCATAAGGCGAATCGCATATTCCGTAAACACCTGCCCGATTTGAGTACACAAGCCGTCATGCTGTTCCGCCCCGTGATGATACGTGATAAAGGGGTTAACTCGGTGCTCGACGGCGCTTCGCTCAGTTATTCGATGTGGGAAGGCTACCTGAAAAGGCGAAGCACGCGAAGTGCGAGATTGTGGCTTGAGGAAAATAATATCCCCATGCAGGTCATTCACACGTCCGGTCACGCTTCAGTAGCCGACCTGAAACGCTTTGCCGGCGCCCTTGACCCACGCCGGCTAATACCCATACACTCTTTTGAGACAGGCCGTTTCGGAGAGTTTTTCGATAACGTCGTCCAGCAGCAGGACGGCGTCTGGTGGGAAGCCTAAACCCTGACCGAGGAGATAAAAATGCGTAGCCTGGATGACAAATTTCTTGATGATTTAAAAAGCGGTGTCCTCAGACCACTGTTAGACGCGGTTATATCCGATACGACTTTGTGTCTTGAATTAAGGGGAGACTCCATCAACATTTACTATCGTGGCGGGAGTCTGATGAAGATCACACAGAATGATCATGGTTACACATCAAGCTTCACTGAGAGTTATTTCAAATGTGGAAAAAAGGTCTGCCTACTGCCAGCCCACATTCAAAAACTTGAGGATGTTGACAAATGGCTGGAAGTGTCGCCCGAATTAAAACATGCTATAGATCGTTATTTCGGTAAGCATTCAAATGACGAGTGCGAGTTTCAGCAACTTCTCGTGCGAGACAACAACTTCGGCTCTATCGCAAATGACACGGACTACTACATTTGCGACATAGAATATGCCAGCTCGAATGCGCGGTTCGACATGATTGCAGTACATTGGCCATCGACGACAGCAGCACGCAAGAATCAGGACAATCATCGCCTGGTACTTATTGAAAAGAAACATGGGGATGGAGCGCTTGGAGGCAACTCTGGAATACACAAACACATTGAAGATATCAACAACTATTTGTCTGACTCAAAAAACGTGCAAGACTTGAAGGAAGATATGAGAGATGTTTTTAACCAGAAACGGAATTTAGGGCTTATCAAGTGTGAAAGGGATTTAAATTGTTTCAGTAACGAAAAACCTATCCTCCTGCTTGTGTTGGCTAACCACGATCCTGAGAAATCAGCACTCGGTAAGTTGCTTGAGGAGCTTCCTGAAAGCCCTCATATAGATCTGCGTATCGCCACAGCCTCTTTTCTCGGATACGGCCTGTATGACCAGGGAATTCACACGATAGAAAAGGCAAAAGAACTCTTCAGTGAGTATATATACTGCCGTAATAATCCTAAAGCCTCTTAACCTATGGAGAAAAATTGATTTGAGGTTGCGTATGAGAACGACGTGCGGGTGGATTTTATCCGGCCCACGCAGTTTTTCGGAATTGCAGGCAATAAAAAAGGGTCCAGAGGACCCTTTTTTATGCAACTTGTAATTATTAATTACTTGTTGTTGATGTACATCGTAACTTCGAAACCGAAGCGGATGTCGCTGTATTCAGGAGTTTGCCAGTTCATTTTACTTTCTCCAATTGGTTGATATTAAGGGTTAAAACTTTGTTGCTTTAAATAATGCAGGTTCCGTGCCAGAATCGGTGCAATTTTTATAATTCCTTATTTATCTCTATTTATCAATGAGTTATACCGTCATGCAGGTAAAGGACAAATGTATGTGGTTCCGGCATGGTTCATAAAACTGGTTGTAATTATTCAAAATTCTGGTTGTTGCCAACCATTAAACCGCCATTTCCTGGCGGGTAACACGGCCTTGGCTGGTCTTTTTTCCCAGGGTTAAGGAAACACTTCATCGGCCTGGAACACCGGGCCGTCCACGCAGACCCGTTGCATGGAGGCCGCCCCGTTTTTATAAACGGGCACCGTGCAGCCCGCACAACCCCCTACCGCGCAGGCCATGTATTCTTCCAGTGAAACCTGGCAGGGCAGGGAAAATTCCCCGGCCAGGGCAGCAACGGCCCGTAGCATGGGCGTGGGACCGCAACTGAATATCTCCACCTGCTGGCGTTGTTCCTGATCAAGCCCTGACAGCCAATGGCGGGCCAGGTCGGTCACGAAGCCGTCATAACAACCGGCATAGCCCTGCCTGCTGGTGAGGCGGCTGGCAATGCCCCAGTCTTCCAGCAGGGGCATGCAGGCGATGGCAGCGTCGGGGATTCCTTCAACCATGATCTTTGAGGGCCTCGGGTTAAATGGAAATGGGATCTCGGAACCCAGGATGGCAAAAGGCGTCACGGTACCGGTCTGTTTCAACATGTGTTCGGCAAGGAACACCATGGGCGGTATGCCCACACCGCCGCCTATGAGCAAAGGGATATTCCGGTAACCCTGCAGTTTGAACGGCTTGCCGATGGGGCCCAGCAGGTTAATGGTGTCACCGTTTCCCGCCCGGGCAAGTTTATCCGTACCCTGCCCGTGGACCTTGTACAGGATATCAATCCAGCCGGCGCCGGGGTCTGCCCGCATGATCGACATCGGCCGGCGCATGGGCAGGTCTTCGTGGCAGCGCAGGTGGATAAAACTGCCGGGCAAGGCGCGCTCGGCAGTAGCGGGCGCTGCCAGGCGCAGGAGATACTGGCCGGCGGCCAGGGCCTGCTGTTGCTGGACCGCGGCGTCTTCGACAAAGATCGTGTCGCGGGTGTGCGGGTGGGGCACGGTTTAGTTGTCCTGGAACGCCGGCTTGCCGTCGACAATCGTATGGGTGACCTTGCCGTTCATCTCCCAGTCGTCGAAAGGCGTGTTTTTCCCGGCGCTGGCCAGTTTCTCCGCCGCGACCGTCCACTGCCGGTTGTCATCGAATATGAACAGGTCGGCAGGCGCGCCCTCAGCCAGGGTCCCCGCAGTTATACCGATAATGGAGGCAGGCCTTGTGCAGAGGGAACGTACCACCTGTTCCAGCTTGAAGCCGCGGGTGGCAACCAGGTTAAAGGCCAGCGGCGCCAGGACTTCCAGCGTTGATGCGCCGGGCTCGGCCCTGCTGAAAGGCACGGCCTTGGCATCTTCATCATGGGGCTGATGGTCCGAGCAGACCGCGTCGATGACGCCCGACATCAACCCGTCCAGCAGCGCCAGCCTGTCGCGGTCGGCGCGCAGCGGCGGCCACAGGCGGCATTGGGAATTGAACCCGTCTACATTGAGTTCCGTGAGGTACAGGTAACAGATGCCGACATCCGCCGTGACCGGCAGGCCCTGTTGTTTGGCCATCGCAACGAGTTCCACGCTGCGCGCGCAGGATAAACGGCAGAAATGTGCCGTTACCCCGGTCTGCTCGATCAATAACAGGGCGCGGCTGATGGCGATGGTCTCTGCGGTCTCCGGAATCCCGGGCAAGCCCAGGCGGGTACTGATTTTGCCCTCGTGCATGACACCCTGGTTCTTCAGGTAATGGTCTTCCGGGTGGATGAAAACGGGCAGGTCAAAACCGGCCGCGTATTCAAACGCGCGGCGCAGCACTTCCGTGTCAACGATCGGCTTATCGACGTTCGACAGGCCGACGCAACCGGCGCGCTTGAGGGCGGCCACTTCCGTTAATTGTTGTCCATCCAGGCCCTTGGTCAGCGCGCCGAGCGGGTAGATGCGCGTCTTGTCAAGCCGCTGCCGGCGCTGGTGGATAAGCTCGACGACTGCAGGCGTGTCCGTTACGGGACGGGTATCCGGCGGGCACACCATGCTGGTTACCCCGGCGCGGACCGCGGCAGCGGTCTCTGATGCTATGGTGGCCTTGTGCTCGAATCCTGGCTCGCGGGTGTGTACGCTCAGGTCGACTATCCCCGGGCAGACGTACTGGCCGTCCAGCGCTATTTCAAGGTCAGCGGCGAAGCCGTCCGGGTGCGCGCCGGCAGAGACGATCCTGCCGTCTGCGATATACAGGTTGCCCGGCCCGTCAAGCCGTTGCCCGGGGCAGACCAGGTGACCGTTGCTGATGGCAATGCGCATCAGTTGTCGCCCCCTGAAATATCGGGCGCGGCGCCCATGACCATGGCCATGACAGCCATGCGTATGGCTATGCCGTGGCTGACCTGTTGCAGGATAACCGACCTGTCGCCGTCGGCAACCTGCGAGTCTATCTCAATTCCCCGGTTAATCGGACCGGGGTGCATAACGATCACGTCCGGTTTTGCCACGCGCAGGCGCGTCCCGGTAAGGCCGAAACAGTGGAAATATTCCTCTTCGCTGGGCAGCACGGCATTTTTGATGCGTTCCCGCTGCAGCCGCAGCATGGCGATGACGTCAACATCCTGCAGGCCCTCGGTCAAATCATGGAATACCCGTACCCCCAGGCTTTCAATATTGTGAGGGATCAGGGTCTTGGGCGCGATGACGCGAATATCGCTGACCCCGAGAATGTTGAGTGCATGAATTTCCGAACGGGCCACCCGGGAGTGGGCAATGTCCCCGACGATGGCCACCCGCAGGGATTCAAAATCCGGCTTGTGCCTGCGGATGGTGAACATGTCGAGCATGGCCTGGGTAGGGTGGGCGTGGCGGCCATCCCCCGCGTTGATGACATGGACGTTCTCGGCGACCTGGCCGGCAATGAAATGCGCGGCCCCGCTGTTGCCGTGGCGCACCACGAACATGTCGCAATGCATGGCTTCCAGGGTATGCAGGGTGTCCTGCAGCGTCTCGCCCTTATTGGTGGCCGACGTGGCGATATTGATATTCAATACGTCGGCGGACAAGCGCTTGGCTGCCAGCTCGAATGTTGTTCGGGTGCGGGTGCTCGATTCAAAGAACAGGTTGGCAACGGTCTTGCCGCGCAACAACGGCACCTTTTTTACCGCGCGACCGCTTACCCCGGCGAACGATTCGGCATAATCCAGGATACTGGTCAGGGTTTGACGGTTGAGTCCTTCCGTTGTCAGGAAATGCTTGAGGCGCCCGTGCTGGTCCAGTTGAATAGTATGGGGCGTCATGCTGTCGTGCTGACTACCAGTTTCAGGGGATCAGGGCCCGAGAGCTTGATATGCTGGTTCGCGTTGAGGGCGAGGGATTTTCCCGTTACGTCGGCCCGTATGGGCAGTTCCCTGCCGCTGCGGTCCACGAGAACCGCCAGGCAAATGCTCGCCGCTCTGCCGTAGTCGAATAATTCGTTCATCGCGGCGCGCACCGTACGGCCCGTGTAAAGCACGTCATCGACCAGGATTACATGACGGCCGGTGACATCGAAGGGCAGGCTGGACGGCGTCACCCGCGGATGCAGGCCGATGCGGCTGAAGTCGTCCCGGTAAAATGCGATATTGAGTGCGCCCAGGGGATGGGTGGAGCTGAACAGTTTGTGCAAGCGTTGCGCTATCCATACGCCACCGGTATGGATGCCGACGAACAAGGGGTCGTTTCTGTCGTGTTCCTGTAAATATTGGTCCAGGCCGGATTTCAAAGTCCGGATAAGCTGCTGGACATCAATATTATTTTCCGGCATTTCTCAGCGATCACCTCGTGCGGCGGGCATTATAGCATTTTCTGCGGGTTCCGGACATGTTGCAGCCAGCCTTCCAGGATTACCTGCGCCGCAACATGGTCGATGGGTTCCTTGCCTCTCTGCCTGGACCGGGCCTCGACAGTCGACAGCCGTTCATCGGCGCGCAACACGGGGAGCCGGAAACGCCCCTGCAGTTTTCCGGCGAATTTATCGGCTCGTTCAGTGAGTTGCTGGCGGCTGCCGTCAATATTCAACGGATTGCCCACGAGGAGCGCCTGGGGTTGCCATTGCCGGATAAGTGCGCCGATCCGGTCCCAATCAGGGCGGTCGTTGCGGACCGGGATGATTTCAACAGGTGTTGCCGTATCAGTCAGCGTCTGGCCCACCGCCACGCCGATTCTCTTTGTTCCGAAGTCGAAGCACAGCAGGGTTGCTGGTTGCGGCACTGATGTTAACCAGGATCAGGCATGCCCGATACCGGTCGATATCTGGTAGTGATCGATACCCAGCAAGGCTGTCGCCGAGGACCAGCGCAGTTCGCAGGGCGTGTCGAAGATGATGTCCGGGTCTGCGGACACATTGAGCCAGGCGTTTTCTTTTATTTCCTCTTCCAGTTGTCCTGCGGACCAGCCGGCATAACCCAGCGCAATCAGGTAGTTCTGTGGTCCTGCGCGTTCCGCGATGGCGTGCAGGATATCCCGGGAAGTCGTCACATTCAGGAATTCGCTGACGTTGATCGATGAATCCCATTCGTTGTTCGGTTCGTGCAGGACGAAGCCCCGGTCGGTATGCACCGGGCCGCCCTGGTAAACGGGTATCTTGGAAATGGATTGATCATCCGGTTTCATCTCCATTTGCGTCAGGATCTCTCCCAGGTCACAGTTGGCCGGGCGGTTGATTACCAATCCCATGGCGCCGTCTTCATTGTGCGCACAGATGTATGTCACGGTTTGAGAGAAGTTGGGATCTCTCAGGCTGGGCATGGCAATGAGAAACTGGTTGGTAAAGTTACTGGCCTGCATAAATCACCTCGGAGCGCGATAACGGCGCAAAAAAGAGTGTTCTTGTCTGGTCAGGTAACTGCCATGCCAGGTTGGAGCCTGGTGATTTGGTAGAACCGGACACCGTAATTGTAATAGTATCGGTATCAGCGGCAGATTGCCACCCTGAAATTAAACAACCGGTTATTTCAGGTTTTAACCGGGGTTGCCCCGGCCTGGATGTCTAGCGGAAGCCCCGTTGATCGAGAAACTGCCAGGTCCTGGTGATGTGCAGGACATCGGTCTCTGCGCGGATGGCCTCGGGGAAAGGCGCATAAGGCGCAGCCAGTTCGACGATCTTGATGGCGGCGTCGTCCAGCACGCTGTGGCCCGAGGAGCGGCGGATGGTGATCTGGTTTATCTTGCCGTCCGGGTTTAACGCCACGTCCAGGACCAGTTGCCCGGAAATATTGCGCCTCCGGGCTTCCTCCGGGTAATTCAGGTTGCCGACCCGCTCCACTTTCGCGCGCCATGCTTCCATGTAAGCCGCGTACTTGTATTCGCGTGTGCTGGCCGAAATGAACCTCCTTTTCGGGCGCTTGGCCCTGGTTTCCAGTTTGCGCTGGACTTCCGAACTCAAGGCGGCCATCTTCAGGCTGTTGCTCCTGAGTTCGCTGGCGCTTGGCTGCTGTGCCTCCGGTTTATCCGGGTTTTCCTCGGCTGCTGCTGCGGCCTGTTGCGACTCGGCCGCCACATGCTCGACGGCATCCTGCTCGGGCGCGCGGTCGGGCATCTCGGGTTCCGTCAGCGATTCATGCGCCGCTGCTTCTGCCGGCGGGGCAATGTCGGGTTGATCCTGGTCGGGCAGGGCCGGCAGCGGCGATGCCTGGATGGACTCGTCCGCTATCTCCCCGCCGCCGCGCAGGTTCGCCTGGGCCAGGACATCCGCATCTTCTTCCGGCTCGCTGGTTTGTTGCACCAGCACTATCTCCATGTACTCGTAGCGCGGGTTGGCTTTGTCTTCCGGCGTAAAAACAATGCCCAGTATGATCAAGGTGTGGAAAATCAGGGCAAGGCAAAACGTCAGGCTCAGGCGGTCATCCGGTTTCAGCACCGGGCGCGTGGCGCCGCCGGCCGGTATTAAAGCCAGTTCAAGCTGGTTAAACTTCCGGCGCATTGCCGCAGTGTTGTTCAAGCCGGCAGCCTCGATTTCCCGGCAATGCAGTCGATTACCTGCCCGGCAATGTCCATGTCGTAGATCCGCTCCAGTTCCCTTACGCAGGTCGGACTGGTCACATTGATTTCCGTCAGGTAGTCTCCTATTACGTCCAGGCCGACAAACACCAGTCCCAGGGCGCTCAATTCGGGACCCACCTGTTCGCAGATCCAGTAGTCCCTGTCTGACAGGTCAACGCCCTTGCCGATGCCGCCGGCGGCCAGGTTGCCGCGTATCTCCCCGGACCTCGGTATGCGCGCCAGTGCGTGTTTTACCGGTTTTCCGTCAATCAGCAGAATGCGTTTATCACCCCGTTCTATTGCGGGCAGGTAAAGTTGCGCCATGATGAAGCGCTGCGAATTGTGCGTTAAGGTTTCCACGATGACGTTTTTGTTGGCGTCTTCCCCGTCAACGCGGAAAACCGAGGCGCCCCCCATGCCGTCCAGGGGCTTGAGCACGACCTGCCCGTGTTGCTCCATGAACGCGTGTATCCGTTCCGGGTCGCGGCTGATCAACGTGGGCGCGATACACTGTGGGAAGCGGGTGATAAAGGCTTTTTCATTCACGTCGCGCAAGGCGGCCGGGTCGTTTACGACCAGCGTACCGCCTGCCGCGGCGTGCTCCAGGATATAGGTCACATAAATGTATTCCATATCGAAGGGAGGATCCTTGCGCATCAGGATCACGTCCAGTTCGGACAGCGCCAGGTCGGACCGTTGCCGGAACTGATACCAGCTGGTTTTATCATCCGCGACCGTCAGGACGCGCGTGTCGGCCCGCGCCGTGTTGCCGGTGAGATAAACGTCCTTCATCTCCATGTAATAGATCTCCCAGCCCCGGCGCTGGGACGCGAGCAGCAATGCCAGGGTCGTGTCTTTTTCGACCTTTATCCCGGCAACAGGATCCATGATTACGCCCAGTTTCATCTGCAAAACCCCGGCAATGTTGAATAAGTGTAGTCTACCCTGTTAGTGTATCCAGATTGTATTTGAGGTCAAAGCCCTAATACGCGGCCTGCAGGTCTCTTGAATTCGGTAACAGGCGCTAATGATTGGATCAATGTTACGTATCGTGACCAGACAAAGTCCCCTGGCCTTATGGCAGGCGCGGTTTGTGCGCGGCCGTTTACAGGACACGCACCCGGGTCTTGATGTCGAGATAACAACGGTAAAGACCGTCGCCGATCGTTTCCAGCAAAAATCCCTGGCGCAGATGGGCGGTAAAGGAATGTTCGTCAAGGAACTGGAGCAGGCGCTGCTGAACGGCACTGCCGACCTGGCCGTACATTCGATGAAGGATGTGACCGTCGACCTGCCCGCCGGCCTGTCCATCACGGCTGTCATGCAACGGGAAGACCCGCGCGACGTGTTGGTATCAAGCGGCTATTCGTCCCTGGCCGGGTTGCCTGCCGGCGCGGTGGTCGGCACATCCAGCCTGCGCCGGCAATGCCAGCTCAACGCGGCCTGGCCCGGGCTGGTCCTGAAGGACATACGCGGTAACGTGGGGAGCAGGCTGAAAAAACTGGACGGCGGGGCTTATGATGCACTGGTCCTGGCTGCCGCAGGGATGAAGCGTCTGGGCCGGGAGGACCGGATCAGCTTGTATCTCGGCGTGGACGAGATGCTGCCTGCGATCGGGCAGGGTGCGCTGGGCGTAGAAACCAGGACGGACGATGCGCGGGTGTTGCAACTTGTCCGGCCGCTGAACCACGAACCGACCCGCACATGCGTGGATGCGGAACGGGCCTTGTCCCGCAGACTCTACGGTGGTTGTCTGCTGCCGGTCGCAGCCTACGCAGAGACCTCCGGCGCAGACCTCTCCATGACCGCGCTGGTGGGCTACCCCGACGGCTCCCGGGTAGTGAAAAACAGCATCAGCGGCGCCGCGGACCAGGGTGAGAGGCTGGGCGCCGAACTGGGTGAGCGGTTGCTGCAGCAGGGGGCGCAGGAAATTCTGGCGGAGGTGATGGGTAATGCGGAGCAGTGATAAGACCCTGTCGGGAAAGAAAATCTGGGTTACCAGGCCGGCGCAACAGGCGGCGGAACTGTGCACGATGATCGAGGCAAGGCAAGGCCGGCCGCTGAGTTTGCCCGCCCTGGTCATACTGCCTGTCCCGGAGGAGATCGGCAGCGCGGAAAACACGGGCCGGCTGGCGCTGGCGGATATCGTGATCTTCATCAGCAAGAATGCCGTTGTCCATGCCCGCGACCGGTTTCCGCATATTATCGATATGCTGCAGGGAAAGACCGTCCTGGCCACCGGGCGCGCAACGGCCCGCAGCCTGCAGGAACTGGGGCTCGAGCGGGTTGATTGCGTCGACTCGGGCGGAACCGAGGCCTTGCTTGGGTTGCCGTCATTATCCGGGACGGAAATAAGGGATAAACGCGTTCTCATCGTACGCGGCCAGGGCGGCCGCGAGGCATTGCGCGACGGGTTGCTCGCACGCGGCGCCGGCGTGCATTACCTGGAAGTGTACCGGCGCGGGAAACCCGCTATAAGTCAGGCAGAGATGGCGAAATTCTGGCATGATGAGACGCCGGATGCGCTGGTTATTACCAGCCTGGCCGCGCTGGATAACCTGGTCGAGATGACCCCGGCTCCCGAGGGCGTGCGCCTGCATGGAACCGCCACCGTGGTGATGAGTGAACGCATCAGGCAACACGCGCTGGCAGCGGGGTTTACCCGTGTGGCAGTAGCGCAGGATAACAGCGATGCGGGGTTGCTTGATGCCTTGCTGGAGATGAACGAGAGTAGCTGACAGTGAATAACAAGGTTGATGAAACGGCCGGGACGAAGGCCGCCGAAGAGGTCAACGGAGGTAGTGAAGGGCAGGCAGGCCCCGGCGCTACTGAAGAATCCGTGACACCGGCGCAGGACCCGGCGGATAACGGTGAAACGGCGGCTGCGCCGGACGAAGGCGAGCAGCGGCCGGCCGGCCGCTCCTGGCGCCTGGTTCTGTTCCTGGTTGTGCTGCTTGCCATAGCTGCCGGTGCAGCCGGCTACCTGTATTTAGACATCAACGAAGGCCGCAAAGCCGACGAGGCAAAGCTTCGCTCCCTGGCGGCCGGGGTGGATGCGCTGCAACAGAGCCATGCGTCCCTGGCGGAAAACACCCGCCTGTTCGATCAGCGGCTGACCGCTAGCGACGAGCGCTTCACCGGCATGTTACGCGAACTGAACAGCCTGTACCGGCACAGGAACAGCGATATCGGCTGGCAACTGGCAGAGGTGAAATACCTGTTCCTGATCGCTTCCCAGCGCCTGGCGCTTGCCCGCGATGTGGCTACGGCACAGGCCATCCTGCAGTCTGCCGATGCAAGACTGGCGGAGATCGCAGACCCGGCGCTGATTCCCGTGCGCGAACGGCTGATTGCGGATATCAACCGCTTGCAGGCAGCCCGAAACACGGACTACACGGGCCTGGCCCTGATGCTGGCCGACCTGTCCGGCCGCGCCGGTGAACTGCCCCTGAACCTTGGCGGGAGCGCAGACCCGGCGGCGTTGGCGGCTGACACCGAGCCGCTTGCAACGGATAACAGGTGGCAGCGACTGGCCCGGGACCTGTGGCAGGAGTTGAAATCACTGGTGGTCATCTCCCGCACCGATAACAACACGGCTGCACTGCTGGCGCCGCAGGAGCGTTACTTTTTATACCGGAATTTACGCCTGCAACTGGAGATGAGTCGTATGGCGCTGCTGATCAGGGATGAGGACCAGTACCGGATCTCCGTAGCAGCCTGTACGGAGTGGCTGAATGAATACTTCGATACCGGCGACGCACGGGTACGCAGTGCGCTGGCCTCACTGGAGAACGCAGGTTCGATCGATTTTGATGAATCCGTACCGTCTATCGGTGCAACACTGGACGCCTTTGACGAGTACCTGGCAGGAATCGCTAACACCGTGACCGGTGGCGGACTACTGCAGTGAGAATATTGTTCACCCTGCTTTCCGTGCTGCTCCTGGCCGTCGGCCTGGGCTGGTTGCTGCAACAGTCCTCGGGTGGAGTGGTGTTTACCTATGAAGACTGGACAATCCGGACCAGCCTGGTGGTATTCGTGCTGCTGTTCATTGTCCTGTTCATCCTGGTTTATGTTTCAGTCCGCCTGTTGCGGAAGTTAATTCATTTGCCGGCGGATTTCCGGCGCTGGTCGGAATACCGGCGCCGGCGCCGGTCGGAGCAATTTCTGAACCAGGGGTTGCTGGCGATGGCTGAAGGCAACTGGCCTGACGCTGAACGCGCGTTTCGAAAAGGCGCGGCCTTCTCCCGGGCGCCGCTGGTCAACTACCTGGGTGCGGCACAGGCTGCTTACAGACGGGGGGACGCGGACGGATGCGGCCATTACCTGGACCTTGCGCAGCAGCACAACGAGACGGGCAGTCCGGCGCCGGGCCTCGCCCGTGCCAGGCTGCAGATGGATGAGCACCAGGTTGCAGAGGCTGATGACACGTTGAACGCGCTCGAACAGGGGCATGAACAGGTAAAGCTCATGTTGCTGGAAACCGCGGCAGAAATGCAGGACTGGTCCAGGGCTACCGGACTGTTGCGGGAATGCAGGCGGCGCGGACTGATGTCGGCGGACCAGGCCCGGGCAAAACAACTGGACCTCTACGCCGGCTTGCTGCAACAGGTCGGGAGCGAACAGGACCGGGCCGCGCTGGATAATGTCTGGCGCGATATTCCATACCGGCTCAAGCGGGACAGCGCCCTGGTAGGCGCCTATGTGAAGGAATGCCTGCGTTGCGGCGACGACAGTGGCTGCGAGACTGTCCTGCGGCGCGCACTCAAGAGAGAATGGGACCCGGTACTGGCCGAGCTGTACGGGCTGGTTGAAGGCAAGTCCTTGAAACGGCAACTGGAATTTGCCGAGAACTGCCTGGCGCGGTTTCCCGGGGACGCGGTGTTGTTGCTGACCCTTGGGCGCCTGTGCAGGAAAAGCCACCTGTGGGGAAAGGCCAGAAGCTACCTGGAACAGGCGCTGCGCGTGCGTCCCGATCCCGGCAGCTACCGGGAACTGGCAACCTTGCTGGAGCAGCAAGGTGAACACGCAGCCGCGCGGACCTGTTACGAGCAAGGCCTGTCCCTGGCGAGCGCCGCGCCGCAAGCCGCAGGCACAACAGGAGCGCTGGTGGAAATCAGGTAGTCTTGGCCGCCATAATCCGTTTGATCAGGGGTTCTATGATCAGCTGGATGGCGAAGTTGGTTTTGCCGGCCGGGATCACGATCGTATACGGTGTGGACATGAAGGAACCGTGCAGCATTTCCAGCAGGTAAAGGAAGTCAACGGCCAGTTTGTCCCGGTTGCGCACGTGGATCACGGTAAAACTCTCATCACTGGAGGGAATGTGCACGGCGCCGAACGGATTGGCGGTGTCGGTAGTCGGCACCCGTTGCAGGTTGATGTCGGTGCGGGAGAATTGCGGGGTGATATAGTGGATGTAATCATGCATGCGTTCCAGGATCATGCCGGTCGCATCTTCGATACTGTAGCCCCGCACCTCCCGGTCCCGCTGAATTTTCTGGATCCATTCGAGGTTTATGATGGGCGTGATGCCGATAAGCACGTCGACGTGCCGGGCGATGTTGACCTCATCGGTGATCAAACCGCCGTGCAGGCCCTCGTACAGCATTAAATCCGTATGTTCAGGCAGGGATTTCCAGGGTGTCAGCTTGCCGGGCGATCCGCCGTGGCGCGCCGCGTCCGCATTATTGTGTATGTAATGCCGCTGTTTACCCGTACCGTGCGCGGCATACTCCCTGAACCCGGCTTCAAGCTCCGCGAGCAGGTTTCCCTCCGGGCCGAAATGGGTTATGCGGCGGCCAGCGCGTATGGCCTGTTTCGCCAGGCGCTCCATTTCCTCGCGGTCATAGCGGTGATAGCTGTCACCTTCCACCACGGCGGCCTTGATTCCCTGGCGGTTGAAGATCTTCTCGAAAGCCTCCTTGATATTGGTTGTACCGGCCCCCGATGAGCCGGTCACCGCGATGATGGGGTGTTTATTTGACATGACTCCCCTTGCAAAATGGATCGTGAGGATTGTTTAAACAGCAATGCCGGGAGATGATACGGTATACTTTCTCCCGGCAGGGCCGGTTTTGTTAATTATTTTGCCATCATGCAGCAAAAGAAACCCACTGATCTCGTACTTTACTTGCGCTTGTTGTCCTATGTAAAGCCCTATCTGAGGATTTTCCTCGTGGCCGTTGTTGCCATGGCGGTCCTGGCCCTGACCAGTCCGGCCATTGCCGCGTTATTCAAGAACATAACGGAAGGGGTATTCCAGCAGGCAGAGGTCGACCTGATGAGGCGCGTGGTGGTGCCGCTCATCCTGGTGTTTTTTGTCGCCGCAGTTTCCTCCTATGTCAGCAGGTATGCCCTCGCCTGGGTCGCCGAGAGGCTGGTGATGGACCTGCGCGTGGAGATGTTCAAGCGCCTGTTGCAGCTGTCCTGCGCCGACCTGGACCGGCACACCGCCGGCAGCATGATCTCGAAATTCACCTTTGACGTGACGCAGTTGAAGGAGGCGTCGACCAGTGTCATCACCACCCTGAGCAGGGACACCCTCGCCATAATCGGGCTGGTAGCCTGGATGGCCTATATCGACTGGTTGCTGACACTGGTTGCGTTCCTGGCCGGACCGGTGATTTTGCTGGTATTGCTGTTCCTGCGCGCGCGCCTGCGCAGGATAAGCCGGCTGGTACAGGATTCCATGGCGGACCTGCACCATACGCTTAACGAGGCCATAGCGGCACACCGCATCATCAAGATCTTTTCCGGGCAGCAACAGGAGGGCGAAAAATTCGGAAACAAGGCCAACGCCAACCGCCGCGCCGGCATGAAATTTGTGGCGGCCTCGGCAGTGGGCACGCCGGCGATCAACCTGATCACGGCGATCGTGCTGGGCATTATCGTGTACGCAGCCGCGGACCACGCGGCGGCCGGACAGATAACCGTGGCCGAATTCAATTCTTTTTTTGCCGCGCTGCTGATGTTGTTGAGCCCGCTGCGGAGATTGTCACGGATAAACGAAGACCTGCAGAAGGGCCTGACCGCGAGCGAGAGCGTGTTCGCATTCATAGACCAGGAAGCCGAGCAGGACGACGGCAGCATTACCGTCCCCAGGCTGACAGGACAAATTGAACTACACGACCTGGGTTTTGCCTACGGCGAGGCCGGCGCTCCGGCGCTCGACAAGGTGTCAATACGCGTCATGCCCGGCCAGACAGTAGCCGTTGTAGGGCCCTCCGGAAGCGGGAAAACGACGCTGGTGGATTTAATCGCCCGGTTTTATGACCCCGCCGCCGGTGAGATACACGTGGACGGGCATGATATTCGTACTCTTTCACTGGCCCAGCTGCGTGAGAATATCGCCCTGGTCGGTCAGGACACGGTCCTGTATAACGACACCGTGTTCAATAACATCGCCTACGGCAGCAACCGTACGGCCGGCATGGAACAGGTCAGGGAAGCGGCCCGCCTGGCCGACGCCCTGGCGTTTATCGAGGCGCTTGAACATGGCTTTGACACCGTTATCGGCAATGACGGGTCGCTGCTGTCCGGCGGCCAGCGGCAACGCATTGCGCTGGCGCGGGCGCTGTTGAAAAATGCCCCCATCCTGATCCTGGATGAGGCCACGTCGGCCCTCGATACGGAATCGGAGCGCAGCATTAAACAGGCCCTGGATTCAATCAGGCAGGACCGGACCTGTATTATCATAGCCCACCGGTTAACCACCATCGAAAACGCGGATCACATATTCGTCCTGGAACAAGGCAGGCTGGTTGAATCCGGTACGCACGACCAACTGATTGCCCGGGACGGGGTCTATTCCCGGTTATATGTTGACAGCAAACAACGTCCTGGAACCCTTGAAAGCACTGGTGCGGACGCCGGCGCAGATGCGAATGAATAGCGCCGCGCGCCGCAAAGACAACCGCCTTCATATATGATTGTTCTCCGATAACCCAGTAATTTCAGGGGTATCCGCACGCGGGGTGGCTCACGTTTCAGCGGACATTTCAGGATCAATTATCGGTATTGTTACTCCCCGGCAATGGTCATGTCTTCGATCAAGACCGAACCGGTTTTGATGTTGCCGCGGTTGTCCACGTCGTTGCCGATGCAGACGATGTTTTTATAGATGTCCTTCAGGTTGGCGGCCACGGTGATCTCCTCCACGGGGTACTGGATCTCTCCCCGTTCGATCCAGAAGCCCGATGCTCCCCGGGAATAATCGCCGGTGACCTGGTTTACGCCGAATCCGATCATGTCGGTGATCAGCAGGCCGGTGTCCATCTGCCTCAACAGCGCATCCAGGTCCTGGCCGGTAGCCTGCACCACCAGGTTATGTACGCCGCCGGCATTCCCGGTTGGCGCCAGTCCCAGTTTGCGGGCGGAGTAGGCGCTCAATACGTAGCTCTCCAGCACACCGTCCCGGACCAGGTGCTTGCGCCGGGTGGCCATGCCGTCGCCGTCAAACGGGGCGCTGCCCAGTTCCCTGGGAAGGTGAGGCTGTTCCTCGATCAGCACCTGCGGGGCAAAGACCTGTTCACCCAGTTTATCCAGCAGGAACGATGCGCGCCGGTACAGGGCGCCGCCCGAGATCGCGGTGATGAGAGTGGCGAACAGGCCCCGGGCTACCGGCGCCTCGTAGATCACGGGAGCGCTGCGCGTGCCCAGTTTTCTTGCGTTGAGCCGGGACAGGGTACGGCGGGCCGCCTCTTTGCCTACGCTCTCGACGCTGTCGAGATCACGCTGGTCCCGTGCCTTGGAATACCAGCCGTCCCGTTGCATCCTGCCGTTCTCCTCGGCTATGACCGTGCAGTCGATATTGTGGGACGACCAGTCCCAGCCGTTGATAAAGTTGTGGGTGTTGCCGTACAGGTGCGAGCCCGTATAGGTTGCCACCAGCGCCCCGTCGGAGTTGGTAAGACGTTTATCCGTACGCCGCGCCGCATCTTCACATTCAAGCGCGAGGTCAATGGCTGCCTCGGGGGTGATATCCCAGCTATGGCACAGGTCCAGGTCGGGGATATCCTTTGCCAGGTATCCGGGGTCTATCAAGCCGGCGCAATCGTCCCGGCTGGCGTTCCTGGCGATGGTGCAGGCGGCATTGACGCTGGCTTCCACGGCGCCGGCGGAAAAATCCGTCGTGGAAGCGGAGCCTTTTCTGCCGCCTACATAGACTGTCACCCCCAGGCCTTTGTCGCGTTGATGTTCTATGGTCTCGACCTGGCCCATACGCACGTTGACCGACAGGCCGTGTCCGGTGTTGATATCGGCCTCGGCGGAATCCGCGCCGAGCTTGCGGCACAGGGTCAGGGTCTGGTCGATTAACGCATGTGCGTCCTGGTGGCTGTCTTGCATCGTGGTACCGATATCCGAGTCGATTGTCAATGCCGGCTATTCTAACACCCTTACACGGAGTACAATTAACCGATGGACGTATCCAGCGTGTTAGAAGGGCTGAATTCGGAGCAGCGCGAGGTTGTCGCCGCCCCTGCCGGCAATATCCTGGTGCTTGCCGGGGCAGGTAGCGGAAAAACCCGGGTACTGGTACACCGTATCGCCTGGTACCTGCAGACGGAACAGGCCGCGCCTTTCGGCATCCTCGCGGTCACGTTCACCAACAAGGCCGCCGCGGAAATGCGCGCCCGTATCGAGACCCTGCTGAAGCGGCCGATCGGCGGTATGTGGGTGGGGACTTTTCACGGGCTTGCCCACCGCTTCCTGCGGCTGCACTGGCAGGAAGCCGGGTTGCCGGATAGCTTCCAGATCCTAGACAGCGAGGACCAGTTGCGCGCCCTGCGCCGGATTATCCGGGGCATGAACCTGGATGAAAACCAGTACTCCCCCAGGGAAGCGCAATGGTTTATCAATGCAAAAAAGGAAGAGGGTCTAAGGCCGCAGCACATCGAATTACATAGCGACCACATCCTGGAGCGCATGGTCGCGATTTACCGCAACTACCAGCAGACCTGCGATCGGTCCGGACTGGTTGATTTTGCCGAGCTGTTATTGAGAGCCCACGAACTGTTCCGTGACCAGGACAACCTGCTGCAGCATTACCGGCAGCGCTTCCGGCACATCCTCGTGGATGAGTTCCAGGACACCAATACGTTGCAGTACGCCTGGCTGCGCCTGCTGGCCGGCGCGGACAACCACCTTTTTGCCGTCGGCGATGACGACCAGTCCATTTACAGTTTCCGCGGCGCCCGGATGGAAAACATGCAACGTTTCCAGCGGGATTTTCCCGAACCGGCCCTGTTCCGGCTGGAACAGAACTATCGCTCAACCACCAACATTCTGGATGCCGCCAATGCCCTGATCGCAAACAACAGGACCCGGCTTGGAAAAAACCTGTGGGCGGAAGGCAGGACAGGCGAAAAACTGGAACTGTACGCGGCCTACAATGAACATGACGAAGCCCGTTTTGTAGTGGAAAGGATCAGCGCGGCCCGGCAGCATAACGTCAACCACCGGGACAACGCCATCCTGTACCGGGTCAGCGCCACCTCGCGGGTGCTGGAGGAAGCGCTGATGCAGGCCCAGGTGCCCTATCGCGTGTTCGGCGGGATGCGGTTTTACGAACGCATGGAAATCAAGGATGCCCTGGCTTACCTGCGACTTGCCGCCAACCGGGATGATGATGCCTCTTTCGAACGTATCGTCAACACGCCGCCCCGGGGAATCGGCCAGCGCAGCCTGGAAGAAATCCGCGGCCGGGCCAGGGGGGAAAACATACCGTTGTGGCAGGCTGCCTGCGCGCTGGTGACGGACAAGCTTCTGCCGTCCCGCTCCCTGGCGGCGCTGGAGCGGTTTCTCCGGTTGATCGAGCAGACCGCACAATCCATCCGCGGCAAGGAACCTGATGAAGCCATGGACATCGCCATCAGCGCCGGCGGACTGGTTGAGCACTACCGCAAGGAAAAGGGAGAGCGGGGGCTTTCCCGGGTTGAGAACCTGGAGGAACTGGTCAGCGCCGCCGGGCAATTCGAGGTGAATGAGGACGTGCACGGCGAGATGGACCCCCTGGCGGCATTCCTGTCCCAGGCTGCCCTGGATGCCGGCGACACCCAGGCGGATGCCGGGTCTGACGCAGTCAACCTGATGACCCTGCATACCGCCAAGGGGCTGGAGTTCGACCGGGTTTACCTGGTCGGTATGGAAGAGGGGCTGTTCCCCCATCAACGCAGTTCCGGCGACCCGGCGCAACTGGAAGAGGAACGGCGGCTTTGCTACGTAGGCGTCACCCGGGCGCGTAAAAAACTGACCCTGAGTTACGCCCGGCACCGGCGTATGCACGGCGCGGAATTCTATCCGCAACCGTCGCGTTTTCTGGGCGAGATCCCGGCGGAACTCATCGACGACATTCGCCTGGGCGGCGCGGTAACCAGCGATTTTTTCAACAAGGCGGAGGCCGACTCCGATACGCCTTTCGGTCCCGGCCAGCGGGTGGTGCATAACCGCTTCGGTGAAGGCACGGTGTTAAACCTGGAAGGCCGGGGCAGCCATGCCCGGATCCAGGTCAATTTCGAGAGGGCCGGCGCAAAATGGCTGGTGCTGGCTTACGCAAACCTGCAGCCGGCCTGAACCGGGCCGTGCCGGTGACTGAATTAACCACAGAGTACACAGAGAAAAACAGTGCTTAACAATACCAACACCCCCTTGATAATTACGGCGGCGCGCAGGTCGTTATGTCTGTTGCTGGCCATGTTTCTCGGCGCGTGCGGGACCGATGCGCCGGTTGAGAGCGGCACCGCAGTGGTCGATACCGGGAAGATCCATCGCTGGAAGATGGTGACTACCTGGCCGGCGAATTTCCCCGTGTTTCAGGAGGCGCCGGAAATGTTCGCCGAAAATGTCAGGATCATGAGCAACGGCAGGCTGGATATCAATGTCTTTGCCGGCGGCGAACTGGTTCCGGCATTGCAGGTGTTTGACGCCGTATCCCAGGGCGCGGTGGAAATGGGGCACGGCTCTGCGTATTACTGGGCGGGCAAGGTGCCGGCCGCGCAGTTCTTCTCCACGGTCCCCTTCGGCATGGAACAAAAAGGCGTGGAAGCCTGGCTGTATCACGGCGGCGGCCTGGAATTGTGGAACGAACTGTACGAACCGTTCAACGTCATCGCCCTGCCCATAGGCAATTCGGGGGTGCAGATGGGCGGCTGGTTCAACAAGAAGATAGAGACTATCGCCGACCTGAAGGGTTTGCGTATGCGTATTCCCGGACTCGGCGGCAAGGTGCTGGACCGCGCAGGCGGCAATCCGATATTGATGTCGGCGGGAGAAGTCTACACGGCATTGGAGCGCGGCACGATTGATGCCACGGAGTGGGTCGGCCCGCTCCACGACCTGCGCCTGGGGCTGAACCGGGCTGCCAGGTACTATTATTACCCCGGCTGGCACGAGCCGGGTACGGAACTGGAACTGCTGGTCAACAAGGCGCGCTGGGAGGGGTTGCCGGCCGACCTTCAGCAGATCGTCAAACAGGCTGCCGCCGCCACCAGCGCGTGGACCTTCAGCGCGCTGGAATACCTGAACAGCCAGGCGCTGAAGGAATTATCCACGAAAAAGAACGTGCAGGTGCTGCCGTTTCCGGCAGAGGTCATGGAAGAACTGCGCGTCATCACCAGACAGACCCTGGAAGGTGAGGCCGAAAAGGACCCTGAATTCAAGCGCGTCTATGAAGCCTACCTGGCGTTCCAGGAGACCTACCAGCCATGGCACAGGCTAACTTCCGAGGCGTTGGGCAAGTGATTGTGCGGACTGGCTGCCGCTAGCTGCTATCCGGTCTGCGCCGGCAGTAAAAATAAAACCCTGCGCAGCATAACAGCAGCCACGCGGAGGCCAGATCCCCCATGAACTGGTCGTACCGGTTTACCAGGTGGGCATGAGGATTGTGCGGAACGAAGCCGGCGACCTGCTGGATGACCTTTTCCCCTGTGATCAGTCCTGCATGAATGCCGATACAGAGCACGAGGTTGCCGGTCAGGAGACGTACCAGTCCCAGCAACAGACCCAGACAAAACAGGGTGAGCATGGTGTCGTAGCGCACCGGGTCGGCAAACTGGAACAGCGCCGGCGGCACCATTGTCACACCGGTGTACCAGGTAACGGCGGTGTCCGCCGGCAGGTCGCGGAATTTCAGGTAGTGTACGGCGCTGTAGACCAGGCTGACTGTGACCAGCGCAACGGCCTTGTTGGCGCGGCGGCTCAAACCGCCCTGCAGCGCGCCGCGAAACATGATCTCTTCGACACTGGCCACAACCAGGCCCAGCACCAGGCCCCTGAATACCAGCCCGGATAGCGCGCCGAGCGAGAATAATTGTTCGTTGTCGAGGTTATGAATGCCCAGCAACAGGAGGCTGGCCTCGATAACCGCTATGACGGCAAGTCCGGCCACGAGTCCCTGGAACAGCCGGATATGGAATTTATGGAAACGGATGCCGAGTTGTTGCAATGACAGTCCGTGGATACGGTAGCAATATAGCAGGCTGAACAGCAGGCCGGTGAGCAGTGTCGTCCGGGATACTGTTTTTCTGAACGGGACTTGCGTGAATTCGGAAACTATCTGGTATACGGGATACGCAAGGAGGGCGCCAAACAGGATGGCGCTTATAAAAACAATGGAAAATACAAACAGGGCGCGTAGGGTACGGCTGGCGGGCGGCCTGTTCATGAATTACTGGCTGTTCGCTACCATGTAGTCTACGGCAGCTTTAACTTCGGCGTCTGTCAGGTTCATATTGCCGCCCCTGGGCGGCATGGCGATGATTCCACCTTCACTGATAAAGCCCTTGATGGCACGTTCATAGAGCAAAGCCATGCCCACGGCAATGCGGCTTTCCCAGGCAGCCTTGTCGCCCACCCTGGGGATGTTCGGCAAGCCGTTGTGACAACTGATGCAAAGTCCGTTATATACCCGCAGGCCCATGTCTGCAGGCTCCTCGCTGGTGGCTACCGTTGCGACGGTAGCCACCTCCACACCCTCTGCCGTTTCATCAAGCACGTTCACCACGCCTACCGGAACCGTGTTCGCGGAGACTTTGGTTGCCTGCTTGCGCGCAACGGCGTCCTCGTCCACTCCCAGGTACAGCGCCAGCACCAGGAGTATGATGATCATCACGGCCAGCAGGCCGATCACGATCGAGTAGTTATAAAAAAACGTCTTATCCTCTTTCGAGCCCATATTTTGTCCTCCGAGTTTGCGAATTAAAAATTACGAATTAGGAATTACGAATTACGAATTAATGTGCCGCCCGGTGCGGCAGTTTATTCTATAGGGAACTGGTTTATCAAAAAAGAATGAAGCCGCGCCTGTACACCAACAACTCATTCCTAATTCCTAATTCGTAATTCCTAATTCGTAATTCCTAATTCGTAATTCCTAATTGTCTTTTCCCTCTGCATTTTAACAACCTGGCGGGCAATGTCATACCACCTTGACTGACCCCGTGCGCCGTCACCGGCCTGATCCCTGGCGGCATTTTTCGCATCCAGGTAGTCTTCGATGCCCACCTGCCCCAGGACTTCCTGGAATGCGCCGAACTTCAAGCTGTCAAACGGCTTGCCGGCGCCGTACTTGTCATGCAGGGGGTGGGGCGGGTAGATATGCATCGCAGCCGCGTAACCCGAGGGAATGACGGCCTTGTCTTTTCCCAGCAGGTGCGGCAGCAAGTGTGTATGCGGACCCGCTTCCGTACGGCCGCCCTGTTGCGGGATGGGGGTGCAGACTTCGATACGGCCCAGTTTTGATATGGCGACACGGGCCGGCGCCGCATCCTGCAGTAACCCCGGCAGGGCATGGCCCTTGTCCGACAGGGACTGTCCGCAGAGCGAATTCAGTTCCTTCACCAGGCCCGTGTCCCCGGAGCGCACGCAGAACCGTGCCAGGTTCGATCCCAGGCCGAGGTCGAACAGTTGTTTATCCCTGTCCCCGGGGCGTACTGCTTCGCGGTCTGCGCCCAGGGCTGTTATGACGTGGTGCGCGGGTAACAGTGACAGCCTCCCGGGCAGGGCGAGGGCGATGGCCTGGGTCCATGAACGCGTGCAATGGGCAATCTCCTCGTAGGCAAAACAGGCAATCTCCCCGGGCAGGTTGACGGCAATAGCGCCCCGGTCCGTTACGGCATGGAACCGCTGCGCGCTTTCCCCGAAGCTGACCCGCTCCCCGTCATCGTACATGAACTCGGCGATGGCCCCGGAAATACCGTTACTCCAGCTGCATTCACTGGAACGCAGGTAGCGTCTGACCAGGTCGATGGCCATGTCACGGGTGGAATTCACGGGCTAATGGCTGTGGCCGTGCAGGCGTTCGTGGTCTTCCCGCACCTGGTCCTTGCGCTGCGCCAGCGCAGCGGACGAAACCAGGTCTTTATCGGCGACGATGTTTTCCAGCGCTGCCAGCCAGTGATGGTAATAGGTGTTGCCGAGGTCGGGGTCGCCCCCGGCGCGGGCCGCGGCTATGGACCGGTTGAGTTGTTCCGCCCACTCGCCCCAGGTGAAGACCCCCTGTTCATGCAGTTTCAGCACCAGGGCAAACGCCTGTGCCTGCCAGGGTTCCCTGAACACCGGACCGTCTTCATCCAGCGGCAAACCGGGCAGCGAGTCGAGCTCAGGCAGTTTCACGGACGCGGCCATTATCCGGCCGGGTCCATGTAATCGTCGAACATGTCAATGTAGACGCTGTCTTGCGCCGGCGCTTCCTCACCCCATAACTCCCGGGCCGTGAAACGGACGTTGTAGACGTGTTGCGGCTTGTCCGGGCCGCCGTGGGCATTGGTATCGGGCAGGAGAAAGATGCCGTGGTGCATTTCCACCACGCCGCGCCTGCCCCTGATATAACGGGGGATGCGCGTGTGGTGCAGCGGGTTGATGTTCCTGGCAATAATTTCATCCCCCACCCTGAATTTGGGCGGGCTGCCGGTGTCCACAAACACCGGGATACGGTTATTCATGCCGTATTGCATCCTCTCGACGGAAGCGGCTTCCACGCCGGCTGTTAATTCCGGCGCCGTTACCTTGCCGGATTCCAGTTCCTCCCCGGTCACGATGTTCTTCAGCAGCATCATGTGTTCAAGGCTGTACAGCCATTTTTCGTAATACGAGAAGGTCAGGTAGTCACTGGGTGGTATGGTTTCCGTCATGTAACGCACTTCATCGGTGACAAATAGGCCGGCGCCCATCGTTGCCAGGGTCATCGCATATACCTTTCTCTCCCAGTCGTGGTGGAACACCGGTTCGTCTTTTTCGATAGGTACGGGCCCGATGTTGTCCATCCCGCCTATGTCATGGATGCCGTTCATAACGCGCTGTCCTCCGTCCGTTATTGTGCAGGGGAAACCAGGCCGGTGCCCACCATGGAATCACGGGTGATGAGTGCCTGCAACTCCTCTTCACTCATATCCTCCGTGCCGTCCGGGCGCCGGGGCAGCACCAGGTACCTGATCTCGGCGTTGCTGTCCCACACCCTGACCTCGGTATCCTGCGCCAGTTCAAGCCCGAATTCCTTTAACATGCCGCGCGGGTCGCGTACCGCCCTGGCCCGGTAAGGCGTGCTCTTATACCAGTTGGGCGGGAGCCCCAGTACCGGCCAGGGGTAGCAGGAGCAAAGCGTACATACCACCAGGTTATGAATCTTCTCGGTATTCTCCACCACCACCATGTGGCTGCCTTCGATCCCGGTATAACCCAGTTCCGCCATGGTGCCGGAAGCATCTTCCAGTAACCTGGCCTTGAACGCGGGATCGGTCCACGCCCTGGCGACGATGCTGGCGCCGATATGCGGTCCCACCTTGTTTTCAAAGTGGTCGATGATGGCATCCAGGGTTTCCGGGTTGACTGCTCCCTTTTCCACCAACAGGGATTCCAGCGCCCTGACGCGTACCTGTACGTCCGTCAGCGGCGCACGATGCGTTGATCCTGCCATTTTATCCTCCCCATCCGGTTGTTTTCTGTGAAGATCAGCATGACATAAAGCTATGCGCCGGTTCAAGCGGTTATGTTGGATTAGGTGTGTTATTCCGGGTATCCGGCCGGCATGTTGAAGCGGCGCAGGGACCCGCGCCCACCCGGGATCTCCGCTATGTCTTTACCGGAAGAACGGCCCCGGAGGCCAGATAAGGACTCAAGTGCGCTATACTGAGTGCGGATTTCATCCAGTCAACCAAACATTAATAAACTTATGAATTTCACCGGGCAGAGCCGATGAGCCGATCCGCTTTCATTTTACTGATGCTCGTCGGCGGGACGATCATTGCCGTCAGCATGGGCATCAGGCAATCGTTCGGCGTGTTCCTGCAACCGGTAGTCACCGACCTTGAGCTTACCCGCACGACGTTCGGGCTGACCATTGCCATTCAGAACCTGATCTGGGGTCTGGCGCAGCCGTTTGCCGGGATGCTGGCGGACAAGTACGGCGGTATCCGGATACTGATCCTGTCCAGCCTGCTCTACATTGCGGGGCTGGTGCTGACCGCCATGTCGTCATCCGCTACCGGATTGCACCTGAGCCTGGGGATGCTGGTCGGTCTGGCGATGAGCGGGACAACCTTCACCGTGGTATTGAGTGCGGTGGGCCGCCTGGTCGCGCCGGAGAAACGGAGCCTGGCGTTCGGCATCATCTCTGCAGGCGGGTCCATCGGCATGTTTACCTTTGTGCCCCTGGGCCAGTTGTTCATCGGGCTGTACGGCTGGTCTGTCGCGTTTCTCATCCTTGCAGGGTGTGTCACTCTCGTGCCGTTGCTGTCCCTGGTCTTTCAGCGCCAGTCAAAAGCTGAATTTGCCGGAACCGATACGCAACGGGAAACCCTGGCGCAGGTTCTGGTTAGCGCCCGGACCCATTCCGGCTACTGGCTGTTGAACAGCGGCTTCCTCGTATGCGGGTTCCACGTGTCTTTTATCGCCACACACCTTCCGGCGTTCCTGAACGATTCTGCCATCTCACCCATGCGCGCCGCGTTTGCGCTTGGCCTGATCGGCGTATTCAATATACTCGGCACCTACCTGGCCGGCCTGTACGGGGGGCGTTACCGGAAAAAATACCTTTTGAGCGGACTTTACCTGGGCCGCGCCGCGGTGATTGCCCTGTTTATCGCCCTGCCCTTGAGTGATGTGACCGTCATGCTGTTCGCCGCGGCCATGGGCCTGCTGTGGCTGGGCACCATACCGTTGACCAGCGGCCTGGTCGTTGATATCTTCGGTGTCCGTTATGCCGGGACCTTGTTCGGTATCGTGTTCTTCAGCCACCAGGTGGGCAGTTTCCTGGGCGCCTGGCTGGGCGGATATCTATTTGAGACGACCGGCTCCTACGCCCTTATGTGGCAACTGGCCATTATGCTGGGCATCGTTTCCGCCCTGCTGCACTGGCCCATCAGGGACGAACCGGTGGTTACCCAGGCGGTGCCGGCGTAACGGCGAGGGTATCAGCGCCGGCGTTCTTCCAGGATCAATGCATCCAGGGTTTCCAGCATCACTTCAAAGGAGCCGGCCGAGGATGCGGAGATCAGGTACCTGCCGTTTACGATCAGGGACGGTACGCCGGTAATCTTCGAGTCGCGGGCCATCAGGAAAGCCTGCTTCATCTTGACTTCGGTTTCGTTGGAATCGTAATGCCGGGCAAATTCCTTTTTGTCGAGACCCAGGTCTGCGGCGAAATCAACCAGGCTGTCACGGGTAAAAATATTACGCCGTTTTACGTGCAGCGCGTTGAACAGCGGGGTATGAAACTGTTCCAGTGCGTCCATTTTCTCAGCCGCAAAAAAGCCCCGGGCATGCACCGCCCAGCGGCTGTTCAGCACCCCGGGCACCTGGCGGAAAACAACGTCCTCCGGCCTGGTTTCAAGCCAGGCCTTGATGTGCGGTTCGAAGCTGAAACAATGGGAGCAGCCATACCAGAAAATTTCAACGACCTCGATCCTGTCGCCTGACTGTGTGGGCAGGGCGGGCTTGATCTGGGTGTAGGCAGTATCGGAATGTTGATGTTGCGCCTGTGCCGGGCCCGCCATGAGCCCTGCCAGGAAAACGCAGCTAATGAGTAGTCGAAATAAGCGCATTATAACTCACCATAGGAATGTAAACCGGACAGAAACATATTGACGCCGAGGAACGCAAACAGGGTCACGAACAGGCCGATTATCGCCCAGGCGGCCATGGCCGGACCTTGCCAGTTCCTGCTGATGCGCATGTGCAGCCAGGCTGCGTAATTCAGCCAGACGATCAAGGCCCAGGTTTCCTTCGGGTCCCATGACCAGTAACCGCCCCAGGCCTCGGCTGCCCATAGGGAACCCAGGATGGTTGCCACGGTAAAGAAGGCGAACCCCAGTGCGATGGCCTTGTACATGATATCGTCTATCTCCGCCCGGACCGGCAGGCGCGCCAGCAGCGGACGCGGGTTGGCGTCATCACCCCTGGCCAGGTAAGCCAGCCCCAGCATGGCGGCGATGCTGAAACAGCCGTAACCTATGAAATTGGCCGGCACATGGATCTTCATCCAGTAACTCTGCAACGCGGGCACCAGCGGCTGTATTTCGTGGGCGCCGCGGTCGAAGGTGTACCATAACAAAAAGCCCACGGCGGCGCTGATCACCAGCAGGACGAATCCACCCAGGGCCCGGGTCCGGTAGCGTCTCTCGTAGTACAGGTAAATGATTGCAGTGATGACGCAGAACAGGATGAAGACCTCGTACAGGTTGCTGACCGGAATGTGGCCCATCTCCGGGCTGATCAGGTAGGACTCGTGCCAGCGTACCAGCAGGCCGGTCAAACCCATACCGGCGCCGGACCAGGTCAGGCCGGTGCCGACCGCGGCGGAAAATGCCGAGCCGGTGAACAGCGCGAAGAAATAGCTCAGGGTCGCCAGTACAAAAAGGAAACTCATCCACATGACAGCCGACTGGCTGGCCAGGAAATACTGCAACAGGAAACGCTCATCGGCCCGGGCGAGCGTGGCGTCATAGAGCTGTATGGAGAGCAATGCCAGCACCGCGACGACGAGCAGCAGGCGCCGGAATTCCGCCCAGGCGGTGCCGGCATAACCCAGTGCCAGGGTACTACAGGAAAAGATAATCCACTCGTACCCGTTCAGGTTGTGCCGGTAATTGAGGTAGACAAAACCGAAACCGCCCAGCAGCAACGCCCACCACAGGTAATCGACCGGCCGCAGTGAGAAGCGCTTGCCTGTCAGCCCGGCAAGGTCTGCCGGGGCCTCGGATGTCATGACATCGGTGCGCATGGCTTATATGACGAATATCGTCTGAATTAGTTCGCTGGAAATGATCGCTCTATTGTACGTGAAATCTGTTCAAAGTAACGACTGAAATCGCGGGAATGGCGCGTGCGCGCGCCGGCCAGCACCATTTCAGAGCCCGTGCCTGCGGGTTTGATGACCGCCCACAAACGCTCATGGGGCACGTAGAATAAGATAAACACGCCCAGTATCAACAGGCCGAAACCCAGGTAAACCCACTTGGCGCCCGGGGCGCGGGCGATTTGCAGACCCGACGATTCCACGTGCTCGAAGCCGGTCAGTTGCAGGTAGTAAGGGAAACCGTACTGGTGCAGGGCCGACAGGGTGACGATCGCGTCGTTCAGAAACTGGATGTCCCTTTCGCTTATCTCCGTAACGTCCAGGCCGGCATCGCCCAATGATGCAGTGTATGCCTGCTCCAGGCCGAAGCGCAGGATTTTCATCGACGCGCTGTTCACCGTGCGGGCGGTGTCCTCATCCATGGCTGGGTCGATCTGCTGCTGCAGCATGGGAAACCCCCCGTCCAGGAACAAGCGGATCAACCTGAGTGTCACGTTGCCCACGTCCTGTTCCGTGATGTTTCCGTCCACGCTGTTCCCGGGCAGCAGGGCAGACTGTCCGGCTGCATAGATGCGCCTGAGCCGCGCCTCATCATGCAGCAGGTTGAGCAAGGCGAAGAAACGCCCGGGTGAACCCTCGTCGTCTGCAGGGATATGCAGGTAGCGAAAGTCCTCCTCCAGCGAGGAACGCACACCGCTCAACAGGAATTCCCGGCCCTCCAGGGTGATGGGATACATGTAGTTGAGGTATTCGTTCGCCCGCCCGTCCTTCAGACGCACCTTGAAATTCACGCTGGGGCCGAAGTCACGGAACTTTTTGTCTATTGCCGGATCCTCGTTGGCGAAGATATTGAACTTGCGGAATTCATCCATTTCCAGCCGGTATGCTACGCCGTTATGATCGAGGACGAGGTCACCGTTTACTTTGAGTGAATGGTCAAGAACTGCCGCTGATGCCAGGTCATGCAGTTTGAAATCCAGTTCGGATCCCCCGTCACCGAAACTGGCCTGGTAGATGGTATAACCCTTGTAACTGAGCGGGTGATTGACGGCGATGGTTTGTTCGATGCGCTGTGAGCCGTCCTGGATAACCAGGTCGCTTTCAAAGGACCTGGGTTGCCCGCTCGGGTAATGTTCCACCCGGAATTCCTCAAGCTGGATGGTGAAAGGCAGGGGCTGGACCAGGTAACCGGCTCCCAGGTTGACGAAGGCGGCCCTCGTGGCGCGGCCTTCGGGTATGGAAACGCTGGCGCGGAACGAGGAATTGTCGACCGGCAGCTTGCTCCGGTCCGGTATCCGGCTGACAGGTATCTCCCGGGTCTCCGCCTGCAGCGACCCCTGCAGGGTCCTGACTTTCAGCGGGACGTTGCTGTCGAGAAATCCGCCGATACAGATTATCACCACCGCACAGTGGGTAAACAGGTAACCGTAACGGTTGGCAGCGCCTTTCATGGCCGCAACTGTGGTTGTCTCCCCATGCCGTTTTGTCCGGGTCCTGAAACCCAGGCTCCTGAAACTATGCGCCAACGTCGCAACCGCCTCGTCGTGTGCAACAGATGTGCGGTGCCGGCTGTGGTCCGCCATGTTGACAAGCTGCTGTTCCTGCATGTCTTCACGGTACTGCTTCAGGCTGGCGAGTATCCTGGGTGTGTTGCGGTAAAGACAGATACTCGTGGTGGTCACGAGGAAGGCCAGTATGAGGATGAACCAGCTGCTCGAGTAGATATCGTACAGGCCCAGTTTTTCGAATATGCCGTGCCAGAACGGACCGAATTTGACTATGTAGTTCTGGTATGGCTCGTTCTGCTTGAGTATGGTGCCGATTACGGAAGCCAGCGCCAGCGCCACGAGCAGGGTGACGGCCAGGTTCATCGAGCCGAGAAACCCGAGCATCCTGACGGTTTTGTGCCTGCTGGGAGTGAGCGCCACTGTACGCCGCAGGGCGGTTACGCCGGCATCCCGCGGACGGGATTGTACCTGGTAAGGGAACCTGTGTATGTTTCGGGCATGTCAAGCCATTGTGCCGGGGCACATGCTGCCCGGCCGTCAGTGCAGGCCCTGGAGGTAATCTGCAACCGCCTCGATAGCATCGTTGGACATCCTGCCGGAGATATCGCGCATGATGCCGTTGAGATCGTTGGCCCGCTCCTCGGCCTTGAAAGCCTTTAGCTGAAGTTCCGTGTAGGCTGCATGCTGTGCATTGATCCTCGGGTAGTTGGCCGCAGGGTTGCCTATGCCGGTAGGACCGTGGCAGGACATGCACGCGGCCAGTCCTTTGGTTACGTCACCTGCGCGATAAAGATGTGCGCCCGTTTCCAGGTTTTCCGGCCGGGTCTGTCCTGTGGCGGGTTGCTGGGCAGCGTAATACGCCGCAATGTCGGCGATATCCTGGTCGCTCAAGGCCATTGCCAGGGGAGCCATCTGGTCGTTTTTCCGGCGCCCGTCCCGGTAATCCTGCAATTGTTTTATGATGTACTCAGCGTGCTGGCCGGCCAGGTTGGGCCACGACGGGTTGCTGCTGTTACCGTCCGCGCCGTGACAAACGGCACATATTGCCGCTTTCTGCCTGCCGGCCTCAATGTTCCCCGCCGCGAACAGGGCTGCGGGCAACAATACCAGGACCAGTCCGCTGATCAGTTTGTTTAACATCCGGTTCTGCCTTGATAATACGAATTATTTTTTGCGAATGGCGCTATCTTACAGAATAATTGAAAAAAGTGGATAGCCTGAAGAAGATTATTTTATGCCGGAACCCATGAGTGACAACCGATATCGCAAGTCTGTTTACCTTTTCAGCGCGCACACGCTTGCGCAGCTACCGGCTGACACAGGTAAGGAAGCCGTCTTTGCCGGCCGCTCCAACTCCGGTAAATCCAGCGTGATCAATGCGCTTGCCGGACAAAAGAAACTTGCCCGTACCAGCAGGCAGCCGGGCCGGACCCGGCAGATTAACTTTTTTGCCGTTGAGGATGATACGCGTCTCGTGGATCTGCCGGGTTACGGCTACGCCAGGGCGCCGGTCTCGCTGAGGCAGCACTGGGGAGAACTCATTAATGCCTACCTGGAACGGCGCCGGTGTCTGGCCGGCCTGGTCCTGATCGTGGATATCAGGCGCGGCCTGGCCGACCTCGACCGGCAGATGCTGACCTGGTGTCAAAATAAACCCCTGCCGGTACACATACTGTTGAACAAGTCCGACAAGCTGTCCCGCGCTAATGCCAGGCAGGCCCTGGTTACGGTCGGGGGGGAGCTTGGGGAGAACAGCAGCGTCCAGCTGTTTTCCGCGCTGAAAAAACACGGTATCGAGGACCTGTGCCGCACGCTGGATGAGTGGCTTGAATAGTAGTTTTTACAATAAGTTGGCCCCGGTGTCGTGAGGGGGAGGGAAGTCCACCGGGGCCAGGTAACCCGGCTGGGGAAAACCGGGATTCGTTTACTATCACGCTTTTCTGATAGCAGGGAATATTCTTCCCGTGATAATTGAGACCCGCAGGTGTTGAAAAAGTTCCGGGTCAGTGCCGGGACGAGATTTTTATGCACAGATCAGGGAGTTAGCGGTGTTTTCGACCGCATGACCCTGCCGGGAATGCCAGGAAAACGCCGAAATTACGCTAACCTGTTGAAATATAAGAGAAATATTAAATTGTTTAAATTTTAACAGTTTTGTCACAAATCCAGTGTTTTTCCGTATTTCAGGGCCTGCCCACCCACTGTATCCACAAAGTTATCCACAAAAAATGTGGATAACAAATTATCTTCAAGTATGACAAGTAGTTATGTTTTTAAACCTAGAATGAATATCAAAGAAGAGCGCTAAACTTACATGTAAAACATTACTGGCGGCGTGCCGTATACGGTCTCCCATACGGTATTTGCACCTACCTATAACCGGCACAATTACATGCTGTACTTGCGGTTGAATTTATCCACCCGGCCGGCCGTATCCAGGATCTTCTGTTTGCCCGAGTAAAACGGGTGGCACAGCGAGCATACTTCTATGTGCAGGTCGCCTTTGTAGGTTGACTGTGTTGCGAACGTATTGCCGCAACTGCAGGTGACCTTGATTTCATTGTAATTCGGGTGAATGTCGGCTTTCATCGGTTACCCCTGTTTCATTTCCGGGCGCAAATTGTAGAGGAATCAGCCGCGCCGTGCAACCTTGTTTTACCACCCGGGGCACAACTGCCCTGTGACTATAATCTGAATTCGGCAGCCACCGGAGTATGGTCGGAGGGGCGTTCCTGCCGGCGCGGCACGCTATCAATCCAGCTGTCGGCGCAATGGCGGCTGAGCTCGCCTGATGCCAGGATGAGGTCGATGCGCAAGCCGCGGTTGCGGGCAAAATCCCCGGCACGGTAATCCCACCATGAAAAGGAATCCTTTTCCTGTTCGAACAACCGGTATGTGTCCGTTAAGCCCCGGTCAACGAGCCTGGACAGGGCGTCCCGCTCGGGCCGGCTGCACAGGATCCTGTCGCGCCATAGCGCCGGGTCGTGAACGTCGGCGTCGGTGGGCGTGATATTGAAATCGCCGAGCAGGACAAGTTTGTCGTGACGTTGCAGCAGGTCGTCCGTGAGCGCGTCGAGTGCGGCCAGCCATTCCAGTTTGTAGGCGTATTTCTCCGAACCGACCTCGGAACCGTTGGGCACGTACAGGTTCAGTATGCAAACGTCATCCACCAGGGTGCACAACACGCGTTTTTGCGGATCGTCAAAGCCGGGCAGACCGGTATGCAATACCTCGACCACGGACCTGCTCGCGATGGCGACCCCGTTGTAGGTTTTCTGTCCGGAGAAAACCACCTGGTAACCTGCCTCGTGAAAGGCCTGTGCCGGGAAATTCCCGTCCTGGGTCTTGGTTTCCTGCAAGGCAAGCGCGTCGGGCTTGTGGTCGTCCAGCCAGCGCAGCACCTGCGGCAGGCGCACCTTCAGGGAATTGACGTTCCAGCTGGCAATGGTCCACATGGGTGTCGCCTCAGGCGTGAACCGGTGTTGCGGGCGTGATGCCCGAGTGCCGCAGCAGCGCGTCGATAACAGGCTTGCGGCCCCGGAACTCAACGAACAGGTCCATGGGTTCCCGTGAACCGCCCTGTTCGAGGACGGTGTGAAGGAAGTCCCGGCCCGTTGCCGGATCGAAAATCCCGTTTTCCTCAAAACGCGAGTACGCATCCGCGGAGAGGACCTCGGCCCACTTGTAGCTGTAATACCCCGCGGCGTAACCACCCGCAAAGATATGGGCAAATCCATGCTGAAACCGGTTGTCGGGAGGCGCCTTGACAACGGCGACGTCCCCCCTGACCTCGTCCAGCAGGGATTGTATGTCGTTCGTGTCGCGGCCGCGCCGTTCATAGTGCAGACGGAAGTCGAACAGGGCCAGTTCCAGTTGCCGGACCATGTGCATGCCCGCATGGAACGTCCTGGCCTGTTGCATCTTCCCGAACAGCTCGCCCGGAAGCGGTTCCCCGTTCTCGTAATGTCGAGCAAACAGGTCCAGGGATTCCTTCTCCCAGCACCAGTTTTCCAGGAACTGGCTGGGCAGTTCCACCGCATCCCAGGGGACGCCGTTGATCCCGGCCACCGCGGCGTAATCAATCAGCGTCAGGATGTGGTGCAGGCCGTGGCCGAATTCGTGGAACAGGGTGAGCACCTCGTCGTGGGTGAGCAGGGAAGGTTTACCGGATACCGGCGGGGTGAAGTTGCAGGTCAGGTAGGCCACCGGAGTCTGTGGCGCACCGTTGTTCAGTTTGCGGGTAACGCATTCGTCCATCCAGGCGCCGCCGCGCTTGTGCGGCCGGGCGTACAGGTCGAGATAGAACCCGCCGCGCAGCGCGCCGTCCTCGTCCAGGACCTCAAAGTAGTTGACGTCCGTATGCCATGCTTCGACCCCTTCCCGTTGTGTGATGCTGAGGCCGTATAAACGGTTGACCACGGCGAACAGCCCTTCGACCACCTGGTGCGCGGGAAAATAGGGGCGCAGTTCCTCCTGGGAAAAATCGAATTTTTTCTGTCTCAGTTTTTCCGAATAATAAGGTATGTCCCAGGCCTGCAAATCCTGCAGACCGTGTTCCTCAGCCGCAAATTTCTCCAGACCTGCCAGTTCCCGTTGCGCGACCGCCTTGCTGCGCGCGGCCAGGTCATGCAGGAAGGCCATGACGTCGTCCGGCGTGTCGGCCATCTTTTTTGCCAGTGAGTATTCCGCGTAGTTCCCGTAACCCAGCAAGGCGGAAAGTTCCTGCCGTAACGACAGGATCTCCGTCATCAGCGGTCCGTTGTCCCACTTCCCGGCATCAGGGCCCTGTTCCGAGGCGCGGGTGTTATATGCCGCGTACATTTCCTGCCTGAATTCCCGGTCATCGGCGTAGGCCATTACCGGTTGGTAGGAAGGATACTCCAGCGTGAACAGCCAGCCGGATTGATCACGCCGGCGCGCGGTCTCCGCCGCCAGTTCGAGCGCGGTATCGGGTAAACCGCTGAGCAGCGACTCGTCCGTCACCAGTTTTGTCCAGCCATGAGTGGCATCAAGCAGGTTCTCTTCGTATTGGGTCTGCAGCTTCGAAAGGCGTTGCTGCAATTCCTTGTACCTGTTTTTATCCTCCTGTCCGAGGTCGATGCCCGACAGGCGGAAATCCCGCAAGGCATTGCTGATGATCTTTTGCCGGGGGATATCCAGCCGGGCATACTCGTCTCCTTCCGCCAGGGTCTTGCAGGCGCGGAACAGGTCTTCGTTCTGTCCCAGTTCGGTGGCGTGATCGGTCAACTTGGGCAGGCAGGCGTTATAAGCCTGGCGCAGGTCATCGTTATCGGCCACCGAGTGCAGGTGACTGACGGGCGACCAGGCGCGCTTCAGTTGGTCGTCCATGTCTTCCAGGGGCTGGAATAACGTTTCCCAGGTGTGTTCACCGGGTTTGTCCAGAACGGACCGCACCAGGGCGCGGTGTTCGTCCAGCAGTTGATCGATGGCCGGCTCCACATGTTCCGGGCTGAGCCGGCTGAACGCCGGCAGGGTCAGGTCCTCGAGTAACGGGTTAGTCATTTCCAATAATGATAATGAGAATAATTTTCATTTAATATCAACAAGTTAGACTTGACTCAAAGAGTTCTCTCTGCTATGTATAACCTGTTAAATCTGTGCAACATTAGTCAAAGTAGCCCAGATATTCTTATCCATGGCTGCTTTTTCAGGGGGGTCTATTATGCAAGTTGATGAGGAAATTAGCGAGCACCTCAGCTTGGTCATACCGGATTCTTCGGATTACCCGTTGAATCTCACGGTCAATTTATCCTGGGAAG
Source organism: Gammaproteobacteria bacterium (assembly GCA_965207165.1). Lineage (GTDB taxonomy): Bacteria > Pseudomonadota > Gammaproteobacteria > Eutrophobiales > Eutrophobiaceae > JAAXHV01. The sequence goes on along the minus strand of OZ242265.1, from coordinate 3,157,767 downwards.
GCGTTCAAATGGACTTGCTGGATAGCTCTACCAATCCTCTTATTGATCAGAATCTTAACTTTGTCAGTCTCGACGACGACGATGACGACGACGATGACGACGATGACGACGACGATGACGACGACGATGACGATGATGATGACGACGATGATATGAGAGGTGGCGACGGGGATGGCGACGGGGACGGCGATGGAGATGGTGACGGTGATGGAGATGGAGATGGCGACGGCGATGGAGATGGCGACGGCGACGGCGATGGAGATGGAGATGGAGATGGCGACGGGGACGGGGACGGGGACGGCGATGGAGATGGCGATGGAGATGGCGACGGTGATGGAGATGGCGACGGCGATGGCGACGGGGATGGTGACGGCGATGGCGACGGTGACGGCGACGGGGACGGTGATGTTGATGGCAACGGGGACGGTGATGGAGATGGCGACGGTGATGGCGATGGAGACGGCGACGGCGATGGAGACGGCGATGGCGATGGTGACGGTGACGGGGACGGTGATGGGGACGGCGACGGTGATGGTGATGGCGATGGGGATGGTAATGGCGATGGCGACGGCGACGGTGATGGCGACGGGGACGGCGATGGAGACGGTGATGGAGACGGCGATGGAGATGGCGATGGAGACGGCGACGGTGATGGCGACGGTGATGGAGATGAATCCGTCTCTTATCAAACTTCAACAAGAGGAGTTACGGTGCGCCTGCATTCAACCCCGGTCAGGAAAGACGATCCCGAGGACGATACTTATACCGAAACGGTGATGTATGCGTATGTCGATGAAGCCGGCGAGATGCAACAGGAGGAACTTCCTTATGTCAGGCATGTTACCGGGTCTCCCCAGGCTGACGTGCTGGCCGGAGACCGCCGGGATAATATAATCAGGGGCGGCGCCGGCAATGATGTCTTGTACGGTGGTCCAGAAGGGGGCGATGACCTGCTCGAAGGCGAGGCGGGCAATGACACCCTGTACGGCGGTTTGGGAAATGACGTGCTGAACGGCGGTTCAGGAAATGACGGATTGCGGGGTGGCGAGGGCGACGATGTCCTGGATGGCGGTCCGGGCGATGACGTGTTGACCGGTGACGCCGGGGCAGACCAGTTGTCGGGTGGAGGCGGTGATGATACCGCCTCTTATGCGGGTTCGTCAGAGGGTGTCACGGTGCGTCTCCACACTATGTCCGCGAGTGGGGGTGACGCCGAAGGCGACACGTTTGCCGGTACGGTGACGGTCGAGTACACAGATGAATTTGGTGTAACCCAAGAGGTTGAGCTCCCCGACATCATGCACCTCATCGGTTCTGCCCAGGCTGACATACTTGCCGGCGACAGGAGAGATAATACAATCCGGGGCGGCGCCGGCGATGACATCCTGTACGGCGGACCTGGCGGGGGCGATGATGTGCTGGACGGCGGAGCGGGCGATGACACGCTTTACGGCGGCGGGGGCGCTGATGTGCTGGACGGCGGTGCAGACAATGACAGGCTGGTTGGTGGTCCCGGCAGTGATGTATTTGTATTCCATGCCGGGGATGGAGAGGATGTCATCGCTGACTTTGCTGATGGTGAGGACCGCATAGACCTTACATCTTTCGCGTTGTCCGGCTTCGATGACCTGGCCCTGGAGTCCGTTTCAGACGGTGTGAAGATACACCTGCCGGCGCCGCACGGTGGGACGATTACGCTGGAGGGCTTCGCCATTGCCGACCTGGATGCAACGGACTTCATGTTTTGATTTGCATCGTCCATGTGACTGAGGGGGAGCGGGAAACGTGTCGATAACAGAGTCATCATACTTTACCAGGGTCGCGTGCGGCATTGACATAGTGCCGCTGGTATCAGAGTTGGCTGCGGAGCCGGAGATGTGGATGGCCGACACCAGCCGCCAGCGCAAGGTCCGCTGCCAGCGGGATACGCAGAACATATTTTTACGCGTAGTGCGTATTCCAGCCGAACGTGAACACCTATTCCAGTTCAACGTGAACACTCATTCCAGCCGAACGTGAACACCCATTCCAGTTCAATGTGAACACCGATTCCAGTCGAACGTGAACACTTTCAGACTGATTCTGGAATCGGTGTTCACGACCCTGGAATCAGCGTTCACGCTGAACTGGAATCGCCCTCAACGCATGGACTTGTAACCCGGTGGTAGGTTATCTCCTTTTTAGGAGGAACCCACCCCATGTCAAACAAGAGAACGACCATGCGTAAACTACGAGACGTACTTCGGCTCCGGCATCAGGCCGGTTTATCCATCCGCGCCATCAGTCGCAGCACCAAGCTGAGCGTCGGCGGCGTGCAGAAGCTCATCCGCCGGGCCCAGGCATTGCAGCTGAGTTGGCCATTGCCCCCCGAGCTGGATGACGCCCGCCTGGCGGGGCTGTTCTATCCCGATGCCGATACCGGCGCCGGCTCGCGCTGTGAGGCGCCGGACTGGCCCGCGGTGCACGAAGAACTGAAGCGGCCCCATGTGACCCGGCAACTGGTGTGGGAGGAATACACACAGCGCTATCCGAACCGGTGTTACAGCTACTCCTGGTTCTGTGACCACTACCAGCGCTGGCTCGGCCGGCAACGGCCCACCATGCGCCAGGGTCACCGGGCCGGAGAGAAGTGCTTTGTGGACTACGCCGGCAGCACCGTACCGGTGGTGGACGGCGCCACCGGCGAGGTGCGACCGGCACAACTGTTTGTCGCCGTGCTGGGCGCGTCCGACTACACCTTCGCCGAGGCCACCTGGACCCAGGCGCTCCCCGACTGGCTGGGCAGCCACACCCGGGCCATGACGTTCTTCGGCGCCGTCCCCGCCCTCATCGTCCCCGACAACCTGCGCAGCGGGGTCAGCAAAGCTTGCCGCTACGACCCGGACATCAACCCGAGCTACCAGCAATGGGCTGAACACTACCAGGTGGCCATCCTCCCGGCGCGTCCGCGTAAACCCCGCGACAAGGCCAAGGCCGAACAGGGCGTTTTACTGGTGCAGCGCTGGATCCTGGCCCGCCTGCGCCATCACCGGTGCTTCTCCCTGGACGAGGTGAACCGCCATATCGCCCGACTGCTCGACGACCTCAACAACCGACCCTTCAAGCGACGACCCGGCTCGCGTCGGTCCGCCTTTGAGACCCTCGACCAATCGGCATTAAGGCCCCTGCCGCCTCACCCCTATGAGTACATCCACATCAAATCGGTCACCGTCCATATCGACTACCACGTGCAGTATCAGCAACATTACTACTCCGTGCCGCACCAGTATGTGGGCGAGAGACTGGAGTTACACGCCGGTAATGCGTTGATTGAACTCTACTTCCGGCAACGCTGCATCGCCACGCACCCGCGCCGGGACGGCCACGGCTTCACCACCCACCCGGCCCACATGCCCGAACGCCACCGGGCGCAGCAGCAGTGGTCCCCCGACCGCCTCAGGCGCTGGGCCAAACAACTGGGGCCACAGGTGGATACCTGGGTGCGCCAACAACTCGAACGCCGCACCCATCCGGAGCAGGCCTACCGCGTCTGCCTGGGCCTGTTGCAGCTCAGCAAACAGTACCCCGCCACCCGCCTCAACGCCGCCTGTCAGCGCGCCAACCAGGCCGGCCTGACGCGCCTCAAACAGATGAAACACCTCCTGGAAACCCACCAGGACCAAATCACCGACGCCACCGCAACGGCCACCGATTCAACCACCCCGCTGCCCCAGGACCATGAGAATATCCGCGGGCCGCAACACTTCAACTAACGGAGAGACACCATGACCACGACCACACTCACCCTTGCCCGCCTGCGCGAACTGCACCTGCCCGGCATGGCAACCGCCCTGACCCAACAAACCGAACAGCCCGGCGCGTATGACAACCTCCCGTTCCTCGACCGACTCGCCCTCCTGGTCGAATCCGAATGTTTGCAACGGGAACAGCGTAAACAGGACCGCCTCATCCGTCAGGCGCGCTTCAAACTGCGCGCCACCCTCCAGGATATCGATTACGAACACGCCCGCAACCTGCAACGCAAACAACTGACCCAGCTTGCACAGGGCGAGTGGCTGCAGCGGGCACACAACCTGCTTATCACCGGCCCCTGCGGCTCAGGCAAAACCTTCATCGCCTGCGCCCTCGGCCACCAGGCCTGCCTGCAGGGCTATACCACTCGCTACTACCGCTTGGCCCGCCTGCTACTGACACTCACCCAGGCCAAAGCCGACGGCAGCTACCACAAGCTCCTGAGCCAGCTTGCCAGGACCCGGCTGCTCATCATCGACGATTGGGGCATGGACACCCTCAACAGCGCACAACGCCACGACCTCATGCACATCGCAGATGACCGCTACCACACCGCCTCCACCATGATGGTCAGCCAACTGCCCGTCGACCAGTGGTATGCTACCATCGGTGATAACACCCTCGCCGATGCCATCCTCGACCGGCTCGTACATAATGCCCACCGCCTCACATTAAAGGGCGAATCCATGCGAAAAAAACAGGGGTTTGTTGACTCATCGTGAACACTTAAGGTAAAAATACGAACACGCCATGCGTTGAGCTGCCAGGTGTTCACATTGAACTGGAATGGGTGTTCACGCTGGGCTGGAATCAGTGTTCATCTTCGCTGGAATACGCAGCGTAGCGAAGAAGCCTCTGCCGGAAGGCGCCACTAATGCCAACGATGTCCATGAAAGCCGCACCACCAAAACCGCCAGGCGTTTCCCCGGGACATTGGCCTTCTGCCGGCAGGTTGCCGACCTTGAGGGTGGTGAACTCGGGCGCGCCACCCTGGTCGCCCTGCAACCGGGAGGCTGGGTGCGTCCGCACACGGACATGGGGGAATACTACCGGATCCGGGATCGCTATCACCTGGTGCTGCAAAGCCCGGCCGGCAGTCCGTTGACTTGCGCAGGCGAAACCGTCGTCATGCATGAAGGTGAATTATGGATATTCGACAACAAGTCCGAACACCAGGCCAGAAATCCTTCCGATACGCCGCGCGTACATTTGATCTTTGACGTTTTACCCGCGCCGGCACGCGGGTATTACGTCTGACAGCCTTCAAGCTAAAATGTTTCCGGCTGCAATATTTTGATGGCAGCAGCCAGTGCATGGGCGGACGAATCCACGCGTACCGAGTTGTCGTAAACTTCAGTACGCAACGCGCCCAGCACACGCTGTTTTTTTGAAATATAAAAGGTGTCGTACCAGTCGCGAAACTGTAACTGCCGCAAGGATCGTAACCCCCGGTTAAGCGCGCGCTCATAAGCGGCAACACGTGCCGTATCCCCCAGCGCCCGGGCTAAAGCCAGGGCGTCGGCCAGTCCCTCCAGGTATGCTCCCGTCGAAGCCGCATGCGGCGGACCATACTCCGGCCGTTTCGGGTCGTAAAACCGCCCGCGCAGATCAGGATCCAGCCCGTCCCATTGTTGCATCGGCAATAACCAGTCGTTGATTTCAAACACGAAATCGGCGAATTCACGTCGCCCGGTCTGTTTGAAAAGTGACGTACAGGCCTGTGTGTGCCATGGCACAAAGGCCGGGTTGCGGGACCGGTAGTGGCGGCTTCGACTTCGTGAGAAAGCTTCCGCGCAACGCGCCAGCGTCGGCGCGAAACCTGTGCCTCGGCGTCTGGCCTCGGCCCAGAACAACAGCGCCTCACCCGAATAAAAGTTCCAGTTATCGCCATCCCGTTCAGGCGGGAAAAAGAACGTACGAAAGCCCGTGTCCCCGTCCCATAGCGAATCAATGCCGGCCGCCAGCATGGTCAGTTCAGAGCTGAATTCCTTTTGTGCGCTACTTTCAAGGATAGCCAGCGCGGCAATGGCTGCGGCGCCAAGTTTTGCTCCCCTGCTCTCCACGATGGCGCCACGCCCGCCACCGATATCCTGAAAATACCGCTTCAGGTTGTAACGAAGGTTTAGGTTTGCCGCCTCGCGTAGCTCTTTACTCTGGCGCAGCTCTGCCAGACGCGTAAGTGAAAGCGTAGCCAGAAACCGGCGGATGGCGTTGTCGGCCGGCGATTCCTCGCCCCGGCTCGGCCAGTACTTGTATGGTAAGCCGCCTGCGGTGGTCAGGTTACTCATCAACCATTGTCCGATGCCGTCGGCGAGGTCGTCAGCGCGCTTCTCACCGGCTGCAGGCGTAGCGGCAACAAGGATTGAACCGCGCAACAAGTCTACTTTTTCAACTTCATCACCGACCGGCAACAGTAACTGGCGGGCGGAAAAAGTGCGCAGCCTCCCTTCAGCGGCAAACTCTTCTGCGCTGATCCCCCGTTGCTGCAGGAACCTGTCCAGCACCCGTTTGAAACGAAGGTTGGCGGAGAGTATCCAGGTAGGCGCAAACCGGGCAGTCTCACCACGAAAGCTGATCTCCATGCCCTTAACACCGCGTGCGCGCTGGTAGAATACCCGTGAGAACCGATCCGGGGAGACCGGGCGAAAGTTATCGCATACGCACACTTCGATGATGTCTCCCCGACGCGCACCGGCATGCTTGACCAGGGCAGGGATGGAAACGTTCTCGATCCAACCGCTGTGTTTCCTTATCGCCTTCCTGCGAACGCAGTACCAGACCATGGCGCCGGGGGATCGGGTGGTTACCGGTGTTTGCTGTTTTGTAGTGGAGTCAGGCAAGTCGGGTCCTGCCGGAGTGAGCCGGTTAACGGAAAAAAAGCATGGGGCATGTTCGTCATTATTCTGGCGCTGATTTTCAGACTGCGGCAGCCGGGTTACACGGAATCATGTCATGGTAGTGTAAATGATAATAATTTTCATTTAATATCAATAAGTTATGTTTGACACGCTGGGTGAGGAATGCTATTATCCATCTATTGTTACCGCTATTCGGATTGAAAAAACAGACTGTCTGCGAGCGATGACCGGTATCGAGTTAACTTTTTTTATTCTAGAGGTGAATTATGCAAGGTGACAAGAAAATTATCGAGTATCTTAACAAGGTGCTCAAGAACGAACTGACGGTGATCAACCAGTACTTTCTCCATGCACGCATGTGGAAAGACTGGGGCCTGAAGGAACTCAATGAGCACGAGTACCATGAATCCGTCGGTGAGATGAAGCATGCCGACGAGCTGATCGAGCGGATCCTGTTTCTGGAAGGTCTGCCGAACCTGCAGGACCTGGGCAGGTTGTATATCGGCGAAAATACTGTGGAGATGCTGGAATGCGACCTGAAACAGGAACATATCGCCATACCATTGCTGCGTGAGGCCATCGCCTATTGCGAATCCGTGCAGGATTACGTCAGCCGTGAACTACTGGAAGATATCCTCGAAGACGAGGAGGAACACGTGGACTGGCTGGAAACCCAGCTCGAACTGATAGAAAAGGTCGGCCTGGAGAATTACCAGCAATCCAAGATGTAGTACAGATTACACCCTGGCTATCCGGCCGTCCCGACCGGGACGGCCAATCAGGACAAATTTTAGTTGCAAATGATTCTCATTTGTTTTACAATTCGTGTTACCAACCAATTTTCATGTAGAGATTGCTGTCAGATGTACGTTTGTGTGTGTAACGCGGTAACGGAAGGGCAGGTCAGGCAAGCCATTAACGAAGGCGCCCTGACGGCGTGCCAGGTCAGGCAAAAACTGGACGCGGAAAGCGTGTGCGGTTCCTGCGACGACTGCCTGGAAGACTATCTTGCCGAAGCATTCATGTTCGCTTCCCCCGGGTTGAGGGCCGTAGCCGCCGACTAGATCGTTTCCACCCTCCCTCTCTCCCCGGTAACACTTCTGCACAAAACGCTCTCCTGTGCACGGCAGGCACGGAGTTTCAATCCCCGTTCGAAGGAAAGCCGGAAAAAACATGCAGGCATCGCAAATGCAAATGAGAATAATTATTATTTGCATCATGGTTAGCATTAATATAATATCGCCATCAGACCTGACATTATCAGAATAAGGAGAAGTCTCATGCCGGTTGCATTCCGCCTGCCGAAACCGGAACAGAGCAGTAAGATTCGTAGCCCGGGCCGCGCACGGGCCGTTGCGCCCCTGTTTGCGGGACTGGCTCTAGCCGCCTTTATGGTCCCGGTGTATGCCGACGACCATAAGATCGACGAGGAAATCACCGTTGTCGGCAGCCAGACCGGGGCCCAGGGGGTTGCCGGTTCGGCCCATTTCATCGGCCAGGAGGAACTGGAGAAATTTACCTATTCCGATATCCAGCGTATCGGGCGCGAGGTGCCGGGTGTCTCGATACAGGTGGAAGACGGTTACGGCCTGCGTCCCAACATCAGTATCCGCGGCGTTGCCACCGAGCGCAGCGGGCGTATCACCCTGCTGGAAGACAACGTGCTGATCGCACCGGCGCCTTATTCGGCGCCGTCGGCCTACTACTTCCCCACCGCGGGCCGCATGTATGCATTCGAGGTATTGAAAGGCCCTGCCGCCATCACCCAGGGACCTTATACCATCGGCGGCGCCCTGAACATGATCTCGACACCGGTGCCGGATGAACTGCAGGGCATGGTCATGGCAGAGGGCGGCGAGGATGCGACTTACCGGGTCCATGCCCACTACGGCGGCAGTTTCGGCAACGGCCTCGGCTTCCTGGTCGAAACCCACCAGTGGGGCTCGGACGGTTTCCAGGACCTGGATAGCGGCGGCGGTGATACCGGGCTCAGGCTGGAGGACTATACGCTCAAGCTGCGCTATGCTTCACCGGATTCCCGCCACCAGCTTGACTTCAAGTTCCAGTACGCAGACCAGGATTCCGAACAGAGCTACCTGGGGCTGACCGATGCGGATTTCGAGAAGGACGCTTATCGCCGTTACGGCGTGTCGGAACTGGACAATATCGCCACGGAGCACCACCAGTACATCCTGCGCTACAAGCTGGAGCTCACGGACAGCCTGACCCTGGTCGCGACCGGTTACAACAACGAGCACGAGCGCAACTGGTTCAAGACCGAGGGACTGGACCCGGACGGCAGTGCGAATGCCGGGGAATTAGGACGGATCAGTTGGTTCAACGTCATCCGGGCGGTAAACCAGGGCAACTCACTGGGCCCGTTGACCCCGCTGGATCTGCAGGGGATCCTGGACGGAACCACGGACACCGCACCCGGCAGTATCCAGCTGCGCTCCAACGCACGGGAATATTTCTCCCGCGGCGTACAGTTAAACCTCAACTGGAACGGTGATATCGGCGCGACCCGCCATAACCTGGAAATCGGCTTTCGTTACCATGAGGACGAAGAGGACCGGTTGCAGCGCAACAGCAGCTACCACCAGGCAAACGGCAAGCTGGTCCTGGACGACGTGGGGTTGCTCGGCAATGCCGGCAACCGCCTGCAGGAAGCCGAGGCAATTGCCGTGCATATTTATGATCAAATCGAATGGGGCAACTGGGTATTCAGTCCCGGGATACGTTACGAGGACATCGACCAGCAACGTACCCGCTGGAGCGACCGGGGCGAACAGGCCGGGGCGCGCACTGTCTTCCGGGACAGCCGCAGGAACAAAACCGGGGTGTGGCTTCCCGGCGCAGGCATACTCTACCGCATGAGCGACAACCTGACGCTGCTGGCAGGTGTTCACAAAGGGTTTACCGCACCCAGCAACTCGCCGGACGTGAAAGAAGAGAAGGCGGTCAATTATGAACTGGGCCTGCGTTATGTGAGCAACGGCCTGCACGCCGAGGTGATAGGGTTCCTCAGTGATTACGACAATATCCTCGGCGAATGCACGTCCTCATCCGGCACCGACTGTACGGTAGGTGACGCATTCAACGGCGATGCGGCGACGGTCGCCGGCGTGGAAGCGCTGTTGACGACCGACCTCACCCCATACCGGTCCTTCAGCATACCGCTGTCGTTTGTTTATACTTATATAGACTCCGAATTTGACACGGACATCGCAGACACGGACTTTTTCGGCGACGTCAGTAAAGGCGACCCCATTCCTTACATTCCGGAACACCAGTTGCGTATTTCCGCAGGTATCGAACAGACGCGCTGGAGAGCGTACGTCAGCGCGAATTACGTGGACGGGGTATGCGTGCGCGCCTCCTGCGGCGACTTTGAGCGCACCGACGACACGCTGACGGTCGATATCGCCGGCCACTACCTGTTCAATGACAGGCTCGCGTTGTTCGGGCGGGTTGAGAACGTGACCGGAGATGAGGATATCCTTGGGCGCCACCCTTACGGCGCCCGGCCCAACAAGGGCCGGAGTTTTACGGGAGGGGTACGCATCACGTTTTAATTTCCTGGGCGGCAAGAGTGGATGACCCGCGTATTTCCTGGCCGGAAACGTGGGTCGGGAAAAGTACTTTCAAACTCTCAGCAACGTGACTCTTGTCGTATTTGGAGCGGGGGCGTATATTCAGATACGCCCTCTTTTTTTTGGAATTAGGAACAACATGAGATTCATCCCGCTTACAGTTTTACTGATCCTGACGGCACCGGCAGGGCCGGCGCAAGAAGTCAACGTTTACTCCGGCCGCAAGGAAGCGCTGATTAAACCGCTGTTCGACGAGTACACGAGGGAGACGGGGATCAGGGTCAACCTGGTCACGGGCAAGGCGGATGCGTTGATCAAGCGCCTGGAGCTTGAGGGCGAGAAATCGCCGGCGGACCTGTTGCTGACCGTGGACGCCGGACGCCTGTACCGGGCACAGGAGTTGGGACTGTTGCAGGTAATCTCGTCCGCCGTACTCGATGAAGTGGTGCCGGAAAACTATAGCGACCCCCAGGGATACTGGTATGGCCTGTCAATCAGGGCACGGGTCATAGTGCACTCCAGGATAAGAATCGAGCCGGCGCAGCTGTCCACTTACGAGGCCCTTGCCGGCCCCGTCTGGCACAACCAGCTTTGCGTGCGCTCTTCCTCCAACATCTATAACCAGTCACTGGTTGCCTCCATGCTTGCCCACCACGGCCGGGAGGAAACGGAAAGCTGGATCGGGGGGCTGGTGGGTAATTTCGCCCGGGACCCCAAAGGCGGCGACCGGGACCAGATCAAGGCAGTGGCGGCAGGACAATGCAACCTGGCGCTGGTTAACACCTACTACCTGGCGGGCATGCTGAGTTCGGGCATCGATGCGGAAGTTGACGCGGCGAACCAGGTCGCACTGTTCTGGCCGAACCAGGAAGGCAGGGGCGCGCACGTCAATATCAGCGGCGCCGGTGTCACGAGATCGGCACGGCACAAAACCGCCGCCATAAGCCTGCTTGAATACCTGGTCAGCATCCCGGCCCAGGAGTGGTATGGAAAAACCAACCGCGAATTTCCGGTCCGGGAAGGGGTTGCCGGGGACGACATCCTGCAATCCTGGGGCGCGTTCAAGGCCGACGATCTGAATTTGGCAATACTGGGTGAAAAAAATCAGGCCGCGGTGCGCGCCATGGATCGCGCCGGCTGGAAGTGAAGGTTTGAGGTCTCCCTAGAAGTTCCGGCTTATGGCTTTTCCCGCTCCCTGGGTTGCCCTCACGTTGCTTGCAGCCGGCATCCTTCTCCTGCCGGTCATCGTGATAGCGGCGTCGGTTTTCCTGTCCAGCGGCGACATCTGGCAGCACCTTTATGACACGGTGCTCGCGGAATACGTTGTCAATTCCCTGCTGCTGGCGGCTGGGGTGGGCTGCCTGGCCCTGCCTCTCGGCGTAGTCCCCGCATGGCTGGTGACCCTGTACCGCTTCCCCTGCAGCCGGCAACTGGAATGGGCCCTGCTGCTGCCCCTGGCCATGCCCGCGTACATCATCGCCTATACCTACACGGGCATGCTGGACGTGGCCGGGCCGCTGCAATCCTGGTTGCGCGCCGCGTTTGACTGGCAATACGGCGATTACTGGTTTCCCGATATCCGCTCCCTGCCCGGCGCGGTCCTGATGCTGTCCCTGGTGTTGTACCCGTATATCTACCTGCTGGCCCGCGCCGCTTTCCTGGAACAATCAGCCAGCATGGTCGAGGTTGCCCGGACCCTGGGCGCCAGACCGGCCGGGGTGTTTTTCAAGGTGGTGTTGCCGCTGGCCCGGCCGGCGATCATCGTCGGCCTGTCCCTGGTGCTGATGGAGACCCTGGCGGATTACGGCACCGTGCAGTATTTCGGCGTGGCGACGTTCACTACCGGTATCTTCAAGACCTGGTTCGGCCTGGGCAGCAGTATCGCCGCCGCGCAATTGTCCGCGCTGCTGCTGTTGTTCGTGCTGTTCCTGGTCGTCCTGGAGCAATACTCGCGCAGGCAGTCCCGCTACCATGACACCGGCACCCGGCATGACCGGCTGGAGCAGAAACACCTGCGCGGCCGGCGCGGGTTGCCTGCCCTGGCGCTGTGCACGTTGCCGGTCCTGTTCGGGTTCGTGATCCCGTCCGGCCAGTTGCTGTCATGGGGAATGCAAACCTGGCGCGCATCCCTGGACGCCGGTTTTTTCACCCTGGTTGTGAACAGTGTCGAACTGGCGCTTGTCACCGCCCTACTTGCTGCACTCCTGGCGCTGGCGGTTTGCTACGCACGGCGCCGGCAACCGGGCATATTGACGAACTCGTTCAACCGCCTGCTGGGCATGGGTTACGCCGTTCCGGGTACCGTGATTGCAGTAGGGGTATTGATCCCCTTCACCTGGCTGGACCGCCACCTGAGCGACTGGCTCGCGTTACTGTCGGATACCGACCCCGGACTGCTGCTGAGCGGCACCATCACCATACTGGTGTTTGCCTACCTGGTGCGTTTCCTGGCCCTGTCCCTGAATACGGTGGACGCCGGCCTGGCAAAGATCAAGCCGTCCATGGACGAAGCGGGGAGGAGTCTGGGCCTCGGCAGTTTCAGCCTGTTGCGCCGGGTCCATATCCCCATCCTGCGCGGCAGCCTGCTCACCGCCGTGCTGCTGGTATTTGTCGACGTACTGAAGGAACTGCCGGCTACGCTGATACTGCGGCCGTTCAATTTCAATACCCTGGCGGTGCGCACATTTGAGCTGGCCAACGAGGAGAGGCTGGCCGACGCCGCGTTCCCGGCCCTGGCAATCGTGCTCGCAGGCATTATTCCGGTTATCATACTCAGCCGGGCCATTTCGCAATCCCGCTCCGCCAATGCTTGAAGCCAGGAACCTGACAGTGATGCTCGACGGCAAGTCCGTCGTTTCGGATATCTCCCTGCGTCTTGAACGGGGCGAGATCGGTTGCCTGCTGGGTCCCAGCGGTTGCGGGAAGACCACCTTGCTGCGCACCATAGCCGGATTCGTGCAACCCCGAAGCGGTGAGGTACGCATCAACGAACGCTGCGTCACCGGCCCTGCCGCGCCCGTCCCGGCAGAACGGAGGGGGGTGGGGATGGTGTTCCAGGACTTCGCCCTGTTTCCGCACCTGACCGCGCGCGACAATATCGACTTCGGCCTGCATGAACTGGCGGGACGGGAACGACGGGAGCGGATAGACGAGGTGGTCCGGATGCTGGAGGTCACCGATTTCCAGCACAAATATCCTCACCAGTTGTCGGGCGGGCAACAGCAACGGGTCGCGATTGCGCGGGCACTGGCGCCGCGCCCCGACATACTGTTGCTGGATGAACCCTTCTCCAACCTGGACGTCGAGTTACGGGAGCAGATTGCCCGGGAACTGCGCATGATCCTCAAACAGGCCGGCATGACGACAATCCTGGTGACCCATAACCAGCTTGAAGCGTTTGCCATGGCGGACGAGATCGGTGTTATCAGGGACGGCGCGTTACTGCAATGGGACAATGCCTTCAACCTCTATCACCGGCCTGCAGGGCCGCAGATCGCCGAGTTTATCGGGGAAGGCGTGTTCCTGGACGGCACCGTGATCAACGCTACGGAGGTGGCAACCGAACTGGGTGTGCTGATAAGTGACATCCCCCACGGCCGCGCGCCGAACACAGAGGTGTCCGTACTGGTGCGCCCGGATGACATCATACACGACGATGGCAGCCTGAAGACCGCAACGGTACGCGACAAGGTGTTCCGCGGCGCCGAATTCCTCTACACCCTGACCCTCCCCAGCGGCGCCAGCATACTGAGCCTGGTCCCCAGCCACCACGACCACGCCATAGGAGAAAAAATAGGCATCCGGCCGGAAATCGACCACCTGGTGGTGTTTGAATGATGGGGTCAGGTTAAGGTCTGGAAATGGGCTGTCACGTCCATGCTCTGATGTAGTACGCGCACGATGTGCACTCCTTGCTCTTTCGCAATATAAAACACTACGTGTGACTGATATTCAAGACGCCTTAAGTTTATTGCAAGATTGGTTGCGTTGCGGCCATACAGGGGATTTTCGGCAAGCATCTCGAAACATTCGTGCAATCCTGTCAGATATTTCCGCGCCTGCGTTAATCCAAAAGTTACAATTGTGAATTCGTAGATTTCATCAATATCGGTGGAAGCTTTATTAGATAGGCTATAGGCGACCGTCGACTCCAAGTCGGGTTTCGACTTCCTCCATGATGCCGTTGATTGTCTTGTTACTTACGCCGCTGTTCAGACCTTCCTGAATTGCTGTTTTCAAAGCGATGAACCTGGCATTTTGTTCCTGATCGCGGCGCACGAGGTCGCGCAGGTATTCACTGTCATTCGTAAAGTCACCGTTGGCAATCTGTGCCTTGATCCACTCATCCTGCTTCTTCGTCAAGGTAATCGTCTTGCGGATTGTTGTCATGTCTGCTCTTTGCCAGGGTTAATGATCATACTATTGGTGCATAATAGCTTAATTTTACATAAAAATCTAAGGAAGATACTCTCTGTAATTTCTTTATAATATCAAATCTCCCGGAATCAGATTCTATACATATTCATGAGGACAAAAAGAGCTACCGGTATTACCCGGCTAATCAATGCTTCTGTCTACTCCTACAAGGGCCTGATAGCCTGCTTCAGGTCCGAGGCCGCGTTCCGGCAGGAACTGGCGCTGGCGCTGGTTCTGGTGCCGCTGGGTCTGTGGCTGGGCAATACCGGTGTGGAGCGGGCCTTGCTGGTAGGCAGTGTCCTGCTGCTTCTGATGGTGGAGTTGTTGAATACCGGAGTCGAATACGTCGTCGACCGGTTCGGCGGTGAAATCCATGAACTGTCCGGCAAGGCAAAGGATATTGCATCCGCGGCCGTATTCCTGGCCTTGTGCAACGTTGCCGTTGTCTGGGCACTGGTCCTGTTTTTTTAACCTGATTGAGGCATCCCCATGAAACTGGCCGGTTCCTGCCATTGCGGCAGCGTGAATTTCAGCGTTAATTCTCCCCATCCCTACCCGTTTAATTTCTGTTATTGCTCCGTTTGCCGGAAAACGGCAGGCGGCGGCGGTTACGCCATCAATCTCGGCGCAGAGTTTACAACGCTTGAGGTCAGCGGGCAGGAACATGTCTCGGTCTACCGGGCCAGGATCAAAGACGGGGAGACGGGAGAGATACGGGAGAGCCCTGCTGAGCGCTCATTCTGCCGGGTATGCGCCAGCGCCCTGTGGGTCTGGGACCCGCGCTGGCCGGATCTGGTGCATCCTTTTGCCTCGGTCATCGACACTGAACTGCCCGCCCCGCCAGAGCGCACCCACCTCATGCTGGGCAGTAAGGCCGGCTGGGTGCAGGAAGATGTCAGGCACAACGACAAGACTTTTGCGCACTACCCGGAAGAGTCCCTGGCTGCGTGGCATGAACGACTGGGCCTCGTGAGTTAAACGCTGTGGGGTCAGAGCAATTGCTCTGACCCCTTATTTTTAGAGCTTCAATTCCCCGAAATAAACCTCGATATTATCCTGGACGAATACCAGGCGCACGCGGGTTTTTTCCTGGTCCACACGCTGTCCCTCCACCACCTTCGGTTTGAAGCGCCACTGCGGGGTGACGTCCAGCGTGACCTGGTCGAATACCCTGCCCGGTTTTGACTCGATGATCCTGGGATTCAACACGCGCCCGTCCGTCGTGACCGTGAACTCCACCAGGGCCCATCCAGCGGGTCTTTCACCATCCGGGAATACCGGGTACTTGGGTTGCATCACGAACAGCGGCACTGCCGGGCCGTCCTGGTCGGGGGTATGGGCGATCACCTTGTCGGCATGGCCGGCAAACTTGTCGTCGCGCAAAGCCACGTACAGTTTCGCCAGGCGGGAATGGTTTGCCACGACTATCGGGTCGTCCTCAAGCAGGTTATCCTCGTATATGCGCAGTGCATCCATGTATTTCTGCTCCGCGTTCTCGAACTCCCGGCGGGACAGGTCCACATCCCCCAGCAGGGAAATGACGTCTGCCGAGCGTATGTTGTCCTTGCCGTAATTCTCGTCGTAGATTGCCAGGGCCTCGCGGTAGGCCGCCTCGCCTTCATCCACGTTTTCCTCGGCGATGAATATGGCCGCTTTCTGGATCAGGACGTTGGCGATGCCCGGCGTCCCGTCGCCGGAATGCGTGGTGATGATGGAGATGATCGTATCCAGTTCGCCGCGCGCCTGTTCCAGTTCCTTTCTGCTGACGTAGATCTTGGCCTGGTCCTCATGTACGGTGATCAGGTCTGTGTGTTCGGGGCCGTGTTGTTTGATGATCCTGTCTTTTGCCTCCAGCAGGAGCGGTTCGGCCTGTTCCAGTTCCCCGTTAAGGATCAGGGTATGGGCCAGGTTGACCTGCAGAACGGGAATCTTTTCATGCTCGGGCCCCAGGTCCGCCAGCGCCAGGTCCAGCACCTTGCGCGCCAGTTCGGCGGCGCGCGGGTAGTTCCGTTGCGCATACGCATTGTTGTAGGCGCGGTAGGTCTTGGTGAATTCCTTGGAGACCTGTGTCCCCTCCTGTTCCTGTGCTGACGCAGACAGGAAACAGAGCAACAGGACAGCGCTGATGGTTGTCAGGACAAATCGCATTTTATTTCGTATTACTCAATAACCCTGTGGCCGATTACAATTCCGGCCATTATATGGGTTTTTGCTTATCAGTTTTCAGTTATTGGTATCGCTGCCCGCTAAAACTGCCAACGGGTAGCTAACCACACACCGGGCACGCAGGGTCCTTCGGCAGGATCGCGCTGTGCCATTCCATTGCCATGACGTCCAGGAGCAGCAGGCGTCCCTGCAGGCTGTCGCCCAGGCCCATGATCAGTTTCATGGCTTCCGTCGCCTGGATACTCCCGGCAATACCCAGCAACGGTGCAAGCACGCCGTTGGCGGTGCAGGTCGCGTCCACCTCCGAACCTTCCTTATACAGACAGTTGTAGCAGGGAGAGGTTTCATCTGTCGGGTTAAATACGCTGATTTGCGCCTCGAAGCGGATGGCCGCCGCGGACACCAGCGGTGTTGCCGTGGCGACAGACGCCCGGTTGACGGCAAAGCGGGTTGTGAAGTTATCACTGCCGTCGATAATGATATCCGCCTGTTGCGCATACGCCAGCAATTCATCCTGCTCCAGCGCGTGGTCGAGCAAAGTGAGCTTGATATCGGGATTGAGCGCGCGCAGGCGGTCTGCGCCGGACTCCACCTTGAGCCGCCCGATATCGGCGGTGTTGAACAGTATCTGGCGCTGCAGGTTGGACAGGTCGACCCGGTCGAAGTCGACCAGGATAATGTGTCCGACCCCGCCGGCAGCCAGGTAAATGGAACAGGCGGAGCCCAATCCGCCGGCACCGATCAACAATACGGTCGCCTCGGCGAGGCGCAACTGCCCTTCAGCATCGATTTCGGGCAACATGATCTGCCGGCTGTAGCGTAACAGTTGTTCGTCGTTCATGGTCGCAAGGCGCAGGTATAGCGCTCCAACCCGGCGTAGTCCCGCCGGGTGCTGATGTCGCGGTAATGGTTTATCCTGAATTGCTGCCTGACATAATCACCCTGGTCATGGGCGTGTTCGATGATCATGAAGCCTCCCTGGTTGATGTGCCTCAAGGCGCCGGAGATGATGATGCGGATGCAATCGGTGCCCTTGTGTCCGCCATCCAGGGCGAGGCGCGGCTCAAAGCGTATTTCACCAGGCGGCAAGGCGGAGCGGGGAAATTCCACGTAGGGAGGATTGCATAAAATGGCGTCGAAACGCCTGTTGTGCAGGTTGCCGAACCAGTCAGACTGCAGGAATGAAATATTGGCGACGCCGTTTGCCGCGGCATTTTCCCGGGCGACGGCCAGCGCATCCATACTCAGGTCAACGGCCGTGACGGTGCAATGCGGGCGGGCCGCAGCCACGGCGACGCCGATCGCGCCGCTGCCGGTCCCCAGGTCGAGGATCCCGGCCCGGCCGTGTCCGGGAATACGTTCAAGGGCCGCGTCAACCAGCAGTTCCGTCTCCGGCCTGGGGATCAGGGTATTGCGGGTTACCCGGAACGCCATGGAGCGGAATTCCCTGAACCCGGTCAGGTAGGCTACCGGGCAGCCGGCCCGCCTGCTGTTCAGCAGGCGCATGAAATCCGCCACCGAGGTCCGTGATGCGGTCATTTCCGGGTGGGCATACAAGCGGCTCCTGTCGGTCCCGAGCACGGTCGCCAGCAACACTTCGGCATCGAGCTGCGGGCTGTCCGAGGAATTCAATTGTCCCGCTGCTGTCTGTAATAGTTGCCTGACGGTCTGCATCATAAGCCCCGGTTACTCCGCCAGTGCGGCCAACTGGTCGGCCTGGTGTTCGTTTACCAGCGGGTCGATTACCATATCCAGTTCGCCCTGCATGATCTCTTCCAGCCGGTACAAGGTCAGGCCGATCCGGTGGTCCGTGACCCTGCCTTGTGGAAAGTTGTAGGTCCTGATGCGTTCCGAACGGTCTCCCGAACCGATCAGGTTGCGCCTGTTTTCGGCTATTTCCGAAGCCTGCTTCGCCTTTTCCGCGGCCAGCAGCTTGGCCTGCAGCAGGGACATGGCCCGGGCGCGGTTTTTGTGCTGGGAGCGTTCGTCCTGGCATTCCACAACGATCCCGCTGGGCAGGTGGGTGATGCGGATGGCCGAATCCGTTTTGTTGACGTGCTGGCCGCCGGCGCCGGAAGCGCGGAAGGTATCCGTCCTCAGGTCGTTCGGATTGATTTCAATTTCGCCAATCTCGTCCGCCTCGGGCAGAACGGCCACGGTACAGGCCGAAGTGTGGATGCGGCCCTGGGACTCGGTTTCCGGCACACGCTGCACCCGGTGCGCGCCGGACTCGAATTTCAGCCTGGAATAGGCGCCCTTGCCGAGAACGCGCATGATAATGGCCTTGTAGCCGTCAAGGCCGGTCTCCGTGGTATTCAGCAGTTCGATTTCCCAGTTTGATTTCTCTGCATAACGGGAATACATGCGCATCAAATCGGCTGAAAACAAGGCCGCCTCTTCCCCGCCGGTGCCTGCGCGGATTTCCAGGAAGATGTTGCTCTTGTCTGCCGGGTCCGAGGGCAGCAGCAGTTTCTGCAATTCCAGTTCCAGTTCCCCGATACGTTGCCGGGACACCTCCATTTCTTCGGCGGCCAGTTCGCGGATGTCGTGGTCGCCGTCCTTCAGCATGGTCCTGGCATTTTCCAGGGCAAGCATGGTTGACCGGTAGTTTTTAAAACAGTCGACGATGGGACTGATTTCCGCCGCTTCCTTGTTCAGGTCGCGGAACCGGTTCTGATCATTGATAACTTCCGGGTTCGCCAGCAGCACATAGATCTCTTCCTGGCGCTCACCCAGTTTTTCCAGTTTCAGTTGCAGACTTTCCTTCATCAATCAAATTATCCCCGGTCTGTCATTCCCCGTCACCGGATTGCAAATCATCCGGCGCAAGGTTGTACAAATCCCGCACGGCTCTCAGCAGGTCATCCTGTTGCGAACCTTCATATTTATTCAGCCTGGCGCTGGGGGGGTGGATCAGTTTATTGGTCAGGTTGTGGGTCACCTCTTGCAGCAGGTCTTCCGGCGCCGCGCCCTGGCGCAGTTTTTGCAGCGCCGCTTCCAATACGTCTGCCCGTACCCGTTGTGCCTGGTTGCGCAGTGCCCGGATGGTCGCAACGGCATCCTGCGAATTAACCCAGTCCATGAACTGCGCGACCTCGGTGTCGATGATCTGTTCCGCCTGTTTTACTGCCTCGCGCCGGCTTTTGATATTATCATCGATGATGCTTTTCAGGTCGTCCACCGAATACAGGTAGACATCTTCCAGTTCGCCCACCTCGGGTTCCACGTCCCGCGGCACGGCGATGTCCAGGATAAACACGGGTTTGTGCCTGCGCTCCAGGACGGCGGCCTCGATCATGTCTTTGCGCAGCAATGGCCGGCGGCTGGCGGTGGAAGAGATGACGATATCCGCTTCGTCCAGGTGCCGGGGGATTTCGTTCAACGTGATGGCGTAAGCGGAATATTGCTGTCCCAGTTTCTGCGCTCTTTCCGGGGAACGGTTGGCGATGATCATCTTGTGCAGGCCGCTGTCGTGCAAGTGCTTTGCGGCGAGTTCTATGGTTTCACCGGCGCCGATCAGCAATGCCGTGTGCCTGGACAGGTCGCCGAAGATCTGCCTGGCCAGACGGACCGCTGCGTAGGCGACAGAGACCGGGTGGCTCCCTATCATGGTGTTGCTGCGTACGTCCTTGGCCACCTTGAACGAGTGCTGGAACAGCCGGTTCAGCATTTTACCGATACTGCCTGCTTCCCTGGCCGTCCGGTATGCCCGTTTCAGTTGTCCCAGGACCTGGGGTTCGCCAACGACCATCGAGTCCAGGCCGCTGGCTACGCGCAACACGTGTTTGACGGCGCCGGCATCGGGGTGGGTATACAGATAGTCGTGGAGTTCGTTTTTCCTGCACCCGTGATAGCCTGAAAACCAGTCTATGGGCCAATCCTGATCCACGGTGTTCAGGGTACAGTAAATCTCGGTGCGGTTGCAGGTGGACAGGATAGCAGCTTCGTCAATGCCTGTTTCCCCGGTTAACTCGTTCAGGGCGTCACACAGCATGCCCTCGTCGAAGGTCACTTTCTCGCGTACCTCCAGGGGTGCAGTTGTGTGGTTGAGACCGAAA
Source organism: Gammaproteobacteria bacterium (assembly GCA_965207165.1). Taxonomy (GTDB): domain Bacteria; phylum Pseudomonadota; class Gammaproteobacteria; order Eutrophobiales; family Eutrophobiaceae; genus JAAXHV01. Next base: position 3,136,884 of record OZ242265.1, on the reverse strand, counting down.
GCCAGAAGTGCCATATTGTTAACCCGGATATTACACCTGTTCGCTTGCCATTCCGGGTTTATAGTCTAGCACGTTGTCGTATTTTCATTTCAGGATATAATCGCGGGGATGCGCAACGAACAGCATATCAAGCTACTCTGCCGTCTTGCCGGATTCGTGCTGCCGGGCATTGTTGTACTCATGGTTGCGGCCTGCGCCCGGACCAACGTGAGTTCGGTAACCGCGGATGAGCCCGGGATTGTCGTGGAGGATACCGACGAGCGGGTGAAGATTACCCGCGTGGAGCCGGTGCGTCCGAACATCCCGCTCACCGAAGACCTGCTGTTCAAACTGCTGATGGCGGAGATTGCAGGGCACAGGGGCCTGCTGGATGTCGCGGTTGAGAATTACCTGGACCTGGCGCGCACTACCAGGGACCACCGCATCGTTGAGCGCGCGGCGCGCATCGCGGTGTACGCCCGTAACGATGCCGCCGCACTGGCTGCAGCCGGGTTATGGGTGGAACTGGACCCGCGCAATCCCGACCCGCACCAGGTGCTGGCGGTCATGAAATTACGCAGCGGCGACCTGGAACAGGCCGCGACACATTTACAGGATATCTTCGCCTATTCGGAAGGAGAAGTGGACCAGAAGTTATGGATGATCGCCAACCTGCTGGGTAGTGAAAAGGACAAGGACGCGGTGCTGGATGTCATGGAAAAACTGGTCGCATCCCAGAACAATTCCGCTGACGCGATGTACGCTTTCGCCCATGTTGCCGCCAAGCTGGAGGACCTGCAGCGATCGCGGGAACTGCTGGAAGACACGCTTGCCCTGGCGCCGGACAATATCAACGTCGCACTCAGTTATATATCCATCCTGCAGCGCATGGGCCGGGAGCAGGAAGCGCTTGCATGGCTGGAAGCAGAGTTGCCGCGACACGAGGGGAATGACTTCAACCTGCGCATGGCATACGCGCGGCTGTTGATGGAGTTCAGGCTGTATGACAAGGCCCTCGACCAGTTCGAGTTGCTGGTCGCCCGGGAACCCGAAAACACGGACGTCCTGTATGCCCTGGGGTTGTTGTACCTGCAGAACAACCGCCTGGATGATTCCGAAGCGCTGTTCAGGAAGCTGTCGGTACAGGAATACCTGACGGATACCGCCAATTATTACCTGGGACGTATTGCGGAAGAAAAACGGCTCTATGATGAAGCCGGCGACTGGTACCAGGGCGTATACAAGGGTGAGCACTACTTTGACGCGCAGATCAGGCTTGCCATGCTGCTGGCGAGAAAGGGAGAGGTGAATGAGGCGCGCGCTCACCTCGGCACCATCCGGGCGCAGAGCGAACAACAGCAGCGCTTAATCATCCAGGCGGAAGGTGAGTTGCTGCTCGAGGCGGAACGTTATGAAGAGGCTGTCGCGGTTTACAGTGCGGCCCTTGAAGATCAATACGACGCCGACCTGCTGTACGCACGCGCCATGGCGGCAGAAAAAGCCGGAAACCTGGAGTTGCTGGAAGCGGATCTCAGGACCATACTCCGGCACGAACCGGACCATGCACAGGCTTTGAACGCATTGGGATACACCCTGGCCGATGCCACGGACCGTCACGCCGAAGCCTACGAGTTGATAAAGAAAGCCCTGGAACTCCGGCCCACGGATTTCTATATCCTGGACAGCATGGGCTGGGTCCTGTACCGGCTGGGCCGGCTGGATGAAGCCGTCGAATACCTGAAAAAGGCCCTTGAGATCAGGCAGGACCCGGAAATAGCCGCCCACCTGGGGGAAGTGCTGTGGGTCAGGGGCGAACGGGATCAGGCAAAGGAAGTCTGGGAATCAGCCTTGCAGCAAACGCCCGAAGACACACGCCTGCTGGATGTGATTGAACGCTTTGATCCTTAACCGGCAGTTCTGCACATGCCTGTCGTTCGTCATTCCCGCGCAAGCGGGAACCCAGCCCATAATACCGCTATTGATACTGCTGGCATTCGTACTCTCCGGGTGCGCCCAGGCGCCGGTTGAACAGAGAGTTACACCGTCGTGGGATACCCGCAGGGATGAATTAATGCGGCTGGAAAACTGGGAGCTCAAAGGCAGGATAGGCGTGCGAACGCAAAACGAATCCGGGTCGGGCTCCCTGTTATGGACGCAACGCCGGGATATGTTCGATATTCGGGTCATTGCGCCGCTATCCGGCCGGGCCTATGAATTATCCGGCGGAGCCGGCAACGTCACGTTACGCACCCCGGACAGGAATACGTTGCAGGCTGAAGACGCGGAAACCCTGCTCCGGCAGACCGAGGGGTGGTATTTCCCGGTCTCCGAACTGGTCTACTGGATCAGGGGGCTGCCGGCGCCTGCCCTGCAGGTCGACAGCCTGCTGCTCGACAAGGAAAACCGGGTGAGCGCGCTGAACCAGGGCGGCTGGTCGATCCATTACAAACGCTATATCGGCATTGAAGGAACAAGCATGCCGGGAAGGCTTGACCTGGAAAACGAACACGTACGCGTGCGCCTGTCCGTGCGTGAATGGAACCTGGAGTGACGGTTGTATATCAGCGTAACCATGGTTAACACCTGAATGGCTTCCCAACCCTGGCCGGCCCCGGCAAAGATAAACCATTTCCTGCACGTCACCGGGCGCCGCGACGACGGCTACCACCTGTTGCAGACCGTGTTCCAGTTCCTGGACCTGGCCGACGAACTGCGTATTGCCGTAACCGGTGCCGGCCGCATCAGGTGCCGGCGTAATTACCGGCAAGTGGCGGAGCAGGATGACCTGGTGGTCAAGGCGGCAATACTGCTGCAGGAACTCAGCGGCACTTCCCAGGGCGCGGACATCCACGTTGATAAAAAGATCCCCATCGGCGGGGGACTGGGAGGCGGCAGTTCCGATGCGGCGACTACCCTGGTGGCTCTGAACTCCCTGTGGGAAACCGGTTTGACGGTGGACCAGGTAGCCGATGCGGGGCTCAGCCTCGGCGCCGATGTGCCGGTATTCGTACGCGGGTTCGCCGCCTGGGGTGAGGGAGTGGGAGAGATACTGGAACCGGTGGAACTGCCGGAACACTGGTTTTTGATTGTCTATCCCAACACACCGGTCGTGACCGCGGACATATTCAGGGCGCCGGACCTGCCGCGTGCAACGCCCAGGGTCACACTGAGCGACTTCTTCCAGGGCAGGTGCCGTAACGACTGCGAACCGGTAGTGCGCCGGGCGTGTCCGGAGGTGTCAGCGGCGCTGGACTGGCTGAATGCGCGCGCGGATGGCCGGTTGTCCGGTACGGGGGCAAGTGTGTTCGCCGGGTTTCCGGAACAGGGCCAGGCCGAAGGGGTTCTTCATGAGTTGCCGTCAAAATGGCAGGGGATTGTGACTAGGGGCTGTAACCGGTCACCACTGGTGGAGAGGCTTGTTTTGGAACAGGCAATGGCGAATTTGTTTTGAGTGGTCCCGGAATGGACCTGAAAATGTTGAGATAACCGATTACCACTGATAGTAAGGCAGCGCTTAGGAGCAGAATTCCAATACATCCGGGCATTATATTGCGAGACGAATTAGCCGAGATTGGTATCAGCGCCACAGAACTGGCGCGCCAACTCAAAATACCCACTAATCGCATCACACAGATTATTGGCGGCCAGAGGAACGTCAATGCGGATACTGCATTGCGTCTTGGCAAATGGTTCGGCACATCGGCGGTGTTCTGGCTGAATCTGCAAAAGAGCTATGAGCTGCGTCTCGCACAAAGGAAAATCGGGAAAGAATTAAACGATATTCCATCTCGCAGCCAGGATATGGTTCATACTTCTTAAATTCTGGGGACATAACACTTAGTTGTTCTGTCGCTGTCGCTACTCAAGGTTGCGGGAAAACGGTACTCGAGGTTGCGGGAAAACGGTACTCAAAGGCGCGGGAAAACGGTACTCAACGCAAAGATAAATGGTATCATGCCAGCATGATGAGTGCCTACAGGCCCCGCTTGATAGATCCGCTGCTGGTGGAACTTCTGTCCGAATTGCCTGCCCTGCTGGTCGTGGGACCCAGGGCCACAGGCAAAACGACTACGGCTGCCCGGTACGCAGCCAGGGTCGTGCGGCTTGATCGTGCCGATGAAGCCGCAGCGTTTCGCGCCAACCCCGACGCCGCGCTGCGGGACCTGCCGGAGCCGGTATTGCTCGATGAATGGCAGGCCGTGCCGGAGGTGCTGGGCGCCGTTAAACGAGCGGTGGACTCTGACAGTCGCCCCGGTCGTTACCTGCTGACCGGGTCCGTGCGCGCCGATATTGATACGGAAACCTGGCCTGGAACAGGGAGAGTGGTGCGAGTCCCGATGTACCCGTTGACCGTTGCCGAGCAGACAGGCAATGCCGTACAACCCCTTGTGGACCGGCTGGTTGCGGGTGAGGAACTGGCGCCCGCCTCCGATACGCCCGATTTACGCGGTTATATCGACCTGGCATTACAAGGAGGGTTCCCCGAAGCGGCATTGGCATTATCCGGGCGCGTGCGCGAGCGTTGGTTGGAAAGTTACGTTGAACAACTATTGACCCGCGACGCGCTGACGCTCAACGGCAGTCGTGACCCGACCCGCCTCGGGCGCTACTTTGAGGCGTATGCGCTCAACTCCGCCGGACTTGCCGAACATAAGACCCTCTATGACGCCGCCGGCATCAACCGCAAGACTGCGGTGGCTTACGAACGCTTGCTCAGGAACCTCATGGTAGTTGATCAATTGCCGGCGTGGACTTCAAACCGTCTCAAGCGCCTGATCTTGTCACCCAAACGCTATTTGATCGACTCTGCGTTACTGGGTGGGACGCTTGGCGTTGACACTACGGCGGTAATGCGTGACGGCAAGCTGATGGGCCGCCTGCTGGAAACGTTTGTCACAGCCCAACTTCGAGCAGAAGCTACCGTTGCTGCCGCTCGGCCCAGGCTGTACCACCTCCGTTCGGAGCAGGGACGTATTGAGATAGACGTCGTCGCCGAACTGCGCGGACAACGCATCATCGGGGTGGAAGTCAAGGCCGACAACGCGCCTTCTTCGCAGGATGGCAGGCACCTGGCATGGTTGCGGGATAACCTGCGCGACCAATTCATCGCCGGGGTCGTGCTTCATACCGGCTCCGCCACCTACCCGCTCGGAAGCCGGATTACCGCCGCTCCCATATCGACTTTATGGGCCGGGAAGTAGACGGCAGAAGTTCTCAAGCGCCGCCTACTATCAAAAAATATGCAAGGGCAGAAGATTGTCACAATATAAGTTGAATTCAACGACAAAACCCTACCTCTCCAAATCCCGCCTGATCTCGGCCTGGCAGTGCGGTAAGAAACTGCACCTGGAGGCGCATCACCCGGAACTGGCCGAGACGAGTTCCATGGCGGAGTCATTTTTTGCAATCGGGAACCAGGTGGGGGAGATAGCCAAGCAGGTATTCGGTTCGGGGGACGGGGTGGAAATTCCCTATTCCCCGGAACCAGGCGAAGCCTCGAGAGAGACGGCTGAACTTATCGCTAACGGGTATGACAAGCCGATTTACGAGGCCACGTTTCAGTTCGACGGAGTACTGGTCCGCGCCGATGTGTTGCTGCCGGTGGAACGCGGAGGCTGGCGCGCGATCGAAGTGAAAGCGGCCGCCAGTGTCAAGCGCCACCATGAATTGGATTGCGCTATTCAATACTGGGTGCTGACAAAAGCCGGGCTGGATTTGAGGGCGATATCCCTGGCCCATGTTAATACTGAATTTGTGTACCGGGGAGGTGATGATTACCGGGGCCTGCTGGTTGAAGTTGATCAGACGCCCACAGCGCTGCGACACCAGGACGAGGTTGTTGAATTAATCAGCGAAGCCCGAACCGCGATTAGCGGCAACATCCCGGAAGTGCCGGTCGGCGGCCACTGCTACAGCCCGTATGAGTGTGCGTTCATGTCACAGTGCTGGCCCGCGCATGCTGAATACCCGGTCATGGGTCTCAGGGGCAGCAAGGCGGAACTGGCCGGCTGGGTAAACGCCGGATACCGGGATATCAGGGAGATCGATGCAGCGGCTCTGAGCAGCCGCAACCGGTTGCGCATCCATGCAGCCACGTGCAGGGGCGAGGCAGAGATATCGGCGGACGCAAAACGTGCCGTCGATGAGTTTGATTACCCGCGCTATTACCTGGACTTTGAAACAATAGGCCCTGCCGTGCCCGTCTGGGCGGGGATGCGTCCTTACCATGCTGTCCCGATCCAGTGGTCGTGCCATATTGACCAGGGTCCCTCCGACAACGAGGTTGAGAATATCCGTCACCATGAGTTTCTGGATTTATCAGGCGAACCGCCTATGCGCAGCTTGGCGGAAAGACTGGTTGAATGCCTCGGGTCGAACGGGCCGGTCTTCATGTATACGACCTATGAAAAACTCGTAATCAACAATCTGATAGAGATGTTTCCTGATTTGAAGCCGTCATTGACACCAATCATCGAACGCCTGGTCGACCTGCATCCGATTGTCAGGGAGCACTACTACCATCCGGACATGCTGGGTTCGTGGTCGTTAAAAGCGGTATCACCGACCATCGATCCGCAGTTGGATTACTCCGGGCTGGAAGGTATCGCCGAAGGAATGGCAGCCTCCGACGGTTACCTGGAAGCGATTAACCCGGATACCTCACCGGCCAGAAAGGCAGAGCTCGAGGAACAATTACTGCGTTATTGCCGGTTTGATACCGAAGCCATGGTGCGAATTGCACGGTTTTTGACGTCTTCATGATTGGTTGTTAGGCTGGCGCGATGGACATAGGTGAACCGATAAAATCTCTGGGTCAGGTAGACATGGACGCGTTGCGCGGACGCATCCTCGACCAGGAGCAGGGGGCCTGGTACGAGCAGGAACAGCGCCAGAACGAATACGACGTTCATCGCTACACGGAGTCCATCGTACTGGTTTTCACGGACGGGACGGGCTGGCCCAATATCGAAGTCAGCAAGCAGCCCGGCTGGGACCGGCTGGTCGAGGTCGCCATGCCGTTGATGCACGGCATCATCAGCGATTTTTACCCCGCGGGCGGGACCATCATACGCGCCATGGCGGCGAAACTCCTCGCCGGCGGTAAAATCAGGCCCCACCGCGACGCGCATCCGTCATTTCATTTCAGTCATCGCATCCATGTCCCGATCACCACCAACCCCAGGGTCCGTTTCATGATCGACGGCCGCCCGTTTCGCCTGGAGGTGGGACAGGCCTATGAAATCAACAACCAGAAAGTCCACAGCGTGATGAACAAAGGTACTGAAGACAGGATTACGTTTATCTTTGACTACGTGCCGCCGGGTGGAAATGCCGGGGCGCATTAACGGAGGCAGTATCCCAGCCATGAACAGTCTTATCTCCGCTTTTGCAGTTGTATTGGTGCTGACGTGTCTGCCGGCAGGCGCCGCCGGACCCGACCCGGCAACACAGGCGCTCATCGAACAACTGCGCCTTGATGAAGCTGAACGGCCTGTGCGTGAGTCACCCGGGTGGGAAAGGCCGGAAAAAATCGTCGTGATGATACCTTCCGCGCGCTGGGGCTTGCGCGATGAACTGCTGGAGTCATTGGGTAAAGTCAGCGACGGCGTCGAAATCGTTACCGTTACCGGCCAGGAATTCAGCGGTGAGCAAATCAGCATACTTGAGGAGGCGGAAGTGATTCTGGGCATCTGCAGCCCGCAACTGATCAGGATTGCAAAAAACGTACGTTGGCTGCAGCATTTCGGGACCGGCGTTGATCGTTGTCTCCTGTCGCCGGAAGCGGAACAAGCCGATTTCATCCTGACGAATTCGCAGCACACCGCCGGGCCGCCCATAGCGGAGCATGTCATTGCCATGCTTATGATGCTGACCCGGAACCTGCAGTATTTCCACCATCTGCAACAGGAGCAAACCTGGCAGAGACCGCCTGATACGCCTTCCCCGATGATCGAAATCAGCGGGAAGACCATGCTGGTCGTGGGGCTGGGCGGTATCGGGACAGAAGTTGCAAGACGGGCGGCAGCGCTGGGCATGCGGGTCATCGCTACGCGCCGGTCCGGCAGGGAAGGGCCGGACTTCGTCGACTACGTGGGTCTGTCTGATGAACTGCCGGAACTGGCCGCACAGGCGCACGTGGTCGTCAATACCCTGCCCCTGACCCGGGAAACGACGGGGATCTTCGGCGGGGAATTCTTTGCCGCGGTCAGGCAAGGCGCGTACTTTATCAGTATCGGGCGCGGCAGGAACACCGATACCGCAGAACTGATCGCGGCGCTGAAGAGCGGCAGGCTGGCCGGGGCAGGCCTGGACGTCACCGACCCCGAACCGCTGACCAAAGGCCATGAACTGTGGACCTTGCCCAATGTCATCATCACCCCCCATATCTCGTATATGACCGACCGGGGCTTTGAGCGCAACCGCATCGTCATCACGGAAAACCTGCGGCGCTATATCAACGGCGAGCGCATGTTGAACGTTGTGGATATCGGCCGGGGCTACTGAATACGGAGCATGGCGAATAACAGGCCGTACCTGCCGAAGCTGATCGCTACCTCGGTGGTGCGCGGCAGCGAGCAGGGGGACAGCCACGGCGGGATATTTACCGTGGATTTCGACCGGCGGGAGGCGTTCCAGCACGTGGACTGGAATACCTCGGACATTGATTTTACCGGGCGCGGCTGGGACCGGGGCCTGCGCGGCATCGAGTTTCACAATGGCGAGATTTACATTGCCGCCAGCGATGAACTGTTCGTTTATGACCAGGATTTCCAGATACAACGTTCATACAGGAACCCGTATCTCAAGCATTGCCACGAGATATGTAAAAAGGACAACCTGCTGTTCCTGACCTCGACGGGTTATGACAGTATCCTGGTGTTCAACCTGTCGCAGGAAGAGTTTACCCGGGGTCTTTACGTTGAGCGGCAGCGCTCTGAGTGGCAGCTTCAACAGTTCGACCCATGTTCCAGCGAAGGCCCGGAATTTGTGAACAACCTGCACCTGAACATGGTCTCCGTGCAGGCTACCGGTGTCTATTTCAGCGGCCTGCACACGGGCGCCATGTTACATCTCGGAAAGGATTTCAGCATATCCGAAGTCTGCAGTTTACCGGCCGGCAGCCATAACGCCCGGCCGTTCAGGGAAGGGGTGCTGTTCAACGACACAAAATCCGATTGCGTGCGCTACGTGGGCCGGAATGGGGGCGACCGGGCGTTCAGAATAAAGCGCTACCCCGAAGAGGAAATCCGCTTTGCCGGGATGGACGATACAAAAATTGCCCGGCAGGGGTTCGGCCGGGGACTGTGTCCGCTATCCGACAGGTTTATCGCGGGCGGTTCTTCACCTTCCACCATCACCATATACGATCTCCACTCGGACAAGACAGTCGTCAGCGTCAACCTGTCCATGGATATCAGGAACGCGATCCACGGACTGGAGATCTGGCCGTACGCCTGACCCGGCACGGAACCCGGGGTTACATATCCATGACGGCATCGATGTCTTCTGCCAGCGGTTTCGGCGTTTGCAGCAGCGAGATCACGATAAAGCTGATCAAGGATACCAGCAGTGCGATAAACCCGCCGTGTATCCCCCAGGGGATATCTATTGCAAATAACTCGAGTGACAGGTTGAGCGCCAGGCTGATGATGATGGACGCGCAGGCAGCGCCGGCCGTAGCCCGTTTCCAGTTCAGGCCCAGTGCCACCACGGGCACGATCGCGGCCGCGAAGGTACTCCAGCCGAACACCCCGAGGATGGCCACCAGGCGTTCGTTCACGTAATAGGAAAACAGGGCAAAGCCTGCAGCGACCACGGAGAGTAAAACCGTGACCACACGCGCCCAGAACAGTTCATTCGTTACCGGCCGGCCGCGTACGGCTACCGGGATATCGTGGATAACGGCGGCGGTTCCCACGTTCAGGAAACCGTCGGCAGTGGACATGATCGCCGCAAACAGCGCGGCAAAGACGACGCCTGCCAGTATGGGGTGGGTATAGAACTGCAGGAATTCGGCAGCAGCCATATCGGGCGAACCCAGTGGTGCATGGTCGCCCTGGATAACCAGTGCCCGCATGGCGAAACCGAGCATGATCCACAACAGCCCGGACAAGGCATAGCCGAGGATCGATGCCGGCAGGACATAGCGGTTGTCCGCGAGATTGCGCGTCATCATCATCTTGGTAATGATATGCGGTTGACCGGCCAGTCCCAGGCCGAACACGAAATACCAGGACAGCGCGCAGATGATGCCCTCGGTGCCGAACGGCCCGATAGCCGCGGGATCGTCCTCGTACAAGACCCGGGAAGCCCCGGCCAGGCTGCCGTCAAACAGCGCGTAAACGGTAAACACGATAAGTATGCCCGCCACCGCCATGGCGGACCCCTGTATCACGTCGGTATATACGGAGGCGATGATGCCGCCCGTGACGCAATAAAAGATCAGTACGGCGGAAGACACCGCCATGCAAAATAACAGGCTGGTCGAACCGAACCAGCCGACGCTGTTGATGATGGACTGCATGACTACTGCCATGGCCAGTATCTGGGTGGCCAGGTAACCCATCACCCCGAGTAATATGGCCACGGCAGTTAAAAAACGCGCATGATTGCTGTTGTAACGGGCAGCGACTATACCCGGCAGAGAGATGTTGTCGCGCAGCTCCGCGATCAGGCGGATGCGTTTGGAAACCAGGAAAAACCCCATCGTGAAGCCTGCCGTCGACACGATGATCATGTAGGCGGAACTCATCCCCATCGAATAAACCAGCCCGGGTCCGCCGACAAACCCGAAACCGCTCAGGGTACTGGAAAAAACGGCGAATGTGAGTACCAGCGGCCCCAGGGAACGGCCCGCCATGAAGAAGTCCCTGGTCGAGCGCGTACGGCGCATGGCCCACAAACCGAAGCCGATGCAAATTCCGAGGTACAGCACCAGGGACAGCAGGATAATCGGGTTGCGCCAGGCTTCCATCACGGTCTTTTACTTTCCATGAGCCGCCTGAACTTTTCCTCGTCTTCCGGGGTGAAGATCCAGCGTCTGAATCCCAGGACATATATAAGGGAAAACGCCACCGGGGCTATCCACAAACCCAGCAACATGACCAGGGTAGGCAGGGGAAAGGCGGACCCGATCATCGGGTCGCCGGAGTGCAGGTAATGCCAGGACAGGTAAATCAGAAATGACCACATGCCCAGTACCGCCAGCGTTGCCGCCGAATGGACCAGCCTCAGTGTCCGGTCACGTTTGGCCTGCGGCACCCCGATATAGACCAGGATGCTGAATATCAGGTAGATTAATACCCCCAGGAAATAGCCCACACGGAACACGGGCCCGCTCTGTTGCCAGGCGTCGCCGGCCTGGCGCATGCCGTCTACGGCATGGTGCGCCACACCATGACCGTTGATGGGTTCAGGAATGCTGAAGATCAGTGCGCACAGTGCCAGGAGGCCGGCCAGCAGGCCGAGTAATACAGGTATGGGGCGCATAGAGTACACAGTGAGTTTATGCCGCATGTTTAACATGGATGGACAGGATAGACAAGATAAAGCATAAACAGGATGAATTGTGTGGATTTATCCGGAATAGCAAAAATGCGCTATAGTTAAATTCGATTACCAATTAATGCAGGAGAAAGTGATGGCCGGTGGATGGTCCCGCGACGGGGCGGTACAGGAACAGATCGATGCCAGTATTGATGATGCGGTAAAACACGCACGCAGCCGCTTGCCCGAAGGCGAGGGCCTGGACCATTGCGAGGAATGCGGGGCAACGATCCCTGCCGAGCGGAAACAGGCAATCCCCGGTGTGCGTTTTTGCGTTAACTGCCAGACCGATCATGATAAGGAACAGGCCTTTTCCAGCGGATACAACCGGCGCGGCAGCAAGGACAGCCAGTTACGCTAGACATTATATTTTTATCCTTCACCCACTCCGTGCTGTGTTACAATGGAAAGTCCGCAGCAGTTCCTTGTTGAAACCACTTAGTTATAACTGTACACCGGGTCGTGCTGGAGATCGCAGATATTGATAGGGGCGTAGCCAAGTGGTAAGGCACAGGGTTTTGATCCCTGCATTCCCAGGTTCGAATCCTGGCGCCCCTGCCAGATTGAAAAATTGCGGGAAAAATCGATGTCACTAGACGATGTAATGTTGTTTTCCGGGAATGCCAACCCGGTTTTGGCGGGTGAAATCGCGCGCCGTCTGAATATGCCCATGGGCAAGATCAACGTGGGCCGGTTCAGCGACGGCGAAGTCATGGTGGAGATTGCGGAGAATGTACGCGGGCGTGACGTGTTTATCCTGCAGTCACTGTGTACGCCCGCCAATGATAATTTGATGGAAATGCTGATCATCGCGGACGCATTGAGAAGGGCGTCGGCGGAACGGATCACGGCCGTGCTTCCCTACATGGGCTATGCGCGCCAGGACCGCAGGTCGAGGTCGGCCAGGGTTCCCATCACGGCCAAGGTAGTGGCGGACATGGTCGGGATCACCGGCATCTCCAGGGTGTTGACGGTGGATCTCCATGCCGATCAGATCCAGGGTTTTTTCGATATGCCGCTGGATAACGTGTATGCGACCCCGGTGTTGCTGGGCGACATATGGAAGCACAAGTACGAAAGACAGATCGTGGTTTCGCCTGATGTAGGCGGTGTGGTGCGGGCGCGCGCCATTGCCAAGCAACTGGATGATACCGACCTGGCCATTATCGACAAACGCCGGCCAAAGGCGAACGAGTCCGAGGTAATGAATATTATCGGCGACGTGAAGGACCGGACCTGTATTATCGTGGATGACATGGTGGACACCGCCGGCACGCTGTGCAAGGCGGCCAACGCGCTGAAGAACTTCGGCGCCGACCAGGTCGTCGCGTACTGCACACACCCGGTACTGTCAGGCAGGGCGCTGGATAATATCAATTCATCTCTGCTGGATGAACTGGTCGTCACGGATACCATTCCGTTGCGTGACGCTGCCGTAGAATGTGATAAAATCCGCCAACTCAGCGTTGCAACAATGCTGGCGGAAAGTATCCGCCGGATTTCCGAAGGGGAATCGCTGAGTTCCATGTTTATTGATTGAGAGTTATGAAATGCAAGCTTATGAATTAAATGTACAGCCGCGTAACGAGCGGGGAAAGAATTCTAGTCGGCGCCTGCGCCGTTCGGGCAGAATTCCCGGTACCGTATACGGGGCGAATAAAGAACCGCAGTCCATATCGGTGCTGCATGATGATGTGCTGCACCGGCTCGACCATGAGGCTTTTTACTCAAGCATCCTGACCATCAACTTCGACAGCGGAAGTGAGCAGGTCGTTTTAAAGGATTTACAGAGACATCCCTATAAAAGCGAAATTCTGCACGTCGATTTCCTGCGCATTGACGAGAAACAGAAAATCACCATGCGGGTGCCGATTCATTTCATTAATGAACACCTGAGCCCGGGTGTCAAGACCGGCGGCGGCGTGGTGGGCCGCATCATGACCGAACTGGAAATCAGTTGTCTGCCCAAGGACCTGCCGGAATTCATCGACGTGGACCTGGCAGACATGAACCTGGGCGATACCGTGCACGTCAGCGATATCGAGTTGCCTGAGGGGGTCGAAATCTATGCCCTGCTGCATGGCGGGGATGCATCTGCATCGGTGGCAACCGTGAACCTGCCCAAGGGCGGCATGGAGGAAGAGGAGCACGAAGAAGAACTGGAAGGAGTAGAGGCGGAAGCCGAGGATCAGGAACAGGCAGAGGCGGATACAGAAGGAGAAGAATAGGTAGGGGACCTGATCCTGGGCAAACCTGGCAATATTCACGTCAAACCGTAATCTTCTGGTTTCCGGGTGAGCGAACCAACCGGCTTGAAACTCATAGCAGGCCTGGGTAATCCGGGTGCTGATTATTCGACGACGCGCCACAATGCCGGTTTCTGGTTCGTTGACATGCTTGCCGAAAAGCACCAGGTCAGCTTCACCGCCCAAAAAAAATTTTCCGGCGACCTCGCCCGCATCAGGGCTCCCGGTATTGATTGCCTGCTTTTCAAACCGGCCACCTTTATGAACAACAGCGGGCGCGCAGTTCATGCCGTTGCCGGCTATTACCGGATCGAGCCTGCACGGATCCTGGTTGTTCACGACGAGATAGACCTGGAAGCAGGCGTGATTCGCCTGAAACAAGGTGGCGGACACGGCGGGCATAAGGGGTTGCGGGACATCAGCGAAACACTCGGCGCCTCTGAGTACCTGAGGCTGAGAATAGGGGTAAGCCACCCGGGGGACAAAACCCGGGTGCTGGCGCACGTACTGGGAAGGCCCGGCAGCGGTGATACGGAGTTGATCAACCAGGCACTGCAAAGAGGTATGGAAATACTGCCTTTTCTGTTCAGCGAAGAACTGGACAAGGCCATGACCCGCCTGCACACTCAATAAACCGCGCAGACATACCGTAATGGGTTTCAAATGCGGGATCGTCGGGTTGCCAAACGTAGGCAAGTCCACCCTGTTCAATGCCTTGACCAATGCCGGGGTCAGCGCCGAGAACTACCCGTTCTGCACCATTGAGCCCAACACCGGCGTAGTGCCCGTGCCCGATGCCCGGTTGCAGGCTATCGCCCGGATTGCCAGGCCGGAACGCCTTGTGCCTGCCCACGTGGAATTTGTCGACATAGCGGGGCTGGTCGCGGGCGCATCGAAAGGGGAAGGACTGGGCAACAAGTTTCTAGGTCATATACGCGGGATGCACGCCATCGCCCAGGTGCTGCGCTGCTTTGAGGATGACAACATCGTCCATGTCGACGGCAGGATAGACCCGCTGGCCGATCTTGACACGGTCAACACGGAACTGTGCCTGGCCGACCTGGAGAGCGTCCAACGGGCTTCACAAAAGACCGGGAAAGTCGCAAAAACCGGCGATAAACAGGCGCTGGAACGCTGCGGGATACTGGCTACCCTGGCTGCCCATATCGATACCGGCGCGCCAGCCAGAACCCTGCCGGAGGGGAGCGCGGAACGGCGCATGGCGCAGGAGTTGGGCCTGCTGACTGAAAAACCGGTCCTGTATATCGCCAACGTGGAGGAAAACGGCGTTTCCACCAATCAATTGCTGGCGCAACTGGCGCCGCGCGCACGCGCAGACGGCGCTCACCTGCTCGCCGTATGTGCTGCTTTTGAGACCGAGATAGCCGAACTGGATGAAGACAGCAGGGACGAGTTCCTGCGTGACCTGGGACTGCCCGAACCCGGTCTGCACCGGCTCATCCGGGCTGGTTATGAACTGCTTGACCTGCACACTTTTTTCACGATGACGCCCAGGGAAGTCCGGGCCTGGACCATCAGGAAGGGAACCGGCGCCCCCGGCGCTGCCGGTGTTATCCATACGGATTTCGAGAAGGGATTTATTCGCGCCGAGGTAATCGCCTATGATGATTTCGTTGAGCACCGGGGCGAACAGGGCGCCAAAACCGCCGGCAAGTGGCGCCTGGAAGGGCGGGAGTACATCGTGAGGGACGGCGACGTGATACTGTTCCGCTTCAACGTCTGACGCTGACCTGCCCGGCATGTTCAGGCTCAGTATAAAATAGCCCCACCCCCTCAAGTCCGATATAATCCGCGTCTATGTCCGATTACATCATCGCCCCGTCAATACTGTCCGCCGATATGGCCCGCCTGGGCCAGGAGGTGGGGGCTGTGCTCGCGGCCGGCGCCGACTATATCCACGTGGACGTGATGGATAACCACTACGTGCCCAACCTGACTTTCGGCCCGGTGGTCGTACGCGCCTTGCGGGATTACGGCGTGACCGCGCCCCTGGACGTGCACCTGATGATCGAACCGGTGGACCGGATCATCCCCGATTTTGCCGCCGCCGGCGCCGATATCATCACGTTCCACCCCGAGGCGAGCCGGCATGTTGACCGGACCCTGCAACTGGTGAGGGACAACGGGTGCCGCGCCGGGCTGGTATTCAACCCGGCAACGCCGCTGGAGCATCTGCGCCACGTCATCGACAAGGTCGATATGGTCTTGATCATGTCCGTCAACCCCGGTTTCGGCGGGCAGAGCTTCATCCCCGCCGCGCTGGACAAGCTGCGCGCGGCGAGACAGATCATCGATGCCTCCGGTCTGGATATTCGCCTCGAGATTGACGGCGGCGTGAAAGTGGAGAACATTGCCGAAATAGCCGCCGCCGGCGCCGACACGTTTGTGGCTGGGTCGGCGATTTTCGGGAGCGCCGATTATGCCGGGGTCATCGACGCCATGAGGACGGCATTGCAACAGGTTGCCGGGGAATAGTGCGGGATTGCCTATGTTACTGATGATCGACAATTACGACTCCTTTACCTACAACCTGGTCCAGTACTTCGGCGAACTGGGCCAGGAGGTGAGCGTTTACCGGAACGATCAGATTACGCTGGAGCGAATCCACGAACTCGAACCGGAGCATATCGTCATCTCGCCCGGCCCCTGCACCCCGAGCGAAGCAGGTATATCGGTCGACGTCATTAACGAGTTCAAGGATAAAATCCCCATATTGGGGGTATGCCTGGGACACCAGAGTATCGGCCAGGCCCTGGGCGGGCGCATCATCCATGCCAACAGTATCATGCACGGCAAGACATCCGATATTTATCATGAAAGTTCGGACGTCTTCGGCGGGCTGGAAAGCCCGTTTGTCGCAACACGTTACCACTCCCTGGTGATCGACCAGGAATCGCTGCCTGACTGCCTGGAAGTCACCGCCTGGACCAGGATGAATGACGGCGGGATTGACGAGATCATGGGGGTACGGCACAAGGAGTATCCTGTTTTCGGCGTACAGTTCCACCCCGAGTCGATACTGACCACTTTCGGTCATGACCTGCTCCGGAATTATCTCCGTATCAGTTCCCACTGATGAGTGTCCAGTCCGCACTGAACGAAGTCATCAACGGCGGTGACCTGCCCGACGGTATCATGCGGGCCGTGATGCAGGACATGATGTCGGGGAAAATGACCGAAGCGCAAATCGGCGGGTTCCTGGTGGCCCTGCGCATGAAAGGTGAAACAATCGAGGAGATCGGCGCAGCAGCCTCGGTGATGCGCGAATTTGCCGTAAGAGTACACGTTGACGGCCCTCACCTGGTGGATATCGTCGGCACCGGCGGTGACGGTGCGCACACCTTCAATATTTCCACCACGGCGTCCTTCGTTATCGCGGCCGCCGGGGGCAAGGTTGCAAAACACAATAACCGTTCGATTTCGAGCCGCTCCGGCAGTGCCGATGCGCTGGAACAGGCAGGAGTCAAACTGGGACTGAAACCGGAGCACGTGGCTGAGTGCATCAACCGGGTGGGGATAGGTTTCATGTTTGCACCGGCCCACCACCCGGCGACCCGGTACGCAGCGGGGCCGCGCCGGGAACTGGCTGCCAGGAGTGTATTCAACCTGCTGGGGCCCATGACCAACCCGGCATACGTCAAACGCCAGTTGATCGGCGTCTACCAGCCGGACCTGCTGGATGTGTTTGCCCGCGTCATGCAGCGGCTCGGCAGCGAACACTGCATGGTCGTGCGCTCGCACGACGGACTTGATGAGATAAGCAACTCTGCGCCGACCGAGGTGGCCGAGCTTAAGGACGGCCGCATCACCAGGTATCAAATCACGCCGCAACAATTCGGGATCAAGCCCGGAATTGTCTCCGAACTGGTCGTCACCAGCGCAGAGCAAAGCCACGGCATCATGCTCTCCGTCCTCGAAAACAACCCGGGACCGGCCATGGATGTCGTCTTGCTGAATGCCGGCGCAGCCATTTACGTAGCCGGTCTGGCGCCGGATGTGGAACAGGGGATCGAACTTGCCAGGCAGGCCATTGCTTCCGGCGCGGCAATGAAAAAGTTGCAGGAACTCGCGTCGCTGACAAACCGGCTGGCGGGCTGACAGCGTTGAATACGACCGATATCCTGGCAACCATACTGGACTACAAGCGGGAATGGGTTGCCGCAAGGAAAACAGCCGTGTCCCCGGCGCAGTTGAAGCAGCAGGTCAGGGATACAGCTCCTGCCCGGGGGTTCTACCGGTGTATCCGCGGCGCCATCGATAACGGCCGGGCCGCGGTCATTGCCGAGGTCAAAAAAGCATCTCCCAGCAAGGGTGTCATCCGCAGGGACTTTGACCCGGAAGCGATCGCACGGGCCTATGCGGACGCTGGGGCTGTGTGCCTGTCCGTACTGACCGATGAGAAATTTTTTCAGGGTTCCGACAGGCACCTGCAACAGGCCGGGAGCGCAACCGATCTGCCGCTGCTGCGCAAAGATTTTATCATCGACCCATACCAGGTGTACGAGGCAAAAGCCATCGGGGCGGACTGCATCCTGCTGATCGTCGCTGCCCTGGACGACCTCCGCCTGCAGGAACTGGCGGCAACTGCTGCCGACATCGGCCTCGACGTGCTGGTGGAGGTGCACAATCGCGAGGAACTGGAACGCGGCCTGCTGCTGCGCACGCCGCTGATTGGGATAAACAACCGCAACCTGCATACCTTTGAGACATCCCTGGAAACGACGCTGGGCCTGCTGCCGGACGTGTTCCATGACCGGACCGTGGTGACGGAAAGCGGCATCAACAGCCGTGCGGACATAGAACTCATGCGCAACCGCGACGTGCACGCTTTTCTGGTAGGCGAAGCGTTGCTGCGGGCTGATGATCCCGGCGCGCAGTTGCGCGCGCTGATCGGTTAGGCAAGCTACGGGATCAACCCGGATCTGCCCAGGCGCTATTTATCCAAATCAAACAGGTCATCCAGTTCCTGCCGGGATTGTTCTGCCGAAGCAGCCGTGCCGCTTGCCCCGCCCGGCGCGTCCAGGCCGAACAGGTCATTCAGGTCTGAGGCGGCGCTATCCGCTTGCGAATGATCGGCGGGCTCCCACGCCTGCGGGTTTAATTCAAGATAATCACAGAAATTCGGTCTGTCCTTGTCCTTGACCGCATCGGCGACGGGCTCACGGCACTGTTTTGCAACACTGGGGTCATAAAACCGGCACATCCTGCACACGTGCAGCGCGGCCTCGCAGGCCTTGCAGTGGGCGCTCCTGGACAACGGCATGAGCAGGTAGTCCAGGCCGGCGCCGCACTTCCAGCATTTCAGGTGTTCCGGTTTAACGTGCATAGTCTCTGAAAATTATATCCGGGACCAGCTATCTTATTGCGTCAACTGAAGAATAACAGCTTGATGATGATCAGCACCAGTACGGTGTTCAGCACTACCTTGATAATCCATTCGCCCTTGCTTACCTGCACGTGGGCGCTGAGCCATGCACCGATGGATGTGCCTGCGGCCAGGCAGATGCCTAAAACCCAGAAAATCTCCACCCGCCAGGCGAATACGATCAGGGCGGCCGTGGTGTAGAAACTGATAATGAAGGTCTTGTGCATGTTGACCCTGACCAGGTCAAGTCCGAGGGTCCTGTTCAGTATGGGCAGGAACAGGAAACCGATCCCGATCTGGATAAAACCGCCGTAAAGTCCCACAAAAAACATCAGGATATGGGCAAGCAGCAGGCGCGGTTTTTCAGAAGGCGTCCCGGCATAGGTTTTCTCATCCTGTTTAATAGCCATAAGCAGCATTACGGCCAGCGTGATGATTGCGACAATACGGTTAAACCAGATACCTTCGAGGCTGGTTCCGGCATAGGCGCCGGCCACTGCGCCGGGGAGCGCGGCAAGGGCCAGGGACAGGCTGAGCCTGAAATCCGAATAGCCTCTTTTGAAAAACGCAACGACCGCCGTGGCCATCTGCGCGATTATCGCGATCCGGTTGGTGCCGTTGGCGACGGGACCGGGGACGCCCATGAACAACATGATCGGGATGCTCAGCAGCGAACCGCCGCCTGCCATGACGTTGACGAAACCGACGACAATACCAACCAGGAAGAGGATGATGTATTGCCAGATTTCCATCTATTTTATCCGCAGATTAGGCAGATTAACGCAGATTAGATTTTGTTCTTTCATGGAGTAAGGAATTCCTGATCCCGGTCTGTCAAGAACTTATCCGTGTAAATTTGTGTTATCTGTAGATGATCTTCTCTGTGTCCTGCGGCCCCAAAAATCACTGTTTGCCATAATCCCTGAATTTTTCCAGGTTGACGTCCATTTCAGCCTCGTCCAGCAGCACGGGAGACCCCAGCATGCGGCTTAACAGGTATTGCCTGGCCAGTTCCTCTACGAGTTGCGCCATCTTGAAGGCGGCGCCCACGTCCTTGCCCAGTGCGATGACGCCGTGGTTGGCCAGCAGGCAGGCCTGGCGGCCCGCCAGCGCCGCCAGTGCGTGGTCGGACAATTCCTGGGTACCGTAGGTGGCGTATTCGGCACAACGAATGGAAGCGCCGCCCGCCCCTGCAACCATGTAGTGAAACGCAGGCAGGTCCTGGCGGGTACAGGCCAACGCAGTGGCATAGGGCGAATGGGTGTGGACGATGGCATCTGTATCGGGCCGTTGTGTATAGATGTCCTGGTGAAAGCGCCATTCACTTGAGGGTTTCAGGTCCCCTTCGGCGCGCGTGCCGCGCAGGTCCATGCTGACGATATCCGCAGGCGCCAGCGACGCATAATCCACCCCGGTCGGCGTGATTAGGTAACCCTGTTCAATCCTGGCGCTGACGTTGCCGGCAGTTCCTGTCCCGAGCTGGTATTTTTGCAGCGCGCACGCGGTGGCTATAATGGCTTCACGTAAACTTGTATGATCCATTGCCGAATAATATATGATCCGGGTCAAAGTTTCCCTTTAACTCAGTATTCGATTCCGTATAGCACTAGCGGTGGTGGCGACATGAAAAACAAGATCACATCGTTCGGCGCGGTTCTCCTGTGTTTTTGTCTGTCCGGCGGTGTTTACCCGGACGATCTGGCACATCCATTCAGCGCGCGCCGGGTGGTTGACCTGACCCACGACATGCACGTGGAGATGCCGTTCTGGCCGGGAACGGGGACCTTTGAAATTGAACGACTGGCTGACTATGACGTGGGCTACCG
Organism: Gammaproteobacteria bacterium; assembly: GCA_965207165.1. GTDB lineage: Bacteria > Pseudomonadota > Gammaproteobacteria > Eutrophobiales > Eutrophobiaceae > JAAXHV01. Next base: position 3,115,900 of record OZ242265.1, on the reverse strand, counting down.
CATGCATCGTTTTTCCATGTGGGAGAATAACGGCACCCATATCGATGCCCCGGCCCACTTCATCGAAGGCGGGGCCTCCGTTAACGAACTGGACCTGGATGACCTGGTGCTCCCCGTTGCAGTCATCGGGGTTCAGGACAAGGCCGCCCTGGAGCCTGACTATCTATTATCCGTCGCTGACATCCTGTCCTGGGAGGAAGGTAACGGCCGCATCATGCCGGGCAGCCTGGTAGTCATGAACACGGGCTGGTACAAAAAGTTTCACGACCCGCAGGCCTATGTCAACCAGGACGCGGCAGGCGTGCTGCATTTCCCCGGGTTTTCCGTCGCGGCCGCGCAGTTGCTGGTGGAACGGAACGTCGCCGGGATAGGCATAGATACCCTGAGCCTGGACCCGGGTAACGATTTAAGTTTTCCCGTGCACAAGCTTATGCTTGGCGCAGGAAAATTCCAGGTCGAAAACATGAACAACCTGGATGATCTGCCCGTCAGGGGCGCGGTTGCCGTGATCGGCGTGCTGCCGGTAAAGGACGGCTCCCAGGCGCAGGCGAGAATATTTGCGTTTATGGAATGAGATGGTGACCCGGCCCCGGAAACGCAAACAGGGAACGGCGACTAGCGCATTCGGCGCGCCCGGGAGAAGCAGCCATGATGCTTCCGCGTTTTACAATACCAGGATGTACGAGGGCCAGGGCAGGGAGGATGCGGGAGACTATGAAGAAAATGAAATCCCGCCGGCGTATATAAACAGGATTTTCTGCGAATCAAGCGAACACATGGCGGAACTGCCTGACAACAGTGTCCACCTGATGATCACTTCGCCGCCATATAATGCCGCCAAGGAATACGACGATGATTTGAGCCTCGACGAATACCTGGACCTGCTGGGCGCGGTCTGGAAAGAGACATTCCGGGTCCTGGTCCCCGGCGGGCGCGCCTGTATCAACGTGGCGAATCTCGGGCGTAAGCCTTACATCCCGCTGCACGGCCATATCATGGAAGCGATGACCGCTATCGGTTACCTGATGCGCGGTGAAATAATCTGGAACAAGGGGTCCAGCGCCGGTTCATCCACCGCCTGGGGTAGTTGGCAATCCGCGGCTAACCCGGTATTGCGGGATGTCCATGAGTATATCCTGGTGTTTTCCAAAGGGTCGTTTTCCAGGGACAAAGCCGGCAGGGAGAGCACCATAGAGCGGGACGCATTCCTCGAGTGGACCCGGAGCGTGTGGGATTTCCCGGCGGTGTCGGCAAATAAAATAGGCCATCCCGCGCCTTTTCCGGAAGAGTTGCCGCACCGGTTAATCCAGTTATATTCATTCAGGGGTGACGTGGTTCTCGACCCGTTCGCCGGCAGCGGGACGGTTTGCCTTGCTGCCTTGAAGGATCGCAGGGATTATGTGGCCTACGAAATCGACCCCGAATACGCCGGGTTGGCCGAAACAAGAATATCGGCGTCCGCCGCAGACGTGCCCGGCTGTTCTACCTGAGCGTTTCCCGGTGCTGTGCCAGGGCCCAGTTTACGTGTTCCCGCACCAGGGCCGAGGGATGGTCCTTGCGAGAATTCAGGGCATCGATGACCGCTGCTGAACCGGGTGCGTTACCCAGGGCGACGGCAACATTGCGTAACCAGCATTCGTAGCCGATACGCCGGATGGCGCTGCCCTCCGTTTTATCGTTGAAGTCGCTTTCACTCCAGAGGAAACACTCGACCAGTGTGACCGAATCCAGCTGCTGGCGCGGGAGGTAGTCCGGCTCAGTGGAATTCTGTGCAAACCTGTTCCAGGGGCAGACCAGTTGGCAGTCGTCACAACCGTAGATGCGGTTGCCCATTGCAGTGCGGAACTCCTCGGGTATGACGCCGCGGTATTCAATAGTCAGGTAGGAGATACAGCGCCGGGCATCGACCTGGTAAGGCGCGACGATGGCGCGTGTCGGGCAGACGTCGATACACGCCTGGCAGGCGCCGCAGTGTTCCCCGGCAAACTTTTCGTCCACGGGCAGGGGCAGGTCGGTGTATATCTCGCCGATAAAAAACCATGATCCGGCCTCGGTGTGCAGCAGGTTGCTGTGTTTCCCGATCCAGCCCAGCCCGGCGTTGCGCGCCAGCGCCTTCTCCAGCACCGGCGCAGTGTCGGTAAAAACCCGGTAGCCGAAGGGACCGATGGCCGCTTCAACCCGGCGCGCCAGTTTTTTCAGCCTCGAACGCATCACCTTGTGGTAATCCCGGCCCAGCGCATAGCGCGACACATAAGCTATCTCCTTGTCGTCCAGCACTGACTGGGCAGGTGTTGCCTTGGCAGGCAGGTAGTCCATGCGCGCGGAAATAACCCGCAGGGTACCCGGCCGCAGGCGCTCGGGCCGGGAACGTTTGCTGCCGTGGCGCTCCATGTAAGCCATCTCCCCGTGCATCCCCCGGTCGAGCCAGTCGAGCAGGTGGTGTTCGTCTTCCGCAAGGTCGATGCCGGTAATGCCCACCTGCTGGAAGCCGATTTCCGTTCCCCAGGTCTTTATCGCGGCTGCAAGGGTGTCTGGTTCCATGGTCGGATCGGGCGGGGGAGAGGATTGTGCATCAGCAGCGAATTGTCTCAGGTCGGAAAAACATCATACATAAAACAGCCATACCCGTCTGGTCTATTACCTTGTTTGACGTTATCATGCAGGCGTTGATGGTTACCGGATATTTGGGGTCAGTGTAAAAATACACAAAATAAACCGGTAACACTCAGATCAAATATCTGCGACTGGCCGGTGACTAGAGGTAAACACATGTTCGACTTTATAAACGATTGGTACCGGCGCTATTTTACCCATCCCCAGGCTGCCGTGCTGGTAATTCTCCTGGCTGCCGCTTTTGTCGTTTTCTATTTTATGGGCGGCATGCTGACGCCGTTGCTCGCAGCAGTTGTGATCGCCTACATGCTGGAAGGGCCGATTGTGAAACTGACCGCCAGGCAGGTGCCGAGATTAACGGCCGTCTCGCTGGTATTCCTGTTGTTTATCCTGATTATGGGTTTCATCGTGATCGGCCTGTTGCCGATCCTGTCCGGGCAGGCAAGCCAGTTTGTCCAGGAATTTCCAGGCATGTTGAGCCGCGGGCAGGAACTGTTGCTGCACCTGCCGGAACAATATCCCGACATCATTTCCGCCGAACTGGTTAACGAGATAGGCCTTGCCCTGCGGCGCGGCGCCAGTGATTTCGGGCAGGGTATCGTGTCCTTTTCGGTGGCGTCGATTCCTGCCATCATCACTGTTCTCATTTACCTGATCCTGGTGCCCTTGATGATTTTCTTTTTGCTGAAGGACAAGGACCTGGTCCTGGGCTGGCTGAGCCGCTTCCTGCCCAGTGACCGCACTCTGGTCGGCCACCTGTGGCTGGAGATGGACGCGCAATTCGGCAATTACATACGCGGCAAGGTCTATGAGATAGCCATCGTCGGGGTGACCTCGTACATCGTTTTCTCCCTGTTCGGATTGAATTACGCTTCCCTGCTCTCCATTACCGTGGGCCTGTCCGTATTGATCCCCTATATCGGCGCCGCCGTGGTGACCTTGCCTGTCGCGCTGGTGGCTTATTTTCAGTGGGGTTTCGATCCGGTCTTCATCTGGCTGGTCGTTGCCTATTTCATCCTGCAGTTCCTGGACGGCAACGTGCTGGTGCCCATTCTGTTTTCGGACGTGGTCAACCTGCATCCGGTAGCGATCATCGTCGCCATACTGGTATTTGGCGGGTTATGGGGGTTCTGGGGCGTGTTCTTCGCCATTCCGCTGGCTACCCTGGTCAAGGCCTTGATCAATGTCTGGCCCACCAGCGAGGAGCAGTTGCCTGAAGCAGGTGATTGAGCAGCAAACCGCGCGCGGTTCCGGCGGATAACGGGGGCGGCTCCGGCGGTCAGAGAGTTTTAACCGCCTCCAGTACTTCGTTCACGTGGCCTTTTACCTTGACCTTGCGCCACTCCTTGCGCAGCGTGCCGGACGCGTCAATCAGGAACGTGCTGCGTTCGATCCCCATCACCTTTTTGCCGTACATGTTTTTTTCCTTGATGACGTCGAACAGCCTGCATAACAGTTCATCCCGGTCGGACAGCAGATCGAAGGGGAACGACTGGTTTGTTTTGAATTTTTCATGGGATTTTATACTGTCCCTGGAAACGCCGAGGATGATCGTGCCGCACGAGTTGAATTCTTCGATATTGTCGCGGAAGTCCTGACCTTCCAGGGTGCAACCCGGCGTGCTGTCTTTGGGGTAGAAGTACAGGACCACGTTGTTGCCCTTCAGGTCGGTTAATTTGATGGTTTTGCCACCCGTAGCCGGCAACTCAAAGTCCGGCACCGCGGCGCCCGTGTTTACAGTACTCATTCAGTGATATCCAGGGTTGTGATATTTGGGGTCAGAGTAAATATCCTTATTTTACCGGTTCGATGATCGCATCCAGGTTCAACTGGTCGCAGAATTCCAGGAAGTCGTTGCGCAGCGACGAAATGGAAATTTCCACCGGGACGTGGATGGTCAGGTGCAGCGAAAACATCTCGGTACCGGTGTGAGATGCCTCGTAAGTGGTTGTGTACAAGTCCCGGATTTGAATGCCGTTATCCAGGATAAAGCGGGTGATGCGGTTTACCACGCCGATACGGTCGCTGCATACGACGTCTATGGCGTACGGCATCAGGTTTTTTTGCGACTTGTTTAATTCGGTCCGGCGCATGTTGATCGATAAATCCAGCTCTTTTCCCAGCCTGTTCAGGGCATCTTCAACCTTTACAACGGCATTCCAGTTTCCGGAGAGGAGCAACAGCATGGAAAATTCCTGGCCCAGGATGGTTATCCGGCTTTCGCGGATATTGCAGCCGCATTCCGATATGGCGCCGGTCAGCCGTTCGGACAGGGCGGGATCGTGTTTGCCGATAACGGTGAGGGCAAGAAACTGTATCATTAATGTGGTCCGGGTGAGGGGTTCAAAAAGCCGGTGTTTAAAACGGATCCCGCGTAATAAACAGTTTCCTGATTATCTTGTCTTTAGCGGGTCGGACAAGTACCATACTCGTTTTATTATACTACAATGGACTTACTTCCCCTCATTATACGCAATATGTGACGTTGTGCCAGCAGGGGAACGACAGGTGCATTTGATGCATCGGATTTGTTTTCACCTTGCAGAATACGAGCGATATGTTTACAGGTAGCCTTGTTGCCGTTGTCACCCCCATGAAGAGCGGGGTCGGGCCGGATACGCAGGTAGACCTGGAAGGACTGGAGAGGGTGCTTGAATACCATATCGAGAACAAGTCTGACGGTATCGTAGCCGTCGGCACCACCGGCGAATCCGCTACCCTGATGACGGCGGAGCACTGTGAGGTCATCAGGCGGGTTGTGCAAATAGTCAACAAGCGCGTCCCCGTCATCGCCGGAACGGGCGCAAATTCGACTATTGAAGCCATTGAATTGACGGACTGCGCCAGGGAGGCAGGGGCCGATGCCTGCCTGCTGGTAACCCCGTATTACAATAAACCGACCCAGGCGGGTTTGTATGAGCATTTCAAAGTTGTCGCCGAACGCGTGGCTATCCCGCAGATTCTGTACAACGTACCCGGGCGTACTGCCTGCGACATGTTGCCCGGCACCGTATCCGCATTGGCACAGCTTGATAATATCGTCGGCGTCAAGGAAGCGACAGGCGACTTGACGCGTGTCAGGGCAATCCGGGAAGATTGCGGTAATGATTTTTTGCTGTTGAGCGGCGATGATGAAACAGCTTGTGATTTTATGCTTATGGGGGGTGACGGCGTTATTTCCGTGACCGCCAATGTCGCACCGGCTGCCATGCATGAATTGACCAGGCTGGCGCGCACCGGTCAGCGGGAGGCAGCGAAGGCGCTCGATGCAAAACTGCTGGGATTGCACCAGTCCCTGTTCCTGGAGTCGAACCCGATTCCGGCCAAGTGGGCTGTCGCGCGCATGGGTCTTATTGAAGACGGCATCCGTTTGCCTATGACCTGGCTGTCCGAAGAATTTTGTCCGCAAGTTGAAGCCGCAATGAAACAAGCCGAGGTATTGTGATTTATGAAAAAAACGATCTTAAATTTCGTGTTGGGTGTGAGCGGCTTATGCTTCGTGACGTCCTGTGCTTATATGCCTGATGTCGGGAAACTACTGCCTGATAAGAAAACCGAATACAAGAAAAGTGAAAGCATGCCGGATCTGGAGATCCCCCCCGACCTGACTGCGGACGCTATCAATGATTCCATGGGTATTCCCAACGAGGCGCCTGCTACGTTATCCAGATACAGGAACCCGCGTGGACCGGCGAGCACAGAGGCGGCCATGGGGACAACGGATACTGACGAGCAATGGTTATCCCTGTCCATGCCGTTATACCTGGCCTGGCCGGCGCTGCTCGAATTTTTCGAGACAAAAAACTATCCCATCGAACTGGAAGATGAGGAACTGGGAGTGCTGGAAACAGGCTGGTCCGAGGCAGCTGAGCAAACCGGCTTGCAGTATCGTCATAAATACAAGATTTTTGCCGAACAAGGCGATAGCCAGGACGTTAGCATGCTGATCATCAGCCAGCAGCGCCAGACCCGGATTGATGAGAACGCAGACTGGCTTGACCATGACAAGGATGCGAGACTGGAGCGGCAACTGGTTGCAGATCTCAGCCTGTTCATTGACGCCGGCAAACCTGTCGCCGAACCCGCGCCCGCGTCTGCAGTAGCCTCTAATGAGGTTGCCGGCGCTGCCTCCCGCACCGGTTCGGGCCGGGAGGTTCGGGTGGTTGACGCCGGCGAGGGTAAAATGTACCTGACCATTCCGGAAGCCTTTGAACAGGCCTGGAAAAATACCGGGGTCGCCTTGCGCAACAGCGGGCTGCAGGTAACCGGCGGGGATGCGGCAAAAGGTTTCTACCAGGTGACCGCCGCGGAAATGCGCGAGAAGAAGAAAGGCTTTTTCTCCAAACTGGCTTTCTGGAAAGATGGGGAAGCAGCGCCGGCTGCGTACCAGATCAGTCTGACAGGGGTGGGCAACAAAACCGAACTGATCGTGGTTAATGAAGATGATGAATGGGAAGCAACAGATGACGCTGCGCGCATACTGACGTTGATCCGCGACCGTTATCCGGTCAATTAACGCTAGTTCTTCCTGCTGTGCTCAATCAGGCGCCGGCGTTTGCGGATCTGGCGCTTGTTCAGGGTATTGCGGAACGCCTTGTACGGATTATCACCCTGCCTGAACTCGATAAATACGGGTGTTCCCGTCAACTTCATTTTCCTGCGGAAATGGCCGGCCAGATAACGCCGGTAATTTGCCGGGATATCCCTGGTCTGGTTTCCGTGGATGATGATGCGGACCGGGTCGTTTCCTCCCAGGTGGGCATACTTGAGCTTGATGCGCCGCCCCCTTACCAGGGGTGGAGGATTTGCCGCCAGCGCTTCCTGCAGAATGCCGGTTACGGTTGACGAGTTGAGATCCTGCTGCCGCGAGCGGATAATTTTATCTACGCTGTCGAACAGTTTTCCTATTCCCGTCCCGTGCAATGCCGATATGTACCGGGTAACGGCGTAGTCGATAAAACCGGTCTTCCTTTCGAGTTGCCGCTCAATGGTCGCCTTCTGGTAGGCGCTCAGGCCATCCCACTTGTTGACCGCGATAATCAGGGATTTGCCCGACTGGTTGATTATTCCGAGCAGGGTCTGATCCTGGTCGGAAATGACATCGCGGGCGTCCAGCACCAATATGACAACATTGCATTCTTCAATGGCCTTCAGGCTTTTTATGACGCTGAACTTTTCTATTTTGCCGGTTACCTTGGGGCGTCTTCGAATACCGGCCGTATCTATCAGCAGGTAATCGTTCTGCCGGCGCCGGAACGGGATCGTTATGCTGTCGCGAGTGGTTCCCGGCAGATCGGAGGTCAGCACCCTGTTTTCCCCGATGATCCTGTTAATCAGGGTCGACTTGCCGACATTGGGGCGGCCGATAACGGAAATTTTGACCGCACCGGCGTTTTCTGGCGGCAACGCGCTGGCTTGCGGTAATGATGCAGCGATTGCATCGAGCAATTCGCTGATGCCGTCCCCGGCTTGTGCCGAAACCGGTATGGGCGCGGCAAACCCGCCCATCGAATGGAACTCGGACATTGCGGTCTCCGGGCCTATCCCGTCGATCTTGTTTACCACCAGTAACACCGGTTTCGCCAGTTTCCTCATCATTGCGGCCAGTTCAATATCGCCGGCCGTCAACCCCGAACGGCCGTCTACCAGCCATACGACCGCATCTGCCTCTTCCATGGCCTGCATGGTCTGCCCGCTGACCGATTCCACTATCTGGTGATGATCTTCGGTACTGCCGGCTATCCCGCCGGTATCACACACGAGCATGCCGGAATTGTGCAGGTTGGCATAGCCGTATTTTCTGTCCCTGGTCACGCCCGGTTCATCCGCTACCAGCGCCGAACGGGAACGCGTCAGGCGATTGAACAAAGTGGATTTCCCGACGTTGGGACAACCGACAATGGCAATGACAGGAGTCATGGGGGATCAATTAGGAATTAGGAATTACGAATTAGGAATTGGGAATGGGTGCAGCCTGAATGTCAAAAAGTCATATTGGTATGTTGTGAATCTGGCACGCTGCAAGTTGCCCCTTACGACTTATTTATTTCAATTCCTAATTCCTAATTCGTAATTCGTAATTTCCAATTGCAATCAGCGGTAGGTATAGGCAGCCAGGCGGCCGTCACTGCAATATGCGTAGGCTATCTTGCCGACTACAATAGGTTTTGCAATGACAGGGTCCTTGCACAGTCGTTCCCGGGCGGTGAACTCACCGGTTTTTTTGCTGATCCAGTGTAAATAGCCTTCCAGGTCGCCTACGACGATTTGATCGCCGATAGCGGCGGGCGCGGTGATCGCCCGGGCGTGCAGGTTATCCTGCTCCCACAGTACCGACCCGCTGAACCTGTCCAGCGCCCACACATGGCTTTCCTCGTCACTGACATAGATGTTTTGTTCATCCGCGCTGAAACCGGCATAGGAAGAGAGATCGCTGCTCCACAGGATGCGGCCTGTTTCCAGTTGCACCGCTGCTACATGGCCCTGGAACGTGGCGATATAGACAGTGCCGTCTACTATCATGGGTTCGGAATCGATATCGACCATCCGTTCGAGTTCGGAGCGTCCCCGGGCGGCGGATATGCTGGTTTCCCAAAGCAGTTTACCGGTGCGCACATCCAGCGCGGCCATTTTTCCGCCGTCGAATCCGGCCACCACGATGCCGCTGTCTATTGCCGGCGTGCTCGTGCCCCTGAGAGTCAGCGGCGGCACCGTCCGGTCATAAATCCATAGTCTTCTTCCCTTGTCGCCATCGATACCGAATACCTTGCCGTCGATTGTTCTGACGATAACGATATCCGAGTCCCGTTGCGGAGCGGATAACACCTCACTGGACACCCTGGTGCGCCACAGTTCACTGCCGTTTTCTGAGGACAGAGATATGATTTCACCCTCAAGGGAACCGACCATGAGCGTATTCTCACCGTAGCCGGGGCCGCCCGTTATATTGATATCGCCACCCCGTAACCAGCCGGATTTACCGTCGATTGATTCAGACGCGGCAATCTTTTTCTGCCATAAGCGTTTGCCGTTTGTCGCATCCATTGCCCCGATGCTGCCGGCCGAATCGACAATATACAGGCGCTGATTGACGATGACCGGCGCCAGCTTCAGGTATTGTTCGTCCGTACCTACGCCGTTATTTTTTTTCCAGAGCTGGATAACGTTGACAAGCGGCCTGAATTCGACCAGGGGGTTGGGAGGTTCGGCGTTGTCGCTGCCCCCCTTGAAATAATTTGTCACTCTTTCCGTCGCGGCGCAGCCTGACAGGATTACCGCAAGTATGAGCAGGGTGATATATCGCATGTTCAGTTTCCAGTAACCAGCAACCAGGAACCAACTACCGGAGACGGCTATTGTCCAATATTGTTGAGTTTGAGTTCAAGGGTGGAAATATCCCGTCCCGCGGCGAGCGCCCCGTTGATGGACTGCTGGTATGCAGCGCGCGCGGCTTCGAAGTCTCCCTGCAGGGCGCTGATATCCCCCATTAACTCGTCATAGGCGGAAGCAAACTCCCCTGTTCCCTGCCGGTTTATCATGCTGCCTGCTTCATCCAGCTTGTCCTGGCTGATAAGAACGCGCACCAGCCTCGTGCGGATGACGTGAGAAAATGAGGCATCCCTGTTCTGTTCAAGCGCCTCGCGCAGGTGTGACTCGGCAGCGTCCAGGTCATCATCGGCTACGGCCAGCCGGGCCAGTCCCAGCATGGCGAAGACACCGTAAGTGGTGTTCCTGTAATCCGCCACTATCCTGTCGGCATTATCCCGGGCGTCTGCCGTATCATCGTTCACGAAGGCGGCGATCATGTCGGAGTACAGAACGGAAGCGGCTTGTGACTGTTCCACCTTCACGTCCTGCCAGTAACGCCAGCCGAAAATGCCGGATACACCCAGTGTCAGGCCGAGCACGACGGAAAAGCCGTTTTCACGCCACCACTTCTTAATTTCCTCGACCTGTTGCGTTTCTGATGAGTATGCGTCCAAGAAGTTCTCCAAGTTTCCGCTGAAGGAGCGATTATAAATGATAATCCGCCTCAAGTCCTGTTGTAACAAGACCCTTACCGGTGATTCCCGGGTCATATGACACGGTGATATTTTTGGGATATATTATTTTATAAGACATGCCCGGCGAAAGCCTGTAAACTCGGCACCTTTGCGTAGATAATTTCCACAGGGGAACTAATATGACCAATCCCGACACCAGGAACAAATCCGGATATGCAGTTGGCATTTTCCAGCTTTTTTTGTCCGCTTGCCTGCTCGTAACTGCATCTTCCGAATTGCTCGCGCAGGCGGGCGCCCTGGAGGAGATTGTAGTAACCGCCAGAAAGCGTGAAGAGAGTCTGCAGGACACGCCCATATCGGTCGCGGCATTCACTGCTGCCGACCTGGAGGAACGCGGCGCAGTTGACTTCTCCGACCTGGGTGAGTTCACCCCCAACGTCGTATTCGATTTTACCGCGCCAATCGCCGCCGGCAATTCGGCGGCCATCGTCATGATCCGCGGCGTCGGCAGCGCCGACTGGGCCTTGCCCGTTGATCCGGGTGTGGGTATTTACCTGGACGGGGTGTATATCGCCCGTACCATCGGCCAGGTGATGGATACGGTGGACGTGGAACGGATCGAGGTGTTGCGCGGCCCCCAGGGCACGTTGTTCGGAAGAAATACTATCGGCGGCGCCATCTCCGTAGTTACCAAGAAGCCGTCCACCGACAAGGTGTTCGGCCGGGTGGAGGTGACGACCGGCAGTTATGACCGCATTGACGCCAACGGTTATGTGAACATCCCCATGGGCGAGAGCCTGGCGGGCAGCCTCTCTTTGTCCACCAGGAACCGGGACGGTTACGTGAAAAACCTGGGGGACGGGCCGGACCTGGGTGATAACGAAGACCTCTCCGGCCGGCTGGCGTTCCGCTGGACGCCGTCCGACGCGATCACGGTGGACATAACCGGAGATTACTCCACTACCGATGAGGCGCCCGCGCCCAATGTGCTGATCGACGTGGCGGAAGACGGGTTCTTCCCCAAACTTAATAACCTGGTATCCGGCGACCCGGCCTGCGGCGGTTTCGTGGTCAGTACTGACCCTGCCCGGTTCGGAAATGACAAATGTTACAACGATCAATGGGCGGTAGGGCCGTTCAAGACCTGGAGCAGCCACGTGAGCGCGACACCGGAACTAAGTAACAATGACCGGTTCGGGGTTGCCGTACGCCCGGATTCCGAGCTGAATGTCTGGGGTGTCAGCGGCACCCTGGAATGGGATATTACCGATAACCTTACGGTAAAATCAATTAGCGCGCACCGCCGGGTGGAAGACGGTTTCTGGTCCCGGGATACCGGCCATTCGAAGCTGCCGGTCCACGTGATTGTCCGCACCGCCAACGACTACGAGCAAAAACAGACTACCCAGGAACTCCAGTTGCTGGGCAACGCGTTCGAGGATCGCCTGGAATGGATGATCGGGTTGTATTACCTGAAGGAAACGGGCAAGCACCTGGACGTGGTGGAGTTGCCGTTCAATACCGTATTCGACAGCGGCGGCACGATAGACAACGAGAGCAAGGCCGTGTTTGCCCAGGGCACTTTTGACGTGACGGACCAGTTATCACTGACCGCGGGCGTGCGGTATACGGACGAGGAAAAGGAATTTGTCGCGGACTCCCATGTGGGTATCGACAGGGGTGTCCCGTTCCCGCTTTCCATAGCGCCTGCCTCGCCGTTTGATTGTGAAGGGACACCGCTGACACCTGCCAATACCCAAGGTTCCTGCGTGTTACCCATGGTACCGGCCCATTCCAATGCCAGCGAGGTGCAACCCTATGTCAACCTGTCTTTCCGCTGGACTGACGATATCATGACGTACGTCTCCTACTCGGAGGGATTCAAGGCCGGCGCCTTCACTCAACGGGTCTTTCCGGCAAAGCGTGAAGCCCCGGTTGCCGGACCGGAGTTCGTGAAGGTTTACGAAGGCGGTTTCAAAACCACCCTGCTTGATAATCGCATGCGCTTCAACGGCGCGGTATTTTTCACCGACTACACGGATATGCAGGTCACCTCCGACGAGAGTGACAGTGCAGGCACCATAGGCCTGTCCACGGTCAACGCGGCAGAAGCGGAAATCCTCGGGTTTGAACTGGAAATGACAGCAGTGCCTGTACCCGAAGCGTTACTGCAGGTCGGCGTAGGCTACCTGGATGCGGAATACGTCAAGCTGGATGAGGGTGTCGCCTTCGACATTGATGATGACCTGATCAACGCGCCGGAATGGAACATCAACGCCGCTGCGCAATATTCCATCAACCTGGGTGATATGGGCACGTTGACGCCGCGGCTTGACCTGTCCCATACCAGCAAGGTCGCCAATGATGACCGGAATACGCCGTTACTGGTGCAACCCGCCTATACCCTGTTGAATCTCTCGCTGACCTGGCGCGATGCCGCCGATGCATGGTCGGTTACCGCGGCGGGACGCAACGTGGCCGACGAGACGTATATCATCACGGGCTTTGCCAATAACAATGGTGTAGAGGGCGTGTACGGCATGCCGGCCACCTGGTCTGTCAGTGTGCGCCGGAATTTTAACTGACCGGGGTAATTTTCAAGTCAGCGCCGGTTAATCTTTGCCGGCGGTTGCGGGTCAGGGAGAGTGAGTGCCGGGCAGCAGCCTGGCAAGTTCATCGGCCAGTTCGTCCTGGCTGATTTCGTATTGCCCCGTATCCGCGCGCAAGGGTTTGATCTGGACGGTATTTTTCGCTACTTCGTCGTCGCCCAGGATCAGCGCGTACTCCGCCTGTGATTTGTCGGCTTTTTTGAACTGGCTCTTGAAACTGCCGCCGCCGCAGTGCATGAGAAGCCTTAGCCCGGGTAGTTTATCGCGTAGCTGTTCCGCCAGTTTTATGCCGTTTTTCATGGCCGCGTCCCCCACGAGTACCTGGTACACCCGGGGGGTGTCCGAACCCGGTTCAGCAGTGCCGGATTGCATCAGGTCGAGGATCCGCTCGAGTCCCATCGCAAAACCCACCCCGGGGGTGGCCCTGCCGCCCAGTTGTGCGACAAGATCGTCGTAACGTCCGCCTGCGCAGATGGTTCCCTGGGCGCCAAGCCTGTCGGTGATCCACTCAAATACGGTGCGGTTGTAATAATCGAGTCCGCGTACCAGCCTGGGGTTTATTTCATATGCAACAGCGTTTGCATCCAGCAGTTCTCTTAAAACGGCAAAATGCTCTGCCGATTCTTCATCGATTGAATCGAGCAGCGACGGCGCCGCGCCGATCACTGCACCCATGGCCGGGTTTTTGCTGTCGAGAATTCTCAACGGGTTGGTTTCCAGCCGCTTGACGCTGTCTTCATCCAGTCGCTCCCGGTTATCGGACAGGTATTCGACCAGCAGGTTGCGGTATTCCTGGCGCGCCGCGTAAGAACCGAGCGAGTTCAGTTCCAGGCGCACGTCCGTGATCCCGAGCACATGCCAGATACGGGCGCACAGCATGATGATCTCGGCGTCAATATCGGCGCTGTCTATGCCGAATGCTTCGGCGCCGACCTGGTGGAACTGCCGCAAGCGTCCTTTCTGCGGTCTTTCATGGCGGAACATGGGTCCCTGGTACCAGATCCTTTGCGGGCCGGAATGAAGTAATCCGTGCTGCAGCAGGACGCGCACACACCCTGCTGTTCCTTCAGGGCGCAGGGTCAGGAACTCGCCGTTGCGATCCTGGAAGGTATACATTTCCTTGTTCACGATATCCGTTCCCGCGCCGATGCTGCGGGAAAACAGATCGGTTTTTTCCAGAATGGGAAAGCGGATTTCCCGGTAGCAATACGATTGCAGAACGGATTGCATGGTTTGCTCGAGAAGGGTCCATGCGGATGCCTCCCCGGGCAGCGTATCGTGCATTCCTCTGACGGCCTGCAGTTTCTCCATCAGCGGCCGGCCTGCTCCTCACCGAGCACAAAGCGGGCCATACCTATCCGTGACATATAAGGGGTTGTGTCAATGGGCATGGCATTGAATTCTACGGCCGCCGCTTCCCCATTACCCAGCAGAACGGAAAACGGCGCGGTGCCGTTCAGCACCAGTATTTGATCACTCCTGGCCAGGTCATAAAACACTTTATCGTTGTTGGCGTCGAATATTTCGATCCAGCAATCATCCGTGAGGACTATCCTGATTGAGTCAGGCCCTATGCCGGTGGTAATCATATTCCCGTCGTATGGGTCTGCCGGATTGTCGAATTCCCTGTCAGGGTTCGTTGCCTGGAAACCAGGTTGTTGCGCCGACGCCGCGCGTTCCGTGTTTGGCGCTCGATAGAACGGCGTATCAGGATGTTCGACAATCGTGATCGGGTAGGACAGACCCGACGTCGCAGCGTTGCCCCCGGACCGGTTGCCGCCCGCCCCGGCAGAAATTGTCGCTTCCTGCGTATACTGGCTGCGCCACCAGGTAAACGGCAGCAGTAACGCGGCAAACACCACGAGATACAAGATCGTGTAAGGCCATTTAATCGATTGCCCGGTTTTTGGCTTGGGTTGACGTTGCGGGACCTGTTCCGGTTGTTCCGTTATATCATCCTTGTACATCGCCACAACCTGATCTGCAGGTGTGTCCAGTAATTTTGCGTAATTCTGCAGGTAACCGTAGACGTAAGTCCCGGTCGGCAGGCTCTCGTGATCGTCCTGCTCCAATGCTTCTATGATGTGAGGCTGCAGGTACAGCCTGGTCGACACGTCCTCTATGGAGAGGTTTTTTTCTTCACGCAGGCGCTTCAGGAATGTGCCGGCAGATGACCGTATTTCATTATTCTGGTTATCGGACATATCAACCTTGAAAAGACGTCCGGGTCAGGCGCACCCGTTTGCCATGCGCCGGGTCTGGCTGCGCGCGGCGCGCGCTTTCACGCGCCCGACCAGTTGCCCGCAGGCTGCATCAATGTCGTCGCCCCGGGTCTTCCGGGTAATGGTAATGATACCGGATTGGACCAGTATATCCCGGAACAGGTCAGTGGTTTCCATGGATGACCGGCTGTACTCCGTACCGGGAAACGGGTTGAAAATAATCAGGTTTACCTTGGCCGGGAAGCCTTTCAACAGCCTCGCCAGTTCCCGGGCGTCAGCCAGGGAATCATTTACCCCTTTCAGCAGGACATATTCAAAGGTGATGGGTTCTCCGCCGGTGGCTTCACTGTAGCGGCGGCAGGCGGATAACAGTTTACGTATCGGGTAGGTCCTGTTAATCGGCACCAGTTCGTCCCTGAGCGCGTCATTGGCGGCGTGCAAGGAAACCGCCAGGCTGATCCTGCTGCATTCAGACAACTTGATGATGCCGGGCACGATGCCGGCGGTACTCAGGGTCACACGCTTGTTCGCCAGTCCGAATCCGAGGTCATCCGTAATCAATTCGACGGCTTTTACTACATTGTCGAAATTGAGCAGGGGTTCGCCCATACCCATGAGGACGATGTTGCTGATGATGCGCTTGCGGCTGGCGAAATGACCCAGTTGTTTGTTGGCCAGCCAGACCTGGCCGATGATCTCCGCCACTGACAGGTTGCGGCTGTAGCCTTGTTTGCCGGTGGAGCAGAAGGTGCAGTTCAACGCGCAACCCGCCTGCGAGGAAATACACAACGTGCCCCTGCTGGTCTCCGGTATGAAGACGGTTTCAATCGCGTTGTCGTCATCGACCTGCAACAGCCATTTACGTGTGCCGTCCGTTGACGTTTTTTCAGAGATAATCGACGGGAGGGGTGAATCCGTATTGCCGGCCAGGTGATCGCGCAGGCTTTTACTCAAATCGGTCATGGCTTCGAAGTCGGTTACACCCTGGTGGTAAACCCACTTCATTACTTGCGTAGCGCGAAAAGGTTTTTCCTCCATGCCGGTGAAATAATCCCGCATGGCGGCCTGGTCAAGATCGAACAGATTCACACCGGATCACCTGCTGCGCGGACATATCTCGTCTGCGTCGAAAAAAAAGCGGATCTCGTTCAGGGCAGTTTCCGGGGCGTCAGAACCATGTACCGCATTTTCTCCCTGGTCACCGTCGCGGTCGCAGTAGTCCGCACGGATAGTGCCCGGTTCGGCATCCCTGGGAAACGTGGCGCCCATCAGTCCCCGGTTTTTCGCAACGGCGCCTTCGCCTTCCAGAACCTGCACCATAATGGGCCCGGATACCATAAAATCCACCAGTTCCCGGAAAAAAGGCTTTTCCCTGTGGACCGCGTAGAATTCGGCGGCCCGTTGTTCGTCGAGGCGCAGCATCTTTGCCGCAACGATTTTAAGCCCGGCGTTTTCGAAGCGCTGGTATATCGCACCTACCAGGTTCCCGGCTACTGCATCGGGCTTGATTATTGACAGGGTTTGTTCAACAGACATAGTGTTCTTCTTCTTCTTCTTTGGTTGGTATCCAGGCTACAGCAGGCCGGTTTCCAGGCGCGCAGCTTCAGTCATCATCTCCGGACTCCAGGGCGGGTCGAAGGTAAGTTCAACGCTGACGTTGCCGACGTTCGGCACGATGGCGAGTTTGCTCTGTACGTCGGCTGCCAGGAAATCGCCCATGCCGCAGGCCGGCGCGGTAAGAGTCATGAGCACCTCCACCTGGTTTTCCCCCGCGCCGGAATGTGAGATCCGGCAGTCGTATATCAAGCCGAGTTCGACGATGTTGATCGGGATCTCCGGGTCATAACAGGTGCGCATCTGATCCCACAGGTGTTCTTCGTTGACGGACCCGTCTTCATTGGGTTCCAGGTCCTGGTTGATATAGCCCGATGCGTCAAAGCCGAGGGCGTCTGCGTCCTTCGGGCCCACCTGGGCAAGGTTGCCGTTTATGTTGACCGTGTAATTTCCTCCCAGTGCCTGCGTGATAAATACCAGGCTGCCTTCGGGCAATGAGATGGGCGTACCCGTGGGAATCAGTATCGCTTCGCAGTCACGCACAACGGTAACAGGGTCGTTGCTGTACATGATTATTCCGTGGATACCGGCGCTTCGTCACCGGCCAGTAATGCATGCAGCGTGTGCCAGCACAGCGTGGCGCATTTGACCCGGCTGGGATAATCCCGCACGCCGGCCAGGACCGCCAGTTTTCCGATGCGGGTCATATCGATATCCAGGTCGGCACAGGTCAGCAGTTCGTGAAAACCGGCAAAGACCGTCTCGGCTTCCTGTACCGATTTTCCCTTGACGCCCTCCGTCATCAGCGATGCCGATGCAATGGAAATGGCGCACCCGGAACCGTTGAATTTAATATCGGCAATCCGGTCTCCATCCTGGTCCAGGTACAAAGTCAGCCGGTCGCCGCACAAGGGATTGAAACCTTCCAGTTTTCTCCCGGTCGGGCCAAGTTCGCCGAAATTCCTTGGACTGCGGTTGTGATCGACGATCACTTCCTGGTATAAATCTTTTAAGTCGAACATTGCCGTTATTTGAATATGTTTTTTGCCTTGTCGATCCCCGCAACCAGCTTGTCCACTTCTTCAGTCGTGTTGTAAAAGGCAAGGGAGGCCCTGGCCGTGGCAGGGATGCCGAACCGTTCCATCACCGGCATGGCGCAATGGTGTCCGGTCCTGATGGCTATGCCGTCGTGGTCCAGTATGGTGCCGAGGTCGTGGGGGTGAATCCCGTCTACAACAAAGGACAAGATACTTGCCTTGTCGGCGGCCGTGCCGATCTGCCGCAATCCCGGCACGCTGGCGGCAGCCTCGGCGGCATACTGCAACAACCCGTTTTCGTAGTCATGAATCCTGTCCAAATCGACGTCGCTGACGTAGTCAACCGCCGCGCCCAGGCCGATTACCCCGGCGATGTAAGGCGTGCCTGCTTCAAACTTGTAAGGCAGGTCGTTGTACAGGGTTTTTTCAAAGGTGACCATCTTGATCATGTCGCCGCCGCCGTGGTACGGGGGCATGTCCTCCAGCAAGGCCTGTTTTCCGTATAACACGCCAATCCCGGTGGGGCCGAACAATTTATGACCGGAGAAGGTATAGAAGTCGCAATCCAGCGCGGCCATATCAAGCTTCGTATGGGGCGCCGCCTGGGCGCCGTCGATCACTACCACGGCGCCGGCAGCATGGGCTTGCGCGGTAATCTCTGCAATCGGGTTGATCGTGCCCAGGGCATTGGAGATATGGACGATCGCAACGATCCGGGTCCTCTCGTTCAGCAGGTTTTTGTACTCGTCCATATCCAGTTCGCCGGCGTCATTGATCGGAATGACTTTCAAGGTGGCGCCGGTTTGTTCGCACAGCAACTGCCAGGGGACGATGTTGGAATGGTGTTCCATCGTCGAGACGATGATTTCATCCCCGGCGCCCAGCCTGCTCCTGCCGTAGCTTTGCGCAACCAGGTTTATCCCCTCCGTCGTGCCGCGTACGAATATGACCTCCTGCAGCGATTCGGCGTTGATGAAGCGCTGAATTTTTTTACGCGCGGTCTCGTAGGCATCCGTTGCCAGTTCACTCAGGGTATGCACGCCGCGATGGATATTGGAATTGTAGGAACGATAATAGTCATCCAGAACGTCGATAACCTGGCGCGGCTTTTGCGCGGTTGCCGCGTTGTCCAGGTAGACCAGGGGCATGTCGCGCACGGTCTGCTCCAGGATCGGAAAATCCTGCCGGTACGTCTCCACCGGGAAACCTGTTGCCGGTCCCGTATCTGCCAGCACTGCCTGCGGATAGTTCATTTTACGAACTCCTCTATCAGGTCGGTGTCGGGCAACTCGCCGGCAATGCTGTGCTCCAGCCGTTCGCGGATTTCGGGGAACCTGATATCGCGGATTATCTCGTCGGCAAAGGCATAGGTCAGCAGGCTCCGGGCCGTATGTTCATCGACCCCCCTGGAACGCAGGTAGAACAACATGTTCTCATCAAGTTGTCCCACCGTTGCGCCATGGCTGCACTTGACGTCGTCCGCGTAGATCTCCAGTTCCGGTTTGGTATCGACCTCGGCGTTGCCGGAGAGCAGCAGATTCGCATTGGACTGGTGAGCCTCCGTCTTCTGGGCCTGTTCGTGCACGATCACCTTGCCGTTGAAAACCGCGCGGGAATGCCCGTTCATGACGCCCCGGAAATGTTCATGGCTGGTGGTATGGGGCTGTTTGTGCTCAACCAGGGTATGGTTGTCGACATGCTGGCGATTATTGGTCATATACAGACCGTTGAGCTTCACCTCGGCGCCCGGTTCGTCCAGTTCGACGTCGATGTCGCTACGCGCCAGTTTCCCGCCCAGGGACAGGGTGTGACAGTCAACCCTGCTGTCGGCCTGCTGCCGGATGCGGGTATTGCCGATATGGTATGCGCGCTGGCTTTCCTGCTGGATACTGTAATAGTCCAGGCGGGAACCGGCCCGGGCCAGGATACCGGTATGGTTGTTGGTTAAATACTCGGTATCGGGGATGCCGGCAAAGGACTCGATCACGCTTGCCCCGGCATTGCGGCCGAGCGCAACCAGGTTGCGCGGGTTCGACATCAGCGTTGCATCGGCTTGACCGCTAACGTAAATGATGTGTATGGGCATGGCGACTTCGGTGTTGTCCGGCACATGGATCAGAACGCCGTCATTGACAAATGCCGTGTTCAGCGCGGAAAAGGCGTTTTTAATCTCCCCGTCTGCGAAACAGGACTCGAGCAGGAGGGCATCATCCGGTTTTACCGACTGTAACGGCTGTACGGTCACGCCGCCGGGCAGTGGTTCGTTACGCGACAGCGCCGCGGAAAAACTGCCGTTGATAAATACCAGTTCGTGGCAGTCCAGCCGGGAAAATCGCAGGCTGTCCACGAACGCATCGTCAACAGCTGCCGGTGCGGACCTCCCGACAGTGAATTTCTTCCTGGTGATGGGGGTGACATCGGTGTATTTCCACTGTTCCGTCCTGCGCGAGGGGAAACCGTTGGCCCTGAGGAAATCCAGGGCCGCAGCGCGGGGTTGTGCGAACCACGGGGCCGTCAGGGTATCCCTGAACTGTTCGTATTCCGCGAGATAATGGCTGACGGCTGCCTCACTCATGCTGCCCTGGCCTCCTGTCTGACCCAGTCGTACCCTTTTTCCTCAAGTTCGATAGCCAGTTCGCGGCTGCCGGAGCGGATGATCTTTCCATCCGACAGCACATGCACGTAATCAGGGACAATGTAGTTCAGCAACCGCTGGTAATGGGTTACGAGAACGATGGCGCGGGATTCGTTGCGTAGCGAATTGACGCCTTCCGCAACAGTTTTCAGTGCGTCGATGTCCAGGCCGGAATCCGTTTCATCCAGGATGGCCAGGCGCGGATCCAGGACCGCCATCTGGAAAATCTCGTTGCGTTTTTTCTCGCCGCCGGAGAAGCCTTCGTTCACGGACCGGTTGAGCAGGCTCTCGTCCATTTTCACCAGCTTCATTTTTTCCCGCACCACCTGCAGGAATTCGACCGCATCCAGCGGGCCTTTGCCCTGGTGCTTGCGGATGCCGTTCAGCGCCGCCTTGAGCAGGTAGATGTTGTTCACCCCGGGTATTTCCACCGGGTACTGGAATGCCAGGAAAATACCCTCCCGGGCCCGTTCTTCCGGGGCAAGCTCAAACAGGTCGCGGCCCTCGTATTCGACCGTACCGGACATGACCTCGTAGTTGTCCCGCCCTGCCAGCACGTTCGCCAGGGTGCTTTTGCCCGAACCATTGGGCCCCATGATGGCGTGTACCTCGCCGGTATTAACCGTCAGGTCCAGGCCTTTCAGGATCTGCTTGTTACCGATCCCGACTTTTAAATTGTTAATTGTTAACATTGTCATTCCACTGTTTGTTCGTCATCATCATCCCACCGCCCCCTCCAGGGTAATGTTCAGGAGTTTCTGCGCCTCCACGGCAAACTCCATGGGCAGTTCCTTGAACACGTCCTTGCAGAACCCGTTGACTATCATGTTGACGGCGTCCTCCTCGTCAATCCCGCGCTGGCGGCAGTAAAACAACTGGTCGTCGCTGATCTTGGACGTGGTAGCCTCATGCTCCACGATCGCGCTCGCGTTCCGGGTTTCTATGTAGGGGAAGGTATGGGCGCCGCAGGTGTCTCCCATCAACAGGGAATCACACTGGGTATAATTGCGCGCGTTGTCCGCGCGTTTGCTGATATTGACCAGCCCCCGGTAAGCATTTTGCGCCTTCCCTGCCGAGATGCCCTTGGAGATGATGGTGCTGCGCGTGTTCCTGCCCAGGTGGATCATCTTGGTGCCGGTGTCCGCCTGCTGATAGTTGTTCGTGACCGCGACCGAGTAGAACTCGCCGCTGGAATTATCGCCGCGCAGGATGCAACTGGGGTATTTCCAGGTAATGGCCGAACCGGTCTCGACCTGGGTCCAGGAAATCCTGGAACCGGCGCCGCGGCAATCGCCGCGCTTGGTTACGAAGTTGTAGATGCCGCCTACGCCGTTTTCATCGCCCGGGTACCAGTTCTGTACGGTCGAATACTTTATCTCGGCGTTGTCCAGGGCAACCAGTTCCACCACCGCGGCGTGCAACTGGTTTTCGTCACGCATGGGCGCCGTGCAGCCTTCTAGGTAGCTTACGTGGCTGCCTTCCTCGGCGACGACCAGGGTCCTTTCAAACTGCCCGGTGTTGGCCGCGTTGATGCGGAAGTAGGTGGACAGTTCCATGGGGCAGCGGGTGTTTTTCGGGATGAAACAGAACGAACCGTCGGTGAAAACTGCAGAGTTCAACGCCGCATAATAGTTGTCCGCAACCGGGACGACGCTGCCCAGGTATTCCCTCACAATGTCCGGATGGTTCTGTACCGCTTCTGAAAAAGAACAGAAAATGACACCGGCGTCCGCGAGTTTTTCCTTGAATGTGGTTGCCACGGAGACGCTGTCAAACACGGCGTCCACCGCGACCCCGGCCAGCATTTTCTGTTCGTGCAGCGGGATGCCCAGTTTCTCATAGGTCTCCAGCAGCTTGGGGTCCACTTCATCCAGGCTCTTGGGACCGTCCGTTCCGGCTTTCGGGGCAGAGTAGTAGGATATGCTCTGGAAGTCTATGGGCGGGTAGTGCACATGGGCCCAGGACGGTTCGGCCATGCGTGTCCAGTGCTCAAAGGCCTTGAGGCGCCATTCCAGCAGCCATTCGGGTTCTTCCTTCTTGGCTGAGATCAGCGCTATCACGTCTTCGTTCAGGCCGGGCGCAACGGTATCGGTATCGATATCCGTGACGAAACCGTGTTCGTAGTCCTGGTGTACCAGTTCCTCGACTTTTGCCGTCTCGTCTGTCATGGCCTACTCCTGGTTCGCCGGGTTATCGGTAATGCTGAAACTCTCGCCGCAGCCACAGGTCTCGCTTACGTTCGGGTTATGAAACCTGAACCCCTCGTTCAGCCCTTCCTTCACGAAATCCAGTTCCGTGCCGGCCAGGTAGCGGAGGCTGTGGTCGTCGATGACAACGGTGACGCCGTTGGTCTCAAACGACGTATCCTGTTCATTTACCGCCTGCGCGGCCTCGACAATATACTGGTAGCCGGAGCAACCCGTGGGTTTCACGCCGACCCGCAAGCCGAGCCCTTCGGCGGTTTTTGTCAGGTAATTCCTTACGTGCTCCGCGGCGCGGTCGGTCAGTGCAATCTGGTTATTCGACATCGGTTGTTACCTCTGTTGTTGCTTGAATTACATCCGTACCAGGACGTGGTCCTGTCTGGCTGAAACCTGTTTCACCGAACGCCGCTGGACCAGGTCGGACAGGCTAATGGCGCTGAAAAAGTCGGTAATATGCGTGCTCAGGTCTTCCCAAAGGTCATGGGTCAGGCAGCGTTCGTCGGCCTGGCAGTTCTGGTTGCCGCCGCAACGGGTGGCGTCGACCTGCTCATCCACGACGCGGATCACGTCCGCCACGGAAATATCGGACCGGGATTGCTGCAGGCGGTAGCCCCCGCCCGGACCTCTTGAACTGGATATCAGCCCGCCCTTTCTCAAACGCAGGAATAACTGCTCGAGGTACGCCAGGGAGATGCCCTGCCGCTTGGATATATCCATCAGGTTGACAGGACCATAAGTCTCGTGCAATGCCAGGTCCAGCATGGCTGTAACGGCGTAGCGCCCTTTCGTCGTTAAACGCATAACAGGTGTCTCAGCAGGTTAAGGGGCGCGTATCCTTACATATCCGACTATTTTAGTCAAGTATATTTTTGACTATTTTAGTCGGGTATTCATGCTGCCGTGATGAGGTGATTACAAGGAATAAGTGTTTCTGTAACGGAACAAATACCAGGAACCGACGCTGCGGTAGGGACGCCAGTTCCCGGCTACTTCCAGAAGCGCCGGCATGTCGTCGGGGGAGACCTCGTAAGCCGAAGCAACTGCCTTTCGCAGCGCCAGATCCTTGACCGGGAATATATCCAGCCGCGCCAGGCCGAACATCAGGTATATATCCACTGTCCAGTCGCCAATGCCTTTTACCTGCAGCAACTCCCGGCGGATGGTGTCGTCATCTGCCGACTGGAGTTTCGCGAGATCCAGGGAGTTGTCGCTGATCTTCCCGGACAGGTCCTTGATGTAGTCACATTTTCTTGCGGAGAGTCCGGTTGCACGCAGGGCGCTGTCGGGTGTTTCGAGAATTCCCCCGGCTGTGATTTTGCCGCCGGGGTAGAGCGCGCGGAAGCGGGCGATAATGGTATCTGCCGCGGCCGTGGATAACTGTTGGCTGATGATGATACCGGTCAGGAACTCAAGGTCGGCGCGCCGCGCGGTCAACCCGCAGGCGCCGATTTCATTGATAATTGTCCCTAACCGTTTGTCCTTTTGCTGCAGGTAGCCGGTGATATCGGCAAAATCCGGCATATAGCCCTCTCCTTGAATATGAGGTTACGGTTACTTCCTGTGAGTATGTTAACTCAGACCCCGGGTTTTCGGAGGTCAGGTCTGCCCTTTTTCTATATTCCTGATCATGCGCTCCAGGCGTAACTGGGGCAGGACCCACTCCGGCGACAGTTCCATGGCCCGGCGATAATCCGCCTCGGCATTGTCGTAGTCCTTGTTGTTCTCATAAGCCATGGCGCGGTTGAAATGGGCGATGTGGTTTTTCGCCAGGGTCAGTTCAATGGCAGTGGTGTACTGCTGAATCGCCACGTCATATTTCTGGCTCAGCAGGTAAAGGTTGCCGAGGTTCACATAGACTTCGCCTGTCACCGGTTCCAGTTCAACAGCAGTCCGGTAATCTTTCAGCGCTTTCTGATAGTTCTCCATGGCGCCGTACAGGATGCCGCGATTGACATAAGTGGCCAACAGGTCCTTGCGGGTCAACCTGCCATGCAGGATGGCCTGGTTGCACTCCTCGACATTCTCTTTGTTTGCCGAGTTCAACTGGATGGCCAGGGTGGCAGACATGAAACAGTTACGGGCGTATGAGCCCCCGCCTATGACGCTCATCGACTGGGTATAGCCTGCAACGGGAGAGAAAATAAGAACGGGCAGCAACACCCGTAAAATAAACCGAGCTGAGATCATTTTAAGCACCTCTTGAATATTGGGACAAGTCATTCCGGCGAAAGCAGGAAAAAAACCTGTCTCTTAACCTACTAGTATAGATAAAAAAACCAATTCTGCCATGTTATAGTTACACGCCTTCAACCCTCCAAATTCACAGAAACGCGGAAAGAATTTACAAATGATAGATTTATACTACTGGCCGACCCCTAACGGCTGGAAAATCTCGATAATGCTGGAAGAGTGCGGGCTCGAATACCGGCTGATTCCGGTGGATATCGGGCGGGGAGACCAGTTCAAGCCGGAATTTCTGGCCATCAGCCCCAACAACCGCATGCCTGCCATCGTCGACCATAACGTGGAAGGGGAACCGGTCTCCGTATTCGAGTCAGGCGCCATACTGATGTACCTTGCGGAGAAGACCGAGCGGTTCCTCCCAGAGGACCCGCGGGCCAGGATTGAGGTCATGCAATGGTTGTTCTGGCAGGTAGGTGGACTGGGTCCCATGGCGGGCCAGCTCGGCCATTTCACCAATTACGCCCCTGAGAAAATCCCGTACGCACTGAACCGCTATGGTGATGAATACAACCGCTTGCTGGGCGTCATCGAAAAGCAGTTGGCGGACAAGGACTACCTGTGCGGCGACTATTCCATTGCCGACATGGCCTCCTGGTCCTGGGTAGTGGTGCATGAGCGGGTGAACCAGAGCCTGGACGGGTTTCCACGCGTCAAGGCCTGGGATGAACGGATGAAGGCCAGACCGGCGGTGGCTGCCGGCAAGGACCTGGGCAAGGAACTGCGGCGCCGGTTCGAGGACGATGAGGAGGCTCGCAAGATGCTGTTTGGGCAGACTGCGGCGTCGGTGGCTGAGGTTACTGCGAGGTAGGGAGTATCACACCCTGGATAGGTAACGATCAGACAATTAGATAAAATCAAACTTTCTAATCCCGGAGGGGGAATAGAACTAGATTTACAACCTCTTGATTGTACCAAGTTTTATTCAATACCATCTTTTCAATACCCACAATTTACCCAACATATTTAGGTTCCCTCCCTCCAATTTTGTACAGCCTGACCCATTCCCATCGCGTGCCCCTTGTTTAAAATATAAGCAATCAAGAAAAACCGATTGCCTATCGGTATTTGTATGCTAGTATAAGCTCTGGTTAACACTTAGGAAAGCTGTATTGTGATATTGGGTGAATTAGAAAAACGCGTTCTGCAGTACTTGTGGGAGGCGACAGAGGCCGATGCCAAACAGACTCATGCAGCATTAACCAAGCGCCGGGGTGGCACACTTAATACCATTCAGAGCACTCTGGACAGACTGTTCAAAAAAAATCTGCTCACCCGTCAGAAGCAGGGGCATGCCTACTATTATCGCGCTAAGGTCGGCAGGGAAGAGCTCATCGCCCAGCTGATTCAGAATGTGACCAGCGATTTTATCGGTGAAGGTGAAGACCATTTGACAGCCGCCTTTTCTTCCTTCTCGGCAGGACTGGATGACGATAAGCTGTCTCAATTGGAAAAGTTGATTCAACAACAACGTCAATTGCGCAATCAGGAAGACAGCGATGCTAATTAATGAGTGGGCGATTGTTTTCAATCTGCTGAGTATTGCGCTGATGGAACTGTTGGCGGCGGCAGCACTGCTTGCTTTGATCTGGCCGTTAATGGTTCGCCATATCACGCTGTTTTCT
Organism: Gammaproteobacteria bacterium; assembly: GCA_965207165.1. Taxonomy (GTDB): domain Bacteria; phylum Pseudomonadota; class Gammaproteobacteria; order Eutrophobiales; family Eutrophobiaceae; genus JAAXHV01. The sequence goes on along the minus strand of OZ242265.1, from coordinate 3,089,157 downwards.
GCCGTTACACAAAAAAAACTGCTGTGGCTGTTTGTGGTTACACCTTGGGTAGCAAGCATTCTTTGCCTATTCATTTTTTTACCCTCGGTGTTTCAATTAGAAAGTACGCTGTGGCTGACCCCGCTGGTGCACTGGCATCATCCGTATGTGTTTTACCTGGATAGCTGGCACGGAGCGGCACTGTTCCTGTTTATGCTGGGTACTGCGTATGTGTTCATCAAGAACGGGCTAGGTGCAGCTCGCCACTTGAACGCACTGGATTTACTGACGCGCCTTTCTAAGGAGAGCCCCGGTAGTCGGATTCAGAACAATTCCAGGCAGTGGAAAATTGGGCGGGACATTATTGTGCTTGAATCCCGCACCGCGGTAGCGTTTGCCGCAGGTCTGTTAAGTCCCAAGTGTTACGTGACAACCGGTCTTATTGGGCAGGTCACCGAGGCGGAACTGGATATCATTCTTGCCCACGAGCGAGCGCATATTAAGCACAAAGATACCCAGAAAAAATTGTTTTTTGCGCTATTGGCATCGCTTTACCCGAAGCCTATAGCACAGCGATTAACTCGGTTGTTCTCGCTAGCCACTGAGCAATTGGCTGATGCACACGTCAGTCAATCCTACAGTGTTTTCGATGTCGCCCAAACCCTGGTTAACGCGGCCAAAATTCGGCGCTTCTCTGGGAACAGTGTGAATACGGTCAGCATAAACTATTTTAGTACCGACGACGTTGATGTGCGGGTTAGAGCTTTGCTGGCACCTCAAAAATGCCGATCGTTTCCCTGGGCACACTGCCTGTTGATCATGATGCTAACAACGACCCTGTCAATCGGCGGGGTTGATACCTTGCACCATCTGATCGAAGCGATTTTTTCCCACTAATTTTTTAAATCAAGAAGGCTGATGAATGAATCTGCGCTCTTTCAGTTTGCAAAAAATACCGATTGCCAATCGGTTTATGAGGCCATTTGGGTTGTCTGTAGTCGTTTTCGCTGCAATGTGCCTAACTGTTTCAGCTGTTCACGCACAGAGTGAGTCAGAACCCACCCTGTTGTCACTGGAGAAAGCGGTGCGACTCACTTTGGAACAGCATCCACAGTTGGGTACGTTTCTCCACCAACGCGAAGCGTATCAAGGCTTAGTAGAACAAGTCAGCGTGGGACAGCGGCCCAGTATCGGCTTAATAATTGAAGATTTTGGTGGTGATGGTGATTACAACGGCTTTGATAGCGCTCAGTCTACGTTATCCATTAGTTGGGTAATGCAAGGAGCACGAATCGAACAACGGATTCAGGCAGCACAGGTTACCGCCACTCAGGTGGATATCCAACGACAAATCAAAGCGCTTGACCTGTCTGCTCAGACTGCCCGGTTATTTGTTCAGACACTGGTCGAAGAACAGCGTTTAACGCTGGCTCGACAGGCGCAACAACAGGCCAGAAGCACCGTCAACGCCCTCAAAAAGCGGGTCGAGGCCGGTAAAAGCCCGGAATTCGAACGTCTCCAGGCGGAGGTGGAAATGGCGCAAAGGGAATTGGAGGCCGAAGACCTGCAGCACGTGCTGACGTCAACGCGTTACCAGTTGCGCGCGCAATGGGGTGGTGAGCGTAATGACTTTCGGTTAGTGGGTGAGCTTTTTACCATTCCAACACTGGGAAGTGTTGAACAGCAATTTGATCAACTGAAACAAAACCCCACATTGGCATTGCTGGCGAACCAGCAGCGTATTGCAGAATCAGAAATAGAGCTTGCCAGAATTGAGGCCAAGCCGCAGTGGCAGTTTTCGGTTGGTGTTCGGCGTTTGGAGGCAAGCGATGATTTCGGCATGGTAGCCGGTGTTTCTGTGCCGCTCGGTAAGGATCGCAGTAGCACCGGGAAAATCAGAAGCCTTCAGGCCAGGCAGGCTGAATTTGCCAGTGAATCCGAAGCACTGCAACGCCAGTTGGATACGCAGCTTTATGTCCTGCTCCAGGAAATTAAACACAGCCATCATGTAATTGAGACGCTGCAAAAGCGAATTATCCCCGCCTTAAACACTGCCCATGCACAGGCCACGCATGCCTATGAAACCGGCAAGCTGGGTTATCAGCAGTGGGTCATCCTTCTGAATAAAATACTGGGTGCGCAACAGGATCTGTTAAGTGCCTTTGGAGCGATCCATTTACAGCATATCGAACTTCAGCGCCTCACCGGCACCACGCTGACATTCTAAGGACGCCGCTACCGTGAGAGAAACCATTATGAACCGCTATGCTCTACGATTATTCCTGGTGTGCCAGGTAGTACTGGGCGCCATATTTCTGCCTTCAATCGCCGCCGCTGCCTCAGAGTCGGGGGCTCAGGAAGCAGAACCCGAAAAAGGGCCGCACCGGGGTCGGATATTGCGCGATGGCGATTTTGCGGTGGAGCTGGCTATTTTTGAAACCGGCGTACCGCCGGAATTTCGTGTCTGGGTAAGTGATGACGGTGAACCGGTATCACCCGATGCGGTGGACCTTCAGGTCAAGCTCACACGCCTGGGCAATGTCGTTGACGATATCCGTTTTAGAGCCGAAGGGGACTACCTGTGTGGCGATACGGTGATTTACGAACCGCATTCATTTGTCGTCACCCTTATCGCGCAATACCAAGGCAAAACCTATCGTTGGGAATACGACAACTTTGAAGGCCGTACCCTCATAGGCGACGGCGTCGCTAAAGCCATGGGTATTGCCACAGAAACCGCTGGCAGTGCCACTCTGCATCAGACCATCCGGGTTTATGGCAAGCTCGTTTATCCCCCAAGTGCCAAACGGCAGATTCAGGCCCGCTTTGACGGTGTAATCAAACAGATGCACGTCAGCCTCGGAGATTCGGTCAGCAAAGGCCAGGTACTGATTACGGTAGAAAGCAATGAGAGCCTGAAAACCTATCCAATTCAGGCACCCATGGCTGGTGTGGTCAGCGAGCAATTTGCAAGTGCCGGTGAGCAAACGGCCGGGCGCACATTATTGGAAATGACCAATACCGATACCCTGCTGGCCGAGTTGGCGATTTATCCGGCGGACAGAAGTAAGGTCAACGTTGGCGCTCCGGTAACCCTGTCGATTAACGGTGTTGATGCGCCACTGAGCAGCACCGTCAGTGGACCGAGAGCGGCTTTGCGCAGTGATCAGGCGCGGCTATTCCTGGCCGAAATTAACAACAATGGGTTGTTGAGTGCCGGGCTGTTTGTCAGCGGCGATATCGAAGTCGACACCGTTGACGTGCCACTGGCGGTAAAACGCAGCGGCTTGCAGAGTTTCCGTGACTTCACCGTCGTTTATGCCAAGGTTGGAGAAGAATATGAGGTACGGACGCTGGAGCTGGGCCGTGAAGCGGGCCCCTGGGTGGAAGTGTTGGGTGGATTGGAGCCTGGCACAGAATACGTGACTGAGAACAGCTACGTCATCAAAGCCGATATCGAAAAATCCGGCGCGTCGCACGACCACTAGGAGCAGCCCATGCTGGACAAGATCTTACGGTTTTCCATACACCGCAATGGTGTCGTGATCCTGCTGGTTTTGACGCTGGCGGCGCTGGGTGCCTGGAATTTCACCAGGCTACCCATTGATGCCGTACCCGACATCACCAATGTACAGGTGACGATCAACACCGAAGCGCCGGGCTTTACCCCCCTGGAAGTGGAACAGCGCTTCCTGCCGCTGGAAACCTCGTTAGCGGGATTGCCCGGATTAGCACATACCCGCTCGGTCTCCCGCTATGGGCTGTCACAGGTGGTCGCTGTTTTTAGCGATGACACCGATATCTATTTTGCCCGCCAGCTGGTTAATGAGCGGCTTTCGGCCGCCCGCTCCAGGCTGCCGAGTGGACTGGAGCCTGAAATGGGGCCGATTGCCACCGGTCTCGGTGAAATCTTTATGTTCACGGTAGATGCCGAACCCGGCGCCACCAACGAAGACGGCCAGCCCATTACGCCCATGGACCTGCGCGCGGTGCATGACTGGATTATTCGCCCGCAACTGATGCGGGTGCCCGGCGTGGTGGAAGTCAATCCCATCGGTGGCTACGAGCGCGAGATTCTGGTCGCCTTTGATCCGGCACGTCTGCTGGCATTTGGCTTGACCCAAGCCGATGTGGTGGCGGCGATCAACGCTAATAACAGCAATCAGGGTGCCGGGTTTATAGAGCGCAACGGTGCCCAGTGGTTGATGCGAATCCCCGGACAGGCGGAAGTCATCGACGATATCGGCCAGATTCCCCTCGCCACTCAGGATGGTGCCACAGTCAGAATCGCTGATGTGGCGCAGGTCAGTGAAGGGAAAGGACTACGTATCGGCGCGGCAACACAGAACGGGCGTGAAGTGGTCATGAGTACGGTGTTTATTCTGATTGGCGAAAACAGTCGCACCGTTGCCAATGGCGTCGCTGAAAAGCTGAAGGAGATCAATGAGAGCCTGCCGGAAGGAGTGGTGGCGACGGCGGTTTATGATCGAACCAAACTGGTGGATAAAACCCTGACCACCGTGCAGACCAACCTGGCCGAAGGGGCGCTGCTGGTTATCGTTATTTTGTTCCTGTTGCTGGGCAATATCCGTGCGGCGTTTCTGACCGCGTTGGTGATTCCCTTCGCCATGCTGATGACCATCACCGGCATGGTGCAAACGCGGGTCAGCGCCAACCTGATGAGCCTCGGCGCTCTGGATTTTGGCTTGCTGGTTGATGGCGCCATTATTATTGTTGAAAACTGCCTGCGGCGACTAAGTCAGTCCAGTGCCAGCGGACAAGTGCTGGCGGTTCGTGAACGTCTCGAACTGGTGTTTGAAGCAACCCGCGAAGTCATACGACCAGCGCTATTTGGTGTATTCATTATCACCGCGGTCTACCTGCCGATTTTTGCCCTTGAAGGCACCGAGGGCAAAATGTTCCATCCGATGGCCATTACCGTGGTGATAGCCCTGCTCAGTGCTATGGTGCTGTCTGTCACCTTTGTTCCAGCGATGATTGCGCTGCTGTTTAAAAAACCGGTGCGGGAAAAGCGCAATGTTATTACCAGTGGTGCATTATCGCTGTATCAGCCTGCATTGGTTTGGGTACTCAATCATCGTGGGCTGTTTGTTGGACTTGCCACGCTTTTGGTTATCATCAGTGGTTTTGGCGCGACGCGTCTGGGCAGCGAATTTGCGCCCAATCTGGACGAAGGTGATATTGCCATGCACGCACTGCGCATTCCTGGAACGTCCCTGAGCCAGGCGATTGCCATGCAGGAGACGTTGGAAGAGCGCATTAAAGCCCTGCCGGAAGTTGAGCGGGTCTTCGCCAAAATCGGTACGGCGGATGTCGCTACCGATGCGGTACCCCCTAGCGTGGCGGACAATTTTATTATTCTGAAACCCCGCTATCAGTGGCCCGACCCGAGTAAGCCCAAAAACCAGGTAGTGGCTGAGCTGGATGCATTGGTCAGCGATATTCCCGGCAACCGCTACGAATTTTTGCAGCCGATTCAAATGCGTTTTAACGAGCTGTTGTCCGGTGTGCGGGCGGAGCTGGCCATTAAAGTGTTTGGAGATGACCTGGAGATGCTAGCGACACTGGGTGATGCTATTGAAGCTGCTATAGGGGCTGTTGAGGGTATTGCCGATGTGCAGGCGGAACAGACCACCGGCCTACCGATGCTGGTGATCGTACCGAAGCTGGACAAGCTGGCCCAGTATGGTGTCAGTAAAATGGAAGTACAGGAACAACTGGCGACGGCCTTTGGTGGGCGTGTAGCTGGCAAGTTTTACGAGGGAGACCGGCGTGCGGATATCGTTGTGCGACTCGATGAGTCCCTGCGTAATGATGTGGATACCATGCTCCGTCTACCCATCCATCTATCCGATGGTATGAGTGTTCCCTTGCAGGAGCTGGCGACACTGGAGAGCATGGAAGGGGTCAATCAGATTAACCGTGAAAACGGCAAGCGCCGAGTTGTGGTTACCGCCAACGTGCGGGACCGTGATCTGGGGAGTTTTGTAGCGGACATCCAGAGCGCCATTAACAACTCGGTAGAACTGCCTGCGGGTTACTGGGTGGAGTACGGCGGCACCTATCAGAAATTGCAGTCGGCCTCACAGCGTCTGTCGATTGTGGTGCCGGTCACACTGCTCATGATCGTTGGCTTGTTGGTGCTGGCACTGGGATCTTTTAAAGACGCCATGATTATTTTTTCTGGTGTGCCGCTGGCATTGACCGGCGGCGTTGCTGCGCTGATGTTGCGGGATATTCCCTTTTCCATTTCCGCTGCTGTGGGATTTATCGCACTGTCGGGTATCGCTGTTCTCAACGGCCTGGTGATGGTGTCGTTTATCCGGGAATTGATCAAAGATAAATTGCCTTTGGATCAGGCCATTACCGAAGGTGCCTTAACACGTTTGCGTCCGGTGCTTACCACAGCACTTGTCGCCTCCCTGGGCTTTGTTCCCATGGCACTGAATACCGGTATCGGTTCGGAAGTGCAACGACCGTTGGCCACCGTGGTGATTGGCGGTGTGATTTCATCCACCTTACTGACGTTGTTTGTGATCCCGGCGCTTTATCGGATGCTGCATCGCAATGAGCCTCACATGCCTAAGGAGGCAGCCCATGTTGAGTAAGCAGTTTATCCGCCGCTTAGGGCTTATATTTGCCCTTCCGCTCAGGCCAGAAATCTCTAGTTTAGGGTGGTCCAGTTTTGTGGGGGGAGGTCAGTTACATTATAGTTTCGAATCCGGCCATCGGCACTAAAACCGCTCCACCGCCCGTAACGGGTTTTTAAAGCAGTCAATAAGGAAGCTCAATGTCCATTATTGGGAGATTTCAACGCGATCGTGACAGTTCCAACTTTGAGCGAATGGCTTTTGGTTCCGACGGCGCAGAGAGCTTGGTCGTCTTAAGTTTTATCCTGCCCTTCTTGAATTCCTGAATTTCTTTAAGGCCTTCGAGTAATTCTGCCCCGATATCACGCTTTTTCATGTTCAAATTTACCCATGTAACGCCCGAACAGCATGCTCCGGGTCTACGGCCAGGATTCTCAATAGGGCTTTAGCCGGTCCAGTCGGATGCCGGCGCCCTTGTTCCCAGTTTTCCAGTGTCCGCTTGCTGACACCGATTAACATGGCAAACTGATTCTGGCTCAGTCCGGTTTTTTCCCGGATTATCTTGGCCTCCGGTTCCGGAAACTTTGTGACCCTGGCAGCCGCTTTTTTTCCCTGGACGATTTCGTCCATTTCCTGGACGCTGGCCAACAATTCATTAAACAGTTCATTTTTCATTTTAGCGCCACTACAAATTTGATATCAGCCAATTATACGCCAATGGCGTGTAATGCCCGATCTGCTTCTCAATGGGCAGTAAGAATCTTGGCTTGCATCGACTTAAATTTGTTGGGAAAATTGTAGGGCAAAGGGTATGGAAGTGATATAAATCACTTAATAATAAAAGGTTATATGCTCAATTACATTCCCTCTCCCGGCGCCAACCTCCTGAGCAACGAGACATGTCACGATGGTCCTTCAATTGTGCCGGTAGACTCCGATTCTATCGGCATGAACCAGCCCTTAACCGGACATGCAAGGAGTGTATCAATCAACCCCTGGTTCTTCGGGTGTTCGGCAACTACCAGGCGGTATTCACCTTTTTTCACGCGCTCAATATCAAACGCCTGACCAGTCTCGATCTTGTCCAGATTGCGAATATCGGCTGCTATGACGATCTGACCCTTCGATGAGATGACCGTTTTCATGGCAGTTAAGATAACGTCTTACCCCCATAATGGCAATACGAATTTCCTGAAAAACGGCTACACCAACCCAGCATCCAACAGTTCCGGCTTCAACCCATACGCCAGCACCTGTGCGAATTTTCTTTGCACAAAGGCAGATCTGGACAGGATGCGCATGGGTAGGGGCGGTTGAAACGGCTTATCGGATTTCAGCGCGGCGCCAATGATGCGCTTCTGAATAATCCGTTGCAGTTGCTGGATGAAAGCCACCGCGGTCTCGCGGCGTCTCTGCACTTCGGCAAGGTCATTTTCTGATACCGTTCCTTGTACAAGGTGCGGGGTCAGGACGTTTGCCGCCGATACCGCGTCCTGGATGGCGTAATTTATGCCGACCCCGCCTACGGGCGACATGACGTGGGCCGCATCGCCGATCAACAGCAGTCCGGGTCGATGCCATTGTTCCACCCTGCCGGTGACCACCGATAAAATGGCGCATTGCGACCAGTCTTCCAGGCTGGAGAATGCGCTCTCCAGCTCCGGAGCGATTTCTGCCAACTGATCCCTGAAAGCTTCGAGACCTGCTTTACGGAAATCCCGGTACGAGCCTTTCAGGATGATAAAACCTGCCTGCCAATGATCTCCCCGGTCAATAATGATCAGCATGGTGCCCGCGCCGAAACGCGCCTGAAAGCCGCCTGGCAGCTTGCTGTTTTCCAGGACGGGTAATTTAAACCACAACACGTCCATGGGCGGCGAGGTGCGGCAGAGTTCTATTCCCGCCTGCTGTCTGACGGCCGAGTTGCGGCCGTCAGCGGCGACGACCAGGCGGGCGGGGATGCTTATCGATTCGTCATTATGGACGCATTTTATCCCGACAGTTTTTTCGCCTGTCTTCAACAGTTCCGTAAATGTGGCGTTCATCCATAGCCGGAAATCAGGATACTGCTTTGCCTCCTCAACCAGCCGTTCCAGGAAGCGGGCCTGGGGGACCAGCGCGATGTAGGGGTACGCCGTCTTCAGACGGGTAAAATCAGCCATCGTGACCAGGCCGCGAGCCGTGCCGAAGCGGGCTTTCTCTATCCTTGAATTACTGAGTTCCAGGATGGGTTCGGCCAGCTTTAACTGGGCAAGTATTTCCATGGAATAGGCATGCAGGGTATCGCCGCGGAATTCACGGTCGAAGTCCGCCTGTGCTTCGATCAGGGTAACGGGTATCCCGTTCCTCGCCAGGATCAAGGCCAGCACCACACCTGCCGGTCCTGCCCCGACGATGCATACATGGTTACCGGCTGTTTCCCCGAATTCGGTCATGGTTGCCTGGATCAGTTAATGGTGTTGTAATTCCGGACTTTGTAAGACTATGGGAAACATAACCGACATGAACCAGGAAAAACAACCTTCCCCGGAACTATTTCTCAACGCCGTCATGGCATACCGTGATTCTGCTGCAGTGAAAGGCGCGGTGGAACTGGACGTGTTTTCAGCCATTGCCGGGGGGGTGAATACTGCAGAGGCCCTGGCCGGACACTGCCGGGCCGATAGTCGGGGCATGCGTATTTTATGTGATTACCTGTGCATCATGGGGATGCTTGAGAAGTCCGGTACGACGTATTCGTTGACCGCGGATTCGGCGGTGTTCCTGGACCGCAATTCACCCGCGTTCATGGGTGATATCGTGAACTTTTTGCTGGATCCGTTCTTTATCAGGGACATCGGCGACGTGGCCGAGGCGGTGAGGAAAGGCGGGGTGGCGACGTCGTTGGCCGGGTCCGATGTGCCCGATCATCCCATGTGGGTAAAATTCGCCCGGTCCATGACCGGCCTCAACAGTTTGCCGGCCAGCTTGCTGGCAGACCTCGTCTGTGCCGACCTTGACGGTGGGGATGTAGAGGAGCGGGTCAGGGTACTGGATATTGCGGCAGGCTCCGGTGTTTTCGGCATTACCCTGGCGGAGAAACATCCGCAGGCCGAGGTAACTGCGGTCGACTGGCCCGATGTCCTGGAAGTGGCGCTGGAGAACGCGCACAATGCCGGGCTGGACAACCGTTACAGGACCATTCCGGGCAGCGCGTTTGAAGTTGACACGGGAACGGGCTACCGGGTCATTCTGCTGTGTAATTTTCTGCACCATTTCGATGCGGCGACCTGCTCGCAGTTTTTAGTGCGTATGAAAAATGCCCTGACCGCCGGCGGCAAGGTCTACACCCTGGATTTTGTCCCCAATGAGGACCGCATATCGCCGCCCTTTGCCGCCGCGTTTGCCATGCAGATGCTGCGCCAGACCGCTGCCGGGGACACTTACACCGTTGCTGAATACGAGGCTATTTTTGCTGCAGCCGGGTTGCAGGTCGAACAGGCCAATCCGTTATCCGGCACACCGTACGCGGTTGTCATTGCCGGTCATGCGTGAGACATGTCCGTCAGAGACGAATTGCTGAACCTGGTGGAAACCGTGGCGGAGCAGGTTGACCTGCCGCCGGTCGACTGGGTATATATCCCGGAACCCGATCCCGGCCCGGGACGCCATACCGAGTTCGGCATCGTGACGCTCCGGGACGGTTCCGCCGGTCTTTACTACGCCTGGCTGGGTGATTCGCAGAAAGGCATGGGCAGCCGCTACCAACCGGATGAGTTCAGCGGCAGCCATCCCGTGGAACTGGCGCGCTACTGCGCCGGTGACGACGAAGCGGACTGTTCCCTGGGACTGGCCGCCGTCAACGCCATTACCCGGCACGTATTCCGGCAGGCGGATCTCACGCCCGGGGACGCGCCGGATTCAATGGGAATACTGGACATCACCGGCACCGACCACGTCGGCATGGTGGGTTATTTCCCGTCCCTGGTAACGCGTCTCAGGAACAACGGGATCAGGCTGACTGTCATCGAGAAAAAACCGCAGTTCCACAAACGGCAGGATAATTTCCTGGTCAGCGCCGACCTGCAGGACCTGGAAGGCTGCAACAAGGTCATGATCACCGCGTCCACCCTGCTGAACAATTCCATCGACGAGGTGCTCGACTACTCCCGCGCAGCGCAAAGAAGGGTGATGATTGGACCGACCGCGGGTTTTTTCCCCGACCCGCTGTTTGAACGGGGCATCTCCGCCATCGGCGGCGCCGAGATCCGCTCAGCAGATCAGGCGCGGCAACATTTGAGCGCAAACCAGGGCCTCGGTGGGAGCGCCAGGAAATTCCTTCTGTCCGCGTCGGATTATCCTGGCCTGAACCGGATGTTGCAGGGTTTACAGCGTTAAAGGAGGTTCATCTGCGCTAATCTGCGTCATCTGCGGATTATTCCTTCTCCAGCTTTTTCTTCAGCTCCTCCATTTCCTTGTCCACCTGGTGCATGTGGTCCAGCAGGGTGTCGATAGCGTTCTGGACCGGGTCGGGCATGTCTTTACTGCCGCCGTAGGCGTCGAATCCGATTTTCCTGGCCATGGCTTCCCGCTGCGCTGTTTTCAGTTCATCTTCGGCTTTTGATTCCCTTGCCATCACGCGGCCCGGTATGCCGACCACCGTGGCGTTGTCGGGAACGTCCTTGACCACTACCGCATTGGAGCCGATCCTGGAATTGGCGCCCAGGGTAATCGGGCCCAGCACCTTGGCGCCGGCGCCGATTATCACGCCTTCTTTCAGCGTTGGGTGGCGTTTGCCCTTCTGCCAGGTGGTGCCACCCAGGGTGACGCCGTGGTATATGGAGCAGTCATCGCCGATCTCGGAGGTCTCACCGATGACGATGCCCATGCCGTGGTCGATGAACAGGCGCCGGCCGATGCTGGCGCCCGGATGGATCTCCACGCCCGTCAGGAAGCGTGACAGGTGCGCGGTGAAGCGCGCCAGCAGGTAAAGCTTTTTGTTCCACAGCCAGTGGTTCGCGCGATGCATCAGGATCGCGTGGTATCCGGGGCAGGCAATCAGCGTCTCCAGCGCGCTGCGGGAGGCGGGGTCCCGCTCGAACACTACCTTTATATCTTCTTTCAGGGTTTCAAACATAATCATCAACTATTGACCGGCGAGAGGGCAACATCCATGTGTGATATTAACGTAGTTGGGCCGGGCTTGGCAAAACAGGTAGTTCCGGTTCCCGGGTACTTGCTCCGGGAGACAGGGCCTTAATTGGAAAATCCGGATTTTTTGCGCGCTGCCGGGGTCAATAGTCTTTCGTCATAATGTGTCAGTTCCGGTAACGGGTAAGTCTTGTACGCAGCAACACCACCGCGAATGACCGTGGGAATCGCGTGCTTCACACCTCCCGGTCCGCTAGGCCATCCACTTGAATAGCGCGGGTCCGGTTTGTAACGGGTTTCGTCTGTCTTTTGATAATGAGGGGGTCCTTCCCAATCAATCGCCGCCCAGGGTGCATACCTGTGTTCACCGGTAAGACCCATGCTTGCCATCTCTTCCCGGGAATATCTTCCTCCTTCGGGCGGGATGTCGTATCCGCCGTCAGCAGTCAGGTAACGCCATAGCAGGTAATCCTTGTAAAGTATCTCCTTGTGTTTTTTCCACCCGAACGTGCGCGCGAGTGCACGGGATATACTGGTAAATTCGGCCATTACTGCATCGATTCCTTTTGCGTAGTTCTGCGCCTCCATAGCCTGGAACAGCAATTTTCCCAAACCTGTGCTCTGATACCGGGGCTCGACACCGGCCATAAACGCGTACATTAGATTATCCTGGTGCGTGATTGGATCCGGCCCATACAACAGTTCCTGCGTGTCAAACATGTCGAGCGTACCACCGAGATGTTCGGCCCATGGGTATTTGCCCATGACCGTCTCGCCGAATTCCATACCGCGCGGAATGGCCCTGCCTTCCTTTATCCATGCTGCCCTGTTATCGTCATCCAGTTTTGAGAATTCCTTTTGATCTTCCGGATCATTCGCAATATACCCCTCCAGGTACTGGGTGATAACACCGGCCACCTCCCAACCGCCGGAACTGCCTGTCCGGTTTACCAGGATGCCTATGCTGCATTCGTCATTTTGCACATACTTCCTGGAATCACTTACGAATTCCAAAAAACTCTCCTTTGATAACGGCTGTTTATTCAAGCCCCTGGAGATTTCAGGGTCCATCAGGGCCGTGGTCAGCGGTTCTACCCCGCCTGAAGTGAAACCTTGTGCCATAACCCGGTCAACAGCCTCCGTGTATTCCGAGTTCCCGGTCAGCACAAAAGTTTTAACACGGCGAGCCACATCCTCACCGGAGGATACCTCGCTTATGCCTCTCAGTAGACCGGACTCTATAATTCTTTTCCTGTTTTCTGCATAACCGAAATGACTGTGGTTGAGCCTCGTGTATAACTCATTCATCTCCGGTATTGAGACATCCCGGCGGCGCGCCATGGCGTCCCGTCTCGTTATCCCGGATTCTCTCGGCAGAGTACTGTTACCTGCGGAGGCAAATCTCCCGCGTCCAACACTCAGCAGACCTCTCAGCGCTACTGACCTCGGCAGCATCATCTGCACCGGGCCGTTGTCCCGGGCAGGCGCAGCCCCCGTTGTTCCACCCGGGCCCCGGTCCAACAGGTCCGCTACCGGCTCCCCTGCGGCCACTTTCCCTGCCACCAGGTCAGCATGCTGCTCATAGGCATCGCCTGCCTCACCCACGTCTCCACCAAGCTGACCCGGCCCGGCATTCTGCACGTAGTGCACCGCTTCATGGGCCGCGTCAGCCAGCGTCGGCGCTGCGGCAAAGGCTACATCCCCACCCTTGTGATAGGCGTTTGACCCGAAGCTGGAATTGGCCGCACGGGCAGCCGCGCCGGTATGGGCCCGCAGGCTGCTGATATCATGATGGCCGAAGGCCTGTTGGATCTTTTCCCGGTACGGGTAGTCTTGCGCCGGCCCCTGGAGTCCTGTGTTCGCTACGGCATGGACAGCCGCGCTGTCCCGCTCATGCAGGCGCATCTGCTGCGCGGCGAATTGCAATGTTGCCCTGTTGCCGCACTGTTGCTGGGCGGTATTAATGGCATCGTTGAATTGCAGCGGCGTTGCTCCGCCCCGGATGCCGTCGGAGATCCTGTACAGGGCTGCACCGGCGCTAAAACTATCCCGGCCCGAGCCGTCCGGACATGCCGTGTTGCCGCTGATGGAACTGCTTTGCTCTGGATCCTGTAACGGTTCGTTTTGCAGGTAGCTTCCTGTTTTTGATGCTTGTTCTGCTGAAGCGAAAGTATGCCGTGAATAGATCATTGCGCTTTGTCTCTTGGTCGTCCCGGTTCATAATCAGTTGGTGGTGCGGTAGTTGAATGTTGAATATATGCCAGTGTGTCTCCGGGACTTATTCAGGGAGCCCCGGTGATTAACGTCTTGGGAAGCGAAATTCTGCTGCCTGCAGTTTTTGTCCCGGCCTCTCAAAAACATCCTGTTCCACGGCGTCAGCGAAAAACTCGTCTATCTTCTGTTCCGATATGTGCGCCTGAATAATGATATGTGTTTCAGCGGAATCGTGGGGGATGCTCCACTTGTAGGTGAACCCGGCATTTTTCACGCGGGGCAGGACGAAAGTGTTATTGTTGTAATACCAATACATCCCTTCCAAAGGGCCGCCCGGTCCTGTCAACCCCTTCAGCTTTTCCAGTACGTATCCGGACATCCGCATTGTGTGTCCCAGGTCCACTTGCGCCCGCTGCGCACCGCCCGTGGCCAATCCCCGGTGAAATGCTTCAGCAACGCGGGCATCCCGCACGTCTTCGAGAGGGGCCACGGATTCATCTCCGGTTACTTTACGGTAGATGAAGTAACTTGAAATCTTGTTGCTGGGCGTGACCGCGTTGAAGGCCTTGTGGCCGCTGATGGAGATTGAATCCACCACGTCCAGAATCGTGTTCCACTCAAACCGGGGCGCCGGTCCTTCACTTTCTGCCTCGGAATCAAACCCGAACTCCCATCCAGCGGCAGAAAAATCCACTGCACTACTCCCGAAGATATAGCCCAGGGAATATGCTCCATCCAGATGGATATAGTACTTGTCCCTGTCGATTCCTCTCTTTCCCAATTCAACGATTACCTGTTTAACCGGATCCATTGCTCCCGCGTTTGTAGTGCCGAAAGTCAACATCAGCACTGGGTAAATGTCTTTCCCTTGCAAGGCGCCGCAGACTTTATCCACCAGGGCATCCACCTGGATCCGTCCCTGGCTGTCCATGCCGGTATCGGCGGAATTTCCCGACTCCTCATAGCCCGGGGCAAAACCCTGAGAGTCCGTTCTGCTGTCGGCTATCCGGTTTTGCATATTGATTTTTTTGTAGCTGTAATGAGCGCCTTCACTGCCGAAAACGACGGGAAATTTACCCCTTGCCCTCCCCAGCCTTCTTCCTCTACCGATACCCAGGTCATTGCCGGCCGTTCCGCCGGAAGATATATAACCACCCAGCAGCCCGGGAGGCGTAGCAGTCGTAAACTTCCCGCCAATGCGCCTGATGGCCCCAGTCTCCGCTTCGAAAGTGTCTTTTTTTCCAACCGCGAGAGGCCTTTGCCGGGCCATCAGCAGCTTTAGCGCCGCTACCAGGTTATCCTCGATATGAGCTGCTCCGCCATATGGGAAACCCATCAGGCGGGTGAATTTTCCGCGCATGTACTGATTCTGCAGGTCGATAAATATCAACCAGTCATCCAGTTTTTTGCGCAACGGTCCCGGAAGCGTAGCCAGGACCAGCGCCCTGATTACTTGCGTAATGATATCTGCAAGAAGCCTGCGATCTCCCGGGACAGGGTATCCGGCCGACAATTCTTCCACTGCTGCTGTCAGCAGGCTTGTTTCTTCCCGTTCCGGTTCGGTCAACGGCAGGTCGTTTATCGCTTCAAATAAACCCTCATGGCCGATATAACTCAGCGCGTACAGTTCTTTGCTGTGGGCTACGTCCATCGACCCTTCCTTGGTGGTATCCGCGGAACCGACATAACTGGGTCCCTCTGCCTGTGTCTTCTCAATCGTCCCTGGTTCCCCCCGGATGACGGCAACTTCACCCGGAATACTGGTGATCCCGGTAAAATCCTGTGCAAACGTATCAACCCTGGGGTGGACCGGGCACAATTGATCCGGATAGGTCCCCGGCGCACCCTGCAGGTGGAGATAAAACCCGGCGCCTGTCTCGTTTTCCAGGTGGCGTATCTCCGCACTTATGGCTGCGTTATCAGGCTTGCCGGGTTCTATCCAGTATTTTTTATCATCCAGAACGATGAGAGGAACGCCCGCCAGGTCAGCCTGGTCCCGGGCGACCTGTTTCGCCGCGCCCGGACGGCCGCTTACCTGTCCCCAGTAATCCAACATACCTGTTTTCCTGGCTCTTAAGCGCTGAAGCTCTGCTGCCTGGTCAGGGGACCTGACCGATACAGGTGTTGCGCTGTTGGTCGTTATCTCACGTTTCAGCAGGTTCAGATCAGCCAGAGGCTCCTGCTCATTATGAAAGATATTTTCGCCCTCTGCGTTCATCCTGGCTTTATCGGCAGGATTAAGACGCACAAGGCTCGGCTTCGTCGTAAACCCGGTCTTGTTGGCGATATAGTTCACAACCTCATGCTGGATAATGTTTTCCTGGGAATGTGTGCCGGCGCTATCCGGGTCTCCGCAATTGTTTCCCGGCCCTCCCCGGGGAATACACTCTCTGACCAGGGTCCAGGGCGATATCGGTTCGTCTTTTACTGCCAGTTCAAACCTGCCGATCTCGTTCCTGATCCCGGCTGCTTCCTTGTCCCTGGTCGTTTCGACCCATTTATCTGCCAGCGCTTGGGAATATGGATTAGTCTCCTTTTGCGCACTGTCCAGGTACAAACCGGTGCGGATGCTCATCAACAGCTTCACGACGTCGGTGCGCGGCGCCCTGTTCTGTAGCGCGCTCTCCAGGCAAAGCGCCGCAAGCGGTGGAACGCCCCCGCCGGTCATCTGTACCGGGGCGTTATTCCGGGTGCGGGCGCCGTGCGTGGGTGCACCCGGTCCCCGGTCCAGCAGGTCTGTTACCGTTTCCCCTGCGACCACGTTCTCCGCCACCAGGTCAGCATGCCGCTCATAAGCATCACCTGCCTCACCCACATCTCCACCAAGCTGACCCGCCCCGGCATTCTGCACGTAGTGCGCCGCTTCATGGGCCGCATCGGCCAGCGTCGGCGTTGCGGCAAAGGCTACCTCTCCACCCTTGTGATAGGCGCTCGACCCGAAGCAGGAGTTGGCGTTGCGGGCGGCCGCGCCGGTATGAGCCCGCAGGCTGCTGATATCATGATGGCCGAAGGCCTGCTGGATCTGATCACGGTACGGGTAGTCTTGCGCCGGTCCCTGGATTCCTGTCTTCGCCAGTGCATGGACAACCGCGCTGCCCCCGTCATGCAGGCGCATCTGCCGCGCTACGAATTGCAATGTTGCCCGGTTGCCGCACTGTTGCTGGGCAATATTGATGGCATCGCTGAACTGTAGCGGCGTTTCTCCGCCCTGGATTCCGCGGGAGATCCTGTTCAGGGCTGCCCCGGCGGTGCGTGCGCCAGGGTGGGCAATACCCGGCGCCTGCCTGCGGGAGGGCAGCTTCCCATCTGCATGACTGTAGGTATAACAAAAAAGCATACACTGTCTATGTAGCTTTTCGTCCAGGCAATTGCAAATGGTAAATTACCAGGGACGTGATCCCGCCATGCCCGCGCAAGCGGGAAAGACGTTGATCAGAGGTTCCTTAATTTACTGATGCGCCCAAGCTGTTCGGCCAGTCTTGCGGCTGCTGCGTCCATGTCTGCCAGCTTTTCCCGTTCCTTCTGCACGATTGCCGGGGGCGCCTTGTCGATGAAGTTCCGATTCTGCAGTTTCCCGCCCAGCCGCTCCCGGTCCGCCTTAAGCCGCGCCAGTTGCTTGTTTAATTTGTCGGTTTCTGCGGCGGGGTCGATCAAGTCGGCCAGCGGCACCATCAGTGTCATCGACCCGGCCTGGGCAGTAATCGCGTCAGCGGGTTCCAGGTCCACGCGCGCAATATTATTCACATTCGTCAACGCCTGGATCTGTTTGCCGTTTGCATCCAGCCATGCCTGTTCCTTCCCGCTGCCGCCTTTGACTTTTATATCCAGCAGCTTCCTGGGCGCAATATCCCGCTCGGCCCGTATGCGCCGTACTCCCAGGATGAACGATTTCAGCCATTCCACCTCTGCAACAGCGTCGGCACTGCCCGTGACGACGCCCTGCCATTCGGCCTGCGCGGTCAATTCCATGCCGATCGTGCCGGCAATCTCCGCAGTAGAGGGATAGGCCTGCAACATGATGGTCTCGCCGCGCCGGCCAAGCAGGGGTGCGACCTTCTGCCACAGCTCCTCGGTAATGAAGGGTATGAACGGGTGTAACAACCGCAGCAGTATTTCCAGGTTGCGCAGCAGGGTTTGGAGGGTGCCCCGTTTTTGCGCTTCGGAAGACTCCGGGTCATTCAGTGTCGTCTTCGATAATTCCACGTACCAGTCGCAATATTCATCCCAGGTAAATTCGTACAGGGCCTGGGCCGCCAGGTCAAAACGGTAATCGGCAATTCCCCGGATAACCCGTTCGGTTGCCTGGCCCAGCCGTATGCCGATCCAGCGTTCCGCCGCCCCGTATTGTCCCTTGCCGGTATTGACGTCAAGGTCAGCCTGCGCAACACACAGCATGACAAACCGGGTCGCGTTCCAGAGTTTGTTGCAGAAGTTGCGGTAACCCTGGATGCGGCCGGTGTCGAAACGGATGTCGCGTCCCTGGGTCGCGAGCTGGGCAAACGTGAAGCGCAACGCATCCGTCCCGAATGCAGGAATACCCTCCGGGAACTGCTTGCGCGTCGCTTTCTCGATTTTGTCCTGCAACTGGGGCTGCATCAGGTTGGCCGTCTGTTTTTCAACCAGCGTTTCCAGCTCGATGCCGTCGATGAGGTCCAGCGGGTCCAGGATATTGCCCTTGGACTTGGACATCTTCTGGCCTTCGGAATCCCGCACCAGGCCGGTTACGTATACCTCCCTGAACGGCACGTCGCCCATGAACTTCAGACCCATCATGATCATCCTGGCCACCCAGAAGAAAATGATGTCAAAACCGGTCACCAGGACGCTGGTCGGGTAAAACCGCTCAAGCTCCCCGGTCCGTTCCGGCCAGCCCAGGGTGGAAAAGGGCCACAGCGCGGATGAAAACCAGGTATCCAGCACGTCCGGGTCGCGGGTCAGTTCGACCGCGTCCTCGAGCCGGTATTTTTTGCGCACCTGGGCCTCGTCCGTGCCGACGTAGATATTTTCGTCGGTGTCGTACCAGGCGGGGATCCGGTGTCCCCACCATAGCTGGCGGGAGATGCACCAGTCGTTGATATTGTGCATCCACTCGAAGTAGGTCTTGGACCAGTTATCCGGGACAAAGCGGATTGCGCCGCTTTCCACGGCGGCGATGGCCGGTTCCGCCAGCGGCTGGATTTTTACGTACCATTGATCCGTCAGGTAGGGCTCGACAACCGCACCGGAGCGGTCGCCGCGGGGCACCACAAGGGTGTGATCCTTGATTTTGTCGATCAGGTCCAGGGATTGCAGGTCCCGGACGATCTGCCGGCGCGCATCGTAGCGGTCCATCCCCTGGTAAGCGGCGGGGCCGTTCTCGTTGATGGCGGCGTCGATGGTGAAGATATTCAACAGCGGCAGGTCGTGCCGTTGCCCCATTTCGTAATCGTTGAAATCATGGGCCGGCGTAATCTTGACGCAACCGGTGCCGAATTCCGGGTCGACGTGGTTGTCGGCAATCACCGGGATGGTGCGGCCCGTCAAGGGCAGTTCCAGCGTCCGGCCGACCAGGTCCCGGAAGCGGGCATCGTCCGGGTGCACGGCCACCGCGCTGTCCCCCAGCATGGTCTCGGGGCGTGTAGTCGCCACAACCACATTGCCGCCGCCGTCGCTGCGCGGGTAGCGTATGTGCCAGAGATGCCCCCGTTCTTCCTGGGCCAGCACCTCCAGGTCGGAGACGGCCGTGTGCAGCACGGGGTCCCAGTTGACCAGCCGTTTTCCGCGGTAGATAAGTCCTTCGTCATAAAGACGGATAAATACCTCCTGCACTGCATGGGACAGGCCGGCATCCATGGTGAATCGTTCCCTGGTCCAGTCCATGGACGTGCCCAGGCGCCGGGACTGGCGGGTAATGGTGTTGCCGGAATGTTCCTTCCAGTCCCACACCGCATCGATAAATTTTTCCCGTCCCAGTTCCAGGCGTGACAGACCCCTGCTCTCCAACTGCCGCTCCACCACCATTTGCGTGGCGATGCCGGCATGGTCCGTTCCGCATTGCCATAACGTATCGGCCCCGCGCATACGCTGGTAACGTATCAATATGTCCATCAGGGTCTGCTGGAATGCGTGCCCCATGTGCAGGCTGCCGGTCACGTTGGGCGGCGGCAGGGCGATGCTGTAGGAACCGGTCCCGCCCCGGGGTTTGAAATATCCCCGCTGTTCCCAGGTGTCATACCACAGGGATTCTATGCTGTGCGGGTTGTAGGTCTTTTCCATCATTCCAGGGGGACGGACTACAAGTCCGTCCCCGGGTCAGCGCTCATCGTTCGTGACCCCGGGTAACCTTTATCATGCGTCGCCGGCAACGTCAGAGGTCAGGGCAGACGGATCTGCAGTTTCATCGAGTACCGGGACGTTTTTCTCAAACATGGTGAAGGTCTGGTCAAGCGCCGGGATACTGTCATCAAGCGCATTTCCGGCGACTTCCTGCTGCAGCACGGGGATGCCGGCTTGCGCGACCTCTTCCGTCAGTTCAGGACTGTGTCGCGGTTTTTTCCTGCCGTCATTACCGGACGGCGCATTATTACTGCCCGGCGGGTCGCGGCGCCCGGTGTCAGGCACGGGCCGACTCGACATTATGGCTGTGCATTTCCAGCCCCCGGGCACGGTAATCCTTGTAGCGCAACCTGGCCCGGTTACGTTCGTCCGGATCGGACGGGACGATCTCGATAATGCGCTCATAATTTTCCGCCTGCACAGGCACGGCGCCGGACAGGTTGATCAGGACCTGGCGCTGTTGCAGTTCTTCGCCCTCCCAGCCGATGACTATCGGCTGTGCTCTGCGGCATCCCCGGAATCAACAGGCGCGTGTGGCAGGAAGCTGATATCCCTGAATGTCCACAGCAGGTCATCGATGGTCGCCGCAGCTTCCCTGGTGGCGGCGTGGATATAGATATCGCAGCCTTCTTTCCTGGCTGTTTCTGCAATCTGGCAAACGTAGCGGTAAGGTATGGACGCCTCGGCGACGATATAAAAGTCGGCTCTGGGCATGGTCTTTGCCGGTGTCTAGTTTTGCCGCTCGTATTGCTGGATCAGGTACTGTACCAGTAGCGGGACCGGGCGTCCTGTTGCGCACTTGTTTTTCCCGCTCACCCAGGCAGTCCCGGCGATATCAAGATGCGCCCAGTGGTATTGTTTTGCGAATTTGGCCAGAAAACAGGCGGCAGTGATTGTCCCGGCCTCGCGCCCGCCTATGTTTGCCATGTCGGCAAACGGGCTTTCCAGTTGTTTTTCATATTCATCCCAGATCGGCAGTTGCCAGGCCCGGTCCCCGGCTGTCTGGCCCGCCTGCAGGAGATCGGCCGCGAGCGGATCATGGTTGCTCAGGAGTCCCGTGGCGTGTTTGCCCAGGGCTACCACGCAGGCGCCGGTGAGTGTGGCAATGTCAATCACTACCGCCGGTTCAAACCGTTCGCTGTAAGTGAGGGCGTCACACAGTATCAGGCGGCCCTCGGCGTCCGTGTTCAATACTTCAATGGTCTGGCCGGACATGCTGGTAAAGACATCGCCGGGTTTGGTCGCAGTGCCGCTGGGCATGTTCTCTACCGCCGGGGTCACGCCCACCAGGTTGATGGGAAGTTCCATCCCGGCAACGGCAGCGACCGCGCCGAATACCGACGCGGCGCCGCACATGTCGAATTTCATCTCGTCCATTGCCGACGAGGGTTTGATTGATATTCCCCCGGTGTCAAAGGTGACGCCTTTCCCCACCAGGACCACGGGCTTGCTGCCGTTCCCTGCACCCTGGTAGCGGAAGATAATCAGTTTTGCCGGTTGGGCACTGCCCTGCGATACGGACAGCAGGGAGTGCATGCCCAGTTCTTCCATTTCCTTTTCCTCGACAACCGTCACCTCAACGGATGTAAACGCGTTACCGAGTTCTTCAGCCTGTTGCGCGAGATAAGTCGGGGTACAGGCGTTGGCGGGCCGGTTGCCCAGGTCGCGCGCCAGCTTGACGCCCGCGGCCAGCGCAACACCTCTTGCGAGCGCGGATTTGCATTGGGCCAGTTCTCCCCGGGGGACCATCAGGGCTATCTTGCGCAGGGTTTTATTGGAATCTCTTTTTGCGCTCTTGAAGTCTTTGAACTGGTAGAGTTCGTGATCCGTGAACTGCACCGCGTATTGTACTTTCCAGCAGGAATCCCGGTCTTTCACCTCCAGGCCGGGGATGTAACTGACAGCTTCACGCGCGCCGGTCTGTTTTATCTGCTTGATGCTGTTAACGACGATTTTTCGGTACTGCCTGTGATCCAGGTCAGCCGCTTTGCCGCAGCCGACCAGCAGCACTCGCTCAGCCGGGATACCGGGCACATTGTGCAATAGCAGGGACTGGCCGATTTTCCCGTCCATATCACCCTTGCGCAGCAGGTTTGACAGGTACTTGTCGCCGGCGTCGTCTATGGCCTGCGCCGCGGGTGTCAATTTGCGCGACTCGTGCACCCCTGCCACCAGGCATGCGCTGCGCTGTTTTTCGGGACTTCTGCTTTTAATCTGGAATTCCATGATATTCTGTGCGCTGTGTGTGAAGAAATCAGGTGATGAATATTATCTGATAACCGGCATCAAAACCAGCCATGTTATTTACTTCGTGCTAAATGATCCTGCGACGTTATATTCACAGAGAAATAGTTGAGAAACTCGGCTGGATCATCGGCCTTCTGTTGCTGATTATAACGAGCAACCGTTTTGTCAGATACCTGGCAGATGCCGCGGCAGGGACGTTTCCTACCGACCTGGTGTTCCAGACGTTACTCATGAAAATGCTGACTACGCTGCCGAAGCTGATGCCCATCGCGGTATTCCTGGCGGTCATTCTCGGGTTGTCAAGACTGGCCCGTGACAAGGAATTGACCGCTCTGTCGGTATCCGGAGGCGCACGCAGGGTTGAACTTGTATCGGTGTTGCAGTTTGCCTTCATGTTTTCCCTGATCGTATTTGCCACCAGTTTTTATATTTCGCCCTGGGCCGCGCAAAATACCGAAGAACTTCGGGCCAGGGCCGAACAGGAAGCGGATACGGCCGGCATCGGGGCAGGTAAATTCACCGAGATGAGCAAGGGAGAGCAGGTCATCTATATAGAACAGTCATCCGGCGACGGGAACCGGATGGATAATGTTTTTCTGCAGGCCAAGCAGGGCCGGCAGACCAGTGTGATTAATTCGAGCAGCGCACGTTACCGGCACGTGGACTCTTCCGGGGATAAGTTCATCCTGTTCGAGGACGGCCGGCGCTATACAGGCGCATCGGACTCGCTGGACTACCGCATCACCCGCTACAAGACTTACGCGGTCCTGGTAGAGCAGGAAGATGAAGCGAGAGAATTCGTCAAGCTGGAGTCAGTGCCTACGTCGACGTTACTGGGTTCCGACAGTCCGAAACACGAGGCCGAGTTACAGTGGCGACTCTCGTTTGTCATATCATCCTTGTTGCTGCCCGCGCTGGCGGTCGCCCTGAGTCGTTATTCGTTCAGCGAACAGAAGTACCTGTCCGCTTTTGTCGCGGTACTGATCTATGTGATTTACAGCAATATGCTGGGCGTCGCGAAAACCCTGTTGAAAAGAGATGAGATCCCGGGATACATCGGTTTATGGTGGGTGCACCTGGCATTGCTCGTACTGATCTTCCTGATGTTCCAGTTTCCGAAGCTCAGGTTGAGGATGAAGCAATTCAGCGCCGGACCGGTTGCCGGGTAATCGATTAGCGGACCGCGGGCACATGAAAATCATTCAGCGGTATTTTATCGTCAACCTGGTCTGGAGCACTTTTCTCAGCCTGGCGGTCCTGGTCGGGATATTTGCGTTCCTGTCGCTCATCGACCAGCTTGAAGACTCCGGGCAGGGAAATTACGGCACGTACCAGGCGGTCATTTACGTGATTCTGACCCTGCCGCGCCTGGCCTATGAAATCATTCCGATCGCGGCGATGATCGGAGGCATGACGAGTCTTGCGTTACTGGCCAGAAACAGTGAACTCGACGTGATCAGGCTTTCCGGCGTCTCGGAATATTCCCTTGCCGTGCTGATGGGAAAATCGGCCCTGGTCATCGTATTGTTCTCAATCTTCGTCGGCGAGTTCGTCGTACCGGCCAGTGAAAAAAAAGCCAGGTATCAACGCTCCATCGCCCTGACTGAGCAGGTCGCCATGAGGACAAAATACGGTTTCTGGGCAAGGGATGGAAACAGTTTCATCAATATCCGAAAAATCCTGCCCGGAAACGTGATTGAGGACATATATATCTACGAGTTTGATGATCAGGACCGGTTGCGCAACAGTATCTTTGCGAATAATGCGCGCTATGTCGATGACAGGTGGGTGCTCGAGGAGGTGGAAAGGACAGTTTTTGACGGTAGCGGGGTCACGCGGGAGCAATACCGGAGGGCAGCCTGGGAGTCATGGGTCAATGACGACCTGATTAACCTTGTCATCATCAACCCCTTGTACATGTCCATATGGAACCTGTCCAACAGCATCCGGGTGTTAAAATCGAACTCACAAAACACGGATTCCTATGAGCAGGCCTTTTACGCAAAACTGATCAGGCCGTTCACAATCGTCGCCATGATTATCCTTTCCATCCCGCTGGTTGCCCAGCGCCACCGCAAAGGCGGGTTGGGACAACATGCTTTCAGCGGTGCGCTGATAGGCGTGATTTTCTACTTTATAAACTCTGCATCGGGTCACGTCGGCATAGTCTACGGCGTTCATCCGTTCATCAGCGCGGCTATTCCGACCCTGGCGCTGTTCCTGGTTTTATTCTGGTTGTTTTTCCGGCAACAACCAGCGCTGTTCCCGAAAACCGATCATGGAATGCCAGCCGTTCCTTATCAAACAAGACCCAGAGAAACCCAGCTCCAAATCCAGCTAAAGACACGCCGGCAAGCAAAAACCGCAGTGTCAGCTTTTTCCAGCCGGGTTGAACGCAGTCCGGGCTTGTTAAGTAGATATGCCAGGCGCGCATTCCAAGGGTTTGCCGACCTTTTTTCCATTGCCAGACGAAATAGAAATAAGTGACCAGCAGCAGGTATGCGGAGTACAACAGGTTGCCTGCGGCAAAGGCCTGCCCGCCGGCAACGGGAAGCGCCAGGACGGTAGCAAGAAACAGCACGGAAAACAGCAGAACACAGTCATAAAGCATGGCCGCCAGCCTGCGCCGGAGGCTGCAGGCCCGCCTCCGATTATTACCACTTGTGTCCGCATTACGATATACTGCGACAATATCTTGGATAGAATCCATTTTCTGTATGTCTAAGGATAAACGGGTTTTAACCAGATGAGGTAATTATAGAGCCATGCCTTTGAAAATGCTGTCTCACCGAGTACTGTTTCCCGTATGCTTTTCCATCCTTGCATATTTTGCCGGGTCAACGGTCCTTATGGCATCCCCTACCGACTCGGAATCCGTCATTCCGGGCAGGCTCGTGGATATTGGTGGTTACCGGTTACATATATATTGCGAAGGCAACGGGATGCCTACCATTATCTTCGATTCGGGAACGGGCGGCTTCTCGCTGGAATGGACCAGGGTACAGAAAGTCCTGTCGCGCCGGACCCGGGTATGCTCGTACGACCGGGCGGGCTACGGCTGGAGCGATCTGGGACCGCTGCCAAGGACCAGTGAGCGTATCACCCGGGAGTTGCATACCTTACTGGATAAGGCTGAAGTGAACGGCCCCTATATCCTTGCCGGGCATTCATTCGGTGGTTACACCGCGCAATTGTTCGCGAGAAATTACCCTGAGGAGACGGCGGGTCTTGTCCTGATCGATGCATCTCATCCGGAGCAGATAAAGCGGTTCCCGAGCCGGGAACCGAAAATCCGCCGGCAGGTGCGGCCGGGGTCGCACACCCATCATATTTTCAGGCTTCTCCTGCATCCCGACTATCCTGAAGAAAATATGCTGACGGCTCACCGCATTATTCAAAGCTGGCATCACAGGCTGACCTGGCGCGAAGAAATGAATGTATTTACCCTGAGTGCAAAACAGGTGCTGGATTCCAGGCCGATGCCGGCCGTGCCCGTTGTTGTGCTGACCCGCGGCCGGCGCGTCTGGCCGCATAACGCCTATGGTAATGAGATGGAGCGGGTCTGGATGGAACTGCAGGATGAACTGTCCCAGCTCGGCGCCAACCCGGTGCACCTGATTGCGGAGCGTAGCGGCCACATGATCCACCTGGAACAGCCGGGAATCGTCATCAGCGCCATGCAGACCATGCTGGATGCCAATTTCTCCGGGGAATAACGGGTGAAAAAGAGGAAACACATCCCTGTCTACGAGTTTTGATTTGCGCTCCCTAGGGGAACCATAATTATTCATAACATATTGAAATATAAGAATTAAAGTTATGAGTTAAAATGACCATTCCCACATACCTTACCACAGTTATTTTGTTAGTTCTGATAGGCTTAATTCGCATCCTGCTTTCGTCCGATTACAATCACAGCACTCCATTGCTTGATTTAAGATTACATTCTGATATGTTCCAAAATGGACTGTTCGGTTCTATGGCGATGCAGGCTAGCCAACTCGCTATGGAAACCACACTTGCACCCGGAAACGTACAGTGTGATGCTTGTAAATAGGCCTACGACCGCTTGAAGGACACATTCATGGGTCTGCAGAAGACCACCTACTGGGAGACCAACAAATGAGCCATATAATTAGGAGACAATTTTATGATCCTTGTCGATGATCTGATTGAGCTCGTCTGCAATATACTTTCCAAACTTTTCACCTCACTTACAGTAAACATGCAAAAAATTACGGGGTTATAAGTTATTGGCTTAAGTGCTGGCATGGTAGTACGCAATCAGGGCGATAACCAGCACTAGCACAACCGGGCCGTATTGGATAATCACATCAAGAATCCGTTTCATGTTCTGGCCTTTTCGGGTGGTTGCGCTCCCACACTGGCCCGCCCATTTCCTTAATGCTATCCACCCATCCCTCACGTTCCAGCTTCGCCTTGTCGTGATAGTCGTGGTCATACTCCCGCCCCTGTCTTGCATAATCCTTATGGTACATGGTGAAGGGGCGGCTCATATTTCAAGTCGGCCTTTTGGAGATTGTTGACGGCCCATTGGTGTTGGCGTAGCAAACCGCTTGCCTTCCAAAATCTCTGGTACAGATAAAATCTGTATCAGAAAAATTAATAGTGCTCGGTTACCAGCCAATAAATTTGGATAGGTTGTTGCCATAGCTACAATTCAAATCCATGCATGCCAGCGCTGATCAGTGGTCACCTCTCCTTCCAATAAAACGGTTTTCTTCGATTATGGGCAACTGCAATAATCAGGATATGGTCGTTCTCAATCGTGTATAGTATTGAATAAGGAAAGCGAGAAACCTGACTGCGGCGAATATTCTCTTGAATAGTTTGCCCGATTTCGGGATGAGATCGGATCCTATCGATACAGCGCTGAAGATCGTCAAGATAATCCATTCCAAGGCCAGGGAATTGTTCTTCATAGAACAGCACAGCTTCGGTCATCTCTACTTCCGCTGGGAGCAGATACCGGTAGTCGATCACTTAAGGCGTTGACGTACCCGCTGCATGACTTCGTCTCCCGGAACAACCTTGATTTTGCCATCCTGGTAAGATTTAAAACGGCGCGCCGCTTCCGCTGTCCATAATTTTTCCGAAGCTGTGTCATCCACATCATCCAAATCTTCTATTAAAGAGCGAACCAGGTACGCTTTTTCTTTGGTGCTCAAGGAGTGAATTTCCTTTTCTATTCTTTCAATTTCAGTTGCCATAATCTGATTATACCAATTCTGTTGCAGAAGAACATGCTGGGCTCAGAAAAAAAAGCAGACACATATTGTATATTGCTATTATTTGCCAAACGGGTCACAGGTTATAAGGGAGGTGAGAGGGCGCCTTCGCTCACCATAAGGTGCGGCAATGTTTCTGCCTGAAACAGGAGTCCTGTACCCATCACGCCAGGTTATCGCTTGTAACAGATAGTGTCATATTGCTTAGATAAAGCGTGCAAATCGGTCAACAGAATCAATGCAGTCCAGGCAAGGTCTACATCTCCTTTTACGCTGCGCTCAACATGATTGATCCGTCGGGGAACGGCGGCGACTGGCATTCCTACACCCTGTTGCCCGAAAACCTGCGCTATGCCGGTGAGGGCTGTGACGTCAATACATTGCCCTGGCTGCAGGATAAAGGGCTTATCACTTATCCGGCGTATGATTCCCTGCCCCGGTTCTGTCTGTCACGCAATCACTGGATTGACCTGCCGCCCCCGTTTATCGTGGCCAACCACCGGCGCGCGGCCGTCGATCTGTTATATAAGGATTTTGTGTTAACCCGCAACACCCGAGGCCGGACCGTGGACCTGTACGGCTGGATTGATACCGATGAGGCGATACAGGCCATCTTCGATGACTTTCAGGTTATCGTCGATGATCTGTCAACGACGTCGCTCAAGGTGGACCCGGCAGATTGGCGTAATTACCAGACTATGATATGGGAAATGGCCGCGTGAGCGATATCCCGGACCGGATACACAATAGGTTAATTCAAACTATTGTTAAAAGACTGTCTGACAAGCCCGTGGTCCTGAAAGGGTCCGCCGCACTGGTGCCGGTTTACGGCCCGGACCCGTATTCGGAGGATATCGATTGTGATTAAAACACCCGGATCGATTTGGTCAATGAACTGGACAGCATCATGCAAGGCACAATAATCAACTACAGAATCATCATACTATAGTCCTCGGTTCCTGCGCCTTTACCACCTCGCATAATGTGTGCTGGCACCACGCCATACTTACTGAATTATGGACATGGACGGCGATGAAGACGGCCACAAGGGCGACGTCCCGCTCTGCCGTCTGCTCGACCAACATCGCATCAACTCAGCCCCGGGTGCTAAGGACCCGCGGTGACATTGCCGGCGCGCTCCCGGTACACACCTTACATCCCCAAACGGCGAGCCGGACAGCCGCGTCTGGTCCAGGTTCATCCAACAGCATTAACAGGTCATGTCTCATTCAGAACGCCGACATGGTGGTCAGGGTGTTGCGGAAAACGCCTGAAGGTCTGTAGTTTCGCTCATTGCCGGAAAGCATGGTTGCCTACTGTGTGTGATGTTCTCCGTATGAATAAATAACACGCCAACACAGTCCGTTTCATCCACCCAGCGGTAATTGCGCCGGTGACGCATTCCATAGTCGGTGCCCGCAGCAGACCTCGACCCGGTGGACCGCGTTGCGCCTTGCAGAGGCCCGTGACCACCCGGTGTAGCTGAACCACCATAGAGACAGCCATGCAATATTCCCTGTTCCAACCTGTATCCTGCACGCTGCGTGATAGCGGCGAGCTTTCACCGAGTGACAAACTGCGACATGCCGGCCCCCATGCCTTAACCGATGCCGAACTCATCAGCCTCTTTGCATCGCCCCGGTCCTTCGACAAGATACGCGAGCAGCTGTGCCAATACCGGGGCATCAGAGGCCTCATCGACAACGCCCGGGACAGCAGCCTCGGCAAGACATTAACAGTGCGACTCGAAGCGGCCCTGGAGCTGTCCCGGCGCTATCTGGAGGCGGAACTGCGCGCCCGGCCGGTGCTGAGCAACCCGGACAAGACCCGGACCTACGTCAGGGCCTGGTTGAGCCGCTTCGAGCACGAGGTGTTCGCCTGCCTGTTCCTGGACAACCGCCACCGCATCATCAGTAACGAGATTCTGTTCACCGGCACCATCGACGGCGCCAGCGTGTACCCGCGCGAGGTGGTGAAGCGCTGCCTGCAGCTGAATGCCGCGGCCATCATCTTCTCCCACAACCACCCTTCCGGCATCGCCGAGCCGAGCCAGGCCGACCGGCAGATTACGCTGAAGCTGACCCAGGCCCTGGCGCTGGTGGACGTGCGCGTGCTGGACCACCTCGTTGTCGGGGACAAGACCGTAACCTCCATGGCCGAACGGGGGCTGATGTAGATTGCCAGCGCTGCATTCCATGTTACGTCGTTACCTATACACCCAGTCACCCCGGAGGCACCATGCCCGATAACACCGACTCACCCCCGGAC
This sequence comes from Gammaproteobacteria bacterium, assembly GCA_965207165.1. Classification (GTDB taxonomy): domain Bacteria; phylum Pseudomonadota; class Gammaproteobacteria; order Eutrophobiales; family Eutrophobiaceae; genus JAAXHV01. The sequence continues at coordinate 3,059,144 of OZ242265.1, read as the reverse complement.
ACCGGCGACATACCGTTCCAATTCGGTCTTGACACCCGCAGTAACAAACCGGGCACCTTCCACCTGTGTTTTCTAATCGGCGATACCTGGTATGAAACCAACGCCGTTTTCAGCGAACACAGGAAGGCCACCGAATTTGTCTATGACCTGAACAACACCATCACTGCCGAACACAACCCATTAATCCAGAGCAAGTCCATCGCCTTCGCGTTCAACACCCTCTACGAGCAAACCCATGACAGCCACCGTCTCATCATCCATATAAAAGACAGCGTCATCCTGACCGGCTACCTCATCGATACGGACACTATCAGCCCTGCCAACTTCTGCCATGCAATGAACCGTCAGACCCGCCTGTCAGAGAAGGAACAACATGAACTGATGATGAATTCCATCATCAGCCAACCTGACATCAACGCCCCCATTTCAATCCACTGAAACACGTTCCCGAATAACGTATACTTAATAAAATATCGTCCTTTAATCAGTATAAGGGGAATGAGGCAAGATAGGCTTTGTGTGACACAAAGACCGAGAGATAGACCGCACAAACCGTGACAATAATTACCGCCCTGATCACGACAATAATCTACCCGGTGCTCATCACCACCGCCCGGACTCTGCCGCATACCAGCCGGTGCCCATGGGCACCGATTAACGCACCGGACCCGGAACACGAACAGACCAACGATACCGGCGCTCCAACCAAAACCGGGTACGCCCAACAGGAATTCGATGCCTCAGCCAGCCCACAACTGTCACAACCCGCTAGACGCGCCCGGACATCGGTGCCCATGGGCACCTGCCAGAAATTATTCCGGCTGAGTAACCGGCCATGACCGACCCACCGGAGCACAGCGACATCCACGTCAGGCTGCCCCTAGCCCACAACCGTCGGCTGCAAATCCTGGCGTACACCCTTGTCAACAGGAAATTGAAATGTCCACTTTTCAGGATTCTGAAATGTCCCTTAGTGGATATAGAAATGGCTGTCTCCGTTATCATGGGTATCAGTCAGACTCTGTCGCTTGTGCCGGTGTCACCGCCGGGGTACGTCCCAACAACCCGGCCTGTCAATACCGGTTGAAAATTCCCCACTTTTGTATAAAAGCATAGAAGCATTACTCGCTCCGTGCGGCTGACCGTCGCCGTGGCCTGCGGGGTTTGCGTTAGGGTTTCTCATCGTGTTGTACGGAATGGCGTTTGAGGCTGTCGGGCACCAGGTTGGCGTGTTCCCGCAGCCGGCAGGAATGGCCCTCGATCTCGACGACAATGACATAGTGCAGCAAACGGTCCAGGCTCGCCGTGGCCAGCACCTTGTCACCGAAGATTTCGCCCCAGTCGATAAAGCTCTTGTTGGAGGTGAGGATAAGCGATGCTTTCTCATAGCGTCGTTGAATCAGCCGGAACAACAAATGCGTCGGTTGATCATATAAGTAATATAAAGGACGTTATGTTACTATTATTTCTCACCCTGGGAGCCGCCCTTGAACAAACACTTGACCACCCTCGACGGCTCGGCAATGAGCCGGATTTCGCACCGGATCACCCCGGTCTTGTTTGCGGGCTCTAACGACACCGAAAAACGGTTCTGGGAATTTTTCACCGCCAACATCCGCAACCCGAACACGCGTATGGCCTACCTGATGGCCGCCTACCGGTTCGCCGACTGGTGCGAGGCCAGGGGTCTGGCGCTTGACCGGGTTGAGCCGATGGTCGTGGCTGCCTACATCGAGCAGTTGACGAAGACCTACGCGCCGGCGACCGTCAAGCAGGCTCTGGCGGCCATCCGTATGCTGTTTGACTGGCTGGTTGTCGGCCAGGTCATGCCCTTCAACCCAGCCAGCTCGGTACGCGGCCCCAAGCACGTCGTGAAAACCGGCAAGACACCGGTGCTGGCGGCCTGTTGGACAGGATCAACACGGAGACGCTGGTGGGCCTGCGCGATCGCGCCCTGATCCGCATCATGGTGTACAGCTTCGCACGCGTGAGTGCGGCCGTGGCGATGCGGGTGGCCGACTACTAAACCCAGGGTAAGCGATCATTCTTCCGGCTGCACGAAAAAGGCGGCAAGTACGTCGTTGTGCCTGCGCATCACGTCGGCCAGGTCTACGTGGATGAATACATCGATGCTGCCGGCATCGGTGATGACAAGCAGGAGCCGCTGTTCCGGTCCTCAGGCCAAGGGCGCCGGCAGGATGTGTTGCTGTGCAGGGCCATGACGCGCCAGACCGCGCTCAAGATGATCAAACGGCGGGTGCGCTATGCCGGCCTGCCACATGAAATAACGAATCACTCCTTCAGGGGGACTGGTATCACCGAGTACCTGCGCAATGGCGGTGATCTGGAACTCGCTGCGCGCATCGCCGGCCATGAGTCGACCCGCACCACGCAACTGTGCAACCGTACTCATGAGGAACTCTCGCTCGATGAGATCGAACGGATTCACATATAGTCTGTTAATCGTCCTAATCCTTCCTTACAGTCAGCCTCCTCTTCGGCACTACAGTTGCCGGAAAAATTATCGTGCTCGCTTCGCTCGCGCAGTCTTCATTCGCCACTCCCTGGCCGGAGCTTACTATGTAGGATATTAATCCTGTATCCTTTTGCCCCGTTCCCAGCAGGATCGAGTTCTGAACGACCGCAACAGCTTCCAGGCCATTAACCTCGACCACCACCCTTAACCAACCCCAAGGGTTCGCCTGTTACATCGCTTAGATGGTTAATTTCGAAGCCGGATTTCTGCTGGCATGCCTGTATTGGGAAAGCGGACCGAAACGGAACATTCTCAGACAACAATGCAACAGGCGGCGGCCAGCCCGGGCCATGCTATACTGCGGCCCGTTAACTATTCCGTTCAACGGACAGTCAGGAGGTCGGCAGTGGAACCTTTTCCCCACCAACCCCAACCCATCAAAATCCCAGAAGAAAATCTGTTCCAGTACGACTGTTGGACCGCAAAGAGGCGGTGGAAACGCTAAAACATGACTGAGACCATAAATTGCCCAGTCTGGGGTACACCAGCGACTAAAATACCCACAACAATTTTCTATGATGGACATTGGTTCGAGTCACCACGAACTGGCGGTGAATTTTCCATTCATAGGCGAGCTCAAATAATCCTACAAAAGAAACCCATTCATCGAAGGCTTTTGTTGCGATGTGGCTTGATAGTACTATGAACGATCTGTGGGAGAAAGACATTGCACCAGCAATAACGGATGCAGGTTATGACCCGATTAGAATTGATAAGATAGATGATGCAATTATTACCGAAATCCGACGTTCTCAATTTATAGTTGCAGATTTTACTCATGGTGAAAAGGGCACTCGTGGAAGCGTCTATTACGAAGCAGGCTTCGCCCATGGACTGGATCTGCCAGTTATATTTTGTGTCGAAAAGATATGATTGACGAGATTCCATTTGATACCCGTCAGCACAAACATATCGAATGGGAAAAGGAAAAGCCCGGTGAACTCCGAGAAAAACTCGCAAACCGTATTGCAGCCATTATCGGAGATGGACCTAGTAAAGGCGATAGTTGAATTGGGTAACCGCAGATTAACTCGGGCAAAAAATTTAACTTTTACAAATAACCTACAACCTCTAATTCTTAGACGGGAGATATAGCTTGAATCTTCAGATAGTCGGATTAGTTTATGACGCTGTCGGGATTTTTATCTTAGGCATTTCTGCCGCATTCACGATGGTAGATGAGCTTAGTGCGCAAGTGGGAACGAAATGGGACTACAACCTCGCTTTACTGAAAGCATTTTCATTTGCTCGAATAGATACTATCGTTGGTTCATTGATACTCTTGGTAGGGTTCTTTATACAAATTGCATCATTGATGGGTTATGCGACAATACATTCCGGTAGTTACTTATTAATCGGCCTATTGTTTCTCTTTTTTGTGCTTTACTTCTTAGTCTAAGAACATATTTCTCTAATGTCTTGATCGACAAAGTCAAACATAAGAAACAATTAGAATATAGGGACAAAAGTTAATTATTCCACTATACAAATATGATGGCTTACTTGGTATCTGACAGGCTGGACGATCTGTTTAAGGCCGTGCTGGGCAAGACGACCACGTATGAGCAATTGACGACATAAGTAGCGGGATCAAAGATATAGGAGTAGCGGCAGTGTCATTAAACCGAAACTTGCAAGAAGCAAAAAGACAAAAAAACGATGACTTCTATACGCAGTTGCGGGATATTGAGAATGAACTGAAACACTACAAACAGCACTTTGTAGGGAAGGTTGTTTATTGCAACTGCGACGATCCGAAAAAATCCAACTTCTACAAGTATTTTTCCCTCAACTTTAAGTCCTTGGGACTAAAGAAACTCATTACTACCTGCTACAGGAATCAAAACTTGGATTTGTTTAGCGATCACACTTCAGAAAAGGCAATATGGCTGGAATGCAATCAGGGAACCTATGAAAAGGGAGCTTATGTGCCTTCTGATCCTTTAGTACGACACCTGAACGGAGATGGGGATTTCCGCAGCACGGAATGCATTGAACTTCTGAAGCAGGCGGACATCGTTGTGACCAATCCACCGTTTTCGCTTTTCCGCGAATACGTCGCTCAACTGGTGCAGTACGGCAAGAAGTTCCTGATCGTCGGGAGTCAGAACGCCGTCACCTACAAGGAGATCTTCCCGCTAATCAAGGATAACAGCATGTGGATTGGCTATGGGTTTGTTGCAGGGAATGCGTACTTTGCTGTACCGCCGTCAGACATGAATGAATATGCGGAGGGGGTTTATGATGAAAAAACCGGCCTTGTGAAGTTCAGAAATGTCACCTGGTTCACCAATCTCGACCATAAGAAGCGCCACGATGAATTGATCCTCTACAGGCGCTACTCGCCGGAGGAATACCCGACCTACGACAACTACGATGCGATCAACGTGGACAGGATTGCTGAAATCCCGATGGATTGGAACGGGGCGATGGGGGTGCCGGTCACCTTTCTGGACAAGTACAACCCGGACCAATTTGAGATACTGGGCTTTTCCTCTTTGTGGGATGACGGCTTCAAGAGCCACACTTTTTACGGCGATTTCGCCGAGATGAGACCGGATGGGACGAAAACTGGCATGTCCGGCCAAAAGGCCAGTGGCTATCCAGTCATGAAGGGCAGGTCGCCCAAGGGAAACTACCTTATTAGGGGCGAGGAAGTAGTGTATACCTTATACAGAAGGATTTTCATCAAGAGGAAAGGGCGGCCCAATTCAGACTAAGGCGCACTCATGGAAATCGAACTCAACAAAATCACAGTCCGCGAACTTGTGCAGGACTACCACGACGATGGCGAAGGAGGGGTGCGCGGCTATGGCGGCAAGCTCGACATCCGCCCCCCGTTTCAGCGCGAGTTCGTCTATAAGGATAAGCAGCGCGATGCGGTGATCGAGACGATCAACAAGGGCTTTCCGCTCAATGTGATGTATTGGGCCGTGCGCCAAGACGGAACGTATGAGGTCATCGATGGCCAGCAGCGCACGATCTCAGCCGCGCAGTATGTGATAGGCGACTACTCCCTGGACGGGCGATATTTCCACAACTTGCAAGACGACGAGAAGGAGCGAATTTTCAATTACCTGTTGCAGGTTTATGTCTGCGAGGGGACCTCAAGTGAGAAGCTGGATTGGTTCAGGATCATTAATATTGCGGGCGAAAGGCTCACCGGCCAGGAGTTGCGGAATGCGGTCTATGCTGGCCCATGGGTGTCCGACGCAAAGCGGCATTTCAGCCGGAAGGGGCCCGCCTGCCCGGCTTATGCAATCGGCAGCCGGTATGTGAATGGGAGGGCGGATCGCCAAGAGTACCTCGAAACCGCAATCCATTGGATCAAGGACGAGGGCCAGACAGTCGAAGAGTACATGGCCGCGCATCAGCACGACAAGACCGCAACGGGCTTGTGGAGTCACTTCCAGGCGGTAATCAACCGGGTGGAAGCGGTTTTCCCAAAATACCGCAAGCCAATGAAAGGCGTGGATTGGGGCGGGCTTTACTGGCACCTCAAAGATGAGAGCCTGGACCCCGAAGAACTTGAGGCCGCCGTTGCCCGCCTGATGGTGGACGACGATGTGACAAAGCAGACCGGGATCTACCCGTATCTCCTCACCGGCGATGAAAAGCACCTGAGCATCCGGGCATTCACGGATGCCATGAAGCAGAAGGCATACGAAAAGCAGGACGGAATATGTCTGATATGCAAAGATGAGTTTGACATATCTGCAATGGACGCAGACCATATCGATCCTTGGAGTGAAGGCGGGAAAACCGACGAGAGCAACTGCCAGATGTTATGTAAGTCTTGCAATAGAAGGAAATCCGACAAATAAACTGGAGGCTACTGAGCGGCCGCCTGGGCGCTACGCGTACTGACGTCCCCCAAAGTCAACCAATCAGTAGCCCGCCGGAGCCCCAAATAGAGCGATGGCGTCATAACTCGCGTTGTCTCCATCGATGTTCTTCCCAATTACGACCACCGTTTGGACGTGGTCGGCCTCCAAAGCAGTAACCGCCGCATGTTCCATGAACTGTCGCCTCTCCCCGGCATTTCCATCCTTGAACATCGTAATTACCTAGCATCATTCCTAGCTTCATAGCGATCATTCATCAGATCATAAACCGCCACCCATTCTGTCGGATAAGTTGAACACAGCGAGTGGTATACTTTCATTGCATCCTGGTAATTATCGAAGACACCGCGGCTTATAAACTCCCGACTATAACTTGGTTTGTGGCGGACTTGATAAGCGTACTTACTCATTGAGGCTAGCGATTATCTCTTAACAACAAGTATGGCTTATTTTGATGTAAAGTAGCGTATCCGAAATAACATCAAGATAGTAACCCCTGTCGCAACCTCTGCACATCGCCGGGTGTTCCTTGTCGCTTCCTGGAAAGTTCTCATAGGCCGATGCAAGAACCGGATGCCAGCAAAATTGGCAACCAAAAGCGATATTGTTGCCGAATGGATGAGCAGCAATAAGGTCATCATGTGAATTCTTAACTGTACAATTCGTTAATTTAGCCATTTTCGCTTACAAAATTAGGGTTTAATTGCTCTGTGGGACACATACGTTCTTTCTCATTGGTCTTGATACCTTTTTCACGATTGCGGAACCACCATTCGTTGTTACTCTAATTAGAATAAACTTTCTTACCCAGGCGACCGAACCTAAACTTCACCCACAAAACAATCGCGATTGTCTGTAGCATATATAGCAGGCGCAGATTTCTGCAACAGAGATGTTGTCGCATCTATAATTATTTCAAAAATTACACTTTATATTAACATCATTTTCCTCATCCTCCGAAACGGCTGGAAGACATACTATTTGTGCCAGTTGTATTTTTTGATTACATGAAGGATTTCATAGGTCTGCAACACTGTTGCGAGCAACAAGAATATTTCCCAGTAGCATCTATTCCAGTTTCACGCAAAACAACATGCCGGTTGGCTTTCTCTCATCCATCTCATAGAATTGACGCGACAAATTCACGCTCGACGTAGATAAGTTTTTGTCTCCTTCACAAGGTAATTACCCATTGATGCTTACAATTAAGAACCCTGAACTTCTCCGAGAAATAGCTTCAGTGCCGTGCGGATTAATCCCTATCAAAACTTTTCGCGGAGAAGAAATGATTCTAATTATTAAATGCCCGAAGGAAATGATCCTTACTTCAAAACTACGTCGAGAATTGAAAATTTACCTTGTGCCAATAAACACCGACGGTGTAGATACGTATGGTCTTGTGACAGCATTTTTTGACGATCCGGATGAACCTCTGGTTATACGAACTTTTTTATCGAATGACGAAATAGCTGCAAATATTTTTGATTTGCTATCTTCCAGTACATTCAACGTCCATTTTATTGACGAACATAATAGAGAGCTTCTGGGTTATCGTGTCAAAAACTTAGGTGTTGACAAGTTTGGACTGAGGCTCGACGATTTGTGCTTGGCACCTCCTGACTATATTCCCTCTTCAAAGATCGATGATCAAATATCAAAATGGTTTTCGAACCGAAATTCTGATGATGATGACCAGGCCTTGGTAATTGAGATGATGGAAGAGTTATTCCCCGACGACATATTTGTTATGGATACCCGGCCTAAGGATAATTCTTATCATGGCCGTAAGACGCCCATGATCACAAGCCTCGGCCGAGAAACCCCTGGGATTTTTTCTGAGCTTGATATCGTAAAATGTCTAGATCGTGTATTTTCGAGCGACCAAATCTATCTAAATCCTGTTCGAACAGATGATGGTAAAGAATTCGTAGACATTATGGTCGTAACCTCCTCAAATCTTCTTTTGATACAAGCAAAAGATAGCCCTAATACGGAATATATTTTGAATCGTCCCATCGAACGAAAAATATCCACTGTTGTCCGGCATCTAAAAAAAGCAGCTGCGCAAATGCGGGGCTCCATATCTTATCTCAGATCAAACAAGTCTCTCAAAATTCGGTGTGGAACTGTAAAGCATAATATTTCTGTAGGTCATCTCAATATTACAGCGCTTATCCTTGTGAAGGAACTTTTCACTACTGAGTACAAAGTCTACAGTCAAGTTGCTTTCGAATTGTTCGAAAACACGGGCATTCCTTTCTTTATTCAAGATTACTCAGAATTTCATCAATTCACACATCATTCACGAACGGAGAATAGATTTTTCAATCTCCTTGATCGCGTTTTGCAATTTGCCTATCAGCACGACGAATTTCCCCGTTCTAGATATTAGGTATAATTAGACCACCAAAATAATCAATATTCGCGGCTGTTGTTAGTTCCCAAACGGATCATGATGCGGCTGTTGATTGCAAAAACAAGCAACCCAAATTACTACGGGAACTACTTATTCATAGAAATTAATCCTAGAAATCATACTGGTTGGATAGAATTCTAGTCCTCAGATTACGCAAAGCATTTCAAATTTATTCGTGCACTAACTAAAGTCAGAAAGTGGATCTGAACTGTGACAAGAAATAAATTCAAGAAGTTAGAAATCATTTACAATGGAGAGCACAAGCCATACTTGTATGGAGCAATACGTGTCATTGACGGAAGCTTGAATAAAGGGCGGTGGGAAAGCCCGTTTGTAATTTCAAAAAGAAACTCGAAGGGCGAAGAAATAGTTTATGGAACTGTAAAAAGGACACTGGAGAAAATTTCGTCTCAAATCAACAGACTGAGACGTTTTACAGCAGAGGCAAAGGTGAAGTTGGATGCAGAAGGCATAACTCCAATAATCGGAGACGGCTTGACACTGCCTGAGTCTCAATTGACGCAAAAAATCCTCGACGAACAGGAGGACATTATTGAGGACATACTACTGACAATCTCCGTAAATATTCGGATACTCTCCGAAATTTTCCCGCAAAAACTCAAGAAGAACAGGGTGAAAGTCTACAACTACCATGATAAATGCGTGAGTAGTATTGAACTGAGAGAAATAGCGAATTTGCTCCTACACAATAGATACATACTTGTAAAAGACCAGTACGTGATAGACCTTTTCTCGGACGAGAAATTTATGACTGAAAGCCCTCAAACAGGCCTAAAGATAAACTTCCAGGAATATCTCTCCGAGGTAAAGAAAGTTGTCAATGGTACTACCGTTGATGATTTGATCTCCAAGCTTTGTGAATTGACAAAAAACTTATCGACATCATCGAATATCAGAGACATTATATTCTTGACACAGAATCTCTATACAATGGAAGGATTAGTCATAGGGGAAGCGGCGACAATAAATTCAGGGCCCCTCAATACCATCTTGAACAGGGTAACTGATAAACGTATTCAGGAAATGTATTCGCTGAAATCAACGTCGAAGGAGACCCAAATCAGTACCAATGTAGTCTTCAGTTCACCCAGGTTTACACTTGAACCCGATCTTAACCAAAAGGAAATTCGCATATCAATGCAGGTAAACGGGAACAACGAATCCCTTGTTATGAATTACGAGAAATTCTTTAGTGAAGTATCAAAGGCCTCAGGACAGAGAAAACTCTATGAATATACTGATAGATAAATCCTTGCGGTTGCTATTTCCTCTGATCATTTTTGTTTGGTTGAGTAGCGTAATAACGCCCGTAGAGTAATTCGCCTATAATAACTACTGAAAGGCTGGAATACACTTAATGCTCTGTTGGTTTTTCGTTGGCAAGAAATTTATCAATTTTGTAAAAGCTAGCAATATCAACGGGTTGTAATGCAGGTTCTACTCCTGCACGAGCAGGTGTATCCGGGTAGTTTCATGCCGGAACTGCACGCTTGCCTAGCCCCAATCCACCTGACTCTGCTCACCCGCGCGGTCTCGAACTGGGTCTGTATCCTTGAGTCATACCATCCCAGTTCCCGTAACAGCTGCTACCCCAAACCCGCGTCACGACGCGCACAGGGGTGGCTGGTTTACGTCGTTCCGGGTGGCAGCCTTCACGTTAAATGGGCGGCAGGATTCAGTGAAATACCCACTCTGCCCAACCTCTCACTATCCTGCTTCTGACTTTTTGTTTGATCGACGCCAGCTCGGTATTCGGCGTCATTACCTGACCTCTTTATGCGTTCCCCATCTCGTTGCGTGTACAGAAATTACGACATGGTAAGCCGTTTGCCTTTACTTTTTTCAGCCGTGGCGCAGCCTCACCACCTCCGCGCCAGTGTTGGTCACGAAGTCCGCCCACTGCGCCATAACCTGCTCTCTGCGCGCCATTATGTCACTTCTGAAATACGCCCCTTCAACACCACCCACAACGTGAGCCAGTGCCGCCTCCGCCAGCTCCCGCGGTTTGCCCGTGTCCGCGCACCAGTCCCGAAAACTGGATCGGAAACCGTGCACCGTTGTCTTCTCCGCCAAGCCATTGTCGCGAAGCAGCTTCGTCAGTGTCATGTCTGACAGCATGCTCCCCGGGCGGTGCGGAGACGGAAACAGTAGCCCGGACCCATCGGCCAGCATCCGGGCCTGCTCCAGCACTTCCAAGGCCGCATCAGACAGCGGGACACGATGTGGTTTCCCGGTTTTCATGCGCTTGCCTGGGAGCGACCAGATGCGGGAATCCAGGTCGATCTCATCCCAGGTCGCGCCCCGGGCTTCACCGGAGCGGCACGCCGTCAACACCACGAACCTGAAACACAACCTCGATGCAATGGATGCTGCACTCCCGGCAATCGTTTCCAGTGCACCGGGCACCTCCCGGTAAGGCAGGGCACGGAAGTTTGATTTTACGCTCGGCATTTTCGGCAAGGCACCGTTGATCGCATCACCCGCCGGGTTGGTTTCAATGTAACCGTGTGCCAGAGCCCAGGAAAAGACGGCATTCATACGATGCCGCAACTTGCGGGCGGTTTCTGTTTTATCCGACCATATCGGGGTGAGGATCCGCAACACATCCTCCCGGCCCACCTTGTCTATGCTCTTCTCTCCAATCACCGGGTAGGCATACGTTTCCATACCGGTCCGCCAGTTCGCTGCGGTTTTGCTGTTTTTCCAGCGTCCTTTAATTGCTTCCAGTGTATATTCTGAGGCTTGTTTGAAAGTGGGCAACTTTGACTTGTGCTTATCTCTCAGCGGGTCGCCACCGCTCTGCACCAGTCGCCGGTTTTCAAGTGCCTGCATCTTTGCCTCATCCACGCGCACCACCGGATAACCGCCCAGACCAATATCGTGCCTTTTACCGGCAATCATGATACGCTGTACCCATGACTTCGCCCCGCTTGGACTCACCTTCAGATACAGGGTCGTATCAGTCGCGTATCTGCCGGGTTTTGTCAGCTTTTTCGCGACGCTCTCGGTCATGCGTTTCATGTCAAATCCTCCTTCACAGTCATTTTTGATTCCTATTGTGGGAATAGAGGGAGTCGAACCTCTATTCCCACATATGCTCCCACAATCACCGTGGGAATAGTATAGAACAAGACGAATTGTAAAGGCAAGCGATATTTTATATTATCTAATAAAATCATGTAGATGTACGTATTGGTTGGAACAATTAGGACGCTTATATGGCGCTCCCTAGGGGAATCGAACCCCTGTTTCCGGCGTGAGAGGCCAGCGTCCTGGGCCACTAGACGAAGGGAGCATCTTCATTCCGATATTATATTAAGTGATGAATAAAAGCCACGATAAAGTCGTCTACCTGAACCGCGAACCCACAGTCATTCCTGGCGCAGAACACAACATATCCAGGAACGCGATCAGCGATAATGCCCTGAAAGTTTTGTACCGTCTGAAAAATGCAGGATTCGCCGCTTACCTGGTGGGGGGGAGCGTGCGCGACCTGCTGCTGGGTCGTGAACCCAAGGACTTTGACGTGGCGACGGATGCCACTCCTGAACAAATACGGGAACTGTTCCGCAACAGCCGGTTGATTGGACGGCGCTTCCGGCTTGCCCATGTTCATTATGGTGATGACATTATCGAGGTGTCGACTTTTCGTGCACCCCACCGTATCGATACCAGTGCAGGACATGCCGTCGATGGCCGGATAATTCGTGACAACGTTTACGGTGGTATAGATGATGATGTGTGGCGGCGTGATTTCACCGTCAATGCGCTGTACTACAATATTGCAGACGAGGCCGTGGTCGACTACGTCGATGGTATGCGGGATATCAAATCCTGCTGTATAAAGCTGATCGGCGACCCCCATCAGCGTTTTACCGAAGACCCGGTGCGATTGTTGCGCGCAGTGCGCTTCGCGACCAAGCTGGGATTCCGGATCAGCGGTGATACGGAGCGGTGCCTCTCCGAACTGGCGCCCTCATTGGGCGGCATCGCCCCTGCGCGGTTGTTCGAGGAAGTCCTGAAAATGTTTTTTAACGGTTATGCCCTGCAAACGTTTGAGCAGTTGCGCCATTACCGGATGTTCGGTGAACTGTTTCCGCAGACTGAAGAGGCGCTGGCACACCAGTACGGCGGGTTTCCCCATACTTTTGTCGTCAACGCGCTACGCAATACCGATAACCGCCTGGCAGAAAACAAGCCTGTTACGCCCGGGTTTCTCCTGGCTGCCTTGTTATGGATACCCATGGACAGGCTGGCCCGGGACAACATCGCCCAGGGTCTGAAAGAAATGGAGGCTATCATGCTGGCCGGCGATATCGTCATATCCAAACAAACCCGCAGCACCGCCATGCCGCGTCGTTTTACCCAGCTTGCGCGGGAGATCTGGCAGTTGCAGCCACGCCTGGCCCGGAGTGTAAACCGGCGCCCGCACCGGTTGGTGCAACATCCGCGCTTCAGGGCCGCCTATGATTTTTTATTGTTGCGTGCAGAATCAGGGGAGGAGGTTACCGAACTGGCGAACTGGTGGACGGCGTTTCAACAGGACAATCCTGTAAAAAAGGCTCATTCCGGAGACAAGCATAACAGCCGCAGGAGGCACAGAAGACGTCAAAGGCAGAGTTGATGGAAAGTTATATCGGGTTGGGGAGTAACCTGGGCGACCCCGAAACGCAGTTGACTTCAGCCCTGGCGGCGCTGAACGGACTCCCGGATACTGACCTGGTGCGCTGTTCTTCGTTCTACAGGAGCAAACCGCTCGGTCCGGGCGATCAGCCGGATTTCATAAACGCAGTGGCGTTGCTGGATTCCGGTTTAACCGCAAACGCGCTCCTGGCCCGGTTACAGTCGATTGAAAACAGGCAGGGACGAGTCCGGGGCGGAATACAATGGGGACCGCGCACTCTTGATCTTGATATGTTACTGTATGGCGCCGAGGTCATCGATGAACCCGGACTGATAGTGCCGCATCCTGAAATGAGACACAGGAATTTTGTATTGATACCCTTGCTTGAACTGGCGCCGGATATCGAAATTCCGGGTCTCGGCAGGGCTGATAAATTTCTGGCCGATACGGGCCGGGCGGGTATTACAAAGCTGTGAAAATTCAACGTAGATGGATAAAGCTTCATTTCGATATTTAGTCGTGGAAGGCCCGATCGGAGCCGGTAAATCAACGTTGGCAAGGCGCCTGGCAGAGAGCCTGGACAACCAACTGTTGCTGGAGCGGGCTGCAGACAACCCCTTTTTAACCCGGTTTTATCAACACCCCGGTTCCGCTGCACTGGCGGCACAACTGCATTTTTTATTCGAGCATGTAAAGCAGGTACGGGCGCTCCGGCAGGCAGACCTGTTCGCGCCCAACCAGGTCGCGGACTTCCTGGTCCAGGCCAACAAGCTGTATGCCGAAGCAACATTAAGCGCGGATGAACTGGACTTGTACTACCAGATCTATAACATCATGGTCGACGATATTCCGGTCCCTGACCTGGTTATTTACCTGCAGTCGTCTGTCGACGTGATGATGAGACGCATTCGTGCTGAAAGTAAGGTCAATGATATGAAAATCGACAGGGAGTACCTGCAGGGAATATCAGAAGGGTATGCTGACTTTTTCTATCATTATGATGCGTCTTCGTTACTCATCGTCAACACGACAGACCTGGATTTCACCGGTGACAGCGGTGACTACAAGGTCTTGCTGAATTACCTGGATGGTCTCGACCAGGGACGGCATTATTTCAACCCCCGGGAACTATGACTGAAAAAATCACCATCGCCCGTTTGCTGGAGATGAAAAAAGCGGGCGAGAAAATTGTCAGCCTGACCGCCTATGACGCAAGTTTCGCCAGGATACTGGACGAGGCCGGTGTCGAAATCACGCTGGTGGGTGATTCACTTGGGATGGTCTTGCAGGGCGGCGAGGATACCCTTGCCGTTTCCATTGAAGACATGACTTACCACAGCAGGCTGGCCAGCAGGAACTGCCGGCGTTCCCTGGTGGTGACCGACATGCCATACCGGACCTATGAGACGGTTGCTGCAGCTTATGACAATGCGCGCACGCTGGTTGACGCGGGCGGCGCCGAAGTGGTCAAGCTGGAAGGCGGCATTGAGCACGCGGAAACCGTTGCTTACCTGGTGGACCGGGACATTCCCGTGTGCGGCCATGTCGGCCTGCAGCCACAATCAGTCAGGGAATACGGAGGATACAAGGTCCAGGGCAGGACTGACGATCAGGCGCAACGCATCATGGCGGGCGCCAGGGCCCTGGAGGCAGCAGGCGCCTGCATGGTAGTCCTGGAATGTATCCCGGCCGCACTGGCCCTGCGCATAAGCAATGAACTCACCATTCCGACCATAGGTATCGGCGCCGGCGTAGACTGTGACGGGCAGGTACTGGTGGTATATGATGTATTAGGGCTGTCCGCACGTTCACCCCACATGGCGAAAAATTTCCTGGCCGGAACCGGGAGCATACCCGAAGCTGTACGGGAATATGTTCGGGCGGTAAAATCCGGGGCTTTCCCGGGCCGGGAACACTCATTTAAATAGTACAGGAATGGCAATGTCAGATCGGCAAGCAGTCGATAAGCTTATTACCGCGCCCTTTACGGGTACGCCGGTAATGGAAACCGTATCGAGTCTGCACGGGTTGCGTACCATTATCGAGAGGTGGAAAAGGTCGGGTTATTCCATCGCGCTCGTCCCAACCATGGGGAATCTGCATGACGGGCATATTTCATTGCTTAACCACGCCCGCGACTGCGCTGACCGGACCGTGATGAGTATATTCGTCAACCCGATACAGTTCGGGAAAGGAGAGGATTACGAGAGGTATCCCAGCACCCTGGCCGATGACAAGAATAAACTTGAGAAGTACGGGCTTGACCTGTTGTTCACACCCAACCTGGATCAATTGTATCCGGGCGGTACCGATATTGACACCCGGATCAACGTGCCTGGGTTATCGGACATACTCTGCGGTGAGGCCAGGCCGAACCATTTCTCCGGTGTTGCCACCGTGGTGGCAAAACTGCTCAGCAACGTCCAGCCCGATTTTGCTTTTTTCGGCGAAAAGGATTACCAGCAAGTGCTGGTCATCAAACGCATGGCCAGGGATTTGTGCCTGCCTTTCGAAATCATCGGACTGCCCATCGTGAGAGAACCTGACGGGCTGGCGATGAGTTCCCGCAACGCCTACCTGTCACAGGACGAACGGCGCAGGGCGCCGGAGATATACAAGACCCTGAAGTCCGCCGCCGAGAGCTTGCGCCAGGGCAACAAACGCATGGATGAAATCGAAACGGAGGCGCTGGGCCGGTTACAGGAAGCAGGGTTAAGGCCGGAGTACGTCAGCATCAGGCGCACGGAGGATCTGCAGCAACCGGCGCCGGAAGATACCCGCTTGTCCATCATGGCTGCCGCCTGGCTGGGGTCTGCACGTCTTATTGACAACCTCAAGGTGCGCGTCAAACCAACCTGACGGAACACGCTCGAAGTTGTGCTTGCATCAAGGTTAACTTTCTCAGCCGTGTTGAGCGCGCTATGTCTTGTCGGTGTGCAGGCACGCGCAGACGTGATTGGACATTCCCGGTACAACGCCGCCGACCATGCCCCCGTCGGAGGCATGTATGCGCCGACCCGGCGGACTGGCCGGTCACCGATTGGCCGTCGAATTGAGCTTGCCGTTATACCGTGACCTGAACGGCCCGCAAATGGAGACCGACTGGACTGTTATGGCAGGCTGGCAATACGCCTTCGAGTAATTCAGCCCCGGCGGAAAAAGTGTTAAGCTGATTGCGTGATCGAAACGCGCTATGACGTACAGTGAAACAACCCCACCAGATTACTGCATGCCTGCTCATCATCGGCAATGAGATCCTGTCCGGCCGCACCCAGGACGCAAACCTGGCGGTCATCGGTAGAAAATGTGACACCCTGGGGATACGTCTTACGGAGGCCAGGGTCATTCCCGATGATGAGGACGATATCGTTACGACGGTCAACATCTGCCGTGCTGAATTCACTTATGTCTTTACCACCGGCGGTATCGGCCCCACCCATGACGACATCACCGCGGCTGCCATTGCCAGGGCATTCGATGTGGCAGTGGAGCGCAATGAGGAGGCCGTTAATGCCCTGGACCGGTATTATGAACCGGGCCTCCTGACGGAAGCCAGGCTGAAGATGGCGGATATACCTGAAGGCGCACGGTTAATCGACAACCCCGTGAGCGGCGCGCCGGGGTTCCAGCTTGAGAACGTATTTGTATTGCCGGGTGTGCCGTCCATCATGGAAGCCATGTTCGATGGTCTGACCGGGAGGCTGGTGGGGGGTGATCCCATCCTCACGGAAAACATCCTGACCAACCTTCCCGAAAGCGTAATTGCAACAGGCCTGGAAGCCGTTCAGGAAAAATATCCCGACGTCAGCATGGGCAGTTATCCCTATTTCAAAAAGGGAAAGCTGGGAGTGAACCTGGTGCTGCGCGGCATTGACAGCGCCAGGATGAATGCCGCGGCGGAGGACCTGGCAGCGACTATCCTGGGTCTGGACGGCAAGGTGCTGAAGCGGCTGTCCCCCGGCATGACGTCGTGAACATCGACGACGGCATTTCTGCAAAACGTTCCGCCTGGTCGTTCGGCGCCGAGGTGGCGGAAGCATTCCCGGACCACGCCAGGCGTTCCATCCCCTGGTACCGGGACGGGCATGAACTCATCTGTTACCTGAGCGATTTCTTCGTGGCGCCGGACAGTACCGTGTACGACCTGGGTTGCTCAACCGGTGACCTGCTGAAAATGCTGGCCGAGTACAACGGCCATAAACCTGACGTACGCTGGATAGGGCTGGACAAGGAGCAGGACATGATCGATCGCGCCCGCAAGACCTGTGCCGGCCTGGATCGGGTGGAGCTTTGTTGCGAGGACATACTGACCTGCGCGCTGGACGCATCGGATATGATTATTGCGTATTACACGGTCCAGTTTATCGAGGAAAGACACAGACAGGCGCTGTTCGACAGCATCTACCAGGCCCTGAACTGGGGTGGGGCATTCATCCTGTTTGAAAAAGTGGGGGCGCCGGACTCGCGCTTCCAGGACATGATGTCCTGCCTGTACCGGGAGTTCAAACAACGCAAGGGCTTCAGTTCCGAGGAGATATTGAACAAGGAGGTTAGCCTGAAAGGCGTGCTCAAACCCTTCTCAACGGCCGGCAACCTGGGCCTGCTCGAACGGGCCGGTTTTGTTGACGTGATGACGATCATGAAATACGTCAGTTTCGAGGGCTTCCTGGCTATCAAGTAACCCTCGCTTGCTGCGTAAGGGGGCACGCTTATATCCGTCACTCGAGACCGGCGGTCAAAAGTCACTGGAAAGGCAGGACGACTTAAACTAGAATTACAAGGCTGAATTACCAGGTTATCGACACTGTTATGGACATGCAAGCAACCCCGATAGACGGCCGGGAAACCAAGACGGAAGTTGTCCGCACCAATTGCCGCGCCTGCGGCCATGCCGGTTGCGGCGTGTTTGTCACGCTGGAAGACGGCAAGGCCGTCAAGATCAGGGGCGATATGGAGCATCCCATCAGCAAGGGTTACCTGTGCAGGAAGGCAAGAGGTTTCATCACCGATTTGCAGTACCACAAGGACCGCCTGCTGTACCCAAAGAAACGGGTCGGCGAACGCGGCGAGGGCAAGTGGGAAAGGATCAGCTGGGAAGAAGCGCTGGGTACCATTGCCGACAAATTCAACCGGATCAAGGAAGAGAACGGGCCGGAATCAGTCATCTTCGGGCACGGCACGGGACGCAGCCATCACCGCTTTGTCTACCGGGTCGCAAACATGTTCGGTTCGCCCAACGTGCTGGCGAACGGCCATGTCTGCTACCTGCCGAGGCTGGCCGTGTCCAAGCAACTGGGCATGTCGGTCCCCATCGTGGATTACGACAACAATCCCCAGTGCGTCATGTCCTGGGGCAGCAACACCATAAAATCCAACCCAGATGAATACATAGGCGTCAACCTGGGTCTGAGTCTCAAACGCAAGCCCAGTTACATCGTGGTCGATCCGCAACGTACCCAGCTTGCGGAAAAGGCCGATATCTGGCTCCAACTCCGGCCCGGCACGGACGTCGCGCTCGCCATGGCCATGATGCACGTTATGGTCAAGGAAGACCTCTACGACCGCCATTTTGTCGAGAACTACACGACGGGGTTCGACAAGTTCTGTGAACGCCTGGAGGAGTACCCGCCCGAGGTCGGCGAGGAAATATCCTGGGTGCCCAGGGAAAAGATCATAGCAGCGGCGCGCCTGTTCGCACAGACCAAACCTGCGGCCATCCAGTGGGGCGTCGGCATCGAGCACGGCGTCAATTGCTCGAACTCGGACCGCGTGCTCATTTACATGTCGGCGCTGACCGGCAACCTGGATGTCCCGGGCGGCAACGTCATGTTCGGTCCCCCGCCCGGCCTGCCGCGCATGGAATTCTGCGGCAACCAGTTCCTGGACAGTATCGACAAGATGCTCGGCGGCACCCGCTACCGGCTGGCGGCATCCATCAACCGCATTACACCCCATGTGATCTGGGATGCCATCGAGACAGGCGAACCCTACCCGGTCAGGGCAATGCTGATCATGGGCAGCAACCCGCTGGTGGTCAGGGCGAATACCTCGCGGGTGTACGAATCGCTGAAGAAGGTCGAGTTCCTGGTGGTGGCGGACATCTTTCCCACCCCGACAACGGAACTTGCGGACATCGTCCTTCCCGCAAAGACCTGGATCGAGTTCGACAACATCGCGGACTACTGGAAATCCCACGGCTATATCTTCCCCAGGCCGAAGATCGTGGATGCCCCGGGCGAGGCTATGGCTGACGTCGAGATTCTCAACGAACTGGGCAAGAAACTGGGTTTTGAGGATTCATTCTGGGAGGACTACGAAGAATCCCTGGACTATATTCTCGAACCCGCCGGTGTGACCTGGGAAGAATTCAAGGACATGGATTACCTGCGCAATGAACCCAGGTACCGGAAACACGAAACCGAAGGCTTTAAATCCAAATCCGGCAAGCTTGATTTCTACATACAACAGAACAAGGACTGGGGCTACGACCCGTTGCCGTTCCACCAGGAACCGCCGGAAAGTCCGGCCAGGGAACCGGAGTTCGTGGAAAAATACCCCCTGGTGTTGACCACCGGGACGCGGGTCCAGGAGTATTTCGGATCCGAGCACCGGCAAAGCCCGTTATTGCGCAAAACGCATCCCTATCCCCTGTTGTCCATACACCCGGAAACTGCCGCCGCCAGGAACATAGAACACGGCGACTGGGTTTACATCGAAAGCCCGCGCGGCAAGGTGAAACACAAGGCAAAGGTCACCGACGGCGTAGACCCGCGGGTGGTGGCCGCCGAGTTTGCGTGGTGGTATCCGGAGAGGGCAGCGCCGGATTACGGCTTCAGGGAATGCAACATCAACTTCCTCACCGATGATCTGAACGTCGGGCCTGAATCCGGCTCGACCAACCTGAAAGGGCTGATGTGCGAGGTCAGCAAGATCTGACCCCACAAATCCGCCAGGAGAAGATTTGGCCGTCTGAAAGACGCCCGCAGGGTGTACGCCAGGGAAGGTGTACAGCAAATATCTTATCGCCTTAACACCATAAATATGCCGATGCTGATCAGCACGGCACATATCACCTGGTAGAGGGTCAGGCTTTCATCCAGGAACAGTATTGCCATGACGGCCGCAAAGATGGGGATCAGGTTGATGAACATGCCGGCCCGGCTTGGCCCGATAAGCTGGTTTCCCCGGTTCCACAACAGTGTCCCGAATACGGTAGACACCAATGACATGGCTATGATGGAGTAGATGGCGGTCGCGCTGATCGGCACCGGCTTATAGATGATGGTTTCGATGACATAGAACGGGAGCACGATTACACAGCCTGTCACGATGATCATGAACAGTGCTGCAGACGGACCCAGGGAATCCGGGACTTTCCTCAGGTTGATGGCATACAGCGAATAACCCATTGAACCCAGCAGTATCAGGATGTCCCCCGCGTTGAATTGCAAGTGGAGCAATGCCGCCAGGTCCATCCTGGTAATCATGACTGTCACGCCGATGACCCCCAGAGCAACGCCGCACGACTGTGACAGCCGCAACCTGTCGTGCAGGATCAGCATGGCCAGCAACACGGTGAATACCGGTTGTATGGCATTGATAATGGAAGCATTTATCGCAGTAGTGAAGTTCAGGCCGATCATCAGGCAGGTCGCGCTCAGGATCATAACCCCGCCGAGCAGGGTGAGCGGCCCGATATGTTTGCGGATGTCCGGCGCATTCGCTTTAAGCGATGGATAAATGAACGGCCACAGTACGATCGCTCCAATCAGCCAGCGCCAGAAAGACAGCCCCACTGGCGGGACTTCGGCATGAACTCCGCGTCCTACCACGTGGGCGAAAGCGAAGGCCGCCGAGGCAAGGGTCAGCGCCAGGCAGGCATATAACCCGGTACGGGACCGGAACACGCTGATATTTTCTTTGGCCGGCAGGGACATATGCGATCGATTAAAATAACGCCCACGACTTCATTACCCGGTACCTCGCCCCCTGTTGATGGGTAATGGACTCAACCAGGCAGAACTCCCTCACATCCCAGTGGACCGGATCGATTGACATGGCCGTCACCGGCCGGGACAACCTGCGGGCAACGGTCAGGTGGGGGCTGTAATCCCGGTTATCTATGGATAACCCGGCGTTCATGCTGAACCGGCTGATCTGTTCGACCAGCTCCTGCAACGGCGCCGGCGTGGTTTCCGGCGCCAGCCAGGCGACCTTTGCGCGTTTCCACCAGCCGCAGCGGTCCATCTGCAACGGGAAGTGGGATAGTCTCAAGCGCCCGGCGGCGTCAAGCAGTCCGGGAATATCCTGTTCCTGCACATTGCCGAGAAAGACCAGGGTAACATGATAGTTTTCCCCTGGAACGGGGCGTCCCGTATCAATCTGCAGCAGGCCGGCACGCTCAGCCAGTTGGGCGCGCACCCCGCGGTCCGGCCAGAGGGCGAAAAACAACCGTTTCATTGGACTATAACGATTGCTCTGCCAGGTCCGCCAGGCCCTGCAGGGCCGTCAAAATCGAGAGCTCCCGCACCTGCTGCCTGCTTCCCTCAAACTTTACCCTGGCGGTCCTGGTATCGCCGTCGCGTCCGCTCCAGCCGAAGCAGACGGTGCCGACCGGCTTTTCCTCACTTCCACCGCCCGGGCCGGCAATGCCGGTGACCGCCACGCTCAGGTCCGCATGGCTGTGCTGTAATGCGCCCTGCGCCATGGCTGCCGCGACCTCTTCACTGACCGCGCCGTACCGGGTGATCAAGGACCCGGCAACGCCCAACTGTTCCTGCTTGGCAAGGTCGGAGTAGGTAACGAACCCCCGCTCGAACCACCCGGAACTGCCCGGCATTTCCGTTATGGCATAGGCGACGCCCCCGCCGGTGCAGGATTCGGCCGTGACCAGCATCTTGTTTTGGTGTATCAATTGCTCACTGAGTTGCAGGAGCAGGGTCTGGTATCGGTAATCTGTCATCAGGCAACAATCTACCACTTCAAAACGGTAATCCCGGGAGGTTCGGGCAGTTCATCCGCCAGCAGCCAGCGGCAGAACAGGACTCCTTCGCGGTACCCCGCGGTACTCATCCAGTTGCGGGGCGCCTCCCGGTGGCTGAGAACCACTTCAACACTACCGTCCTCCGAAGGTATTGCCGTCGCGTTGTTTACGCATACCGGGAAGTCGGCGTAATTCGTCGATTGCATCAGGAAGTTCCAGGTCTGGATTCCCCAATAGCAACAGTCAGGGGAGCGGATTTTGATGTTCAGGTACTCATCTTCCTCGACCCGGAAACGGGCGAAGCAATAAATGTTGTCGGGCGTACCCCAGCCGCCCTGCTCGGGGTCGAACTCGAACGCCGGCAAAAACTCATTCACGGGGAGTTCCACGGGCAGTGGCGCAATCCAGGTCGTGCACTGGAAGAACATGGCCATCGTCCGAATGTGCCGGGCCAGTTGTTCATCGGTCAACGGCATACCTGGCGGTTGCGGATTGGTGTTCACGATGGACAGTTCGCTTTCGGTGGAATTGGGGCGGTCGAAGAAATACTCTCTGGTAAACATGTTCACCGAATCCGGCTCGAGTTTGAATTCATTGGGATTCCCCGGATCCGGGTCGGGAGTGAGCCTGATTTCGAATGAACCATCCTCCTCAAATTGAATATCGCGCTGGTTTATGTTCAGCGTGACCCGGTCCGCCAGTTCCCCGTGCGGGTCACCACCGTAGATGCAGAAGCTGAGATAGCAACTGTCAAAACGGCGCCCCTTTATGACGTACTCCTGGTCTCCCCGTAACTGGGTGAAGTAGTAAACCGCATCGACGTTGTCGCCAAACAGTTTTCGGCCACTGTTGGTGAGCGGCATGAAGCGCGGTTTCAATGGGTCGTTGAACAGGTAGAAGTCAACGGCGGCATGCATGAGGTGGAAGAAGTGCCGGTAACCATCGACTTTGCCCTGCTCGTCCAGGTTGGCCTCCGGGTCCAGGAACGTCTGGTCCGCCTCCTTCAGCATCTCCAGGAATTCATTGAAGGCTAGTTTGCTTTCCATTCTTTAACCTGTTAATCAGTATTAGCTTTCAGGGTGATGGCAAGCGCGGCCGGGCGCGCCTCAGGCAGCGTCAGCCGTCGTTCTCTCGTCCAGGAAGTCCAGGTATACGCGAAAGCAGTCTGCCACGTCCTGTTCGCTGAGTCCAAACTGTTCGAGAGAATACTCGTGCCTGCCGTGCTTGTCTTTCTGTTCCTGAAGCAGGAATTCCTGCATGTTCTGTTCAGCAACTCCACCCAGTTCCCAGCCGAAACGCCGGTATATTGACCTGACCACGCCCAGGGGGTCCCGGACAAAGTCTTCAAATTGCAGGTCGATGATCTGATCGTCCTTGCCAAGCAGGCTTCTGTCTTCGACAAAGCGGTGGAAATACGACGACCAGATTTGCAGGTTCTCCCTTGCGGTCCTTGCGCTGTCCTCGTGGTCGGAATAAAGGGATCGAATTGACGTGAGGAGACTCGCCACGGAGGGCACGATACTCGCCGGATGGCGGTGCGTCATGACTATCCGGGCGTCCGGGTAGACCTCAAACAGCGCCCGCAAACGGCACAGGTGCACAGGCGATTTGAGTAGCCAGCGTTCGGTGCTGACGCCCCCCGATTGCAGAAACTGAAGAAAGGACTTGTGCCAGCGCAGGTTTGCGACCTGGTCCGCCTGGTTGGCAAACCACTCGTGATATGCCGGGATAAAACACTGCGTCAGGTATTGGAAACTGGTGAAGTTCAGCGCGGTAATCCCCACGCATTCCTGTGGTGAATCCGCTTCCATGTAGTGTTTTTTCCTGAAATCCGGTACCAGGGTGAACAGTTGCGAGAACTCCGATTGAATTCGCTTGACACGAGGGTCATCGGCATAGTTATCCGGTTGCGGCGCCGGATGCGGCATCAGGCATTCCCACGATAAGGGAGAACGGTGCGCCGGATCGCGATAGAGCAGTGCCTGCAGGATACTCGTCCCGGTGCGCGGCATCCCGATCACAAACAGCGGGGTCCTGATCGCGGAGCCGCGAATTGACGGGTTTTCGGCAAGGCTGCGCTCTACCAGGAACCGGTGGTCCGCGGCCCTTTGGATATTGCGTTTCAGCGCCAGCTTGCCGACCGTATTCAGACGCGCATCGGACCGGATAGAAGTGATCAGGCGCGCCAGTCCCTGTTCCATAGGCTCATCCCTGAATTCAAACCCTGCCACCCGGGCCGCATGCTGCAGAATTTTGTTTTGATCAAGCTCGAAAAGTCGGATCCCGAGGCTGTTGGCGAGAAAACCTGCGCGGTTTAACGTCTTGAGTATGCCCGAACGTTTTATCGCCAGGCTCGATTCGTACATCGGCTACGTCAACTGTTTCAGCCTGGCTGCTATCGACAAGTCGCCTTTCACCTTGATCTTGCGGGATGCCACCAGCATGAAGGGCTTCACTTCCCGCCGCTGCAGCTTGCCGTAGGTTTCCAGCGACATGGTAACGGTACAGTCGGATTCAATATCATTCCCGGTAATTATCGACACCTCGTTCTGCTCACCGGTTCCGTCTATCAACATGATTTCCTCGTCGAGGCAGAATTTTAATGTCTTCCCGAGCGGGTCGATGGTGGCGGCTTTCTGCGCCATGTCAGCGCAAATGTCCTTGATATCCATAGGGAACCCCCCAGGTTGAGGAACAGAAAAAATAATTCATGAAGTCTACAGCAGAATCGGTTGATGTAACAATAACGGGCCGTTACATAACAGGTTCCTCTCTTCAACCCCGGTGATTGCGTGTATATTTGTTCAGGATTGATGTCACATAAACTGCCATGTAATTTCCACTGAGGCGAGCATTTATGCTGTTATTCATTACCGGGCTGATACTTTTTTTTGCCGTACATTCCATCTCCATCATCAGTGACTCCTGGCGCGACGACATGGCGCAACGGCTGGGTGAACGCCCATGGAGAGTCCTTCATGGACTGGCTTCACTTGGCGGACTGGTGTTGCTGGTATGGGGTTACGGAATCGCAAGGAATGTTCCTGTAGTCCTCTATACAACGCCGGATTGGCTGCGGCACGTCAACTTTCTCCTGATGCTGTTCGTATTCCCGCTGCTGCTGGCGGTTTTTTTACCGGGGCGCATCAAAGCCGCAGTGAAATATCCGGCTTTTACCGCGGTCAAGATCTGGGCGTTTGCGCACTTGCTGGTTAACGGCGCCCTTGCCGATGTGCTGCTGTTCGGTTGCTTTCTGGCCTGGGCGGTCGCCGGGCGTATTTCCATGAAACACCGCCGGCCGCGTCCGGCACCCGGATTTTCTGAAACGGCTGCAAACGACCTTATTGCCGTTGTGGCCAGCCTGGGAATTTACGCGCTGTTCCTGTTTATATTGCACAGCCGCTTGATTGGCGTACCGCTAATCATTTGACTGTTTTCCGTATATATCCTCAATTTTGCAGATTCGTATCTGCCAGTCATCCAGCCAGGTGGAACGGGCCTTGTTCTTGGCGGCGATATGCGTGCTGTTTCGCCGCCAGGCAGCTATGGACTCAAGGGAATCAAAATATGCAACAGCAAGCTTGAAGGGGCTGCTTGAGGCGGATTCCAGACCCAGAAAACCTTCGATTTCCTGGACCCGGCCGTACAATTCAGCAAGCATTTTTTCGTGCCCCTCCTCATCGACGCCGCTGCTGATCGACGGAAATACTACAGCATAGCTGCCCACCGGCAGATTCTTCAGGATTTGGGACATAATCGATCCGGGAGTCTAGTTTATAAGGAGACCCCAGGCAAGAGAGGTTTTTGGGAACTGAGAACAGGATGATTCCGGGGTCACTAACTCTCCAGGTCGCTCAGGCATTGATAGCTTATTTCTGTACTGACGTTGTACTCATTCACGGGGATTTTCCTGTATCCGCCAAAAGGAGTGGCGTCCTTGTATCCCCATCTGATACATGCCTGCCGGACAGACTCCGCATTTGCGGCGTCGGCGTTGCCTCACAGATAGTGGCAATGCCATAAAAGCAGGGAAAAGCAACTAGAAAACATCGATGAGCTGCTTCGCCGATTGCAGCTTTTTTAATGTCGTATAGCGCGTGCCCTGCATGAATCCTCTCCCGGCATCGCCGTAGGGTATTGGAGGATTTAACTCTTGTGCCTCTTCCGAGAAAACAAGCCGGTACTTGCCGCTGTCGCCGTAAGGTTCAATTGAATCAACCGGTGCGTAATGTGTGATTGCTGCCACCGGCTCTTTCTGGTATATGGCTACGTACTTGATCTTATCGAGCATCTTCGATGAAATTCGAATTGCATACCAGCAATTCTGTTCAATAAACACCTTTTCGAAACTGTCCACCCGTGCAGATACGACCACAGTGATGTTCTCGTTTGTATCAGGTCCGGCATTGGCATTGTCAGCCCTCGCTTTAGGAGTAGTAATTGGCTTCACATTCGTAAACACATGGAGATCCAGCAGCGGCAGGATTTGCAGGATTTCCCTCAGGAATGCTTTAGTGTCGGCCTTCTCAGCTTCTGTTAACCCGGGTTCCTGGGGTTCATTGCTGTTTGCCAGCTGGCAGCGTTTCTTTTCTTTTGCGCGTTTGACCAGCGCATACTCCAGCCAGTTTATATGGGCGCGATTCAGGCTGCTACTGGTACTGGAGGAAACAAAGACTATTCCCCTGTTCCAGAATTCCTTGCGCTGGTAGTGAGATTCTATCCGTGTACGAACCCCGTCCCCCTGTCCTATATAAATTGTCAGAAGTTCGTCTTCGTCGCCCTCATAGCCGACTAGAATATAAACACCAGCATGTTTAAATTCAGGGCGCTCCCTGACTTCTTTCCATTTGGTGCGTGAGAATGACAGGCCTATTCCCGTCCAGTTCATGCGATCGACAATACGGAGACTATCAGGATCGCCGTCAGGAACAAATATTCTGATGGTAAACGCTTCAGCCACAATTTTCGTTGAATTGATTAAGCAAAGTAACGCGGTAAATCGTAGTCATGTTCATTTTGATCAGGTGTTTCCTTTGTTCTACATATTTTCGGTAGTCATCAGGTCTCAGACAGTTCATGACTATTAACTGTAAACGGTAATGTAATTGATTTCAACAGTTATTGTACAGACTCCCCGATTCAGTTCAAATGAAATGCCTTTGGGACGCATGCGCTATTGTCTAAATGCGTGAACACGAACTGGTTCCTGTCCCTGGACGATGCGAAAGAAATGTGAAACCTGGCGGATTGAGTATAATCAGTACCGGCCCCATTCATCACTCAATGACCTGATACCTGAGGCGTTTTACCAGCAACATCAGGAAACCGGAAATCTTGAATTTACGGGTGTCAAGTTCCGGGGTGAGACTCAACTCCTTATATTATGCCCAGGGCAGGGAATTCATGCCGGGAGAGAGACTCGAACTCTCACTCTGTTGCCAGAACCGGATTTTGAATCCGGCGCGTCTACCAGTTCCGCCACCCCGGCTTTGCTAAGGAAATAAAGGGCTGGCAAGTATAACAGAAAACATGGTTTGCCTTCCGTTTCTTGCTAGACTCGGCAGTCATGTTACGCCAGGACTTTGAGTTTGAGTTACCGGAACAACTGATCGCCCAGTATCCGCCCGCCGAACGGGATGGCGCCCGGTTGTTGCTGCTTGATGGGGAGACCGGCGGGTATTCGGACAGGAAGTTCAGGGACCTTGTTTCGCTGGTGAACCCGGGAGACCTGCTCGTGTTCAACGATACCCGGGTGATACCGGCAAGGTTGTTCGGGCGCAAGGCAACGGGAGGGCGGGTTGAGATCCTGGTGGAACGCCTGCTGGACGAGAGAAATTGCCTGGCCCACGTGAATGCAAGCAAGACACCCAGAGAGGGCAGCCGGATTATGCTGGACGGCGGGATTGAATTACAGGTTGGCGGCCGCCGGGATGACCTGTTTGAATTGGAACTGGCAAACGGCAAGACCTTGATGGATATGCTGGAACAGCACGGGCATACACCGTTGCCGCCTTATATCCGGCGCGCTGACGAGTCGATGGATTCGGATCGATACCAGACCGTGTACGCCAGGAAACCCGGCGCGGTGGCGGCGCCGACGGCCGGCCTGCATTTTACCCGGGAGTTGATTGGGGAACTGGAGAAAAAGGGGGTCGTGTCCGCATATGTTACCCTGCACGTGGGTGCAGGGACTTTCCAGCCCATCCGGGAGGAGAGTATCGAACGCCACCGCATGCACAGTGAGTGGTACCAGGTGGAGGAGAGCGTTTGTGAGCAGGTGCGCGCCGTGAAAGCCGCCGGCAACCGGGTCATAGCGGTGGGCACCACGTCGGTCAGGTGCCTGGAGGCGGCTACGGTCAACGGCAGGCTTCAGCCGTTTCACGGGGATACGGATATTTTTATCTATCCGGGGTTCCGGTTTCAAACCGTGGACGCCATGATTACCAACTTCCACCTGCCCGGTTCGACATTATTGCTGCTGGTGTGTGCATTTGCCGGGCGAGATAATATTATGAAGGCGTACCGGCATGCTGTTGAGGCTGAATACCGGTTTTTCAGTTATGGTGATGCCATGTTCATCAACCGGCATCAGTCGGGGACAGACTTAAATCTGTCCCCTGTGTCTATGGATTGATATGAAATTTGAATTACTGGCACAGGACAACGGCGCCCGGCGCGGCCGCATAACCCTCGCTCGCGGCGCCATCGAGACACCGGTATTCATGCCGGTCGGCACCTACGGCACGGTGAAGGGTATGACGCCGGAGGAACTGGTTTTGCTCGGCAGCGATATTATCCTCGGCAATACCTTTCACCTGATGCTGCGTCCCGGCACGGAGATCATTGAGCGGCACGGGGGCCTGCACGGGTTCATGCACTGGGATAAACCGATCCTGACCGATTCGGGTGGTTTCCAGGTGTTCAGCCTGGCGGAGGGACGCAAAATAACGCCGGAAGGCGTGCATTTCCGTTCGCCGGTGAACGGTGACAAGGTCTTTCTTGGGCCGGAGCAATCCATACGCGTCCAGCACAGCCTGAATTCCGACATTATCATGATCTTCGACGACTGCACGCCGTTTCCGGCGAGCCGGGACCAGGCCAGGGCCTCCATGGAATTATCCCTGGACTGGGCAAGGCGCAGCAGGGAAACCCACGGCGCTCACCCGTCTGCCCTGTTCGGCATCATCCAGGGCGGTATGTACAAGGAGTTGCGGGGACAGTCCGCGGCAGCGCTGGTTGAGATGGGGTTCGATGGTTACGCAATCGGCGGTTTGTCCGTGGGCGAGCCTGTCGACATGATGATGGAGATCCTGGCGCATACGGCACAGTTTATGCCGGAGGACAGGCCGCGCTACCTGATGGGTGTGGGCACCCCGGAAGACCTGGTCGCCTCGGTCCAGTGCGGTATCGACATGTTTGATTGTGTCATGCCGACGCGCAATGCGCGCAACGGCCATCTGTTTACCTCAACGGGCGATATCCGGATACGCAACGCCGAACACCGCGCCGGCGAGAAGCCTCTTGATGAGGATTGTGACTGCTACACCTGCAGGAATTACAGCCGCGCCTACCTGCATCACCTGGACAAGACCAACGAAATTCTTGGCAGCCGCCTGAATACCTGGCATAACCTGTATTATTATCATGGGCTCATGCGCGGACTTCGCCAGGCAATTGAAAACGGGAGCCTGCCGGAGTTCGTTGCCGATTTTCATGCCAGAAGGCAGTAGCGGGCACAGAGAAAAACAACACGCGATAAAACCAATGAAAATGACTCTGGACAGTGTTGGTTCCCCTGGCCGGCTTATCGCCGACAACCATGCCTGGTTGCTGGTTGCCGCTGCGCTGCTGCTGTTGTCTACCGAAACCCTGTCCCTGGTTCCCCAGGTTATCATGGCGGCGCTGGGGCTTTACCATGTCGGCCGCAACCCGGATGCGGTCTACCGTGACAGCACGGTGCGGGTACTGGTGGGCCTGTTTTTGTGCCTGTGGCTGCCGCAACTGGTCTCGCTCATCGGCGCCGTGAACCTGGCGCGTTCGGCGAAGATCGCAGCGCTGTACCCGTTGTACCTGTTTTGCGGGATTTTCATCCTGCGGGAACTGGCGCGCCCGGGAAACCTGCGCCGCCTGTCCCTGGCGTTGCTGGCCGTTGTCATCTTCTGGTGTGTGGATGGCCTGGTCCAGTACGCGAACGGAAAAAACCTGCTCGGCTACCCCTACCAGGACGGCATGCTGAGCGGCATGTTTTACCCGAAACTGCGCCTGGGCATCATACTGGCCGTGCTGGTACCCGTTGCCCTGGAGACGGTGAGGAATGTCAACAGGGACAGCCTGTTCCCATGGCTGTTGTTGATTCCGTTCACCGTGGTGGTGCTGCTCAGCGGCCGGAGAAGCGCCTGGCTCATGCTGATTATCGGGTTGTCGGCCTACCTCCCCCTGGTCGTCCTGTCCTTGTCAACCAGGGCAAGATATATCATCACGGGAGCATTGTGCGTCTCCGTGTTGCTGGTTGGCTGGGTGTATTTCTACAGCCCCGACATCAATCGCCGCATCGACCTGCTGACGGGCATGCTGAGCAATGAATACCTGGCCGAAAAAGCGACGTCCAGGCGCACGCCGATCTGGGACACGGCCTATAACATGCTGCAGGATAACTGGATAAACGGGGTAGGCCCCAGGGGCTTCCGCTACGCTTACAGAACGTATGCGGATGAAGACAACTACTTTGTCCGCCGGGGGCAGGATGGCCAGACCCACCCGCACATGGTTTTTCTGGAGATCGCCGTTGAAACAGGGGTGATAGGACTGGTGGGTTTTATCCTGTTCTACATCACCCTGCTCCGCTATTGGTGGCGGGGAAGACATTCCACGATAACCGGCGCTTGGACCGCGACACTGCTGGCCGGGACGTTCCCGCTGAACGCGCACCTGGCGTTTTACGGTTCCTACTGGAGCGGTTTCATGTGGCTGCTGGTATCCTGTGCCGTCTTGGCGGCGGGGTCCACCCGGACCGGCTGATTTAAGCGACGCGCCAGTGTGTTTTACGCTGGGGATGCCTCAGTCGGGCATGTCTTCATACAGGTTTTCAAACTTCGGCACCACCACGTCCGCGGCGTAGTTTTCCTGAAACGATGACCACGCTGCCAGCGCGCGCTGCCTGCGGCCCTCCGCGTCGTTGATTGCCGTTCTCAGCGCGCCGGTCAGTGAATCCTCGTCGGCGTCACACAGCCAGGCGCTGCCGGCATCCAGTATTTCAACCGGACCGTGGCATTTCGTCGCCACGATGGGCAAGCCGCAGGCCATTGCCTCCAGGACTGCTATGCCGAATGGTTCATACCTGGAAGGCAGCACGAACAGGTCGCCTTGCAGCAGGAAACTGCGTATATCATCCTGCCAGCCGGCGAAGTGAACTTTTTTATCGATGTTTAAAGCTGCCGCCAGGTCCATAAGCCGTTGCCGTTCAACACCGTCCCCGGCAAGGTACAGGTGGATATCGTCTGTCTCCAGCCGGCTGAGGCTGTGCAGCAGCAGGTCGAAGCCTTTTTTATGCACGAACCTGCCGTGCGCGACTATCTTCGTCACCTTGTCCCTGCAGTGGATGGCAGTAACCGTCTGGAAACTGGAAAAATTGGGAATCCACCGTACCCCCTGTGTAGGAATCCCCTCCCTGATCAGGTAATCCCGTTGCGCTGCAGTGGTAGGGGTGAAAACGTCCGCGTGCCTGAAATATTTCAGGTCCACAAAATCATGGGTGTGGGCAACCAGGGGGATGTTGAGCCGGTGTGAAGCCGGACCCGCGAGGTGTGCGGCGCGGCTCAGTGATGTCTGTATGACCCGTGGTGCAAAAGCGCGCACCAGTTTCGTGATCTGCCGGGGCGCCAGCAGGTCCCAAGGACCCAGCACCCGTACCGATGCACGGTTGATGTTCGGCAGTTTTTCAAGATGCAGCGCGGCTTTCGAACGGGCATTGGAGATGGCGAGGATGTCATGGCCGCGCCGGGCCAGGCCGTTGGTCAAATCCACGTAGAATCGCTCCGCCCCGCCGAACTTCTTGGCGAGCATGATCACGCAAATCTTCATTCAGACCGGTAAATCACGCTTTGTTCAGTGATCGGTACGGCTTAACCGTGACCGAGGTAGGTATGGAACACTCCGTCGGGGTCGTACTCGTCTCTGACAGCCTGTATTCTCTCCCAGTTCGCCCTGCTGAAAGAACGTTCCGAGCGCTCCGGGCTTGCCTCAAGATCGGCCTCGCTGATGAAATGCCCCGCAGATAACGGCGCCAGTATCTCCTGCGTACGCTTCAACCAGGCAAGGTTTTGCTCATCCTCCTTTTCATCCATCCAGAAGGAATAGGGGGACAGGAACGTACGGCGCCGCATGGAGTAGGCGGTGTCGTAAAGATTGATGGGCTTGGGTTTGACTTCGCACAACACGTTGCTCATCGGCGACGGTGCGGCGGCAAAGTGGTCGACGAATTGTTCCATGACCTCACGCATGGAGATATCGAAGAAAAACGTATCGGCTGCCGCCCGGCACGGTGGGAATGACAGGTCGACAAGGTTGAACAAGTCGTCGAAGGCGGCTGGTTTCACCTCTTCCACCGAAACAGGTTGCGCTATTGAACGGGCCGCCGCCATGGGTGACAGGAGGTGTGTTGCCTCGTCTTCCGTGTCTGCGAATGCAACGGCTGTCACGTTAACGACCTTTGTCACGCCGTCCACCGGTTCCGGCAGGCCTAACAGGAACATGAACAACTCGACCTTGTCTGCCAGGGCCAGACCCACCTCCGGCAACCATTCCGAGACAGCCAGGGTGTCCTGCAACGGCCAGGTATAGCTGCTCAGGTGTATCGCCGGCGGCAGATCGTATAATTTCAGGTGGTAGTTGGTTACGACGGCCGGAAACCCCGGGCCGGACCCGCGCGCGGCCCACAGCAGGTCGGGATAATTATCTTCGTCGACGCGTACCTGCTCCCCTTGCGCGGTGACCGCGTCGAAACCCAGAACGCTGTTGCAGGCGACCCCGTTCCAGGTGCCCCAGTTCCAGCCCTGGCCGCCGCCCAGCAGGTAACCCCCCATGGGTATGGTGCTGCAATGGGCCGTGGGAAAACCCAGGCCCTGGCGGCCGAGCACAGCTGTCAGTTCCCGGGCGTAGATTGCCGGTCCGACGACGGCCGTTTTAGTTTCGGCATCGATCTCAAGGTCGCGAAACCGGCTCATGTCCAACGTCACGCCGTCGTCGCGTACTGCCGAAGACACCCAACTGTGACCGCCGGTGCGAACACCCACTTTCATCCCGTTCCGGCCGGCAAACTTCAAGGTGCCGGCCACGTCGTCCGCCGATTTTGCCTGGACTATTGCATCCGGTTGGCGGCTTGTCTTGCGCAGTTGCCAGGTCAAGCTGTTTACCCGGGCAGCATAATCCGTACGGTCTCTTGTAATGACATCACCGCTGATTTTTTCCTGTAATTTACTGAAAACCTTGCTGGCGGGGGAAGGGCCGGAGCATCCGCCGAATGAAAACAAAGCAGCGAGACCCGCGCACAAGCGGCCGGCCATGATGGAGAATTGACGACGAGACAGTTGCTTGATGATCATAAGTAGCTCCCGCAGAATAGGCTTGCCAGGCTATGATATATTATTAGCTGGTCGAATTATTGAGAAATCACCATGTCGGACTTTATAGAAATCATTGATGTCAGCCCCCGGGACGGCCTGCAAAGCCAGCCGGTGCTGCTCGGCGTTGAACACAAACTGGAATTGATCAACCGCCTGGTTGACGCCGGGATACGGCGCATGGAGGTAGC
The DNA here is from genome assembly GCA_965207165.1 of Gammaproteobacteria bacterium. GTDB lineage: Bacteria > Pseudomonadota > Gammaproteobacteria > Eutrophobiales > Eutrophobiaceae > JAAXHV01. The sequence continues at coordinate 3,024,910 of OZ242265.1, read as the reverse complement.
CAGTTTTGTCAACCCGAAGCGGGTCCCGCAGATGGCGGATGCCGAGGAGGTGGTACGCGGCCTGCCGCAGCGGGACGATGTGACGTTTATCGGACTGGTGCTGAACCTGCGCGGTTTCGAGCGGGCCATCGCCTGCGACATCGACGAGATCAACTGCGCGGTAGTGGCTTCGGATACGTTCAACCTGCGTAACCAGGGCACCACCACGGAAGGGACCATGGAGCTGATCCGGGAGATTACCCGTGAGGTCCGGGCTGCCGGCAAGAAACCGGGAGTGACCGTCAGCGCCGCGTTCGGATGTCCCTTCGAGGGTGAAATGCCGATGGAAAAGGTGACAGGCCTGGTTCAGCGCCTGGCTGCAATGGGCTATGACCACGTTTCCCTGGCGGATACCATCGGCGCCGCGGGACCTTCAGACGTGGCCGGCATGATAAAACGCATCAGGACACTTGAGCCCGGGCTGAGCCTGAGTTGCCATTTCCACAATACCCGCAACACGGCGGTGGCAAACACCTATGCGGCCATACAGGAGGGGGTTAAAATTTTTGATGCAAGCTGCGGCGGCGTCGGCGGGTGTCCGTTCGCCCCGGCGGCAACGGGCAACGTGGCAACGGAAGACCTGCTGTACATGATCCATCGGATGGGCCTGAAGACGGGCGTCGATATCGACAGGATAATCGAGACGGCAAAATGGCTGGAGGGCCCGCTGGGGACTTCCATGCCGGCCATGGTCACACGCGCCGGCGTGTTTCCATCGGCAAAAGCCGCGTGACACTACAGGTGAGACGCGCACTGATACAAATACGAAATATTGTTTATAATAAATAGCGATCTCAACATATTATTGTTAAGATCGGCATGTGATTCATTACCTTTCGGTAACTAACTACCACTCGATACGGGAAGAGACGGTCCTCGACCTGCGTATACCGAAGACTTCTCCTGATTACGAGCGATTCCGGCCAAGCGAGGTCAAACCGGACATCAGGCTCCCCTCGGTCGTCGTACTCATGGGTCCTAACGGTTCGGGCAAGACGACATTGCTCCGTGCGATAACCACCATAGTCCGCATTGCCTGTAATCCATGGAGATCCCAGGAAATACCGATCAAAACGGTTGTTCCCTTTTTTTCCAGTGCTGCCTGGAACAAGCCAAGCCGGTTTTGTATAGAGTTTGAGGCGAACTGGTTTCCCGGCAGTTCATCGAGATTATTCCGCTATGAGGTTTCCACTAATACCGACCAGATATTGCATGAAGCCTTTTACCACTTTCCCAAGGGCCGTTTGCGCCGTATTTTCGAGCGTGGCCGGCCCGGTGAACCTGTCTATGTATCCCGCGACCTCGGAATTACGCCAAAGGACAACCGCCTGAAGGCAGTTCGGAAAGATACCTCGGTAATAGGTACGCTCGCCATGCTCAATGTGCCGTTGGTCATGGAGATTACGGAAAATCTGGACCATATGCTCGCTGCTACCAATATCGTGTATCACCAGAACTGGATGCTGCCGATCGAAGCAGTAGTGGAATTGTTTGTGCAATACCCCGATATAAAAAAACGGGTCATACAGGAAATTCAACGCAACGATATAGCAATCAAGGATATTCGAATCGCAGGGAACGGGACGGGAGAGGAGGAGGTCCTGTTTGAACACCGGGGACTCGATACGCCGGTTCCCCTGTTCGGCGAATCGGGCGGGACCAAGCGGATGTTCTACCTGCTGCCCCAGATATACATTGCCCTGAGTAACGGTGTTGCCTCCGTCATCGATGAAATTGACGGAGACCTGCACGTGGATATTGTCAGACAGATTCTCCAGCGCTTCCAGTCCCGCGAGACCAACCCGCACAATGCACAACTGTTCGTTACGTCACACAATGTCGGACTGCTCGACGACATCGAGAAAGAAGAGCTTTTCATTGTAGAAAAAGGCGAAGATGGAGGAACGAGTGTCCATGGCGTACAAGAGATAACCGGCTTGCGCAGGGACATCAGACTCTATCCCAGGTATCGCTCCGGAGCGCTCGGCGGACTGCCGAACCTCGGTTGAAGAACATTACGGCCCGGCCACGGGATAAGCTATAAAAGACATCGTTGTTCCGGAATCCCGGGCTATGCGCTGCCGGGTACCTGCTCTACCGTCTCAATGAAGTTTCAGTCGCGGCCGCGTACGCGATGCAAAGAATCTTGCGAGTATCAGGTATACGGTTTTCGTTACGCCGTGCACTGACATCAGGTGCATCTGGTAAAGCGACAGGTATGCCCAGCGCGCCAGGCGTCCCTCGAATGTTATGAGTCCCAGGGCTTTGCCCATCAATGTACCGACCGCAGAACGGTCGGCGATCGATACCAGTGAACCCCGGTCCCTGTATTTGAATTTCATGAGCGGTTGACCGGAAAGAAGGCGCCGGACCTGCCCCACCATGAAGGCGGCCTGCTGGATTGCGGCCTGTGCGCGCGGGGGTATCGGCGTGTTTTCGTCAATCCAGGGACAACAGGCGCTGTCGCCAAGCACGAAGATATTGTCAAACCCACCGGCCCGCAAGGTCCCGTCGACCCTGATGCGTCCGATCCGGTCATGTTCAAACTGCCCGAGCGCCTTGAGTTCATCAGGCGCAGAAATGCCGGCGGCCCAGATCTTCAAATGCGCATCAACGGTCCGGTCATCATTCAGTATTATGCCGCGCCGGGTGACGCGGGTGACGCGGCTGTCCAGGTATACGCCGATGTCCAGCTTCTCAAGCTCACGCCGGACCGCGCGCGACAGTCGTTCCGGCAACCCCGGAACCAGCCGGTCACTTGCTTCGATAACGCTGATCCTGACGCGCTCCGGCGGTACCAGGGCGTCGATGCCGTTATGGGTTGCTTCGCGCAGTTCGGCCGCCAACTCCACGCCGGTGGCGCCACCGCCGACGATGGCGATGTCGATTGCATCAGCGCCGTCCGCCAAGGCGCCGCTGTCATAGCGTAAACAAAGGTTCAGGAATTCGCGATGCAGACTCTGCGCCTGTTTTTGATTATCCAGGAACAGGCAGTTTTCAGAAACGCCGGGTACGCCGAGATCCGAGCAGATGCTGCCGATAGCCAGGACCAGGGTGTCGTAAGACAAGGTGCGTCCCGGGGCAATGGGTTCTCCGGCGTCATCAAGGACAGGATCGAGTATGACAACCTGTTTTTCAGTGTCTACCCCGGAGAAGTATCCAAGCCGGAACTCGTAGTTGTTCCTCACCGAGTGCGACAGGAAACTGATCTCATCGTCGCCGATGCCGCGTGAGCCTGCCGCAAACTCGTGGAGTGACGGTTTCCAGACGTGGGTCAGCGCAGCATCGACAAGTACGACCGATATATCCGGCCTGGAACGAAAGGCCCGTCCCAGTTTTGTTGCCAGGTGAATACCGGCAACCCCGCCGCCGATAATGACAATATTCTGTCCGGCTTGTGGCGCGGCAGATGGTTTCGTAATCACATCACGCGGCAGTTGCGACGGATGGCAGGCCGGACAGCGCCATGGCGAGTTCCTCCTCTGAATAGTCCTGGTCGTACAGTTTGCCGGAAAAATAGTCCATGTACGCCTGCATATCGAAATGCCCGTGACCGCACAGGTTGAACAGGATCGCCCTGCTGGCGCCCTCTTCCCTGCATTTTACGGCTTCCTCAATCGCGGCGACGACCGCATGGTTCGCCTCCGGCGCCGGGATGATCCCTTCGGCCCTGGCGAATTGCAAGCCTGCGTCGAAACAGGCGGACTGCGGATAGGAGCGCGGCTGCACCAGGCCGAGATGTACCACCTGGCTCACCAGCGGCCCCATGCCGTGATAGCGCAGGCCGCCGGCATGGAAACCCGGCGGGACGAATTTCGATCCCAGGGTGTGCATTTTCACCAGCGGCGTGAGATGTCCGGTGTCGCCGAAATCATAGGCATAGGCGCCCTTGGTCAAGGTGGGGCAGTTAGCTGGTTCGACGGCGACAATATGCACATCCTGGCCGCCGCGCAGTTGCTCTCCCAGGAAAGGAAACGCGATGCCGGCGAAGTTACTGCCCCCGCCGGTGCAGCCGATGACGATATCGGGATAGTCGCCGGCCATATCCAGTTGTTTCATGGTCTCCTGGCCGATCACTGTCTGGTGCAGCAGGACATGGTTCAGTACGCTGCCGAGAGCATAGCGGGTGTCGTCCCGTTGTACCGCCCGTTCCACCGCCTCGCTGATGGCGATGCCGAGACTGCCGGTGCTGTCAGGGTTTTCCGCGAGAACGGTGCGGCCCGCTTGCGTGGTATCGCTGGGACTGGCGATGCAGGTTGCGCCGAAGCTTTCCATGAAGGCGCGCCGGTAGGGTTTCTGGTTGAAGCTCACCTTCACCATGTACACTTCGATTTCCAGGTCAAAAAATGCGCCGGCAAAGGCCAGCGCCGAGCCCCACTGGCCGGCGCCTGTTTCCGTGGTGATCCGTTTCACACCTTCCTGTTTCGAATAAAACGCCTGGGCCACGGCAGTATTGGGCTTGTGCGAACCGGCCGGGCTCACCCCCTCGTACTTGTAGTAGATGCGCGCAGGCGTGTCGAGGGCCTGTTCGAGGCGGTGCGCCCTGTAGAGCGGCGTTGGCCGCCACTGTTTGAGGATATCCCGCACCGGGGTCGGTATGTCGATATAGCGTTCGGTACTGACTTCCTGCTCTATAACTGCCATTGGAAACAGCGGAGCGAGATCGTCAGGCGTGATAGGCCGGCCTGTTCCCGGGTGCAATACCGGCGGTGCCGGCTCGGGCAAATCCGCGGCGATGTTGTACCAGGTATTGGGTATGTCGGATTCCTGTAGCAGATACTTGGTCGAGTCGGTCATGTCCTGTCTTCCTTATGTTGTCGTTTTGCAAGGCGCGTAGTGTGTCACAGATACGGGAGAAGGCAAGTTGTAATCAGGGGCCAGGGACCCGGGGCCAGGGGTAGGGGGTTGGGGTCAGTTGGTTGGGCCGGCTTTCTGATCCGGTTCGGTTTGGGTGTCCTGCTTGCGCTTGCCTTTCGTGTTCTTGATCATATCCAGGAAATTCCTGATGGTAATTCGTTTTATTTCTTCCAGCTGATCCGCCCAGGCCTTCTCATTTCCCACGAACACGGTCAGACCTTCCATCGCTGCGCACATGAACAGCGCCATGCGTTCCGCCTCTTTCCGGGTCAGGGTCGGGTTGATTTGCGGGATTAACTCGTTCAACGGCAACCGGGCCTTTGCATACAGGTCATCGAGCAGGTCGGCGATATAGGGATCATGGTTTCCCAGTGCCCAGAGTTCCGGGAAGAACGAAGTCGTTTCCGCAGTATTCAGGTCGTCAATCCAGAATTTCAGTACCGCCAGCAGTTGTTTTTCCGGTGAATGACCGGCAATTTGCCGGCGCCGATCAAATTCTTCCAGGTAATCATTGATGACGTATTCCAGCAAATCCCGCAACAGGTCTTCCTTGGTGCGGTAGTAGTAATTGAGATTGCCGATCGTGATACCGGCGCGGCCGGCCACTTTACGCATGGTGAAGCCGCCATAACCGGCTTCCATGAACAGTTCCCGGGCCGCATCCAGGATACTGATCAGACGGGCCATACCCTTCTCATGGGTAGCGGTACCGTAACGGTTCAGGGCCTCGCGCTGGCGGATTAACATGGGTGTCTGCGTGGTGTTTTTGCTGCGATCCGGGAAATATATCAGAAGATCGGAAATATTTATCATAAATTTGTATAGGACTATTGACCTATTTAGACATTTGTCCTAAACTTGACCTGGTGATCGTGTGAATACGCACGATTATTATCGAATCAACATCCCAGGGGGGTGTCCAATGGCAAAGAGAATAGTAATCATCCTGATGACTTTTGCAGTCGCCGGACCGGTCAATGCCCAGGTGCTGGAAGAGATCATCGTCACCGCGCAAAAACGTGAACAGAACATCCAGGACGTCGGTATCGCCATTACCGCTTTTTCCGGCGAGCAGATGCGTCAACTGGGTTATACCAACGCCCAGCAGATCACTGCGCTCGCGCCCGGTGTCCACACCGTCCAGCCCAACGGAGAAGCCAACTATGCCCTGGCGATCCGCGGCGCGGCCAACAGTGACTTCGTCGCCAACCAGGAAAGCCCGGTTTCCCTCTACGTGGACGAAGTATATATCTCGCAGATGTCCGGGGCCGGGTTCATGCTGTTCGACATGGAACGGGTGGAGATCCTGCGCGGGCCGCAAGGCACTTTATACGGCCGTAATGCCACCGGCGGACTGGCCCACTTCGTCACCAACAAGCCCGAGCAGGAGTTCGGCGGTTACGGCCAGGTCACCGTGGGAGAGTACGACCAGGTGAAGTTCCAGGGCGCCGTTACCGGCGGGTTGACTGACGGGCTGTCCGCCCGCCTGTCCGTGTCCACCCACCACAACAGCGGTTACGTGGAAAACCGCCTGGACCCTGGCAACGACCTGAATAATGCCAATGACTACGCCGGCAGGATGCAATTGCTGTTTGAGCCCACCGAGGATTTTTCCCTGCTGTTGAACGCCCGTTATTCACTGCAGGAGATCCGCACCGGTTTCTTTGAGAACGTCAGCGGTTCGCTTGATGCAGTGGGTAACGGCGTTAAAGAAGATAATTGTGCTCAGTACACGAACTTCAACGGCTATTGCGACGGCGACGGCGACAACTTCGCCGGCGACTACGACAAGCTCGGCCACAACGACCTGGAAACCTACGGGTTCACCGGCACCCTGAAATGGCAGTTGGGCGACAACCTGTTGACCGTGATTATGGACCGTCAGGGCGTGGAGCGGGACTATATAGAAGATTCGGATGCCAGCCCCCATGCCGATTTCAACTTTTTTCTCAATACCGATGCCGAGCAATGGTCCACCGAGATTCGTCTGGACGGGGAAACCGACGCACTGCGCTGGGTGGCCGGGTTTTATTACCTGGATATCGATATAGCCGACGCCAACGGTGCGGAGATACCGGGGCTGGGTACAGACAGTATGGGCACGGGCGGCAATCCTGTCGGGATCGGAATTTTTGAGGGTTTTGGTTTCGACCCGGTGAGCGCCTTTCTTGCAGCAGGACTGTTTGGGCTCTCCGGGCCGGCGCTGGGTCTTCCCGACCCGGCTGATGCGTATGTCGGTGTTGACAACCCCTACCAGCAACAAAAGGATTCCTGGTCGCTGTTCGGGCAGATGGAGTATGAGTTGAACGACCAGTTTACGGTAATCGGCGGATTTCGCTGGATTGATGAGAATGTGAATTTCCATTACGAAAGCAACGTTGTCTGGTTTCCCAACGACGGCACCGTGGAACGTAACGGCAACCCGAATATTGCCGTTCCTACCGCGGGGTTTATCGAAATTCTGGGTTATCCGCCCCTGGCGAGGCTTGATTACGGCGGCGACTATAATGAAGGCCTGTGGTCGGCCAAGGTCGAACTGGACTGGCGTCCGAACGATGATTTGCTGGCTTACGCCAGTTGGAACAGGGGCGTGAAAGGGGGTGGCTTCAACGCACCGCTGAATCCCCTGCTGGTATTGGCGCAGCCGGAAGGGGTTTCATCATCCCAGGATGAGTTTGACGCGCAGTTCTCATTCGGTGAAGAAGAGTTGAATGCCTTCGAAGTCGGCTTCAAGTCAACCCTGATGGATGGCCTGGCGCGCTTGAACGTGTCCGCCTACTACAACGATTACAAGGATTTCCAGGCGTTCACCATCGTCAGCCTGGCGACCAACGTGGTCAGCGCGCCGGACGCGGAAAGCATCGGTTTTGAAACCGAGTTGTTCCTGACTCCGGGCGAAGGGCTGGACGTGGCTTTCGGCCTTTCCTATAACGATATGGAGGTGACCCTGGCGGACGGCAGCCAGACCTCGTCTATCCAGTCACCGAAATGGAACGTGAACGGCCTGGTACGTTACGAGTGGCCGGCATTCAACGGCGGTTCCATGGCCATTCAGGGCGACATCCATTACCGCTCGAAGCATTACCATTCGGTAACGCGGGCGGACGCCGTTACCGAAGATGGTTACCATATAGCCAATGCCCGGTTGTCGTACACCAGTGCTGATGGAAAGTGGGAGGCAGCCGTGTTTGCCGAAAATATCACTGACGAGAATTACGTGGTCCAGTCTTTTGATATTGCCGCCGTCCTCGGCTGGATCGAGGAATACTACGGCAAGCCGCGTTGGGTAGGAGGCAGTCTGTCCTATAATTTTTGATGTGCCATAATGAACATGCCCGGCGGTCGCAGCACCGCCGGGTCATCATGTACGTGTAATGGGGGAGAGAATCATATGAAACGCGCCGTACTCGGCCTCGTGCTTGTTTTCAGCAGCATGGCGGCAATGGCTGAATTGCCGGTGGAAACGATTCCCAGGGTAGAAACCCTGCCGTCAAGCTACCCCGACACCTGGGTGTTTGCCCACGACACCAATTTTTTCTCGCTGAGTGACGCCAAAGTGGTGCTGGTCGACGTGGCGGCAGAGAACAGGAATTACAAGGGTTCCCTGCCTTCCTCCCATTTTCCGTCGTTTCTCGCCGCATCCACCCGCCCGGAAGTATATGTGGCGGAATCGATATATTCCCGGCGCATGCGCGGAGAGAGGACGGACCTGATCAGCATCTACGACAAGGCCAATCTGGCCCCCATCGGCGAAGTCATCCTGCCGGGCGCCAAGCGCGGCATGATCGTCACCCACAAGAATACGCTGCAGTTTCTGGACAATGAAAAGTTCCTGTTGCTGTACAACTTTACGCCCGCCACTTCGGTCAGCGTTGTGGATATCGACAAGCGTGCGTTCCTGGCGGAAGTCTCCATAGGCGGCTGCAGCATGATCTACCCGTCGAAACAACGCAGTTTCGGCAGCCTGTGCGGCGATAACACCATGCTCGTCACCCACCTGGATGAGAACGGCAAGCAGGTAAAACAGGAGCGTACCGGCGCTTTCTTCAATGCCGATAACGATCCTGTCTTTGCCAAGCCGGCGGTCATAGACGGAATATATTATTTTCCTTCATTCAAAGGCATGGTGCATCCGGTCGACATGAACGCAGCAGATCCCGCAATGCCGGATGCCTGGTCATTGTTACAGGAGCAGGACCGGCAGGCGAACTGGCGTCCCGGCGGCTGGCAGATTGCTACCGCCCATGAGGCCAGCAGGCGCTTGTTCGTGCTGATGCACCCTGATGGAGAAAACGGTTCCCATAAAGGCGGCGGCAGCGAAGTCTGGATCTACGATGTGGCTTCAGAAAAGCGACTGGAACGCATGACCCTGAAAGAATGGGGTGTTTCAATCGAGGTGACCCAGGGAGAGCAACCATTCCTGGTTGTAACCAACGCCAATATGGATCTGGATGTTTATTCCGCGGACACGGGTGAATGGTTGCGCTTTATCGGCGGCAGGGCGTTTGAGACGCCTTTTATTATTCACGCTTCAAGATGACGGGTTCCGGAACATATCAACCCCGCCGGGAGCAGGATCTAACATGATGGAAGAGGCTGGTTAAATGTATTGGTTCGACAAAATAACCGAAAAATTCGCGCGCCGGGTTGCCGGTAACACCTCGCGCCGGCACCTGTTGCGGAAAATAGGGTTGACCCTGGCCGGCGGTGCGGCACTCCCCCTGTTGCCGGTAGCCCGGGCCGCAGACACGGGAGGCGGCAGCGGCTACCACGGGGTGGCGCCGCAAACCAGCGCTGATCCTGACACTGATCCGGGCGATCCCGCATCCTGCGATTACTGGCGCTATTGCGCCATCGACGGCTTCCTCTGCAGTTGTTGCGGCGGCACCCACAATTCCTGCCCCCCCGGTACCAGTATGAACCCCATGACCTGGATCGGCACATGCAGGAACCCGGCGGACAACCTGAACTACATCATCTCCTACAACGACTGCTGCGGCAAGACGTCCTGCAGCCGCTGCCTGTGTAACAACAACGTGAACGATACTCCCCCCTACCGCGCCTTTTCCAATAATGACATCAACTGGTGTGTCGGCATGGAGACCAGCACGATTTATCACTGCTCCACGGCCATCATACTGGGTATCGCTACCGAATAAAGTTAACCTGGCTGCGGTGCGGGTCCATGGGTGATGGAGGATCTGCCCTCTGTCCCTTTCTTCACCGGACCCGGGTATTCATGGTGGTATTTGTTCTTTTCAAGCAGCGCTTGCTCTTTGTTAAATTAACTACTATAGTTACGTTAACGTAAAGTAACTGTGTATTGGTTAATGACAGGCTATTCCATACAAGACCTTGCTGACCAGTTTAACGTGACGCACAGGGCGCTGCGGTTCTACGAGAGCAAGGGCTTGCTCGCCCCGGCCAAGAGAGGTCAGACCCGTATCTTTTCGGAACGTGACAAAACCCGCCTGATGCTCACCCTGCGCGGCAAGAAACTCGGATTTTCCCTGGACGAATGCCGTGATATCATAGATATGTATGATCCCTCGCAATCTGATGACAGCCGGCAACTGTTACGTCTTTGCCAAAAGATCACGCAGCACAGGAGCGCTTTACTGGAGAAAATGAACGCTATGGAAGCCACTCTCAAACTGATGGATGAAGTGGAGCAGAAGTGCCTGGACAAGCTTCTGGAAAACACGGGCTGAAACATTAATGTTCTACAATATTGACGTTAACGTAAAGAAAAGGCAATTATGGGAACTGCAGATTACCCTGGATTGAACTTTAACCTCGGCGAAACCGCCGCCATGCTGCGTGAGTCGGTACATGACTTTGCGCAAATGGAGATCGCTCCGCTGGCAGAGGAAATTGACAGGACTAATGAATTTCCCTCGCAACTGTGGCGCAAACTCGGCGACGTGGGGTTGCTGGGCATCACGGTTGAGGAAGAATACGGCGGCGCGGCGATGGGCTACCTGGAGCATGTGATCGCCATGGAGGAGGTCAGCCGTGCGTCCGCTTCAGTCGGCCTGTCATACGGCGCCCATTCTAATCTCTGTGTCAACCAGGTTCGGCGCAACGGCACTGAATCGCAAAAACAAAAATACCTGCCCGGACTGATCAGCGGCGAGCAGGTGGGCGCACTGGCCATGTCCGAAACGGGTGCCGGGTCCGACGTGGTGGGCATGCGCCTGCGGGCGGACAGGAAAGGTGAGAGGTACATACTTAACGGTACCAAGATGTGGATCACCAACGGTCCCGATGCCCACACCCTTGTCGTCTACGCAAAGACAGACCCGGACGCAGGCGCGCGCGGCATCACCGCGTTTATCATCGAGAGCGGTTTCGCCGGGTTCTCCACCGCACAGAAACTGGACAAGCTGGGCATGCGCGGCTCAAACACCTGTGAACTGGTGTTCGAGGACTGTGAAGTCCCGGAAGAAAATGTCTTGGGCACGGTCAACGAAGGCGTCAAGGTGCTGATGAGCGGCCTGGATTACGAGCGGGCCGTACTTGCCGGCGGTCCGCTGGGTCTCATGCAGGCCTGTATGGACGTGGTCATACCCTATGTGCACGAACGCAGGCAATTCAACCGTCCCATCGGGGAATTTCAACTGATGCAGGGGAAAATCGCCGACATGTACACCACCTTGAATGCCTGCCGCGCGTATGTCTACGCGGTCGCTGCGGCCTGTGACCGGGGAGAGACGGCCCGCAAGGACGCCGCTGGCGCCATTCTCTATGCAGCGGAGAAAGCCACCTGGATGGCGCTGGAGGCTATTCAGGCCCTGGGCGGCAACGGCTACATCAACGAATTCCCCACCGGGCGACTCCTGCGCGATGCAAAACTGTACGAGATCGGCGCCGGCACCAGTGAAATCCGGCGCATGCTCATCGGTCGCGAACTCTTCGAGGAGACGGCCTGATTTCATGGCCGCGAATGGCACAGAAAAAAAAGATTGACTATCCCATGAAGCTCTCAATGCACTGCTCTGTGATCCCGGTGTTCCCTGTGGCAAACATTAATCATGACTATCATTAAGACATCTGTTAATACCCAGTCCGGGGAGTTCAAGGCCAATGCTGCGGCCATGCAGTCCCTGGTCGATGACCTGAACGACAAGGTCGGTACCGTGGCGCAGGGTGGCGATGAACAGGCCCGGGAGAAACATCTGGCGCGCGGGAAACTGCTTCCACGTGACCGGATAAGACACCTGTGCGATCCGGGTTCGCGCTTCCTGGAACTGTCGCAACTTGCCGCCTGGGGCATGTATGACGATGCCGTGCCGGGCGCGGGCATCATTACCGGTATCGGACGGATCGCCGGACGCGAATGTGTGATCGTGGCCAACGACGCCACTGTCAAGGGCGGCACCTATTACCCGCTCACGGTAAAAAAACACCTGCGCGCCCAGGAAATTGCCGGGATGAACCACATGCCGTGTGTTTACCTGGTTGACTCCGGCGGCGCATTTTTGCCGAAACAGGATGAAGTCTTCCCGGACCGGGACCACTTCGGCCGCATCTTCTACAACCAGGCCAACATGTCGGCCAGGGGCATCCCCCAGCTTGCCGTGGTCATGGGTTCCTGCACCGCCGGCGGCGCCTATGTGCCGGCCATGTCCGACGAAAGCATCATAGTCAAAAACCAGGGGACGATATTTCTCGGCGGTCCCCCCCTGGTCAAGGCGGCAACGGGCGAGGTGGTCAGCGCGGAAGACCTGGGTGGCGCGGATGTGCATTCACGTCAATCGGGCGTGACTGATCATTATGCCCTGAATGACCGGCATGCCCTGGAGTTGGCAAGACGGTCTGTCGCTCACTTCAATCTCCGTAAGCATAAGGGAATCGAGGTCAGGGATACGGAGGAACCGGCATACGCAATCGACGAGATTGACGGCATCATCCCGCCGGACACGCGCAAGCCTTTCGATGTCCGTGAAGTCATAGCCCGGATCGTGGACGGCAGCGAATTTGCCGAGTTCAAGTCCTTGTACGGGACCACCCTGGTCTGCGGGTTTGCCCATATTTACGGCTACCCGGTGGGCATCGTTGCAAATAACGGCATCCTGTTCTCCGAATCGGCGTTGAAAGGAACACATTTCATCGAATTATGCAGCCAGCGGCACATCCCCCTGGTGTTTCTGCAGAACATCACCGGTTTCATGGTGGGGCAAAAGTACGAGGCCGGCGGCATAGCCAAGGACGGCGCCAAGATGGTGACCGCGGTAGCCACCACCGCCGTGCCTAAATTTACCGTGATTATCGGCGGCAGTTTCGGCGCCGGGAACTACGGCATGTGCGGCCGCGCCTACAGTCCGCGCTTCCTGTGGACCTGGCCCAACGCCAGGATCTCGGTGATGGGTGGCGAACAGGCCGCTAACGTGCTGGCGCAGGTAAAACTGGACAACGCGAAGGATGGCTGGCCCGAAACGGAGCAGGAAGCGTTCAAAACGGCCATACGCCGGCAGTACGAAACCCAGGGTCACCCGTATTACGCCAGCGCCCGGTTGTGGGACGACGGGATTATCGCGCCGCGGGATACCCGCCGGGTCCTGGGCCTGGGCATTTACGCGGCCTTGAACGCACCCCGGGAGGATACCCGGTTCGGGGTGTTCCGCATGTAACAATACTGAACGCAACACGTACAGTGAGATATTTGGGGTCAGAGCTATTGCTCTGACCCCAAATATTGGGAACTGGGAATGTATAGACACCGATACGCTGAATGACATGACTTACACATATATCACCTGTAGCACCGATAAACGGGGCGTAACCACGGTTACCCTGGACCGTCCTGATAAACACAATGCCTTTAACGAGGATTTTATCGCGGAATTGAGCAATGCCCTTGATGAAATCCGCCAGGACCGGGGCTGCAAGCTGATGGTATTGCGCTCCAACGGCAAAAATTTCTCTGCCGGCGCGGACCTGGACTGGATGAAACGCATGGCCGGGTACACCCGCGCAGAGAATGTACGCGATGCGAATGCCCTGGCGGAACTGCTTTACAGGCTCAATTTTCTTCCCGTTCCCACCATTGCCAGGGTGCAGGGCGCGGCCATGGGCGGCGGTTGCGGCCTGGTATCCTGCTGTGACATCGCCCTGGCCGCCGACAATGCCGTGTTTGCCTTCAGCGAAGTGAAGCTCGGCTTGATCCCGGCCACGATCAGCCCGTACGTGATGCGTTCAATCGGCGAAAAACAGGCGCGCCGCTATTTCCTGACGGCGGAACGCTTTAACGCAGGGAAAGCTTTGGAACTCGGACTGTTGTCCGAAATCATGGATGAAGCCGCGCTGGACGAGGCAGTGGAAAAAACCGTCGACCTTATCCTGGCCAACAGTTCCGAAGCGGTGAAAGCGGCCAAGCAACTGGTGTTCGACGTGGCAGGCAAACCCGTTACCCGGGAACTGCTGCAGGAGACCAGCGAAGGCATCGCCGACATACGCGCCTCGGAGGAGGGCAAGGAGGGCCTGTCCGCGTTCCTGGAAAAGCGCAAACCGGCGTGGATGAATTGATCATTGTTTAACAGAATTTTAATCGCCAACCGCGGTGAGATTGCCTGCCGCATTATCCATACGGCAAAACGGTTGGGCATCAGGACGGTCGCGGTATATTCGGAGGCGGATGTTAATGCACGGCACGTCAGCCTGGCCGATGAGGCTGTGGCAATCGGGCCCGCACCCGCACGGGACAGCTACCTGGTTGGGAAAAAACTGGTTGAGGCGGCCAGACAAACCAAGGCCGAGGCGATTCATCCCGGTTACGGCTTCCTCTCGGAGAACGCCGGTTTTGCCCAAACCTGCGAGACCGCAGGCATCACCTTCATCGGCCCACCGTCCCGGGCCATCGAGGTAATGGGTTCGAAAAGCGTCGCCAAAAGCACCATGCAGCAGGCCGGTATCCCTCTCGTCCCCGGGTATCACGGCGACAACCAGGACGGGACATTGCTGCTCAACGAGGCGGAAAAGATCGGTTTCCCGGTGCTGCTCAAAGCCTCAGCCGGTGGCGGCGGCAGGGGGATGCGGGTGGTAAACCGCGCAGAAGAATTCAGCGGCGCGTTGCGTTCGGCAAAACGGGAGGCGCTGGGCGCGTTCAACGACGACAAGATGTTGCTGGAAAAATACCTGCAAAAGCCCCGGCACATTGAGATCCAGGTATTCTGCGATAACCACGGAAATGCGGTACACCTGTTTGAACGGGATTGCTCGGTTCAGCGGCGCCATCAAAAGGTATTGGAGGAAGCGCCGGCGCCTGCTATGGCACAGGAAACACGCAATGCAATGGGCAGTACCGCTATCGACGCAGCCAGGGCCATTGAGTACGCCGGCGCCGGAACGGTTGAGTTCATCGTCGACCCCGACGGTACGTTTTATTTCATGGAAATGAACACACGGTTGCAGGTTGAACACCCGGTCACCGAATTCATAACCGGCCGGGACCTGGTCGAGTGGCAATTCCGGGTCGCGGCGGGCGAGCGGCTGCCTGCAAGCCAGGATCAGCTTGCCATCGACGGCCATGCCCTTGAGGCGCGCATCTATGCGGAGGATCCCGGCAACGGGTTCCTGCCGGCTACCGGACGTTTGCAGCGCCTGCGCTTCCCGGAGTGCACACCCCATGTCCGCATAGATACCGGGGTACGAGAGGGGGACGACATCTCTGTCCATTACGACCCGTTGATCGCGAAACTGGTAACATGGGACAGCGACCGCCGGCGCTGTCTGCGGCGCATGCTCGATGCCCTGAACCGGACCCGGGTGGCAGGGGTCGCGACCAATATCAGCTTCCTCGCATCGGTGCTCTCCCATGAAGCCTTTCAGGCGGCGGATATCGACACGGGGTTTATCGAACTCCACCACGCGGATCTTTTTCCGGATAAGGAAACTGTTTCCCCTGATATCCTCTGTCTTGCCACCCTGTACCAGATGCTCCGGCGCGCAAACCGGAGTGAACGGGAGGCAGTATCATCAGCCGACCCCACATCACCCTGGTGGGCGACAGACAGTTGGCGGCTTAACCTGATGGATGAAGAACACTTCAGGTTCCACGATGGCGTCAGGGAACATGATGTCACTGTTAAACAGACAACCCCGCGCCATCCCGGCGCCCCCCGGCGTTCCTGCGAACGCGGGACCCCACCCGCCGACCACGCCGCAAATGCCTATACCATCACGGTCGACGGCCGTTCACTCTACGCATCAGGCAGGCTCGAGCCGGACGGCGGGTTGACGGCAATCCTGGACAACATACAACGGCGCGCCGATGTGGTCGAGGAACATGAACACCTGGTTATATTTGATGCGGGTCACAGCTACCGGCTGAAACATGCCCCGGATAGCGTTCATTCCAGCGAGGAGGAAGCGTCCGGCAGCCTCATCTCATCCATGCCCGGCAGGGTCGTCGAAGTCATGGTGAGCGAAGGTCAACAAGTAAAAAAAGGCGATGCCCTCCTGGTTCTTGAAGCCATGAAGATCGAACACGTTATTGCTGCGCCCCATGACGGTACGGTGCAGTCGTTACACTACCACGAAGGTGAATTGGTGGAAGAGGGAATGGAGTTGCTGGCGCTGGCTGATAACCCGCGCTGACAGGTGCGGACTTGTACAAACGCGTTAGCCAGGTCCTGCATAACGAATAGCAAGCGTTCTGAAATACTCTACCAGGCGCTCATGTTCAGGCGTTCCAGCCTCCGGCAGCTTATCGGGGATGGGAAGAGTAAATTCAAAGTATTTTGCCTCTTTACTGTTATAACTGTAAGTATGAACCCGTGAAGAGCCAAGCGTTTCCAACGCCCGGATGAGTTCCCATTCAGTCACGCCCAGGCGTGCTGACATTTCCCATTGTGTCATATGATCAAACTGTCCGGCATTACCGATCTTTATGAGTTCTGCAATTCTTTCGGTCCTGAGAGAGTCGAAATTAACGTGCGCGCCTTCCGCAGACGGGTTTGTCTCTATTGCTTCCCCCATCTTTTCTACACAGTGAGCATAAATTTTGGGCCAAACCGGAAATTGAACTCCCTGTGCCAGAGGACAGGCCGCATATCGAATCATCTCAACCGGGAACCCGGCTTTCTTCGCTCCGTCGTTATTAAACAAGTCACGGAATGACCACGCACCCGGGTGTGTTGCTTTTATATGTTCTTCAAACTTTCCAAAATTCCCATACTCGTCCAGGTCCGAGTTTCTACGCTTTTCCTGGAGAATAAACAACTCATCAAGTACTTTTCCAACTTCGGCGTTATCCCAACCTCGACTATCTCCAAGTTGATAAGATCGCTGTATGGAATCCTCTACAGAATCAGGAACAGGGAAAAGAGGCATGCCCACCGCAGCGTTATATTTATTAAATAATCTGCGAAGTTCAGTTCTCTTTTTAAAGATCTCCGCCCGATAAGGGTCTGGACTTTCTGCCGCCGCAATAAGCGCCCTGGTCCCCGCTACCAACTGTTGGAAATATCGCCGTTGGGGTGCCTGGAGGCCCCGGTTCCCGAACCCTCGTACAGGCCTGACAAGACGTCCCGGCAAATTTCCCCCGGTCATCTGCACCGGCGCAGATATACTATTGGCGCCGGGGACGGTGCCGGTACTGTCTCCCGGGATCTGCTCAAGCAGTGGGGCGGCAGATTGCCCCCGGACAACCCTGTTCGCTACCGCGTCGGCATGCCGTTCATACCGATCATTTGACTCGCCAATGCCCCCTTCAAGCTCATCACCACGCACGGTTTGTACAAAGTGCGCCGCTTCATGGGCAGCTTCCCTGAGCGTGGGTTGTCCGGAAAAGGCAACCTGTCCCCCCTTGTGGTAAGCCCTGGAATCCAGGTTGGCATTGGCGGCACGGGCGGCTGCGCCTGTATAAGCTTCAAGACCACTGATATTATGGTGTTCACCGAAGGACTGCTGAATCAGGTCCTTGAAGGGGAAAGGCCGGGGCGAGCCCCGGAGGCCGTCCCGGGCGATATCATGGACCTGCTGCCGGTACTGCTGGCTGACGTAGTGCATGAGCGTCCGGTTACCCATGTGAGCCTGGGCAGTATCAATGGCAGTCATGAACCGGACGGGGCATGGGCCGGTTCTAAATCCGGTTGTGATCGAGGACAGGCCTGTGTGATCTTTGCCGGCACCCGTACGAATTTGCAATGCAGATAACATGCGACAACTATATAGACACTCGTTTAAATGCGCGCAAGCTGAAAGTTACCAGAGCGAACAGATCACCGGCACCCTGCAAACTGTTATCATTGATAATCATGATCACGAATCAGTTGACCTGACTTAATGTCCGCCTTGCTTGACAGCAAAAACAAGTTGAAACTGGGAATCTTTTCCGCAAACTGCTCCAGCGGCCAGGCCATGACCGGGATCGAGGAACGCTGGGACAGTTCCTGGGACAACAACCTGAAACAGGCGCAACTCACCGACGAGGCGGGCCTGGAATTCCAGTTGCCCATCGCCCGCTGGATCGGATACGGCGGCGCCACCAATTTTCAGCACAACGTGCTGGAGACCCTGACCTGGGCTGCAGGACTGCTGGCGCAGACGAAAAACATCACCATATTCGCCACGACCCACACCGGGTTCCACAATCCCGTCATCGCCGCCAAGCAACTGGCTACCCTGGACCGGATCGGCCACGGCCGCGCCGGCGTCAATATCGTCTGCGGCTGGAACAAACCGGAGTACCAAGCACTGGGGTTCAAACTGCCCGATGATCACGAGACACGTTACCGCCTGGGCCAGGAGTGGTACGACATCGTCAGGAAATGCTGGTCGGAGACCGATGGTGATTTTGACTGGGACGGCGAGTTCTACCAGCTCAAGGGCGTTCACAGTTACCCCAAACCGGTCAACGGCCTTATTCCCGTATTCAATGCCGGCGGCTCAAAGGAAGGCAAGGCGTTTGCCACCCGCAACGCGAACTACCTGTTCACGCCGGTTATAGAGCATGAGAAATCGAGAACTGACATCCGGGAACTGAAACTGCAGGCCGGAGCACTGGGCCGTGAGGTCGGCGTATTTGCACTGACCTACGTTGTCTGCCGGCCCACGCAAAAAGAGGCGGACGATTTCCACGACTGGTACGCCCGCGACAATGCCGACTGGACCGCGGTAGACCGCGTCATCGAACTGATGTTCGCCAACGCCGAATCCTTTCCCAAGGATGTGATCAAGATGTTACGCGAGAGGATGGCCGGCGGCCACGGCGGTATGCCCCTGGTCGGGACGCCGGACAAGGTCGTGGCAGAACTGGAAAGACTTCATGAAATAGGGTGCGCCGGCGCCACCCTGTCATTCGTGGATTTCACCGGGGAGTTCCCGTATTTCCGTGACGAGGTGTTGCCCAGGCTGGAAGAAAAAGGCTTGCGGGAATAACATCCATTCCTGGCGTGACGAATATCGGGGCTTCACAGACGTTCAGACGGCCACCGTTTGATTTACCATAACGAGAAAGCAATAATGAGGTATGAATAACCGGCTTGGAATACCAGGATTCTGCGTTGTATTGCTTGCATTAACGTTGAGTAACGCGTGCACGGATAAAGCCGATGTCATTACTGACCGGGAAGACCCTTTTCCCAGTACCTACGCGCCGGCAGCAACCAACCCAGTCCTGTTGAGTAATGCTACGTTACTGACCGGAACCGGCAGCCGGCTTGATAACACATCAATATTACTCATTGATGGAAAGATAAGCGCTATCGGGCGGGAAATCGATGCGCCCGGGAGCGCCGTTGTCATCGACGCTTCGGGCAAGTGGATAACACCGGGATTGATTGACGTGCATTCGCACCTTGGCGTTTATCCGGCGCCCAGCCATGAAGGGAACCTCGATGGTAATGAGATTACCAATCCGAATACGGCCCAGGTCTATGCGGAACACTCCGTGTGGACGCAGGACCCGCAATTTACCCTGGCATTGGCCGGCGGGGTTACCACGTTACAAATCCTGCCGGGGTCCGCGAATCTGTTTGGCGGCAGGGGAGTTACCCTTAAAAATATTCCTTCACGTACCGTCCAGGAGATGAAATTCCCGGGTGCGCCTTACAGTTTGAAGATGGCCTGTGGTGAAAATCCCAAGCGTGTCTATGGCGGACAGCTGAAACAGACGCCGGCATCAAGGATGGCTAATGTTGCCGGTTATCGAACGGCATGGATAGAGGCCGCAGACTACGTCAACAAACAGGACGCCTATGCCGGGAAACAGGCGCAAGGAGAAGAAACTGATCCGCCACTGAGAGATCTGCAGCTGGAAACCCTGGCCGAAGTCTTACGCGGAAACATCCTGGTGCACAATCATTGTTACCGGGGTGAAGAGATGGCGGTGATGATCGATATCGCCAGGGAGTTTAACTACAGGGTTACGGCTTTTCACCATGCCGTTGAGGCGTACAAGGTCGCAGATATCCTGGCTGAGCATGATATCTGCGCGGCGATGTGGCCGGAGTGGTGGGGTTTCAAGCACGAAGCTTATGACATGGTGGAAGGCAACGTAGCCATGGTGGATGCAGCCGGGGCCTGTGCGATCGTGCACTCTGATTCTGCGATAACCGTGCAGCACCTGAACCAGGAAGCGGCAAAGGCAATGGCTGCCGGTATCGATGCGGGTTATCACATTACCCGCGCCCATGCCATAAACTGGATTACCAGCAATCCCGCCAGGGCATTGGGTATCGATGCCCTGACAGGCAGCCTGGAAGTCGGAAAAATGGCTGACCTGGTGTTATGGGACGGAGACCCCTTCAGCGTCTACAGTAAAACGGAGAAGGTGTTTATTGACGGCGTTTTGATTTATGACCGGCTGGATGAGACCCGGCAGCCCGTCACGGATTTTGATCTCGGCATTATCGACCCGACGGATGAACGATTATGAGACGCGGCAGCAAACTAATCGTTTCCATTGTTTTTGTCTTTCTCACAGTTCCTGTACCCGCCGGGGAGATATTGATAAAAAATGCCTCTATCCATACCTTGACCGGCGCCGGGACCCTGGAAAATGCAGACATATTGATCAGGGACGGATCCATTGCCGCCCTGGGTACGGATATTGATCCATCCTCCGCCGGGAACGTCATAGATGCAAGCGATAAACAGATCACACCGGGTTTAATCAACGCGTATACCTACCTCGGCGTCAGGGAAATAAGTGAGGTTGAAGGGACGGATGACGTATCGACCGCGGATGAGCAATTCAGCTCTGCGTTTAATATTTTTCCTGCCGTCAATCCCGGTTCAACATTGTTGCCGCATAATTTAATCCATGGATTAACCCATGCGGTCGTCGCACCCGAATCGAACCAGCACGTATTTGCGGGGCAAGGCATCGTTCTTCAACTTGGCAAGCCGTCCTCGGTTTTGCATAAGTCAGCGGCAATGTTTGCGCGCCTGGGCAGCAGTTCCAGCGAAGCGGGAGGAGGCTCCCGGGCAACTTCGTACCTGAAAATGCAGCGAGCCCTTGCCGATACACATGAGTACAGGACAAACCGTCATGCCGTAATGTCAGGTAACTGGCGGGACTTGTCGCTGGAAGTTCATGACCTGGAAGCGCTCATGCCCGTTATCGACGGGAATTTACCCCTGGTGGTGAATGTACACCGCGCCAGTGATATCGAAGTGCTGCTGGCGTTGAAAAGGCAATTTGGTTTCAAACTTGTTATAGCCGGAGCCAGTGAAGCTTGGCGCGTGGCTGATAAGTTAGCCGAAGCAGACGTCGCGGTCATTATCGACCCCATGGCCAACCTGCCCATAGATTTTGATCAACTGGCGGCAAGGCTGGATGCGGCAGCCTTGCTGGATGCGGCCGGGGTAACGGTATTGTTTACCGGGGTGGATTTCCTGCATACCCATAATGCATTCCTGGTGCGTCAGGCTGCGGGTAACGCGGTTGCCTATGGCATGGATAAGACGGCCGCGCTCAAGGCCATGACGTTAAACCCGGCCTCCGTATTTGGCTTTGCCGACAAGGCGGGCAGCCTGGAACCGGGCAAACAGGCCACCCTGGTTATATGGGATGGCGACCCCCTGGAAATCATGACCCTGGCAGAGCAGGTGATCGTGAAAGGCAAGATTATTCCGATGACATCAAGATCAACCCGGCTTCGTGATCGTTACCTGGACCTGGATAACGAGCGGGAGATTTTTTACCGGAAATAGCTGTTACTTCTTGCTGCGGGTAAACTGGTCGTATCTCCCCAGAAACGCAAACAGCACCGTAGCCAAAGCCAGCAGGCCGAGGCATACCTGGAGTATGGGAATATAGCTGCCATGGAGGTCATAAGAGCTGCCCATGAGATAGGGCCCCAGGCTGGTGCCGGTCATGTGGGCGATGAAGACCCAGGAAAAGATCGTCCCGAAGTGGCGCAACCCGAAATAGCGGCCGGTCAGGAACACCATGAGGTCGCTTTCCGTTCCGATACCGACCCCCATCAGGATGGCGGCAATAATGTATAAGCTCAGGTGTTGCCCGTAGATCAGCAACCCGACACCGAGCAGTACCGAGATAAAAACGCCCACCGCCACCATGGGCGCAAACAGTTTATCGATAATATAACCGACAACTACGCGGGCGACGGCCATGCTCATACCCATGGTGGAGACGACCAGCGCAGCCGTGGTCATGTCAATGCCCCGGTCGGTCAGCAAGGCGGCCAACTGGCTGAAGATGCCGTTCAGCGAAAAGGCAATACAGGAAACGATGATGATCATGAGCCAGAACACGCGGGTCCTGAGCGCCTCGCCCAGCGACAGGTGACCGTTCGTATCCGCAGCCTCCTGCTCGCCGGTTGTGCTTTTTGGGGCGCCGTCCGGCAACAGGCCCACGTCCTGGGGTTTATCAATGAGGAGAAAGTAAACCGTGGGGAATACGATAACCAGCAGGAACAGGCCCAGGCTGAAATAACCCGCGCGCCAACCGCCGATGCCTATGGCCCAGTTGCATACCAGGGGCGCAAGGGTAAAACCCAGGCCGATCCCGGCTGAATTAATGCCGATGAACAGTCCCCTGCGCTTGTCGAACCAGTCGGAAATCACCCGCGCATAGCCGAGCGTGTTGGTCGGCGCGCCGACCACCGCGGCAAGCAGCATCATGGTGTAAAACAGGGGCAGGGTGGCGACGTACAACGGTCCTGTCAGTATGACCAGCAGGGATAACAGAATGGATGCGCAAAGCACCCGCCTGGCGCCGTAGCGGTCTATCAGCCTGCCGCTCACCAGCACCCCCACGGCAATGCCGACGGTGAGCAGGGTCAGGGCCAGGGATACATCGCCGCGACTCCAGCCGAACTCCTGGGTCAGGGGCTTGATCAGCACGCCGGTCCCGGCAAACAGGAGCACTCCCGTATTGCCGATCATGCCGACGAAGCAGGCCAGGACGATGCTGGAGCCGAAGAAGAATCTAAACCGTGGTTGTGATTGCATGTGTATCCCGGTCCGCCCAGCGGGTTATCTTCAGGTCGTGCAACGGTGCAGCGTCCTTCTGCTTTACGTCGAGTGAGTGTTGCCGGCCGCACCCAGGACATAAGTACCCGACCAGTTCCATCGTCTCATGCAGTCTTATCCCTGCCGGAAGCTCATCGCTTTCCAGGCTGTGATGTGCAGCATGATCTTTCCAGTTATCGTTGGCGCTACAGAAGATGTGACCACACTCGCATTCGAATTGCAGTTCTTCCGTTTTCGTGTGAGCCAGGATCAGGCCGGCGCCGAAACGGGAAAGCGGAGCGCCTGTGTCACGCTGGTTGCCTGATGTGCGGGAAGGCGGGTGGGCGTTTGCCAGACGGTGTTGCCGCATCCGTTTGCGACGCGATCCGGTTTTTCCCGTGTCCTCGCCGGATACGACGCCGTAGACGTCCAGCGCCCGCCGTGCCGAGATGTATCCTGCCGCCACGTCGGCTGCAACCGCCTCCGGTGCGCGTTGCAGCGGGTCGCCGTAGCCACCGCCGCCCTGCCAGGTATATTGCACAATGTCGCCCGGAAACAGGGGCAGCTCATCCTGTTTGGCCGCGAGTACCTGCGGCTGCCCTCCCAGTTCATCCAGGTCTAAAGGCGCGAGCACGTCTTCCAGCTTCAAGGGCAATTCGCCCTGGGCATATTTGCTCCTGATATCCGACTCATGAATGATCATGGCATTGCTGCACACCCCGGGGAAACCGCCGAACTGGCCGTAGGATATCGGCACTTCAACGCCGTGGGACGTGAGGGAACAGCGCAATCGTTCCACGCCGTGGGGTGTCCAGGCGGTGCCGGCCGCGCGGCCGCCGCGCTGTTCACCGTCCCCCCCCGTGTCCGGGAAGAAGGAGCGGTAAAGAAACAGCATGGGGCTGTGGATTTCGTTGTATTCAATATTGGGGATGTGGGGTCTGGGCGAGACGAAACAACCGGTCTGGTCCAGGCCGTCCGCGAACGGGTTGGCGCCGCCGCCACCAACCTGCGCGTCGATCAACTGGTTACCGAAAGGTTCGCCATGCTGGTTGGTATCGCCGGTAAACAGCGCCGCCATGGTACCGTGGGTCACGCCCTGTGAATGTTTCCGGCTCTCCTCGGACAGCGCCAGCAATTTCGATATGGCATGCGCGGTCGTCAACGTGATCACCCAACCCTGGCCGATAGTTGCGGCGCCGGTAGCCGCCGGTGCAATGGCGTTACAGATCAGGCCCTTGGGCGCAATCACCTCGATACTGTTCAGGATGCCCTGGTTCCAGGGTATGCCGGAGCCCAACAGGGGCGCTACGCCGCCGAAGATGGCGCCTACCAGGCAACCCTCTGTGCAGTTGATATAACCGGACGCCTGCGGTGATGAGTCGGACATGTCTATGGTTAACCGGTCACCTTCCTTGATAATCCTGACGTCGGTGCGGTAGACCTTGTTTTCCCTGCCGTCATGATCAAGGTAGCCGCAGGTCCTGACCTCGCCATCGGGCAATGTCTGCAGGTGTTCCCGGGTTTTTCGTTCCGAATAACGGATCAACTCTTCCATCACGGTCAAAACGGTGCCCGCGCCGTACTGCTCCATGAGCTCGGTCAAACGGTCCCGGGCCACCACGTTGGAGGCGATAAACCCGCTGAGGTCCAGCCCGACCATTTGCGGCTGGCGGGTCATGTTCATGATCATGCGCCAGATGTCCTTGCGCAGTTTGCCCTTTTCGACGATACGCATCGGCGGCATCATCAGGCCTTCCTGCTGTTTTTCCGTAGCCCGCACCGAGACGGAACCGACGGCCATCCCGCCCATATCCACCTGGTGCGCGGTGACACCGGCCCAGGCAACCAGCCGCCCCTGAAAAAACAACGGGGCCATAATACTCACGTCGGGGTGGTGTACGGCGCCTTTGTAGGGATCGTTGACGATATACATATCTCCTTCGGCAAACTCTTCATCGGCAAAGTCTGCCATCACGTGCCTGAGGATGACAGGCATGGCGCCGGAGTGAAACACCACCTGGGGACCCATGGATGCCAGCCTGCCGTCAGCCGTGAACAGTGCATTATTGAAATCGCCGGCGCCGGCGACGATGGGAGAGACCGATACCGCTTTCAGGGCCAGGGCCTGTTCTTCATTGATCGCGGCCAGCTTGTGGCGGATGATCTCAAAGGTGACAGGGTCTACGGCCAGAGGTTTCTTCAAAACATCCCAGTCGGCAATGGCCGGCCCCAGTACGTAATCAGTATTGTCAGTCATCACACTTTCCTGATGGATATACCCAGAAATTCGTCAACCGTGCCGACCTGTCCCGAATGAATTGCAACAGTTGTCGTCTCATATTCAATTATCGCAGGCCCAGGGATCCGGTTGCCGTATTGCAGTGCTTCCCCCCGGAATATGGGCGTATCGACGAATTCCTGTCTCACCATATCATAAACCGGGCGACTTCCTTTTACAGCCTGGTTCGCGTCCTCTCCGGCGGATGGATAGCGGGCACAGTCAGGACGGGGCAGCAGACCGACGGCCTCAATGACGTAGGTGACGAACTCGAACCCTGCTTTTTCAGGTACAGCCTCGGCACCGTAGCGTTTTTTATACGCATCAAGGAAGCTTTCAACGAGGCCCTCAATCGTGCCGGGAAACGGCACCGCCAGGGACTTTGTCTGGCGGATGAAACGCACCTCTACTATGCGACTGAAGCGGCGGTGTTCCGGCGTTACATTCTGCAGGGCCAGGGATTCATTGGCCTGTTCTTCAAGATCACTGAATATGGCTTCGATGCCGGAAAGTTCAACGGCGCCTTTTCCATCCCTGCCGTAGCGTTTCGGTTCTGCACGGCCCACGCTTAACGTAATGTCGGAGGCAACCGCGCCAAATGCGCAGAAAACGGACTGACTGGAAGGGATCAGTACCTCTTCGACCACGTCCAGGGCAAATGCCGGCGCATGGGCAGGGCCAGCACCGCCGAATGCGTACAGCACAAATTCTCGGGCGTCGTGGCCCTGCTCGATGGTAACGGTCCTCAGTAAATCCGCCATGCGCGCATCCACAATCCGCTTGATGCCCGCGGCCGCTTCCTCAACCGACAGCTTGAGCGGGTCGGCCACATGAACCCTCACTGCCTCACGCGCTTGTTCCCGATCCAGAGCCAGTTTCCCGCCCAGAAACCCGGCAGGGTCGATTATGCCGAGAACCACGTCGGCGTCGGTCACGGTCGGGCGTTCTCCTCCGCGTCCGTAACAGGCGGGACCGGGCTCGGCACCCGCACTCTCGGGTCCTACGTAGATGTATCCGCCTTCCTCTACACCCGCGACTGATCCTCCTCCGGCGCCAATAGCCCGCACGTCCAGCATGGGAAGCAACAGGTGATATTTATCCGCAACGGTTTCCTTGCGTCTGCTCGCTTCTCCCCCTGCAATCACGGCCACGTCCGTGGAGGTCCCCCCCATGTCGAATGAAATGATATTTTCGTGGCCGCACATATTGCCCATGTACTTCGCCGCGGTGACGCCGCCGGACGGACCTGAGAGCAACAACCGCACAGGCGCCCGGCCAGCTTCGTCGGGGGTCATAACCCCGCCGCAGGAATCCAGCAAAAACAAGCGGTTGTTACCCAGCCGCCGGTTAAGCTCATCGGTATAGTTGCGTACCAGGGGACCCAGGTAGGCGTTGATGACAGTCGTTGCCGTGCGTTCATATTCTCCCAGGCGCGGCACCAGCTCGCAGGACAACGACAGGTAAACACCGGGCAGTTCCCCGGCAAGGATTTCCCTGGTCCTGTTTTCATGGACGGTATTCTTGAACGACCAGAGGTAAGAGACGGCCACTGCCTCAATCCCGGCCTCCTTGATCCTGGCGGCGGCATCGTACACTTCCTGTTCAGCCAGCGGTGCAATCACGTCACCGCGATAATCGATACGCTCGCTGATTCCGAATATCAGCGATCGGGGAACTATCGGGTCAGGAACACTCCGGTTTGAATAATCGGTCAACTCGGAGGGACTGAGACCGGCGGTCATGCCCATCATGCGCTGCATGATCATGGTGTCCTCAAACCCGCGCGTGGTCAGCAGCGCCACCCTGGCGCCGCGCCGTTCGATAAAAGCATTGGTCGCAGCGGTAGTGCCGTGGGCGATCCGGTCGCTGCGGCCAAGCAGGGTAACAAGATCGGTCTTTTCCTTCTCTGCGGCCGCCGTGAGAGCCTGCAGCAGGCCTTCCTGCAACCGGCCCGGCGTCGATGGCGACTTGGTCGTACTGACGGAACCGTCATCACCCATGACGACGACGTCGGTAAAGGTGCCGCCGATGTCAATTCCTATGGAACTCATGACTCAGACATTGTACGGAAAAAAGAGTATATGAATGGTTTACAATGCTAGTACCCTTTCCAGTTAATATTGACATGTTCAGCGGGTCAGGAAGCGGTTGAGCGCAAGGCGCGCCGTGCAGGGAATGGCGCGCCCTTGCCAAGCGGCGTAACGCCGCGGGCGACCGCTTCCTGACCCGCCCGCAGGGAGCCAAGCAGCAGCGCCAATACGGCGTTGCAGTCCTTGACAAGGGCGCGCCATTCTCTGCGGACTGCGCCTTGTCTTGGCGCTGCTGCTTGGCTCTGAACATGTCAATATTAACTGGAAAGGGTACTAGTTCCTTAATCACATATCAAATGCAGTGGAGATAACTCAGGTGGAGAAAACAGAGCGAGATGATCTCGAGTATGCAGGCTTCTGGATACGCGCCTGGGCATTCCTCATTGACGGTTTTTTGATCGCGCTCATTACCACACCTTTATCACCAATCATGTTCGGGTTTGCTTATGTCGCAACGACAGATCTCCTGCTGGATTTTCTTATTTCCTCATTGCTGCCGGCAGCATACGTGATCCTGTTCTGGGTATTCAATGGAGCGACACCGGGCAAGATGGCCATATCCGCCAAGGTAGTTGATGCGGTTACGGGAGAGCATCCAACCACTCCCCGGCTTATCGCCAGGTAGGTCGGTTACCTGTTGTCAATGTTGCCGCTCGGGCTGGGATTTATCTGGATAGCGTTCGACAAGAGGAAACAGGGCTGGCATGACAAGCTGTCGGGGACTGTGGTGGTCCGCAAAAAGCCCGGAAATGTCGTCTTCTCCCGTCAATAACAGCAGAAAGAGAGATTCTCCATTACGCCAGCGTCCGGCTCTGTGCCTCCACCACGGCCAGTGCGGACATGTTGACGATCCCGTGTGCGGTTGAGGCATTCGTCAGGATATGCGCCGGTCTCGCAGCCCCAACCAGTACCGGTCCCACGGTGACGCCGCCGCCCAGCATCTTCAGCAGGTTAAACGAGATATTGGCCGCGTCTATATTGGGCAGAATTAACGTGTTGGCGCGGCCGCGCAGTTTTGAGTCGGGAAATGCATTGGCGCGAATGGCTTCCGATATGGCGGCATCAGCGTGCATCTCGCCTTCCACTACCAGTTGCGGCTCCAGTTCCTGCAGGATTTTCGCCGCGGCGCGCATTTTTTCGGAGGATTCGTTATTCCTGGTGCCGAAATTGGAATGGGAAACCAGGGCGATACGCGGCTTGATGCCGAAGCGCTGCACGGCTTCCGCAGCCAGCAGTGTCATGGCCACGATATCATCGACCCCGGGCACCGGGACCACGTGGGAATCACAGAGGAAAAACGTTCCTTCCGGGAGTACCAGCACCGTCACGGAAGAGAAATCCCTGACATCTTCACGCTTGCCTATGATGTCGCGAACGTGGGTGAGATGGTTGATAAATGGCCCGATGGTACCGCACAGCATGGCGTCCACGTCGCCGTGCATCAACAGCAGGGCAGCCAGCGCGGAGGATTGGGTACGCACTATGCGGCGCGCCTCGTCCGGCGAGATACCGGACCTTCCCTTGATGCCGTGATACAACTCGGCCAGTTCCAGGCAACGCTTGTCCTTTACCGGGTTAATCACATCGAAGTCCCGGTCCTTGACCATGGCCAGGCCCAGTTCCGCGATACGGCGGTTGATTACTTCCGTGCGTCCTACCAGTAACGGTCTGGCAAGACCTTCGTCTATCGTCTGCTGTACGGCCTGGAGCACGCGGCGCTCTTCTCCTTCGGCGTAGGCGATGCGCTTCGGGTCCCGCGCAGCCTGGTCGAACACGGGATTCATAATGGTGCCCGTCTGAAACACGAACTGGATAAGCCGCTGACGGTAGCTCTTGAAGTCGGTGATTGGCCGGGTTGCTACGCCGCTCTCCATGGCGGCCCTGGCAACGGCCGGGGCCAGGCGCACGATCAGGCGCGGGTCGAACGGTTTGGGGATGATGTAGTCGGGACCGAAAATCAGGTCGCGCCCGCCGTAGGCGCGGCTTACCACCTCCGATGATTCGGCCATCGCCAGGTCGGCGATGGCCTTGACGCAGGCGATCTTCATGTCCTCGTTGATGCTTGTCGCGCCCACGTCGAGCGCGCCGCGAAACAGGTACGGGAAACAGATTACGTTATTGACCTGGTTGGGAAGGTCGGATCGCCCGGTCGCGATAATGGCGTCCGGGCGGGCCATTTTCGCCGTCTCGGGTGCGATTTCCGGAACGGGGTTGGCCAGGGCCATGATGATGGGTTTGTCCGCCATGCGTTTCAGCATGGCCGGTTTCAGCACGTTCCCTACGGACAGGCCCAGGAACACGTCCGCATTTTTGATTGCCGTTCCCAGTGTTCTCGCTCTCGTTTTGCGGACATAACGGGACTTGAAGGGATCCATCAGTTTCCTGCGACCTTGATAGACTACTCCGGCAATATCGGTGACGATGATATTGTCTTTCTTCAGGCCCATGGCAACCAGCAGGTCCAGGCAGGCCAGGGCCGCGGCCCCGGCTCCAGAGGTGACCAGCTTGATCTCTTCCATTTTCTTGCCTACCAGGTGCAGGCCGTTGGTGATGGCGGCGGCGACGATGATGGCCGTGCCGTGCTGGTCGTCGTGGATAACCGGTATGCTCAGCCGTTCCTGCAGTTTGCGTTCAACGATAAAACACTCCGGGGCCTTGATATCTTCCAGGTTGATGGCGCCGAAGGTGGGTTCAAGGCTGGCGATGATATCGACCAGTTTGTCCGGATCGGTCTCATTCACTTCCAGGTCGAACACGTCAATGCCCGAGAACTTCTTGAATAACACCGCCTTGCCTTCCATGACCGGTTTGGATGCCAGCGGTCCGATAGGGCCAAGTCCCAGTACCGCAGTGCCGTTGCTGATGACGGCAACGAGATTGCCCCTAGTCGTCAGTTCAGACACCTGCGCCGGGTCCCGGACGATCTCTTCGCAGGCGGCGGCCACACCCGGCGAATAGGCCAGGGCCAGGTCATGCTGGTTGGCCAGGGGCTTGGTCGAGTGGATCGTCAGTTTTCCGGGAGGGGATTTCCGGTGGTAATCCAGCGCGGCATCCCGAACCTCGCCGATTTTCTGCCGGGTGGTTTTGACTTTTTTCATTTACGTGGATGCACAGGAAATACAGGCTAGACCTGGGATTTCTGCAGGGCCTGGTCCAGGTCCCAGAGAATATCGTCGATGGTCTCAAGTCCCACTGATATGCGCACCATGTCGGGGCTGACGCCGGCGGTCAACTGTTCTTCTTCGGATAACTGTCTATGAGTGGTGGAAGCCGGATGGATGATCAGGGTTTTTGCGTCCCCGACATTCGCCAGGTGACTTAGAAACTGTGCATTCTCAATGAATTTAACCCCGGCTTCAACGCCGCCTTTTACGCCGAAACAAAGTATCGATCCCGCTCCCTTGGGCAGGTATTTCCTGGCAAGTTCATGGTATTCATTGTCTTCGAGGCCCGCGTATTTCACCCAGGAGACAGCTTCATGCCCTGCAAGATAACGCGCCACGGCAAGGGCGTTTTCACAGTGCCGGTCCATACGCACGGGCAGGGTTTCCAGTCCCTGCAGGAACAGGAAGGCATTGAACGGGCTCAGGCTGGGCCCCAGCGTGCGCAGGGTTTCGCAGCGCGCCTTCATGGTGAAACCGAAGTCGCCGAAGGTTTCATAGAAGCGGACCCCGTGATAACCCTTGGACGGCTCGGTCATACCGGGGAAATTGCCGTTGGCCCAGTCGAACCGGCCCGATTCGACCAGCACGCCGCCGATGGACGTGCCGTGCCCGCCGATGAACTTGGTCGCGGAGTGGGTCACGATATCCGCCCCGAAATCCATTGGCCGGCACAGGTAAGGCGAGGCAAACGTATTATCTATTACCAGCGGGATACCTGCCTCGTTGGCTATTGCCGCGACGGCTTCCAGGTCCAGGATATTATTCAACGGGTTGCCGACGGTTTCGGCGTAGACGGCCTTGGTCTTCGCCGTTATCGCCTTGCGGAAATGATCCGGGTCGTCCGGATCGACGAAAACAACCTTGATCCCGAATTTTTTGAAGGTCACGTCAAACTGTGAATAGGTTCCGCCGTATAACGTTGTGGCGGAAACCAGCTCGTCACCTTCTTCCATCAGGGTCAGCAGGGCGACCATCTGCGCGGCCATGCCGGAACTCACAGCCAGGGCTGCGCGTCCGTTCTCCAGCGCCGCCATGCGCTCCTCGAACACGGAGGTGGTCGGGTTCATCATGCGCGTGTAGACGTTGCCGAAGGTTTGCAGGTCAAACAGGCTGGCCGCATGGCTCGGGTCATCGAACACGTAGGACGCGGTCTGGTAAATCGGCACCGCACGGGAACCGGTTACCGCGTCAGGTATCTGTCCTGCGTGGAGGCACAGCGTTTCAATACCGAATTCTTTATCAGCCATGGTTCTCTCTCACATCACCGGTTTACGAATAACGGGCGTTTGGCCGAGATTACCCTGGTATTCACGCCGGCATAGTTCAGCCCGCCGTACAAGCGGGCGTATTCGATTTTCATGCAGCGGTCCATGACCACTTTCAGTCCGGCGTCCCGCGCCAGTTTTGCCGCCTCTTCGTTAATGATGTTCAGTTGCATCCAGACAACGCGGGCGCCGATGTCAATGGCCTGCCGGACAAACGGCATGACCCGGTCCGGGCGTTGAAACAGGTCGACCACGTCCACTTTGCCGGGAATGGACAACAGGTCGGGGTAACAGGTCTCCCCAAGTATTTCCTGGTAATTGGGGTTGACGGGGACGATGTCAAAGCCGTGATTCTGCAGGTACTTGCCGGCAAAGTAACTGGGCCGCATCGGGTCGTTTGACAGGCCGACTATTGCCACCCTTTTGTTTGTGGCAAAGATCTCCATCAGGTCGTTGCTGCTAACAGAAAACATGCCTGTTAACCACCCATGTTGCGCGCCTGATCGCGCAGGATGAATTTCTGGATCTTGCCGGTGGAGGTCTTCGGCAGCGGTCCGAAGACAATGCTTTTGGGTATCTTGAAGCGGGCCATGTTGTTGCGGCAGAACTCGAACACGTCTTCCTCCGACAGTGTTTCCCCGTCTTTCAGGGTGACGAATGCGCAGGGGGTCTCGCCCCATTTCTCATCGGGCCGGGCGACTACCGCCGCTTCCATGATTGCCGGATGATGGTAAAGCGTATTTTCCACCTCTATGCTGGAAATGTTTTCGCCGCCGGAAATGATAATATCCTTCGAGCGGTCCTTGATCTCCACGTAACCGTCTTCATGCCAGACGGCCAGGTCGCCGCTGTGGAACCAGCCTCCCTTGAAGGCGCTCTCCGTTGCGGCGGGATTTTTCAGGTAGCCTTTCATCACGATATTGCCGCGGTGTAATATCTCACCGATGGTTTCACCGTCCCTGGGGACAGGTTCCAGTGTTTCCGGGTCTGCCACCATTACGGCCTCCTGTAATGGATAGCGGACACCTTGCCGCGACTTGATTTCAGCCTGCTTCTCGATGGGCAGTCCGTTCCATTCCTCGCGCCAGGCACAGACTACCGCCGGCCCGTAGATTTCAGTCAGGCCGTAAACATGCGTAACAGGGAAATTCATTTCCTCCATGGCCTGCAACACGGCGGGCGGTGGCGCTGATGCTGCGGTCATGACCTTGACCTGGTGATCAATACCCTGCTTTAATCCGGCGGGGGCATTGGCCAGCAGGTTCAATACGATGGGCGCGCCGCAAAGATGGTCTACCCTGTGTTCCCTGATCTGGGAGAAAATGTCATCCGCCCTGACGGCGCGCAAGCAGACGTTGGTCCCGATCACCGATGCGATGCCCCAGGGGAAACACCAGCCGTTGCAGTGGAACATGGGCAGGGTCCACAGGTAAACGGGGTGGGCGGCAGTATTCCATACCAGCAGGTTGGAGATCGCGTTCAGGTAGGCGCCGCGGTGATGGGTCACAACCCCTTTCGGGTTGCCGGTAGTGCCGGAGGTGTAACACAAGGCGATAGCGTCCCATTCATCCTCCGGCAAACGCCATTCGAAATCCGGCTCCCCTTCCAGCAGAAAGGCTTCATAGTCAATCTCGCCGATCAACTCGCCGCCGTCGTACATGGGGTCATCGACGTCAATCACGAGGAGTTCCCGGCCTGATATTGCGATGGCCTCCTTGATGACGCTGGAGAATTCGCGGTCGGTAATAATCGCCTTTGCTTCGCCGTGGTCCAGCATGAACGCGATGGCGTCGGCATCCAGCCGGTAGTTAAGCGCATTCAGCACGGCGCCGGTCATGCCCACACCGAAGTGAGCCTCGTACATGGCCGGTATATTCGGCAACATGGCCGACACCGTATCGTTTTTCCCGATGCCCCGCCTGCTCAGCGCGGACGCCAGGCGCCGGCAGCGCGTGTAGGTCTCGGCCCAGGTAAACCGTAACTCACCATGGATGACGGAAGTGTAATCGGGATAAACGGATGCCGCCCGTTCGATGAAGGTCAGCGGCGACAAGGGCGTGTAATTGGCCTGATTTTTACCCAGACCGGCTTCATAGATGTGTTCAGCGTTCATTCTGTACTATCAACTTCAGAAAAAATACCGGCCAGCCGGTAAACGTCATAGTCTACTATAGAAAAAAGACCTTAGCCGCTTTTGTACAAATCTTTTATCATGACCGCTATGCCCAGGGTATGTTATATCGATAATGACGATAACCCGCACGAGATTGAGGTCGAATCCGGTTATTCACTCATGGAGGGGGCGTTCAACCACCAGCTTAAGGGAATGCTGGCTGAATGCGGCGGGGCCGCGGCATGCGGCACCTGCCACTCCTATGTGGACGCGGACTGGCTGGATAAATTACCTGAAATGGAAGACCTGGAAGAGGCCATGCTGTGCGCAGTCCCGGGGCGCCGCAGCAACAGCCGTCTCGCCTGCCAGATCCGGGTTACCGATGAACTGGAGGGAATCATCCTCCGGATAGCGGATAATTGATCTACATCATTATGACGTTACCCGGCGTGGTGGATGTCCTTGACAATACCATTCCCGCGAACGCGGGAATCCAGTTGCATCTTTTGAAGAAACTTACCTGCCGGCTTCAAACACAGGCTCGGTTTCGTCTTTTTTGGCGGCCTGAAACAGGTCAATGTTGTCTTTTATACTGACCGCAAGAGGACGCCGGGCGATCTGCGCGTCTTCACTGGTCGGGATCACGCTTTCCCAGAGGCGGACGGGTATGTCGCTGCCGGGTTGGCGGCGGCGCACCGGGTCCCACTTTTCCGGCAAAGGTTGCCTGGCGATATCGGCAAGCTGCTCACCGGAAGCATCGATATGCGGCGCTAATTTTTCAACTATGTCGTTGAAAAACGTTTCCCTCGCTGACTGCACCGACACGGTCCGCAACCCCTCTTCGAGCAATATATCGGCAGAAGATTGCCGGTCGGTGCCGAACCATGCCAGTGCCCGGGGCAAGCGCTTCATCAGCGCCAGTCCGGCTTCGCTTTTTTCCGCCGGGGAAAAATTTTTTATCCAGCCGTCGATACACAGTTGGTGGAAATAGCATTCCTCGCCAAAGCGCCTGACCAGGTTTGCAACAGGCGCGAAATTTCCTTCCATGAAGGTCGCGGCGAAACGCCATAACCCCAGGTCGGCCAGGAACAGGGTGGTGATAAAATCGGCCCAGTTCTCCGGGGGTCGGTCCAGGAATTCAGGGCTGTGGATCCGGCTTGCGTCACGACCGAACTCAAGCTGAAATTCAGGACACCCATAAATTTCCTCAAGAAACCTGAACAGCGCCCGCGTGTGGCCCAGTTTTTCCTCCGCGATACCGGCCATGGATGTAAAATCCGTCAGCTCGCGGCCGTTCAGCATGCAGTTGATATACCAGTGGCCCAGTATCCAGTTGCTGTCGGCGATGCACAGCAGTTCTGCCTGGAGCAGTGGCTTAACCTTGTTGTTCAGTTGCATGTTTCCTGTCTGCCGGGGCGTTTTATTCGGGCAGGCGTTGTTCCCACTTCAACCAGCCGAAACTGTCCTGGCAATCCTCACATTTGTACAGCATTTCCGCGACACTGGGGCCGTACGGACTGACCATCCTGGTGTTCGGGGATTCGCACCAGGGACATAAGACTTCGCGCTCGGGACGTTCCGCTGGGGCGCCGTTCTTGCCGGCATGCTGGTCTGCTGAGGCTGGCATCACTATCAGGCCATACCGATGCTGCCGCGCCTGACCGGAGACAGGCAGGCAACGAAAGACTCCGAGGGCGCCACGCACAACTCCACCCACTGCCGTTCCGAATACATGAAACGGGCGCGGGCAACGGCCAGGTCCTGGTTGGGCGCCTGGATACTGCCGATGTGGGACAGGGGGCGCTCCAGCTGATCGCGGCCGAATACTTCGAACGTGATATTACCGTTGTTGTCTGCACTGCCTGAAGGCATGAGTGAAACGCCGCCTTAAATCCGGTAACCGTGTTGCTGAGCATACAGTTTTGCCCGGTCTGACATCTGCGACCGGTCCCAGTGTCCTTCCCAGTCGACCTTCACCCGGACGGATTTGACACCTTTCACCCTGGAAACCTGGTGCCTGACCTGTTCCTTCAACATGGTGTACGCAGGACAACCCAGGCAGGGAAAGACGATGGACACTTCCACGTCCCCCTGAGTCCCTACGGAAATAGCGCTGACCATCCCCATCTCATCCAGGTTGACATTGATATGGGGATCCAGCACCCGGCCTGCCGCGGCGCGTACCTGTTCCGTGGTGACTACCAAAGGGCTTCCCCCCATTCCTCGCGGCGCAACCGGTCATAGGCGGAGGGGCGCATCGGACCGCCTTTGCGGGAGTGGGACCAGTATTCCTTCTGGGTACATTCCTCCCACGACCATTGATAGTTTTCCGCGTCGTATAGCATCGGGTAGGGCATATCCAGCACCCATTTGTTCTTTTCCTTGTCGAAACTTGCCGGTATTTTTATGCCCAGCTTGTCGCAGAACGCGCTGGCGGACTGCAGCCATTTGTCACGCATGAAATCGTTGCCCCAGCCGCGCACGCGATATTTCAGCATGTCGGGCCGGTTGCGCAGGTCGTCGGGTTTGCCGAACCACATCACCCCGAACGGGAACAGCCAGTCCACCGCCTTCTGCACCCACTCGCGGGTCTCGTCCGAGTGGTTCCAGTAAAACTCGGTCCAGAAGGCGCCATGACGCATATGGAAGCCTTCTTCAAAATTGACCTTTCTCAGGGTCCTGCGATACGGGGCAAAACTGCAATGCAATTCGATATCTTTCGTCCAGTGTAACCCGGCGCGATCCAGCAGCGCCTGCATGACGACAAACTCGATGTAATTCCGCAACGGCACCTCCATGATCGGCCAGGTCCAGATGGTGTCGACGTCATCCTCAAACGCCCGCTGGTGCATGTCGACGCCGAAGCGTTCCGCGAGCAGTCCCTGGTGGTAGGCATGGCCCACCTCGTCGAGGATGGTGGCGCACACCGCGATCTTGGCGCCGATGTCGGGGGCGGTGCGGTAAGCCGTGTAAGCCCAGGTCAGCACGGAGACCTCGCTGACCGCGGCCAGGTCCGCCGTCATCTTCAATATTGCCTTGAACTTCGGTGACAGATCATCCATGTCCTCGAAGATCTCGCCGGCCTCGATGCGTTGCAGTATGGCCGCCTCGATAGCGTTCAGTTCCTCTTCCGTGTATGCGGTATTATTTGACCCGGGTTGTGCAGTCTTGGCCATTATTTAGATATTGTGTAGTGTTAGAATTAGTATAGCTAATAAAATCCGGCCAAACATTATACTAAGCACACTCAACATTGCCTGAACCGGTTAACTTCACTAAATGACAACAATCATGCCGGAAAAAACGATTATCAATGACATTCAATGGTTTATGGAACGTGAGGGAGAGGTTATCGCCACCTCCGAACCATTCGAAATCGACAAGGACAGGATACAGGCATTTTGCAGGTCCATAAACAACGAGGAATGGGTCCACTGGGACGAGGACCGTTGCAACGAACAGTTCGGCGGCGTAATCGCCCCGTTATTTTTGCTGCCGGCCCTGTTCCCGACCCTGTTCTTCCAGTCCTTCGAGTACGGCAGCATCAATGCCCTGTTTTACGGCACGGACCGGTTTCGCCTGCTGGCGCCGATAATTGCCGGGGCCAGGGTAACCGCGACTACCCGCATCGCCGAAGTGGCAAAAAAGGACAAGGCCATCACCGTCCATTATGACGTCACCTTCAACGTCGCCGGCCGGGACGACCCGGTAGCCGTCGGCACTTTCCTGTTACGTTACTGGTAGCCGTCCCGATGCTTGCAGATAACGCCAAAGGCCCCCTGTCCGGCTATAAGCTGATTGAGATTGCCGGTGTCGGCCCCACCCAGTTGACCGGTATGCTGCTGGCGGACATGGGCGCGGAGATCGTACGCGTCGAACGCCTCACCAAGGTGGAACTGGGCGTTTACATGCCTGTGAAATACAAGCTGATGAACAGGAGCAGGCGCTCCATCGCCATAGACCTGAAACAACCACAGGGCAGGGATGTTGTCCTCGACCTGTGCGCCGGCGCCGATGCGCTGTTCGAGGGGTTCCGCCCCGGGGTCATGGAACG
Organism: Gammaproteobacteria bacterium; assembly: GCA_965207165.1. Lineage (GTDB taxonomy): Bacteria > Pseudomonadota > Gammaproteobacteria > Eutrophobiales > Eutrophobiaceae > JAAXHV01. Next base: position 2,986,627 of record OZ242265.1, on the reverse strand, counting down.
CCTGGGACTGGGGCCGGATGAGTGCATGGGGCGCAACGAGAGGCTGGTTTACGGCCGTATGACCGGTTGGGGGCAGGACGGTCCGCTGGCTGAAACCGCGGGACACGATCCCAACTACATCGGTATCGCCGGAGTCCTGGCCTGTATCGGCAAACAGGACGAAGCGCCGGCTTATCCGTTGAACCTGATCGGCGATTTCGGCGGCGGCGCCCTGTATCTGGCCATGGGAATGCTGGCCGCCATGCTGGAGACGGCAAAATCAGGACGGGGGCAGGTGGTTGACACGGCCATGATCGACGGCGCGGCATCCATGATGACGGCGTTTTACGGATTGCTGGCCGCAGGGCTCTGGAAAGAACAACGGGGCAGCAACATCCTGGACGGCGGCGCCCATTTCGTGAATACCTACCGGACCAAAGACGATCAGTACGTGGTCGTTGCACCGATTGAAGGGCGGTTCTACAGCGAATTGCTGGACCGGCTTGAAATCAGCGACCCGGAGCTGCGCAAGCAGCAGCACAACCAGGACCGCTGGCCGGAGTTTGCTGACAAATTGCAGGACATATTCCTGACCAGAACCCGGGATGAATGGTGCGAAATATTTGATGGCTCCGATGCCTGCTTCGCGCCGGTGCTGGGCCTGACGGAAGCCACGCAGCACCCCCATGCGCAGGCCAGGGACGCTTATGCGAGCATCGACGGAGTCGTCCAACCCGCGCCCGCGCCCCGCTTCAGCCGGACCCCTGCGGAGATACAGTCGCCGCCGCCGGAACCCGGACAGCACACGGAAGAGGTATTGCTGGATTGGGGGTATAGCGGGGAGCGAATCGCGGAATTGTTGGCTGACAACATCATATCTGGAATTACGGGTTAGGAATTACGGGTTAGGAATTACGAATTACGAATTAAGAATTACGAATTAGGAATTGGGAATGATTGAAGGCAACAGGTTATGATCAAGCTCTCCTCATACGGCTTCGCGGACGAATACCAGCAGGTCTACGATGCGGTGTATCGCTTCAGCAGGGAGGAACTGCATCCGCTGAACGACAGGATGGACCGGGACGACTGGTTCCCCGAAGAACGTTTACGCTCGCTCGCCGACGTCGGGTTGCTGGGGCTGACGGTCCCGGAAGAATTCGGCGGGCAGGGACTGGATTTCCTGGCGCAGTGCGTCACCGCTGAAGCCATGGCCTACTGGAGCCACTCATTCTGCGCGGCCTGGCTCTCCAGCGAGAATATTTGCGTCCACAATATCGTGCGCAACGGCAACGCCGGGCAGAAACGGACATACCTGCCGCGTTTCTGTGATGGAAGCGCGATCGGCGCCATGGGCATGACCGAGCCTGGCGCCGGCTCGGATGCGCTGGGCAGCATGAAGTCGGCGGCAGTCAGGCAGGGCGATAAGTTTATTCTCAACGGCCGCAAGATGTTCATCTCCAACGCGCCGGTGGCCGATATCGCGGTCGTTTATGCCAGGACGGACCCGGAGCAGGGGCATCACGGCATCTCCGCCTTCATCGTCGAGAGAGAGTTTCCCGGTTTCAGCAGCGCGCAGAAGCTGGACAAGATGGGTTGGCGCGGCAGTCCCACCGGCGAACTGATTTTCACCGATTGCGAGGTGCCGGCAGACAACCTCATGGGCGGCGAGAACAAGGGAGTTGCAGTCATGATGAGCGGCCTGAACGTCGAGCGCCTGGTACTGGGGTTCTACAACCTGGGGGTGGCGCAGCGGGCATTGGACATATCCATTGAATATGCCCGAACCCGGGAACAGTTTGGCCGGCCCATCGGCGATTTCCAGTTGGTGCAGGCCATGCTGGCCGATATGTACACCGACGTGGAAACCATGCGGGCGTTTACCTACCAGACCGCGCAGCAGTTATTTGCAGAGGAAAAAGAAGGTTTGAGCCAGGGCGAACTGCAGAAACGCTGCGCCGCGGTGTTCCTGCAAACAGGCCGCGCCTGTATGCGCGTACTGGACAACGGCGTACAGGTACACGGCGGCATGGGTTTCATGCGCGAGACGGAGATAAACCAGCTTTACCGCTGCGGCAAACTCCTGGAAATCGGCGGCGGCACGGTACAGATCCGGCAACTGATTATCGGCAGCGAACTGGTTAAATAATGCGTCCCGGGACGGAGATGTGTTGATTGATGATAGAAAATCGTATAAATTAGTCAATATATTTTAACCAAACAGGTCTTTTATGCAGACTACAACCGTTTCCCAACTTAAAATGTCGATAAGCGCTTGCTTGCGTCAGGTCAAGGCCGGTGAGGAGTTGTTAATCACTGAGCATGGTCGGCCTGTTGCGCGTTTGTTGCCTGTCGCCGATATTGCATCCTTGCCTGAGCACTTGACAGAGATGGAAAAGAAAGGTCTGTTGAAGCGCGCTGAGAAGTCCTTGCCGGAAGATTTCTGGAGCCTGCCGCGTCCTGCCGACCCGAATGCAGCAGTGCGTTCCGCGGTCTCGCAGGAGCGGGAAGAAGGCTGGTGAGATTCTGGGACACATCGGCCATAGTGCCCCTGTATGTGCGTGAACCGAATACGTCCCTGGTACAGGAATTGCTTGTCGCAGATTCCTCCATCATCGTCTGGTGGGGCACACGTACCGAATGTATTTCTGCCTTGATGCGGCAGGTAAGAACCGGCGGTATGACAACTCCTGACGAGCGTGCCGGCCGTCATGTATTGCATACCCTGGCGCAAACCTGGTCAGAAATTCAACCAAGTGACGCATTACGCAGCCTGGCTGAACGGCTGCTGGCAGTTCACCCGTTACGGTCAGCAGACGCCTTACAACTGGCTGCAGCTATCCAGTGGTGTCAGGGACTCACGACTGAACAAGGCTTTGTTACATTTGATCAGAGACTGCGTGACGCGGCGTATCGGGAAGGTTTTACTGTTATTCCTGAGTTAGTTTGAAGTAAACGTTTTGAGCCTAGCCACATTCAATACCAGAAAATGATTCGCCAGTTACTGGATGATTATGTAACGCACCAGAAAAATGCCGGGGAGTGATTAAACTACCGAAGGTAGATTGACCACCGCAACCGCAGTGACCGTAACCCTTTCCTCATTCTCCATCCAAATGTCCAGGTTCACAGTCCCGTCATCCTGCTTGCCGGTTACCTTGCCCCGGCAATAGACGACGTCGCCGACGACGTTGAAGGACTTCATCTGCAGGGAGCCGATCTTTTTCAGCCTGCCTCTCGTTCCCATCCACTCCCGCAGCATTCTTTCGAACAGGCCGATGATGAAAAACGTATTCATGTAAGCGTCGGCGGCGCCGGTTGACTGCGCCACTTCCTTGTTATGGTGGATGAGCGACAGGTCGCGGTTGGAGCCGGCTTCCATCACCAGGCGCTGCAGGGTGATGGGCATGGAGATTTCAGGAATTTCCGCGCCGACGACTACATCGTTGATGGTTATCTGCCTGGACCAGTCGACCATTTCAGTCTTCCTTGCCGTCAGGCGCGACGAACCTGAATATATCCAGGTTGACGATGGCGACCACCTCGTCATGCTGGTTGGTGTAGGTATCTTCCTGGCGCAGAAAGGCGCCGTCACCGACCCGCAGGGTCTTGCGATTGATGCTCACCAGGCGGCTGGTGCGGGTAATCCGGTCGCCCAGGTACATGGGCGCAAGATATTCCACGTCGATATTGGAGGCGAAGCTCAGGTTGCAGGGCGCCGGCACATCGAAAATGACCGGGATGGGAATCTGTTTTGGCTCTACGCCGGGTTGCTCGTGGGGGTCGCCGCTTTGCCAGTAGGCCGGGAGTCCGTAGGTGAAAATCATGCTGTCCGGCGCAATTACCCCCTTGTACCCTGCGGCCCGGGCGGCCGCGTCGTCAAGGTGGATGGGGCAGTCGAACTCCTTGGATTCCATCCAGCGTCTGATGGTGCCCGGTTCCACGGCGTCCGCGCCCTCAGCGACGCCGATGACCTTGCCAAGGTAAGAATCGGTCTCCTCCCAGGTCCCCCATTTTCCCCAGCCCGGTTTGCTCATGATTTGACCGGGCGGAAGAACGGCAGGGTCACTTCATCGGTCAGCGCGCGATACGCGACCTCCAGTTCCATGCCTATATAAACATCGTCGGGGTCGCAATCGATAATATTGGTCGTTGTCCTGACCCCTTCCGGCAGGTCCACCCAGGCCAGGATGATCGGCAGGTCGTCGGCAAACTTCTCTTCCACGCCCTCGTAGGTGATGGAATAGGAATACAGGGTTGCTTTGCCGCTGCTTTCCTTCCAGTCCAGGTTAGTCGACCAGCATTCCGGACATTCCCGGCGCGGGTAAAAAATCAGGGCATCACAGTCGCAACAGTGCTGGATCAGCAGTTTGTGGGCGCGGGTCCCGTCCCAGAACGGTCTGGAAAAGGGCTGGATTTCCGGCAGGGGCCGTTGTCTTTCACTCATCGCGGCTCTCTCCCGAATACCGTCGTACAGGCGTTCATGACCGAGCCACCGGATGTAGTCAGAATGGCGTGCGCGCAATCCGGGACCTGGCGTTCGCCCGCCTCGCCGAACAACTGTCTGGCGGTATCGATATAGAATGCCATGCTCACACCCGAGCCTACGTGGCCGCGGCCGGTAGCATCTCCCATGGTGGTGCAGGGCAGGTCGCCGCCCGGACTGCAGCGCCCCTCCGCCCACAGTTTCGCGCCTTGGCCGATGGGGCAGACGCCGTACGCTTCCAGGGCGGAACACTGGGTGTATGGATAGGCGCCGTAGATCTGGCGCAGGTCCATGTCCCCGATCGACAAACCTGCCTGGTCCAGGGCATCGCTGCTAGTCTCCTCGTAGGCCCGGCGATGGAACACGTCCTTGCGCAGCACCGGCGTCGCGCTCATGAAGCGGGTTCCATGGCCCAGCTTGTAAGCAGCCTTGCCGCCAAGTTCCCGGGCGATGTCATGGGACGTTAATACCAGCGCCCCGCCGCCGTCCGCCAGCAGGTTGCACTCCCGGGCGTGCAGGGGCGTGCTGATCATGCGGGAATTGAGCACGTCTTCGAGGGTCACCGGTTTTTCATAAAAGATGGAATTGGGATCCAGCGCCGCCCAGGCCCTGAGACCCACGGTCACTGCCGCCATGTCCTCCGCCGTCGCCCCCGTTTCGTACATGTAGCGCTGGGTGATCAGGCCCATGGACCCGTTGAACGACACGCCCCAGGGATATTCCCACTCCTTGTCCAGCGGCGCCGTGGCAAAGAAATTGATCAGGTCCTGCACAGGGATGTCCGATTGGACCGTAGTATGGGGAATGAGCACGAAATCGGCCTGGCCGGAATCGATCAGCTGTTCGGCAATGCGGATACAGTTGGTTGTCGACGTGCCGCCGGCGTTGGTCACGCAGATATCGCGGCAGCCGTTCAAACCCAGCACTTCAGGGATTCTCCCCAGCGCCATTTCCAGGGCGATCTGCGGTTGCGCCATGGGATTGGGAGAGATCACTGCATTGATATCGTCCTTGTCGATGCCCGCATCGCGCACCGCGCCGATGCAGACATCCAGCAGGATATCCCAGCGTGTGCGTTCCGGCATACGCCGGGTCGGGACCTCGCTGACGCCGATGATGGCAATGCCTCGCTTATTCACTCATTCCTCCATAAGAAATCAATCGAGTCGTATTCTAAAAGGCCGGAACTCCGAGTAAACCCCTGCCTATTATCAATTTCTGCATTTCCGTTGTCCCCTCGGTTATGGGGAAGATACGCGCCAGACGGTAGAGTTTTTCCACGCGGAACTCCGTCGTCAGGCCGTTACCGCCATGGATTTCCATCGCCTTGTTGACGGCGCGCAACGCCATGTCGGTGGCAAACAGTTTCGCCTTGGAGCTTTCAATATCACTGCGGATGCCTTTCTGGATCTGGTCGAGAGCACGGAAACACAACAGTCTTGCGGCGTCAATTTCCGTCGCCATTTCTGCGATCATGGCCTGGACCAGCTGGTGTCCGGCAATGGGTTTGCCGTGCTGTTTCCTGTCTCCGGCGTAAGCTATGGAATCATCCAGCGCCGCTTGCGCAACGGCAACGGCCATCAGTCCGACCAGGGGACGGCCTGCTTCCAGCAAGCCCAGCATCTTTCCCAACCCTTTCCCCGGCGGCGTCAACATATTTGCCGCCGGCACCCGGACGTCATTGAAAAACAACTGTGCCGTAGACTGGCTGTTCAGGACCAGCTTGGGTATATTCCGGCTTTCGTAGCCGTGTTCGCGGTCCACCAGCAGCAATGCCAGCCCGTTCCCTGTCTCGTCATCCTCAACCTGTGCCACACAGATATTGAAATCGGAGTAGTGGCCGTTGGATATCCATTGTTTTTCGCCATTAATCACGAAGTGATCGCCGTCCCGTTTAGCCCTGGTCCTGATTTCAGCAATATTGGAACCTACATCGGGTTCGCTGATCCCTATGGATCCAAACTTGTTACATTCGGCTATGGCACGCAGGTACGGTGCGGTCAGTTCACCGGGAACGCTGGCGAGCAGTTTGCTGCTCTCCATCTGCAACAGGGCGACAACCGCCAGGTCGGCCGAGACACGGGCTAACTCCTCGAACAACAGTCCATAAGTGAGCAGGTCCAGGCCGAAGCCGCCGTCTTCCTCTGCGACCGGCCCATTGATCACGCCAAAGGGTTGCAGTTGTTTTATCAACGCGCGCATCTCTTCCCTGGGCACAAACTGGTCCTCGTAGGATTCCATAGCGGGGCGTATCTCCGTTTCGACAAACCGCCGGAACGAGTCCACCGCTATTTGCTGTTCTTCAGTCAGTGAAAAATCCATAGCCTTCCTGCCGTAAATTCAGAAATTCAAATAACCGGCCCGGCGCCGGTCAGCCTGCCAACTGCGCGTTCACGTGCTCCAGCGCATCAACGTATTCTGCCAGCAGCCGGTTGATTACGCCGCGACAGGATTCCACCTCGTTAATCTGGCCGACCACCTGGCCGGCGGGGTTCATGGCTACTTTTTGCGTCCCGCCAACGCCGGCATAGGTTTCGGTGCGGCGCATGGCGTCGGACGCCAGCATACCCTGCAGCGGCATATCCAGAGGGGCCGGCGCATCCGGGCTGTCCCAGGCCTCGGTCCAGTCGTTCCTGAGGACACGGGCTGTCTTTCCCGTCCAGCTCCTGGAGCGGACGGTATCTTCACTCGTCGCGCGCAAATAGGATTCCTTCTGCGCCGGCTGTGCCGCGGCTTCTTCTACCGTCGTCCACAGGGTGCCGGTCCACACGCCCGCGGCGCCCATGGACATGGCCGCCAGCATCTGCCGGCCATTGCCTATCCCGCCTGCCGCGAGCACAGGCAGCGGCGCGACGGCATCGATTACCTGCGGCCATAATACAATACTGCTTATGTCACCGGCATGACCCCCGCCTTCTCCGCCCTGGGCGACAATAAAATCCAGGCCGGCCTGTTTGTGGGTCAGCGCCTGTTTCAAGCGGCCGCACAATGCGCCGATCAGACGCCCGCTGCCCTTGACCAGTTTAACCACATCCGCGGGGGGAGTGCCCAGCGCGTTGGCGACGAGTTTCATCTTTGGCCGGGTCAAGGCCTCTTTAAGCAGCGGCAGCGCGGTGGCATAGGTCCACCCGGCCAGTCCCGCGAACTTTGAAGCGTCGGGCCACTCCGGCACACCATGCTCGCGCAGAAGGTTTTGTACGAAGTCCATGTGCTGTTGCGGGATCATGGAGCGAAGTTGTTTTTCAAGCGCCTGGGGGTTGGCCTCGCCCATGCCCAAGTAACTTTGCGGGATAACGATGTCCACGCCATAAGAATTATTTCCGACATGCTCATCCAGCCAGTTGAGTTCTTCCCGGAGTTGTTCCGGGGTCATCCAGCCGACACCCAGCACCCCCATGCCGCCATGATTGCTTACCGCGGCAACGACGTCACGGCAATGGGAAAAAGCAAAGATACCGTGTTCCAGTCCCAGGGTTTTACAAAACTCGGAATACATTCGATGAAGCCTGCTAACGCCGGCGCAGGCAGTCGGGTGTTATGCCTGAAATGCCGGTAATGCCCATGAGAGCCATGTCACGTTCCAACTCTGAGCGAAGGATCTCAATCGTACGCGTAACACCTGCCTCACCGCCAGCGGTCAGGCCATACAAATAAGGCCTGCCGATGAGACAGGCGCGGGCGCCCAGCGCCAGTGCCTTGATTATATCCGTGCCGCGCCTGAAACCGCTGTCGATGAACACTTCCAGTTTATCGCCAACGCTATCCACGACCTCCTGCAACACTTCCATGGGTGACGGCGCATGATCCAGTTGCCTGCCGCCGTGACTGGACAGGGAAATTCCTTGGGCGCCGACCTCGGCGGCAAGCCTGGCGTCTTCAACACTGGTAATACCCTTGATTACGAACGGCCCATCCCATTCTTCCGCCAGTTTGGCGGCATCTTCCCAGGTAAAAGTGGTGTCCATCTGGTTGCCGAACCATTGCACAATAGACGCAACGTCGTCATGGTTGTCCAGCGCTCCGGCAAAGTTGGGAAAGCTATAGGCAGGCGAGCGCAGGTATTCCCACAGCCAGCCGGGGCGTACCGACAATTGTTGCAATGTCTTCAGCGTGGGTTTGGGCGGCAGTGTAAACCGGTTGCGGTAGTCTCTTTCCCTGTTGCCGGCAACCGTGCAGTCCGCCGTCAGTACCATGGCCCGGTAACCAAGGTTACGGCAGTGCGCCGTCAGTTCACGGGTAAAGCCGCGGTCCTTCAACATATACATCTGGCACCACTTGGGGCGGTCTGTTTCAGCGGCCACGTCATCAAAAGACACCATGGCAGTCGCCGCCAGTATCTGGATGATATTTGCTTCGGCCGCGGCCCTGGCCACGGCCAGTTCTCCATCGGGATGGTAGAGTCTGTTGGCGCCTGTTGAGGTAAGGATAATCGGCAAGGCAACTTTCTCGCCCAGCACGGTGGTTGAGGTATCGATCCCGGCTATGTCGACCAGTACCCTTTGCAACAGGTAATACTCGGCGAAGACACTGCGGTTTCTGTTCAGGGTAAATTCATCGTCAGCGCCGCCTTCAAGATAATCGAAGATGAACCTGGGCAGGCGTTTTCTTGCCGCCTCGCGTAAATCGTCAATGTTATGACAATGGTTCAGACGCGAGCGTCGGGGTAAGACCGGCATGTTGCCTCCGTAAATGTGTATCCGTCTGTCAATATTATCCGAGTTGTAGTATATAAATACCAATCTTTCCCGGCAGGCGGCTTATCCATCCCTGCACGGGTGTGTATCTCCGAATACTGGTATGCCGATTTTGATAAGCCGGTCTGCTGTCCGATCAGCATAATGTCATTGTTAAAACCCATCACCGTGGAGGGATAGATTGTGACTGAAGACTTGAATTCAACCAATCCTGATGAACGTATCAAGGAACTCGGCCTGGTATTGCCGGCGCCGTTGGCGATACCACCGGGAGTAGATGCCCCCCTCGCCTTTATCAAGGTGACCGGCAAGCGGGTGCTGGTCTCCGGCCACGGTCCCCAGGAGGCCGACGGCAGCATCGCCCGGCCGTTGGGCAAGGTCGGCGCGGACCTGACCGTGGAGCAGGGCGCGGCAGCCGCCCGCAAAACCGCCCTGTCCATGCTGGGCACGATTCAACGGGAACTGGGCGAACTGGACCGGATAAAAAGCTGGGTCAAGGTGCTCGGCATGGTCAACTCGGCGCCGGATTTCACGAATCAGATGCTGGTGATAAACGGTTTCTCCAATACCATACTGGAAATTTTCGGCAGGGAACGCGGCCTGTCCACCCGCTCGGCGGTCGGCATGGCGCAATTGCCGTTCGGGATACCGGTAGAAGTAGAAGCCGAACTGGAACTGTATTAGACGGGACGTCAACCCATGGCGCTGGCCGCAGTCAAGCTGGATGATAAATATACCCTGGACGAGGGCCGGATCTATCTTACCGGTACCCAGGCCATTGTCCGGCTGTTGCTGGTACAACGGCGCAGGGACCAGGCTGCAGGCTTGAATACCGCGGGCTTCATTTCCGGTTATCGCGGCTCGCCCATGACGGCCATCGACCAGCAACTGTGGCGCGCCGAAAAGCATTTACAGGATCATCACGTCAAGTTCTGGCCCGGCCTGAATGAAGACCTGGCAGCCACTGCCCTGTGGGGTACGCAACAGGTCCATTATTTCAACGATGCCAACTACGACGGCATCTACGGTATGTGGTACGGCAAGGGACCCGGCGTGGACCGCAGCCTGGACGCCATCCGGCAGGGCCACTGGCATGGCTCGGCCGAACACGGCGGTGTGCTGATCCTGTCCGGCGATGATCCGAATATGACGTCCACCATCTCCGCCTGGCACTCCGAACTGTTGTTCGAAGACCTGCTGATGCCGGTCCTGTACCCGGCGGACATCCAGGAAGTATTCGATATGGGGTTGCTGGGCATCGCCATGTCCCGCTTCAGCGGCAACTGGATTGGCTACAAACTGCTGCCTGAGACGATAGAGACTGCCGCGTCCATCCGGGCGGATCATCAACATATAAAAATTCTAACGCCGGAATTTGAATTCCCGCCCGGCGGCGTCAATTCCCGGCAAGGGGACATGTTTTCCCTGCAGGAGTCGCGCCTGCGTCATTACCGCCTGCCCGCCGCGCTTGCCTTCGCCCGGGCCAACCACATTAATTTCATATCGCACCCTTCCGCCAGGCCCCGGTTCGGGATCGCGGCCATGGGCAAGACCTGGCGCGATACACAGCAGGCCCTGCTGGACCTGGGCATAGACGAAGGGGTAGCCGCGGCGGTCGGCATCACGGTCCTCAAGGTGGGTATGCCTTTCCCGGTCGATGAGCAGACCTACCGTGAATTCGCCCGGGGACTGGAAGAAGTATTCGTCATTGAAGATAAACGGGAACAGGTTGAACACGGGATGCGCAAGGCCTGTTATCTGCTGCCGGAATCTGAACGGCCGCGCATCGTCGGCCGTCACGACGAACACGACCGGTTACTTGTCGATCCGTCGGGAACGCTGGACGCAGACCGGATCGCCCGGTTAATCGCTGCCAGGATCAGCTACTTCCATGACAATGACAGGTTACAGGCGCGCCTTGAATTCCTGAAAAACCAGCAGGAACAGGCCTTGTCAAGACCGGCAGCGGAGATTTCCCGGTTACCCTACTTTTGCTCCGGCTGCCCCCACAATACGTCTACAAAAGTCCCTGAAGGGAGCCGTGCGACCGCCGGTGTAGGATGTCACTTCATGGCAACCTGGATGGAACGGGACGTCTATAACTGGACCCAGATGGGGGGCGAGGGCGCGCCCTGGATCGGGCAGGCGCCGTTCGTGAAGACCCGGCACATCTTTGCCCAGATCGGGGACGGCACCTATTACCATTCCGGGACCCTTGCCATCCGCGCGGCCGTAGCGTCCGGCGTGAACATGACCTATAAAATTCTCTACAACGATGCCGTCGCCATGACCGGCGGCCAGCCCGTGGATGGCCCGCTTTCAGTCCGGCAAATCACCCACCAGGTTTACGCTGAAGAGGTAAAGAGGATTGAAGTTGTTACGGATGAACCGGAACAATACGGCACCACTCCCGGGTTTGCGCCGGGAACAGCCGTGCATCACCGCAAGGAACTGGACCGGGTGCAGCGTGACCTGCGCGAGGTTGAGGGTACGACAGTCCTCATTTACGACCAGACCTGTGCCGCGGAAAAACGCCGGCGGCGCAAGCGCGGCATGTTCCCCGACCCGGCAAAGCGCCTGTTCATCAATGACAGGGTGTGTGAGGGCTGCGGCGATTGCAGTGTCCAATCCAACTGTGTGTCGGTGCAACCCCTGGACACGGATTACGGCCATAAGCGCAGTATCGACCAGTCTTCCTGCAACAAGGACTATTCCTGCGCAGATGGTTTCTGCCCGAGTTTCGTCACGGTGGTCGGGGGCGGACTGCGCAAAGGCAAGGGGATCGGCCCTGTTGCCGATGCCCTGCCCCAAACGTTACGCGTTCTGCCGGAACCCGATAAACCCGATCTCACGGCAGGCAATCATGGCATCCTGATAGCCGGAGTGGGCGGCACCGGCGTGGTCACAATCGGCGCGTTGCTGGGTATGGCTGCACATATCGACGGCCGCGGCATCGTGGTTGTCGACCAGATGGGGTTTGCCCAGAAGGGAGGGCCGGTACTGACCCACCTGCGTATCGGCGCAACGCCGGAAAGCATCAATGCCGTGCGCTTGAACGCCGGCGCCGTTGACCTGTTGCTCGGCTGCGATCTAATCGTGGCGGCCGGCGACAGCGTCCTCCCGGTGTTAAGCCCCGACAAAACACACGCCGTAGTCAACACCCATGAGACCATCACCGGTGACTTCACCCGCAACGCCGAGTTGCGCTACCCCGGCTCATCCCTGCGAAAACGCCTGCAAGGCGCGTTGGGCCGCGACCGTCTCGAGATGATCGAAAGCACCCGCCTGGCGACGCGCCTGCTCGGCGATGCGATAGCGGGCAACCTGTTCATGGTCGGCTACGCCTGGCAGAAGGGACTCATCCCGTTGTCGGAAGAGGCCATCATGCGGTCCATTGAAATGAACGGTGTGGCGGTACAATGGAACCAGGACGCATTCGGCTGGGGGCGTCGCGCCGCGCATAACCCTGAAGCGGTAAATGAAATGTGCAGCAATCCGGACAACCGCAACACTGACGATACGGACGAACCGCTGGAAGCATTTATCCAGCGCCGAGCAGCGGATCTGAAGGATTACCAGGACGCGGCATACGCGCAACGCTACACCGCATTGGTGCGGTCGGTTGAGGCAGAGGAGAAAAAACAGTTCCCCGGCAGGACGGGCCTGACCGCAACTGTTGCCCGCTATGCCTACAAGTTAATGGCCTACAAGGACGAATACGAGGTTGCGCGATTGTATTGCGACCCGGCATTCAAACAAAAACTCGACGAGCAGTTTGAAGGCGATTACAGCCTGCGTTTCAACCTTGCTCCACCTCTGCTGGCCCGCAAGGACAAGCTCACCGGCAGGCCCGGCAAAATGGAGTTCGGACCCTGGCTGCTGCCGCTGTTCGGAGTGCTCAAGCGGCTCAGGTTCCTGCGCGGCACGTTGTTCGATCCGTTCGGCTGGACACCTGAGCGGAAGATGGAACGGGAATTGATCAGCGAGTATGAGCAGACTGTTGCCGAATTGCTGCAGACCCTGGACCACGAAAATTATCCGCTGGCAATCGAGATTGCCGGCTTGCCGGAACAGGTGCGCGGGTACGGTTACATCAAGTCAGAGAACGTTGCCAGGACGCGTGCAAAACTGCAATCACTGTGGGAGTGCTGGCGTAATCCGGTCAGGCAACCTGAGGCTGCCTGACAGGGCAGATAGCGTCGGGTTAGCCGCAACAAATTCCCGTATCCCAAGTCGTTCCTACCACACCGTTTTGTGCACTATGAATTGATGTATTACTGCTGGATATATCGCTGAATATCCAAAGCGCCGTGAAATACGCCAAGAATCTCAACTAGATCAGGTTTTACCAGATAAGCTATTCTATAATGTCCATAAAGCAGAATGCGTATCTCGCCATCGACTTCGTCTTTGTATTGATATCCTATCTTCGGGAAGACCTTAAGTACTTGTGCTTTCTCATATATTCCTTCAACTACCTTTTGGGCTGCAACAGGATTATCTTCTGATATGTATTCATAAATATCCGACAACCATGCAGCGGCCTCTTCTGTCCATCTTATTTCTGCCATGCGCTTATCCTGCGCTTCATCTCCTCATCTGAGATTGTTCTGCCTTCCCGAGAATCCTCCAGTCCCCTCGCGATCATTTGTTCAAATGCAAGCTCTCTGAGTATTTCATCGTAAGATGAGTCCTCCGGCTGAGCCTGGATTAGTTCGGTCATTCTTTCTTTTACAACGGACATGAATAATAGCTGTTTAGTTAGTGAGCACGGCTTCAATGAACTTGAAGTCTCATTATAACGGAAAATCATATAAAGATTCGCGTAGCGAACGCCTCAACAACACACCATGACATGCGCCACACCGCTACTATTAATCAGTACGTTTAAATTTGTTATCTTAAAGTGAAAATCGGTAAGTGGTTACATCGCAGGAACGGCGATTACGGGGCTTCCGTTGGTAAAACGCGAGATCTGCTGGCGAGCAAGGACAAGCTCACCGGCTTGCCGGAACAAGTGCGCGGGTACGGTTACATCAAGTCAGAGAAAGGCGCCATTAACCAATCGTCTCCGACAACAGCCTTAACCAGTTGCCACCCATCAGCTTTTGTATATCTCCGTCCGAATAGTTACGGGCTACCAGGCCGCGGGTCAGGTTCATATATTTGGAATGATTTTCAAGGCCCTCATGCCCTGCGCAAACCGGCCAGATTTCGACGGATGTCGGGACCTGTTTGCCTTTCCAGTCGGGGGCCGTGGCGATCTGTTCCAGGGTGGCGCCGGCTATGAAGTCGGAACCGATGCCCACGTGGTCGATGCCCATGACATTGATCGCGTATTCAAGGTGGTCGAGATAATCGTTGACCGTACAGCACAGTTCTCCGGTCAATATTCCCGGGATGGCGGCTAGGCCGAAGACCCCGCCGTTATCCGCCAAATTTTTCAATGCGGAATCCGTTTGCACCCGCGGGTTGCCGGGGCCGGATTTGGCTGCCAGGCCGGCATGGGAACAGGAAATGGGTTTTTCCGACACGTCGACCGCATGCTTCAGCGAACCGTCACCCGTATGACCCGTATCAACCAGGATGCCAAGTTCATTCATCTTCCCTATGGCCTGAATGCCGAAATTACTCAGATTCTTTTTCGGGTCTTCCAGGCAACCTGAAGCCATGAAATTCTGCAGGTTATAGGTTATCTGTATTACCCGCAATCCGAGGTTGTAAAAAAAATCCAGGTTGTCCAGGTCCGTACCGACGCAGATGGAGTTCTGGACATTTAATAAAATTCCGTTATTCCCGTTGGTCTTTGCGTGTTCAATATCAGCAACGCGCAGGATGGGGACAAGGTTAGTCCCCGGATCATTGAAAATCCCGTTCCAGTAACTCAGGTCCCGCACCGTCGCGTCGTAGGACCACCAGTCATTGTGCTGTGGAAGCGTTCCGTCCACGAAGTGATGCAACCCGCCTGCTCCGATGGTGAAACTGCCGCAGGTCAGGCCGCCTGCCTGCATGTCGTCAAACAACCCCTCGGGCAGGGAGCTTTCAGTGAGCATGTCGATCACGACTGCCTGTTCGTGGATCTCTCCGGCTCGCTCTTCCTGCCCCGGCGTTAAACCAAAATCATACATTTCTTACTCCTGTTTTAATCATAGGTTCGGCCTTGCCGAACAACTGGAATACTAACAGACCCGAGAGGGAGAGGGCAGCCATGAGGAGGAATACGCTCTCATAATTGCCGGTTCTATCCAGCAATATGCCGATCAGTGCCGTAACGATCGCGCCTGACAATGAGCCCGTTGCAGCCAGAAAACCATACAGCACTTCGCCATGGCTCGGCAGGATATCGGCTGCGTTGGGCGCAAAACCCGGAACGATAAGACCTATAAAGGCAAACAGCAGGCTGACAAGGAAAATGGATAAAACCAGGGAGGGAGAGTTCATGAGAAACAACAGGCTGATTGCCGCGCCCCCGGTGCTGACACCGATAAAGCCCTTGCGCACCCTGATTTTTGCCGTGCCTCTTTCCAGCAGCCTGTCTGCAAGGATGCCGGCAAGGATGGTACAGACGGACACCACCAGCCAGGGCAATACGGAATATATCCCGGCTTGCGTCAGCGAGACCTGGAAGGTGTCGACGTAATAACTGGGCAACCAGCTTGCCAGGGGAAAGATCACCCCCCAGAAACAGGCTGCAATATAAAACAACGCCAATGAGGGGGCGCTGGTGAAAATAATCTTCCACGGAATGTTCAGCGCGGCATTTTTCCCATTACCATGTTCCTTGTTTGCAGGCACGCCAGTGCCGGGCCTGGCGGGGATATACCGTATCCAGAACACTGCCCACACCGCCCCCAGGCTGCCGAAGAAATAGAACACCCATTGCCAGCCGTAGAGCCCGATCAGTTTCCCCACAACAAGGAAGGCAAATACCGTTCCCACCGTGCTGGCAGCCGTGGTCAGACTGATGGAGCGTGATATCTCTCCCTCTTTCATCCACCCGTAGACCAGGTTATATGCCGCGGGGTAGGCCGCTCCTTCGCCGAAACCCAGCATGAAACGGGTGAAGATCAGTATGGTGAATGACGCATATGCTGCAGGTGGGGTCAGCGTGGTAAACAGGGACCAGAGCAGCACCGCGATGAGCAGGACATTACGGCCGCCGTGTATCCGGGACAGGATGCCGCTCCCGATCTGCATCGCAAAATAGCCGATAAAAAAAGCGGAGAAAATCAACCCCTTGCCGGTATCGCTCCAGCCCAGTTCCTTCTGCATGTCTACCGCCGCCAGCGAGATGAGCACGCGGTCCACGTAACACAGGAACAGGGCCAGCATGAGGAACAACATCATGGTGTAGCGTCGCGGCATGCGTCCTGTTTCCCCGTATTATGCGGCGGATTTCAGGATTGTCAGCGCCAGCGCCGCCACGTCCCTGCCGATATACCCGCCGCCGTTCTCCGCCAGGGCAAGGCGCGCATTTTCCACCTGCCTGGCGCCGGCTTCGCCCCGTAACTGCCAGACCAGTTCGACCAGTTGCGCCGCGCCCGTGGCGCCGACCGGGTGGCCCTTGCGCATCAGTCCGCCGGAAGTGTTTACCGGCAACCTGCCTCCCAGCCTGCTGTGTCCGGCCTCCACAAACTCGCCGCCGGCGCCGTCGGTGCACAGGCCGAGGTATTCGTAATACATGATCTCGGAAATGGCTGAGGCATCGTGCAGTTCCACGCAATCCAGTTCATCGGGGCCGATGGATGCGTCATCGTAGATGGCGGTTGCCCCGGTGCGCGGCGGTTCATTGTGTGTGTCGTCGTCGTAATCATAGCCGCTGGACAGGCTGGCGGCTTCCACCTTTACCATTCGTTTCATGCCCAACTCCCTGGCCTTTTTTTCGCTGACTATGATAAGGGCCGCGGCGCCGTCGCCGATGGGCGAGCACATGGGCAGGGTGAAAGGCCATACGACTTCCCTAGCCCCAAGCACGTCTTCCACCGTCAGCACATCCCGGTACTGTGCGCAGGGGTTGAGGCTGCCGTGCAGGGAATTCTTCGCGGACACCGCCGCCAGTTGTTCCCGGGTCGTGCCGTACCTGTTCATATGGTCCAGCGCCCAGGAGACGTAGATGTCGACAAACAGGGAACGGTTCTTCCCTGCTCCGCCCATGTCTGCATTCAGACCTGACCGGGCCAGCTTGTCTTCAATCTCCGCCAGCAACTGGTCGTTCTTTTCAATGTCTATACCGCCGCTGAATACGGAAAAGACCTTTTGCTTGTCCTCGCTGTAGAGTTTTTCCACCCCGCAGGCGAGGACAATGTCGTGGGCGCCCAGGCTCACCATGGAGCAGGCCTGTTGAAAAGCCGTGGCGGAAGACGCGCAGGCATTTTCCACGTTGATAACCGGGATCCCGCCAATGCCCATATCCCGGAGTATCACCTGTCCCGGCACGCAGACCTGTCCCGATAACACGCCCGCGCCCGCGTTACCCACCCATGCCGCTTGCAGGGCGCTTGCATCCATGCGGGCATCCCGCAATGCGCCCCGGATCGCTTCATGGGCCAGGGATTTGAGGGAGCGGTCCAGGTACTTGCCGAAACGGGTCATGGCGGCGCCGGCGATGCAGGCATTTTGTTTCATCCTAATTGACCGCCCTTTCCCTGCCCTGCCAGTACGGTTTGCGCAGTTCGTTTTTCAATACTTTCCCCGCCGCGCTTTTTGGGAATTCGTTGATGAAATCTATGCTCTTTGGCGCCTTGACACTGCCCAGTTTTTCCTTCACCAGCGCAATGACTTCCTCCTCACTCGCATCCTGTCCGGGACGCAGTTGTATAATCCCTTTCACCGCCTCACCCCATTTTTCATCAGGCACGCCTATCACTGCTGCTTCCTGCACCGCGGCATGTTCCATCAACACCTGTTCCACCTCGTTGGGATAGACATTGAAACCGCCGGTTATGATCATGTCCTTGCGCCGATCAATGATCCGGATGTAACCGTTCTCATCCATGATGCCCACGTCCCCCGTCCACAACCAGCCGTTGCGGAACGCTTCGGCCGTGGCTTCCGGGTCATCCAGGTAACCGAGCGTGACCAGGCGGCTTTTTACGCAAATTTCTCCCGGCTGGCCGCGAGGAACTTCTTTTCCATCTTCGTCAAATATGTTCACCTGGTTGAAACAGCCGGGCCGGCCAATACTTCTTAATCGTTCTTTATCTATATCGCCGTCCCCATCCAGGTAATCCCAGGGCGCTTTCAGGGTGATGGCTGCCGGGGCCTCAACCTGGCCGTAGGCTTCGGACATACAGTGTCCGAAAACCGTTACCGCTTCCTTGAGTTTCTCCAGGGAGGTAGGGGCAGCGCCGACGACGAAATGTTGCAGGGACGAGTAGTCGTATTTTTTCACGTCCGGATGGGCGAGCATCATGTACATCAGCGTGGGAGGCAGGAACAGGTGCGTCACACCGTGCGCCTGAATATCCTGCATGATGGACAGGGGATCCACGTTTTTCACCACCGCGTTGCTGCCGCCGCGCATGAAATGCAGGCAACCCATGATACCGGAGGCATGGGTCATTGGCGCGACAACCAGGTTTACGCTGTCTTCATGGTAGTGGAAATGCGCATAATAATTCGCTGCGAAGGTCTCCAGGGCCTCATGGTTCATCAGTACCCCCTTGGATTTGCCGGTGGTGCCGCCGGTAGGGAATATCGCAGCCAGTTCACCTGCCTGCTGAGGACCTGTCTGGTGATAGTCACCGTGTCCCCCGGTAAATTCAGCCAGTCCCCTGCCGACGCTCCCCGCGCCTTCAATACAGACAAATTCCCTTATTCCGGGCAGTGTCGCCTGTATCTCCTGCACCTGTTCATTGAAACAGGAATCGTAGAACAGCATGTCCATACCGAACCGGCTGCCCAGGTCGATATTGGTGGCAGCATTATTGCGCGGGTTGATCGGCAACCACACCCCTTCCGCCCGCATCAGGGCCAGTAATGCCAGCCAGGCAGCGTTTGAATTGGGCGAATACACACCGATGCGGGTTCCCTTGCCGAAACCGTTGCCGTGAATGGCGGCGGCAATCCGGTGTACCTGCCGGTCTGCCCCGGCGTAGGTATAGCGGCTGTGACTGTCGACAAAGGCATCCTTGT
Organism: Gammaproteobacteria bacterium; assembly: GCA_965207165.1. GTDB lineage: Bacteria > Pseudomonadota > Gammaproteobacteria > Eutrophobiales > Eutrophobiaceae > JAAXHV01. The sequence goes on along the minus strand of OZ242265.1, from coordinate 2,967,334 downwards.
CGGCATAATAGCGAACGCCCTGATCGAAGAAGTCGATAATGCGCATCGCTGAATTGTCAGCTTATTTCCAGTTCAGCCGGCAGGAAGTTCTTCAACTCGCCCAGCAGGTAGCGGTGACCAGCCACTTCGCAGGGAGAAGCAAAGCCTGTCTTGTCGGCGCCGTCGTGCAGCATTTTGTTGACCGCGGCCGCCTGGAAGATACCGGTCTGGTAGTAGGCCGGTCCGCTGCGCAACACGACCGTGCGTTGCGCGGAGCTGCCTGTACCCACCACCTGGTCGCTGGTGCGGTGGATCAACATGTTCTCCCGGGGCGGCTCTCCCGGTTGCATCCCCGCGGCGAGCTCACTCAAGGCCTTTTCCTGCTCCTCCCTGGGCAGGGGCTTGATATTCTCCTCGTAGTGCTTGTGAATATTTACCACGGCCTCGAACATGGGCCGGTTGGTAAAACTGGTCAATTGCCTGCAGTTGCGCACCCGGTAGTCGTCCTCGAACCAGATGGGCAGGCCGCCCCCTCCCCAGGGATGGGCAAACTGGGTAATGGCGTGGCCCGACACCATTGCCTCGTAGCCCCTGGCCGCAGGCCATTCCACCATCCGGTTATTCTCCAGGTAGGTGGCAGGGGCTTTGAACAGGGCAAAAATGGACTGGGTGGACGCAAAGGTGGGAATGGCGGTGGCCGAGGCCACGGCCTCCAGGCTGTCTATCCCCTCTTTTTCCAGGCAGTAACGGGCACAGATGTCCAGGGGCGCATACATATAGGCGACGCTGGGCGCCAGGGCGAGGCCGGCATCAGCATAAAGGCTGCCGAATTTCGCTTTAACAGATTTGATGAACGCCGGCTCGCCGGTCGTATCGATATAATGGCAGCCCGCTTTCAACGCGGCTTCCACGACCGGTTCGCCGAGGTACTCGAAGGGGCCTATCACGTTGCAGACTACCTCAGCACCTTTGAACAGGTCAGCCAATCCTTGAACGCTGTGCTCTACCTCCGCAATCTCATAGTCCGCGGTTTCGATGCCGGGCACCATGGACATGATCTTTTCCAGGCGCTCCCTGTTGCGGCCTGCGGCGACAAAGGGGATCTGGTATTGCCTCAGGTATTCGCACACCAGGCGGCCGGTATAGCCGCTGGCGCCGTAAACGACGACTGGTTTGTTACTCATGTTTTGTTCTCCTCCTATTTCGGCAAACGCCGTGGCCTGAATTCAAACAGTAACGTATTTTTTGCCTTTATACATCACCCGAAAGTATCAATTCAGGGGCAGGAACATCATGAATCGGACGGCCGGTCTGCTACCATACCGTGAACCCAGCGCGCCATATCAATGGGGTCGAACACGGGAAGACCGGTTTTCCTGCGCAACACATCAATACCAGCAGGCCCACTGTTTCGCCAAAAAAATACAGGTTTTTTTCATCATCATTCTCCATCTCCCGCAACACGGGTTCGTGCCTGACGGGATCAAGTGAAATGGTGGTTCGTTTCCAGAGATCCGTATAACTAGTCAAGGGCTGACTTCAGCCCGGCGGCATCAATATCGGCAAGTACTAGCTTCATCTCCGCCTGCGCAAACTGTTCGCACAATGCCAATGCCCCGTGCAGCGCCCGTGACAACGGCAACTTTTCCTGACAGTTCCTTCATTCCGGCTTCCTGGAATTGGCCTGACAGATAATTTTAAGAGAGTGAAAATTATCAAATCGCTGCGCGTTAAAACTCATCGTTGTGAACACACGACTTCTCCCAGGTAAACTGCAAATTGCGCTATACTTTTCATCATGAAATCAAATTCGCTTGTCTTGAAAAATACGTATCTTGGTAATGCAAAGATTGCACGCAAAATGCGGGTTCGCTCTATTGCCAGTTCCACGGCAATAGAAACCCGGGAGTCCATCAGTTCTATTAAAACAAAGCTTACGCATTCAAAACACCTTGCTCGCCTTGGGGTAACACTTGCCTAAAAAGGCTTTTTTTGTTGTAGTTACTGACAGGATATAATCATCAGACAGAAACTTACTAATCATACTGGTGTTGATATTGTGGATGAGATGAAAGTGATTGTATCAAACTCAGATATCATGAGTGGAGCTTGTGTTTTTTATGGCACCCGAGTGCCGTTTCAAACAATGATGGACTATCTTGAGAGTGGCGAAACCCTGAATACCTTTCTTGAAGACTTTCCTACAGTCAGTCGTGAACAAGCGATTATGGCGCTTGAACAGGCAAAACACGCATTGACCAATGAAGTTGCTGCTTGACGAATCCATTCCCAGGCGCCTTAAATTTGACTTATCAGCATTCGACGTAAAAACTGTTCCGGAAATAGGATGGGCAGGAAAACGCAATGGTGATTTACTTCAATTGGCATCAGGTGAATTCAACCTTTTTATTACGGTAGATAAAAACCTGCAACATCAGCAGACTATAGAAAATTATGATATCGCTGTTGTTGTATTGGATGCTGTTTCCAACAAATATGAGGAGTTAACCAAATTAATTCCTTCTTTGATAAATAAAATACATAATCTTGAGAAGGGGAGAATCCATACCCTTTCAATTTGATATACCTGAAATACCTGATTTTGGGATGGGCACTGTTTCAGGACAACAGCAGGCCCCCGTCCACCGGGATCCACGCGCCGTTGATGTAAGCCGCTTCCTCCGAACACAGCATGCGGACGACCCTGGCGACGTCTTCCGGTTGTCCCAGGCGGCCCTGGGGAGTACGGTTAAGCATCCACTCCCGGGTTTCCTTGCTTATGGGGCTTCCCTGGTCGGCGTCCGTCAGCGGCGTCATGATAAAACCCGGACACACTGCGATGCAACGGATGCCCTCGGCCGCGTGGTTCAGGGCGACCTGCCGGGTCAGGCCGATGACGCCGTGCTTGGCGGATGTGTATTCGATACTGGAATCCTGGAGCGGGGCGACGCCGCAGAAAGAACTGTTGTTGATGATGACGCCGCCGCCATCGGCAAGCATCGCGGGCACCTGGTGCTTGATGCAGTAATACACCGCGTTCAGGTTGACATCCATAATCCGGTGCCAGTCCTCGTCCGCCATCTCGCCCACGGGAGCCGGTGAAGAACCGATGCCCGCGTTATTGAAGGCATAATCCAGCCGGCCGAATTCAGACATTGCCGTGCTGACCACTGTTCCGCAGTTCTCCGGTCTGGAAATATCCGTAACGCAGGTCATCGCTTTGATACCGTAGCTTTCCAGGCCGGCAGCAACCTGCTTCACCCCCTCCAACTTATCCGTCAGCACCAGGTTCGCGCCTGCCTCGGCGAATGCCCGCGCAGTCGCCGCGCCGATGCCCCGCGCCGCGCCGGTGATCAGCGCGACCTTGCCGCTCATGTCGATTTGTACGCTCATGATACTGTCAGGTATATGGGATAAGAGTAATGATTATAATATTTGCTGTGTAACATCAACAGGGACAGAATTAATTCTGTCCCCGGCCTGAGTTACGCAATATTTTTACTCTGCCCCCAAATATCCTAAACGGGGTTTCGGCAGGGGTGAAGTGTAAATCTCGTTGTTCACCACGTAATGATCCTTGCCGGCGAGCAGGTATCCGGTGCGTGAATCGGCAAAATTTTCGATGTCTTCAATATAGAGCGGGAACAGTTCCTGGCGCCTGGGGTTATTGGCAGCCCGTTCCTGGTCAGCGGGCGAGGTCCAGACCTCGGCGTGTCCCAAATGCCGGTCATTTTTCGCCATGTTCCGGTCGGCACGCATTCTTGATGCCAGTTCATTCTCGCAACAATGCACCTGTATGTACTTGGCATTTGGGGAGTTGGGCGCATAGTCCTGGGTCAGGCCGCCATGTACTGCAATCCAGTGGCGTTGCACTTCGGGGATAGCCAGGCCGGGCAGGGCATCGGGGAAGTAGGCTATCCGGGTATAGTCGGTTTCTTTTGTTGCCTCGATTTTCTCCCGCGGAAAAATCACGGCATGGTTTACGCCGAAGGACAAACGGCAACGGGAAGTATCGATGTGTTCCAGTTCGTCCGCCAGTATTTCCTGGTACGCCACCTGTCCGGCAGGGGTTTCCAGCGCAGCCTGTAGTATGCGGATATCCGCCCAGCAGGTTGTGGCCAGGCCATCGAAAGGTTCGCCGGTGGCATCATAGGCCTTGCGGTAACCGATGCCGATGGGGTTTTCAGGATCACCCACCAGTTGCACGTGGCGTCTGATACCCAGCGTCTCTGCGTGATTGCGCCATAAATCGGCATGCAGGCCGGTCCACCAGTTTTCAAAATTCTGCGGGCTGGCGCCGGTTTTGCGCCTAATATAATAATCGAGCCTGATCATGGATATCTCCTTGATACCTGGCTGTAGAGGGGACGGATTTCAAATCCGACTCTTGAAATTCATAAGTCATTGATATTGTAATAGTTTAAAGGGTTATTAAATCATTACGTTATCACTTTGTCTATTATCTAATCTGATTGATAGATCGTTGTTTACGGGAATATTATACGCGACAACTGGACCCGGTTACAGGGAGGGGGTCAATGCTCAAAGACAAGGTGTTAACGGCACTGTAAAAATGACCCACTTTCCATTAACCTCGGCTCTGTCTACCCAGCAGAGGAACCGGGATCCCAGGAGAGGACAGTGTTATGGCGTACAATCATGTCGGATTATAGTTAACAAACCAAGCTTAGTTTCCTATAATCTCGGTATAGACTTTAAACCGGAATTTGAAAATGTCTGTGTTGAATGCCAAATACATGCAAGATGAAGCCGCAGCCTTTGCGTACGTTGAAGGTATGCTCTGGCCACACGGCCCGGTCTGCACTGCCTGCGGTTCGCTGGATAATGCCTACCACCTGAAAGGTGTTCGCTCCAAACCCTCAAAGAAAAACCCCGACGGCAAGGTACGTCACGGCCTGTACAAGTGCAAAGACTGCGGCAAGCAGTTCACCGTCCGCATAGGAACGATTTTTGAGTCCAGCCATATTGATTTACACCTGTGGCTGCAAGCCATACACCTGATTACCAGCAGCGAGAAGGGCATCAGTGCAAACCGGTTGCACCGCACTCTGGGCGTTACCCTTAAAACGGCCTGGTTCCTGGGACACAGAATCCGCGAGGCCATGCGGGATAACGCTCCGACTATCGTCGGCGCCGGCAGCGGCATCGTTGAATCGGATGAGACCGTTATCGGCACTGCCCGTGAATGCGCCCCCGGCGCACGCGGTTACGCCCACAAGAACAACGTCCTGATCCGGGTTGACAGGGACAGCAAGTGGGCCAGGCGCAGGGTCGTTGACACCCTGAAAGCCAGTGAGATCATACCCACCCTGAAAGAGAACATCCCTAAAGAAGCACGACTGATGGCGGATGAGGCCAAGCACTGCAGCAAGGCCGGCAACCACGTTGCCGGACATGATACTGTCGAACACGGCGCCGGTGAGTATGTCAATGCACTGAATGGCGACATCCGCACCAACACCGTTGAAGGCGACTATGGCACCTTACCCGTTGGCTGAATACCGGCGTTTACTACAGTTTCCAATAACATGAATGACCATAAACTCTGCGAGAACTGCCGTTTCTGGCACCGGACCGGCAAGCCGGTCGGCGAGTGCCGGATTTACCCGCCATCGAAAAACGGGCTATTCCCCAAGACCCAAAAAACAGACTGGTGCGGGATGTGGCAGGCCACAGAAAGACGATGAGGTTAAAGTCAAGTGTTGGGACTAGATGGCCTGCCCTCTGCCGCCGGCAGATGCAATGAATGACAAGAAGATACTCAAAGCCATTAACAAGCAGAAACCGCCCCGGACCGGATGCTATTACGTTGTGCTCTTTGCCGTGTTGGGCATGCTGGGGATAATCCTGTTGGCTGTGTGGGTGCCATGGCACGTGTTGTAGCAACCGGCGTCTGGTCTGAAAAACCAGTCTGCCGGGCTTTGCCCGCATTTCATTTGGAGTGCGGGCGTTTTTTTATCTGCTGGTAATGCAGGTACCGTGATTGTATGAATCACGCGATGTTGAATAACACCGGAGGCATTTATGACGAACAGGACAGTTGATGCCGGTAAAGAACAGTATTCACGGTTTATTCAACAAGCTAACGAACCAGGCTGTGACGAAGACGAGAGCCACTTTAACGCCACGCCGAGGAAGCTCGCAAAGATTGACTGAACCGCAGAAGAAGCATGGCAAGCGCGCAACCAGCCCCGCATAAATCCCCGTTTGTTATTCGCCCTGCGTAACCCGGACAGGGTGACTATGTGACCCGTCAGGCGGTGACACGGCCCGCAGAGCAAACTCCGGTTCGATATGTGATTAGGTCCGCCGTCAGCCCGGGGTGTGTTGTGATCCAGTTCCAGACAGCGAGCATCGCATCAATGGGATATCCGGGTTAAGACAGGTCTGACAGACGGGTTCCGGATCACCAGCGTGCCGTGACCTCCAGGCCGACGTCGTGCCCCGCGTGCGGGAGCAATATCAGTTCCGCCGCCAGGCCCCGGCGCCGGATGCCGCCGGCCTCATACGAGACCAGCGCCCTCCCCGATACGTCCAACGCAAGGCCCAGACGCGGATGCTTCCAGGCGATCCCGCCACCCAGCACCACCCCGAAGGCGGATTGGGCGCCGGCGCCGTCCCGGCGCGCCCCGGCTTCCAGGCGCGGCCGCAAGGAACCGCCCCTCGGCAGTGCGTACGTCCAGCCGCTCTCAATGCCCAGCCGCAGGTGCGTCGTGGCCACAAGCGAGGATACGCGCTCCCCGGGTTGCGCCAACGACCTCGAGCGCCATAACGCATCGCCGACCAGCGCCAGATCCGGGCCGGTCACGCTCGAGCGGTCGAGGATATCGCCTTTTACCCCCACCCCCGCCATCCACCCGCGCGGGTCCATCCCGACATCCTCGCCCATCGGCAGCGTGCCGAGCCCCTGTGTAAAACCTGTCCCGTACCCGGTGTCGCGGTCTTCGATGCGCAGCGGGTAAACACCCATAACCGACGAGGGCGCGTCATCGGCGATGGTCATGAACTGCACAGTGAGCTGCTCTATGCCCTGGACAGGACCCACGTCGTTGAGGGTGAAACCGGTGATGGACTGGGCGGATGAGACGGCAGGTAAAAAGAAGGCTGTCGCTGCCAGAAGCAGCTTTGTTGCCTGCAGGCACCATCGGCGGATGAAACGCACCGGATGAGTCCTGCCGACTGAAAAATAAGCGTTACACCAGGTCACAGACATGACGTAATCCCTCACTTACTCAAAAGCAGTACTCTTACTCTTAAGTATAGTCCATGGACAGCGACGTCAAGTTTTTTTTTCACTCCCGAGACAGGATCACCGCCTGCTTGCGGATGTTGGGCCGTATTGCCAGAGGTGGACCTGCGTGCCCTGGTTGTTGATTGGGACAGGTTGTCCAGGATGAACCAGGCCAATCGCACCAGCCGGCTCCAGCGCATACGGTATTGGGTGAACCGCCTGGCCGGGTGGACAACGATGGAACAGCACCCGCTCATCGAACGACCGGATACGCATGTGATAGGTTATCCGGCAGACCACCGGATAATCCTGTCAGGGAACAACGCGTTCACAGTCGATGACTGTCGTTCACACAGGGGCAAGCATACCCCTGTATTACATGCTGCGCATGAATACAGGGTGCTTGCAAGGGGGGCGCCCCCCCCTTTGATCCCCCCCGTTGGCAACGGGGCCCGATGATACATTGACAGTTGCCAATGGCTGAACGCGCTACATCGCACGCGCCGCCGGGCCGGATGATTGCCCTGCGCGTGGCTGCGGCGACCCGGGCAGAGTGGCTGGCGCGGACCAACGCGGATGGGCTGTCTCCCGGTGACCGGTCATGTTCACAGGGGAATGTCGGATGGTCCCTGACACCCGCATCCACGCACAGGGCAGTGATCCTGTCCAGCGCCGGTTGTGCGGCTGTTCAACAATATCCTGCTTGTCGCCGGCTCCCTGGTGGGCGCCACCGGCATCATCCTCACCAACAGCATGTGCAAGGCCATGAGCCGTTCCCTGGCCAACGTGCTGCTGGCGGAAGCGGACGCTCCTTACGACCTGACAATGTGTCGCAAGCAATAAGTATGTGACTGTATTCCGGGTCAAGCCCGTACTGACGAACGGGGAGCGGGAATGCCTATCCCGGCATCTCGTTAATCGGAGGCATTTCTCCTGGTTCCGGCCTGGCCAGGTCAGGGTTCAAAACATAAAATCGGCATTATCCAGGTTGGCGCTATCGAAATCCGACAGGATGATAGTGGTCAAATAATCAGCGCCTGCCAAGTCTATCCGCACGTTATTCCCAACACTGACGATGTCAAGATCGTTGACGCTGCTGATGCCGGAAAACTCGCGCAGGTCGATCACGTCCTCGCCATTGGTAAAATCCCGTATGATGCCACCGCCAAGGTCGCTGGGGAAAAACTGGAACCTGTCATCGTCGGGGCCGCCATATAAAATATCCATATCGTTGCCGTCAACAACCAGAACATCCTCCCCCGGTCCTCCCTTCATCACGTCAACGCCAGCACCGCCGGTCAGGGTATCATCTCCCTTGCCCGCGAAGATCCGGTCATCGCCGTTACCGCCGTACATCCTGTCGTCACCGCCGGCCGGTCCACCGTACAAGGTATCGTCGCCATCCTCTCCCCGGAGGATATTATCTCCACCATCCCCAGCCAGCGTGTCGTTATACCTGCTGCCGACAAGATGCTCAATACCCGTCAGCGTATCGCCCTGGGCATCACCGTTCTTGACTCCCCTGGCATCGTGCAGGCGCACCAGCACCCCGCGCGCGGAGTCCTCGTAAGAGGCGACATCACTACCCGCGCCGCCATCCAGCATGTCAGCGCCGGGGCCGCCGTTAAGCGTGTCATCACCGGCGCCGCCCTGCAGGGTGTCATTACCGGCCCCGCCTTCGAGTCTGTCATCACCGGCCCCGCCATTGAGCCTGTCATCGCCGGCAAGTCCCTCCAGGATGTCATTGCCGCTGACACCGTCTATGATATCGGCGCCGGCGCTGCCGGTCAGGATATCCGCGCGCGAGGTGCCGGATTGCGTATTTGCGCCAGAGCCAGTGCCAGTGTTGCCGGGTTCTGTATTATCATCGGGGGGCGCCTGAATTTGAATCGTTTCTGTCACAGCTTGCCCGTCGGGCAGAGTAAAGCGGACGGTAAGTTGGGTTGCCGATTGATACTCTAAATCAACCGAAGACCGGTCGCCGTCGTTGTAGTACAACCGGAGTTCTGCCGTGTCATCTCCGGTTTTCTCGTAAGTATATCCGCCGGAATACGTTGTTGTTCCGTCAGTTTCACTGAAACGGGTGACAGAGGTGAATTCATAAGTGGACTGCAGCACAGAGAGTTTCTGTCCGTCCACCGCCTGGTGAAATACATCCTGGTCGGCCGGCGCAAAACCACGCGCTGCTTGAGGGGGTGTAACCACGTCAGGCCGTGGCGGGAATGTCACCTCTACCGTTACACTTGTCCCATCAGCCTGATAAAAGTAAAGGCTGACCTGGGTAGCTGACAAGTAGTTGAGGTCAACCGAAAACCAATCGCCGTCATCGTAGTACAATTCGAGCCTGCCCTGGTCGGCCCCGGTTTTCTCATAAGCATATCTGCCGGGATACGTTGTGGCTCCGTCATTGTCCCTGAAATGGGTGGCGGAGGTGAATTCAAACGTGGACTGCAGCACAGCGATTTTCTGCCCGGCCACCGTCTGGTAAAACACACCCTGGTTGGCCGGCGCAAACCCGTTCATCTCATTGTCATGATTCGACATGCTTTCTCTCCACGCTGATTATCATTCGGTCTCATAATACATTATAACTTCAGCCTGAAACACTCATCTCATACCATTCGTTGTCTGTGTCAAAAAGTCCAGTTGCCGGTCTCTTTCCTGACGGTATCAACTGCGGGGTCGAAATCCGTGATGGTATCCAACCCGTTACCGCCGGCGGTCTGGAACACAAATACCTCCGCGCCGGAACCGCACTTGAGCGTATCGTCGCCGCCCAGGCCATTTATCGTATCGTCGCCCGCGGTGCCTGTGAGAGTCTCATTGCCACCGGTGCCTGTTATGTCTGCCATTAACGTTGCCTCACGTGTAAACCTTCACGCTCAGGACTCTGGACACCCCGGCGCGATTCATGTAACCGGCCGGGGATACAATGTGCCTGTCCCCAAAACTTACGCGTACGCGCGCTGCAGGACCGGATGGTTACCCTGCGCGGGGCTGCGGCGACCCGGGCAGAGTGGCTGGCGCGGGCCAACGCGGATGAGCTGTCTCTCGGTGACCGGTTACGCATGCCGGTGTCTGGCGTCTCAGGTGGCCGGCTTGTTACTCCCCGGCGCAAACCGCCGCCCGCGGCTGACCCGGCATTGCTGGCCGCGATTGCGCGCATCGGCAACAATGGCCGGGAGAGATTGAGTTGTTGCACCGGCTCATCAACATTCACCGGGTATTAAGGAACCTGGCGGCATCCCATGATGATTACGTTCTATGCCGGTAATGCATCCGGGCCGTGGCCTACCTGGAGAAAGACACGGACTACAAGGGTCGGCCACGCGCCGGCGTTGACGTGCGGCGCGGGGACCCGGTGCTGGTCCGGCAGATCGTCAATTCCCTTGACTTCAAGGACCACACCACCGCCGCGGTGATTGCCTGGGCACCGGAGCCAGTCATTCATAGCGACACCTTCCTGTTCTTGGAAATTTATACTACCATACGCCCTCTTTATCCAAAGTAGATGGAAGCCTCAATGAAATTGCCAGCGTTCTGGTTCTTCACAGCCAGTGTCATATTGACAGTCCTCGCCACACCTGGCATTGCAGGCGCAGAGCAGGCAAGCTCGGGGTGGTACGTCGGCGCCGGAGCAGGCGCAAGCTGGGCTTCCACGATTGATCAGGCGGGTTGGAACCGGGACACCTACTGTTACCCGGATTCCTGCACCCAGCCGGGCCTTGGTCAGGAAATAGGCGGGGTTTCCATACCGGGATACCTCTGGAAGTATGACCTTGATGCGGATACCGGCAGCGCATTCGAAATCTCAATCGGTCGCTATTTCAACCGTGTCCGCCTGGAAATTGCGGCCGCACAGCGAAAAAACAACGTCGAGCAGACGTTCTCCGACATCACCTTTCTGGACGGACGACGCGCCAGTCAGCCACCCGGCAACATGGTCACGTCAAATTTCGAGTCCAGCATCGATGATTTCATCTCGCGCACCCTTTCGTTCAACGCGTACTACGATTTCCAGAACACATTCGAAACGTTAACGCCCTACCTGGGGATCGGGCTGGGCGCTGCGTTTGCCGAGGTGTCGGGAGTACACTACACCACCCATTACCAGGACCTGGCGGCTCCTTCACGGGACCTGTCGTTTTATAACAGCAGCCAGGATGCCGATATGACGGATACCATCCTGTTCGGTAGCATCCATGCCGGTGCGGACTACAGCCTCGGCCACAGAACAATAGCCGGTTTGAAGATGACCTGGTCCATTATGGATGACATCAAATACACAGGTTCCTACTCCAGGCACCCGGCCCACAGAGAGAACCCCGATTTCACCAATCACACCACGTTCAGCGATCTCCGGCAGTGGTCGGTGATGTTCACGCTGAAATACCTGTTGGACCGCTAGGGACTGGCCGTCACCAGCGTGCTGTGAACGCTGATGTCCCGACCCTGTCCGCTTTTTGTCCCGTGTGCAGCGCGTTCACGTTCTTTTGTCCCTGTTCCAGCTTGGGCCACCGGCCCTTGCAGGACACGAACACCCCGAGTACTGATTTTTCTTCTATATTTGCGGTCGGTCTCGTGTTGCCGCTGCCATTGCGTAAGGTAATGGGGCACTGTTCCCGACGCCGAGTAGTTGGCATCATGCGGACGGATATACACCTCTGCTTCACCGGGATTATGGGCGAGTTTGGGGTCGTTGGCATAGGAATCATTCATCCGGTAGCTTGATGCTGATTTTAATTGGCACTGGGCCGGCATCCACGCGTAGGGTAATGACCTTGTCCAGCTCCGGTGGTGCGGCTTTACGTTTCGGCATGATGTCCGAAGTACCATCGTGCCCCGTTGCCAACGGGGGGGTCAAGGGGGGGTATCCCCCTCTTGCGAGACTCCTGTATCAAAACGCCGTTTTGTATACAGGAGTAGTCTCGCCCCAACGTATTTGACAGTTAACGACTGTGTGCTCTTTTGTCACTGGCGGAACCATCCGGTTGGATGTCCGGCGACTCATTGAAACATAAAGCGGGTCAGTAGGTGAGCTGGTATTGGTCTCTGGCCGTCCACCCGGTCAGGCAGGTTGTCCGCTTCCGCAGGAGCCGGATCCGGCTGGCGCGCCTGGCCTGGTTCGTCTTGTACAACCCGGCCCAATCAACAACCAGGGCACACAGGTCAACCCCTGGCAACACGGCCCGATGCCGGCAACCACCGCCTCGTTGATGACAAACACCCACCCCCCGCCGCGCACCCGATGACCGCCGTCGTCTCAATGCCGGCTGGGGGCAGTGTTCATCTTCGCTGGACTACGCAATTTTGGGGGTGGCAGCTTTGCCGATGGAATGGTTCGCCCCTCTCTTAAACACGGCTTCGCAATGAGCCATAATGAGGTTTTGTTCATTAAACCTGTATTGATGGTGTGGAAACATTTCACCGTCTATATTTGTTGTCGTTACTTTAAACATGACCAGCCACTGCCAGGCACAGGAAACAAGTTATCCACAAGCCTGTCATATTTAACATAACACCCGATCCTTGCACTTAGGCGGGTCTTCTACAGGATGCTCAGCGGCGCGACCCACAGCACCAGCGCCTGTCAGGCTGATTGCCAGATCCAGTGATCCCTGAGCCGAGCACAGCTGCCTCAAACTACCGCCCCCTGACCCAGACTGATCCGGACGTTGTACTGAAGACTAATTTCGTGTAACCAGAATTTTTTTAACCCAGCCGCCACCATTGCTGGTTTCGACCCTGATGAAACCGTTGTTTTCTTCACCCATGAAGATCATGCCATCAGATTTTTTCAGTTTACCAAGTTGTTCCGCTCCAGTGGATGAGTCGGAGAGTAATTTCACGTTATCTATCTTTGGGTAGAGAATGTCACCTTCAGCAAATACATCACCTGCTTTTTTGGACCCGCCGGCAGCAGCTTCCTGTGCCAATGTGCCGACATCACGCTGCAAGCTTGGCTGACCGCGCACTGCCCTGACGATGTGGTTGTAATTGTCCATGAGGCTTGCAACAATAATCTTGCCTTCATTGGTATTGCCATACCCGCCTAAACCGACGCCAGCGCTGCCACCTATCAGGAGACCGCCCAGTGCCAAATCCGCTTTCTTGGAACTGCCGGTCGCCGAAGCGACTTGCACTCCCGAGCGTGCGTCAGCGACCAGCATACTTGTCTGCGCCTCTTTGAATTTAAGACCACCGACCAAACCGCCAATGAGGGACCCCGCGGAGCCGAACACACCACCTAACGCGGCACCGACCCCGCCACCCAAAGCGCCGGCGTCACTTTCCGAAAAAACCACTTCAGGCCTCAAAAGAAAATCCGCGCTGACTATCTGACCGCCGCCTACGTTCGAGTTCTCTCGAAGCTGACCCGCTTCCATCAGCGCGCGTTCCTGCATCATATTGTTCATTCCCTGACCGCGTTCTACTACGATGAAACAGTTGGACTGTTGTATCATCATGCGAACAACGCCAACCGGTGACTGCAAGTCATATTGCAACAATGCGCTAATGACAAAATCCTGCGGTTCTATGACAGCCATCGCGCCCATCGGTTGAGCACATTGTTCCAAAGTGCTTTCACTGCCTTGCGTCGAACCTGATGGACCGGCGGCGCCTTGTGCAACACTACCGCCTTCTCCCTGTTTCATGTCGGTAATACCCTGGGCCTGCGCCAGCGACATAAAACCGGCAACCGGCAAAGCAATCAAAATGGTCTTCAAGGTTTGCCGAATAATGGCCAGAGAAATCAGGCTGAATTTTGTACCGTAGAAACAATGACGCCCAAGGACTTGTCTGCTCTTGTGTCTCATACTATTTCTCCATTTGGTCAGTACGCGAATGCCACCGTCAGTACAGTCCGTTCCGTCGTGTGCGATCACAGATTTGCCGTTTCGCAGTCGATGGCACAATGATGCGGGCGCTACCCGGCAATTTGGACACTGTAGCGCATACAACCCCTATCATCCAGTCCGACGGCAGTGTAAATGCGTCCATCATCATGGATAGGTTCCAGTTCAGGCGCATCATCACCTGGTTCCCTGTTACACCCAGTGACTAAATAACTGTTCCTAACCATCGAGCACTTTAAGGGAACTCGGGTGACATTCGTGGCTCAGATCAATTAGACGATTTATCCACCCACGAAGAGGTCACCCGATGAAAACGAGTATAACATTGTATCAAGCACAACGCCGTCGTCTTGCGCGTCAGGTTCACAAGGGCCGCGATGCGCTGCTGGTACGCCGTATCCTGGCCGTGCTATATCTGGCCGCGGCGCGCTCGTCGGTAGGGCGCTGGCGGGCGCTTTGGCAGCGTTATGGGGAAGCCGGGCTGGCCCCGTGTCGCGGCGGACGCCCGGTGAGGACGATGACGGCGCCGGTGCTGACGGCATTACGGGAGTTGGTTGATACCTCACCCCGGCAACTGGATTACCTGCGCAGTCGCTGGAGCACGGAATTATTGGCGCAAGCATTAAACCGACGCCTGCACACGGCTATCCATGCCTCGACCGTGCGCCGCTGGTTGCCCCGGTTGGGATCCGGCTATCGGCGCGCCTGTCCGACATTGCACAAGCGCGACCCGCACAAAGATAAAAAACTGGCTGTTATCAACCGGGCGCTACGCCTTTGTAGCGCCAAGCAGGCCGTGTTCTACGCCGATGAGGCCGACATGGAACTGAACCCCCGCATCGGCTATGACTGGATGCGGCGCGGGCAACAACGCAAGGTGCCCACCCCCGGACAGAACCAACTCTGCTACCTGGCCGGGGCGCTGCATGCCAACACCGGCAAGCTGGTCTGGGTACAGGGCCCGAATAAAAATTCCCACCTGTTCATTGCCCTGCTGGAAACCTTGCACCTACCGACGCGCTAAGCGATTAGCGGTTATCCTGGACAACTACATCATCCATAAAAGTCGCACTGTGCAAGAGTGGCTGGTCAACCATCCACGAGTGCGCTTGTTGTTCCAACCGGCCTGGCATCCCTGGGTGAACCGGATTGAACGCTTGTGGAAAACCCTGCACGACACTGTGACCCGGAACCATACGTAAAGTTCTTGGTGATGAATTGGAAAGAGAAAAACGTAAAACCAACGACACAGAACTTATCAGATAACACTGGAAAACAAACAAATGACTGATGCCGTAATAGACAGAATCCCGGCTAATCTGGGTGGCACACCCGTCTTCACAGGCACCCGGGCACCTATCCGTATTCTGATGGAGCATCTAGAGTCAGGATATGACCTGAGTTATTTTCCGGAGCACTTCCCCTCTGTCAGTCGTGAACAGGCTGTTCAGTTAATTGAACTGGCCACAGAAAAACTGACGGCAGATACAGAGTATGAAGCTACTGCTTGACGAGCCTGTTGACCACGAGTTAGCTACCCATTTTCCCTCCATCAATAAGTGCAAGAGTGTATATGCCAGACATACGAATAGGACACGGCATTCGCCTTGCCCAATGTAAACAGCAGGAATTCCGGGGACACAGCACTTAAATCCGCTCTATTGGTACAATAAAACCAGCAAGGAACATGTTATCCCGGCATGCCCTCCACGATAAGCCAGGACATGAGCCGCGACAGGATATAAGTGTCGTATCCCCGGAATTCTATGCAGATTCCCATCGCATGTTCCTGCCTCGCCGCTCCATCATGCCGGTATGGTCCCCTGGTACAGCGGCAGCGCTTTGCGTCGCTTGGGCGGGCTGTATCGCCCGTGTGACGGTTTTCAGGGCCGTCCTCCAGGATTCGTTTACCGTATAGCCGTAACGGAGGCTTTCTCAGCAGTCAGGTAACCAGCCCACTGCGCCATCAGCCGCCGCCGCAGTTCAAACAAATCAGAGCGCTGATAGGCCGCCTCAACCCGGTTCGAATTGACGTGCGCCAGGGCCAGCTCGCACACCTCACGCGGCTGGTTGGTCCGCTCTGCGGCCCACTGCCGGAACGATGAGCGCATGCCGTGGGGCACGCAGCCGATACCGGTTTCCCGAAGCAGCTTGCTGAGCGCATTCTTGCTTAACGCCTTGCAGCTCATGCCGGGAAACACCAGCCCGGACCGGTCCGCATACCGGGATGCGTCCTGCAGTATGTCAAGCGCACGGTTTGACAACGGGACCCGATGCGGGCGCTTCGACTTCATGCTCTCCCCCGGTATCGCCCAGGTGGCGGTGTCAAGGTCGATGTCGTCCCAACGGGCCAGCCTCGCCTCCCCGGAGCGGACTGCGGTCAGCGTCATGAACTCGAAACAGGCCACCGTGGCCCAGTACGCACCGGATGACCTGACCTTTTCAATGGCTGAACCCACCTCCGCATACGGCAGGGCCTTGTGATGGTTGCGGACGACGCCGTTCTTCGGCAGCGCCGCCGACAGTGTCAGGGTCGGGTCATCTTCCCGGTAGCCATTGGCGATGGCCCACTTCATGATGGCCCCGATACGCTGCTTGACCCGGCGCAGGGTCTCCGTCCTGTCATGCCAGTGCGGCAGCAGGAGGGCCAGGATGTCGGACGTGGTAATGGCGTTGATGCGTTTATGGCCTATCGTCGGCATCGCATAGTCCCGCAGGGAGGCGCGCCACTGGTTGGCTGACTTGCCCCCGTCCCGCCAGCCCAAGGCATGTATCTGGATGACTTCCTCGGCAGCCTGGGAGAAGAGCGGCATGCTTCCGCGCGGGTCGCGTCCTTTGAGTAAAGTCTGGCGGTTTTCCAGAGCCTTACCTCTGGCCTCAGCCAGCAAGACAAGCGGATAGGCGCCCAGACCGATGTTGACGGGTTTGCCGTTTATCAGTAGTCTTTGGGACCAGGTCTTTGACAGGCGGCCGTTGGTCATGGGTTTAACCAGCAGGGACAGGCCATGACCGCCGCGGCCGTCGCCGTAGCGGCCGGGTTGGTTGATGGTTCTGACAAAGGAGGCTGAGAGGATTTTGGGTCGTTTCATGACAGGATAGCGTTATTTATTCAGTTATCACTTTGTGTAAAAGAATGTCTGATACGACGTAAGACGTCAACAGACAATAAAACAAACAATATCAAACAGATAAGATGATATCAGGGAATGTAATGAAATGCAAAAAAACCGTCGGTGGCGGATTTCAAATCCGTCCCCGCAGACGATTAAAATGATTATTCGCCGCCGAACCGGTAATTCCCCTGGATCATGATCGTCCTGGGCGGTTCCAGGTATCCCAGGTAGGTTGTTTGAAACAGGGAGGCCAGGAAACTCTGTGAACTGGATAATACTTTCTCATCCGTCAGGTTGCGGCCTACCATGGCCAGGCTCCACTTGCCGTCTGCTGCTTCAACACCGATGCGCGCAGACAGTTTTGCATAGGAGTCCTGCAAGCCTGCCGGTTCCAGCGAGGCATCGGTATAGAACTCGTCACTGAAAGACACGTTCAGGTGCGCAATCGCGTTAATGTTATCGGCAACAGGAAAGCTGGTGTTGGCGTAAATATTGCCGGTCCACTCGGGCGCGAGGGGTAAAGGCCGGTCAGACTGGTCGCAGGGACTGGTCATACCGCTGGCAAAATTACAGGTTCCATTCACGAAGCTGTCGTATTCCGCATCGGTGTAGGCGAATGAGCCGCCCAGTAATAACCAGTCGCCGGCCTGCCAGCGTCCATCCACTTCGATGCCCTGTGATACGGCAGAGGCGGCGTTGGTCACACGCTGTACGATAACCGCGCCGGACGGTGTGAATGAGTTCACCTGCAAGTCATCAAACTCGGTGCGGTAGAAAGCCACATTCAGTTCAGCGGAATTATTGAGCAGGCGGGACTTGAAACCGACCTCGTAACCCGTGGCTTCCTCATCATCGTATTCCTGATCTTCGGGCGCAAAGGGCATCCCGCCCGGAGCGGTTCTCTGGGCGGAGGTAAATCCACCTGACTTGGCGCTCTCGCCCCACTTGGCGTACAGCATGATATCTTCATTCATGTCCCACTGCAGCGCCACTTCCGGCAGCCAGTTGTCGCTGCTTCGGTCTACAAATAATCCAACCGAAGAGGGGTCGGTGTTACACAAGCGCAATGGCCCGGGTAAAGGTTGAGGTATCAATAAACCGGAATCGACAAAACCAAGATGACAGCGCGCGTCATAAAGCGACTGCTTGTCTTCGTCGGTGTAACGGACACCGCCAGTGATGCGCAGGTAGTCAGTAGCATTCACGGTAACCTGGCCGAACATCGACCATAACTCGGACTCTTGCTGGAAAGATGCCGCGGTATCCACCATCACGTTAGCGCCGAACGGTCCTGCCGCGCTCAACAAACCACCCAGTAATGCCGGGCCGTACTGGGCAGGATTTATGTTGTAATTTTCCCATTTCTGGTAATAACCCCCCACCAGGTAATCGAGCATACCGCCTTTTTCCGACGTCAACCTTATTTCAACGGAATCCTGCTCAAAGTCCTCATCGATACCTGCAACCACGAATGCATCTGAATATGTGTCCAGGTCGAGAGAAATATCGTATTCGAATTCCGAATGGCCACCGGCAACGGACAGCACATGACCGGGAAGTTGCCATTCAAGGCTGGCTATGATGGTATCAGTCTGAGTGCGTTGCTCCGGACAGAGTTCCGGCTGGGCTCCGGTCACCGTAATGGGATCAGGCAATCCGCTGCGGTCAGGGCTGCAGCCGTTTGATGTGCGGGACCAGTTCAGTACACCGTCATTGGGCTCGGCAAATGACGTCCCTGCGGCAAAGGTGCCGGCGTCATCATCGAACAACTCACCTGTATTGCCTTCCATCTCCTTTTCGGCCCGCTCATACTTGACATTCAGGGTAACGTCCTCGCTCAACTCCCACACCGCGCTGATACGAAGCAACATCTCATCGGTATCGCCCTCGTCCGCACCGGTAAATGAATTATTGAAGTACCCGTCACGACCGGAAATTTTCAATGCGGCCCTGAGGCCCAGCGTGTCGGACGGGGCACCGCCGATGATGGCAACCAGTGACGGTCCGCCGTGTTCCAGTTCATAGTCCGCGGTCAGATCGAGGAAGGCCGCATCGCCCGGACGGGTCTTGTTGGTGACGATACTGATCGCGCCTGCAGTCGAGTTAAGTCCGTGTATGACGGACTGCGGGCCGCGAGCCACTTCGACCCGTTCCGCGTCAAGGAAGGGGGACTGGTACTGGCGCGAACGGGGCATGTAAATCCCGTCGATGAACATGGCGACGGACTGTTCGAAGCTGCGCTCCTGACCTGTGCCCAGGCCGCGGATGGCAATAGCCTGGGATGTAACACCATAGCCTACCTGTAAATTAGGTACGGTGTCCGCAAGTTCGGCCAGATCGGTGATGCCCATATCCATCATTGTTTCACCCGACACGGTTTCGATGGAAAGCGGTATATCCTGGGAGCTTTCGGCGCGCTTGGTTGCGGTTACGATAATCTCTTCCAGTTCAGCAGAGGCAGTGGGCGCGAACAATACAACACCCAGGACGGATAGAATTAACGTTCTGAATTTACAGGTTGGTATACATCTCATTGTAATTATTCCCCCTGAGAGAAATGATCTGCCCCCACCGGGCATATCGTTGTAAACAAATATACATTTCAACAACACAGTATGACATGCGCCACACCGCTACCATTAATCAGTACGTTCAAAATTGTTATCTTAAAATGAAAATCGGTAAGCGCTTACATCGCAGGACCGGGGATTACGGGGCTTCCGTCGGTAAAACGCGAGAAACGGAACCGTGTGAGATCGTGTTCCGGCGGTTTGCCCTGTACCAGGCGCGCCATCACCCGGCCCGCGCCCGGACCTATGCCGAAACCGTGGCCACTGAAACCCGTGGCCAGGTACAGACCCGGGTAATCCGGTATGGCGTCCATGACCGGCACGAAATCCGGCGGCGCGTCGATCATGCCTGCCCAGGCCTCTTCGATACCCGTCTGAGCCAGTACCGGCAGGCATTTGGCCAGGCGTTCCTGAATCTGTTTCAGCGCCCAGGGGCATGGCGGTGGGTTGAGTACACGGGTGCGCTCAAACGGTGTTGTCTCGTCGGCCTGCCATTTGCGTGCCGGGAACAGGCGTTCCAGCAGGCCATCACCCATCCGGAACCTGATCCCATCCCAGGACTGCCTCAGGGCCGGCAGGAATTTCAGGCAATAACGAAAACTGTTATCGCTGATGAAGTGTTCCAGGTAATTCCCGAGAGCCAGGGTATAACCGCCATCCTGGCGCCGCCTGAACGCAAACCTGTGGAAGCCCGCACAACCCGGAAACACCTCCGGTCCCGGCTTTGTCCTGGCGACGGTGCCGCGTACCAGGAGTTGCGGCAGGGAAACGCCCAGGTTGGCCAGGAATAGAGATGACCAGGCGCCGCCGGCGCAGACTACGGCACCGGTTTTTATCTCACCTTGTTCCGTGATTACCAGGCTGAGATCGCCCGCTGCCGTTTCGATACTGCGCACCGCGCAGTTTTCAATGATCCTGCAGCCGTCCTTTTGTGCTGCCCGGGCCATGGCCGGCACTGCCCTGAAAGGCTCCGCCCTGCCGTCGCTTTTCGTGTACAGGCCGCCGACCCATTCATTCCTGTTACAGTCGACGGTTTCCTCCACCTCTGACCGGGTCAGTGCCCTGGTATCAAGTCCGTACTTTGCGGCAACAGGCAACCACTGTTCAAATGTGTTCTGATCTTTTTCATTCTCCGCCAGGAACAGCACGCCGCCGCGCTGAAAACCGGTATCCTCCCCGATTTCAGCCGTTATTGTTTCCCAGATATTGATGGAATCCATCATGATCGGCAGTTCCGCTTCATCGCGGCCTGTTTGCCGGACCCAGCCCCAGTTACGGCTGGACTGCTCGCCTGCCACGCGCCCTTTCTCACATACCAGTACGGAAAGTCCGTCCCTGGCGAGGAACCAGGCCGTGCAAATGCCGATTATGCCGGCGCCGATAACGACCACATCGACTTTATCCGGCAGGTTGTCACGGAACGTGACTGGAGATTGGGCACTGGGTACAGGCAAGACTTCCACTCCTTGACTATTATCCTGCCCGTTCAGAGGTAGCGGAATAAGGCAAATCAGTACTCATGGCTTTGCGCCCTTGTCAGGGCAGATCAGATGATTTCTTCTATCAACCTGAGCCAGTTGCCACCCATAATCCTGGCAATATCTTCATCACTGTAGCCACGGGCAACCAGGCCGCGGGTCAGGTTGGGATAACCGGAATTATTCTCCATGCCTTCATGGCCATCCGACCAGGGCCATACGGATACGTAGACACCCACGGCCTCTCTCTCCACCTCTCCCCAATCAGGTCCGGCAAGAATTTGCTCCATGGATGACGGCAGGACAAAGTCCGTACCTAAACCAACGTGTTCAACCCCCATGTGATTGACTGCGTAATCGATATTATCCAGGTAGTCATGAACGCTGCAGCGCTGCTTGCCGGTCAGTGCGCCCGGGGCGCTGATTAGGCCAAATACGCCACCGTTATCTGCCAGCTTTTTCAACGCTTCATCGGTATGCGAACGCGGCTGGTTGACTATGGAACGGATGCCGGCGTGAGTACAGGAGATCGGCTTGTCCGATACCTCAACGGCAGCCATCAATGTTGCCGTTGAACAGTGGCCGGTATCAATCAACATCCCCAGTTCGTTCATTCTCCCAACCACTTCTTCACCAAAACGGCTGAGCCCGAACTGGGCCTCTTCTTTTTCCATACAACCGGAACCAACAAGGTTTGCCTTGTTATAGGTAAGTTGCACGATACGCAGACCCATGTTGTAAGACTTGTTCAGCCGGGACAGATCCCGGTCAAGAAAATGCGAATTCTGGACGCCCGGCATCAGGCCTATTTTGCCGGTTTCCTTTGCCTGGTGGATATCATCGGCATTCAGACAGATCATCAAATCGTCGGGATGCTTCCTGACAATGTCCCCGAGGCTGGTCAGGTCGTTCACCAGGGCGTCCCACGACCACCATCTTTCGGTGAGGAAGGTATCGCCCCGTTGCCAGCCGTGCATATCGGTAATACCCAGTGACAGACAGCCGGCTGTAGTACCTCCTGACTTGGCTATATTGATAAAGTTATCGTACCAGGTACATTCCATCAGTCCGTCGAAAACGATGATCTCCTCGTGTAACCTCCTGGCTTGCGCTTCCTGTTCCGGGGTAAGTCCGAAATCCACTACCGTTGCCGGCTTATACATGTAGTCGTATTCATGCATCACACGCTCTCCTGGTTTTTTCACCCAGTAATTTATCGGTTAAGTTTCTCATATAAAGCCCAGGTATTTTTTGTTGAAATGTGAATATGAGTTGTTTGAAACTGCATGACCGGCCTGAGTTCATGCCACAGGGTCAGCAGGTTCCCTATCTTCAGGCAGTATAGGCGTAACACTGGCATAAGACTGAAACAGCGCGATGCCAAGGGTACAGAGCACAGCAAGCAACATGAATACGGCATTGTAAGAGCCGGTTTTATCGAGCAGGATACCGGTGAGCGCGACAACTACAGAACTGCATATTGACGCCGTTGCCGCCATGAATCCATAGAGGACCTCACCATGTCGTGGAAACAATTCGCCGACTACCGGTACGAATCCCGGGACGGTAATGCCGAGAGAACCGAACAGCAGGCTGACAGCCGCCACTGCGTGCCACGCTTGCGAAGTAATGGTCAGCAACAGACAGCCTAAAGCCGTTCCCGCCATTCCCAGGGCGAACAGTTTTTTTCTTACTCCCAAGCGGCTCTGTCCACCCCTTATCCAGCGGTCTGCCAGTACCCCGGCCCACACCGTTACAACCGCATTCACTATCCAGGGCAGTATGGAATATGCCCCCGCCTGCACCAGCCCCGACTGGTAGGTGTCGACAAAATAGCTGGGCAACCAACTGGCAACAGTGAAAGAAACGCAACCGAAAGCGATAAACGCGACGTAGAGGGGAAGTATGGGGCTATGTGAAAAAAAGCTTTTCCAGGGTATGGGAGCGGCGCGGATGGCGACATTCCCTGCTTCCGTGTCCTGTTCCTGTGAAGATACAGGTGTCGCAGGTACGATAAAATACCAGAGCACGCACCAGACCACGCCCATGGCTCCAAAGGTATAGAATACCGAGGGCCACCCCCATAACTCAATGAACTTGCCCACTACCAACAGGGCAAAAACCGTTCCCAAAGCGGCAGCGGCGCTGATCAAACCTACGGACCTGGAAATTTCAGTTCCGGGCATCCATCCGTAGATCAGGTTATAGGCCGCGGGATAAGCCGCTCCCTCCCCGAAACCCAGCAGGAACCGGGCCAGAACCAACAGGGTGAAACCGGCATAAGCCGCCGCCGGCGTGAGGACAGTCATCAGTGACCAGCCCAATACGGCCAGCAAGAACACGTTGCGCCCACCAAACCTGTTGGCGAGGATGCCGCCCAGCAACTGCGTGCAGAGATAGCCCAGGAAGAAGGCGGAAAAGACCAGGCCCTTGTCTGCATCGGACCAGCCAAGCTCCCTTTGCATCTCGATCCCCGCGACTGAAATTAAGATCCTGTCGATATAACAGAGCAAAAGAGCGGCCAGCAACAGGATCATCATGTTGTAGCGCTGCGGCCACCCTCCGGGGGCGCCCGCTAATATCCTTGACATGTCAAAACCGGTCTATCGAATAAGGACTGATGTCCATTTCCGGGGTATGCCCCATGATGGCATTTGCCACGATCCGGCCTGATGCCGCCGACATGGTCCAGCCGAGATGGCCCTGGCCGGTATTCAGGTAAAGCCCATCTATCGGCGTTTTCCCGAGGATTGGCACACCATCGCTACTCATTGGTCGAAAACCCGCCCATGGATTGAGCGCGTTTCTATCCATTATCTCCGCAAATTCAGGAAATATAGCCTCTACAAGCCTGGTGAGGTTCTCTACCCGTTCGCCCGGAATCGACTTGTCATAGCCGGTAAATTCTGCTGTGCCGGCCACTCTCAGAACATCACCCAGCGGATTGGTTCCCGCGTGCAGGTCCATATCGCCCAGAAGGTGGCGTGGTCTGTTATCCCAACCGTCCATGGAGATTGTCAATGAATAACCTTTTGCCGGGTAAACGGGGACCCGGATACCAAACGAACGTACAAGCCTGGGGCTGTAGGCGCCGGCAGCTACAACAATCGCATCTGCTTTTAGAGTTTCGCCCCCAACCAGTTCAACGTTGAACAACGAATTGTTCCGCTTTATTCGGGAGACGTTGGCGCCGTAATGAAACCGCACATTTCTATCCGCTGAAATTTCTGCCAGCTTCCTGCAAAAAATATGGCAATCTCCCGACTCATCACCGGGAAAGTGTATTCCCCCCACAAGCTGGTTCCGTACCGGTTGCAGGGAAGATTCCCGGGTAATTAATTCGGTACGATCCAGGGGCTTACCCTCCACCCCGCATTCTTCCTGCAGAAACGCGGCATGTTTGATATAACTCTCCAGAGAATCCTGGTTGCGAAAAATCAGTAAGGTGCCGGCATTGGAAAATCGATAATCAATTCCGGTCTCTTCCCTGATTTCCTTCATCAGCATTATGGAATGTCTGGCCAAAGCACAGTTGCGCTTGATATTTTCGATAAACGTATCTTGTCGTGATGATCGCAAAAATTGCAGACCCCACGACATCATCCCGGGAATGGCCTTGAGGCGTAGCAGTATGGGTGCATCCTTCCTGCCCAGTGACTGCAACAGAACCTTGTGTATACCCGGAGCGTTCCAGGGTTCAGGTATGCTTGCGTGTATTCCGCCGCCATTGCCGAAACTGCTGTCCAGTCCAGGCCCGTCATTACGTTCCAGCACTGTGATATCAGCCCCATGTTGCTGCAAATACCAGGCGGTAGCGACCCCTTGTATGCCGGCGCCGATGATGATGATTTTCACGATTGTAGGTTAGCTGTATCCGATAATTCGGTAGTTCAAATAGAGTCTGCCCGGTAGATTGTCATACCCTCTTTTATCGTTTCAATGATCTTGATGTCCTTAATCATAAACGGATCGACTTTGGATGGATTGTCAGACAGGATCACCAAGTCTGCAAGTTTACCCGGTTCCAGACTCCCCTTGCTGTCTTCTTCAAAATACTGGTAGGCGCCGTTAATGGTCACAGCTTTAAGGGCGTCAGCTACGGAAATCCTTTGTTCTTCACCCAGGGTTTGTCCACTGCGGGTCACGCGGTTCACCGCTGACCAGACCAGTCGCATCATGTCCGGCGGCACTACGGGCGTATCGTTATGGATGGTATAGGGCACCCCCTTATCCAGGGTGGACGCCAGGGGGCTGATACGGCTGCCCCGTTCAGGCCCCAGTACCGAATCCCGGTGCCAGTCCCCCCAGAAATATGTGTGTGCGGCGAAGTAGGATGGCAGCATCCCCTCGGCTTTGAATGCATCGATCTGGTCATCCCGGGCGGTTTGTGCGTGGATTATCACGGTACGGCGATCGGCCCTGCCGTGCAATTTATTGGCGTCACTGACGGCGCGGATCAACTGGTCCATGGCGGCATCGCCGTTGGCGTGGGCGATAACGGGTATGTTCCTTTCATACATGTCCGACACATAACCGTTAAGCGCCTCGTCCTTCAATATGGCATAGCCGGCATAACCTGCGTCCCTGCCCTGTGGCGGCACATGGTAGGGTTCCGTCAACCAGGCGGTCTTGCCCTGGGGTGAACCATCGAGACCCAGTTTGAGGCCGCCGACACGGAAGCGTTTGGTATAGCTTTGTGAAAAAGAAAATTGCCCGTCGAGAGCTTCAGCGTAACGGTAAAACGGGTAGGCAACCACATCGAGCATTAACCCGTCACGGCCGGCGGCTGTCTGCAATGTTTCCAGGTCGGTCAAGGTCGCTGCGCCATCCTGCACAGTCGTTACACCGAAACGTGCATAATAGTCCTGGGCTTCCTGCAGCAGGCCAAGACGGGTGGTCACATCGTGAATCGGCAACAAATCGAAATAAATCCTGTATACGGCTGATTCTTCGAGAATGCCGTTGGGTTCGCTACTGCCTTCAACCCGGCGAATAACACCGCCTTCCGGGTCTTCCCTGTCAGGGGTATATCCCGCCAGTTCCAGGCACGGGGTATTGCAGACCATCAGGTGGCCGGAGACATGCCATGCCATGATCGGATGCTGCGTGGAAACAGCGTCGAGATCAAATTTTGTCGGGTGTCTCTGCTCGGCCAGCAGGGAATCGTCATAGCCCGCAGCCATGATCCACTCGCCTGTCGGCACTTCTGCCGCTTTTGCCGACAGCAGCGATTGTATGTCGGCAATGGAGTTCACCTGTCCGACGGGTGGTGAAGCGATGTTTTCAAAAGCCATAAAAGAGATGACTGCGCTGATATGGCCGTGGCTGTCGATAAATCCCGGCAGCAGGGTGTTACCGGCCAGGTGTCTTATCTCGGCATCGGCGCCCGCGGTTGCATCCACTTCTGAACGGCTGCCCACTGCCAGTATCCTGCCGTCCCGCACTGCCAGGGCTTGGGCAACAGGCAGGGCATCATCCATGGTCAGTATCTCACCGCCCACGAAAACCGTTGTCTTTGACGCTGTCTTATTCGCTGCATTAACCGCTTTCCCCGGTACTGCGAGCAGGATGAGCAGGGCAATGACGACAACACCCCCTGCACGACCTCCCATGGTTCCACCCTGTATCATGCAACCGTTACCTGATAACTTCCTTCGCCGTTCCGAATAACAGCCAGACAACAGCGCCGACTACATGCACCGCCGCGGCCAGCGCGAACGCGGCAAGATAGGTTCCGCTGACACCCACCAGCCAGCCGGTCACCGCCACGCCGATGATCCCCGGTATGGTGCCGAACGTATTGCTGATGCTCCACAAAATATCAACGTGCCTCGGTGCCATTTCCAGCGCGGCCGGAGCGAAGCCCGAATAACACACCCCCAGGCAGGCCAGCGCGCCGCACATGGTCAACACCGCAACCAGGGGCGTAGCGGCGCTGCCCGCGGCAAACAGGAACAACGCCGAGCCGCCCAGCCCGATGGTCTGGGCAATCTTGCGTACCCGGGTCGCATCAACGCCGCCGCTGAGCGCCCGGTCCGCCAGCCACCCGGCGATATTCATGGCGAAGAACATGGACAGCCAGGGCGCCATGGAATACAGGCCTGAGCCGACTATGGAAATTCCCTGGGTGTCGTAGAAGTAGCTGGGCAGCCACGCCAGGGCGACGTACAGGCCCCAATTGGTGCAGAAATTGGTAATTATCAGGGCCCAGGCCGCCCGATGGGAGAAGATGACACGCCAGGGGATAGCCTGGTCCTTTGTATTATCCTGCTGCACCCCGGCAAGCTGCCTGAGTTCCGCTTCCGGGATATGCGGGTGCTCATGGGGGTTGTTGCTGACAAACCGAAACCAGAACAAGGCCCAGATAAATCCCAGTACTGCAAAACTGTAGAACGCTATGGGCCAGCCGAACTCAACGATAATCCAGCCGGTGACCAACAGGGCGATCAGGGTACCGACGATTGCCCCGCTGGAAAAAAAGGCAACGGCCCGCGCCCTTTCATCGGGTGGCACCCAGCGGCTGAACAGGTTCAATACCGCTGGCCCCACCGAGGCCTCGCCGACGCCCAGCAGGATTCTCGCGCCTAGCAACAGGACCAGGGAACCGGTGAAGGCGGCCAGCGGCGTCAACAGGGTGAAGCCGGACCACAGGATTACCGCGGTACCCAGCACGATCTTCCCGCCGTAGCGGTTTGCCAGCCAGCCGCCCAGTACCTGGAAGAAGAAGTAGCCAATAAAAAATGAAGACAACACCAGGCCCTTGGTAGCGTCGGACCAGCCCAGGTCGTCCTGCATCTGGATTGCCGCAACGGAGATATTGACCCGGTCGGTATAGGCGATGACCAGGGCCAGGAAGCTCAGCCCTACCAGGGTAAACCGCTTGGGCCACCTGTTCTGCAACATGGTTATTCGGGTAATTAATTGAGAAGGGTGTTTTTATGGACAATACCGTCCTTGATGATCACGCGGAGGTTTTTATCCGGTTCGGATAACAGCGTGATATCCGCCAACGGGTTGCCATCCACCAGTAACAGGTCTGCATAAGCGCCCTCTTCAATTACGCCCAACTTGCCGTCACGATAAGGATTGCGCTTGCCGCTTTGCTCCAGTAATTCAGCCGCACCCGAGGTTGCCTGCCTGAGGATCTCCAACGGGCTGAAATGTTCTGACCGGGCCCTGAATTCCATGGCGTACAGGGAGTTAAACAGTTCATCGGGTCCGAAAGCATCGACACAATAGGTTATTTTGGGATTGTATTTCTTTGCCAGCCTGACCATGTTGTCCGACCAGGAGACCACTTCGCGCGCCTTGGCCAGTTGAAACTCGTTGAGGAAATCCGCTTCCAGCACCAGGTGGTTCCAGGCAAAGTGTGTGTTCAGGAACGCGCCCTGAGACACCAGCATTTTCATGCCTTCCTCATCGATCCCGAACCCGTGATCGATGCTCTTCAAACCTGCCTGCAGCGCCCGCTTGATCGCAGGACCATTGTGCAGGTGCGCGCCCACGTATGTACCCCAGTCCGCGGCCGCCCGCACGGCTGCCTGTTGCTCTTCCAGGGTGTACTGTACGGAATCTATGGGGTCGTACTCGGAACCCACACCGCCGCTGCCCATAATCTTGATCTGGGTTGCCCCCCTGGACAGGTTTTCCCGAACCGAGGCCAGTACGTCAGGAACGCCGTCGGCAAGACGGTAAAAGCCCAACCTCTCCCAGTTTGCCGTTTCTTCGAACCAGCGTGGATGCGGATCGGTCCAGGCGCGAAAATCACCATGACCGCCGGTCTGGGTAATGAATGCCAGCGATGGAAATATGCGCGGGCCGGGCACCAGGCCGTCATCGATGTTCTGCTTCAAGCCCATGACCGGGCCGCCCAGGTCGCGCACGGTGGTGAAGCCCCACATCAATGTCGTTTCCGCCCGTTTGCCCATCAACACGCCGATCCGCTCCCAGCTCCAGTCCTTCATTTTATCCATGGTTTCCACGATAGAAAGATGACCATGGGTATCGATCAACCCCGGCAACATGACCCTGCCGCCCCCGTCGATAACGGCCGTGCCGGAATCCGGTGCGCCGGCATCACCGGCCGAAATTGATTTGATCACGTTTCCTTCCACCAGGACATTGTGGTTTTTTTTCAACGTTTCATTGCGGCCGTCAAAGATATCGACGTTTTTGATATAAATCCGGGCCTGTGTTTCAGCGGCGGATAAGTACTGGCAGGAAAATAACAGGACAATTCCGGCCATCCTGAGCAGGCGGGGAAATAATTTTGGAATAAACATGTGGGTGCTCCCTGGGGCGGTTCAGTTGATTATATTTCCGGAACGGAACTGGCTTGGCGACTCACCGGTCCAGCGTTTGAACGCGCGTGAGAAATTGCTGCAATCGGAAAATCCCAGCAAATAAGCCACCTCACTGATTGATCGTTGCTGTTGCTGCATATATTGCTCGGCCAGTTCACGCCGGGTGTCGTCCAGCACGTGCTGGTAACTGGAATTCAACCGTTCCAGCTTGTTATGTAATGTACGCACACTCATATACAGTTCCCTGGCAATATCTTCCTTGCTGCACTCTCCCGAAGGCAATAGTTCCACCAGCTTTGACCTGACCTGCATAATCAGGTCTCCCTTTACCGTATCCGCCAGCATTTTCATCATGATCTGGTCATTTTGCCGCGCCAATTCCGCATTTGCCGCAGGGAACGGCTTGTTAATTTCATCCAAATCAAAAACCAGGGCATAGTCAACGGCTGAAAATTCCACGTTCGATTTGAAATACTCCCGGTAAATCGTCTCGCAGCCTGCAGGGGCCTGACAGGCAATATCCACCCTGACGGGGCGGAAGTCCGGGCTGCTCATCTCGCGTAAAAACCGCACCATCACTGCCATGTAGCCGGACACCAGGGAGCGATAAACGTGCTGCTCTATCGTGGTGTCAGCCGGTTTTATCAGCAGCTTCGGCTCCTTGTCCGCTTCATCGAAGAGGCAAACGTGGTTGGTGGTGATGAATGAATGAAACCGTGACAGCCGTTCGCAAAATGCACGGATGTTATTACTTGAATACAGGGCAAAGCCCAACGCACCGTAGGTGGTGGGGTGGATAAAACTGGCTACCCTGAAACAGAAACAGGGGTCGCCGGTGACGGATTCCGCAGCCACAATCAGCCTTGCCATGGCATTACCGGGCACCCGGTAGAGTGGCTGGCTCACCTGGTGTAAATCCAGGCCGATTTCGCTCAATACGGCATGGCCGTCCACGCCATAGGATTCTATCGCCTGGAATATACTGACAACCGTATTGCCGTAACTGGATGTATTCTCAGGATAAATCAGGTTTCTCCGCGTTTAATGGGATCAGGTCGCACATTGCACACGCAGTGCGCGATGGGGGCAGAATTCAATTCCGTCCCCTGTTAAACGTGACCCCATTAAACGCTGGTCTTTCGATAAAAATTACCGGCCTTTCCAGGCCGGCTTGCGTTTCTCGATAAATGCGTCTATCCCTTCCCGGGCATCCTCGCTGTCCATGTTGCAGGTCATGCGTTCGCCGGCAAACTCATAGGCGGCGCTCAAATCCATGGTTGCCTGCTGATAGAACATTTTCTTGCCCAGGTTGACGGCCAATGCGGATTTTGCCGCGATTTTTTCCGCCATGGAGGAGACGGCCGCATCCAGTACTTCCGGGGACACAACCTCATTAACCAGGCCGAACTGTTTTGCGGTATCGGCGTCGATAAAATCGCCGGTCAGCAACATTTGCATGGCCTGCTTGCGATGCATATTGCGGCTCAGGGGCACCGCCGGCGTGGAGCAGAACAACCCCACGTTGATGCCGGACACGGCAAAACGGGCAGTCTCGGCGGCGACCGCCAGGTCACACTGCGCCACCAACTGGCAGCCTGCGGCAGTGGCAATGCCCTGCACCTTTGCGATGACAGGTTGCGGCAGTTTATTGATGGTTTGCATCATCGCCCCGCAGCGGTCAAACAATGCCTGGTGAAACGCCCGGTCCTCACTGGAGCGCATTTCCTTGAGGTCATGTCCCGCACAAAACGCCTTGCCGTTCGCCGCGATGACCACTACGCGGATTGTATCGTCCCCGGCAATGTCATCCAGGGCTTCCTGCAGGGCGATCAACATGTCTTCGGACAAGGCATTGTACTGACCGGGCCGGTTCAGGGTCAGGGTCGCTATACCGGCATTTACCCCGGTCAGCAGGATGGGTTCTTCTGCCAGCACTCGTGCAGACGTAGCCATATCGGTGTCTCCTCAGTACGATATATCCATAGTTTACTATAGAAAAACAGGATGGAAACCTGCGCTGTCTGCCGGAGGTAACTACTGGTACACTGTTAGCCCTTTTTTTATGGAGGACGGTGTGGATATTTCAGGCAAAACCGCGGTAGTAACCGGTGGTGCATCCGGATTGGGTCTGGCAACGGTGAAACGGCTTGTTGATGCCGGCGCCAATGTTGCCGTGTTCGACCTGAATGAAGTCCAGGACGCCGGGATTGCCGGGCATGAGCGGGTTCTGTTCCAGCACGTAGACGTGGCGGATGAAGACGCGGTCGGTGCCGGCATCGGCAACACGGTAGCCAGCTTCGGGGCGCTGCACATATGCTGCAACTTTGCCGGGATTGCAGTGGCCGCCAGGACTCTCGGGAGGGACGGACCGCATTCCCTGGATTTATACAACAAGGTAATCCGCGTCAACCTGAGCGGCACGTTCAACGTCCTGCGCCTGGCCGCCGCACAAATGGCTGAAAACGAGCCTTTCGACGAACACGGCGGGCGCGGCGTGATAATCAATACCGCATCCGTTGCCGCGTTTGAAGGGCAGATCGGCCAGGCCGCATACAGCGCCAGCAAAGGCGGGATAGCCGGCATGACGGTCCCTGTCGCCCGGGACCTGGCCGGTATGGGCATCAGGGTCAACACCATCGCGCCGGGGATCATTCACACGCCCATTTTCGACGGCCTGGGTGACGAGGTCATCCAGGCCCTGGAGGCCTCCGTTCTCTTCCCCAAACGCCTGGGCAGTCCCGACGAGGTTGCCCGCCTCGCCGTATTCATTATCGAAAACGACTATATCAACGCGGAAACCATCCGTATCGACGGCGGTATCAGGATGCCGCCACGCTGACCTTGACCAGCCAGCATAAGGCGTACCTGTTCGCGCTGAGCGCGGTGTTGCTGTGGTCCACGGTTGCGACTGCATTCAAGATATCCCTGCGCTATCTGGACGTGTTCCAGTTGTTGCTGGTTGCAAGCGTGACGGCGACTTTGTGCCTTTCGCTGGTAGTACTGGTGACAGGCAGGATGAAATTTTTGGCGAACCTGGACAAACGGGATTACCTGCGCTTGGCCTGTCTCGGGATAATGAACCCGTTCTGTTATTACCTGGTCCTGTTCAGGGCCTATGACCTGTTGCCGGCGCAGGTCGCACAGGCGTTGAACTACACCTGGGCGATCACGCTGATGCTGCTGTCCGTTCCCATCCTGAAGCACAGGATCACCCGGTTTGATTACGCCGCCACCGTTATCTGTTACTCCGGCGTCATGGTCATCTGCTTCAGCGGCGGGCAGTTTCCGACAGGAGAGTTAAGCACTACGGGGATTTTTCTGGCCCTTGGCAGCACCGTAATCTGGGCGTTTTACTGGTTGCTGAAAACAAAAGACCACATTGACCCCGTACTCGGCCTGTTCGTCAGCTTCCTGTTCAGCATCCCGTTCATAGCGGCAGCCTGCTGGCTTCAGTCCGATGTATCTTCCCTGGGCACGGCAGGCATCCTGGCGGGTATTTACGTGGGATTGTTTGAAATGGGCTTTACCTATATCCTCTGGCTTGCCGCGCTGCGCTTGTCGGAGGCTACGGCAAAAGTCAGTACGCTCATCTTCCTCTCGCCGTTTATCTCGCTCATCTTCATCAGCCGGATTCTCGGGGAGGTAATTGCCGTTGCGACGAT
Source organism: Gammaproteobacteria bacterium (assembly GCA_965207165.1). Taxonomy (GTDB): domain Bacteria; phylum Pseudomonadota; class Gammaproteobacteria; order Eutrophobiales; family Eutrophobiaceae; genus JAAXHV01. Next base: position 2,934,120 of record OZ242265.1, on the reverse strand, counting down.
TATGGGTCTGGTATTGATTGTCGGGGGGCTGCTGGTGCAGCATTTCAGTCCGCAGATTGCGCAGGTCAAAGAGTAATCTGCGGATTAATCCTGTCCATCCATGTTAAATCCCTGTCTATGAAACCAGTTCCAGGGCTACCGCCGTCGCTTCGCCGCCGCCTAAGCACAGGCTGGCGACGCCGCGTTTCAGTCCCCGGTCCTTGAGGGCGGCAATCAGTGTCACCATGATCCTTGCGCCTGAGGCGCCGACAGGGTGGCCGAGGGCACAGGCGCCGCCGTTCACGTTCAGTTTATCGTGGGGGATTTTGAGTTCGTGCATGGCCGCCATGGCGACGACGGCAAACGCCTCGTTCACTTCAAACAGGTCCACGTCAGCCACCGACCAGCCGGTTTTCTCGAGTAACTTTTTTATCGCCCCCACCGGTGCGGTGGTAAACCAGCCTGGTTCCTGGGCATGGGTGGAATGTGCGTGCAGGACCGCCAACGGATTTAAACTGCGGGATACTGCATCACTCTCCCTGAGCAAAACCACTGCTGCCGCGCCATCGGAAATGGAGCTGGAATTGGCCGGCGTCACGGTGCCGTCTTTGGCGAACGCAGGTCTCAGCGTGGGGATTTTTTCTATGTTGGCCTTGCCGGGTTGTTCATCGGTATCAACAATGAATTCACCTTTGCGCGTTTTGACTGTGACCGGTTCGATTTCGTCCTTGAATTTTCCTTCCTTGATGGCGCGCTGGGCACGCGTCAGCGACTCTATGGCATAGGCATCCTGCATCTCCCGGGTAAAACCGTATTTGCCGGCACAGTCTTCCGCATACGACCCCATTAACTTGCCCTGGTCATACGCGTCTTCCAGGCCGTCGAAGAACATGTGGTCCACCATCTCCCCGTGACCCAGGCGCAGACCGCTGCGGGCCTTGAGTACCAGGTAAGGCGCATTGCTCATGCTCTCCATCCCGCCCGCGACGATGCAGTCCGCCGAACCTGCCCGGATGGCGTCATAACCCAGCATCACGGCCTTCATGGCCGATCCGCACATCTTGTTGACGGTGGTGCAACCTGTGCCGGCCGGGATACCGGCGCCTATGGATGCCTGGCGCGCCGGGGCCTGGCGCAGGCCGGCAGGCAACACGCAGCCCATAATGGTCTCGTCCACTTCTGCCGGATTAACTCCTGCGCTGTTCAGTGCAGCCTTGACGGCAACGGCGCCCAACTGCGGGGCCGGCACGGCTGACAGGTCTCCCTGCAACCCCCCCTGGGGGGTACGGGCCATACCCGCAATGACGATTTGATCACTCATGCGCCAACTACCGGCGGTTGCGAAAACACCCGGATTTCAGGTAAGTCGCCGGTATATTTCTCCACCTCGACCAGGCAACTGTGTGCGGACGGCCCCTGGGCCAGTTTCGATGTGCCGGCATCGCGCGTCAGCGCATTGGGATTGCCATGTACCTCGAGGGACATCGGATCGGCCGGGTCCTGCGGGTCATACCAGGCCCCGGTTTCCAGTTCGATCACGCCCGGACGCAGGTTTTCCGTGAGGACGACCCCGGCCAGGCACGCGCCGCGGTCGTTGAACAAACGGATGACGTCGCCATCCCTGACATTCCGTACTGCCGCATCGTCCGGGTTCATCCTGGCCGGCGCCCGCCCCTTGAGTTTGGCGTTGCGGCTGGTCACACCATGGTCGTATTGGCTGTGTAACCGGGTCTTCGGCTGGTTGGAGATTAAATGCAACGGGTAGACCGCAGCTCTCCCGGCGCCCAGCCATTCCTGCCTGTCGTACCACCTTGGATGGCCGGCGCAGTCGTCGTAGTTGAAGCCGGCGATCTTTTCCGAATACAGTTCGATCCTGCCGGAGGGTGTTCGTAGCGGGTTTGTTTCCGGGTCCGTACGGAATTTCTCCAGTATATATACACGGTCCGGGATCTGTTCCTCTACCGTGATTTGCCGGCCATGCCAGAAATCATCAAATTCCGGCAATGACACATGCAGGCCTGCCGCCGCTTCCCTGGTTTTGCCATACAGGTGCCTGACCCAGTCCATTTCGTCCCTGCCTTCGGTAAATTCCTGCTCCGAACCAAGCCGTTTCGCCAACCCGGCGAAGATATCGTAATCGTTTTTCGACTGGCCGAGAGGGGGCACGGCGCTGGGCATGGGGGCGAGATGGCAATCGTACGGATTGATGCAGATATCATTGCGCTCCAGTGCGGTAGTTGAGGGAAATACTATATCGGCATGGCGCGCGGTAGCCGTCCAGAATGGCTCGTTGACTACAATGGTTTCGGGCCGGGCCCAGGCCCTGCGCAGGCGGTTCAAATCCTGGTGATGATGGAACGGGTTGCCGCCCGCCCAGTAAACAAGCCTGATGTCGGGATAGGTGAGCGTCTGTCCGTTATATTCAAACTGCTCTCCCGGGTTCAACAGCATGTCCGAGATCCTGGCCACCGGGATAAACGCGGTTACGGCATTCTCTCCCTGCGGCAATGCCGCGGTCTTGTAATTGGGCAGGCGCCGGCCGGCAAAACCGATATTGTGGACGGAGCCGTAGCCATAGGCGACACCGGCGCCGGGCAGGCCCACGTAGCCCAGCATGGCGCTCAGCAGCGTCGCCATCCAGTAGGACTGTTCACCGAACTCGCTGCGTTGCAGAGACCAGCTTATACCGATCAGGCAGCGTTCTGCCGCCATCTGTTTTGCGGTTTGCTCGATTTTTCCCGCAGGTATCCCGGCCAACTGCGCCGCCCACCCGGCATCTTTGACGATCCCGTCCTCAGCGCCCATCAGGTAGGGAAGGAAGCGTTCAAACCCCGTGCAGTAAGTATCGAGAAAGCGCTTGTCCTGGAGGTTGTTCGCCACCAGGGTGTGGGCAATGCCGAGCATGACGGCAACGTCGCTGTTGGGCCGGCACGGCCACCACTCGGCATCAAGATAATCCGCCATGTCGTCCTTCACGGGGCTGACGTTCACGAACCTGACGCCGGCCTGTTTCAGGCCCTGCAATTGATCTTTGGCCGTGTGGGCACCCAGGCCCCCGGCCATGATCTGGGTATTCTTCATGGCAATGCCGCCGAAACACACCACCAGCCTGGTGTGTTTTGTGATGTCCTCGACGGTGGGCGCCTGCATCATCAGGTCATAAAAATTCGTGCCCAGCACGTGGGTCATGATGACCTCGGCCGCAGCGACAGAGTAACTGTTTACGGAACGGGTATAGCCGCCGGCCGTGTTGAGAAAACGGTGCACCTGGCTGGTGGCATGGTGGAAACGGCCGGCGCTGGCCCAGCCGTACGATCCGCCGTAAATGGCTTCGTTGCCGAATTCCTGCCGCACCCGCTGAATAGCATCGGCAGCCATGTCAAGCGCCGTATCCCAGGCCACCGGTACAAAGGGGTCGATGCCGCGCCGCGCCCCGTCGCTGTTGTGGCGCTGTTCCAGGTATCCCTGCCGGATCATCGGCTGGAGGACGCGTACATCCTCATCTTGGGCGTTCAGTAAGGATTGGCCGATCGGCGTAGGGTCGGGGTCGCTGGCGTAGGGATGGATCGCCACCAGCCTGTCGCCGGCGACCTCGGCCAGGTAATTCCCCCAGTGGGAGGTTACCGGGACCAGTTTATGCAGTGGTTCCGCTTGTGCGTGCATGTCTGTTTTCCGTCATCAGGACTGTTGAATTACTATACACATGTTGGCCGGCAAGTTCTAACAACGCCTGTATTAAAACCGGTCCATTGAATAAGGGGTCAGGTCCACTTCCGGCGGCCGCCCCATGACGGCATCCGCCAGGGTGCGGCCCGAAGCCGCCGCCAGCGTCCAGCCCAGGTGGCCGTGGCCGGTATTCAGGTACAGACCCTGAACCGGTGTTTTCCCGAGAATGGGAACGCCGTCACAGCTCATGGGACGTAATCCTGTCCATGGATTGAGTGATTCCCGGTCCATGATCTCTGCAAATTCGGGGAAAACAGCCTCTACAAGCCCGACCAGGTTAGCCGTCCGCTCGGCAGGAAGCGTCTTGTCGAACCCGGTAAACTCCGCAGTGCCGGCAACCCGTAACACCTCTCCTCCCAGCGGATTGGTCACGGCATGCATATCCATGTCGCCAACCAGGTGGCGCGGCCTGTTGGTCCAGCCGTCCATGGGGATTGTCAGGGAATAGCCTTTCACCGGGTAGATCGGCACCCGGATACCCAGGCTGCGCAAAATCTCCGGGCTGTAAGGGCCGGCGGCCACGATGACCGTATCCGTGTTCAGCATATCGCCGCCTGACAGTTCAATGTTGAATGACGAGTCCCGCCGGGTTATTTTCGTAACATTGACGTTGTATTGGAACCGCACGTTCCTGTTTTCCAGTATTTCTGCAAGCTTCCTGCAAAACATGTGGCAATCGCCTGCTTCGTCACCAGGAAAATGTATGCCGCCAACGAGTCTGTCCTTAACCCCTTGCAGTGACGGTTCCAGGACGATCAACTCGCGGCTGTCCAGTATGTTGTGCACCACACCGCACGCTTCGCCCAGGAAACCGTAATGCGCAATAGCGCGGTCCAGGGAAGCCGGGTCGCGGTAAATCAGCAACGAACCCGTATCGGAACGCCGGTATTCAATCCCGGCGTCTTCCCGGATCTGCCCCATGAGATCAAGAGAGTACCTGGCCAGCACGGAATTGCGTTTGATGTTGTCAATGAACCGGTCCTGCCCCGACTCCCGCAAAAACCGTATGCCCCAGGACATCATCCCGGGTATTGCGCTCAGCCGCAGCAGTATGGGCGAGTCTTTCCGGCCCAGGGATCGCAGCAGCACCTTGTGTATCCCCGGCTCGTTCCAGGGTTCGACAACGCCTGCGGTCAGACCGCCGCCGTTACCGAAACTGGTTTCCAGCCCGGCCCCCTCAGCCCGGTCCAGGACTGTGACCTCAGCCCCGTGTTGCTGCAGGTAGTAAGCGGTTGTAACTCCTGTCACCCCGCCTCCGATAATGGTTACTCGCATGGATCGGTAAATGTCCGGACTTTAGAACTTGTCAATATTATGGTCTGCGCGCCGTTCAATTACCAAATCCAATTTCCAATGGTGAATAGCCCAGTCCAGGATCTCCCGCTTGCCGGCTTGCGCCAGTTCCGGATCAGGCGCCTGCCCGAGGAAACGTAACGCGCGCAACAGTACTGTTTCAGGAGAAACCCCGGCGAGCACGTCCGTTGCCCCGTCCTGCTTGCTGACCTTCTTCCGTTTGGCATCAACGACAACCGGGTGGTGCGCGTAAGCAGGTGAGGGCAGGCGGAGAACGGATTGCAGGTAGACCTGGTTGATGGTGGTGTCGAGCAGGTCTGCGCCGCGCACTATATGGGTGATATCCTGGGCGGCATCGTCGATGACTACTGCCAGGTTGTAGGCGATTAAGCCATCCGAGCGGCGCAGGATGAAATCTCCGGTCATATCGTCCAGCCGTCCTGTTTGACGAGCTTGAATTGCATCGTCAAAGGTTATCGGCCGATCCGGCGTTTTCACGCGCAAGGAATGGGGTTTTTCCTGCTGAACCGTGCGCATCCTGCAGGTGCCCGGGTAAGGTTTTCCCCTGGTGATCTTCCTTGGGCAAAAGCAGCGGTACAGCAGGTCTGCTTTGGCGAGCGCCGCCAGGGCCTGCCGGTAATATTCAAGACGATCGCTCTGGTACACGATATCGCCGTCCCATTCCAGTCCGAGGATCTCCAGGGTATCGATAATCTTGCGGTCGGCCCCCGCTCGCACCCGCGGCGTATCGATATCCTCAATCCGCAACAACCACTTGCCGCCGTTATGGCGGGCGTCGAGATAACTCGCCAGCGCCGCAACGATGGACCCGAAATGGAGCGGACCGCTGGGAGTAGGGGCAAAGCGCCCGATATAAGACGTGTTTAACATGGATGGACAGGATATACAGGATACCTGGTATTGGGGACAGATTTATAAATCTGTCCCCGGCTGTTTTCACTGATTAAAATATAACAAATGATCTCCTGCGACAAATTGACCGCGTTGTACGATCGACTGCTGGACACTTACGGGCCGCAGCGCTGGTGGCCGGCAGAATCCGCTTTCGAGGTGATCGTCGGCGCAGTACTCACCCAGAACACCAGTTGGAAGAATGTCGAAAAGGCAATAACAGGACTGAAAGATGCCGGCCCGCTTGAGTTGGGCAGGATTGTTGCGTTACCCCGGGATGAATTGGCCGAACTGATCAAATCCTCCGGTTTCTTCAACGTAAAGGCGCAACGCCTGCAGAACCTGTGCGGGTGGTTGCATTCACAGGGTGGTCTGGACGCCGTAGCTCAATGGGACACCGGCAGGCTCAGACAGGCGTTGCTGTCAATCAACGGCGTAGGGCCTGAGACGGCTGATGACATCCTGCTCTATGCCTTTGAGCGCCCGGTATTCGTTATCGATACCTACACCCGCCGCCTGTTAAACGGGCTGGGGCTGATCCGGGGCGGGGAAGACTACGAAACATTGCGGCAGATGTTCGAATCCTGCCTTCCTGCCGACCACAGGCTGTATAATGAGTACCACGCGCTGATCGTCAGGCATGCCAAGGAGCAGTGCACCCATGTAAGCCATTGCCGCCATTGTGCAGTGGAGGCGCCAATCAGAGATCAACCATGACTGAAGATTACTTCATCGACCAGGCCATTCACCGGGAAGACCTGCGCGGCACCCGGTCAGAGCCGACCTATAGCGGCGTCCTCAGCTTCATGCGGCGCAAATACACCTGGGATCTTGACGGTGTCGATGTGGCTGTCACGGGCATACCGCTTGACACGGCCACGTCAAACCGGCCCGGGGCCAGGTTCGGCCCGCGTTCCATCCGCCAGGCCTCCAGCCAGTTGAGCTGGGCCAGGCTGGATGACTGGGGTTTCGATGCCTTCGATAAACTGGCAGTCGTCGATTACGGTGATTGTGAACTCGACCGCGGTTTTCCGGAAACCATTCCCGCTGATATCCGGGAGCACATAACCGAAATCATTTCCGAGGATGTGGCGGTACTGTCGCTTGGAGGCGATCACTTTATTACCTGGCCCATTCTCCAGGCCCATGCGGAAAAATACGGACCGCTGTCGATAATCCATTTCGACGCCCATTCGGATACCTGGGAGGATGACGACGGGCGGGTTGATCACGGCACCATGTTCTACCATGCCGTAAAACAGGGCGTGATCAATCCCGAGCGTTCCATACAGGTAGGATTGCGTACCTATAACAAGAATTCCTGGGGATTCAACCAGCTGAAAGCGCCGTGGGTGCATGAAAACGGTTGTGACGCCGTGGTGGACGAGATAAGGCGGGTCGTCGGCGATGACGCGTGTTACCTCACCTTCGATATCGACTGCCTGGACCCCTGTTTCGCCCCGGGCACAGGTACGCCGGTAATCGGCGGCCTGTCCACCCACCAGGCCCAGCAGATCCTGCGCGGCCTCGCCGGGATCAACCTGGTCGGCATGGACCTGGTCGAGGTTGCCCCGGATTACGACGTGGGGGAGATCACCTCCCTGGCCGGCGCCAGCCTGGCACTGGAAATGCTGTATCTCTATGCTTCCAAATGAGCATTGGGGGCAGCTGATGCAGCGCCACGCCGGTCACTGGTGTCACGGCATTAGTACACCATGTCGTCAAAAATCCCCGGAAAGTGACGATATGACAAGCATATTCAACAAAAAATGATGATGCCAGTGGCTGGCATTACCGGAATGATGGGGCTGGCTCGTCCCTGAATTTACAGCAGGTCCAGCATTCGAAAATAGATCATCCCCAGGGCCAGCAACTGGTTGCCCACCCACTGGCCGCCGGGGATGCGGTAGTGTTTCACCTTCTCGAACACGTCAAACCGTTCATAAGTACCGGCGATGGCATCGGCCACGACCTGTCCGGCCAGGTGGGTGACGTTCACGCCGTGGCCTGAATAGCCCTGGGAATAGAAGATGTTGTCATCCAGCCTGCCGATGTGCGGTACGCGGTTGATCACGATCCCGATCTTGCCGCCCCATTCGTAATCGATGCGCACGCCTTGCAATTGCGGGAATATCCTCAGCATTCTCGGCAGAATGGATTTCCTGATGCTGTCAGGTTCCCGCCCGGAATAGTTGCAGCGGCCGCCGAACAACAAGCGCCTGTCTGCACTCAGCCTGAAGTAATCGAGTACGTGGTTCGGGTCGCACACGGCCAGGTCGAGGGGGTTGATTTCACTGATCTGCTCATCGCTAAGTGGTTCGGTGGCAAGGATAAAACTGCCGGCAGGGAATACGAACCCGCTCAGGCGGCGCGCTTCAAGGCGGTGGTAGGCGTTCCCCGCCAGCACCACGAAATCGCATGAGACGCTGCCTGATGCGGTATGCACCCGCGCTTTGTTGCCGTGTTCAACCCGGACTACCGGGGATTGCTCATGTATGACGGCGCCCTGCTGCACTGCCGCCGCGGCCTCCCCCAGGCACAGGTTCAGGGGATGCAGGTGGCCGTTTGCCATGTTGATCAGGCCGCCGATATAGGCATCCGTGCCTATCACGCCGGTTATTTCCTGTTTCGGCACCAGCCTGGTTTCATAGGGGAAATCCGGTCGCTGCAGGGACTCGTATTCTTCCAGCAGGTCGCGCCAGTGGCGTGGTTTGATGGCCACGTCCATGTAACCGAATTTCAGGTCGCAGTCGATGGCATATTTCTCGACACGCTGCCTGATGATGTCGTGGCCGGCCCAGCGCATCTTCCAGAGCAGGTCGGTGATGTCCTTATCCTGGGATTTTCTCAGGCGTTCCTCTCCGCTGATACCGCCGATGAGTTGGCCGCCGTTGCGTCCCGATGCCCCCCAGCTTACCCGGTTCGCCTCAAGAACAATGACTTTATAGCCGCGCTCGGCCAGGTGGAGCGCCGCGGAGATGCCGGTAAAACCGGCGCCGACGATGCAGACATCACAATTATCTGCACCCCTGAGCGGGGGGTAGCCGGTGGTTACATTCGCGGTCGCTGCATAATAGGAGTTGCAGTGTGGTTGGGGGTAGTGCTCATGCACTAGGAAAGTCCGAGACGTTCCAGGGTTTCCGGATCAGGCCTGCCGCCCTCATCCCAACCGCGCAGTTCGTAATATTTCGGCAGCATTTCGTCCAGCCGGCATACCCATCCCTTCGCTGCACCGCTGGGGGCCGGTTCGGTCAGTATCCTGGGCGGCAGGGTATCGTCCCTGGCGGTCAACCCGGCAGCCAGGTTGAACTGGCGCTCCAGGTTCCAGATGCGCTCCCCGGTCTCCTGTAACCGGTTCATATCCCATTCTCCCGTACAGGCGGCGTTGATGTGTTCGGCGACGAGTTCCTCGGAAAAGCCGGCGAAACCCGAGAACAGGCATAAGCCGCTGGAATCGACCGCCGCGATCATGTCCTGTGTTGCCTTGACCACCTGGGCTTTACCGTCAGGTTCGAGGGTAGTGAAATCATCCTCGTACGGTGCGGCGCGCAGATGGCAGGCGCCCCGGTTGCTGGTGGCATACCCCAGGCCCATGCCCTGCATGGCGCGCCCGTCATAGGCGGCAAATTCCTGGCCCTTCACCGACATGGACAGTTCCGGATGACCGTACTTCTCACACAACCGTTTGGATCCCATAGCGATGTCGCGGCCAAAGCCCTCTCCCTTGCCGACTGCCTCCGTCATTGCGCACAAGGCTTCGGCGGAACCGAATTCCAGTTTGACGCCGCCGGTAACGGATTCATCAATCGCGCCGATGTCGAATAATTCCATGGCCGCGGAGATGGAGCCACCCAGCGAAATGGGGTCCATGCCGTATTCGTTGCAGAGGAAACCGCAATAGGTGGCGGCATCGATGTCGGCCACCCCCACCGCGGAGCCCAGGGCATAGGCGGTTTCATATTCGAGGCCGCCGGATGCGCCGTGATATTGCGGCTTGTCCTTGACGGAAAAATGTTCCGGGTCAATATGGCAGACCCTGCCGCAGCCGATAGTGCAACCGAAGCAGGCGCTGTTGGTGACCAGGTTTGTATGGCCGCTCTCGCTGGTTTCCTTCATCGCGCTGAGACCTATCTTGTCGGCGCCTTCGAACTGGACCTCGCGGGAGTTCCGGGTGGGCAGGGTGCCGTAGACATTGGTGGTATCCATCATGGCGATGGTGCCTTGCCCGGTCAGGGACTTGCGTCCGTCGTCTTCCCGCATGGCCCGGGCGGTGCTTTGGGCCACCTGCATGAATGCTTCCGGGTCTGCCACAGCAAGGCCTTTTGTACCCCGGACTGCAATGGCCTTGAGGTGCTTTGAACCCATTACCGTACCTACACCCGAGCGCCCGGCAGCCCGGTGCATGTCATTGACCACACAGGCATAGCGGCAACCATTTTCCGCGCTGGGTCCCACCGAGGCTATGCGGATCAACGGATCCTGGTGGGCCTGTTTGATAATCTCTTCCGTTTCCCAGACGGTCCTGCCCCACAGGTGGCCGGCGGGCAGCAGGCGTACACGTTCGTTTTCGATATGGAGGTAGACGGGTTCCGGCGCCCTGCCTTCCAGGATAAGCAGGTCGTAGCCTGCCAGCTTCAGTTCTGCGCCGAACTGGCCGCCGGAATTGGAACAGGCAATGGCATTGGTCAGGGCGCCCTTGGTAATTACCGAGTAACGCCCCCCGGTTGAGGCCATGGTGCCGGTCAACGGTCCGGTCGCAAAGATCACTTTATTCTCAGGGGACAATGCATCGACCGCAGGGTCGATCTCCTCAAACAGGTATTTGGTGCCGAGTCCCCGCTGCCCGAGGTAGGATTGCGCCCACTCCTCGTTCAACGGTTCAATTGTGACGCTCAGTTCAGTCAGGTTTATGCGCAGTATTTGCCGTTGCCAACTCATATCATGGTCTCCTGTTTACAGTTCATTTGCGGTCAGGTCCAGGCACTTGACCACCAGTTCAATCAGTTCGTCAATGTGTTCTATCGTCATAACCAATGGAGGGGATATGACCATTGTATCGCGCAGGGCGCGCATTACCAGGCCGTTATCGAAACAGAAATCACGGCAAACCTGGCCGACCTCTCCCACGGGTTCAAAAAACTCCCTGGAGTTCTTGTCTTTTACCAGTTCCAGGGCGCGCAGGAAACCCACGCCCCTGGTCTCACCCACCAGCGGGTGCCCTGCAAGCTCGTTCCAGCGCCGTTCCAGGTAGGGAGCGGTGTTGTCCCGCACGTTCTCAATGATTTTTTCATCACGCAGGATGGCGATGTTGGCCAGGGCCACTGCGCAGGCGACGGGGTGGCCTGAATAAGTGAACCCATGGGCAAACTCCTGGCCTTCAGTGATGAGCAGGTCGGCAACCCGGTCTCCCACCATCACCCCGCCGATAGGCAGGTAACCGGAAGACAACCCTTTGGCGATTGACATCAGGTCCGGTTCCAGGTGGTAATAATCGGACCCGAACCAGGCGCCGAGCCGGCCAAACCCGCAGATCACTTCATCTGCGACCAGCAGTATGTCGTATTCCCTGCAGATGCGTTGAATTTCGGGCCAATAGCTTTCAGGCGGTATGATGACACCGCCCGCCCCCTGGATCGGTTCGCCGATAAAGGCCGCGACCCGGTCCGCGCCCAGTTCGTTAATTTTCTCTTCGAGCCAGCGTGCGGCCGTCCTGCCGAACTCTTCGGGCGACTGATCGCCGCCGTCCCGGTACCAGTAGGGGGCCCCGATGTGGGTAATGCCCGGAATCGGCAGGCGCCCCTGTTCGTGCATCTGCTTCTGCCCGCCCAGGCTGGCGGCGGCGACCGTGCTGCCGTGGTAGGCAAGTTCGCGACTGATGATAACCTCTTTTCCGGGTTTGCCCGCCAGGTCCCAGTAGCGGCGCACCAGCCTGAAGACCGTATCGTTCGCTTCGGAACCGGAGTTCGTAAAGAAAACATGATTCAGGTGCGGGGCCGTGATCTGCGCCAGCAATTCGGCCAGTTCTATCGCCGTAGCCGGGGAGGTCTTGAAAAAATTATTGTAATAGGGCAGTTCGAGCAGTTGATCACGCGCCGCTTCGGCCAGTTCCGTTCTGCCATACCCTGCGTTTACACACCACAGGCCGGCCATGCCGTCCAGCAGGCGCTTGCCTTCCGAGTCCCAGATATACACACCATCGGCACGGGTAATGACCCGGCATCCTTCCTCTGCCAATGCCCTGGTATCGGTAAAGGAATGCAGGTGATGTGCGCGGTCGATTGCCTGCCAGTTCGCGGTGCTCATTTCGTTATTATCAATTATTCAAATATATTATACATTCAACAGCAGGTGCTCACGTTCCCAGGAACTGATGACCTGGAAGAACGTTTCGTATTCTAGTTCCTTGATTGCCACGTAGACCCGGATAAAGTCCTCACCCAGCATCCTGCGCAACGGCCTGGACCTGCGCATGAGTTTCAATGCCGTATGCAAATCCCTGGGCAGGGTGATGGCCCGTTCATGGGCATTGTCTTCCACCGGCTTCGTGGGCTCAAGTTTTTCCTCCATTCCCAGGTAGCCTGCTGCCAGGGACGCGGCGATGGCAAGATACGGGTTGGTGTCGGAACCCGGGACCCGGTTCTCCACCCGTGTAGCCTTTGCAGGCGCCAGCGGCACGCGCAAGCCGACGGTGCGGTTGTCGAAACCCCAGTGCGTGTTGATGGGCGAGGCAAAATACCGGGTGACCCGCCGGTAGGAATTCACGTGAGGCGCATACAGCGCCATGGTTGCGGGCAGGTATTTCTGTAAACCTGCAATATAGCTCCTGAACAGTTTGTTCGGCTTCCCGCTCCTGGTTGCAAATATATTCTTGCCGGTTTTTTTGTCGACAATACTCTGGTGCAGGTGCATGGAACTACCCGGTTGATGCTGGTGCGGTTTGGCCATGAACGTCGCATACATATCATGTTTGAATGCAGCCTCCCGTACCGTCCGTTTGAAGATGAATACCTGGTCCGCCAGGCGCATCGGGTCCCCGTGCTGGAAGTTAACCTCCAGTTGGGCGATACCATCCTCGTGGGTGAGAGTCTCGATATCGAGTCCCTGGTGCTCGGAGAAACCATAGATAGCCTCTACCACGTTCTCGTATTCATTCAGGGCGTCGATACCGAACGTCCGCCGGCTCTGTTCCTGCCTGCCTGAGCGGCCCGCGGGCGGTTCCAGCGGTAAATCCGGGTTGGTGTTGGTCTTGACCAGGTAAAATTCCGTCTCCGGCGCAACCACGGCTTTCCAGCCGCGTTTCTCGTACAGGTCGAGCACGCGTTTCAATACCTGCCTGGGAGCAATTTCCACAGGTGTCCCGTCCAGGTGGTAACAATCATGGATAATATGGGCTGTCGGGTAGGATGCCCAGGGCACTGTTCGCCTGGTTTCGGTTACCGGCCTGGCCTCCATGTCGATATCGGCGGGGTTGATGTTCTCGACCAGTTCGATGTAGTCACCGGTTATGGTCTGGGTAAACAAGCCTTTGGCGATGCGGATCCCCTTGTCTGCCAGGTAGCGGTCCGCCGGCACAAACTTCCCCCTGGCCATCCCGGCGATATCCGGGATCAGTACTTCCACCTCTTCGATGGAGTTATCGCGGAACCATTTCTGTAGCATGGTCATAGATGTTCACCATGCCTCATGCAGCATTGTGATGCGAGGCGGAAGGAAGAATCCTATCTGAATCTTTTTCTGAAAGTGACGCCGAATGTGCGGGGTTGATTCACGCCGAAGCGCCGTTCGGCCCAGCGGTTGTTGACGAAGGTGGTGCCGCGCTCATCCCAGACATTGTCGATGTAGAGGGAAGCGCTCCAGGTTTCGGCATCCAGTCCCATGCTGAAATACCCCACGTCATAGGCCTTCTGGACAGTGGTTTCCGGGTCGGATTCCAGGGACACGATCGGTTCCAGACCGGACAGCGCATTGATCGATTCGCCGGTGTGGGCATAATCAAAGCGCATGTAGGGTTCGGCGCCGAGCACCATGTTCGGGAAGGTATACTCGGCGGACAGGCTGGCTTTCCAGTCCGGCGTGATGGGCAACCTGTCGCCTGCCGCTACGTCCAGGACAAATCCCTTGAAATCCAGGGACGCCGACTCGGAAATCCTGGCGTCGTTGTACGCGACCGTACCGCTCAGGTCCCAGCCCTCAAGGGGCAACCAGGCGAAGTCAAACTCGAAGCCGTCCACCTCCGCTTCCGGGAAATTCACAATGCCAAGAGAGAAAACCAGCGGGTTGGGATCTTCAACCTGGATCTGTATGCCCTCCCAATTCATCATGTAAGCGGTAAAATTGGCGCGCAAACGCCCGTCAAACCAGGTCGTCTTCGCCCCTACCTCAAGGTTCTTCAAGGTATCTGATTCATAGGAACGGGGGATACCGGAAATGCGTTTCGACCCGTTGCCGCCGCCACTGCGGAACCCGTGTGAGTAGGTAAAATACACCATGTCGTCTTCGCTGACGCGCCAGGTCAGGTTGACCTTGGGCACGAAACCATGATCCAGTCCGTCAACGGTTTCATCGGTTGTGATGAAGTCGGTGGCATAATTGGGTTCGATGCCGCCCTGCTGCAGGCCGCCCTGCACCAGGTGGAACTCACGTTCGACCCGGAACCAGCGACCGCCCGCGGTGACGGTGAAGTTCTCGGTAAAATCGAAACTCATCTCCCCGAAAATGGCGAACTGGTCGATGGTTTCCTCGTAAGTGCCGAAGAACCAGTTGCTGTTGGCCTCCCAACTGCCTGGAGGCAGGCCGTTCAGGGAGGCCGAATACGGGTCGAAATCCGGGTTGACGGTCCCGTAGTAGTCTGTGTATACCGGGTTGTTGAAATAAACGTTGTAGGCCAGGTAGTAAAAGCCCGGCGAACCGCCGAAACTGTCGTTGCCGGAGGCGAACAGCGAGTCCTCCTTCGAACGGTTGTAAAACACTCCTACCAGGCCGAACCATTTGCTGCCCGTATCAACCGGCGTTGACAGGCGCGCCTCCACGGTCCAGCGCTCGGTTCCGATATCGTTGAGGGCAAACCCGTTCTGCGGGTCGCCGCCGAAGTTGTAGACGTCGTAATACGCATCGTCGAACAACTGGTTGAATGCAAACATGTAATCGGTGCCGTCGGCATCATAGCGGAAATCGCGGTTGAAGTAGGACCCGTGCACCAGAGCGTCGGCAAAACCCAGGTTACCCTGCAGGGTGAGGCCGATCTGGTACCATTCCTCGTTCAAAGTTTCCTTGCCGAAGCGAACCTGTTCCAGGCCGCCTGCCTCGAGATTGGTATCGGCATATCCGTCGGCATCGGTCTCCTGGTACACTGCGGAAACGTCGAAGGTCCAGTCTTCGTTGGGGGTCCAGCGCGCGGCGATGCGGCCGCCGGTGGTCTCGACGGTATTGACGTCGTCCTCCACGTGGTCCGCATTGGTAAACGTACCGCCCGCGCTGGTGCCCAGCACGTTATCGATATACCCGGCGTCTTCCGCCTGGAAGCCGACCAGGCGGATGGCAAGCTGGTTTTCGCTGACCGGCAGGTTGACCATGGCGCTGACGTCATAGCCGGCGTCTCCGCCGTCAACCTGGGAACCGGATGCTTCAATCCAGCTGTCGAATTCGGTTGCATCCGGCTTGTTGGTGATAATCCTCAGGGTCCCTGACTGGGAGGCATCGCCGAACAGGGTGCCCTGGGGGCCGCTCAGCGCCTCGACGCGCTCGATATCGATCAGGCGCGGGTCGGGATTGATGCCGGCTGCAGTAATCGGCTGTTCATCGAGGTAGACGCCGCTGGAGGGGTTGGTGCCGAACTGGATGCCGGAGGCGGCAACGCCGCGGAACACCACGGAGTTCCCTCCCGGTTCGCGCTGTCCCAGCGCAATGCCGGGGATAAAGCTGGCGTAGTCATCCAGTCCCCTGAAGCCGCGCCGTTGAATGTCGTCGGTAGTGAAGGCGGTGATGGATACGGGAATGTCCTGCAGGTTGGCTTCCCGCTTGGTGGCGGTAACGACAATTTCTTCCAGCACCTGCGCATCGGCAGCCTGGGCGCCGCCGAGCAGGGCCGACATGGCGATAGCCAGGGTCTTTTTCCGGTAAGGCGGTCGTTGAGACTTTATTATATTGGTCGACATCACGTATACCTGACTTCAGTTTGTCTATATTAGCTCAGTAATTCTGCAAAATGCAAGTTACACCAACAAAAAATGAATAAAAATTCATTCATAATCCCGTCATTCCCCCGCTTCCGCACAGCAGGGGCAGGAATCCGGAATAACTACCATCCTCACTTCTCATATCTGCTGTACCGATCACGGATCGGTTCGAGTATCTCAATCAATTCGCCCAGGTGGTCTGCATAGTTACGCCAGAAGCTGAGCGACCCGGTATAAATGGGTTGGCGCACCTGCTCCGAACTCGCCGTTCTTACCGGCCGTTCCGTTTCGTAGAACCTGATGCAGTCATCTTCCCAGGGCAGCTTGCAGTATTCCAGTATCCTGCGCACCTGGTTCTCAAAATCGGTAACCACCTCCTCGTACTGGACGGTCAGGATCCGGCCCGGCAGGACTTCGTGCCAGTGGTCCATCATGCGCTGGTATTGCAGGTAGTACTCGCCGATATCCGTCAGGTCATAGGCGAAGGTCTGGCCCCTGGCATAGTGCTGCCGGTAATTGCCCACGCAGGCATCCAGGGGGTGCCGGCGTGCATCGATGATTTTTGCGTCGGGCAGGATCAGGTGCAGGAACCCGGTGGTGGGGAAATTGTTCGGCATTTTGTCGACGAAAAACGGTTTGCCTTCGGTGCGATGCAGTTGCGCGTAACGGATATAGTCCTCACCCAGCACGGCAAAATTCTCCGGAGCCAGTTCCCGCACCGCGTGCGGGTAGTTGACGCCGTCCGGCCTGTTCCTGTTCAGCGACATGGCGACCCTGCCCAGGTAGGGCAGCTCGCTGGTTCCCTCAACCTGGCTGTGACTGGCCAGCACCTGTTCTATCAGGGTGGAACCGGAGCGCGGCAGGCCCAGGACAAATATGGGGGCCGGATCCGGAAAGCCCGCGCCGCCTTTTTCGTCCAGCAGCGCCTTGTCGAATACCTCCATGATCCCGTCATTGATGGTTTCGGTATGCACCGGGTCATACTGGACCAGCATGCGCTGTTTGGCGTTGCCCCGTTCGTAATAATGCCAGGCCCGGTCGTAATCCTGCCGGTCATCGTAGGCCTTGCCCAGGGCAAACAGGAAATTGACCTCCGATTTGCCACCTGCCGTACTTTCTTCATCTACGCGTTTTTCCATTTCCGCCAGTTGCCCGTCGCTGAAGCGGTAGGTCTTGAGGTTTGCCAGGCTCCAGTAGGTCTCGCCGTTGTTGGGTTTCACGTCGATACAGTTGTGGTAGGCCTTGATCGCCTCATCCAGCCGGCCGATGGTCTTCAGGGCGTTGCCCAGACCCAGCAGGGCGCCGGGGTGGCGCGGGGACAGTTCCAGTGTCCGCTGGTATTCCCTTGCCGCCTCGTGGTTCAGGGCGGCAGGCGCGTAAGCGCCGGCAAGCATGAAATGGGTCTGCGGGTTGTTGGGATTGATTTCGATAGCCTTTTTGAAGTAACCGATGGCTTCCTCAAAACGGTCCTGCTCTTTCAAGACCCGGCCCAGATCGACGACAGCAGCCAAGAAATCCGGTGCGATACCGACTGCGCGCCGCAGCAGTCGCTCCGCATCATCGAAATGTTTCAGCGCAGCCGCCACCATGGCCAGCATGCGCATGGCATCGACGTTATCGGGGTTGTTCTTCAACACCTGGCGGTAGAGTTTTTCCGCCTCCTCAAGCTTGCCTTCCTTGTGCAGCCTGGCGGCCTGGGCCAGCAGTTTGCGCTCGGGGGACAGGGTGAAGGATGACTCGAACGCCGTATCCGCTTCTTCGCCCTTGCCGGTGAATGCAAGCGCCTTGCCCAGGTTGAAATGGGCAAACTCCAGTTTCGGGTCCAGGCGCACCGCTTTTTGCAGGACCTGCACCGCGTCGTCGTAGCGTTCCAGTTCAAGCAATACGAAACCCAGGTCTTCATGGGGCTTGGCAAACGTCGGCGCCAGGGTGACAGTGCGCTGTAATACCTGTTCGGCTTCCTCCAGGCGGCGCATCTTCACCAGCACCGCGCCCAGCAGACCGAGCATGTTGACGTCTTTCGGGTTGCGTTGCACGGCATCCCTGCAAACGCGCTCGGCCGCGTGCGGATTGCCGGCGTTGACCAGTTCCAGCGCTTCGTCGAATACGGCCTTCGGGGCGTAAATCTGTCTCATTTCGCAGTCACACCGTACCCTGGACCGGCGCCTCCTCCAGTTCTTCGCGCCAGTCCGACATGTTCATCTCTATCGCGGCGAAACCGCCGATCCAGAGTATTTCGTCCCAGAAGTTCAGGATCAGGTCGGTCAGCCCCCAGTACACGGCAATAACCATCAGCGTGCTGTAACCGCCAAATTTAAGATAATTCAAGGTGGTTATGGTCCGCCCGCCTGATACCCCCCGCTCCTGCAGCCTGATGGTCATTTCGATCAACGCCATGATGAGCAGCCAGATCACTGCCTCGACCACGTCCAGCCAGGCCAGCCATCGCTCCCTTTCGAGGTTGACACGGTCAGCGATGACGCGGCCCTTGTCCAGCAGAAAATACTCCTGGCCGGTTCCCATGAGCGCACAGTTATCCGCATCCAGGTAGGTATACTGCTGGTTGCTGACAAATGAAATGCGCCCATCTGCAACCTGGCACAGGTCTGATATCCCTGCAGCCTCTTCCACCTTGAAATACGCTTCGTAGGTGTTGACGCTGTAGGCATATACCGTGTGCAACACGAACAGGTAGCACAGCATGCGGGTCCCGTGCATCAAGCGCTGTACCCGCGGCGTGAATGCCTTGTCGGACAGGGCATAGGTCTCCAGTTCGAACAGTAATATCAGGACCAGCCATGCCGCGTAATCAATGGACGCGGCATACGCCTGCAACCACTTGATCAGCGGCTCCGCCGGACCCAGCGCATGGGTGGCGGCGTGCCAGTCCCAGTTCACGTAGAGAGCGAAATTCACCAGCAGCAGGGAATAAACGACCCATTTGACGGATTGTTTTACGACTTGTAAGTCAACTTGCATTATTGCGTCTGCTGCCGGTACCGCCGCTGCCGATCCTGCCGCAGCATGATCAGGCCCGCGATGAGCACGCCCAGGCTGACGATGGTAATGATGATGGTCGCCAGCGCATTGATATCGGGAGTCACCCCGAGGCGCACCTTGGAAAAGATCCACATGGGCAGGGTGCTGGCGCCCGGCCCGGATACGAAACTGGCGATCACCAGGTCGTCCAGGGACAGGGTAAAAGCCAGCAGCCAGCCGGACAGCATGGCCGGGGCGATGATGGGCAGGGTGATATCGAACAGCACCTGGAACGGCCGTCCGCCAAGGTCCATTGCCGCTTCCTCCAGGGACTCATCCATCGACGCCAGCCGCGCTTGCACGATGACGGCGACATAAGCCATGGAAAAGGTGATGTGACTGATGGTAATGGTGGTGGCGCCCCGTTCACCCGGCCAGCCGATAAAATCCTGCAGGCTGACGAACAGCAGCAACAGCGACAGGCCCGTGATCACTTCCGGCATGACCAGCGGCGCGGCGATCATCCCGGTAAACAGGATCCTGCCGCGGAATCTCCTGATGCGCGCCAGGGCAAGTCCGGCCAGTACGCCCAGTACCGTAGCAACCGTGGCGCTGACGACGGCGATGCGCAGGCTGAGCAGGGCCGCTTCTATGAGTTGCCTGTTGTCCAGCAGCGCCGCGTACCAGCGCAGGGAGAAGCCGCCCCACACGGAAACGATGCGGGAATCGTTGAACGAATAGACCATGACCATGATGATCGGGATATACAGAAACGCGTAACCGAAACTCAGCACGGTCAGCAGGAACGTGGAGCGTTGGCCGTTCATGGCTCGCCCGCCGTTCCGCGCGCCTGGTAATGCTGGAACAGCATGATCGGGACTACCAGGATGAGTAACAGGATGATGGCGACCGCCGAGGACAGGGGCCAGTCGCGGTTGGTGAAGAATTCATCGTACAGGGTCCGGCCTATCATCAGCGAGTCGAGCCCGCCCAGCATTGCCGGGATGACGAATTCCCCCAGCGCCGGGATAAACACCAGCAGGCTGCCGGCGATGATACCCGGCAGGGACAGCGGCAGGGTAATGTCCCGGAACACCTGCAGGGGCCTGGCGCCGAGGTCGGCGGCAGCTTCGTCCAGGTCCGGATCAAGACGCTCAAGGTTGGCATACAACGGCAGGATCATGAACGGCAGGTAGGAATACACGATGCCCAGGTAGACCGCAAAATCGGTGTACAACAGTTTCAGGGGTTGCTCGATGAGGCCGGCGGACAGCAGCAGGTTGTTGATCAGGCCGTTTGTGCTCAGCATGCCCATCCAGGCATAGACCCGCAACAGGAACGAAGTCCAGAACGGCAGGATGATGAGGAACAGCAGCAGGTTGCGCCTGGCCGGCGCGGCCCGGGCGATGGCGTAGGCCATCGGATAACCGATGAGCAGGCACAGGATAGTGGAGATAAAGGCAATCCTGATCGATTTGAGGTAGCTGACCCAGTACAGGTCGTCCTCCAGCAGAAACCGGTAATTGTCCAGCGTGAGGTAAAACCAGCGCCCCCCGTCCCTGGCCAGGTCGAGCAATGGCGTGAATGGCGGCAGCGCGACGATGGGGTCGGCAAGGCTGATCTTGAGAACGAACAGGAACGGCAGCAGGAAAAATACCAGCAGCCACAGGTAGGGCAAGGAGACGATAAACCGGTCCCATAGCCTGTCCATTCTCCCGGTTTGCGGCGCAGATGGGTTCATTCCGTCAGCACCACGCTGCTTTGGATATCCCAGGAAAGGTAGACCGCGTCGTCCCACTCGAGTGTCCTTTCGGCTGAACGGACCCGGTTCTGGGCGCTGGCCTGTACGATCATCCCCGTATCCGTTTTTATACGGTAGACGGACAAATTCCCGTAATAGCCCAGGTCCCAGACCACGCCTTTGAGCACGGCTGCAACGTCGGCAACGGGGGGCTCTCTGGAAATCGAGATTTTCTCGGGCCTGACCGCGACGGTTAACGCGGTACCGCGGCCGACCCGGTCGGCCGGTTTCGCCCTGATGCCGGTCTTCCCGTCATCGCACTCCAGCGTCACTACCTCACCGTCGACGCTGCTTACCGTTCCTTCGAACAGGTTGATGGTGCCGAAAAAATCGGCAACGTAGCGGTTTACCGGGTATTCGTAGATCTCTTTCGGCGCGCCGCACTGGATGAACCGGCCTTCCTGCATCACCACGATGCGGGTTGACAGGGTCATGGCTTCTTCCTGGTCGTGTGTCACGACGATAAACGTAACGCCCGTCCGGTCCTGGATGTTCATCAATTCAAACTGGGTGTGCTCGCGCAGTTTCTTGTCCAGCGCCGCCAGCGGTTCATCGAGCAACAGGACCTTGGGCCGTTTCACCAGGGCCCGCGCCAGGGCAACACGCTGCCGTTGTCCGCCGGATAACTGGCCGGGTTTGCGCCTGGCAAACTCCGTCAGTTGCACCAGTTCGAGCATATCCGCCACGCGGGCGCGGAGTTCACTTTTGGGCATGCCTTCCTTTTTCAGGCCGTAGGCAACGTTGTCCGCAACGGTCATGTGGGGAAAGATGGCATAGGACTGGAACATCATGTTGACGGGGCGCTGGTAGGGGGGAACGCCGGTCATATCGGCGCCGTCGATCAGGATCCTGCCTGAGGTCGGCCGTTCAAACCCGGCCAGCATACGCAGCAGGGTAGTCTTGCCGCAGCCGGAACCGCCCAGGATGGAAAACAGTTCACCTTTATATATGTCGATGCTGACGTCGTCGACGGCCGGGAACCCGTCGAAATGCTTCGAGACGTTCTCGATTTGAATGAACGGCTTTGCCGCCGGGTCCAGCCAGGCTGCTCCGGTCCCGGTTCGGTTTTCAGGCGGTTGCGACGACATGGCGGCAGGACAGGTTCACAGCCCGGATTTTATGCGCGTCCAGGTCCGGGAACGGGGTCTTTCCTCCTTGGGCGAGTAGACCAGGGTGAGTTCCAGGCGGTTGCGCACGTCGGCGTCGGGATAGATGGCCGGGTCCCCGGTAATGTCCGGGTCCACCAGGGCGGTAGCGGCGTGATTGGCATTGGCATAACCGGTAAAGTCGGAAACCGGGGCGATCACTTCCGGCCGCAGCAGGTAATTTACCAGCAGGTAGGCGTTGTCCGGATGCGGCGCGTCGCGCGGGATGAACATGTTGTCCACCCAGGCGGGAATGCCCTTTTCCGGCATGGCGTACGCCAGGTTGATGTCGATCCCGGCTTCCGCGGCGCGGGTACGGGCAACGATATAGTCGCCGGACCAGCTCATGGCCACGCAGACCTCCTTGTTCGGCATATCGATCAGCATCTTGGCGGAACTGAAATAACGGATATAGGGACGGATGGATTTCATCACCTGTTCCGTTTCACGCAGGTGCTGTGGATCGACCGAGTTTCCGGGATGGCCAAGATAGCTCATAAACATGGGCAAGGCATCGATGGGGCCGTCCAGGATGGTGACGCCGCAATCGGCGAAATGTGAAATGATTTCAGGCCTGAAGAAGAAGTCGGCCGTGTCCAGCGGGGCGTCAGGCAGCCGTTCCCTGAGCATGTCGACGTTGTAGGAAATACCCGTCGTTCCCCACATGTAGGGGGCCGCGTAGCGATTGCCGGGATCGAAGTCCGCCATGATCTGCAGGATATCCGGATCCAGGTTGGACCAGTTGCCGAGCCGGCTGCGGTCCAGGGGTTGGTATACCCCGGCTTCAATGAGGCGGGCGGAATAAGAGGCGGCATGCACGACCACGTCATAACCGGTGTTGCCGGCCATGAGCTTGGCATCCACGAGCTCAGTGGTATGGTAGATATCGTAATTGACCTTGATGCCGTACTCCGTTTCAAAATCGGCAATGGTGGTCGGACCGATATAATCCGCCCAGTTGTACATGTTGACGATTTTTTCCTCTGCCGCAGAGGGGAGGCATGGAAATATCAAGAGCGTTGTCAGTAACGACGAACGAATACGCAGGAATGGGAGTCTAGCCATTTTACATCTCCCCCAGCCCGCGCTTGAGCAGGCGGTTGGCGATGATCAGGCGCTGGATTTCACTCGGGCCTTCCCAGATGCGGTCCACGCGCAGTTCCCTGAAGTATCTTTCCGCGGCATTCTCACGCATGTAACCGCGCCCGCCGAATATCTGCACGACGCGGTCTGCGACCCGGTTGGCCATCTCCGACGCATACAGCTTGGCCATGGAACAACGGGTATGCAATTGCGTCGGGTCTGCGCCCCGGTCATGGGCCTGGGCAGCCTCGAAAGTTATCAGGCGCGCAGCCCAGAGTTCCGAGGCGCTGTCCGCCAGCATGAACTTGATCGCCTGTTTGTCCGCCAGTGTTTCATCCTGGATGTGCCTGTTTCCGGCGAATTCCGTTGCTTCCTCTATCAGGCGCGCCGCCGCTCCACAGCAGCGCGCCGCGATCATCATGCGTTCATGGCGGAACCAGCTGCGGGTGTAATCCATTCCCTCTCCGTCGGTGCCGATACGGTTCCCCCCGGGGATGAACACGTCGTGAAAATGATATGTCGGATGCTGCGCGGCATAGGTATGGCTGAACAGGGGGTTGTCAGCCATCTCCACACCGGCGCTGTCGATATCCACGAAGAACAGGGCCTGCTCTCCGTTCTCCAGCCGCGCCTGCAGGATAAAAAAATCCGCGTGGTTGGCGCTGGTCACGTAGCGCTTTTCACCATTGAGCCGGTAACCGCCTTCGCACCGGGTTGCCAGGGAATTGATCACCTCCCAGGAACCGGATTCGGCTTCGGTGATGGCGTAACATTCGCCGCGGGCGCCGTCCATAAGGGGCAGGATGTAGTCCCGTATCTGGTCTTCGGTGCAGGCGTCGAACATCCACTGCTGAGCTTCGGAAAAACACCAGCACAAGGCGTTGGTGACGCGCCCCAGTTGTTCCCATACGGCAACCTGCTCGGTCATGCCCAGGGCCAGCCCGCCGTACCGTTCGGGGACGTCCATGCTGCTGAAGCCCAGTTCAACGGCAAGCTGCCTGTGACGTTGGCGGACGTCGGCAGGGATAACGCCGTTGTTGAATTCCGCTTCCAGTTCCCAGGGCTGTAATTCCTGCTCGGCAAACGCACGGGCTTTTGCCTGCCATTTCAGTACGCTGTCGTCCAGGAAGAGATCCATCGAGGTTTATTCCGGACCGGAGGCAGGGTGGAAATGACCGGGGAGAACGGCATGCAGGAAGTTCATCGCCAGGTCCAGGGCCTGCTTCCGGTTCAATTCTTTTGGCGTCAACAGCATATCCAGCCACAGGCCGTCAATGAGTGCATCCAGGGTCGTTGCCAGGACCTGCGGATCATGTTGTGTTTCAGAATCACTGCGCAGTATTTCGGCAAACAGTTCAGCCTCCGTTGCCACGTAATAATTGTCATACTCGGCGCAGGTTTTCATATAGACGGGACGTGAGCGGGTTTCTCCCCAGAAAGCGAACCAGACAGCCAGTTTTTTGCGGTCGGCGATAGTCCTGCTGAAATCAAGTTCCACCAGTGCGGCAAGTTTGTCCGCCGGCGCAGGTCCGGCGTTTTCCAGGGTCTTTTCCCAGTGTCGCCGGTATTCTTCAGCCATGTACTTGAGCGTCTCAAGCAGCAGCTTGTCCTTGCTCTTGAAGTGCAGATTGACGATACCCAGGCTCAATCCCGCTTCTTTGGTAATGTCTGCCATGGTCGTGGCCGAAAAACCGCGTTTGGCCACGCAGTTTATAGTCGCCTTGATGAGTTGCTCCCGCCGGCGTTGTTTTGCCAGTGTTCTGCTGTCAGGGATTTTCCCGGAGTCTGTCTGCATGGCGTATGACCTCAAGTCATGGTTTGGGCACGCTACTTCATGGACTGCAGGTACCAGTCGATGAAGCAGCGGGTGAAACCCTCCATCCCGGTATAAGGTCCCGGCCGGTAAAATGTCGAATTGATACCATTCTGGTTGTTCTCGATGATGCGTTTATCGGCGACCGTGGTGATATCCCAGAGCCACGTCAAATCATCCCGGTCATAGTCTTTCCCTTCCTGCGCGGACTCGTTGACCAGCCAGGTGATATCGCAGGCGCACTCCGTAACGCTCAACGGCCTGAAGTGGTAGATCACCACGTGATCACAATATGCCAGGCAGAACGTGAACGGTCCCACCTGGATATCGGTCGCCCCGCCGTCGTAGCCGCGGATCTCGCCGAGCAGCGGCGCCACCGGTTTGCCGTCGCGGCTGCCCGTGACGAACCCGTCGAACAGGGGATACCTGTCGAAGCCTCGATCGGTGCCTACGGCGCCGGCATCGAGCCAGCTTCTGTCGATACAATGGCCGGTCAA
The DNA here is from genome assembly GCA_965207165.1 of Gammaproteobacteria bacterium. Classification (GTDB taxonomy): domain Bacteria; phylum Pseudomonadota; class Gammaproteobacteria; order Eutrophobiales; family Eutrophobiaceae; genus JAAXHV01. The sequence continues at coordinate 2,908,717 of OZ242265.1, read as the reverse complement.
TCCCAGTTTCCTGCCCCTGGCCATTACCTGTTCCAGCAGGCCGGTCACTTCCTCATCGGGCAGTGTGCGGCCGTGGCCTTGCGCGTACTCGGGATGGGCCGGCGTGCAGTGGTAGCATTCACAGTAATTCTCGACTGCGAGTTTCCAGTTTGCCCGGATGGGATAGCTTTGCAGGTGCGCGACTTTTGCCTGGTCCAGCCGGTAGGGGCGCAGGCATTCATCCAGGTCGCGCCGGATGGGGTCAAAGGGGGGGGGATCATCGGCAAAATTGATAAAGATCATGCCGTGAAGCGTCTCCAGCCTCACTTCTCCCAGCGCGTAGTCCGCTTTATCGAAGTCCGGCGGCGCGTAGTTGGCGCCGCGTAACGCGCCGTCCAATTGGTATGTCCAGCCGTGGTAAGGGCACACCAGCAGTTTCTGCCGGCCGCTGGCTTCCAGGCAGATACGCGAACCGCGGTGGCGGCACAGGTTCAGCAAAGCCTTAACCGTGTTTTCCCCGGAGCGGATAATGATCACGGATTCATTACCCAGTTCGTAGAGGAAATAATCGCCTGTTGCGGGGATCTGGCTGAGGTGTCCTGCATACAGCCAGGATTTCATGAACAGGCGTTCCAGTTCGCGCCGGTAGATACCGGTATCCTGGTAGAAAACCTGCTGCAGGGAGAAGCCTTCAGGCTGGTCGTCGATGAGTTGTGGTAATGCCGTCACCTTACACCCCGCGCAGGTACCACTCGTAGTCCCTGTTGCTGACCTGCTCGTGGAACCGCTCACATTCACTGCGGCGGACGATCTCGTACACCCGGCAGAATTCCTCCCCAAGGTATTCGGGCAGGATTTGGCTGTCCCTGAACCGGTCAAGGGCCGCATCCCAGCGGCGCGGCAAGGTGATCTCCTGTTCGTCTATGATTGTCCCTTCCGCGATCATCTCAGTGGGTTCGCAGCGCCGTGTGATGCCGTGGTGGATGCCGGCAAGGATGGCTGCCGCCGCCAGGTACGGATTGGCGTCTGCGCCTGCCACCCGGTGTTCGATGCGGGTATCCCTGCTGTCACAGACCGGGACCCGCAGGGCCACGGCCCGGTGGTTGTATCCCCAGTTCGGGGACAACGGGACAAAGGATTCAGGTTGCAGGCGCCGGTAGGAGTTGGCATTCGGGGCGAACACGGCCATCGCGTCGGCCATGGTCTGCTGCAGGCCGCCAATCGCGTGTTTCAAGATGGCCGACAGGGATGGTCTTGACCCTGTTTCCGGGCCGGCAAAGACATTGTTCCCCTCTTCATCGAGCAGGCTGACATGGATGTGCAGGCCGCTCCCCGCGTAGTCGATAAAGGGTTTCGCCATGAAGGCCGCGCCCAGTCCGTGCCTGAAGGCGGTCCCCTTGATGATGCGTTTCAGCATGGCGCCGTGGTCGCAGGCGCGCACCGGGTCGTTCTCGTGGTGCAGGTTGATTTCGAACTGCCCCGGAGAAAATTCGGGCAACGCCGTGTTCGCGGGCACGTTCTGCGCGTCGCAGTTGCGCTGCACGTCCATGAGCAACGGGTCGCATTCCCACAGGTCCTCCAGGGTTGCGTACTGCAGGCCTTCCTGTTTCAGGCCGGTGCCGGGGATCCTGCCCAGGCGCGGTTGCGGAACGTCGCTGTCGCCGGATTCGAGCAGGTAGAACTCGAACTCCGTCGCGACCACGGCCTGCAAACCCGCTGCCTGCAGTTTGTCGCAGACACGCTGCAACACGTGGCGGGGGTCCGCAAACCACGGCGCGCCGTCCAGGTCGCGCAGGGAAACGAAGGCCTGGGCAACGGCTGAATCGTCGAGCCAGGGAACCGGCGCCAGGGTATCCGCCACTGGGTAACCCATGATGTCCGGGTCTCCGTCCCGGGTGCCGAAATCGATGTTGAAGGGAACCTCCCCGCGGCTGTCGACCAGCGGCGTGGAGGCGCACATCTTGAGTCCCTGCCGGTACAGGGTCTCAAGCTCATCCCTGCCGATACGTTTGCCGCGCAGGATACCGTTTACGTCGGGCAAGAGGATCTCCACCATTTTCGTGCGCGGGTGTGTTTCCAGGAAGTCCTGCAGTTCTTCGACGGTTTCGGATTTCCGGTTCTTCAAGTTATTACCCCGGGTATTTTCTCTGTCCCCAAACTTTCATTCAGCGGGAGTTCTGCGCCGCCGCGGCGGATCGAAAAAAGCGCCATCCACTACCCGGCACCGGGCCATCAGGCGCTTCCATTGCAATTCGCTATTGTAATAGACCTCGGCGTATAGTTCATCGTCCGGCCTGCCCCAGGGCGCTTCCAGTGAAGCCAGCGCTATGTTCATCTTCGCGCTCGGCGACCATACCGCCGAGGTCACGTGGCCGACGACTTTCTCTTTACGGTCGCAGATGAACGAATCGGCTGCGGGCTTGTTGCCGGCAATGTCCAGCCTGACCAGGTTATAACGCGAACCTTGTTCCTGTTCTTGCAGCAAAGCCCTTCTGCCGTTGAAGACCGGCTTGTCGAAATGCACCAGGCGGCCCAGGCCCAGTTCAAACGGGGAACGGCCCCGGTCCGGACGCACCACGTCCACGGCCGGAACGAACTCCACGCCGGCCTGGATAAATCCCGCCTCGATGCGGGCCATATCCAGTGCCTGGCCGCCGATGGGCAGAATACCGAAAGGTTTACCGGCCGCGAACACGGCATCCCACAGTGTTTCGGCATGGGCCGCTTCAATCCACAGTTCGTAACCCAGGTCGCCGGTAAAACCGGTGCGGGACACCAGCAGTTCGATACCGTCAAAAGGGTAGTGGCGCAACGCAAACGGTTTCAGGTCCTCGATGCCTTCCAGGTTCATGGCTTTCAGGGTGCGGCAGGAAGTAGGGCCTTGAACGGCGAGGCCGGCGATCTCGTCCGATTCATCGCGGATCTCGACATCGAATCCCGATGCCGTCGCCAGCAACCAGTCCAGGTGGCGTTCCTGGGAGCACAGGCGCCAGTGATTATCACCCAGGTGGAACACCGTCCCGTCATCCAGCAGATGCCCCCGGTCATTGCACCAGAGCGCGTACATGACGCGCCCGGGGCTGAGCGTATCCATCCTGCGCGTCATCAGCTTGTCCAGGCAGGCCAGCCCCTCGGTTCCGCTAATGCGATACTTGGTCATGGGACTCAGGTCAAACACGGAAGTGGCGTTGCGAATAGCGAAATATTCATCTTCCAGGGTGGTATAACAATCAACGACGGTATACCCCTTCCAGGATGACCACAGGTTGGTCTCGCACGCGGCCGCGCTGCGCGTATGGAACGGCGTGGGCAATACCCGCTTCTGTGCCTCCCGGAGTGTCATTTTATTTTTTCCTGTTTCAGTATTTCCGTGGCGGCGTTGCGCCCCGGCAACCCCAGTACACCGCCGCCGGGATGACAACCGGCGCCGCACAGGTATAAACCCGTAACCGGTGTGGCGTAGCGTGCCGCGCCCGGCACGGGGCGCAGCATCATGAACTGGTCCAGGCTGTATTCACCATGGTGCCAGTGTCCGCCATGTATATTGAACTCTCTCTCCAGGTCCGGTGGGGTCAGTAATTCGGCGCCGGTGATCTGCCCGCTGATACCGGGCGCGTAGCTCTCCAGTTGGCCGACAAGCAGTTCCCTGAAGGCATCCCTGCCGGTTTCCCACCCGCTGCGGAGCGTGAAGGGTGCGTACTGGACAACGGCAGACAGGACGTGTTTCCCCTGCGGCGCCAGGCCGCTGTCCCGCGTGGACGGGATGCTGATTTCCATGACGGGGCGTTCGGAGAACCTGCCGTACTTGGAGTCGTCAAACGCGCGTTCAATGTGCAGCAGCGATGGGGCAATCAACAGGCGCTGGCCTGCCTGTGTGTCTGTCAATCCCTGGAATTCCGGTAAACCGTCGAGGGCCAGGTGTAGTTTCGCCGCCTTGCCCTGCATGCGGATGTTGCCGATACGCCTGGCGAAACCGGTTTCAATGTTCCTGGCGCCGACCAGTTGCAGAAACGTGGTTTTGGGGTCGGCATTGGATACGACCAGGTCGCTGTCGATACGTTCACCACCTGCCGTTTCAACCCCGGTTGCCCGGTCCCGGTCCAGCAGTACTCGTTTAACGGGCGTTGCTGTCCTGATTTCCGCGCCTGCGGCTTCCGCAACGTTGCGCAGCGCCCGGCTGACTGTTCCCATCCCTCCAGCCGGCAGAGCGACCCCGCTGCCGTTGCCCTGCACGCGGCCGGTCAACCGGTACAGCCAGGTCAGGACCGAACCCGGTGAGCGCGGACCGAGGTTGCTGCCCAGCAGGGCATCCAGGCCCAGTGCGCCCTTCAACAGGTCGTCGGCGAAGGTTTCCTGCAGCACGTCGTAGATATTGATTGCACCGGTACGCAGCAGTTCCTGCATCAGGTCCCGGCCCAGCAGGCGCAGGTCCAGGCCCAGCTTCGCCAGGTTTGCCAGTTCCCCCGGGTTGCTGTGCGCCAGTCGGGGCGGGCGTTTCATAAATGTCTTTTGCAATACGCCCGCAAAACGCAGGAATTTATCCATGAACTCCGGGTATGCGGCGCGGTCGGCAGCGGACAGCCCGCCACCTTCCAGCGTATTGCCGTTCAGGCTGAGATGGTTGCCGTCTGCCGACAGCGCGATGGTGCCCAGGTCGGTCGCGGCCAGGCTCAGGCCGTGCCGGCCAAGCTGCAGTTCCGATACGACGGCAGGCGCCAGCATATACAGCAGGTGCGCGCCGGCGGAAACCGAGTAGCCGGGGGCAAACTCACGGGTGATCGCCGCGCCGCCGGCCTGCTCGTTTGCTTCGAGCGCCAGCACCGAACAACCGGCGCGGGCCAGGTAAGACGCGCAAACCAGGCCGTTATGGCCGGCCCCGATAATGACCACGTCGTAGCGTTTACTCATCGCTGAATGCTTCCGGAACGATGTTCTTCCGGTTCAGGTCCCGTAGTATTTCCCGTGCGGAGTTGGCGCCCGGCGCGCCCATGACACCGCCGCCCGGATGGGTGCCGGAACCGGACATATACATGCCTTTGACAGGTCCCCGGTACTGGGCATAGCCGGGGAACGGCCTGTTGAACAGCAACTGGTCCATGGTCAGTTCGCCCTGGAATATATTGCCCTCGGTCAGGCCCACCTCGTTTTCCAGTTCCCGCGGCGTGCGGATTTCGGCGTGCAGGATCAGGTCCTTGAAATCGGGGCTGTATTCAGCGATCTGGTCAATGACGGTCTGGCCGAACTGGTCGCGCTGCTCATCCGTCCAGTCCTGTCCGTTCACCTTCGGCGGGCAGTACTGGACGAATACGCTCATCATGTGTTTGCCGGGAGGCGCCATGGTGGGGTCTACCCGGGTAGGGATCAAGGTATCCAGGTAGGGGTCCCTGGACCAGGTGCCGTTTTTCCAGTCGTCGTAGGCCTTTTCCATGCGTTCAAGCGAGTCAATGAAGTGGAAGTCGGCCTTCAGCAGTTCGTGGTCCTTTTGGACCGCGTGAAATGTCGGCATGCCGTCCAGCGCAATGTTGAGTTTGCCGGATGAACCGCGAATCTTGAAGTTGCGCGCCTTTCTGACAACGTCTTCCGGCAGGTCCCGTTCCTCCATGATGTCCAGGAAAGTGCGTTTCGGGTCAAGGTTGGACACCACGACGTCAGCGTAGTATTCATCGCCGTTTTCCAGCACAACGCCCCTGGCGCGCCGGTCGGCGACCAGGATCCTGTCCACCCCGGCGTCGACCTTGATCTCGCCGCCATGGGCCTGGAAAGCGCCTGCCAGGGCATCGGCAATGGCCCCCATGCCGCCCCGGGCAAAGCCCCAGGAACCGATACTGCCGTCCACGTCGCCCATGTAGTGATGCAGCAGCACGTAGGCGCTGCCGGGAGAGTAAACACCCAGGGCGGTGCCGATGATGCCGCTGCCTGCCAGGTGCGCCTTGACGATATCCGTTTCAAAATATTCATCAAGAAAGTCGGCGATGCTCATGGTCCAGAACCGGATAGTGTCGTACAGGACTTCCTCGCCCAGGTCCCAGTAGGTCTTTATCAGGTGTACCATTTCCATCAGGTCACGGGGCCTGAACGACGCCGGGTCGGGCGGGGTTCTCATCAACAGCGGCCGGATCAAACGGGTCTGGCGCATCACGTCAGACTCGTAGCGATGATATGCGTCCGCATCACGCTTCGAGTGCCTGGCCATCTCCCGGTACTGGCGTTCCTTGTCGCCGTAATTGCCGAAATAATCCCCGTTGCGCATGAAGGTGATGCCGCCTTCATAAGGAATGATCTGCAGGCCGTGCCGGGCAAGTTCCAGGTCGCGGTAGATCTCCGGCCGGAACAGGCTGCACACGTAGGAACAGTTCGAGTAAGTCCAGCCCGGATAAAGGGAGCGGCTGACGGAAGCGCCGCCTATCCAGGGATTTTTTTCCACGACGAGTACGTCCAGGCCGGCCTTGGCCAGGTAGGTGGCATTGGTCAGGCCGTTATGGCCGGCGCCGATGACGATGGCGTCGTATTTCTTCATGCCTGCCTATCTCTGCGCCTCGTTTCCGGCGTTGTTGCCGGCACTGCCATGTTGCTGTTCCAGTGTTATTTCGACTGCCTGTTCGAACTTTGTGATGGTCTCCGCGATACAGTTATCGTCATGGGATTCGGACAGGAACCAGGGCTCCCGCGAATCGGGTTCCACCAGTACGCCGAGATCATGCAGGTTCGGCGCCAGCGCATCGTAAAAGCTGTAGTCTGAATGGGTCCAGTCGCGGTAGTCCTGCGGCGCTTGCGGACTGAAAAACAACCCTGACATGGAGGGATGGCCGACAAAACAGTGAGGGATGCCGCGCCGGGACAATACCTGCCCGATCCCGTCCCGCAGTTGCGCGCCCTGACCGGCAATGGATGCCAGCGCGTCCGTTTCATCGAGGATCTCCAGGGTCCTGTCGGCAGCCGCCAGCGAAACCGAGTGGCCAAAGTAGGTGCCGCCGTGAACCACCCGGTCGCCGATAACGCGCATGATATCCTCCCTGCCGGCCAGTGCGGAAATTGGGTAGCCGTTGGCTATCGCCTTGGCAAAGGTGCATAGGTCGGCGTCAACGCCCAGCAATTCCTGTACGCCCCCTTTTGCCACGCGGAACCCGGTTTTTACTTCGTCTATGATCAACAGAACGTTGTAACGGCTGCACAGTTCGCGCACGTCCCTGAGATATTGGCCGGTGGCGGTGATGGAACAGCAATTACCCATCATGGGTTCGATCAGGAATGCGCCTATTTTACCGGCGCGGTGGCGCAACAGGCTTTCGAGCCGGTCGGAATCATTCATGGGAACGCTGTGGATCAGGTGGCGGTACAGGTCGGGGACACCCTCGCCGTAGGGCAACAGTTCCGGCTCTCCTTCTTTTTCCTGCCAGTCTTCAACCTCCGCGTACCACAATGCTTCGCTGGATACGCCATGGTATCCCCCTTCCACCAGCACATACTCATCCTTGCCGGTGTAGGCGCGCGCCACCCTCAGGGCGGCCATCACCGCTTCCGTGCCGGATACGGAAAACCTCACCAGTTCGGCACTGGGCACCATGCCGGAAATCCGCTCAGCCACCCGGTATTCAAGCTCCGTGGCGAGCGCAAACACACCGCCTACGTCCATGCCGTTACGCACGGCCTCGTCAACACGTTCATCGGCGTAACCGAGGATGGCCGGGCCGAAGCCCAGACGGTAATCGATATATTCATTACCGTCGATGTCCCACAGGCGCGCGCCTTTGCCCCGTTCGATGTAAATCGTCCTGTCATCACCCCAGTAACGAAAATTGGAGGTCACACCCAGGGGCAGGCGTTGCCGCGCCTTTTCGAAATGAGCAGCGGATTTTCCACGGCTGCGCAACATGATCACCTCAGCTTGTTACAGGACGGGCCATGATGCCACATGCGCGTGGTCCTGTCCATGAAATTGAATGAGTATTCATTCAATAGGCGCCCGTCGCAACCTGTTATTCGCCGTTCCCCGGCTTGCGCGGGGCCTGCCCCCGCGAAAGTTTACCCCCGCAAGCCGTAAGCAGGAGCAGGAATTCAATTTCCAAAAACCAGCCACGGTAAATTACTGCAGGCGAATTACTCCACCATGTGGTAAAAGTAAGTTCCGCAATCAAGCACAAACCGGGTCTTCTTCATGTCCGCGACACTATCCTGTACACTGCCCGCCATCATGGTAACCAGATGCCGACACATCTATCTTCTTCTGATCCTCGCCTGTGCGGCGCTGTTGTCCGGCTGCCAGTCGGCATTCGGCCCGCAGGCCCTCGCACGTACCCACCCCGCCTATAACGAGGCCATCATCGCCTCGATCAACGAGCAGATGCTGCAGAACCTGGTGCGCATGCGCTACCGTGATGTGACTTTTTTCCTGGAAATAGGCAGCGTAACGGCCAGTCTGTCCCTGGGCGCCAACGTGGGGCTGAACTCTGATGTAAACCTCGGCAGCAGCGATACCCTGAGCCCCGGCGTGGGGGTTGCCTATACCGACAAACCGACCATCAGTTACACACCGCTGCGGGGCGAAGACCTGCTCAAGAGTATCCTCAGCCCCCTGCAACTGGAGGCCATCCTGGTACTGACGCAATCGGGCTGGAATATCAGCCGGGTGTTCGGACTGTGTTTTGAAAGGATGAATAATCTTTACAACGCGCCCAACGCATCCGGACCGACACCTGCCCGGGAACCGGACCATGAGGAGTTCGGCGAACTGATGGACGCGCTGCAGACGTTGCAAAAAAACCAGCTTATAGAAATCGGCACCAGGCAGAATGGGGATGATATCGATATCGTGATAAAGCTGATCGGGGATAACGATTCATACAACAATGACATTGACAAGGTATACAGGTTGCTGGAACTTGACCGCGGCAAGGATGAATTCACGCTTAATACGGATTTTCTGGACATGAAAAGTACGCAATGGACCGTGCGTACCCGCTCCATTTCCGGCCTGTTGTATTACTTGTCGCACAATATTGATGCGCCTTCCGGCCACCTCGATAAACTGGTAACGGTTACCAGGCCTGTAGACGGTGGATTCTTCGATTGGGACGACACGCCTGCAGGACGCCTGTTCAAGGTCAGGACCAGTGAGGACCGGCCGGATAATGCATATATAGCCACCCGTTACCGGGGACACTGGTTCTATATAGAAGACACCGACCTGGAATCCAAGTCCACGTTCACGTTGTTGCGCCAGCTATTCGACCTGCAGGCCGGGCAGACCAACCCCCAGGTGCCGGCGTTGACCATACCGGTCAGGTAAGCCGGCCGGGTGGTTGTTGAAAATGGCGCCGTATTGAAGACGGCAACAGCAGGAACCGGGATCAGGCATCGTTAAGACGAGGCAGGCGCGACCACGCGACTTACGGTTTTGCATGAGCCGGCGGGACCGGTAACACCCCGAACACAGCGGTTATGCCGTTGAATTCAATATAAATTTAAATTTGTGCATTGCAGCGTTTGAATTAATCCGGCAAGTCATTTATAATCCCGCAATTCTGCCCGTTACCGTGGACAAAAATCAACGACTGAACGGTCCGATCCCAGGGCAGAAACACAACGAAACACATCTCACACACAGGAGTTGTACCTGGTGGACAGATTTTTGAAATCTCCGTATATCAATGCTGTTCCTGACAGAATCGCATTGATACAGATCGGACTCGCATTCGCTGCCGGCGCGCTGTTGCTGCCGGCGCTGGGCCGCGCCGCGGCCTTTTCCGCCATCCTTGCGGGCGTCATCAGCGCGTTGTCGACCTGGTATACGGGCAGGAAGGTATTCAACAGCAGCGCGAAGAATGCGCAGCAGTTCGTACGGAACCTCTACCTCGCGCATTTTATGAAACTGTTGCTGGTGATTGCGCTGTTCTGCATCGTATTTGCGACCATGCCGGTCAATTTCCCTGTATTCGTGACCACCTACGCCGCAACACTGGCGGTGTACGGCTGGGCGCTGGCCGAAAACATGCGGCCCCGGCGGGGATAATCCGGTAACGGGAAACAGAGGGAGAGCGGAACATTGGCAGCCAATACGCCGGGAGATTACATCCGGCATCATTTGCAGAACCTGACCTACGGCCGCCATCCGGACGGTAGCTGGGGCTTTGCCCACTCGGCCGGGGAGGCCGCCGACATGGGTTTCATGGCGGTCCATGTCGATACCCTGTTCTGGTCGGTGCTGCTGGGGGGGTTATTCCTGTGGTTGTTCCGCAGGGTTGCCGTTTCCATTTCCGTTGACAAGCCCGGCCGCCTGCAATCCTGTATCGAGGTCATCGTTGAAATGGTGGATAACTCCGTCAAGGAGACGTTCCACGGAAAAAACCCGCTCATCGCACCGCTTGCGCTGACCCTGTTCGTGTGGGTATTCCTGATGAATTTCATGGACCTCATACCCGTTGACTTTATTCCACACATCACCTACCTGCTGGGTATCGAGTACATGAAAGTGGTGCCCACCACCGATGTGAACGCGACATTCGGCCTGGCGTTCTCCGTGTTTTTCCTGATGATTTATTACTCCATCAAGGTGAAGGGGGTGGGGGGATTTTTCGGGGAACTGGCCTTCCATCCGTTCGGCAAGGCGTTGCTGCCGGTCAACCTGGTGCTGGAACTGGTCTCCCTGTTTGCCAAGCCGCTGTCGTTGTCGCTGCGGTTATTCGGCAACCTGTTCGCCGGCGAACTCATCTTTATTTTAATTGCTGCCCTGTTACCTTTCTGGGCGCAATGGACCTTGTCTGTGCCCTGGGCGATCTTCCATATCCTGGTGATCACCCTGCAGGCTTATATTTTTATGATGTTGACTATTGTATATCTCAGTATGTCACATGAAACCCATTAACATATTATCTACCTGACAGGAGACGTTCTATGGAATCAATTATCAGTTTTTCTGCCTTGGCATCCGGCATCATGATCGGTCTGGGAGCCCTGGGCGCCGGTGTGGGGATCGGCATCCTGGGGAGTAAATTCCTTGAAGGCCTGGCCCGTCAACCCGAACTGGCCGGCGTCCTGACGCCCAGGATGTTCCTGATGCTGGGTCTGACGGACGCGGTGCCGATTATCGCTATCGCATTCGCCGCGTTCCTCATGTTTGCCAACCCGTTCCTGGGTCAGTACGAAGGGGCCGAAGGCAACGCGACAGAGGTCAGCGTACAACACGAGGAATAGCTGGATGAGCATTAATCTGACCCTGTTCGGCCAGGCGATATCGCTGTTTATATTCGTCTGGTTCTGTATGAAGTATGTCTGGCCGCCTATTATCAATGCCTTGCATGAGCGCGAGAAACGCATTGCCGATGGCCTGGCTGCCGCCGACGCCGGTCAGGACAAGCTTGTCGAGGCGGATCAGCGCCTGGCGCAACTGGTCGACGAAGGCAAGCAGAAAGCCAACGAGATCATTGTCCAGGCACAGAAGCGCGGGGACGAGATACTGGAAGAGGCGAAACACACAGCCAGGGAGGAAGGGGAACGCCTGGTTGAAGCTGCCCACGCTGAAATCGAAAGGGAACGCACCCAGGCCAGGGACCAGCTCAGGCAAGAGGTAGCTACGCTGGCGCTGGTCGGCGCGGAACGCATCCTCATGCGCGAAGTCGACAAGAATGCGCATGACGAGATCCTGGCCGGAATAGGCGCCGAATTATAAAAGCCTCGAAATATGCTTGAGAATTCAACCATTGCCAGGCCGTATGCCAGTGCGGTCTTTGAACTGGCGCAGGAGAACGGCCAGGTCGAGGAATGGTCGGCCATGCTCGCGTTGTTGAGCCTGCTGGTTTCAGACAAGACCATGCGCCAACTGATCACCAATCCCAAGGTCAGCCGCCGGCAGCTTCAGGACCTGGTGCTCGAGGTGTGTGGTGACGGACTTTCAGACCTGGGACGCAACCTGGTAAAGGTACTGGTGCAGGGAGACCGGTTGCAGTACGCGTCCAGTATAAAGAGCCAGTATGAACAAATGCGGGCAGCCGCAGAAGGCAGGGTGGACGTAGAAGTTGTGGCGGCATATGCGCTGGACGAACAGCAACAGACCGGCATAGCCGAAATCATAGCGGAGCGCCTGGGTAAACAGGTAAATGTAAAGACTTCAGTAGAGGAATCGTTGATCGGCGGCGCCGTTATCCGCGCCGGAGATTCAATTATTGACGCATCCCTGCGCGGCCGCCTGTCCGAATTGCGCAACGAACTTATCCGCAGATGACGCAGATGAACGCAGATAAAACATTTATGAGGAACAGCGATGTCAATCAGTGCAACAGAAATCAGTGAACTGATCAAAAAGAAAATACAGGACTTTGACCTGGATACCGATGCGCGTACGGAAGGCACCGTCGTCAGCCTGTCCGACGGGATCGCCCGGGTCCATGGCCTGAGTGACGCCATGCAGGGTGAGATGATCGAGTTTCCCGGGAACACCTACGGCCTGGCGCTCAACCTGGAGCGGGATTCGGTCGGTGCCGTTATCCTGGGGAATTATGAGCATATTTCCGAAGGCGACACCGCCAAGTGCACCAAGCGCATCCTCGAGGTGCCGGTAGGGGAAGCCCTGCTGGGTCGCGTGGTCGATTCCCTGGGGAACCCCATCGACGGCAAGGGTGAGGTCAACGCCGGCGACACCTCTCCCATCGAAAAGATTGCCCCCGGCGTCATCCAGAGGGTATCGGTAGCGCAACCGGTGCAGACCGGCCTTAAATCCATCGATTCCATGGTCCCCATCGGCCGCGGCCAGCGCGAACTGATCATCGGCGACCGCCAGACCGGCAAGACCGCGGTTGCGATAGATACCATCATCAACCAGAAGGGCACCGGGGTTAAATGCATCTACGTGGCCATCGGCCAGAAAGCCTCCTCCGTTAACGTGGTGATACGTAAACTGGAGGAGCACGGCGCCATGGAGCACACCATCGTGGTTGCGGCAACGGCCTCGGATTCGGCGGCAATGCAGTATATTGCGCCCTACTCAGGCTGCGCCATGGGCGAGTATTTCCGCGACCGCGGCGAAGACGCCCTGATCATTTATGACGATTTGACCAAGCAGGCCTGGGCTTACCGGCAGGTATCTTTGCTGCTGAAACGTCCGCCGGGACGCGAAGCCTACCCGGGCGATGTCTTCTACCTGCATTCACGCCTGCTGGAGCGCGCTGCGCGTCTCAACGAGGAGGCTGTCGAGAAACTGACGGATGGCAAGGTCAAGGGGAAGACCGGATCGCTCACGGCCCTGCCCATTATCGAGACCCAGGCAGGCGACGTCTCCGCGTTCGTGCCTACCAACGTGATTTCCATTACCGACGGCCAGATCTACCTGGAGACGGACTTGTTCAACTCCGGGTTCCGTCCGGCGATCAACGCCGGTTTGTCGGTGTCCCGCGTAGGCGGCGCGGCGCAGACGAAGATCGTCAAGAAGCTGGGCGGTGGTATCCGCCTGGCCCTGGCCCAGTATCGTGAACTGGCGGCATTTGCCCAGTTTGCATCCGACCTGGACGAGGCCACCCGCAAACAACTGGAGCGCGGCCAGCGGGTGATGGAGTTGATGAAGCAGAAACAGTATTCCCCGCTCAGCGTGGCCGGCATTGCCGTGAGCCTGTATGCGGTGGAAAACGGGTTTCTCGATGACGTTGAGCTGGAAAAGATAGGCGATTTCGAAGCAGCGCTGCATAACTTCATGCACAGCGAACGCAAGGAACTCATGGCTGAGATCCAGGAAAAGGCGGAGTACACGGACGAGATCGCGTCCGCACTGAAGGAAAGCCTGGAAGAATTCAAGAACAACCACACCTGGTAATGACAGAATATATCCGCAGATGACGCAGATTAACGCAGATGAAATAAAGATTGTTAGTCACAATTTATTATGCTGAGTCGATAGCACGTTAATCAGCCTGGATGCGAAACTAGAAAATAAATAAAAATAATCTGCGGTAATCTGCGTAATCTGCGGATGAAACAAACTGGAACTGAAGAAAACGAATGGCAGTAGGTAAAGAAATCCGCACCAAGATCGCCAGTGTGAAGAACACCCAGAAGATCACCAAGGCGATGGAGATGGTGGCCGCCAGCAAGATGCGCAAGGCCCAGGAGCGCATGCGCATGGCGCGGCCCTATGCCGACAAGATCCGCAACGTGATCGCGCACCTCGGGGCGGCTAATCCGGAATATAAACACCCGTATCTCGTACCCCGCGAGGAAATCCGGCGCATCGGACTGGTGATCATCTCAACCGATCGCGGTCTTTGCGGCGGACTTAACTCGAACCTGTACCGGGACGTGCTGGGTAAGATGAAAGAGTGGAATGATGCCGGGGTCGAGATTGACCTCAGTATCATCGGCAACAAGGCAGTGGGCTACTTCCGGCGCCTTGGCGCGAATATCGTAGCCCAGACCACCCACATCGGTGACTCTCCCGGGCTCGATACCCTGATCGGCGCCATCAAGGTGATGCTGGATGCTTACCTGGAACAGAAAATCGATGAACTTTATATCGTGACCAATCAATTCGTCAATTCAATGACGCAGAGGCCGAAAGTGGAACAACTGATCCCGATACGTCACCTGGGAGAAGATGATCTTACGCATATCTGGGATTACATCTATGAACCGGATGCCAGGGAAGTACTCGACCAGTTATTGCAACGCTACGTGGAATCCCTGATTTACCAGGCCGTAGTGGAAAATATTGCCTGTGAACAGGCGGCCCGCATGGTTGCCATGAAAAGCGCTTCCGATAACGCCGGCACCCTGATTGATGAATTGCAATTGATTTACAACAAGGCGCGCCAGGCCGCGATCACACAGGAAATCTCCGAGATAGTGGGCGGCGCAGCGGCGGTGTAATCTGCGTCATCTGCGGATATATAACAAGAACATATCAAAACTGAGGATAATTGGATGAGTGCTGGAAACATTGTTCAAATCATCGGCGCGGTAGTTGACGTGGAATTTCCAGGCCACGCCATACCAAAAATCTACGACGCGCTGAACGTTGATGCCGAAGGGGTGGAGACCACCCTGGAAGTACAACAGCAACTGGGTGACGGCGTCGTGCGCACGATTGCCCTGGGCTCCACGGACGGCTTGCAACGGGGCCTAAAAGTGGATAACAGCGGCGCGCCGATCTCCATCCCGGTGGGCGAAAAGACCTTGGGCCGGATAATGAACGTGCTGGGTGATCCTATCGATGAACGCGGTCCTGTCGGCGCCGATGAGAAATGGAGTATCCACCGGGAAGCGCCCAGTTTTACGGACCTGAGTCCGACGACGGAACTGCTGGAAACCGGGATCAAGGTTATCGACCTCATCTGTCCCTTCGCCAAGGGCGGCAAGGTCGGCCTGTTCGGCGGCGCAGGTGTCGGTAAGACGGTAAACATGATGGAACTCATCAATAATATCGCCACACAGCATTCCGGCTTGTCCGTATTTGCCGGGGTAGGTGAGCGCACCCGTGAAGGCAACGACTTCTACCACGAGATGCAGGAGGCAGGCGTGGTCAATATTGAAAACCTGGAAGACTCGAAAGTGTCCATGGTTTACGGGCAGATGAACGAACCGCCGGGCAACCGGCTGCGGGTCGGTTTGACCGGTCTGACCCTGGCGGAAAAATTCCGCGATGAAGGCAGGGACGTCCTGTTGTTTATCGACAATATTTACCGTTTCACCCTGGCAGGTACCGAAGTATCGGCCCTGCTGGGACGCATGCCCTCAGCCGTGGGTTACCAGCCGACCCTGGCCGAGGAGATGGGCCGGCTGCAGGAACGTATCACCTCCACCCGGACGGGTTCCATCACCTCGATCCAGGCCGTGTACGTACCCGCGGATGACCTCACCGATCCGTCTCCTGCCACGACGTTCGCACACCTGGACGCGACGGTGGTGCTGTCCCGGCAGATCGCCGAACTGGGCATCTATCCCGCCGTTGACCCGCTGGATTCCACCTCGCGCCAGTTGGACCCGCTGGTAGTCGGACAGGACCACTATGACATTGCCAGGTCGGTACAGAATACCCTGCAGCGATACAAGGAATTACGCGACATCATCGCTATCCTGGGTATGGATGAATTATCTGAAGAAGATAAACTGGTGGTGGCGCGCGCCCGCAAGATCCAGCGCTTCCTGTCACAACCTTTCACCGTGGCGGAGGTATTCACCGGCACGTCCGGCAAGTACGTCCCGTTAAAAGACACCATCGAGGGCTTCAAGGCCATCGTCAACGGTGAATACGACCACCTGCCGGAACAGGCGTTTTACATGGTCGGGACGATCGAAGAAGCGGTGGAAAAAAGCAAATCGGTCTAAACTATAGCTGATTATGGCAACCATTCACGTTGATATCGTCAGCGCGGAAAAGGAAATCTTTTCCGGCGAGGCGGAAATGGTCTTTGCCCCGGCAATCCTGGGTGAGGTGGGAATCGCGCCCGGTCACACGCCGCTGGTCACCCGGCTTGCGCCCGGCGAGGTCCGCATAAAGCAGGATAACGGCGAGGAAGAAGGGTTTTATGTCTCCGGCGGCATGCTGGAGGTGCAGCCTGACGTGGTGACCGTACTCTCGGATTCGGCCATGCGGGCTGAAGACCTGGATGAGGCCGCGGTACTCAAGGCCCGGGAAGAGGCGGAACGCCAGTTACACGACCGGGATGCGAATATAGAATACGCAACAGCCCTGGCAAAGAACGCAGAAGCCGTAGCACAACTTCAGGCCATCCGCAGGATGCGTAAACGCACCGGACGCAGTTGAACCCGGCCCGCGCGGCCGTATTGCCATGCCGTTGAGCGCCGTCATCCTTGCCGCCGGAAAAGGCAAGCGCATGCGCTCCTCGCTGCCCAAGGTGATGCACACCCTGGCGGGGAAAACCCTGCTGGCGCACGTGTACCACACAGCCTGCCTCCTCTCCTGCGATGAAATCCATATCGTCTACGGCCATGAGGGGGACCAGGTACGCGAGGCGAATGGAACGTTCAACGCCCGCTGGGTAAGGCAGGAACGGCAATTGGGGACAGGCCATGCCGTGTTGCAGGTCATCGATTCCATTCCCGCCACCCATCATGTCATCGTGCTCTACGGCGACGTGCCGCTGATTACCGAACACACCCTGGCAACTCTTGTGGACACGGCCGGTGAAACCGGGTTCAGTCTCCTTACCTCACATCTCGACGATCCGACGGGCTACGGCCGGGTCGTGCGTAATGAGGCCGGTCAAATCCTCAGGATTGTCGAGGAAAAGGATGCGGATGACGGGGAGAAACGCCTGCGCGAGATCAACACCGGGATGATGGTGGCACGGGCTGACCTGCTGAAAAAATGGCTGGGCATGTTGACCGATGATAATGCGCAGCGGGAATACCTGCTGACGGACATTGTCGGGCACGCCGTCGACGGTGATGTGGATATTCGTTCGGTCAATCCGTCATCGGTGATGGAGATAAAAGGAGTGAATGACCGGGCCCAGTTGGCGGAACTGGAACGACATTACCAGCTTATGCAGGCGAGGGAACTGATGAGGCAGGGAGTTAGCCTGGCCGACCCTGCCCGCTTCGACCTGCGCGGGAACCTGGTAACAGGAGAGGATGTTTTCATCGATATAAACGCGGTCATCGAAGGTGAGGTGAGCATGGGAAATAACGTCTCAATCGGGCCTAACTGCGTTATCCGGGACAGCCGCATCGATGAATCTGCGACCATCTCCGCAAATTGTGTTATCGACAATGCCGTCATCGGGAAAAGAAACAGGATCGGGCCTTTCGCCAGGATACGTCCCGGTTCACGACTGGACGAGGATGTGCGCGTCGGCAATTTTGTTGAAATAAAACAGTCGGATATAGGCCGAGGTACGAAAGCCAACCACCTCAGCTATATCGGTGACAGCGAGGTCGGGGAACGGGTCAATGTCGGCGCCGGCACCATCACCTGTAACTACGATGGTGTTGAAAAACATAAAACGATCATCGGCGACGACGTATTCATCGGCTCCAATACCGAACTCATTGCCCCGCTCAGGATTAACGACGGCGCCACGATTGCGGCCGGCGCCACGATTTCAAAGGACGTGGAAGCCGATGCGCTGGCAATGAGCAAACGGGACGCGCGAGTCGTGAAAGACTGGAAGCGCGGCAGAAAGAAGAAAGAGGACTGAAGTGACATTCTCGACAGCAGACCTCCACGATGAGCACGAAGGAAAAGTACAGGTTGCCAACGTGCTCATGCAGGGCTATGGGCTCAAGACAAGGTTCTCCGGTCCCATCTCGACGGTCAGGTGTTTTGAGGATAATTCCCGGGTGCGGGCGGCCCTGGAAGAGCAGGGCAATGGCCGCGTCCTGGTGGTCGACGGCGGCGCCTCTATCCGTTGCGCCCTGGTGGGGGACAAACTGGCGGAAATGGGCATGAAGAACGGCTGGGCAGGAATGGTGGTCTACGGTTGCATAAGGGATTCCGCGGTCATCTCACAACTGGACATCGGTATAAAGGCCCTGGGTACGAACCCCAGAAGAAGTGTAAAAAAAGGCGTTGGCGAGCGAGATATCCCACTTGATTTTGCCGATGTAACCTTCGCGCCCGGAGAATGGCTTTATGCCGATGAGGACGGTATCCTGGTCAGCCCGGGGGAATTGAAGGAATAGTGAATTATAACCTTCCGAGTGGCTGTTCCGTTATTTTTTGATTTTCCGACGTTAATCCTTCGAGGTGAAATTCAATAGCCTCTTTTATATTTTTCTTCACCTCTTGCCTTGTTCTGCCCGTTGCTATACAACCAGCAATATCAGGAGAATAAGCTGAATACCCGGTATCAGTTTTTTCAACCACACGAATACTTCATTTCTTCAAACCTGCTTGTTTCAGGAAATTATAGCGACTCCACCTGATTAAACAGCAAGATTCGGGTGGTTGGGACTGGTCAATCACTTATACTTCCCCCATGAATACCGCTTCCCGCCCAGGTTCGGCAGAAGATTACGACCAGATCGCGCAGGCAATCGCCTATATACGTGATAACGCCGGGCAGCAGCCCTCTCTTGAGCAAATCGCATCGCACACCGGATTGAGTCCCTGGCATTTCCAGAGGAAATTCAAAGCGTGGGTGGGTGTCACCCCGAAGCGCTTCCTGGAGTTCCTGACCGTACAGCACGCCAAGGAACTGCTGGACAAATCAGCCAGCGTGCTGGATGCCGCGTTGGACCTGGGACTGTCCGGCCCGGGCCGGTTGCACGAGCAGTTCGTATCCATCGAAGCCGTCACCCCGGGTCAGTACAAGCGCCTGGGCAACGGCTTGAAGATTTATTACGGCGTTCACGCCACCCCGTTCGGATTGATGTTACTGGCGGTCACCGGCAGAGGTATCTGTGAACTGGCATTCGGGTCGGTGGAGAGGCTTGACCGTGAGGCGAAAGATCTGCAGCGGCGCTGGCCTGCCGCGCAGATTACCCATGACCCGCAGCGTACTGCGCCGACAGCCGATAACTTATTCAACCCCGGCAGCAGGACACAAAAGATCGAGTTTCAACTGTTCGTGAAAGGAACCAACTTCCAGGTCAATGTCTGGCGCGCGCTGCTGAGGGTCCCGGAAGGCAGTCTCGTATCCTACAGGCAACTGGCGCAGATGAGCGGTAAACCCTCGGCTATACGAGCCACTGCTTCTGCAATAGGCGCGAATCCTGTTTCCTACCTGATACCCTGCCATCGCATCCTGCGTACATCGGGAGAACTGGGTGGTTACCACTGGGGAATTGAACGCAAGAGAGCGCTCATCGCCTGGGATTCGGCGCTGGCTGAAACCGGGAAATAAAACAACTGATGCACCGGTCGTTTCCGTCCCCCGGGCGGATCGTATAGAATGCTCCACGATGGAAAGCACGGACAAATCAGGTAAATGAGCGAGGCGCGTAAGGCCACGCAGACCGGGGAGGCTTTTTTCCGCATTAACCGGGAAACCTCTGCCCTGCTCATAATCGATATGCAGAATGCCTTCCTGGAACCGGGCGCCATGCTCGAGGCGCCCCTGGGCCGCGCAATCATAACCCGGCTCACGCAGCTGATAGCGGAGTGCAGAAACCACGGCGTACCGGTAATCTGGGTCCGGCTTGACAGCAGCGCACCCTACGGCGGCCTCCTGCTGGATAAGTATCCTCCGCTGAGGGAGCAGCGGGTGTTGTTCAGGAATACCCACAGCTTCGAATTCTTTTCGGACCTCCCGGCCCCGCTGGATAACGAATTTCATGTCGTCAAGCATAAATACGACGCGTTTCATGGAACGGATCTTGATACCTTGCTGAAGAACATTGGTGCGGACACGGTTATCATTACCGGAGTGACGACGAACTGTTGTTGCGAATCCACCGCGCGCAGCGCCTTCGAACATGATTACAAGGTCGCCTTTACCAGCGACGCGACGGCAGCATTTGAAGAACGCCTGCATGAAGCCACCCTGGGCACGGTGCGTGAATTATTCGGACGGGTGGTGACCGTAGCTGAAGTAATTAATGAATTGGGCGATAGCCCGGCTTAACGGAACAGGGGAGGAAACAGGTTTGAAACTGACATTTGTACTGGTGCATGGCTCCATGCACGACGGGTCCTGCTGGGACGGGGTTATCACGGAACTCAACAGGCAGGGTCATGTCGCTTACGCGCCGACACTGGCCGGTCACGGCGAGGAGGCCGGGAATTTTTTTACCCGGGCGGATTGCGTGGAATCCGTGGTCGATTACATCCTCGAGAGAGACATACGCGACTTCATACTGGCAGGCCACAGTTTTGCCGGGATCGTCATCCCGGGCGTTGCAGAACAGGTATCTGACCGGATCAACCGGATCGTCTTTCAGAACGCCATGGTGATGGAAGACGGGGAAGCTATCTACGATGTCATACCACCCGTACACCAGCAGATGTTTGACGCGGTGATCAAGAGAGACGGCGAGAGAGCAAACTGGATACTGCCGTTCGATGTTTTTCGTGAACGGTTTATCAATGATGCGGATTTGGAAACGGCCAAAAAGGTCTACGCCAGGCTGCGACCGATCTGCGCTTATTCCCAGAAAGAGAAAATCCCGATGCGCGGCTTCCAGAGATTACAGGTGCCCAGGAGTTACATCAACTTTACCGATGATATCGTACTGCCCCACGGTGAATATGCCTGGTATCCCAGGATGGCGGACCGGCTTGGACTGTGCAGGGTGGTGCAAAAGCCGGGCAGCCATGAGGTGTGTTATACCAACCCGGAACTCCTGGCCGAAGCATTGGTTGAGGCGGGCAGGCCGTAAGGGGTCAGGACGTCATTGCGTCGGTTTACAGGTCATCCATGATCTTGAGAATCGACGAACGCAGTGTGTCCACGACCCGGTCAATTTGTTCTCTTGTGAGTGTAAGGGGCGGAGACAGGATGATAAAGTCACCCACGTTGCGGGCAATCAGGCCGCGCCGGTATGCTTCCAGCGCAACTCGCCGCCCGATCTCGACAGAATAATCGAAGTTCTGCTTTGTCGCCTTGTCGCGGACGAATTCAACCGCAAGCATGAAACACCTGCCGCGTACGTCACCGACGATATCAAGATCCATCAGGGTTGCCAGCGATCGCTCGAAGTAAGGCCCGGTTTCACGCACATGGCCGCAGAGATTCTCACGCTCGATGATTTCGATGTTCTTCAGACCCGCGGCGCAGGCAACAGGATGACCGGAATAGGTAAAACCGTGGGCGAAAACACCGTCATCGATGATTGCCCGGGAGATACGATCGGAGAAAAGGGTTGCTCCAAGGGGCACATACCCCGACGTAATGCCTTTTGCTGCCAGGATGATGTCGGGTGTAATGTTGAACATGTCTTCTGATGCAAACATGTGACCCAGCCGGCCGAATGCCGTGACTACCTCATCTGACACGTAGAGGATGCCGTAACGGCGGCAAACGTCCAGTGCGCGTCTGTGATATCCGTCCGGCGCCATTATTACCCCGCCTGCTCCCATAATCGGTTCTGCGAAGAAACAGGCTAAATTTCCAGCCCCGATTTCGTGGATTTTCGCCTCAAGTTCGTTTATCAAGGCATCGCAGTATTCCGCTTCGGACATGCCCTCAAACGGCCGGTATACGTTGGGACACGATACGTGGTAGACAAGCGGTACGTCATCGGTTGCCAGATTGTGAAATCCGGCGTAATTTCGCTCTATCCCGGAGACGGACGCTGCAAGATACGTGCTGCCGTGGTAAGCATTCTCGCGGGATATGATCTGCTTTCTGGATGGCTCACCCCTGGCCTGGAAGTAATAATGTGCCAGCCGGACTGCAGTGTCGACCGATGTCGAACCTCCGGTCGTGAAGAAGACATGGTTCAGGTCCGCAGGCGCCAGTTGCGCCAGTTTCGCGGCCAGGGCAGATGCAGGTACGGATGACATATCGGTAAACGAATTGTAGAAGGGGAGCCTGAGAACCTGTTCGGCAATCGCGTCCGCCATTTCCTGCCTGCCGTAGCCGATATTCACACACCAGAGGCCGCCAATGCCGTCGAGATATCGTTGCCCGTCAACATCATAAACATAAGCGCCTTCCGCCCTGTCAAACACCCGCGATCCTTCATTGAGAAAGCGCGGAAATTCTGCGAACGGATGCAGAATGTGTTTCCGGTCGTATTCCTGATGTATGTTCCCGAAAACGTTATTCATGGGGTTCTCCTCTTCGATTTGCAGCTCGTACTTCATCTCTGAGCAGTAGAATTATATTGAGGAAAACGGCTGCCGCCATTTATCAATTGTTATAGACGAGCTCAATGCAGTATATTGCGTGACGATGAATCTTTCTTCCGCATGGAATGCCGAACTTGGGCAAATTCTGGGTACGGCTGATATCGACGAGGTCTGGCGTTATATTTTTCACACGCTTCAGGAAGCGTTGGATATCAGCAGCATGAGTGTGATCCAGTATCTTGGCGATACCATGCCGTTGGTGTTGTTTTCCCATGCCGTCGACGATCCCGCGGGTGCGCGTATCACTGCATACATACAGGGCGCCTACCTGCTGGACCCGTTCTTTCATGCCAGCCTTGGTGATCCCCTGGAAGGCTGTTATTCACTTGCCGAACTCTCTCCCGACGATTTCAGGGAAGGAGAGTATTTCAACACGTTTTTCGCGGCTTACGGTCTTATGGATGAAATCAACCTGTTCTTTCAGACAGGTGATGACAAATCCGTGGCTATATCCTTGGGGCGGGAGACCGGGGCGCGCAGGTTCGAACAACGCACGCGGGGCACCCTGGAGGAGGTCCATGATTTTTTACGGCTGGTCGTGGAGCGGTCCTCGGGCAGGTCCGTACCGCGTCAGGGCATGATTGATACGGAACTGAGGGCCGGTTTCCACACAAGACTCAAGGAGGCTATGGAAAGACTTGGGACCAGTGTCCTGACCCCGCGGGAGAAGATGATCCTTGACCACCTGTTACGCGGGTACTCCGTAAAGGTCACTGCTGAACGCCTGGGCGTATCCGAGGGGACCGTGCGTATCCACCGGCACAGTATCTACACAAAGCTTGATATCAGTTCACAGTCGGAACTCTTTTCCCTTGTAATCGAAGCATTGAAATTCATGGACCCGGCAGGCGACACGGACCCCTTGGCGCGCCTGCTCCCGCCATCAGACATTTAGGCCGTTGCCGGCCTGAGGCAGCATATATAACAAAAGTCATATAGTCCGTTCCATGTCTCATTGCTAGTCTTTAGTCTGGCAATGAGTGTTGGAGGAATGGCAAATGAGTATCTTGAAATACGGTAAATCGATGCTGGGCAAATTCATTGCGGCGCCAGTCTTCTTCGGCGCTGTTTTCGGCATGGCGGAAACAGCCGCCGCCACCATTGAGGAAATTATCGTCACTGCCCAGAAACGTGCACAGAGCGTGCAGGACGTGCCCATTGCAATTACCTCGCTGACCGGTGAAGAAGTGGACGCGCTGGGCCTGCGCTCCGCGGCGGACGTCCAGTACCAGATCCCCGGCCTGATAGTGTCCTATTCATCGACCAACGCCATTCCGAATTTCGTATTGCGCGGCATCGGCCTGAACGACTTTACCGCGATCCAGAGTTCTCCCGTAGCCGTTCACGTGGACGAGGTATATTACGGCAATTCCACCCTGCTGAATTTCCTGTTGTTCGATATCGAACGGGTGGAGGCGTTGAAAGGTCCACAGGGTACGTTGTACGGACGTAATTCGACCGGCGGATCGGTCAACTTCTTTTCAAACAGGCCAACCGGGGAATTCGAAGCCGGACTGGATCTCGGCTACGCAAATTACGAGGCATACACTGTTGAAGGTTTCATAGGTGGCCCGTTGGGCGAAACACTGTCAGGGCGTCTGTCTTTCAACGTATCACAGCAGGACGGTGGTCCATATACCCATCCGACCCTGGGTGAGATTGGAGAACAGGACCGCTATGCCGTACGGGGACAGTTGTTGTGGGATATTTCCGAAGATCTGAGCGCGCACCTGCTGGTATTCGGCGGCCAGGATGACTCCGAGGGAAATCAATATGAAGGCGTTCCCACGTTCACCAATGATGCTGAATTCAATATCTGTGACCCGGTCGTAGCCGGGAACCTGGGGTTGTCGGGTGCCTGTTCATTTGATGGTGAAGGCGCAATCCTCAGGGACGATGATGATCCCTATACCCTGCAGAAGGGCCTTATCAACCGGGATGAGATCGATGCTTTCGGCGTTGTTTTCAGCGCCGACTATGACCTGGGATTCGCAACACTCACTTCGATATCAGCCTACAATACCGTTGACCGGAAATCGCAGGAAGACGCTGACGGGACCGTTGTGCGCAGTATCGACGTCGGTTATGAAACCGATTTTGAGCAGTTTTCCGAAGAAGTGCGCCTGTCTTCTCCCGATGATGGCCGCTGGGTCTGGACTCTCGGGCTGTTCTATTCAACCGATGAACTTGAGACGCCGCGCACGGAAACGGATGCGGGTGATTTCGATTTCCGCCAGAACCACGCTTATATTCTCGAAACGGATTCATTCGCGGCATTCCTGCATAACGAGTTCCGGTTGACGGAACGGTTCTCCGTGACGGCAGGGATCCGCTACACCGACGAGGAACGTTCCTTCGAGGGCGGCACCATTAACGTCGATTTTGGCAGCGGCCCGACCGCTGCCGGCGAATTTGTGGCATCACCCGGTCCGCTGCCGGGGGACTTCTCCGATCCGTCGGTTTTTGACGAAGCCTACGTCGACAGGGAGATCAGCTTCAACGAGGTATCCTGGAGCGTGGGCGCCAGCATGGATATCTCCGATACCGTCATGGTCTACGCCGGGATCTCCAACGGTTTCAAGAGCGGCGGCTTCATCGGTGACATAACCGTACAGGAGATACTGCAGGAACCTTATGATGAGGAGACGCTTACTGCTTATGAGATCGGTATGAAGTCCGACTTGCTGGACGGCGCCCTGCGTTGGAATACTTCTGTATTCTATTATGA
The DNA here is from genome assembly GCA_965207165.1 of Gammaproteobacteria bacterium. GTDB lineage: Bacteria > Pseudomonadota > Gammaproteobacteria > Eutrophobiales > Eutrophobiaceae > JAAXHV01. The sequence continues at coordinate 2,883,275 of OZ242265.1, read as the reverse complement.
CTATGAAGATGCCATTCTTGCGCTGTCCGTAGACGGCACCGGCGTGGTTGATTCTCTTCTGATCAATGAAAACGCCGCCGATGCCGAAGTATATGGCGTCGAATCAGAAATCTGGTTTGCGCCGATCGAGGACCTGGATATAAAATTCGGAGTAACCTGGCTCGATACGGAGACCCAAGGGATACCCACGAGTCCGTTTAACGTACAGGAACGTCTGGACGGCAATGAACTGCCTTATGCGCCCGAATTCAGCGCAAACGGAATGATCAGGTACCAGATGCGCGTGGCTGAAGGCTGGAAAGGTCATGCCCAATTCGATTTTAATACCCTTTCGGACCACTGGGGTGAATCCGACAACATCAATTTCAGCGAACTTGATGGTTATACACTGCTCAATGCGCGGGTCGGCCTGGGTTCCGATGCGGACAACTGGTCTGTCGGCGTCTGGTGCAAGAACCTGGCGGACAAGGAGTATTTCATCTACGTGAACAACCTGCAGGCATTCGGTTCCATACTCAGGACACCCGGCATACCGAGAACCTATGGCGTAGACGTATCACTGCGGTTTTAGTGATACTATCCGCTGATCCAACAGCGGTTAGCAGATAAATCAGAATGTCCAGGGGTAACGGAAACGTTTCGCAGGCGCCAACCTACGTGATGCCCGGTGAATTTGAAACCCACTCGTCCATCTGGCTGGCCTGGCCGAGGTTCCAGTGGTTCAATGACCCCCGCCTGGACACCCGGCAAACCATCGCCGAGATCCTGCACACCTTGTCGCATTACCGGATAAGGTCGAACATTTTATGCACGGATGAGCAGGGTATCTGCGCGGCCCGGGACTGGCTGCGGCAACACGGCTGGCCGGTTACGCCGCATATGAATTTTCTGGCGATACCGCAAGTAGATATCTGGATACGTGATTTCGGCCCGATATTTCTCATAAACCGCAAAACGAACAGGCTGGCAATTGCGTCATTTGCACAAAACCAGTGGGGTTATTCCGATATGGCCGATGACATTTCTATCGGGATGACGCAATTACCCGGATCGATTGCCGAATTCCTCGGCATTAATACTGTTCTTTGTACCGGAGTAATCAGCGAAGGTGGCGGTCGTGTTCATAATGGTGAAGGTGTTCTCCTGGTCAACCGTTCAATGGAACACCGGCGCAATCCGGGTGTGACAGGTGCTGAGTTGGAGGCCGCTTACAGATCCATTCTTGGCGCGACCCGGATCATCTGGTTGAACGATGGGTTGTACGAGGACTTACAGGCGGACAGAGGCCCTATCCCGTATGCCAACGCCGACGGCGAGACAATTTTACTGTATGGCCCCCAGACCACCGGCGGTCACCTGGATGAACTTTGCCAGTTCGCAGGTGTCAACAGGATAATCCTGGCCCAGGTCAGCGAGGAAGAAGCTTCAATGGATCCGATAGCAGCCATCAACTACCAGCGGCTTGAAGAGGCATATCGAATTCTGTCCGGTGCGGCGGATGTGAACGGCAGACCGTTCGAGATTACCCGCATCACGGTTCCTGATACCGAGTTTATGCTCGTTCAACCCGATGAGCCCATGTACAGGGAGTTCCTGGCAACACTGGATTATCCGGATGGCGTGCCGGCATTTCCCATGGGTGAATCTGTCCATATCGTCAAGGCGTCGAGCTATGCTAATTATCTGGTTACCAACGGACTGGTTATCGCACCCAGGTACGGAAATCAGGTTAAGGATGACGCAACCGCAGGAATACTGAAAACCGCTTATCCTGGACGCGATATAGTCCAGATAGACCCAACTCCACTTAATTACGCGGGCGGTGGAATACATTGTCTGATACAACAACAGCCGGCAGGTGTGTGTTGATGTTGAGAGTGGAACAGTTCAAGGGTTAGTCGATGCAGATGAGATATGGCCTCCACCGGAATTGAATGCCTGGTCCCCACCCTGGCGGTGCTGATCCTCGCAGTTATCTCAAGGCGAACCATAGAACCTCTGATCGCCGGTTCTGTTATCGGATTGCTGATCCTGGCGCCCGCAGATCTGCTGACCAATTTTACCGGCGTCATGTTGTCCGTGATGGGCGACGCAACCATAGGCTGGATCATCATTGTCTGCGGCCTGATGGGGAGTCTGATCGCATTACTGGCGAATATCGGTGGCGCGGCCGCATTCGGCGGACTGGTGGCGACCAGGGTCAAAACCCGCATTGGCGCGTTGATGACGGCCTGGTCGCTTGGCCTGGCAATATTCATTGATGACTACCTGAATGCCCTGACCATCAGTTCGTCGATGAAAAAGGTAACGGACAAATTCGGTGTCTCCCGGGAGATGCTGGCTTATGTCGTAGACTCAACCGCCGCACCTATCTGTGTGCTGGTGCCCTTGTCGACGTGGGCCGTGTATTTTGCCGCTTTGCTGGAAGAAAATACGGGAGCCGGGCCCGGGGATGGGCTCCTGCTTTACATGGAAGCGATACCCTACATGTTCTACGCCTGGGCAGCAGTTATCATTGTTCCCCTGGTTATACTGAGAAAGATCCCCTTGCTTGGCGCAATGTCCAGAGCTGAGGACGAGAACGCTCGTAAATATGAGATGAGGCTACGGAAGGAACAACGCGACCTTGCAGATACGGCGGCTCAGGAACAGGATGGCAGGGCAGGGTTGAACTTTTTTGTTCCCATTCTCTCACTGATATTTTTTACCTGGTACCTGGACGCCGATATCCTGAACGGGGTCATCGTTGCCCTTGGCATTACCATCATATCGGTTCTTGCACAAAGGTTGCTGCCGCCGGCGCAGGTCTTCGACACCATGCTGGAGGGGTTCAAATCGATGCTGCTTCCCCTGGGAACGGTGGTGGCCGGCTTCATGCTCAAGGAGGTCAACGATCAACTGGGCCTGGCATCCTTCGTGATAGGCGCGGTGCAACCCCTGATGACGCCGTTGTTATTGCCCGTTGTTACATTTGTAATCATGGCCTTGCTGGCTTTTGCAACAGGGTCGTTCTGGGGCATATTTGCCGTAGCCATGCCTATTGTCATACCGCTTGCCGTCAGTGTTGAAGCTGATATGGCGTTGGTGATCGGAGCATTGATTTCAGCCAGCGCTTTCGGCAGCCACACATGTTTTTACGGCGATTCAACGGTGCTTTCCGCACATGGCAGTGGTTGTGGCGTGGTCGAGCATGCGCTTACGCAGCTACCGTATGCAGCGTTGGCGGCTGCCGTTGCAATGATCGCATTCCTGGTTGCGGCGCTGTAAATAGATCCTCGCAGTCTCGTATCTGTGATAGACTTCCGTACGCGAAGTTTTCCGAATGGAATTGGATATATTAAATGCCTGTCGGCACATTAATCCTTGCAATATTCGCTTCCCGAACAGAGGGTAATGTCGAGAAACCATAAAAAAACCAGGAGCAGTTCCAGGCAGGAACGGGCCTTTATTACAGGAAGCCTCCTGTCCTTTCTTTCCGGGTTATCCATTGGCCTGCTGGTCGCGTTCATAGTCTTTCTGCGTTACCAGGCGGCTGAGCCGGATCCGGGCGGTAATGTGGGTAGTCCGGCAGTAGACAGCCGCGCAGAAACCGAACGGAACCAACCGGATGTCAAGTTCACGTTCTACGACACGCTGCGTAACAAGAAGGTCAATATCTCCGAATGGATGGCCGGCGAGAAAGACAAGCAGGAAGAAGCAGATGACGAAGACACGGTGGAAATCAGCGAACGCGATGAAAGCGGGAATAATACCGATGAGCAGGAACAGCAAGCGGCCCGTGACCGGGACGCAGACGATGATATTACCGGATATGTCCTTCAGGTAGGCTCGTTCAGGGATTTCAGCTCAGCCGACCAGGTCAAGGCTGAACTTGCGTTACTGGGCATATTTGCCGATATCCAGCGCGTCCTGCTCAATGAGCAGGACGTCCGCCACCGGGTTCGTCTCGGACCGTTCAAGAGTATCGACGAGATGCGGGACATCCGCCGGAGGCTGCAGGACAACCAGATTGAATTCGTGCTGCTGGAACTACGGGCGGAACAGGATACGACCTGAAGATATTTACAACATGTCCTGGGGATCGATATCCAGATACCAGCGTGTCCTTTTTGCTTCCGGCAGGTCTTCCAGTATCCGGCACCACGGTGCGAGCACTTTTCTCAACAGGTTCCTGTTGCCGCACTGGATCAGCAACTGATTGCGAAAGCGCCCTTTCCGCTTCTCTATGGGCGCGCTGACGGGTCCAAGAACAGTCAGTCCGCTATCGAGTTTTTCCAGTTCACGGCGGGCACAGTGCAGAAATTTCTCTGCGGCTTCCTGGCTTGCGGCCTCGGCCCCCAGCAGTGCCAGGTAGGAATATGGCGGTAATTGCGCTTTCCTTCTCTCGGTAAGTAGCATGCTCGCGAACTCATTATAATCCCGGGTTACCAGCGCTTGCAGCAACGGATGGCCGGGGAAATGGGTCTGGATGAAAACAACGCCGGGCCTGTCCTCGCGTCCGGCCCTGCCGCTTACCTGGACGATAAGTTGGGCCATACGCTCAGTGGCGCGGAAGTCGGTGCTCAGAAGACCTGCGTCCGCGTCGATGATCCCTACCAGTGTCAACCTGGGGAAGTGGTGACCCTTGGCAAGCATCTGGGTGCCTATCAGTATGTCCGCATCACCACTGGTGATCTGCCTGATCATCTTCTCCATTGAGCCTTTGCGCCGGGTGCTGTCGCGGTCAATACGCAGTATCCTGGCCTGCGGGAAATGTTCGGCGAGGGCCCTGTCCAGGCGCTGGGTGCCGTGACCTACCTCCAGGAGTTCAGACTGGTCGCAATCCGGACACCTGTCAGGCAGTTTCCGGCGTGCGTCGCAATGGTGGCAGACCAGCCTGTTTTTATCTTCGTGCCAGGTCATCTTCACGCTGCAACGATCGCATTCAGCGTGCCAGCCGCAACTGTGGCAGAGGATGACCGGCGCATAACCCCTGCGATTCAAGAACAGCAGTACCTGGTTATTGTTTTCCAGGGTGACGGCGATCTCGTCAAGCAGGGTCTTCGCTACGGCGCTGTAGACGGGTTTATTCCTGAGGTTGAGAAAACGAATTTCCGGCGCTTCGGCACCGGTTGCCCGTGACGGCAGGTGCTGCCGTATATATTTCCGGCTTCTTATGTTTTTTATGGTTTCAAGGGATGGTGTGGCAGAGCCCAGCACCACCGGCACATTATCAAACTTGGCGCGTACCACTGCGATATCCTTGGCGGAATATCGAAACCCGCTGTCCTGCTTGTAGGACGGATCGTGTTCCTCGTCAACAACGTATATCCCGGGTGATTTCAGTGGCGTCCACACCGCAGAGCGGGTTCCTATGATCACCGCGGCGTCACCGTTTCTTGCCGCCAGCCAGTTGCGCAGGCGTTCAGTTTCATTCAGGGCGGAATGTTGCACCCTGATATCGACCTGTAACCTCTGCCTGACGCGGTCGATAAACTGTGTGGTCAGACCGATTTCCGGCACCAGGATCAAGGCTTGCCTGTTCTGCGCTATCACGCGTCTCACGGCTTCGATATAGACTTCGGTCTTGCCGCTGCCGGTGATCCCCTGCAACACGTGGGTACGGTGGGTTTCCGTGTTTCCCGCGATCGAGTTGACCGCCTCGATTTGCTCCTGGTTCAGTGCAAATCCCCGCTCTTCGATCTCTTCCGCTACCGCGCCGGGGAGTCCGGTTACAGTCCGTAACACCAGGCCCTTCTCAAGCAGCGCATTCAGCGGCCTGGCATATTGGGCCTGCCGCGCCCTGAGTTCCTGCCGGGTCAATCCCGCCGGACTGCTACGCAAAATTCGCAACAACGATTGTTGCGCAGGCGCGTGGTTTCCCGGCTCTGCCGTATTTCCTTCGGCACCGGCCACAAATATCTCGTCATAGCCCCTGTCAACCGGCTTTCCCCGGCGCAGGAGCACGGGAAGCGTACTGAACAACACCTCACCAGCCGGATGGTGGTAATAGTCGGCAGCCCAACGCAGTAACTTAAAATGGCGGGCTGAAAAAACCGGCTCGTAATCAATGACATTGTTGATGAATTTCAGTTGATCCGGATGCAGGGAAGTCCGGTCGGCAACACCCACCACTATACCGACCTGCTCCCTGCGCCGGCCGAACGGGACGCTTACCCGCATCCCGGGCTGAAACTCTACAGGCAGAAAATCTTCACCGATTGCGTAGTCGTAATGCCGGCGCAGCGGCACCGGCAATGCCACCTGTAAATATGTTTTTTTCACGGATTCAGAACAACCGGCCGGGGGCGTCAGGCTTTTCCGGACTGTTGTCGTAGGGTATCAGCATCCTGCTGCACTCTGTGGCATCGGGTAACCGGTTTGCCATGAAGACTTCAAATTCCGCATCCGTATCGCCTGCTTCTGCCGGGCAGCCTGTCTCAGCGTTAATCCTGATGGTAACAATGTCTGCAGGACGTTCCCCCAGGTTGACCGGAGTGTCCTTCAACGCGGTGCGCATATACTCAATCCATATCGATAACGCGGTCCTGCCGCCTACCTCACCCTGACCCATGGGTTCGAAGTCATCAAAGCCTACCCAGGTAACGGCCACAACGGATGAATTAAACCCGGCAAACCAGGCGTCACGCTGTTCGTTTGTAGTGCCCGTCTTGCCGGAGAGGTCATCCCGCTGCAATTCCCGGTAGGCCCTTGCCCCGGTTCCGCGCCGAACCACGTCCCGGGTCAGTTCGTTCATGATCCAGATGTTCTGCGGGTTGACTACCCGTTCGGCAAAATTTTCTGCCGGGACCGCATCCGCGGTTCCGGATTCGTCTGCCGTACCGGTCTCTGCAGATTCCATCCCTGTCGTACCGTTATCAGGGCAGTGGGAACAGACGGTGACGGGTTGCGCCTCGAACAACAGGTCGCCCGTATAGGTTTCAATCCGGGTAATGAAAAACGGTTCCACGCGGTAACCGCCGTTGGCGAATACCGTATAGGAACTGGCCAGTTGCCAGGGAGTGATGGAACCGGTACCGAGGGCCAATGAAAGGTTCCTGGGCAGTTCATCGATGTCAAAACCGAATTTTTCCACGTGCCGCAGTGCATTCCGCACACCCATGGCGTGCAGCAAACGGATGGATACGAGGTTTCTCGAACGGCGCAACGCCTCCCGCAGCCGGGTTGGGCCAAACGTCCTGCCGCTGTAGTTTTCAGGGCGCCATTTGTCTTCAATGCTGGGATCGTCGTATACGATAGGCGCATCATTGATGATACTGGCCGCGGTGAAGCCGTTTTCCAGCGCAGCCGAGTAAATAAACGGCTTGAAGCTTGATCCCGGCTGGCGTTCGGCCTGGGTGATTCGGTTGAACTTGCTGCGATAAAATTCAAAGCCGCCGACCAGTGCCAGGGCGGCGCCGTTATGCGGATCCAGGGAAACCAGGCCACCTTCTATGTCGGGAATCTGCGCCAGGCGCCAGTTCCCATCGGAGTCCTCCCTGACCCTCACGATGTCGCCGACACTGACTACTTCACCGGTGTTTCTTGGCGCCGGACCCCGTACGTTCTCATTGATATAGCTGCGCGCCCATCCCAGGCTGTTCCAGTCAAGCTGTATGCGGCCGATACCCTGGACCCAGGCTGACGCGGCAAATCCCCGTTCATCGATAATCAGCGCCGGCAACAGACCGGCGATGGCGGAATGTGCTGCCAGCAATTGATCCCAGCCGTCCCCGGTCATACCGGGAGTAAGCTCGTAGTGTTGTTCAGGGCCGCGGTAACCGTGCCTCTCATCGTATTGCAGCAACGCCCGGTTCAGGGCGCGGTTCGCGGCTAGCTGGAGTGAGTCCCGGATGGTCGTGGTCACTACGTAACCGGTACTGTAGGCGCTGTCTCCGTACTCTTCGACGAGGTGCTTGCGCACCATCTCGGCGACATAGGGGGCTTCGAGATCGATACTGGGACTATGCAGGGAAGCAGTTACGGGCGCGTTGACAGCCACCTGGAAACGGGCCTGGTCGATATAACCGAGTTCCAGCATGCGCCGCAGCACGTATGACCTGCGTTGCAGCGCCTGCTCAGGGCTGGTTACCGGGTTCGTTCTTGACGGCGCCTTCGGCAACCCCGCCAGCATCGCGTGCTGCGCCAGGTTCAGGCCTGTTATACCTGTGCCGTAATAGACCTGGGCTGCGGCGCCCACACCGTAGGCGCGTTGACCCAGGTAGATTTTATTCAGGTAAAGTTCGAGAATTTCATTCTTGGTCAGTTCTCTCTCTATCTTGATCGCCAGGAAAATTTCGTTCAGTTTTCTCATGTAGGTTTTTTCCCGGGTCAGGAAAAAATTGCGGGCAACCTGCATGGTGATTGTGCTGCCGCCCTGTCTTTTCTCCCCGGTTCTGGCCAGTGAGATGGCGGCTCGCAGCAGGCCCTGCCAATCAACGCCCGGATGGGCGTAGAAGCGGTCATCTTCGGCCGCGATGAAGGCCTGGATCAACTGTTCGGGAACCTCATCGATCAACACCGGGACGCGCCGCTTCTCGCCGAATTCCCCGATCAGCGATCCGTCCTGGCTGTAGACACGCAACGGAACCTGCATGCGTACGTCGCGCAGCATATCGATTTCCGGCAGGTTGGAAGCAATATAAAAGCTCGACGCGGCAACTCCGATGATAATAACCACCGCCAGCGCCTTGAATAGGGAGTTCACCCGCATATTAGTAGTGTAATAGATTTGTTACCGGTACATAATATCGTTTTAACCTGCGCGCGGCTTAACCCGGACGAAACAGAAGATGGCTGAAAATATCTTTCTCATTGGCCTCATGGGCGCCGGTAAAACGACTATCGGCAAGCAACTGGCGCGGGAACTGGGCAAGGATTTCCGGGATTCAGACAGTGAGATTGAAAAAAGAACCGGGGTCAGCATCGATGTGATTTTTGACATCGAAGGGGAGCAGGGGTTCCGGCGGCGGGAAACCGGCATGCTGAGGGAGTTGGTGGAAAAACGGGACATCGTGCTGGCGACCGGCGGCGGCGCGGTGCTGGCTCCGGAAAACCAGCAGTTACTCAGGGACAACGGCCTGGTCATTTACCTTCGGGCTACTGCGGAACACCTGGCCGGCAGGGTGAGGATGGATCGCAGGCGTCCGTTGCTGCAATCCGGTGATAAACTGGCGAAGATTCGTGAGTTACTGACCCAGAGAGAGCCGATTTATCAACAACTGGCTGACATGGTCATTGAAACCAACAACAGGAGCATTCCGCGTGTCGTCACGCACATCAGCAAAATGGTGAAACAGGCATGAAACAGGTTGTCGTGGAACTGGGAGACCGCTCCTATCCCATTTATATCGGCGCCGGCATGCTGGCTCAAGCTGCCGACCTTCTCGGTCCCCGGTTGAGCGAACAGACCTTGGTGGTCAGCAATACCGTTGTCGCCCCCTTGTACCTTGATGCATTGCTTGATGGCTTGCCGGACATAACATCCCGGACCTTGATCGTCGAAGACGGCGAGCGCCGGAAAACAGTTGAAACCATGAACGCCATCATCACCCGGTTACTGGAAGAGCGATTCAGCCGTACCTGTACGCTGGTTGCCCTGGGCGGAGGGGTGATCGGCGACGTGACCGGATTTGCCGCGGCCTGCTACCAGCGCGGCGTGAGTTATGTGCAGGTTCCCACCACCTTGCTTGCCCAGGTTGATTCTGCCGTCGGCGGCAAGACCGCGGTGAACCACAGGCTGGGGAAAAATATGATAGGCGCGTTTCACCAGCCTGTCGCGGTACTCAGTGATACGGACGTGCTCGCTTCCCTGCCGGAGCGGGAACTGCGCGCCGGGGTGGCCGAGGTAATCAAGTACGGCCTCATCAATGACGCGCAGTTCTTCAACTGGCTCGAAGACAACATGGACGGGTTGCTGCAGCGGGATGCGGCCTGCCTCGCCCATGCGATTGAGGTTTCCTGCCGGAACAAGGCGGCGATTGTGAGCCGGGATGAGCGGGAATCCGGCTTGCGCGCCATCCTGAACCTGGGGCACACCTTCGGGCACGCCATCGAGACCGCCCTGAATTACGAGACCTGGCTGCACGGCGAAGCGGTGGCCGCGGGCATGTCCATGGCTGCCCATCTCTCCGCCAGGACGACAGGGTTCCCGGAGAGTGACGTGCGGCGGGTGAACTCACTGCTGGAAAAAGCGGGGCTGTCCATCACCCTGCCGGATACAGTCAGTCGAAGACAACTCAGGGAATTGATGGCGGTGGACAAAAAATCCAGGCACGGCCGCCTGCACCTGGTATTGCTGGAGGAGATTGGCAGGGCCGTGGTTACCGCGGAATTCGAGGAGGCGGACCTGGAGGCTACCCTGGAATGTTATGCGGGGTGAAGTTCTATTCGCATACTCCATCCGTGACAGAAGCAATTAAACATTGCGAGTAGTTACCCGGGACAACCGGATCCCGGGATACAGTTCATTCATCTGTGTTAAAAATCTGGTTTGACCGCCATAGCTGGGATGCCGCACCTGGATGATCCTGTGCGGGTGGTACAGGTGACGCGCGGTCCGTGCAGCGTCGTTGCCGATAGCAATAAGCCGGCGCGGCCGTAAAAGCTCTACGAGTTGTGAGAGAAACTCCTCACCCGCCCTGCGCTCGCGGGCGTTATGGGTCCGGTTGCTGAAAGGATTACCGGGTTCATGCGGGTGTAACGGGAAGACGTTCCAGAGAAAAACTGATACCTTGACCTGGGCGAGCACGCGCCAGGTGACAGCGGCGGTCCGTTCCGTGACCGCTTCTCCCTTCGTCGATCGTTGCATTGATAAACCCCAGCGTTCCGTGTGTGTCTGAACATTCACGTCGTCCGTAAACGCAAGACCTGTCCGTCTGCCGCCGCGATAACCAAGATCACGCCCAATCCATAAGGAATCGACCTCACGTTCTGCCGCCATCTCAAGCAGGGACCGCAACATCCGGGAGCGGGCGCGCGGCGCGTCTTCCAGGTCGTGAACGGCACAACGCTCTGAATAAGGGTTAAATGCATTTTCAAAATGCAGCTTGCGCAATGTTTCCAAAAAGATTGCCGGCTTCATGTCTTACGCTGATCATTCATATGTTGACCCTTCCCGGCATAACAAGTACCGTTTCTTACGAATAGCGTTATATTTTACGGGGGTCACGGTTTATGAAAATCAATTATAAGATATCAGGGGCCATCTTGTTTTCCCTGGCCGGCATCATCGCCTTGCTATTGTCAGGTATCCTGACTGCCCGGACACAGGAATCTTCTCTCAACCCGATATATGATGAGCAGCAGCGCCCGCCCAATGTAGTTCTCATCCTGATTGACTGGGCCAGGCGCGACGCGCTGGGGGTGTACTCCGACAAAGACGTGTCAACGCCCAATATGGACAGGCTGGCCGGGCGCGGTGTCCGCTTTGACAATGCCTATACACCGGCTACCCTGTGCAGTCCGGCGCGGGCTTCGATCATGACCGGCCTCTATCCCCATGCTCACGGGGTGCGCAAGACCATGTACGAACCTGGCATTACCGGGAACCTGCCCACCATGTACCACGATCCGATTGCCGACCCCTTTGCCGACGAGCGCTTCAACCTGGCGATAAACTTCGTGAAATACATCACCAATTCGGGATATGCCACCGCCCATATCGGCAAGTGGCACCTGGGCGCCGGCAACCCCGGATTTTTCGACCTGTTCAAGTCGTATAATTCACTCATGCCGCACTGGGTAGGTACGCCGAATGAATCCGCCTACCGCGAGGATATTCAAACCAGCGAAGGTATCCGTTTTATCCAGGAAAATGCGGATCGGCCGTTTTTCCTCTACCAGTCCTACTACACCCCGCACGCGCCGTTCCAGCCGCCGCGCAAATTTGCTGAAATGTACCGGGACAGGGAGATCGACCACAAGAATTATTACGCATCCGTAACCAGCCTGGATCATAACGTGGGGCGCATTGTGCAGACCCTGGAGGAACGGGGGTTACTGGATGACACCTTGATCATCCTCTCCACCGACCATGGTGGTTCGTTTCAGGAACGCCCGGGGTCGTACCGGGGCATGGGCATCGCCTACGATGAGGCCGCGCGGATACCCATGATCATGCACTGGCCCGCGAAACTGCCGCAGGGCGTGGTCTGGCAGTCCGGCGTCAACCTGGTCGACCTCGCGCCGACCATACTTGGCGCCGCCGGCATTAACACGAAAAGCCGTATCATGGAGATCATTACCGGCCGCGAAGGCTCGCCCTTTCACGGCAGGGACCTGGTTGCCGAGGTCACATCAGGTGCGGACGACTGGCCGGCTCCGGTATTCATGCAGAACGTCCCGGAGGCCGCCATTGACAACTCCTGGTACGACGAGCGCGCAATGCGCTCGGAATCATGGAAACTGGTATTGCGGGATTTCACGGCCGACCCCAGGGCGCGCAGCAATGCCCTGTTCGACATGGTCAATGATCCCGGCGAAACTGGGAACCTTTACTACCAGGCCGACTACCGGGAACAACTCAGGCAGCAACTCAACCTGATGCTGGAGCACGCAACCGACCTGCAGGACGAACTGGCGGTCAAGCTGGCAAACAGGGAACTTGCAATCATCGACGACCCGGATTACAAGTTCGAACTATATTGATAAGCAGGACTGTTGTTGTATTCTTGAGATTGTCCCTGGAATGACCTGACCATACCACAACCATGACTGAAGAAAACCTGAGTACGCCGGACTACGAAACATTCATCAACGTCATCCGCAAGCGGCGCAGCGTGCGCCGCTTCGAAAAAGGACGATCCATCTCGCGGCAGGTGCTTGAGCGCATTGCCGAAGCCGGGCGCTGGGCGCCGAGCGGCGCCAACGTGCAGCCCTGGGACTTCATCGTCGTGGAAGACCCGGAGATGCGGGACCGGGTGGTGGAGGTGTTCCTGCGGCAGGCCGACCGCCTGAAGAAATACGCTAAAGGGTTTCCTTCCGTTTACAAGAGTTACCTGAATAACACGGTGGCCATCTTCATCGTGCTGGGGGACCGGCGCTGGAATATCAATTTTCCCCACGGCGTGACCCCGGAAAGCGAAGCGGATTACCAGCAGAACAACGAGAATATCTTTTACTGCTCCATCGGCGCGGCAATCCAGAACATTCAACTGGCGGTTACCGCCAACGGCCTGACCTCGGCCTGGCTGTCCGGCGGTGGCGAGCAGCAGACCAACGAGGAGTTGAGCGAATTGCTGGGATATCCCCCGTTCCTGAGAGCCTACGGCACCATCCCCATTGGCTTTCCTGCAAAAGACGTCTCCTCAAGATACCGCCGGCCCCTGCAGCAGGTTGTACACTGGAACCGCTACGAAGCGGAAAAGTTCAGGACCGATGAACAGGTACAGTTTTATGTTGACAGCCTGCGCCCGTTTGCCATGTACAGGAACAAGACCGAACTGAGCGAGTGGGAAGATTATGAAGAAAAGCTTGGTGACTGGCAGGAGGCGTTCACCACGGACCGCACCAATCCTTCGGGCAAGCTGCCGTAAAGACTACCATCCGGGCTTGTTGCTTTAACTTATTTCTTCGTTAAGATGGGTACCCTCAGTACCCTGGTTGTTTGACAGTGCCTAAATCCAACAACACAATCAAACGCATACTTATTGCCAACCGCGGCGAGATTGCCATTCGGGTCATACGCGCGGCCAAGGAGATGGGTATCGGCACGGTCGGTATCTTCTCGGAGGAAGATCGCCTTGCCCTGCACCGGTTCAAGCCTGACCAGTCATACCAGGTAGGCATCGGTTCCGGACCGGTGGAGGCGTACCTGGACGGCGCGGACATACTGCGTGTTGCTGTCGAATCCGAATGCGATGCGCTGCACCCGGGCTACGGATTTTTATCCGAGAATGCCGGTTTTGCCGAACAATGTGAACAGCAGGGCATTAGTTTTATCGGTCCCAACGCGGATGTGCTGCGTGACCTGGGCAATAAGGTTATGGCGCGTGAATTGGCCGTCAAGGCCGGAATTCCCGTGATGCCGGCTTCCGGACCGTTACCTGCGGGCGAAAAGGAAACTGTAACAGTTGCAGAATCAATCGGTTTTCCCCTGATGCTGAAGGCCAGTTGGGGCGGCGGCGGGCGCGGCATGAGGATTATCAGGGATGCCGGGGGAATGCACGAAACGGTTAAGCGTGCGCGCCAGGAAGCCATGACCTCGTTCGGCAGTGATGAAGTATTTTTTGAAAAGCTGGTCGAAGATGCCATGCATATCGAGGTGCAAATCCTCGCTGATCATCACGGTAACGTCGTCCATTTATACGAGCGTGACTGTTCATTGCAACGCCGGCATCAAAAGGTCATCGAGCGGGCGCCGGCCATCTACCTGCCGAAAAAGGTACGCGAGGAGATGTGCCGGGCAGCAGTCAAGCTGGCGCGCAAGGCGGGCCTGGATAATGCGGCCACTGTCGAGTTTCTCTACAGCAAGACCGATAAGTCATTTTATTTTATCGAGGTCAACCCGAGAATCCAGGTAGAGCACACGGTTACCGAAGAAATAACGGGCATCGATATCGTCAAGGCGCAAATCAGGATTGCGGAAGGTGAAAAGATCGGCAGGTCAGGCTCTACCGTCCCGTCGCAATCTGCAATCCGCGTATCCGGCACTGCCATCCAGTGCCGGGTTACGGCCGAAGACCCGCACAACAACTTTATTCCGGATTACGGCAATATCATCGCCTACCGGAGTCCTTCGGGCCCCGGCATCCGTCTTGACGGCGGGACCGCGTACAACGGCGCCTGGATCTCCCGCTCCTATGACAGTCTGCTGGTGAAGGTCACCGCACGCGGCAGCGATGGTGAGGACAGTATCAACCGCATGAGGCGGGCATTGATGGAATTCCGCGTGCGCGGCGTCGCAACCAATCTGCCGTTTTTATTGCAGCTATTAACCCATACGAATTTTCAATCCGGTGACTATAATACGCGCTTCATCGACGAGACTCCGGAACTGTTCGAAACCGGAGGGAGCCACGGCCAGGTCGAACGCCTGCTCAGGTTCATTGCCGATGTGATCGTAAACGGCAACGGGGATGTGAAGGACCGGCCGGTTCCGTTTTCCCTGCGTGAGCCCGCGCCGCCGGTAGCCGTCGGCACGCTGCCGGCAAACGGGGCAAAGTCAATCTTCGATGACACCGGGGCAAGAGGGCTTGTCAACTGGATTAAGGAACAGAAGCAGCCTCTTATCACGGACACCACATTTCGCGACGCACACCAGTCGTTGCTGGCGACCCGGCTCAGGACCAAAGACCTGGTTGCAATAGCCCCGTATTACGCACACAACCTGCCGGGCCTGTTTTCCGTCGAATCCTGGGGCGGCGCCACTTTCGACGTGGCGCTCCGGTTTTTACACGAAGACCCGTGGCAGAGGCTGTTCGAACTGAGCGGGGCCATGCCCAACATCATGCAGCAGATGTTGCTGCGGGCGTCGAATGCCGTGGGTTACAAGAGTTATCCGGATAACGTGGTCAGGTTTTTTATACACCAGGCCGCCGATGCGGGCATTGACGTATTCAGGATATTCGACAGCCTCAACTGGCCGGACAACATGGAGATAGCCATTGACGCAGTGGGCGAAACGGGAAAGATAATCGAGGCGGCAATCTGTTATACCGGGGATATCCAGAACCCCGCGAGGCAAAAATACAACCTGGACTACTACCTGGACCTGGCGTGTAAGTACCGGGACATGGGCGCTCATATACTGGGCATAAAAGACATGGCGGGTTTGCTGAAGCCGGGTGCGGCGCAATCGCTGATCAGCGCATTGAAGCGGGAGGTTGACCTGCCGATCCATTTGCATACCCACGATACCAGCGGCATTTCCGCGGCGACCGTATTGGCCGCGGTGGAAGCGGGCGTTGATATCGTCGATACGGCGATCGACAGCATGAGCGGCCTTACCTCGCAACCGAATATGGGCGCAGTTGTGGCGGCCCTGGAACATACCGACAAGAGCACCGGCCTGGATGCGGATTCCATCCGGGTTATCAGCAGTTACTGGGAAGAGGTGAGGGAACAATACACCGCCTTCGAGCCCGCTATCCGTTCGGGCGCCTCGGAGGTCTACGTCCATGAAATGCCCGGCGGCCAGTACACCAACCTGAGGGAACAGGCGCGTTCGCTCGGCATCGAGAGACGCTGGCCGGAAATTGCCCGGGCCTATACGGACGTAAATGAATTGTTCGGAGATATCATCAAGGTAACGCCGACCTCCAAGGTGGTTGGCGATATGGCCCTGGCGATGGTGACTGCCGGTCTGACGAAACAGGAGATCCTCGATCCTGGGAAGGAAATAGCTTTCCCGGAATCGGTGGTCCAGTTTTTTCACGGGGAGATGGGGCAACCTGTCGGGGGGTTTCCGGCAGCGTTACAGGCCAAGGTACTGAACGGAAAGACGCCCCTGCAGGGACGTCCTGGTGAAGTTCTGGCCGCCGTTGACCTGGAACAGACCAGGGAAACACTCTCGGCGCAACTCAAGGAGGAGGTATCCGATTTCGATTTGGCTTCTTACCTGATGTATCCGGATGTTTTTCTCGACTACGCTGAAATGGACCGCAAATACGCTGATGTCGGTATTTTGCCTACCCACATTTTTTTCTACGGACTGGCGAGCGGAGAGGAGACCGTATTGTCTTTCGAGGATAACCGGCAGGCAATCGTCCATTACCTGGCTACGTCCGAACCCGATGATGATGGGATGCGCCGGGTATTTTTTGAGCTGAACGGCCAGCCTCAGACTGTCATCGTCAGGGACAATAACCTCAGCTACGAGGTTCACCAGAATGAAAAAGCGGACCCGGCCAATCCCGGCCACCTGGCAGCGCCCATGCCCGGGTTGGTCGTTGCCGTGGAAGTATCAACCGGAGAACGCATCAACCAGGGCGACACGGTGGTGGTGCTGGAGGCAATGAAAATGCAATCGGCTATTCCGGCAGAGAAGAGCGGTATCATTAAACGAGTTGCCGTCAGCCCTGATCACGTGGTCGATACCGGCGACCTGTTAATCGTTATTGAATAATTTCCGGTAACTTATGCATGGGGGCTGTTTATGACGCTAACCACGGCATTCACCGACCTGGTCGGCTGCCGCTATCCGATCCAGAATGCGGGCATGGGTACGGCATCGCCGGCGTTGGGGGCTGCCGTCGCCCGGGCCGGCGCCCTGGGCATGATAAGCGGCGCCCTGCAGTCTGCGCAAACCCTGGCAGATACCCTCAGCGGTATTGAAGACGTTTCCCCGGGTTGTCTTGGCATCAATTTTCTCATCCCGTTTCTGGAAGACAGGAGTGTCATTGATATAGCAGCGGAGCACTGCCGTGTTGTTGAATTTTTCTATGGTGATCCGGACCCGGGCCTGGTCGCTCAGGTCCATGCCGGCAAGGCGCTGGCGGCCTGGCAGGTCGGCAGCCTCGAAGAAGCGAAAGCAGCGGTTGACGCCGGGTGTGATTTCATCATAGTGCAGGGGTTCGAGGCCGGCGGGCACGTACGAGGCACGGTTTCCCTGCTGCCGTTATTATCGAGAATCCTGGATCAAGTGCCGGTCCCGGTCGTTGCCGCGGGCGGTATTGCCGGCGCATCGGGACTCGCCGCGGTACTGGCTGCAGGCGCCGGCGCGGCGCGGTTGGGCACACGCTTCGTCGCTACGCCGGAATCGGGTTATCACCCGCAATATATCCAGAACCTGGTCGATGCAACGGACGAGGATACTGTATATACGGACCGGTTTTCGGTGATGTGGCCGGACGCGCCGCACAGGGTGTTAAAAAGCTCGCTGGCAACTGCCGAGAACTGCCGGGATGATATAGTGGGGCAGGCAACGCTTTATTCCGACCGGATCGATATCCCCCGCTTCAGCGTAATGTGTCCGTTTGTCGGCACCACCGGAAATATTGAGGCCATGGCGCAGTATGCAGGGCAAAGTGTCGGCAGCGTCGATTCGGTAAAACCGGCAGCCGAGATCGTCGTCGAACTGGTCGATGGGGCGGAACAGTTACTCAGCCGGCATACGCAAAGGGGGAGTTGAATGAAAACCGGAGTAATCGGTCTTGGCGCCATGGGCAGCGGCATGGCATTGAACCTGCACAAGGCAGGGCACCTGCACGGGGTCTGGAACCGCACCCGCAGCAAGGCTGCAGCTATTGCCAGCGAAACCGGAGCGATCCTGTCTGAATCACCTGCGGATCTGGCCCCGGAATGTGAACTTATCCTTCTGTGCGTGTCCCGCGACGCGGATGTGCTGGAGATGGTGGAGCAGGTTGCGGCAACTGCGGGGTCCGGGTCGATTGTCGTGGATACATCTACCGTCAGCAGCAACACGGCGAAACTCGCTGCGGAGAAACTGGCGAAAACAGGCGTTGCTTTCCTGGATTGCCCTGTTTCCGGTGGTGTCGAAGGGGCGAGGAAAGGCACCCTGGCCATGATGGCAGGGGGTGATCCCGCAGTGCTGGCCCGGGCTGAAGGGACCCTGGCGTCGATTGCCGCCAACATCACGCTGGTAGGTCCCACCGGCAGCGGTCAGGCCTGCAAGGCGGTAAACCAGATCATGTGCGCCGGGGTAAACCAGGCCGTGACCGAAGCCCTGGCATTCGGTGAGGCCATGGGACTGGATATGCACAAGGTCGTGGACGTGGTGGCGAAAGGCGCTGCGGGCAACTGGTTCCTGGACCATCGCGGCAAGACCATGCTGGCAGACGACAACGATACCGGCTTCAAGCTCAACCTGCACCATAAGGACCTGACTATCTGCAAGGCGATGATGGGGGAACTGGACAATGTTACCCTGCCGCTGGTCGATACGACGCTCAGGCAGTACGAACAGTTGATGGAGCAGGGTTACGGTGACGAAGACATCTCCGCGCTGTACCGGCTGAAAAGACCTGCGCCTGTTGATTAGCCACAGAGAACACGGAGAGCACAGATATATATGTATGTGGCTTCGTGCAGTCTGGTTGTGGCATCCTGCAACTTGACTAGTTCTGATAAATATGCAGAATATCGCTTCTCACAGGTATTCTGCCTGAGCGGTAACAGATCCCGTTAATGAAAAAATCAACTGAATATTGATCATGTCAGCCAATAACGGAACGCCGGCCATAGAGGTCAGGGGGCTTGATAAACAATTCGGGCCCATACATGCGGTACGGGATATTTCCTTTTCCGTACGCCATGGCGAGGTCCTGGGATTCCTGGGTCCTAACGGCGCCGGCAAGTCCACGACCATGAAGATGATTACCGGTTTCCTGGAACCGACTGACGGTACGGTGCTGGTGAACGGTCACGACGTCATGACCGATCCCATCAGCGTCAAGGCGTCTATCGGCTACCTGCCGGAAGGCGCGCCCGGCTATGCGGAGATGACCGTTATCAGTTTCCTGGAATTCGTGGCGGAGATACGCGGCCTGGAAGGCGCGGAAAAGCAGCAGCGCATAGACAAGGTCGTTGACCAGATCCACCTGGACGGTGTCCTGGAGCAAACCATTGATACCTTGTCGAAAGGTTTCAAACGTCGCGTCGGAGTTGCCCAGGCCCTGTTACACGATCCCGACGTGTTGATCATGGACGAGCCTACTGACGGCCTGGATCCCAACCAGAAGCATGAAGTCAGGAGCCTGATCAAGGAGATGGCAGAGAACAAGGCCATCGTTATCTCCACGCATATCCTGGAGGAAGTCGATGCGGTGTGTACCCGGGCAATAATCATAGCGGCCGGCCAGATCCTGTTTGACGGTACGCCTGCCGAACTGCGCGCGCAGTCTGAAATCAATGATTACGATGACGCTTTCCGTGCTATCACCAGCCGGTTCTATACCAGCCAGGGGGAAGCAGGCCAATCATGAATAAAAACGTCAAGGCAATACTGAAACGGGAATTGTACGGGTATTTCCATACCCCGGTCGCCTATGTCTTTATTATTATCTTCCTGTTTCTGACCGGCATCTTCAGTTTTTACCTGGGCGCGTTTTACGAACGCGGCCAGGCGGACCTTGAGCCTTTCTTCCGGTTTCATCCTTGGCTTTACCTGTTCCTGATACCGGCTATTGCCATGCGCCTGTGGTCGGAAGAGAGGAAATCCGGGACGATTGAACTGCTCATGACATTACCGATTTCCACCACGGACGCGGTGCTGGGTAAATTCCTTGCTGCATGGTGCTTTACGGCAATTGCCCTGGCGCTGACTTTTCCCATGTGGATCACGGTAAATTACCTGGGCGAGCCGGATAACACCGTCATATTCGCCGGCTATCTCGGCAGCCTGTTGATGGCCGGCGGTTTCCTGGCTATAGGTTCCTGTATTTCGGCCCTGTCAAAAAGCCAGGTGATCGCATTCGTGATCAGTGTCGTGATCTGTTTTCTGTTCATTCTCAGCGGATTTCCCCTGGTGCTGGATTTTTTCCAGGGCTGGGCGCCCCAGGCACTGGTTGAAGTGATTTCATCGCTCAGTTTTCTGACCCACTTTGATTCCATCAATAAGGGCGTGATCGATTTGCGTGATGTAATTTATTATCTCGTGCTCATCTCTTTCTGGCTGTATGCCAACGTCGTGGTTATCGATACACGTAAAGCTGATTGATTAACTGATATGAAGTACAAACGTCTCTTGACAGGTTCGGGCATCCTTCTGGCGGCTGTGTTGGCAGTGGCCCTGATCACAATCGGCAACAACCTGTTTACCGGTCTCCGGCTTGACCTGACTGAAAACAAACTGTTCACATTGTCACCGGGCACCATCAACATAATAAGCTCTCTGGAAGAACCCGTTTCCCTGGATTTTTACCTGTCACGCAAGACCCTTGCAGACTTCCCGCAACTGATAAACTACGCCAACCGGGTTCGTGACCTGCTGGAAGAATACGCGGCAAAATCGGGCGGAAATATTGAATTGACCATCATCGAACCTGAACCGTTCTCGGAAGAGGAAGACCAGGCTGTTGCCAGTGGTTTAAACGGAATAGGCGTAAGCGCCGCCGGTGACCGCGCTTATTTCGGCCTGGTAGGTGTCAACTCTACCGATGATGAAGTCAATATTCCGTTCTTTCAGGCATCCGGTGAAGGAGCGCTTGAGTATGACATTACCAAGCTGGTCTATAATCTTGCCAACCCGGAAAAGCGCGTCGTCGGCGTGATGTCGGGCCTGCCGTTGTTCGGTAATCCGGCACAGGGGATCATGGAACGCTGGGCGATTATTGACATGATGGAGGAATTCTTCGAAGTGCGTAACCTCAACACTTCCGCGGACAGCATCGATGAAGATGTCAACGTGTTGATGGTTGTGCATCCGAAGGGGTTTTCCGAGCAGACATTGTTTGCCATAGACCAGTATTTACTCAATGGCGGTCACGCCATGCTGTTTGTGGACCCTCTGGCCGAGGGAGATAACGCCGAACCGGACCCGGCCAATCCGTATGTCATGCCGGACCTGTCTTCCAACCTGAATATCATGCTGGAAGGCTGGGGCCTGGAAGTCGACACCGGTAAAATCGCCGCGGATATCAACCTGGCCATGCGCGTGCAGACCCAGGGCGCCCGCGGCCCCCAGGAAAGTAATTACCTGCCCTGGCTCCAGCTTGGGGAAATCAACCTTAACCGCGAGGATTTCAGTACCAGTGAGTTAAACCTGGTCCACATGGGTACGGCGGGGATAATCAAGCGCCATGAAGATGCGACCATAGAACTGACACCGTTGATGGTAACTACTACGGATTCCATGGAAATGGAGAGAGACCTGCTGTTCTTCCAACGGGACCCCAACGTGATGCTGGCCAATTTCGAGTCGGGGAATAAAGCCCTGCTGCTCGCGGCAAGAATCAGCGGTAACGTACCAAGCGCATACCCTGACGGCTTGCTGTCTGAGGAGGAGGAAGATGAGGCCACTGCCATGGAAGACACGGTGAAGGAGGGCAGGGTCGATGTAGTCCTGGTCGGCGATACTGACATCCTGGCGGACCATTTCTGGATCAGGATGCAGAACTTCTTCGGGGTACAGATACCCCAGAGCATTGCCAATAACGGTGATTTCGTCATCAATACCCTGGATAACCTGGCGGGCAATACCGACCTGATAAGCCTGCGCAGCCGGGGCGAGTTCTCACGCCCGTTTACCGTGGTTGAGCAGATACGCCGGGATGCGGAAGCCCAGTTCCGCGAACAGGAACAGGAATTGCAGGCCCGGCTGGAAGAGACGGAGCAGAAAATTGCACAGTTGCAGCAGGAAGGCGGCGAAGGCGCGTTACTGCTTAGCCAGGAACAGGCCGAGGAAATTGAAAAATTCCGGCAGGAACAAATCAGGACGCGCAAGGAGTTACGCGCAGTCCAGCATGAACTGCAAAAGAACATCGAGCGCCTGGGTACGCAACTCAAATTTGTAAACATCGGTCTTATCCCGTTGATCATTGCGCTGCTGGCCCTGTTTGCGGGTATCCGGCGGGCGCGCAGCAAGGTCTGATGAATAACAAGCGGGTCATAATCGCTGCCCTGACGGCTATTGTCGTTATTGCCGCAGTTGTCGTCAGTCAGCAAAGGGCGCCGCAGACAAGCAGGGAGAAAACCAGCCTGTTCCCGGAGCTTGCCGGGAAAATCAACGATGTAAGCGAGCTGGTGATCCGTGACGGTGAAACAACGCTGACGGTTCAGCGTGTATCGGACAGGTGGGGTATAGCTGAAGCAGATGACTACCCGGCCCTAGTGGACGATGTGAAGCAGGCCGTACTGGCCGTGTCTGATCTGCAGGTTGTCGCGGAAAAGACGAGCAACCCTGATCTTTACAAGAGGCTGGGGGTTGAAGACCCGGACAGCCTGGGCGCAACCTCTCACTTGCTGACATTGAAAAGCAACGGCGATGAGCTGGCTCGACTGATTGTCGGCGAGACCAGGAGAAGTAAATCGGCTTCCAGCGCACCTGGTTTGTATGTACGAATCCCCGGACAACAACACGCCCTGCTGGTGGAAGGCAGGCTGTCGGTGAGCGCTGATATTATTCAATGGATCAAACGCGATATCGTCAATATAGAGGGAGACCGGGTCAGCGCAGTGCATATACAGCCTGCGGGCGGGCAGGAAGTAAGCCTGGAAAGAGCAGAACCTGGAGATGACCTGGTATTGCAAAACATTCCGGAAGGCAAGGAGCAGCAGTCCGAATACCTTATCAGCCGTATCGCGACCATACTCGAAAACGTTTACGTTGACGCTGTCAGAAGGGAAGACAGTTTTGATTATTCAAGACCGGATGCCGTTATCAATGTGGCGACGTTCGACGGGCTGGTGGCGGACATTGAGACCGTGAAAAGCGGCGAACATACCCATGCGCGGTTTTCTTTTTCTGCGCAGCCCGGCCGTGCCGATAACGGGGAGACTGCTGAAGAAGATTCCACGGATGACGAAGAAATCAGGGTAACTCCCGAACAGGAAGCCGAAACCCTGAACCGCCTGGCAGAGGGCTGGGCCTACCAGTTGTCAATATCGAAAGCGGAGTTGTTCAACCAGTCTCTATCCGACCTGGTGCGTGAACCTGAGGAGGAGGAACCTGAAGGCGACTCCGGGTAACACCTGTTTTATCTGCGCTTAAATCTAACGGGACCTGATCGCCCATGTTGCCGTCCAGGGACTTCCCTGGAACTCGGAATTTTCCTGCATCTCGCCTTAATCGTACGGTAAATAACAGTCAATTGCAGTTTTTTATAGCTGTAACTATCTGTTTTATATAGACATACAAAAAAAGTTACAATTTTTTGCAAAAAATTTGCATTTTTCTGTTGCATTGCACAAATAATTCGATTATGATGCACCGCAACATCAACATTACAGCGGAGATATCAACCATGAATGTACAGAACGAAAAATACTTTGAACCCGTCAGGCAGATTAATGCCCTGGCTCTTGAAAACGTCGAGAAGCTGCTGGAGATCCAGCTCAAGTCAATCAATGACACAACCAGGCTGGGCGTAGAGCAGTTGAAGTCTGCAGTCGATATCAAAGATGTCGACGGCCTGAAGAAGTACATCACCGACCAGACTGAAATAGTGAAAGGTCTTGGTGAGCGCTTCGTTAAGGATACCCAGACGGCCCTTGAAATCGGCACAAGCTATACCGATAAGGTGCAGCAGATTGTGACCGAGACGGTTAAGCCCGACGTTGCTGAAAAAGCCAAGACAACTACCAAAGCTGCGCCCAACAGCAAATAAACAGTTATACCCTCCCTCCTAACCGCCGGCTTTCCCCCCAGAACCGGCGGTCGGTCGAGCCGCCCGTAAGGGCGGCTTTTTTATTTCCACCCTGTTAAAATGTGCTGTAAATTTCCTTAATTTATAGCGGCAAACGATGACGTTCCAGGATTTGATTGTCACCCTGCAACAGTACTGGTCGGAGCAGGGTTGCGTCATACTACAACCTTATGACATGGAAGTGGGCGCCGGTACCTTCCATCCGGCTACCTTCCTGCGGGCCATTGGCCCGGAGCCGTGGAATGCCGCGTACGTCCAGGCTTCCAGGCGGCCTACGGACGGACGATACGGCGAAAACCCCAACCGCCTGCAGCGTTATTACCAGTTCCAGGTGATCCTCAAACCCTCACCGGCCGATATCCAGGAACTGTACCTGAAGTCATTACAACACCTCGGGATCGACACGCTTACCCATGATGTGCGTTTCATCGAGGATAACTGGGAGTCCCCTACCCTGGGCGCCTGGGGCCTGGGCTGGGAAGTCTGGCTGAACGGGATGGAAATCAGCCAGTTCACCTATTTTCAACAAGCCGGAGGACTGGAATGCAAACCGGTTTCCGGCGAGATCACTTACGGTCTTGAGCGTATCGCGGTTTACCTGCAGGACATCAGCAATGTTTATGACCTGGTCTGGGCCGACACGGCAAACGGTCCGGTAAGCTACGGCGACATCCACCACCAGGATGAAGTGGAGATGTCAACCTACAATTTCGAAAAGGCCGACACCACAAGCCTGTTCCGCTGGTTTGACGAATGCGAAGCGCAAACCATGAAACTGGTCGAGGATGACCTGCCGCTACCTGCCTACGAACTGGTACTGAAAGCCTCGCACATCTTCAACCTGCTGGATGCCAGGCACGCCGTCAGCGTAACCGAGCGCCAGCGCTTCATACTGCGGGTGAGGACAGCCGCGCGTGCGGTCGCGCGGAGTTATTACGACAAACGGGAAAAACTGGGTTTTCCATTGTGTTGAAAAAAGATCTATTGCTGGAAATAGGCACGGAGGAACTGCCGCCAAAACCGTTGGCACAGTTGGCTTCCGCCCTCGCCGGGGGAATCCACCAGGGATTACAGGATAAGGAACTTGATCACGGTGATGTCTCCTGGTTCGCCACCCCGCGCCGGCTTGCAGTAGTGATCCGGGATCTCGTCGCCACCCAGGAGGACAAACAGGTGGTAAAACGCGGCCCGGCAATCACGGCCGCCTATGACCAGGCAGGCAAACCGACCAAGGCCGCTGAAGGCTTCGCCCGCTCCTGCGGCGTAGCGGTGGCTGATCTTGGACGCATGGAAACCGGCAAGGGAAGCTGGCTGTCATACAAGTACCTGGAACGGGGCGCCCGCACCGGTGATCTTGTACCCGCTGTCATCGACCGGGCACTGGCCGGACTGCCCATACCGAAACGCATGCGCTGGGGCAGGAATGACACCGAGTTTGTGCGGCCCGTTCACTGGGTTGTACTGCTGTTTGGCGAAGACGTTGTCCCGGCGACCATCCTGGGCATTGAAACAGGCCGGGAAACCCACGGTCACCGCTATCATCACCCCGGGACCATGGAATTATCCAATCCTGGCGAGTATACGGACAGGTTGCTGGCTGAGGGCCGCGTTGTAGTCGACTTCGCCGAGAGAAAAGAACGTATAAGGCAAGCCGCCATCGAAGCTGCAAAATCCTGTGGCGGGCAGGCGCTGATTGACGAGGATTTACTGGACGAAACAACCGCGCTGGTGGAATGGCCGGTTGCCATAAGCGGCACGTTCGACGAGGAGTTCCTTAAACTCCCGCGCGAGGCGCTCATTGCCTCCATGCAATCGCATCAGAAATATTTTCCCGTCCTGCATCCCGGCAACGGTGAACTGACTGCCGATTTTATCACCATAGCGAATATTGCCAGCACTTCCCCCGAAACGGTCAAACGCGGCAATGAACGGGTCATACGCCCGCGCCTGAGTGATGCCGCATTTTTCTGGGATCGGGATCGCAAGCAACCGTTGGAACAGTTCAGGACACACATGGACAAGGTCGTGTTCCAGCAAAAACTCGGGAGCCTCGCAGACAAAACCGCGCGTATCGAAAACCTGGGCGGATATATTGCGGAACAATTAGGTATAAAACCGGACCTTGTCGAACGCGCAGCCCGGCTGGCCAAATGCGATTTGCTCACCGACATGGTCGGCGAGTTTCCGGAACTGCAAGGTGTTATGGGACGCTATTATGCGCTGGAGAGCGATGAACACCCGGAAGTCGCCCAGGCGCTGGATGAACAGTATATGCCCAGGTACGCCGGTGCAGGATTGCCGCAAACCGCGACAGGCAGGATACTCGCGCTGGCAGACAAGCTCGATACCCTGGTCGGGATTTTTGCGAGCGGACAGGCGCCCACCGGCGATAAGGATCCGTTCGGCCTGCGCCGCGCCGGCCTGGGCTGTTTGCGCATCATGATTGAAAGTGCGTTGCCGCTGGACCTGGAAGCCTGTATCGCACATTCGGCCGGCACGTTTGCGCATGAAATCAATGCCGCTGCAATAGCATCGGACGTATTTGATTTCATGCTGGAGAGGCTGCGGCGCTATTACCTCGATGAAGGCGTCGGTACCGCCGTGTTCGACGCGGTACAGGCCTGCCGCCCCACCGAACCCCATGATTTCCACCTGCGGGTGCTGGCCGTCAATGAATTTCTGCAACTGCCTGAATCCGGCAGCCTGGTAAGCGCCAACAAGCGTATCCGGAACATCCTGAAACAGGCGGAATACACGCCCGAAACCGGGCCGGATGAATCCCTGCTTGTCGAAAAAACTGAGCAGGATCTCTTCCGGCAAATGAACACATGCAGGGCGGGGGAGCGCGTCGACAGGGAGGATTACATTGCCCGGCTGACCTCACTTGCCGGCCTGAGAGATTATGTTGACGCCTTTTTTGATGAAGTGATGGTCATGTGCGAGGACGAGGCACTGAGAAATAACCGCCTCGCCTTGTTAAGCGAGCTGAGAAAACTGTTCCTGGCCAGCGCGGACGTCTCCAGGTTGCAATGAAGCTGATAATTCTCGATATGGATGGTGTCATTAACCAGGACTCGGATGACTTCATCAAGACCGAGCAGGAATGGGAGGCCATACCCGGCAGCCTGCAGGCGATCGCACGGCTTAACCACAGCGGGTTCCATGTTGTAACCGCCTCCAACCAGTCAGGGCTGGCCAGGGGCAAGCTGACGATGGATGATCTGAACAGGATTCACAGGAAGTTACATACCCACCTGGCCCAGTATGGCGGTGTGATTGACGCCATTTTCTTCTGCCCCCACGGAACGGATGAGGGCTGTGCCTGCCGCAAACCCGAACCGGGGTTGTTCAGGGAGATAGAGAGCAGGCTGCATACACCCCTGTACGGCGTGCCCGTCATAGGCGACCGGTTGACCGATGTCCAGGCCGCGCAGACCGTTGGCGCCCGGCCCATGCTGGTGCGGACCGGCAAAGGGCAAAAACAACTGGATGAGGGTCTTATTCCGGAGGATATCCCCGTCTATGATGACCTGGCGCAGGCAACCTCGGCGCTGCTTGATACACCGGGCGCGGGCTGATACGGGATGATCCTTGTCAGGTCGTCCCTGTTCAGCCTGGGATTGGTCGTATCCATTCTCATCGCCGTTCCCGTCACGTTGTTACTGCTTGCCGTGCCGTTCCCCACAAGGTTTCGCCTGGTATCGAACTGGGCCAGGTTTATCCTGTGGTGGTTGCGCGTTACCTGCCGTATCGATGCGGACATAGAAGGTCTGGAAAATATTATCGACCAGCCGGCCATCATCATGTGCAAACACCAGTCCACCTGGGAAACACTGGTGATCCAGGTATTGTTCCCGCCCCAGGTATGGATACTGAAACGGGAGCTGTTGTGGATCCCGATTTACGGCTGGGGACTGGCAACGATGCGGCCTATTGCCATTGACCGCTCCCTGGGTGTTCGATCATTAAGACAGATAGTACGCCAGGGAACGGAGCGTTTAAACGCAGGGCTATGGGTGGTAGTGTTCCCCGAGGGCACGCGCAGCGCGCCGGGCAAGCGGCAGAAATACCATCCGGGCGGCGGAATGCTGGCGGAGAAATCCGGCTACCCGGTAATCCCGATCGCGCACAACGCCGGCTACCTGTGGCCGCGCAACGGCTTCCTGAAACGGCCCGGCACCATCAAAATGGTCATAGGCGCGCCGTTGCAGACCCAAGGGAAAAAGGCCGCGCAGATCACCCGTGAAGCGGAGGAATGGATTGAAACTGCCGTTGCTGCCTTGCCCGGGGCTCAGTCCTGGTAGGCAACAGGTTCCTTTGCAGCAAACCAGAGTTCATGCCCGATCGGGTTGTTCATTTCTTCGAACAGGTGCCCTACAAGACCGGCACAGCGCGCGGTCAGGACAATGCCGCGCATCAAGGGGGCGGGCACTCCCGCTTCGGCCAGTACTGCAGCAATAGCGGCGCTGACGTTCATAACCAGGGATTTGTTTATTACTTCCTGCACGGCGTTTTCGAGTAGCCCAAGCGCGCCTAGATATTCGCCCTCCACTTCTACTTCCCCTGCGATCTGCAGGAGTTTAGCGACCCGCGGGTCCCCTTCACGGTGAATGGGATGACCGAAACCGGGGACGGGGTGACGCATCTGCCGTAACGATCTGACTGTTTCGATTGCTCTGGATTGCCGCTCAGGCGCCGGCGCCGCAACGATTTCTTCAAGTAATGCGCCGCAGTGACCAGCAGTGCCGGCATAACGATCACCGACTCCCAACAAGCCGGCAACGATGGCGCCCTGAAATGATTCAGGCGCACCGTGGTGGGTCAGCCTGGTCGCGATCGCGGAAGGCACCAGGCCGTGTTCCATGATGGTTACCAGTACCGCATCGACAATCCTGGATTGTACCCCGGTCGGTTCCTTGCCGAGCGCCTGCAGCAGCAACAATTCGGTAAATGAATAATTGCCCATGAGTTCGGTTACCAGATTCTTGCCGCGAATCAGTATGTTTTCCGCGTCAAAACCGCAGATTGCAGTGGCCGGCGGCGATTTGCCATTGTCGCTCATATAATCACTCCGTATCGAGAATATCGAGGCCGTGTCGTCGGCCCTGGAAAGCACTATAATACAATCAAGGTGACCACGCGCCCAATAACGAGGCATAACACCCGTAACTCCGGCACAAAATCGCGGACGCTGCCGATACAAACCAACATGGATAACCCGAACCATGATGTACGATGCAAAGATTGAAACCCGCCCAGTGGAAGAGCAATTTGTCCTGGACCGGGAAAGTTATCGCAGGCAGATCCGGTATTTATTCGAGCATTCCACATTTTACCGGCACAAGCTGGAGGCGGCGGGCTTCACCGGGCCTGCACAAGTGGGCGAACTGGACGAAATCGCCGGTCTGCCGTTCACGGAAAAAGACGAAATACGTGCAACCCAGGCTGTTTCTCCTCCTTTCGGCGCTCACCTGGCGTGTTCACCGGACGAATTGAAACGGGTTTACAATACCAGCGGCACCAGCGGCGTACCGTGCCTGATCGGCCTTACCCGCAACGACCTGGAAGGATACGCAACCAACGTGGCCCGCGGTTACACCGCGGCCGGGTTTGCAAAAGGCCAGCGCATCGTTGTCGGATTTAATGCAGGGCCTTTCGTTGCAGGCGTGGTTTACGATGGTTTCGACAAGTTGGATTGCACCGTAATCCCGATAGGCACCGGGAATACCGAACGTCTGGTCGGCGCCTTCCAGAGGTTAGGAGCCACAGGAATCAGTTGCACCCCGTCATACGGACTGTACCTGATAGACTGGTGCAGGGAGCGCGATATAAATACCCTCGACCTGGGTCTCAGGAACATGATTACCGCAGGGGAACCGGGTGGCGGCGACCCGTTGATCCGCGGCCGCCTGGAGGGCGCATTCGGCTGCAAGGTACGTGAAGCCATGGGAATAGGCGATATTACGCTTACGGCCTGGGCCGAGGATGCTGACGGTAACGGCATGCACTTCATGGCTCGCGGCTTTGCCCATATCGAGCTCATCGACCCGGAAACCGGTTCCCCGCGTGCCTGGGAAGACGGCGCCGAAGGTGAACTGGTATACACCGCATTGCAACGGGAGGCGATGCCGTTATTGCGCTTTCGGAGCCGCGACCACGTCGTCGTAAACATGAAACCCAACCCACTGGGCCGAAGCGGGCCCAGGATACGTTGCGTGGGCCGCACGGACGATATGCTCATCGTACGCGGCGTCAACCTGTTTCCGGCCGCGTTGCGCAGCGTGCTGAACGAGTTCACACCTGACGTATCGGGCGTGATACAGGTAAGGCCGCGGGAAAAGGGAGTCAGGCAGACAAAGCCGCTACCGGTGCTGGTGGAGCTTGGAGACAACGGTGCGGCGCAAACCGTCAACCTGCAACAGCGGATCTCGGACGAGGTAAGGCAGCGCCTGCTGGTTACGACCGATATACAACTCGTGCCTTACGGGACGTTGCCAAGGGAAGTTTATAAATCACGACTGGTTGATTACTCCGATGCAGAACAGGTTACTGCAGTGTCGCCATGAGTTCTGTTCAAACTGCCAGGTTTTCCCGCAACACCCTGATATGCTCCGGCCCGATCCCGCAGCAACCACCGATAACCCGCACCCCTTGCTCAATCCACTGCCTGGTGTAATCAAGATAATCCTGCGCTGAGATAATATCCTCAAACTTCCAGCTTGGCGGGACGAAATGCCCGCTTTCCGCATAGGCGAACGTGGGGCCTTCCCACAGGTCGCTCAACTCTGCCAGCGCCGGACCGGTATCATGCACGCTGGTATGCATGACGCCTGCCGCGTCACAACCCATTTCCAGGACATCCTCTGCCATCGGTCTGAACGGCACGGTCTCGTCAGCGCGCACGGGTGACTCGTAGTTGGTTAATGTGCCCGTGTCGCTCATGGAGGCACTGAACCCCGTCCACACCGGTATTCCCGTTGCCCGGGCTGCAGAAATAACCATGTCAGCGACGTCCACTTCGCGCATCATCTCGGCGATAAACAGTTCGGTGCCGGCCTCTGCCAGCAACGCCGCCTGCCGGACGAAACCTTCCCTCACTTCAGCGGTTTTCGGGATGTAAAAATGATCAAATGCCGGCATGGAGGATATGGAAGCGGCGACGCAGACGTCCTTTCCGCAATTGTCACGAGCCTCCAATGCCACGGTTACGGCAGACTGGTTGATGTCCGCAATCTTGTCTTGCAGCCCCAGGCGCTTGAGCACGTGGGGCGCGGTGCCGAAGGTATTGGCGATAATCACGTCGGCGCCGGCGCGTATGTAACTCTCGTGGACCTGCCGTACCACCTCCGGCTGTTCCATGTGCGCAATGCCGCACCAGGCCAGGTCGTTCATTTCAACGCCCAGCCGCTCAATTTCGGAACCGGTGCCTCCGTCCAGCAGGACGATATGCCCTTTGTCAATCTTATCTCTGACGATCCGGTAGCTCATTGTGTCTTACCCTCGGTTAATAAAAAGCGATTTCTCTCCGACCGGCGACCCCCGGCCAGGTCATTGCCGGACGGCATCATTCCGTCCACGTTCGAAGACTACGCTGCCATCGAAAATTGTCATATCGACCAGTGTCTTTCCAATGCTGCCGGCCTGTCCCCGCTGCGCAAGTTCCACTATATTCTGATTCAGCACGATCAGGTCGGCCGTTTTCCCGACTTCAATACTGCCCAGTCTACTATCATGCCCCATCAAACGTGCGCCATTGATAGTGCAAGCAGCCAGGACATCATGGATATTGATGCGTTCACCGGCATTCATCACCACACCGTCAGCCTCCCGGGTCACCGCGGCCTGCATGCTTTGAAAAGGGATGGGATCACGCGTATCCACCGGTGCGTCACTGCCCCATGTCAGGATGCCGCCGGCATCCATCACCGATTTAACCGGGTAAACATTCTGCATGTAATAGTGTTGGGGATTATACAAATCTGCAATGCCGTGTACCTTATCAATAAAGGGAATCACCATCGTGTCGTATTGAACTTCGGGGAATATCCAGACATACGTAAATGCCACATAGATGCCCAGTTCGCCAATCCGTTTGACATCATCGGGATGGGCCAACTGCACATGGGTGATGCTTTGCGTTAATCCTTTTGCGTCCGCCTCCCGTTTGACTTCACTAAATGCGTCTATCGCGGCGCGTAGCCCACGTTCTGACAGCGCATGAATATGGACATGAAATCCTGCGGATGTCATTTGTCGCACATATTCCCTGATATATCCTTCGGTGTGTTCCAGGATGCCGCTGCTTTTTATACATTGCGCCGGATGATGGCCGTGTTGTTCCGTAAACGTCCGGATCATTCCGGGCTTGCCGAACTTGTCCGGATGCTTGCGCACATCCCTGCAGGTTGCGCCATCCAGGTCAACATAGCCGCTGATCCCGACTGCTCCCGTCCCGGTATCGATTGAGAATACAGGTTGTTTAAATTCACCAAGTATCGCCGCAACGGGTAACGTGGGAGGTGTGGCATAGGGGTTGCCTTCCAACACGGCATCGGCAAACAGTTTCACCGCATTGGGCTGGATTAGTTTACTGTTTTCAAGTCGCTCTCTCTGGGCTTCGAATTGTTCGACATGTGCCGGGATTTGCGCCTGGTCCGACGCATTATGGGCGTCATCGGGATGGCGATAGAAAGCGGTTCTCATGCGAAAAGTCATCAGTCCGCTGTTTTCCAGCCAGTCGTAGTATTCAAGCAGTTCCGGAACCGTGTAAGGATCCTGTATTGAGGTAATACCGGATGCAGCAAGTTTTCTTGCGACGGCAGGCATCATGTCTTCGGCAGGACTGTGCAGGCCCATCATATCTTCAATGAAGTCAGGCCGTACCAGCAGGCGCGCCCCTTCGCTCAGACCGCCGGTAGGTTCACCGGATTCATCCACGGCAATCATTTCCCTGAAGTCGGCAAAAACAGTTTCAATCGTGTCCCGATTCAAACCAACCACGGCTCCATTCCTGTCTCGCGCCTGTGCCAGGGCAAGACTGTTGACTGCGGCGTGATGGCCGTCGTCACCCCACATGATGATCGGGTGTTTGTCGGACGCGGCGTCCAGTGCGGTACGTATTGTTTTCAGTTTTTCACTGGGCTGGTTACCGCTGGAGAAAGGCCACTGCAGGACCACCAGCCAGTCACCTTCCGCGATCCGGTAGTCCTCGATACAGCCCTGCAGGAAAGGCACCATTTCTTCAAATGATTTTGCCTCGCCTTTGAAATCACACATATCCGGCTCCACGATACCCGTGGCGTGTATATGCATGTCATGCAGTCCAGGCATCAGCATGAGCCCGCCCAAGTCATAAACCTTTGTATTGTCGCCGATAAACCTGCCGGCCCCATCGTCACTGCCGACATGGACAATTTCATTGCCGCGAATCGCAACGGCCTCTGCGACTGTTCCATTATCGTCAACAGTGTAAACATAGGCATTGGTCAGGAGCAGAGTGGCCGGTTCACCGGCAGGAAGCGGTTTTTCCGGCTGGCCTGCCGATTGTTGCGGCTCCTGGGAGCAGCCAACACAAAGCGCGCCGGCAATAAACAGAGGGACAAGTAACTGCTTTGAGGATTTCATGCTACATTATTGAGCTATTCAAAAAAAAAGCAAATAAGGAGCACAGTATGAAGGCGATTGTATTAGAAGAACTTGGCGGTCCTGATAACCTGAAGATAAAAGAGGTAGATACGCCCGCCCCGGGACCGGGTGAGGTACGGGTAAGGCTGCAGAATTCCGCGCTGAACCGGCGCGACTACTGGATCACCATCGGCAGGTATCCGCGCACGGCCCTGCCCTGTATCGCCGGGTCGGACGGCGCCGGTACGGTGGATGCCGTCGGCGAGGGCGTTGACAGCGCTTTGGCAGGTAAAGAGGTGGTGGTCTACCCGGCGCGGGAGTGGGGTGACAGCGAGGCCGTCTCCGGGCCGGATTTCCGCGTGTTGGGCATGCCGGACCAGGGTACGTTTGCCGAGTATATCTGCTGCCCGGCTACGGATGTCTACGCCAGGCCCGCGCACTTGAGTTGGGAACAGGCAGCCGCGGTGCCCCTGGCCGGCCTGACGGCCTGGCGCGCCGTCGTGACGCAGGCCGAGGTTAAGGCGGGACACACCGTACTGGTTACCGGCGCCGGCAGCGGCGTTTCGACTTTTGCCATCCAGTGGGCCAGCAGCCTCGGCGCAGAGGTTTACGTGACCAGCGGGTCAGAGGAGAAAATTGAAAAAGCCAGGGCTATCGGCGCGGCGGGGGGCATCAGCTACCGCGAACAGGACTACCATAAGGCGCTGAGAAAACAGGCGGGCGGTTTTAACGCCATTATCGACAGTGCCGGCGGGGACGACGTGAATAATCTTCTCAGTACCTTAAGGCCCGCAGGGCGGTTTGTATTCTTCGGCGCCACCCTTGGCGTCCCTTCTACCGGGCTGGAAATACCGCGGCTGTTTTTCAACCAGACCCGCATACAGGGAACAATGATGGGATCCAACGCCGAATTCAAGGCCATGCTGGATTTTGTCGGCGAGCAAAAAATTGAACCGGTCGTGGACCGGGTCTTGCCCATGGATGAGGCAGTCGCCGCCCATAAGTTGCTGGAGTCCTTCGGCCAGATGGGCAAGGTGGTCCTGCAGAACAACTGACGCAACCCGGGAACCCCTGGCAAGTCCCGGACGGGCTTGACCAGGGATTCCCGGTATATATCTCAGTCTGCAAGCAGCACAATCATGACGATGACGATGATTGCAGCCAGCACGTGCAGGCTGCTGAGGTAGGGGCGCCGTTTGAGCGTGCCTGCCCTGGCGGCTTTTATTTCCTGTCCAAGCGTGCCGTAGCGGCCTGGCAGGAAAGTGCCGAGGTATTCTTTCAAAAAGTTGCTTGTACGCGGGGTGGGCATGCCCATGTCGCGCATCAGTTGGTCGACATAATGCGAGATATAAGGCCCGGTAAACACGCCGTCCTGCGCGTCCGGCACCCGTTCTTTTGCCCAGTCTTCCAGACGCTCAATTTCCTGCTCCATCTGTTCGACCGGGGGCAGGGCCATGTTCCCGCTGAAACACTGCGCCGTCCAGTGCGCGCCTATTTCGGAGGACAACGGGCAGGTAAGGGTAGGGAAAAACCCGTTGAATGCCAGCCGTTGCTGTTGCGGCGGCAATATCCGCCGGTACAAATGGAAGCGGCCGTTTTTGCGTACCTGCGCTCTCAATTCATCGCTCAGGAATGACAGGTCGCGCTGCCAGCCTGTGCCCATGATGACCAGGTCTGCTTCTATCTGTGTTCCATCATCAAGTTCGACACCTGCGTCGTAAAACCGTTTGACGCCGGCGCGTACGGCGCTGATGGCGTCGTCGTTCAGCAGTTCAAAGAAATCGTCCACCTGCCCCACGCTTTCGAAGCCGGTGGGTAATTTATGTTCAGGGACCATTAGCGCGGGCATGCCCAGGGCGCGGGGCACAATGGCGCTCAACAGGGTCCACCCGAGCCATACGATCGGTTTGCCCGGGCCGTGCAAAAGCTTTTCGTTCCAGGGACGGTACGGGTAATTGACGAACAACTCGGTAAAGCGCGAGATGAACCGCAGATCGCTGCGGGCGCCGCCGGGCAGGTAGCGCGGCACCATCCAGTGCGGCTTGCGGAATACGATGGTGGACGTTTTTCCTTCGCGGGCCGCCCACGCGGCGCAATCCAGGGCGGATTTGCCGGCGCCTATGACGACTACCCGCCGTACGTCCGCAACAGAGGGATGGATCCATTCGCTCGAGTGACGCACCAACCCCCTGAAACTCTCCCTGCCGGGTAGATCCGGCATGAAGGGCATGGAAAAGGCCCCCGAGCAAATCACGACAAAATCAAATTCGAAATTACTCTCTTCGTTTTCATCGATCGTCGAGCGCGCGGTCAGGCTGAAACCCTGGTTGCCGTCACCATCGATCCCGGCAAGGTGAACCACCTCGTTATTGAACTTGATACGGGGATACAAACCGAAATGCTCCGCGTAGGATTCCAGGTGTGCCCGCACTTCTTCCGCGACCGGGTACCCGCTCGTGGTCGCCGGGTAGGGGTAATCGGTCAGGCTATACGTTTCCTTTGCGGTATTGGCGCGCAACCCGGGATAGGTCCGGGTAAGCGCCCAGACCCCGCCGAGGCCGGCTTCCTTTTCGAAGACAAGGACATCGAAGCCGTTTTCCAGGAAGATCTTGGCCGTGACGAGACCGGAAATGCCGGCGCCTATGATGCCGACCCGTTGCGCCGGGCCAGTGTTTGTATCGCTTTTTTCCGCAGTCGCCGGCATTGCACCTGCATGTCCGTTCATATTTTCTCCCGATGTCTGTACTGATTGACCTGATAATACGGATTAACAAACCCGCGTGCTATTTATAGCACATCAGCCGATCGAATTTCAG
Organism: Gammaproteobacteria bacterium; assembly: GCA_965207165.1. Classification (GTDB taxonomy): domain Bacteria; phylum Pseudomonadota; class Gammaproteobacteria; order Eutrophobiales; family Eutrophobiaceae; genus JAAXHV01. The sequence goes on along the minus strand of OZ242265.1, from coordinate 2,846,593 downwards.
CCCGGCACCTCACCACTATACTGGTTTGTCACGGCGCCGGTGAGGTGTTTCGCCGGGCGATGGCCTTCGGCATGTATAATAGGCAGACGTTAACAATGGGATATGGAATATGAATAATGCAGTAATTTACGACGGTATCCGGTCGCCATTCGGCCGTTTCGGGGGCGGCCTGTCGGTGAAACGGCCGGACGACCTGGCGGCAGCCGTCATCAAGGCCCTGCTGGACAGGTACGGCATTGAGAGCAGCCTGGTGGAGGACGTAGTCTTCGGCAATACCAACCAGGCGGGTGAAGACAGCCGCAACGTGGCGCGCAATGCCGCGCTGCTGGCCGGCATGCACACCTCGGTCGGCGGCGTGACTGTCAACCGCCTGTGCGGCAGCGGGGCGGCAGCGACACTGGACGCGTCCCGCGCCATCAGTTGCGGGCAGGGGCAGTTGTTTATCTCCGGTGGTGTGGAGAGTATGAGCCGCTCACCCTGGGTACTGGGCAAGGCGGAGACCAGTTTTGACCGCAACCAGCAGATGTACGACTCCCTTCTTGGCTGGCGCTTTCCCAATAAACGGCTGCTCAAGCAATACGGGGACGATGCCATGCCGCAGACCGCGGACAACCTGGCCAGGGACTTCAATATCAGCCGTGAAGACAGCGATGCCTTCGCCTTTGCCTCACAACAGAAATACGAGGGAGCAAAGAATGCCGGTTTTTATGACGGGGAACTTATGGAAATAGAAGTCCCGGCGAAACGGCGCAAGGACCCGCCCGTCAAGGTGACGGCCGATGAACACCCCCGGCCTGGCACCACGCTGGAAAAACTATCAACGTTGCCGGCCTTGTTTGAAGACGGCGTCGTCACTGCCGGCAATGCCTCGGGCATCAATGACGGCGCGGTTGCCCTGTTGCTGGGGAACGAAGACATCGGCAGGAAGCTGGGCCTGACCCCGCGTGCGCGTATTCTCTCCGGGGCCGTCGCCGGTGTCGAACCGCGGGTGATGGGAATAGGCCCCGTGCCTGCATCACAGAAGGCCTTGCAGCGTGCGGGACTGTCCTTGGCCGACATGGATGTCATAGAGGTCAACGAGGCCTTTGCCACCCAGGTACTGGGTTGCCTGAAGCAACTGCAGGTTGACTTTCAGGACGAACGGGTGAACCCGAACGGCGGCGCCATCAGTATCGGCCATCCGCTGGGGGCATCCGGGGGACGGCTGATCCTCACCGCGTTGCGGCAACTGGAAAAAATCGAGGGCCGTTACGCACTCATTACCATGTGCATCGGCATCGGCCAGGGTATTGCCGTCGTTATCGAGCGGGTTTAACTGCCGGCGCCGGCGTTACAGCTTGCCGAGACCGGTTAATACCTTTTCAGGGGTAATCGGCAATTCCCTGACGCGTACGCCAACCGCGTTATACACGGCATTGGCAATGGCGGGAGCAGGCACGATCAAACAACATTCCGCAAGACTCTTTGCGCCGAACGGGCCGGTCTCTTCCATGGATTCGATAAAGATGGTTTCAATTTTATCCGGCATCTCCATGGCGGTCGGCATCTTGTAATCCAGGAAGTCCGCAGACAGGCAAGCGCCGGAAGCGGGGTCGAACTGCATGTGCTCCATCAGCGCATAACCAATCCCCTGCTGTACCGCGCCTTCGACCTGCCCTTCGGCGGTAACAGGATTGATGACCCTGCCGATATCGTGGGCATAGACAACACGTTCCACCTTGACCTCGCCGGTATCGGTATCCACTTCCACTTCCACGAACATGGCGCCGCAAGGTATGGGCGTGATCTTCGGGTTGAGGCTGGAAACGCCGATGATTGTCCCGCGAAACGGCGTTGAATCTGTCTGCGGACCCTGCGCAGTTACCTGCACCAGGGGGGAATCCGCGCGCGCGGCCACCTCCTGAACAGTCACGGATCTGGCTTCACTGCCCTTGACGTAGATCTTCCCGGCGCGCGAGTCAAGGTCTCCGGGACTGGCTTCGAGCATGGTCGCAGCCACGGCAAACAGCTTCGTTTTTGCATCGGCCGCCGCCGCTTTTACCGCGCCGCCTGCCGCATAGGTGCCGCGGCTGGCATGGGTGGGGGCGTCGAACGGGACGTTGCCGGTATCCACGCTACTCATCCTGACCTGCTCGAGCGGGATGCCCAGTTCCTCGGCAACCATCTGGGAAAACACGGTGTTTTGACCGGAACCGATATCGATACAGGCCGTTCCTATATCGGCAGAGCCGTCAGGGTTGAGTTTCACCACGGCGCCGGAATGCTCGTACAAGTCAGGTTGGCCGGTACAGTTGGACGTCCAGGTCGGGACGCAGGCCATGCCCAGCCCGCGCTGCCTGGCGCCCGGGTCTGAATTGGGCGGCGTGCGCCGTTCCCAGCCGATGCGCCCGGCGCCTTGCCTGATACACTCTTCGAAGCGGTAAGTGGTAAATGTCTGGTTGAATACCGGGTGTTGCTCACCCTCGCGATGGCTGTTTTTTATCCTGATTTCAAGTGGATCCAGGCCCGTTTCCGTACAGATTTCATCCAGTTGTGATTCAACGGCAAAGGCAGCCTGGGGCGCGCCGTAACCGCGATAACCGCCGCTGATCATGTTGTTGGTATGTACTGAGATTCCCTCCCAGCGCCGGTTCGGGCAGTTGTACGTGTACATGAATCCGAACAGGCCGTGGACCATGATGACCGTGGAGCCATGGGTGGCATACGCGCCCGCATCAAAGGTGCTTTTGCCGCAGCGTGCGGTTATGGCGCCGTCGTTGTTAACCGCGGTTGTCAGCTTGAGGTTGACCGGGTTGCGCGCGCCGGTAATGAAATCCTCGGCGCGCGTGTGCACGAACTTTACCGGCCTGCCGGTGCGCCGGCTCATGATCGCCGCCAGCGGTTCGATATAGCCGAGATCCAGTTTGCCGCCGAAACCGCCGCCGATATACGGTGGCTTGACGACCCGGACCTTGCTTACCGGCATATCCAGCACAAAAGCCAGTTTTTCCCTGAGCCCGAACAAGTGCTGGTTGGAACTGTAAACGGTGAGGTTCCCCTGCGTGTCGGCATCGACTACAACCATGCGCGGCTCCAGGTAACAGGTGTGCACGCGCTGGGTCTGGTAGGTGTGTTCAAAGACATGGTCTGCCTCTGCCAGCGCGGCGTCCACGTCGCCGGTCTCAAAATAAGGGTGCTTGGCAATATTGTTTTCGGTGTAATCATGCAACCCCACGGCGCCGTCCGCCATTGCCTCATCGGTTGTGAATAGCGCCGGCAGTTCTTCGTATTCGACGTCAATCAGTTCCAGGGCCCGTTGCGCGATCTCCGGGGAAGTGGCCGCGACGGCTGCGATGGGCTGGCCGGAATAACGCACCGTGCGGTTGAGAATATCCATATCGTGGTTGGCGCCCAGGGCCATCACCGGCATGAAATAAATGGGGTTGAATTTCTTCTGCGGCACATCATCAGCAGTGAGTATCGACTTGACCCCCGGTAACTTCGCCGCCTCGGAGGTATCGATGGAGATGATGTTTGCATGCGGGTAAAAGCTGCGCAGCAGCTTTCCATGCAGCATCCCCGGAAGTGAGACATTAACCGGGTAACCCCGGCCTCCCACAACCTTGTCATAAGCATCGATATTCGGGATACCCGCCCCGATATAGCTTGTCTCCGGCATGGTTTTCAGGTTCCTGTCATGACACTGCCGCTGCCGCGGCTTCAATGGCATCAACTATCTTTGTATAACCGGTACAGCGGCAAAGATTTCCGGCGATTGCCTGCCTGATTTCAGCCCCGGTCGGATTCCGGTTTTTGTCCAGCAGTTCCTTGGCCGCCATGATAAAACCGCTGCTGCAGTAGCCACACTGTACTGCGCCGTGATCGACGAAGGCCTGTTGCAGCGGATGGAGTTCAGCGCCGTTCACCAGGCCTTCGATGGTGGTGATCGCCTTATCCTGCGCCGTTGCAGCATAAGCCATGCAGGAATAATGTGCCCTGCCGTTAATCAGCACTGTACAACAGCCGCACCCCCCTGTATCACAACCGCGTTTCGGACCCGTGATGCCCAGTTGTTCGCGTAATACATCGAGTAAGGTCGCATAAGGTTCAACGGCAATCTCGTGCGCCTCACCGTTTACATCGATATTAAGCAGTTGTTTCATTATGCCGCGGGTTTTGCTGCGGGAGCCGGCTGGGAATCAACCGGTAACGACACTTCAAACGGCGTATCAATTTCCAGTAACTCTTCGTCGTCACTGCCGCCGTCGCACCACATCAGGATCGCCATTTCTGCCGTATCATCAAGAACAGTCATGTCGTGATGCCAGAGTCCGCGCCGGTAAGTGATGCCTTGCCTGCCGTCTGCCAGGAAACATCTGGCCCGTTCCAGGTCCGGACTGCCATCGGATTTATCGGGCGCTACGATCACCAGGTACCTGGCTGCGTTGACCGGGATGAATGTCTGGCTGGAATGGGGGTGTCGTTCCAGTACCTTCACTCGCATCGGCCAGGCGTCAGCGGGTTCGATGGTAGCGATTGACAGGTCAACACCGGCGTTTAACCGGGCGTTTTCCAGGAACTCGTTGAAGGATTTACGCCCTGGTTCGGCCAGGCCTTCCAATACTTGTCCAAACGGGCGAAACGCCTCAGCGCTCAAGGGTTCGGCAATGACTTGCGGGAGTCTGGCCAAGCAGGGTTACCGTTGAAAACTCCCGGTATACGTCAATACTGCGATTCAGGCGTGTTCACAACCAGGCCGTCCAGTTCAGCGGTCACCTTGATCTGGCAACTCAGCCGGCTGGTCGGTTGCGGACTCATGACAAAGTCCAGCATTTCCTTCTCCATTGCCTGCGCCTCCGGCAGCTTCTCGAACCATGCCTCATCAACATATACGTGACAGGTGGCGCAACTGCAGGCGCCGCCGCATTCGGCAACGATTCCATCAACCCCGTTATTAACGGCGGATTGCATAACGCTCATCCCTTCTTTGGCGTCTACTATCGTTTCTTCACCGTCGAATGCGATATAGGTAACTTTCGGCATTTCCTGAACTCCAGACGTGTTATTTTGTATTCGGCTTTGGGTAGGGGCGTATTATAGAGAAGTCAGCGCGTTCCTTGAACGATTAATTTAATATTTTTGTTTATCCAGGCACTTCCAGCATGATTTTTCCGATGTGCCGGCTTGATTCCATCAACCTGTGGCCTTCATTGGCCTTGCTCAACGGCAGGACCGTGTGAATGACCGGTTTAATCCGGCCGGATTCCAGCAGCGGCCAGACCTGCTCCCTCAACCCGGCTGCGATTGCCGCCTTGAACCCGACCGGTCTCGGCCGCAGCGTGGACCCGGTCAGGACCAGGCGTTTTAACATGATGGAGCGGATGGACACCTCCGCTGAAAAGCCCCTGAGGCCCGCAATAAAGACATACCTGGCTTCCACGGCTGCAACGGCAATATTCCGGTTGGTGTAGTCGCCAGCGACCATATCCAGTATGACGTCCACGCCCTTGCCGCCGGTCGCGTTCATGCATGTCTCGACAAAATCTTCCTCGTTGTAATTGATCGCGAGGTCAGCACCCAGTTCCCGGCAAACCCTGCATTTTTCTTCGTTACCGGCCGTGGTGAACACGGTCGCGCCGAACGCTTTTGCCAACTGGATGGCGGTAGTGCCGATACCGCTGCTGCCGCCGTGTACCAGTACCGTCTCTCCCTGCTTCAGCCCGGCCCGGTCGAACAGGTTACTCCACACGGTAAAGAAGGTTTCGGGCAAGGCGGCGGCTTCAACAACCGTCAACCCGACGGGTACCGGCAGGCAGATTGGAGCATCGGCGACGGCATATTCAGCGTAACCCCCGCCGGGGACCAGTGCGCAGACCTGGTCGCCCGGACGCGGCCAGCCGGCATCAGCGCCGGCTTCGATCACCTCGCCTGCTATTTCAAGTCCGGGGATGGCGGACGCGCCGGGAGGCGGTGGATATTTACCCTGCCGCTGCATCACGTCCGGACGATTGATGCCGGCCGCGGCGACCTTTACCAGCACCTGGTTCCGGCCCGGTGAGGGCGCGTCACCTTCAGTCATTTGCAAGACGTCGGGGCCACCGGGTTGCGTAATCTCAATGTGTTTCATGGACGTATGATACCGTCAGTGGCCTGGAAAAACACGTTTCCATTGACTTCCGGCAAAGTGGTTATTACCACACCTGCGGGAGTGGCTTACCGGGGTTGATACCCGTTATGCCACTGTCAGGTAAGCTCCGTACAAGCCGGTGTTGTGCCGACTCAGTAATTCACCCGTACCGATACGCCGCCGTACACGTTCAGCGTAGGCGCCGGTTCCAACACCCTGCCGCCAAAACCGTTGAGGCGCAGGTTGGACATGTATTTCGTGTCAAACAGGTTATTGATGCCGATAAACGGAGACAACTCAAATCCTGCCATCTGCAGGCGGTGTCCCGCCCTCAGGTTCGATACTTCATAGGAATCGGAAATAGCGGTATTGGCGTTATTGATCGCCAGGTCGTCAACCACCAGGATGTCCCAGCTCAGGTAAAAACCGGAATCGTGGCGGTAGGCAAGCTCCGCAAATAACTGGTTCTCGGGAATACCCGGCAGCATCTTCCCTTCCGCAGCCATGTTGGTCGGAAAGCTGTCGAACTCGAAATCGGAATAAGTATAGGATGCGGTGAGCTGCAGGCCTTCCAGGATGTCCACGACGATGGCGGCTTCAATGCCGTTACGGTCGGTATCGGCATTCCGGAAAAATGTACGATTGCCGATATTGGCGACGCTGACCACCTCGTCTTCCACTTCCATGATGAACCCGGCGATGTCGAAATAAACACGCTCCCCGATAAGACCGCGGGCGCCGATTTCAAAGCTTTCCGCGTTCTGGGCATCTACAGAGGCGAATCCGCCAAGACTTACATCAAGGTTTCTTGCCGGATTGGCCAGTTCGGTAAAAGTGGGCGTTTCAAACCCGGTCGCATAGTTGAAATAGAAACTGACTGAATCCGTCGCGCCCCAGGTCAAACCGGCGCTTGGACTGAATTCCTCGAAGTCCAGTTCACCGGACTGGTCCGCGTTGGCCAGGAACCGGTCTTCAACGGACAGGTCCACAACATCGTAACGGCCACCCAGCGTAAGTTGCAGGGAATCGGAAATGGCAAGACTGTTGCGGATGTAAAATCCATAAGCCTCCGCTTCTTCCAACTGGTCAAAGGATAATGCGCCTTGAATCCCGGCATCATTGGAATAACGTTGCCGATCGTCTTCCTGGATGTCGATATCGAAGCCCGCGGTGAATTGATTGGGACGGCCCATCAGTTCTCCCGTATAGGTGTATTGCCCACCGCCGCCAAAAAAGAACCGGTCGAACTCGACCACTCCGTCATCGGGCACAAACCGGATATGGGAACCGATGGGCAGAAAGGCCATGAAGTCGCGCCACAGGTAGTAGTTGCGCACCCTGATCTCGTGGTTCTCACCGAACTGCTTGCGGTAGAGCCAGCCGACCTTCTGTTGTTCCAGTTCTTCCCCGGCGTTGGAGCTGAGATTTCTCGGCTGCGCCTGGCGTCTGTCCATATCCACGTTGGCCTGCGAGATACCGCCGGAATCATCGGCCTGGGGCGAATCCACCAGGTTGAAGATCAGGGTCAGATCGGAGTCTTCATCAAATTCGTAGCGGAGTTTGCTGTTCACCAGGCCGTGTTCCACCCTGGAATTCTCCCGGTAACCGTCGCTCTCCATGTAGGAACCGTTTACCAGGTAATTCAGTTTGCCCGTTTGCCCGCCGAACTTGAGTTGGTATTTCTGGTGGTCGTACTCGCCCAGAGTTACCCTGGCCTCGGCGAACGGCGTATCCGGCCCGTCCTCGGTGTAAAGGCTCATGACGCCGCCGGAGGCGCTGCCGTACAACGCGGAAGACGGTCCACGGATAATTTCGATGCGGCCGACCGATCCGATATCGATATCGTCGACCCCGCTCTGCCCGTCGGCCAATGTCGCCGGAAGGTCATCGACGAACACCTTGATGCCGCGGATACCGAAATTTGCCCGGGCGCCGAAGCCCCGGATCGCGACGCGCAAGTCCTGGCTGAAGTTATAACGGTTCTGGAAGAAGATGCCGGGTACCCGGGTCAGCGATTCGTCCAGGCCCAGTTGCTGGCGGCCGGCCTGGATAGCATCTTTCTCCACCACGCTGACCGCGCTGGAGACATCCGCCAGTGACTGGTTCTGGCGGGTTGCGGTAACGATAATTTCGTCGAGGTCGGTAACGGCGTAGGCGGACGTTGTAATGAGCAATATGCCTGCGGCAACCGCAAACCCGGCAAAGTGAAGTTTTCCCATCGTGTACTCCCCCTGAGTGGAACGGTATTACCAAGCAGGAAACGTACCAATCAGGCAAGTGATATTATAGATATAATAAAATCAATATGTTATATGAAAGAATTGTATACGTCCAGCTTCCTGTGGTGGATAATTTTAACCACCCCGGGACGAAAAGAACCAATCACCGCCAGGTAAAGGAGTAACTGCTACGGCATCATCTTCGGATGGGATTGCATCTCCACGTGCTCCCGGGTCCATGGCTGGGCGCTGTCGCAGTAGATCTCCATGACAGGTTTGATCCAGGAAGTATCATCCAGGGAGCCCACCTTGAGTACTGTGACGGTATCCATTACCGAAGGTTCGCTGCTGATTGCGGACCCGCAGCGGCCGCAGAAGTTGCGGTCCAGCGTGCTTCCGCTGTCCCCGGTATCCACGTAGGTGGTCATTTCACCCTGGATATCCAGCGAACCTTTCGGCATGACTAAATTTAATGAGTATGCCCCGCCGCTTTGTTTCTGGCAGTTGATGCAGTGACAAATCACCGTTGCCAGGGGTTCAGTTTCACTCTTGTACCGAATGTTGCCGCACAGGCAACCGCCTTCAATTTTGGCCATGTTTTGCTCCTTACAGGTATATAAATTCAAATTTTGGCATCCGTGGTCGGATACCGCATCTTCGGGTAAATTGTAACAGGTCGAGCCTGTACCTGCACGATGATGCCGTAATCTGTTCCGTGATTGATTTGATTAATGCAGCGGAAATAAAAAAGCGGCAAAACAACCCGGACAGGTTGGCTGGCGGGTTGCTCCATAGATACCTGGGCATTCTTATTGATGATAAAATTTTATATATCGGCACCAATGGGTTTCGGTTAATATCGTATCAGGGCATGAAACAACATTCCGATCTCAGTCAGATCAACGGTGTTGCAGGGGGTGAGGGTGACAGATTATCTGCGTTATGTATGGCCGGGTGGTTTTTTTATTATTACCACCCTGGGCGTGATGCTGGGCGGGGCAGGTTGCTGGTTCGGCGTACTTCTTTTTCCGCTGGTGGCGGGCGTGGAATATTTCCTTGAAGACGATTTGCGCAAACGCGATATGCGGCCGGCGGGTGCGTTGTTCATGCTGTATATTCAACTGATCCCCTGGTTATTTCTCTGGTACGGCCTCTGGTGGTTCCTGCAGACAGACTACCAGTGGTGGGAATGGTTGGGCACGATTATTTCGGTAGCTGGTATTACGGCCGCGGTGGGTTTACCCATTTCCCACGAATTATTTCATCGCCATGAAAGCATCTCCCGCTTTGTTGGTGATTTATTTGCAGTTACCCTGATTTCGGGGGACGTGGAGCTGGAGCACCGCAAAGGCCACCACATTGAGACCTCGACAAGAAATGATATCGATACGCCATTCCGGGGTGAATCCGTATACGCCTTTATTGCCCGGCTGCTCCCGTTTTTTCATACTGAACCCTGGAACATGGAAAAGCAGCGTTTCGCCAATAAGGGAATGAGTCACTGGTCTCCCGGCAACATAGTCTTATGGGCGGTTGCCGGTTACCTGGCACTGTTTCTGTTTTTCTGTTTGAGTGTGAGCCTGTTTGCCGGCATCAGCGTTTTGCTTATCTCTTTAATAGGACAATGTATAGTCTGTGTCTTCAGTTACGTACAACATTACGGTCTGATACGCGTGCCGGACACACCCATCGAGATACGCCACGCCTGGAACCACATCCGTCCCCTGTCGCGCGTTCTTACCTTCGAGATCGTAACGCATTCACAGCACCATACGGATCCCACGGTGCCTTACTGGGAACTCACACCTTACCCGGATGCGGCGCGGGTCGGTAGCGCCTACGGGTATTTCTTATTGGCCCTGGTGCCCCCTTTATGGCATAAACGCATGCGGGAGCACATCAGGCGGTGGGATGAAAACCATGCAACGGCGGCGGAATTACAACTGGCAAAAGAGGCGAACCGGGTAGCAGGATGGAACTGAACAAGCTGACCGAGATGGAATTACATTACCATGTGGAGCGACTGCAGGGTCGTTACGTGGAATGTATTGACGATGACAGGCTGGAACAGTGGCCCGATTTTTTTACGGAGAATTGCGTATATAAAATTATTTCAAGGGAGAACCATGATCGTGACCTGCCTGCCGCCGCTATCTTCTGCGACAGCAAGGGAATGCTTGAAGACAGGATTGTGTCCTTGCGCAACGCAAACGTCTACGCCGAACACAATTATCGGCATGTGCTCAGTAACATTCTCATCAAGGACCTGAAAGATGGAGTGATCAGCGTACAGAGCAATTACCTGGTTATGCAGACGAAAACCGACGGCGCGACGGAGATTTATAATGCAGGTAAATACGTGGATAAGATCGTAGCGGATGGAGACGTTTTAAAATTCCAGGAGAAAATCGCCATATTTGACACCCATCAAATCAAGAGTTTGCTGGTGACCCCGATTTGATGCCGGAGAAACCCATGAATGCAGTGAACGATACGACAAACGGCTCGTTGTACTGGCCGATAGATGATGAGGCCGGTCATGTGCCTTATGGCGTTTTCACGGACGCCAAAATCTACGAGGTGGAGCAGGAAAGGATCTTTCGGGGCGATAACTGGTCCTTTATCGGTCTGACCGCGGAGATACCGGATCCCGGTGATTTCAAGGCAACTTATATCGGCGATACGCCGGTGATTGTCACCCGGGACAGGGAGGGCGGCATTAACGTGATGACCAACCGTTGCGCCCACAGGGGCGCCCTGGTCTGTCGCAGCGCCAGGGGCAACATCGACGAATTGGAGTGCGTCTACCATCAATGGAAGTATGATATGCAGGGAAAATTGATCGGGGTACCGTTCCGGCGCGGACTAGGTGGCCGGGGCGGGATGCCGGAAGGGTTCAGGATGGAACAACACGGGCTGGACACGTTGCGCGTCGATACGGTGGGCCACCTGATTTTCGCTACATTTTCAGACAAGGTCGAGTCCTTACGGGATTACCTGGGTGCCGTGATCGTCAGTCATATAGAACGGATATGTCACAGCCCGATCAAGGTGCTTGGTGATGAGCGGCAACTGGTCCGGGGAAACTGGAAATTGTACGCGGAAAATACCCGCGATCCTTACCACGCCAGTTTGTTGCACCTGTTTCATACGACCTTCGGCCTCTACCGGTCAACACAAAAAGGCGGCAGCTGGATGGATGATAAAAAACGCCACACGGTTCTGACCGCATCACAGGGTACCGACGAAGGTAAAACAGAGGGGTATGACGGGCTCAGGACGTTCAATGCCGAATTCACCCTGAAAGACCCGTCCCTGCTGGCAGGCAGGAAAGAGTTTGACGACGGCGTGACCCTGGTCATATTGACTACATTTCCAAACCTGGTCCTGCAGCAGATTGCCAACACGCTGGCAGTGAGACAGACCGTCACAAAAGGACCGGGGCAGTTTGAACTGGTATGGACCCAGTTCGGTTATGAAGATGATGATGAGGAAATGCAGAACATCAGGAACAAGCAAGGCAACCTGATAGGCCCTGCCGGCCTGATCTCGATGGAAGACGGTGAAGCCGTGGAAATAGTGCATGAAGCAATTATTCGTGACCAGGAAAAATCATCCTATATCGGCATGGGGGGCGGCAAAGCGGAAGATACGGAACACCTGGTGACGGAATCGGCAGTCATCGGTTTTTGGGAATATTACCGCAACACGATGCAAATTGAAGCTGGGGCCTCATAACAGACATCGACTTCATGGTTGTACTGTGCTCAATGCTTTTTGACATGTGCCTTATTTAGCCATGACAGGCTGGATTAAAGACATCCTGAAGCGGAAGGAATCGTATACAGCGCTAATTCAACACCCCCAAAAGAAATTCAATGTGCCGCGCAACAGAACACTCCTGCAGGCAGCCCTGGATCAGAATATCGCCTTTCCACACCAGTGCACCGTAGGTACCTGCGGTACCTGCAGGTGCAGGTTGATTGAAGGCAAAATCAAACCGATCCTTGACTTTTCCTATACACTGACCCGCAAACAACTCGCGGCCGGATATATACTGGCCTGTCAAAGCATGTTGAAGAGTGATGTAGTAGTCGATTTGCGCAAAAGAGAAGAGTCGATCGAACAGTAATAGTGGGCGAAATACGGGTTTACCAGAGGCAGGACTACAAAATGTCAGTTGAAGAGAATAAAGAAATCGTAAGGGGCTATTTCGCGGAGGTTGTTGATAAATTCAATATCGACCTGCTGGGTGAATACTACACCGACGATTGTATTATCCACCGGCCGGAAGTGGCGAAACCCATCGTCGGTATCGAAGATTTCAAGGCCGGTCTTTCGAGGGTCATTGACAGCTACAGTTCAATAAAAACGACAATTTACGAGATGTTCGGCTCCGATGATCGCATCTCCTGCCGGTTAAGCCACCTGGCTGTTCACCGAGACAACTGGAAAAGCCGCATCGGCTATCACGAGGTGGCCGGGAAAACGGTAGGTTGGTCCGCTATCGCAAACTTCAGGATTGAAGATGGCAAAATTGCAGAAGAATGGGTCTGCCGCGACGAACTGGGCATGCTGATCGAACTCGGCGTGCTCGATGTAGAATAATCAGTACGTTTATGCCAAATCAGACGTCCCGGTAAAGAACTGCATCCGGTCTGCCCGACCATTCGGGCACGGAGCAGATGTTATTTTCAACCATGAGTGCCGATGTTCCATTTCGTCGCGTCGAGGTGCTGTTCGGCGAATCCACGGGGATGAGCTTCCAGTGTTGTCGCGAGTGAGGGGTTCCAGCGGTTCCACCAGCCGTAATAACAGATAATTCCCATGATCTCGACGATTTCCGTATCGTTGAAATGCCGTTTCAGGTCCGCGGCCAGGGTCTCATCGACCGCGTTGGGTACGGAGGCTGATGCCGCGGCAAAACGCAGGGCCGCGCGCTCGGCATCGGTGAACAGGTCGCTGGTCTCGAACTCCCACATGCGCGCGATCTTCTCAACGGCAACGCCGTAACGTTCAGAGTTGGCTGCAGTGTGGGCAAGGCAATACTGGCAACCGTGTACTTTGCTCGCCATCTGTCCGACCAGTCCCCTTACGTCAGGCGACAGGCTGCAATCGTTATGAACGGCCTCGGAAAGTTGCGCCAGCGCCTGCACCATCTTCGGTTTGCGCGCCATGGTCATCAGCGCATTCGGCAGGTAGCCCATGCGCTCATCCCATACGGTGAAGTGATCTTCCAGTTCCGGTGCCTGTTCGCGTTCTAATGGGTCAATGATTGCCATAACAGTTCCTCGCCATTTCGTAGTTGAATAACAGAATTATTGTAACAAAATGATCATTACTTTACCGGCAGACCCGACATGAATGAACTGATTGCCGAGCGCGGGGGGATTTTGACATTGCAATACCGATGTTACCTCTGACACAGAAGTATTCAAACCTGTTAATTTGTTGTATATTCATATTTATTCAAATTGAATAAACCGGGTATTTTGATGGCAACGACGAGTCTCAGTCTTGGTGAACATTGGGAAGTGTTCATAAAAAATGAAATTGCCAGTGGCCGCTATGGTAGCGCCAGTGAAGTGGTGCGTGATGCTCTGCGGACGTTGGAAGAACGCAAGAGCAAGTTGGCTGCATTACGTACCCATTTGGCCGAGGGTGCAGCTCAAGCCGAGCGCGGTGAATTTGTGACGTTATCACTTGATGAAATGCTGAGAAAGTTCAGGGAAGAACGGGATGGCAAAATCATATAATCTCACTTTCCGGGCAGAGGAAGATTTATCCGATATCTGGAAATATACCACTGAAGTCTGGAACGAAATCCAGGCAGACAGATATATTGCCGGATTGTATAAGCGTTTTTCGTGGTTGGCAGAATATCCTCGTTTGGGCAAGTATCGTCCTGATATCTGCAAGGGATATTATTGTTTCCCGCAGGGTTCCCACCTGGTGTTTTATTTTATCCGTGACAATGAGATAAATATTATCGGCATTCCTCATATGGAAATGGATATTGTTGATTATTTTGATAATAGCGACTGATATGTTGATATGTGCAGAGTCATAAATATTCTCAGCAGGTCAGTCTGGAAGTTATTCAACGCATCGTCCGCAGCAGCATAAAAAGTCTCTTCAGGCTGCCGTCCATCGGAAAAAAAACCGATGGAGGTAATTTTTTCGCTTGTTTGCTAATTCTTTTTGCGCGACACCACAAAGGATTCATCGTAAAACCAGAGACCGCCGTATTTCTTCAATATCCTGTCGGTCGCTAGCAGGTACCTGTCGTCCGTTATTGCCTCGGTCAAGCGTGAGTCTTCTATCTGCGCCACGTATACGGCTGCGTTCCAGGCCGCAAACAAGGTGGACGTGCCGATGCTGGCTGATACCTCTGAAGGTAACGTATGCATGTCATATCTGAAGATCGATCGCGCATCCGCATAAACATTAAAGTTGTATTTCCTTGCTTCCTTACCTAGCTGGGATTTCAATGTACGCAGTAAATCATACCTGTTGCGTTGATAGGGATTTTCCTTGGGCCATACTTCTTTGATTATTTCCAGTCCCGGATCATTCCCGCATGAATGAATGCCGAGCAACCGGCCGCCTCGCCCCAGTGCCTGGACCAGCGGGCTCAGTACTTTCCGGGCCTTGAATTCATCTGAAACTCTCAATCGATAGGGTTGTGATGCGATCACCAGGTCAAAGTCGGCCCTGACTTTACCCTGCCTGGGAATGACATCGTCCAGCAGAAATCGATAATCTTCCCTGTATATCACCAGTACCACAGGTCGTTCATAAACGGGATTACCTGTTTTCGGACTGTGCGAAGCCTGCCAGTTTTGCGCGAGAAAACCATCCAGATCTCCAAGCTGCTCGTCGAACTCATGTGCGGATGCCCCAGAAAGCGCAACGTCCTTCCAGACCAGGGACTTGGCGGCTTCAACTTTCTTCGGGGACATCCAGGGCGCCTCCGAATAATACATATTCGTCAGAACCAGGACTGTTGAGGGATGCTCAAAGAAACGATCCGACATTCTTGACAAGGATAACCTGACATCTTCGAGGCTGATTTCCTTCGATGCAATATAGAGCGGAATGGTCGGGAAACGGCGATGTGTTTCGCGCATGACCCGGGTGATAACCGAACCGTCCCCCATGCCCGCATCAAAGATGCGTAACGCCGGGGGATTCGGCCGGATATTCCCCAGTTCCATACCCACCCGTTTCGCGATGATCTCCTTCTCGCTGCAGGTGTTTACAAACAGCAGGTATTTCTGCCTGTTATCGAAAAAACGGAAATTCTTGTCGCTCGAAACATCCTGTTCGCCAACCGCTTGCAGGTTATCCTCAGGTTGTAATGTGCTTTTTGAACCCGGTATATCGGGCATGACCAGACGCTCCAAAATTCAATGGTTCAATATTGCATGAATAAAAGTGGGATGGGAACCTTAATTTATTCGATGACGTAAAATGGGATTCATCCCACTCTTTTAGATGGCAATGAACAGAAAATTTCAGTACTCTTCCGCTCTGCTCCACAGATATCCAACAACGACTGAAACGGCCAAAACTGAAAAGATTCTTTCCGACCATGAACAGCGAAAAGATGCATCCCCTGGTTGCCGCGGCCCTGGATCTTGCCGGCCCTGTCGCAGCATCCGCAGAAACGTTCGAAACAGAACAGCGCGTGTCGGACAGCATGATTGAACAACTCAGCGATGCCGGCTTTTTTCGCTCCCTGGTGCCCAGGGAGTACGGCGGCGACGAGATAAATCCCCTGATTGTCCATGATGCGCTGGGTATCCTGGGCGCTGCCGACGGTTCCACGGCGTGGGTGGCGATGATCATTCTTGCAAACCCGTTATTCTTTGGTAACGCCGTCAACGGGACCATATGGTCGGAGACCTACGGCCGGGACCCCGACCTGCGTACCGCCGGGACCGTTGCCCCGGCGGGGAAAGCGGTAGCTGTAGACGGTGGTTACCGGGTTACCGGACGCTGGGGATATGGCAGCGGCAGCGAACACTGTTCCCACCTGATCAGCGGGTGCGTAATCCACGACGGTGATTCCCCGCGTATCGGGCCTGACGGTAACCCGGTAATGCGCTGTATATTACACACTACAGAGGATTGCACCATTCTCAAGGACAGCTGGGACACAACGGGTCTGCGCGGCAGCGGCAGCTTTGATTACACCATCGAGGATCTGTACGTGCCCGAAGAGTGGACCTTTATACTGGGCGATTCGGTAAACCCCCTGCGAAATCCCATGTACGGGTTTCGGGGGCTGCCTTTCTGCCTGTTGAGCGGGCTGGTTCTTGGCATGGCCGATAGCGCGCTCCGGTTCGTCAGGGAACTGGCGCAGACAAAACGCCGGGGGCCGCTGGCGATGCGTGAAGATGCTGGTGTGCAGATGCGCATTGCCGAGGCCGAGGTGCTGCATGGCGGGGCGCGCGCGTTCGTGAGAGAGTGTACGCAGGACATTTTGGAGACCCTCCACGCGGGTGCGGGCTTGACACCGGAGCAACGGGGCCGGTACCGGCTGGCAACCTCAAACAGCGTCGACAGCGCGACACGCATCATCGACATGATGTACAAGGTCGCCGGTGGTGCGGCTATAAGCAGGGGTGTACCGATGGAACGCCTGTTCCGCGATATCCACACGGCCCAGACCCACATTCAGGTTAACGACCTGACCTACATCAAGTCCGCGCGCCTGCTGTTGGGGCTGGACCCCGAGGACATCTTGTTTTGAAATATCAAACAAATGCCATCGTAAATCGCTCGACAAACCAGAAGGACGAGACGATACCGAGCGCATAACTGAATACCAGGCGTAATTGCCGGTTCTCGTACGCACGCGGCAGCGACCTGTACAGGCGTGAAACTGCCCACAGGCCGGTGAATACCACGGCGATGATGAGCAGTTGGCCTGCTTCCACACCCAGGTTGAAAAATAATAATGCGCTGATCTTTTCCGTCTGCGGCAGGCCTGTCTCCGTCAGGGCCGCGGCGAAACCGGCCCCGTGTACCAGGCCGAAGCCGCAGGCGACCAGGAGCGGCCGGCGCCAGGTCAGCGTGGTGCGGTCGTTACGGGCGATTTCGCAGGCCAGCATAACGATCGATAATGCAATCACCGTTTCTACGGCCGGGACCGATACCCGGATTACATCCAGCGCCACCAGGAACAGGGTAATGGAGTGAGCCAGGGTAAAGCCGGTCACGGTGATCAGGATCCGGCGCAGGGTGCCGGCGATATAGAGCAGCCCGGCAAGGAAAAGCAGGTGGTCAATACCGCCGAATATATGTTCGGCACCCAGGGCGAAATAATCCTTGATCACGCTTGCAAATGTCTCCGGCGCCGGAATGCGCCACTCGGTCTGGCCCGGATCAAGAATAATGCTGCGCGTTTGTCCGTCATCGAACACAATGCGTACAAGGGATGAAATGGATGGATTAAACAACGGGTAATCAATGATCAGGGAGTTCTCTGACAGGCCTGTTTTGCATGAATAAATCAGGGAACCGGTCAGACGTTGTTGTATTGGGATTTGCCCGGAGCCATCACAACCCGGCAATGCAATGCGCGGCGCATTGTCCAGGTCAACGGCAGGAGGTGTCTTCCATGAGATCATCACCGTCTGTTCGCTGGTTTCGGTGATATTGATGAAAAGCGGCCGGCTGTCATGGGCGGACACGGTGGGCCCACCGACAAGGCCCTGAATTATGAAGATCGTCAGTAATAGCGTCCGGTTCATAGTGTTCCTGTGCCGGCGCAATGAGGTGGCGGGTTGTTTGGGGATCTTACATTCATTCCGGCGAATACCATATGGGCGAAGTGTAAGCCCGCTCCCGGATCACTTCAGGATATCCTTGCGGCGGCCCGGTTTGCAGGGCAACCGAATCATAAAGTGAGTTCCGCGGCGTGGGTATCTGCAGCACGCGCAGGTAGTAGACTGCGCGGGCGCCAGGATCGAATTCCGGGTCCGTCCAGACGGTCGCGAGTTCCACTGCGCCGATGTTGTTTACATAGCGAGCGCTGCTGCGCTCGACGGTGTCGCCCACGGGCGGCAGTTTTCCGTCGGGGCCCGGTGTCCGGTCACCGGACCAGACCGCGTCAAACACCTTTTCCCGTGCCTTGCCGTCCGCGTCCAGCCAGGACTTTACCACCTGGACCCGGTCGAGATTCGCCCCGTTCGGGTCTTTCAGGGCATGTACCAGGAAGCCCGGCGCACGGTCTGCTGCGGTCAGGATGCCACCCATCGGTACGCCCTTGCCGTAACCCGCCCCGGCGAGATTCTTGCGGCTTAAATCCGCTTCAGAAAACCCGTATCCCGCAAAAAAACGCACGCTGATACGCGGCCCGGTGCTGGCGTAGACCTCACGCCGCTTGAACGCGGCAAAGATCTCCTCCCGGGTATTGTCCCGCGCCCAGACCGCGGCCAGACCCGAGGCTGAATAGAGCCAGCCGGGATAACCGTAAAAGCCTTCCTCCTTGTTTTCCGGGATGGAATCCTGTGCAAATTTTCCCATGAAATTGTCTTCTTCCGCCGAGGCCAGGCCGGTATGGCTGTCCGTGGAACCGATCATGCCGAAGCTGTACGGGTTGGCGCCCAGTTGCCGGTCGAGTTCAAGGCCGGTTTTCAGGGCTGAACGGACATAGTCGCCCTCGGTGAAAGTCGGCGGACTGGTGCCCGGCAGTCCTTTCTTATAGATCTCGAAACCGGCAAATTCATCTTCGGGAGACAGCAACGGATGGGTTTCGGACGTCCCCTTGGTCTGGGTCACCTCCACCACGGTCTCCCAGTCGGACCGCAGGCGGGCATAACCGGCATCCATGGGTTCGCCGGACGTAGTCGTGCGGGTGAACATACTTCCCTTGGAGAGGTTCGGGTTATGCGGGATGGCCACGAAGTCAATCCCTGTCCGTTCCCGGGTTCTTGCCAGCCACAGCCACAGGTCCTCCGGGTTTTCACTGTCATTGGCGCTGTAGGGGAAGATTTGTTGCGCGGTTGTGCCGTCAGCGGGAGTCAATACAACTCGATGGAGATTTTTACCGTCCGGTTGGGGACTGTATTCCCAACCGATCAGTGCAGTGAACTGCCCTGGTGCATTATGTCTGTCTGCGCTGTTAATAAGACGCTCCCAGTTGCTGCGGAAGACTTCGTCAACATGTAGTTCTTCAACCGAGGTGTAATTTTTTGCAGCAAACCACATGTTGCCAAGACCGAAATACAGCACAGGCATGTCCGGGTTACCCAGGGTGTCATCGCCGGTAATGTACCTGCTGTAAAGCATCTTCAGAATACCCGGCAGGCTGAAGTCCGGCCGCTGTTCGGGGGGCATGTCATCCAGGGCCAGCGCCATCATGTAAATCAGTCCGGCGCCCAGTTCGTCGCCGTCCTCTTTTACCTTGAGCATGCGTCTCCCGAACCGGGTCCCGGTAAGTCTTTCGTCTTTATGTCTCAGAACGCTGAAGAGCTGTCCTAAATATTCCGCATGGTCCGTGACCGCCAGGAAATCAAGAGGCGTCTGTATTTTAACCCTGTCCCCGTGGTAGGGATGTACCACCGCCTCACCCTTGGCGAAGCGGTAGGCGGTATCCGGGCCGGCCGACCTGTTGCCCAGCAGGTAGGCGTCATTGGACAGGTTGCTGTGCGTGTGGGTATCGCCCCAGAGCAGCCTGTCGGGAAAATCCGCTCCCTGAACCGGCACAAGGATCAGCATAAATACAAACAGGCCGGTTATCCGTAGACAGATAATAAGGCCGGATGGAAGGGCTTGCATCGGCTAACCCTGTGCCGGCGTAACGCTGGATTGCGACTGGACGCGGCCGCTCACCCTGGCCGTAAGAGCCCCGGGATCGCGTATTTCCCGCCCGCGGAATGCAATGACCTGGTCCGGCCTGATCAGGGCCAGGTCGGTCTCGTAGATATCCCGGGCCGCAGCGTCCGTTATATCAACGACCTTGAGTTCGAGGCCCGCTTCAGCAAAAGCTCTTTTAATTCCCGCCGCCGATGGCGGTTTCGTTCCCAGACGCAGCAACGTCCATTCGAACCCGAATTCATCGTAGAGCGAGTGGTCTTCCCCGAGCCACAGGTGCGGTGCGCGCCCGCCCGGGCAGGAGGTCGGGATATACACATTGGCCCGGTCCGGGGGCGGTTCGCCGTCGGCGACGATAACCGGCGAACCGTCATAGCGGCTTCCGAATGTGATCCCAGGGATGTTGAATTCCTTGCGTGCGTGGACGTTGAAGTATTCTCCTGCCCTGGCGCGCGCTTCTGCGCCGGCGGGCGAGTCATCTTCCAACTCTGCCGGGGCGACGTTCGCACCCAGTGAATCTGCAAACTGCCGGGCATAGTTCGTGTTGCGGACAGCCGCGGGACGACGCTCCTGTTCGTAGGAGGCCAGCAGGGAATGGGGCGCCGATCCGCGTACTACGGCCGCCAGTTTCCAGCCCAGGTTCACGGCATCCTCAATGGCCGTGTTGTAGCCTAACCCCCCGGTCGGCGTGAACAGGTGCGCAGCATCGCCGCCGAGGAATACACGACCATTGTGCATGCGTTCGACAACCAGGGTAAAACCGGCCCGCCAGGTCCCGCGGGAAAGGATTTCCACGTCTGCCTGCACACCCATTGCAGCCCGGAACATACCGGCGGCATCGGCATCGCTCAAGGCTGTTTCATCTTCATCCTCCCGCAGTTGCGTGTGAAATGCGAATTCGCTTTTGCCGTCAACAGCAGCCATGAACGCGCGCCGGTCCCGGTTGAACGTCACGTTCATCCAGGCGGGCGCATGGCCGGACATGGAATAGAAATCGGGCACACGGATGTACATGGCGTGCATACGGCCGCCCATGAACTCCCGTACCGCGCCACCATCACCGAGGTAATGAAAACCGAGTGACTGGCGCACAAGACTGCGCGCGCCGTCTGCGCCGACCAGATAATCGGCAGATACCGTGAACGTCGCCCCGGTTTCCAGGTTTTCTATCGTCGCGGTAACACCGTCAGGGTACTGTTCGAAACTGAGCAGGCGATGACTGAAGCGAATCGTATTGCTCCTGCAGGCTAGAGCGTGCTCATGCAATACCTTCTCCACCCATTTCTGCGATACCCGGTGGGGCAGCTCGGCGGCGCTCCAGGATCCTGTCAGGGTCTGGATATGAGACCTGGCCGCGCCGGAGGAAGGCAAGGAAAACCGGGCGAGTTCGTAGCCTGCATAACGGGTGAAATAGGCGATATCGGTCGGGTAATCCGCAGGCAGGCCGAGCGCACGCACCTCGTCGGCAAAACCGTGCCGGCGGAAGTGCTCCATGGTGCGCGCCTGGGTGGCATTGGCCTGCGGATTAAAGGCCGTGGAAGATTTCTCATCGATGAGCAGGACACTGATGTCACGCCGCCCAAGTTCGTTCGCAAGCATGAGGCCGCAAGGACCACCGCCGATTATCAGCACTGAATAACGTTTCTTCACTGAAATGGCAACCAATTTGGGACAACCATAAATTATCTTGTGGGCACCCGAACCAATTTGGGACAACCACAAATTTTCTTGCGGGCATCCAGGAATATAATTTTGGGATAAATTCAGGACACCATTGCCTTATAATACAGATGTTTTGAAAAATCCATGAACCTGACAACCTAGAAATACAACCATGTTAGATAAAGTTCGTACCCTGCAACCGCAGGATATCCGTAATCAATTATTCATCAACGGCGAGTTTGTCGATGCCGAGGATGGCGCGACCATCGATGTCGTCAACCCCCATGACGCTAGTGTGATTACCGCTATCGCCGAGGCGAAACCTGCGGACGTAGACAAGGCGGTCGCTGCCGCCCGGGCGGCATTCCACGGCTGGAGCAATACGTTTGCGTCCGAACGCGGCCAACTCATCATGAAACTGGCCGACAAACTGGAACAGCATTTTGACGAGTTTACCGAACTGGAAAGCCTCGACACCGGCCATCCCCTGAAAGACACCCGGCGTCTGGACCTGCCCAGGACCTTGCTGAACCTGCGTTATTTCGGCGGCATCGCGGATAAGATAGACGGCCGGGAGGTACCGGTGGAACCCGGTTTCCTCAGCATAGTCAAACGGAAACCGGTTGGCGTTGTAGGGCAGATCGTTCCCTGGAATTTTCCCATCATGTTCTGTAGTTGGAAGCTCGGGCCCGCCCTGGCCGCGGGTAATACCGTGGTAATGAAGCCGTCAGAACTCACGCCCCTGTCAACACTCAGACTGGTGGATCTCATGAACGAGGTGGGTTTCCCGCCGGGCGTGGTGAATATCGTCCCGGGTTATGGCCACACTGCCGGCCAGCACATTGCCGAGCATCAGGACATTGACAAGATTGCCTTTACCGGTTCCACCGCAACAGGCCGGAAGATCGTTCAAGCCTCTGCGGGCAACCTGAAACGGGTCTCTTTGGAGATGGGCGGCAAAGGACCCAACATCGTGTTTGAAGACGCAACCCTGCCCGCCGCTGTCGGCGGGTCGGCGTTCGCCATCTTTCACAACCAGGGCCAGGCCTGTATTGCCGGTTCCCGCCTGTTGTTGCACGAGACCATCGCCGATGAGTTCCTGGAAAAATTCATCGGCCTGGCAAAATCCATCCGACTGGGGAACCCGCTGGATGATGAAACCGAGATGGGGCCGCTTACGTCGAAAATGCACCTGGACCGGGTGCTCAGCTATATCGACGTATGCAGGAATGAAGGCAACAATATACTCACCGGAGGCAAACAGCCTGAAGACGGGGAACTCAACAACGGGTATTACATCGAACCGACGGTAGTCGAGGCCAAACCCGGCGACACGGTATTTCAGCAGGAGGTGTTCGGCCCGTTCGTGTCCGTTACACGCTTTAAGAATGACGCCGAAGCGCTGGAGTTGGCTAATGCCACCGAGTACGGCCTGGGCAGCGGACTGTGGACCAACAACCTGCAACGTGCGCACAGGTTCTCGGATGGTATACAGGCCGGCATGGTCTGGGTGAATTGCTACAAGCGGGTCCATCCCGCATCTCCCTTCGGCGGTGTCGGTGAATCCGGCTACGGCAGGGACATGGGTGTAGAATGTTTGCAGGACTATACCACGCCGAAAGCAGTCTGGATCAACTACGACGCCAAAATCCCACCTTTTTATTCACGCTGAAAGAATAGCAGTAGTTTATGCCTGCATTGAGCTTGAGTCTTTACTACCAGCTGTATCGTCCCTGGATTGCAAGACTTCTTGGCCGGTCAAGCAGCATCTGAAAAGTTCCGGCTGCAAGCGGACTATCATTGGCGAATGACCTGGTAAATTCGTCGGTCAGGTTTTTCCCTACCACTGCAATTTCCCAGGTGTCCCCCTGGTTGCCCAGGGCGATACGAACATCCAGTTTTGCGTAAGAATCTTGCGTTACCAACGGGTCATTGTCCGAAATAATTTCAAAATCATCCGTGAAGTAGACATTTATGTCAGTTACGAGCCTCAATTCCCGGGGTAGCGGCAAAATATGGCGCGCATGTACGTAACCACTGAATTCAGGTGAATACGGTGAGGGTTTACCAGTCAGATCCTGCAGACATCTCTGACCGGGGTTTGTCATTGTGAACTGCAGGCTCTGCAGGGCGGTACAACCACCATCCGGATAGGATTTATATTCAGAATCAAGATAGGCAACAGCAGTATCCACCGTGAGGTTTTCGGTCACCTTGAGGCTTGCATCAAACTCGACACCCTGTACCACAAGTTTGCCCACATTTTCTACGTTGAAGGTAATCCCTGTCTGGAGTACGGCCTGTTGCAGGTCCGTATACTCGTTACGGTACCAGGTCAGGTTGGTGGCAAGTCTTCCGTCGAACCAGGTCGCCTTTGCTCCTGCCTCATATGCATCTACTTCTTCCGGACCAAATGTTAACGGGTCAGGTGGCCCCGATACATTTTGCGCGTCGAAGCCACCCGATTTAAATCCCTGGGAAAAGGAAAAATACGTCATGATGTCTTCCGTCACATCATATTGAATATTTACGGAAGGTGTTACATCGTCATTGGATATACTGAGCGGAAGCGGTCCATGCGGCGTACCCAGGCCACCGGCGACAGGTCCTCTCGGCGGCAATGGAAACATGCTGAGCGGAAACGGCAAGGGTTTAAACGGACCGGAAAGTGCAGCAGCGCCATCTGTCGAGCCTATAAACAGGCTTTTGACCCCGTCCTTCTGTACGTCTGTCCAACGCAGGCCGACTGTGCCGCGTAAGGAATCAGTAGCATGCCAGGTCAGTGATCCAAACAGTGAGAAAGTCTCTTCATCCTGGAACAGGTCATTTTGTGGGCCGACCGGTAGAAATGGAGCATACAATGGTCCGACAGGTGATCCGAGTAATAGCGGAGAAACGATATCCGCATAAATCTTGTTCTGGTTGAACAGGTCACTGGATTGCCAATAAAAACCCGCAATATATTCAATTCGATTGCCGGTTGGTGAAGTAATACGGAACTCCTGGCTGTATTGCTCAAAATCCTCGTTAAAATTGACGCCGAGCAGAGGCAAGGGAACGCTGTCTCCGTCAAAACCCTGGCGGTAATCATAATTGGAATACCCTGTGACAGAGGTAAACGTGTGATTCCACATATCTAGGTTAAGGGTTAAGACGTACTCCCTTGTATGTGCGGCTGTAAACTCTCCTGGTGTATCGGCAGCTATCGTATCCAGCTCGTCATTGAGTGGTCCAAACACACGCAGCGCGACGGCGCAACCACCACCGGGGCCTGGAAAGGGTGGACCCGGGGGACAGTTAAAGAGCTGGAAATGCGGGTTACGGTCACCGTCAGACTCTGCAATTTCCGCTTTAAATGTTGCATCAAACGAGTCAGTCGGTTTCCAGGTAGCAGTGGCGCGTATCTGTTTGTCGTCCAGGTTGGGTCCCTGAACACCTGTATGGAAGTCTCTGACGAAACCACTCATGCCGTAGATTTTGGTAGCGACGCGGACACCGAGTGTGTCGGTCACGGGTCCGCCCAAGGCAAATTCAACGCTCCTCTCGCCATCGTCAGGCTCAAACAGGACGTTGACGTACCCTTCGAATTCATCACCCGGCTTACGGGTGATGACATTTAATGCCCCAGCGATGGCATTATTGCCGAAATAAGTGGATTGGGGCCCGCGCAGCAACTCTACACGCTCAACATCAAAGAGAAGGCCGCGAGAATACCGGGACCGGCCATGATAGATGCCGTCGACAAATGTTCCAACGGATTGTTCGAAACCACCATTGATACTGGAGCCAACGCCGCGAATATAGAGTTGATCGCTGGCCGGCGCATCTGAAATGATGATGTTTGGTGTCTGTGCGGCAAGTTCGCCCAGGTCGGTTAAATTCTGTTTTTCTAAGCTTTCCCCTGAGGTGACGGCGACAGAGATTGGCACGTCCTGTAGAGATTGCTCTCGTTTCTGGGCAGTAACAACGACTTCTTCCAGAATATTGCTCTGTGCAATTGTGAGGATAGGAAATAAACCCATTAGACAAACACAAGCAAAGATCAGTATTGCAAGCTTGCCTGGAGAGAATCGAAGCTCGCTCTTCAAACTGTTTCGATAGTACATAACACCCCCGCGACTTGATGTGACTGCTAACAACCAATATCCATCAATTGAAAATAGTTTATAACAGATAAATGTTATTACAAGTGTTTTTACACATGATATAGTACGGTATATCCAGATAAAAAAACACGAATGTACTTTGCGAGTAGAAACTTCCGATAATCGTTATTTATCCTGGCCAAGTTCAGACCACACGCTCATTCCATGCGAAGTTTATATCGACCCGCATATTTTTGAGCAGGAACAGGAGCTGATTTTCAAGGGGGCGGTTTGGCACCTGTCAGGACTGCTTGCCGATATCCCCGAACCGGGAGATTTCATATCTACATATATTGGAACAACTCCTGTTGTTCTGCATCGTGCACATGACAATTCTATAAACGCTTATGTCAACAGATGCGCTCATCGGGGCGCCAGGGTAATCAGGGAGTTGAGGGGAAATAATAAATTCCCGATATGCCCCTATCATAACTGGCGCTATGACGGGACCGGGAAATTACTGGGCGTCTCAATGGAACGGGGAATGCAGAACAAAGGCGGGTATCCGGACGACTTTTCAAAAGACTGCCATGGGTTAAAAACTCTTCGGGTTGAAACTATCAAGGATGTTATCTTTGCGACGTTTGACGACCGGGCGCCGCCACTTCGTGAATATCTTGGCTCAGCGATAGTCGGGCGCATTGAAACGATTTGCATGCGCCCACTACGGATCGTTGGATATCAACGCCAAACCGTACATTGCAACTGGAAGCTGTTTGTCGAAAACAACAGGGACACATACCACGGACCGCAACTCCATACCTTCGTTGGACAGTTTGGTCTTGCGATGCCTGTTGACCGTGTGAGCGTTGACATCCACAATGCGCATGCGTTGTTGAGTTCATGGTTACCATCCCCTACCGATACTGATGGCAAAGACAGATTTCCGGCTCAAAAGGGGAAATATGAACTGGATGATCCAAGTATCGCAGAAGGCTTCGATGCATTGGGTGATCTGCAATTAAGCGTAATCTCCATATATCCGGGCTCTTTATTTACCTGTATCCGCAATTCGTGGAGTTGCAGGCGTATTATCCCAACCAGCCCGGGCACAACGGATATCGAATATACCTGGTTCGGATATGACAATGAGTCTGACTATGAACACGAGTGCCGAAAAAAGCAAAGTAATCTTTTAGGCCCCGCCGGATATATTGCGATGGAAGATGCTGAAGTTTTGGCTATGACCCAGAATGCAATTTCCAGGGGGGATACGTCTTATATCGAATTCGGTGGCGCCGGTATCGAGATTACTTCAGACCATTTTAATTCCGAAGCCACGGTTCGGGCCTTTTGGAAAGGCTACTGTGAGATGATGCAAATCCCGACACCTTAGTTTCCCCGAGCTAAATCAAGGTCATCTCAAAACAGATGCACACGCCCGCCCACAGCGCATCAACAGAGCGTTTAATTTCCAATCTTTTAGATAAATACGCAGATTGTCTCGATAGCGATGATCTTGAGAATTGGCCAGGTTTATTCCAGGAGGACGGAAAATATCTTATTCAGTCCAGAGAAAATCTTGAGGCCGGTATGGATGGCGGTTATTGGATGTATTATACCAGTCAGGGGATGATGCGTGACCGGGTTACCTCTCTACGGCATATCAATACGTTTAACAAGCATTATTATCGTCACCTGATCAGTAATATTAAAATCAGTGAACATGGCGATGACAGTTTCTATGTTCGTTCCAATTTCCTCGTTGTACAGACTAATTTCGAAGGTAAATTCGAGTGTACCAATGCAGGGGAGTATCGCGACGTAATTACAATAGCGGATGGTGAACCGAAATTTAAAGAAAAGCTGGTTATTGCAGACACATTCCATACTGTCTCTGCGATTGTATATCCGTTGTGAGTAACCGCATTGCTCTACGGCAATGCTTTCGGTTCCGGATGCCAGTTAACCGAAAGAATGAGTGAGCAGATAGTGTTGTTGGGACATATCCTGATACCGGCTACGGTATTTGTCATCATGATGTGTCTCGGGCTGGACCTGCGGATTGAAGATTTCAAGCGAATTTTTATTTATCCGCAAGCGATAATAACCGGGATCTGCGGGCAGGTACTTCTATTGCCGGCTATGGCTTTTCTAATAGCGGCATGGTTTGAGTCGAGTCCTGTATTACAGATTGGTATTGTATTACTGGCAGCCTGTCCCGGAGGCCCGCTATCCAACAGCTTTGTTTATCTGGGGAAAGGCAGGGTAGATTTATCTGTGAGCCTCACCGCCATTAATGGATTTCTGGCATTAGTGTCGACACCTTTTATTGCATCATTAGGGATCGCTATATTTGCGGGTCAATCCACAGATATTCAATTGCCTATTCTAAAAACCATTGCACAAATCTTCATGGTTGCAATCATGCCAATAGTTCTCGGAATGATATTGAGGGTAAAATTCCCACAAATTCATACAAACCATTTACAACTGGTCCAGCGCCTGGCAGTGCTCATGCTGGTTACACATATATCGATTGTGATTACCATGAACTTTCCCCGTATAGGCGCTACTTTTGCTGAAATGATCGTGCCGGCACTATTTTTTTGCGTATTAGCTGTGATTACCGGAGTAGTGACCTCAAAGCTCATGGGACTGGACAAATCCGTTCAATTTACCATCGGCATAGAAGTAGGGTTACAAAACGTAGTACTGGCGATACTTATTGCTGAAGTTATTCTAAAGCGGCCGGAGTTCGCCTTGTTTGTTTTGACCTATGCCGTCGGCACTCTGTTTATAATACTTCCATGGGTATACTTGCATCGACGCCAACAGACTGAATACTGAGCGAAACGGTCAAAATATTGACAGTCGGAAGTCAGGTCAATTTTTGGAAAAGCGCGTGTGTTAAACGGCAATGATGCAAGACTCACGTAGAATCAAACGCAAATGGAGACCGGTACACATTGCCCATCATGATTTTGAGCGTATGCAGTAAATGTTGTAAATCTGCTTCTGGAATGTTTGCCTGCGCTATATTCAATTGCCTGATAACAATAGGAATAACCTCATCATAAAATTTTCGTCCCTTTGAGGTCAGTTGTACTATTACATAACGCTGGTCTTTATTTTTTTTCTGCTTGATGATTATTTTTCGTTCCTCCAGTTTTTGCAGCATGCGACTGAGAACAGATGCTTCTATCAAAATGACATCTGACAGTTCTCGAATCGATACACTATCAAAGTCATACAGCGTGTAGATAATCCGCCACTGAATAGGAGTCAGTCCAAGAGGTTTTATGGCTTCTTCGATTTTTGCCTGGCTTTGCAGAACGATGTGCCACATATACAGAAAAGGATATTCCAATAACGGCAACGACTTTTTACGGCTGGATTGTTTTAAGGAAGAAATAACCTGCATGCATGACTCCTGAAATTACAACACCTGCGCCAATGATAACATGCCGGTTACTTAGTCTGGAGTTGTTTGCAATCGATTATGTCGCAAAAAATCGATATTATTCTCTCTGTTGAACATCTCTCTTATCCACACTCAAACAGATAGCGGTGACACTGAGCTTTGCGGCAGCCCGTTTATTGTAGTTGACATAGCTGGTCACTGTGAAGAGGACTGAATCATGCCGGAACAACAAAAAACAACATTGGACGATTTGCTTGCCAAAGCGCACAGTATCGGTGAAAACGCCGCTTCACAGGCAGACCAGGCTGAGAAAAACTGCAAACTCTCCGATGAAATCGTTGAAGACATCAACCAGGCCAGGCTGATCCAGGTACTGCAGCCGAAGCGGTTCGGCGGACTGGAAATGGGTTTCCCTGCCATGGTGCGTATCAGCCAGGCCCTGGCGCAACATGACATGGCGGCATCCTGGATATTCAGCCTGTTCGCCATTCATCACTGGTGGGGTTCACTGGTCAAACCGGAGCTGCAGGACGAAATGTGGAAGGAGGACCCGCATAAACTGTTCTCGGACGCCTTCGCTCCTGCCGGGAAAGCGACTCCGGTAGCTGACGGCTACATCCTCAACGGCAAGTGGGCGTTTGTCAGCGGCGTTCCCTGGGCTGACTTTATTGCACTGGGGGCCATGGTGCAGACAGAGGCGGAGCCCGAATACTTCATGATGTTTCTCCCCAAAGGTGATTACGAGGTGCTGGACGATTGGGATACGGTAGGAATGCGCGCCTCCGCAAGTTGCAGTGTGCAGGTAAAGGATATGTTTATCCCGGAATACCGGGCGATCAGTATGGGGTCCATCATCAATGATAACGTTGCACCGGGACACGTCTATAACAACGGTCCCCTGTATCGCTTGCCCTTCGGCCCGGGCTTGGCCGTATCGCTGGTGGGCTGTCACGTCGGCGGCGCCCAGGCGATGTTGAGGATGTATAAGGAAAGGATGAGTAAACGCGTGCCCCTGTTTACCGTAGAACGCCAGGACGAAATGGTCCCGTCGCAGATGATCCTGGCTGAATCTTCGGTTAAGCTGGAAGCCTGCGAACAGTTAATGTACCGCTACGCCGACGAGATTATGGAAGTGGGTACGGCAATCAGCAATGGCGAAGAGGTGGATACCCTGGAGGTGCGTACAAGGACGTTCGCCTGGCGCTCATACCTGGGCCGGGAGACGAGGTCGGTGGCAGATACTTTATTTCAGAATACCGGCGCATTCGCCATCTATGCGGGAACGCCGATACAACGGTTCTGGCGTGATTTTTACGCCATAGCCCAGCACGTGGTGTTCAACTATGAGGTCGGCACGAGAAATTACGGACGCTTCCTGCTGGGGCTGGAACCGCTGCCGGCGATTTACTAGATAATTCCTGAAGGACTACCGGCCATGTTCACCAGGCAATCCCGTAGTCATCGCCCTGGTTACTCGCCGCGCCCCACATACTACCGTGTTCGCGGTCAAACCAGATGGCGGTGATGGGGCCTGAAGTCCGTTCCTTCAGTTCCAGGGTATAACCCATATCCGACAGCCGGTCCTGCACCCAGACCGGCACATCCTTGCGTATCCACATCTTGCCCGGCTCGGAAGGATGATCCATGAAAGACCCGCGCATCTGGAAACTGTTTATGTTGGCGGCTTCTGCGGCCTCCTGCGGGTTCATTTCCCATTCCACCATGTTGAGAAAAAACTGCAGCAGGTTCTGGTCCTGCGTATCGCCGCCCTGCACGGAGAAAGCGAGCCAGGGTTGGCCGTCTTTCATGGCGATACTCGGTGTCAGCGTAGCCCGTGGCCGTTTCCCGGGTTCCACTACATTAAAGGGATTTTCGCTCGGGTCCAGCACGAAACTCTGCATCCGCTGTGACAGCCCGATGCCACTCTCGCCGGCGATAACCGCCGGTATCCAGCCACCACTGGGCGTAATTGAAATGATCCAGCCATCGGCGTCAGCGGCCTGTATGGAAGTCGTGCCGGACAGGAAAGCCTGTTCCCGGCCGAGATCATCCAGAAGCATTGCGTGATCATCGTCAGCCGTCTGTTTTCTTTCATGCCAGCGCTCGATATATTCTTTATACGGGTTTTCCTCTCCCTGGAAAGGGTAGGGATCACCGGGACCTGCACCGGCATCATTTCTTTCCCGGTTTATTTGCTCGAAGCGTTGTTTCGCATAGTCCTTGGAAAGTAAACCCTTGAGCGGTTCTCTGGGTTCGAAATACGGATCGCCGTAATAAAAATCACGGTCGGCAAACGCCAGGTTCATCGCCTGGTAAAGGGTATGGATATATTTTGCACTGTTATAACCCATGCCAGACAGGTCCGCGTTCTCAAGTATGTTGAGGGCTTGCAGCAACACCGGTCCCTGTACCCACGAAGTCAGTTTATAGACATCGATACCCTTGTAACGGGTTGTGACCGGTTCTTCGATATAAACCTGCCATTTGTCAAGGTCTTCCATGGTGAATAAACCGCCCATCTCGCGGGTACTGGTTACAATCTCCCTGGCGATGTCACCGCGGTAGAAACGATCGTAGGCGGCGTAGATTGCCTGCCTGCGGTCCTTGCCCGCGGCCAGCGCCTCGGCCTCGGTCTTTACCAGTTTGCGCAAGGTGGTTGCCAGGTCGGCCTGGCGGAATATTTCGCCGGGCCGGGGGGCCGGGTTCTCCTCGTCCATTGGGTGGGTCAAAAAGACGGCACGCGCTGCAGGCCACTTCCTGAGATCATCGGCAGATGTACTTATACGCTCGACGAGGTAGTGTTCAACCGGATAACCATCCGCCATCTGGATAGCCGGCGCCAGCACCTCGGCAAGCGACAGGCGTCCCCATTCTGCGAGCATGGTCATCAGTCCGCCGGGCGTACCGGGTGTTACCGCTGCAAGTGGACCTTTGCCGGGCGGATAACGATGGCCCTTGTCCTTGAAATACGAGGCAGTGGCGCCGCTGGGGGCGACGCCAAGGGCGTTGATGCCAATAATCTTTTTCTGCGTTGGATCATAAATAAGGGCCTGGGTTTCACCCCCCCATGACAGTGCGTCCCACATGGTGCAAGTGGTTGCCAGCATGGCCATGGCGGCGTCAACGGCATTGCCGCCCTGTTGAAATATCATGGCGCCGCTTGTTGCCGCCAGCGGTTTACCGGTAACCGCTACCCAGTGTTGACCATGGAGTACGGGTTTTTGTGTTCGGGCGCCGGCAGATCCTGAGGGCAAGGCAAGAAGTACCGTGAATACAAACAAACCCAGTGTATGCAGCTTCAAATGTATGTAGCATGGTTGTCTCACCGCGGAACTCCTGGAGAAAATATATTATTACTATAGCAAAACAACTGGTGTTAACAGGTGGGATGATGTTACTCATCACCGGTTGTAGTGGGGGAGGGGGAACCAAAAGCCAACGGGGACGCAATATCGTGGGATGCTGCGTGACCTGTCAGCGCTGTGGAGCAGTACTTTTGTTGTCGGTATTATCGGTGAAGACCTGGGATATAAACAGGATCGCCTGGCGCTGAGGCTGTCCCAGCCGTTGCGCGTTGAGTCGGGCAACGCCACGTTTCAATGGGCATCAGGCTGGACCCTACTGGATCAACCGTCTGCGCACCAGCACGACCGCCCAGTAAAAGCTGACGAGGGCAAACGCAAGCAGCACGCCGATATGGAGAATTACCTGGGATAATTCCTGTCCGGTTGCCAGGGGCCTGATCAAGGCGATTGAATGGCTAAGGGGCAACAGCCTCACTATGGATTGAGCAAAATCGGGTAGTGTCGCGACAGGATAGAACACGCCGCAGAAGATGAACATGGGTGTCAACACCAGGGTGACGTAGTAGTTAAAGAAGTCATAAGATCGGGAAAACGAGGCGACCATGATGGCCGGACCGGCGAAACACAAGCCCGTCAAAAAGAAGAGGGGAATACAGAGCAGCGCCTGCCAGTGCGAGATGGCGCCCAGTAAAAATGCCACCAGTAAAATGGCCGAACTGCTGAACAGTCCCTTGGTTGCGCACCACAGCATCTCCCCGGCGACAATATCGTCAACTTCCAGGGGGGTTGCCAGCATGCCCTCGTAGGTCTGTTGCGGGACCATACGCGTATAGACTGAAAACAGCCCTTCAAACGTTGCCGTGTTCATCGACGATGAGGCAATCAGGCCGCTGGCCAGGAAAGTCAGGTATGGTAATCCGCCCAGTTCACCAACGAACCGCCCCAGTCCCAGGCCGAGTCCCAGCAGGTATAAAAAGGGTTCGCCGAAGTTAAACAGTAAACTGGGGATCAGTAATTTCCGCCAGACCAGCAGGTTCCGGCGCCAGACCAGGAACATCCCGAAACGCATTTCAGGGAGACGCCAGTCAATCATGTTTCCCTCATTTCCCTGCCGGTCAGGCGCAGGAATACGTCTTCCAGGTTGGCGGGACGGTGCAGGTAATGCACATTCGGATTGCCTTCAACCCGCCGGATGATTTCACCGGGAGCGTCGGTAAAATAGTAAATTGTCTCTCCAACTATCTCCACCCGGTAGATATCTTTCTCAGTCAGTATGCCCGGCAGCGCATCCATCTCCCCGTGAATTTCCACAACTTCGGGTTCCACGTGGTTTTTGATTAACTGTTTTGGATGCCCCTGGCTGAGGATAACGCCGTGGTCCATGATCACGATATCGTCACACAGACGTTCCGCCTCTTCCATAAAATGAGTAGTCAGCAACAAGGTTGTACCCGAGTTCTTCAACTCACGCAGCCTGCCCCAGATCAGGTGCCTGACCTGGGGGTCCAGGCCGGTCGTCGGCTCGTCCAGTACCAGCAGGCTGGGTTCATTGACCAGGGCCCGGGCAATACTCAGACGCCGTTTCATGCCGCCCGACAGCTGGTTGATCCGGACATCGGCTTTTTCACTCAGTTCGACAAATTTCAATAACTCCCGGATCCGTTGTTGCAACGCCGGCCCGCTGAGGCTGAAAAACCCGGCATAAACTTCCAGGTTCTCGGCAACGGTAAAGTCCGGGTCCAGGTTATCCAGTTGAGGAACGATACCGATGTCTTTCCGTATCTGCCTGGCATGCGTGGGGACATTCAACCCCAGGACTTCCAGGTCACCGCCAGACAGGGGGGATTGTCCCAGGATCATCCTCAACGTAGTTGTCTTGCCGGCGCCGTTGGGACCGAGCAGGCCGAAGCAACCGCCGTAGGGCACCTGCAAATCTATTCCCTTGACGACAAACTCTCCGTTAAAGGACTTTTTCAGGTTTTCGGCTTTTATGATGAAATTATTCATGCAGGATTAGCGTCTTTCACGTCCGACATATTGATGAAATGCCGGGCAACTGGCAAGCCCGGAATGACGATTATCTCTAATGCGGAGAACGAATTTGGGACAACCATAAATTCACTCTGTGGGAGGCAGGCTAATTTGGGACAACCATAAATTTATTTGTCCCGGATTAGGTTTATGAATTTATGGTTGTCCCAAATTATCCTTTAGGTGCTTTTGCCACTGGGAACACCGGGAACTCAGGGGGTAAAGAGTTGAATAGTTTTTTTCTCAGTGTACTCTGTGATCTCTGTGGAAATATTGATTTGACAGAGAGTATGAACATCAAAAGCGGTCGTTCTACAGTCATGGCCGGCAACGGCATGGTCGCAACCAGCCAGCCCATAGCAACCGACATCGGCCTGGGCATATTGAAAAAAGGCGGCAGTGCGGTGGATGCGGCCATTGCAGCCAATGCAGCCCTGGGACTGATGGAACCCCATATGTGCGGCATTGGCGGCGATTTGTTTGGCATTGTCTGGGATGAAAAACAACAACAATTGCATGGACTCAATGCCAGCGGCCGTTCTCCGAAATCTCTCAGCCACCGGGAACTGGCCGGGCGGTTGAAACGGCTGGGCACACGCCAGATTCCCCACAACAGCGTTCTGTCGGTGTCCGTTCCGGGTGCGGTCCACGGCTGGACCACGTTACATGAGAAGTTCGGCAAATTGCCGTTTGCTGAACTATTGGCGCCGGCAATCCAGTACGCGCAGGCCGGATTTCCGGTTTCGCCTGTCATAGCCGGCCAGTGGCAGTGGGCGGCGGCTGAAATATCGGGCACCGTACCGGGAGCGTTCAATACCCTGTATACCCCGGAGGGCCGGGCGCCCGCCGTCGGCGGCATATTTACCAATGAGGACCTGGCCCGCTCTTACCGCCTGCTCGCGAATGACGGCAACAAGGCCTTCTACCAGGGTGAACTGGCTGACTGTATCACCGGATTCATGCAGGAGAACGGTGGTTACATCGACCACGCCGACCTGCAATCACACCACTCGGACTGGGTCGCGCCGCTGTCGGTGAACTACCGGGGTTATGATGTATTTGAATTGCCGCCCGGGGGCCAGGGTATCGCCGCCTTGCAGATGTTGCAGATGCTCGGGGACGATGACCTCGCCGCCATGGGATTTATGAACGTTGATTGCCTGCACCTGATGCTGGAGGCAAAAAAACTGGTATTCGAAGACCGGGCGAAATATTACGCGGATCCGGATTTTTCCAGGGTCCGGACAGGACGCCTGTTGAGCGCGGAATACAACAGGAAAAGACGATCCGGGATCAAGGACAGCGCTGCGCTGAACGTCCGGGCGGGGGAGGGAATCTTACGGGATGGCGACACCATCTACCTGACGGCAGCGGATTCCGCAGGCAACATGGTATCGTTGATTCAAAGCGTGTATTACTACTTCGGCTCCGGTATCGTCGTCCCCGGAACGGGTTTTGCCCTGCAGAACCGCGGGCTGATGTTTTCCATGGACCCGTCCCATGCCAACGTATACGCGCCGGGGAAACGGCCATTCCATACCATTATTCCGGCATTCGTTATGAAAGACGGCAGGCCTTTCATGAGTTTCGGCGTTATGGGTGGCGATATGCAACCCCAGGGGCACGTGCAGGTCTTGACGAATATCATCGATTTCGGGATGGACTTACAGTTGGCGGGAGATGCGCCGCGCTGGCGTCATGACGGTTCTACCATGCCCATGGCCGACGCCAATGAATACCTCACGGACGGTGGGGTAGTTCTGATGGAGAGAGGTTTCCCGGACCAGGTAGTCAAGGAACTGGCCAAGCGCGGCCACCATGTGCAACGGGCGGAAGACGGCTTCGGCGGCTACCAGGCAATCATGAGAGCCGGCAACGGCGTATATCACGGCGCCTCGGAATCCCGCAAGGACGGACACGCAGCGGGTTACTGACCCCTGATTATCCTGCCCGAAGCTCCCGGCGCAGCTTCTCGATACGCGCCCGGTTCACCCCGAAGTCGTAGACAGCGTGCCACGACCGCGCCGCGGAACGTACATGGATCATCTTGTCCGCAGCGCACAGGCGGCACTCCAGGTCGTCAATGTACCCGCGCCGGCTGCGGCAGACAGCGTGCACATAATCATCCGTTGCAGTGACAATGACGGTTCGCTCCGCACTTGCCAGCAGGTTTTTCAGACGCTCGAATGCGGCGCCGGGGTCCCCTGGTACGTGGAGTGGCTTGATACGGTGATAAAATGCCGCGTCGTCCCGGCTGCAGACGCAGGTATGAGTCCATGGACAAGGCGCGAGTGGCTCGCACATAACTTATGTCGTCAAGCAGTGTATATTGTGCGTTAATTCCGTATCTTACTACCGGGATATTACGACATCGTAATGACTAATCAAACCCTGATTGATGCCGACCGGCCGCTGCTCTGGCACCCCTATGCGTCCATGGTGGATCCGCCGCCGGTATTTCCGGTTGTTTCCGCCCGGGGTGTGAGGCTCACGCTTGCGGACGGCCGCGAGTTGATCGACGGTATGGCGTCCTGGTGGTGCGCCATCCACGGCTACAATCACCCGGTATTGAATGCGGCCGTCGGGGCACAGCTTGAGGATATGGCCCATGTCATGTTCGGCGGCCTGACCCACGAACCGGCGGTCAGGCTGGCGCAGAAGCTGGTGGATATTACGCCGCAGGAATTGCAGACCGTGTTCTTTGCCGATTCCGGTTCAGTCTCCGTGGAAGTTGCCATCAAGATGGCAATCCAGTACTGGGCGGCAAAAGGGCGTCCCGGCAAGCAAAAGCTGTTGACCATACGGCAGGGTTACCACGGCGACACATTCGGCGCCATGGCTGTTTGTGACCCGGTCACAGGCATGCACTCACTGTTCAGGGACGTGTTGCCGGAACATTACTTTGCCGATACTCCCGGAATCCGCTTCGGTGAGGAATGGGACGATGATGATATCGAGTCTCTGAAAGCGCTGGCTGAAAGCCGCCACGATGAAATTGCCGCGGTAATTCTTGAACCGGTGGTTCAGGGCGCCGGGGGCATGTGGTTTTACTCCCCTGCGTACCTGGACAGGGTCAGGCAGATCTGTGATGAGTTTGACCTGCTGCTGGTTTTCGACGAGATTGCCACCGGGTTCGGCAGGACCGGCAAACTGTTTGCCTGTGAACACACCCGGATCTGTCCCGATATCATGTGCCTCGGCAAGGCGCTCACCGGAGGCTACATGACTATGGCGGCTACGCTGACGACTGCCAGGGTTGCAGATACCATCTCTGCTGAAGGTAAAGGCGTATTCATGCACGGACCCACCTTCATGGCGAACCCCCTGGCCTGCGCCGTGGCGCTGGCAAGTATCGATTTGCTGGAACAGACGGGCTGGGAACAGCGGGTCGCTGAAATCCAGGCTCAATTACAGGATGAACTGGCCAGGTGCAGGGAACTGGACAACGTCGTTGACGTAAGGGTGCTGGGCGCCATTGGCGTGGTAGAGGTGGACCGGCCCGTGGATATGCATGTGGTCCCGCGCTGGTTTGTGGAACAAGGCGTATGGATCAGGCCTTTCGGCCGGCTGATCTACATCATGCCTCCATATGTTATAGACGCCAACGATTTAACCCTATTGACCAGTGCAATGTATCATGTTGTGGTTAAACTATCCCATTAGCTATACAGTGGAACAGGTTCGGATGAGCGATTCAGGACACGCTGTGAATACATCCTTGTACGCTTACCATCGGCTATCCCTGCGGATGATAGTCCTGAATTGCTCATCCGAACCTGACCGTGTACCAGATGAGAAAATACATTTATGAGTGAGACATTTGTGATCGCCGGCGCCAGCCATGCTGCAGCCATGCTGGCCCCAAGTCTGCGCCAGCAGGGCTGGCAGGGCAGAATTGTTGTCGTCGGTGCCGAAGCCTCCATACCTTATCACCGTCCGCCGTTGTCAAAAGACTACCTGGCCGGGGAGAAAACACTGGATGAAATACTGATCCGCCCGGCAAAAGTGTATGAGAAATCGGAAGTCGAGTTCATTCTGGACACCAGTGTGGAGTCCGTCAACAGGGACAACAAGACTGTGCGGCTGAGTAATAACGAAATCCTGTCCTATGACAAGCTTGCGTTAACCGTAGGGTCAAAAGTGAGGAAAGTGAACCTGCCGGGAGTGGACCTGGACGGCGTGTTTTACCTGCGTGATCTAAAGGACGTCGAGCGGATAAGCGCGTACATCAATTCCGGGGCTAACGCCGTGATCGTCGGCGGCGGGTACATCGGTCTTGAGACTGCGGCGGTCCTGAACAGGAAAGGCATGAACGTCACGGTGCTGGAGATGATGGAGCGGGTAATGCAGCGCGTAACGGCCCCGGTGATATCGGAATTCTATACCCGCGTACACCGGGAAGAAGGGGTCAGTATTCGTTGCGGTACCGGCGTGACTGGTTTTAAGGGCAACGGCAAGGTTGCCAAAGTCCTGTGCAGTGACGGCAGCGAATTTGCTGCAGACCTCGTTATTATAGGTGTCGGCATACTGCCGAACACGGAACTGGCCCAGGCGGCAGGGCTCAAAATCGACAACGGCATCGTAGTCAACGCCCAGGCGCAAACATCGGACCCGGATATTTTCGCCGCCGGGGATTGCACTTTTCATCACAACCCGATCTACGACCGCTGGGTAAGGCTCGAGTCGGTACAGAACGCCACGGACCAGTCCAGGGTCGTCGCCGGTGCCGCCTGTGGCAAGGAAACGAGCTACAACAGCGTGCCGTGGTTCTGGTCGGACCAGTATGACCTGATGTTGCAGATCGCCGGCCTGTCACAGGGTTACGATGAAATTGTTACCCGGGGCAATCCCGGAGAGGGCCGCAGCTTTGCCGCGTTTTACCTGAAATCCGGCAGGGTGATTGCTGTTGACGCCATCAATAAGCCACAGGAGTTCATGT
The DNA here is from genome assembly GCA_965207165.1 of Gammaproteobacteria bacterium. Lineage (GTDB taxonomy): Bacteria > Pseudomonadota > Gammaproteobacteria > Eutrophobiales > Eutrophobiaceae > JAAXHV01. Next base: position 2,806,996 of record OZ242265.1, on the reverse strand, counting down.
TCAGCAAGAAACTGATCCCGGCACGAAAGGTAGTGGATAAGTTGAAACTGGCTGACACTGACGTACCTGTCAAGGAATTGCTATAGTTCCACAGGTTATGCATACGAACGGAAATAGATCAGGTTACCGGCAGCGGGTCGGCGTCAGCGCGCTCCTGACAGGTTTGTTACTGATGTTGCCTCTCAGTCCGGGCGCTGAGAGCAGAATTCCCGTGAAAGCGACGCGTCTTGCGGATATCGCGGTCTATCCCCACAAGTTTGCGCCGGCTACCGTCGTCAGCCTGAATAACACCGCTGTTTCGACGCAGGTGGCTGCGCGTATTGATGAAATCTCCGTCCGTGTCGCTGATATTGTCGAACCGGGCAGTGTGCTCGCCCGGCTGGATTGCACGGATTTTGAACTGGCAAGGAAACAAGCAGAGGCGACATTAGCGTCCCTCCAGGCGCGCATTAGACTGGCGGAACGCCGCCTGGCCAGAACTGAGGCGCTGGTGGAAAAGCAGACCGTATCGGAAGAGTTGCTGGACCAGAGAGAAGCCGACCTGGCCGTTTTGCGCGCGGATTACCAGGGCGCACTATCGCAACTGGATATGTCCAAACTCGACATTTCCCGCTGCACGATAGTCAGTCCGTTCAAGGCCGTCATCACCGCAAGAACAGGTTCGGTGGGAGAGTTTGCACAAAAAGGGACGAAGCTCATCGAAATTGTGGATATCGGGCAACTGGAAATTTCTGCGCAGGTGCCGGCCACGGACATCGGGCAGGTTGTAACGGTCAAAGACCTGTATTTCGAAGATTCAACAGGCCGGTATGATGCCGGGTTACGCGCGGTGGCGCCGACAGTCAATACCCAGACCCGCAACCGGGAAGCAAGATTGCTGTTCAGTAACACAGCGGCCTTGCCGGGCGCAGCCGGCAAACTCGTCTGGCAGGACAACCGGCCACATATTTCCGCCAGGGTACTGGTCCGGCGCCAGGACAGCCTCGGCGTCTTTATTGCCGATAGGGGCAAAGCCAGGTTTCATGCCCTTCCCGGCGCGCAACAGGGCAGGGCAGCGCCAACGGCGTTGCCGCTGGATACTTCGGTGGTAACGGAAGGGCAATTCGGTTTGCAGGACGGGGAGGCAATAGAGGTTATTCGCTGATGAATTTCCTCAGGCGGTTTTTATCCAATCACGTACTGGCGAACCTGGCATTCGGTCTGGTACTCGTCCTGGGGGCGCTCTCCTACCTGCAGATGCCCAGGGCCAAGGACCCGGAGATTAACTTCAACTGGGTCAACATCATCAGTATTTACCCCGGCGCCTCTGCGACAGATATTGAAAAACGCATTACCGACCCCGTTGAAGACGCGTTGCGCAGCACTGTCAGGGATATAAAGTATGTGCTCAGCACCAGCCGGGACAACATCTCCAATATCCTGGTCTGGTTCAAACAGGTTGATGACGCCACGTTCAACCAACGCCTGGTTGACCTGAGACGGGAAGTGCAGAACACTTATGTCGATGAGTTTCCCGAAGAGGCCGAAGAACCGGTTGTCCAGGAACTGAGCACTTCCAACTCATTCCCAAGCGCCATAGTGGTGGTAACCAGCCCGGGCGATGATGAAAACCTGAGACGGCAGGCAAACAGCGTAAAAAAAGACCTGGAGCGCCTCAGTGGTGTAGATGGCGTTGCTGCGACAGGGCTGGCTGACCCGGAACTGCATATCAGGTTTATTCCCGAACGCCTGGAAGGGCTGGGCATTACGCCTGTGGATATTTCAGAGACTATCCGCGCCTATTTTCGCGATACCACCGCGGGCGACCTGGAAACCTCCGACGGCACATGGATCGTACGTTTGACGGGCACCAGCCCGGATCCGGCAATCATGCAGGACTTCCCTGTCGTCACGGCAGCGGGGGTTGTGCCGCTCGGAGAGATCGCCGAGTTAGTCAGGACCAGGGAGGAGCGGTCGTCGCTCGTCACCTTTCGCGGTAATCCTGCGGTGACCCTGAATATAGCCAAGCACGCTGACACGAACATACTGGAACTGATTGACAGGCTGAACGAGTACCTGGAAGAGCGTAACCGCCTGAAGGCCGCAACCGGCGTGGAGTTGTTCCTGGCGGACGACCAGACCGTGAGTACCCGGCAGGCACTGGCGCTGATGCAGACCAATGCGCTGCTCGGCCTTGTTCTGGTCATGCTGGTCACCTGGGTATTCCTGGGCACCCGCATCGCATTCATGACCAGTATCGGCATCCTGTTTACTCTTGCCGGCACGTTTCTCATTCTCAACGCCAGTAATTTTACGCTGAATAATTCCGTGCTCCTCGGAGTAGTGGTTGTCCTGGGAATGATTGTCGATGACGCGGTAGTAGTGGTTGAAGCCGTGTATTACCGCCTGCAACGGGGACTGGACGCCATGACTTCCGTCATTGAATCTTTCAGGGAAGTATTCGCGCCCGTTACCACCTCGGTGATGACGACTATCGCCGTGTTTCTTCCGCTTGCGCTGCTGCCTGGTGTTGTCGGGGACTTTATGCGCGTCGTGCCGATAGTGGTAACGGTAGCCTTACTCATCAGCCTGGTTGAGGCATACTGGATATTGCCGGCTCACGTGCTGGGAATGAAACTGGATTTTGCCAACGCCGGCGCCATTCAGAGAAAAAGGGAGGCGGCGAACCATCGGCTCCGGCTTTATTACACGCGGGTCCTGGTTAAATCCCTGCGCTACCCTCTTGTTATCCTGTTATTGATTGTTCTGCTGATAGCGCTGGCGCTGGGCGCCCTGGCCAGCGGGCGGATCCAATACAACTTTCTCCAGTTTGACCCTGTGCGGATGTTCAACCTGAATATTGAACTTCCCCAGGGCGTATCGGTGGAAGATACCAGCCGCATCCTGGTAGAGACCGAGGCGGAGGTGTTAAAGGAATTTCTCCCGGGTGAACTACGCTCCTCCGTCAGCTTTGCCGGCATACAGTTGACCGAGACGCAGCCATTTTACGGCGATACCCTCGGCCAGATAATGTTCAGTTTGTATCCGCGCGCCCATGATGGTCGCCCGGTCTCCGTTATTGCCAAAAATGTTTTGCAACGCGTGGAAAGCATGCCCGGGCCGATTGCTGTCTCAGTCCTGGAAATGGGTGGCGCGCTACCTGCGAGCAAAGCCGTCAGTGTCAAGGTGCTGGGCAGTGAATACCCGGCCATGCTGCAGGCTGCCGATGAACTGCGTGACTTCCTCGAACGGCAGCAGGTGTATAAAAACATCACCCTGGATTACCGCCCGGGAAACCCCGAACTGGCTTTGCGCCTTGACGGTGAAGCCGTACAGCGGGCCGGTCTCAACCCTGCAACCGTAGCGCGCACCGTACAGACTCACGTGGATGGCGAAATCGTGGCCGTGTTTCAGGATGCCGGGGAGGAAATCAAGGGCAGGGTGGTGTCGAAAAAAGACAGTGACACTAATATAGATAACCTGATGCGGCAGACCATCTCGTTGCCGGACGGCCAGTCCATTGCGCTGGAAGAACTGGTGGTGAGTACGCCGGGGCGAGGCGCGCAAAGCATTCTCCACTACAATTTCCGCCGGGCGGTTACCCTGGAAAGCGATATCGATACGGAGAAAATCAATACCTTGCAGGCAAACAGCTTGATCAGGGATAAATGGCGCGAAATACAGGCCGGATATCCGGATGTCTCCATCGATTTTTCCGGCGAACTGGATGATATCACCGAGAGCCTGGATGCCATCGGGCTGTTGCTGCTGCTTGGTCTGGGCGCCATTTATGTTATTTTAGGCACGCAATTCCGCAGCTATTTTCAACCGTTCCTGGTGATTACCACGGTGCCGTTGGCATTTACCGGCGTCACGCTGGGGCTGCTGGTAACCGGGAATCCCTTGAGCCTGTTTACCCTGTACGGCGTAGTGGCGTTGTCGGGCATTGCGGTGAATGCCGCCATCGTTCTGATCTCGGCAGCCAACACCCGCCTGGAACAGGGTATGAGCCTGTTGCATGCAACGGTATATGCCGCCCGGAGACGGGTTGTGCCTGTTTTTATCACCTCGTTGACAACTATTGCGGGATTGTTTTCACTGGCCGCCGGACTGGCCGGGAAATCACTGGTATGGGGTCCCGTGGCGACTGCGATCGTGTGGGGACTGGCGATTTCAACAATCCTGACATTACTGGTTATCCCCCTGCTGTATCGTACTTTCATGGCATACAGTGCAAGGGCGGGAAAAAACTGACCCCGATGCGGAAGACAGCGGATAGAATAAACGGTTGAAGTTATGACTAACAAATTTTTCACCCAGGCATTCCTGGTACTGCTGTTTCTCGTTTTGCCGCTCGTATCGAGCGGTCAAAATGCTGTCGCGGTGAAAACCGCGCGCATCAAGGATGTGGCGATCTACCTCTGGAATTCTGCGCCTGCTTCCGTTGTCAGTCTGAATGACACATCCGTCGCTGCCCAGATCAAGGCGCGTGTCGACGGGATCTCCGTAAAGGTCGGCGAGGTTGTCGACGCCGGCAGTGTGCTGGTGACGCTGGATTGTACGGATTACCGCATCGGCCAACAGCAGGCCGAAGCGGATATCGGCGCACTGGAGGCCCGTATCCGGTTGGCCGAACGGCGCCTTGATAGAACCAGGGAACTGGAACGGAAGCAGACCGCGTCCGCCGAATTGCTGGACCAGCGCGAAGCCGACCTGGCGGTCCTGCAGGCACAGCTTCGGGGCGCCCTGGCGCAACTGGAGAATGCGAAAACCAGTGTCTCCCGTTGCACTATAAGGAGTCCGTACCGGGCCGTGGTTACCGCCCGCTTGGCCGCAGAAGGGGAATTCGCCGACTTGGGAACGAGGCTGCTGGAAATCATGGATATCGAACAACTGGAAATCTCGGCGCAGGTCCCGACCCTGGACATCCAGGCGGTCGAACAGGCCGACGAGATCTATTTCGAAGATACGGCCAGGCGCTATCCGGTTTATTTGCGCACGGTGACGCCGGCAGTCAATACCCAGACCCGCAACCGGGAAGTCAGGCTGCTGTTCGGCAACGAACAGGCGCTGCCGGGCGCCGCCGGCAAGCTCATCTGGCGGGATAACCAGCCGCACGTCTCCGCCAAGCTGCTGGTCCGGCGCGGCGATGATTTCGGCATCTTCATCAATAACACGGGTAAAGCCAGGTTTCATGTCATACCCGGCGCCCAGCAGGGCCGGACTACACCGGTAGACCTGCCGCCGGACACGGTTGTAATTACAGAGGGCCATTACAGGCTGGAGGACGGGCAACCGGTCATCCTGTATAACCCGCGCTGACGGCGCAGTCGGTTCCCGGTAATTATAATCATGGATTTCATCAGGCGGTTCTTATCCAACCACGTACTGGCGAACCTGACGTTCGGCCTGGTTATCTTCCTCGGGGTGTTTGCTTACCTGGACATGCCCAGGGCCAAGGATCCGGAACTGAACTTCAACTGGGTCAACGTCTTCACCGTTTTCCCGGGCGCCGCCGCTGTCGACGTGGAAAAACGCGTGACCGAACCCCTCGAAGACGCCCTGCGGCGCAGTGTCAGGGATATCAAGTTTGTCAACAGCACCAGCCGGGATAGTGTTTCCATGATCCTGGTGCGCTTCAACCAGATCGACCAGGAGAGATTTGACAAGCGCATGATCGACCTGCGGCGCGAGGTGCAGAATACCTATACCGATGAGCTGCCGCAAGATGCCGAAGACCCGGTGGTCTTCGAGATCAGCACCTCCAACGCGTTCCCCAGCGCCATGGTGGTGGTGACCAGCGCGGGAGATGATGAAAATCTCAGGCGCCAGGCCCAGTTCGTAAAAAAAGACCTGGAACGTATCCAGGGCGTGGACCGGGTGGCTGACGTCGGCATAACCGACCCGGAATTGCAGATTGCTTTTTTTCCCGACCGCCTTGAGGGGCTGGGCCTGACCCCTGCGGATATCTCCGAGACGATCCGCAGCTATTTCCGGGACATATCCGCCGGCGACCTTGAGACTGCCGACGGCAAGTGGGTCGTGCGCCTGCAGGGAACCAGCCCCGACCCTTCAACCCTGAGGGATTTCCCCATCATCACCGCTACCGGCGTGGTGCCCCTGGGGACCATCGCGGAATTGACCCGCACCCGGGAAGAGGCGGCAGAGATGGTGACCTATAAGGGCAAACCCGCCATGCTCCTGACGGTCACCAAGAACCCGGATGCCAACGTATTGGAACTGGTGGATACACTGAATGAATACCTCGACAACCGTAACCGTTTCAAGGACACAACCGGCGTAGAACTCATCCTGGCTGACGACCAGACCGTCAGTACACGAGAAGCCCTTACCATAATGCAGACCAACGCCCTTATCGGCCTGTTCCTGGTCCTGCTGGTCACCTGGTTGTTCCTGGGAACACGGATCTCCTTTCTCACCACCATCGGCATCCCGTTCACGCTTTCAGGCGCTTTCCTGATACTCAACGCCACGGGTTTTACCCTGAACAATACCGTGCTGCTTGCCGTCGTGATCGTCCTGGGCATGATAGTCGACGACGCCGTGGTCGTCGTCGAAGCCATTTACTATCGCCTGCAACGGGGCGCAGAGGCCATGGCTGCCATTATCGATTCTTTCAGGGAAGTATTCGCTCCCGTTACCACCTCGGTAATGACCACTATCGCCGCTTTCCTGCCGCTGGTCATGCTGCCGGGCATACTGGGAGAGTTCATGAAGGTTATCCCGCTGGTGGTGACCATTGCCTTGCTCGTCAGCCTGTTCGAGGCCTACTGGATTCTGCCGGCCCACGTGCTGGCGTTTAAAGTCAATTTCAGGAAACCCGGGTTCATAAGCAGGAAGCGGGAATCGATCAGTTACTGGCTGCGCCTGCGCTATACCCAGGCGCTGGTCAACTCCCTGCGCCACCCTGTTATTACCCTGGTTTGCATAATACTGACCCTGTCCCTGGCGGCAGGCACGGTAGCCAGCGGCCTGATTCGTTTCAATTTCTTTGAATCCGATGCCGAACGCATATTTTACGTAAATCTGGAGATGCCCCAGGGAACATCCCTGGAAGACACAAGCAGAGCCCTGGTAACGGCAGAGGAGCAGGCCCTGAAGGAATTGCTACCGGGTGAACTGCGCGCGTCGGTCAGTTTTGCAGGGCAGCAATTTACCGAGACTGCGCCATTATTCGGCGACACCGTGGGCCAGGTCATGTTCAGCCTGAACCCGCAGCCCAGTGACGGCCGCCATGTTTCGGAAATCGCCGATGCGGTGTTCCGGCGTGTGAGAAACATACCGGGACCCATAGAAGTCTCCATCCTGGAAATAAAGGGAGGCCCACCGGCGCGCAAGGCCGTCAGCGCCAAGATTCTGGGCAGTGATTATTCGACCATGCTGCGGGCAGCTAATGACTTGCGTGATTTTCTTGAAGAGCAGCAGGTGTATAGAAACATCACCCTGGATTATCGTCCCGGCAACCCGGAACTGGTGCTGCGTCTCGACGGGGAGGCGATACAGAGGACAGGACTGAATCCTGCAGTCATAGGGCGGGCATTGCAGGCTTACGTGGACGGTGAACTCGTTACGGACTTCCAGGATGAAGGCGAGGAAGTAAAAGTCCGGGTGCTGGCGAAAAAGGACCGGCATATCAATACCGACAACCTGATGCGCCAGACGATATCCCTGCCTGACGGCCGCTCCATCGCCCTGGGTGAACTGTTAATAAGTACACCGGGAATCGGCCGGCAAAATATCCGGCATTATAACTTCCGCCGCGCCATTACGCTGGAAAGTGATATTGACAAGGATCGAATCGATACCGTACAGGCCAATAATCTCATCACGGAAAAATGGCACAGCCTGCAGGCAAGGTATCCCGAGCTGTCCCTGGACCAGACCGGTGAACTTGAAGATATCGATGAAAGCCTGGATGCCATCTGGCGCTTGCTGCTGCTTGGCCTGGGTATCATCTATATCATCCTGGGGACACAGTTCCGCAGTTACTTCCAGCCGTTCATGGTGCTTGCTACCGTACCGCTGACATTCACCGGCGTTACCCTGGGTCTGCTGGTGACCGGAAATCCGCTCAGCCTGTTTACCCTGTACGGCGTGGTGGCGCTGACCGGGATTTCAGTCAACGCCGCTATCGTCCTGATCTCCGCGGCAAACGCCCGCCTGGAAAACGGTATGAGCCTGCTGCACGCCACGGTCTATGCCGCCAGGAGGCGGGTAGTCCCTATCGTCATCACCTCCGGGACTACGGTGGCGGGCCTGCTGTCGCTGGCGACCGGTTTCGCCGGCGAATCGCTGATCTGGGGGCCCGTGGCAACTGCAATTGTGTATGGACTGGTGTTTTCCACGTTGCTGACGCTGTTTGTCATCCCGTTGTTGTACCGGACGTTTATGGCGTACAGTTCAAGGGGTGTGCAGTAACCGGGGATGGGCTTAAGTCCGTCCCCATTGAGTTTGCTTGACATGGTTGCAACGTTATGGACAATAAATTCATGAATGGGCACCGGACGCCCGGAATTACGGGAGGTTAGAATGGCAGAGCATAGCGCGCATCCTGGCGGTTCAAGCGCCGAAACCGTCGCCGCACAGGAGTTTGTCCAGCCGTCGGTCCTGAATGCGCTCCCGCATTACCTGCTCCTGTTGATTTTCCCGTTGGTGATTTGTGCAGCGCTTTACGGGGGCTGGTGGATCATGGGGCCGTTCCTGTTTATCTGGCTTGAGAACAGGCTCGATCTCTATTTAGGCCTGGAAGAACGCAACATGGATCCGTGGGGTACCCGTGACAGCCAGTTGTACGTATACAACCTGGCTATATGGATCTGGGCCGTACTGTGGCCGGTGGTCCTCGTATTCGTACTCTGGCAGATTTTTAATGGCGGCCATCTGGCCGTGTGGGAGGCCGTGCTGGTGATATTTGCTCTCGGCATGGCGTCCCAGATGGTGTTCATTATCGGTCATGAGCTGGTACATAAGCGCTATGAATGGGAGCGCAGGTTTGGCGAGTTCCTGCTGGCTTCGGTCACCTACCCGCACTACGCCACGGAGCATGTCTATATACATCACCCCCTGGTCTCCACGCCTGCAGATCTCGGCTCGGCGCGCAAGGGGCAGAGCTTTTGGGAATATTTCCCCCGGGACGTGGCGAACAGTCTCGTCGTAGCCTGGCGTTTCGAGCGCGACAGGCTGGCGCGCCGCCACCTCCCGGTCTGGCATTACAACAATCCGTTCTGGCGTTATTTCCTGATGGTTACGTTCTGGTATGCCCTCGGATACTGGTTCGGGGCTATCTGGGGAATCCTGGCATTCCTGATGTTCAGCGCCAGTTCGGTCCTGTCAATGAAGATCATCAACTATGTCCAGCATTACGGATTACGGCGTATACGCCTTCCCAACGGCCGTTTCGAGCGACCCCAGCCGCAACATTCCTGGAGCAGTGACTACAGGTTTTTCAACTGGATCTATTACAACGCGCAGCGCCATGCCGACCACCATGCCGCTGCAAGCCGGCCTTATCCGCTATTGCAGCACTGGGGTGAGGATCAATCGCCGCAACTGCCCGGGCCCTACGGCAAAATGGGCGGCCTGGCCATGTCCCCCCGCCGCTGGTTCGAGACGATGGACCCGTTGGTCGACAAGTGGAGGGAGCGTTATTATCCGGAGGTCAAGGACTGGAACGTTTACGACAGCCCTGCATTTGACGCGCGTGCGGATATGTTCGATACAATTTCCGCGATCATGGCAGCATCGCCACGGCTTTCCGAATGGATAAACCGTACCCCGGCGTTGCTCGACATCCTTCAGGACAGGGAATTCACCGATCTTGACCTGCCGGACGGATTCGGGCCGAGTCCCGAGTTTGAATTAATTGCTCGACGCGGTCTGACGCGCGTGTACTGGACGCTGGAGTTCACTGCTGACGAAATGAAGGAGCAGGTTGCAGATATCCCGGTGCAGGACACGAAAGATGCGGTGGAGATCATGCGCAACTGGTCGAACGACAAGGTCCTGCAGGTTGCCATGCACACGTTGCGCGGCAACCTGTCACCGGTTGAAGCGGGGACGGCGCTGTCCAACATTGCCGAAGCCTCGATCGCCGGTGTACTCTCGGCTGCGGTGGAGGATTTCACCCAGCGGCGGCCCGAAGGCGGTGTGGCGGCAGTGGTTCTGGGAGAGATTGCAAACGGCGAAGCGACGCTGGGCGCCGGGCTTGACATCATGTTCCTGTATGACGGCAGCGGCTCACCCGATTATTACCAGACATTGAGCGAGCGCTCTCTCGATGCGTTGCGCGTCCTGTCACGGGACAACCTGCTGTTGCAGCCGATGTTGCCAGGCCGGGCTGAGACAATTGTCCGTACTCTCGCTGACTTTTCGGAACACCATTACAGCAACTCCTCAACAGGAGAGTTGCTGGAACTCTCACGGTCGCGCTGTGTTTTTACATCAGGGGATGCCGGACTGGGAAAACGGTTTGAGGATACGCGCCTTGAAATCCTGGCCAATGGCGCCGCCCGTGATGCGTTGCTGAATGAATTGCGTCAGGCAGGGGAGGGCACGCCGGAGGCCGGACTGCAATCATTCGAGAATATGCGCGGCGGTCTCCGGGAGGTAGAGCGCGCTGCCGCATACCTGACTGTGACCCATGCTGCAACGGCGCCGGAGGTTATTGCCGCAGGTACGGTTTCCGTATTCCAGAGCGCCGGCGAGAGTGAGGTGATGCCTGACGATAGCGCGCAACGGTTGGCGGAGGCGGCAAGAATGTGGCGCAACCTGCGCGGCATCCTGCGCTTGCTGGGAGAGGATGACAACGTGGATAATGCCACCTGGCCGATGGCCAGGACAGTCATCGCCAGAAGCTGCGGAACAGACGACTTCGATGCGCTGAGCGCCGCGATTAAAGTAACGGCAACACGCGCCGCCACCGACATCGACGCACTCTTCAATGCCTGATAAGAAATCCGGGCCAGCCCCTGGTCCCTAACCTTTCACGGCGCAGTAGCGTTTGATGCCCAGGTAACTGTGTCGCCAGGCAACACACAATCTTTCCAGCTGAGTCATCAGTTTGGCGAAAACAGGCGACTTCATGTAACCGGTTCGCAGCAGTCCCAGGGACTGGTAGGTGTTTGTGAGGAGATGCAGGTTGTCAAACTCCATTCCGTTGAATCCCTCAAATTCAATCACTTCCAGACCCGCTTCCTGCAGCAACCGGGTGTACGAGGACTGGGACTCCAGGTTATACAGCATCCAGTCCTCGCATAACGGTTGAATGTAACGTTTGTGCTGGCTGTCCGGTATTGTGTCATGCACCATCCAGTCTGAAGCCACAATGCTTCCTCCCGGTTTCAGGATCCTGTATACCTCGTGGAGAAATGTTCTTCGGTCACTGTAGTGACGGGCGCTTTCGATATTGACAACCACGTCCACGGAGCCATCTGCGAACGGCAGACTCCGGGAACAGTTCGCGTACTTGAAGTCTATCTGATCACCCAGGCCGGCATTAACTGCCTTACTTTTGGCAATCTCCAGTTGCGTCTTGCTCAGGTTCACGCCCGTGACCTTGCAGTCCCGCGTCCTGCCCAGGTGAAAGGCAGTTCCGCCCACTCCGCACCCGGCATCCACCACATGATGGTGTCCCTCAATCCCGGCTGGGGCAACTATGACTTCCACCATGCGCTCCAGTGCTCTTGCATGTCCGTCCGATTCTTTCGGGGTCTCGTTGTGTCTGGGGCGTTCACCGGGCTTGAATACGCCGAAATGAAAATGCTCGGAACTCCACTGGAGATAGAACACCCTGGTCATTTTGTCGTAGTGAGTTATTACCGAGCGTTCATGTTCGGAAAGAGGTATTTCGGGAGTATCGTTCAAGGTCGGGGCGTCCTGTTTATCGTCACAGTATAACAATTCGCCGGCTGAAATACTCATCCTGAGTGAGGTATCCAGGTCAAAACGCCTATCAGGGCCCAGGTACCGGGCGCCCCCCGGACAGCGATACGATTGATTGGTGTTCCGTCAGGGTGGCGACAGAATCCAATTCTGCCCCCTTTATGGTAAAATACGGCAATCAATCGACACTCGTGAAAATCATCTGGTTTGATTCAACCCGGCAGTAAATCATTAAAGAACATCGCAGTGGTTGGTCGGGGAACTGCAGGTTCCTTGGCAGCCGCAAGTGTAACGCGTCTTCACCCTGACCCGGATCATGAGCTGCACCACATATACGACTCTCGTATCCCGGTCATTGGGGTGGGCGAAGGTAGTTGGCCGACCCTGGTTGACCAGTTGCAGCACCTGACAAATTTGCCACACGAAACCGTCCAGCAGCGCGTGAAGGGAACGCGCAAGTACGGCATTGAATTCGAGGGATGGGGGCAGCGCAATCATGACTTCACCCACTACTTCGCGCCGCAACAGGTATCCTACGCCTACCACTTAGCCGCCGACTTGATGGGGGAGTTGCTGCAAGAAAGCACGCGCGCGCGCCATATCGACGCGAATGTGCTCAATATCACCAGGGTGGAGGGCGGTGCGCAGGTGGAGTTCGAGGACCGTGCGCCGGAACGCTACGATCTGGTCTTCGATGCGCGGGGATTTCCCAAGGAACTCCTTCCCGACCGGCACATCGACATTTCGTTTATCCCCACCAATACAGCCGTCATCCGCCGCTGTCCGGCAATCATTGAGGAAAAGCAGGATGAGCCGGTCCTGCAACATACCTATACCCGTGCGGTTGCACGTCCGCATGGTTGGATCTTCGGCATTCCGCTTACGGTACACACGTCCTACGGGTACATCTTCAACCGCGATGTTTCCAGCCTTGCCGAAGTCGAATCGGACTTTGACGCGTTCCTTGAAACCAATGGCATATCGGAATTCGAGCAACGCGCCGTCATCCCGTTTCCCAATTACGTCCACCGCGAGATTTACGATGGCGCGGTGGCCCGCATCGGTAACGCCGCGGCCTTCATGGAGCCCCTCCAGGCAACGGCCATTGTATCCGCCCAGTTGCAGATTGGGATGATTCTCAATGTACGTCTAAGCCGTCCCGTGGAGCATCTTGAGCGCGACGCGCCGGTGGTCAATCGATTTCTCGTCAACAACATGCTCTGCTACGGCCTGTTTGTCGGTTGGCACTATTCCTGTGGCTCCAGGTACGACAGTGGGTTCTGGCGCCACGCGCGTGACCACGCCTGGCCACAACACCGCAAGGTAGCGGACCCCGAGGCGGTGGATTGCACCGCGCTGCGCAAGTTCGACGAAATGATTGAACTGTTGAACCGGCCGGTCATCGACAAGGCGGACTGGAATCGGATGTGCGGCGGCTTCTCGCTCACCAGTTATGCCCAGATGTCCCAGGGTCTTGGCCATTAACCACTCTTCAGGCTCCGGTCAAACAGAACGACCGGTACTGGCGCCACACCTTGAGTGCCGTTCTATCGGCGCTGGACAGACGCTCCTGGTTTCCGAAACATTCAACACGCTCCTGCATGGGCAGGTGTATGGGGATCTTCTGCCGTTGCTTGACGGTCGCCGTTCCCGGGAAGGTATTGTTGATGCTCTTGACGGGGTGCATCCGGAGACGGATGTTCGCAAAGCCCTGGCTTTTCTGGAATCCAGGGGATACACCGTATCCGGCGACCACGGCATGGAACGGGGCAAGGCGGCATTCTGGTCCTCCCAGGGTGTGTCCCCGCGCCAGGTTGAAGAGCGATTGCAGGAAGCGCAGTTAGAAATTCATGGTGACGACGGCCATCTCTCCTCACGGCTTGAGGCTATGGGCATTACAGTCGGCACAGACCGTCCTTCCCTGTCCCTGTACGTAGGTTCCGACTATCTTGATGACGAGTTTGCTGCCGTCAACCGGGAGCACCTGGAATCGGCCATGCCCTGGGCGCTGGTCAGGCCTGCAGGAATACAACCTCTCTTCGGCCCTGTCTTCCGGCCTGCGGAGAAAAGTCCATGTTGGGCCTGCCTCACCTACCGTATACAAAACCACCAGGAGGTCCATTCCTTTCTGCGAAATCACTGTGGCGAGGCGGCAGCGTTTCGTCCGAACGTATACGAACCCCTGGTACTGGACGTCGTTTACGGAATAGTTGCCATGGAGGTCGCCAGGTGGCTGGTCCTCGGGGATGCAGCGCCGTTGCATGACCGGGCGATTACACTGGATGTCGTCGGCATGAAAAGTGAACATCACCGGGTCGTGCGTCGTCCGCAGTGTTCGGTCTGTGGAAACGAGGAACTCTATAAACCGGATCGGCCGGCAACGCCGGTGCGATTGCAGTCCAGCCCGAAACAACTTCGCAACAGCGGCGGAGTGCGGTCGATGACGCCTTCGGAGACACTTGAAAAATACCGGCACCTGGTCAGCCCGGTGAGCGGGATCGTCACCTGGGTTTCACGCACTACCCCCAGGACGGACCCCTGGCTGCATGTACATTGGGCGGGCAGCAATCTTGCCTTGCGAATCAGGAACCTGAGCTCATTGCGGCGCAGCCTGCGCAGCAAGAGTGCGGGTAAGGGCAGCAGCGCGGAGCAATCCGAGGTCAGTGCGCTGTGCGAAGCGGTCGAGCGCTATTCCGGCGCTTTCCACGGTGATGAAATCCGTTGCCGCAGGAGCCTGGCGGATTTTCCCGGAGCGGCGACTGGAGAGGTGATCCCCCCGAACGATGTCCAACTGTTCAGCGATTGGCAACTGGACCATGCGCAAGAGATCAACGCACGCGGCCACCCGTATAATGTCGTTCCGGCGCGCTTCGACCCGGAGCGAGAACTGGACTGGTCTCCGGTATGGTCGCTTACCCGGGACCGGCAACGCTGGTTACCGACAGCCATCCTCTACGGAATGACTCCGGAGCAACGGGGAACCTCGGGGCTTTGGGCCGACTCCAACGGCTGTGCAGCCGGGAACACCCTGGAAGAAGCTGTTCTGCAGGGGTTTTTTGAACTGGTCGAACGCGATGCCGTCGCAATCTGGTGGTACAACCGGCTGCAAAGGCCCGGAGTGGACC
This sequence comes from Gammaproteobacteria bacterium, assembly GCA_965207165.1. GTDB lineage: Bacteria > Pseudomonadota > Gammaproteobacteria > Eutrophobiales > Eutrophobiaceae > JAAXHV01. The sequence continues at coordinate 2,791,991 of OZ242265.1, read as the reverse complement.
TGGATAGCTTTGCTGACGAGTACCTGGCATCCGCCGCAGGTTATTATCATCAATACAATCGCGAAATGTGGCTGCTGGACCTTACCGGCGACCTTGGAATTCCTGCCTTTGTTGCACTGTCCCGCAGAAACGATGGCGCGGCCGAAGACATCATCTATGGCGCAGGCGCACACACCGACTCCCGGATTGCGGCGCTACGGGCCGTCTGTGAATTGAACCAGTGCCTGACCTGGGTCCCTCGCCCGGGCAATGCTCAAAGCGGGTACGGGGTCGATGATCCGATGTGTCTGTGGTGGTGGAAGAACGGAAAATTGGCCGACCACACCCATCTTGCGCCTGCAGGCGATGTCAGGTTGAGCCAGAGTTCCGATTACTCAGTTCCGGATACGGAAGACCTGAGAGACGATGTGGAGTGGTGCCGCGGGTTGGTCGAAGCGAGGGGGATGGAATTTTTGGTGCTCGACCAGACCCGGCCCGACATCGGTATGCCCGTGGCGCGCGTGATCGTGCCGGGCCTGCGTCACTTCTGGGAACGCTTCGCGCCGGGACGCCTTTTTGACGTACCGGTTGAGATGGGCTGGCGGGATTGCCCCGCCGGGGAAGCTGAACTTAATCCCGTTCCTGTCATCGCGTGAGAAACACCTGCAAACCAGGAGTCAGAGTAAAATCACCCCTGATCCTGCTACCGGCAACGCGCTTCAAGATTTTACTCTGACCCGATCTATCCCCGAAATTATTGCCCCCCCGGAATTATTGCTTGTTAAAAAAGCTGGTTTATTTTAACATCAAGCAAATCATCGAGTTAGCCGAATAAGATTTTCCTGGTCTTACTGGATTACACACATTTGGGGGGATATTCCCGGCCATGTTCAACAATCCGTTTGAATCATTTCACGATACGGTAGCTGAAGCGAAGGAAGAACGCGAGCAACTCGACCGGCTGCTGACGATTTCCACACCGCGTGAACGCCTGCTTGTCGCGGCAATTGCCGTTTTCCTGCTAATACTCTCAGCATGGCTTCTCTTCGGCAACATAGCCCGTAGTATTGAGTTCAACGGCATACTTGTCGAACAAGGTGAAACTTCACCTGAAGGAAGCCGGCTTGTGCAGGCCCTTGTCTGGATGCAGAGCGGCACCGCGCCGTCAATCGAGGCCGGCATGCCGGTAATGGTTGAGTTAGACACGAAAGATGCAAAAGCAGGCGCACTGGTCGGTGCAGTCAAGGCAATTTCCGCTGTACCCATTTCCGACGGGATGTCCGCGTTTCTGCCCGAGGCGCCTGAGTCCCTGCACCGTGTCGATATCGCGCTCGAAGAAGGTCTTGAGCCGGACACCCTCACAAGCAGGGAATGCCGGCTGGTTATCGGGCTTGGCAGGCAATCGCCGATAGAGCTGTTCCTTACGACGCGACTATAAGATGCCATCGAGCGCCTCCAAGGAAGCCAGGGATAAGGCGTCTTCGGACGTTTTGAAAAAGAAGGTCAACACACCGATTCTGTTGCAGATGCATGCGTCGGAATGTGGCGCCGCCTGTCTCGGGATCGTCCTGGCTTATTTCGGGCGCTGGGCGCCGTTGACTGAATTACGCGATAAATGTGAAGTGAGCCGTGACGGCAGCAGCGCGGCAAGCATCCTGCGCGCCGCCAGGCACTATGGTCTTGAATGCAAGGGGCTCGGCCTGCGTGCCGATCAGCTGAAACAGGTGGAGCTTCCGCTGATTTTATTCTGGCAATTCAGCCATTTCGTTGTGCTCGAAGGGTTCGATGGCCAAGGTTTCTACCTGAATGACCCTGCCACAGGGAAACGCAGGGTTACCGCAGAAGAGTTTACCAAGGGCTACAGCGGGATCGCGCTTCGCTTCAAGTGCGGTCCCGATTTCAAGCCCGGCGGTGACCGGCCAAACCTGGTCAGGCAACTGGGCGCCTTGCTCGCCGGCTCGTGGGGCGTGCTTACCGGGGTGATTGCCTGCGGCCTCATGTTGACGTTGCTGGCGCTTGTCGTTCCCGCAACTCTCGGTGTTTTCGTAGACGACGTTCTGGAAAACCACGGACCCTGGGGCGGATTGGTGGCCGCCTTGATTGGCGGCGGCATCCTGGTATACGTTCTGACCTTGCTCAAGCACCGTTTCCTCAAGCGGCTCGCGGTGCGCGTTTCGGTGGTCGGCTACAACCGGGGCCTGTCGCGGCTGCTGCGGCTGCCGGTGGAGTTTTTTGAACACAGGCTGGCCGGCGACCTTACCGACCGGGTCTCGTCCATCGACCGCATCGCGAAAAACCTGACGGAGCAGTTTCTTGTGCTCATTGTAGACATGGCCATGAGCGCAGTATTGCTTATCGCGATGTTGGCCTACGATGTCCTGCTAACGCTGATCGTGCTGTTGCTGGCTCTCCTGCACGGCGTGCTGGCCCGCTTCCTGGGCGCGCTCCGTGAAGTTCGAAGCCAGGCAATGAGGCGCGAGCAGGGATTGCTGATCGGCGTCGGTATGCAGATGTTGAGTCATGCGGACAACCTGCGCATGACAGGGTCGGACGACCGCTTTTTTTCGCGCTGGAGCGGCCAGCAGGCAAGCGAACTTCATGCGCGCCAACTCTACTCCGAACTGGGCGCCGTCAATAGCGCGCTTCCCGGCCTGATCGCGGCATTTCGCGCCGCGGCGATCCTGGGGTTTGGGGGGAGCCTGGTCATGACCGGAGAAATGACCCTGGGGGCGCTGGTCGGGTTCTACATACTGGCAGAGATGTTTCTGGCGCCGGTTGGGCGGTTTCTGGAGTTCTCCGACAAACGCCAGGCGCTCGAAACCGATTTGCAACGGCTGGATGACATCTCCAGGACCGCTGAAGACCCGGTGTTCAGCCGCCGAAGTCCGGAAGCGCAGGCAATCCCCACGTTCAACGGCCGGCTGCAGCTTGCGGGCAGTCTCGAATTGCGCAACGTCACCTTCGGTTACAACAAGAGCCGACCGCCCTTGATCAAGGACTTCAACCTCGTGATCAAACCGGGGCAGCGGGTTGCCGTGGTCGGTCCCAGCGGTTCCGGCAAATCGACCCTGGCGCGTCTCGTTTCGGGAATCAGTCAGCCATGGTCCGGTGAAATCCTGCTTGATGGTTATCCGCGGGATGAGATCCCCGAGGAAGTACTACGGCGGTCCATTTCCATGGTGGACCAGGAGGCCGTGCTGTTTTCCGCGTCCGTGCGAGACAATATCACCTTGTGGAACCCGGCCGTTCCGGATGAAGTCATCATTGCCGCAACGCGGGATGCCTGCATCCATGAGGAAATTCTGATCAGGCCGCATGGATACGCGACCGTCGTCGAGGAAGGCGGGGCGAATTTCAGCGGCGGCCAGCGACAACGGCTGGAAATCGCCCGCGGGCTGGTGGGCAATCCGACAGTGCTCATTCTGGACGAGGCGACCAGCGCGCTTGATGCCGCCACGGAGGAATATGTGGATGATGCCTTGCGGCGTCGCGGTGTCACCTGCCTGATCGTGGCGCACCGGCTGAGCACGGTGCGGGATTGTGATGAGATCATAGTACTCGACAAGGGCGCCGAAGTGCAGCGCGGTACGCACGACGAGTTGATTGCGGACCAGGCCGGCATGTATTACAAACTGGTCAAATCAGGCTGATGCAGGACGCCATGCCGGAACACGCATCAATAGGCAGGCTTGCCGCCCACTCCGGCACATCCGTGCCATGCGCCGGCAACCTGCCGGTAAGGCTCGACGATGCGGACAATGTCTGGTTCATTGACCGGGGCGCGGTCGATCTGTTCCTGGTCGAATTCAGGGACGGGGTAGAGCAGGCGGCGCCGCAACACCTGCTGCGCTGCGAATCGGGCAGGTTGTTGCCGGGTGTCGCAGCGGACGAACAAGACGACGATGGCAAAGACACCACGCTCAGCCTGGTCGCCAAGGGGTTGCCGGGCACCCTACTGAAACGCCTGCCGGCATCCTTATTGTCCGGGGTTCAGCCGTCAGAACTGGCAGAGCAGACCGATACCTGGTTGACCGCCTTGACTGACACACTTTCGCGTTTTGTCAGTCACCTGCCGCGGCCGACTGCGCTGGCCGAACCCGGTCTGACGCAGTCACTGGGCCCTTGTACGCTATCCGTACGACGCGGCGTGGTATGGGTATCCGAACCGTCCCTTGGAGCAAGCCTGTTCATGGATATGGTCGACCCGGCGCAACTTGCCGAGACAGGCGGCGCGCACGAAGCGCTGATACCACTGACGCGGACGAACTGGCTCACTTTATTCGACGAGGCGACAGTTTCGGGCAAATCAACCGAAACACTGGCTCAGCAAGACATGCTGCTGCCCGCGCTCGCCTCCTTTCACGCGCTTGCCTTTAACCTGGAACGCCTTAATCGCCGGCTGGCCGTGGTCGATGATGCGAATCTTGAGCGTGAGCGGACAACCAGCCGGCGCACGGCCGAACAAGCTGCCCGGCAGCGGCTTTTCAATATTTATGACCTGCCGATCGACCGGGAGGCCAGGGTCGAGGACACGGTTCTGGCGGATGCCCTGCAAATCGTCGGCCGTCATGAAGGCATCGATTTCAGGACTCCAGCGCGCTCCCGGCCTTCGGATTCACCGATCCGCCTCGTAGACGTTCTTGATTCGTCAGGGGTACGCGCCCGGCGCGTGCGTTTCAAGGCCCAGGGCAACTGGTGGCGCGGTGACAGCAACGCACTGCTGGCATTCCGCGCCGGGGACGACCAGCCGGTTGCACTGATACCGGGAATGTTAGGACGCTACCGGGAAGTTGATCCGGTCACCAAGCGCAGCGTACGGGTCACGGCGGCTCGTGCTGAGGCGCTGCAGGACGAAGCCTGGATGTTCTACAGGCCATTGCCGTCGGCGCAGGTAAAACCGGCAGACCTGCTGGGAATTGCCATGCAAGGAACGGCCGCGGACCTGCTGCGGCTGGTGCTGGCCGGGCTTCCCGGCGGCCTGATCAAACTGTTGCCGGCGGTCGCGCTTGGCTTCGTTGCGAATCATATCGTGGCGGGCGGAAGCGCCGGCGCGCTGTATGCCGTGGCCGTGACGCTGGCGGCGTTCGGCCTGCTCGGCGCACTGCTGCACCTGCTGCAGGGATCGGCGCTGATGCGGCTCGAGGGGCGCTCGGCATCAAGGGTCGAAGCTGCCTTCTGGGACCGCCTCATGCGCCTTCCGTCAAGCATTTTGCACCGCTATCCGGCCGGCGACCTGGCCATGTCGGGGATGACATTCCAGAATCTTCGCGACGGCTTGCAGGGAGTCATCGCCGACAGCCTGCTGTCGATCATCTTCCTGTTGCCGGTCTTTGGCGTCATCTTCCTCTACGATGCCACCCTCGGGGTCATCGCCCTTGGCTTCAGCCTGGTTTCCCTGCTGGTCACCTTCGCCATTGGGTTGCGCCAGGTTGCACCGTACGGGCGGATGATCAGCGCTGTACGTCGTGTATCCGGCCGGCTGTTCCAGATCGTGGGAGGCATCGCCAAACTGCGTGTGGAAAATGCGGAAGGGTCGGCATTCGCCATCTGGGCCCGGGATTATCGGGAACAGAAACGCGCAGAAATCGAACTGGGCGCATTTGAGGGGCACTCGCGGGCATTCGCTGCCGCGCTCCCCTTTCTCGCCGGCGGGGCATTGCTTTTCGCAGTGGCCGCGGTGGGCGACCGCAACGTTCCTGTCGGCGATTTTCTCGTCGTTTACATTGTCTTCATCGCTTTCCAGTCCGCCATCGCCCGGCTTGGCGAGTCCTTCGGCGCCATTGCCGCCATGCTGCCGGCGTTCGACCAGATGCGCCCGCTGCTCGCCACAGCTCCTGAAGCAGCCGTTGAAGGCGAGCCGGTTGAACGTCTGGGCGGCGAAGTTCTGTTCGACCGTATTTCTTTTCGCTACGATACCGACGGCCCGTTGATCCTCGATGATGTCACTATTCGCGCACGGCCCGGCGAATTTGTCGCGATCGCCGGTGAGTCCGGCGCCGGCAAGAGCACCTTGTTCCGGCTAGCCCTCGGCATCGATGCGCCAACTGCAGGTGCGGTTTATTATGACGGGCGTGACTTGAGGCACCTGAACCTGAAGCAGGTGCGCCGGAAAGTTGGCGCGGTGCCGCAGTCAGTGCGTCTCCATCCCCAGGATGTCTGGGACAATATCGTCGCGCACCACAAGGCGCCGACAACAGAGGAAGTGTGGCAGACGGCCCGTGCCGCCGGCATCGACAAGGAAATCAAGGCGATGCCCATGGGCTTGATGACCATGGTCGGGTCCAGCGGGGCCGTCCTGTCGGGCGGCGAGAGCCAGCGCGTCACCATCGCCCGTTCACTGCTCGGCAGCCCGCGGGTCATGCTGCTTGACGAGGCGACCAACTGGCTCGACAACGAAAACCAGGCCGAGGTCATGCAGAACCTGGCGCTCCTGACATCAACCCGGATCGTTATCGCCCACCGCCTGTCCACGTTGCGACAGGCTGATAAAATCTATGTGATGCAGGCCGGAAAAGTTGTGCAGAGCGGCTCCTTCAACGAACTCATGGAGGAGGAAGGAGTATTCAAAGAACTGGTAAGGAGGCAGGTCGCCTGAAGCGGGAGTGAAGTATCCTGTTCACACAATAAATTACCTCTTATCGAGAACCGTCGAAGACGATGATCTTCGCAATCGTCTGCGTGCGAAACCCAAGGAAACCATCGAGAAGGAACTCGGTGTGACGCTGGACGATGGCCATGAGGTCCACGTTCACGAAGATACTTGTTCCGTTACGCATGTGGCGCTTCCGCCGCGCAGTAAATTCAGCGCGGCTGAACGGCAGGAGGCGAGAACCGGCTCACAATCACTCGAGTTCCTGCGCAAGACACTTTATGATCCGGCGCCGCCTGTGCGCCCTCCCGCACCGAGTTGCGCGGGTGCCCTGATATCCAACGCCACCCCGGGGGCGCTTGCCGGTGCATGCAGGGAAAGCATCCGGCGCGGTCTCGATTTCCTGGAATCCGGGATCGATGAGAACGGGGCCTGGCACTGTATCCGTTTCAATACAGCCGACCCGGACATTCCCCGGCATTTCGAAAGACCCCCGTTTATTTCGGCATTCTGCGTACTAGCCCTGGAAAGCTGTGATGAACCAAAGGCCAAGGCCATGTGTGCCGCCACCAGGGCGTATCTTGTCGGTACCATGGAATATCCCGGATTATGGCGCTACTACCGTCACCTGCCCCAGGACCTCGACAGTTCCACACTCTGCTCACTTGTCATCGGCAATCACCCGTGGATATTGCTGGAAAGGAATGTCCCTGAAATGCTGGCAAATCGCGACAAAAACGGTCTTTTCCAGACCTGGATACTCGCGGATGATGAACCTGATGTAGTATCTGTCTTTCGTATTGAAGCCGATCCTGTGGTCAACGCGAATGTCATTGCCTATCTCGGAGACCGCCCGGAAACCGGAGAAGCCCGGCGTTGGCTGGAGGGCTTGATTATTGACGGCAAGCTGGATGGAACGTCCAAGTGGTATCCTGATTCGATCTCAATCTACTATGCAATCACCCGCGCCCTGCTGCGCGTGCCGTCCGCTCTTGATCGGTTACGCCCGGCGCTTGCGGATGGTATCCATGGCTTGCGCGACGGAAAGGGGGAATTCGGCAATATCCTCCAGACTGCTCAGGCAGTGTCTGCTCTCTATAATATCGGAAGTCTGCAAAGCATCGACGCAGAACACCAGGTAGAAAGGTTCCTGAACTCGCAGCGTGAGGATGGCAGTTGGCCGGAGTTCCTCGCGTTTGGCGATCAGGAGTTGAAGTGGGGTGTGGTAGGACAGGTTGGGCATGGTTCTGAAGCAGTGACGTCTGCATTTTGCATCGAAGCCTTGGAGCGTCTGGTTGAAATCCTGCTGGAGAAGACCATATGAATATTGACGAAGCTGTGATTCTTACCCAGGAACGTCTCGCCGAGGAAGGTGGCACCATGGGCGATTTGCTTGGGCACTTTCGGGACAGGATTTCGCGCAATCTTATCGGAGAAGCTGAATGGGAACGCATTCTCGACTGCGCCGGGAAACTTCCGATTACCATGGGGGCTCAGCCATTCGGCTTCGAATTGCCGCTGCATTCGCCCACGCCGGAGGCTGATTTCGGCGCTTCCCTGTCCAGTGGTACCCGGTCGGCAGAGTTTTTCCGGGAATGCGAACAGACCGATAAAACAGATGAGATCGCTGGCGCAATAATGCGGATCTGCAGACAAATGGAAACCGAAATTTCACCCCTGCGTGACATTGTCGGGCGAAAACTGATGCTGGAATATGACATAGGAAGCGCGCGTGAGGGACAGGGTTCATTTCCCGGAATGTTCCTGCGGCCTGGCGAACGCCCGATTATCGGTGCCAGCGGTCAGGAAGATGATGTCGTTATGTTGAGTGACGCACTCGCTTCCTGCATAGGTTGGGAGATAAACGAGGCAGAACGGGAGCACATCCAAAAAGCTTATCTTGCCCAACCGGAAGATACGCGCATGGACTCGTTTGGTGTATTCCCGTCCCGTTCTCGGGCAATTCGTCTGGCTATCATGGGATTCAAATCCCGGCAGGAGGTATGTCGATACCTGGAAAAGACGGGTTGGCCCGGTAAGATTTCAGCCGTTGATTCAGTGCTTGCACGCTTCACGGACCGCGTGAATATTGCCAGGATTGGATTGAATATTGACGTGCGGGATGATGGAATTGGTCCGACGCTTGGCCTTACACCCATTGTAAGGCAGAGATATACCAAGGATTCACGCTATTGGCTTGACGGCTTGACCGATTGGGCGCCCTTCCTGGATGCCCTGGACCACGAGGATATCGTATTTTCTGATAAGATCAAGGCGCTTGCCGGCTGGGTTTCGAAACCGACCCCGCTATTTGCAAGCTCCGGACGTTATATTATGCTACAGGGTATTCATCATGTGAAGTTGGTCATATCGGACAATCGGCTACGAAAAGCCAAGGCCTATGTATTTATGGTGCTTTCCGGAGTGGTTAATAAATAAATTACTGTATGTGTTAAGAAACTATGGATTCACATCGGAGGATCTGGATTAGTGGAAAAACCTGAACAAGTCAGCATTTTGACCGCCCTTATCGAGCATATCGAGAACGGTACGACTACCGATGCGGGCGGCATCATGCGTGCACCGATGTCGGATTTCACTTGCCCGCAACTTTTAACGCAGGAGCAGGATGTTTTTTTTCGCAATACCCCTCTGTTGATGGGCCTTTCATCTGCACTGCCGGAACCCAATACATATTGGGCAGACAATGCAACTGGTGTCCCGATACTTATGGTGCGAGATGGTGAAGGTCGTTTTCGGGCATACGCAAACGTCTGTCGACATCGAGGGAATATGATCGTAGCTGAAGGACGTGGGTCGAAGGCTCGCTTTTCGTGCCCTTTTCACGCATGGACATACGGTATCGATGGCAATTTGTTGGCGATTAACGAGAATCGTCATTTCGGGAACGTGTCGACTGAGAAATTGCCGCTTTTCGAACTACCTTCAGCGGAATTATATGGGACGCTGTGGGTACGGCCAAGGCAAGGCGATCCTATCGACGAGGAGGAGTGTTTAGGTGGACTTCAAAACGACCTGCCGCACTGGCAAATTGCGACTTATCCTTATACGCAAACGCAAGTCGTTGATGTGCGTGTAAACTGGAAATTGGCGATCGATACTTACGGTGAGAACTATCATCTCAACATCCTTCACGCGAAATCGGTCGGCAAAGAGGTGAAGGCGAACCTGCAAATATGCGACAGTTTTATAAACAACCTCCGCCTGGTCTACCCCAACCAGAAATTAGACCTGATGCGATTTCTAACGCCGGACGCGGGGCGCTGGCCTTACAAACAGATAACATCCACTCTGTATTTCTTCTACCCTAACGTTATCATGATAGTGGACGCATTTGGTATCAATTTGTTGCGTATTTTCCCTCTTGAAGACTCTCCTTCGAAATCCCGGACGATACATACGTGGTACATTGACCCCAAGGTACAACCACACCTCAAAGAGCTTGGGTTATCGTATGAGGACAGAATTACAAAATTCATGGATATCGTTGTTAACGAGGACTATGTGGCGGCCGCGAACATCCAACGCAATGCTGAAGGCGGGATACAATCGGAGATGCTGCTTGGACGGAACGAAACGGCGTTGCAACATATTCACAACACGCACAGATTGGGGCTTGGCCGTGATTTACTGCCGGTTGAGGATATGTAGCCGATTTCGGATTATACAGGTAACCCGTTCAAATCTTGCTTCGTCACCGATTGCATAGGTGACTGACCGCACTACCTTGGCGGACAAACAAAAACCCCCGCCCTGAAAGGAGCGGGGGAATGAAAGATTCCGGTAAGTCATATGGATTCGGATAGTCCGAATCCCGACCGACAATTTGTCGGAAATTAAGCTTACCAGCAGCAGCAAAGGCCGGCTGAAACGGCTTCGAGCTGTTCCTCGGTGATATTCGGGTCCGGCGGCAAAGCAAGGTGAACAGTTTGCATGTCGCTTTCATGTACCACAACATTCATCGCTTCGGGTATGGTAATGCCCAATTCAGCGGTTATGGCACTCTTGGGATCTGAGAGAAGTTGTTGCCTGAACGCCGCGTCAGCAGCGGATTTGTCAACAATTTGTCTCAGCATTTCGTCGCCACTTTTCATATCGATATTCCCCTACAAGTTAAAGATTTGTACAATCAACAGAATCACTTGAATAACCATCAAAGTGGGCTCTATTATGCCAGATTAAGGCCCTTAAGTCAAGCCCTTACCAGGAACACCCTAGCTTGTAAACCTCCCCGGTAACTGGTTAGAATGGCCGTTCACTCAACCAGGAGCCCCGCGTATGAATTACCTGTTTACCTCGGAATCAGTATCGGAAGGCCATCCCGACAAGGTCGCCGACCAGGTGTCCGATGCGATTCTCGATGCGTTGCTTGAGCAGGACATACGGTCGCGGGTTGCCTGCGAAACGCTGGTCACTACAGGCATGGTGTTGCTGTCCGGCGAGATCACCTCGCAGGCGAACATCGACTATCCGGAGATAGCCAGACAGACCATCAGGGAGATCGGTTATGACTCGTCGGAGATGGGGTTTGACGCCGATGGCTGTTCGGTATTGCTATCGATTGACAAGCAGTCGCCGGATATCGCCCAGGGCGTGAACGAGGGAGAGGGGCTTGACCTGGACCAGGGTGCAGGCGACCAGGGACTCATGTTCGGCTATGCCTGCAACGAAACCGACGTGCTCATGCCGTTCCCCATTACCTACTCGCACCGGCTGGTGAAGAAACAGGCCGAGGTGAGAAAATCCGGCAGGCTGCCCTGGTTGCGGCCCGATGCGAAATCCCAGGTCAGCGTGTTGTACGAGGACGGCAAGCCCGTCGCGGTCGATACGGTCGTCCTGTCCACCCAGCACGATGCCGGCGTCAGCCATGACGATGTGACCGAAGGGGTTATCGAGGAAGTCATCAAACCGGTTCTGCCCGCGCACATGCTCTCCGCCAAAACACGTTACCTGGTCAATCCCACCGGCCGCTTTGTCATCGGCGGGCCGGTAGGCGATACCGGTCTCACCGGCAGGAAGATCATCGTGGATACCTACGGCGGTATCGCCCACCACGGCGGCGGCGCATTTTCCGGCAAGGACCCGTCCAAGGTCGACCGCTCCGCCGCGTACGCGGCGCGCTACGTCGCCAAGCATATCGTCGCCGCCGGCCTCGCCGACAGGTGCGAGATCCAGGTAGCCTATGCCATCGGCGTCGCCAGGCCGGTCAGCCTGATGGTCAACACCTTCGGCACCGGCGTCATCCCGGAAGCCCGGCTCGAGGCCCTGGTGCAGGACACGTTTGATTTACGCCCCAAGGCCATCATCCGGGACCTGGACCTGTTGCGGCCCATCTACAGGCAGACCGCGGCCTACGGCCATTTCGGCCGCGAGGAAGCGGACTTCACCTGGGAAAAAACGGACAAGGTGGAACAGTTGCGGGACGCTGCCGGGTGATGGGGGCGGAGTGTCTGTGGCCGGTCCGGCAGCTAAAATCGGAAGGTTACAGGTTATAGTCTGCCCTTATATATGCGTACGTACAATTATTGTGAAATATATTATTTCGGCATAATATTTTACACGTACATTTAAATCCGTCTTCGATACATGGGATAATGCGTATGACACCCCTGGAAAGTGGGGAACTGATCAAAGTCTGCCGACATCTCGTCTATGACTGGTGAATGCAGGGCATTGCCCATATCCTCTACGGACTCGAAAACGACCTCATTGCCGAGCATGTACCCCAGCAAGGGTAAATCAGTGGGATCGCGCCATTTGATCGGCAGGTAACACATGATGTTGGTAATGCGCGGGAAGCGTTTTTCGATTATCGGGTGGTGGGAAGTGTAGTAATCAATAAACCGTTTTACGTCATCCGCCGGATAATGATAGCGGACCACGTAGGAGATCGGCGCGGTCAACTCCCTTGGCTCGTTCTCATCCGCAACCGAATATGAGACCATGCCCATGGCATCGTGAGTTAATTTATAGCCTGAGCTGGAAGCAGCATTAACCAGGCGTTGAAATGCAGTCGAAGCCAGGCCCTGTTCAAGATTCGCCATATCGCGATAGCTGGTTTGTATCGTCAGCACCTGTCCCTGCCGGTCATCGCCATAAGGGTCGCCCGGAAACTCCGTGGGTTCATAACGATCGACCCGTTCGACGCCGGGAAGCGTTGCCAGGGCAGAAATTTCTGATTCGGGGAATTGCGCGGCTGTTTCATTTACAGCCGACGGATCGGCGCCGAAGATAAGAAAATGAGCGATAGACATGATATATGGTTCCCTCGGAATAACTCGGATGTTAATTCATGAAGTCTTATGTCCTGACTGTAAACGATATTGCGGGCAATAACAAACACGCGCCAGGTAAACTGCGTTAGAATTGCACACGCTCATGGTTTCCAACCTCGTACATATAGCAATTGGCGGAGCGCTCGGCTCGGTGCTGCGCTATCTTACCTTCCGCCTGGTCCCCTTTGCCGGTTTTCCGCTTGGGACACTTTTAGTCAATGCCAGCGGCTCTTTTCTAATCGGATTTGCCTTTGTGTATATGCAAGACCGGATGCTGGACGATTCCCTGCGCCTGTTCCTGGTGATAGGAATACTGGGAGGTTTTACGACATTTTCAGCATTTTCCCTGGAAACATTGCAGCTCATACAAAACGGCTCACCGGGCAGAGGGCTTTTGAATATCACTCTTTCGATCATTTTGTGCCTGCTTGCCTGTTACGCAGGAATCGCTACGGCAAAGAGTCTGTAAACGCAGTCATCCCGACACGCGGTTACCGGCTATGTAGTGATAAGCTATGATTAGCTCGTTGGAATAATCCGACTTTATTTGGGGGTAACTATGCATCACGTCAATAAGCAATACATCACAAGATTGTCCGTATTCCTGCTGTCTGTTCTCGTAGTGGGTACAACAAATGCCTACCAGCCTGACGCACCGTATCAAAAGGCCATGCAGGAAAACGCCGGTAACTGGTCTGAGGAAGACAAGGCAATTGACGCCAGACTCGCGCAACTGGAAAAACGTTATGGAAAAAAACCCAACATCATTTATGTGCTCGGCGATGATGTAGGCTGGGGCGAACTGGGTTCTTACCTGGGCGGCAAACTGCGCGGCACTCCCACGCCTAACCTGGATAACCTGGCAAGACAGGGCATGCAGTTTCTCTCTCATTACTCCGAGCCGTCCTGCACTCCGACACGGCTTGCATTGTTGACCGGACGCCACCCGGTGCGTACCGGTGTCGATATCGTACTCTGGCCGGGACAGACACAGGGACTGGCGCCGGAGGAGGTGACCGTCGCCGAGATGCTGTCAGCGGCCGGTTACCACACCGCCATGTTCGGCAAGTGGCACGTGGGCGACCTGGAACCCCATGCGCCGGAGAACCAGGGCTTTGACTACGCCTATTACGGCCTCTACAACGGCGCCATCTATTCCTGGGTCAACCAGGACGCGTTCTACAGGGCGCAGACCGTGGACGGCGTCGGCCATTTCTATGATTTCCCCGGCACCTTCGAGGACTACCGCGAGAAGTACGGCATAGAAATCCTGGGCGCGCTGGAAGGAATCAAGGGCAAGGGCCGCCGGGAAATCGCTCCCATGTCCGCCGAGTCCATGGTGGAAATGGAGGAGCAGTCCATTATCAAAATCAAGGAATACATCAGGGACAAGGCAAAGTCGGACAAGCCGTTTTTCCTGTACTGGGCCAGTTATGCCCAGCAGATGGCCTCATCCCCGCTGGAATACCGCTTCGGTGAAGGGCAGGACTACCGCAATAACCAGGCGGCGCAACTGGCCCAGCACGACGACTATATACGCCAGTTGCTGGAGACGGTAGAGGAGGCCGGCATCGAAGAGAATACGCTGCTGATATGGGTGAGTGACAACGGCCCCATGTATGCCTTCTGGCCCAACGCCGGCTATTCCTGGCTGCGCGGCGCCAAGGGAGAGGTCTACGAGGGCGGCGTGCGTACGCCGGGATTTGCCGTATGGCCCGGTATGATAGAACCCGGGCAGCAACCACTGGATATGATCTCGGTAACGGACCTGTTCGTCACTGCCGCCAGGGTAGCAGGAATAGAAGACAAAATTCCCTCGGACCGGGTCATAGACGGTATCGATCAGTTGCCCCTGCTGCTCAACGGCGAAGGCAACGGGCGCCGTGATTACCTGTTTTATTACAGCGGCAAGGACCTGAAGGCCGTGCGTATGGAAGACCATAAATTGCACATAATACCCGGCTCAAGGGGCGGTCTGCCCAACTACGAACTCTATAACATCGCCCGCGACCCGGCGGAAAAATTCGGCGCCATGTATCACCACCTGTGGTCTATCGTCCCGTTCCAACGCATGGTCGGTTCGCACATGGGGCTAATCCGGAACTACCCGCACAGGGATATCAAATCCGGGCTGTTTTGAATGTTTGGGGTCAGTGTATAAATAACCAACGGTCAAGCGCCGCCGCTGAATTAATTGCATTTTTACGCTGACCCAAAATCTGTGCATGCAGATGGCGGCAGAGCGATGGAACACTGAAGTGTTGTAATCCAGTTGTCGCAGTTGTAAAATAGTTACTTTACGTGTAAGTATTAATTTTTCGCACTATCGGCCGGCGTATGAAGGCCATCATAACAAACCGGGGAAATATCAGTGAACAATAGAGTTATCCTGAGAACATTGCCAATCCTGGCTGCCATTGCTTTGAATCCATTGTTTGTGGCCGCCCAGATTGAAGAAATTGTCGTAACGGCGCAAAAGCGGGCTGAATCATTGCAGGACGTACCCATCGCCGTGCAGGCGTTTACCGGTGACAACCTGGATGAACTGGGCGTGCAGAGCGCGGAAGAGATTATGCAGCATGTGCCCAACGCGTCAGTCCTCCCGCAAGGCGGCTCGAAAATGAACTATTATATTCGCGGCGTGGGCACCGCAGATTTTCACCTGAACGTGGTCGGCGCGGTAGGCGTTTACCTCGATGACGTGGCACTGAATTCCCCTTTCGCGGTGACGTTCAACACCTTTGATATGGAACGGGTGGAAGTGTTGCGCGGCCCCCAGAATACGCTGTTCGGGCGTAATACCACGGGCGGGGCGGTGAACTACATCAGCCGCAAGCCGAACGTGGATGAGGGGACGAACGGTTACATCGAAGCGGGTTACGGCCGTTACGATCAATTCGACGTGGAGGCCGGCGGCGGTATTGCCCTGGGTGATAACGCAGCGGCGCGCATCGCTTTTTCCAGCAATATCAGGGATGGTGCGTTTAACAACCATACCCTGGGCAAGGACACAGGCAATTACCAGCGCCAGGCAATCCGGGGCCAGTTTCGTTTTCAACCCGACGCGAGCCTGGACCTGCTGTTGAACGTCCATGGCGGTATCTCGCGCAGCAACCCGGAACCCTACAAGAATGTCGGTTTACAGGACCCGGCCAACCGCTTTGCTCCCTGCCCGGTTCCGTATGATGACCTGATTCCCCAGAACAATCCGAACTGTATCGACTCAACTGGTTTTAACCATCAGTATGAGGATTGGGAAGATGTATATGGGAACCTGGAGTTCAAGGAGAATGTTGACCTGTGGGGGACTTCATTCAGGGCGGAATGGGATCTGGATGCATTCACGGTGGTATCGGTCACCGCTTACGAGGAGTTTGAAGTGGAATTCTCTGAGGATTCTGACTCCAGCCCCAATACCGGCTTTCAGTTCTACCAGGATGCTGAATACGAGCAATGGTCCCAGGAATTGCGACTGCAGTCCGCCGCGGATGGGGTCTTGCGCTGGATCGCCGGTTTTTACTGGTTTTTCGAGGACGGGAAATACGCAACCGTAGTGCGCAGGACTCCGGCGGAGTTTGCGCCCGCAGGACCGAGGAACTTCAATATCGTCCCGAATACCCGGGTTACCCAGGACAATGAAGTCTATTCCGCATACGGCCAGGTTGAATACGACATGCAGTCCAACCTGACGGCCACTGCCGGCCTGAGATGGACCAAGGAAACCAAAAAAGGGTCAAACCAGCCTTCAGTACGCTGTGTCGGTACCGTCGGCGGACCGCCGTTCTGTCCGGCTGCAAGCGCCAGTTTCTTCTTCGGTCTTGACGAGGTGCCCAATCTGCCGGGTCTGTTCGTGCCACCGCCCGAGGCTCTTGATTATGATTCGACGGATTGGGGAGCCAGGTTTGCGCTTGACTGGCAGGCCACCGATGACATTATGTTTTACGGCAGCATATCGCGCGGCTTCAAGGGTGGCGGTTTCAGCCTGGCAGCGTTAGCAGCATTGACCGGTGGGGCCGCTCAAAGTGTGGCCCCGGAAATCCTGTGGGCTTATGAAATAGGCGCCAAGACATCATGGCTGGATAATACATTGCAGTTGAACGCCGCGATCTTCTATTATGACTGGTCAGACCTGCAATCATTCGAGGTATTTGTCGAGCCTACGGAAGCGTGCCTTTTCGCCTGCCTGATCAATATACCTGAGGCCAGCCTGAAGGGCGGGGAAGTGGAGCTGACATGGGCCCCTGCCGGGGGTTGGCTGTTCATGG
The DNA here is from genome assembly GCA_965207165.1 of Gammaproteobacteria bacterium. Taxonomy (GTDB): domain Bacteria; phylum Pseudomonadota; class Gammaproteobacteria; order Eutrophobiales; family Eutrophobiaceae; genus JAAXHV01. The sequence continues at coordinate 2,774,862 of OZ242265.1, read as the reverse complement.
CGGGTGTCGGCCTGGCTGATGGTGAAATTGATGATGCGGGGAACATACCCGGCACCCAAAAAGGTAACGACCTGACGAATACACCTGACATTACATTCAATGGGCTGGTTCGAAAAGAATTTGCCATGCCCGGCGGCACGCTCGCCTTGCAGACAAGCTGGCGATACAAGGACGAGGTCTATTACGGCCTTGCCAATGTGCCGAACCTGAGTCAACCGGATGGCATCTGGAACCTCGATGCACGCGCCTCGTTCCGGTTTGGCCCCGGTGAGCGTTATGAAGTGGCTGCGTGGGGTAAGAACCTGAACGGTGAGAAATACTGCCGGGGTATGACAAGTCTCCAGGGACTGGTCGAATCCAATCTTTGCCTGCCCAGCCTGTCTGAACCCACCTACGGCATAACCGCTGCCATAAGGTTTGAATAAGTCGTAGCAGTTTTTGCTACAGGGCTGGAACCGCTGCCGCTCAGGCAGCGGTTAAACCCCGTAATGAAGCTCGGGTTTCTGCTGTTTAATCGTGGACGATTACGAAACGTTCCGCCTCACCCAGTTCCTGCATGCTGTTGGGCACTTCCGGCTGCCCGTATACCTCCACGGCGAACGATACCTCCGAGAGTGACAGGCACAGGTTAAACAGGTTCCGTTCCGCCGCCGGCATAGCGTCGGGGGCAACGTTGCCGAGATGCTCCATGACGTCGTCGACGCGCGGCAGCATGGCGTCGTAGAAGATCTGCATCTCCTCCATACTGCTGCCGAGCCTTTTTCTGCTGCGCGCAGATTCAGTTTCCAGCGCCCATTGCAGGTAGGGACTAAGGTCGTCAAAACCGGCCGGCAGCGGTGCATGATCAGTCATCACGCACGTAATCCATCACGGTTTTGTAGGTATGGCGCAACAGCAATTCGTGATCGTGGAAGATAAACTGATCTTTCGCGCCGGACTTGAGCATCGCCTGCACCGACTCCATGGCGCGGGTATCTTCCAGCCAGCTCTCGCGCCGCAGCAGGTGCAGGTGCTCCTGCCTGAAACGTTCAGCCGCGTTGTGCGCCGGCTCATAATAGGTGCAGCCCTCCCACAGCGTACGGTCTGCCGAGAGCGGCCAGAACTGGTGGGTAAAATATGTACCTTCGACCAGGTGCACCAGGTAGTTGGGGAACAGGTGCATCAACTCGAAACTGAACTCCGGGCTGTCGTGCGGGTTCACGCCGGGAGGCAGCCACGACCCGTCATTTTCCTTGTCCGCCTGCATCCTGTCAGCCCACTCATATACCTTTGCCTCCGTCGGGCGCGGCTTGTAGTCGGGATTCCCCGTCACGGCAGCCACCGCATGACGGCCGGAAATCCCCGCGTAGGGGAACTGGCACAAGGGGTTGCCGGGTGTCGTAAAGGTCTCCCGCCCCCATTTTTTGTGCAGGAACATTACGTGGTAACCTTCGCAGAAGGCATCCAGGGACACCTTCCAGTTGCAACGCAGTTCCGCCCGGTAGGCGTAACGCACCGTGGCCCTGCCGAAAGGGAACCCGCGCATGCGTCTGCCGACCTCGCCCAGGTACTCCGCCAGGGTCTCGTCCGGCTCGGGTTGCAGGTTGATAAAGACAAAACCCTCGTGCACCTCCAGGTTTACCGGCGTCAGCCCGCAGCGGGTCTTGTCCAGGCCGTAAAACATGTTCTCGTCCGGCACCGACCGCAAGGATCCGTCGGTCAGGTAGGTCCAGCCGTGCAGGCGGCAGGGAAAGGCCCTGCTGCTGCCTCTCTCTTCCCACACCAGTTTGTTGCCCCGGTGTGAACACATGTTGTGGAAGCCGCGTACTTGATTGTCCTCACCGCGCACAATGAGGATCGAGGTATCGGCAACGGCCAGGTCAAACACAAAGTAATCACCAGGTTCTGCTACCTGTTCGACCCTGCCGACACTGAGCCAGGTGCGCTTGAACAAGCGCTGTTTTTCCAGTTCGTAATGGGTTTCGGAATAATAGGGCTCGGTAGATACGGGACCCATACCGAGTTCAGGATAACGCTCGGTCAGGCCGCGTTCGCCAATCGTTGTATCAATAATCAACTTTGATTTCCCAATGATGGTTCGTAACCGGAATGGGCGGTTATTTTAGACATTTTTGCACCCGTGCGCAGTGTTTTTACGGTATCGTTATCACATTTCTATCTCAGGATACCGGGTGATGGAAGATCAAATTTTCAGGATTGAGAACTACAAAACACAGGGCGACCAAGTCCTGGACCTGGAAACGGCGTACCAGGTTCACGGAGAGCTGAATGCCGCGCGGGACAACCTGGTGCTGTTCCCGACCTATTACTCTGGCCGCTCGGAGAATAATGGATACCTTATCGGCGCGGACATGACGCTGGACCCGCGCAGGTACTGTATCGTTATCCCGAACCTGTTCGGGAACGGCGTCTCATCCTCCCCCAGCAATACCCCGGAACCCTGGGCTGCGAGCCGGTTTCCGTTCATGTCCTATTACGACAATGTTGCCTGTCAGTGCCGTCTGGTTCGTGAACGGTTTGACGTTGAGCGCCTGCACGCCGTCATCGGTTTCTCCATGGGCGCCATGCAGGCATACCAGTGGGCGACGCAATACCCCGACATGGTGGAACGATTTGTCGCAATTTGCGGCAGTGCCCGGACCTCGGAGCACAACAAGCTGTTTCTGGACAGTGTGGTCGCTGCGCTCAAAGCCGATGGGGAGTTTAACGGCGGGAACTACACCAGCCCGCCGCTGCGTGGACTGGAGGCCTTTTCAACGGTATATACAGGCTGGTTCGCCTCGCAAAAGTTCTATGCCAATCAACTCTACCGCAGCATAGGCATTGACAGTAGCGCCGGCATGATTGAATTTGCAAAGAGTGTTTTCATGCAACATGATGCAAATGACCTGGTTGCCATGGCTGAGACCTGGCGCGCCGGTGACCCCGGCGCCAATCCGGACTACGGGGGAGACTTTGCCGGGGCAATGAAATCCATCCGCGCCAAGGGTCTGGTTATGCCTTGTGATACGGATCTGTATTTTCGCCTGAGCGACAATGAGGAAGAAGTTACGCTGTTAAACGATGCAGAGTTAGCGCCAATCCGATCTGATTTCGGACACCTTGCCGGTGGCGGCCTGGATACGGAAGCGACCCGGTATATCGATTCACGTATCAGGATACTGCTGGATTCATAATCGAGGTATCTTGTTATAATGGAAATAAAAAGAGTGGAGTAGCGCGTTACATGGCAGCCGGCAAATCTGAATCCCGCAAACCGCTGAAATATCTGCAACCCTACATCGACGCCAGGTGGGGGATAAAGAACCACTGGTATCCGGCACTGTTCAGCCATGAGATCGGGGAGGATGAAGTAAAGGGAATCCAGATAGCAGGGGAACCCATCGCCCTGCGCCGGGCCAACGACAGGGTGTATGCGTTGCGGGACGAATGCCTGCACCGCGGCGTGCGGATTTCGGCCCGCCCCACCTGTTTTACCAAGGACACCATCTCGTGCTGGTACCACGGTTTTACCTACGACCTGGAAAGCGGCGACCTGTGCGATATCATCGCCTCGCAGGAAGACCCGTTGATCGGGAAAGTTTCTCTGCGCACCTACCCGGTCGAGGAAGTAAACGGAATGATTTTTGTCTTCATCGGCGATGAAGACTACCCGAGACAGCCGCTGGCACACGATTTGCCGCACCGCGTAGCCGATGATTACGAACACAGGACTGCGTACCTGCTGGATGAAGACACGGTCTTGCTGGGCATCCGCCGGCACTGCGTCGGCAACTGGCGCCTGGCGACGGAGAGTGGCGGCGACCCGGGTCATATCATGATCCACCGCCTGTCTCCCCTGCTGTTGTCGCAGAACCTGTCATTTCCACTGTCGGTCAAACTGAAGGATAAGGACTCCATCCTTGTCAGGGATGACGGCTGGCCCAAGGGTATCGGACTGGATTACATCGCCCTGGACCATGTCATGGAAAACAAGCGCCTGGGCGTGAAAACCTACGGCAATACCATCCGGGAAGGGCTGAATGTCACCATGTACCTGCCCGGGGTGTTGTATGTTGAGAACTGGCCTGTCTACGGACTGGCCCAGTACGAATGGTATGTCCCGGTGGATGATAAACACCATGTCTACTGGCAGGTATTGGCCAGGACCTGTAAGACCGCAGAAGAGCAAGAGGACTTCAAGGTGCAGTACCACAACTGCTGGGAAGAACTGGCGTTGAAATCCGGCTTTAACGATGATGATATCTTTGCCAGGGAAGCGATGGAGCCGTTTTATGAAGATGAACGGGGCTGGCAGGAGGAAAACCTGTTTTCCCTGGACCAGTTCGTCGTGGAATGGCGCAAACTGGTCATTAATCATGCCCGCGGCATACAACCACCCCCTGGCCGGACAGGAGGATAGTGTAGAACAATGCCGGCTAACAGGTCAAAACCCCGCAAACCGCTGAAATATCTGCAACCCTACATCGATGCCAGGTGGGGCATAAAGAACCACTGGTATCCGGCACTGTTCAGCCATGAAATCGGGGAGGATGAAGTAAAGGGAATCCAGATAGCGGGAGAGCCCATTGCCCTGCGCCGCGCCAACGGCAGGATTTACGCGTTGCGGGACGAATGCCTGCACCGCGGCGTGCGGATTTCGGCCCGTCCCACCTGTTTTACCAAGGACACCATCTCGTGCTGGTACCATGGTTTTACCTACGACCTGGAAAGCGGCGATTTGTGCGATATCATCGCCTCGCAGGAAGACCCGTTGATCGGCAAGGTGTCACTGCGCACCTACCCGGTCAAGGAAGTGAACGGAATGATTTTTGTTTTCATCGGCGATGAAGACTACCCGAGACAGCCGCTGGCACACGATTTGCCGCACCGCGTAGCCGACGATTACGAACACAGGACTGCGTACCTGCTGGATGAAGACACGGTCTTGCTGGGCATCCGCCGGCACTGCGTCGGCAACTGGCGCCTGGCGACGGAGAGCGGCGGCGATCCCGGCCATTTCCTCATTCACCGCTTGTCACCCCTGGTATTATCCCAGAGTTTTTCACTGCCCCTGTCCGCCCGGCTGACAGGGCAGGACTCCGTCATCGTCAACGACAAGGAATGGCCGAAAAGCATCGCGCTGGACTATGACACGCTGGAGCACGTCATGGAAAATAAACGCCTGGGCGTGAAAACCTACGGCGATACCGTGCCTGCCGGTCTTAACGTGTCGTTGTACCTCCCCGGAGTGTTATACGTGGAAAACTGGCCGACCCGCGGCCTGGCCCAGTATGAATGGTATGTCCCGGCGGACGACGGGCACCACGTCTACTGGCAGGTAATCGCCGCGACCTGTAAAACCGCGGAAGAACGGCAGGACTTCAAGGTGCAGTACGATAATTGCTGGGAAGAACTGGCGTTGAAATCCGGGTTTAACGATGATGATATATTTGCGCGGGAGGCAACGGAACACTTCTACGAGGATGACAGGGGCTGGGAGGAAGAGACCCTGTTTTCCCTGGACCAGTTCGTCGTGGAGTGGCGCAAACTGGTAATCAACCATGCCCGCGGCATACAATCACCCCCGAAACAGGGAGCAGGTTAGCTGATGCAAACACGAGACATACCCGGCGCGGACAGCAGGTACGCCGACGTCAACGGAATAACAACCCATTACTACGAGGCGGGCGCCGGTGAGGCGTTGATACTGTTGCACGGCGGCGGCGCCGGCGCCGACAGTTTCGGCAACTGGCGCGGCTGTCTGAACAGCTTTGCCGAACATTATCACGTCTACGCGGTCGATATGATCGGCTTCGGGTTTACCGGCAAGCCGGATCCCCGGGACTATGCCTATACCCAGCAGGCGCGCAACGAACATATTATTGCCGTGATAGAGACCCTGGGGTTGGCATCGGTGAACCTGATCGGTAATTCCATGGGCGGTTGCACCTCGATGGGGGTCGCGGTAGAGCGCCCGGACCTGGTGAACAAACTGGTGTTGATGGGCAGCGCCGGGGTGCGTGCGCCGATCACCGACGAGTTGAAGGCGATAATGAATTACGACTACACCACGGACGGCATGGTCAGGATCGTGCGCGGCCTGACCAACCCGAATTTCCGCTTCGATGACGAACTGGTAAATTACCGGCATGCCTTGTCGATCCGGGATGATACCAAACAGGCCTATAACGCGGTGATGGGCTGGATACGGGAGCAGGGAGGCCTTTATTACGAAGATGAATACATGGCCCGTATCAGCCACAAGACGCTGGTCGTGAACGGCAAGCTGGACAAGGTGGTGCCGTTGAGCAGCGCATACAGGCTGCTGGAACTGATTGAAAACTCCTGGGGTTACATCATCCCCGAATGCGGCCACTGGGCGATGATAGAAAAGCCGGAGCAGTTTGCTGCTGCGACACTGTCTTTTCTGGGGACTGCCTGATACGGAACCGACCTAGATGATCCCGCGTGCGGGCCTGCGCTCATCGATGCCGGTGAGTATCAGGCTTACCCTGTTGATTATCTTTTTTATTCCCGCGCTCGGCACTGCCGGTAACCCCGTTACATCCGTAACAAACCGCCCGTGGCAGGAAGTTGTCGTCAGCGTGGGGGACCTTGACGGGACAGCCCGTTTTTTCCTCGAGCTTGGTGGTTACGAAGTTAAATGGCAGGGGGAGACGGACAGCACGGAACTGGGTTTTTACGGTCTTGCCGCGGACGCGCGCGGCGAGTCTGTCCTGCTCGGACCCCCCGGAGTTGAGACCGGCCTGGTCAGGCTGATTGATTTTTCCGATGCGGGACCCCGGGAACCCATGCGGCCCGGGGCGCATGCCTGGGACACCGGTTGCTATTTCAGCCTGATGATCCGGATGAAAGATATCGATGGAATATACAACAAGGCCCTGGACCTGGGTTGGTGGACCGAAACACCGGTTGCGCCCCTTACCTTTGGAACCTCAAAACTGCGCATTGTGATTTTCAAAGGCCCCCACGGGATACAGGTGCAAGGATATGAACGCCTGTCACCGCCCCTGCCTGCGGCAATCCCTGATTTTGACAGCATGTCCGCGCCGTTCAACGTGATGCAGATGGTGCGCGACCGGGATGCGGCATACCGGTTCTTCACCGAACAACTGGGGTTCGATACGTTTTATCTAGGCGATCCCTATGTCGCGCCCGAACCCACTCCCATGCCGTTGGGGATCCCCCTGAATATCACGACCACGTCACGCTACCGGGCGGGGATAGTCTATCCGGCAGCGGGCGAGTTCGGGCGCATGGAGATGATCGAACTCATGGACCTCAAGGGATTTGACCACAGGTCACGCTGCCATGCGCCGAATTACGGCATCCTCGCGGTGCGTTTCAACGTGGAGGCCGTAGTTGAAGCCGCGCAGACCCTCACAAACCGCGGCGCGGGGTTCATCAAGCCGATCACAAATCTTGAACTGCCTCCATACGGCGCCTGGCAGGCATTCGCCACCCAAAGCCCGGACGGCGCACGCATCGAGTTCTACGAGATGCAGAAATAACAAGGTCTGCAGTTACGTTCTTTTGAATTTTTGCGGATTCCACCTTATAATCGCCTTTCCTTCAGGTCTGAGGAGCGTTGCGATGGGGCAGACCCCACCAGGCTCAGACCGACTGTGATTCATAACGGCGCTCGCTTTATTTTGAGGAATACAAAATGAGCGTAGCTGTCCAGACCGTGTTTACCGACTATCACGTAGCCGACCTGTCCCTGGCCGAATGGGGCCATAAGGAAATCCGTATCGCCGAAACCGAGATGCCGGGCCTGGTTTCAGTACGCACCGAGTTTGCCGAAGAGCAACCCCTGAAGGGCGCGCGTATCGCCGGCTCCCTGCACATGACCATACAGACCGCGGTCTTGATCGAAACACTGGTCGCCCTGGGCGCGGACGTCCGCTGGGCATCCTGTAATATCTTTTCCACCCAGGACCACGCTGCGGCAGCCATTGCCGACCAGGGCATTCCCGTGTTCGCGCACAAGGGGGAATCTCTGGAGGAGTATTGGGAATATACCCATAAGATCATGGAGTGGCCCGATGGCGGTACGCCGAACATGATCCTGGATGATGGCGGGGACGCTACCTTGCTGGTTACCCTGGGAGCCATGGCTGAACAGGACCCGTCGGTAGTAGCCAATCCTTCCGGCGAAGAGGAGCAATACCTGTTCGCCGCGATCAAGAAACGGCTTGGATCAAAGCCGGACTGGTATACCCGTATCCGTGACAATATTATCGGCGTCACGGAGGAAACCACCACGGGCGTGAACCGTCTCTACCAGATGAAACAGAACGGCACCTTGCCGTTTTCAGCCATCAACGTGAATGATTCGGTCACCAAGTCCAAGTTCGACAACCTGTACGGTTGCCGTGAATCCCTGGTTGACGGCATCAAGCGTGCCACCGATGTGATGATCGCCGGAAAGACCGCGGTGGTCCTAGGTTACGGCGACGTGGGCAAGGGGTGTGCGCAATCCCTGCGCGGGCTTGGCGCCACGGTCTGCGTCACCGAAGTGGACCCGATCTGCGCCCTGCAGGCGGCCATGGAAGGTTACCGGGTGGTGAGGATGGATGATGTCTGCAGCGAGGCGGATATTTTTGTCACGGCCACCGGCAACTATCACGTGATCTCCCATGAGCACCTGCTGGCCATGAAAGATCAGGCCATTGTCTGCAACATCGGCCATTTCGACAATGAAATCGACGTGGCCTCGTTGCAGGATTACGAGTGGGAGGAAATCAAGCCCCAGGTGGACCATGTCATCTTCCCGGACGGCAGGCGCATCATCCTGTTGGCCAGGGGACGCCTGGTAAACCTGGGTTGCGCTACCGGCCACCCCAGCTTTGTCATGTCCAACTCGTTTACCAACCAGGTACTGGCACAGATAGAACTGTACCGCTATCGGGATAACTACGAAGCGGATGTCTACGTACTGCCCAAACACCTGGATGAAAAAGTGGCGCGGCTGCACCTCGAGCGAATCGGCGCACAACTGACTACCCTCACCGGGCAGCAGTCAGATTACCTGGGAGTGTCGGTGGAAGGACCATTTAAAGCTGAACACTATCGCTATTGAGCAAGTTGACCCGTCGTACCGGCACCTCATCAAATAGCAGTGAACCGCCTGGCGCGCAACTCCCTTAAACTCAGCTTCGAATTTTTCCCTCCCAGGACGGAAGCTGCGGAAGAAAAACTGCGTGGCACGATCGAGCGGCTGAGGCTGTTGCGTCCGGATTTCTTTTCCGTGACTTACGGCGCGGGCGGCAGTACCCGGGATAAAACCTTTGAGACGGTCGTAGAGATCAGGGAGATGACCGGTATCGACGCGGCGCCGCATGTCTCCTGTGTCGGATCAGCGCCGGCGGAACTCACGGAAGTCATACAGAATTACAAAAATCATGGTTTTGACCACCTGGTGGCCTTACGCGGCGACCTGCCCTCCGGTATTGCCGGCGGGGGTACGTTGCGCCATGCAAACGAACTGGTTGAGCTAATCCGCAGGGAAACCGGCGAGCATTTCCACATCGAGGTCGCCTGTTATCCGGAATTCCACCCCCAGGCGCACAGCGCCGAACAGGACCTGGAGAACTTCAGGAGGAAAGTGGACGCCGGCGCCGACAGCGGCATCACCCAGTATTTTTACAATGCCGATGCCTATTTTCGTTTCGTCGAGAGTTGTTCCAGCCTGGGGATCGGCATCCCCGTCGTCCCTGGCATCATGCCGATCACCAACCGTGACCAGCTTGTCAGGTTCTCCGAGATGTGCGGCGCTGAAATACCGCGCTGGATCCTGAAGCGTCTGTATGATTTCGGCGATGACCTGGAATCCATCCGCCGTTTCGGCATCGATATCACCATCCGCCTGTGTGCGCAACTGCTGGATGCAGGCGCGCCCGGCCTGCACATCTACACCATGAACAAGGCCGAGGCGTCCGAAGCGCTCTGGGCCGCGCTTGACCTGTCATGACGACGCGTAAACAGGTTTCCGTCCTGTTTGTCTGCATGGGGAATATCTGCCGTTCCCCTGCAGCGGAAGGCGTATTCCGGGATTATGTCGAACAGCAGGGCGCAGCCGGAAACTACCACATCGATTCAGCCGGCACCATCGGCTACCACAGCGGCAACCCGGCCGACCCCCGCATGTGTGAAGCCGCGGCACGACGCGGGTACGAACTGACGTCCATGTCCCGGCAGGTTACCCCTGAAGACCCGGAAGATTTTGACCTGATCGTGGCCATGGACCGCGACAACCTGGCGGAACTGAAGTATCTCGCCGGCGGCCCCCGGCCCCATATCAGGCTGCTCGGCTCGTTTCTCCCGGAGTACCAGGGTCCCCAGGAACAGGCGCCCCAGGTCCCGGACCCGTACTACGGCGGCTTGCAGGGATTTGAGGTCGTTCTGGATATGCTGGAACGCGCCTGTCCCGGCATCTATGCCGCTTGCGGGGAATTACTTGAGCAGGATCCCGGCTCTGACTGAGGCTGGTCTTATAGGTAAGGCTTACCGCCCCGCCGAACGTATTACCGGCGTACCGCCGGACGGCGCGAAGGTTATGCCGCGCCGTACCATGCGTACCGTGTGGCGCGGGTTCGGCCGCAGCTTCACCCGTGACAATACACGAGCCAGTACGATCTTCATCTCGTAGGTGGCGAATGCCGCTCCTATACAGTAACGCGTACCTCCGCCGAACGGGAAGAATGTATAGGGGTCGGCCCGGCGCCCAATAAACCGTTCCGGGTTGAACTGCTCCGGGTCGGGCCATATGCCGGGTTGCCGGTGGGTAAGGTAGATGCACGGCGCCGCGACACTGCCGGCCGGCAGGTCATAGCCTCCGATACGCATGTCAGTTTCCAGGATACGGACGGTGACGGGTATGACCGGGTCAAGCCGCGCCGTCTCCTTGATGACGGCGTCGAGATAGCTGAGTTGGGCTATCTGCTCTGCAGTGGGGCCGGGCGATAGCGGCCCTTCTCCGATGACAGATGCCACCTCGGCCCGGGCGGTCGCCAGGACATCCGGGTTTTGCATGAGGCGGTGCATGACCCACGCCAGCGAAGTGGCTGTCGTCTCGTGGCCCGCCAGCAGCATGGTGACCATTTCATCCCGGATTTCCTCGTCGCTCATGCAGCGGCCGTCTTCGTCGCGCGCGGCAACGAGCATGGCCATGATGTCGGTGCGCCCCTCCTGTGCTTCCGACCTGCAGCGCCTGATCTCGTCGTAGATTAACCGGTCGATATCCCGCTGCAGCCGGGTCAGGCGCCCCCATGAAGCCAGCGCCAGGAGCAGGTTCCTGCCGACCATGACCCCAAGGTATTCGATCATCAATGCGCGCAGGGGCGACAGTCGTGCGTCATCGTACACGCCGAAGACGGCGCGCAGGATAATGTCCAGGGTAATCTCCTGCATGCAGGACTGAACCGGAAATGGGGTTTCCACCGGCCAGGCATCGATCGACCTGTCGGTTATCTCAGACATTATTTCGCCGTACACACGCATGCGTTCGCCGTGAAACGGCGGCGCCAGAAGTTTGCGTTCACGCTTGTGCCGGGGGCCGTCAAGCACCAGCAATGAATTGGGACCCAGCAGCCACCTGAAGACCCTGCTGTTGGCTTTTCCCGCCAGCAGGTACCCGGGATCGCCGCTGAACACCTGCCTTATGGTTGCGGGGTCACTGAAAAAGACTACGGGCGTGGAGCCCATGATGTGGGTTGTGAACGCATCGCCGTAGGCTTCGGCACAACGTAACATGAACGGGACAGGCCGGAAGGCCCACTGTGCTATCTGGAGCAGGCCGGGGGTTCGGGGCCCGGGCGGTAACTCTGCCATGCAGCCAGTATAACACGCTCCCGGACGTACCATTCATGGGTTGCAATCTGCTTCCGAGTGGTCTATAACTGCGATCACGTTCAAACTAATACGTTCCTTGCGGGTTGTTCCCTTGCAGAAAGCCCGTTCGTTTACTCTTACACGAGGGGGCAGTTCCATGCGTCGTTTAAATTCTCTTCTGACAGCGTCTGTCATATTATTTTCGTTGCAGTTATTCCACCCGGCATTGGCGCAGGACGCTATTGAAGAAATAGTGGTTACTGCCCTGAAGCGTACCAGCACCTTGCAGGATACGCCCATTGCAATCTCCGCGTTAACCACTGAAGGACTGGAGCGGATAGGCGCGGACGATTTTGTCGATTTTGTCGGTTCGGTTCCTGGATTGACCCTCAGGGATAACGGTCCCGGTTCGACACGGCCGATTATCCGCGGTATCGCCAGCCCCGGTGAACCCCAGGTCGGCGTGTATTTTGATGAGGCCCTGGTCGTGGGCGCTCCCGGCACGACCAATGATGCCGGCGTCAGGTCGCCCGAATTGAAACCTTTTGATCTTGAACGTGTGGAAGTGTTGAAAGGTCCGCAGGGAACACTCTACGGCGGTGGTTCCATGGGAGGGACACTGCGTTTCATCACCAGGAAACCCAATGCCGAAGAATTCGAGGGCAAGATCAGTATCGAAGGTTCAACTGTAAGATACGGCGACGCGGGCTTCCAGGTTAACGGTATGGTCAATATTCCCATCATCAAGGATCAGTTGGCCGTCCGTGTAGTCGCATTCAAACGGGATGACCCCGGTTTTATAGACAATGTCGCTTATGGAAAGGATGACATCAACGACGTGGACACGGAGGGAGGCCGTGTTTCGATCCGTTGGACGCCCACTGACAGGTTTACCGCGACCGGCACGGTGTATTACCAGGACCAGAATGTCGGTGGCGGGTTCCACTTTAACCCCGGCATAGATAACGACAATCCGAAGACGGGCGCCATATCCCGCGAACCTTACAATGACGAGCAGGTGTTGTATAACCTTACCCTTGAATACGGTTTTGACTGGGCCGATGCCTTGTACTCATATTCCTGGTATGACCGTAACGCGGTGTTCCGTTTCCATAATGGTTTTACCGGCTTTCCTTTCCCGCCCGTGCTCTCCACCCAGCCGGAACCCTTGCAGGCGCTCAGTCACGAATTTCGCCTGTCTTCATCAGGCCAGAATGTAATCGACTGGACAGTCGGAGCGTTTTACTCCGACCGCAATGCATTTGTAGACAGCCGGGTGCAGTATCCGGGCGCGGACGGCAGGATAGTCGACGACAACGTATTCCTGTTCAGACGCACGGTGAATTCAGACCTTATCCAGAGGGCGGTTTACGGAGAAGCAACCTGGCATGTAACAGATCGGTTTGCGCTGACTGCAGGCGTCAGGTATTACGACATTAACAGCGGCAGCGACGTGATCAACCGGGTCAACGTTCCCGGCCTGGGATTGCCTTCAGGCACCCCCGGCATAAACCGGCCCTTCCGCATCAACGTCACGCGCGGTGCGGATGAAGGCGCCATATTCAAAGTGCACGGGGCGTATGATTTGACCGATGACATACTGGGCTATGCCTCTTTTTCACAGGGTTACCGGCCCGGCGGCGCCAACCAGAACACCTCTTCCATCGCCCTGACCGACCCGGGCAACGTGGGTGTTCCGGAGGAGTTCCGCTCCGACACCCTGGACAGTTATGAAATCGGTATCCGCTCACAATGGTTCGATAACCGGATTACCCTGAACGGCGCAGTGTATTACATTGATTGGTCCGACATCGTACTCGGCGGCAGGTCGGCAACCGGCCTGTTCGGCTTTCTCAACAACGCCGACAGCGCAGAAGCAACCGGGTTTGAACTGGAAAGCGCGTTCGACCTGGGCGAAGATTTGCGCCTGACTGCCGCCCTGAGTTATGTCGATGCCAAACTTGACGCCGACGCTCCGGCCAACCGGGCCGGGCGTGGTTTAAGTCGTTCCGGGCTCAAAGGCGATGCGATTCCCAACGTGCCGGAATGGACTTTTAACGCATCAATGGAATATGGGCATCCCCTGCCGTGGATGGATCTGCGGGGCTATTTTTACCTGGACGTCAACTACGTCGGTGAGAGTTTTTCGGACTACAACGAGGTTTTACTGGATATCGACACACTGGCGCCGACAACACGGCCGAATGTGGTGTATAACCGGCAGGGAGACTACGCAATCGTGGATTTACGCGCCGGCGTGGAGTCGAATGATTGGGAGGCGGCCCTGTTCGTAGAGAACGTATTCGACGAACGGGCAATTACCCATATATTCGAAGACGCCACCTTCAGGCTTGATCCCGGCCAGAACTTCCTCGAAAAACCCCGTACCTTTGGTGTGACGCTCAGTAGAGATTTTTAATTCGCGCACTTGACGGGCCATACTGTGCCGATTGATTTTAAATTACCGGTTTGTTTATTTCTTGCCCTGGTAATTTATGCGCCGTTTATGTCAGCGGGAGAGGCGCGGCCCAATATAATTTTAATCCTGGCCGACAACCAGAGTCATACGTTACTGGGAACATACGGTAACAAGGATATAAAAACGCCGAATATCGACAGGCTGGCAAATGAAGGCATCAGGTTTAATTATGCCTTCGCCGTAAACGGGGTCTGCTCACCGACCCGGGCTACCCTGTTAACCGGGTTGATGCCGTCACAGACAGGCATACATGTCGCCTTGCCATCGGATATCGACGTGCCCGACTGGTCCGGGATAGAGGAGTTCCGATCTCTCCCCCAGACCCTTTCCGAAGCAGGGTACAGCACCGGACTCGTGGGCAAATACCACCTGGGCATGCCTTATAAACCGCAACTGGGATTCGAGTACTGGGTAACATTCCCATCAGGGCACACGACTACGTTCCATAACCAGACGGTCATCGATAACGGCGAGAGCTATGTCGTTGCCGGGCACCTGACAGATTTCTGGACGGAGAAGGCAGTTGATTTTCTTTCCAGGCAAAAAGAAGACAAGCCTTTTTTCCTGTACCTGGCTTACAACGGCCCTTATAACCTGCCCCCGACGGTGAACATGGAACCCAATAACCGGCATGCCGGGTATTACGCGGCGCATACCCCGTCCATGCCGCAGGAAAAAATTCATCCTTACCTCAGAAACTGGGCCCAGGGAGGGCGTGGGCCGACGAGTCTGATGGTGAAGGAAGGCACAACCGCATGGGCGGCTATCGAGGCGTTGAACAACAGGACGGCAATGATAAACGCCGCTTCTGAAACGGCCATGGTGGATGACGGCGTCGGCACGGTCATGCAGAAGCTGAAAGAACTGGGTATGGACCGCAACACCATAGTAATCTACAGCGCGGACCAGGGCGCGTCCTACGGGCATCACGGCTTATGGGGGAATACGTCATGGTCGTTTCCCTTCACCGCGCATAATATCAACATGCAGGTCCCGCTTGTGATCCGCCAACCCGGCAGGATTCCCCAAGGTCTTGAATCGGACCGGCTCATCAACCAGTTCGACCTGTTTCCGACGTTACTCGGTTATATCGGAATGAGCGATAAGAAAATCGCCGATACGCCGGGAAAAGACTTTACGCCGCTACTGCTCGGCGAAGACATTGACGATTGGGATGACGCCGCTTTTTTTGAATTCGTCACGGTCAGGGTAATCCGCACGCCGGGATGGAAATACATGAAGCGGTTGGATGATGACGAGCCGAATACGCTTTACGACCTCAGGAATGATCCTGGAGAACGGGTAAACCTGGTTGGCGAGCCTGCCTATAAGGATGTCGTTGAGGAACTGGACAAGCGACTTACTGCGTTCTTTGACCAATACAGCGATGCAAACTATGACTTATGGAAGGGGGGCACGGCCAAAGGCATACTATTGCAGAAATACTATGGCCGTAACGATATCTTCAGCAGCCGTTTCCCCGACTGGAAAGAACCTTCACTCGAAAAAGCAAAACACGTTTTCACCGACATTAACTAGAGGGTCGGCATCATGAACAGATATTCCGGCAAGCTTTTCCTGGCAGTTGCCACCTGTGTGTTTTGCATCAGTAACAGCAGCTACGCACGACAATCGCATCCATACGCAATCGGGCCGGAAACGGCCATCATCCATGCAGGGACTTTGCTGGATGAGCCCGGCAACCCGGTAAAACGGGAACATACCGTTGTTGTCAAACATGGAAAGATCGACAGCATCCATGCCGGTTATCTTGACAAGGCTGACATCGGGGGAAGCGATAATGACAAGGTCTTAATCGATTTAAGCGATCGATTTGTCATGCCGGGTTTTATCGATCTGCACGTGCACATCAGCAAGGAATATGGGCAGCACGCGAAACTGGAAACCGTAACCATGGGCGATGCGGACAACGCGTTAACCGCTGCCATGTATGCTCACCGCACACTTGATGCCGGGTTCACCACGATAAGGGACCTGGGTTCACGGGGCCGTTCCGTGTTCGCGTTACGTGATGCCATCAAGGCCGGGAAAGTCCCGGGTCCCAGAATTCTCGTTGCCGGCGACGCTATCACGGCTACCGGCGGACACGGCGACATACATGGTTTCAGGCAGGAGGTGCTGGATGCCATCCCATCGACCGCAACCTGCGACGGCCCGGATTCCTGTCGCGCAGCCGTACGGCGGCAGGTAAAACGCGGCGCCGATGTGATCAAGATCACGGCAACCGGTGGTGTATTAAGCGAAACTGCGGCGGGTACGGGCCAGCAGTTGACTGATGCTGAACTGAAGGCAATCGTGGAAACCGCGCATGGCCTGGGGCGTAAAGTGACCGCCCATGCCCATGCCAGGGAGGGTATCCAGGCGGCCTTGCGCGCAGGCGTGGATTCCATCGAACACGCCATGTGGGCGGATGAGGATACGATGAAATTATTCGTCGAGACGGGCGCGTGGATGATCCCGACCATTTATCCCATAACCGCAGTCGGTGATACGCCGGAGAAGATGAAAAAGGGCCCCTTTGGCCACTTGCCGCCGCCCATCATGGAAAAACTGCTGCAGTTGGGCAGGCAACCCAAGGATATGGGCGCATTGGCCTACAAGATGGGAGTAAAGATTGCCCTGGGAACGGATTCAGGCGTATCTCCACATGGAGAAAATGCCAACGAGTTTATCGAATACGTCAATATCGGCATGTCAAACATGGAAGCACTGATGGCGGGCACCGTCCATGCGGCGACAGCCGCAGGCATCGGGAACAAAACCGGTATGCTTGAGGCCGGCAAGGCCGCGGATATAGTTGCAATGCCCGGCAACCCGCTGGACGATATAACAGCGGTGCTGGGAGTCACGTTCGTCATGAGGGATGGGGTCGTCTTCAAACATGAAATAAATGAACGCTAAACTTGTCAGGCGCAGCTTCCTAGACTCACCGGGTAATACGCGGGGCAGCAACTGAAATAACAGGCAGTTTATGCCGTCCTGACAAACCGTAAAATTTAATTTGCAATCCGGCGCGCCAGGGTCTATCCTCAGTAATCACAGGGTAGTTCACGGGTGCCGGCATGTGCTCCGGGGACTGTAGAAAGGAAATGCAGGAATAACGGAGCATCATGGGATTGTTACATGGAATTCGCGTAGTTATGGAAGGACCGTCCCCACCGGTTAACAGTCCCGGGACAGGACGGGTTAGCGGAACCTTACCAGCGAGCGGACGGGTTGTCGCCTGTCTGTTCTTATTCACTGTCTTCACTGCCTGCGCGGATTTGATTCCCGAACCGGCGGTACCTTCATCCGGGCATATTTCCATTGCCGCCGACACCGGTCTGCCGGGCGATATACCCGCACTGGTCATGCAACCGCCACCCGTCCCCGAGCCTGCACCGGTGCGGCACGAGGAAAGGTACACGGTAGTCGTCAACGAAGTCCCCGTGAAAGAACTGCTGTTTGCCCTGGCCAGGGATGCACGGGTAAATGCCGATATCGCACCGGGCATCAGCGGCCTGGTGACCATGAACGCGGTAGAGCAGACCCTGCCGCAGTTGTTGCAGCGTATCGCCCGGCAGGCGGACCTGCGTTATGCGCTGGAGGGCGGCAACGTGTTCATCGCCCCGGATGAGCCGTATTTCCGCACCTACCGGATCGATTACCTGGACATGGCCCGGGATACCTCGCACGTGGTTCAGGTCGGCACGCAGATTGCCGGGACCGGCAACAGCGCGGAAGGTGGCGGCGGAACCAACAACTCAACCACCACTATCGGTAGTTCCATGTCCAATCACTTCTGGGCCAGCCTGGTCGCGAACATTTCCGCCATCCTCGAATCGCCGGCTGCGAGAGGCGGCGAAACAGCAATCGGGCATGCCGTCATCCCGCACCCCGAATCGGGCGTGTTGACCGTCAAGGCAACCGCCGCGCAACATGACTTGCTGCAGAGACTGATTGACGAGACCCTTACCAACGCCAACCGCCAGGTTCTGATACAGGCAACGATAGTTGAAGTGAGCCTGACGGATCAGTTCCAGGCGGGTATCGACTGGCAGGTACTCAACCAGGCCGGCCTTGCCGGGTTTAACCTGATGACTAAAACGATTACGGCCAACCCCGTCAACGCCGCTTCACTGTTTTCCCTGCGTTATGACGATCCCAACCCGGACCGCGAGAGGGTGCTGAGCGCCGCCGTTGAATTGCTGGAAGAGTTCGGAGAAGTGCGGGTATTGTCAAGCCCCCAGATCATGGCCCTCAACAACCAGTCGGCCATCCTCAAGGTGGTTGATAACGTGGTCTATTTCGAGGTGGAGCAGGAGAGCAACGTTACCCAGGGTGTCGCAGCCAACACGTTTGAAACCATCGTAAAAACGGTGCCGGTGGGCATCGTGATGACTATTACTCCCCACATCAAGGCCAATGATTCCATCATTCTGAATATCAGGCCCAGCATTTCCCGCATCAACCGGTTTGTCAACGACCCCAACCCGGCATTGTCTATCACCAGTCCGGTTCCGGAAATCCGTGTGCGCGAAATGGAATCCATGTTGCAGTTGAAAAACGGTGAAATTGCGGTCATGGGCGGGTTGATGCAGGACGATAACCGCAGTGATGATAATGCCATTCCCGGGCTTTCCCGTATCCCTGTACTCGGGAATGCCTTCAAGATGGCGTTACGGGAGTACGAGAAGACCGAACTGGTTATATTCCTGCGCCCGCTTATCGTCCGTAACCCCAGCCTGGAAGGCGATTTCAGCGCATATAAACAGTATTTTCCAGAGGAAAGGCATGATTGAGACACAAGGAATGGCCGGATATGCGCCGGTTACATTACCCGGATACAAGTTTTATTCCGCATTGGTCCTGTTCATTGCCTGCAATGCGTTCCCGGGGTTCCGGCCCGTATCGGCCGAGGCGGATCCTGCGTCAATCAGTGTTATTCGCAGTGAAGCCGGTCAAAACGAGGACGGCGAACTGGTTGCTGCTTACCGGGCATACCAGGACGGCAACCTCGAGGCTGCCAGGTCCGGTTATGCACAGGTGTTGCAGACCTATCCTGACAATCGCGATGCCATGCTAGGACTGGCGGCTTGTGCCGTCAGGCAGGGCGACGTCAAATCGGCGGTAACTATGTATCAGCGGATAATTCACGCGTTTCCGCAGGATGCCCTGTCCAGGGCAGCGTTGATTGGCTTGCAACGGAACCGGCAAGGAGGGCCTGTCATCATGGAGTTACTGTCAAAACAACCGGATAACCCGTTCCTGCATGCTGTCATGGGCCGGATCCAGGCCGAACAGGCGCGCTGGGCGGAGGCGCGACAGGCCTTTTCCGCAGCACACCGGATTGACCCTGCCAACCCGGTATACCTTCTCAACCTGGCAATCAGCCTGGACCGGCTGGGTCAGCGGGAGGAGGCGCTGGGTTATTACCGGGCTACTTTGAAACTGGTGCAACAGGATGCTTCGGACCTCGATATACGGCCTGTCATCAAGCGCATCCAGTCGCTGCGGCGCCCTTAGTCATGTCAGAACCTCACCTGCCCCTGCCCAACCCAATACAGGGGCATGCCTTGGGTGATATGCTCGTCGATAAGGGGGTCATCACGACCGACCAACTGGAGATCGCCCAGTTGGAGCAGAAGCAGAGTCACGAGTTGCTGGGTAAAATCCTGGTGCGCCTGGGGTTTGCAAACGAGGCGATCATACACGACGTCATCAGCGGCGCGTTCGGACAGCAGCATGTCGAATTGCATGATGCCGTGGCCGACAGGGACGCAATAGCCATGATCCCGGAACAGATGGCCAGGAGTCTGCAAGCCGTACCCGTGAGCTACGATGCAGGGCGCAGGGAGCTGAAAATAGCGTTGGTGGACACCTTCGATATCGTTGCCCTGGACCGGATCAACGCGCACCTGGACGGTGCCGCAGAAGTTGTGCCCGTGCTCGCTACAGAGACGGAAATCGAGAAGTCAATCGACCGTTTCTACGGGTATGAGCTGTCCGTTGACGGTATCCTGAGAGAAATCGAAACCGGCGAAATCGACTACCAGAGCCTGGCTGCACAGAGCGCCGAATACAGCCAGCCGGTGGTTCGCCTGGTCAATGCGCTGCTTGCCGATGCGGTCAAACGCGGCGCCTCGGATATCCATTTTGAACCGGAGCAGGGGTTTCTCCGCTTCCGCTACCGCATAGACGGGGTCCTCCGGCAGATACGCAGCCTGCACAAAAACTACTGGTCTGCGCTGGCCGTCCGGGTGAAGGTGATGGCAGGGCTGGATATTGCCGAAACACGCGCGCCGCAGGATGGCCGCATCTCCCTGTCCCTGTCCGGCCGGCAGGTGGATTTCCGCGTGTCCACGTTACCCACCCTGCACGGCGAAAATATCGTCCTGCGCATCCTGGACCGGCAAAAAGGCATCGTTGCGCTGGATCAACTTGGCCTGGCCGGCGCGGATCTGGCTGCGCTGAAAAATATGGTAACGCGTCCGGAAGGTCTGATCCTGGTAACCGGCCCTACCGGCAGCGGCAAGACCACTACCTTGTATTCGATTTTACAGTACCTGAATGTCGAATCCCTGAACATCATGACCCTGGAAGACCCCGTCGAATACCCTACTTCCATGATCAGGCAGACCTCGGCCAATGCAACGGCTAAACTTGATTTCGCCGACGGCGTCCGTTCGATTCTACGTCAGGATCCGGACGTCATCCTGGTCGGGGAAATACGCGATGAAGACAGCGCCGATATGGCTTTGCGGGCAGCCATGACCGGTCATAAGGTGTTTTCCACCTTGCATTCCAATTCTGCGGTCGGCGCCGTACCCCGCCTGCTGGACCTCGGTATCAAGCCCGGGTTACTGGCCGGCAATATCATTGGTGTGATAGCACAGCGACTGGTGCGCAAGCTTTGCGACGACTGCAAGGAACCGGCAGGAATAAACCAGCCGCTACCTGACGGACTGGCGCGCATAGTGGATGAAAAGTCCACAGTCTGCCGGGCCGCCGGGTGTCCGGCCTGCGCGGACCAGGGTTATCGCGGCCGCATGGCGCTGATGGAGATATTACTGTTCGACCCCGATATGGATGAACTGGTTGCCCGCCATGGAACGTGCCGTGCGCTGCATTCCATGGCCAGGACAAAAGGTTTCAGGACCCTTGTCGAAACAGGGATGAACAGGGTCGTTGAAGGCTCAACCAGTATTGACGAGGTTGCCCGCGTCGTGGACCTGAATGGCAACCCGGGATGGGAGTGACAGTAATGGAATTATTCAGCTACAAGGGGGTCGATGCCGGGGGAGGCATAAAAAAAGGAAAAACAAGCGCATCCAATGAAGCGGATCTGGAACTACGCCTGCGCAAAACAGGGCTGGAGTTGATCAGTTGCAAAACAGTCCGCTCAGCAGGCATTAACCTGACGTTAGCGCGCGTGAGAAGGCGCGACCTGATTATATTCTGTTTCCACCTGCAACAGACCTTGCACGCAGGGGTGCCTGTCCTGGAAGGTCTGCAGGACCTGCGCGACAGTTCAGACAACGGGCGGATGAGCGAGGTCGCAGCCTCATTGCATGATTCGATTGAGGGAGGCAAGACCTTGTCTGAAGCCCTGTGCGAGTTCCCCGATGTGTTCAGCGGCGTATTCATCAACCTGATCCGGGCCGGCGAGTTGTCAGGTGAACTGGACAGCATACTGGACAGGCTTGGATCAAACCTTAAATGGCAGGATGAACAGGCAGCCATGGCCAGGAAGCTGATTATGTATCCGCTTTTTACCGGTACAGTCATTATCGGGGTGGTATGTTTTCTGATGATCTACCTGGTACCGGAACTGCTGGCATTTGTCAGGACCACGGGTTCGGAACTACCGGCCCACACCGTGTTGTTGATCATGGTATCGAAAGGATTTACCGAATACTGGTATGCAGTCCTGCTCATTCCATTGCTGGTTGTTGCCTGTGTGGTAACAGGCGGCAAAACCAGTGCCGGATTCAGGTTCGCTTTCGACCGCATGAAATTATCTGTGCCTGTGTTCGGCCCGATGCTGGAAAAACTGATCCTTGCCCGGCTTGCCGGTCTCTTTTCCATGATGTATTCCTCGGGCATAACGGTGATCGATTGCATAAGCGCCGGTGAACGCAGCGCCGGCAATCTCGCCATCGCGAGGGCGATGAACCGCGTCGGCAGGGCCGTGGCGGACGGGAAAAGTCTGGGAGACAGCTTCGCGGCGAGCGGCCTGTTCCCACCCCTGATACTGCGCATGATCCGGGTGGGAGAAACAACAGGCGCACTCGCGCTCTCCCTTGAAAACGTTGCCTATTTTTACACTCGCGACGTACGTGAGGGGATAAGCAGGCTGCAATCAATGATAGAACCGGTCATGACGTTGTTACTGGGGGCCATTATAGGCTGGGTCATGATTGCCGTTCTGGGACCTGTCTATGATCTCATTACCGGATTACGGATTTAACCCGGGCGCGCGCAGGGCGTTATTCATCGGTATGCGCCAGGCTGCCGTATTCCATTGGGAAGATAACGATCTCAGCGACGCCCTCCTGTTTGAAGCAGACGATGCGGGGCGCCGGCGTTTCCGTCGCTACCTCGATGAAACGCCTGATATACCAGTCCATGTACTGGTGGACCTGTTTGATGAGGAGTATCGCCAGGACACTGTCCCACACGTATCCGGGCGCGACCGGCAGGCGTTGCTAAGGCGCAAAGTCGTACGCCATTTCAAGGATACGCCATACTGGTTTTGCAAGGTGACGGGCAGGGAAACCGGAACGCGCAGAAATGATCGTGTGTTGATAAGCGCACTGACCAACCCGGCCGTGCCCAGGCAGTGGCTTGCCGTGTTGGAACAAGCCAAGGCGCCGCTAGCCGGCATCTGCTCATTACCGATTTTTTCGGAACAACTGCTGGCCGCGATTGCCGGCCGCAGTGACGGACGCCGGTTGCTGGTCAGCCTGCAAAGCATCAGCGGATTACGCCAGACTTTTTTCGAGAATGGAGAGTTTCGTCTCAGCCGCCTGGTGCAGATACCCCGGGATGAACCTGTTTGCTGCCCGCGTTTTATTCGTGATGAAGTGGGCAAAATCCAGCGCTACCTGAACAGCCAGCGGCCGTTCAGTTCCGAACAGCCGTTACACGTCCACTTCCTGCTGGCGGGCAAGTTGGTGCAGGAGTTGAAATCTGCGTATTCACACCAGGAATTCGTAAGCTGCCATTTCTGCGACCTGAATGAACTGCTGGGGAAATCGGGCTCTGGCACAACGGTCTCAACTCCTTGCAGTGACAGGTATATCCTGCAGCGGTTCCTGGCGCTCAGGCCGGGGAACTGTTACGCACAACCCGCTGAAAGGCGTTATTTTTTCATGCGGCGATTGCGTAACGCGGTAGCCGTTGCAGGAATTGTGCTGTTACTTGGAAGCGCCGGCTGGAGCGGGCCGAATTTCCTCGGCGGCATGGCCGTTAAACGACAAGGTGATGCCGCGCAGAAGAAGTCGCAAACATTGGCGGAAAAGTATGAACTGGCCAGGGTACGTCTGCCGGAAACACCTGTTGAACCGTCTGACCTGAAAACGGCAGTCCGGATTGCAGATAGTCTGACGCAATACAAATCAACTCCCCTGGACGTGGTGCGCCTGCTCAGCGACAGCCTCGACCGGTTTCCTTCCGTACAGTTGATCAACCTGGCATGGGCAGCCGCTGATGATCCGGAGACGGTGCTCAACAATACCCCGGTTCGTACGGATTTACGGGTGGCTATGGATGTTACCGGCGCCGGTTCCGCCCCGGCGGTTTACCATGTGGCCTTGCTGGAAGGACGGATCGAACCATTCAACGGCAACTTCAGGGAGGCCATGGCTACGGTGAGAAGGCTTGCCGAAGGCCTGCGTGAGCGGAAAAACGTGCGTGATGTCAGGATAGTTTCCCTGCCCCTGGACATCAGTTCCGGTGCGGCTTTACAGGGTAATACCCAGTCTCTGCAACAGCGCGCTGAATTTATCCTCAGGGTTGTAGCGGTACGCGGCCTGTAACATTCCACGGCGAAATAATTTTTGCATTTCAGGGACGGCATGACGATTTTCAATAATGGCAGGCAAACCGGTGAAGCATACGGACTTGACTGGCAGTATTTGCGTGGTGCTCTGGTGTTTTTTACCTGCGCCGCTGCGCTCAGCGCCTCGTTACTGGCTGGAAGCATGTACTTTGAGCGCAGGATGGAACAGGGCTACCTGCGCCACAGTGACAAATTGGACTCACTCAGCCGCCGTTACCATGCATTGGCCGGCCAGGAGGATGTAATAAGGGATTTTTCCTCCAGGTTCATGGACCTGTACAAGAACGGGATACTGGGCAGGGAGCACAGGCTGAACTGGATTGAAGTGCTGCAGGAGGCGGGCAACAGGCTTTCCGTACCATCCCTGAGTTACGAGATACGGGCGCAGAAATCATACTACCCGGAGTTTCCGGCGCCTGCCGGCGGATACAGCATATTTGTCAGCGAGATGGCTCTGGAAATGCAGTTGTTGCATGAGGGAGATTTGTTCACATTACTGCGCTTCCTGAATGAGCATGCCAGGGGTCTTTACAGTGTTTCAAGCTGTGAATTAACGCGCAATTTTGTGCAGCTTACGGATGATCCGGGCGCCGGCAACGTGAATGCAAGCTGCCTGCTGGAGTGGTTTTCCATCAAGCCGAAGGATGATATGGAGATTAAGGTATGAGCTTTACTCGTCGTCAATTACCCGAAGCAACCTGGAGCTGGCTGATTATCGCAATCCTGTCCATGCCGGATACTTGCTTCCCGGCCGGCGAACAGGAATTTGGCCGGTTATTCACTACCCGCGATGAACGCCAGCAGTTGCAGCGGTTCAGAGAGGAAAACCGGGACCCTGCAGGAACCGGGAATCCGGAAATGAACGGAAGCCATGACACCCGGCAAATTCAGACCGGGTTGGCGCGCCGGCAGGAAGGGGCGGGGAACGATACCCCGGTGATCACCCTCAAGGGCCTGATATATACAAAAGACAGGGCCGGGATGGTGTGGCTCAATGGAAAGGACGGTAAACCAGTGCAGTTGAAACCCGGCCAGTCCTATCACCTGCATTCGGGCGCGGTCACGGAGCTGGAGGCAAACGCTCCATGAAATGCGGGTTGGGCTCCCGTTCCTCGAAAGGCGCGGCGTTGCTGGCTTTCATGCTGGTGCTGATCACCGGTTCAACCTGGGTATTCCTGTCGGACCTGAACAGGCATTCGGCAGTTTACGTCCGGCGCGCCAACAGCGGGTTCGCATTAAACCAGGCAAAACAGGCCTTGTTGTTTTATGCGATGAATTATCCTGAATTGCGCGCCAACCCTGAAAAAGGGCCCGGATTTTTACCCTGCCCCGACCGCAACAATGACGGCCGGCCGGAATCCAATTGCGCATCAGGCACCGGAACCACACTGGGCCGCCTGCCTTTCAGAATACTGGGACTCGATGACCCGCGGGACAGCAGCGGCGAGCGGTTGTGGTATGCCCTGTCGCCTGACTTCAGGAATACCCGGACCAACCAGGCGGTAATCAACAGTGAAACGCCGGGACAACTCAATGTTGACGGAACAGGGGACGTGGTGGCGATAGTCATGGCGCCGGGCCCTCCTGCTGGTAATCAATATGCACGTCCGGGCAATAATCCTGTTGATTACCTGGAAGGTGACAATGCCTACGTCGCCGATGGCATTTTTTCAGCGGCTGCAGGAAATGACCGGTTGGCTGTCATCACCCGGGCGGAACTGATGGCCGTGGTGGAACTGCGGGTGATCAACGAAATACGCGCAGCGCTGGCGCGCTACAGGGCTGAACATTCCGCTTACCCCTGGCTCGCGCCGTTTGCCGATCCGCATGCCGATGACAGGGTATTGCGCGGCACGCATACGGGCAGCAATAACGCGGCCGCACTCACCGACTCGCGCAAGGATTTCATTGCCTGGGGCGTCGTTCCGTATGACATCGTCAGGAATGTTACAGACGGCTCAACAGCGATTGTTAAAACGGTGAATAAAAAGTTACTGGGCGTGGCCGGGCAAGCAACCGGCAGGGAAAATGATTTTGATAAAGGGGATATTTATTTTATCGAACGGCGCGCGCTGGTTCATACCATGTCCGGTGCCGCCGCTGCCGGCAGCAGCGGCTTTACCCTGAACGACACCAACAAGGACTTCGTGAAGCTTGGCGTTATTCCGGAGACCTGGTTGAGAACCTGAGTGACGGTTCAAGCGGAGCAATCACAACTGTGACCGCTACGGCGTTGACGGCAGGAAGCCTCACCGGCGGGTTGGAGAACGACTTCGATTTTGGCGAACGCTATCGACTGCGCAGCAATACCGGTGTTGCAGGACCTGGCAGCCTGGGCCGGAAACTGGCGGACCCGCACGCGGACTTCGTTGCCGGAGGGATTGTCAGGGGTGACCTGCTGGTGAACCTCGGCGATGGTTCCGTCGGCCGCGTCGTGAATATTGACAGCCCGACAGTACTTACCGTATCCGGCCTGGGTTACGGCCGGCAGAATAGGTTCAGTGAAGACGATATTTACCGGCTGCCCCGTTACAACGGCAGGAAAAATACCAGGAAAGGACTGTTGCCGGTACACGAACCCGGCAAGCGCTTCCCGACCGGTTTTGGCGTGGAGTGGAACGTTCCCGTGCCGGCAAGTCGCGTTATCACCGGGGTAACCCCGGGGACATCACCCGGGTATGCCGCGTCCGTCACACGGTTGCTCCAGTCATCGGCAGCCACAGGCACGCTCAGCGTGTCCGATGAGAACGGGCATTGCATCTGGCTCAACGCGCAAGTGGTGGATTGTACGGGCACGAGCGCTCCGGTACCTGTCCTGGAAGGCAGCGCAAGCCCCGGAACGACTGCCGGCGTGCTGGTAGACAACGCCGGGGACTTCATTTCAGCCGGAATAAAACCCGGGGACCTGGTTGAAGAACCGTACTTCGCGGTGGTTACCCATGTTGTTAATCCCACTACCCTGGTTGTCACGCAGTTGTTGGCTGCATCCCCCGCTCTGGCTGAATCCGATCACTATCGCATCCGCACGGCAACACGGGAACTGACTGGTATTACCGGCGCCCCCGACACTGACAGGTTGCAGGATCCGGGCCGCGATTTCAGCGCGGCAGGTGTGCGCGCCGGCGATGTCGTGGAAAACGTAACGGACGGCTCATACGGTCTGATTACCGGGGTCGGTGCTGCACACATAAGGGCTGCGCTGCACGGCGGCAAGGATAATTCCTTCCGGACGGGCGATGAGTATCACGTCTACTACGCCTATGTAAACCGGCGCCGTTACCGGTTCAACCTGCGTTACCAGGGGAACATGGTTGTCCGGTCGGCCGGAGGGATGCGGCAGCGGGTCGTATGCCGGGGGTATGGCGCCGGTTGTGACGGCGCACCGGGCAGCGCAGTCCTGCCGTACCACGGCAGCGGGATCAACGGCACAGCCGGGCCCGGATCAACCGGCCTCTCCCTGGACGATGCCGGCATGGATTTTATCCGGCTTGACGTTGTTCCCGGGGACACGCTGTTCAACACGACCGACGGTTCGGCAGGGATGGTTACCGCAACCGGGCGCCATTCACTCACAATCGGTACGCTCGATGGAGGACATGGTAACGACTTTGACGCAGGTGATGCTTATCTGATCAGCAGGCCCCTTGTAGTCATCGAAGATTTACGTGATGAGAGTGTCGTGACGAGGATTGGATTGACCGTGCTTCCCGGAGGCGCCCCCGGATCCATCCGCACGGGCAGCCTGGATTATTTCCTGTCCGAGGACCGGGGGGAACTCCCGGCCTGGTTTATAAAAAACAGGTGGCACCACCTTCTCTACGTAGCGTACGGCGCCGGTTTCACCCCTGGTGGCAGCGGCATGTGCACGGCCGGTGCTGGTTGCCTGGTCATACAAGGCCGTGCCGATGACAGGGAAGCGCTGGTGGCCAGTGCCGGTATGGCTTTGGCAACCCAGGATCGTTCGACAGGCGCCATTACCGATTACTACGAAGGAGAGAACGCAACATTGTCCGGCGACGATATCTTCACGGTGGATGAAACCTCCGCAATTTTCAATGATCAACT
Source organism: Gammaproteobacteria bacterium (assembly GCA_965207165.1). Taxonomy (GTDB): domain Bacteria; phylum Pseudomonadota; class Gammaproteobacteria; order Eutrophobiales; family Eutrophobiaceae; genus JAAXHV01. Next base: position 2,746,420 of record OZ242265.1, on the reverse strand, counting down.
TTCGGTTGTGGCACCCTGAGCGGTAACTGTCTGTGGATTTGTTTGTAAACCATGCTGAACAGACAAACAGGGTTCTCTTTGCTTGAGCTTGCGATTGCGCTGACGATACTCGCGCTGGTGCTCGGGGGAATGCTCAATCCCCTCGGTTCGTTACTGGGCACAAAGCAGCGCGCCGAGGCCAGTGTTGAACTGGAAAGGATCAAGGAAGCGCTGCTGGGTTTCGCCATGATCAACGGTTACCTGCCCTGTCCGGCAACGGCCCGTGATCCGGATGATGACAGGTATGGTCTTGAAGATGCCGCCTGCAACAGCGATCCCGCGGCAGAGGGATACCTGCCATGGCGCACCCTGGGCGTGAGTGAAGTGGACCCGTGGGGGATACCGAGAAACGCAAGCACAGACCCGTTCAACGGCTATTGGCGTTACCGGGTTGATCGTAATTTCAGCAATTCGGGAGAATTGTTTACCATGAAAACGGCTTTGGCGGAGAACCTGACCGTGATAAACAGCGAGGGAATGCTGTTGACCGCACCGACGGAAACCCCGGTAGCCGTTATTTATTCCACCGGTTCAAACCTGACGCAGGATGGAGAGAATTCCACTTTTGAGGGCGCGCCCTGTGGAAATGCCGGTGGCCATGATACTGGAGGGGGGACCGGTTGCCCCGACGGTGAGCCTTTATACCAGGGCGGAGATTTGGCGGGAACCGGGAGCAGCGCGGCGTTTGACGACATCGTAGTGTGGCTGTCCCGGCCGCGCCTGTTTAACAGGTTGGTCGCGGCAGGCCGGTTGCCATAAACAAAGGACCGGGACACATGCTGACCATCGCGCGCTATACCTTGCTTGAAGCCTTGCGCAACCGCTTGTTGAGCCTGACGGCAATTGCCGTGATCGCAATGTTCGGTCTGGCTGAATTTATCGGTGAGTTGAGCATCACGGAAACCAGCCAGGTACAGGCAGCAATTTCATCCTCAATTTTGCGGGTTTTCGCGATCGCCGTCACCTGCGTTTTTGTTATCAGCGCGGTATTGAGAGAAATCAACGACAAGGGCCTGGAAATTATCTTGTCCCTGCCAATGCCCAGGTACCGGTACCTGGCAGGTAAATTATTCGGCTTTGCGGGGTTGTCATTTCTGATATCCGTTATGGCCGGCATTCCGCTGTTCCTGTACGCGCCTGCCGGCCCGGTTATCGGCTGGTGTTTCTCGTTGTGTTGTGAGCAGGTTCTTATGGCCGCACTCAGCCTGGTTTGCCTGCTTACATTTTCCGGCCTGCCCCAGTCTTTCCTGGCGGTCATGGCATTTTACCTGCTGTCACGGAGCATGGAGGGGATAACCCTGTTGTCCGCCGCCCCGGTTCCGGCATCCGGCGCTGCCAGTTGGGAATTCATGCACTACCTGGTGACTGCGCTCGCTTTGTTGTTGCCCGATCTGCACGCGTTTACCCGGAGCGACTGGCTGGTCTACGGTGTTGAATCTTCCGAAATACTGGCAATATCGCTCCAGACCCTGTTGTACCTGACCGTTCTGCTGTCAGGGGGTCTGTTCGACCTCTATCGAAAGAACCTGTAGCTATGGTTTCAGATATGCGGGTCAGGGAAAGACCACTTTCAGCGGTTCCGGTTGCCGTACGGGCCATATTCATCATCGGTTTGTCGGCCCAGGTATTCTGGAGCTGTACACGGCCCCCGGCAATTGCGAGGGCCGCTGACCTGCCGCACACACCGGATACCCGGATGCTGCGATTGGCCGCACTGGGGGAACCCGGAACGCTGGCAAGGGGGCTGATGCTGTGGTTACAGGCTTTTGATGACCAACCGGGTATCAGCGTCCCGTTCGCCGACCTGGATTACGCCAGGGTCATCAACTGGCTGGACGCACTGCTCGACCTCGACCACAGGTTTCAGTATCCGTTGCTGTCAGCCAGCCGCGTGTACACGGAAACGCCGGAGGACGGCAGGAAGAGACAAATGCTGGAGTTTGTCCACAGGCGTTATCTTGAGGACCCCAGGCGGCGCTGGCCGTGGATGGCCCACGCGGTTTATGTCGCCAAACACCGGCTCAAAGACCTGCCGCTGGCCCTGGAATACGCCACTGCCCTGCGCCTTGACCTGGCCGGAGACACGGCGCCGCCCTGGGTATCCCAGATGGAGATATATGTACTGGAAGACCTGGGCGAACTGGAGAGTGCCCGCATCGTCATAATGCCCGATCTTTAACGACAACATGGAAACATGAGGATAACTCATGGAGGATATCTGTATGAAAGCACGTAGACAGTCAGGATTTACCCTGGTTGAAATCGCCGTCGTCCTGGTCCTTATCGGACTCCTGCTGGGCGGCATCCTGAAAGGCCAGCAGTTGATCAGCGGTGCCCGGGTGCGCAACATGGCGGACCAGAATTCCGGCGTTCAGGCCGCGTATTACGGGTTTATCGACCGCTACCGGCAAGTCCCCGGCGATATGCCGCCGGCGCTGGCATGCAGTGCCATCACGGCTGAAGTCGATGCCAACTGCGGGGGTACGCCCACCACCGGCGGCAACCAGAATGGCCGGATTGACCAATGGGAGGAAGCCGGTGCAGTCTGGGCGCACCTGGCCCATTCCCGTCTTCTCAACGGCAGTTACAACGGCAGTACGGCCACGGCGGCGCAATATGAATCCGGCGTGCTGACGGGACAGGTACCGGGGAATGCCTTTCAGCAACCTGTACTGCTGGGGTTTACCGATGATTATGACAGCGGTGGCGCGGCCGCTTCGACCGTGCGCCTGGCTTACGTGTTCGGCGCCGGCGTTACCCCCTCCCTGTTGCGGGAACTGGATGTGAAGCTGGACGACGGCAACCCGGGCAGCGGCACAGTGCGCGGCACGGTGAGTACGGCAAAAACAGGTGAAAGCACAGTGGGAGGGGATGATTTCGGCTCTGGTACGCCTGGAAGTGAAGTTGTACTGTGGTCATCCACGACTGGTGCTCCCTGCATTAACAACGCGGATGCTGCGGGCTCTTCCTGGAACGTGGATAGCGACAATACCCGCTGTAATGCATTGTTCCTGTACTGATCCGGGACAGGCGCCCAAATACATCACTACCGGAACCGGGCCAATCATGGCGGTCCCTGCCATACAGATTCAGCGCCTGACAAAACACCGGGCACAGGGTGTCGTGTTATCGGAACTGGAGCTTTCAGTGACCCAGGGCGAGTACCTGGGTTTGGTAGGGGTTAACGGCGCCGGCAAATCCACCTTGATCAGGTGCCTGCTGGACCTTGATACGGTTACCTCCGGCGCTATCAACATCTTCGATAAGAGACATACCCGGGCCGAGGCAAGGGAGCACCTGGCCTACCTGCCGGAAAATTTCCGGCCGCCGGCTTATCTCACAGGCCGGGAATATCTGCGCTACATGAGTCGGCTCTACGGCAGTGATTCAGACCCGGACGGGATAAATCCCACCCTGGAAATCCTGGACCTGGATACCCCGGACCTGGAGAAACTCACCGTTCACCTGTCAAAGGGAACAGCGCAGAAACTGGGGCTGGCCGCATGCCTGCTGAGCGGAAAAAAATTGCTCATCATGGATGAACCGATGAACGGCCTGGACCCTGGGGCACGGATAAATCTGAAACATCACCTGCTGCAACTGAAACAGCACGGCTGCACCTGTTTTTTCACTACACACCTGCTGGCGGATGTGGAGAACCTGTGTGACAGCATAGCCATTTTGCACCAGGGTGAAATCCGCTATACAGGATCACCTGCAGCCTGCTGCCGGTATTTCAAGGCAAGTGATCTTGAACAGACCTGGTTACGGTGTGTGGGAGGCCGTCAGCAGTGAATGGAGAAAACGGCAGGCCTGTTGATAAATCCCCGGCTGTTTGCTCTCCCGCGGACCTGCCACGTTGCAGCGTTTTATTTTATTGGCTGAGAACCAGTTCCTTATTTCCTGTTGTTGCGGCGGGTTGTCCAGGTCAACGACCATGACGGGCCTGCCGGCATTTTCGGCAAAGGTAATGGTTAATGCCGTGCCGCCTTCCAGCGCTCCCCGGTTCAGGATCAGGGTGCCGTCACTGTCCTCAACGTTTTTCCTGGTCCTGTCTGCGTATTCTTTTGAGTCCAGTTCAACCAGGCGGTAACGGTCATCCAGCCTGCCGTCTTCGGCTTTTCTTCCGGCTGGGCACCAGCCGCCATGGGGTATGCGCAAGGCGATGGCGCAGTCCAGTGCGGCGCGGTCTACCCCTGTCTGCCCACCGGAAATAACTTTTTTTATCATGCGGGGAGCGTCACCTGCAAGTGGTGATGCATCACGAATTGTCCTGGTCGGCTACCCGGTGTTTGGTTTTGATGTAATCCTTATGGGAGATATAGAGCAGGTCGGCAATTTTCCTGATGTAATACTCTTCGTACTTGTCGAGGACGGCATCGGCGAATGCGACCTGCCAGAGCAGTTCGATCACCTGGATTTTTTCCGGGGCATCGAGATTGTCGTTGAGCATGCGGGTAAATTCATGCAGGGAAACGGCGTGGTCGACTTCCCGGCGCGCCAGGTCGATTAATTCATCCACCTGTTCTTCGCCGATATGATACCGGTCGACAAGCGCTTGTTTGATAACAGCCAGTTCATGGTCATCAATAGATGAATCCGCCAGGCTGATTTCTATCATCAAAACGGCCGCAGCCAGTTCAACCCGGTTGTCGGCGCCGGAACTGGTGTGCCCGGCCGTTTCCCGGGTACTGCTCTCAAAGAATTCAATTAACGATTTAAGCATATTCGATCCATCTCAGTTTCTCCCCTGGGTATGCAGGTATTGCCCGTTATGGAACCGTTCAAAATAAGCATTCACCATCGGGTGGTTCACCGGGTCCCGGGAGGAGTCATGGTCCAGGTTTCTTTCTGCGACATAGGTCTCCTGGTCGGAATTGTGGACCAGCACTTTATACCAGGGCTTGTCTTTGGGAGGGCGCGACAGCGCAACCTTGTCGTACCACTCATCCGCGCCTTGAAAAACAGGGTCGACGTCAACGACAACCCCCCTGTAATTAAACAACTTATGCGTGATAAGCTGACCAATGTTGAATTTGGCGTGCTGTAATGTCATCTTTTCTGCACATGGCTCATTATCACGGTCTATTTTAAACACTGCCAGCTTATGCGCAATACCAGGATATATACGGACGCCCCGTTAGCGGTTTCCGCAAGAGTAGTCCTGCCCAGGGAGGCGTCGCACCACTTGTTGCGGGTTTTGCGTTGCCGGTGCGGCGATGATATTACCCTGTTCAATGGCCGGGGCGGCAGTTATACGGGCAAGGTATTCTCCGTTTCCTCCGCATCGGTTGAAGTTGAAATCAGCGACTTTACACCCGACACATCCGTCCCCCCCTTGTTTATCACTCTGGCACTGGGAATTTCCCGCGGTCTGCATATGGATTATGCCCTGCAGAAGTCCGTCGAATTGGGAGTATCCGCCATTGTTCCCCTGTTTACCGGGCGTTGTAACGTCAAACTGGACAACAAACGCATGGAAACGCGTATGGAACACTGGCGAAAAATCATGATCCATGCCTGTGAGCAGTCCGGCAGAAATTCCCTGCCCGACCTGCTGGCTTCACGTTCGCTGGACGAGTGGGTGAACAGTGACGTGAATGCGACACGGTTACTGCTGGCCCCTGCTGCAGGGCAAACCCTTGGGGAAATTGCCTGGGCGAATATCCGGGAAATCAGCGTGCTGGCAGGCCCGGAAGGCGGCTTGACCGATGCGGAACAATCGGCTGCAGCAGAACGGGGATATATCCCGGTCAGACTCGGCCCCCGCACGCTGCGCACGGAAACTGCCGCCGTTGCAGCGGTCACGGCGCTGCAGGTACTTTGGGGAGACTTGCGCTGAAGCGTACGAGGTAGAAAGAGGACAGAAAGTCTCCATATTTTAATATATAATGGAATTCTTTTAATTAGGAAGATTACATGGTTGCAACCGCAGCAGAGACGGTCCCACACCTGACGACGGCCCTGTCCGGTCCGCTGAATATCATAGAGAGCACCATCCTTGACTACCAGGCCAGGATAGAATCCTGGTTCCGGTCCGAGTGGCGCAAGACTCCGGTGCCGCTGTATGCTTCCGTCGATTTGAGGAACGCCGGTTACAAGATTGCCCCAATCGATACCAACCTGTTCCCGGGCGGGTTCAACAACCTTAACCCGGCGTTCGAACCCCTGTGCATACAAGCGGTGCAGTCTGCGCTGGAACGTCTGGACAGGCCGGTAGATAGAGTCGTAATCGTTCCGGAAAACCATACCCGTAACGAACCCTATCTCGAGAATCTTGCCGTGCTGCAGAGAATGTTTGAGAAAGCGGGTTTCGAGACCCGCATCGGATCACTGATCCCGGGCCTGGAAAAGGAGATGCTCATCGAGTTGGACAGTGGGTCACGTATCCGCCTGGAGCCGTTACTGCGCCGGGACTCCGGGCTGTACATCAATGATTTCCGGCCGGACCTGCTGGTATTGAACAATGACCTGTCGTCCGGCATACCGGATTTTCTGCAGGAAGCGGACCAGCTTGTCATTCCGCCGGTTAACCTGGGTTGGTCGGACCGGTCGAAAACCGTCCATTTCAATTTTTACCGGGACGTCGCCCAGGAATTTGCCGCGTTGCTGGATATCGACCCCTGGTTCATCGATCCCATGTTCCGCAACTGCGGTGAGGTGGATTTCATGAAACGGGCAGGCGAATCCTGTTTGTCCAGGAACGTTGAATCATTACTCAAGGCCATCCAGAAAAAATACGACGAGTACGGCGTAAGCCATGAACCGTTCGCCATGATCAAGGCGGATTCAGGTACATACGGAATGGGCGTAATGTCAGTCAACAGCCCCGAGGCCGTGCACGACCTGAACCGGAAGCAGAGGACGAAGATGGCTACCATCAAGGAAGGGCAGAAAGTGACCAAGGCAATCATCCAGGAAGGTGTATACACCAATGAAACCTGGGGCAGTCCCGGTACCGTGGCAGAACCGGTGGTTTACCTCATAGACCAGAATGTGGTCGGTGGTTTTTACCGGGTGCATCCGCAACGGGCAACGAATGAGAACCTCAATTCACCAGGTATGTATTTTGAACGGCTGGCCTTTGACGAATGTTGCATTTCACCGGACAAGGAGCAGTCGCCGGATGCCCACCCGAACCGGTTTTACACCTACGGCGTCATCGCCCGTCTGGCGCTGCTCGCCGCGGCGCGGGAAACGAAAAGCCTCTGACGACGGCCACGGCATTATTATTTGACTCCCGCTGGTAATTTGACTATATATACGTAAGGATTGTATTTGCATACAGCAAGTATTTGACAACGCTTTTTCAGAGGGATATTTATGGATATCAGGGAAGATGCCTACAGCAACAGGACGTCCTTAACCGCGCGTAAGCGCTACTTCGGTTATCCCGCCAACCCGGTCTTGTTCCTGATTGCCGTATCTGCGTTGATGGGCGTGCATCTGCGCTCACTGTTACTGTTTTCACTCATCTTCGCTTTCGGTCTGTACGTACTTCACCTGGTTTGCCGGGACGACCCGAACGGCATTGCCGTATGGCTGTACGTAATCAAACGAAGATTGCTGAAACGGATTACCTGCCTGCAGGCGGACCTCGTCGCTGACAGGCCGTTCATGTTTACCGAATAACACCAAACCAGGAGAAGGGACGATGTGCAACTGTATCTACATGATTGGATCATTCTATTTCCCCGGCCCGCTACGCGCCGCATTTGATATCGGTACGACCAAGGGACCGTTGGAATTCATCACCGAAGCGTTTCAGACGGCGGTGGACTTTTTAACAGGGCCGGCGGCGCTGGCTTTCCTGGTCGGTTCCATAGTCGTAGGCGGCATCATGTGGGCGTACGCTCCCAAGAGCGGCGCCCTGGGTATTGTATTCCGGGCGATCATGGTGTTGCTGGTCGTGTTTAACCTGTCGGTGATTATTACAGCCCTGCAATAATGGGCGTTATGCACAGGTTTTCCCGGGAGCCTTTCGAGGCAAAAAGAGTGCATTCCACAGGCGTGTAAGAAATATCTTGCGGGATGCGATTTATGGAATAATGTATACTTATTAAACTGACTTACTATGAGAAAATCAATGGACGAAAAGAAAAGACAAGCCCTGGATATTGCGTTGGGGCAGATCGAAAAACAGTTCGGCAAGGGATCGATTATGCGCATGGGAGACGGGTCCGTTATCCATGACGTGAGTGCCGTATCCACGGGATCATTGGGACTGGACCTGGCGCTTGGAGTCGGCGGATTGCCGCGCGGCAGGGTCGTCGAGATTTACGGGCCGGAATCCTCAGGCAAGACTACCCTTGCCCTGCATGTTGCTGCGGAAATACAGAAAGTCGGCGGCACCGCCGCGTTCGTGGACGCAGAGCATGCCCTGGACCCGAGTTACGCGGAAAAACTCGGCGTGGCAATTGCCGACCTGCTTGTCTCACAACCGGATACGGGCGAGCAGGCGCTGGAAATCACCGACATGCTGGTGCGCTCCGGAGCCACCGACCTGATCATTATCGACTCCGTTGCCGCATTGACTCCCAAGGCGGAAATTGAAGGCGAAATGGGTGACAGCCACATGGGATTGCAGGCCCGGTTGATGTCCCAGGCCCTGAGGAAACTGACGGCCAACATCAAGCGTTCCAACACGCTGGTGATATTCATCAACCAGATTCGCATGAAGATCGGCGTGATGTTCGGCAACCCGGAAACGACTACCGGGGGCAATGCCTTGAAATTCTATTCATCGGTGCGCATGGAAATCCGCCGCATCGGCGCGATAAAGAAAAATGACGAGGTGGTCGGCAACGAAACCCGTGTCAAGGTGGTCAAGAACAAGGTTGCGCCGCCGTTCAGGGAGACGATTTTCGATATCCTGTATGGCCGCGGCATATCCCGGGAAGGTGAGATCATCAACCTGGGCGTACAACACGGTATTATTGAAAAAACCGGCGCCTGGTATAGCCATAACGGCGTTCGCATCGGCCAGGGAAGAGACAATGTGCGTGAATATCTGCAGGAGCACCCGGAGCTTGCCGCGGAAATTGAGCAGGCGGTAAGAAACAAGGTGCTGCCGCAGGCCGTTGCAGCGGAACCGGCAGAACCAGCGGAGGAGACACAGGCCTGAGCTCCGGTCAAACAGCCGAAATCAGGAAGCGGGCGCTGGACCTTCTTGCCCGGCGCGAACATTCTGGACAGGAGTTGCAAAGGAAACTGCTGGCGCGCGGGTATACCCCGGAAAGCGTCGGAGAAGCGTTGGCGGGCCTTAAAGCGGCAGGGATACAAAACGATGCGCGCTTTGCCGAAGCGTATATCCGCAACCGGGTGGCCAATGGGTACGGTCCGGTGCGGATCTCCCGGGAACTGTATGAACGCGGCGTTTCCAGGGAGCTTGTAACGCAGGTGTTGGCTGCATTGGAGATGGACTGGGAGGAACAGGTCCAGGCAGTCCGGCAGAAGAAATTCGGCCGGCAGGCGCCGGCAGATATCAAGGAGCAGGCGAGACAATCCCGTTTTCTGCAGCATCGCGGTTTTACCTACCAGCAAATCGGTAATGCATTTAAAGACAGTACACCATGACAAGCAGTAACGACATCAGGCGGCAGTTCCTGGATTATTTCAACCGTCACGGACACGAGGTGGTGGCAAGCTCTCCACTGGTGCCGGCCAATGACCAGACCCTGTTGTTCACCAATGCCGGTATGGTGCAGTTCAAGGAAGTGTTCCTCGGCCTTGAACAGCGCGCCTGCCCGCGCGCGGTAACCGCCCAGCGCTGTGTGCGCGCCGGCGGCAAGCATAACGACCTGGAGAACGTGGGCTACACCGCCCGCCACCACACTTTCTTCGAGATGCTGGGCAATTTCAGTTTCGGCGATTATTTCAAGGAACAGGCCATACACTATGCCTGGGACTTTCTGACCGGGGAACTGGCTATCCCTGAAGAGAGACTCTGGGTAACCGTGTACCGTGATGATGCCGAAGCGGAGGCCATCTGGCTGCAACAGATCGGAGTCGATAAAAACCGTTTCAGCCGTTGCGGGGATAAAGACAACTTCTGGTCAATGGGGGATACGGGACCGTGCGGACCATGCAGCGAGATTTTTTATGATTACGGCGCAGAGGTACCCGGCGGACCGCCGGGCAGTGCCGACCAGGACGGCGACCGCTACGTGGAAATCTGGAACCTCGTGTTCATGGAATTCAACCGCGACGCAGAAGGCAATATGCATCCCCTGCCAAGACCCTCGGTCGATACGGGTATGGGCCTGGAGCGGATCGCGGCCGTGCTGCAGGGCGCCCGGAACAACTACGAAACGGATTTGTTCCGTCCCCTGGTCGACGCGGTGTGTACACTGGCAGGAGCACATGCGACGGACCTCGTCTCGACCAGGGTGATTGCCGACCATATCCGTTCCTGCGCTTTCCTCATCGCTGACGGGGTTATCCCGGCGAATGAGGGCAGGGGATACGTACTGCGGCGTATCATCCGCCGGGCGCTGCGGCACGGGTCCAAACTGGGCCTGAACGAACCGTTTTTTCATAAGCTGGTAGCACCACTGGTTGACGTCATGGGAGACGCCTGCCCTGAACTGACTAAAACTCAAGAGTCCGTGACCAACACCCTGAAGCAGGAGGAAGAGCGGTTTACCGAGACACTTGAGAAAGGCCTCAAACACCTGGAGACCGCCGTCGACAGGCTTGACTCCGGTACGATCCCGGGCGATGTAGTCTTCAGGCTGTATGATACTTATGGCTTCCCTGTAGATCTGACTGCCGATATAGCCCGCGAACGCCGGCTCAAACTGGACATGGCGGGTTTTGACCGGTGTATGGAGGAGCAGCGCAAACGGGCGCGGGAGGCGAGTAGCTTTGCCGTGGATATCTCGGAGCTTCCTGACTTGAAAGGGCATGGCACCGGGTTCACGGGATATGAATCCCTGCGACTGGAAGCCCGCATCACGGTTCTGTTCCAGGACAGCCAGGGTGTCACTCAACTGGAACAGGGCCAGGCCGGCGCCGTTGTGCTGGACCAGACCCCGTTCTACGCGGAATCCGGCGGGCAGGTAGGCGACCGGGGCGAACTGGTTTCGGATTCAGGCGTATTCAGCGTCGATGACACGATAAAACAGGGCAATGCCCACGTTCACCTGGGCCGGGTAACCAGCGGGACCCTGCAAACCGGCGAGCAGGTGACCGCCAAGGTGGATGAACCGACACGGGCTGATACGGTGCGCAACCATTCCGCCACGCACCTGTTGCATGCCGCTTTGCGGGAAGTGCTGGGCGACCATGTGACCCAACAGGGATCCCTGGTGGCGCCGGATCGCCTGCGCTTTGATTTTTCCCATCCGGAACCGGTATCGGCTGAGCAAATGCTGCAGATCGAACGGCTGGTCAACCGCAGGATACTGGATAATATCGATACTGAAATACGCTTCATGCCCTTGAACGAGGCATTGGAGTCGGGCGCCATGTCATTATTCGGTGAGAAGTACGATGAACAGGTGCGGGTCTTGAATATCGGCGGAGATTTTTCAGTGGAGTTATGCGGCGGCACACACGTGGGGCGCGCCGGGGACATCGGCCTGTTCAAAATAACTACCGAGACCGGGATCGCTGCGGGTATCCGGCGGGTTGAGGCAGTCACCGGACTGGGCGCGCTGGACCTGGTCGAGGCCGAAGAGGCGCAGTTGACCGACCTGGCGCGCTTGCTGAAATCCGGCCGGGATAAACTCAGCATGAAACTGGAACAGGTACTGGAGAACGCCAGGCGCCTGGAAAAGGAACTGGAACAGGTGAAGGGTAAAATGGCCAGCCGGGCAGGAGCGGAGTTGAGCGAGCAGGCTGAACTGGTCAACGGTATCCACGTGCTCGCCCGTAATATGGACGGGGCCGATCCGAAAACATTGCGTGATACGGTCGACCAGTTGAAGAGCAAGCTGGGCACGGCTGTTATCGTCCTGGGCACGGTCAAGGATGAGAAAGTCAACCTGGTGGCAGGAGTGACCAGGGACAGCACGCAGAAGGTAAAGGCGGGCGACCTGGTCAATTTTGTCGCGCAGCAGGTCGGCGGCAGGGGCGGCGGCCGCCCGGATCTCGCCCAGGCCGGCGGCAATGATCCGTCCGCCTTGCAAGGTGCACTGGCAAGCGTCTCCGGCTGGGTGGCGCAGAAGACTGCAGAGAACTGATATGGCCCTTATTGTGCAAAAATTCGGAGGCACATCCGTCGCCACGATCGAACGGATCAAGGCGGTAGCCGATATCGTTATCTCTGCGCGCAAGCAGGGACACCAGGTGGTAGTTGTCCTCTCGGCCATGGCCGGTGAGACGGACCGGCTCATCGGTCTGGCGGGGCAGGTGGCAAAACACCCGGATTCCCGGGAACTGGACGTGTTGTTGTCCACGGGCGAGCAAGTGACTATCGCCCTGCTGAGCATGGTATTGCGGGACAGGCAATATCCTGCCGTGTCCTATACCGGCGGGCAGGTTCATATACTGACGGATAATGTCCACAACAAGGCGCGGATTGTCGATATCGAGGCAGTGCGCGTCAAAAAAGACCTGTCGGAACGTAAAATAGTCGTCATTGCGGGGTTTCAGGGAATTGACGAGAACGGCAACATCACCACGCTCGGGCGCGGTGGCACGGATACCACTGCCGTAGCCATGGCAGTGGCGCTGAATGCCGATGAATGCCGTATTTATACGGACGTGGACGGCGTATATACCGCCGATCCCCGGCTCGTTCCCGAGGCAAGACGCATGGACAGGATTGCCTACGAGGAGATGCTGGAACTGGCCAGCCTGGGGGCGAAGGTGCTGCAGATACGCTCTGTGGAATTTGCCAATAAATATAAAGTACCATTACGTGTCCTGTCTTCTTTTGAGGAAGGCCCGGGTACCTTGATCACAGATGAGGATGAAGAAATGGAACGGGCGCTGATAGCGGGTATAGCCCATAATCGTGACGAAGCCAAACTGACCCTGCTAGGAGTGCCGGATGAACCCGGCATCGCCGGCGCGATACTTAATCCTATCGCCGAGGCAGGAATCGAGGTAGATATGATCGTCCAGAACGTCGGGGTGGATAATACGACGGATTTCACGTTCACCGTGCACCGGAATGACTACGGCAAGACGCTGACACTGCTGGAGAAGACCGCCAGGGGACTGAGTGCGAAGAAAGTCCTCGGTGACAACAGGATTGTCAAGATTTCCGTCGTGGGAGTGGGCATGCGCTCCCATGCCGGGATTGCAAGCAGAATGTTTGCCGCGTTGGCCGGAGAGGGTATCAACATACAGATGATATCCACTTCTGAAATCAAGATTTCGGTGGTTGTTGACGAGAAATACCTGGAGTTGGGCATAAGAACATTACACTCGGCATTCGGCCTTGAAGGTGACGGAGATGTAACCGGCAATGCCGCGGGATGAACAATGTATAACATTAAAATATAGGGAAATTATTGCCGGGAAAGGCTAAAATAGTCGGTACCTAGGGAAAAACAGGAGAAAAAAGATGTTGATATTAACACGCAGGATTGGCGAATCTCTGATGATTGGAGATGATGTCAATGTAACCATACTCGGAATACGCGGCAACCAGGTACGCATCGGTGTCAATGCCCCCAAAGAAATTGCGGTACACAGGGAGGAGATTTACGAACGTATCCAACTGGAGAAGGTAAAGCAGGCAAAAGCCCAGATGGCCCAGGAATACATGGATGATGCGGAGGACGGCGACGAAGAATCAGAATCAACATAGTATACAGGGACCTGGAACCTACATATTGACACAACCGGGGCCGGGTTCTTCCGGTCCCACAACGGAGAGGTGGCCGAGTGGCTGAAGGCGCTCCCCTGCTAAGGGAGTATGGGTTGAAAGCCCATCGAGGGTTCGAATCCCTCTCTCTCCGCCAGTTTATTCTTTTAACTTATTGATAATATTAATAAAATTAATTATATCATAAATCAGTTATCACTTTAATTATTGTTTTATAAGATTGATTGACTGTTGGGTGGAAGATATAAATTCACAACATGAGCTTCAAAAGTTATGGTAGATAATCAGAAAAAGGCTACCTGGTAGTCGCGTAACTTGACGCCGGATGAGCCAGTACGGTGAAGAGGCAACGTGTTTACCACGGCTCACCCTCGCATGCTTTGATCGTCTGGATATCCTCTTGGAACTGTCTGCGGTTTGTATTGATCCATTCTGCTATGCTCTCACGCCATTCTTCTATATTCCCCACATCTGAGGGGAGGCTTGGTGCTGTGGTCAGTAGCTGACGAGGTAGAGTACATTTCGATGTGCGTCGTATTTTCTGGTAGGCTCGCGTTCTCTCATTTATTTTACTGTTTTCCCGCTGTTCTTCGTTCTCGGTAATCCCTTGTGGTCGATTCGGACACAAAGACTCGGCTTGTGCTATCTCTGCGCCCTTGTCGCGAACCCATACGGCATATCGCCAGATTCCCGCTGTGTCGTCTTCCAGTACCATCTGTTGATCCCCATGCCCGGACTCGTGTATTTCCCAACTAGCGATTCCATACTCTAATCCTGCTATAATGTTGCGTCTCCACTCCTGCCGTGCTTCACAGTTTTCCATACTGCCCTGTCTGCACCACAACTCAGATACTCGGATTTCTTTGGTCAACTTTTTCATGTATTCCAGATCAGCGCATGCAAGAGCCAATGAGGCCTCAAGTTCTACAAGTTCTACCATCTGTGGAATTATGATTATTAAGTCACCTTCCGCTACTTCGTCATCAATAATCCCGGCTCTAGTTCGGAACTGATGCGTCCCTTCGAATGAAGTGATCAACAATCCGGGATTGTTTTCCCGTAGGCCCCTGTTTCGAAGCAGGTTTGCTCTGATCCCAACTAAGTTGGTTACTGTTATCTCGTCCCCTGCCGCTCTTGCGATACCCAACCACCGATCCGTTCTCGCCTCTCTTGTTTTGTACTCCTCTTCCGTCCATTGGATCTCCTCTGGCGCGAGACACATACTGTGCATTGTCGTGTTCTGGGTTACTCTCCTGTCGCCTGTCCTTGGCAAACATCCTTCCGTTATCGGCGATTCATTCCTCACTCCATCTGCTATTGTTAACCACTTCCGTACCATCAACATTGTACTTTCTGATAGTACTCCGTGCGTATCCTCGAAAGTCTCAATCTGTCGCTTTAGCGCTGTTGTGGCTCTCTCGTTGTTGCCACGGATTTCGCGTACTAATAGTTCCGCCTCAGTCTGGAACGTTCGGGTTTTCGCCCACTCGTCAATCAGGCCTCTTTCTTCGGCTATCCGTTCCGCTTCGTTCCACTTATGGATTGCCGTTTCCGCCGCTTTTTCACTACCTTCACGTTTGGCTTCTCGAAACTCCGCAATACCCAAATTGACGAGTAGTGGTATCCGCTCGGTCTCGTCCTGAACCTGCGCCAGCAACCGAGTATAGATCCCTATAGCCGCTTGCTGGGCTTCCCCTTCACCCTTTTTATCCGCACGAATATTTTCGATATACGCAATAATGAAGTCCACTTCCTCCTGCCGTTTCTCACCCTTCATTTGTTTCCGTGTCTGGCGTGCTCTTTCACGCAAACCCTCATATTCCTCGTCGTTCCCCATTCGCGCCCTGCCCAGCCAAGCTTCGTATCTCATTCCTTGTACCATTGTCTTTTCTAACGAATCTACCAGATTATCCGGATCATCCTTCCCTCGCCCGAAGTTCCTTTCCTCGCTTGTGCGACCACCCTTCGCCCATATCCGTATAACTGCCCCGTCTGAACCGACATAGCCTTCCACTAGTGCTAAACTTTGGGTCCTGCTGAGTGCCTGCTCCCGTTTCTCCGCGTCCTCATCTCCTTTCCAGCTTCTTCCTAATTCATAGTACAGTATCCCCTGTTGCTTCACCCACTGCAACAGGTCTTCCGTGTACCTACCTTCTTTGTCGTTGCGCAGCTTTGCGATTAGTATCGTCGCATCTTCGGTAGCGCCTCGCCGAAATATGTCCCACATTTCCCATTCACTAATGTCCGGTTTCTCCAATACCACGAGCAACACAAAAGTGCATAGTCCTAGTACCGCACCCATAATTGTGGCTACTTGACTAGCTTTTCCCATCTCTCAGACTCTCCTAGCCCGCTCAAGCTCTTAAGAGCCGCGAACTCATCGTTCAAAATTTCTACTAGTGTTTCGGCATGGTGCCAGGTTACCGCGAACACGAGGGTCTTTCCCTGTGCAGTACAGCACCTGATGCCGTCTATGCCTATGAAGCCCTTCTCGTGCGCGTAGCGATATTCCAGCATCATGGCACGGTTGCATGGGAAAGAAATATAAATGAATAATTAACTTTTTGTTTCTTAAGATTGATATATATACAGCAGAAATTGCTCAGCTTACACCAACGCTCAGCCGGATTTGCCGTATCAGTTCCGGCGTCAACTCTTCTACCGGTGTCAGAGTGATTTAGTCTACCGTCTTCATAGTCATTTTGCTCATTATGTCCACATCTTGGAGATAATAATGAAAATAAAATATATGATATTATTATCGTACTGAATAGCGATTGATTGAGTGTTACATGAAATGGATAAATCAATTGTTGCTAACAGCTGGCAACAATTCACTTGACAAACAATAGGTAAAGTCTTATATTAAGGTTGTCAAGAGCCTATAGAGTAATACCTCCCGTAAATAGCTATGCGAAGCACCTGCCCGATATAAGTACATTTCCATTCCAGTGGATTGGACTGCCGCCAGCGTAATCGTTTCAGCAATTGGTATTATCGTTGCCATTGTTTCCGCGTCGAGATCAGCAACTAAAGAGTTGCGCCATAACCGTTTTCTCCAAGAGCGGGATATTGCGATCAGACTGCTGCATGAAAATGAATTTGACTCTGAATGGCTCGACGCTAAACGCGCTTTTTTTGAAAAACTAATATTCGAAACTGAGTTTGATTGGAAAAGGTTTTCACGCAGAAAATTCAGTCCTAAAGATGAACTTGAGCCCGAAGAAAAAATATTCGGACATCAGGTTAGTATGGTACTTAACCATCTGGAATTTATCAGTGTTGCGATCCTGACTGGCGCTGCTAATGAAGATATAATAAAAGCTCAAATAATAAAGCAGGTTACTCTCGCATTTAACCGATTACAGCCTTATATAGAGGAAGCAAGAAGGGTCACTGATGATCAAAACGTATATTGTAATCTTGAAACAGTAGCCAAAAACTGGATGGGTGAGAAGGATGTCGCTATGAAGTTAAAGTTTTAAGTTCCATTATCAAGATTACCGTGACGGGATGATTCTGGCGGCATCGCCATCGGTGCCTCCAGATGCGGCCAGTCAGTTGCGCTATCCAACCCAGCCCCGTACGCAAACCTGACGCATTCACGTCCCCAGTCCGATATCCAATCAGAATTTTTGACCTTGCCGGGGAGCTGGGGGTACACCCCAGGACGGTGAGTCGGAGGCGGTGCGCCGGCCGGGAAACGGCCGCGTGCCCGGGGCAGTATTCTGGACCCGTACAAGCTGGCGATAGACCGGTAGTTGCAGGCGGAGGTCTGGCGTTCCGGGCTTCCGGATTGCATCAAAGCGGCAGCATGCCGGTGAAGCGCATCGGAGCATGGCCTTGCGGCGTTTGCCTCGGTTCATTGGCGATGCCTGACGGCCCGCGCCCTAGTCGGCTGCGCCGACCGGAGCCCGCAAGCGGTCTCCGCCCATACGGGTCACTGTCGCTATCGCTTCCGCCCTCCGGGCGGTGCCGCAACAATCACAGCCCCGGCAGGCCGGTGCGCCCCGGCTCGCCGTCGGGTTCGCGCAAGCCTCGCCCGACGCCCTGCCTCGCGCCGCAATGCGCGTTTGCCTTGCCATCGTCCCGGCGCGGATCGCCGCCGGCCCCGGCAATTCTCCATTGGTCGAATGCAACGGCGCGAGCCACCGCCAAACCTGTTCGCGGGTAGTGGCCGGCGGCGTTGTGCGTCCGCAGCCCCCGGATGTTGAGCCGCCGTATCCAGGACGTCGCTCCTCCCGGTGACATCCGGAGCTGCATGCCGTGTTCGTCCGTCAATGTTGCGGGACCTGTCGCCGTTTCCATCCGTCTTGCCGTGAGGGTCGCCGGCATCGTACCCTAATTCCTACCCAATCTGGCGTAACTGATCCCCACCCGGTAACCGGATCTGCCCGCCGTTCAGGCATTTCCCAAGCCACAACGCATCAATTCCATCCTGGTGCTGAGGGTGCACGGTGACGACGCGGATGACCTCCCGGCACGAACCCTCAATCCCGCACCGGCGAGCCGGACAGCCGCGTCCGGTCCAGGCTTATCCAGCAGCGTAAACAGGTCATTTCCCATTCAGAACGCCGGCATGGTGGAGTGGGTGTTGGATCAAACGCCTGAAGGTCTGTGGTTCCGCTTATTACCGGAAAGCATGGTTGCGGGCTGTGTGTGATGTTCTCCGTATGAACAAATAACACGCCAACACAGTCCGTTTCATCCACCCAGCGGTCACTGCGCCGGTGACCTATGCCGGCAGCGGTGCCCGGACTCTACCCCGGCTCGGTTCACCCCCTTGCGCCTTGCAGAGGCCCGTGACCACCCGGTGTAGCTGAACCACAGTAGAGACACCCATGCAATATTCCCTGTTCCAACCTGTATCCTGCACGCTGCGTGATAGCGGCGAGCTTTCACCGAGTGACAAACTGAAGCACGCCGGCCCCCATGCCTTAACCGATGCCGAACTCATCAGCCTGTTCGCATCGCCCCGGTCCTTCGATAAGATACGCGAGCATCTGTGCCAATACCAGGGCATCAGAGGCCTCCTGGACAACGTCCGGGACACCACCCTCAGCAAGACATTAACAGGGCGACTCGAAGCGGCCCTGGAGCTGTCCCGGCGCAATCTGGAGGCTGAACTGCGCGCCAAACCGGTGCTGAGCAACCCGGACAAGACCAAGAACTACCTCAGGGCCTGGCTGAGCCGCTTCGAGCACGAGGTGTTCGCCTGCCTGTTCCTGGACAACCGCCACCGCATCATCAGCAACGAGATTCTGTTCACCGGCACCATCGACGGCGCCAGCGTGTACCCGCGCGAGGTGGTGAAACGCTGCCTGCAGTTGAACGCCGCAGCCATCATCTTCTCCCACAACCACCCCTCCGGCATCGCCGAGCCGAGCCAGGCCGACCGCCAGATTACGCTGAAGCTGACCCAGGCCCTGGCGCTGGTGGACGTGCGTGTGCTGGACCACCTCGTTGTCGGGGACAAGACCGTGACGTCCATGGCCGAGCGGGGCCTGATGTAAGACGAAGTCACCATGCCAGATAACACCGACTCACCCCCGGACACCGGCAACGCACCGCTCCAATTCGGCATTAACACCCGCAGCAACAAACCGGGCACATCGCCTTCGCGTTCAACACCCTCTACGAGCAAACCCATGACAGCCACTGTCTCATCGTCCACCTCAAGGACAGCGTCATCCTGACCGGCTACCTCATTGATACGGACACCGTCAACCCCGACAGATTCTGCCATGCAATGAACCGTCAGACCCACCTGAACGAGAAGGAGCAACATAAACTGATTATGAACTCCATTATCAGCCCAGCCGACATCAACATCCCCGTTTTACTGCACTGAGATACGTTCCCGATGGAATGTATACCGGCTAAAAATATCTTCCTTTATTCAGTTTAATAGGAGTGAGGCAAGATAGGCTTTGTGTGACACAAAGACCGAGAGATAGACCCCAACAACCGCAGCAACAATTACCGCCATGACCACGACATCAACACCTCCCTGACAGGTACAATTCCGCCGCTCATTTCTACCCGCCCGACCCTGCCGTACACCCCCCGGTGCCCATGGGCACCGCTCAGAACTTGCCCCAGTCGAGTAACCGGCCATGACCGACCCGCCGGCCTCTCTGATGCGGGTCCTGGACCTCAATGAGTGTCTGTTCAACTACAGGAAATCCAGCCGCTATGTGCCGGTGCCGAAAGATGCCGCCTACCGGCTTCCGACCTCCCTGCAACGCCTGCTGGGCGCGGCCCGGTCCCGGCCCCAGGCCATCGCTAAGCTCTCCTCCAAGCTGAAGAGCGCCGACAGCATCTGCAATGCGGTGGAATACATCTCCAAGGACGGGACCCGGGAACTCCGGAACCAGGACAACGTCGTCAACGGCCTGACCGAGGGCCGGGCCATTGCGCGGGCGTGGACTGGGGATAAACTGAAACGCAAGGATGCGTTGCGCGCGGTGCACCTCATTTTCTCCAGTCTCCCAGGATCACCACAGCAACAGACACCCCGGCACGTACAATTCTCCCCGGCCATGACACTCCCGACAGTCACCAAAACCCGCGCCTGTCCCGCCGCCCACCGCCCGGTGCCCATGGGCACCGATCAATAAAACCCCTGCATGAGTAACTGACCATGACCGACCCACCGGAACACAGCCACATCCACGTCAGATCGCCCCTGGCACACAAGCGTCGGTTACAAGCGCTGGCGAAAACCCTCAGCAAGCGGACAGCCGGGTGCGGTTCTGCAGCCGGCCCCCTCACCGTCTCCGACCTGGTGCGGGCCTGCGTCATCACGCTGCTGCTCAGTGAGAGGACGGATATCACTGAAACAGATAAGCATGAACTCACGGAATGGATACGCGGGATGATTTCATGAATGTCATGTTGCGGCTCTCAAAAGCCAATACGCATTCGATAGCGGGACGCTGTCAAAGGTATTCGATACCCTGCATGATGGGTTAATCAATCAGGCGACAATGCCGCAGGAGCGGGACTGGATGGTCAAGGACTGGATAAGGATCGTGAATGCGGCATATACGCCGGAACTGGACTTGGAAGAACCACCGGCTGTGGAGAAGCCTGAAGACGATTCAAAACCGAAGTAAATCTCTCTATGTTGATAAAAAGTTACCTTCGTTACTAAAGAATAATTTTGATGCTCGATTATTGGTCTAATTTTCTTAGATAAGCCAATGCAATCCCTCGTTGTAGTAAATTGTGATATCGCTGGTTGGAATATGTTCTTAGGCAAGATATACAGGATGAATCTTCTCCGCAATATTTACAGTCTAGTAGTTCAAGTGCTCTCTTAACAATTTCTCTGAATTTCTCTTTTATCTCAATTACGAATCCTGCTCCACCAGGACATGCGTCGAAAAGCACTAACGATGGTCGTTCTTTGGATGAAACATAGAGACATCCATCCACATCACGTTCGTCAATATCTAATACCCTTTTCGCCGCTTCGACAAAGGCATAAAGTACAGAAAGCATTAAAACATGTAACTGCTCAATAGAATTCGCTTGCTTTTCCATAGCCTTTAAACGAAGTTCTAGCACATCCGTTCGATACCTATATCCCAGTGCAATATCACTTGGATGCATTGTGCATTCTTGGTCGGTGCTCCAAGGTTTTATATGTGTCCATGGATTCCTATTCCCGGCACCCCTTTTATAAGAAGGGTTTATTTTTGTCTCAAATGTGTACCCGCATGACATGCATACACGAAAATCATCACCACCGTTATCATTAATAACGTGAATCCAGCCCTGATTGCTTTCTCTGTATTCAACGAGAGGAAAATCTAACAGTTGAGAAAATGCGGCGCTTGTTTCATCTTCATAGGAGTCTTCATGGAAAAACACTTTGCTAAATGATTTCATAGGGGGTCTTGCGTCCCCTATCTCATGGACATTTCCGATAGTACTGCTAACCGCAGTCGTAAAACCAAATTCTGGATAAATATACAGCTTGGGCTGAATATCATTACCACAGCGGCATGTTTGAATTTCTTCTAAATCTGATTCATTATGTCTAGCTGACACAACCTTGCTGACAGAAAAATACTGGCAACCATTACAATGCCAATATTGGTATTCATGGAGCTTCTTCTCTCCTGATGGAAGAACAATGCCTCTGGCTTCCCAGATTCGTCCGTTAGCTATAACCTGATTGCCTGGTGCGAATTCAGATAAAGCAAGTTTCATATCACGGGACAGTTCAACCTGTGCCGCCTCTTTACTACCACTTCGTACCTTAAGTTCGACCACTTCAGTTGGGAAACCATATTTGGGCATGAGGCCATAAGTGCCATATTTGCCAATCAGTGAGCGCCCTTTAAGCGTTTTTAGTTGGCGCTTATAAATATCTGCCTCCCTGAAATTTTCTTTTTTTGCCGCATCTTTTTGACCTTTTTCCAGTATCTTCCAATCATTTTGAACATCGTTGGTTGCTTTTTTTAACCGCGCTGCAAAAGACTCGCCACCAGAAACCTCGTCGATTTCTCCATCTAACCAGCGCCAGTCTGATATTCCTATATCTTCATGCAGCGCAGCTGGAACAGTACGCAAAAGCCGTTCCTGCAGTCTACTTGGTCGATTGCTCAAGAATGTAAGAATCTCTTCTGATCTCGTTTCATCTGGGTCAAACATAGATTCAAGGTTGTCCGCAAATAATTCCGGCTTATAACGATAGAAAGCCGCCAAAGCCTCCGCATGCACGTGACGACGGACAATTTTTTCATTTTCTATTTTGATAGCAGGCGGATTTATTGATCCCTGTACCATTTTTTGCCATCTGTCAAAGTAGGCGAAATCGTGCGTTCTCCGTTGAGAGTAACAGACGATGATTGCTGCGCTATCAGCGCGCCTGCCAGCTCTTCCGGCCCGCTGTACGTAGTTACCAGGATTAGGCGGCATATTCCTCATTAACACACTTTGTAAGTCGCCCACATCTACTCCCATCTCAAATGTCGTAGTACAGCTGAGCATATTAATTTTCCCGTTAATGAATTTCTGCTGAACACTGAACGCCTCATCTTTCGTTAGTTGAGCAGTATGCTCAGATACTGATAGAGGGATAGGGTTCATGTGATTAAATATGCTGTGATAGTGATTCTTTTGACGTTCTGAAAGTTCATATTTATCCATGCTTCCATTACATCCAGACATTGAACATAACCCCATGATAGAAAATGTTTCTACTGTGCCACATGTGTCACACCGAAATTGCTCTTCATTAGAGCCAGAAATAACTTCCCAACGCTGAGGTTTTAAACGATAAAGATTGCTCTCTCCTCTATGTGTTAATCCTGTTTCAAACAGACCATTCAACGGACTGTTTTGATGGCTAATACATTTCCAGATATCCCTTAACGCGATTAAGGATTTATCTCTTCTAATATCATTTCCACCTATACCTTTATGTTTTGCTAGTCTGATGAGGTAATCAAGGCGCTTGTTGGTTTGATTTTCAGCAGGTTCCCATGCGTAGATTTTCTTTGATGGATTACTCCTGGCGCCTCTTAGGTAGCAGGCCACGTTTCTGGGTCTAAAGATGTCGTCGGCATGTTCCAGTCTAAATTCACCAAAAGAAACAATCCCTTGATTACGAAGCGAGTCCAATAATATCTGGATCAAATGCCACAGTTCATCTTCATTAAGATCCCATGGTGGTTTCGACAGTACAGATGTATTTGCAAACGCTTGGAAATTATTGGGCCTGCGCATACGAAATATAGCCATGCCGGCCCCACCTAAAGAGAGGCGGCGGTCTGTAGCAATCCATTCCCGTAAAACCCAGCCTTCAGCATCCCTGCTCCGCTTACCGATTCCAGCATCCTCCCCCCATTCACCAGCAACGTCAGCTTCTCTTTTTGTGAGCGTTGCCCATCCATCAAGATCGATTGCTTCATCTGTTTTTTCCAATGCCTGCACAAGATATCGACGCTGTTTAAACTTGTTATAGGTACTATTCATAAAGGGGGCGAAAAAAGCGGCGTCCTGTCTTGAATCAGAGAACATCATCAGTTTACGTCCACTGCCTGGATATTTTGCTTCCTCCTCGTTTATCGACGCAGGGATCTTCTGGTATAGGGAAGTAGCCAAAACTGCTACAGGAACTTCTTTACCTGTCAGCATTCTGCTTGCAACGGTTCCATGGTTATTCAGACAGGAAGGACACTGCCTCGGTACTGTCTGGCGGGGTTTATTTTCAAGCCAATACAAATCAACGATTAGTGGTTCATGGTCATCGCAACTATCGTTTCTAAATGTACTTTTATCTGAAAATCTGCCACAAATTGTGCATAGACACATTGGAGAAGGAGGAGGAACCTTTCTTTTCTTAGGAGCATGTTTGCCTCCTTCTTCCACTACGTCATCATCATCAACTTCCTGTCTGTAATCTGACTTAAGAGTTAACCAGGTAAGAGGTGCGATCGGATCATCGCCAACACCGGGAGGCTGCTCCAGATACTCATAACCATTTAGACGCACCTTTTTTTCCCCGACAACCATAACCTCACCACATCTGTTACAGCTTGCCAGTTCAAAAACTGCGCGCCCTTTGTGTTGTTTTACTCGTCGCGACAAAAGGGTCAACTTGCCAGCATCGAAACAGGCATATATACCAGCTATGGCACGCGCCATAATATGGTAGCGGGCAGGAATTAAAGGATTATCGTGTTCTCGAATACGAGCTATTGAACCTAAAGCAACAATATCGGTTAAACCCCCAATATCTTTGAGGTCTAAAAGTTCAAGGGCGCGTTCCTTTTCTAAACGTTTCAATATATTTTGGACCTGACCATCACCGGCAAGAACGTAATGTAAGAACGCCTGAGTTTTCCCTTTCAGGGTCGTAAATTTCGCTGTGAATAATTCTGCCTGTGAGACAATATTTTCAGGGATTTCATTCTGCATAATGTATTTGAGATCAGACAGGTCTGACAGTCCATTAGAAAAAACCTTTTCTCTGACTGACTTATATAGAGTCGCTGAACCTGTTCCCCAGATCGGCCTATCAGGGTCTTCTAACTTTTTCCTGGATGCTCCTACTACATCGGACGCAACAAATGTTTCACCAAATAGGTTTGCAGCAAAATTTGCAATTTTAGGATAGTCCTTCTCTCCTTCACCAAGTGTCGCGCTTGTGCCAAAGCATTGAAGGCGCCCCATTTCACTATTGACAACGCGGTCCTTCAATCTGCGCAAAAGCATAGCTACCTCAACTCCAAGAGCACCGGAATAACTGTGGATTTCATCAAGAACGATAAATCGCCAACTGCCTCCATCAAACAAAGGAGAGTCCTTGGGGCGTATCAGAAGATACTCAAGCATTGCATAGTTTGTGAAGAGAATATGCGGTGGTGTAGCCTGCATTTGGTCCCGGCATATCAGTTCGTTCGGTAATGGATCTTTGCCCTCGTGATATTGGTGGTAATTTTCTATCGCCTTGTCATCGGATTGTTCTGTTTCACCCGTGTAACGACCAAAAGTAATACTCGGGAAATATTCAGCTAACATGCGAAGTCGTGCTATCTGATCATTTGCCAGTGCATTCATGGGATAAAGGAGAAGTGCTCGCACCCCCGTGTCAAACAGCGACTCTTTTTTTTCTTCTGTTAGAAGATGGTTAATGATTGGATATAGGAAACACTCGGTTTTGCCACTGCCTGTACCAGTGGCTATGATCATGTTTCGTCGTTCTACTATAGCCTTTCGTAAAGCAATTTCCTGATGCTTGTATAAATCTCTTTCAAGTAGGTTTGGGCTTATCTCAGATAGTTCTTCAGTCAATACTCCTTCCTTGATTAGACTTGACAAATTACCCGCCGCCATAAAACTTGGCGTCACTTCAAGAATAGGATCTCGAACCAAAGGGGGGAGCGAGTTACTCCTCAACAATTGACTGAACTGATTGCGGAGATCCCTGTCTTTCAGATGAAATGACGTTTCCAGATAACGCAAGTAGGTTCGCCTGAGGTCAGCGGCAACCTCAATTGGGTCCATGATTTTATTGGGAATTATATCGAATAGTCACAATTTGGTGATATGATAGCACTTCTTGAAACTGCTGCGTTTTACGAATCCCTGCTTATGCGTGAAGATATCGAACTGTCACATGCACTACTGACGATGATCGCTGATGAAGATGACTGGCCATCGCGCTATCGGAGAGATGATTATATGGCAGCATTCCCGGACAAGAGCAAGGCAGAGATCGCATTCCATCTTACTTGCCTGGTTAAAGCAGGGCTTGTCGAGGGTGAGGTGGCTTTGTCGCCAACAATTAACGCACCCTCAACCGATTTTGCAGCATTCATAAAGGGACTGACTCCTGCCGGAAATAACTACATCGTCCATCTTGAATCAAAAACGTCTACTGCCTTTTCAAAGGCTATGGATATGGTGAGAGAAAAGGGACTGGAAATAACTGCCGCAAACGTATCAGTTGCATTTCAGTCTGTCATTCATAAACTCCTCGGATCGTCTTAGGTCTTACCCTTCACTGGCCTGAAGAACGCCTTACGGACTGTTTCCATCGGCGCGCCCGGCATGTCCATTTCCTCTTTCAACTCCTTCGCTGACGGCTGATAACCGGACTTCGGCATGTCGATAATCCGCGCCGGGGTCTTGGGTTTGCGTTTCGGTGTAGTCATTGTAGTGTCCTCTCTTGGTTGTTTTACTTCGATGATTTACTTTGGTTGCACGGCCTGCATAACATCTGGCAGTTGTCCGCGTCGGTCTTTCCGCCTTTGCTCCAGGGCTTCTTATGATCGGCATCCATTTCAGGCATCTTAAACGACTTTTTGCATGACGGGCATATCCCGCCCTGTCTCTCATAGGCCGTTGTCTTCATTGGCTGGTCAAATCTGCGAATGTTCAGATGTTTTTCTTCACGGGTCAGGATGTACGAGTATATCCCTGGTTTGTTTCTTACGTCATAGTCCTGCATCAGCTTTGCCGTTTCTGCTTCAATGGCTGCCGGGTCCAGGGCGTAATCCTTATATGCGCGGTACAGACTTCCCCAGTCTGGCACCTTCTTCATGTCGGCCCTGTAGTCAGTGAAGGTGGTCTTTATCCAGTCTATGACAGACTGGAAATAAGTCCACAGAGATTCAGCATCCGGCTGATGCTGGTTAGCAGCCATGTAACCGTCTATATTGCCCGTGCTCCCACTAATCCACTTAATGGCCGTTTCAAGATACTCCTGCCTATCCAATTTGACTTTAGCCTGAATATACGGATTCCCTTCCCTATGAGCGTATCGATTTCTTCTGCTGAAGTATCGCTTGGCGTCCGACACCCATGGGCCTGAATAAATCGCATTCCGTAATTCCTGATCGGATAATTGTGCGCCGGCGATGTTGATGATCTTGAACCATTCCGTTTTTTCTTCGCGTGTTCCGTCACAAACGTAAATCGTCAACTCATAGTTCAGGATGCGGTGTTTTATTCCATCATCAAGGTTGTCGTAAAATGCAGGACGACCTTTGTACTGGATAGAGAAAAACCCTTGCCTGTATTGAGCGATTGATATCGTCCTCTGCTGACCGTCCAAGACTTCATACGTTCCGTCATCCCGGATCGTCCAGTACATGACGTTAAGCGGATAGTTCTTGATAACGGAGTCAATAACAGCATTTCTCTGACTGCCCTGATAGATAAACTCGCGTTGATAAGGTGGCCTTATGTCAAGCTTGCCGCCATAACCGACCACGCCGCCCTCGCCATCGTCATGGTAGTCCTGCACAAGATCCGCTATCGTTATTTCCAGCCGTTCGATTTTCATGCTGGTTTCTCTGGATTCTTGTTGCGAATGAACAATCTCTTGAAGGTTTCCTTGCCGTTTAAATACGAACCACGACCGTACACCTTTGCGGGGTCTTGGTCCACACCTCGATTTGAACCGAGTATCTCAAACTGATCCGGATTGTATTTATCCATGAAACTGATTGGCACACCCATTACCCCCCCCCAATCCATCGGTACATCGTCAGTTTTACTGACTTCAATCGCATCATAATTGTCATAGGTCGGATACTCTTCCGGTGAGTAATGCTTATAGAGGATCAAGTCCTCGTGGCGCTTTTTATGATCAAGATTAGTGAACCAGCCAACATTTCTGAATTTAACCAGTCCTGTTGATCTATCAAAATATGATTTGTCTTCGTAATATCGTGCGTCTTTTACGCTGAAAAACGCATTCCCATCGCTAAACCCATGACCAAGCCAAATCAGATTGTCTTTAATCAAAGGGAATATCTCTTTATATGTGATGGCACTGTTGCTTCCAATAATGATGAACTTCTTGTCGTATTCTATAAGTTGCCCGACATATTCCCGGAACAGTGAGAAAGGCGGATTGGTCACGACAATATCTGCCTGCCTTAACAGTTCTATACATTCAGGGCTGCGAAAGTCCCCGTCGCCGTTCAGATGCCGCACTACGGGTTCGGAAGGCACATAAGCCCCGTTGTCATAGGTTCCCCGATTGCATTCCAGCCATATCGCCTTTTCCGAACCGTTATCGCTGAACAAGTCCATATTCTGATTTCTATAGCATGTGGTAATGAGTTTCTTTAGTCCCAGAGTCTCGAAGTTAAGGGAGAAATATGCGTAGAAGTTGGATATTTTCGGATCATCACAGTTGCAGTAAACGACTTTGCCCATGAAGTATTGCTTGTAGTGCCGCAGTTCATTTTCAATATCCGATAACTGCGTATAAAAGTCATCGTATTTTTGCTGCTTGGCCTTGCCCAGGTTCCGGTTGAGTGACATTGAAGATCCCCTATTGCTTCACCCCCTTGTCACTCACGCGATCAACTCCCGATACTTCAACCGTTTTCCGACCATGCTGCGGGCAATGGCACCCATCTGTTCGACGGTATCCAGTTCCCGGATATTGTGTCTGCCGGAGAACTCTCTTACGTAGCGGTCAAGATGTTTGGCGCTCATGTAGTGATACGTGCCGTGATAGCCGCGTTTCATCAATGCCCAGAAACTCTCTATGCCGTTTGTGTGAACCTGCTCCCGTACATACTCGCTGATAGAGTGCTTGACGGTCTCATGCTCTCTTTTCAGGCCGGAATAAGCAGGCGCCTCATCCGTGTAAACCTTGCTGTCCTCATCCGTAATCCCTTCAACGAAGCCGTGCAGTGTTTCCCTGTCCGTGTTCTTTACCGTGCTGGCAACAACCTGATTACTCTCTCTGTCTTTGCCGCCCAGGACTGCAACCTTACCGGCAGGCCCGCGCCCGTGCTGCTCTTTGCGCTTGCTGTTCGACATGTTCTTACGCTTGCCGCCCATGTAGGTCTCATCGACTTCTATCGGGCCTGCGAACGGGCCGACTTCCAGTTCAAAGGCTTTGCGTAAACGGTGCAGCATAAACCAGGCCGCCTTTTGACTTATGCCCAGGTCACGGTGCAGCTTCATGCTGGATACGCCTTTGATGTTGGTGGTGAACAGGAAAATGCCAACAGCCCATACCTTGTACTTGAGATTAGAGCCTTCCATGACGGAGCCGGTCTTCAGTGAGAACATCGGCCTGCCTTCGCAATCCCGGCAGCGGTGCATCATGGTGTTGTGCTTTATGTTAGACTGCACGTTATGAGAATGGCAGTACGGGCAGACAGGACCTTCAGGCCAGCGTTCATCAGACAACCATTGCTTTGCCTTGTCTTCATCGGGGAACATGTTGATGACATCAAACAGTGTCAGCCCTTTACGATATGATTTACCAGCCATTTCAGTCACTCCGATTACGTTAATTGTGACTATAAGTATAACTGGTATTTACAACATGTCAAGAAAAAATTGTGACTATTCGATATAATTCCCATTTTATTCATATCGCCTCCCTGTTAAGATACCTTCGTTTTAACTCATCATATTCCTGCCTGTCAGCGGGGCTGGCGCCTTTTGAAAACAAATCAAATTTTTGACATAAGAAAATGACTTCGTCAGGGGGTGGTTTATTCTTACGAAGATTTCGATGCCATTGTTGCATCGGCTCGGATAAGTGTTTCCACTTGTTTTTGCTTTTTACTTCTTTGATTGCATTAATTGATTCTAGCATTGTATATTGAAACGCTACATCATGAATAAACGCCCTGTCATGTTTCCCAGGATTCAAAAATATTACATTCCGGGACGGCAGTACTTGGTTCAATATATCTGAGAAATCCTGCTTTGTTCCAACTGCTTCGGTTGTAGCCTGCGGGTTCATGCAAAATATACTAAGAGAGCCACTATTGTCCCTGGGTATTTTTAATGGGGTCAATGAGTCTGTTTGTTCAAGGTACGTGAGAAAATCATTAATCTGCTCAGGTGTTAAATCAATTGGAGTTTTTGGTGCCATTGTCAATTCTTCAGGTCTGTACCAGTGTGCTACCAGATGTTCAAAATACATTTTGATTGTCTTTTTCGCCTCACTTTCACATCCAAAAACAGATGATAATAAACCCATGTTGATGTCGAGTATTTCCTGATTTAAATATTGTGCATTGCGCCAATTATTATGTCCCCAAGGGGCATGTACTGTCCGCACGATATAACGCCCGGGTCTGATGTCTGGTATATGCCAGTGCTTTAAATGACGCTCTTCTTCATTTAACTGATCTATTTGAATCGCATCTTCCCAGGGTCGCCATAGGGGTAACATAACGAGGTATCTGCCCATAATTACAGGCCCGATTTCCTTCCAAGCTATTGTAATCTCATCTTTCTTACAATCAGCTCTGAAATTTTGCAGGTTCCATTCAGGTGTAACCGTCAAGATAACGCCGCGGTATAGTTCATTCCCATCAGTTGAACGGACTAATATCTCAAACTCTTCTGCTTTTCCGCTACGCCTAATTTGGTCGCTCAACACACGCAGATCAAATGACCAAAAGTTTTGCTCAATATGGACAGAATTTTGCTGGGGTTCTATTGTATTGATGAGGCCATGTTTAGATGCCAGGTAAAGATTTACTTCTGTTGTTAATGGTTCGATGGCACAAATCAACCTGGGATAGTCTGCATTGTCCAAGTCACACAAGGATAATTTTAATGGCTTATCCCCCCAGTCAGGAACTTCTCCAACAGTTGTGAGAATTCGCCATTTTAATCTTGGCACAGTAATCATAAGTTCCGTTTCTATTTCATTCCATAACGCCTTGAATTGAACGCAAGATTTGTGACTGTTAAACGGTGGTGATTGTCCCTCCAAGTTTCGTATGTCTACTTGATCTGACGTAATATCACATTTGACTGTTAAAACATCTGGCCACCTAATCTCTGGTCGCAAAGCTAAATTAAGGTTGGGAACCATGAAAAAGGCTTTGTGGATATTTTGACCTAATGGTCCCCGGAGGTGGAATTCATAGCATCCAGGCTTGTCGAACCACATTTGAAATTCGGCTGAAGTAATATCTATATTCCCTTCGTCGATACCGTTTTGTATATAAGATAAATTCGCTTCCCCTTCCCAATCGATCTTTGGGGGGCGATGATAAACTAGCAAGCTATTAGCTGTTGATACTCCCTTTACAACAGGTTCTTGGCCGACCGTAAAGAAAGGCCTTCGTACTTCATATTGTTTTTCATCAATGATCACGGATTGATGTTCTCTAAGGTCAAGCGCTATAAAAACATAGCCAGGCCAATAAGGAATTTCTTCTGTGGAGACAGGATCAGGATAAATGTTATGAGATTTTTCCATTACAGCCCATAAGTACTCTGGTAACCGTCTTACTTCTGGATTGGCAATTTCTTTTCCAGTATCAGGATCAAAGAACATCACTGGGTTATCATCATTAACTCCTTTCAAGACAACTTCATGACCATTGCATCTAACAGTCCATTTATCACATACAGGCAAAAACACATTATGATCCCGGGTTACAGCCCATTCCCTGCTAACTGTTTCCCAACAGTCACCTTGGTCAATTTCCGGATGATTATCGCACCGTGGCAAATGCAGATACACCCATAAATCCCATGGACTGATCTTGATTTGCGGTTTTGGGAATCGTTGGCGACGGATTCGATCAGATGGTGAATGTTCCCTATACCATTCGGAAAAAGCATCAACAACTCTCTCTGGCAGACCATGAGTGCCTTCATCTTTACCGCTTTCTCGTGACGCCCATAGAGAGAGGCACCGAGCCACAAATTCTTCTGCAACCTCACCTCCGTGCAACAAGAATCTTCTCACTGGTTTATCTATATAATCCAGACTTGACTCATGGCTACCGATATATTCAATGAATTCAGAACTTGGCTGTTCAGGGTCGCAATACCGTATAAGAAGTGTAAAGAAATCAGAAAGGCAATATTGCGGAATTCCACCATGGGCTAATATTGGGGCGACGTATTTGTGCCCATCTAAATTCTGGAAAGACTCTAATGTTTCATGCTTCTCTATAAATCTTTTAAATTGATTGCCCCATTTAACACGATCAGCGACTGAAGCAACCGTAGGAAATGCGCTCCAGAGATCTCCCCCATTATATTTGTATATTCCAGTGGCAGTCGTTATTACGGCTGAAAGAGCAGGAAGCGAATTCCACGCACCAATTCCTTTTGGAAGTATTATGTCAAACCAATTATCAATTTGATCTTGCCTAAAAGCAGCCTCACAAATCAACCGCTTTCCTTGAAGTTCTCTCGATAATCTGTTTTCTATATCAAGTTCCATTCTATGGGGTTTATAACTAAACGAACTAACAGCTATGGATGATAAGAGAATTTCTTGCTAACTTGCCATTTTATAATCTCGTTTAGTTGAAAACTAGGGAATATTAAAACCAATGAATAACATTCATGCTTTACAGCCCAACCCTGATAGTTTCATTGTTAGATCAGACAGATAATGCGGTTGTACCTGAAGGGTGATTATTGTTACAGTTGTGTTCCCCCATAAGAAGCCTGTCAGCCAATCATGAGGAGCAAATACGCGCCCCTTCGGCGTTACCTGGAACACGTCAAAGCCAACGGGCTGACGCTGACGTTTACCGAGATTGAGGAGATCATAGGAGCTGAGCTGCCGAGCAGTGCCTTTCATTATCTGGAATGGTGGGGAAACGATTGGACGCACACCCAGGCTGCGAAAGGCTGGCTGGCAGCTCAATGGCGGACAGCAGATGTGAATTTAAACAACAGGGTAGTCCAATTTTACGGCATAGACAGGACGCATAAACCGTCTCGTTCCGACTGACAGGCTATGAGGCAGGCGGACGATGCGAAGGGTCGAGTGGCGTTCTCAGCCTTGTCTGTCGTGCGCAGGATGGCGAAAAATGCGCGTTTCGGCCGCGAACAGGCGCACAGCAACATTGATACGGCGATGGATACCGGCGCGCCATACACCATCATTTGTGCAACACGGTCGCCCGCCAATGGCGTTGCCGGTCAATACGGCCGCCCGCACCGGGTTCCTGCGGGGCGCGCAGCACGGCGCTCGCTGATCATGCAGATAACTGAAAACGGTTTGCACGTGCGCCATGAACATCAGAACTGTTATGCCTCCCTATTGGTGCGTGGTTAGTGTTACCCGTGCAACCGCACAACGTCTGCGTCATTAGCGCTGACGTAGGCGGACCACTGTTCCATCAACCGCTGCCGCAGATCAAACAAATCGGAGCGCTGATAGGCCGCTTCAACGCGATCCGAATTGACGTGCGCCAAGGCCAGTTCGCACACCTCACGGGGTTGGTTGGTCCGCTCGGCGGCCCACTGCCAGACGATGAACGCATGCCATGGTGAAGTACTGCGTGCTTTGAGGGACCAACATACCAAGGACACTCTGGAACATGACATCCATTCTATAAACACTGCTATAGATTCCGAAGTGTAGCCCCATTTTTTGGAACGGTGTCGACCATGATTTCGACAGTTCTCAAACGGCGCGTGGACGCAGTAAAAAACAAGTTGATTGTATGTAGTTAATAAACTACAATTGTGCCGATGAAAATAGTTGAGTCCGGTAAATTCAGGCAGTGGATGAAAAAGTTGAAGGACGAAACCGGCAAGACCAGAATTATTGCCCGGATTAATCGGCTGAAGGAAGGCTTGCCGGGTGACGTTGCCTCTGTTGGCCATGGAGTGAGTGAATTACGGATACATTATGGACCCGGTTACCGGGTTTATTTTCATCAACGGACCGACAGAATTATCATCCTGCTCTGCGGTGGCGACAAGAGTTCACAGCGCTACGATATTATTAATGCCAGGCAGGTTTTAACCGAGTGGAAGACATCACATGACCGAAACATTCACTGAGTTTGACCCGGCTGAGTACCTGACCAGCCCGGAGGCTATAGCGGAATTTGTCACCGACGCCCTTGAAACCGGAGATGCCAGCTACATCGCCAAGGCGATGGGCGTGGCGGCCCGTGCCAAAGGGATGGCGGAACTAGCCCGAGAAACAGGATTGTCACGGGAGCAGCTTTACCGCTCCTTCAGCGAGAAAGGAAATCCGAGGCTGAAAACGCTGGTTGCCGTCATGAAGGCCTTGGGTGTTGATATGATCGTCAGGCCCCATACTCTACGAACGTAATTGCTTCTCGCCTTGGGGATGGGGTTTTACTGCGCGCTGGATGAAAGATGCCTCTTCGCTGCCTGAATAATCACGAAGGGAAAAGCCTTTTGGCTTTTGACTTGACCCCGACCCAGTGGGACCAACTGCGCGCCGACAATCTTAAGGAGAAGCACCTTAGTATGCCCTGCTGTAATGCCGGGGTGGTACTGAAAACCTCCAAGCTCGGTACCCGCTTCTTTGCGCACAAGCGCATTGGGGACTGCACGCTCACGGGAGAGACCGAACACCACCTTAAACTGAAGACTATCGCGGTCGAGGTTGCCCGTTCTTTTTGTTGGAATGCCGAAACCGAGGTGAGCGGCAAAACGCCTGGCGGTGAAGAATGGATAGCCGATGTGCTGGCGACGAAGGGCGACGCAAAGATCGCCATTGAGATTCAATGGTCCCCTCAGACCCTTGATGAAACCCTGCGAAGACAAAGACGCTACGCTGATTCCGGCGTGCGATGTCTCTGGCTGATGCGGCAGAACCTACGCGACGGATTCTGGGGGACGGAGGAGTTGCCTCTGGCCAAGGTTGGCGAGAGCAATGCCGGTGAAGATTACATGGCACATCTTGAATTTTCCCACAACCAGGCGCAGTGCTTTGATGTGCGCCAGTTTCTGCAGGCGGCATTTTCGGGCCGGTTCCATTATCAGGTGCCTGAAGCATGCCTGGGAACCGCGTCGGTCTGGGTTGGCCCCATACGATGCTGGCGGTGTAAAAAAGACACCAACATCGTTACCTTCGTATACGTAGACCTGCTTGGTACCGAACCATCTGCCCTGAGCATTTCCGATCTGGGAGGGCACCCGTCCATTGTCCGCAAGGTGGTGGAACACATCCCGGAACACTTGAATGTGGGCGAGATCAAGCCT
This sequence comes from Gammaproteobacteria bacterium, assembly GCA_965207165.1. GTDB lineage: Bacteria > Pseudomonadota > Gammaproteobacteria > Eutrophobiales > Eutrophobiaceae > JAAXHV01. The sequence continues at coordinate 2,711,148 of OZ242265.1, read as the reverse complement.
CGATTCAGTAAAACGGAGGGAGGCAGCTACCTCAGCAATGGTTGTGGCCATTGCGATGCTTTAATCGGACGTTTTTTTGAGCATGATGCATGGTATCTGGACAGCGAGGTGGGCCGATTTCCTGTTCGCGTGGACGAAGACTGGCTGCCTCTCGTGCAAGGGCGGGAAGGATGGGCTGTCTACAGCTTCGACGCCGATGGCCCGGCCGAGTGGCACGGAGTGACTGAGACCGGTCCAGACACGCAATGAACGCCAACGGGGAAGAAATGAGACCAGACTTCACGACTTAGTAAGCTGGTAATAAAGGTCTGGGGGTTGACGAAGCGTATTACTGCCGCACAGGTACAGGCCATCGGCACCAAATATCCATTTTTTTAATGCCCATAGTGTCCTGTAAGAACTCGTAAGTGCTTATTTATACGAGACGTTTCCGTAAAAATAATTCTTGCGCATTTGACCCCCTCCCCGTAACCTGATCTACTTGCGGTCTAGGAATTTTCCTCAATGACCTGCCCTTGTACTGCTTGTGGTACATATGAAGGGTGGGAGCAAATTGTTGTTAAATTCGCATGGAAAGCCTAGCACATCTGGTGGAAAATTAAATGAAATCAGTACATTGCTTGAATAGTTCTACTCCCTTTCCAGGAACATCTGAATAATACCGATCTCTTATTACCGAAGAAGTCGGTTTTAAAACCACACTGAGGCCTAGTACCGTTTCAATTTGATTCTGACCCCATCTATTCTTGCGTCAGAAGATAAAATCGGCCTCGGTGAGTGCGTCAACCCCATCGAAGGCGGCGAGGTCGATGCGGTCGTCCCCGCCGGTGTGGCCGCGGCCGGTGAGGTGGTCGCCGTGCAGGACGTCCTCCCCCGCTTTGCCTGCCAGTCTGTCATGGCGGTAGGCGCCAGCCAGCACGTTAGGGTGCTCATCGCCGCCCAGGGTGTCATCATGGCGCGAGCCCAGCAGGCTGTGGACGGCCTCGAAGGTGTCGCCGTCGGCGTCCCCGCCCAGAGCAGTGCCATCATGGAGCAGCACGGTCACGGTCTCGGGCGAGTGCCGGTAGGCGGCGAAAGTGGTGGCGTTGCCGGCGCCGGGGGCGCTGCCGGTGAGGGTTGTCATCGTGGACGGAGCCGATAATCCCGTCGATGCCGTACAGCACATCGCCCTCGACGTCCATCGGCAATGTGCCACCGGCTGAATTCGAACAGATGTGCTATGATGAGAATAACCGGTCATGCAAAGCCGCATAACTCACACTAACGGGTCTCCGGAATTCCCGCGGCGATTCAGGATATCCAGTTAGAACGGCAAGGAATAGTGTTGCTATTCTTGAAGCTGAAACGTTGCGATTGCGGAATACTTATCGACGGTGGCGTGGATTAGGCCTGTCGTCAAGACGCACTTTTCTTCGTATCAGCCGCGACAAAGCAAGTTCAACGGCCAGCCCAGACGGCTGGCAAGCGGCCTGGTGACATGCAGTCTGGACTTATCAATGCATGGTTATCAGATAGATAATGCGGTTGTCCCTGAAGGGTGATTATTGTTACAGTAGTGTTCCTCAGCAAGTAACGGATATTCCTTCTTCAAAGGCCCGAGCAGCGCTCGCAATAATCAGTGAACTTGAGTGCCTTCACGATGTGACCGATTAACGCTGTTTCCGTACGGGCCGGACAGACTTGTCCGGCCAGTTGAAAACCAGCAGATGCTAAGTGGTGGTCAAAAGCGCCGAAGTCCTCCGACCTGACCTCATTACCGGCATTCCCGGAAGCACCAGATGGTTCTACTATGGAATTCCTGTTGCTCATGGGAATAATCTCCACGTTACGCAGTCAATTCCTTTCTGATGGCATCAATGGCCTGGTCCAGGTGTTCATTGATGACTACAACCAGGGTTGTCTCATCATTTTTTCTCAAAGCCTGGATAATTTTTGTATGGATTTGAATAACCAGTTCGCGTACCGATTTCTTTTTCAGGGTAAGCATGCCGATAAAATAAATATACTCCATAAAACTATTAATTGTTTTTGCCAGGCTCTCATTGCCGCACAGATTAAACAGTGTCGTACGGAATTCCATGTTGAGTTGAAAAAAACCGGATGAGTCGTTTACATCGAGCGCCTCCTCTTCCTTACCGACGATTACTTCAAGTCTGTCTATATCAGTTTCAGTGCAATTTCCGATGACCTTTTTTGCGGCCAGGGGTTCTAAAACCCGTCGCATTTCGAATATGTCTTCAATTTGCTCAAGGGTGGGGAGAATAAAAACATACGATCCTCCACGATTTTGCCTTAATATCCCCTGGCTCCTGAACAGGTTCAGCGCCTCCCTGACCGGCGTGCGGGAAACACCCAGCGCTTTTGCAATCTCGTATTCCGTAATTTTCTGGTTGGGCTTGAAAACGCCTTGGAAAAAGGCTTTTCTTAATGATGCATAAGCCTTGTCACGCAACGATTTTTTTTGAGGGATCTTCTTGAGAGACATGAGCCGGAGCAAACCTCATGGTTGCAAAATTCAGTGTGGTGACATTTAAATGTGAAGTTTTGGTATACTGTATACTACATAGGATGTTACAATAATTCTTGAATATCTTCAATCAACACTAGGGCGTGCGATATGATAAATCATGAAACCACAAATGTGTCAGGAAAAACCGTAGCAGGTATTGCCCAGCTCATCTTGTTTGCCTGCCTGCTTGGAACTGCAACGACCGAATTGCTCGCGCAGGCGGGCGCCCTGGAGGAGATTGTAGTAACCGCCAGAAAGCGTGAAGAAAGTCTGCAGGACACGCCCATATCGGTCGCGGCATTCACTGCTGCCGACCTGGAGGAACGCGGCGCAGTTGACTTCTCCGACCTGGGTGAGTTCACCCCCAACGTCGTGTTCGATTTTACCGCGCCAATCGCCGCCGGCAATTCGGCGGCCATCGTCATGATCCGCGGCGTCGGCAGCGCCGACTGGGCCTTGCCCGTTGATCCGGGTGTGGGCATTTACCTGGACGGGGTGTATATCGCCCGTACCATCGGCCAGGTGATGGATACGGTGGACGTGGAACGGATCGAGGTGTTGCGCGGCCCCCAGGGCACGTTGTTCGGAAGAAATACTATCGGCGGCGCCATCTCCGTAGTTACCAAGAAGCCGTCCACCGACAGGGTGTTCGGCCGGGTGGAGGTGACGACCGGCAGTTATGACCGCATTGACGCCAACGGTTATGTGAACATCCCCATGGGCGAGAGCCTGGCGGGCAGCCTCTCTTTGTCCACCAGGAACCGGGACGGTTACGTGAAAAACCTGGGGGACGGGCCGGACCTGGGTGATAACGAAGACCTCTCCGGCCGGCTGGCGTTCCGCTGGACGCCGTCCGACGCGATCACGGTGGACATAACCGGAGATTACTCCACTACCGATGAGGCGCCCGCGCCCAATGTGCTGATCGACGTGGCGGAAGACGGGTTCTTCCCCAAACTTAATAACCTGGTATCCGGCGACCCGGCCTGCGGCGGTTTCGTGGTCAGTACTGACCCTGCCCGGTTCGGAAATGACAAATGTTACAACGATCAATGGGTGGTAGGGCCGTTCAAGACCTGGAGCAGCCACGTGAGCGCGACACCGGAACTAAGTAACAATGACCGGTTCGGGGTTGCCGTACGCCCGGATTCCGAGCTGAATGTCTGGGGTGTCAGCGGCACCCTGGAATGGGATATTACCGATAACCTTACGGTAAAATCAATTAGCGCGCACCGCCGGGTGGAAGACGGTTTCTGGTCCCGGGATACCGGCCATTCGAAGCTGCCGGTCCACGTGATTGTCCGCACCGCCAACGACTACGAGCAAAAACAGACTACCCAGGAACTCCAGTTGCTGGGCAACGCGTTCGAGGATCGCCTGGAATGGATGATCGGGTTGTATTACCTGAAGGAAACGGGCAAGCACCTGGACGTGGTGGAGTTGCCGTTCAATACCGTATTCGACAGCGGCGGCACGATAGACAACGAGAGCAAGGCCGTGTTTGCCCAGGGCACTTTTGACGTGACGGACCAGTTATCACTGACCGCGGGCGTGCGGTATACGGACGAGGAAAAGGAATTTGTCGCGGACTCCCATGTGGGTATCGACAGGAGTGTCCCGTTCCCGCTTTCCATAGCGCCTGCCTCGCCGTTTGATTGTGAAGGGACACCGCTGACACCTGCCAATACCCAAGGTTCCTGCGTGTTACCCATGGTACCGGCCCATTCCAATGCCAGCGAGGTGCAACCCTATGTCAACCTGTCTTTCCGCTGGACTGACGATATCATGACGTACGTCTCCTACTCGGAGGGATTCAAGGCCGGCGCCTTCACTCAACGGGTTTTTCCGGCAAAGCGTGAGGCCCCGGTTGCCGGACCGGAGTTCGTGAAAGTCTACGAAGGCGGTTTCAAAACCACCCTGCTTGATAATCGCATGCGCTTCAACGGCGCGGTATTTTTCACCGACTACACGGATATGCAGGTCACCTCCGACGAGAGTGACAGTGCAGGCACCATAGGCCTGTCCACGGTCAACGCGGCAGAAGCGGAAATCCTCGGGTTTGAACTGGAAATGACCGCAGTGCCTGTCCCCGAAGCGCTACTGCAGGTCGGCGTAGGCTACCTGGATGCGGAATACGTCAAGCTGGATGAGGGTGTCGCCTTCGACATTGATGATGACCTGATCAACGCGCCGGAATGGAACATCAACGCCGCTGCGCAATACTCCATCAACCTGGGTGATATGGGCACGTTGACGCCGCGGCTTGACCTGTCCCATACCAGCAAGGTCGCCAATGATGACCGGAATACGCCGTTACTGGTGCAACCCGCCTATACCCTGTTGAATCTCTCGTTGACCTGGCGCGATGCCGCCGATGCATGGTCGGTTACCGCGGCGGGACGCAACGTGGCCGACGAGGCTTATATCATCACGGGCTTTGCCAATAACAATGGTGTAGAGGGCGTGTACGGCATGCCGGCCACCTGGTCCGTGAGTCTGCGCCGCAATTTCAATTAGCCTGAATGGCTTTTAAGGCCGCGCTGAACAGTCTTTGCCGAAGGCAGTTTTTGCGCAACCTGCTTGGATTTCTCGGGACGCTGCTTACTCTTTCCAGACCCCGGGAAACTTCGGCACGAGTGCCCAGCGGGAAGATGGTTGGCCACGCACATTCCGACTATGAAGCGATAAGAAGGGGTCTGGTATGGCAACGGGCCAAACCGGCGCGGCGGCCTGATTTAATCGTTCAGGCGAATTCTGCCAACGACGTGGTTGCCGCCGTCAACCATGCGCGCAGTCATGGTTTGAAGGTGATTGCAAAGAGCGGCGGTCACAGCATACCGGGTTCATTCCTGCGTGAAGACGGGATGCTGATTGACCTGCTCGGAATGAGGGATGTGACGGTGGACCCGGAAAACCTTACGGCTACGGCAGGACCGGGCACCTGGGGACCGACCCTGTTGCACGCGCTTGAGCAGCACGGGATGGGATTTCCTGTGGCCAGGGGCGGCAGTGTCGCCATTGGCGGGTTCCTGTTGGGCGGCGGCCTCGGCTTCAATCCCAACACATGGGGGATTGCCTGTTTTTCCGTTACCGGCGCCGATGTGGTCACCGCCGGTGGAGAGATGCTGACGGTCAATGCACGGCAATACCCTGATGTTTACTGGGCCGTGCGGGGAGCCGGGCCCGGATTTTTCGGAGTGGTGACAAAATACTACCTTCGTGCGTATTCGTTGCCGGGGGCGATCACCACGTCACAGTATATCCACTCTCTGGATAACCATGCGGGAGTGGCCGCCGTGCTGGAAGAGCTTGTGCCGAACAGTGACCACAGGCTTGAATTGATACTGCTGCTGACGGGTAATCCGGACAAGCAAGCGGTTGTGGCTGGCGCTCCCGAGCAGGTTTGCATAGTGAACGCTGTCGCCTACGGCGCTGACGAGGAGGAAGCGCGAGCATTGCTGGAACCCGTTGCAAAAAGCAGTCTGGGCCATAACCCGCTTCAAAAAACGGAATACGAGCCGACCAATCTCAAGATACTGACGGGTGAAACAGGGGAATCCTTCCCGCATGGGCGCATGGCCACTGAAGGCGTCTGGAGCAATTCCATCGCTACGGTCATCGCCGCGCTCAGTGAACGCATGCGGCAAGCGGTGACGCCTGTCACCACTGTCAGCATTCGTTTTATGGGCAATGCCAGACTGCCCGAGGATGCGGCTTTTTCACTGATCGGCAGCACGAATATCCTGTCGGTGCTCACCTGGCAGGATGCAAAAGACGATAACCGGGTAGCGGGGTGGTTACGCGGCACCATGTCGGTACTGGAACCGTTCTCCCTGGGGCATTACATCAACAACGAGGACGTCGTCAACTACCCGGAAAGAAACCGGCGGTCATTCACGCCGGCTAGTTGGACCAGACTCCGGGCCTTGCGCAAGCAGTACGATCCGGACAACTCGTTCCATGACTATTTTGGCGTGTAAGCTGAGCACCCGGAATTTCCCTACTTTCCGATCCTGGCTGCCTTGGGCTCAGGGAGAGCTGCGAGCGAGAGCTTCCACCAACGCGGTTACAATAGTCTTCTGGCCTTGTAACGACGGGTGAAGGCCGTCATCCAGTAATAATTCAGGCCTGGGCGGCAATCCGAATGCGGAATGCACGTCAACGATTTTATCCGGCAATTGTTTTATCAGCTTTGCGACGGCGTCAACATCGGTGTTTGTCCAGCAGGTTTGCATGGCGTTGAACAGCCAGAATTCCAAAACCTTTTGCTCAATCAGCGTGGGTGGCGTCATCCAGACAAGCTCGGCGTTTGTTTGCGCAATGGCGAGGCGTCGTAACTCACTCAGGTTTTTTCCTGTTTCGTCCAGGCTGACCAGGGTTTTCTCCGGCGCCCTGCCGTGCCTTCTCGCGTCATTCAAGCCAATCATGAACAGGATCCAGTCAGGTTCTGACGACGTCAGTTCAGGGAAGTGGCTGATGACGTGAGTAGTTGAATCGCCTGATACACCGGCATTGATAATCCGGACCCGGTTATCAGGGCGCTTGATATTAAGCAGGTGGCGCAGCATTTCTAGCCAGGATTGATCATCATCGGTGACGCTATCGCCCACTGCCAGGATTGTGGAGTCAGGGGCGAAGGGCAGACGGTCGACCAGGCTGGCAAAATCCGGCTCGGCCAGCAGTGTCTCAGCAGCAACGCGAGCGTTTTCCTTAAAACCGTTCCTGATCTGTCGGTATCGAACCGCGTCAAGGCCGAATATCGGCGCTATGTTCTGGTCGCTTGCGCCGGGGAAATTGCCAAACAACTTTTCCAAGTGGATGAATTGAAGGAAAAAATTGATTTGTTCAGGCGTCATCTGGCTCATTATTGAACGGGCAGGATTGCGAGTTACGGAAAGTCAAGCGCTGCAGCACATGCCCTATTGCATACGAAAACATTTTTCTGTCAATGAGTTATCGTAGCATATTTATTGTTTTGACGTCTCCCGACCTAATATCATTTCAGGCACGTGACAGGGCAACCGTATACTTGATATATGCAGGAAACAACAGAATGAAGACATCTTATACCACTCCCGCGAAAGTGGGAGTCCAGCGGAACACGTGTCCTGTTAGGACACAATAAGGTGTCGCGAGCGACTGTTGTCTGACTGGACTCCCGTTTGCAGAGGAGTGGTATGTAATCGAGGCAGGTCTTTCGCCTGCATATAAGTTGAACTGCCCCGGGTTTGCCGGAGACTCTATTTCTTGAGAGGATGGAGTAATGAACAATCAAAAACGCTATCCCCCGGAGATCCGGGAACGGGCCGTGCGGCTGGTGCTGGAGCACCAGGAGAACTATGACTCCCAATGGGCTGCACTGACTTCTACCGCCGACAAGATTGGCTGCGCTGCGGAAACGTTGCGTAGATGGGTGAGACGCGCTGAAGTGGACCAGGGTAACCGCCCCGGTGTCAGCAGTGCTGAGCAGGCGCGCATACGTGAGTTGGAACGCGAGAATCGGGAGCTCAAGCGAGCCAACGAGATCTTGCGTAAGGCGTCGGCTTTTTTCGCCCAGGCGGAGCTCGACCGCTGACCGGCGAGATGGTGGCCTTCATCGACCAACATCATGAGGGACTTGGGGTCGAGCCGATTTGCAAGCACTTGCCGATCGCCCCATCGACGTACTACGAGCACCGGGCCCGGGCTGCGGACCCTGGGCGGTTGCCGGCCCGTGTGAAGCGGGACCAGGCGTTGTGCAAGGAGATACAGCGTATATGGGGCGAGAACTACCGGTTATACGGCGCCAGGAAGGTCTGGCGGCAACTCCAGCGGGAAGGCCATGTCGTGGCCCGTTGTACGGTGGAGCGGTTGATGAGGCGGCTTGAAATACAGGGCGTGCGGCGTGGCGCAAAGCGCTGGACGACGGCGCGGGATGAGACCCTGCCGCAGCCGGCAGACCGGGTGAACCGGCAGTTTGCCGCCACCCGGCCAAACCAGCTATGGGTGGCAGACATCACGTATGCGGCGACTTGGTCCGGCTTTGTCTATGTGGCGTTTGTCGTGGATGTGTTTGCCCGGCGCATCGTGGGCTGGCGGGTCAGTCGTTCACTGCGTACCGACCTGGTGCTGGATGCGCTGGAACAGGCCTTGTGGTCGCGGCGTGAGCGGGACGGTTTGATTCATCACAGTGACCGCGGCAGCCAGTATCTCTCGGTCCGCTATACCGACCGATTGACGCAAGCCGGCATTGAGGCGTCCGTGGGCAGTGTGGGGGATTCCTATGACAATGCGTTGGCGGAAACCATTATTGGTCTGTACAAGACGGAGGTGATCCGGGTGCGGGGCCCCTGGAAGACCTCAGATGACGTGGAATATGCAACCCTGGAATGGGTGGACTGGTTCAACCAACGCCGTTTGCTGGCGTCCATCGGCAATGTGCCGCCGGCTGAATTTGAACAGATGTACTATGATGATGTAAATAACCGGTCATGCAAAGCCGCATGACCCACATTAACAGGTCTCCGGAATTCCCGGCGCGATTCAAGTATGCGGTTGCCCTGGTTTGTTCCTGACAATAGTGAGAAAAACTTTGCTGTCAACAAATCGATTTGTCCACTTCTGTAACCAATGAATTATCCGCTTTTAGATTTACACTGATACAAGCAAGATAACAGAATCCGGTATCACTCTATCAGTGCCGACGGTGCCGCGGACATTATACAGCCGTCGGTAGCTCATTGCGCCCATCCTTGGGCGCAACCCTTCGGGCAGTTGCCGCCGTGCAAATCGTCTGTCCTGACGATTTGTCATCCTGGATCAGTTGGCCCTGAGAGTCGTACCTGGCCAGACGCCGCAGGCCATGGAATGCGCTCAGCATTCCGTCCGTATGCCGACACACTTTCACCTTGGCCTTGATGTAATAATGGCGGCGCCGGTCTGCCGAGAGCTGTAATACCCGGCCGTCCAGCCGCACGCAGTTGTCCCTGCGCACTGTCCGCTCAACCTGCTCACACAGAATGTCGTCCAGGTCCACTGAAGTCGGACGTCCTCAAACACTAGCGATAAAATTCCAAATAAAAACACACTTTTCCTATCGGTTCGACCTCATGCGGGACCTCCGGCTCCACGACCCCATAGTTGCTGCGAGAAAGATTGACCTCTTCCAGCACCGGCTCAAGAATGCGGTATCGTAATGTGCCTTCCAGAATCACAATTTTTGCCCATGTCTCATGCTTGGTCCGGTGGGATTTCTTCAGTTTCCCAGGGATGGTTTCTTCCGTGAATTCAGGGCTGGTGGCGTACGTTGATACCTCTGCAGGGAGCGTTTTCATAGCAATATCTCTGCAATCTTCATATTCTAAAGAATAGTCTGAATTTCTCACATGATACCTCGGTTGTGAGAAAAACTTATAATTTCGGCCGAAATCGTCCGTCATAAATCGCCAGTAAACGATTTAACTAACCGGCCCTAAGGGTTGCTATGGCCCGAAACCGGCTATTTCACGCTGCAGGCGGACCCGCCCCGACAAGTACAATTCCACCGACCATGACACTCCTGACAGTCACCACAACCCATGCCTGTCCTGCCGCCCACCACCCGGTGCCCATGGGCACCGACACCCGCGAAACGGCTCACATACAGGTCGCTATTACGACACCCCGGCACTTTTATGTCTCCCTGTTGGCGCGTGGTCAGTCCTAACCGTGCAAGCGCACAACGTCTGCGTCATTAGCGCTGACGTAGGCGGCCCACTGTTCCATCAACCGCTGCCGTAAATCAAACAAATCGGAGCGCTGATAGGCCGCTTCAACCCGATCCGAATTGACGTGCGCCAGGGCCAGTTCGCACACCTCACGGGGTTGGTTGGTCCGCTCGGCGGCCCATTGCCGAAACGATGAACGCATGCCATGGGGGACGCAGCCGATATCGTTTTCACGGAGTAGCTTGCTCACAGTGCTATCGCTTAACGCCTTTCCGGTTACGCTGGGAAAAACCAACCCGGAGTTGTCCGCGTACCGTGATGCTTCCTCAAGAATTTCAAGCGCACGTTTGGACAAGGGTACGCGATGCGGTCGCTTGGTCTTCATGCGCTCCCCGGGTATCTCCCAGGTGGCGGTCTCAAGGTCAAACTCCGTCCAGCGCGCCAATCTGGCCTCGCCGGAGCGAACCGCAGTGAGCGTCATGAACTCGAAACAGGCCACCGTCGCCCAGTACGCGCCGGAGGCCCGGACCCTGGCAATGGCCGCACCCACCTCAGAATACGGCAGAGCCTTGTGGTGATTGCGGACGGTACCGTTTTTCGGGAGCGCCGCTGCCAGCGTCAGGGTCGGATCATCTTCCCGGTAGCCGTTGGCGATGGCCCACTTCATGACGGCCCCGATACGTTGTTTGACCCGTCGCATGGTTTCCGTCCTGTCATGCCAGTGCGGCAACAGGACAGCCATCACGTCCGCCGTGGTAATGTCGTTGATACGTTTATGGCCCAGTTTCGGCATCGCATAATCCCGCAAGGTAGCCCGCCATTGGTTTGCTGACTTGCCCTTGTCCTTCCAGCCCGCAGCGTGAATCTTTATCACTTCCTCGGCGGCTTGAGAAAACAACGGTATACGTCCGCGCGGGTCTCGGCCCTTAATTAATGCCTGGCGGTTTTCCAGGACCTTACCTCTGGCGTCGGCCAGTGAGATTAGCGGATAGGGGCCGAGGCCGACGTTGACGGGTTTGCCGTTTATCAGTAGTCTTTGAGACCAGGATTTTGACATGCGGCCGTTGGTCATGGGTTTGACGAGCAGGGATAGGCCGTGGCCGCCGCGGCCGTCACCGTAGCGGCCGGGTCGGCTGATGGTCCTGACGAAGGAGGCTGAGAGGGTTATTGGTCGTTTCATGGTAAGATATAGTTATTATTGCAGTTATCACTAGTTGTAAGAGAACACATAATACGGCATAAGACGTGTATGGACAATAATACTTATTATATCAATTAGTTATGATAAAATAAAGGAACAACAGGAAATACAAAAAACCTTGAAATGGCGGACTCTCTCTCCGCCAGTTGAGTTTCCGATACTTTCTTAAGTAATACCTAACTATATTGATATATAAGGAATTTTTCGTATAATCATGTCTTGACAATTCCCTCTCATACCCTATACTACCTGTATAAGAATGTGGAATTTTCGTTGGTAAGGAGTATAGAGATATGACAAGAAAAATGACGTATGCTGAAGCGAAATCGCTCAGGAAACCGGGGTTTCATTTTGTGGGCGAGACGCTGTATTTGCGCATCGGCACCGGCGAGGGGAAAAGCTGGGTCCAGCGCCTCACCATCAACGGGAAACGCCATGATATCGGCCTCGGCAGTTTCAAGCTCGTGACCCTGGCCGAGGCCCGGGACAGGGCGTTTGAGAACCGCAAGGCCGCCCGTATCCATAAGCGGGACCCGCTGGCTGAAAAGCGCAAGGCCAGGCTGCCGTCATTCCGGGACGCCGCCGAGCAAACCCATGAGGCGCTCAAACCAAGCTGGCGCAACGGCAAACACACCAGGAACTGGCTGCAGGCAATGGAAAAGCATGTGTTTCCGGTTATCGGCGCTACCCAGATAGATCGGTTAGGCCGTGAGGATGTGTTGAAAATATTGACCCCGCTCTGGACAACACGGCCTGAAACAGCGCGCCGGCTGCGTCAGAAAATGCGGCAAACGTTCCGCTGGGCAATGGCGCACGGCCATATCGAGAACAATCCGGCAGGTGAGATGATTGACGGCGCCTTGCCGAAACTCCCTGCTGTCAAGGCGCATTTGCGGGCGTTACCTTACCGGGATGTGCCGGCGGCACTGGAAACAATCGGGCAGTCGGGGGCGGGCATTGCGGTAAAGCTGGCGTTTCGCTTCCTGGTACTGACTGCGGCGCGGGCAGGTGAAGTCCGGGGCGCAATCTGGGACGAGATTGACCTGGACAACAAAACCTGGACGATTTCGGCCGAGCGCATGAAGGGTGGCAAGGTCCACCGGGTACCGTTGTCCAATCCGGCCGTGGCCGTATTGGAACAGGCCCGGATACTGGCTGACAGGACCGGGCTTGTATTTCCAAGCCCGCAACGTCCGGGGAAACCGCTATCCGATATGGCCCTGACAAAATTACTGCGGGACAATGGCCTGGCAGACCGGGCAACTGCACATGGCTTCCGGTCCAGTTTCCGGGATTGGTGTGCTGACACCGGCAAGCCGCGGGAGGTTGCAGAGGCGGCACTGGCTCACGTTGTCGGTGGGACGGAGGGTGCTTACTTCCGAAGCGACCTCTTTGAACGGCGTCGGTGGGTGATGAATCAATGGGCGGACTATGTGGCCGGTGTAAAGGCGGACGTGGTCGAGTTACTTCCTGGCTGATACCAAATCGAGAGAGGGAAATTCCTAAACGGCAGGTGGATCAGGTTACAGGGCGAAGGTCAAAATAACTGTTATTGTTGTTGCTTATTTCAGAAACGACTTAAGGCTAATGTTACCAGATATTTGAAAGCTTGATACGCTAGGAACTCACAATAGGAATTTCAGCAATTTTCCATTTTCCCTTCTCGCTGTCTAAAGGAATGTGGGGCTCAATTTCTGTAACCGTCCTTATATGCAGAACCTCAGGACTCTGTTTCAGATCCCAGATGTGGAAAAGGTAAGCCGATGGTGCTTCTTTCGCCTTGTCCCATTCGTTGCGTGATAATAAAAAGCGAAGCGGTGAAGCAATCGTAGATTTCACTTCAATCATGCGGTTTTTTAGACCATATTCTCCGAGGTCATACGTCAATACATCATAACCAGCGTAGTTGTCATCAAGTCCTGGCCATTCCGGTTCCTTCTTAATCCCAATACTAGCAAGCCGCTTGCGTTCACGCCCCAGCGTGAGGAGTTCCGCTTTGCGAGCCTGTTCCATATATACTTGATCGATAATCAGCCGAGCATGTCCAGAGACCTCATCCCACCACCGCACTACTTCAACCGATGGAGGATTGTCCGTTAAACCAGCGGCAGAAAAAATGTCCTGGTCATTTAGATTGAGTGTTCGCGTGAAGCGTGCACGTCCTGTACGCATGGACTTAGACCAAATAGGCTGGTGCTTAAGCAAGACAGCTTTTATACAAGCCTGATAGAACGCCTTGCCGTCCATCGAACAGTCTTGCTCGACAAGCGATTCAAGGTGAACTGAAGCAACCAGATCGAGGCTAGCACCATCCGCTTCAATGCTCTCGATCAGGGGTATGAGTTCGGTAGTACTAAGCTCAGGGTGCATTTCTCCATAATATCGCAGCAGTCGCACCCCTTCGAAGCAAGGTAAGGAGAACAAGCGTTCCGTCGATATTGCTGCATTCATATATCTTCCATCTGCGTGTCCCCGGCAGTTCCTTCGAGTTCAGCAATTAGGTCAATAAGGTCCTGCAGTTCAATATCATAATCAATCGGATCGGCAACTTGTTCCTCATCGAAGGCAAGTTCATGTAGATCCGGATCGTCAAGCAATACCTGCATATTACGGATTTTCGAGACCAGCCTTCGGCTCACCGACATATCGATACTTCCGATAACCGGCGGAGCTTTAGAGCGATAGATATGTATGTGGGTTTCCTGGTCCTGCATGAGACCAAGCCGATGAATTCGGTCAATAGATTGAAGGTAATGTGTAGAGACGTAGCTCCGATCAGCATAAATTGCATCATGGCAGACCTTGTGAAGACTAATACCTTCGCCCGCTGTTGCCGGGTTTGCAATAAGGACATAACAACTGCGATCTTCATGAAAGCGGCGGATTTTACCTTCACGACTCTCTGGGTCACTTGATGGTCCAGACGATACACCGCCATGAATATAAACTGGATTTAGATCTGCAAGCGACGAAACGAAGCTATGGATTGTGTCGGTGAAAATCGTCCATATAACAGATTTGTTGCCTTGACTAGCCAGTTTTCGCGCATGATTCATTACGGCGCGCATCTTTGCCGAATGACCTTCCTCAAGAACTTGTTCAATAATTGCTGAGTCTATTTTTACGTCGTCATACGCCATTGTACTTAACGCGTGGACAGGATTTACCGATAGCTGCAGCAGACGCATGACTGAGCGGCGCGCTTTAAGGAATTGCGCATCTCCCATACCACGTGAAATATGCTTGGAATAATCACGCAGGAACTCGTTACGAACAATTGAGTACAGGGCCAATTGGCCCCGTTCCATTGTTACATCAATGAAGTGTCGCTCGGCTTTAGGAAGTCCGAGTTCCTCCTTGGTGGTTCGTACGTAAAGGTTCCCGAGTACACGCCGTGGAGATGTACCCTGCACGACCTCAAGACCGAGACCGTGGCCAGGCCAGAGAAAATCTAGCTGAGACTCAATATCTGATGCCGCTTGAGGCATCGGTGTTCCAGTCAAGATATCCCGCCGGACCGGGAGGCTGGCAATGCTGAGAAGGAAGGCACCGCGTTGCGACTGCCATCCCGCCTTCATACGGTGAGACTCGTCGAGGACGAGATGGGTAGGCGTAGTTGCAAAATGCGATGTCAGTACTCCCTGCTGGCGCACCATGAGGTCATAAGATATGATAAAACGAGTGGCTTGCGATGCTAGGGCCTGGCTTGTGTCCTCATCATTACCGTCCAAAATAGTGAATGATTCAGTGTGGTCAGCCGAAGCGTTTTCATCCATGCATTCACCAACAACATCAATCCACGCTTGGAATGCAGACTTCGGGGCAACTACAATAAAACACTGTTTCTGCTTGTGCGTAAGTGTATGAAGCGCAAACGTCACTGTAGTCTTGCCAGCTCCTGGGACTGAGAAATTTGCCCCGTTGGCAAGTGAGAGCAGATGAGACAAATCTCGAAGCTGGAAAGGCTTTAATTCACGTTTAGAAAATCCTGCATTGTTCAGACGCGTCCGTATTTCTTCAGTGTGGATACTTTCCGTTAGCGTGGAGCGCTGCGCGCGTGTTTCCCTGAGTTCTGTGGCGAACGCGCTAAGCTTCTCGGCTGCTGCTGCTGTCGGCCTAAACCGGAAATTCAAGTTTTGTTGGGTAGCGCGGCTACCAAATTCGCGCACTAAGCTGAGGGTGTCAGACCATGAAAGATTTATTTCGCTTCCTGTTATCGTGTGATGAAGTTTTTTTGTTCGGATTGATAGCTTCAGGCGTGACCATATGGCCGTTTCTAGCTCTCCTGCCGGTATTGCAAGTGTGCCAGTCTTATCGTGATTGAAATAAATTTCAACAGACGTTGGCGCTTCGCGCATTTGGGCGCTACTCCCCTGATTTGTCGCCCGCTGACTTGCCCGTTTGACGTAACTGGATGGTGGCTTCCATCTTGTCGAGGGCGTTCCTAATCGACTCTATCTGTTTTAGCATCGGTGATAAGGTATTTTGCCCTGCTGCGTTTGTGTCTATGCCTATGATTCTTGCATGGACTTGTGAGAGCGTTTTTAAGGGAGCCAGTTCGTTCTTTTCCCCTCTAGCAAACTCGATAGCAGTTTCGCATGCTTCAAGAAGGACATTTACAGCATCGTCTTTTGTGACATCGTCCTTAAGGGCGTTAATAATCGGTTTATAGTTCTTCCCACTACCATCGGCAACGCCATCAATGTCGATAGAAAAATCATCCTGATTACCTGTTTGCTCCTTATCCACCTGCTCAGTATCAATTTGGTCTTCAAGGATGTCCAGCACCTTCGGCGCGAGTTTTCCAAAAGCCGCATTCAGCCTATAAACGCGGCCCATGACGCGGTCACGGTTTTCATATATCGACCAAGCGATGGCACGGCTAGCTTCCTGAAGTTGTGGGTCCTTCTTTGCGATATTTTTAGGAATGTCGCTAAAGATCTGCTCTCCGTCTTTCAAGAGATGGTATTGTCCCGGTTTCTCGACCCATTCCCTTAAATATAAATCAGCCTCATCAAGTGACTGCAAGGCATTTTCAACCTCTGCTTTGCTACGTCGAAGCCGGTCAGCCACCTCCTTAGTGGTGCGACCTTTATTGACCTGTCGGCTGATAAGACGGGCATCACCAATCCAGTCGTAGTCCAATTTAGTTTGTGGTCTAGCTTGTAGATCGGCTTCGATGTCATCAACTTCGTCACGGGTGGTATCCGGTGGTAGAACGGAGCAACGTATATGAGTGAAGCGTTCGTCGACAGAACCATCTTTCTGGCGCATTAGCTCACGCATTGCACTGAGGCGGCGGTTACCATTGACTACAACTCCAGTACTAGTGATCAGGATTGATTCACGCTGTCCATCAGTCTCAAGAACATCATAGATGGATGTGACCGACTCAGTACTCTGCTTGGCGAGCTTAACCAGAATATCATGCTGGGCCTGCTGGGCTGTCGTCAACTCCTGCCCCTTAGCAAAATAGTCATCGTCCAGCCTTTGGGTTGCGATGTCGTTCTGCTGGGCGGTGAATGTGCGGCAGTTTTCCATGCGGTAAACTGGTACGCCTATAGGGAGCGAGATTACCTTTGGAGTGTAACTGTCACTGCGAAAATCGTAGATAATCTCACCGAACTCTTTGGAGTTTTCCAGCCGTTTATTGATTAAAGCCTCACGCTCGGTACGCGGGACGATCTTAAATTTATAGGCCATTTATCTCAACTTCATCACTCAAAAGCAACAACAAGAATTGGAACGCTAATCACTCGATCGAAGAGCTGTAACTCATTGATGAGGCGTTCTGCGTTAGCAATATTGTCTCCGATCTTTCTTGCAGCGCTTTTGGTTGGAAGAGCGAGAGCAGCGGCTTCTATTCGCTGGCTCTGAAATAGAAACTGCATTTTAAGCAGGTCATACGGTGCACGACTCATATTCCCGGTTTGTAGTTGGAAAGCAAAAGTATCTTTCTTAGCAAATATTTTAAGACGATGCGACTGATCGAGATCGACGTTGAGTGCCCAACCATCATTCAAAAATTTAGCCTCTACATGTTCGCGTATAGAAAGTGTACAGCGTGGTGCAATCCTAATCACAGGTGCTTCAAAGATATTTATCAACCATTGCTTGAGATTGCGCTCTTTCCACATAGCTCCCGCGTTATGATGCTCATCATAGGTGAATGCCAGTTTCACAGGGTCTACTTTGCACTGGGCTCGTATACGGGCTTGTTCATCTGACGCGTCCGCAATATCCCGGCACGAAGCTGATGGATACGTTCCCATGCAATATCAATGAAACGCCGCTCTAGGTCACACCCGTAGGCATTGCGGCCATGTTTTAACGCGGCAATTGCCGAAGAACCAACACCTAGGTAAGGGTCAAGAACACTTTCGCCTGTGTTAGTCAATGC
This sequence comes from Gammaproteobacteria bacterium, assembly GCA_965207165.1. Taxonomy (GTDB): domain Bacteria; phylum Pseudomonadota; class Gammaproteobacteria; order Eutrophobiales; family Eutrophobiaceae; genus JAAXHV01. Next base: position 2,693,353 of record OZ242265.1, on the reverse strand, counting down.
CAGCACGAGGCGTTCGACGAGACCAACAGGAAATTGGCATGGGTGCTCGGTTTTTTCGACGTGATTTGATTTTACATTGGGTATGTTCCAGACGTCAGACGGGTTCTTTCCTAGAGGATGGCAGGATAGCTTGCCCTTATTCGGTCCTTTGAAGTGTTTTTTGTTTGGGTATTTTGGAGGAATGCGGATAGGGTCAAGATTGAAAGTATAATCCTCCGATTTCGTGAACCATAAAATAGTCTCATATCGACCGGAAAAACGTTTTTGACAATGAAGTCCGTGTCCAAAAGACCAGACAATACGATTTCGAAGCTTCATACCATGTTGCTTGAAGAGCGGGTAGAGCAAGATGTCTAGAGGATAAATTTCACCATTGTCTACGTAGTTGCCCACCTGCCAGCAAATTGATCCTTTTGGTGCAAGCAAACGCACAGCTTCCGCAATACAGGACGCTTGCTTCTCAATGTATTTGTCGTACGGTTGCCGTGTCTCATATGATTTGCGTAGGTTGTAAGGCGGCGAGGTCACGATTAAGCTCATTGACCCATCCGGTAACCCACGCATGAACTTCAGGTTGTTTTGGCATACGATTTGTGCGGTAGCATCTCTCTGCAACCGCTTGACCTTCGATGTCAAGACCACCTCACTTGGTCGTAGAGCAGGTTGCGAACTACTCATCTAATACTGCTCGTCCCACTATTCTTGCATGCATCTTGGGCATATTCCTAATTTTCTAACCGAACTGACCATGTGATGATTGAGTATCGTAACTTTTTCATTAATGAATGGCAATCTTTAGTATTACTCTGGAACATCCGTGGGCGTCTAGCAACTTTTTATGACTCCGTATAGGTTATCCCTCTAACTCATCAAGCGTACTGTCATGATCGTGTGCTCCAACAAAGCCTGTTCAGCAAACTGAAACGGGCGCGAGATGAGGACCGTCTAGGCAAACAACTACAGCAAGTGGTCTATCCCCAAAACCCTTAATCGATGAGATGGTCTACCTGCTCTTATCCCAGGAGGGAGCCAGCTTATTGTTCCGGCTCATTCAACGCCGCTATGACAAGTCATCTCTTATCCTCACCTCCAAGAAAAGCTTTATTGACTGGGGCAAGATGATCTGCGACCAGTTGCTGGCCATGGCGATCCTTGACCGCTTATTGCACTATGCCACCACCTCAAGTATTAAGGCTAAGAGTTACCGGTTGAAGGATAAGCGCAGGGCCGGGTTGTTGGGACGTACGCCGTTAATAAAACCCAAACAGTTGGCAGAAACAAACTGATACTCACAATGGCGGAGAGAACCATTTCTTTAACCACCAGAAGATATTCTAGAATCATGAAAAGGTGACTTTATAATTCCTGTTAGCAGAGATGGCTGCGGCCACAACGGCATTGTCTCACTTTGCCGCTTGCTCAACCCTCAGCGTATCAACCCCCCCCCTGATGCTCAGGACGCACGGCGACTCCGCGCACGCGCTGCCGGCACACACCTTACCTCCCCACCCCGGCGAGCCGGATCGTAGCCGCTGGTCGGGGATCATCCAACAACATGAACAGATCATATCATGTTTAGAACGCCGGCATGGTGGAGTGGGTATTGCGGAAACCGCCTGAAAGTCTGTCGTTTCGCTCATTACCGGAAAGCATGGTTGCCGGCTGTGTGTGTGATGTTCTCCGTATGAATAAATAACACGCCAACACAGTCCGTTTCATCCACCCAGCGGTTACTGCGCCGGCGACCCCTGCCGGCAGCGATGCCCGCACTCTACCCCGGCCCGGTTCACCCCGCTGCGCTTTGCAGAGGCCCGTGACCACCCGGTGTAGCTGAACCACCATAGAGACAGCCATGCAATATTCCCTGTTCCAACCTGCAACCTGCACGCTGCGCGATAGCGGCGAGCTCTCCCCGATGGACAAACTGCGACATGCCGGTCCCCATGCCTTAACCGATGCCGAACTCATCAGTATCTTCGCATCGCCCCGGTCCTTCGACAAAATCCGTGAGCAACTGTGCCGATACCAGGGACTGAGAGGCCTAATCGATAACGTCCGGGTCAGCACTCTCGGCAAGACCCTGACGGCGCGTCTTGAAGCGGCCCTGGAGCTGTCCCGGCGTTACCTGGAGGCGGAACTGCGCGCCCGCCCGGTGTTGAGCAATCCGGATAAGACCAAGAACTACCTCAGGGCCTGGCTGTGCCGTTTCGAGCACGAGGTGTTCGCCTGCCTGTTCCTGGACAACCGCCACCGCATCATCAGCAACGAGATTCTGTTCACCGGCACCATCGACGGCGCCAGCGTGTACCCGCGCGAGGTGGTGAAACGCTGCCTGCAGCTGAATGCGGCGGCCATCATCTTCTCCCACAACCACCCCTCCGGCATCGCCGAGCCGAGCCAGGCTGACCGGCAGATTACCCTGAAGCTGACCCAGGCTCTGTCCCTGGTGGACGTGCGCGTGCTGGACCACTTGGTGGTCGGGGACAAGACGGTAACCTCCATGGCCGAGCGCGGCCTGATATAAGACGAAGCCACCCCGCCCGATAACACCCATTCACACAGGAGGCACCATGCCCGACAACACCGACTCATTTCCAGAGACCGGCAACGCACCGATCCAATTCGGTCTTGACACCCGCAGTAACAAACCGGACACTTTCCATCTCTCTCTTCAGGTGGGCGATACCTGGTATGAAACCAACGCCGTCTTCAGCGGACACCTCAGGGCCAGCGAATTTATTTATGGCCTGAACAACACCCTCATCACCGGACACAGTCCATCAATCCAGAGCAAGTCCATCCCCTTCGCGTTCAACACCCTCTACGAGCAGAGCCATGACAGCCACCGGCTCATCCTCCATCTTAAGGACAGCGTCGTCCTGACCGGCTACCTCATCGATGAGGACACTGTCAGCCCCGACAAGTTCTGCCGTGCAATGAACCGTCAGACCCGCCTGAACAACCATCAACAAAATGACCTGATTATGAACTCCATCATCAGCCAACCCGACATCAACACCCCTGTCTCACTGCACTGAAACACGTTCCAGAATAATGTATACTAAACAAAAATATCTTCCTATTATTAGTTCATATAGTAAGAGGCAAGATAGGCTTTGTGTGACACAAAGACCGAGAGATAGACCCTAAAAACCGCAACCATAATTCCCGAAATGACCACGACAGCAACAACACCCTGACAGGTACAATTCCGCCAGCCAGCGCCACCACCCGGCCCCTGCCGCCCACCACCCGGTGCCCATGGGCACCGATACCCGCGACCCGGCACAGCGACTGGCCGATATAACGATACCCTGTCACTAAACGAGTACACCCCCCCGGAATTCGATGCTTCGACAGACCCACACAAACCGCCCGCTACCCACGGCAATCGGCCGCGCTGTCATCGCACTATTCATGGTGGTATCCATGCGCCGCGCCTCCGCACCGGCCATCGGTGCCCATGGGCACCGCTCAAAAATCACCCCGTTCGAATAACCGGCTATCATTCGGCTCAGCGACCGTCCCCCTTACCGTCTCCGACCTGGTGCAGCCGGTGAACACCGTTGAGTTGTTTTCAGACCTTAAGACCGAACTGGCCAAGACCCTGGCGCAGGTCCGGAAGATAGGGCAGGGCAGCCCTACCTATAACGGCCACTTCCTTTCAAACGTGACCCGCCGCCTTCGCAGTCTCGGGGCCCGCTAAGCCGCCGGGGTACGCCGTGCAGGCACTGGACCTGAGCCTAACCTTAAGGACTGAGGCGGGCTTCTTCACCACACTGTACATAAAAGATATTTTTAATGAATTAGGGTACGGCGACATCCAATTTTACTATGGCTCCCTGAATATCATTATGCACTTTACGAGTTACAAGTTGCTGGACGAACGAAGTGGAGAAGAAAAGGGAACTGGGGGAACTCCCGAGCCGCACTATCAGAATAATCTGCACGCTTTTTGGATCAATGTTCCGCTAAGTGAGTCCTACTCAACAGGAATTGGCGCGCTTGAACACCTGATTCGTGTTGGCACTATGTTTGTTGTTCCGGCTGATCGTTTTAATACCAGTAGCTATTCGAGGAACAGCGATGAACTGACTGCTTTCTGCTATGAAACTATGCTGGCGGAATCAGTGTTGCTAAGAAATTATTCGAGGTTTGGCAAACCTGCCTGGAGAAAAGAATTGAAATTGCTAGTAATTGCAATTGCCGATCTGGTTGCCAAAACTGTGTTGAACCTGCAAAATCATATGGCATCGGTCATTCGGAGATTGATAACAGTCAGGGAATTGCATATAGCCGAGACTCGACTTGATACAGTGAAAAAAGGTCCTGACAGAAAATTCCACAATGGATGTCTGGTGAATGTGTAGACAAATGTCGGCCTGATGGCATGAAGCACCAACATCATGACCCAGGGCATGGAAGCGACGCATTCCTTCGGCTGTTGCAGGCCGTTGTCGGAGAGTCATCAAGAGGATTACGAAATGAAGACATTGCCGTAAAGTAACAATGACAGCAATTAGCCGAAAGATTTCTGAAAAGCAGCATAATGAAGATCGGATACGGCGCGCCGAGAGTTGGCTCAAGCGAAGTGAAGTAGCCGAGGCGAATCGTAACCATGCCAGGTCCGATGAAGAGAGAGCTGCCCTTGATTGCGAACGATTCATTTTTCTGTGGATTTCATTCAATGCCGCCTATGGCGGCGAACTGATTGATGACAGAGGTGGCCGCTATCCTGCCGAATCTCAGAAATTCAGCGAGTTTCTGGCGAAAATCCTGGCGCGGGATACCAAGCAGGCTATCAAAACCATTTTGTGGGTAACCTATTCCGATCCGGTCCGCGTTCTTTTGAAAAACCAGTATGTATTCAGTTTGTTCTGGCGTTCCATCAGGGACACCAGCGTCGATTTTAGTTGGAAGCATTCATTTGATACACGAAATAAACGTGCCTTCTCGGCATTGCTCAAAGGCGATATTCACGCCGTTCTGAGGGAAGTCTTCGACCGACTTTACATCCTGCGTAATCAACTTTTCCACGGCGGAGCCACCTTTGCTACAGGCTGGGGCCAGTCTCAAGTCAGGGACGGCAGTCGCATCATGGCCAGCATTGTTCCGGAAATTCTTAATCTCATGAAAACCGACATTAATAAGAATCCTGAATCGGACACGTGGGGACCAGTTGCCTTTCCACGTATCAATGAAGGCCCGGACCAGAGGATATGGTAAATTGATTGCGTTAACATGCCCCATAGTGCCTGATCGACCTGGTTTTTAGGGCGGGTCCGGCAGTCGCAGTTCCGGCAACTGGTGCGGGCATGATCGGGAGCAAAGATCAGCCTCTCTTGGAAAGATTAGGAGCAGAGAAATAACAACTACAACTGAAGCCGCAATACAAGACGGGGCGTCATCTGTCGATGCGGAATACAGTATAGCCATCAACGACAGCTTCGAGAGCACCAATGACAGCGCACATGAGGAAGACCGGTTTGCCGTGGGACTGTTGGCAAAACAAGGATATGATATGCAGTTGCACGACACCGGGACCGACAGGGTGGTGGATACTGTCCTCCGGATTTACGACTCAACATCCGGACGGCTTGCGCCAGCATGACGAGAAACATAACCCTGTATCGTACCAGAGGAGAAATTCCCATGAATTCCATAAACACGTCAACAACAGTTCGTTCCCTGCTGACCGGCATGGCCTGGGCAGTGGCCCTTCTGACAACCGGGCCGGCCGGCGCGGACGAGGAAGAGTTCATTACTGTCGTGTCCTGGGGTGGTTCCTATGCAAGGAGTTCCGTCAAGGCGTACCACGAACGCTTCGTCGAGGAGACCGGTATACAAATAAAGCTGGATGAGTACAACGGCGGCCTCGCCCAGGTCAGGGCGCAGGCCGAGACCGGCAACGTGACCTGGGACGTGGTCGATATGGAGGCCGGTGACGCGTTGCTGGGCTGTGACGAGGGACTGCTGGAAACCATCGACTACGAAACCCTCCTTCCGGCGCCGGACGGCACCCCGGCGACTGAGGATTTCCTGGACGTCTTTGACGTGGAGTGCGGTGCGAAAAACCTGGTCTACAGCACGGTGTACGCTTATAACGACACCCGCTTCCCCGAACAGAAACCGGCGACGATGGCCGATTTCTTCGACCTTGAAAAGTTTCCGGGACGCAGGGGCATGCGCCGGGCGCCCAACGCCAACATGGAATTTGCCCTGGTAGCGGACGGTGTACTGGCCGGCCAGGTCTACGAGGTCCTGTCCAGCGAAGAAGGCATAGCCCGGGCATTCCGCAAACTTGATTCCATAAAGAAACAGGTCGTATGGTGGGAGGCAGGCGCACAGCCCCCACAGATGCTGGCCGACGGCGAGGTCGCCATGAGCACAGCCTACAACGGACGGATTTTCAACGCCTGGGCACTGGAGAATCAACCACTGACCATCGTCTGGGACGGCCAGGTGCTGTCCTTCGGCCACCAGGTTATCGTTGCCGGCACGCCCAAGCTGGACCTGGCCCGACAGTTTGTTGCGTTCGCCACCAGTACCGTGTCCCTGGCCAATATAACCAGGTACATCTCCTATGGGCCGCTGCGCCGTTCATCCCTGGCGCTGGTCGACAAACACCTGGAAACGGGCATCGATATGGAACCGCACCTGCCCAACGCGCCGCAGAACATGTCCAACGCAGTCCTGGATGATCCGGAATGGTGGGCGGATAATCAAGACGATATGAACGAACGGTTTGCTGCTTGGTTGACGAGGTGAAATGTGCATTAAATCAAACAGGCCTGGTTTTTGGGGAAGGACTACCACGAAAATTGCGCAAGCTGCATGGGGAGGATTACCGGGAAAGATCAGATCAACGAACGAGACAGGATCACTGGACCTCGCTATCGGCCTGACAGGCGCTGGCGCTGTGCGTTGCGCCGCTGGGCTACCTGTTGACAACCCGGCCCAGTGCGCGGATCGGATGTTATGTTAAATCTCCCTCGCCGGTGGATAACCGTGACAAGAGAAGGGGGTACGATCCTGGTATTAACACATTTCAGAACCCAGATAAATCTTGAATGATCACCTATGAATAAAGAAGAAATCGAACTTTTCGCTAAACGAGGTCTTGCGTTGCTACGGCCCAGTGTCGACGAATGGGAAGATGTTAAAGGCAAACGCTATGGTGAAACTCGTTTTTCGTTGACCTTCCCCCATGATATTGCCCGTTGTCGTAGTAGCAATTCTCTTGTACTTATAGAAGTAACGGGAGAGCAATTGTCTGATAGACAATCAAAGTTGTCGTTAGGTCTTATAAAGTCAGTTCGTTCAGTGTCGACTTTGGACTCATGTGTAGTGTTTGATTTCGTTGAGCCCATTCAAGGCTTGACGTTGAATGGCATGCTCGTGAATCTACGAAAGACCCCATTGCAAACACCTGCAAAGAATTGAACTGCCCCGGGTTTGCCGGAGACTCTATTTCTTGAGAGGATGGAGTAATGAACAATCAAAAACGCTATCCCCCGGAGATCCGGGAACGGGCCGTGCGGCTGGTGCTGGAGCACCAGGAGAACTATGACTCCCAATGGGCTGCACTGACTTCTACCGCCGACAAGATTGGCTGCGCTGCGGAAACGTTGCGTAGATGGGTGAGACGCGCTGAAGTGGACCAGGGTAACCGCCCCGGTGTCAGCAGTGCTGAGCAGGCGCGCATACGTGAGTTGGAACGCGAGAATCGGGAGCTCAAGCGAGCCAACGAGATCTTGCGTAAGGCGTCGGCTTTTTTCGCCCAGGCGGAGCTCGACCGCTGACCGGCGAGATGGTGGCCTTCATCGACCAACATCATGAGGGACTTGGGGTCGAGCCGATTTGCAAGCACTTGCCGATCGCCCCATCGACGTACTACGAGCACCGGGCCCGGGCTGCGGACCCTGGGCGGTTGCCGGCCCGTGTGAAGCGGGACCAGGCGTTGTGCAAGGAGATACAGCGTATATGGGGCGAGAACTACCGGTTATACGGCGCCAGGAAGGTCTGGCGGCAACTCCAGCGGGAAGGCCATGTCGTGGCCCGTTGTACGGTGGAGCGGTTGATGAGGCGGCTTGAAATACAGGGCGTGCGGCGTGGCGCAAAGCGCTGGACGACGGCGCGGGATGAGACCCTGCCGCAGCCGGCAGACCGGGTGAACCGGCAGTTTGCCGCCACCCGGCCAAACCAGCTATGGGTGGCAGACATCACGTATGCGGCGACTTGGTCCGGCTTTGTCTATGTGGCGTTTGTCGTGGATGTGTTTGCCCGGCGCATCGTGGGCTGGCGGGTCAGTCGTTCACTGCGTACCGACCTGGTGCTGGATGCGCTGGAACAGGCCTTGTGGTCGCGGCGTGAGCGGGACGGTTTGATTCATCACAGTGACCGCGGCAGCCAGTATCTCTCGGTCCGCTATACCGACCGATTGACGCAAGCCGGCATTGAGGCGTCCGTGGGCAGTGTGGGGGATTCCTATGACAATGCGTTGGCGGAAACCATTATTGGTCTGTACAAGACGGAGGTGATCCGGGTGCGGGGCCCCTGGAAGACCTCAGATGACGTGGAATATGCAACCCTGGAATGGGTGGACTGGTTCAACCAACGCCGTTTGCTGGCGTCCATCGGCAATGTGCCGCCGGCTGAATTTGAACAGATGTACTATGATGATGTAAATAACCGGTCATGCAAAGCCGCATGACCCACATTAACAGGTCTCCGGAATTCCCGGCGCGATTCAAATCTCCTCAATGATCCAGCACCCTATCGACACATATCCAACAAGCTCGGTCAGCGGCTACTCAAAATGATTGCGGCAGTTCCAGAGAATGCGACAGTACTACAACGCATCATGCATCAAATCTTTACACCGGTCAGGTTTGAAAACAATTACGCGATGCAGCTTGATGCAGTTCATCTTGCATTGAAGTTCTTTGGCGGCGCCGATGGTGCTACTACTATCGATTTGCCCGGTGGGGAAACTGCCCTTGCCACTATCCGTTTACTTGAGGATGACGTTATTGAACAAGATGCTCACTGGGTAGCCGGCTGGGAACCTGTAGATATAGATAGTCCTTATCAGACCGGTCGAGCCTTGTTCAGAAACAGGGATGAACAACTGGAAATCATCACTGCCAATAAACGTCCTCTTGAAGAGTTGTTCGGCGTCGACTTGATTTACTTTAATCGGACACATCATGCACTTGTCATGGTGCAATATAAGATGATGGAACCAATGCCATCATCCATAGGTAGTGAGAAAGAATGGAAAGTGAAGGTCGACAGGCAGTTTCGTAAACAACTTCAACGCATGGAAACATTTAGCAATAAATATCCTCCAGGAGACGCATACAGGCTCAACAGCAATCCCTTCTATTTTAAACTTGTAAAACGATATGCCAAAATGAATGCTGCGAGTATTGTCCTTAGTAAGGATCACATTAACCAAAAAATTGATGAGGGTAAATTACTCGGGCCTAAAGGTGGCCTGCGAATCAGTTATAACGGATTGGGCGGACATTATTTAAACGGCAGTGCTTTTGTTGAACTCGTTCGTTCTGGTTATATCGGTACAGCTAGTATGACAACAGATCATTTCTATTCTTTGATCAATGCAACAATATCAGGAGGACGTCCCGTAGTTGCCGCTTTACAATCAGCATTACATGTGTGATTCACAGAGATCGTTATTGCGAGTTATTTTATGGCATAAGAGCAAGCCTATACTATCAGCAAGTACTGCGAACTCTTCTAGGAGAATACGGTAGGCATCCTATTGGACCATTTGGGCGTTAGTTACTCGAAGTTCTCTCTCGACCCTAATGATAGGATGGGTTGAACCGCCCCCGGAATTCCGGAGACCCGTTGATTTGAGTCATGCCGCTTTGCATGACCGGTTATTTACATCATCATAGTACATCTGTTCATACTCAGCCGGTGGCACATTGCCGGGTAGTGTCAAGAATCTTGCGCACATTTTTCTCAGGAGTGATGCCGACCCGGAACTGGAAGGGAGCGCTGAACCGGTTTATCATTGAGTTTGAGGACCAGCTGATTGACTATGTGTAACCGGCGATTTAGTCGGATAAGAGAGTGGCATTGCTGCCACTCCCTCTCCTAAGAACCGTGCGTGCGGGTTTCCCAGCACACGGCTCAAGCCCTTATAAAGTCGCTGGATAACGACCCGGTAGTCCACGGCGGCACCATGGCAACCTTGCGCGACCTGCTCTCAAAATATTCAAAGAAATCAGGATCATACGAGGTTGCCGCTGCGATTAATTGTCGATGTCGGCGAATGGGCGTGGCTGATGCCTGAATCAAAGACAAAGCCTTGACGACTCCGTCCTTACCCACAAAGGGCGCATGGAGGTTCCATTTGCGCTTCCCGTGACCAGCAAAGTACTTCCTGTACCTCCAATTCGCTGATTTGTTGGGGTGACGCCGACGACTCCATTTCCATACTGCCCAAAATATCACGTTATCCACAAATCCGAAGGCTTGTTTGGCGACTACATGGCGGTAGTAATTCACCCAACCACGTATTTTCTGATTGAGCCGACGGATCAACCCAATCGTAGGTACGCCAACACTGCGCTTTATCTCCTCACGAATTCCGTCCAGAAAAGACTTGATACTGCTCTTGCTGGGCTTGATCAACAACTTACGCCCATATTTGCGGACGTTGAAACCCAGAAAATCAAAGCCTTCGTGAACTGAGGTTATCAGCGTTTTCTCTTCCGATAGGCGTAGGCCTCTTCCTAGCAGAAATTCTTCAATGGCAGGCTTAATACGGTGCTCAAGTACTTCTTGCGAAGCCCCTGTGACCACAAAATCATCCGCATATCTGATAACATGGACCTTGTCCGACGGCTTGGTAATGCGTGCTACCACATCTTCCAGTCCATCGAGAACCATATTTGCCAGACACGGTGAGATAACGCCGCCCTGTGGTGTTCCCGCCAGGGTGGGGAAGAGTGTCTTACCTTCCAGATAGCCCGAGGCCAGCCACTGCCGCAATACCTTCCGATCCATCGGAATGTGCTCATACAGCCAGCCATGGTCGATATTATCAAAGCAACCCTTAATGTCCCCCTCCAGAATCCACTGGGCGCATGATCTCTGACAAAGCACTGAAAAGCACCGTTCCACAGCGTCGGCGGTGGAACGCCCCGGCCTGAATCCATAAGAATGGATATCGGCCTGAGTTTCTGCCACCGGTTCCAGCGCCATGAGATAGAGTGCCTGCATGGCTCGGTCATGCATGACAGGGAGCCCAAGAGGACGCTTCCTCCCGTTCTTCTTGGGAATGTAGATACGCCTCAGGGGTGAAGCCCGATAACCTCGACTGGTCAGGGCCAACGCAGCCAACCATTTCTGGTTCGGTAGCTGCCAGATCGTGCCGTCCACACCCGGGGTGTTTCGACCACGATTTTGTGTCACTCGTCTTACCGCCAAGAGCTTGGCTGAGTGACTGTGGGAGAGGAGCCGTTGCAGGGCTTTTACCTTACCCCAGCGTCTTTCCCGGACTGCCTTGGCAATACGGATCTGAAGTCGGCGCACGCAACTCTCCGTGGCTTTCCAGTCTATGGAATTCCAGAGAGTTGTCGCTGAGGATGCACCGCCCGAAGGCGTCATTTGCCTTTCCTCATTCTACCGATTCCTCAAACGCTCTTGCCATTAAGGACCCGTCGGACGTGGGCTCCCCTTTCGGGGCGGGTAATATTGAAACCCGTATGCCGACCGTTACAGCCGGCCATTCGCTTCTTCCGACATCCTAGGCCTGCACAGTCATCAGACTCCCTCGCGGGCGACTTACCTTACGGAACCGTACAGGGTTTCCACGTTCCACTTTTATGACAGATGGCGGGTTAGGTCTCTCCCTTACACCGGTGACGCATCGCCCACGATACCCTATCTGTGAGGGGGTATGCCTGGTCACTTACCGTTTTGGTCGGAGCTTATCAGCCTCTTTAGCTCCTCAAAAATTACGATGCTTATGGAGATTCGCATATGCTGACCATACCACCGTCCCTAGCGCCGTTACCGCCCTGAGGCTGGCAGATTCGGTGATTGCCTCGCGGTTTTCACCTCGGAAATCCTCGACTACATTGTCCCCGGCGCTTTGCACCACAGCATCACTGCCATCGCACAGCCGGGTAGGGAACCATTGATGGGACAACGGGTTTCTTATCCATTACCTCCTTGATTGGATGAAACAATCATAAAAGCGACTTCGTGTCGCACCACAGAAATATTTACAGTCCCTGATTTTTTTACCGGTTGAAATAGATTTGTCTCTCCATATGAAATTCATAGGAGTAGGTGGTAAGAATCTCGGTATAGTTATGTGTAGTACCCCAAATTTTTTACACCACCCGAATTTCTACGTTTGGTTGTTTTCCAGTTAGTTGAACTCTACTCCATTCAGTCCAAATCGAGTTATCAGATTTTGCCTGAGCAGGATATATCGTCGCTATGGTTTGAAATTTTATGGCAGGAGATACCAACAGTTCCGTGTAGTGTTTCTGCCACTTTGTGTCAAGCTTCCAAAATCCTGAATCGAGGATTAAGAGAGTAGGGCTTAGTTCTGCAAACTTCTTTGCTGCAAGAATTCCTAATTCTATCATGAGTTGATAACGCTCTGTATCAGCTAAAAGACGCAATGGGATAGGTTTATCAGCTTTAATGCTTTGTAAATTCGCTAAAAAGTAACATCGTTCATCCTCTTTTTTAAAGCATATTTCTTTAATATAACCGGATTCGTGAACTGAGCTGTCTTTACATAAATTTTGTAGTTCATACCGATGAATATTCATAGCGTCTGAAATAAGTTCAATATCATCCTGATTTTCATAATTTTCAAATGTTATGGTTCCAGGAAAAATTGTTTTAAGTGGCAGCGTCGCCAGCGAAGAAGGTGTTCCGTCTAATGTGTATACAGGAATTTTATTGAGCGGAATTGAAACCGCAAACGTATGTTGTTCGGGGTCATTATATTCAATTTCCATGTGTAGACTTTCTTCTTGATATTCTTTCCACCGCTCTAAGTATTCTGGGCCCGAGAAACCTGCGAACCACTCACATAACGCTGTTTTACCTGCACTGTTACCGCCGGCTATCAGTGTTAATTTTGTCAATTCAATTTCACTGTTTTTGGCAAACACAGGACTTTCATATATTTTCAGTTTGTTAATCCATATGGGTGCCCTGATGCTTTTTACCTTATCTCTAATTTTTTCATATACGTCCTGCCAAGCTTTATCTCTATTATCCCACTCTGCAATCGCATTCCCATCTTCCGGTATTGCCAAAAGGTCATGTACCTTAGTATCTCTCCAGGGACAATCTCGTACAATAACTGGTATGACATCAACTTGTTTCTCATCCCTTAGCTGCATAGCTTTTTCTACTTCTCTCTCACATGCTGTTGAAGCAATAAAATCAGGGCTGAAAAGCAATAAAATCATGTCGGCGCTATCCAGATGTTTATCTATCTCTTCGCTCAGGCTGTCACCAGCGCCAATTTTCCTATCATGCCAGTCATCAATTAATCCGTCCTGTCGTAATACAGCCAAATGCGTCTCCAGTTCCTCCCTGAATGTTTCATCGTTGTGCGAGTAACTGTAAAATAATTTAATCCTTTTGGTCATATCGGTTTTCTGTATTGTCCTAGGTATCTTATTTTATCACCCCGAAGCAAGAAACCTTATCCAGAGAAAAGAAACAGGAGAGAATTGCTGAACTATATTCGATGAGAACAAATATTTTACAAGAGTGCTGCCGATAATGCGGAAGCATTATAATGAGTGGAAACGGGGTGATTAACAGGCATCTTGTAACCTTAGTGTCTCGTCCTCATGAAAGAAAGAGTAAGAACAGGTGAAACTGATATGCTTATAGGGGTGATTGGAAATTTGCCAATTTGGATATGAACAATAAAAGTACAATAATCAATGGTTTTCAATGAAATTGGTATAATCTTAGAGATACTTGGCGCCGCTATATTGGTATGTTGTGCTTCCTGGACACGGCACCGGATACATCACGTTGAGGATACTTGGGATTCAGATCTTCCCACTAAACTCAGGGATATCATAGCCAATCAGGCATGGACGGAACTTTTTGGTTTTGGGCTGCTGGCATCCGGTCTCATACTTCAGTTGTTCGGGGCGCTGGGGTACTAAAAGGCAGGTAGCTTCACCGGGCATATACTACCCAAATGGACTACTTCTTCCGTTTGCCCCAAGAGGTTTTGCTTTTTGAGGGCCCTGTCGCATTCATTATATATGGCCTCAGCGTGTTTCTTTTGGTCCTGATAATTCTGGGTGCTGAAAAGACGACCTATTTGATTGTTAGAGAGGTGAAGAAAATAGGTAACCGCCATTACGAATGTTATGGTAATAAGACGATAGTTAGAAAGAAGAAAATAGGACCTGGTATTTACGATTGTCATACCTACCAAACAAAGGGCTGGAGCCTGACCCACGACTATAAGGACAATCCGGGGAAGAGGGACGATGGGCAGTGTAGGCAGTGCGGGAGAATCCGTGACTGGTGTTATGGATTTTGGACCGAAAGCGGGTACTCGGCCCATGACTATAAAGAAAATGGCAAATGCCGGCGGTGCGGGAAACGGAAAGGGGATGAAGCGCTAAGTGCCGAATGAATCAGTTACAGAAGGTATATCATTACCGACATTTTTTCGCAGAATGCGGGGGTCAGGCTATGGGGAGAAGACCAGACTGTTATACACATTGTTTATATCGGAAAAAGATCAAAGATCGGGAACATGATTACAGCAAATGTAATTCAGCGAGTTTTTTGCATCAAAGCTGATGAATACATTGGCAATTTCTTCGCAGTTGAGCGTACTAATAAACAATGTCTTGTAACTGCTCTCCATTTACTGAAACCTGATATCGGTATGATAAAACTTCAAATATTTCATGAAAGGCAATGGAAAACACTGGATGTAGAACAAGTCGGCGCAACAAATGACGAAAAAGATATAGCTGCATTGGCACCGGAGTTCCAGTTAGCGACTACAGATCCCTTAGTATTAGATCTTACAGGAATTGTTGCTGGACAACGTTTATATTTTCTTGGTTTCCACCACGGTATTATGGGTGATAGCGGAACATTAAACAGGCGTTTCCCTTTTCCATTGGTTAAGTCTGGAATTTTATGCGCATTCAATTTTGAGACAAACAGAATGCTTTGGTTGGATGGCCATAATAACCTTGGTTTTAGCAGCCGCCCAGTTGTATTTATACCTGGTAGCGAAAGCGCAAGCGATCATAAAAGGATCAAGAAGGATTGAGAAATTTATTTAGCGGATTAGCAGGACATACTTCTTCTGAAGGCGCCTAAAAGTAATTACCTCCTGATGAAATTAAAACAACCTCAAAGAGGATATAAATGGGTATAGACCATGGATAAGGGAAATCATTATCAAAAATGTGATCTACAAATACATACACCGCGTGATAGGAACTGGAAGGGCAGCGCTTGTGTAACGGACGAAGAACGAGAAAAATACTCTAAGGAGTTCATAAAAGAATGCAGGGACGCTGGCCTGACAGCCCTTGCCATAACTGATCATCACGATTTGGCATTCTATGAGTATATCAATAAAGCAGCCAGAGAAGAGTTAGACCAGAGTGGGGATCCTATTCCGACCAATGAACAAATAATAATCTTCCCTGGCATTGAAGTAACTTTGCATCAACCGCCCATTCAAGGATTGCTGATATTTGATGCTGACTTTCCTGAAAATCTATTTTTCACCGTTTTAGGGGCATTATCTATAGCTCAGGCTCCAAAAGCAGACTCAAAAACAACAGAAACACAACCCATATCGAGTGGAACAATCAGCAACATTAACGATGTCTACGAAAAACTAGACTGCACTGATGGAGTAAAGGGTAGATATATATTTTTTCCGCATGTTAAGGATGGCGGCCATAAAACATTAATGAGGCCAGGATTTAACGAAGCTTACGCCAAAATGCCCTGTGTTGGTGGTTATATAGATGGGAAGTTTGAAAGCAAAGAAATTGGGTATAGAAAAATAATAAACGGAGAAGTCGAAGCTTATGGTTTTAAGTCAATTGCTGTCATTCAAACGAGTGATTATAGGGCTGGCTCCGCACTTAAAGACCATAATGCTGCTACCTGGATAAAATGGCGTGAGCCGACTGCGGAAGCACTCAGGCAAGCCTGCCTTGCTAAAGAATCAAGAATAAGTTTGGTTGAACCTGAAATACCGAATATTTATATAGAAAAGGTTGATGTTACAAATTCCACCTTCCTGTCAAAGTTTGCTTTAGATTTAAATCCTCAGCTAACTTCGATAATCGGTGGTAGAGGGGCAGGTAAGTCAACCATTTTGGAGTATTTGAGATGGGCGCTTTGCGATCAAACGGAATCGTTCGGCACTGACGATGATAAATCGGAGATTGAAAGAAGACGAAACTCTCTAATTGAAAAAACACTCAAGGCTGTAAAGGGCGAGGTTCGGATATTTTTTATGGTTAATGGGACGAGGCATATTGTTAAACGAAATCCAAATGCAGAAGATGTCCTACTAAAAATAGGCGATGAAGAATTTCAAAGTGTGCGGCCTCAACAAATTAAGGACTTGTTGCCAATACAAGCTTACAGTCAAAAACAGCTAAGCAGTGTCTCCATGAGAGCGGATGAACTTAAACGGTTTATCGAACAGCCTATTTCAGAAGAAATTGGAGATATGGAGGCACGAATAAGTAATGCTTCTACGGAGGTTAAAACATCATACGAAAGGCTGTCAAAAAACAAGTTAATAAAGGCTGAATTGAAGAAAAACGAAGTAGAAATAAGCTCTTTCAAAAAGCAAATTGAAAAGTTAAGGAGCGGTTTAAAAGGTATTTCTGATGCGGATAAAAAAATAATAGATCGCGCCAAATACTATACAAATGAAAAGAATAGATTTGATGAGGTTGAGCTGGAATATTCGACTGTATTATCAAATATAGAAGCTCTGAAAGCTTTTGTAGAAAATTGCAAGAATGAAGAGCCAACTACTGACTTGGTTTATGAGAACAGCTCGATAATAGATATGCTGAATAGTGAGCGAGCGGATTATCTAAATAGGCTTTATGAAAAGCTGAATATCATTAGCGAAAAGCACTTGGCGTTCAAGGAAAAGGTTGACGATATTAGAGGTGACTGGAAGTTGATAAGAGATGAATTTGGAAAGAAATACTCGGAGGCGAAAGAAAAGTCTAGCTCCAGTCAGACAACACTAGCGGCTATTAAAGAATTAGAGGAAAAAATAGAAAAGCTTGAATTGAGCGTCAGACAGAAGAAAGCACAGATTTCTGAAGCGGATATTTCTGATGAAGATTTCGACAAAATTTATGGTGCCTTTATGTGCTTGCAATCACAAAAAACTGAAAAGTTAAAGTCTTCTACTGAGCTTTTCACTACGCTGTCTGATGGTCTTATTAAAGCAGACTTTAGTAAAACTATTGATATAGAAAAGTTGGGAGAAGAAATAAATAAGACATTTTCTACCTATAGCCTAAATATTCTGAAACCAAGAGGAGAGAAACTTTCGGAACTTGTTTCAACATCAGATAAGCCAGTAGAGAAATGGAGCGAAGTTGTATATGAACTAAAATCTTTATGTGAATTTAATGTTCTGCCTGATGCTAAAGATGAATTGCCCCATACGCCAATTCTTGATTCTGTAGGGTTTACCATTGCAAATAAAAGAAAAATATCTGAGTCATTGTCTAGTGAAGGTCTGCTAATTCTTGCGACTATCAGACTAGAATTTTTGCCAAAGTTTTTTTATCGAACCCATAATGAGATGGATGACGAAGTACCTTTCGAAGATGCTTCTGCTGGGCAACAGGCCACCGCGCTTCTTAACGTATTGCTAAATCAGAAAGGTTTTCCGCTGATAATTGATCAGCCCGAAGATGATATTGATAATCGAGCGATAGAAAAAATTATCAACAATATTTGGAACTCAAAGAAAAAGAGACAAATTATTATTAGCAGTCATAACGCCAATATCGTAGTTAATGGCGATTCTGAGCTGGTGCTATGCTGTGACTATAACGAAACAAGTGAGCAAACAAAAGGGCATATTAAATACGAAGGTTCAATTGATAAATTTGAGATCAGAAACGAGATTACATCCGTTATGGAGGGAGGCGAAAAGGCTTTCAAATTGAGAAAAGAAAAATATGGTTTCTAAGAAAACTGGCTAGAATACCGTAGATAAGTCCTATCTTTTAGGACAGTCCGCATTGCACTTATCTTTTGTAGAAGAATAAGTGTGCGATCATTTGGCCTCAGATAGTAGGATGGTGCACTGCGGGGGTCAAAAAACGCCTTAACTCGAAACGTTCTATCAGGCCTATCCCTGAACCTGGCGGTGTTTAAGCAGGAAATTCCCAGAAGCAGCGTTTGTGGTATCCGGTATGAAACCTGTTGTAACGTGTGGTACGCTTCCCAAATATTCCACATTTTACCGAGATACCCCGTTGGTTATTCTGATGGTATTTGCTTATAGCTTTTTACATAAACTTTTAAATATCAACAAGATATATGATTTGTACGATTCCCTCTCTCTCCGCCATTATACTTCTATAAGTACTTGTTAATAAATAATGTTATTGGCATATTCTGTTTCCGTTATCACTTAGAATATCACTATTATTCGGGGTGCGGACGCCAAGCCGTTCGTTTCTTTAGGGTCCGGGCTTGGCGAAGTTCCAGGGAAGATGCGGATAGAGTAAATTTTTTGGAGGGTGATGTGCCCGCGGCTACGGCGGAATGTCAAACACACTGGCGCGGGGAACGATGAAACGACCGGCGAACATCCTGCGTCCCGCGACTCCGTTCGAACGTCGAATGATTCAGCTAGGTCGTCTGTTTCCGCCACCTCCTTCCCATCCATCCCACAAGGTTCTGTCGTCTCTGGCGAGAGAGTCCGTTGAGCGGGACTTATCCATGCGTCTGTGGATGCAAGAGTTGAAAAAGAAGGTGCCGAGTTTCGGGCTCGCGCGCATGGAGGGAGGCGCTGGTTTCCCGGTGTCGAATCTCTTGAGGGAGTACTTTCGCGAGTACGGATCGCGAATCGTAACGCATGGACCTCACTCGTTTCCCGCATCGTTCAACGTAATTGAAAGCTTCCTCACGTATTCCCATGACTTCTTGATGTTCGATCTGCGCGAAGAGAGAGAGCATCTCCTTGCGCCGTTGTCGATTATTGTTGCAGAAATCGGCCGGATTGTCGGGAATCTCTCATAGCGACGAAGGTGTCGGCGCGACGAGACAATTGGGTGTCGGCTTTTTGTCGCAGATGTGTCAGGAGCCCGCGAAATTACATGCTGGAGACGGCGCTGATGGTTGACATCGGCGCGTAGGCCGGCGAGCCAGCGGCTACCAGATGTTCGGTATCACGCCCGTAACTATCTTTGATCCCCGGCAGCAGGACAACTGAGCGAGTCAATAGTCTTTTTTTAGCCCCGATATTATCGTCAAGTTCAGATCGATAGAGTGTTCTGATTATGACTGGATTCTTACTGAGTAGGACTCAAGGGGTCAGACCTGCTCTTGGTGGGCTTAAACTGCGCTTTTCACATGCCAAAACATGGTTTTAAGGAGTAACGCAGCCAGCGCAAGCAGGGCAAGCATACGAGGGAAGTAACGCCGTCAAACAGACATGAGGTACTTCAGCCTCGTTTTTGATGGCACAAATGGCATCTTAAGAGGGAATTTCATCTGCAGATGGCAAATTAACTCAATGGAAACAAATAGCTGGATAGGGTTAGGGTGGTCCGACCCTATCTTCGTTCATAACGCTGGACATTGACCTCGCTTGCGCGGGAGCGCATCTGCGAGGCATCCCACCAGGCCTGCATTCGCAACAGCATATCCATACTGACGTCAAAGGCTTTCTCAATGCGCAGCGCCATATCGGGCGATAGCGAGGAGCGTCCGTTCAACAGGGCCGAAAGTGTCGCTCGTCGAACCCCCAGAATCTGCGCTGCCTTTGTCATAGTGAAGCCCAGTTCTTCGATAACCTCTGTGCGTATGAAGTCGCCCGGATGCGAGGGGGTCATATTCACTTTGATGTGATTGGTCGCCATCAGTGGTAATCCTCCAGGTTCAAGCGGTCGATATAACCGTCTTCTTCTTCTTCGTTCTCAGCTGTGGCGAGCAGAACGGACAACCATGCCGCCATTGTACGGTAATACCGTTCAGTATTTAAGTCTTGGTATTTCCTAGATGAAACGAGCCTGAAGGGGGAATCTCTCCGCCAGACATGTACTTAATTCCCCTGTGATATACTGAAAAAGCTTTCATCCGGAAGTTTTTTTGATCAACAAGCAGGAATAACAATGCAGATCGGCATCAACTGCGACATGGGGGAGAGCTTCAGCCTCTACAGGCTTGGTGATGATGAAGGCATTATGCCGTTCATCACCGAGGCGAATATCGCCTGCGGGTTCCACGCATCAGACCCGAATCACATGCGCACCACGGTCGAACTGGCAAAATCACACGGTGTAAAAACCGGCGCGCATTTTTCCCTGCCGGACCAGGCCGGTTTCGGGCGCCGGGAGATGAAAATCGAGCGTGAGGAACTGGCCAACATTATCATCTACCAGATAGGTGCGCTGAAAGGGTTTCTGGATATCGCGGGCGTGCCCCTCAACCATTTGAAGCCTCACGGCGCGCTGTATGGAATGGCATGCCGGCAGGAAGCGGTTGCGCATGCCATAGCGGACGCCGCAGTTCATCACGGGGTGCCGGTTTTTGGCATGGCAGGCACGGTGCAGGAAGAGGTTTATCGTTCGAGAGGCCTGGAATTCAGGTCGGAGTATTTCTGCGACCTGGATTATAACGATGACGGCGGGCTGATTATCACCCGGGAGCATACCGCGGTGGACCCGGAAAAAGCCGCAGAACGGTGTTTACGCGCCGTTACGGAAGGAAAAACCGAGACCATTAACGGGAAGGAACTGGCGGTCAGGGCAGATACTGTCTGTGTGCATTCAGATACGCCGAATGCCGTTGAAGTCGCCAGAACAGTTCGCGATACTCTTGAACCTTACGTTGGTCAGTTCTGAAATATTTCCCGACGCATCTGAACAGGAACACAGCACATCATGGCCAAAGCATCAATCGCATCCCCTTTACCGGGTACGTTTTACCGCAGGCCTGCGCCGGAAGAGCCGCCTTACAAGGACACCGGTGATACGATCGCTGAAGGTGATGTCATCGGACTCATCGAGGTAATGAAGTCGTTTCACGAGGTGAAGGCAACTGCAGCCGGCCGGATATCCGCTTTCCTGGTCGAGAATGAAGATGCCGTGATGGCAGGGCAGGCGCTTGTCGAACTCGACGAGTGAGTTTGCGGGGCGTGACTATCAGAAAGCTTCTGGTCGCTAATCGCGGCGAAATAGCAGTGCGCATAATCCGTTCTGCGCGTGAAATGGGGATCGGGACAGCGCAGGTTTACAGCGACGCAGACGCGGACATGCCGGCCGTGGGCATGGCCGACGAAGCTGTGAACATAGGCCCTCCGCAGGCCGCCAGGTCGTACCTGAACCGGGAAGCGATCCTCGAGGCTGCCCGGGCAACCGGCGCCGACGCGGTGCACCCGGGGTACGGATTTCTGGCGGAGGATGCCGGGTTTGCAGACGCGGTTGAGCGTGCGGGTCTGTGCTTCGTCGGCCCTTCCGCTGAGACCATCCGCCAGATGGGCGACAAGGCCCGGGCCAGGGCACTGGCGTTGCAGGCAGGGGTGCCGACAGTGCCTGGAAGTACCGGGACGATAGACAGTGTTGAGGCCGGCCTTGCGATTGCCGGGGAGATCGGCTTTCCCGTGATGATCAAGGCCGCCGGTGGCGGTGGCGGCCGCGGCATCCGTGTGGCGGCAAACCCGGAACAATTCAGCCACCAGGCGCCGCAGGCGCGGGCCGAGGCCAGGGCAGCGTTTGGCGACGATGCGCTCTACATCGAGAAAGTTATCGATAATGCGAGTCATATCGAAGTCCAGATTGTTGGTGATGGCGAACGTGCGATACACTTCTTCGAGCGCGAGTGTTCGCTGCAACGAAGGCGGCAGAAACTATGGGAGGAAGCACCGTCAGTAAACCTGCCGGTGGAACTCAGGGCAGATCTCTGTGCAGCCGCTGTGAAACTGGCAGAATCTGTCGGTTACCGCGGGGCCGGAACCGTTGAGTTTCTCTGCGACAAGCAAGCCGGTCAATATTATTTCATTGAAATGAATACACGTATCCAGGTAGAGCATCCGGTGACGGAAATGGTCACCGGGTATGACCTGGTGCGGGAGATGTTGTCTGTTGCCGCCGGCAGGCCGCTAGAGATTTCCCAGCAGGACATCGCGCCAAGAGGTCATTCAATCGAGGTGCGGTTGAATGCGGAGGATCCGGCCAGAAATTTCCTTCCCTTTCCCGGTGTAGTGGAGTCGTTGAATATTCCGAGCGGGCCTGGTGTCCGTTTCGATGGCGCCATTTACCCGGGCTATACGATTCCCCCGTTCTATGATTCGTTGCTTGGTAAACTTATCGTCTGGGATATTGACCGGGAAGCTGCACTGGCTCGGCTTGCCCGAGCATTGGATGAATTCAAGCTGGAAGGCGTAAGCACGACCCGTTCGTTGTTTCAGGCGTTGGTGGATAACGAAGACATCCGCTATGGGCGCTTCGATACCGGCTGGCTGGAGAAGTGGCTGCAGGAAGCGTATCCGGAAGCGGGGGCACTATAGTACGAGACTTGACCTGAAACAGGAGCAGAATAAATGAAAACCCGGTATTCGTTTGGTGGCGATGAACACCTTGTTGCCGAAATCGATGAGGAAATGTCGCTGGAAGCCTTCTTCAAAGTGTTGTTAATCACGAACATGGTACGTGAAAAGGCCATAGCCGGCGTGATAGAAGTCTGTCCGGGTAATGCGTCGTATATGGTCAAGTTCGATCCGGATATTATCGCGCCCGCCGGGATATTGAATCAGCTTCAGGAAATTGAGCGATCTGCGGGAGAGATGGATCAAAGAATCGACACGAGAATCGTTGAGCTTCCCGTTTATTACAACGATCCGTGGACGCGTGAAACCCTGATGCGGTTTCGCGACCGCCACCAGGACCCGGACTCCACGGACCTTGAATACGCTGCACGCATTAACGGCTTTGACAGCATTGACGGGTTTATCGACGCGCATGCCGGCGCGCCATGGTTCGTGTCGATGATCGGCTTTGCCGCAGGACTGCCCTGGCTGTACCAGTTGGTGGGACGGGACCGGCAACTGCAGGTGCCGAAGTACATCCGGCCCCGTACCGATACGCCTAAACAAACCATAGGATACGGGGGCTGTTTCACTGCGATTTATTCCGTACGCGGTGCGGGCGGCTACCAGATGTTCGGTATTACGCCGGTACCCATCTTCGATGCCGGGCAGGAGGCGCAACACCTGCGCGAGTCCATGGTGTTTTTTAACCCCGGCGATATCGTCAAATTCAGGTCCATTGAGCGAGCTGAATATGACCAAATACTTAATGATGTCGAGATCGGAGAGTACCTGCCGATTGTAAACACGGCGACCTTTTCGCTCGATGATTGGCAACGGAATATTGAGGGTTACAACCGGAAGACCCTGGAGGTGCTTTATGGCGATTAAGGTAATTTCGCCCGGTCTGTCCACGACCGTTCAGGATCTTGGCCGCCACGGTTTCTATCACCTGGGAGTTCCCATGGGTGGAGCTATGGATATGTTTGCCCTGCGCTGCGCCAACCTGCTGGTCGGCAACGACGAGGGCGCGGCGGTGCTCGAGGCGGTGTATATGGGGCCCGAACTGGAATTTACCTCCGAGGGACATATTGCGGTTACCGGCGCGGATATGCCTTTGCGTATTGATGGAGTTCTCAAGGAAAGCTGGACGTGTTGCGCGGTGCGGGCAGGCCAGAGGCTCAGCTTTGACTATCTCAAGGCCGGCGCCCGGATTTATATCGCCGTATCCGGGGGCATCGATGTTCCCGTCGTACTCGGCAGCCGGTCCACCTATGCGCTGGGCGCTATGGGTGGGTTCGAGGGCCGGGCGCTTGCGGCAGATGATTTGATACCGGTATCGGGTCACACCGGTAATTCCGCCAAGACAGGACGCAATCTCCCCCCGGACTACCGGCGCGAGCAAGCGGCTATGACGGGATTGCGCGTTATGCCCGGCATGTACGTGCACCGGATCACCGATGAATCACGGGCGAACTTCTTCTCGGATGTATGGAAGGTTTCTACCGAAGCGGACCGTATCGGGTACCGCTTCATGGGCGGTGAAAAGTTTTCGTTTCACGAGCGCGCACAGCCGTTCGGGGCGGGATCCGATCCCTCGAACATCGTTGACAGCTGTTATCCGTACGGTTCCATCCAGATACCGGGCGGCGCGGAACCTATCGTATTACACCGGGACGCGGTGTCGGGAGGTGGTTTTGCCGTTATCGGGACGGTGATTTCCGCCGATATGGACCTCATCGGGCAACTGCAACCGAATATGGAAGCCCGCTTCGTGGTAGTATCCATGGAGGAAGCACTGGCCGCGCGCAACGAACGGCAGCAGCACCTGGACAGGGCTCGCCGACACCTGACGAAATGAACTTGTGAGTACTTTATGAAATTATTGAATTACCTGGTTACGGTTCCTGTAATCACCTTGTTATCAGCCGGTATGTTTCAGCTTCAGGCACAGGAGTCTGAGCCTGCTGCAGATAACGTGCTTGAGGAAATTATTACGATTGGTACCCGGACCCGGGACCGCAGTGTTGAAGACAGCCTGGTCCCGGTGGATATCATTACGGCGGATGACCTGGTCAGGTCGCCCAATATTGCCGGAGAACTGGGTGGCCTGTTACAGGCTGCCGTTGCCTCTTTCAGCATGCCGCGCCAATCCAACTCCGGCCATACCGATATCGTCAGGTCGGCGCAATTAAGGGGTTTGAGCCCGGACCAGGTGCTGGTCCTGGTGAATGGGAAGCGACGCCATGCCAATTCGGTCATCAGTACTGAATCGAAGGTAGGCAGGGGCAGTGCGGCAGTGGATTTCAATAATATCCCCACCAGTGCAATTGAGCGCATTGAAGTATTACGGGATGGCGCAGCAGCCCAGTACGGTTCGGATGCGATTGCGGGAGTCATTAACATCGTCCTCAAGGATAATGCCGAAGGGGGCAGTATCTCGGTTTCGTATGGGGGCCATATCACTGATCTGAAACCGGTCGACAAGAATATCACGGACGGAGAAACGGTGACCGTCAGTGCAAACCACGGGTTTTCTTTTGCCAACGGCTTCCTTAACCTCAGTGCGGAATACCGTGACAGATCATCGACCAACCGGTCAAGTTTCGACCAGTTGCCGACGATTGGGTTTGCGGAATTCATAGCGCCGATCCCTTCCAGCGGGACACCAGAAGCCGCCCCGAACGATGCCCTGGCAGGCATGCGGAACTACCGGGAAGGCGATGGTGAATCAAGTGATATAAACCTGATGTATAACGCCGGTTTCGATCTGAGCTCAGGCTTCGAGCTATACAGTTTCGGCAGTTACTCGGAGCGTGACGGAGAAGGCTACAACTTCTTTCGTTATCCGGTCAGCGCAAATAACGTAGCTTCAGTTTATCCCAACGGGTTCATGCCGATAAGTGATGCAGATATCACTGACTTTTCCGTAGCCGGCGGTATCACCGGCGAGTTGTCCGGTGGCTGGCTGGTCGATGCGAGCGTGGTACACGGTTTCAACGAGTTTTCTGACGGTGTAAAGAACACTATCAACTCTTCGCTGGGCGAGGCGAGCCCGACCGAATTTTACCGGGGCGAGTATGAATATTCGCAGACTGTGCTGAATTTTGATGTTTCCAGGGGGATGGAACTCGGCGCCATACAGGTAAATGCCGCTACCGGCCTGGAGTTTCGATTTGAGGATTACAGCACAAAGGCAGGTGAACCGGAATCCTATATCGCAGGGAACGCCGTAGCCTGTGCGGTCTGTATCACCTTTGGTAACAGCGATACGGCCAAGATCGGCGCACAGAGCGGTCCGGGATTGACGCCGGCTGATGAAGTCGATGATGACCGGTTTTCCTGGTCGGCCTATATCGATCTGGAGTTTGATATCACTGATGACCTGCTGTTCTCGGTAGCGGGCAGGTTTGAAGATTACGATGATTTCGGCGATACGGTTAACGGCAAGGCTGCGGCCCGCTATGAGCTGTTCCCGGGCTTTGCCGTACGCGCAAGCGTCAGCACCGGGTTCAGGGCGCCCTCTCTCGCACAGGCTTTTTTTACCGGCACGACGACCAGTTACGGTACCGGCGGCGCGCTGGTAAGAACATTGAGCCTGCCCGTGACCCATCCGATTGCCCGGGAGAACGGGGCTGAGGCTCTTGATGCTGAAGAATCATTGAGTAAAAGCATCGGTTTTACCTGGTCCCATGAGAACGGTCTCAGTCTGACCTTTGATTACTTCGAAGTGGATATCGATGATCGAATTGCACTGTCCCAGAACATACCTGTAGGCGGCGTGCCCGGTGTTGGCGGAGTCCGGTTTTTTACCAATGTTGCAGATACGGAAACCACCGGATTTGACGTGGTTGCAGCCTACCGGCACGAGGGCTGGAATCTCTCGGTTGCGTATAACAACACCGATACTGATATCGTCAATAATCCGAACCGGGTGATTATGGGTATCGAAGAGCAGAACACCTATGAGACGGCAGCACCGGAAGACAAGCTGATTCTCACCGGTTCATGGTCCAACGAAACCATTTCCGCCCTGGTGAGAGCGACGCGTTTCGGAAAAACGGAACGGATATTTGACTTCGGCGGTGGTTTTGAGCCGCAGCAGGTCTATGGCGCTGAATGGTCTGTCGATGCCGATCTTGAATATGCAATTAATAATAACTGGCGTATTTCGGCAGGAGCAAATAACCTGCTTGATGAATACCCTGACTTATCGATATTCGACATCAGCTATTTCGGCAACCTGCCGTATGACGTTCTTTCGCCTATCGGCGTTAATGGCCGCTTCGTTTACGTGAGGACAAGTTTCAGTTATTAGAAGAAAATCATGTCCGGCCTGGTAAGAGCGACCTTACTGCTGTTTCTTTTTCCGATAGCTGTTTTCGCCGCCGCGGACGATTTATCAAGCCCTGATTGTGAATTATTCTACGCGGTATTCCCAAACAGGGATGCGGCCGGCATGGTCGAGGGAAAAGTGTTTGACGCGGTTTCCGGATTGAGCTGGGAACAGCGCAAAGCGCTGTCACGGACCGAGAGTAAACGTCTTGAATCAATCCTGGCTATCAGCCCGGGCCTTGTCAACAGGATAAAGGTCGGGGATATACTGGTTACCCAGGGCGGCTACCAGGGCGTAACCGGCATTTCCATCAATGCCCGCCTGGGCATGAGCGCGGATGCTACCGGTAAAGACGTTGTTTCCCTGGCATCGATGATCGGGTATATCTATTTTCAGGACAGTGTTCTTTTGTTGTGTCATGTATCTGTTGATAACGGTATCAAGCCTGCCGTCATACACACCGTCCTTGACGCCGGCAGCAAGGACTACTTGAACCCGGTATCTGCGCGGCTGCTGTTCGGCATGATGATGGGGTATCTGAACAGGGTTGAATCTGTCGGCTATACCTATGAGCAGGCCAACGATATCTTTCGCGTACTGGAATTTGATCGGGTGGACAAACCCAAGAAAAAGGCTTTGTTAAGCATTGCCGGGCATTTGGGTGACTTATCGGACGGCAAAGTGAAACTTGATATACGGAGCGCCGAGGTATTTGCATTTTCCACGGGAAATAAATGGACGGAATTTCCACAGGGAGGTAACTACGTCAGGCGGTTTCCCGGCGACGTGGATAAAGACCTGATAGAGGCAGAACAAATGGAATTTATCAGGGAATTGATGGACGAACCGCTCCCGGGTGACTGACCGGTTCCCTGGGAACTGGGCTAATCCGGGTTGATCCCCATCGCTGCACGGATCTCGTAGATCTCATCCGGCAGACCCTCGGCCGGGATCCCCTGCATCAGGAACGCGGCATGGCCCTGGCCTTTTACCCGGTTGCGCCAGCCTTCCGACCTGTCGTCCGGTTCAATCGCATTCTCCCATGGCTGCTGTAAACCCGTTTCCAGTTCCTGCCGCCGCTGCTTGATGTCGATCTGTTTGATGCGTTCGATAAACGAGTTTTTATACTTGCCGTCAAACGCCTTGACGTTGGCGGGGCAGACCTCCAGGCAGATACCGCAGGCATGGTAACTGCCCCAGTAAGGGGCGCAGGCTGCCGTATCGACCACCCACTTCAGCGCACCTCTGACTTCCTGTTTCTCATGGACAATTGCATCGCCCGGACAGTGCTTGACGCACATGCTGCAATTCCTGCAGGTATCTTCAACGCCGTAATCCACGAACGAATCCAGCTTCATGGGCAGGTCGGTGGTGACGGCCGACAAGCGGAATGAGCAACCCAGTTGCTCATTAATCAGTGATCCGTGTTTCCCAAGCTGTCCCAGTCCGGCTGCAATGGCATGGGGGATCATGTTTATCTGCTCGAACCTCAGCGAGTGCGCCCGTGCAGGGTATCCTGCTGCGCGGATATATTCCGCCACCCTGGCGGACAAGCCACCCATTTCCGCATAGCTGCGCAGCACTTCCCTCACGTGCCGTTCCGTCGCGCCGTACTTCATTTCATCGTAATCCATCCTGCTGGCAAGGATCACGGCATACCGGTGCGGGACATCATTTCCCTTGTAGATGTGATGTTGCATGACTTCCGTGATGCCGACCATTTCCGCGCCGGCTTCAAGGCCGGCCTGTTTTATGTCCTCTGCCGCTTCTCCGGGACTCGCATAAGGTTTTTTCTCAGCAGCAACCTCACCATCCACCTGCAGGACCCGGGTGATGGTCTGTTCGTTGTAGCCCAGGGTTTCTTCACTGACCTCGTTGGCGAACACGTCATAACCGAAACTGCGTACAACCTGGGTCGGTTCAACGTATTCCAGTTCATCTTTGCTCCATTCAGGTAAAACGCGTTGGCTCATTATCAACCCCCCGATATCGACAAAAATAAAAGCATTAGTGATATACTACCAGACAGCAAAGTGGATGATGTTCATGCTCGATAATTTACGTTAATAGCTATAGTATGCCATTGACGGGAAAACAATAATTATCATTGAGGATCATTCCAATGCTATCAGACATCGAGATTGCCCAGCGGGCAAGTAAAAAGCATATCATTGACCTCGCTGCGGAACAGTACGGTATCGGCAGCGAGCACCTGGAACCTTACGGCCATTACAAGGCCAAGCTGTCGCTGGATTACATCGACAGTCTGCAGGACAAAGCCGACGGCAAGCTGATCCTGACCACCGCCATCAGTCCCACGCCGGCGGGCGAGGGCAAGACCACGACCACGGTCGGCCTGGGCGACGCCATGAACAGGATCGGCAAACAGACCCTGATCTGCCTGCGCGAACCGTCCCTCGGCCCCTGCTTCGGCGTCAAGGGCGGCGCTGCCGGCGGTGGCTACGCCCAGGTGGTGCCCATGGAAGACATCAACCTGCACTTTACCGGCGACTTTCACGCCATCGGCGCCGCGCACAACCTGCTCTCGGCCATGCTGGACAACCACATCAACCACGGCAACCGCCTCAATCTTGACCCGCGCCTGATCGCCTGGAAACGGGTCGTGGACATGAATGACCGTGCCCTGCGCAAGGTCGTCATTTCCCTGGGTGGTACGGCAAACGGGTTCCCGCGGGAGGATGGTTACGATATTACCGTTGCTTCAGAGGTAATGGCCATCTTTTGTCTGGCAACGTCGCTTGCCGACCTGAAGGAACGGCTTGGGCGTATCGTCATCGGTTATACCCGCGGCGACAGACAACCGGTGCACGCCCGCGACCTGAACGCCAACGGCGCCATGGCCGCATTGCTGAAGGACGCCATCAAGCCGAACCTGGTGCAGACCCTGGAGAACAACCTGGCCGTGGTACACGGCGGTCCGTTTGCCAACATCGCCCACGGTTGCAACAGCGTGACCGCGACCAAAACCGCCCTGAAACTGGCGGATTACGTGATCACCGAGGCCGGCTTCGGCGCCGACCTGGGCGCAGAGAAGTTCATCGATATCAAGTGCCGCATGGCGGGACTGAACCCCGCTGCCGTGGTGCTGGTCGCCACCATCCGGGCCATGAAATACCATGGCGGCGTGAACAAGGAAGACCTGAATACGGAGAACCTGGCGGCGCTGGACAAGGGCCTGGTCAACCTGGAGCGGCACCTGAACAATATCCAGCAACACTACGGCCTGCCCTGTATCGTGTCCATCAATCATTTCACCAACGATACCGACGCCGAGATCGACATGTTGAAGAGCCGGGTTGAAGCCCTGGGCGGCAAGGCAGTGGTCGCCCGGCACTGGGCCGAGGGCGGCGCCGGCGCCGAAGAACTGGCCCGCACCGTTGCAGATGTTGTTGATAACAGCCCCGGCAACCACAGTTACGTCTACGGGGATGACGCTCCCCTGTGGGAAAAGATAGAGGCCGTCGCCACGAAGGTCTACGGGGCGGGCAGCGTTACCGCCAACAGCAAGGTCCGGGCGGAGATCGACAAGCTGAACCGGGATTACGGCAGCTTCCCCGTGTGCATGGCGAAGACCCAGATGTCCTTTTCCGCCGACCCCACCGTCCGCGGCGCGCCGGAGGGCCACAACGTGGAAGTCAGCGAAGTCCGGTTATCAAACGGCGCAGGCTTCATCGTGGCCATCGCCGGCAACATGATGACCATGCCCGGCCTGCCGAAGGTACCCGCAGCGGAAAAGATCGACGTCGATGACGAGGGGAATATTACCGGCCTGTTTTAACCTTCGTCGTTCCTGCGCAAGCAGGAACCCAGACCGCAGGTAAGTAGCGCCTAAAGTACCAACACCTTCGCGCCCTTCACCGGCTTGAACTTCAAATCCAGCAATGCCTTGTTGGCCTCCTCAAGCGGGTAACTCTTGGTAGTCGGCTGAATCGGAACAGCCGCGGCGATATCCAGGAACTCCCGGATGTCCCAGCGGGTGATATTGGCGACGCTCTTGATCTCTTTCTCGCGCCACAGGTGCTCGCCGTAATCGAGCCCGAGCAGTGCGTCCTTGTCGTTATCCTCCTTGCGTATGGCGTTGATTACCAGGCGTCCCCCCGGCCGCAGGTTGTGCAGCGCATCCACAACCGGTTTCCAGGCAGGTGTGGTATCGATAATGGCGTGTAACGGAGCAGGACAGGTATCGGAACCGCCGCCGGCCCAGGCCGCGCCCGATTCAAGGGCAAATTCACGGGCGGATTCATCCCTTGCGAATACGTAAACACCGGTACCCGGGTACAAGTGACGGGCCAACTGCAGAACCAGGTGTGCCGAACCCCCGAACCCCGTCAAGCCCAGCCGGTCGCCGTTTTCAATCTGAGCCAGTTTCAATGCCCGGTAGCCGATGGCGCCAGCGCACAATAGCGGCGCAGCCTGCTCGTCCGTGAAAACACCCGGGATACGATAAGCGTATTGCTGAGGAACAGTCATGTATTCGGCATAACCGCCGTTGACGTCTTTCCCTGTTGCCCGGAAATCAGGGCTCAGGTTTTCATCCTGTCCTCCGGTAGAGTGGTGGACCCAGCCGACACCCACGCGTGTGCCTGGTTCAAAGTCCGTGGCTTTCTTGCCGGTATTTTCAACGATGCCGACAACTTCGTGACCCGGTACGACGGGGAGCTGGGGAGGCGTGAGTCGACCCTCTATCTCATCCAGTTCCGTGTGGCAGACACCGCAGGCTGATATCCTGACAAGTATCTCGCCCGGTCCCGGTTCCGGAACCGGCAGGTCCACCAACTGCAAGGGCTGGCTGCCGGGTTTCAGCGGGGCGACTTCGGCTAATATCATTGCTTTCATTTCAGTAACTCTTATTGCTACCGGTCAGGGTTCCGGTCCTGTTTTGCGTATCTTAATATATGTCTGAAGCTCATAAAGCGCTATCAAACCTCTGCTTGTTATGATATGATGACATGTCATCATTTGTAAATTACTTTAATCAATGATGAAACAAGAAAAAACGAGAGCTTTGTATGTTGATCCTGTTGCCATTCGCCGCGAACAAATGCGCCGGGCGAAACGGCGGCAGCGCGAGCGGGAGAAACAACGTGATCTCGTACTGTATCAATTGCGTCTACCACGCCGGCTTGCAGGAAAACTGAAGGCGGGTAACAGACATGCAGGTTTTACTGATGCACTCCAGGCATTTATTGACTACCAGGTGATCTGCATCGACGATTATGAGAATTTGAAGTTGTTGGCATGGAATCGTTCCGGACGGTACGTGACTCGTTCTGAAGCATTTCAGCTATACGAACGCAACTGGCGCTTCGTTGACATGAATGGAATGAGTGCAGAGGAGAGCGAACTGGTTGGAAAACTGACAAGAGAGTATGGTAATGGTGTCATCAATGCCTGAGTTCAAACGTCCCAGGCACCAGCAGGTATGGAAGGCGCTTGATTCATTCGATGCCGAATTTCTCAAAAGTACTCGTTGTTATTTTGGAGGGGGCACGAGAATAGTGCTTGACCTGGGTGAGTACCGGGAGTCGGCAGACGTTGATTTTCTATGCGCTGACGGCGCAGGCTACCGAGAGTTACGCAATACCATAAAACAGAATTCTCTCGGTGCTATTCTCAAGAAACCGATACCTTTGTCTCGCGAGGTTCGCGCCGACCGGTATGGTATTCGAACGTTTTTGGAACTGGATGGCCAACCTGTCAAGTTTGAAATCATCACAGAAGGCAGGATCCGGCTTGGCGCCGATCCTGCCACGGATCTGCCGGTTCCCGCGCTGGACGCTGCATCATGCTTCGCTGAAAAGTTTCTTGCAAATTCAGATCGCTGGGCTGACCAATCCGTACTCAGTCGTGATGTAATCGATCTTGCCTACATGATTAAGGGCTGGGGTGTAAAGGCAGCGTCAGCCGGTATGGAACGCGCAACCGATGCCTACGGCGAGGTTGTTGCCAAGTCATTAACCAGGGCTATCAGTAAGCTGGGGGATGATTCAAGATACTTCCGGCATTGTTTGCATGAATTGGCGATTTCAGATAGCAAACGCCTGCGCAGCGGACTCCGTGCATTATCACAGATGCCCAATGGATAGTTTCTTTTTGACCCCACATAATAGATAATTGGCGTACGCGCCCGTAGCTCAGCTGGATAGAGTACCTGGCTACGAACCAGGCGGTCGGGAGTTCGAATCTCTCCGGGCGCGCCATTTCTAAAAGGTCCGTACCGGAGACATGGCTTACAGTTCCGGCGTCAATCGGTTTGATGCGTACTCACTTTTCAGAACACCATGAATCAATTGAAGAAAATGAGAGTTGATCATGTCGGGAGTCTGTTGCGGCCCCAATCCTTGATCGACGCATTTCTTGATTGTGGGCGAGGTGAAATAGACACTTCAGCGCTTGAGGTACAGCAGGATGATGCGATCCGGGAGGTCGTAAGAAAACAGGAAGCTGCCGGGTTACCGGTCATCACCGATGGGGAATACCGCCGTCTTAACTGGCAGGTCAGCTTTTCACGCGTAGGCGGCTGGGACCAGTGGCAGAATGCCTGGAATGCTTTCATGGCAAATCCCATGGCTATGTTCGCAGGAGAGAAGCCCGGGACGCGTGGCGCCGATGCGGTTGAAAAGTTCAAGTCGCCGGCTAGCGCAAGACTGTCACTGGAAGAAAACTTTCCGTTACGGGAGTTCCGGTTTCTCCAAGCCACGACCGGCAAGCCGGCAAAGGCCATGCTGATGGGACCCGATCGCGTTTCCCAGATGTGTGATACGGGCAAGTCAATCGAGCAATACTGGGATACGGCCCGGTTTTTGGCCGATGTCGTCCACGTCCAGAAGCGTATGGTCAGCGAACTGGTGGAGGCAGGGTGCAAATATGTGCAACTCGACGAACCGAGCTATACGGGATACGTCGACCGGGAAACCCTGGCCCGCATTGCCGCGAGAGGGGAGGACCCGACGAAAAACCTTGCCCGCGCCGTCGATGCATCAAACGCTGTCATAGAGGGCATGTCCGGGAGTACGTGCTTTGGCCTCCACATCTGCCGCGGTAACCGGGCCTCGATGTGGCATCGCGAGGGAAGCTACGACGGCATAGCGGAGTTTTTGTTTGATAGCCTGAAGTTCGACAGGTTGTTGCTGGAATATGACAGCGAACGCGCCGGAGGATTTGAACCGCTGAGGTTCGTCCCCGGAAACGGCCCGATTGTTGTGCTGGGGCTGATAACGACGAAATCGGGGGAGCTTGAAACTGCCGACGATCTGCTGAGAAGAATTGAGGATGCCCAACAGTACATGGACATCGACCAGTTAGCCCTAAGCCCGCAATGCGGTTTTGCTTCGGGTATCGGCGGCAACCATCTCAGCGAGCAACAGCAATGGCAAAAACTCGAGTTGATGCTGGAGGTTGCCGGGAAGGTTTGGGGTTTATCTTGATGGTTAGTTGCGTCTTCCAGACCGTATCAACTCGTTCCATAACTCAATCCCATCTCTTTCAGCCAGCGCCGGTATACGTTTGAAGCCTTGTCGGCCGGTTGGTGTAACTCTGCACCGGGGTCCAGAGGCAAACACCTTGGCCGTTGCGATTCCAGCACTGCCTTATCCTGGTAGAAGATCGTATCCTGAAAATCCCGGAATTTTTCTTCCGGGTCACCATGGCCGTAGTTCTTGGCAAGGACAAACCAGGCGCGGATACGGGTTTCCTCCTTCGGTTGTATCGACATCATTATCAAGTCGGAGGGTTTCTCCCCGGCGGCGCCGGGTTCCTTGGTGAGCATGACGGTCAATGGCCGCAGTACCCGGTAGGAATAGGCGACCTTGGTGCCTTCCTCGCTGATCACGTTGGCCCGGGGTTGATAGACGGTCGCGTTGGTCACGCTGATTTCGCTGTCAATCACCTCGACATCGTAATCATCCATTTCCGTATAAGGTTCCTCTCCCAGGTAACCGGTATGTACGAAGGGAAAATGGGACAGGTCCAGAAAATTCTCTATGGCCCGGGGGCCGCTGGTCTCGACATCGTAGGGTCCGGTAATGACCAGGTGATAATCCGCATCCAGGCCATGAAACAGTGGCACGTCACCGGCCGGTTCACCCGGGCATACCCACACCAGGTCGTATTTCTCCCGTACATGCAACCGGGTCGCCCTGGCTCTTTCCGAGACAGGGTGGTTGGGGTGGGCGGGCATCCTGGTGCAGTATCCGGCGGAATTAAAATGCCAGCCGTGGTAGGGACAAACTACCGTATCGCCATTTCTGATTTCACCCAAAGACAATTTTGAACCACGATGAGGACAACGGTCCAGCCAGGCATGTATCTCACCGTGACTGCGCCAGATTAGAATGTCCCGTTCCAGCAGTTGTGTTGCGAACTTGTCACCGTCTGCCAACTCATTGGCATTCGCTACCGAATGCCAATCGTTGAGCATAAT
Organism: Gammaproteobacteria bacterium; assembly: GCA_965207165.1. GTDB lineage: Bacteria > Pseudomonadota > Gammaproteobacteria > Eutrophobiales > Eutrophobiaceae > JAAXHV01. Next base: position 2,657,752 of record OZ242265.1, on the reverse strand, counting down.
TTTGTCGTTAGTCATATGGTCTTCTCTTGAGGGTCTAACTTGTAGCCGGTGCGCCCAGGTTAAATTTACCGGCCATTGCCTTTCTGTATTCCAGTGACATACGATCTGCAGGAATATGGATCTCCTCGCGCAAATCCAGAGGCAGATATTCCGGTGATTGCGCTTCCACCAGGGGCTGGTCTTCTTTATTTATGTCTATCGTTTCCTGTATCACCCTATCCAAGACCGGCTCACCGGAGTTGTCGGCCAGGATTTGGAAAATGCCGCTCTCATGCGCAGAGATGGGGCAGACCGTATCCAGTATTACCTGTATATAATCGGACTCCTGCACATCCACTTCCAGCAGGGTGGAAAACGGGAATGTCAGTTCGTAACTGTAGACGACTTCACGGTTCTGCAAATCGTCTCTCCCGTCAGGAAAGCGGTTGCCGGGTTCCTGGTAAGGTAATCGAAAGCTGAGGCCGTAATCAGTCTGTTCCACCTGGTATAACGGAAAGGCTGCGTCCATTTCACCGTCGAATGTGGCGCCATGGACCCAGGGGAAGTGTGCCACGTCGTTAAAGTTTTCGACGTGACGGCCCGCTGCTACCTGCCACTTTCCCGGAGGAACAAACATGGATTGAAATTGAGAATCTTCCAGGTGGCGCCAGTAAGGTAACGGCCAGGCCGGGCTATCTTTCAGACAGACCCAGATAATGCCGTAGCGTTGTTCCGTCCGGCAGGTTTTCAGCCCCAACTTCTCCGGTATTCTCGCATCGGGGTCGGCGATGGATGGTATCTTTCGACAAACACCCTGACCGTCATAGTGCAAGCCGTGCATGGGACAGACCAGCAGGTCATCCTGCATCCAACCCAGGCTCAGCCTGGTTCCCCTGTGCATGCACCGGTCGTGCGCCACCGTGATGCCTTCACTGGTACGGTAGATCACCAGGTTCACATCCAGTAACCTGGCGGCGACAGGTTTGTCCCCGATATCATGGAGAAATGCAACAGGGTGCCAGAATCCCGCCAGTATGTGCCAGTCACTTTCCCGAAAGGTGCAGTGAGGGGGTAAATCGGTGTTGACCTGGGTCGAATGATCCGTAGCCAGAAACATGAACTCTTACCTCATATTTTGTGTGATACTGGAAAAAAATGAAACCAATCCAAGCTAGATTATAGCGGCAGACTACAGCCCAGGTATATGACTACCATGCAAGGATTCGTATCTGAAATTCACTCCGTGTCCAACCTTGATAATGTTGATGGTGGGCTGCTGTATAGTCACGCCATAATGAATAAATTTAGTCATTTATATTTGACTAAATTTATTCATTATGGCAGTCTGGCCACATGGACCCAAGATTTCTGCCCCATAACAGCCACCTTGACAACCCGGACGGGTTTGCTGAACAGGACCCTCAATTACGCCTGCTGCAGCGTCAGGTATATCAATATCGCTCGGCACTGCTGGATGAATTAGCTGCCGCATCACCGGGTATTTACACTTTAGGCGGAGGGCGGCAAATCGGCAAATCGACCCTGCTGAAACAGTGGATGAATGAATTGCTGGCACAGGGTGTCGCGCCCGGATCGATCAGTTTTTTTACCGGCGAACTTATCGATGACCATCACAGTCTCCTCGGGTTGATGCAGGCTCAACTGGGTGATTTGCACCCAGATTCCGTTAATTTCTTGATAATTGATGAAGTTACCTATATCCGGCAGTGGGATAAGGCAGTTAAATACGCTGCAGATGCGGGTATGCTGGAGCATACCGTCCTGGTGCTGACCGGTTCGGACCTGGGCTTAATCAGGGATGCGCGCATGCGCTTTCCCGGGCGGCGCGGCAGCGCGGAGGTAGTGGATTTCCACATGTATCCGCTTTCATTCAGGGAATGTTTCAACCTGAAAAATCCGGACATCAATGTTGATGATATCGTTTTTCAACCCGGGGAGGTTGAAGCAGGTACTATCAATGCAGTTTACGGGGAGTTTGATCAATATTTGTTGCATGGCGGATATTTGACGGCCATCAACGACCTGGCCGAAAACGGGCTGATCAGTAAAACCACCTTGAATACATACTCCGACTGGATAAGAGGCGATGTGCTGAAACGCGGTAAACAGGAAAATTACCTGCGTGAAATCATGGCAGCCATTATCAAACGCTATACTTCACAGGTCACCTGGAACGCCATGGCGCGTGACCTGTCCATCGATCACCCCAAAACCGTGTCCGATTATATTGATGTGCTGGTAAACATGGACGCCGTATTCGTGCAGTCCGCCCTGCTGGAAGACAAGCTGGTTGGCGCACCGAAAAAAGCCAGAAAACTGATGTTCTGCGACCCGTTTATATTCCATGCCGTACATGCCTGGGTCAAGCCCGTTGCCGATCCTTACAATGCGCAGGTATTGCCGCTCATTCAGGACCCGGAATGGACGTCAAGACTGGTCGAGGCCGCCGTGATCACGCATCATCGCCGTTTTTTTCCCACCTACTACATCAAGGCCCGGGGTGAAGTTGATATCGCCTGTATCAAAAAAGGGCAGTGCTGTCCTGTCGAGGTCAAATGGACCAACCAGTTGCGGCCCAAGGACATCAAACAGATCAGTCAATATCCGCAGGGTGAAATCTGGACAAAAACCAGGTCCTGGGGGGAGATAAGTGAGGTTAAAACTTACCCTTTGCCGCTGAAACTGCTGCAGACCGGCGAGAATGACGAGTCCAGGGACCGACCCCGCGTCTATTGATTTCTGTAAATATCTTTCCTGTGTCCGACCTTGATGACGTTGATCGTAAGTTGCAGCTTCCATACTGTATAAATGATTCTATATGCACCCTGACGCAGTCTGAATCTATCATTGCCGGCCAGCCTGCTGGCGCCAGGCGGGAAAGGGTCTGTTGCCAGGCTCTGAATCCGGCGAATTATTTGTTGCCGTATTTTCTTTTGGGGGATTGCTTCAAGTTCCTTTACTGCGGAAGGCTTTATAAGGATTTTATATTTTTCCACGACGTTTCAAATCCTTTACTACGTCTTCAAACACCAGGTTCGGCTCCTTGGCGCGATTTGATATGGCTTCCAGGTCTTCCGCATCTTCTGCAAGGCTTAACTGCACAGCTTCGTTCACCATGTCCGAGATGGAACGGTTTGTCTCAACTGACTTCAGGCGCAATGCATGGTGAAGCTCAGGGTATAAATAGATCGTTGCCCGTTTGGATTCTGTCTTCATGTGAGACATCATAACGTCATAACGTTATAATGTCAAGAACGCTCCCACACTACCTGCTCCGGCCGTTGGTCTCCTTCCGTTCTGCCCGAGATCGGCGCCAGCGGCAGGGAATCGTCACCCGGTTCCATGGTAAAGGTGAAATCAAGGGAATACCACGGTCCGGTGACTTCCGGGTGCGGCGCTGGCTCGTTTGCATGATAAACATAATCTCCGATCAGCGCCCGGGTCACGCCGAACTGCGCGTCGGTATCCAGGTAGGGGTCATCATTGACGTAAACCTGTGAGATATGCGTTTTATAGCCCGGTTTGTGTATCAGGAAATGCATGTGCGCGGGCCGCATATTGGCGCGCCCCTGAACCTTGAGCAGGTCGCCGACCGGCCCGTTCACGGGGACCGGGTAGGCCGCGGGCTTCACGGTACTGAAATTAATCCGGCCGTTATTGTCGGTGCGGAACTTGCCGCGCAAATTCATATCGGCCTGGGTCAGGTCCTGGTTCTCATACAGTCCTTGCGCGGAGGTGTTCCATACGTCAACCTCTGCATCGGTAACAGGGTTACCGTCATTATCCTCGACCCGGGCAGTCACGAACAACGGCGTGCCGATGGTGGTTGAACGCACGATTGAGCCGCCGTTCTCCGTAACTGGTGCGTGTTCACGCCAGAACGGGCCCAACAGGTTAGCCGTGGTTTCATCCCGGTCGCGGCCGTTGTTCAAAAGGCAGACCAGTGACGATATACCCATTGTGCCGGCCAGAAGCACCATTTCGTTATGACTTTTGGTCGTCAGTTGCCCCGCTTGCGCGAGGATTGCACATCCCCTGCGAAATTCGGCTTCCGACAGTTGCACTTCACGGGCGAATTCGTGCAGGTGCCGGACTGCCGCAGAGAGCACTTCCCTCAGGCGCGGGTCCTTGATCCGCTCCAGTTCGCTCAGTACGGCCTCGGTGACCTGTTCGTGGTTTTCGATAATCATTCCGTGTTCCGTTTGACTTAGTTCGGTTCAGGCAGGTTAAATTATCTACCGGCTAAAATAAGTTTGGCCACATCTTTTTTAGTTGCACCGAGGCTCAATAGAGATTTCATTACCAGATCGAAGGATACAGATGGGTCACCTGCTTCAATCTTGGCAACGCGTGACTGACTGGAAGAAATTAACCTAGCAAACTCAGTTTGGCTAAGGCGTTTTTTGGTCCGCATTGATTTAACTGAATCACATAGCGCCAATTTCATTTCAATAAAGGCTGATTCTTCAGGGGAAAGGGACAGGAATTCATCGGTTGAACCAATTTTCCAGCCAGCTTTTTCAAGTTTTTCCCGTTTAGTTGATTTCATCGTCATACGCCGTCATTCGTTTCATACAGACATCGATAATATGTTTTGGTGTTTTACCAGTTTTCTTTTCAAAGACCTCAAGCAAGACGATCGCATCCCGAGCAATTCGATACATGATTCTCCAGGTTAGATTATTGTCATTAATCCTCAATTCATGGCAGTGTTTTCCGATTTCCGGCATCGGTCGAGATTGTGGCATACTCAGCTTGTCGCCACGCTGTAGTCGCCTGAGCAAAAAACCCGCCTCAATTCTGGCATCTTCTGAAAATGGAGGTGTTTTTATCTCGCCGTGTAGCCAGACTATAGATTTATCCTTATCATCCATAAAAGCAATATTATGTCAAAAATGACATAATATCAAATATTAACTCAGGTAATCCAAGTGACACAATATTAAAATTACTTAATCCTGGGGAAATATTTCAGATTTAATGCAGAATTAAGTATTGTAATGTCATCAGAATAACCAGAATAATTATGATTGCCGAGTACCATGACAGGATTGCATCGCTGGCGCCTGCCCATCGAGAACGGGCCGGAGAAGCAGAACAAGAGCGCCGTCTATCACAGCAGACCGTGGACGAACTGGTCGCCGCAGGCTTGTTCAGAGTCTACCAGTCCGCCCGTTTCGGCGGGCCGGAACTGTCGATGGCAGAGGTAATACCCCTTATTACACAAGTTGGCAGGGCCTGTCCTGCCACTGCCTGGGTGCTGGCTGTCATGCAGATGCACATCTGGATGATAGGGGTGTATCCGCAGCAGGCCCAGGATGAAGTCTTCGGAGATGACAGCAACACCCTGGTATGCGGCGTACTGCAACCCAGGGCCATGGCAAAACGGGTAGGGGGTGGATATGAACTGGGGGAGACGACATGGCCTTACGCTTCCGGTTGTGATTTTGCGCGCTGGGCTACGGTGGGCGGCCTGGTGCAAAGGGACGCTGGCCCGCCTGAAATGAGGGTTTTTTTGTTGCCCAGGGATGAGTATGACATTGTCGACGACTGGCAGGTAACAGGCCTGCGCGGCACCGGCAGCAAGAGCCTGGCCGGCGGCGGCACATTTGTTCCGGAACACAGGACAATCAGTTTTATGGACGCCATAGCCGGGGAACTGGGTAAAGACCGGTCACCGTTGTTCAAGTCATCGGTGCTGGGCCTGCTTTATCTTAACCTGACCGGGCCGGCCCTCGGCGCCGCGCAAACGGCAGTCGAGGTTTTTATCGGCCATATTGAAAACCGCAACCTGCCTTTTTCCATACACAAACAGGTTGATGCTGCCCAGGCGCACCGTCTCCTCGGCGAAGCGATGCTGCAAACGGGTTCGGCGGAACTGATGATGGAGCGTGGCGCAGCCATGGTGCGCGAGAAGGCTGAAGCCGGAGAGCAATTGCCTGTCGTGGAACGAAACCGGGTGCGGGTCTACAGTTCCGGCGCGGTCAGACAATGCGTCGCGGCGATCGAGTCACTGTTCCTGGCGTCCGGTGGCACCGCTATACAGGAGACACACCCGTTACAGCAACTCAACCGCGATGCCAAGGCCATGGCGCTGCACGCGGCCCTGGCGCACGAGAACAACCTGGAACTCTGGGGCGCCTCAAGACTGGGCAAACCACTGAATTCCGAATTCGTCTGATATTGCGATATTTGGGGTCAGAGTAAATACTCTGACCCCAAATATCCCAGATGTCTTATTCGTCTATCTCTTCCAGCAGCACGTCTCCAAGGCCGTAGTAGGTGCCGTTGTAGTGGTCGTAGGCGTAATGCAGGACGGGCGCCAGGGACGCCATGCGGTCTTTGGCGGGGGTGTTGTGCAAAGATGTATCGACCCGTACCGCGACGACTTTCCCGTGGATGACTTCGCCCAGCCAGCGGTGTTCTTCCACACGCAATAGTTCACATTCATAGTTGGCGGGGCATTCGGCTATTGCCGGCGCGGCTATTTTTACGGAAAGCTCGGGGGTCAGCCCCGAGGCCGCAAATTTGTCATCGGCCGGAAACACGGTGGTATTCACAGCTTCGGCTATTTTCGCGGTGGGCACGTTAACGACGAATTCCCCGGTAGTGGTGATATTCCGGTAGGTGCGCGATTCCTTGGCGCCGGCAAAAGTGTCGTAATCGCCGATGACCAGGGAGATGATCTTGGGCGTATCTTCGTCTTCAGCCACGTTGGTATACGAAGGAAAGAACACCAGGCTGTAAGGCGCTACGTGGGGTTTGCCCGCATCATCTGCGCTGGAGATAAGGAACGCGGGCAGCGCCGGCCAGTACTCCAGGCCGAACAGGTCTTTTACGGATAATTCGGTTTTATCAGTCATGATTACTCGGTCTTTTTTTACTGTTAATTATTCCCGGATTCATCCGGGGACGGACTTAAGTCCGTCCCCAAGGTAAACCCAACATCTACCAGGTCTTCTTCGGGTCATAGTCCTGGCCATCCGGCGACCAGCCTTGCATCCTGGCCCAGCCCTGGCGCTGCTGTATGCCGCGCATGCGCTTGTTGGCCAGCATGCGCCATTTCGATACGGTCATGTCGGGGCGGATCAGTTTTTCCTGGTGCCAGAAATCTTCGTATTGATACACATGGTGGATCTGTTCCCGTCCGAAGGCGTCGAAGTTGTTGAAACCCCATTCGGTGCTGTCGCCCATGGGTGCGGTCTGGTCCGTCGCCGCCTTCCAGGTGACAGGTATGTATTCTTCCCGGCAGGTCTTGTAGAAGGCTTCAGCTTCCTCTTCCGAATTCACTTCGGTGGCATGGCAGATAAAATACATGTGATGGTCTTCGTCGATGGGTGTAAACCACTCGAAGTGCAGCACTCCGGGGGCCGGCCACCAGTCCACCTCCAGTCCGCAGGGCAGATAAATACCCACTACGGTCTCCTGGGGCACATCCGGGGGAGGGATGTTGTCCGGATCCAGGTTCACCGCGTTCACGGTCTCGCCCTCGATCTCCGTCGTCCAGACCGTGTAGTCGTCCACCTTGACGATGCCCCAGGGACCCTCGTCGTTATCGATGATCTCCAGTGAATCCGGCGCTTTCGGGAAGCTGGAAAGAGGCATGCTGGCATCGGTGAAATCGAAGATGCCGGCCTTGCGGTGGGCGTACAGGTGGGCGGCGTCGAAACCGTTCTCCGCGGCGATGCGCCAGTTGGCCCGGAACTTGTTGCGCGCAACCGGGTGGAACGCCAGTTTGGGCCGCAGGAATTTCGGTTGCAGGTCCTGTTCTATGGGCGGCGGCGGGTCCATATCGCCCATGAACACAAAGACAACCCCGTTGATCTCCCTGACCGGGTAAGTCTTGTGCTTGAGCTTACCAATCAGCCTGCTGTCCGGGTCGGTAACGATCTGCACGAGCATCCCATCCCGCACATCGATGGTAAAACCATGGAACCAGCAGGTCACCGTGTTTTTCGTATAGCATTCGGGCCGGGCGGAAAAGGCTGCGCCGCGGTGCGGGCAGCGATCAGCGATGGCGTACACATCGCCGTCAACCCGTTTGAACAGGATCCGTTCCCCCATTATCATTTCACCCTTGCATTTCCCTTCTTCCAGTTCATGGCCGAACAATGCAGCATACCAGTGGTTGCGCAGACCCAGTTCCGCCTTCAGGTAGTCGGGATACGGTTCAAGGCGTTTGTTCGCGCCGTCGATGTTATCTTCCATCTCCCGGATCGGTGTATCAGTCATGCGTTACAATCCCCCTCTTCGTTAAACCAGTTCCTGCACTGTATGTGTATTGTGCGACCTGACCCCAAAACCCGCATGGTAACATCCGTAACAGATCATGGGAATCCGCATTCGGATCAGTTCTCGTAGATTGTATTGACCACACATACCTTGTCAGGTAGATTGGTTTGACATACTGAATGTGGGGAGGAGGTTATGAATCACTTTTTTTCAGGCCGTTTCGGCATCGGCAGTCGGTTACTTGTCTTGTTACTCATCGTAATCCCTGCCCAACCGGTCCTCTCCCAGAGCGGCCTGCTCGAGGAAGTCATCGTCACGGCACAGAAACGCGAGCAATCCATCCAGGATGTGGGCATTGCCATCACGGCCATCAGCGGCGAGCAGATGGAAGCGCTGGGAATTGCCAACAGCATCGAGATAGCCCGTTATTCGCCCGGCGTCTCCATGTCCGGCGGCGGCGGCGACCAGCGCAACGAGTTTACCATCCGCGGCGCGACCCAGAACGATTTTGCCGACCATGCCGAGGCGCCCAATGCGATGTACGTGGACGAGGTTTACCAGGCGGCCCAGCAGGCCCAGTTGTTCGCCAACTTCGATATGCAGCGGGTGGAAATACTGAAAGGCCCGCAGGGCACCCTGTTCGGCCGCAACGCGACCGGCGGGCTGGTCCACTTCGTTACCAACAAGCCCTCGCAGGAAACCGAGGCGTTCGCTGACTTGACCTACGGTTCCTATGATACGGTCAGGGCGGAAGGCGCAGTGAGCGGCGGCCTGTCGGACACCTTGTCGGCCAGGCTTGCCGGGGTCTTCATCTACCATGACGATCTCATCGACAACCCGTTCACCCCGGAAGACATGCCGCCGGTACCCGGCCTGCTGCAGGCGGTCGGCCGGCCCGCGACATTCAACCCAGATGTCGACGTACACGACAAGTACGGCGAGGAGACCTGGGGTCTGCGCGGCCAGTTGTTATTCGAACCCAACGAGGACGTGGATTTTCTGCTGTCGGCCAACTACGGCGAACAGGAATGGGCGCCGGCGGCCTATAACAGTATCCCCACGGTCGCATTCGTGGATGATACCGACGGCGACGGCGTGTTCGACGATACGGTGAATACTGCGTTCCAGCGCGACGTGCGCACCACCTGTGAAATGATCAGGGTCACCGACGGCGGCTGTGAAAACTCCATATTTGACGGCGACCTGGACGGTGTGCGCCCCAATGACCAGGGCGACCTGTTCGGGTTTTTCGACCCGGACCCGGTCCACGATTTTGCCGGCCCCAACGACCACGCCCCCCACCCGGGCAACGAGGTGGAGATGTATAACATCTCAGGCAAGCTGACCTGGGACATGGACTTCGCCAGGCTGGTATCGGTCAGCGCGTTTTCCAACATCAAGCACCGGCAATCACTGGACGTGGGCGATGCCCCGGTGCCGCAGTTCATCTATTTCCGGCAGACCGATATGGACTGGTTCTCACAGGAAATCCGCCTGGAAGGCGAGGCCGATCGCATGCGCTGGATCGCCGGCGCCTATTACCTTAATATCGATGCAAAGGCCGCCCAGGGCCTCGCGGATACCATCGGCGGGCTGAACATTTTCGGCGGCTATTTCTTCGGCCCGGTACTCAACTCCACTAACGGCATCCCGTTTTTTGTACCGGGTGTAGGTGGGACCCCGCTTAACATCCTCACGGGCGAGGCCGGTTTTAACCAGGGCGATCTGTACCTGGAGGCGACCACGGATACGGACCTGGTGACCGATTCCTATTCCCTGTTCGGCCACGTCGATTTCGACCTGACCGATCAGTTGATGGTCACGGCCGGGTTCCGCGGCATTATCGAAGAGAAGGACTTCACCTTCACCAACCGGCTGTATCGCAACGAGCGGGACGGCTACCCGGACGGCGCGCAGTTTGCAGGCGCCGAACCGCTGAGCCTCATTTTTGTGCCCGGTGTGCCGTTCGAGTTTCTTGCCCCGTATGCGGACAAGACCTCGGACTTCCTCTGGTCGGGCAAGCTGCAACTCAACTACTCGCCCAACGACGACTTGCTTGTTTATGCCGGTGTTAACCGCGGCGTAAAGGCGGGCAATTTCAACGGTCCCCTGCTGACCACGCTGACCCAGGATGAATACGGGTACAAGGAAGAGGTCCTGTGGTCATACGAGGCCGGTTTCAAATCCACCCTGTTCGGCGGCAAGGCCCGTTTCAACGTATCTGCGTACTATTATGACTATAAGGATTACCAGGCATTCCAGTTCGTCGGCACCTCCGGTGCAGTGTTCAATGCCGACGCCGAGTCCTGGGGGTTCGAGGCGGAACTGATCGCCTCCCCGGTGGAGAACTCGGACATCTGGCTGGGGTTCAGCTATATCGACCCGGAAGTTAAAGACCTGGAGGTGGCGGACAACACGTTCAGGGACATCGAACCGACCTTCACGCCGCAGGTCCAGTTTTCCGGGGTGGGCCGTTATACCGTACCCAACGTCATCATGGGCGGATCGGTCACGCTGCAACTGGACGGCACCTATGCCTCGTCCAGTTTCAGTAACATCAACAATTTTGACAGCCATATCATGCCTGCGAGCTGGATCGGCAATGCCCGCGTCCAGTGGAGCAGCGCGGACGGACGTTATTCCATCGCAGGATTCGTAAAGAACTTCTCCAACTCGCGCACCCAGACGACCACGTTCGACCTGGCGACCATCGGCGGGGCGGACGAGATATCCTTTGAGAAACCGCGCTGGGGCGGCGTCAACGTGAGGGTGAGTTATTAATTGCGGTTGCCCGCCACACGCTATCTGCTGAAGCCGACGGGGACAGGTTCACAGGTTCCGGGGACAGTTTTGAAATCTGTCCCCTGTTAACAGGACCAACGGGCAGCACATGAATTCATGACAACCACGCTCATCCAAGGGGGAACCCTCCTCACCGCCGACCCTGCACAACCCCTGTTGGCCGACGGCCATATCAGGATAGACGACGGCATCATCACGGCCGTCGGAACAGGCGTCGGCCCGGACGTGGCGGGAGCCGAGGTGATCGACGCCCGCAACAAGCTGGTCATCCCCGGATTCGTCAATGCCCATACCCACCTGTGCATGACCCTGGGCCGATCACTGGGCGCCGACCGCACCCTGCTGCAGTGGCTGGCCGAAGCGCAACTGCCGTTCATGGGACAGATGGATGCCGAAGACTATGCGCTGGCCGTTACCCTGGGCGCCATCGAGAACCTCAAGGCCGGCAATACCACCGTATGCGAGATCTTCTTCTCCTCGCGCTATACCGACGGCGCCGATGCGCTGGCCGCCGCGGCCCTGGATGAGACCGGCATACGCGCCCTGCTGTTCCGCTGTTCCAGCGACGAAGAGTTTGCCCCGGGCTTTATCGAAACGACCGGCGAGATCGATGCCCGCAGCAAGGCGCTGCTGCAAAACTGGCGCGCCCATGGCCGGGTCGGGGTAGGGGTAGGTCCCCTGGTGCCCTGGACCGCCACCGACGAGTACTGGGCCGACACCTGCGCGTTGCGGGACGACGGCGTGGGTGTCCACCTGCATACCGCGGAAACGCCTGAATACAACGACCTGATGCTGGCGCGCACCGGGAAACGCAATGTTGAATTCCTCGCCGACGCCGGTGTGTTGAACGAGCGAGTCATGCTGAACCACTGCATCTACCTGGCCGATGCCGAGATTGAGGCCATCGCCGCCCACGGCGCGCACGTGGTGCACGATCCCACCTCGAACATGATCCTGGCCTCCGGCAACGCCCCCGTATTGAAACTGCGCCGGGCCGGGGTAACCGTCGGGCTGGCCTGTGACGGGCCGGCCTGCAACAATACCCAGGATATGTTCGAGGTAATGAAGGACGCGGCGCTGCTGCAAAAAGTCACCACCCGGGATCCCGTGTCGCTGACCGCCCGGGACGTGTTTGCCATGGCCACCATAGAGGGCGCCAAAGCCTGCGGTATGGCGGACCGGATCGGCAGCCTGAGCGCCGGCAAGCTGGCGGACGTCACCATCGTCGATACCCTGGCCAGCCACCTGCGGCCCATCCACGACCCGTTCGCGACCCTGGTCTATTCGGCCCGCGCCGCGGACGTGGAAACCGTGCTGGTCGGCGGAAACGTTGTTGTTCAGGATAAGAAAGTGCTTACCATGGATGAAGCAGAAATCATTCACAAGGCCCAGTTGCGCGCCGACGAGCTGAGAAGGTCCGCCGGCCTTAACTGAACTTAATCCACCATCCACTCACGTTGTAAAGACAGCTATGCGCGTTAGTATCTTATTGCCTGTTATCATCACGTCATGCCTTTTCCTCTGCGCCTGTGACCGCAGCGAAGCGCCGCAGGGCGGCAGCACAGCCGGGGCCGCGGGGGTCAGCGACGAGCGCCTCGTTAATGCCGATGCGGAGCCCCACAACTGGCTGAACCATGGACGCACATGGAGCGAACAGCGCTACAGCCCGCTGGCGCAGATCAATGACCGGAATGTGTCCGAACTGAAGCTGGCCTGGCACCTGGACCTGCCCAGCAAGCGCGGGCTGGAGGCCACGCCCCTGGTCGCGGACGGGCGCATGTATACCACCGGCACCTGGAGCCGGGTCTATGCGCTGGATGCCGCCGGCGGCAAACTGCTGTGGGAGTACGACCCGCAGGTGCCGCCGCAGAAAGGCATTGACGCCTGTTGCGACGTGGTAAACCGCGGTGTTGCGCTGTGGCGTGACATGGTTTACGTGGGTACGCTGGACGGGCGTCTGATCGCGCTGGACGCCATGAACGGCCGGGAAGTCTGGTCGGTGCAGACCACACCGGGAGACCGGCGCTACACCATTACCGGCGCCCCCCGGGTCGTCGACGGCAAGGTGCTCATCGGCAACGGCGGCGCGGAATTTGACGCTCGCGGATTCGTCACGGCATACGATGCGGCGACGGGCGAGCAGGTATGGCGCTTCTACACGGTACCCGGCGACCCCGCTTTGCCCTTTGAAAACCCCATACTGGAACAGGCCGCAGAGACCTGGACCGGTGAGTGGTGGAAATTCGGCGGCGGCGGCACCGTATGGGACGCCATCAGCTATGACCCGAAACTGAACCTGGTGTACCTGGGCGTGGGCAACGGCACCCCCTGGAACCGGCGCGTGCGCAGTCCGGGCGGCGGCGACAACCTGTTCCTGGCATCCATCGTTGCACTGAACGCCGATACGGGCGAATACGTCTGGCACTACCAGACCGCACCCGGCGATACCTGGGACTTCACCGCCACGCAACATATTATGCTGGCAGACCTGGAGATTGACGGCAAGCCGCGCAAGGTGCTCATGCAGGCGCCGAAAAACGGGTTCTTCTACGTCATCGACCGGACCGACGGCGAACTGCTGTCGGCCGAGCCTTTTGTCGAGGTGAACTGGGCCTTGCGTATCGACATGCGCACCGGGCGTCCCGTCGAAGCGCCCAATGCCCGTTACCAGGACGGCGAGTTTGCCAGTTCGCCGGCCGCGCCCGGCGGCCACAACTGGCATCCGATGGCCTACCACCCCGGCACCGGGCTGGTTTATATCCCGGCGCAGGACCTGCCCTGGGTGTACAAGGAAGTGGAACAGTTCGAGTTCAGCAAGGTCACGGTGAACACCGGCCTGGACCCGGTCATCGCCTCCATGCCGGAGGACCCCGCGATCCAGAAAGAGATTTCCGAACTGCTCAAGGGTTACCTGCTGGCCTGGGACCCCGTAAAACAGCAGGCGCGCTGGAGCGTGGAACTCCCCATTGCCTGGAACGGCGGCGTGCTGGCGACCGCCGGTAACCTGGTGTTCCAGGGCACCTCCCACGGCGAGTTCATCGCCTACGCCGCCGGCAGCGGCAAGCGCCTCTGGGCCCACGACACCCAGACCGCAGTGCTGGCCGGGCCGGTCACATACCAGGTGGACGGCAAGCAATACGTGGCGGTCATGGCCGGTAACGGGACGGCCTTCGGCATCGAATCCGGCATCGTCGCCAAGTGGGCCGGGGTACGGGCGCTGAACCGTATCGTGGCCTACACGCTGGACGGTACGGATGAATTACCACCGCTTCCGCCCCTGCCCGAACCGCCGCCGCCGCCCGCGCACACTGCCGGCGCGGAGACCGTTGCCCTGGGCAAGCTGCTGTACCACCAGTACTGCGCCCGCTGCCATGGCGATGCCGGCATCAGCGCCGGCGTCCTCCCTGATTTACGCTACATGGATGAGGGTACCCATGAACTGTGGGACGCCATCGTGCTGGGCGGCGCGTTCTTCGACAATGGCATGCCGGGCTTTGCCGGACACCTGGAGAAGGCCGAAACCGACGCCATCCACGGCTACGTCATCAAACGCGCTCACGACCCGGAGTATATTCCGGGAAAGTAAGGGGTCAGAGTAAAATTACCTGGAATGCAGTCACCGGCGAGAACATAGATAATTTTAGTCTGACCCCTGAATTACACCCGTCATTCCGGCGATTACTGAAATCCAGTGGAATGATGGGTCGCCCTCCAGGCGACACATTATTACAATTTCAATAACTCACAGAACCTCGTAACAGGAAGAACCCTTGCCTTCAACTCCGCCCGTTCGTAATCCCTGTCCTCTGTGTGCACCTGGTAATAATACGGGATGTCGGTACGCTGCGAGAAATAAGCTATGTTCCTGCTCAGGTTCCTATCCCCTGTCTTGCACTCGACCGCAAACAGCGGTTTATCGTTCTCAACTACCACGAAGTCCAGTTCTCTCCCTATTGCATCCCTGACAAACCTCAATTCCATTTCACTGCCTTCGGTATCCTCACGGACATGGCAGTACTTCAGCAAATGCGACGCTACCAGGTTTTCAAAACGGGCGCTCTCATCCCCGCACAGCGACCAGTCCCACAGGTACAGCTTGCGTTCCTTTTTCACGGCCCGAAGGCGGGGCAGCCCGTAGGGAGATATCCTGAAACAGTAATACAGGTTCTCCAGGATCGTAATCCAGCGGTCCACGGTTTCGTAGGCTACCGACAGGTCCTGTTTCAGCTTATTCAGAGAAAGGATGGAGGAAACCTTGTCGGGCAACATCCGCACAAGCAGGTCCAGTTGAGAGACCTCCTTCACGTTTTCCAGGTTTATCAGATCCTCCTGTATTACCCGGCTTTGCCTCTCCCGCTGCCACCTCTTCCAATGGCGCGCGTTCTGTTTCAAAAACGGCTCGGGAAAACCGCCATAGCGCAACAGGACAGACAAGTCCGAGCGGGTCGGCTTGTTGTTCAATTCATACAACGAAAACGGGTGCAGACGGTAGTAGTGATAGCGTCCCTGCAATGAATCGCCGCCTCTCCGATAGTGGTCCAGGCGCGCCGAACCGGTGATAAGGAAGCGCTTAGTGGATTTGTATCTGTCGTAAAAACCCTTGACCAGGTTGCGCCAGTGTCTGTATTTATGGATTTCGTCAAAGATAATCAGCGGTTGATCTGCCGGCAAGCCGCCATCCAACAGCACCTGCCGGGTTTCATGTAAGTCCCAGTTAAGGTATGCAGGGTGGGATTCATCAGCGCCCTTGATCAGGCTGAGTGCAAGCGTCGTCTTGCCCACCTGCCTCGGCCCGCCCAGGAAAACCATTTTCTCGGCCAGATCCTGGTTGATGGCGGCCATCAGGTACCGGTTCAAAAGTGCCATTTCCGACATGCGATATTCATGTAAAGTTTAGAGTATACTCTATAATATACATGATAATTTCAGAGTCAACCTGAATTTACACATACTGCACCGAACTGGGGACAGATTTGAAATCTGTCCCCGAATACTGCCGGCTTACAACATGCCGGGGCAGGTTCCGGCGACTCGTTATAATCAGAAATACATGGCATGCTACAATCTGCCCACCACAGAACATCATCACTCACAACACTGAGCGCCGAGTACTGATACCATGAAACCGCAAGACTACCCCCCACAGGAACCCGTATCCGACTTTGCCAGGGAATACAACCGATACGTCCTGGAAAAAGCGGCGGAAATCGGCGGCGCCGAAGAGAATTACGGCCTGGACCCCTACCAGAGTGTGCTGTATTTCCCGGCGCCGGACTCTGACGGCAACGTGTTCATCATGATCCACGGCGGCGGCTGGACCAGCGGTTACAAGGAGTGGATGGCATTCATGGCGCCGGTGTTCAACCAGGCCGGCATCGGTTTCGTCAGCATCGGTTACCGTCTGGCGCCGGCCCACATCTTCCCGGCCGGCCTGGACGACTCCATGAGCGGGTTGAAATGGGTTTACGACAACATCGATAAGCTTAACGGCGACCGCACTCGCCTGTTCATATCCGGCCATTCCGCGGGCGGACACCAGACCAGCCTGATGGCTGTGCGCAAGGACTGGCAGGAAGACTACGGGCTGCCCGTGGACGTCGTACGCGGCTGCCTGCCCGTCTCCGGCGTGTTCGATTTCCGTGAAGGCTCAGGCCTGTCCATGCGCCCGCGCTTCCTGGGCCCGGAGGGCAATGAGGATGCCGCCAGCCCCATCTGCAATATCCAGGGTACGCCACCCCCGTTCTTCCTGTCCTGGGGCAGCAGGGATTTCCCCCACCTGATCACCCAGGCGCAGAAGATGGGACAGGCTTTACGCGCCGCAGGCGGAGAGACCGCCAGCCTGGAACTGGAAGACTGCGACCACCTGCAGGCCAACCTGGCCTGCGGCGACCCGGACGGACCCTGGGCGGGAAGGGTGATGGAGTGGATCAGGGGGCATTGATGCTTCCCTTGCAAAAATGCGGATTCAAATCAACGATAAAATCCTCAAACTCGCTGAAGGCGACATCACCGAACTCGACACCGACTCTATCGTCAACGCGGCAAACTCCTCGCTCATTTTAGGGGCGGGAGTGGCCGGCGCTATTCGCGCCAAAGGCGGTCCCGCCATCCAACAGGAATGCGATGACATCGGCGGCTGTCCGGTAGGCGGTGCGGTAATCACCACAGGCGGCAACCTCAAGGCGCGACATGTCATCCATGCCGTCGGCCCGCGCAAGGGAGAAGGGGACGAAGAGGAAAAACTCAGGAACGCAACGCTGAACAGCCTGAAAGTCGCAGACGGGAGCGGTCTGAAAAGCATCGGGTTTCCGGCCATCAGCACCGGTGTATTCGGGTTTCCGATTGAACGCTGCGCGGAGATCATGCTATCCGCTACGATTGATTACCTGCAGGGAGAAACCGGGCTGGAGAGAGTGGTTTTCTGTTTGTATGGGGAGGAGGCTTTTGGGGTTTTTGAGGGAGTGCTGAAGAAAATCTGTTAATTGGATTGGGTTCCATTGATGTACTATCCTTGAGAACCGTGAGCTATTATTCAGAAAATGCGCCAACCCTGGTTTCCAGGTACAACTCCCTGAACCCCGAATCGCTGCACGGATCCTGGTCCCGTTTCATTCCGGATCAGCCGGGTATCGCACTGGACATCGGCGCGGCCAGTGGCCGCGATGCAAACTGGCTGGCCGAAAAAGGCTGGGACGTGATTGCCGTTGAGCCGTGCAAGGAATTCCGGGGGCAAGCTCAACAAAACAGCCATCCCAATGTTATCTGGCAGGATGATGAACTGCCGGAACTGAAATCTCTCCGCACAGCCGGCCATCGTTTCAATCTTATACTCCTGAGCGCCGTATGGATGCATGTATTGCCGAACAAGAGAGAGCGGGCATTTCGTATCATCAGCGAACTTCTGGCGCCCGGTGGAATCCTGGTATTCACGCTTCGTCATGGCACCGATGATCAGGAAAACGTTGGCAGGGGTTTCCATCGTGTCAGCAGTGGTGAACTGGAAAACTTTGCCAGGCAACGCGCCCTGGCGCAGATGTTTTATACAGGATCAGATGACCATCTGGCCAGGCCAAATATTCGCTGGGAAACACTTGTCTTTAAGTTACCCGACGACGGTACGGGCAGTCTGCCACTGTTGCGTCATATTATTGTCAATGATGACAAATCAGCTACCTATAAGCTGGGTTTATTACGCACCCTGATCCGTATAGCTGAAGGTGCGCCCGGGATGGTGAGCAGGCGCAACGATGATACTGTTGAGATACCATTTGGGTTAGTTGGGTTATATTGGCTGAAGCTCTATATGCCTTTGGTATTGCAACATGAGCTTCCCCAGAATCCGAGACATGATATTTCGAATCGAAAATATCTTGGTTTTGCAAAGAAGTACTTCTATCAGCTAAAACGACTTTCGTCGTTTGATCTGCGAATAGGAGCAATGTTTAACAGAGAGCAGGCTCGCCCGTTAATCGGCGCTATCAGGGACGTTTGCGATAATATTCAAGTCATGCCTGCGAATTTCATTACATATCCAGGCAGAAACGACCAGGTTTTTCACTGTAACAAGGAGTCCGTACGAACTAATAATTTGAAATTCTGGCGGATTGATAAAGAAAGTCTGAGTCAATTCGGTGTTTTTAAAGTACCGGCTGAACTATGGCAATGTATGGGGCAATACACATGCTGGTTGGAACCCGTCATTGTCAACGAATGGGTTAAGCTGATGCAGGGTTATCAAACGCTTTACGACGACTCTGTCTACTATAAAGCCCTGCTGTGGGATGAAGGTCGGCGTGATACCCATACGGTACGTAGTCGAGTAGATAAGTTACAGAAAAACGGTGAGATTATTCACTGTGTATGGACAGATACAAGGCTCAGGAATGAACACTATGAGATCGATCATTGCTTCCCGTGGAGCCGATGGTACAACAACGACCTCTGGAATTTGATGCCTGCAAGCATAACGGCTAACGGCCAAAAAAGTGAGAAGCTGCCTTCGGCGCCATTAATGCATAACTCCAGGAATCGCATTACAGATTGGTGGAACTCAGCTTATATGAGCAGCAGGATGAAAGAGCAGTTCCTGATGGAAGCTGAAGCTGCGTTGCCGTTGGTTGGAGAAAGCTCATCGGATTTGACTATGATTTTCGAAGCCGTGATGCACCAACGAGCCAGGTTGAAAGCGAATCAGCAATTGGTAGAATGGGACGGTTGATATACTTGATTCCGGCCCCCGGCTTATATCATGCCGGGGCATGCTTTCGCCGGGACGACGCGAGATAAACAACCCCAATAAAGGAGAAAACCAATGCGATATCTACACACCATGCTCCGGGTCTCCGACCTGGACAAGACCATGTCTTTTTTCTGTGACGTCATGGGCATGCGGGAAGTGAAACGCATGGAGAGCGAGAAGGGACGTTTTACCCTGGTGTTCCTGGCCGCGTCCGGCGACGCGGACGGGATGGAAGGGCCAGGCCAGCCCGCGCCGGTGCTGGAGTTGACCTATAACTGGGACCCGGAAGAGTACGCCGGCGGGCGCAATTTCGGCCACGTCGCTTTCGAGGTGGATGATATCTATGCCACCTGTCAGAAGATTGCGGACAGCGGTGTTACCATCAACCGGCCGCCGCGGGACGGTCACATGGCGTTCCTGCGTACGCCGGATAATATCTCCATTGAGTTGTTGCAGAAAGGCGGGCCGCGGACGCCGCAGGAGCCGTGGGCATCTGCTGAGAATATTGGAGTCTGGTAACAGACCCCTTATTTCATCACCTTCTGGTCCAGTAGCAGGTTCAGGGTAAAGCGCACCCCGAAGCCGGTGGTGTCGGTGGGGATGTGGGCCAGGCCGCCCTTGTTATTGCCGGCGGACAGGTCAACGTGGATCCACGGGCAGTCGTGCTTGACGAACCGCTGCAGGAAGCGCGCCCCGAGGATATGGTCCACGCCCGGGTCGCTGCTGCACTGCTTGGTGTCGGCAAACTTGCTTTCCAGCGCTTCGTCATAGTCCTCATCCATGGGAAACGGCCAGACCCGTTCGCCGCTATCCACGCCTGCCTTGACCATCCGGGGCAGAAACTCTTCCTGGTTGGTGAACACGCCGCTGTAGGCCTTGCCGATGGCGTAGACGCAGGCGCCGGTCAGGGTGGCGTAATCCATGATCAGTTTCGGCTTGTTGCGCGAGGCCAGTGTCAGGGTGTCCGCCAGCACCATCCTGCCTTCGGCATCGGTGTGGACGACTTCGATGGTGGTGCCGTCCAGCGCGGTCACTATATCGCCGGGGTTGTAGGCGTCCGGGCCGATGTGGTTGGTGCAGATCGCCAGCCAGCATTCAACCGGAAACGGCGCCCCGAGTCGGGTCAGCGCCGCCAGGGCGCCAAGCGCCACCGCGCTGCCTTCCATGTCCTCGTGCATGCCCATCATGTAGTTATGGGGTTTCAGGTTGACGCCGCCGGTGTCGAAACAGATGCCCTTGCCCACCAGGGCCAGGGCGTTTTCGGACGCCGGCTCGTCAGGCGTATAGCGCAGGCGCAGGATACCGCCGTCCTTTTCCGGGCTGCCCTGGGCGACGGCCAGGAACGCGCCCGCCTTCTTCTTTTCAAGCTGGGTGATGCTCAAGAACTGGCTTTTCCACCCGTATTCCCTTGCAAGTTGTGCGATACGCTTGCGGTACAGCGCCGGTGTGAGTTCATTGTGGGGCAGGGCGGTCAGGTAACGGGCCAGGGCATTGCCCTCGTCTTCCGCGAAGGTGCGCTCGAACCCGTACTTATCCGGCACCCCGTACAGGCAGACCCGTTCCAGCCTGGCTCCTTTCCTGTCCTTGCTGTGGTAGTCGGGCATTTCCGCATCGGCCGCCAGGGCCGCTGCCAACAGCGCCTCCGCCACCCGCGCGGACTTTTTCGCGCTGAAGCCGATGACGGCAATCCCCAGTTCGGTCGCCTGGTAGTCGTCGTGGCCGCCGGCCAGTTTGCGCGCCAGGGTGAGGAGTTCGAAGGCGGACAGGTCCGGCTTGACGGTGGAGAGCGCCACGCGCCCGGCCTTGTCATTGGGTAAATCGGTCAGCAGCAGGGGTGCGCTGTCGTCTCCGTCACGGCGCAACCGTTTATAACGTTTTTGCAGGATATCGTGGTAGGGAAATGACGGCCATTGACCCTTTGTACCCGGTTCCCTGACGACGATTATCCAGTGCTCAAGCGTATCGAACCGTGCAGTGTCCGGCAGTTCTGCGGAATGCTGTAGCTGTGCCTGTTTCATAGCTTGCCAATATAACAGGAACCTGACGAAATGGGGCTGGAAAATGGTTACTTTCTTACTGGCTTCATAACCCTGCTTGCAACATGCAGGGGCAAGCCCGCTCAGGATGACGATCACCAGGAATTACAAAATATGCGGTTGCCCTCGAAACAAGGAAAATCAGTTAAATCCCTATCAACCCAAGATAGAAATGCCCCTTGTTGAGTGTGTCAGGAAGTGGTAGAGGCCAAGGGAATGGATGAGTACTGGCGCGAAGGATGGTCGGGCGCCGGTTTGTGATGCGGTCGTTGTTGTTGACGGATGCGAGTGATGCAGTGTGAGATCGTTTTTTCGTTTTCCACGGGGATGGGCAGCAGTCCCTCGGTCTGCTGTCGGTAAGCCAAAGTTTTCCCTGATAGAGAATCTGGAGGGTGTTGTCGACGGCTTGGCAGACGGTGACGATGGCGCCGCGTAATCGGTAGCCCTGTCCTTTGTCGAGGATGTGATAGGTATGGTGGTGGAATTGAAAGGACAGGTTCTTGCTGAGTTCACGTGGATAGTGCAGGGTGAAGATTAGGGCGAGTTCTTCAGGTGTATGCAGAACCGATCGATGGGCATCGGTGGGCTCCGCGGCGGGGACGGCGAAGCGGCGATTGTAATCAGCCATAAACGCTAGCAGTCAGGCATTGGCCTGTGTCATTGTCCAGATTTCTTGTAGCCGCATTTCTTTGTCTAGGTCGTCTTGCAAGGTTTGATTGGCCCCCCCGGCCCTTAGCCTGTGGGATATGGGCATGGATGGGGGGGAGGTCTAGGGTCTGTTATGCGCGGGAGAACTGTGCGCGCTGATGGTCCCGATCACCTTGGTTGATCCGAAAAATCCCGTGTCTGTCGGGATACAGGGCCACCGGACGGCCATACTGTGCCAGGTCGGTCTGTAAAATATCCATGTATACCCGGGTGGTCTCAGCAGGGACGAAGCGCAGGGCTATGAGTCGACTGGTGGCATCATCAACAAAGACAATCAACGTACAGGCCGGTGTGCGACCCTCGAACCAATCATGCGGGGAGCCGTCAATCTTCACCAACTCACCCAGACACGAACGCCGCGGGCGGTTGGAATGAATGCGTACCCTCGGACGACGCTTGGGTTGCTACAGTTCGGCGGTAATCAGCCACTGTCGCAAGGTCTCCACCGAGAAGCGGTAGCCATGCACTTCGGTCAGCATCTCATGTGCGAACGTCGGTGATAAGTCCGGGTAACGTTTGCGCACCGATGCTATTATCAGTTCACGCACCGCCGACGCAATGGCACGGTTAGAGGGCTGGCCCCGACGCCGGGACACCAACCCCGTGGCCCCTCTTAACGGTAGCGTCGTACCAACCGTTATATCTGACGAACGCTCAACCCCAACTGCCGGGCTACCACAACCTGCCCCGGTCGCTTGTCCGTCAGAGCCTGTATTACTTGCAAGCGGTTAACTTCTTTCTGACGCATCGTTATCTGCCTCTCTGTCATGTTCCTTCCCCTCATGGTGAAAAGGGAGACATTACTACTTTGGGCTAACACGGAGACCTGCGGAGGTTGACAGGTTGCTAGGAGCCTTATATACTGCGCAAAATGAGTAGTCTATAAGGAGAGTCTCATGTCGAATCGATTTGAAGCGTTTAGCGAGTCTCCGATTGGTCGCGAATTGGCAGCGATCATCGACGCTCCGGAACTAATACCTGAATTCCGGGCCTTGAGTGAAATAGACAGGCCCGCCGTTCAAGCGATTGCACCGCATGTCTCCGACATAATCAATGCGCTGCCGACATCGGCACAACGATATGCTGCGAATCAGTACTGCGGATGGCGTGTGGGACAAATCATGCGGGGCGTCGGTTATCGGCTGGTGCGCGACCGTGGCCGCGTCTCCGGGGCACCGTTCAAGACTGGCGCCGTTTGGGGATATCCGGATGCCGAAGTCAGGACCGTGCGTTCATTACCCGAGGGTGTTACAAGGCGAATAGATCTGGTCGTGAGGCAATCCGCTACCGGAGAAATCGTAGGTGAGTGGTGTGCTATTCAAACCGCCAGCGACCCGGCCCGAAGGGTCCATACGTTCGTTGAGAAACCGAAGGCTCTGAAAATAGCAATTGACAACGCGCGGGCTTACGCAAAGCGATGGCATTTCGGTTTTGTGCTCTTCAGGGATCCTGAAAACCTGGCCTTGGATTATCAATGACCGGAAGGCGAGTAGACCTATAGGGACGCCTTGCATAGATCTTGCAAGCGATCAAGAAGCACCGATTCATGCGGGGTGTGGATAGTCTTGGTCCGGCAGTGCTCTATCTTCAGTCTGGACTATTGATAGCGATGCGTATTCTGTTAAAGTTTGACCGTGTTCGTGACCGTAATCCAAATTTACCCTGAGGTTGAAAGGCATGTTTTCACTCCTGGTGTCGCGCGACGCTATCGTTAAAGCGCAGACCGCGCTTGAAGATGCTATGCATCGGGAATTTCCTCGGACTGAATATCGGGACTTCACCCATCGCGGTTCACCGTTGTCGAGCGCGGAAATATGGACAAACGGCGGCTACTGGTATCGCCACGCGTTTCTCGACACCCCGGAAATGCGCACGCCGCGGACACTAAATTGGTTCGGCATTATGAAACCGGGCAACCTTCGCATCACCGTCGAGGTAAACGTAGTTCCCGAAGGCACGAACGGTCGCGTCAAAGGTTTCTTTGCCCGAGACAACAACACCGGGTTAATTTACCTGATGCATACGGGAGATGTCGGAGGTGGTGCTACTGGCATCGGAGGGCGTGCGTTCCGAGCGTGGCTCGGCGAACCCCGCATTGAAGTGCAAGACGAGGCGGGCAATGTCCGCTTCGGTTTCATTGTGGTACCAGTACACGCCTCGTCCCCGACTCGTCCTCTCATCAGGTACATCGGTCGCATCGCCGCCTTCAGGCAAGCAGTAGCGAACGAGCACTTTCAAGTCGAAGATCCAGAATTCCAGCGCGATCTACAGGAACTTGACGACTACTACAGCGAGCCTCGCGGTAGACGCACAGGCTTCCATCCAGGTAGAATCGACTATCTCTCGCGCCATGGCGGAATCGTCGATGCTCTGCACGCCTGGAGAAAAGAGCAAGGGCTCCGTCGCCGCCGTCAAATTGTCAAGAATGTCTTTGTTGACATGGGTGTCACAAACGCTCGCGGCCACCTAGTCGAGCTCTATGAGGTGAAAACCAGCGCAGATCGGTCCAATGTCTATTCGGCCATTGGGCAGCTAATGGTCCACAGTCGGCCGGATTGCGAGAAGATCATTGTGCTTCCTAAAGACGAGGACCTCGCTGATGACCTTATGGCCGCGCTGACGCGACATGAAATCCAATTGCTGTATTTCATGTTCAATGACGAAGAAGCAACAATCCTCGAAGATGTGGCTGATTGACAGTTTGTTGTTCAGCTCGGAACCTAACGCTTCAACGAGGTCGTGATTAGGCGAGCTGGGGGTTCGTGTGTCAGGGTACAACCGGCGCTTCGCGCTTCGCCGTAGCAGACATTGGCGAGCTGGTCCCCGAGGCGGGATCATAAATTCAAGGGCCAGCCAACAGGCGGAAAGAGGGGAAAATAGGCTTCCTGGAGTGCGGATGTCGGGCGAGGCTAACCGTGTCTGAGCAGTAGATGATAGCCATGCATGGTCATCTAGCGGGCACGGTCAGGGTGACTTTCCAGGGCCGTGCGAACCCTGTCCGGTTCACTGGCGGCATCGATGCCTAGGATAAACCGGGCCATGCCTTCTTTGCTGATGCCCTATTTGTCGGCGTCGAGTAGTTGATGATAGGTTACGTGGTGTTGACCGTCGTATTCTGTCAAGTAATCGGGCAGTGGTGCCGCTTCGGCGATGTCTGAATCACAGTTTTGTTTGATCATAGTCGCTCCCTACTATCGAAACAGCTTTTTCCGTCCGTAGTCTGTCTCGTCAAGGCCGGTTTGTCAGGCGTTGTCCAGTCTTGTAACCGTATTACTTTAGGCGGCGATGAGAGAGGAACTGCGTTCGGCGGCGGTCAGGTCGGCAAGCTGCTGTGAATTCGTTTGGGAGTGCACGAGGGGCAACAGTTCGTTATGAGCAGTCATGCCAGGAATGAAAAATTCGAATCTCTTGCGCATGTCCTTTTCCGTGTGGCCATTCGAAATTTCGATTGTGAGTGGTGACGTGCAATTCCTCTGCCAGTAGATGAGCAGCACCGCCAGCAATGACTTCCAACGGTGATGGTTGTCCAAGCCGTTCGTGGTAGGGCTCCTTCGCCAATATTTGGCTCAAGTTTGCCGATAGCGTATAGCGGTGTCGAACATATGCCAGCATCATGCCCTCTTGCATTGCCCACCCATAATCACCGTCAATGAAGCGGGCCAAACCTCGGTTGCAATAGACCGTAGTAACCGGATGCGAGTTACCAACCAATTTGCATTCCACAAAAAGCGCATCTTGGGTTGACAACACTAATGTTTCGTCGCGGACAAGTTCGAATACCAGATCAGGTCTTTTGGCGGGATGTCTACCATCAAAATTTGTCACCTCTGGTGCGCGCCAGACTTTTCGAAACACTCGCTCATCAAATCCCGGTATCTCGCCGTTTTGCCGTAAACGATCTTCAAGAATCCAATGTAACTGCTGTGTGATTTCATCTTCATGAGCGGCCCCGAGAGCAAAATTCGATCCACGCAGTAATGTAAAAGCACGGGAGATGGCGTTATGAGTAATCAGCAGAACCGCATCATCTATCGGAGGGTGTGGTAGCTGATAGTCAATTCCATCGGCGAAGAATCCCGCATTATTCATCTGCGTCTGAACGCGCTCAAATGTTGACGAATAATATGCAAGCCACACAATCGTGCGCGGCTTTGGCTCCAAAATCGAAGCTGATTTAGCAGACCGATGAACAGACCGCCTTGCGGCAGGACTATGACTATCCGGCTTGCGGCAGTATGATTTGCTTCTTGCATTGCGCTCGACAAAAACTCGGGTGAAATTTCCACTGGTGATCTATGCTGGGTTAAGCTGACGAAACGCCATGGCAATCTCCCCGCTTCGCCTTGCTCAATAATCTCAAGGGCATAAAGTTCCGCGCCCGCACCCTCTACGAAGGGTTTTACCATATCCACTAAATACCTACAAAACGCGTCGACATCCGACGGTTTCGGTGGCTGTTCTGCAGGTAACCGGGCCAAGCGATACGGCGCTCCGAACCGAACGGTATCGATTATGACAGTCGCATCGTGTGTGTTGAGCCCATAGAGGTCAAATACCAGCTCGTCTATTTCTTCCCACGGTTTATGACCATCACCAAGCAATTCCTTGGCTAAGCGATTGACACGATGCCATTGGGATGTAGTCAGTGTCTTTGGATTAGGGAAAGAAAAGCCGTCAAGGTCTTCCTTCAAGAATGTCCTATAGCTTGCGCCAATACGTGAACTATGGGTGAGATAGTGATGATGCCAGAGTTGACTGTGAACAACTAAATATAGGAGCTGTGCTAGACCCATCGGATTGTCGTGCTTCGCCGTTGAATACCCATAAAAACTCTTGGAAAAAGCAACCGCGTGCTTTTCCGACAGGTAAGCCTTCGGCCGGTCTCGCGTCTGGCCGGGTGTCTGTGGCACGATTACGAGAGGCGGATTGTATAAGTCAGCGTCACGAGGAGCATGTGCTATCGTGCGGAGATGTTGTTCTCGCCAACTTTTAAGCTGCTGTAGCACAATCCCGAATCCGTAATCAGGTGCCACAAAATCAGGTAGATCTACCACATGATCTGCGGCCTTCTGAGGTAACCCCGACGATATATTGTAACCTTCGCCACTTGTTAGGTCGGCCCAAACGTCGGAAACTGTTGGAAATTCGCGTGCCGCAATCTTTTCGAGAACCTCGACATCAAGAGCACTGCCAACACTGAGCGCCTTGAACATCCAGGGTTTTGTTACCGCTGAATCGACAGACACAGCCTGCGCCGACCGAAAATCAAACCGAAATTCCGCCCGTTTGCATAGAGCATTCTCTCGCACCGGGGTAACGAATGAAAATTGGTGTTGTGCGGGCGGCATCGTATTGCGCGCAAACACCAGCATGAACGGTAGATGCATGTTACGCCAGACAGCGGTTTTCTCAAGATCGGAGCCATTAAGAATTCCGCTCACCGTCAGACCACGCAACAAAGCTTCGCGTGCGAGTCGGCCGGCAGCACTCTGCTTCAGGATAATTCGGCCTGGCAGTGCCATGGCAATCACACCACCCGGCTTAGCCCACTCCGTCGCGCGCCATAAAAAGGGAAGGTCTGGATTATTGTCTGGATTCTTATAGGACGCTAAATCCATGCCCTCAATTTGGCGCGTAGCGAGAGCACGGCGCGTAATTGCGGAAAATTCTTGGTTTATGGCAGCGTTGCGCGCTCCTTGCTTGGCCTTTTCAATGACGGTCGCGGGTGTTGGACGCAGCCTCGTCCACGGTGGGTTACCAACGACCACGTCAAACTGAGCATTGAAGTGCTCTGGCACATCCGATGCTAAGCTGCCGAGCACAAACCCGTAGCGCCGTTCCTCTTTATCATGGGGACCAAAATTGAAGAGAACCTCTCCTTTGAGTGCCCTGGGAAATTTCAGAATCCGCGGTGGTCTGGTTGTGCCGTTTACTTCGATAGCGGTGATATAAAGTGCGAGTGCAGCGAGTCTCAACGCCGATTCGCTGATATCGAAACCGCGTATCTGTCTGTAAAGAATACGGTGGATGACTTTCTTGTCTGGTCGCCGTCCCATTTTTTTCCAGTGCAACCGTACGAGTTGGCGGAAAGCAAGCACAAGAAAGACTCCCGCGCCACATGCCGGATCGAGAACGAGTGCATTTTGTGGTTCCGTTACACCTGCCAGCGCCTCTTCAACTAGTAGACGCGCGAGGTTCTTGGGCGTGTAGTGGACGCTGGTCTCTTCCGCCTGTACCACGTCCCATCGCCGGCTGAATGTTTCATATATTTGGCTCAAGACGCCGATGGGGATATGCGCGAAATTAAAATCGTCCCAGTCGATTGTCGTTTGAAAGCTTGACCCGCTGACATGTTTCCAGCCGCACATTATGGCTTCGAGATGCCGAAATACTTTGCCGTTGGTTTTCTCGTCAGCGTCACGAAAGAACTTTCTGTATGCGCGCATACGCGGCACAGGTGACAGCGTTGAATCAAGGCCATCTACAAGAGGAAGAAAATCGCCATTAAAAGTTTCATCCAACCAGCATGAGGTAGCAGCAGCCCGCACGGCATCGGAAAAGACGTTCTTTAAATTGTCTGCAGACGGGCAGATATCAGGCAACTCCTTGGGCAATACAATCCGGCGGTCATGGAGGAAGCGAAAGAATAGGGCCCTACCCGTGACAGACAAAACCTCTAGCGGCAGCATTTTCCCCGCAAGTTCTTCATCCGCTGAAGCTAAAAGACGATGAATTTCATCAAATACATAATCCGCGGTTTGAGCTTGTCCTTTAAGAGAAAATGAACCAGTGGCCAACCTTTGAAAAAACAGGGCCGCTCCTGGTGAGTCGACAGATAGTGTGACTGGCGGTGCGTTTTTGAGCACAGCAAGATCAAGATTTATAGGGTAGAGCGTAAGTTCGCCTGGTCGGACAATGCCAAGCATAGCAGGCTCACTTCTGTTAGCCAGCAGTTGGCCCAGATTAGGCGCTCGTTGATCTATTGAACTTAGCCCAGAATCGCTATCCAGAGCGTCAATAAGGTAAAGTAGCGGCCGCCCCTGGAACTCTGCTACGGCATGGGGAAGCAAAATGGCCTCCTCTTGCACCTGCATCAGGTCGAGATAATTGAGATGTGCGTCTGTCTTTGGTCCGTCGAGCATTATCAACTCTGGGCAGCCAAACGCTTTTGTTTCGCGTTCCAGTCGAGCAATTGGTGACGATGTGTGGGTTACCAGCATCGTCAAAACATACGTAAAGTTCCGACAAGGACGCCTGCAATGTGTATGGTATCCGTGTCTGCCCGATCGAAATGCAAATCTGAATAATTTGAGTTTTCTGCATGAAGGCGTACGCCTGCCTTAGAACGGAAAAACCGTTTCAACGTTATTTCTTCACCTATTACAATAGCGGCGATTTCGCCATTGGCTGCCACAGGTTGCGCATTTACAATAGCTATATCGCCATCGAAAATGCCCGCACCCATCATGCTATTTCCGCGAACCCGCAATGCAAAATGCTCGTCTCCGCGCCATAAATCGCTGGGCATTTGAAACGTGTTTTCAATGTATTCAATTGCCCCAATAGGATCGCCAGCGGCGATCCGGCCCACCAAGGGCACTATTTTTGTTGACCGCGTTGGCTCGCTCTCATGAGTTAATCGGATTCCACGTGCACGACCCGGCAAAAGTTTCAGGTATCCTTTCCGCGCGATGAGCCTCAAATGCTGGCGCGCAGAATTGATGCTCTTGAAGTTGAAGTGGCTGCAAATTTCCTCCAATGTTGGAGCGGAACCGATCTCTTCCGAAGATCTTCGAACATAATCAAAAATTTGACGCTGTCGAGGCGTAAGTTTTTTTGGTAGGTTCATGCTAAGTTCAGCATACTGTAAGAATTTTCAGTATGCAAGCATTGTCCCCTGTTGAATTGCATCCAGCCGTATTTGAGGCGATGCGTGGCGAGAACGCAAGTGTCTTTCGATGTTGGAGAGTAAGGAAAAACTTTTTTATATCATACAGTTATAATAACTAGGCGCACTTCTGGCAGAAACTGGCGATATGTAGATTTCACAACATGGTAATCTCGCCGACTTTGACCCGGCAAAGCTCGAACTGTTTAACTAAGAGTAAATTTAAATCCTGTGCATTAGTGATCTGGCATCGCATCTCGATTTTCCTCCTGCATCAGTAACTGATTATTCTGGTGGTCTGACTCAAAAGTGAATACGTTTCACTTTTGAAAATAATATATATAACCCAAAATCAATTCGATGTGCTGATCTGATACCGCTGATTATAAATTAGCTGAGTAATATTGGTGGATAATCAGCTTCGATAAGCTATACTTTACCTTGAGTAAACGGGCGACCCGGATTTATCCGGGTCCCCCGGATAGTTGCGGATTGCCTACCCTTGAAATCAACTCTTGAGGTAGCGATCATGAGCGTAAATTATCAACTCATTGCTGGTATTGATTCTGTCCACAGGGCAGAGAAAAATGAAGATGGCTGGTACACGATAGTCAGGGACGGCGAAGTCAACCGTGGTGACCTGGTTACTGACAAGTACCGGAACCTGACCTTTGCGGTCAAGGGCTTTGGTGCTCCCTTCTACGTTGCCGAGATCCGTATCGAAGATGCGGTGGAAGGTTATTACTCTTCCGTCATTGTTGACTACCATGAGGCGGTCAATAATTTCGACAGTTTCGAGAAAATAACGGTCTGCCTGGCATTCCTGGAACCGGTGCGTCACCTTCACAGTGTCCAACAGCAACGCGACATGCCCGTCGCGCTTGCATCAGGTTGGAGCTGACCGGCGGAAAAGGCGATCTTACGGTCGCCTTTTTTTATGCCGGAAACGTTGTTTTACGCTATTATTTGATCGCTATTTATGTTCGGGGACAGACTTCAAGGCTGTCCCCAATTATGCAAAAGGAGTATAGGAAATGAAACGGATATATTACATGGTGTTCCTGTTGTTTATTCTTGGCCAGGGAAAGGTGGTTTTTGGCGCCAACCTGCTGACGGGCGTCACCCGCCTGTCCTGTGAAGCCCTGCTGTGCCTGTCCTCGCCGGCGCGGCCCGGGGCCTGTAACCCGGCGCTGTCCCATTATTTTGCCATCAAGAAGTTTACCTGGCCGGCGACGTTTGCGGCGCGGCTGAGATTCCTGAACAAGTGTCCGACGGCGACGCCGGGACTGGCCCGGGAAGTGGCAAAGGGGGCGCCCCGGAAGTGGAAGCAAGCGCCTGGGGCCACCGCACCGGGGAGAAATCCCGGGTCTGCTACCCATTAATAGAGGGTCGCCTCAGGCGACCGTTTAACATACTGGGTCCCTGCTCACTGCTTCCGCAGAGCCTGCCCCTGTGTAAACAAGGGGACAAGTTCCGCAGGAATCACGGGAGAGCGGATATTCAGTCCAGGTAACCGGGTTCCACGGCCACCCAGGCGGTATGGATAATCTCGGCCAGCCGTCCCGGCATCTTTGCCATGGCCACCCTGGACGGCAGCATCATCAGGGTGTTCGGGTGGATGTAGTACACGTCCTCCTGGGTGATCAGGTTCCTGTCGGCATAGACTTCGCCGCCGGCCTTGTTGATATCCACGTTCATGCGGTAACGGCTGGCCTGTTTCGTGCCGCTCTGCCGGGCCGCGTATTCGGCAGTTTCAAAGTCATTGGGCTGGTAGTACAGGGACATCTTGCAGTTGTTCTCCACGCTGTATTCAAGGGCTTCGATGTTCACCAGGCGCTGGTTGACGGATTTCAGGTCGCCCAGGCTCTGGTAGGCGATGGCGATATGGCAGTCGAAGCCGGTGATGGTCGCCAGCATGTCCCCGAGAATGTCGGTGGCGAGGAACTTGACTTCGTCTATGGCTATGAACAGGTGACTGGCGCGTTCGCGGCGCCTGTGCATGCGCGTCGCCGCCTGCAGCAGGCACAGCAGGAATACCTGGGTGGCGCGTTTGACAACCGGGTCGGTCGCCGACGAGCGTACGTACAGGACGGCGTTCTCCCGTAGCACACGCTCGATATCGACTCCCTTGCTGCGTCCGGGCCTCAGTGCGGACAGGGCCAGCAACTCCCGGGTAAGGTTGGTGACGGTCGGTGGTGGTTTCGTTGAGGCCCTCAGCAGTTTCGGCAAATCAATAAGTTCCCTGTTCCACTTGTCGAACACGGATTCCAGGAATTCCCGCTCCCCTATCCTGTAGAAATCCGCAGTGTCGCCCCGCTCCGACAGGTTATAGGCGTGCATCAACCGTGTCTTGACCTCCCGCTCGGTGCCGGTCCTGAACGGCGACCATTTCCCCGGCAGTTCGCCGTTGAAATCCACGCTAACCAGCCGCCTGCCGCTGTCTTCGCAGGCTTTACGCATAATCCCCAACGCGTGCCGGTCCGGCTTGACGTCAAAGAAGACCGTACAAAAACCCTGGCGCACGGACTGGTCCAGTTGCACGCCGAACAACACCCCCTTGCCGCTCTGGGTGGCGCCCACCATCCGCTGGTTCCACAACTTCCAGTCATCCGCGGCGACGTGCAGGGGAGTGTTGTCCTGGCGCAGTCCCATGAATATGTTCCCGGCCCGGTAGTATTTCCCGGGGAGGAACTGTTTTTTCCGGAACCGGTCGGCCTCACTGCGTATATCTGAAACCTGGTCGCCGCGTTGCGATACCCGCCTGAATATGTACCAGGACGAGAAGCGCGGGTACAGGTAGCGCAGGAACACGACCCTGGTAAGCGCGCCGCCCAGCAGTCCCCCCGCAATCAGCCCCCACATCCTGCCGGCCTGGTCAATGACGACTATGTTTACTATATTGCCGGCAGCCGCAATATCCCCGGTAACACCGGCCGCCAGGAACCACAGGACCAGGGGGAAACCCGGGAACAACATAAGGAACAGGAGCAGCAGGACCCGGCGTGCGTGCATCAGCAGGTGTTCAGCCGATGTCAGTTCCCTTTCCGATGTCAGCGGCAGGAAGCCGATAACGGTATTGGTATAAAGAATTGCGGCAAAGCACACCCAGAACCAGGGGTCGCTCCAGTTTGCCAGGCGGGGTAGTAGATCATCCATATTCCTGTCAGCCGGCACTCCGTACGCCGGCTTCCTCCTGTTATTTCCATCAGCCTTGAATTTTAGCAGGATTTTTGGGATATTTGGGGTCAGAGTAAGATATTTTTACTCTGACCCCGAATGTCTAGGAACAGGTACGGATATGGATAAAGGACAATCATGTTAACCGCGTTAACCAGCGCCGACTGGGAACTGGTCAAATTCTATCTCTCCCCCATCCAGCCCCTCATGGATAACGACCAGGTGACCAATATCATGGTCAACCGTTACGACGACATCTGGGCGGACGACCTGGAGCGGGGGATGTATAAAACCACGCTTGCCTTCCCCGATGATGCCGCGGTCGCCACCTTGATCGAGCAGATTGCCAATGCGCTGGCGCAGTATTTCGAACCGGCCCGGACGCCTGTCATCAATGCGCGCCTGCCTGACGGCAGCCGGGTCTGTGCAACCCTGCCGGCGGCCACGCCTTCAGGTTGTACCTTGTCGATTCGCCTGCACCGGCGCCGCGGTCTCGACCTGGAAAACCTGGTAAAGAGCCATACCATCGATGCGGCAATGAAAGACCTGTTGCTGGATGCCGTCGAACGCGGCGACAATCTCCTGGTTTCCGGCGCCACCAACAGCGGCAAAACCACCTTGTTGAATGCCTTGTCCTTTGCCATTCCGCAGCGAGAACGGATCGTGGTCTGTGAGGATGTGACCGAGATCAGGCTCAACGCGCCCAATGCCATACAAATGGAGGCGCAACGACATGATTCCGGGGATACTCCCTCTCTCAGCCTCGCAACACTTCTCGCGACCTCCCTGCGCCAGAGACCGGACCGGATCATCGTCGGGGAGATCAGGGAACCGGATGCCGCCGAGGTGTTCTTCCAGGCGCTGAATACGGGCCACCGGGGCGTGTACACGACAATACATGCGAACAACGCCAGGGCCGCGCTCAAGCGCCTCGTCAGCCTGACGATGGGCAGTTCAACATTGCCCTTCGAGGTGATCGAAACCGAATACCTGCACAACCTGGACCTGGTTCTGCACATGGACTACCTTGAAGCCAGGGGGGTCAGGCGCCTGACGGAGATATGCGTTGTCGAGGCGGGAGAGTTGCTGCCCCGCTACGTTTACGACGCGGCTGATGATGCGTGGCAGGAAAAGTGAGTTGAAAATGCCGGCATCGCCGTGCCATTGGAATTGATTCCATCTGCGCAGGGCCGGCCCCCGCGCAAGCAGGGGAATGACGATAGTGTAGATACTGCGGTATACTGTGCGTTTGACTGTCAACCTTAGTCCCTGCCGATGGCAACCGAGAAAAACACAGTAAAGCCCTGGGGCGGGCGGTTCAGCGAAGATACGGACCGGTTCGTGGAGGAGTTTACCCAATCCGTGTCTTTCGACCGGCGCCTGGCCCCGTACGACATTCAGGGCTCTATCGCCCACGTGGCGATGCTCGCGCGCGTCGGCGTGTTGACGGAGGATGAAGCCGGGCATATCAGTGGCGGCCTGAGCGCCATCCTGTCTGAGATTGAGGCTGGAAAATTCACCTGGCGGCAGGAACTGGAAGACGTCCACATGAATATCGAGGCTGCGCTGGTCGAGCGGGTCGGCGAAGTCGGAAAAAAAGTGCATACCGGCCGCTCGCGTAACGACCAGGTCGCTACCGACCTGCGCCTGTTCCTGCGTGCCGAAGTGGATAACATCCAGTCATTATTACTGCAGAATATGGATGCGCTGGTCACACTGGCCGAGCAGGAGTCCGCCAGCCTGATGCCGGGGTATACACACCTGCAAGCGGCGCAACCTATCACGTTCGGCCACCATATACTGGCCTGGTACGAAATGTTGAAGCGGGACCGGCAACGGCTCGGGGATTGCCTGGAACGCATCAACGTGTTGCCGCTGGGAGCTGCGGCGCTCGCCGGTACGCGCTTTCCCATAGACCAATCGGTGACCGCCGATCTGCTGGGGTTTCCCGCGCTGGCGGGAAATTCGCTCGATGCCGTGAGCGACCGGGATTTCATCATCGAGTTCTGTGCCGCCGCAGCGCTTATCATGCTGCACTTGTCCCGGTTTTCCGAGGAGTTGATTCTGTGGTTGTCACCGGGGTTCGGCTTCATCGATATCGACGATGCGTTCTGTACCGGTTCCTCCATCATGCCGCAAAAGAAGAACCCGGACGTGGCGGAACTGGTGCGCGGCAAGACCGGCCGGGTTTATGGCGACCTGATGGCCATGCTGACCATCATGAAGGGGCAGCCGCTGGCTTACAACCGCGATAACCAGGAAGACAAGGAAAGCCTGTTCGACGCGGTGGATACGGTCAAGCTGTGCCTTGAGGCTTACCTCGGCCTGGTTCCTTCCATACGGGTCAATCGCAAGGCCATGCTGGCTGCCGCGCAGAAAGGTTACCTGACCGCAACAGACCTGGCGGATTACCTGGTCATGAAAGGCGTGCCGTTCCGGGATGCCCATGCCGTTGTCGGCAACCTCGTTCAGTATGCCATCCGGCAGGGAAGCGAGATGGAGGATCTGGAACTGTCCCAACTCAAGCAATTCCACGAAGGGATTGAAGCCGACGTACACGATTACCTGACGCTGCAGGGTTCCGTTTCAGCCCGGGACCATGCAGGCGGGACCGCCCCCGCCAGGGTCCGGGAGGCCGTTGCCGGGGCGCGCCGCTACCTGGCCGCGCTCACTGCCGGTGATGGCTGAAGTTCAATTTTCCTGATTTCCCGTCGGGATCTGCTGACTGCGCCGTTGCTACCACTGGCGGATTGATGAACCTCCTGAAGAAACTGGTCAAACTGTTGTTCTGGCTGGCCGGTCTGGCCGTTATCGCGGCCGCGGCCGTGGTTATCCTGGTCTCGACCATCGACCCCAATGAGCACAAGGACTGGATAACGGCCAGGATCCAGCATGAGACAGGCCGCAGCATCTCCCTGGACGGACCGATAGCCATCACCTTGTACCCCTGGCTGGGAGTGGAAGCCCGACAGGTCAGTGTTGCCAATGCCGAGGGGTTCGGCGCCGAACCGTTAGCTTACCTGGACTACGTCAAGCTGCGGGTCAGGACACTCCCGCTGTTACGCGAAGAATACGAGGTGGATACGATCGCCGTTAAGGGCGCGGTTGTTAACCTGGCCCGCAACGAGCAAGGCATTGCAAACTGGGATGACCTCGACCGCGTGGACGATGTCGCTGACGCCGCAGGTGGCGAGGCGCTGCTGCCCCTGGCTGCAGTTGCCCTGGGCGGAGTCGCCGTCGAGGACGCCAGGGTCGTCCTTGATGATCAGCAGGCGGCAGTGCGCTACGAAGTGTCCGGCCTCGACGTATCGACGGCTGAACTGAAATACGGTGAACCCGTTGATATCAACCTGAATTTTCGCGGCAGCAGCAACAAACCGGCGCTGGAAGCTGTGGTGGCATTGGCCGGCAATATTACCTATGCAACCGATGGACAACAGTTCGCCGTTGCTCCACTGGACATCAATGCCGATATCGAGGGTGGGAACATCCCCGGCGGAAGGACCTCGGCGCGGTTGTCCGCCACGCTGGACGTGAACCTGGACGAGGAGACGGCCGCGCTTTCCGGCTTCACACTCAGCGCCCTGGGCGCCACGGTAGGGGGCAATCTCAGCGCACAGCAGATCGAATCGCCCAACCCTGCCATTGCTGCGACGCTGGCTGTCCAGGGTTCGGACCTTGGGCTGTTATTCAAGGTGGCCGAGATTGAACCGCTGGCGTCGCAACTGGCCCGGCTGGCGGATCGCAGCTTCCGGGTAAGCGCGACGGTGGACGCGGACCTGGAGCGGGGAGATGTGGACCTGTCCGGTTTGTCGGCAAATTTGCTGGGTGCAGTCATCAACGGTGAGGTGAAGGCCCGTAACCTCCATACCGACACACCCGGATACCAGGGTGAACTGAACGCGAGAGGGCCCGATCTACCCACACTCATGCAGGTGCTTGGACAGTTGCAGGGTGGTGCGGATACCGCGCTGGCCGGTTATGGTAAAAAACTGGCCGGTGTGCCGGGAAAAGCATTCCGGGTAGCGACCGTGTTCGACGCCGACCTGAACAGCGGCGACATCTCCGTCCCGGCCTTGTCGCTGGAGGCCCTGGGCGTCAATGCGACGGGCGTACTGGACGCCAGGGACATGAACAGCAGAAAAGGCAGGGTGGACGGTAACCTGAATGTGAAGGGCAAGCGTATCGCGGGACTCCTCACGGCCCTGGACCAGGCCGATCTGGCCCAGGTCCTGCAGTCGGTGGAACTGGATACCCGTGTGCGGGGGACCGGCGAGGGTGTCACGCTGGAAACCATGGCGCTGCAGGCTGTATTCGCCGGGGAGGATATACCCGGTTCGCCGGCGACCATGACACTTACTGCCGACACCCGGTTGAACCTGGATGAGGAGACGCTGGTCCTGGACAGGTTTACCCTGGAAGGTCTGGGACTTGAGACTTCAGGCAACGTCGAGGTAAACGATATCTTCGCCGACCCTGCCGTCAGCGGCGAGCTGGAGGTCCAGCCTTTCAACCTACGCCGGCTTGCGCGGCAACTCAAACAGGAACTGCCCGCAACGCAGGGCGATGACACCTTCACCAGGGTGTCCCTGGCCGGCCGCTTTGACCGGACCGCGCAGGGCCTGAACCTGGACCAACTGGAACTGCAGTTGGATGATTCGCGCCTGACCGGCGAATTCATGCTGGACAGCGAGGCATCCGGACCGGTTGCGCAGTTCGACCTGGACATTGATCAAATCGACCTGGACCGTTACCTGCCGCCTGCGTCGACGAAAGCCGGCAGGCTTGCCGCGTTTCCCGTAGTCGCAGCCGCTTATGCGGATATGGATGGCGACGTGAGTATCGACAGGCTGGTTGTCGCAGATGCGCGTCTTGACGGGTTCAGGTTACACCTGAACGCGCGCAACGGCGTGGTGCAGGCGGAGCCGTTGACGGCTGCCCTGTACGAAGGCAGGTTATCCGCCGATATCAGCCTGGACACGATCCCGGCCGTGCCGGTGCTCACGCTCAACGCGAACCTGGCGGATATCCAGGCGGAACCTCTGCTCATGGATGTGAAAGGCAAGGCGCGCCTGCGCGGGAAGGGGAATTTCAGCGCCGCATTGACTGCGGAGGGAGCAAGCATCGCCGCCATGAAACGCAGCCTGGAAGGCGGGATGAGCCTGACATTTACCGAAGGCGCTATTGCCGGATTCAACCTGAGCCGGACACTGCGCCAGTGGAAACAGTTCAGCAAGGGCAGGATTGTGAACCTGGAGGACACCACGGCTACCGATTTCACCGAATTCTCCGGCAATCCCGTGGCAAGAAACGGCATAATCCGGATGGATGACCTGGTTCTGAAGGCGCCGGCATTTCGCCTGCAGGGCACGGGCGTACTGGCAAACCTGCATACCGATACCATCGACTACCAGGCAGTGGCGACGGTCGTCAACACCGCCAAAGGCGCCGGCGGAAAAGAACTGGCCGACCTGGAAGGACTGCAACTGCCCCTCAAGGTTGAGGGCGCCCTTGATGACCCGAAAATAAGACTGGCCTGGGAAGACATACTGTCCGGGTTGCTGATAGAGAAGGTCCTGGATGTCTTCGATTTGCCGCTACCCGGCCGGGAACAGCCCGAAGCTTCGGAAAATAATACGGAAACGGAAGAGGAATCCGATTTTGACCCGGTTAAAGAGTTACTGAAAGAGGGTCTTAAAGAAGGGTTGAAAGGCATTTTCAAGAAAAAATGATTTATAATTGAAAACATGCGCCTGTTATTATTACTCTACCTGGCTTTCTGCGGCATCTCGTCAAGCGCCGGCGAGATACATTCTGCAAACGTCGAGCACAAGGGCAAAGATTACCGGCTGGACCTCGTCATGGAGATCGAGGCCGGACGGGAGGAAATAGTGGCGCTCCTGATGGACCACGAAAATTTCAAGCAGCTCAGCGAAGTAATGATTGAATCGGGCCTGGTTGAGGATGCGCCCGAGGACAAGACCCGGCGCCGCCTCGTCGTCGAAACCTGTATCGTGTTCTTCTGTTTCAAGGCCGTAATGGTGGAAGATATTGAACGTCCCTTCGACGACAGACTCCTGGCAATCATGGTTCCCGAACAAAGTGATTTCAAGTACGGCAGGACGGAGTGGCAGATCGAGCCGCTCGGCCCGGACCGCAGCGAAATCAACTATAGTTTCCACCTTACGCCTGATTTCTGGATACCGCCCGCAATTGGCCCGTTTTTTATCAAACGCAAAATGATCAGGGAAGCCAAGGAAAGTATTCTTAAAATGGAGAGCCTGGCCGCCGGCGCCTATAGCGATTAGGCGTGACAAGCGTCATTCCGCGCAGCTTGTCCACCTGCTTTCGCAGGGACAGGCTCTGCACAAGCGGGGAGCCGGAATCCAGTAGAAAAAACGCTGATGCCTGAGCTTGCCGCTGCATTACTGCCCTGGTTCAAACTGCACGGACGGCATGATCTCCCCTGGCAGCAGGAACCTGCTCCATACCGTGTCTGGGTCTCCGAGATCATGTTGCAGCAGACCCAGGTGAAAACCGTGATACCTTATTTCAACCGGTTTGTTGAGCGGTTCCCGGATACCCGCGCCCTGGCCGATGCGCCCCTGGACCAGGTGCTGCATCTCTGGACCGGAATGGGGTATTACGCCCGGGCCAGGAATCTGCACCGGGCCGCGCAGGTGGTCGTGCGCGATTTCGCCGGCAGCCTGCCCTCTGACCTGGATACATTGACGGACTTGCCCGGCATCGGGCGTTCGACCGCAGGGGCCATACTCGCCCTTGGCCATGGCCGGCGTGCTCCCATTCTCGACGGTAATGTAAAACGGGTGCTGACCCGCTGCTATGGAATATACGGATGGCCGGGCCGCAGAGAGGTGAACGAGCGTCTGTGGGAACTGGCCGAACGGGAGACTCCGCAGCGGGAAACGGCGGCCTACACCCAGGCCATCATGGACCTGGGCGCCACGGTCTGTACCCGTTCGAGGCCGCGCTGCGCCGCTTGTCCCCTGGTAGCGGTTTGCCATGCGCACCGGTATGGTGAGCAACAACTGTTGCCGACCGGGAAAATAAAAAAATCGCTACCGGTACGGCAGGTCATATTTGCCCTGCTGGAAAACGAACAGGGAGAAGTCCTGCTGCAAAAGCGCCCCCCTGCCGGCGTCTGGGGAGGGTTATGGAGTTTTCCCGAGTACCGATCGCAAGAGGAACTCTCGGGCTGGATAAACTCCCGCGCATCCCTGGTTTCGGATGAAATGACGACGTTGCCGCAGCTGCGCCATAGTTTCAGTCACTTTCATCTCGATATCACCCCGGTCAGGGGCACGATACGGGATAAGACTGATACAATAGGGGATAATGAAACTTACCTTTGGTATGCGCCGGAACACGGGCCGGAGATTGGCATGGCCGCGCCGGTGAAGGCATTGATGGAAAAAATGACACGGACAGAAACTGAGCCCTGATACACGACTTACAATACACAGGAGAGAAACCGACATGGCACGAAGCGTCAACTGCATAAAACTGGACCGGGAAGGGGAAGGGCTGGTTGCGCCGCCCTATCCGGGCGATCTGGGCAAACGCATCTACGAAAACGTCTCGAAGGAAGCCTGGCAGATGTGGCTGTCACACCAGACCATGCTGATCAACGAATACCGCCTGACCCCGTTCGAACCGAAGGCGCGTAAGTTCCTGGAAGAGGAAATGGAGAAATTTTTCTTCGGCGATGGTTCGGAGAAACCGAAGGAGTTCGTACCTCTCAGTTCTTAACCTGTTCCCCCTGCACCCAGACCCGGCTGATATTGCGGCGTTCGGCGTTGTAGATGATTTTCTGCAATATATCGTCACCGGTATCCATCTCTTCCCAGATGATGAGATTGGTATCCGCTACCGAGGTATCGACGACTACGGCGTCGAACGCGTAATCCTCGAGGAATTTACCCACTTTCAGACCGAGCGCCTCGCCCCCTCCTGCCGTTGCCATCCAGAAGGCCTCGCGGAAATCGATCCGGGCGCCGGAGGTGCCGCGTTCGGTTGCTCCCAGATCTGCATTGACGCCATCCTCCCGCGCACGGGATGCGGTGACCGCCATTTCACAGTTATGCAGGATGCTGGGGTTGGCCCCGCCCGCTATGTCCGTACCCAGTCCGACCTGTAACTCCCGGTCCAGCGCTTCGCGCGCCGGAAAGACCGCGTTCGAGAAATACAGGTTCGACAACGGGCAGTGCGAAATACCGGCTTCTCTTTCCTTGATGACTCCCATGTCATCGTCATCGATGAAGTTGCAATGGGCCAGTACCGTCTGCGGGGTCAGCAGGCCGAACCCGTCCAGGCTCAGGGTATCGGTTTTTCCGCAGCGATCAAGGACGTACGCGTGTTCCCAGTCGCCTTCCGAGCAATGGGTCTGGACATGGCAACCGGTACGCGTTGCAATTTCGCCCAGTCCCTGCAGCATTTCGTCCGTACAACTGGGAATAAATCTCGGGGTGACCACGGGCAGGACCAGTCCATGGCTGTTGCCGGGCATACCCTGCACCCGCTCTATGAAGTTCTGCGTGTCATCGAGCCCCTGCCCGGTACTGGCGTCCCGGTAATAGTCCGGGCATTGATCAGGGTTATCCATGGCGATCTTGCCGACCAGGGCCCGCTGTCCCTGCTCCAGGCAAATCTCTGCCAGGCGTGTTGATGCCTCCAGGTGTATCGTGGCGTAGTACATCGCCGTTGTCGTTCCGTTGGCGACCAGGGTATGGACCAGGTTTTCATAAACACGCCGGGCAAAATCCGTATCGGCGTACCTGGCCTCCAGGGGAAACGTATATTTCATCAGCCATTCGTCCAGCGGCCGGTCCAGCGCCTTGCCGAGTTGCGGCCATTGCGGCGCATGGACGTGGGTGTCCACCAGGCCGGGCAACAGGTACTCCCCGGCTGACAGCACCTCCAGCTTGCCGGCCGCTCTCGCCATGTGTTCCAGTTTTCCGTAGTCCGGCTGACCGGGGCTGGACACCGCGGCGATCCGACCCCCGTTGTCCACTGCGATTAATGTATCTTCCAGTACTTCAATATCACCGACGGCCGGCGCATGTATCAGGGTGCCGCGCAGCGCGAGCTTTATCTCTTCTTGTCTCATGGCGTTGTGTCCCCTTCGTATCAGGATGAACGGCGCCAGGCGATCCGGGCCGTTCTTTTCTGTGCATTATGCTATCCCGGTACGCCAGTTTACCAGCACCCCGCCTGCTGGTTAACAATCTCCCGCTTGACGGGGAACGCGGAGTCGGATTTAATACATGCCTTTATTTCACGCCGCCTTATCAGCGGCGCTCCCACCGCTATGGCCAGGTAGCTCAGTAGGTAGAGCAGGGGACTGAAAATCCCTGTGTCGGCAGTTCGATTCTGTCCCTGGCCACCATACTGTTGTTTTTTAAGAAACCATCAGTTTTCATTATTTCTCTTATTATCCTTTAATATTAAATAGTTAATCAAATTGTCTTTCTTGTAATTTCTATTTCATTCCTGTATATTCGTGTTTATGTTGTTGGAAAAAACGTGGGAAAATATAGGTACAAATGAGAAGAAAACTTACAGGAATGGAAGCTAAAACAATCAAGAGTCCGGGTTTGCACCGCGCTGACGAGACGCTGTACCTGTATATTGCGCCGGGTGGCTCGAAATCCTGGGTACAACGTCTCACAGTACATGGCAGACGCCGGGACATTGGCCTGGGCGGGTTTCCTTTGGTGAGCTTGGCAGAGGCGCGGGAACTGGCTTTTCACAACCGCAAGCTTGCGCGTGCTGGCGGTGATCCGCTTGCTGAGAAGCGAAAGGCCGGTATTCCGACTTTCCGGGAAGCGGCTGTACAGACTTTTGAGGCAAACAGACCACGTTGGCGCAATGGGAAACACATCTACAACTGGATGCAGGGTATGGAGAAATATGTCTTTCCACTTATCGGAGAGGTGCGGGTTGATAAGGTGGGTCGTGAAGACGTGTTGCGCATTTTGAAACCGCTATGGTCAATACGTCCTGGGAGTGCACGCAAACTGCGGCAACGTATCAGCGCAACTTTTCGCTGGTGCCAGGCGCACGGGTTCATCGATCACAACGTGGCGGGCGAGATGATTGATGGGGCACTGCCCGCTATGCCGGCCGTCAAGGCTCACTTCCGGGCATTGCCCTATCATGAGGTAGCCAAGGCGCTTGAGACAGTGGAAACCTCCAAGTCATCACTAGCCGCAAAGCTATGCTTCCGCTTTTTGGTCTTAACGGCCGCGCGCACCGGCGAGGCGCGCGGGGCGGTGTGGCCTGAAATTAACCTCAAAGCCAAGGAGTGGCGTATCCCCGCTAGCCGTATGAAGGCCGGGGTGGAACACCGGGTACCCCTGTCCGATGCTGCCCTTGAAGTGCTGGAACAAGCGCGAATACTGCACGACAATAGTGACTTGATCTTCCCGTCCTCCGTG
Organism: Gammaproteobacteria bacterium; assembly: GCA_965207165.1. GTDB lineage: Bacteria > Pseudomonadota > Gammaproteobacteria > Eutrophobiales > Eutrophobiaceae > JAAXHV01. The sequence continues at coordinate 2,614,213 of OZ242265.1, read as the reverse complement.
AAGCAGGGAACACCAATGAGTGACATGACTTTTACAAAAGTTCTACGGACAACTGGCTTAGCCTCCCGGACAACTGTGCATGGATTCAGGAGCTCGTTCCGGGACTGGGCCGGTGAATGCACGAATACCGCCCACGCGGTCATGGAGCTATCACTGTCACATAAGGTCGGTAAGGCAGTTGAACAGGCGTATGCGCGCAGCGATTTGCTGGCCAAGCGGCGGCGGCTGATGGAGCAGTGGGCCGCTTTTGTCACCGCTGACATAGCAGATGTGGTGCAGTTGCACGGAGCGTCTTCCGTATCCTGAATAACACCGCCTTAATCTGACAAAACCGCATTCTGTAACCAGCCTGTCTGCGCAGGCTGTTTTACCGGAACTTTCTCGCCGATAGTTCCTTTTACTTCCATCCGGAACAGTGCCACCCTCCATCGGGTATCCGTTAACGCCTGCTATCTGCAGGGAGGTCAACCCCATGACAAACAAGCTGCTGCGCCGTGAAGACGTCGGGAGACTGTGCAGCCTGACCGCCGCGGCGCTCTATCGGTTGCTAAGCAAAACCCGGTTTGACAAGCGGCGCGTACCGGGCCGCACTCCCTGTCCCGGTCTGCAGCAGTCGACATCAAAACCGGTCGGCATGAAGAAACAACCCACTCCCTCAGGCAGTGAAACCATAGCAATCATCGAGTGCCTGGATGGTGGTGTGTTTGTCTTTAACGAGGCGCTCATTGCCGATATCGGACCGTATTACCACGGGGTGGATCTCAGGACCTTGATTATCGATCTGGCCGACTGGTACACAGTACACCCGGCCAAACGCGCCAGCCGGTCCGTGCTCATGCGGGATCTGGTGAACCGTCTGGCCAGGTGGACAACTATGGATAAGTACCGGCTAATCGAATGACTGGATTCGCGTTGCAATGAAACACCGGATACATGGCCGGATTATGCTTTCAGAGAACAACACGTTCACAGTCGATTACTGTTATTCACACAGGGGCAAGCATACCCCTGTATTACATGCTGCGCATGAATACAGGGTGCTTGCAAGGGGGGCGAGCCCCCCCTTGACCCCCCCCGTTTGTAACGGGGCCTGATGATACATTGACAGTTGCCAATGGCTGAACGCACCACATCGCACGCGCCGCTGGACAAGATGGTGACCCTGCGCGTGGATGCACAGACCCGGGCCGACTGGCAGGCGCGTGCGAAAGCTGATGGCCTGTCTCTCGGCGACTGGTTACGGGTGCAGGTGTCGTCAGGTACCGGTCGGAGCATTACTCCCCGGCGCAAGCCGCCGCCCGTGGCCGACCCGAAGCTGCTGGCCGCGATATCCCGCATCGGCAACAACCTCAATCAGATTGCCCGGGCCGCCAACCGGCAGCAGTGGCCGGGGGAGATTGAGTTGCTGCACCGGCTCATCAACATTCACCGGGCCTTGAAGAATCTGGCGCCCTCCCATGATGATTAAGTTCTATGCCGGTAATGCATCCGGGGCTGCAGCCGCGGCATACCTGGAGAAAGCCACAGATCATAAGGGCCGGCCGCGCGCCGGCGTTGACGTGCTGCGCGGGGACCCGGTGCTGGTCGGGCAGGTCGCCGACTCCCTTGCCTTCCAGCACCGCACCACCTCCGCAGTCATTGCCTGGGCGCCGGAGGATAATCCCAACCGGTCGGATATCGATGAGGTGCTGGACAGCTTCGAGCGCCTGGCCTGGGCCGGTTTTGAGCCGGACCGCAGTGTCTGGTGCGCCATCCGTCATGATGATGAGCCGGGTGGCGGGATCCACGTCCATATCCTGGCTGCCCGGGTGGACCTTGAAACAGGCAAGTCCCTCAACATCGCCCCGCCCGGCTGGCAACGGGACTTCGGCCCCTGGCGGGATTATCACAACATCAAAAACAACTGGGCCAGGCCGGACGATCCGGCCCGGGCCCGGGCTGTGCGCCTCAACGACCATGAGGAGAAAATCAATGCCGACCTGACACGGGACGGCAAGGGCAAACTCATTAATCCTAAGGAGCAACTCACCGACATATTGACCATGCAGATTACGGCAGGATTGATTAACGACCGGGCCGATGTAATTCGCGCGCTGGCGGAGTACGGCGAGATAACCCGAGCGGGTAAAGACTACATCAGCCTGAAACCCGACGGCGAAGACAAAGCCATCCGACTGAGAGGTAGTATCTATGACGAACACTTCACAACCGCCGCTGACCGAGCGGCTGACACAAAAACAAGCCGAGCAGGCGGCGCAGATAGACCAGGTCCTGTCAGCGAACTTGACACAGTTAGAGGAAAGCTTGACGCGGCACACACACGCCGCGCACAGTATAATCGACGAAAATATGGCGGCGCTGCAACACGCGATCAGGGAATACCGGATACGTCCCTGGATTTACCCCCTGATAGCGACCCTCCTGGTCGTGCCCGCCACCCTGACCGGGTGGGCTCTCCTGGACCATCTGATAGCCAACCAGGTACAGACCCTGGAACGGCACCACAAGGCACTGAAGGCCCTCGGCCCGGCGGGGATACAACACGCCGTCAAGGACGGGACCCTGTACCTGGTGCTGCCAAAAGACGCAAAAAAACCCGACGTATTCAAAGCGACGACCGGCCGCTGGGTCGTGACCCTGGAGGAGTGAGTGATGACCGAACTCGAACACCTTATGGTGGAGAATATGAAAGTGCTTTTAGCCAACCAGACCCGCTTGGCGCAGCAATTGAACGCAATCAGCGAGCGCTTGAACGAAGCAGACGCAATGCAAAACGAGTGCGCAGAACTCTTAAAACGGCATGGACAGTATTTAGAGTCGTTGTTGCCGCGTACGTGAAATTCTCAAAAGAGATGGATAAGGCTTCACGCTCACGGAGCTCTTACGATATATGGCGATAGACATGAACCACAGTCGGAATCTATGGTCTGCCCTGCAGCATGATCGTCCCGATTGAATTCCACGTCCTCAGGCTATACCAACCCTCAGGGTCGCCCCGATAAATCGCTTACAGCGCTTCTACGGCGGTCGGATGTTGCCAGAACGGGCCGAAATGGACGGTTGCAGCGGAATCGGGGGAGTCTCAGCTTTTCTGTAGACTATTCGCTTGAAGGTCGCCACTGAACCATCCGGCCAGCGCCAGGCATAACACCGTCAGGCGTATTCGGCGTATCATCGGCGCGGCCTGGCCATGCGTCTGAATTTGACTGCCTTGCCGGGTACATCAATCAGCACAGAATGCCAGTCAGCGGCCAGCCATCCGCTCACTGCCTGACTGTGCGTGACGTCGTTACCCCACCACTCCCGATAGTTAAATGCGCTTGGCGGTAAATTGCCGCCGATGATTGTCTCAATCTCGGAAAAGGTCAGCGTTACCGTTTCTGTATCAACACTCAACAGGTAGTAGCAAAGAGGATCGTACTTGCTCATCGTAACGGATTATCTCAAATTATTCGCTGGAGCCTCCTATTTACCATAATTCCCGTTCCTTGCACTCGGCCAGGTTGTGTATCTGTGGATTACTCAGCCAGCCATGTTCTATAACAATGTAAAAATGGATAGCTTTGGAGAATCAAGATCGTTATTATAATGCAATGGAAAGCCAATAAGATTTTTCCCATTATGCCCACTTCTACATTAGAGCTTTTTACGTTCACATCAGACGGGGCAAATGCACGTTCAAGTCACGGAGATTCAACGTCTTCCTCTTGTTCGAATATTTTTCATTTTCTGACTGAGAGCGATGAACCGCTACAATCGATTACTCAATCCATCCTCATTCAAGGACACGCGAACAAGGCTCTGAATTTAGTACCTAAAGATAGCATCCAGACAGTAATCACATCTCCACCGTACTGGTCTCTTAGAGATTATGACGTCAACCAGCAAATCGGGTGCGATGAATCACTCCAAGACTACATTTCTGGTATTGTTAAGACATTTAATACGATTCGGGAGACACTGGTTGAAGACGGAACGGTTTGGTTGAATATTGGTGATGCTTATACTTCAGGAAACCGTCGTTATCGCGCACCGGACAAGAAAAACAGGGCAAGAAGCATGTCCGTGCGCCCCCAGACACCTCACGGCTTGAAGCCAAAGGATTTGATTGGACTTCCTTGGAGATTGGCTTTCGCGCTTCAGGATGCAGGCTGGTGGCTCAGATCCGAAATCATCTGGTCGAAACCAAATGCTCATCCCGAATCCGTTCGGGACCGTCCGACGAAAGCACATGAAACGGTATTCCTCTTGTCGAAAAACAAGGATTACTATTACAACGTGGATGCGATTCGTGGACCGAATGGCCGTCGTCTTCGGTCAACCTGGGAAATTCCGACTGAACCCCGTAAACGCTATAACGGCGCACTGGATGATCATCCAGCCATTATGCCGGCAACTCTTGCGCAACGTTGTATAGAAATAACAAGCAAAAAAGGCGATGTCGTCCTGGACCCCTATGCTGGTTCGGGTACAACACTGCTGTCGGCACAGTATCTGGGAAGACCGTGGGTTGGTATCGAATTGAAACCTGCGTTCATCAACCTCATCAAGCGTAGAGTTTCAAGTAAGTGACACTAGAAGAACTCAAGGAAAAGCTGAATTCGCTTTCACCGACAGGAATTCGATTTGTCGCCAGGATGGTTGAGTCTCTATCCAAACCTCCGCATGCGACAGTTGTCCAGCAAAAAACTTGGTTAAACAAAGAATGGATTGAGTATTTCGGTCTGGCGCTTTCTGTGCATCATGGAATGACTACAGAACCACTTGCTCAAAAGGGTTTCGAAACGGTCTTCTCCAATGCTTGTGAGTTCATTGGTTGGACGGTTGGGGAGCCAGGATCGGAAACCCGGAGGTTTTTGGACCTGGAGATCAAACGTGACGGTTTTTCTGAACAGAAATTGTCATTAAAATCCACGGCTGCACAAAAGCTATCCCGCACCACGGCTCATATCTCAAAACTGACTGAGGCCGCGTGGATACAGGACATGCGTACTGCGAAAGAGCGTCGGGAACGAACATTGGCCTTGTTTCAGGAATATATGCAAGCTGTAGACTCAATCATGATGCTCAGGGCGTTTCGCAAGGGCCAGAATACTCCGTCCATGTATCAGCTTGTTGAAGTTCCCAGTGAAATCTTCAATTCGTTACAGGATGCTCCCTTATCACCATTTAACGCAGACGGACCGACAATTGACTGTTCTTATGGAGGTTATGATGTTGCCGCTCGCGTATCCCTTGATCGATCTGATGCCAAGATCACAGTCAAGCAGATAAAACTTGCTGCCTGTACAGTGCACGTAGAGTGGGAAATCGTTCTGCAGTAAACCGATACTTCTGAATTCCGTCGCGGAGTGAGATAAGGGGTTAGTCTGGAAAGAATATTACATTACCTCATATGAAGAATGGATTGATTTATGGTCAAGGTGTTGCTTACCCTAATTCCCCTGAATTTCAAGTGTACACAACGTCAATAGTCAGCATAGACAAATGAGATTATTAAATACCTACGAAGAACTCACATACGATAAACTGAAAAAAGTTTGCAAACCTGTGGGAGCAAGGGTCTTTCCCAAAGTTCGCATAGCAGACATACTAATAATTGATAAAAGCGGCCTTGACAAAGAACGTTATGCTTTCGCATTGAAATCACATTTTGATTTTTTGGTAACAAACGATAATTATCAACCGCTCTTCAGTGTCGAATATGATGGCCCCCTACATCAACGCGACCCCATACAAGGAAGGCGGGACAGACTTAAAAACTCAATCTGTTCGTATTTCAACCACCCAATGTTGAGAATTAATTCGCGATACATAAATAGAAATTATCGAGGGATTGACCTGCTGACATACTTTGTCGACGCATGGTTTTTAAGTGAAGCTTTTTTTGAGGCACAGGAAAATGGCCTGATTCCTGATGATGAAATCTTTGATATCGCTTCATTTGGTTCCACAGGAAAGGTCGAGGAGCTAGCGTGGCCATACAACTTGTCGCTGGATATTCAGATAAAGATTCACAAGTTGTACGAAGAACGCAAAGTCACTCAGATGACACCATCCGATTGGGTTGGTGTAGATAAAGACAACAACTACCGCTGTATCTCCTGGCTGGCACTCCCTGACAGTCAGGCAATCTGTGTTACGACAGGCATGAGGGCGCAGAAATATCCAGCAGTCATGGAATCTGACCTTGTCAGTCAGTTAGCCATGTTTGATCTGTATGATTCTCTAACAAAGTTTATTCATCATGAAAATAATGATGTTGCCATATCAAGAAATGTACTTGTTAACACATTCAAAGATTTCACTAGCAAATACGATATGAGGACGTTCTTTAGTTGCCCGCCGATTGATGCCCCCCTCAATTTGGGAGTCATATTCAAAAGTGCCGACAACTCAGATAATTTCCTTGTTAACTCTAACTAGCAACCACGCGTTTTCGTCTGTTTAAAAAACCAAGGCATCAAAAGTTCAGCCCGTTAATCTCTCCGCCGGATTAGACCCATATCAATTCGGGGGGAAAATCGTTTAGATTTGGCCTGTTTTATTAGAGTCCATGCAAACTGTTATTCTTATTCATTTATTTCCTCAGCATACTTAGGCTTTCCAACACTACCATACCCTATCTCCAATATTGATTTACAAGTTGGGCAAGTCATCATATTGAATCTACCTTCCGAGGCTGGATTAAGGATGACCTTTAAATTATTGTGAAAACAATTTGTACACAAATAATGAGGTTGTTCAGCATCTGCATTCTCTTTTTTCAAAGCATAAACTTGCGCCGGTCTGCCCCATGGATTTGCTAATACATATTTTTCTTTCTGTTTAGTCCAATCTTCATTAGCTTGCAGTTTTGCCTCAAGTATATGAATTTTACTTTTCAATTCTTGGTTTTCTTCCTGTAATTCGAGTGCCCCTTCGCGAAGACTCATTATTTGCTCTTGCGCCTCTAGAGTGGAGCCCTTTTTTACTAATCCTATAATATCTTGATATCTTGGAAGCATGATTGATCATTTTCTGGGGATCAGATCCACAGCAATTGAAGAAAAACAGATCATATCATGCAAATTGTAAAGCGAGCACAGATAGTAACGCGTCACGGTATAGAGATGGCTTTATGACATCAAGGCTATTATAATATGTTGGGTAATTTGCAGGAAGAGAAGAAATCGTAAATTATTAGTCAATAAATCAGCAGGTTATCAATTAAGTCATATTCCCGCTACCAGCTCCGGATCGGTATTGCCAATTTTCTTGACGCATCCATGAGCGCCAGATAAACGACCTTCCTAGCTGAATCGTCAGACGGAAACACCTTGCGCTTCTTGACGGCCATGCGGATCACGCTGTTCCGGCAATCGATCGCGCTGGTAGTATTAATCACCTGGCGAATGTCATCCGAATAGCAGAAAAAGGTTCTCAGGTTTTGCCAGTGCTGGCGCCAGGTACGATTGATGAAGGAATATTTGTTATCCCAGCGTTCAGCAAACCGCTCCAGCGCCAGCATCTCCTAGTCCTCGGTGGATGTCTAGTAGATCTACTTTAAATCGGCGCTAACGGCCTTGTAGTCCTTCTTGATCACATACCTCATGGCATTGCGCACCAGGTCCACAATAAAGAACTGAATCTGAATAGTGTGAAACACGTTGCCGCTGGCATAGGGGACCCACTTGATTCCGTCCACGCAGGTAATCAGGATGTCCTTATCAGCAAGTATGATAGAAGTCCCCATATCAAGAAATCAAAAAAAACCCCTCAATCCGAGCATTAGGGTTAGCTTCTTGTCTGGTCAAGAACAGGAGATAACCGACGTTCAGGTTGGGGGACTTTTATCATGCTTGCTGACATACGCGAACTATTGGCCTACAATCGTACTGTCCGGCGACAGTTAGGGATTGAAAAGTGATGTTTGCAGAACTAAAACTAATTATAGAACTGCTCCGTACTTGTATTTCTAGTTTTCAAATGCACAAATCAGCGGAGAGGCGCGAGAAACTCATACTCGAATTGTTGCAGACCTATTTCTTATTGAAAGATTGCGTGGAAGAGGGAACACAGCTAATTGATGAAGCTGGTCCAGATCCTATTCGCAAAATCAAGTCAATGAACGAAATATCGGCGGATTCAACATTGAAGCGGTGGGAGGTCATTTTGTGTCGACAAGGCCGTCGACTTGGTGCCTTGCAGAAATTCGTAATTGGCCAAAACCATCTGGCAGTGATCGACCCCGATACGCAGTCACAAATAAAGGATATCGTGGGATACAAGCTTGAGCGCACAAATTCTCTCCATAGCATTGGAGCCGCACTTTTATTTCGCTTCATGTTTCCGATTGCCAATTCATCTGAAGATAGAGCAAGCTATGTTTCAGTGATGATTGGTTCGCAGTCAGAATTGCTAGATATTGGGAAAATTGAACTGGAGATCAGTGATCTGCGCGAGAGCTTAGAAAATTATCGAAAGGTCGTCCTGCGGCTGGTGTCCAATGATGATATAACGAGGTTTTCTGACGAGGCGAGGGAGATAACTTCATTTGAATGACCCTTCAAGGTATTAACATTGCACGCTTGACTGCGTCGGGTTCCTTTCGGAACACGCGTAGTAGCGGCGTGGCTGGACCGCTGACCTTCCGTGCCCCCTGCTCCCACTTGTGGTACCCGGAGAGGCTCATGCCCATCAGCGGGGCCATCTGTGCTTGCGTGAGGATGAATTACCAACTGCAGAATTGAGTAGTTGCAGGGGGCATGTCATTATGACCTCCTGAGAAGAGATGTTAACCCCCTTCACTCGACTGTTTTACCAGTGAAATTACATACGGTGAAATAAATATGAAATCTATTGGAGAACTGGATTTTGGATTCGCAGACGCTGAAAACTACAAAAAACGTGAAAATAAAGATTTGTTTAATCGAGTCTTTATTAAGAACGATTACTTGGAGTCACTCTGTGACCCAAGCATATCGTTTTTGATAGGTGAGAAAGGAACCGGTAAAACCGCATATGCTGTTTATATGGCTAACAGTACATATAGAAATAATAGGTGTGACATTAAATATATTCGAGAAACTGAGTATAGAAAGTTCATTACCTTGAAAAAAGAAAAACACCTTGAACTTTCAGACTACACAAATGTATGGAAAGTTATAATTTATTTACTGCTTAGCAAAAAAATAGATGACGTGGAAGGTGATAACTTTAGCTTTAAGAATTTTGGTAAATTTAAAACAATAAAGAATACAATAAACGAATACTACTATAGTGCATTCTCACCTGAGATTATTCAGGCATTAGAATTTGTTCAACACTCTAAGCTTGCTGCGGAACTGCTTTCCAAGCATGCGGAAGTCAAAGGTGAGCAAAACGAGACGTTTAGCTTCTCCGAAAGTAGATTTCAGTCCAATCTATTTTATATACAAAAGAAATTCGAAGATGCAATTAAGCAAATAAGGCTCGATAGTAACTACATTCTCTTTATCGATGGCATTGATATTCGTCCATCTGGCATACCATACGAAAAATATCTTGAATGTATTAAGGGGTTGGCAAATGCAGTTTGGGAAGTAAATACTGATTTTTTCCCCAAAATAAAAGGTGGCAAGGGTCGATGTCGAGTCGTATTGTTAATCAGACCAGATATTTTTGAATCGGTAGGCCTCCAAAATCAAAATACAAAAATACGAGATAACTCTGTATTCCTTGACTGGAGAACAGACTACAAATCTCATCGTAGTTCAAAGATATTTGAAGTCTCTGACCATTTGCTGGCAATTCAGCAAAATGGAAGTGTGAAAACCATGGGGAGAATCTGGGATCATTATTTTCCATGGGATTCTGCGAACGTTTTTGATAGATATGATTGTCCAACTTCATTTATAAGTTTCTTGCGATTGTCGTATTACCGACCCAGAGATATTATTACGCTTCTAACTTTGCTAAAGAAACACACAAAGAAAAAATCTAAAAATTCCTTTACGTTAGATGAATTTGAAGCTCGTAATTTTCAAAGAGCTTATTCGATTTATCTACTTGGGGAGATAAAAGACCAACTATCTTTTTATTACCAAATTGAAGATTACGAAATCTTCCTCAAATTTTTTGAGTTTCTAAAAGGAAAGAATAAATTTTCGTACTCTGAATATAGTAGTGCATATGAAGAAACGATGGACCATCTAGCATCAGTCGATAAATCCACACCTCAATTTATGCACTCTAAGAACGAATTTTTACAATTTCTCTATGATCTCAATGTATTGTGCTTTCTCGAACAACCTATAGAAGGTAGACCTCATATGCACTGGTGTTTTAGAGAGCGGAACTATTCAAACATCTCGCCAAAAGTAAAAACCAATCTTGAATATCAGGTATTTTATGGCCTTGCAAAAGCACTTAATCTTGGTAAGCAGTACTAAATATCAATAGAGGATACACGCCATTTTGACAGGAGAAAGTACTTTAAGTGTTACGCTAACGGCAACTTATCTCTGGTGAATGGAGAGCTGGAGAGGAGCGCCTGGCATAACTCTCTAAAACCGTCCTCATTGATACCTTTATCGAGGCTGACTTGCTTAGATCCAGTCACTCCCCGATTGGCTGGATAGCCATGCTGAGGAGATTTTTAATGGCCATCATTTCACAGGTGAAGACAGTCGGGAAGATTACAGTGGAACGCGGTATATCACGGTCGGAGAACTGGATGACCGCATAGTCTTCATAACCTGTACGCCGCGCGGCGGAGCGCGCCGGATCATAATGAGGAAGGCCAATGAACGAGAACAAACACGCTACAGAAATAAACTGGATTGATCCGGATGATGCGCCGGAACTGACGGAAAAATGTTTTCGGCAGGCAGATGAATTTAATGGGTCCAGACTCGTACGCAGGGGGCGACCTAAAGCACAAACTATCAAGCAATTACTGACAGTCCGTTACGATAAGGACATTATCGAAGCCTTCTAGGCCACCGGCAAAGGCTGGCAATCCCGCATGAATGAAGCTCTGCGGGATTGGCTCAAGGCTCATCATATGAATTAAGCATTGTGTCCCCGGATATCCCTGACAGATGCTGCAAACCGGGTCAACGATTTTGTCCGTATTGTCAATGACATACAGCCAGTGAGCCAGTGGGCCATATCTCCCCGACGACACCTGCATACCATCCAGTAAATTTTGTGGGGACAAATGTTGGAAAAACGAAAATAGTCAGCCATAAAGTAACTATATATCAGATAGTTACTAATTCTGTACTATTCTGTCCCTGGCCATACTTTCGCCTGAATCGAACCGGCTATTTGCGGGCGAGGAACTGCAAAAGTAGCATAGTGATGGGTCAATGCAGCATAATTATCCCAGATGAGAGAGAGTCTCTCTTATATATAAACGTCTCAAGTCAGGATTATTTTGAAGACTTACAGTCTCCGGAACGCTTAACACGACCTTGATATATTATTTTTTGTAGCTACAATATATCAGTGGAAATTGAATTCGATCCGAAAAAACGTGATAAAACCCTGAAGGAACGTGGACTGGACTTCGCCCGTGCTGAGGAGATTTTTTATGGCCATCATTTCACCGGCGAAGACAATCGGGAAGAATACAGTGAAACGCGGTATATCACGGTCGGAAAACTGGATGACCGCATGGTTGTCATGACCTGGACGCCGCGCGGTGAAGCGCGCCGCATTATAAGTATGAGGAAGGCCAATGAACGAGAACAAACACGCTACAGAAACAAACTGGATTGACCCGGATGATGCGCCGGAACTGACGGACGAATTTTTTCGGCAGGCAGATGAATTTCATGGTTCCACGCTTGTGCGCCGGGGTCGTCCTAAAGCACGGACTACCAAGCAATTACTCACAGTCCGTTACGACAAGGACATAGTCGAAGCATTTAAAGCCACCGGCAAAGGCTGGCAGTCCCGCATGAATGATGCATTGCGGGATTGGCTAAAGGCCCATCATATGAATTAAGTATGGTATCCCCGGAACTCCTACCCGGAACCTCCATAGATATAGTTTCAAATTTATAGTGCTATAGAGGGTTGATCGCGTGCGGACCGGCGTCAAGCAGAAATTCGCATATTTCGGAATCACGAACAACAAATCAGGCAGGCGAAAAAACGAAAATAAGGGAATATGGATGTATATTAAAGATTATCAACAACTTACGACAATTATAACATCACGGAATCTCACCTGCAGGGCATCAAATCCTTACGAGGCAAAATGTTGTAATAAATGTTGTAACTGCATTTATGGAATCAATAAAAAAGCTTTTATAACAGTATCTTATCATTCCAGCACTATTACGTCCCTGGCCATACTTTCGCCTGAATCGAACTAGTCTTTATTAGGCAACGTGCTCAAACATGTAAAGTTTGTTGACGGGGTCAAAGAAGCTAGGATAGGGTCGGACCACCCTAACTATCTGTTTCCATTCAGTTTATGTATCATTTATGCCTATAAATTTCCCTTGGAACCCCCATTTTGTCATCAAAACGGGGTTTTTAAGATTCCTATTCCAGTCTGACGGTGCGGTCCTCCTGATACACTGTGGCCTGCTTGCGCAAATCTTGGTCGGAAGACTATGCTGTTTGACCCGATGCTGTACCGCGAATTAGGATAAAGCGGCTATGCGGCAATTTCCGATTCTATATCCCAATTAGGAAATACCAGCGCTGCAGGATGGCACCTGAGCGCCCTGGCAAGGACCTTGGCCCGTTCAACTCCCAGGTTGATCCTGTCTCGCTCAATTGCGGAGATGGTCGATTGAGGGATACCCGTGACAGCGGCAAGTTCATTCTGGCTGAGTTCCTGCAGTTCCCTGATAATTCTGACGGATTCCCCGGTTGAGATTTGAATACGGGATTTTGCTTCTCGAAATTCTTTCATAATCATTTTTTCCTGTAATCATGGGCAGTCACTTCCACCACCTGGACCATAAGGTTCTCACCTTCGATTCCGTAAATTACCCGATATTGTAGGTTGAGGCGGGATGAACGGAAGCCTTGCCACTCACCATGAAGCGCCTCATCATGAAAACCGCGTATCAGCTTCAATCCGGCAGGGCCCGAAATACTGACAATATCCTTCCATTTCTCATAACGTTTCTGTACTTCAATCGGAGCCTTAGTGAGCTGTTTGTCAACCCGGCGATGTTCATAAACGGCCCACATACTAAAAAGAGTATATATACCATATAAGATATGTCAAACATTTTGGTGGCACATCGATAAAATTGCAGGTCAAAAGGCTTCGTGTGGAGGATGACCTCCTACCCGTAACCTCATCCACCCGCAGGGCATCAAATCCTTACGAGACAAAATGTTGTAATAAATGTTACAATGGAATTTATTAAACCAATAAAAAAGCTTTTATAACAGTATCTTATCAGTTTAGTACTATTACGTCCCTGGCCATACTTTCGCCTGAATCGAACCGGCCGTGTTTACTGCTGTGTATTCTTTGATAGACGATCCTCATCGTCAATCAGCACAACATTATGGATGGGACGAGGCGCGGGCAGGGTGAAATGTCGAAGGGCGGGTGTACGAGTCCTTCTTTCAGGCCTCGCCGATAAGACTTTCCAACGGAATGGACAGCCTGGAATGAAGGTTTCTTATCATGGCCAACGAGAGTTCACGGCGCCGGTTCAGGATGTCCGAAACCCTGCCACGGTTGCCGATACAGGGCTCCAGGTCCTTTCTCGTCAGGTTCATTTGTTCCATCCTGAATTTGATGGCATCCACGGGGTCAGGCGGTGATATCCGGTGGTGCTTGTCTTCATAATCTTCAACGAGGATTAACAGGATATCCAGTTTGTCACCCGCTTCCGTCCCTTCTTCGGCTCCCCACAACCCTTCGATTGCAGCAAGGGCCTGGTCGTAATCCCGTTCATTTTTTATGGGTTGAATATCCATCATACGTCTCCGCATCAATAGTGTCATATTGCTTGTGAGTACCGATAAACTTCACAAAACAGGCCTGTCTCCGGTAATCGACGGCAACAACGAGCCGGTACTTATTCCCCGCTATATTGAAAACAACCCGGCTGTTTTTGAGGATGCTGGCCGATCCAAACTGTGCTTTCAACTCCTGGGGAGTAGTCCATGAGGCCCTGATTACTTCAAAATACCAGGCCTCCAATGGCCCCTTTGCATCAGCATATTCAGGCGCCGACTCCCAGAACTTCCTTAATGACCTTTTTGCGATTACCCGCACGGGAAATATTATAGTTGATTCCTGATTGGGATCAAGCCAGGGACTGAGTAGTATCAGGAAACATCGACAAATTTGATAATTACCATTAATACAATAAGTTGCAAATCGTCACGAAGGTTACATATCTCTCTTAAAGTGACGCAGTATCATACCGTTAAAAATGTTGGGTAAATTGTGGGGTAACAAGGAATAAAGATAATAAATAATTTGATAAATCAATAGGTTATAAAGGCAGTTCTATTACGTCCCTGGCCATACTTTCGCCTGAATCGAACCGGCCGTGTGCGCGATTATGCTATTCAGCCTGTCTGAACCCGTTCCATGCGACTGTAGATTTGCCTGTTCTTTCGCTCCAGCTTCCATAAGTTCAGTTTCGCCTGCATGGCCAGCCAGAACCCGGGTGTGCTGCCAAGTACACAACTCAGACGAATGGCCAGGTCCTCAGTGACGTCACCACGCTCGTTCACGACTTTCGACATGGTATTGCGCGCAACACCACAGCGCTCGGCGAGAGAACTGACGGATAATCCGGTCTCAGGCAGGATGACATTTCTTATCAACGCGCCCGGGTGTGAGGGTTTACGGCTCATCAGTGGTAATCCTCCAGGTTTACATCGGTAACATCTTCACCATCCATCTTCCAGGTGATTCGCCAGTTGCCCGTAACGCGAACGCTGTACACACCTTTTCTCGCACCTTTCAGTTTGTGAAAATACAGGCCTGAGATATCCATCTCTTCCGCTTTCTCAATAACGTCAAGCGCATCAAGAATGACGATGAGGCGTGACGCCGTGTCCGGGTTGATTCCACGTTTGTCACTGTACCGCGGGTCGGCAAAAAACCGCTTGAGTCCCTTATGGCGAAACTTCCTTATCATTCATGGATTGTAATCAATGTGATTACACTATGCAATGAATATTATTTAATGTGTGCGTCGGGCGAGTTGGAGAATTCAAGGGCCACATCTACCCGACGACACCCGTATGCCATACTGTAGCCAGCTAAAGAGTATCTGAGGAGAATACTAATGAGTAAAGTGATTATTTCCTGTGCTGTTACCGGATCCATCCACACCCCGAGCATGTCCCCCTATCTCCCGGTCACTGCAGAAGAAATTGCCGCATCGGCTCTCGGCGCGGCAGAGGCGGGGGCCGCCATTGTCCACCTGCATGCTCGGAATCCGGATAACGGCAAACCGGTGCACACACCGGAAGATTTTGCCCCTTTCCTGACCGAGATCAAGCACCAGTCCAATGTGGTGGTGAACATCACCACCGGTGCCTCGCCCTATATGCCAGTGGAATACCGGGTCAAGCCCGCGGAGCACTGGCAGCCGGAGGTGGCGAGCCTCAATATGGGGTCGATGAACTTCGGCCTGTTTCCGATGCTGGCGCGCTACAAGGATTTCAAGAACGAGTGGGAGCCCGAGATGCTGGAGGCCTCCCACGACCTGGTGTTTCGCAACAGCTTCAAGGACATTCGTTACGCCCTGGATACTCTCAACAAGACCGGTATCCGTTACGAGTTCGAGTGTTACGACACCAGCCACCTGTATAACCTGCAGTATTTTTTCCGCGAGGGCGTGGTCACAGGCCCGCTGTTTATCCAGACCTGCCACGGCCTGCTGGGCGGCATCGGCGCCCACCCCGAGGATGTGATGCACATGAAACGCACCGCCGATCGCCTATTCGGCGATAACTACCGCTGGTCGGTGCTCGCCGCGGGTGCCAACCAGATGCGGGTTGCCGCGATGGCCGCCTCCATGGGTGGGCATGTACGGGTCGGCCTCGAGGATTCGCTGTGGCTGGGCAAGGGTAAACTAGCCACATCCAACGCCGATCAGGTATACCGTGTGCGCAAGATCATTGAAGGGCTGGGGCTGCAGGTGGCGACGCCGGATGAGGCGCGGGAGATTCTGCAGCTCAAGGGAGGGGACAGGGTGGCGTTCTGAAGCGCTTGACCCTAAATCTCGCTTTCGCCTGCTTGCGCAAATCCTGGTCGGAAGACTATGTTGTTTGACCCGATGCTGTACCGAGAATTACGATAAAGCGGCTATGCGGCAATTTCCGATTCTATATCCCAATTAGGAAATACCAGCGCTGCGGGATGGCACCTTAGCGCCCTGGCAAGGACCTTGGCCCGTTCAACTCCCAGGTTGATCCTGTCTCGCTCAATTGCGGAGATGGTCGATTGAGGGATACCCGCAACCCGACCCGGTTGCCGATACAGGGCTCCAGGTCCTTTGAGTGCCGATAAACTTCACAAAACTCGTGATTTACTGATAAATCATTGAATTGCACGCCCTCATAAAGTTTACATTACGTTCCCGCAGAGAAGCAAAATCATATCGGAAAAAAATGTGGGGACAAATGTCGGGACACTGGACAATGCCCATTGACTTAAAACCGAACCGCTCTTCATTATAAGGAAACAGACGACTATTTTTTCGACAGTCAATAAAATGGTCACATACTTCCGCTGGGGTACTATTCTGTCCCTGGCCACCAATTGTACATTTCGTTACAATCCGTCAACTATCGCTGTTTTCAATATCAATTGAGGGGTATTTGATTTAAATGAATTTATATCGTGACTTTAAGTCACAGGAAGAAATTGATAAACAATATGATATTGGCGCTGCTACACCGGGCCGGGAATCAGTCATGGAACGCGCTATTACAGAAAGTGAAAAGACCCGCCAGGAACTGAACTGTAAACTTGATATTCACTACGGACCGTCTCTTGACGAAACACTCGACATCTTTCCTGCGAAGCAGGCCAACCCGCCCGTTCTGGTCTTCATTCATGGAGGTTACTGGCGCGCCTTAACGAGTAAGGAATTCAGCTTCATTGCCAACTCTTTTGTAGAAAACGGGATCACTGTTGTTGTCAGTAACTATTCCCTCTGCCCCAAGGTATCCATCTCCGAAATAACCCGCCAAAATCGCGCCGTAATTGCCTGGTTAGCCAGGCATGCCGGAGAATATAACGGCGATCCTGACAATATTTATGTCTCGGGTCACTCAGCAGGAGGTCACTTGACGGCAATGATATGTTCGACTGACTGGCAAGGCGAATATGGGCTCGGCCAGGATATTGTCAAGGGTGGACTTGCCATCAGCGGACTGTTTGATTTACAACCATTTCGTTATTCTTTCTTACAACCCACGCTGTCTTTAAGCCATGAAATTATCATGCGTGAGAGTCCGTGTTTCAGAATTCCTGAAACCGGACCAGGTATGATATTGAGTGTAGGTGAAAAAGAATCATCTGAATTTCATCGACAGGCGCAGGAGTATCATCAGGCGCGGCTGAACAAAGGTCTGAACAGCGAGTACCGCGTCGAAGCAAACCAGGATCACTTCTCGATATTATTTGATTTTATCGACCCAGGCAGTTCCCTGTTCGCTACAACAATGAAAATGCTGAAGTCTGATGTCTGACACTCAATGCGACTATTGGCAGTTATTTACCACCATCCACACTCGCTGATTGGTAGGGCCCTAATGTGGCCAGCAGCATGCAGGCAATAAGCGTTGCGGCTGCAAAGAAATATAATACGAAAATGTAGGTGCTCCAGAAATCATATCCATATCCCATGAGTGGTGGACCAACACTGCCACCTACCAGGAACGTACCGAAAAATATACCGTAAAGCACGCCAAAAGATTCGAGACCGAAATATCGGCTAACCAGATAGGCAATGAAATCAACCTCGGCGCCGATACCCAAGCCGATGCCAATCGCGGCAACGACGGCAAGTGGTCCGGCGGCGCCACCGGCGAGTAGTAAACAACCGGCAATCGGACCGCAGATAAAGCCGATTGCGACATAAGGCGCAAAATACCGGTCCAGAAGATAACCAGCCCATACGCGGGCAAAAAGCAGCGAAAATCCCATGACTGATACGTTCATGACAGCATCGCCTGGCGTGATGCCGTGATCAACCAGCATTGGAACCATATGTGCTGCAGTTCCAATCACTGTCATGGCAACAGCGGAAAAAGCGAATGCCATTATCCAGAATTCCCGCTTTCTCAAGGCAGCTTTAGCCGTGATTCCGGGCGGTGTTATCTGAAGACCTGAGTCAGGTTGCTGGTTGGCCGGCAAGTTGTCGACAGTCAACCCCGATTCTTCCGGTGTATTGCGGAACAGCGGTATTACAATCAACACACCTACCGTGAATATTAATGCGCCAATACCCGCGAATGCCAGCCGCCATCCAAAACCCTCGATAAGGTGTTGGGATAGAACCGGCAATAACAGGGTACCGAGACCGGTTCCGGACATGCCCACGCCAAGTGCGAGGCCACGGCGCCGATTGAACCAGGCGGAAATTGCGCGGCTATAGGGCAGCGGCGATGCGCCGGAGGTGATGATGCCGAGTATGAAAAATATGGCATACAGGGCCCACAGGGATCCTGGAATGATGCTGATTAACGCGATACCAAGCCCCCACGCCAGAATAGTTGGTGTCAGCACACGGCGAGCACCAAACCTGTCTACCAGTGTGCCGGCGAACGGCATGGCAATGGCATTAGCCAGTAAATGGAAAGTCAGGGCAAGGGAGATGTCACCGCGCCCCCATCCGAATTCATCAACCAGGGGCGGAATGAACACCGTCATGCTGTATATAACCGGGCCGTTGCAAACCATCAGGCCGGCAACCGTTGCGGCGACAACCCACCATCCGTAAAAAACCCTGGGTGAGTTCAAGTTGCCCCCATTAATTGAAGGTCATCGACGCAGATCCGGCCAAAGCAAGCCACCGGCTTCGGCGGCCATGCGATTTCAGACCCAGACCTGCAGCACAAACTCATAGGTGGCTTGAGCGTTGAACATGTCTACACGTTGTTTCTCAATGCGATAACCAGTGCGCTGATCCTTCTTTAGTACATGCAAATAGCGACCTGCGAAGTGACGTACGTCTTCGCGTCGCAACTCTATCATATGAAAACGTGAACGAACGACAACGTCACCCTCTGTTGAAATATCCTGAATTACGACGTTACCAACAATATGATTGGTTTCCCAGACGGGTGCCTGTGACCATGCTTCCGGGTGTAATACCCGTTTCATTCTGATTGCCATCATGTTCTTGTCTTCTATAAAGATAGAAGGCACACCTTCCCAGTGCTCGTGGTCGGCATTTGCCGGCATCCAGTAGACACCATCATCCGTGAACAAATCTATGTAATCCTGCCAGCGTTTGGCGTCGAGCAATTCCGACTGCCGATACAGGAACTGTTCGACGGCTTGCTGTATCTCGTATGTAACATCCTGTGCCGCTTCTTTTTGTTTCGCGTTCTCCATACTTATGCCTCCATGTATTTTTTCCAGGCCTGGATCTGGTTGCGCATCGGTGTTTCTGATGTTCCCCTGTCCGGCGGGCTTACCATCACGCCCGCACGCTCAAGATCATGACCATAATGCCGATGAAAACTTACCCAGTCGTTTCCCTTTGCACCCAGCCCCTGCTGGCATTTCCAGAAGTTTTCCATGTCGTCGGCATTGATCATCGTCGCTGGTGAATTTACCAGGTTATAGTAATCCAGGGCGCGTTGGTGAATTGCTTCGGGCGCGCCTTTCAGACGGAAGTACCAGATTTCCGTCAACATCCGATCCACGCTAAGCGGCCGGACAACACGTAATTGTTGCAATTGCGGCTGTATCCCGAGCCCGGGGTAAAACATCATATGGTGGATAGGAACATCAAGGATCTCTTCCATCCTCTCCCTGCCGTAGGCTTTTGCCAGCAGGCGTTCGTATTCAAGTGAGTCCGGGTCGCGCGGGCGCAATTTCATATAGCCGCCGACTGAGGTATGCCCGTACGGGTAACCTTTGGTTTCGAAGGCATTCCAGTCCTCTACAGTCAGTGTCGCGAAGGCCGAGAGCATATGGTAAGAGAGCGGCGCTTCGCCGTTTTTTTTCTGGAGATCCAGTTCGATTTCCCGAGCGGCGGCGCCTGTCGATTGATGAGTTACCGACGGATGCAAGGCGTCGATCTGGTTTTCGATAAAAATCTTCCAATTTGACTGCTGCACAACCCTGAAGCAATTGGGAACGATCTCTATCTCTCCTTCAGGTGAGCGATCGCACATATTGTCCAAAGCAATCCGCGCTTTTCCCAGAAACTCTTCAAGGGAAGGACCCTCATTGGCAAGGCTGGCGAAAACAAAGCCGCGATAACTCTCGACGCGAGCCGCCGCTTTCATTCTGCAATCGGGATTGTCGGCGCCCCAGTTGGTGCCTTCATAAGCTGAATTGAGCATCGGGATGGAAAGCAGGGAACCGTCATGCCTGAAACTCCAGGCATGATAAGAACACTTGAAGAATTTGCCGGTGTTTCCCTGGTGATTACCGCACAGCATAGCACCCCGGTGTGGGCAGCGATTGTAAAGCACTGAAACCTCACCATCGGCTCTCCTGATCATGACCATCGGCTGTCGTCCTAACTGAAAGGTACAATAGTCTCCGCTGTGGGGAACCTGGGTCACATGGCCGCAATAAATCCAGATACGTTCGTGGATGCGTTCCATCTCGAGCTCAAATAATTGCGGATCAACGTAAACCTCACGCCGTACCCGGTCAGGTTCCACGTAATCCGAGGCAACAAAACTGTGATCATGCATAAGATAAATCTCCTCTCAGGCTAAGATTGAATCGAAACGGGGCAGACGGGGCAGACGGGGCATACGGGGCAGACGGGGCATACGGGGTCAGGTTGCACAATGCACACGTGAAAAGGTACGGTCACAATATCACACTGAAGTAATTGTGTAATGAGCGACCTGACCTCGTGCGCATCTGTGCCCTGGGAAAATGGACTTTACTATTTTGTCCCTGGCCATACTTATCTCCTTATCAATTGTCGTGTTCCCAATATCAATATTTTGATATGCTGGAAAGAACCCGAGTTGAATTTACCCGTCTGTATGTAATCCGGTTGGAAGAAAATTATGACTGATGATAACAACGGCATCGAACTCTATTATCTAGAAGAAGCGGATTCCATCTGTTCCAATCGGCCCCGCATGACGTTCGTGGAAAAAGATATCAATGATTGGGTGCCGCGCAGGATGTCGCTTATGAATCGGGACCAGTTCAAGCCGGAGTATCTCAGGCTTAACCCGAAAGCCCAGGTGCCTGCCCTGGTTCATGATGGACGGGTTATTCGTGAGTCATCCATTATCTGTGAGTATATTGATGATCTGACAACAGAACCTGCGCTGAAACCGAAAGACAAGGCCGAAGTGGCGCATATGCGCGAGTGGATCAAGGAAATGGATGAATCCGGGTACCAGGCCACTGCTTCGCTCAATTTCGTCACCAAGTTCCGGTTGACGCAGGACATAGAAAAAATGGAAGAACGCTGGAAGCAGGTTGTCGATCTGGATCGTCTGCACAGGCAGCAATCCTGTATTCGTGAAGGGATGGATTCATTATACGTGGTGCGTGCTGTCGCCTTCTTCGATCGAATCCTGGGAAAGATAGACGCTACCATGGCGGATGGCAGGCAATGGGTCATGGGTGACCAACTGACCCTGGTCGAGACAAACTATGCGCCTTTTATCAAGGTTGTCGAACTGTTGCGTCTGATCCACCTGTTTCTGGAAGGCAGGCCCTGGGCAAGCGCCTGGTGGGAACGACTGACGTCACGTCCCAGCTACGCATTATTGGACGACTATCCGGGACAACGTGAAGACGATGAACAGATCCACGCGGTATCAGGCGCCCAGGTTGCAGACCGGGTTGCAGACATCATTCAGGAGACCCGTTCGCGACTGAAATATATCGAGGGATAACCCCGGGATGCTGCATGGCCTATCGCTTTTTGGCAACCGGAAGTACGTGTAGTTGAGATACCGGTTCAGGTTTACCAGGCAACAGTTCGCGGGGGTTTGAACAGCACATGAGTCAAACATCAACAGAGTCTGATTTACAAGTCCGGGAATTGCCGGGGACATGACTGTCAGCATCAGGCTGCAGGTAACTTCCGTCTTCGTGGCGCTTGCAGTCGCGGCGGCAAATATAGCGTCTGCCGACGTCGAAACGGATCCGGGACAGATCGTCTTCTCTTCGCTACGACCGGGCAACTGGGATATTTTCTACTTCACTGGCCCGGGCGCTGCACCAAAAAGGCTTACCGTGCACCCCGGTCTTGATTATGAAGCAACATTTTCGCCCGACGGCAGGTGGGTCGTGTTTACTTCCGAACGACGCGGCCAGCCGGATCTGTACGTTCTGGATCTTGAAGCAGGTGGGCCACCGCGTTTGCTGATCGACAACGCTGCACTGGAGGATCAGGCCGCAATCTCTCCGGATGGAAAGACGATCGCGTTCGTCGGCACGCAGAGCGGCAACGCGGATATCTATGTAATGCCGTTCGAACCATTGACCACGCAAGACTTCGACAACGCGGTTAACCTGACCCGCCATGACGGCGGGGACTTTCGTCCGGCGTTCTCGCCGGACGGCAAACGCATTGCGTTCTCCACCGATCGTGATACGCCGGTATATGGACATCCGGGGCTCAGCTTCATGCGCCAACGCGAAGGTGAGATTTACGTCATGGACACGGACGGCGGTAACGTCGAGCGCCTTACCTTCGCCCGTAGCTGGGACGGATCGCCGGAGTGGTCGCCGGATGGAAAGTCGATTTACTTCTACTCGGGCCGGCCGCGGGAGATCCCCGGGCCACCGGGCAGTCACATTCTCGGCCAGGAGGGTGGTTTCCGTATCTGGAGGATGGCAGCCGACGGTTCAGATCCGCGCGCGGTAACACCGGAGGGGACAGAGGCGTTGGCGCCGGCGCTGACACCCGACGGCCGCATCGCCTATCAGACCCGGCGGACTTTTATCGGCTGGTCGATCCAATCCAGGGCGCCGGCCGGCGGCGAGCCGCGCCTGGAAAGCGATGAGGCGACGGACTACTGGAACCCCGGTTACCATCACGCCAGCGGTGCGATGGTTTGCCACGGTGTCGGGCCGCTGGACACCGATAAACAGGCGGTACAGGATATTCTCGGCCCGGGCGGATTGCTGGCGCTCGACTATCCCGCCAGTGTTAGATTTCTGGACAAGACCCTCACTCTGTATGCCATGCGGCATACCAGCGGCCTGGCCGCACACCCAAGTGCGCCGAGGGTAGCAGTTACCATCGAGAACAACGCCGGTACCCGCTTTGTGATTGAAGACTTTGACGGCAGTAACCAGACCGAGTTGTTCTCGGTCGACGGCATAGGCATTGTCAGTGGCACGCTGAACCGTATCTTCGGTTTGAAGTGGTCGGCCGACGCGCAGTGGATTACCTATACACAGGGCTGGTTCTTCGGCGATCAAACCAATAAGGCAGACGTATGGAAAATCCGCCATGATGGCCGGCAGCGCATAAATCTGACGGCAGGATCCGACACCAACAACGGCATGCCGGCCTTTTCTCCGGATCGTAAACGGATCGTGTTTCGAAGTTCCCGCAACGGCAATTTCGATCTCTATCTCATGGACGCCGACGGCAACAACCTGATCCAGTTGACGGACGATATAGCGAAAGACAACTTCCCGGTATTTTCGCCAACCGGAGACGCGATCGTTTACTCATCAGATCGCGACAGCAGTCTTGATCCGCTCGGCTACAAGAGCTTCGACAACTACATCATGAAACTCAAGCCGGATGGAAACCCGGGGGAAATCATCCGCATCACTGACGATCCGGGTCATGATGCACATCCTGCTTTTTCTCCCGACGGCAAGTGGATTGTCTATACCTCCGAACGCGCCGGCATCAGTGACGAAGAGCCGCTGGTGCAGGAAGTCATATTCGGACCGCAGATGTATGGCGAGATTTTCGCTTACCGGTTGAGTGACGGCTTACGGTTACGCTTGACCCACAACAAGTGGGAAGAGTCGGGACCGTTCTGGATCCGGCTCCCGCAGACGTCCGCGCTGGAATAAACATGTAACTACGGGGATTGTTGATAGTTACACGGCTGCTTGCCTCCGGCAGCGCCGGAGCGGCCGTGTACGCCCGTCAAGGAGATCGCTATGCCGACTTATAAACGCCTCCTCATCGCCTGGTTCTTTGTGCCGCTGCACCGGCTCTTGCTCCGCCTCTCCAATGGCCGCCTTCTGGGCCGCCTGGAAGGCCATGGAATCCTTACCCTCGTGACCAGGGGACGCAGGAGCGGCAAGCCGCGTTCGTCGCCCTTGATGTACTTCCAGTTTGAAGAGTCAGGCGACCTCATTGTCGTTGCTTCCAACTACGGCCAGGACCACCATCCGGCCTGGTACCTGAACACCGCGGCCAACCCTGACGTTTCCGTCGAAGCTAACGGTGAGCGCTTTGCTGCCGCAGCCCGCATAACCCGGGGTGAGGAACGCGCCGCGCTGTACGACAAGGTGGTTGCTGCAAATTCACGCTACGCCGGCTATCGCGCCGCAACTGAGCGCCAGATTCCCGTCGTTGCGCTCCGCCGCGCCAGGCCGTTATAACCGGAAATATCAAGTGCTCCTGGGACACTGTCCTGACGACAACTGAGGGCGTACTGCCCGGCGCAGGATTAAATCTTCACTTTTCCACGATAGCTGGGCAGGTATCGCAGGTATTTATCTGGATACCTGGAAGCCGGGGCCGTCGGTAAGCTTTAACATTTTGCCATCCAACATCGCTTCGAAGGTCTTATCAGCACTGTAATGGGCATTACCGTTGCTGACTTCAAACCAGCGCATGGCCTCGAACTGAATGTCGTGTTCTTCCATTTTGTATAGGCCGGAACCCGCAAGCCAACCGCCCTCGGGCTCGGTCACGAGGATAAAATGTCGGTCGGTCAGGGCCAGCATACCGCGATCCAGGTCGATCAGATTTGCCTTGTTGTTGGGGACTTTGACCAGCTTTTCTATTGCCCCGTTGGCGAAGCTCAGGAAGAGATACTCGCCCGACCGTTTGTAGCCGACGTCGTGGCTGGTATCCGACCGCGCTGACAGGAGCGACTCACCGGCCGGCGTAACCACGATGCCGGTATCAACGTCGAACTGTACGATGCCCTCCGGCTTCAGCCGGTACCTGCCGATGTGGGCGTCTGCAAGCTGCTCTTCCATGGGTTCGCTGCCGTGCATCGCCTGGTGAACGAAGCGTCCTTCCTTGAACAGGAACAGTCCGACCAGTGGTTTGACGCCATGCACCGGCCTATCGAACGACTCGTAGATCCAAAGTCCGGCGATTTCGTCGGCAGCAGCAAGGCGCGTTGCGGCGAAACATACGAAAAGCGTCAGAACCAGTGCTAATTTCGTCTTCACGGGTTGATCATATCACGCCGGTCAGCGTCCCTGCTCACTGGCTTGCCGGTGTTTTATCACCAGCAGGCTCAACACGGTGATCAAGCTCACCAGGATCAAGCCGATCCCGAAGTAACTCACCACGGAAAAATCTTCTCCCTGGATCATGGAACCGACGATGCCCGGTCCCAGTCCCAGACCTGCCGTTTGAACGGCGCCCATCATGACCACTACACGCCCCTTGGGATCCAGTTCCGCCATGATGCCGGAGAAATAAGGTTGGGTCAGGTTCCAGGCAAAGAGATACAGGATTGTCGCCAGACCGAACCGCAAACCGTTCATTTCGCCCAACAATACCAGCAATCCGGCAATGGAGATAACGGCGCTGATAACGATAGGCAGGGCTCGTCCGAAACGGATGTTCACCAACGCCGCGATCAGGGCGCCGGCGATGCCGCCGACATTGGACAGGGCCAGACCGGCGCCGATTGTCTCGCCGGGCAATCCTGCCGATGCGGCGATGCGTTCCATGAATGCCCAGGCTTCTCCCTGTGCCATAAAATAAAAGAATACGGTTGCCAGGCCCAGGGCAACCAGCAGGTAGGGTAAAGGCTGGATGCCGGGACCGGACGCAGGGTGGTCCTCACCATGTGATACCGGTAGCCAGGTAACAAAAAAGAAGTTGATAACGGTGATGATGGCTATCAGGGCGAATACCCAGGACTTTCCACCCATAGCAAGTATCACGGGAATGAAATACAGGATCGTTGCGGCAACGCTTAATATGACCACCAGGTAGACACCGAATTCGCGATCCGGGTTACGCGTCCCGCCAAAGATGGCAAATGCTACGGCAACGGCGATACCCTCCCCGATACCGGCAATAAAGCGCGCCAGGATCATGCTTTCGTAGGTGTCTGCGCCGATGGATGCAACCGTGCCGAGAAACAGAAGCGCCAGTGAGATGACAGCCAGTACCCGCCAGTTCAACTTGTGGATAAAGAAGGCGGTGATTCCCAGGGCCAATGCCATGGTGACGATATCGGCCGACATGACAATACCCACCTGGCCGGGGTCGAGCTGCAGACTGTCTGCAATGACCCCTACGATCCCCGGCAGGATAACAATGGTCAAGGCGCCGACAGTGCCAAGATAATTCGCTGCCACCAGTGATCGCAGGCTGTCCAGGTCGGTTGCTTCAGGTCTCGTGGCCGTTGCCATGTTGATTTACCTGCTTGTTGGTTTGCTTCAGGAGGTTACTTAACTGCCGATCAGTACAGGGTAGCGTAACACATTGTCTAGAAATCCCCCTGCAGTGTCAGGATACCGACCAGGTAGTTTTCGAAGTCGTCTGCAATGGCATGTTGCCAGGTGACCATCGGTGTCAGGGTGAAACGGCCCGCCGGCGCGCTCATCGACAGGCTCAGGTCGAAGTGGCTTAAGTTGGAACCGGTACGGTAGTAGTTGTCGTTATACATGATATTACCGGAACCCGTGAAGGTAACCGCACCGGCCGGCACATCATGGGACAAGGCGAGACGTATGGTCTGCCCGTCATCGGAAAGAGAGAAATCCCGTGCGTAATGCAGTGCGGGGTTCCCCGGAAGACTGGTTACGAGTCCGGCATTGAATTCGTACGTTGAGGCCCACTTTCCCGGTTCCTCGAAGTTCTTGTAATTAAAATTTGCGACGCCGGCATAGACACCCGCCCGTTCACCGAATTGATGGTAATAATCGGCAAAAAAACCTCCTTCGCTGACCTCATCGGTGTCTGCGTCATAAATACTGTAGGCGTTGAGGGTAAAACCGTTATAGCCGATTGAGACACCGGGCGACAATACTGAACCGGTTGAAAAAGCCAGGCCGGAAAACAGGTAACGGCTCATGTAATCCAGTCTGACACTGACGGAGACCGGGGACTCATCTTCCACCTCTGCCCGGGCGCCGGCTGCACTGAGCGCGACCAGAAGCCCGGTTATCGTCAATAGTCTGCCTGGTTGCATCGTTACTCCACAGCGTGGGTGTGATTTTCAGTCAATGTTTCCGGTGGAAGCAAAGCCGTACCAGGAAATATTATCAGAAAACCGGAAAGTGTTTTTTGCCGCAAGTAAAATACCCGCATGCGCCGAGGTTAAAAAGTAAATACTATATACAAGAACCATAACCAGGGAGTACGAACCATGTCACTTGACCAGAATACAATAGCACTGGTAACAGGCGCCTCCAGCGGTATCGGTGAAGCGACCGCCCGCGCGCTTCGAGACAAGGGTGTCAAGGTGTATGCCGCGGCGCGCAGACTTGACCGGCTTGAGACGCTCGCCGGGGAAACCGGCTGCATACCCGTCCAGCTCGACGTGCGTGACCGCGAGGCCGTGCTGGCCTTCGGCCGGGAGCAACCGGTCGATATCCTGGTGAACAACGCGGGCCTTGGCCGGGCGCTGGGTTCGATGTGGAAGGCCGAGGTCGAGGACATCGAAATCACGGTGGATACCAACGTCACTGCGGCCTTCATCATGATCAAGGCGGTTTTGCCGGGCATGATTGAACGGGGCCGGGGACATATCGTGAACATGAGTTCGGTAACCGCGTTATACCCGCTGCCGATGGCCCTGTATGGAGCGACCAAGGGAGCGACGCACAAGCTGTGCCGCGACCTGCGCCAGGAACTGCAGGGCACCGGCATCCGCGTCACCGAGATCAACCCCGGGAGGGTGGTCAGCGAGTTCTACGACGTGGCAGTTGACGACGTCGAACAACGGCAAAAAATCACCGAAACACACTGCGAGAACCTGGTGGCCGCCGACATCGCCGATGCGGTCGTTTACTGTGTGGACGCACCCTGGCGGGTGAATGTCAGCCAGATGGAGATTGTGCCCACAGAGCAAACCTACGGGGGAGCACAGTTTGTACCTTTCAAGGGGCGGGGCTCACAATGATCTATAATAACACCCGTCAGTAAACCCCTCCGGGGAAACCTGTGACCGGTACATCATTACC
Source organism: Gammaproteobacteria bacterium (assembly GCA_965207165.1). Taxonomy (GTDB): domain Bacteria; phylum Pseudomonadota; class Gammaproteobacteria; order Eutrophobiales; family Eutrophobiaceae; genus JAAXHV01. The sequence goes on along the minus strand of OZ242265.1, from coordinate 2,585,718 downwards.
GGAACAGTTCGCTAATCTTGAAGAATATGTCGAAGAATGGTCCATTAGAGAGGTGCAAACATGAACGTTAAACGACCCGGCAGACAAGACATGACTGATATTGCTGAATTCTATGGCATGAGCATCAGTGATTCAGACATGGCAGAGTATCAACAGTTGTTGACCGACATGCTGGCTTCCTTCGACAGGATCGACGAACTGGAAGCGCCGGTACTGGTCAGCGATTATAAACGGGACAAGGGCAGTGCAGCCGACCCGAATGACAACCCGCACAACGCCTGGTACTGGAAGACCACGATCGAGGGTTCGGCAGAAGGGCCGTTGCAAGGAAAATCAATTGCGATTAAAGACAGCGTCTGTATTGCGGGTGTGCCGATGATGAACGGGTCCCTTGCTGTGGAAGGGTATATCCCCGATAACGATGCCACCGTCATCACGCGCATCCTTGATGCGGGCGGCACTATCCTGGGCAAAGCAACCTGTGAGGATCTTTGCCTGTCCGGTTCCAGTTTTACCTCCAAGCCCCATCCCGTCACAAATCCCCATGATCCGGAACGTGCAGCCGGCGGCTCGTCCAGCGGTAGCGCAGTCCTGGTATCCATAGGTGCGGTGGACATGGCGCTTGGCGGCGACCAGGGGGGTTCCATACGTATGCCGGCATCCTGGACCGGTGTTTATGGTCTCAAACCTACCCATGGCCTGGTCCCCTATACCGGCGTAATGCCGATTGAATTGACGCTGGATCACTGCGGCCCGATGGCGGGCACGGTTGAGGATGTCGCGTTGTTGCTTTCCGTGATTGCCGGCGAAGACGGTCATGATCCCCGCCAGATAAACGTGGTAAAGCAGGATTACACGGCGGCCCTTGATCGGGGCATGGAAGGTCTCAGGATCGGCGTGTTAAAAGAAGGTTTCGCGCGGCCGGAAAGTGAGGCCGTCGTCGATGCCAAAGTGCGTGAAGCCGTAGCGAAACTTGAAGCGCTTGGCGCCAGTGTCAAGGAAATATCCATCCCCATGCACCTGGATGGGCCGCATATCTGGAACGGTATCGGTTTTGAAGGCGCCACCCTGATGATGAAAGGCGGATCGCAGGGTTACAACTGGAACGGCCACTACCTGTCGAGCCTGGCGGAGTACTACGGCAGGCAATGGCGTGAGAGGGTGGATGAATTATCCAAAACCACCAAGCTCGTCATGCTGGCCGGTGAATACATACTGAGACAGCAACCCGGCGTCTACTATGCCAGGGCCCAGAACCTGGGGAATGTACTGCGCGCCAAATACGATGAGGCGCTGGCTGATGTCGATCTCATCGTCATGCCTACCACCGCCATGCGTGCGCAACCGCTTGGGTCGACCGATGCTGCGCCAATTGAGTACATTGGCAGGGCTTTCGCGATGTTGGGCAACACCTCCCCGGCAGATGTCACCCATCATCCGGCCATGAATGTGCCCTGCGGCATGGTCGATGGGTTGCCGGTGGGCATGATGCTGGTGGGACGGCGTTTTGACGAAGCCACCGTTTTAACAGCTGCTGCTGCGTTTGAAAGGATAGGTGACTGGAAAGATATGTAGGAATTTCCATCCATTCGAAGACGCTTTTCCCAATCGAACGCCGCGCCGGGGCTCACGACGCGAAATTACCTGTATCAGCCGGCTTTCGAGGTTCCGGTTACCTTGACACTCAGGCTCTTGTTTGCCAGAATTTGACTGGACCGGGGTCGTGAAGAACCTCACTTCCAGCAGGCAGAGACGGCTTTGGTGCAGGGGTCAACGTTGAAAAATACTGGATTTGTTCTCGTCAGTACAAGGGTTTCGGTATTCTTATACCTGCTGTTGCCATCACTCGCAGTTTCCGACGATTCCCTGATGATTGCCAAGGGAAAGGATTTATACGAAACGAACTGCGTATTCTGCCACCAGGCAGATGCCATAGGGAAAGCCGGGTTTGCGCCATCACTGACTAACCCTGAATTTCTGGCCAGCGCGTCTGATGAGTTTCTCATGGGGACAATTCGCGATGGCCGCCTGGGTACGGGAATGCCCCCGTTTGCTCACCTGGGGCTGGATGGAATCGAGGCTATAGGCGTATACCTCAGGGCTCACTCCGAATTGCCTGACCGATCCGCTGAAATTGACAGCCAGCCCGCTGCACAAGGTGATTCCGCAGCAGGGAAACTCTGGTTCGATCAGATTTGCGCCACCTGCCACGGACCCGGGGGGAACGGCTACATTGCCGGAGGCACGGGTACCGCAATCGGCAAAGCCGGGTTTCTCAATAAGGTCTCCGACGGGTTCATACGCACCACCATAAAATTCGGCCGTTCCAATACCCGCATGCGCGGTTTCTCAGGCCCTGCAGGATTGGCGGACCTCACCGATCAGGAAATCGACGATATCATCGTTTACATGCGCGAACTGGAAAAACAAGACCACTAGGAGAGAATATATGAAACGTTTTAAAACCAGCAGAAGAGATTTCCTGAAGAGTGGCGCGTTTATTACCGGGTCGGCAACCGGCGCAAGCCTGTATGTAGGCAGCAATCCTGAACTCGAAGCGGCGCCTGCCTCTGCCGCTGAGGTAACCCGCGGCACTGCCCTGGCACAGTGCCCTTATTGCGGTGTGGGCTGCGGCACGATCATTTTGACGGAGAACGGCAAGATCGTTTCCATGCGTCCGGACAAGGACCACCCGACCAATTACGGTTTACAGTGTATCAAGGGACTCACGGCTGCCGAGCCCATGTACACCGATCGCATGGAAGGTGATTCATACGTGCGCAAGGACGTATGGCAGGAATGGAACAAGCCCGGTCATGGAGATATGGATTTTGTCAGCAAGAGCAAGGGGTCTTTCGATGAAGAGCATTTCGTACGGGTGCCTTATGAAGAGGCATCAGGATTGGTGTCCCACAAGATCGCGCATTTTGCCAGGAAGTATTCCGGTAATTCCATCGCCCTGTACGGCTCCGGCCAGTTAACCATGGAAGGCCAGTACCTGGAAAACCTGTTCATGAAGGGTGTCCTCGGTTCCAATACCATCGAAGCGAATGCCAGGATGTGCATGACGTCGGCGGTGACGGGATATTTTGCGTCGTTAGGCTCCGACACCCCCCCGCTGGCCTATGAGGACATTGAACTGAGCGACATGATCATGCATTTCGGGCACAACGCCCGGGAATCACACCCGATTATTTTCTGGCGGGCGGCTGATCATAAAAAGAAAAAGGATATCCCGACCGTCGTGGTCGACCCGCGCCGCACCGGTACCACCCAAGGCTATGATGATATCAACCCGGACAACAACGTGCATGTTCCGGTCCTGAACGGCGATATCAGTTTCCTGAATGCGCTGGCCCACGTCCTGATCAAGGAGCACGATGACGTTATCGACTGGGAGTTTGTAAAAGAGCATGCCACGGGCTGGCAGGAGTACGTCGGCGGCATAATGCAGGAATACAGTCCGGAACAGGTGCAGGACCGCATGGGTTCGGAGGAAGTCACGCCTGAGTTGATACGCCGTGTTGCCGCCATGTTTGCCGATGCGACGCGTAAACGCCTGGAGCGCAGCAAGAAAAGTCACACGGCCGGTTACGGCGGCGTGATCATAATGTGGGGCATTGGTTACAACCAGCATATCCACGGCCAGCACAACGTCATCTCCATCATCAACCTGCTGGCGCTGACGGGCAACCTGGCCAAACCGGGCTGTGGTCCGTTTTCGATGACGGGCCAGCCGAACGCGATGGGTGAACGCTTTACCGGCGGGTTGACGGGACGTCTGCCCTTCAATGAACCGTTGTCAAACCTCAAGCACCTGGCGCACATGGCCAGGTCCTGGCGCGTGCCTGAACAGAATCTCAAGAATGCGCTCAAATCGGAGAACCCGGGATACGCGGTCGGGATGATGGAGCGCGCCCTGAAAGACGAGGTGAAGGCGATGTTCCTGGTCTATGCGACGCATATTGACCTGCCGGATGTACAGAACCTCGTCCGCCCGGCGCTGATGAAGACGTTCAACGTGGTGCAGGAGATCTACCGCCACGCCCCCAATAATCTTTACGCGGACGTCATTTTCCCCGCGGCGACCTGGGGTGAGGTTACCGGTGTCTACATCAATTCGGAACGGCGCATCAACATCTGTGATAAAGCTGCCGAACCGCCCCCCGGCTGCCGTCCCGACATGGACATGGTAATCGACAAGGGCAAGGAAGTGGCGCACCTGATGGGACTGGATGCGGAGGCGATATTTCCCTACCGGAGACGCGCAGACGGCACCTACGACGCCGAGGAAATCTTTCGCGACGTTATCCTGGCATCTGCCGGAACCGATACCGACCTGACGGGCATTCTCGAAGTGGAAAAAGTGGATAATGTCAGTCCGTATCAACAGATACGTAACCTGCGCGGCATCCAGTGGCCTGCGCCCACTTACGCCATAGCCAGGGATGGCGGCACCAAGCGCCGTTACATGTTGCAGGAAGGTGACTGGGAGCAACGGCCGTATGGTTATTTCAGGACAAAAGACGGCAAGGTGCACTTCAAGTTGTGCCGGCAGGATTACAGCGATCGCAAACTTGTCTCGAAAAAATTGATGGAGTTCGGCAGCAAGGAAGGGGTGTACACCATCGACAATATCGCCCTGCTTGAAGAAGCCCGGGATAAGGGCCTCACGCCCGACCTGCCCGACGATGAGTTTCGCGATCAAAAATGGGATGATGTTCCAACAGACAAATTCCCTTACTGGCTCGGCCTGGGTGTGGTCTATGAACATTTTCATACGGCCAAATCAAACCGCAGTGCGACCACCCGCCGCCTCGTCCCGGAACAGTATGTTGAAATGCATCCGGATGATGCAAAGACGCTGGGGATAGAAGACGGCGACAAGGTAAGGCTTATCACGCGGCGCGGCAATTACGAAGCCAAGGCGCAGGTGGGGACCAACAGTCTGGTGAAGCCTGCACGCAATTCGGTGCCGAGAGGATACATGTTCAGCCCCTGGAACCTGTCGGTTGCCGACAGTGCGGATCCCAGAAAGAACAAATGGCTGGTAAATAATACATCGAGCCGGGTCTGGGACCTGGTATCGGGCCAGGTGGATTTCAAAAAACTCGCTTGCAGGATCGAAAAAGTGTAACGGGTAACCCGGCTGTCATGGATATTCAGGGTGGTATATATGAAGCGTAGACAGCTGTTACAGGATTTAATCTCGACAGCCGCGGCTATCGTCGCGGCGCCGCTTGTGAACGCGCGCAGCAGCCAACGCAAGGGATTGCGCTATCTGCGTCCACCCGGTTCTTTGGCGGAAGACGATTTCGTCGGGCGCTGTATCCGCTGCGGCCAGTGCGGTGAGGCCTGCCCCAACAGGTGTATAAAATTTTTCGGGACTGAAAACGGCTTTCATTCCTACGGGACACCGTACATAACGCCGCGGGAACAGGCCTGTATCCTGTGTATGAAATGCAGTGAAGTGTGTCCGACCGGCGCTATCTCATCCATCGAACGCGAGGCGGAGACAATACTGGATGCCGTCAAAATGGGTAAGGCCCGGGTGGATGAAAGCCTGTGTCTGTCCTACCAGGGAAAATCATGCGGCGTCTGTTACCGCGCCTGCCCCTTGCCTGATATCGCCATCAAGGTGGGATGGATGGAACAACCTCACGTGCAGGACGCCTGTGTGGGTTGCGGCCTGTGCGAGCGTTCCTGCATCCAGATCCCGCAGGCAATTCGCGTAATCCCCACTCACAGCGTGTGACAGCCGGTGATGTGAGTATCTCCTGCAGGCCTGCATGAAGCATTACCTCCGCCACCTGAACAAGTTACGCTGGCTGACCCTGACAGGCGTCTTTCTGGTACTGATACTGCTGCCGTGCATCAGTGTGTACCAGGCCTATGTAGCGGCTCATGCCTATGACCTGTTAACGCCGTCGGAACGGAATTTTTACGATGTCATGGAGCTGATAACAAGCCCTTTTGTCGATGATCCGGAACACGATCTTGATGCGGTCAAGGGCACAACCTGGTCGGCAACGATATTCGGCTTGAAACTCAGCGACCCGCTGTCCGTCCTCGGCCAGGTATCTGCCAGTCTGGATATATACCCGCCGTTTTTGCTTGCCGCGCTGATCCCGGTCATCATTACGCTGATCCTCGGCCGGGTGTTCTGTGGCTGGATCTGTCCCGCGACCCTGCTGTACGAACTCAATACCAACATGGCCGCCTGGTTGCACCAGACCGGCCTGCCTGTGGGTAACCGGCGTTTTGACCGGCGTCTGAAATACCTGGCGCTGGCTGTGGGGGTCATTTTATCGGTGGTGACCGGTTCAGTGTTGTTCGCAGCCGTTTACCCGCCCGCCATCATCGGCCGCGAGATTTATTATGCAATTGCCCTGGGCGGCTTTGGCGCCGGGGCAGTATTTTTCGTCCTGACGTTGTTATTCGATTTGCTGGTAGCGCGGCGCGGCTTTTGCCGCTACGTCTGCCCGGGGGGCGCCTTGTATTCGTTACTGGGCCGTTACCGGGTGTTACGCATACAACGTGAGGTGGATACCTGCAACGATTGCTCGAAATGCACGGCTGTGTGCGAGTTTGAACTTGACCCGATGCGCGACGGGTTCGGTCAGGAATGCAATAACTGTACGGCCTGTATCGCAGTCTGCCCTACGGATGCGTTGGTCTTCAAAATAGACGTAAAGGATATTTCCTACCAGGGTCCGGGACACCTCGGCAGGCATTACCGGGAAAAGGAAACCCGGCACGAAGAGCGGCCACCGGCACCGGTTTCATGAAAAGCTGTCGTAGTCCCTTACCCGGGTGCGGCTGTTTGTGCCTGCTGGCGGTAATGCTGTCAGTCCCTGTTCAGGCGCACCATGTACTCGGCAGGCCGTCGTACAGTCTGAATGAAGATTCAACCACACCACCCAGTATGCAGGTGGAAACACAGATCGGTGAATATTACGTGACTTACATGGTATTCCCCGCCTTTCCCAGCCCAAATCAACCCGGCAGGGTCAACCTGTATGCCTCACGCATTGACAACGGCAAACCGTTTCAGGGAGAGGTGGTCTTCAAGGTCCGGAATGACAGCCTGTTCACGGGAGACGAGGAATTTCTCGGCGTACAGATACCGGACGACAACGTGTTTCGGCAAGGCTTTGAATTTCGAGAGTCCGGCGATTTTATTATCCGCGCCGAGTTTGAAGCGGGTGGAGAACCCTACCAGATCGACTTTCCGTTACAGATCGGAGAGCCTGCCCGCTGGGGCCCTATCGGAATTACTGTCGCGGTCATTTTGCTTGTCCTGGTAAGCGTAAATATTGTTCAACGCAAACGTCTTGTCAGCGACAAGATCAGAAGCAGTCGTTCGGGCAGCGTATGATGGTGATGACACATCCCGGGCTGCCGCCTGCCTGGGCTCTGGCCGTGTGCCTGTTCATGCTCTTACTCGCCGGGTATATGCTGCTGGCAGACCATGTACCCGGCCGGCCGTCCCGATCGATTAACCTGGCGGGCATACCCGTTCTGGGCTCGTTTATAAGGTACCTGGTCACAAGTCCCGCTATCCTGGTGTCGTTGAAATTCATTGCGGTATGCCTGTTCATGCTGGTTATCACTGCCGGATTATCCGGTTCCCAGATCCCCGAAAGAAATATTGCAACGCTGTTGACCTGGAATATCTGGTGGACGGGACTGATTATTTCCGTTTTTTTCCTGGGTTCGGCCTGGTGTGCCGTCTGCCCCTGGGACGCCATTGCGACCTGGCTGGTGCGGCGCCGGTTATGGCGCCGGGCCCATCCCAATAACAGTCTTAACCTGAGAGTAGGGCGCAGGCTTCGTAACGTCTGGCCGGCGTTTATATTGTTTGTCGTCCTGACCTGGCTGGAACTGGGTGTCGGCGTCACGACCAGTCCGTACATGACGGCGTTGCTGGCGCTGGCCATGGTGTTGATGGCAACGGTTTCCCTGGCCGTTTACGAGGATAAGGCTTTTTGCAGGTATTTTTGCCCGGTGGGCAGGACCATCGGGTTTTATTCACAGTTGGCGCCGGTCGAACTCAGGCCCATAAACACGGATATCTGCGCCGGTTGCAAGACACTGGAATGTTATCACGGCTCGGAAACCGTCGACCCTTGCCCCACCCACCTGGTGATGGGACGCCTGAAGCAGAATACCTACTGCATCTCCTGCGGCAACTGCAGCAGGAGTTGCCCGGACGATAATGTAGCCTGGCGCCTGCGTGCACCGAGCAAGGAAGCCATTGAAGATGCGCGGCCGCACGGGGACGAAGCATGGTTTATATTGGGTTTACTGGCGTTAACGGAGTTCCACGGCATTTCCATGGCGTCGTTCTACGAAACGTGGTTATTACAGCTTGCTGTCCTGCTGGACGACTCCGGGCGACTGTTATTGAGTTTTTCGATATTGCTGCTTTTCACCCTGGCGCTTGTGGGGGTCGTGTATGTTTTCTTTCTCTGGCTCACACAAAAATTCTCCCCTGAAAAGCTGGATTTTAAAAAGTTGTTTTCCAGCTTTGTATTTGCTTCGCTGCCGCTGGCGTTCAGTTACCACCTGGCACACAACCTGAACCACCTGGTTCGGGAAAGTTCCGGCATCGGCGCACTGTTTCTCAATCCTCTGGGGCTGGGTATGCAGCCCCTGAGCATGATGGAGAAACACACCAGGCACCAGGACATATTGCTCTCGCAGGATGTTTTGTTTGCGTTACAGGCGGGCCTGCTGGCGTTCGGGTTCTGGATAAGCCTCAAGGTGATTCAACACCGGGGCAGCGTGTTGATGGTCGGCACGCGCCGGCACCTGTCGCCGATGATATTGTTTGCGGTCGTGATAACCGGCTTGCACCTGTGGCTGTTGATGCAACCGATGCAGATGAGGTTTTGAGCAAAATGGACAGGCGCAATTTTTTCAGACTGGGTTTGCAGGAAGCGGGCAAAACCGCGGTCAGGCTTGCTGATGAATCCGTGTCGCAGCGCGCCAGGCGCTGGCTCCGGCCTCCTTTTGCCCAGGCGGAACTTGAATTCCTCCTTGCCTGCACGCGCTGTGACAAGTGCGTGGAAGCCTGTCCCCACGATGTCATTTTTAAACTGCCTGCAAGGCTCGGCGCACAGGTCGTGGGTACGCCGGCGCTGGACATACTGAACAAGGGTTGCCATCTCTGTGAAGACTGGCCCTGTGTCAAAGCGTGTGAGCCGGAGGCTCTGAAGCTTCCCGTCACCGAAGATGAAGGGGAGTTACCGTTACCGAAACTGGCGCGTGCGGAGATCAATACCTCAAGCTGTCTGCCTTACCTGGGACCGGAGTGCGGCGCCTGCAAGCCGGCTTGTCCTGTCCCCGGCGCCCTGGTCTGGGACCGGGAAAAACCCCGGGTCGACCCTGAATTTTGTACCGGATGCGGATTGTGCAGGGAGGCATGTGTTGTCGAACCGAAGGCTGTGAATATCTCGTCGCTTTATGTGGAATCCCGGGAATTGCCGTCCGCTAATCCCTGATTGCCTGGAATTCCGGACAAGGATTTATTCAGCGTGAGCGGCACTTTCCAACCGGTTACCTGCGTACTGGCGGCTTGCCTGAGCCTTGCCGCGGCAGCCGGCAATCTGCCCGGTGAAACAACACTTTCCATGGAGTTGGCGACCGAACTGGAACAGGCGCTTATGGATAAAGGCGCGGACTACCTGCCCGGGACCAGGCACCTGCTTGAAGATGGCCGGCCGTCGTTTACGAACCGGCTGATCCTGGAAGACTCACCGTACCTGGTTCAGCATGCACATAATCCTGTGAACTGGTACGCCTGGGGAGAGGAAGCGTTGCAGCGGGCACGGAAAGAGAATAAACCCGTGTTCCTGTCGATTGGTTATTCTACCTGCCATTGGTGCCACGTCATGAAAAGGGAGAGTTTTGAAGATCTCGGGATTGCCCGGTATCTGAACGAACACTTCATTGCCGTCAAGGTGGACCGGGAAAGACGGCCGGATGTCGATGAGATTTATCTATCGGCGTTGATGCTGACGCAAGGGCAGGGAGGATGGCCCTTGTCGAGTTTCCTGACGGTCGATGGAGAACCTTTCTATTCCGGCACCTATTACCCCCCGGAGGAATTTCTTGACGTACTGAAGCAGATCAGGGCGATGTGGGAAACGCAGCAGGATGATTTGACCCTGCTGGCGGCAAAGATTGCCGCTGCAGTCAAAAACTCCGTCCGCTCTCAACGCAGCGTTGCCGGTGTCGGTCCGGAACTCGTGCAGGATGCCGTTGCAGGGATATTACAGCGTTACGATAAACAGTGGGGAGGCCTGGGCAACGCGCCCAAATTTACCAATGAAGCTGCACTGATGTTGTTGCTGCAGCATGGTTTCCGGAACAACAGGACAGAACCTATTGCCGCGGCAGAGCATACCCTGGCGATGATGGCCCGGGGCGGCGTATATGACCAGGTGGCCGGCGGCTTTCATCGCTATTCTACGGACTCGTACTGGCGGGTGCCCCATTTTGAAAAGATGTTGTATCACCAGGCCAACATGGCCAGGGTTTACCTGATGGCCTACCGGTTCACGGGAAACAGCTTGTTTGCCCGCATCGCCGAGCAGACAGTGCAGTATGTTCTGCGCGACATGACGTCTCCTTCAGGCGGCTTTTATTCGGCAATCGATGCGGAAAGCGATGGAGAAGAAGGCCGCTTTTACGTGTGGACGGTCGATGAAATACACCAGGCCCTGACAGGTGAAGAGGTGAGACTGGCGCAGTCGGTTTTCGGCATTTCAGAACAGGGTAACTTTAACGGGCGGAACATTCTGTACCTGCCGCACACGCTGTCCGAGACCGCAGAAATACTGGATATCGATGAGCGGGACTTGATCTCCAGGCTGGACGGCATCCGGGAAAAACTGCGCCGGGAAAGGGTAAAACGTACCCCCCCGCTGACGGATAAAAAAATTCTCCTTGCCTGGAACGGCATGATGATCACGTCACTGGCGCTGTCGTCACAACTGCTGCAGCGCCATGAATACCTGCAGGCAGCGATACAGGCAGCCGGCTACCTGTGGCAACACCAGCGCACGGGTGACGGCGCCTTGCTGCGTATCAATTATGAAGGCCGGGCTTCCAGCATGGCGACGCAGGATGACTATGCCTTTTTCGCCGAAGGACTGATCGCGCTGTACGATGTTACCGGGGAACGGTTATGGTTGAACCGTGCCATGGAAGTAACCGGCACCATGGTCGATAAATTCTGGGACACCGGGTCGGGCGGCTTTTACCTGGGCGAAGACAGGGACACGCTTTTTGTCACACCCAAACAAATACGCGATGGTGACGTCCCTTCCGGAAACTCCGCAGCGTTACATGTGCTGGCAGGCCTGTCGAGACGCGCCGGGGATTGGGAATATCAAGACCTTGCAAATCAACTGGTCCAGTCATTTTCCCCGGCGCTGGACGACCGCCGGCTGACCTCTCCCTGGTTTATGGGCGCGGTCGATGAACTGTTGCATAATGCCGCGGGCAACACTGAATATGCTGCGCGCGGCGAGGTAAAGTTGACGGCGCAAACACCCGGTGACAGCCGCAATGTAAAACTGAGGCTGGATATCTCGCCAGGCTGGCATATCAATTCTTTCGACCCCGGCCAGAAGAACCTCATTCCACTCGGCATAAACATTGCCGGTGAGCAAAGCCGCTGGCAGTTGGCGCGGCTCTCGTATCCCGAGCCACGGCTGAAAAAGCTGTCATTTGCAGATGCAAAACTGGCGCTTTATGAAGACAGGGTCGACCTGGAACTGGAATTGAGCCCTCCGGCCGACATGGATGATTACCATGACAGGAGGGTTGATATCAGGATACGCCTGCAGGCCTGTAACGATGAAATTTGTCTTGCGCCTGAAGATATCGTGCTGGAACACCTGTACCGGGAGTAACCCGGATTTCTCACCAGGTCGCTTGTTGCTATCTGAAACATTTTTGCTGTCAATCAGTTATGTCAGTTTTTCGGTTTTCTCAACATGACACACTGCGCTTGATGCGCCCTTGCTTGTCTTTTTTGCGCCAGTGGGCACGTGCTCCCTCAACCGTAGCTACGGCTATGCTTTCGGTCGCAGGCACCCACTGGCGCAAAAAATCCGGCGCAATCATCGCATCACCTGGTGAGAAATCCGGGTTAATACCTGTACTGGGCCCAGACCCAGAACTTGTCGGCATCGTTAGCCGTTCCCGCGTTAGCGCCGTTACGTCCGATATTGCTGCTGTTCCTGTCTGCATTGTAGGCGGCGTATTTCAGTCCCAGCGTATAATGTTTCATAAAGGTCTTGCTTAACTGCACGTCAAATTCCCTGCCGTAATCGTAGCTCATGTTATCGGAACCGATGTCATGGTATGCCGCGACCAGGTTCGCTCCTTTTATTTTCATCACGGCGGTAAAGCTGAAATCTTCAATCCCGTCCCCCGGGGTTACCAGGAACCGGTCAGCCCAGCCCTGGAACGCGTGGTTGGTTCCCAGGGTCGTGACAAACCGGTCAGCGCCGCCTTCCCCGGACAAGCGTTCGTAGCTGAATTTCAGCGTTACGCTGTCGACGATTGCGCCGGGTTGAAAACCGGCGCCGATCTCTCCCAGAAAATAATCCGCATCAATGTCCAGTGTATTTTCCGCATAATCAGACTGGCTGGCATATTCAACCGTATAAAGTGCGTCAATCCCGTCTGCGAGTTTCCGCTTGCCGTGAAAACGCGCGCCGAATGTCCGGGTAGAAAAGCCGGCGGCATTACCAAGGTCCAGCAAATAGCCGTATGCTTCGAGAACCCCCAGTGACAACCCGCGGTACTGGATATTGATCAGGTGTGAGTCGCTGTCAAAATGACTTAACGGTTCCGGCGCGCCCCTGCCGAAAATCCGGTTGATGTTCCAGACGTAAGCATAACTGATCCGGGTGTCGGGAAACGTTTGATTAGCAACAGTGACGGCATCGAAAGTCTGCCAGTTCTGGCGCCAGAGTATGGTGCCGATATACCGGTGCAACGGCGCTTTCCTGTACGTGATGTATTGCCTGCCCAGTTTTATTTCGGTGTTCTTTATGCCGGTGTAGTTGAGAAAAGCCTGATCCAGTTCCAACCCTGACGGGTCTATGACCGCGGCATATGCGGTTCGTCCGTTGGACCCATCGTAAAAGTCATCGCTGCCCAACCGGGTTACCTGTTCCAGGTCGAGAGTCGCCGAGAAACCGTGGAAGGCCCCGGTTGCGTAACCCAGGTACGTCCTCAACGTTGAGGCATCGGCATTCCTGAGTGAGACGCCCGCACCTGACAGCCTGTCGTCGTCAACGTGTTCATAACGGTAACGCACAGAGAAGTGAGGTTTCCCGCCGCTAATGGCATCTGTGAGCGAAGAGTTGGAGATAGCTGGTTGCGTCGAAAATGACAAGCTGATGACCAGCAATAATTTAGTCAGCTTCATGGGGGAAATGCCCCGGGCTTACATGCTCCCAGGGGTTACCCTGGGGGTCAGGACAAGCTGTTTAATATCGTTGCCCAGTGCTACCAGTTCCGCGTAACTGAATTGCAGGTCATGAGTCCGGTAATCCGGGTGGACGACCCAGACCTGTATGGTTTCGGGTCCATCCAGGACCAGCCCTTTGTCGTGGTTGAACAGGAGGCCGGTCTCGAAGTTGCGCCGTCCGGTGATCCTGTAGGTCTTGACACCCGACGCGTCGCCGGTGCCGGCAGCCGGTTTGCACAGGTCAAGGCTGCCCGGGGCGCTGCAGCGTATATGGAAATTGTAGATGGGACGACCGGTGACGGAATCGATGGCTTTGAAGTGAATGGGAATAATCTCCAGCCTGCTGATTTGACTGCGTTTCCACAAGCCGAAATAATCGCCGGCCAGGAAAACCCCGAGCGCGGCGGCCAGGCACGCGAATATGATCAGCGCCGTTTTCACAGGCGCGTTTCCCAATCGAACGCCGGGTCCGCGTAAACCACGAAATCCGGGTTGAGCAGGGAGTCCTTGGCGTTGTAGCGCAAACGGTTCAACCCGGTATCCGTAACCCTGCCCCCCGCCTCTTCGACGATGCACTGGCCGGCAGCGGTGTCCCACTCCGAGGTTGGCCCGAAGCGTGTGTAGATATCGGCTGTTCCTTCGGCAACCAGGCAGAATTTCAGGGAACTGCCGATTGCAATCGATTTTGTGTTATGTCCCAGGTTCGTGAAGAATGCCTGTTGCCGTTCATTACCGTGGGATCGGCTTCCCGCCACGACCAGGGCGTCGGCACGGCTTGTCTTTGCCTTGATCCTGATGCCGGCAGCGCCGGTTGCCTGTTTATAGGCGCCCTCGTTTTTGGCGGCGAAATAGCAAACTTCCTTGACCGGCGCATATATGACGCCTAAAACGGGATAATTTTCCCTGATCAGCGCGATATTCACGGTAAACTCCCCGTTACGCTTTATGAACTCGCGGGTGCCGTCCAGCGGGTCTACCAGCCAGTACGGGTCCCAGGATTTCCTCACCGAATAAGGGATGTGGGCAGCTTCTTCGGACAGCACCGGTATATCCGGGGTCAGCCTTGCCAGCTCTGCGCATATCAGGTCATGGGAGGCCATGTCCGCCATGGTGAGCGGAGACCGGTCGGTTTTGTTCCGGATCTCAAAATCCGTAACGTAGACGTCCATGATTTTTTGCGCGGCCTCCCTGGCGATTGCCGCCGCGGCTTCGGTCAGTTCTGGCATATAAACGTTAGAGTCCTAGCTGTTGGATGCGCCGGCAATAAATAAGGTTCCATACCCGGTTGTTCAAACCCAGTCCCCGCTGTTCAAACTTCGTCAGCGGACGCCACAGGGGCCGGGGGCTGAAGTTTCCGTTTCCGGCCAGGTTGACCAGGCCGGGTTCGGCGTCACATACGGCGCACATGTATTCTGCCAAATCCGCGGAATCCGTGGCAAGGTATAATTGCCCTTCGGTTTTCATCCGGGTCGTGAGTTGCCTGACAAAACCGGGTTGTACGAGGCGGCGCTTATGGTGGCGTTTCTTGGGCCACGGGTCCGGGAAATGGATGTAGATCGACGCCATGGACTCTGCGGGAATCTGCCGGTTGACGACGTCGACCGCGTCATGGTTGATGACCCGGATATTGTCCAGTCCGGATTCGGCAATCCCGTGTAACAGGCGTCCGATACCGGGCCGGTGTACTTCAACGGCCAGGTAATCGATTTCCGGGTTCTCCGCGGCCAGCCTGAGCGTGGTCTCGCCCATGCCGCTGCCGATGTCCAGCACCCTGGGCGAATAGCGCTTGAACAGCGCATCCAGGTCCAGTGGTTCATCCCCGTAATCAACGCCGAATTCATCCCAATACCGGTCTATCGCATTTGACTGCGCCCTGGTCAGCCGGCCCTGTCTTAACACGTAGCTTTTGACGGAGCGTTTATCGGACAAGGTTCACCACTCCCTCGCTCGCGGCGCGGGTCAGTTGAAGAATAGGACGTAATTTGGGACACCCATAAATTAATAAGAATTGTAAATTTATGGGTGTCCCAAATTAGTTAGTTGAAGAAGGTGCCGTCGATGGGGGATGACGCGCTGGCGTAGGCGCGTCTCGGCATGCGTCCGGCAAGGTAAGCCTCCCGGCCCGCCTCCACGGCCTTTTTCATTGCCGATGCCATCAGTACCGGGTTTTTCGCTTGCGCGATTGCCGTGTTCATCAGTACGCCGTCGCAGCCGAGTTCCATGGCGATCGATGCGTCCGATGCAGTACCGACCCCGGCGTCCACCAGGATAGGCACACCGGCGTTCTCGACAATGGTCCTGATGTTGTAGGGGTTGCGAATCCCCAGCCCGGAACCGATCGGCGCGGCCAGAGGCATCACCGCGATACAGCCCATTTCTTCGAAACGCAACGCCATGATCGGATCATCATTGGTGTAGACCATTACCTTGAAATTTTCCGCGACGAGGGTCTGCGCCGCTTCCAGGGTTGCCGGGATATCCGGGAACAGGGTCTTTTTGTCGCCCAGCACCTCCAGCTTCACCAGGTCATGGCCGTTGAGCAATTCGCGCGCCAGGCGGCAGGTGCGCAGCGCCGAGTCGGCATCGAAACAGCCTGCCGTGTTGGGAAGGATCGTGAACCTGTCGGGGCTGACGTAGTCGAGCAGGTTGGGTTCGTCCTGTTCCTGGCCGATGTTGGTGCGGCGGATAGCCACGGTGACGATCTCCGCCCCGCTGGCTTCTATGGCATTGCGGGTTTCCTCCAGGTCCTTGTACTTACCCGTACCGACCAGCAGGCGTGAAGAGTAAACCTTGCCGGCGATGGTTAACGTATCTCCTGACATTGCTCAGTTTATCCTCCGCCGATCGCAGTAACGATTTCCACCTGGTCTCCGTCCGCCAGCAAGTGATGAGCGAATGCACTGCGCGAGACGATTTCCCTGTTGATTTCCACCGCGACGTTGTCACGGATATCCAGCGCGGTGATTAAATCGGATACCGTCGCCGTTTCCACTATTGAGGTCTTTTCACCGTTAACGAATAACTCCATGGCTTTCATTATACAAAAACTTTTCGGCAACAGGGGACGGACTTAAGTCCGCCCCAGTATGATCACCAGTATTTTTACTCTGACCCCAAATATCAGTATGATGCTGCAGGTACCAGGTTGTGCGGGTGTAGTTCAATGGTAGAACATCAGCTTCCCAAGCTGAGAACGTGGGTTCGATTCCCATCACCCGCTTTTTATCTGCTGAACAGTTCCAACTGGTTCCTCAGCGCCGCCTGGGCCGCGGCCAGGCGGGCGATGGGGACACGGAACGGGGAGCAGGATATATAGTCCAGTTGTACCGACTGGAAGAAATTGATCGATTCCGGGTCGCCCCCATGCTCGCCGCAGATGCCGCATTTCAGTTCCCGTTTTACCGACCTGCCCCTGTGAACGGCCTGTTCGACCAGTTGGCCGACACCGGCAACGTCCATGGTCTGGAACGGGTTCTCCTCCAGCAGGTTTTTCGCCAGGTATTCAGGCATGAAACTGCCTATGTCATCACGGCTGTAGCCCAGTGTCATCTGGGTCAGGTCGTTGGTGCCGAAGCTGAAGAAGTCGGCGTGTGCGGCGATGTCGTCCGCGGTAATGGCGGCCCTGGGAACCTCTATCATGGTGCCTATGGGGATATCCAGTTTGCCGGTGAACTTTTTCCTGTTTTTCACCTGGGCGATAATCTGCTCCACTTTTTCCCGGAGCATGGACAGTTCGCTTTCCAGCCCTACCAGCGGGATCATGATCTCCGGCTGTGCATTGATGCGTTTTCTCCTGCAGTTTATGGTTGCCTCGACGATGGCGGTCACCTGCATTTCCAGGATCTCGGGATAGGTTACGGTCAAGCGGCAGCCCCGGTGTCCCAGCATGGGGTTCACTTCGTGCAACTGGTTGACCCGGCGGACAATCCGGGCAACGCTTACCTTCATGGTCCGGGCGAGTTGGCGTTGCAGTTTTTCTTCCTCCGGCAGGAATTCGTGGAGCGGCGGATCCAGCAGGCGAATCGTGACCGGCAGCCGGCGCATGGTGCTGAATATCCCTTCAAAATCCCGGCGCTGGAACGGCAGCAGCTTTTTCAGTGCGGTACGCCGTTCGGTCTCGGTTTCCGCAAGGATCATCTCGCGCATGGCGGCTATCCGGTTATCGCCGAAGAACATGTGCTCGGTCCGGCACAGCCCGATCCCCTCTGCACCGAATTCCAGGGCCATGGCCGCGTCCATGGGGGTATCGGCGTTGGTGCGTATCACCAGTTTGCGCGTCTTGTCCGCCCAGGCCATCAGGGTCTTGAATTCACTGGTGAAGACAGGTGGTTGCTTGGCTACGTCGCCCAGCATAATCTCACCGTTGCTGCCGTCGATGCTGATGATGTCCGCCGGGGTGATGACCCTGTCCTTGATGGTAAGGGTTTTGCGTTTGCTGTCGATAATCAGTTCACTCGCCCCGGTAACGCAACACTTTCCCCAACCCCGGGCCACGACCGCTGCATGGCTGGTTGAACCGCCTGTAGAGGTCAATATGGCCTCCGCAACGTGCATGCCGTGGATGTCCTCGGGACTGGTTTCGCGCCTGACGAGAATGACGGGATGGCCGTTCTCGCTCTGTTCCACCGCCTCATCGGCAGTGAACACGGGATAACCGGACGCGGCGCCGGGCGATGCCGGCAGGCCGGTGGCCAGCACGTTCCTCTTTGCCTTGTGATCGAAGGAGGGAAGCAATACCTGGTTCAGGTCGTTGGCCGGGACACGCAGCAGTGCGTCCTTCTGGTTGATCAGGTTCTCCCTGACCATATCCACCGCGATTTTTACCGCCGCCGCGCCGGTCCGTTTCCCGGTACGGGTCTGCAGCATGTACAACACGCTTTTTTCGATGGTGAATTCGATATCCTGCATATCCTTGTAATGGGTTTCCAGGGTACGTTTCACCTTGAGCAGTTGCTGATATATCTCCGGGCGCCATTTTTTCATCCTGGCCACCGGTTGCGGTGTACGGATGCCCGCAACCACGTCTTCTCCCTGGGCGTTGATCAGGAATTCCCCGTAGAATTCATTCCTGCCCGAAGTCGGGTCCCGGGTAAAGGCGACGCCGGTGCCGGAATCGTCACCCATGTTGCCGAACACCATGGACTGGATATTGGCCGCGGTACCGATATGTCCGCGGATGCTGTTGATCTTGCGGTACGTCAGCGCCCGGGGGGTGTTCCAGCTCCTGAACACGGCTTCGACGGCCTTCTCCAGTTGCTCATGGGGCGCCTGGGGGAACGCTTCACCGCTCTGTTGCCGGTAGACCTTCTTGTAGGCGGTGATCAGTTTTTCCAGGCCGTCCTGGTTCAGGTCGGCATCTTCAGTGACGCCGTATTGCTGCTTGATACGGGTGAAAACGTCTTCAAAATGTTCATGCTCGACGCCCATGACCACGTTGCCGAACATATTGATCAGACGCCGGTAGGCATCCAGCGCGAAGCGCCTGTTACCCGTTTGCCGTGCCAGGCCGGTTACCGACCGGTCCGTCAGCCCCAGGTTCAGTATGGTATCCAGCATGCCCGGCATACTGACGGCTGCGCCGCTCCTGACGGAGACCAGTAACGGGTTGTCATCGTCGCCGAAACGCTTGCCGGTTTCCTTCTCCAGCCGGTTCATATTCAGCCTGATGCTGCCCTGCAGTCCCTTCGGGAGTATGCCGCCGCCCTGGTAATACTCCGCGCAAGTGGTGGTGGTAATGGTGAACCCCGGCGGCACAGGAAGGCCGATACTGGTCATTTCAGCCAGGTTGGCGCCTTTGCCGCCAAGCAGGTTAACGTCATCCCTGCTGCCTTCGGCTAACTGGTTGCCGAAGTAGTAGGTGCGTTTCACGTTGTTCTGCTTACCGGTCACGGCATGTCATTCCTGCATGGCCCACAGGTCCGTAAAAGCGTTCACGGGCATGGTTTCCAGGGTTGGCCGGTCGGCACAGGCTGCCAGGATAGCCTCGCTCTGGGCCGCAGAGAATTGATCGGCTACCGCCTTGTTGAATTTTTCCAGCAACAGGGGGATGCCTTCGCCGCGCCGGCGCCGGTGGCCCACCGGGTATGCGACGTCGATCCTGTCTGTGCTTGAGCCGTCCCGGAAAAAGACCTGCACCGAATTTCCGATGGCGCGTTTATCCGGGTCGTGGTAATCAATGGTGTACTGCCGGTTCTCCGTCACCTGCATTTTGTCCCTGAGCGTATCGATACGCGGGTCGGCAGCGACGTCATCCTCGTAATCCGCGGCTGTCAGGCGCCCGAAGATCAAGGGGATCGCAGTCATGTATTGAAGGCAGTGGTCCCGGTCTGCCGGGTTATCCAGCGGGCCGGTCTTGTCGATTATGCGCATTCCGGCTTCCTGTGTTTCCATGACTACCTTGTCTACCTCATCAAGCCTGTCCCTGACCCGGGCATGTAGCGACAAGGCCGCTTCCACCGCGGTCTGGGCATGGAATTCTGCAGGAAAAGAGATCTTGAACAGGACGTTTTCCATGACGTAACAGCCGAAAGGACGTTCTGCAACGACCTCGTTTCCATTGAACAACACGTCCTGGAAGCCCCAGTGTCCGGCGCTCAACGCGGAGGGATAACCCATCTCCCCGGTCAGCGCGATAAGGGCATGGCGTACCGCGCGGCTGGTTGCATCCCCTGCCGCCCAGCTTTTCCTCGAGCCTGTATTGGGCGCATGACGATAGGTGCGCAGCGCGCCGCCGTCGATCCAGGCATTGGATACGGCATTGATGACCTGGTCCCGGTTGCCGCCCAGCATCCCGGTAACCACCGCGGTGCTGGCAATGCGGACCAGCAGGACATGGTCCAGGCCGACGCCGTTGAAACTGTTTTTCAGGGCGAGTACTCCCTGGATCTCGTGGGCCTGGATCATGGCGGTGAGGACGTCTGCGACAGTCAGCGGGTCTTGTCCGGCGGCGATATTTTTCCGGCTCAGGTAGTCGGCGACCGCAAGAATGCCGCCGAGGTTGTCGGAAGGGTGTCCCCACTCGGCAGCCAGCCACGTGTCGTTAAAATCCAGCCAGCGCACCATGGCGCCGATATTGAAAGCAGCCTGTACCGGTTCCAGCCGGTATCCGGTGCCGGGCACCCGTGCGCCGTCTGCCATTTCAGCGCCGGGCACCACAGGCCCCAGCAGCTTGACGCAGGCCGGGAATTTCAGGGCCATCATGCCGCAGGCCAGGGTATCCAGCAGGCAGTAAAATGCGGTGTTGCGCCCCTCTTCGCTTGCCGCATCACTACTCAAAATATAATCGGCGATATCCTGTAACAGCGGGTCGGCCGCTGGTCTCCTGGCATCCCGAATTCCCATGTTCGACATTTTTTATCCTCCGCAGGGTTTTTGTTATTGTAATTTAATGTGCCGTCCTGGGCGACTGATTGATTATTTGCCTACCGCATTCCGCACCGCGGTGAGTATACCGCGCAGGATATTGTATTCGTTACTGTCCAGGCCTGCGCGGTTAAACAGGCGTTTCAGGCGGCGCATCAGCCGCCGCGGTTTCTCCGGGTCGAGATAGTCTATGTCGATCAGCGTTTGCCGGAGATGCTCGTACAGGTGTTCCATCTGTTCCGCGCTCGCCGGGGTTTCCGGATTGTTGCCGGCGGTTACGGTTTCTTCACGGGCAAGAAATTGTTTGCTGGTTTCATAGCAGATGATCTGTGCCGCCGAAGCGATGTTCAGGGAGGGAAAATCCTCATTGGTCGGTATGCGGATCATGGCCTGGCATATATCAAGTTCCTCGTTGGAAAGTCCGGAACTCTCACGGCCGAACAGGATGGCCGCGCCGGCGCCGGTTTGATCGGTGATCTGCGCTGCTGCAGTCTCGGGTGTGACCTCCGGCCAGGCGATACTCCTGGTGCGGGCGCTTGTGCCGAATACCAGTCCGCAGTCCGCGACCGCTTCCTCCAGGCTTGAAAACACCTGGGCGCGGTCGAGGA
The DNA here is from genome assembly GCA_965207165.1 of Gammaproteobacteria bacterium. Lineage (GTDB taxonomy): Bacteria > Pseudomonadota > Gammaproteobacteria > Eutrophobiales > Eutrophobiaceae > JAAXHV01. The sequence goes on along the minus strand of OZ242265.1, from coordinate 2,564,253 downwards.
TATCATCTGCCCCCGCAGCCCTGGCAGTACATTCCGCGCTGGGAAAACGTTTGGGCGATACCAGCACCAGCCGTTCCAGGCCCATGGTTTTCATGGCCCGCGCCGTGGCGCCGATATTTCCGGGGTGCGTGGTATTTACCAGGACAATTTTTACGTTTTCCAGCACGATAAAATTAATTAGGAATTAGGAATTACGAATTGATTTACTCCATCCACCGGCAATATTGTAAACCAGTTACAATATGGGAACTAAGAATTACGAATTGAGTATTAGGAATGGGGGTGGTTGGAGCATACAGCCGCCGCAGGCGGTACATTCATTCCTAATTCGTAATTCCTAATTCGTAATTTACATTGCCAGGAGGAAAAAATGCATCCTATGATGAATATGGGAATTCGCGCAGTCCGCGCCGCAGGTGATTTTATAGTCCGTTGCATGGACCAGATGCAGGGTCTCTCGGTTACCGAGAAAAGCCGCAATGATTTTGTCAGTGAAGTTGACCGGCGCGCCGAGCAGATCATTATCGAAAACCTGCGCAACGCCTACCCGGACCATGCCATTCTGGCCGAGGAAAGCGGCGCGTCCGGAGACAGCGATTACCAGTGGATCATCGATCCGCTTGATGGCACAACGAATTTTCTGCATGGCTTCCCCCAGTTTGCGGTCTCGGTGGCATTGGCACACAAAGGCATCCTCGATCAGGGGATCGTTTACGATCCGCTACGGCAGGAATTGTTTACTGCAAGCAGGGGCGATGGCGCCCATCTCGATGGGCGGCGTATCCGGGTTACCCGGCTGAATACGCTTGAAGGCGCACTGATTGGCACTGGTTTTCCCTTCCGGACCCTGGACAGGCTCGATGCCTACGTCGACATTTTCAGGCAATTGACTGCCGTCACTGCCGGCATGAGACGGCCCGGTGCGGCCTCGCTGGACCTGGCCTATGTGGCCAGCGGCCGTATCGACGGGTTCTGGGAATACGGTCTGGAACCATGGGACATTGCTGCCGGAACTTTGCTGATAAGGGAAGCCGGAGGTTATGTCAGCGATATCAACGACGCAAGTCCGGAGGTAAAATCCGGGAATATCGTAGCGGGGAATCCCGCCGTCCACGACCTGTTGCAGGAGCTGATACGCGCTACGGATGGCGCCACGTAACAGGTATACAGTTATCCTGATCTGGTGTTAAAATGCCCGGCGTAAAAGCTGTGTTTCACGAGGTGTCGCCTGTTGCCGATTCCTTGTGCTCATCGCAGCAATAGAAGTGTTCGGCGTGTTTTATCGCAGTGCTATGCGGGATGTAGAGCCGGCAATAGTCGCATTGGACCATCTTCGCGATGCGCGTTTCGCCCGTCCCAGGCGTTTTTCCGGAGAAAAGCCGCTTGAGCAGGACGAACAGCAAAACCAGCACCAAGATAATTATTAACAGGCGTAACACGTTTTCAAAATTCCGGACTGACCCATCATACGCAGACGGCGTAAATAATAATCCATCTAGAGAGTTTAGGAAATGAACCTGCATGAATACCAGGCGAAAATTCTTTTTTCCGAATACGGCATTCCCGTACCCGAAGGAAAACCTGCCCATTCCGTAAAGGATGCGCTGGGCGCCGCCACCGGGATAGGAGGTAAAAACTGGGTGGTGAAAGCCCAGGTACACGCCGGAGGACGCGGCAAGGCCGGCGGGGTGAGACTGGTTTCCGGAAAGAATGAACTGGAAGATTACGTCAAGGGACTGCTGGGTACTGTCCTGGTCACCAAACAATCGGGGGCCGAGGGCAAACCGGTGAATTGCGTGCTGGTTTCGGCCCTCTCGAGCATCAAATCCGAACTGTACCTGGGCATGCTGGTTGACAGGGGCATGCGCAGGGTCGCGGTGATGGCCTCCGCCGCCGGGGGAATGGACATAGAGGAAGTCGCAGCGACGGAACCCGGTAAGATATTCACGTTCACCATCGACCCGGTGATGGGTCTGCAGCAGTACCAATGCCGCGCCCTGGGCCTGTCATTGGGAATGGACAGCACACAGAACAAGCAACTGGCTAAAATCCTGTCCGGACTCTACCGGATGTTTATCGACAAGGACCTGAGCCTGGTTGAAATCAACCCCCTGGTCATCACCGAAGACGGCGACCTGGAGGCGCTGGATGCCAAGGTAACCGTGGATGACAATGCCTTGTATCGCCAGGCGGAACTGGAAAGCTGGCGGGATCCGAGCCAGGAAGATGCGAAAGAGAACAAGGCCAAGGTGTTCGACCTGAATTATGTCGCGCTCGATGGTGATATCGCCTGTATGGTAAACGGCGCCGGCCTGGCCATGGCGACCATGGATATCATTAAACTGCATGGCGGAGAACCCGCCAATTTCCTGGATGTGGGTGGCGGCGCGACAACGGAACGCGTTGCCGAGGCCTTCAAACTGATCATGTCCGATGCGAAAGTCAGGGCGATCCTGGTCAATATCTTCGGCGGCATAGTTCGCTGCGACCTGATAGCAGAGGGCATTATCAGTGCGGTCAGGGAAGTGGGGCTTGACATCCCCGTGGTGGTCAGGCTGGAAGGCACCCGGGTTGAAGAAGGAAAAGCGCTGCTCGATGAAAGCGGCCTGAAGATCATATCGGCAGACGGCCTGAGCGATGCTGCGGACAGGGTTGTTGGGATGAGCCGGGGGACCAACTGATGGCTGTCCTGGTAAACAGGGATACTCGGCTGATCGTCCAGGGATTCACGGGCCGGCAGGGCACTTTCCATGCAGAACAGGCCATCGAATACGGTACGCAGGTAGTCGGCGGCGTAACGCCGGGCCGGGGCGGGCAGACGCACCTGGACAGGCCGGTGTTCGACACCGTTAAGGAAGCGGTTGCGGAAACAGCAGCGGACGCCAGCATGATCATGGTCCCGGCGGCGTTCGCGGCCGAGGCCATTACCGAGGCGGCCGAGGCGGGGGTCAGGACAATAGTATGCATCACCGAAGGGATCCCGATTATCGATATGGTCAAGGCCCGCGCCAGTATTGACCTGTATCCGGGAGTAAGGCTGATCGGTCCCAACTGCCCCGGTATCATCACACCGGGTGAGTGCAAGATAGGTATCATGCCCGGACATATACACAAACCCGGTTGCATCGGCATCGTTTCCCGCTCGGGTACGCTGACATACGAGGCGGTACACCAGACCACCCTGGCCGGTCTTGGCCAGAGTACCTGTATCGGTATCGGCGGCGACCCGGTACATGGTATGAATTTCATCGACTGCCTGGAGTTGTTCCAGCAGGACCCGGCTACGACCGGCATCATCATGGTCGGCGAGATAGGCGGCAACGCGGAAGAAGATGCAGCAGAATTTATCGGGCGACACGTCGATAAACCCGTGGTGGGGTATATTGCCGGCGTCACCGCGCCGCCGGGGAGGCGCATGGGTCATGCCGGCGCGATCATCTCGGGCGGCAAAGGCAGCGCCGGGGACAAATTCTCCGCACTCGATGCTGCCGGTGTGACAACGGTCCGGTCACCTGCTGAACTGGGTGAGGCCATTGCAGGGAAATTGAGTGAATAAAATCTACCGGGAAAAAATCTACCGGGGACGGATTTAAATCCGTCCCCAGACACCTGACGTGAATAAAGTCGCTATTGCCCAGGTTGATCCATGTGTCGGTGATATTGGCGGAAATACGGAACTGGTGCTTGAATATATTTCCAGGGCCAGGGACACCGCCGGCGCAGATACCGTTATATTCCCGGAACTGGTCCTGACCGGCTACCCGCCGGAAGACCTGTTGTTGCGTCCCCATTTCCACGTGCAGGTGGAACAGGCCCTGCAGCGCGTCGTGGACGGGTCGCAAGGCATCAACGTCATCATCGGCTACCCGTCGGCGGGAGGAACACGCCTTTTTAATGCCTGCAGTTTCATCAGGGACCGGGAAATAGTCACCACCTACCATAAAAGAAACCTGCCGAATTACGGCGTATTCGACGAAAAACGTTATTTCAGCGAGGGGGAAGAACTGAACCTGGTTGAAACCCCGGGCTTCAAGGTTGCGCTGAGCGTGTGTGAGGACTTGTGGACCGAAGACCACGCACGGGAAGCGGCGCAGGCAGGGGCGGAATTGCTGATCAACATCAACGCCTCGCCTTACCACACCGACAAGGCCGCCGTGCGCGAGGAACTGCTGCGCAGGCGCGCCGTGGAGCACAATATCGCCATAATTTACGTCAACCTGGTCGGCGGCCAGGATGAGTTGGTATTCGACGGCGGCTCCCTGGTCGCCGATGGCAGAGGGGAATTCGTCTTCAAGGCCCCCCAGTTTGAGCAGGGCCTGTACCTGGTGGACCTGGAACGGGCGCGCGACCGCCTGGCCCTGGAAGCCGGATCGCCGCAATCCCCGCCCCTGGGCTTTAACGAAAGCGTATACCGGGCGCTGACGCTCGGCGTTAAGGATTACGTATCGAAAAACGGATTCAAGGGCGCGGTCATCGGTCTGTCGGGCGGCATCGACTCGGCGCTGACACTGGCCGTCGCCGTGGACGCGCTCGGTCCGGAGAACGTGGAAGTACTGCTCATGCCGTCACGCTACACCGCGGACATGAGCATCGAGGACGCGCAGGAAATGGCCGCGCGGCTGGGTGTTGCCTCCCACATAGTGAGCATCGAGAAACCGCTTTCTGCCTTTACGGAAATTCTGGGGCCGATCTTCAAGGATCTCCCCGTGGATACCACGGAAGAAAACATCCAGGCCCGCTGCCGCGGCCTGCTGCTCATGGCGGTATCCAACAAGACCGGGAAACTGGTATTGACCACCGGCAACAAAAGCGAGATGGCGGTGGGCTATGCAACCCTGTACGGGGACATGGCAGGCGGGTTCGCCCCGCTCAAGGACGTGCCGAAGATACTGGTGTACGAACTGTCCCGCTGGCGCAACCGGGACGGGGAGATCATCCCGCAGCGGATCATCGACCGCCCGCCCACCGCGGAGTTGCGGTTTGACCAGAAGGACGAGGATTCCCTGCCCGGTTACGACGTGCTCGACCCGATATTGGAGAAATACATCGAACTGGACCGCACACCGGCGAAGATCATCGCCGACGGTTATGACCGGGATACGGTCTACCAGGTGGTCAGGATGGTGGACAGGAACGAATACAAGCGCCGCCAGGCCGCTCCCGGCGTCAGGATCACCGAACGCGCCTTCGGCCGCGACCGGCGCTACCCGATCACCTCCCGCTATACGGAGGACTAATCCTAGGAAATCCAGGGGTCAGGTCTGCCTTTTTCAATATTGTCGTTCATTTCATACCTCTCATTCGTTTGTCTGCCAGCTTTAAATCCTGGGGAGATTAGTACGAATCTCCCATAGCCCTTTGTGTCCTTTAAGGGGACGACAAAGCGGCATACCGACCGGCCACCCAAATTCGGCTGTTCGGATGTCATCCCCTATCAGCTTACGATCTTCAGGACTAAGTGAACCGCCCCGGATTTGCCGGAGACTCCATTTCTTGGCGGGATTGAGTCATGAAAAGACATAAACTTTATTCCTCGGAAGTCATGGACCGGCCTGCGCGGCTGGTGCTGGAGCACCAGGAGAAGCATAAGCACAGCAGTGCCAGGGCGCTTTTGCGCCGGGCCGTTCTTTAAGAACGTCCCTGTCGGCGACAGGGTTGGGCAACACTTGACAATATACGCAAATTGCGTATAATAAGTTTGGTGAATCTGGTATTCCTTGAATCCCCATCATTTACCCGACTGTTACCTGATTATATGAGTGATGAGGGTTACCGGGAATTGCAACTCGCGTTGATGGATAACCCTGCGCGTGGGGAAATCATGCCTGGTACAGGCGGGTTTCGGAAACTACGCTGGCGTGACCCCAGACGAGGCAAAGGTAAACGTGGCGGTCTAAGGATCATCTATTACTATCTGACGTCCGACCACCAGATCTGGTTTGTCACGATTTATGATAAAGATGAAATGATTGATTTAACTGTTGAAGAAAAACGCATACTGAAGCGGGCAGTACAGACAGAACTGGCCGCCAGGAAACGAGAGCTATGAATAAAAGGCGCAAACTATTTGATGAACTTCTTCAAGGTGTTGATGCCATGCGCGCACATCGCGAAGGCAAGATCACGCTACGAACTCATACCATAGAAGATTTACCGCCGCTGTCGATTGATGCCGGGTTAATCCGGGACACGCGCGAGCAACTCAACGTCTCACGGGCGGTGTTTGCCCGGCATATTCGCGTATCTACGCGCACACTGGAAAACTGGGAGCAGGGGCGCGCCAGGCCGAATTCGCAAGCTGCTGCCTTGATTATGCTGGTTCGCCAGTATCCCGATACACTGCAAAAACTTCATTCCCTGGCCTGAGTAGACAACATCAGAGTTTCTGTCCTGTTTTAACTGAGAATAATCCGGGGGATATCCCTCAGTATCGCCTGGTATCGGGTCTGACCACCTCATCCTCACAACCGTATGTCCCGCTCCAACCAACAGCCCGCTTCCGAAAAACCTCATAACGCACCCCGGCTTTCCGGCAGGCGATCCTGATGCGGTACTCAAACCGGCCTTCCCGGCCATCCGTGTCATTGAACCACCCCCCGTTCTTGAACCACGAACCGTTTAGGGAAAGATCATCTGCGATAATCTGCGTAATCTGCGGATTAATCGTCGATGATGATATCCCTGACGTCATAGATCCCGGGGTGGCTGGGGTAGTTCAACTCCAGCACGCGCACGGTATCCGCGGACAGGTCCGGCATTTCCAGGACTTTATAGGTCTTGGCCATGAGCACCAGGGCATCGGGCACGGAAGGGGTGCGCGGGTAGGACTCAACCACGGTGCGCGCCCGGTTCAGCGCCGCCAGGTATGCGCCTCTTTTCAAATAATAGTTTGCCACGTGAACTTCGTGCCGGGCAAGGCGGTTGCGCAGGAATACCATGCGCTTTTTGGCATCCTCGGCGTACTGGCTCTGGGGGTATTTTTCCAGGAGTTCGGAAAACGCCTGGAACGAGGTCATGGCTGCTCCCTGGTCGCGCTGGCTGGAATCAATCGGTAAAAAGCGCTCCGTGAGCCCTCTGCCCCGGTTGAAATTTACCAGGCCCTTGAGGAAGTAGGCATAATCCACGTGGGTGTTCTGGGGATACAACCGGATAAAGCGGTCACAGGCCGAGAGGGCTGACTCGAATTCCTCGGTCTTGTAATAGGCGTAGGCCAGGTCCAGCAGCGACTGTTGCCCGTATACACCGAATGGAAAGCGGGTTTCGAGAAACTCGTAATACTCAACCGCCTTGCTGTAATAGCCGGAGTCGAGCGCGCCCTTGGCCTCGGAATACAGGCGCTCCACCGTCCAGTTGCTTGCTTCGTTGTCACTTTTGTCGCCAAACCAGGCACAACCGCCGAGCAGTAGTATGAATAAATAGCAGCAAAGTGTAAGTATCGTGTTCTTCATAATAATCGTTTATTGCGGTCTGGTTGTCTGCAGGCGTTCCAGTAACGCCGCTGCCCTGGTCCGGTTTTCCGTACTGATCGAAGCATCGTTCGTTACATTTCTCAACACATAAGTCGCCCTTTCCTTGCCTCTGCCGCGCAGCGTGGTTTCAGATATCCTTTCTTCTATGTGGTCCAGCACATGCTTCTCAAAAACCGGATGTTGCTTTAACTCCGCAATAGTCGTCATTTCATCCGGGCTGGTTAATCTGCTCTGTTCGGTGCGCAGCATGGACTCATACATTTCCAGCGCCAGTTTCTTGTCAGATACCAGGGGTTCATTAACATCCATTATCGACAACAAGTCCCTGATATCATCCAGGTCATGGTACCTGCTGCCGGTAAACCTGGCTTCGGGATTCAATAAGGGATGCTCCCGGGCTGTCCGTACGCGTGCCGATATGTCAGGATCCATTCCCTGCCGCTTTACGATCTCATTCAGGCTTTTGGACATTTTCTTGTCCAGTCGCGACAATAACGGGTCCTGCAGGCTATCCATATCTGCCTGCGCCAACGCGGTTTCCACCTGCTCCATGGTCAAGGGCTCCTTACTCTCAGCGAACTCCCATAGTTGCGTCCGGTCGGGTCCGTCCGCGGCAGGATCTTCCCTGGTATAAGCCGTGTCAAAGGAGACGCTCTTGCTTGCGCCCTGTTCCCGCGGTTGAACCCGGTCCAGGCCCTCCGGCGGGTTGTGCGGATCCGGTATTTCCCCCGGACTCAGCGGCCCCGGCCCCTGCGCCCGGTCTTCCCGGTATTGCGAGGCAGGTAACGTCAGGGAGTCTTTACCGGTGCTGACGTCCTCGTACAGACCCGCCAGGGCATCCATGCAGCTTCCCCTCAGGTTATCCGCACGGGTATCGGCCTGTTCTCTCAACTGTGCAAGTTCTGCCTGTAATTCACCCAGGCGTTCCTGCGCGCCGGGCGCTGTCGCTCCGTCGCCCTCCAGGCGCCGTACTTGTGCCTGTAATTTGTTGATTTCGCTTGAATTCCTGATGGTTTTTTCCAGGAGAGCAAATTCCTGCGTCGCCGCATTGACCTTATCCAGGTTAACGCCGTCACGAAAAGGTGTCCGGGTGCTTTTCTTTACTTGCCCTGGAGTTCGTCCCGTGCTCAGGGCTTCGCCGGCTATTCTCAATTCATACTCGCTCAATGCCTGCATCTTCGGCGTCGGCCGTCCCTCTTCGATCGAGGAGATAAGGGAATGCCTGGCAGCGAGGCGTTCCGGAATCAATTTTTCGTTTATTGCATTGTGCAGGCTGGCGAATTCCCTGGCGCTGAACCCGCTGCGTTTAGTCCCCAACCGTTTATGTATCCTGGCTGCAACTGCTGTCTTCAGGCTGGTATCCAATCCCTCCGTCTCGGCTTTGGTAAAAGCTGCCAGCACATTCTTTGCGCTACGGTCCGCGTTGCCCCGCAATTGCTGGGAAATATGCTCGAAATTCTGCCTGCCGACCACCAGTTTGATGACGCGGCCGGCGAAACTGCCGGATCTGACGCTGCCCTGTCCCACCAGGGAAACAAGCCTGGCCTTGAGGCCGGTCAACTCCCTGTTCCGGACCAGTTGGCCCTGCTCATTGACCGCATCCCTGAAACCGGTTTGCTGTGCCCTGAGCAGGCTTGAAATAGACCTGCTTGTGCTGGCGTCAATTATCGGCATGATGTGATTTACCCTGGTGAGTCACACTCTGTGTAACATATCCGGCGGGTCTGACTGCATTGTGCCTGCATCATCCTGCCCGTCCGGAATTTCAGGTGTTTGCCGGTTCAGGGCGGCAGTCCATTTTTCACTGTTCTCCAGGAACAGTTTGAAATAATCGATAAACTCGGATTGCCCCAGGCCGTTGGTGTTAATGCTCAATGAAATAATGATTGAACGGCTGTCCGGTTCAATGGCGTAGCGGTAGTATCCGGTGTCGGTCGCATTCGTGAAATTTTCCGTCAGCAGGCTGTAATAAAAGTCCTTGTTGTCCGGCGCTTCGTCCAGCACGGAGCTGAGATGCACCAGGCTGCCTTCCAGCGCCAGGAACACGGCAGTTTCATCGTCGATGCTCAGCAGTATTTTTTCGGAATCTGCAGTGTCCTCACGCTCGATTCCGCAGTAATCCAGTAAGCCGTCAACCAAAAACTTTGCGTTTTCCAACAGTCATAAACCTCTTCAACACGGCGCGCTATTATACAATATAGCCTGCCGGAACTCCAGGTTGACTGTCGGAACTTTGACCTTGGCACAGCCTGGTTATCTACTGGAATCAGCCCGTCTGTTCCGTACATCTCAATTGACTTGGAGCGCATTCGGCTTTATAATATTTGCACCTTAGTTCACAAGACAATGGAGCCTGATATGAGCACTCTCAGCATTGATTCTATTTACAACGCATTGAGCAAGGGTATTGAACAACAGGGCAGCGATTTGGCCGATATGGTCAAAAATGCAGACCCGTCGGATATGACGGCGATGATGAAATTGCAGATGCAAGAGTCGAAATATGAAATGGCGATCAAAATCGGATCGGCGTTGACTTCGGACCTGAAGAACGCCATCTCTTCCATCGCCCAGAAGTCCTGAGTAATTTCGTTCTTAATCCCACAAGGAAACTGACATCATGAATTTTGCCGATGATCGTTATCAACGGGCGCTCTCGCTTATACTGGAGTTGGGTTACCTGTGCGCCTTTTCCGGTTCCACTCGCGATCAGGCCATTGCCCTGCTGACTGCGCACAAGGCCGCACGGCCTGAGTCACGCGGTCACCTGGTAGGCGAAGCCATAATTCGCCTCTGTTGCGACGCTGAACCAGAGGAAGCAGTAAGCGTAATTCGCCAGGCGGGTTTTGACTACCGGGAGGCGAACGAGGAACCGCTGGTCACCGCTTTCTGGGCATTCATCCTGACGCAGGCCGGGTATAACTCCGAGGCTTCGGGGGTAATCAATTACCTGCTTGACAACTCGGACGACACTGAGGCCTTGCAACTGGCGCGCAGTGTTCAACAGGAAATGCTGGGATAAGTCGGTAGCGCCACCTGCTATTTTTTTATGCGTGTTCAACACTTAGCATTGCTCCTGGTGTTGCTCACGGGCTGCGGCAAAGTCCCCCTCTACAATGACCTGCCCGAGCAGGAAAGCAACGAAATGATGGCGTTGCTGCTGCAGAACGGTATCGACGCGGACAAGACACCGGGCAAGGAAGGGGTCAGTTTGTCTATTCCGAAGAACAAAGTGCCCCTTGCCATCAGCCTGTTACATGCCCACGGTTACCCGGAACAGCGCTACACCAATGTCAATGAGGTGTTCGGCGAAGGCGGCCTGGTGACAACCGATTTCGAGCGCAAGGTCCGCTTCAATTACGCACTGTCCCAGGAAATTTCCGAAACCCTGTCCAAAATGGACGGGGTAATCTACGTCAGGGTACACCTGTCGGTTATTGAAGAGAGAGACAGGAAACAGGTCCGGCCCGGCCAGAGACAGGAACCGGAAAAACTGTCGGCAGCGGTCTTCGTCAAGTACAATTCCGGGCACAACCTCGACAGCGAGATCCCGAAAATCAAGCAGCTTGTTTCAAGCAGCGTCAGCAACCTGGATTACCAGGACGTGTCGGTTTCACTTTCACCATCACGCAGCAAGAGCGCCCCGGAAATCTATGCCGAAGAAGGTTTGCGGACCATTCCCGGACTAGATGTGAAGCTGGACTCCGATTCAGTCGTTCGTTTCTATATTTTCGCGGGGATCGGCGTCCTGGTAGTGACCATACTTGCTGTCTGGATTGTATTATTATTGCGTCGCAAGGCATAAGGACAAGGCTACAGCGCTACGGTTGAACCACCCGGGTCGGAAAACGGCAATGCAGATTGACTACGATGACTCCTGAAGCATTGGCGGCAGCCGTCGTCCGTTTCAATTTTGACCCGATCAACTACAGCCACCCCAGCTGGTGGGTTCACGGTGGTTTATCGAAACCGGTACACCGGGAACTGGCGGATAACCCGGCAGCGGCGTCAATGCTGTCAAGAAAAATGCTGGCGGACTACCACATCGATGATCAGTTCGATTTTGATTTTACCCATCCGTTCAAACGGATTGCTTTCCTGACCTATGAGCAGCAGAAGCAAGTCATATTCCAGTTAGGCCTGGTTATTTACAGTGCACACATTGCCCGGGCCGTACACGTTACCGAACAGGACCGTCTGCTGAAATTAATCGATTATTCCGACTACCTGCTGGCATTGCGTATGAAACTGGACCATAAACTGGTTTCCGGGCTTCATCTGCCGGTGTTGCCTTTGTCGGACCGGCAACAATTTCGCGTAGCCGTGTACCTGGCCGGTTTTTCGTTGCTGACCAACATCCTGGCGGTGGAAAGCGCAGGGTATAAGAAACGGTTTTATTTCACCTGGCCCAAACAGGCCGCAGTCAAGCGTCTCTCGGCGCGTTTTTCCACTGGCCGGTCAACGGTGATGCGGAGTGAATCCGAAAAAACGCGGGTCGCACGCCTTGCTGCGCTCCCGGATCATATTCTCTACTGCCGGCAACTGGATGACCCTGAACTCCTGGCCATGGGGAAAAGGTTGCTGGGGACACTCCTGTCAATCCGGGGCTGGTGACGATGGCGCGTTTTTCTTTACCTGATTACCGGCAGCGGGTTGACCCGGATCAAAAAATCCTGAAGTCTGACGATTACCGCGTGCTGCTCGAGGCGCAGGATGTGCTGGATAACCTCAGGCTGCAAATGCAGCAGATGCAGCAACAGAATGAGGAAGTTTTCCAACAGACGAAAGCTGCGGCATACGAAGAGGGCCTGAAAGAAGCGAAGCTGCGCCAGGCAGAACAGATTTTTACCACGGCGACCCAGGTTATCGACTACGTCTCATCGGTTGAGCAGACCCTGGTGAAGATCGTAATGACGACCATCCGCCGTGTTTTCAGCGATTATGATGATGCCGAAATAGTCGCCCACCTGGTGCAGAAAAGTCTGCAGCAGTTCCGCGACCAGTCCCGCCTCAGGATCCATGTCCCGGCGACGGACAACGCCCGGCAGATGCGGGAGAAGATCGAGGAAGTACTTGCCCCGGCGGCTGACCTGGCGCTGGCCGAAATTATTGAGAGTCCGACTGTCGGCAGTACCGGTTGCCGTCTTGAAAGCGAGATGGGCAGCGTGGAGTCCGACCTGGAAACCCTGCTGCAGGCGATGGAAACCGCCCTGAACGAACATTTTGCTGCGCGCCGGTGATTAAACTCCTCGACGACTTCTGCGCCCGCCATGCCTTGCCGGCTCCTGAACCGGACGAACAGGGCCATTACCAGCTTGGATTCGATAATATCGAGGTCAGCCTGTTTGAAGACCTTGGCAAACTCTACCTGAGGGCAAAGGTTGCCCTCCTGCCCGACAAAATCGAGGAACGGAAACAGCTTATCAACAAGTCATGCGCCTACCTGCTGCCCTACCTTTATGCCGATGAATGCGTGCTGAACCTGTACGACAATGAACCGGATCAGGATCTCATCCTGGTATCCGTCATGGCGGAGTCTGATGGACCGGATGCATTTGAAAGCCGCCTTGCCGCCCTGGTGAATCGGACCGAAGACATGATTGCCCAGCTGGAAGAGTCAGCACGCACCAGGGTTGAAAACAGGTTTGCCGTCTTCAGACCCTGACAACCTGAATATTCCAAATCTCCCCGGAGAAGAAGATGCCGAACGGTCTCGAAACAGTTAATCGCACCAATCAAAATCCCGCTGTCAACCAGCCTGCCCACGGTCTCGAAACCGCCTCCCCCACACATGCAGTCACGGTCTCCGCAGCCCCGCCCACCGGCATCGGGCCCGGCGCTGCTCCCCTGGGTGTCGAGAGTCTCAACCAGGGCAGGGAAGAGCTGAATGGGCATAGCGCACTCGGTATCGAGCCCGGTCTGCAACCGGGAGTGCTCCTTAATGTTAATGAAAACTCCGGGCAGACTGCAACGGCTCGCACTGCCGCAGCGGTGGCAGAGCGGTCTCCTTACGGGACCGTAGACCTGGATGCCCAGTTGACCCAGGTCAGGGAGTTGCACCGTGGGCTGGTCGGTGAAGTACGTCACGTGCTTACGCCCCAAAACATGGTATCTCCCGGTGGTGAACATGGTTTTGATAATGAGCTGGCCGCTGACTTTACGGTTCCCGCAGAGTTGCGGGGTCTGGTGGAAGTCGATTTACCTCCAAATACCCCGGGCACATTTTCAACTGACGACGGGAAGACATATGCGTGGGCGGATGATTATTTCCTGCAGATAGCCCAGGCAAGGCAGCAGGACCTGGAACATCAGGAAGCGACGTTGGCACAGCAGTTGCGGTCGGACCCCACAACCCAGCGCGCACTGGTGGAACGCCAGTCCCTGAGCGCCAGGGCGGGGTTGAGTACCCTGTCCGGCGCGTTGCATGAGCTTGATGCTGCATGCAGCTCCCCTCCCAGGTTATTTGAAGCCAGGATTATCCGGGCGGAGGAACTGTTGAAGAACGCCGGTGAGGCAGCGCAGTTTGCCGTCGATGAACCTGTATTGACTACCGTATTCCCGGAGCATGCCGATGCCGGCGTAAATGTTGACCGCCTGCAGCACAGGGCCATGCAACACTACCTCGGGGTCAAGAAACCATCGTCTTCCGAGAAAGCGGCAGCCGTCCGGCATTTCACGAATCAAGTCGACGTCTACCTCGGAGGCGGCCAGGTGGCCGGCCGGGAAGCCGCCGGTGCGCCGGTGCTGACCGGTCCGGACATGTCCGCCAGCAGCGCCCTCACACCTGATGAGAAAGTCTCCCTGGTAATTGCCAGAACCCTGGAACAGGCCGTAATAGTGGACTCGCTTCCAGCGGAAGGCAGGGCCCTGTACAAGGACCTCAGCAAACCCGGGCACATCAGAAAGCAGGTTACGGAGAACATCCAGCAGGAATTACGCAAGAGCTTTGATCCGGTAGTAAAATACATCTCCGTGCCCAAGGCAGGACCTCATGTTCCGGACCGTCCGACCCTGATCGATTTTTGCAGCACGATGGTTCCCGCGCTGGACATCGGAAATAACATGGGCAGTCCTGGAGCTTTCGGCTCACAGGGCGTGCTCTGCTCGGATACCCACTCCCCCGATCATGTCCCCAACATGTGGACTACTTATTACCACGGCCCGAACGGGAATGCCTTGTTCACAGGTGTGCGTCACGGCACGCTCAGCGCCTTTGGCATGGAAGCGAAAAGCCTCAGGGCATTGCCGAGACAGGAGCTGCATGACCTCATCAGGAATACCCTGCCGCCTGAGCGTCTGGCCGGCCGGAGAATTGACGATATCGCCAGGCAAATGACCTCACGTTTCAGCCTGGCGGGTCGCAGACTGCGCAACGAAGCGCGCGCGCAGGCCGCTCACAACCGCGCTCAGGAACTGGTCAAATTCAACCTGTTGAACAACAAACAGGCCATGGACAGGATTCGTTCCGGCGCCGATCGAATCGAACTCGAGATTCCTTCCATTATGCTGATCACGCCGGACCGTGGCCGCCGGGTTCTCGGCTCACTGGGCATCCAGTCTCATTATGATGAGTTGCGCATGACGCGGGAACAGGACCGGGCGCTGAGGGAACTGGCCGGGCAGGGAGGGATGCGAATTCCATTCAGGGACAGGAATGGTGCGATCAGGGATGTAACGGTGGCGGTAAGGCCGATGAACTTCAGTTTCGGCGTGAACAAAGTGGCCTTCAACAAGCTGATCAATACTATCTCGCCGAGCTGGCGCAACGCGGACGCGATCAGCCGCGCTTCCATAGAACGGCTGATCGGCAGGGATGCTGAGCCGGGACGTCCACCGGCGTCCGGACTGGTTGCCGAACGCCTCGCTGAGTTGCGTCAGAGGGGTGAAGAGGGGAGCGCTGAATATACCGCCATCGCGCAACTGGCAGACCAGGTGACGCAAATCTGGCAATCCAGGGCGCATCACGAACAGAACAATGAACCCTATGCCCTGCCGGCCCGCCTGGCGCTGCTGACCGGCAAGCTGGGCCTGACGCCGAGTTTCAACTGCAAGAGCGGCAAGGACAGGACCGGGCAACTGGATGCGGAAATCAAGTTCCTGGCTACCTGCATTGAGCGGAACGGCGGCCAGGTTCCCGAACCGGGCGCCGAGCTCAGCAGTGAAGAGCAGGACCTGTACCGCACTATCGTACTTAATTCCGGCAATCACGAGATCCAGCGGATGAATACCGGACATGCAGGATACAAGGTGAAACTGTCTTCCATCACCCGGCGTCTCGGCGGTGTTCTGGCGCAACTTCAGCACATAGGACAGGGGAAGTTCACCAGTGCTTGATATAGCCTCAGTCAACCGCAGCCTGGGGTCCCTGGAAGGCATTGTATACCAGGCGGCCGGCGTAGATGAAGACGGGATACTGTACGCCAACGACAGCCTGGTATGCCTGATCTCCGCCAGAAAAGACCACCTGTACCTGCGCGTTCCCATCATCTACCCCGATGAACTGGAGAGTGAAGACTTTCGCAGTGAAACCGGGGAGGATTCCGGATTTTACCGGGAAGAAATCGGTCACCTGAGGTATTTTCTGGAGGCTAACCGCTACGGCGGCGCAAGCCGGGGTCAATGTGTCTGTTTCGATGCAGATCTGGAGGCCGTCATACTGGCCTGCAGGGTGCTCTACCCGGCCCTGACCGAGAACGGCCTGCAGCAGCTTATCTACTCCCTGTTCATGATCGTATTGAAACAGCGCCTTGAGCTGTTCCCCGATGAAGTGGATCAAGGGGTGGCGCAACTGGTGGCCGGCAGCCAAAATCCCGGCTCACTGAGTCAACTCGGGAATTTCCTGGAAGGCCGCGTGTGATGAACTTTATCGGTCAGTGCAAGTCCAAATTAACGCAGCAATTCGGTTTGAGTGAGCAGCAACTGCAGGCTGAGCACCTGGTGATGGACATGGACGGGAGTATGCTGCATGTGGAGTTTCACCAGCCCGCTGATTGCGTCAGCGCCTATTGCCTCGGCAACGGCGCAGGGTTGGAGGAACTGCCCTTGCCGGAGCAGTACCTTGTCCTGCAACGGGTGCTGCAGACCAATGCCGAGCTGTACGAGCGGAGTTTGCTGCGCCTTTATCTTGATGAAGGCAGTTTCGGCGTGGTGATGGACTGTTCTCCCCTGAACTGCGCCGATGCCGATCGTTTCATGGCAGCGTTACAGGAGCTGCTGAGTTGCAAAGAACTGCTCGAAAACCCTGTAGCTTAATGGTATAATATTGCACGGGTTTTCGAGCGGATCAACCCGAAGAGGACTAACAAAAATGACAAGATATACCGACGATGACCTGGACCGTATCGAGCGCGAAGCAGAGACCATGCTTGCTGAAGCGCAGGGCACCCTCAACCGGGCCGAAGAACTGTTTAAATTCGCCGGATTGGGTGATGATGAATCAATATCCGATTTTCTCAGCAAACAGGGCGCTTCCGCAGAGCTGGACGCGTTGCGTGAGGAGCACATCGGTGACCTGGACCGCGAGGTGCTGGAGGAAGAGAAGCGCTTGATGAAGGAGACGCGGGATAGTACGCCCAGCACGCCCAGGCGCCGACGCCACATGGCCCGAGTTTAATTTTCACCAGCAGGAGGTTTGATTTTAATGAGTGATACCACTGTCAGTAACACCAATCCCAATACCAGTGCCGGTCGGTTTGACGATCTCAAGTACGTAGGTGAAGGCCGTGTGGGTTTCAGCGACGGCACCACCATGTCCGTAATGGAAGCGGTGAGTTTTCTTTACCTTGAGCGCAGCGAGACGTTTTCCCAGTTGTCCAGGGACAAGATGCAGGATGCCCAGGATAACCTGAACAAGATCAAGGAAGCCCGTGACATACTGGCGCGCATGCGCCAGTTGAAATCAGAGGCCGGCAAGAAAAAGGCGAACACAATGCCTGACGACATGGTGCAGTATTGTAAGGATAACGATATCAAACTGGATGAGCATGGTAATGACAATAAACACAATAAAGGCGAATGGGACGTCAATATTGAGAACATGCAGGCGCACCTGGACTCGCTCACCGATTCCAACCAGCTCGAGTTCCTGAAGTTGAAGAGCACCGTCAACAAGCTGGATGAATCTGTCACCGCGGCCAACAAGGCGGTTGATAAAAACCATGATGCCATCAAGGGCATTCTCAGCAGGTAACCTGCAATGAGGTTTATTCATCATGGCTGATAGTACAGAACAGGCTGCACCCGGAAACGCAATGCACGGCGCGGATTTTGCCGCTGCCTGTGCGGAACTGCTCCAGGGGCAGGATAACCTGGCAGGCGTGCGCGGCATCACGAATGAGCAACTCGACAGTATTTTCCGGGTCTGCTACGAGCGCTATCTCGATGGTGATTATGACAGCGCCAGCAGGGGTTTCCAGCTCCTGTGCATATATGACCACCAGAACCCCAGGAACTGGCAGGGTTACGGCTATAGCCTGCTGGGACTGAAGGACTACCGGAAAGCGGCAACCAGTCTCGGCTTCGGCAGCCTGTTCCTGGATGAGGACAGCCCTGCCTGGGCTGAAGCCCATGTGCATATCGCCAAGGCGCTGCTCCATGCAAACCAGGACGATGACGCCCGCGCGATCCTGCAGGAGCTTGCCGCAAAGGCTTCAGATCCGGAAATACTGGATGAAGCAGCCGCGCTGAACAAGGCGCTGGAAGGGCGTGACGGCGCAGCCGTTAACGGGTAGACGTACGGCGCTTCCTTAAACAATATAGAGGTGATTCACTGTGTCTAACGGTATCGATTCTGCAACTAACAGGGCCAACACGATAGCCCAGACCGGCCAGGTGGGCCAGGTTTCATCCACTGGCGGAAAGCGCGCGGCTTCCACCGCGCAGTATGACGCCGCTGATTTGAGCAGCCTTGACAGCGCGATCAGCGCCGATGGGGCCATGGCACAGCCGGGGGTGGTGTCGCCTGACAGCATGATTATCCTGTTGACGGCAATCTCCAACAAAATGGCCTCCGAACGTTCCAAGAACGTGCAGGGGGACATCAAGGCGCGCGGCAAGGAAAAGCAACTCAAACACAAGGAAACCGTAGATAAACTGCAGAAAATGCTTAAGGCTCAGAGGAAAAGCAAGACCGGCGCACTGGTGGGCAAGATATTCGGCTGGGTTGCAGTCGCCCTGATGTTCGTGGTCGCAGCGGCTGTCGCCGTCGTATCCGGCGGTCTGGCGGCAGCGCCGTTATTCGCTGCCGCGACGATTACACTGGGAGTCATGATCATGCAGGAGACCGGCGGCACCGAGAAGTTGATGGATGCCACCAATATGAGCCAGAAAGACAGGATGATCTTTTCCATCTCCATGGCGGTGGCGATGGTGGTAATCAATCTCGCTGCTGCTGCGCTCAGCTTCGGCGCCGGTTCCGCCGGTGCTGTCTCAGCCGTAACCGAACTCGCGGAGGCCGGTGTCGAGGTCAGCGCCGAAGCGGGCGCAGCCGCAGCCGAGGGCGCAGCAGAGGCCGGGTCAACGGCAGCGACCGTAACCGCTGAGACGACCGCGGAGGTCACCTCGGAGACTACTGCGGCTGTGACGGAGACGGTGGCCGAAACTGCCTCGGAAACTACCTCTGCCGCCACCGAGACTACAACCGAAACCATGGCCGAAGTCCCTGAGATAGCCGGTGAAACCATCGAGGAAGGGGGGTCAACGGCCGGAAAAGCAGCCTCTGAGGGAGGCAAATCCACTGCCCGCGCCATTGTCGTCGCCCAGAAGGTAAAGGCCGGCGCTGCGATCATGGGAGGTGTTTCGGGGATTGGCAGCGGCAGCGGCACCGCGGTCAGCACGGCTGCCAACTATGAAGCTGGCCAGGCGGCGGCCGATACCAAGGATTTAAAGTCACAGATGCTGAAACTGGACGCGATGAACGAGGAAGACATGGCTCACCTGAGAAAAATCCTGGAACAGATCCAGGACCAGGTGGCCCAGGCTTCGCTGATGCTGGCCGGATCTTTTTCCACCTCCAAGAAAATTTTTTCCTCGTCCTCGGTTTGACAACAATCTTAACGAAAAGAATCCCACTACAGGCTCAAGGAATATGACTGAAACCCAGGTTAACGAAGTCGACGCCCTGGTGACGCAAGTCTCTGCTGCCTTTGACAGGCTGCATATCGATGGCGTTGCCGGGCCTAATACCCTCACCAGCGAAGAAGTTGAAGCCTTGTACGCGGCTGCCCACCAGTTGTTCAGACAGGGCGACCTGGACCGGGCGGCAGCCATGTTCAATTACCTTTGCGTTTACGAGAACGACGATGCGCGTTTCTGGATGGCGCTGGCAGTCACGCTGCAGAAGCAGAAAAAACTGGATCCCGCTACAGATGCGTACTCGGTTGCAGCCCTGTTGGATGCTACCAACATACGGCCTTATTTCCATGCTACCGAGTGTCTCATGGAGAGCCGCCAGTGGGACCGGGCGAAAAAGTCGCTGGAAGCTTTTCTCCATATCTGTGATTCCGTCTATGGTGACGACATGAGTCAAATCCAGCGTTTTATAGACAAGGCGGAAATCTGGCAGGAAATCATACAGGGTAAACTCGCCAAACAGGCAACGTGAGCGCACAGCTTGAACAGCTTGCCCGCGCGGTTGCCGACACGGTCGGGCTTGAAGGAATAACGTTCGACGCTGATAACAGTATTTCTCTGGAATTCGACGGCACGATGGTTACCCTGGTCGTTATCGGAGAGCGTCTGGTTCTGCATTCTGCACTGGCACATCTGTCAGGTTTCCCTGACACCGCGTCACTCTTCCGTTTTTTGCTTACGGCTGATGATGAGCGAACAGCCCTGGCCGGTGGGAGTTGTAGTCCCGCAATTGACAATTCGGCAAACTCGATAGAATTATGTTGTACGCTGATGCCTCTGGGAGCGCTTGACAAGGACAACCTGACAAGCGCCCTTGCCCGTTTCCATGAGTTGCTCCGTTATTGGGTAACGCAACTGGGGGAGATGTCCCTGCCGCAGCAGGACAGCGGGACGGGAGCACAGGTTCCAGGGAGCATGGTGTAAACCGCGGAGGGGGAGGGAGATGCCATGAACGAAGCTCAGGCGCGGCGCTATCTGGCGTCTTTGGCGAAGGTCCCCGGGTTGGAAACAGGCGCCGCCATCGGATTATCCATCGACGGTTGCCGGGTGGAATTTACGCCTGCGCCGGACAACCTGGCCTGGAGTTGCCGACTGGACATGCCCGGCGCTGATAATATGACGGAGACTGCGGTACCGGGTAAGGACATATTGGGGATATTGCTCGAGGTCAACGGCATGGGGCACGCGGCGACCTTTGCCATGACCGATACTGGCGAACTGCTGCTGCGCGGAGGCACATTGCTTAACGGTCTGGACGAGGATGTGCTTGATGCGCAGATCGGGGAATTCATCGATTATGTTGAGTACTGGCAACAACAATTGGTCAAGCTGGCGGGATAGGTTCATTTCTGCCCGGCGCGCTGCCGGGTGTCGGCCGGCCTTGTCCCTGTTTGTCTTCATTGTTACCTGTGTTTCTGCCGGCCTGTTTTTATCGGCAGGAGGCAATACTGCAGCAGCGGAAAATGCCCGGTGGAAACAGCAGCCATTCAGTTTTTATGCACACGAAATCAGTGTGGCGGATGTGTTGCTCGATTTCTCCGCCAACCTGTCGGTCCCGGTTTCGGTCAGCCCGAGGGCGAAACAACAGACTGTCAGCGGCAGGTTCAGCCATCTCAGCGGACTTGAATTCATCGACCTCATCAGCAAGTCCAACAGCCTGGTCTGGTTTTTTGACGGCGTTACCATGTTTGTTCGCCATGCCGATGAAATTACCGGTAAGGAACTGGTATTGGAGCAGGAGGCGTTTGACGCGACCGCATTCGAGAGCGTCTATGACGGTTTTGCCGTTGGGGGCGATTTCAACCACTGGGAACTGATATTCGACGGGCAGGTCATGCGCCTTTCCGGACTGCCGGAATACATCGGGTTTGTCGAGAAAATCGTCCGCTTCGTGAGCGGTGACAAGGATGCCATGCAGGATCAAATCGGCAGCGGGGAAGATACGACTATCGTGCGTATGCTGGTGGTCAGGCATGCCTATAGTGAGGCCCAGTTGCTGAACCTGGCCAATATCCTGGCCAAGTCCATGGGGGTGAAGCGTATCGACCTGTTCGATGACAGCGCATTACCGGCCGTTACCCCGGGCGGCCAGGAAGAGCAGCCGGCCGGCGGTGTGCTTTCGGGTCTGTTCGGCAGCGGGTTGAGCAGCAAGAATGTGGAACCCATAGAACAATACGGCCAGGCCGGGGAAACAAAAGCCCAGCCTGCCGCAGTTGCCCCTCCAGCACAAACGAAAGCGCCCTCGATGGCAGATAACTTCCATTTCGTCGCAGTCAATGTACAGAAGCGCAGTATCATCGTGCGCGACCTGCGTTCGCGTATCCCGCTGTACCGGCAATTACTGCAGGATATCGATGTGCCCGAACAGCAGATTGAAATCGCGGCGTCGATCCTGGATATCAACAGTAATTACAATTCCAAACTGGGTGTGGACATCCAGAGCGACCAGGCCGAGGGCCTGCTGGAATACGAGTATACACCCTCCGTTATCAACGATATCGGCACTTTTCGCGCCCGTCTTTTTGCCCTGGAACAGGACGGCAACGCCCGGTTCATATCCGAACCTTCAATATTAACCCTGAATAACCGCGCCGCGCAGTTCAGGACCGACCAGACCTTTTACGTGCGCCTCACCGGTGATCGCGCCGTTGACCTGATCCCCATTAAATACGGCACACTGCTGCAGGTTACACCCAACATCGTGGGGGACGGCAGTGAGGATGATGAGGAGGGTGACAGCACAAAAATCCACCTGGATATACACATAGAAGACGGTGTGCGGGGGGAAGTCGCTTC
The DNA here is from genome assembly GCA_965207165.1 of Gammaproteobacteria bacterium. Lineage (GTDB taxonomy): Bacteria > Pseudomonadota > Gammaproteobacteria > Eutrophobiales > Eutrophobiaceae > JAAXHV01. The sequence continues at coordinate 2,541,859 of OZ242265.1, read as the reverse complement.
CAATGTTGATGCAATACCACCCGTCAATAATACCGTGATTGACACCGAAGCCCTGGTGCAGCAAGGTGTCAGCCTGCTAATCGGGGGTTACCAGATCAATGATCGGACCAGCGGCACCTCCGGCATTCCCTTTCTGAAGGATATCCCGGTCCTGGGCCTGCTGTTTTCCACCCGGGCAGAGACCATCACGTCGGTCAATCGCTACTTTATCATTACTACCCGCATCGTCGATTACGAGACACCGGAAGGCGTGCAGGAAGAAGATGAAAAGGCCAACGCGAAACTTGCGAGTTGAAAAATGCTCTAATGATCATGCGCTGACAGTTCACCCATGCGCGTAGCCGCCGGCTGCTGCGTTTTTATCCACCCACCTTTTACTTGAGTAACCAGACTACCATGACAACAACCAACGAGAACAATAACCTTGAGACCCTGCTCAATAACGACCCGGACGGGACCGAGCGGGATAAGTTGATGCGCATCCTGCAGGACCTGGAGCAGGAGATGGAGAACAGGCTGAAACAGGGCTGTACCCAGGATGAATACAAGCAGGTCAGCGTCGTTGCCAACGGAGCGCGGGTCGCACAGGCGGTATTGCAGGATTACCACGAGCGGCTGAACCAGTCCTGAACAATATGCCCGTTTCTCTCAACCAGTTTTCCGATATTGCTGCCCGGCAGGACGTACGCGACAGCGGCGTAGTGAGGTTAGACAATCGTCAGGAACTCAGGCCCGGCCAGAGCCGGTTCCGCCTGGTGCGCTGGATTCGTGATTCGGGGATTGGCAAGCGGATCAGCAATCGGAGGACCGTGGATGCATTTATCGGTTCGCTGCAGAATCATTACGGCGCTGAGGTAACGAAAAGGATGGACCTGGGCCCGTTGCGGGACCTGCAGAGACGGGGCAAGCCGTTGCACGTGCGTGATATCAAGGCGGCCATCAGTGAAGCCGACCAGGCCGCTGATCTTCACAAGCTGGCTCAAAGCAGCAAAATCGAAACGATGGTCGATGAGAAGGTCAACCAGGCTGCCTACCTGGCTGAACAGGGAGGCCGGGCCTTGGCTGACGAGGTGCGCAGCAGGGTAGATCTCGACGGGACCTATAATCAATTTGCCGGGATACAGAACAGGAGGTCCGAACGCGCGGAATTATCGGGAGATTTCAGCCTGTTCACGGCAAATAGACTGGCAGGACAAGCGCTAGAAAATGCCGCGCAGGATATTTTTTTAACCGGCTATGGGGTCGAGACTGCACGGGGACGGCAATCCGGCAGGTTACAGCAGATTTTCGATCAGCATCCGCAGGCCCAGGCGGTATATGAAAAATACGGGTTAAGGTTCGATGCTGCGCGCATGTCGGATGGCTTGTACGGGGGCTTGACGAAAAGATTACAGGCGCAGGTGAATGAGGGTCTGGATAACCCGGAACGCTTGCCGGGCAACGGGACCGTCAAGGAGCGGATTGAACAGGCTGTCAACGACACGGCGGAGCAGATTGTCGACGATTTTGTTCGGGAAAGCACTGAAGCGCTGGAACAGTTGCACGGGATGCGCGATCGGGGAGCGATCAAGCCCGAAGACCTGGCATTGTTCGATACGGAGAGTCACCACAGCCTGGCGGACGTCGTATTGCACCACCGGATACTGCCCGCCATGGTGCCGAAACTGTATGAACTGCGCAGCAAGGTACCTGCCAACCAGGGTGCCCTTGCCGATACCGGCCGCAGTATGGAGGACAAGATCCAGGTATTACGCGGGTTAGGCGATGTAATAGCTGAAGCAACCAGTGGCCTGTCCGGGGCCGACGCCGAAACCTTCGCGCACGGCAACGATGACAGGAACGGGTACCTGGAGGGCTGTGGCCGCTTCTTGCTGGAGGGCAAGTTGTCGGCCGAAGACGATTCCGCCATCAGGGTCGCCGCCAGGAACAACCCGCCCGGGTCGAACCTGCGGGAGTTGTGCCAGGGGATCGCAGACATGAGGGACGAGATTCACAAGTCTCCGCCACCCGGGGAAGAACCGCAGAGTTCGGCTGACCGGGCAGAAGCTCAATCGGCGCCAACCGAAACAGAAGCCCAGTCACCACCCGCCGGGACGGAAGCTCAGCCTGCACCCACCAAGAAAGAGGCTCCGCCTCCGGTTACCATACAGGCACCGGACTTCTGGAAGGAGGCAAGGGAACCTGTCGGGAACATGGCGGATGCAGCAATAGCATTGTTGGGGCGTGATGCGCCAGCGTCGACTGGAAGCTACACACGGCGCGCCGGCGCCGTAGCAGAGGCAATACGAAACTGCGGTATCGGCGTACCGCCTCCGGATGAATCCGGTATCGAGCAGTCGGGGAAAGGATCATTCAACCAGTCGGCGTTGCAGATTGCACGGCAGGAACTGGTGAAGATACTGGATGAAAACAAGGATATGTCAACAGAATTTCCGGGATATATCGAGGAGGCAGCCAAGGACTTGCAGCGTGCAACCTTTGTTTTCAACGGCAAAGCGCTCGTTAATGAGCCCAAAATCTGGATTTATGAAGGATTCAAGGAGTTCTGTGTAGACCGTCAAGGCAATCCGGATGACAGACTGTTTGACGTCCTGACAAAACTGGCTTACCAGCGTTCCAATACATTGGCGCTCAGACGATTCGCGGCCGGTGCGCCTGATATCAGAGATTCCGAGACAGGTAAAATTGAGCCTATGGACAAAACAGACCGTGGCACCATATTAACCACTGCGCCTCTTGTCGGCATACCATCAGCCAAGTTTAAGAACAGCTATAACTTGAGCAAGACTGCTGACGGCAATGTGAACCTCGTCATCACCTTCAAAGGCCCGTCGAACGCATTAAATCATGGCACCCGGGGTGCGCTGGCAATCGATTACCGGCAGAGTCATGTGGAAATGAATATTCATATGGAGATAGACACGCAGGATTACTCGGTCAGGCTGACGGGCATGGACTACGATTACCGGCTTGTCCCCTCCCATAAGGGACTCGAAATGATACCGGAAGACTGGACTCCCCCGCAGTGACGCGGGATGACCACCGGTGTCTGGCAAACGCCTGATCAACATGCCTGTTTCGCTCGACCAGTTTTCCGATTTCGCCGCCCGGCAGAACGTGCGCGACAGCGGCGTCGTAACCGTGGACAGCCGCCAGGACCTGAGGCTCAACCAGAGCCGGTTCCGGCTGGTGCGCTGGGTGCGTGATTCGGGCATCGGCAAGCGTCTCAGTAACCGGAGAACCGTGGATGCGTTTATCAGTTCGCTGCAGCACCATTACGGTCCGGAGGTGACGTCCAGGATGGATTTTCGCCCGTTGCGGGACCTGCAGAGCCGGGGCAAGCCGTTACACGTGCGTGATATCAAGGCGGTCATCGGTGAAGCGGACATGGTTGCCGACGGAATTAAAAGTGTTAAAAGCAGCAATATCGAAGCGCTGATTGACGAGAAGATTGCCGGGTCGGTCTATTTCAACCTTCCGGGCGGTGAAGACCTGGCCCGTGAGGTACGCAACCAGGTCGATGTCGTCCGAACGCAGGAACGGTTTGGCCGGGAACAGTATTTCAATACCGGCATGGGAGAGGTGTCCGGAGAGGCCAGGCTTAATTCGGCCAGAGATTGGGCTACACTGGGAATAACAGATGCCCAGAAAGATGTTTTTTTGACGGGTTACGGGGTTAACACTGCGCGTGGGCAACAATTTGACAAGTTGCAACAGATTTTGGACCGGCACTCTCAGGCGCGGGCGCTGGAAAAAGACTACGGGCTCAGGTTCGACGCATCCCGTACATCAGTGGCGCTTCATGACGAGTTGTCCGTAAAGCTGTCACGCGAGTTATCAAGGGTCCTGAAGGACCCCGAACAGTTACCGGGCGAAGGTCCCGTCAGGGACCGGGTCGAGCAGGCGATCGACCTGAGAGCCGAACGGCTGGTTGACGATTTTATCCAGGAACGCACTGAAACGCTGGAACGACTGCACGAGATGCATGCGCGCGGGGAAATCAGTTCCGAAGAAATGGCCTCATTCAGGGCGGATGGGCATCAAAGCCTTGCGGATGTGGTGCTACACCAACGGATACCGCCCGGCATGTTATCCAGGTTGTATGCATTGCGCAGTAAGACGCCGGACAACATAGGCGATTTGGCTTCCGGCGATCATACCATGGAGCACAAGCTCCGGGTTTTAGGGCAATTCGGCGAGGCGATGGCCGGAATAGAGACAGGACTTTCCGAGGCTGAGTTCAATAACTACATGCTTGGCGCTGAAAAAAAACAGAGCTATATCGAAGATTGCGGCCGGTTCCTGCTGGAAGGCAAGCTTTCAGCCGATGACAGTTCCGTAATCAGACACGCCGTCATGACCGACCAGCCCGGTTCGGACGTATCGGGGCTGTTACGCGGGATCGCCAGTATTAGAGGGGAGGCGCATGATCCCAATGCGGACCTGGCTCATTGGAACCAGGTAAAAGACCCTCTGGACAAACTGGCATTGGCAGGTAACGGGTTGCTGGGATTTGATGTGCCGTCGCTGATGGCAGATTACACAACGGGTGCCGGCAACGTGCTCACCGCCATGCGTAACTGCGGTATTGATGCGCCGCCCCCGGATAAATTCGGGGAAATACAGTCGGGTAAAGGGGCGTTCAGCCGGTCTGCGCAGGAAATTTCGCAACAAGAAATGGAATTTGACCTGAAAGATACCAGGCAGGCCAAATCAGGGGAGTATCCGGAATTTCTCGCGGAAGCAATCAAGGATTTCAATCGTGCGGATTACATCGTTGGCGGGGTAACGATTGAGCGCGGTGACGTTGATGGCGTAGTCAGGAGCATCAGGGAATTCTGCACCGGCGCTGACGGTAATACTGATGACAGGATGCTCGACATTGTGGGCAAACTGGTTTACCAGCGAACAAACTCCATGGGCCGTAATCGTTTCGCTTCCGGAATGGATATAAGCGAGAATGACAAAATTTGCCTGTTGAAAACTGCCCCTGTTCTCGGTATGCCTGAGGTCAGGTACAGTTCTACCTATACTATTGATAAAACTGATACGGGTAATGTGTTGTTGCGAATCAGTTCGACCGGCCCGACGAACATAATGAATCATCCTCAGGGTCCGCTTTTTCTTGATGAGGATCAAAGCAGTGTGGCATTCAATATAAATGTGGAAATAGACGCGCAGGATTACTCGGCCCGGGTATCGGGTATGGATTACGAATTCCGGCTGGTGCCCGCTCACAAAGCGCCCCAGGGCGGTCAATAACCTGCTGACCGACATGCCGGTTTCGTTCGACCAGTTTTCCGATATCGCCGCCCGGCAGAACGTTCGCGACAGCGGCGCGGTAACCGTGGACAGCCGCCAGGACCTCAGGCTTAACCAGAGCCGGTTTCGCCTCGTGCGCTGGGTACGCAATACGGGGGTTGGCAAGCATGTGCAAAACAGGAACACGGTCGATGCGTTTATCAGTTCGCTGCAGAATCATTACGGTCCGGAGGTGACGTCAAGGATGGATTTTCGGCCGTTGCGGGACCTGCAGAGCCGGGGCAAGCCGTTACACGTGCGTGATATCAAGGCGGCCATCGGTGAAGCACGTATGGTAGCCGACGGAATTAAAAGCGTTAAAAGCAGCAATGTCGAAGCGCTGATTGACGAGAAGATTGCCGGGTCGGCCTATTTCGACCTTCCGGGCGGTGAAGACCTGGTTAATGAGGTACGCAGCAAAGTCAACGTTGCCGGGACGCAGCAACAAATTGGCCAGACCCGGCTTGGCATGGCTGCCCGGGGTACATTGTCCGGGGCCGGCAGTCTAAGCACTGCACAAACATGGGTCAGTTCAGCACTGAATGATGCCCACGAAGACATCTTTTTGACAGGCTACGGCGTCAAAACAGGTCAAGGGAAACAATATGACAGGTTACAACGGATTGTCGACCGGCACCCGCGTGCGCAGGCGCTGTACCAGCAGTATGGACTCCGGTTCGATGCATCCCGCGCGTCAGGGGCGCTGTATGGAACATTAACCGAAAAACTGTCGAACACGTTGTCCGAGGCCCTGGAACACCCCGAACAGCTACCAGGCGATGGAACCGTGAAAGAGCGGGTCGAGCAGGCGATCAGCCGCAAAGCGGACCAGGTGGTAAGTGAATTTATCCACGAACGCGCCGATGCGCTTGGCCGGTTGCGCGAGATGCATGCGCGCGGGGAGATCAGGTCCGAAGACATGGCGACATTCAAGGCGGATGGGCACCGCAGCCTGACGGATGTAGTGCTGCACCACCGTATCCCCCCCGACATGTTATCGAGGCTGTATGCACTGCGTAGCGAGACGCCGGACAACCTGGGCGAATTGGCTTCTGCAGACCATACCATGGAGGACAGGATCCAGGTAATGCGGCAATTCGGTGAGGCGCTGAGCGGAATATACGACGGTATTTCCGAGGCGGACTTCGACAAGTACCTGTACGGCGAAGACAGCAAACTGAATTATACGGAAGACTGCGGCCGCTTTTTGCTGGAAGGCAAGCTTTCTGCCAATGACGAATCAGCCATCAGACATGCCGTCAGGACGGACTCACCCGGGTCGGACCTGCCGGACCTGTTGCAGGGGATAGCCGGCATGAGAGGGGCGTTGTATCACCCCGATGCAAACCAGGGCCACTGGGCCGCGGCAAAGGAACCCCTCGACAATATGTCGATGGCGGCCATGGCGTTGCTGGGGGCCGATGCGCCGCCGCCCCTGGGAGAGTACACGGCGCGCGCCGGCAACGTGCTCAATGCCATGCGAAATTGCGGTATCGATGCCCCGCCTCCCGGCGAGCCCGGGCTTGCGCAGTCGGGCAAAGGCGCTTTCAGTCAGCCGGCGCGGGAGATCGCGCAAAGAGAACTGGAGGCAAACCTGCTGCAGGTAAAGAGCGACTCAACGGAGTACCCGGGTGTTATCGCTGAGGCAACCAGGGATTTTGGCCGTGCAACGTATGTATTTAACGGTAACCCCGTCGAGTTTGGCGACACGGCCGGGGTCGTCGAAAGTATGCGGAATTTCTGCACTGACGCTGATAGTAATCTTGATGAGAGAATGTTCGACACCGTAGGAAAACTGGTTTACCAGCGATCCAATGCGATGGCGTTAAATCGTTTCAGTTCCGGCATGGGTGTGACCGAGAGCGATGCCGTTGCCATGATGAAAACTGCCCCGTTTGTCGGTATGCCCGCTGTCAGAGCGAGTAGTTCATATGAAGTCAGCAGGGGAACCGATAACAATGTGTTGCTGAAAATCAGTTCGACCGGCCCGGCGTCGGTTCTGACTCACCCTGAGGGCACACAGTTTCTGGATCCGGCACAAAGTAATCTGTCGTTTGATATCACTCTGGAGGTTGACGCACGGGATTATTCCGCCAGGGTAACGGATATGAACTACGAATACCGGTTTGTACCCACAGACCAGGAACCCTGATTTCGGGGAAAACCAATATGCCAGTTTCGCTAAACCGGTTTTCCGATATTGCCGCCCGGCAGAACGTGCGCGACAGCGGAGTCGTGACTCTGGACAGCAGCCGGGACCTCAGGCTCAACCAGAGCCGGTTTCGCCTGGTGCGCTGGGTGCGTGATTCGGGGATTGGCAAGCGTCTCAGTAACCGCAGGACGGTCGATGCGTTTATCAGTTCGTTGCAGCATCACTATGGCCCTGAGGTGACATCCAGAATGGACTTCGGTCCGTTGCGGGACCTGCACCGCCGGGGCAAGCCGTTGCACGTGCGTGATATCAAGGTGATCAAGCAGGAAGCGGATATGGTTGCGGACAATCTCAGACTGGTTAAAGACAGCATGGTCGAAGGTCTGGTTAACGACCGGCTTGCCGGGGCGGCGTATCTGGCTCTTCCGGGCGGGGAATACCTGGCCCGTGAGGTGCGTAACCAGGTCGATATGGCAACAACACTGGAAGATTTACCCGAGGATTTATTCAACAGGCCGCTCCGGGACGAGTTGCCTGAGGGCTACAACCTGTATACTGCGAAGAAGCGGGTCAACCTGGCGATTAATGATGCCCGGAAAGAGATTTTTTTGACGGGCTACGGTGTCACTACCGCGCGCGGGCGACAATGTGACAAGTTGCAGCAGGTTTTTGACCGCCACCCGCAGGCCCGGGAGCTGAAAGCCAGGTACGGACCCGGGTTCGATGCCTCCCGCGTATCAGAGACGTTGTACCAGAAATTATCGGAAAAACTGACAGACAAGTTGCACGTGGTAATGATGGACCCCGAACGACTGCCCGGTGAGGGACCCGTCAAGCAGCGGGTTGAGCACGCGCTTGACGAGGTTGCGGAACGGGTGGTAGATAACTTTGTCAATGAACGCGCCGTGGCGCTGGAACGGCTGTATGAGAAGCATGCTCAAGGGGAGATCAGGACCGAGGACATGGCGTCATACGGGATTGACGGGTACTCCAGCCTGGCGGCCGTTGTTCTGCACAACCGCATACCTCCGGACATGGTATCGACATTGTATGCCTTGCGCAGCCAGGTGCCGGCCAACCTGGGTGATCTGGCATCTGACGGTCATCCCATGGAACACCGGGTCCGGGTTTTGCGGCAACTCGGTAACGTAGTGGATGGAATTTACAAGGAGATATCCGATGCTGACAGGAGGAAATACGCGCTTGGTACAGACAGTAAACTGAATTTTACCCGGGACTGCGGCCGCTTTCTGCTGGAGGGCAAACTTTCGGCAAAAGACGAGACCGCGCTCAGGGATGCCGTCAGACCGGACGCGGCCGCTTCGGATTTGCTGGAATTATGCCAGGGGATTGCCGATATGAGGGCTGGAATGTACGGCTCCGATGTAAAAAAAGAACACTGGGAAGCGGCGAGAGACCCGCTCAATAACATGTCGCTGGCGACCGTGCTGTTACTTGGAACCGATGCGCCGTCACTGGTCGGGGAATATACACCGCGTGCCGGGAATGTGCTTACCGCCATGCGCAACTGCGGAATCCAAGCGCCCCCTCCGGGTAACTACGGGGTCGAACAGTCGGGTAAAGGAAAATTCAGCAGGCCGGCCCTGGAAATCGCGCTTGAAGAACTTCAGGAAGACCTGGGAAAGGATCAACCTGACTCGCCGATCTACCCGGGGTTTCCCGAGGAGGCGATACAGGATTTCAACCGTGCTGATTTTGTAATCAACGGCGAGGAGATCAAACGCGGCGACGTGGACGGAGTTGTCGAAGGCCTGAAGAATTTCTGCACCGACAGGCGCGGTAACCTTGATGGGAAGATGCTCGATATCGTAGGGCAACTGGTTTACCAGCGCACCAACAACCTGGCATACGGGCGTTTCACTTTCGGAGGAAAACGTGGCGTAAATGACTCTGTTGCCTTGTTGAAAACCGCCCCGTTCATCGGTAACCCGACTGTCAGTTTCGGTTCATCTTATGACGTCAGCAGGGATGGAAACGGCAATGTATCAGTACGCATCAGGTGCGAAGGTCCTGCAAAGCATTTGAAAATTGAAGAACCGCAGACCGAATTCGAACAGTATCTTGATCCGGACCGAAGCAATGTGCAGCTTGATATAGCCCTTGAGGTTGACGCGCAGGACTATTCCGTCACGGTAACGGGTATGAATTATGAATACCGCTTAATACCAGGTGAGGAGCCTTAACGGCCGGAATTTCACATCAGGTCAGCCTATATCGCGGAGTACCTTCAATACCTCTGCCACAGGTTTGATCAGGTCGTGGGGGATGTACTGTTCCACCCGTGATTGCTCCAGCAGGGAATGGGCCAGGGGCACATTCTGCATCACGGGAACGCCTTCCCTTTTCGCCACCTCGATCAATTGTTTGGCCATGGTGCCCTCCGCCTTGAAGGTGACGATGGGTAACGGCGTTTCCTCCTCATCGTATAACAGCCCGACGGCTACATGGGTGGGGTTGGTAACCACCACCGATGATCGTTTCACGTTGGCTACCTGCTGGCTGTTGACTATTTCGCTGAATAACTGTTTGCGTTTGCCCTTGATATGCGGGTCGCCTTCTGCTTCCTTGAATTCCTGCTTGACTTCATCCTTGGTCATCATCAGGTCCTTGATATATTTCCTCCTGCTGAGGAACAGGTCGATGGCGGCAACCGCGACGAAAACAATCAGGGAATATACCAGGATATTATTGAGCACAGCGCCGCCGATGGGGAGAATACAGTTCAGTTCGCAGTCAAGCAGGCTGAACAGTTCAGGGATGTTGGCTTTGACCGCCATGGTCAGTATCGTTGCGAGCAGGATAATCTTGATAACATTCTTGAGCACCTGTATCACGGAATCCTTTGAGAACAGCTTCTTGATCTTTTCCGCGGGGTTAATATTGCTCAGCTTGGGTTGTACGGCTTCGAATGCAAGGATAGGACCCACTTGCAGGAAGTTGAACAGGATAGCGGCGATTGCCCCCGCGCCTGCGATGATCAGGCTGATCTTGACCAGCAGGGTCATACCCAGACGCCCGACTTCCAGTAAAACAACCTCGGTTGCGGCCTCCCCCACGTAAGTAGCGGATAAAATCAGTGCTTCAATATCCTCGACAAAAGTATCGCTGGCGGAGCGGAAGACCAGGAACACGGCTACCAGGGTGGCAACGCTGCCGACCTCGTTGCTCTTGGCAACCTGCCCTTTCTTGCGCGAATCCCTTATCCTTTTCTGGGTCGGTTGTTCGGTTTTGTCGGAGGATGATTTTCCTGCCATGTCGGGTATATGGTCTGGCTAAAAAAGCCAGTCTAGTTTATCCTGTATTCCAGAGCAACCGCTGTTTTCTGCGTATATGTCTGATACCAGATTCATGATAAAAATCCTTTCCGGCCTGCATACCGGGGCGGAATATTACCTGCCGCAGGGGGTAACCCGTCTCGGCAGCTCGGCGCAGTGCGACCTGGTCCTGCACGATAAGGGTATCGCGGAAGAACTCTTCACGTTTACCAGTACCGGGGAGGAGGTGGAGGTACGGTATTCAGCACAGGATGCCTCCGTGCTGCTTGACGGCGTTGAACAATCAAGTCCTTTTACAATCACTGACTTCGGCCTGCTGACTTCGAGCGCGCTTTACCTGGCCGTCGGCGCCGAGGACAAACCCTGGGATATACCACCGCCCGGGCAGTTGTTTGTCCAACCTGGAGAGCAGGTTCTTCCCAACCCTGAGCCGGAGGCGGGGCAGGAGCAGGAGGTTGAAGTGGCATTCGAGCCGGAGGAAAATGAAGCAGAGGATGACACGGTTGATGACGGAGCAGGAGACGAGACGGAACAGGACATGGCGGAAACCGTTGCGGAAGCGGAAGGGTCCGGAGGAGTTGGCGCATGGCCGTCACGCCGCGGCAGGATCGCGGCGCTGGCAACCCTGTTAATATTCGCCATAGGCGCCGGTTTGTACTGGTACAAGGATGAAGCGCAGCCGGCCTCCGCGCAACCTGCCGGCCGCATCAGTCTGAAACAAATCCGGAACATCGCAGAACGCTACGGCCTGGACGCGACTTTTGAGTTGAATAAAGGCAATATCCTGACGCTGGAAGGTTATGCGCTGAATGCCGGGGATGAACACGGGTTTGTGCGCGCCATGTATGACAGGGGGATCATAGTCAGGGCGAACCTGGTTATCACCGAACAATTCAAAAACAATATCCAGAATATCCTGGACCAGTACGCGGACCCGGCCCTGAATGAACAGGTCACCACCTCGATAGCAGAAGATGATATTAAAACGCTGGTACTGCGAGGTTATATGCAGGATGCCGAAAAGTGGCGCGGGGTCCTCGCGGAGACCGTCGGAGAGGTCGATTCAATCAACTACATCGACGAGGTCATACACTGGGACGATGCGTACGCGTATCTGCAGGACCTGGTAGGCAAGCACGCCTTGAATGACCGCATTTACCTGGAGCAGGACCGGAAGAACGATCGGATTTTGCTGTCTTTCCATTACCTGGATGAGTCCGGACAAAGCAGCCTGGAACTGCTCGTAGAGGAATACCGCGGGACCTATGCACACCCGGAAATTTTGTTTGAATCCGACCCGGGCAAGTCCCTGCCCCCCCCTGAATTCGTGGAAAGTATTCTGGTCGGCGCCAGTTTCAACGCCCGGCCCTACCTGTTGTTCGACGACGGACAGCGTTACTTCGTGGGTTCGGTGACCCCCGACGGCTACCGGGTTGAGGAAATAAATGAGGAATTCGCCGCCCTGACGCGTGACGGCGAACGTTATAATTACAGCTTTGCCGAACCGGGAGGGTGAGCCCTTACAGGCTGATCCTTTCCAGCGGCTGCACCGTGATTTCCGGGGTCAGATCCTGGTAGGACAGCACGACCAGGTCGTATATTTCGCTCTCGATTATCTTTCTCACGTAACGGCGGATATCGAAGGCGGTGAGCAGCACGGGACGGTGGATTTTCTGCGTCATGTCGCCGACCGTCTGTTTGATGTTGGCGACAATGCGGTAGCTGGTGTCCGGGTCCAGGGCCAGGTAGTTGCCGGCAGAGGTCTGACGGATGGATGAACGAATCTGCTCTTCCAGGTCCTGGTCCAGTATATAAGCGGGAATGATGTTCTGTACGCTGCTGTATTTGTGGCTGATGTAGCGCTTCAGTTCGGACCGTATATACTCGACCAGCAACACGGTATCCTTCTCCTTCTGCCCCCACTCTACCAGCCCCTCCAGGATCAGGCGCATGTTACGGATGGATACGTTCTCTGCAACAAGGCGCCGGAAAATGTCTGCGATCACGTGAACCGGCAATACCCGTTGTACCTCCTTGGTTAAATCCGGCATGGTCAATTCCGTCTGTGACAACAGGTATTCGGTTTCCTGGATACCGATAAAATCCTGGGCATAACGCGTCAGAATATGCGACAGGTGGTAAGTGAGAACTTTCGGACTGCTGAGAAATGACAACTGGCTTTTTTCCAGCGTGTCCTGGTAAGCGTCGTCGATCCAGATAGTCTGCAAATCCGGCAGGAAAGGCTCACCGCTGTCATGCGAGATGTCCAGAATCGAAATCTGGTCAAGGTTGTCCGTATAAAACAAGGCGTTTCTGCGCAATTCACCTTGCCCGACCGGCACCTCGTTCATCAGCATGATGTAGCGGTTGCGGTCGGTGATGTTCTCATTGAAACGCACATGGATCCCCGGGAAAGGGACTCCGAGATCCAGGTAGAGCGCCCGCCTGACCTTTAACAATTCCCGGTTCAGCGATTTCATGTCCAGCATTTCCTGCAGCGGTGGCGCCATGTCTATTAAAAGCGGCATGATGAGACTGAAGCTTTCCTGTTCCGCGAGGCTTCCGCCAATGTCCTCATCGCTGTCGATTTTCCTTTCCTTGGTGCTGGGCACGATGCTGGAAAAGCTGTCTTCCTGCTGCACCATTGCGCGCTTCTGTCGCCGCTGGATAATGACCCCGATTGTCATCAGGGTGAGAGAAACCAGCAGGAACGCATCCGTGGGGAACCCCGGCACAAAGCCAAACAGGGCGACGATCCCGCCGGCAACGATAATCGAGCGCGGCCTGTTGCCGATCTGGCCGGAAATGTTGTCGGCGAGATTGGAGTCGGAGTCCTCAGAGTCCACCCGGGTCACGATAATACCCGCGGTGAGCGCGATGATCAGTCCGGGTATTTGCTGGACCAGGCCGTCGCCGATGGTGAGGATGGAGTAGAGGTTGGCGGCTTCCGACAGCGACAGGCCGCGCTGGAAGATGCCCACGCTCAAACCGCCGATCAGGTTGACCGCAATGATGATGATACCGGCGATGGCGTCACCCTTGACGAACTTCATGGCGCCGTCCATGGATCCGTACATCTGGCTTTCCTTCTCCACCCGCGTGCGCCGCCGCCTGGCCTCGTCCATGTCGATGACGCCGGCCCGCATATCCCCGTCGATACTCATTTGTTTTCCCGGCATGGCGTCGAGTGAGAACCGGGCGCTTACTTCGGCAACCCGTTCCGCCCCTTTGGTGACCACGATGAACTGTACCACGGTAATGATGAGGAAGATCACCATGCCGATGATCAGGTTGCCGGCGACGACGAAGTTACCGAAGGTATCGATGACCTTGCCTGCGTCGGCATTAAGCAGGATCAGGCGCGTCGTGCTGATGGACAACGCCAGCCGGAACAGGGTACTGAGAAGCAGGACCGAAGGGAAGGAGGCGAAATCGAGCGGCGATCCCACATAGACCGCCATCATCAGCAAGACCAGTGCGATGGTGAGGTTGATGACGATCAACATATCGATGAGGAAGATGGGCAACGGCAGGATTATCATGAATATGATGCCCATCAGCATCAGCGCCAGCATGATATCGTGGCGCCGGGTGATTGCTATCAACCACTTCATGGCGCGTTTTCCCGGTTCCCGAAAAATTGATCGAAGACACGCGCAGCTTCGTCTTCCCGTCCCAGTGCCGCAATGGTCTTGGCCTGCAGCAACGTATTGACCGGGCTGTCGAAAGCAGGGTCCAGCGCCTTGAACAGTTCCAGCGCCTGTTCGTGCCGCCCGCTCAGGTAATAACAATAGCCGAGCATCTGTTGCCCGCGCAGGTTTTCAGGTTCACAGCAGAGCAAGAATTCCAGCAGGACCGCGGCGCGGTCAGGATATTTCTGGGTTAACAGGCAGTTGGCGGTCACCATCAACCAGTCAATCTGATCCGTACTCAGACTGGGTGGAGGCGCCGTCTGACTCATGAGTTTGCTTCAGTCTGGCGGTTGAGATTCAACAGGTGAATATTGCCGGCAAGCTCATCCAGCAATTGATGAGTGCGGGTATAAATCACGGACGTGGTCCCGTCACCCTCGGCGTTGGCGGCAATTTGCCGCAGCTGTTCGAGCATATTCTGGTAATTGGCGGGCGTCAGGATATGATCATTCGTAACACGGTAGGAAAGCGCTTCTTCTATACGCGAATCAGAACCCTGGGTGTTGAAGACCCGTTCAATATAAGTGGGCCGGATATCGCCCAGGGGCTTGAGTGACTTTTCCGGCAGGTTTGCCGCGGCACCTTCCGTCGTATTCCATGATATGCTCGCGATACCCGCACCGGATAAGTTATCGATGGTGCTCATGCTCGAGTCCTCCGGTTAAGCTGTCAGGCTTCGACCTGGGAAATAAGTTTGTCCATCCCGGTTACGGTCAACACACCCATGACACTTTCGCCGATATTGGCAAACAGCAATTCACAATCATCCAAAGCGCCGATGCGGCGATTGGCCGCCAGAAATACCCGGATCCCGGCGCTGCTGATGAACTGCAGGCCGGCGCAGCAAAAAATTATCCGTTTGTAGCCCTTGTCCAGGTTCGCTTCCAGCCATTGTTCCAGCAGGTAGGAATTGCTTGAGTCTATCCAGCCTGCCAGCGCGAGGCGGCACTGCCCGTTGTCTGTCGTTTCATCAAGTTGCAGGGTTTCTTGCATGAATCACCGGCCTGCTTCAACGTTATTGTAAATACTGAACAGAAGGTCCAGGTAGCGCACAGCCTGGTTGGAGGCTTTCCTGTGTATACGTACCATGATAACGACTGTATCAGGGGGTTTCAATGCGACGTGTACCGGGGCCGGAAGGTTTTTGTTGATGCCGACCTCCCCCAGCAGGTTGTCGAGGTGATGATCTACCGAGAAAGAGTCGACTTTTCTGAACAAGGACAACAACGCCACGTCATCCTGCGCCGCGGGCTCCAGCGTCACCAGGTATTTGTCATCACCGATGACGGTATTGAACATCGCATTGGCGTCCCTTGCAACCGGCGGCAGATTCAGGTAACTGCGGAGCTGGTTGCTGATCTCCCGACCCCAGTCATTATTCAAGTTCGGCTTCTTCAAGGTCTATCTCAACATCGATTCGTTGCTGCACGGATTCTAGCATACGTTCCCGCTGGTTATTGTCGCTGAAGACTTTCATCGGGATCAATCTCGCAATCTCCTTGAAGCCCTGCAGGAAATAAATGCTGGCTTCCCGTTCCTTGAGACCGGTATAGCTCAACGCCTTGTCGATGACCTTGCTGCCCTGCCACTCTGCGTCTTTCAATTCGATGACAAAAGCCAGCGTCCTGTCCACCAGTCCGTGATCGGCAGGAGCTTTGGAAGCGTAGCGGTCATGGCAGCGCTGCAGCAGGTTTTCGCAGGATTTGTGCATGGTATTGAGTTGCTTGACCTGGTACAGGTCATTAACGATACCCTGCAGCTTTACCGAGCGGCTGCTGTCACGCTGGCTGGCATGGATATCGGCTGACAGCGAAGCCATGAGAAAGGAAATAGCCTGCGGCAGCGGTTTGCCGGGAAATTCGGCAATGATCCGTTCATAGGCAATAGCGATGGAACCGTAGTCAAGGACTACGTCGCGATACGCATCGCGTAACTGCTGCGGGTTGCCCAGCCCCGCGTGCTTGACGTTGTTGGCTTCACGGGAAATATTGATACCGGCATCAATCGCTTCAGCGTGCTGTTCATAGAACAACTCTTTAGCCTGTTTCGCATTTACCGCCAGTTCTGAATCCGGAGCCTCGTGCTCCAGCAGGTCAACGGCCAGTGACAGTGCCAGAAACGCGTGAGACGGATCCTTGAAACGTTCCTGCGCGCGCTGCATCAACGCCTTTGGGCTGGCCGATTGCGGCATCTGTTTGAGATCCTCAACCCACTTTTTCAGGGCGCCGTCCTGGTCGAGATCCGGCACCTTTTCCATGTATTTCTCCGCCTGTTCCATGGCAAAGCTTTTTACTCCCGAACGCAGGTTGCGTTCCGAGATTTCCTTTTTCTGGGATACTTCACTGAAACTGAAGGTCAATTCTTCCATGGCATCGGCCAGGATCGACTGTGGGGTCGGCAGTAGCGAGACCCGTTCACCCTTGAACTGTGAGGTAACCGGCTGGCCTGCGCGTTCCGCCCCCGGGTTTTCCGGGAGAGGTGACTTACCCGCCAGGGCAGGGTTAATGCTGCTGTTACTCACAACACGTCAGGGGGTGTCCGGCAGGGCTGTGCAACCGGCGGCGGCATCAGGGCAGATTATACGGGTTAAATCGTATCCACGATCTTGAGCCGGGCTTCATGCTGCGACTGCTCTATCTGGCTGAAAATGTCCATCATTTTCTTGACGTCTTCAGCCGCGGATTTACCGTAATCCTTCTCTTTTTCCAGACCGGCCTGCAACTCCTGGGCCTTTGCTTCGTCCTCTTTGGCCTGTGCCTGCTGCATGTCGGAAGCAAATTTGAACCCGCTGTTAACACCACCGGCTGCGCCTTGCATACTGGATGAAACACCCTGGGATATCGTTGAAACCGCGTTGGCGCGCTGGGAGATCATGAACATGCGGCCTTCACCGGCAAAAGATTTCATGCTTTTCTGCAGGTCGGTGGCCGTATCGGTCTGGTTTGCCTTGTTTGCTTCGGCTTCGGAAATGTCCTCCGATGCGGTGTCGGCGGCATCTTCCGTAGTCTCCGCGGATGCTGACTCGGAACTCTCTGAACCGGTTACGCCCGATTCCGATGGAGCGGATTTGACCATATCTGCGGATGGAGCAGAAGGTTCGGATTCTGCTGAGGATTCGGGCGCCGTAGTCTCAGTTTCCGTGGGAGCGGTGGGGGCCTGTGCCTCCGACGCAATACTCATGCTCTTGACGCCCCCTCCGATGGCTACCGCGCCGGCGCCTATGTTAATGCTGGAACTGACGATACCGCCAACCATTGCCAGGGTTGCGGCGCTACGAAGATCATTCGCCGAGACCTTCATCTGGCTGGCAACGGCCTGGATGTCCATAACGGCAGCTTCAGAGGAAGCTTTGCGTTCCTCACTGGAGAGCAAAAACACCGTTTTATGAGTTCCATTAATTTCCCTTGTATTCCATAACTATTTGATATATCTATAAAAGTGTTGTTGACGGTTATTTTTCCTTCCTGTACAGTTCCGTGTGTATTGTTGGATCAATCGTAGGATCAGGAGAAAATGACATGCAACAATTTACCGACGCAAAAGCGCGAAAACTAAGCGCTCCCGGCTTTCACACAGTGGACACGACATTGTATCTGAGAGTTGCGGACGGGGGTAAGTACTGGGTACAGCGAATAACGATTAAAGGCAAACGCCATGATCTGGGTCTGGGTGCGTTCCCCGTGGTAAGTGTGGACGAAGCCCGGGAGACGGCGTTTCTCAACCGGCGGCGGGTCCGCGCCGGCGGGGACCCGCTGGCGGAAAAGCGCAAGGCGATGATACCGACCTTTGAGGCGGCGGCAATGAAATCTCTGAAAACCCTGCAACCGACATGGCGCAGTGGTAAGACTGAAAAGGACTGGCGGCGGTGCATGAACACCTATGTCCTCCCGCATATCGGACACAAGCGGATCGATCTGATCAACCGGGCTGACATTCTTGACATACTGGTTCCTTTGTGGACTGAAAAACATGAAACGGCGCGCCGGTTGCGGGGCTGGATCAAGGCGGTTTTTTCATGGGCGCAGGCGTTTGGCCACATAGAGACTAACCTGGCTGCCGATGCCATCAGTGCGGCGCTTCCGAAGGGCGCTAGAAATAATCAGCACCATAGGGCATTGAACCATACTGAGGTAATGGGCGCATTGAACCAGGCCGACAAAGCGGGGGCTTGTGACGCTGCGAAGCTGTGTCTGCGGTTTATCGCATTAACGGCTGTCCGGAGCAACGAGGCACGGGCCGCACTGTGGAGTGAGATTGACCTGGAAGCCAAAACCTGGTCAATACCGGCGGTACGCATGAAATCGAACCGGGAGCATAGAGTGCCGTTATCAGACCAGTCGATAGACGTACTGGAAAAAGCGAAAGTGTTGCGGGACAAGTCAGATATGGTCTTCCCGTCACCAATAAACAATGGCAAGCCGTTAAATAATGCAACGATGATGCTGTTTCTGCGGAGGGCGGGGCTGGCTGACCGGGCAACGGTGCACGGCCTGAGGTCGTCATTCCGTGACTGGTGCGCCGAAAGCGGCAAGGATCGGCAGCTGGCGGAGATGGCCCTGGCGCACGCGGTTCCTGGTGTTGAAGGCAGTTATTTCAGATCGGACCTATTTGCACGGCGTGAGCGTCTTATGCAGCAATGGGCGGATTATATCACCGGTGCGGGTCCGGGGAAGGTGGTGAGGTTGAATTCCGGTAGAAACCCTTAACGGGAAGACTTGATAACAGGCGGTGCCTGTGCGTATTTCACTGAACTCTGCCACCCATTTCACGAAGGCTGCCACCCGGAGCGCAGCAACGCTGAGTCCCCCGATTCGGCTGTAACCGTGCATGTCATCCTGTTCCGGCAACATCCGACCGCCGTAGAGGCTCTGTAAGCGATTTATCGGAGCGACCCTAAGGGTTGGTATGGCCTGAATACGGCGGATACGAGCCCGGCCCCGACGAGACCTGGGGCGCAACGCAGCACGTCAACGCCGGTGCGTGGCTTGGCTTTGTGGTCTGCATCGTTCTCCAGGTATGCGGCAGCCGCGGCCCCGGCGGTGCCACCACCGTAAAGCCCGGTCATCAGGAAAGACCGGATTCCCTGACCCCGCTCAATGTCGAGGAGACGGCGCAGCAGCTCAAGCTCCCCCGACCATTGCTGGCGGTTTACGCCGCGGCAATGTGTGCCGCCCGGCGCCCGCAGCAACCCGGCACCGGCATCGAGTCCAGTTGTGGAGCGGCAGACTGCGGCCTGCGCCAGGCATGTCCACCGGGACCGGGTCTCCGTCGCCACGAACAGGGTAACCATCCGGTCCGGCGGCGCGTGTGATGTGGTGCACTCAGCCATTGGGACTGGTCAGCGGGTCGGGGAAATAGCGCTCCCTTCTGTCATGCAATGAACCGTCAGACCCGGCTGGACAACCGTGAACAACATGAACTGATTATGAACTTCATCATCAGCCAACCTGACATCAACACAGCCGTTTTACTGCACTGAACCAGGTTCTCAAATAATGTATACCGGCTAAAAATAGCTTCCTTAAATCATTTTAATAGGAGTGAGGGCAAGATAGGCATTGTGTGACACAATGGCCGAGAGATAGACCCCTGAAACCGCAACCACGTTTACCGCCCTGGCCATAACAACAATTGACCATTTACCGCGCTCTCGCCCAGGCAGCCATCGCTATAAAGGTATGGAATCCATCCGCCACGGACTGGACCGGCAAACCCCACGACATGCAGACCTCTGGCCTGTGCCCGGTCCTGCCACTCGAGCCGGGTCTCCGCAGCCACGCGCAGGGTAACCATCCGGTCCGGCGGCGCGTGAGACGTGGTGCGCTCAGCCATTGGCAACTGTCAATGTATCAGTTGGCCCCGTTGCAAACGGGGGGGGTCAAGGGGGGGTGTCCCCCTCTTGCGAGACTCCTGGTACAGAACGAAGTTTTGTATACAGGAGTAGTCTCGCCCCTGCCGTTAACGACAGTAATCGACCGTGTGCAAGTTGTTCCCTGGCAGCATAATCCGGCGGTCTATCCGATAACAAATCACAAGATGAATCTGGTCGTTTGATTAGCTGGCATTAATTCGTCACCATCCACCCGACCGGGCGGTGAAACCAATCTCGCAGGAGCACGGACCGGCTGGCGCATCTGGCCGGGTTCATCCTGGACAACCTGACCCAAGCAACAATCAGGGCACCCAGGTCAACCCCTGGCAATACGGCCCGAACTCCGCAAGGAACGCCTCATGACAGACAAACACAATCCCAGCCAGGCACTCGATGCTCGCCATCGTTTCAGTGCCCGGGAGCGGTGTTGTCTTGTTCCACCTGCCGTTGTTGTTATTGACTGCTGAGGCATGTCGAGCGGCATGGCTTGCTATGCACAACGGAATTTGTCCCCGCCTGATTTTACCCGGTGCGTCTCATGTGGGCCGATAACTGCCCCTGAGCTGGACCGTTTTGAGGAAAATCGGGAAAATGACACCGCACGTATTGCGTAATTTACTAGCGGAATTAGTGCTTAAATTCCCTTCTATTTCTGTGGGACGGATTGTATGAAAATTACAGGCCGTATTTCACAAAAGATTATATAAAACAAATAGTTGAAATGAGAGTAACACTCATCACTGGAAAGTTTGACAATCAATGCGAGAATCGCGGAGTAGTCGATACCGATATTGTGACCGATCACCTGTAACGCCTGTTTTCCCTCAGCCGTGTCGCCCTGGCTTACCGCCCCGGCAAATGGGGGCAACGGCGGTTTCGCACCGATTTTCAGGTAGGCCGCGGCGTCGGCGTCGGTAGTTGCCTGGCCTGCCGACCTGGCCTTGATTTCATCACTGCTCTGAATTTGCCCGGTCTCTGCCGGATTGATCGTGTTACCGGAGCCGTATCCGTCAATTCTTGACATTATTCCACCTCCTCAGGGCTGATGAGAATTGCCTGAACATGTATATTTGACAGGTAATATTATACTCCGTTCCGTGCGTTCTATAAAGCTGTTTTTATCTTCACGCGCCTCCGCCGATACGATGCAAAGCGACCTCCCGGCCGATGACCTGCCGGGACAGACGCTGCTCAGGCATAGTGCTGCCGGGGCGACAGGATGTGACTGTTTATGATATACTTTCAGTTTTGCCATTACCTGACAGGCAGGTATGAGTTTGAGGATTAGCTGAATGAAGAATGATGGAGTTAACAGTGAGCGGCGCAGGTTTCTCACCACAACAGCGTCGGTTGTAGGCGGTGCAGGCGCACTGGCCGCCACTGTACCCTTTGTGTCCACGTTAACACCCAGTGCCAAGGCCAAGGCGATCGGCGCCCCGGTTGAAGCCGATATAGATGATTTGGAGGTCGGGGAGCGAAAAATAGTGAAATGGCGCGGTAAACCGGTCTGGATCCTGCGCCGGGATGATGCAGCCATCGACGAACTCAGCGAACTGGACGACGAAGTAAAGGATCCGGCCTCGAATACCGAACAACAACCGTTTTATGCCAGGAACGAGTACCGTTCACAGCGTGCGGAATACCTGATTGTCCTGGGGATCTGTACCCACCTTGGCTGTTCTCCTGTTTATGCCAGAAAAGGGGAAGGGGAAGCCCACCGGCTCGGCGCCGACTGGAAGGGCGGTTTCTTCTGCCCCTGTCACGGCAGCCGTTTTGACCTCGCCGGCAGGGTTTTCAAGGGCGTTCCGGCGCCCTCCAACCTGGTTGTGCCGCCGCACCAGTACCTGAGCGATACACGGGTATTGATCGGTGATGATTCAGCTGTCGTGCAGTCATGACTAAACGCCTGCTTGCACTGCGCGACTGGGTGGACGCGCGCTTTCCGTTACTGCAATTGTGGAATGACCACCTGGCCCGGTATTACGCGCCGAAAAATTTCAATTTCTGGTATTTCTTCGGCTCATTGGCGCTGTTTATCCTGGTGATCCAGATCGTTACCGGGATCTGGCTGACCATGAACTACAAACCGTCCGCGGAACTCGCGTTTGCCTCGGTCGAGTACATCATGCGCGACGTGGAGTGGGGTTGGTGGATACGCTACATGCACTCTACCGGCGCTTCCGCATTCTTTATCGTGATCTACCTGCATATGTACCGCGCCATGTTGTACGGTTCCTATAAACGGCCCAGGGAACTGCTGTGGATCATAGGCATGCTTATCTATTTCACCCTTATGGCCGAGGCGTTTTTCGGCTACCTGCTGCCGTGGGGACAGATGTCTTACTGGGGAGCCCAGGTAATCATCTCGTTATTCGGCGCCCTGCCGGTTATAGGCGACGATCTTGCCTTGTGGATACGGGGTGATTTCGTCGTGTCCGACGTGACCCTGAACCGGTTTTTCTCCCTGCACGTCATCGCCTTCCCCCTGGTGCTTTGCGGCCTGGTAGGCGCGCACCTGCTCGCCTTGCACGAGGTCGGGTCGAATAATCCTGACGGTGTTGAAATAAAGGACAACAAGGGCGCCGACGGTATCCCGCTGGACGGCATCCCGTTGCATCCCTACTACACAGTCAAGGACATCGTCGCCGTCGTGGTCTTCCTGATCATCTTTTGTGCGGTTGTGTTTTTCCAGCCAGAGATGGGTGGTTACTTTCTCGAAGCAAATAATTTCATCCCGGCCGACCCGCTGAAGACACCGGAACACATTGCGCCGGTGTGGTATTTCACACCGTTCTATGCCATCCTGCGGGCCATCCCGAGCCAGTTCGGCGGTGTCGTCGCCATGGGCGCGGCGGTCATGTTATTCTTTTTCCTGCCCTGGCTGGACCGGAGTCCGGTCAAGTCCATACGCTACCGGGGCTGGAATTACAAAATTGCCCTGGCCTTGTTTACGCTCAGCTTTATCGTACTGGGCTGGCTGGGTCTTCAGCCTGCCACCACGGCATACACCTGGATGGCGCGGCTTTTCACCTTGATTTATTTCCTGTTTTTCCTGTTGATGCCGTTTTATACCGCGTCCGACAGGGACAAACCGGTACCGGACCGGGTGACATGAACAATCCGCGTTTCTCCATACCGGAACGGGAACCGGCAAAACGGGGGCGGAATTTAATTCCGTCCCCTGTCATTCTGCTGCTGTTGCTGCTGGCAAACCCCTGCTGGTCGGCCGGGGAGGGTGGTTACACCCTGCGTGCCCACGTCGACCTGTCCGACAGGAAATCACTGCAACGGGGCGCCCGAACGTTTGTAAACTATTGCCTGAGTTGCCATTCCGCCTCATTCATGCGCTATAACCGCCTGGGCAGGGACTTGCATATCAGCGAAGACGTCCTGAAGGAGAATTTCATGTTCGGAACCGATAAAACCGGGGATACCATGACCGTTGCGCTGAACAGGCGTGAAGCGGAGAAATATTTTGGCGTGGCGCCACCCGATCTGTCCGTTACTGCCCGTTCCCGCGGCGCAGACTGGTTGTATACTTACCTGATGACGTTTTACCGGGACGCATCCCGCCCCAATGGCGTCAACAACCTGGCTTTTGAGGATACCGCCATGCCGCATGTGCTCTGGCAACTGCAGGGTTGGCAGGAACCGGTATATAAGGAAGAAGTTCACGAGGACGGCAGGGTGAGCAAGGTGATCGACCACCTGGAAGTTGTGACAGGGCCTGTTGAAAAGCCGCAGCCCTACCAGGAGGAAAGCTACGAGGAGACGATCAGCGATCTGGTGAACTTCATGGTTTACCTGGGAGAACCCATCAAACTCAAACGCAATAAGATAGGCGCCTGGACAATTACCTATCTGCTTGTATTGCTGGTTCTGGTCTACCTGCTGAAGCGGGAATACTGGCGCGACGTACGATGACAGCCTCCGTTAACGGCGGCCCCGTAATGGTCTTGTACTCCGATGCGACGGGCCCGTTCAGCCACAGTGTGCGCCTGGCCCTGGCGGAAAAAGACATTGCTACCGAGGTCAAGTATATCCATGAGGAGATTATTCCCGAAGAGCTGGCGGAATTGAATCCGTACAATACGGTGCCTACCCTCGTGGACCGCGATCTCGTTCTGTATGATGCTCAAATCATACTGGAATACCTGGATGAACGTTTTCCCCATCCGCCGCTGATGCCGGTTGATCCAATGTCACGCGCGGTTAACAGGCAATTGAGATACCGGATTACACGGGACCTGTACCGGCTGGCTGAAGAACTGGACAGCGAAAATGAAATTGCTGCAGCCGGCGCCAGGAGGGACCTGCGCAACAGCCTGCTGGCGCTCGACCCGGTGTTTTCCCAGCTTCCCTATTTCATGTCGGAGCACTATACCCTGGTGGATTGCTGTATGGCGCCGTTGTTATGGCGGCTGGGCGCCTACAACATCAGGTTGCCCGCCGGCGCCAAGGCGTTGCGGAAATATGCCGAATCACTGTTCGCCCGCGCTGCGTTCCAGTCCAGCATGTCCGAACCGGAACGAGACATGTGTGAGCGCTTGACAGCCTGACGCCCGCACAAGGGCTTGTTGCTTAACACGGATGTAAAATTCTATTCATCCTGTGCATCGATATTAACATCCTCAGCCTGTTCCTCCTCGCTGCTTTTCCTGAGCGATTCCCTGTATTCAAAAAGTTTAACCACTTTTTGTACGCCGCCGGTACGCCGGGCGATTTCCGTCGCAATAGCGCCTTCCTCCTCGGAAACCAGGCCCATGAGGAAAGTAACACCGTTCTCGGTGACTACCTTTATATGCAGCGTACTCAGGTCTTTTTCCGCGATCAGCTTGGTTTTTATCTTGGCGGTAACCACGCCGTCCGCGCTGCGCGAGAGCAGGGAACTGGGGGCGGCTATAGTGATCTCATCGAATACCCTGGTCACCTTTTCAACGTTCTTTACCAGGTCAATTACTGCCTGACGATCTTCTTCGGCCGGCGCTTCTCCAGTGACCAGGACCCAGGTGTTATAACTGGTGACGTTGACATGCACTCTTTTGTTTAATTCTTTCCGGTCCCACAACGCCAGGCGGAACTTGTTCTCTATTGCCTCGTCTTCAATTATGGTGCCGGTAGTCCTCCGGTCTGCCACCATAGTCGAGACGGCGGTCGTGGCGCCGGTTACGGCTACGGGGGCGCAGCCCTGCATTAGCAGCAGGGGCGCAAGGAGGATGACTGACAGGATGTGTGGTTGCATTTTCATGTTACTGCTCCTAGTAGTTTATGGTCGATCAGATCACAAAGAGAATGGATTATCATCAGGTGTACTTCCTGGATCCTGGCCGTCGAATCGGCAGGCACACGAAGTTCGATGTCGGTTTCCAGCAGCATATCGGCGACCTGCCCTCCTTCCCTGCCGGTCAGGGCTATGACGTGCAGCCGTTTGTCGTGGGCGGCATCGATAGCGTGGATAATATTGTCTGATTCGCCGCTGGTGCTGAACGCCAGCAACACGTCTCCCGGTTGTCCCAGCGCCCGTACCTGCCGTGAGAAGATATCGGCATACTGGTAATCATTGGCAATAGAGGTTAATACGGATGAGTCGGTCGTCAATGCGATGGCGGGCAGTCCGGGCCGTTCCGTTTCATACCGGTTGATCATTTCGGAAACGAAATGCTGTGCATCTGCGGCAGAACCGCCGTTGCCGCAACTCAGGATTTTATTGCCGTTCAACAGGCAGGCGGTCATCAGTTCAGAGGCTATTGCAATTGAAGGAGCGAGGCGATTACCTGCGTCTATCTTGATGCGGATACTCTCGGCGAAGTTGTCTTTGACGCGTTGGACAAAATCCATCAGTGGCAACCGGTTACCATTGGCTAGAATGCCGCCTTGATCCATTCGATCTTCATTTCGTTCTCTCTTCTGCCGGTTAACGTGATAACGTCAAAGCGCCAGTCAAAATGGTTCGTCGCGGGTGTTTTCTGCATAAAGACCTGGCTGGTCCTCCGGATTTTAGTTCTCTTTGAATGATCTATGGTCTCTGCCGGGTGTAAAAAAGCCGTATTTTTTCTTGACCTGACTTCAACGAATATAATGGTATTGTTTTCCTGCATGATCAAGTCAATCTCGCCAAAGCGGGAACGAAAGTTACGTTCCAGCAAAGTCATGTCATGTTGTTGCAGGTAGCGCAGAGCCAGGTCCTCGGCCATCCTGCCGAACCTGGCCCGGTAATTATCAGCCGTCATGGTCAAGCAGTTCAGGTTTGCCGTTGATTATTTTACCCCAGGGTAAGTTTCTGCTTATCCTGCCGCCCGCGGACATGCTGAGCAGGCCCGTCTCACCACTGAAGCGGGCGTCATCATCGAACGCCAGCCGGTACAGATTCGGGATCAGATGGAAGACATCCACCCCTAATGCATACAGGCGCTGGTAGACGGATGTATCGGCCTGGAAATTTTCGTTGACCAGCGACTTAATCGATGGGCTTCCATCATGAGGAGACAGGATCCATGGCAAATCCGGAAACATGACACCGTCCATATCCATATCTGCCTGTGGGTTCACGCTGCCGGTAAAGATATGCGACGTCGCATAGACCGGGATACCTCCCGCTTCATGGAAGCGTAACTGCGGGATAATCTGGCGTCCGGCAATGGGAAATGCGGCCATGAAAATTACGTCCGCGTCCTGGCGCCGGCGTGTCAGGTTTTCAAGACCCCGGTTCAGGGCCTGCCGGAGTTTTCGCACCCTGGATTCACTGCTGTCGACATTCAGCAATTGTGTGACCGGGGCGGAATAATCATTGCTTTGCGGGTCGTAGTAAATTCTTTCAAGTATAGTACCGCCCTGCGCCAGCCAGTTTTCCCGGAATGCATCGTACAGACGCCTGCCCCACTGGTCGTCCGGGACAATGACCAGGGCCCTGCTGTGCCCGTCCGCAAATGCCCGGTCGGCAACCTGGCGCGCTTCATCTTCCGGGGACAGGCCGAATTGCATGAGGGCAGGGACGAGGTTCCCGTTGTCGCCGGTCGGCATGTCGGCAACAGGCTGGACCCGGTTCAGGGCCAGTGTGGGCACGGACAGGTCCGCCATTGCAGATAACCTCGTCAGCGCCTGTTTTTCCAGTGGTCCCACGATGAAATCCGCACCTTCCGCCACTGCCTGTGAATAAACCTTTTCAATGTTCAACGAGTTCCCTTCGTATAGCTTTATCAGGGGTCTGTCCTGGCCCGAGTCGTACCAGGCGCTGATAAAGCCGTCCCTGATGGCTTCGGCGGCTTTGCGGTAACCCCCGCGCAACGGCAATAAAAGGGCAATCTGGCGGGGCCGTATCTCATAGCTCCGGCCGGCGGCGCGCATCTGCCCGATGATACCGGGATTGGCCGGATGCGCCGGATATCTACCCTGCCAGGCTGCCAGCGCGCCGGTCAATGCCGTAAGGTCAGCCAGCATGGTCCTGTTGATGAGCGCAAGCTCCAGCCAGCCTGAGAGTGCCTGCGGGTGCGCGCGGTGGAGTTCCCGCAGCACTTGTTTGTCGACCTTGTTCAGGGTCTCCCAGATTTTCGCCGTATTGGCGTCTGTGTCGTCACGTTGCAGCAGATAGGCGCCGTAGCTGATGCGTTCTGCTGCCGCGTTGATAAAATCTGTCTGCTGTTCGTAGGCAAGGGCTCTGACTTCATGGCGCCGTGCCCGGAGTGAAGCCGGTATGACATCCGGGAAATCCGCTGACAGAGTTTCCAGCGTTTTTTCCGGCTGTCTCTCCTGCAAGTGAAGTTCGGCCTGCAACAGCGTCTTCAGTATCCTGCCGTGCGCGTCCTGCGGAGTTATGGTGGATAATAGTTCAGCGGCCTCGGCAGTCCGCTGCATTGAAATCATGGCGGATGCGGCCTGCAAACGGTAGAAACCGGTTTTTTCCGGGTATAATTCCGCCAGGCGCAGATATTCCCCGGCGGCTTGTTGATAGCGGCCGTCATTCAACAACTCCCTGGCTTCCTGTTCCGCATCGACGGGCGTTGCGGCTTTCCTGACCTCCAGCGTACAGCCTTGCAACAATATGACAGTGAGCAAAATCTTGAGTAACGCGCGCATAGGTTCATTCTATAGGCAAAAGGAATGGCAGGCCATTGGAATGGAAAATTACGAATTAGGAATTACGAATTAGGAATGGGTGCACCCTGAAAGCTAAAAAGCCATATTTTTATTTATGCATCTACTGAAATGCTGTAAGTTGCCACTGCGATTCATTCGTTTCGATTCCTGCTTCTTAATTCTCACGGAGTGCAGAGGTCAAAAAACGCTGTGTTCTCTGTGTCCTCTGTGGTAAATAAAAGAGTTGGGTCTTAGCGAGTATATTCATGGCAACTCAATCCGGCACCTTATACATCGTGGCAACGCCTATCGGCAACCTGGAGGATCTGGGCCCGCGCGCGCAAAGAATCCTTTCCGAGGTTGACCTGGTCCTGGCGGAAGACACTCGCCACAGCCGCAAGTTACTGAGCTCTTTCAACATCAGAACCGCGCTACAGGCCTTCCACGAGAACAACGAGGATCGTATGACGGCGCAGGTCATCAGCCGTCTTGCCGGGGGTTGTGATATTGCCCTGGTTGCAGACGCCGGCACCCCGCTGATCAGCGATCCCGGTTTCAAGCTGGTAAGGCAGGCCCACGAAGAGAATATTACCGTCTGTCCGGTGCCCGGCCCCGCGGCGTTGATAACGGCTTTGTCGGCTGCCGGAATAGCTCCCGGGAGGTTCCTGTTTGAAGGTTTTGCTCCCGCCAGGGCGGAGGCGCGCCGCAAGCATCTCCAGGCCCTGGCCGATGCAGAACGCACCATGGTTTTTTATGAAGCCCCGCACAGGATAAAGGCTTTCCTGGCCGATGCCTCATCGGTCCTCGGCGCGGACAGGAAGGCGACTATCGCACGGGAGTTGACAAAAAAGTTTGAAACGATACGCCACGGAACATTGGGCGGATTGATCGAGTGGATGAATGATGACCCTGACCGGTGCCGCGGTGAATTTGTCGTCGTTATCGCCGGCGCCGGCGCCGGCAAAACCGGCAAGTCCGAATTGACTGCAATCCTGGAAATTCTGCTCAAATCACTGACCTTGAAACAGAGTGTACGGATTGCGGCCGAACTGACGGGGGGCAGCAGGAACGAAATATACGACCTGGCCGTAGCCCTGCAGCAGGATATCGACCTGCCTGTCTCTCCCGCGCGGGAATGATTGCCGGAGAAATGCGGACGAGCCGGTGCTTGAACCGGGTGCTGCTCTTGCTTATCATTGAAAATTGCGCGCTTTCCGGATTTTCAATGTCTGAGTAAAATAACAGCAGGAGAAAAGGCGATGAACGGCACAACCACCCTGGCATGCCATGCACAGGCAATACTTGACCGGATCAGGGGCAACCTGGATTTCATTGGTCCCGTATTACTCAGGTTATACCTGGTTCCCGTATTCTGGGTTGCGGGCAACAATAAATGGAACCCGCTTGATGAAGGCAGTTCTCTCGACTCCGTTATCGAGTGGTTCGGTAATGCGGAATGGGGCCTGGGACTGCCGTTTCCTGCCCTTAACGCCTACATGGCCTGGGGTGCGGAATATGTCGGCGCGATTCTCCTGGCCCTTGGCCTGGCTACACGCTGGGTTTGCATCCCGCTGATGGTGACCATGATAGTCGCGATGGCGACAGTACATATCGGCCACGGCTGGCAAGCCGTTCACGATCTGAGCAGCCCGTTTGCCTCCGCTGATGCCGGCGAGGCACTGGAGCGCCTGTCCCGGGCAAAAAGCATTTTAAGGGAACACGGGAACTACAACTGGTTGACGGAACACGGTAACTTCATCGTATCCAATAACGGCATCGAATGGGCGGCAACCTACTTCATCATGCTCGCAGCCCTGTTCTATCTGGGAGGCGGCAGGTACGTCAGCCTGGATTACTGGATCAGGCGCAAATTTTAACTACTCATTATCGCTGCCGGTCACGCTGTGGCATAGTCTTCCAGCGGCGGGCAACTGCAGAATAAATTCCTGTCGCCGTGCAGGTTGTCCACCCGGCTGACCGGGGGCCAGTACTTGTCATCCCGAATGGTGTCCATTGGATAAAACGCTTCCTGTTTGCTGTAAGGCATGGTCCAGTCGGACTCAAGCAGCAACTGGTGTGTATGGGGCGCGTTTTTCAAGGGGTTGTTTTCCTTGTCCCAGTGACCCGACTCGACCAGGCTGATTTCCCTGCGAATGGCTATCATGGCATCGCAGAAGCGGTCCAGTTCGCGCTTGTTCTCGCTTTCTGTCGGCTCAATCATCAGGGTATCGGGAACCGGGAAAGACATGGTCGGAGCATGAAATCCGTAATCCACCAGGCGTTTGGCAATATCGTCCACCGTGACATTGCAACCTTGCTTGATGGGGCGCAGGTCGAGAATGCACTCGTGGGCGACCATGCCGTTCTTTCCCGTATACAGGATCGGGTAGTACTCCCGCAACCGGGCGGCAACGTAGTTCGCGCTCAGGATGGCAACCAGTGTTGCCCGGCGCAATCCATGCGCGCCCATCATGGCGATATAAGCCCATGAGATGGTCAGGATGCTGGCTGAACCCCAGGGCGCTGCCGAGACGGTGCCGACGGTGCCGTATTGGCCTGCAGCGGGGTTGACGCCTTCCACCAGGGGGTGGCCGGGCAGGTAAGGCGCAAGATGTACTTTCACGCCGATCGGCCCCATACCCGGCCCGCCGCCGCCATGGGGGATGGCAAAGGTCTTGTGCAGGTTGATGTGCATTACATCAGCGCCCATCTCCGCCGGACGGGCGATACCGACCAGGGCATTCATGTTGGCGCCGTCCAGGTAAACCTGGCCGCCGTTTTCATGTACCAGCGCGCAGATATCATGAAACCCCGCTTCATAGACCCCGTGCGTGGAAGGGTACGTGATCATCAGGGCGGACAGGCGCTCCCGGTACTGTCCGGCCTTGTCGCGCAGGTCGCCCAGGTCTATGTTGCCGTCACTGTCACAGGCAACCACCACCACCTTCAACCCGGCCATGACGGCGCTGGCGGGGTTGGTGCCGTGAGCCGAAGCGGGGATCAGGCAGACATCGCGTTGCCCCTGCCCCTGAACTTCCTGGTACTTTCGGATAACCAGCAACCCGGTGTATTCCCCCTGTGAACCGGCATTCGGTTGCAGTGAAAAAGCGTCAAAACCCGTGAGATCGCACAACATGTCTTCCAGTTCCTCGAACAACTGCAGGTAACCCTGCGCCTGGTCCAGCGGCGCAAACGGGTGGATGGCATTGAAATCACGGTATGACAGGGCTTCCAGTTCCGTGGCCGCGTTCAGTTTCATGGTGCAGGAGCCCAGGGGGATCATTGCGCGATCCAGTGAAATATCACGGCGCGCCAGCCAGCGCATGTAACGCATCATTTCGGTCTCGCTGTGGTAAAGCTCAAATACGGGGTGCTGTAATATCCCGTCGCTGCGTAATAACCGATCCGGGATGCATTCGTCCACGCAGGCATCCAGAGTGGCAATGTCCGGTATCCGGCCTGCAGCGCTAGAGAACACTTCCCAGAGAGTCAGCAATTCTTCGCGGGTCGTCGTTTCGTCCAGCGCTATCCCCAGGTAATCCGCGTCGTAAACCCGCAGGTTGATCGAGGCTTCACGGGCCTTGGCGGCGACACGCCGAGCCCGGCTGGGAGCGTAAACCTTTATGGTGTCGAAATACTGCCTGCTGGCGATGCTGAAGCCGAGCAGTTGCAGCCCGGCAACCAGCACCTGGGTCAGGCGGTGGACCCGTTCCCCGATCAGGCGCAACTCCTTGGGTCCGTAATAGATAGCGTAAAATCCGGCGATCACTGCCGGCAGTACCTGCGACGTGCAGATATTGCTGGTGGCTTTTTCCCGGCGGATATGCTGTTCGCGGGTCTGCAAGGCCATGCGCAATGCCTTATGGCCCAGGTTATCCACGGATACGCCGATAATGCGTCCGGGCATGGAGCGAACGAATTTTTCCCTGGTGGCGAAGAATGCCGCATGGGGGCCGCCGTAACCCATAGGCATTCCGAAACGCTGGGAGTTGCCCACTACGATATCAGCGCCCATTGCACCGGGCGGTGTCAACAGTACCAGGGCCAGGATATCTGCGGCCACTGAAACAATGGCTCCCTGCTCATGGGCCAGCCTGGCCGGCTCACGCAGGTCCCTGACTTCGCCGCTGCTGCCGGGGTATTGGAACAACGCACCGAATACGTCCTTGCTCTCGAGCCCGGTGAGCGGATCACCGGTAATGGTCCGGTAGCCGAAATTACTTGCCCGCGTCTGCACGACAGCAATAGTCTGCGGATGGCAATCCTCGTCGATAAAGAACAGGTTGCTGCTGTTCCTGCCCACTCGTTTCGCCATACTCATCGCCTCAGCCGCGGCCGTGGCTTCGTCAAGCATGGAAGCATTGGCTATCTCCATGCCGGTCAGGTCCGTGATCATCTGCTGGAAATTCAGCAATGCTTCCAGCCGGCCCTGGCTGATCTCAGCCTGGTATGGCGTGTAAGCCGTATACCATGCCGGATTCTCCAGGACATTGCGCTTGATTACGGCAGGCATGATGGTGTCGTGGTAACCCATGCCTATCATGGAGGTAAAAACGCGATTCCTTCTGCGCATCCTGCGCAAGCGGATACCGACTTCGCGTTCGCTGATAGTCCCGGTCAGGGCAGGGGCCTGTTCAGTAAGGATCGATTCGGGGACGGCACGGTCGATAATCTGTTCCAGTTCATCCATACGCAGGTACTCCACCATTGTACGGATCTGGTGCCTGTCCGGGCCGATGTGGCGGCGTGTGAAACCGCCGCGCATTTCGAGTTGTTCGAGTTTGCTCATAATTGGTAATACCGGTGTTTGACAAAAGGTAGATTAACAATCCGGATGCCATGCAGACGATCACGAATTTTCACCTGCAATTCAGTGCCATTAGCGGCGTATTCCTTTTCGATATAGCCCATGGCCACAGGTTGGCCGATACTGGGGCCGTAACCACCGCTGGTGATCCAGCCGACCGCCCGCTGCCCGTGGTTCAATATCTCGGCGCCATCCCGTACAGGTATCTTCCCCTGTGAGGAAAAACCGCGCCGTACCAGTGCCGTTCCCGTCTGCAACTGTTGCAATATGATATCCGCCCCGGGGAACTGCGCCGGTACGGCATCGTCGCCGCGGTATTTTTTTGCAAGCACCCACGTTAAACCTGCTTCCACGGGGGTTGTTGCCGGATTGATGTCATGGCCGTAAAGACACAGGCCTGCCTCCAGCCGTAACGTATCCCTGGCGCCCAGGCCGATTAGCTCCACGGCCGGGTCCTGCAGGAATGTTTCAGCCAGCTTCCGGGCATGAACGGAAGGGACGGATATCTCGTACCCGTCCTCCCCGGTGTAGCCGCAGCGATTGACAAGACAAGGCGCGCCGTCAAGATCGGCCTCTACGGCGCTCAGGAACGGCATGGATTCGCACCCTTGAACTAACCCGGCCAGTACATCTGCCGCCTTTGGACCCTGTAGCGCCAGCAAGGCGCGGTCGGACAGCATTTCCAGCCGGTAACCCGGGCCCAATGCCTTCTCCAGGTAAGCGAAATCCGCCTCCTTGCACGCGGCATTGACCACAAGGAAAAGAGAATCCGGGGTCCTGGTCAGCATCAGGTCGTCGATGATGCCACCCTGCCGGTTGGTCAACAGCGTGTAGCGTTGCCGGAACGGCGCCATGGCGCTGATGTCGCCGGTGACCAGTCTTTCCATGGCGTTCTCGATACCGGCGCCCGAAAGGCGGATCTGCCCCATGTGTGAGACGTCAAACAGGCCGGCGCTGCTGCGGGTATGGAGGTGTTCTTCCCTGATTCCTCTCCGGTACTGAACCGGCATCGAGTAACCGGCAAATTCCACGAACCTGGCGCCATGCGCACCATGCAGTTCATACAGTGGCGTCTTTTTCAATTCTCTATCCATTTTTTCTGTCTGTACCCAGGCCTTCACGGGTCCAGGGAATTCATATTATGATCTCGTTACCGTTTTAGACAAGCAGGTCCGGGAAATTATCCCCTGGCCGCTGTTGCAAGACGTGTGTTTTTCACCTCATCCGGTGCCTGTGCACCCGGCACAGTTGAAAACAGCGTGGGTCCAACCTAATATGGTAACGGGAGTCAGCCGGGCAATCGCTGCTGGAAGGGATTGATTTTGATCAATTCCGGTTTCGGCAGAGGAAAGTCCGGGCTCCGCAGGGGCAGGGCGCCAGGTAATTCCTGGGCGGCGCGAGCCGACGGAAAGTGCAACAGAAAGTATACCGCCCGGTCATTGTTACAATGGCCGGGTAAGGGTGAAATGGTGCGGTAAGAGCGCACCGCGTGGCTGGAGACAGGCACGGCATGGTAAACCCCGCCTGGAGCAAGGCCAAATAAGGGGGCGATAATGTGGCCCGCATTGTCCCCGGGTAGGCTGCAGGAGGTGCATGGTGACATGCATCCCAGATGAATGATTGTCCTCGACAGAACCCGGCTTACAGGCTGACTCCCCCTTTTTCATCCCCGATTTGACCCAAAACCTGTTGTTTTTTCTTAAAAAAACATCACAACCTAATAATATTAAACGACTTATATCTATGATTTTTTATCATAACCGGTCATTTCAAGGTCTGTTTACCTCTAAGTGCCTGTAACACCGGTAATTTTTTTACCGAAAAATCACAAGATTTGCTTGACAGAACAGCAACTTGGTTCCTATAGTTATGAATTGTGGGAAAAAGTGGGTAATTGTGGATTTTATTGTGATTACAGGGCCAGAATATGTTCCGGGGTTTCAGCAGCGTCAGTCTTGACAGCAAGGGCCGTTTAGCCATACCCAGCCGTTTCCGCGAACGGCTTGTGGAGATTGCCGGCGGTTGCCTGGTGCAGACCCTCAACCCCCTGGACAGGTCCCTGTGGCTGTATCCCCTTCCCGAATGGGACCTCATCGAAGAGAAGCTGGCCGTGTTGTCCGATTTCGACAAGCAGAGTCGCAGGGCCAAGCAGATGATGCGCGGCTATGCCACAGATTGCCAGTTGGATTCTCACGGGAGAATCCTGGTCCCGGCAGAACTGCGCGACTACGCCCAACTCGATAAGCAGGTCATCATCCTGGGTCAGGGCAACAAGTTTGAAATCTGGAACCGCGGCAGTTGGGAGGAACAGCGCGACCATTGGCTGGGCATGGTGGGTGATGAAGAGGGGACCCCTGCCGATGCGTTGCAGTCACTGTCTTTATGATGAGCGGGTATCACATCGTTCAAGTTGAATGAATACGCACATAAACCGGTTTTGCCCAATGAGGCGCTGGCTGCGCTTGCACTGCGACCGGATGGCTGTTATGTGGACTGCACCTTCGGTCGCGGCGGCCACAGCAGGCCAATTCTGCAACGCCTTGGCAACCGGGGCCGGTTACTCGCCTTCGATAAGGACCCGGAAGCAATCAGGTCTGCCCAGAACGAATTCGCCGGTGATAAACGTTTCAGAGTTGTCCAGGGTTCATTCACCCGCCTTGCAGAGGTGGTCGAACAGATGGATATGATGGGTGCGGTCGATGGCTTGCTGTTTGATCTCGGCGTCTCATCGCCGCAACTGGATAATGCTTCCCGGGGGTTCAGTTTTCAGAAGGAAGGCCTGCTTGATATGAGGATGAACCCCGGTGAGGGGTTCAGCGCCGCAGACTGGATCAACCAGGCGAGTGAAGCGGAACTGAGTGGCGTGCTGCGCCGTTACGGTGAAGAGAGATATGCCGCACGAATCGCCCGCGCCGTCGTGGCCGAGCGTTCTGAAACCGCCATTGCGTCCACCCGGCAACTGTCTGCCCTGATTAAAAACGCGGTTCCTTCCACCGAGCCGGGCAAACATCCTGCTACCCGTTCGTTCCAGGCCATCAGGATCCTCGTAAATAATGAACTCGAAGAGTTGGAGACCGTGTTGCAGCAGGTAGTCGATGTCTTGCGGGACGGCGGGAGACTGGCCGTAATCAGTTTCCACTCAGGGGAAGACCGTATTGTGAAAAGGTTTATCAGACAACAGTCCCGCGCCGACCCTTACCCCATTTACCTGCCCGTAACCGGTAGTGAAATCAAACCCAGGATGCGGGCGGTTGGCCGGCCCGTCAAATCCGCAGAGGAAGCAAACCGCGACAACCCGCGTGGCAGGAGCGCCATTTTGAGGGTTGCGGAGAAGCTGCCGTGATTAAGCCTGCCGTTATACTCCTGCTCGTCTTCACCGTACTGGTTTCAGCCGTATCGGTAGTTCAGACGCAGCACGTCTCGCGCAAGGTGTTCATGGAGATAGAACAATTGAAAAAGGACCGGGACCTGTTGAATGAAGAATGGGGAAGGCTCCAGCTTGAACAGAGTACCTGGGCGCTGGATGAGCGGGTAGAGCGTACGGTGAAAGAGGAATTGGGCATGTACGTCCCCGAGAATGGTTCCCTGGTCTTTCTGGTGCCATGAGCAGCCAGGTTCCTGAATCCGGTTATGCAGGCCGCAAGTGGTTTCTGCTGGCGCTGTTCAGCCTCGCCGCAACGGCGGTTGCCTGCCGGGTTTTCTATCTGCAGATTTTGAACAAGGACTTTCTGATCGACCAGGGCGATGCCAGGGCCATTCGCAGCGTCGAGATACCGGCATACAGGGGTACGATTACGGACAGGAATGGCGAACCTGTGGCTGTCAGTACGCCGGTGGCGTCAATCTGGGCCGCACCCGGGAAGGTCCTGGATTCAGGGGCCGACCTGGGACAACTGGCCAACCTGCTGGATACATCGGTGGAAGAGATACGGCGGTTTATGACTGACCGGCAGGACAGGAATTTCGTATTCATGAAGAGGCATGTCCTGCCCGACACGGCGCGCCGGGTACGGGACCTGAGAATTCCGGGGATCAATATCGACAAGGAATACAAGCGATATTACCCAATCGGTGAAGTAGCATCCCACTTGATCGGGTTTACCGACATAGACGATGTGGGCCAGGAAGGAATCGAACTGGCATTTGATGACTGGTTGCGGGGCGAGCCGGGCAAAAAACGGGTACTGAAGGACCTGTATGGTTCCATCGTCAAAGACATCGAGAACATCAGGCAACCCGTCCCCGGCCGATCCCTGACCCTGGCCCTGGACCAGCGCCTCCAGTACCTGGCGTACCGGGAGTTGCAAACAGCGGTGCTGCGCAACAAGGCCCGTGGCGGTATGTTACTGTTGCTCGGCGTCAGGACCGGTGAGATCCTCGCCCTGGCGGTACAACCACCGTTCAATCCAAACAACCGCGCTGATTTCAAGGGCAACCAGTACCGGAACCGCGTGGTGACGGATGTGTTCGAACCCGGTTCCACCATAAAACCGTTCACTATCACGGCGGCGCTGATGTCGGGGCTGTACCAGCCGGAGACCACGGTTGATACCGCGCCCGGGAAACTTACCATCGGCCGCTATTCGATCAGCGACATCAATAATTACGGGACCCTGAGCATCAGCGACGTGATCCGTAAATCGAGCAACGTGGGCACAACCAAAGTGGCGCTGACACTGGGTCCGGAACGGCTTTGGAAATTACACCATAACATCGGTTTCGGCAGCCCGACCATGAGTGGATACCCGGGAGAAGTGCCGGGGACGCTTACGGATTACGCCGACTGGTCCAGTCTGGACCTGGCGACGGTTTCGTACGGATACGGCATCTCGGTAACGACCATGCAGTTGGCCCAGGCCTATTCCGTTATCGCGACCGGTGGTCTTCTGTATCCGATCAGCTTTCAGAAAGTCAGCACGGCCCCCGCACCCCGGCGCGTGATACCGGAAATGGTGGCGTTTGAGATGAACAGGATGATGCGAACGGTAATCGGACCCGGCGGCAGCGGCAGGCGGGCGGCTGTCGAAGGGTACCATGTCGCCGGTAAGACCGGCACCGTACACAAGACATCGGAATCCGGTTACGAGGAGAACCGTTACACCTCGCTGTTTGCCGGCTTTGCCCCGGCAACGGAACCCCGCCTGGTCCTGGTTGTCGTAATAGACGATCCCGGGGCGGGTCAGTATTTCGGCGGCCAGGTCGCCGCACCCGTGTTTTCACGGGTAATGCAAGGGGCATTGCGGATAATGAATATTCCCCCCGACAACCTGATCGGGTTGAAAAAGCAGGCGTTGCTTGCCGGCAACACCAGGTGAAGATGTTGACCGTGGCCAGGCATCGAACCGGTTTCCCACTGCAGACTTTGCTGGAAGGCATGACCGATGCGCCTGTTCAAGGGAATATCCTGGTGCAGGGGATCAGTTCCGACAGCCGGGATATCCGGGAGGGTGATTTATTTGTCGCCTGCCGGGGTACGCATACCCGCGGCAGCCTGTTCATCCGGGATGCCCTCAAGGCAGGGGCAGTGGCAGTAGTTGTGGACGAGGGGTTGATGTCAGACCTGGACCGGCGCCGCAGCGCAATATTTCCGGTCCGGGATTTGCCGGACAAGCTGGGTTTGATTGCCGGGCGATTTTTCGGCAACCCTGCTCAACACCTGCATCTCACCGGCGTTACGGGAACCAATGGTAAAACCTCGATCTGCTGGTGGCTGGCGAAAGCCCATGCACTGCTGGCCGGCACACAGGCAGGCTTGATTGGTACGCTTGGACACGGTAGTTATCCGCGTCTTGACTCAGGACCGAATACAACACCCGGTGCGGTCAGCCTGCAGCGCCTGTTGGCAGGATTTGTAGAGGCGGATATGGACACGGCGTTCATGGAAGTATCGTCCCACGCCCTGGACCAGGGACGCGTCAACGGGGTTGATTTCGATGTGGCCGTATTCACCAATCTCAGCCACGACCACCTGGATTACCACCACGACCTGCAGGATTACTTCCAGGCCAAGGAAAAACTGTTCCTGTTCGACTCATTGCGCGCTGCCGTGGTCAACTGCGATGATACATTCGGGCGTGCCCTGCTGGACACTCTGCCGTCAGGCATAGAGGTAATCGGTTACGGCTTAACGGGAACCCCGCAGCAGTCAACTCCTCCACTCGTCAAGGCGGCGCTGCTGCCCGGTGCTGAACTGGTTCTTGATATTACCTGCCCCTGGGGGAACGGCCAGGTAAAGCCGGGGGTAACGGGCGCCTTTAACGCAGGCAATATCCTCGCCGTGGTTTCGGTATTGGGCCTGGCGGGATTCCCCCTGGACCGGATCCTGGAGAAGCTGGAAAACATCGGCCCGGTGCCGGGCCGTATGGAAAGCTTCCGACGCGTTGATGGTGCGCGCATCGTCGTTGATTATGCACACACCCCCGCAGCCCTGGAACAGGTTCTCGCCAGCCTGAGGGCGTATTGTAAAGGACGCCTGATATGTGTCTTCGGTTGCGGCGGTGACCGGGACAGGAAAAAGCGGCCGCGCATGGGAGAAGTGGCTCAAGCGCTTGCCGATGAAGTGATATTGACCGATGACAATCCGCGGCATGAAGCCGGGGACGGCATCATCGGCGACATTCTCTCCGGGATGACGGGCAGGGACCCTGCCGGGGTTGAAAGGAATCGTTCCGCTGCTATCGAACTGGCGCTGGGACATGCGGGGCCCGATGACG
Source organism: Gammaproteobacteria bacterium (assembly GCA_965207165.1). Taxonomy (GTDB): domain Bacteria; phylum Pseudomonadota; class Gammaproteobacteria; order Eutrophobiales; family Eutrophobiaceae; genus JAAXHV01. The sequence goes on along the minus strand of OZ242265.1, from coordinate 2,501,953 downwards.
TGGTGTTGATTGCCGGCAAGGGGCACGAGACCTGCCAGGAAGTTGCCGGCAAGCGTTATCCCTTCAGTGACCGGCAGCAGGTCAGGCATCTCCTGGGGAAACAGGGGTGATCGATATGCAACTATCAGCCGCCTGCGCCGCAGTGAACGGAAAACTCATTGGAGAGGACCGGCGCTTCACCGGTTGCAGCTATGACAGCCGCACACTTCAGCCCGGTGAACTTTTTATCGCCCTGCGGGGGGCGGCGCGCGACGGTCATGATTTTATACCCGACGCTTTGGCAAAAGGCGCGGGCGGGGCGCTGGTAGACAGGGAAGCCGCGTATCCGTTACCCGTGGTCAGGGTCGATGATGCCAGGAAACAATCAGGTCTGCTGGCCGGACACTGGCGCGCCGGGTTCGACCTGCCGGTCATCGCCGTTACCGGCAGCAACGGCAAGACCACGGTCAAGGAAATGATCAATTCCATCCTGTCGGTCAATTCGGAGGTATTGTCTACCAGGGGCAACCTGAATAATGACATCGGTGTGCCGCTGACCCTGTTCAGACTCGCGCCCGGTCACCGTTTTGCCGTGGTCGAGATGGGAGCCAATCATGCCGGAGAGATCCGCTGGTTAAGCCGGATTACCAGGCCGGACGTGGCGCTGATTACCCAGTGCGCGCCTGCCCATCTTGAAGGTTTCGGCTCTGTTGAGGGAGTCGCCAGGGCCAAGGCCGAGATCTACGAAGGGCTTGCGCCAAGCGGTACGGCGATAGTCAATATCGATGATGACTACTGCGGAATGTGGCTCGAACGTTCCGGGGAGAACCGGCAAATCACATTCGGCATGGGCGCCAAAGCCGATGTGACCGCATCCAATGTCAACACTGACCTGGCTGCAGGCCGGACCCGGTTCGATCTCGAATACCGGACCGGGAAGGTCAATACTGAACTGAGACTGTACGGCGGGCATAACGTCGCTAATGCGCTCGCAGCCGCGGCCTGTTGCGTTGCCCTCGATATCCCCCTGGAACAGGTTAAGGCAGGCCTCGAGAAAGTACGCCCCATCAAGGGCAGGATGCAGTTGAAGGCCGGACCGCGGGACGTACGCGTTTTCGACGACACCTACAATGCCAATCCCATGTCCCTGCACGCCGCACTCAAGGTCGTGTGCGAACTGCATGGCCGATCCTGGCTGATACTGGGTGACATGGGTGAACTGGGCGAGACGTCTGCCAGGTTTCACGAAGAGGCAGGCGCGCAGGCGCGGGCTCTCGGCATCGAGCGCTTGTACGGGATCGGTGAACTCGCCGCACATTCCGTCAAAGGTTTCGGCGCCGGCGCCAGGCAGTTCGGCCTGATGGATGACCTGGTCGAAGCCTTGCGCCGGGACCTGCAACCCGGCGCTGTCCTGCTGGTCAAAGGTTCCAGGTCCATGGCCATGGAGCGCGTTGTCAACGCCCTGACGGAGAACAGTCCGTAATGTTATTGTGGCTGGCAGAATACCTGACCCAGTTCTACAGCGGGTTCAATGCGTTTCAATACATAATCACGCGCACGATTCTGGGCGCCTTGACGGCCCTGTTCGTGGCCCTGCTGGTCGGACCTGGACTGATCCGCTACCTGGATAAATACAAGATTGGTCAGGAAGTGCGGGATGACGGTCCGGCAACACACCTGCAAAAAGCCGGCACCCCGACCATGGGTGGTCTGCTAATCCTGTTGTCCATATCCATCAGCATCCTGTGCTGGGCCGACCTCTCAAACCGCTTCGTCCGGGTGGTTTTTGTCGTCATCCTGGCATTTGGACTGCTGGGCTGGGTGGATGATTATCGCAAGATAGTAAGGAAGGATCCCAAGGGCCTCAGCGCGCGCTGGAAGTATTTCTGGCAGTCGGTCTTTGGCCTGTGCACGGCGGTTTTCCTGTATGTCAGTGCGGAAGTGCCGGCTGAAACAAGCCTGATCCTGCCGTTCATCAAATCGTTTAACCTGGAACTTGGTCTGTTGTTTATAGTGACCAGCTATTTGGTAATCGTCGGGTCGAGCAATGCGGTGAACCTGACGGATGGCCTTGACGGCCTGGCAATCCTGCCGACCGTCATGGTCGTGGGCGGCCTGACTGCGTTCGCCTACGTTGCCGGCAATATCAGGTTTGCCGATTATCTCGGTCTGCCGTATGTGCCGGGCGTGGGAGAAATCTGTATTGTCTGCGCTGCTATCGCAGGTTCCGGACTCGGGTTTCTCTGGTTCAACACCTATCCTGCCCAGGTCTTCATGGGAGATATCGGCGCCCTGTCGCTGGGCGCCGCGCTCGGAACCATTGCGGTCGTCGTCAGGCAGGAACTCGTCCTGTTCATTATGGGCGGCGTGTTCGTCATCGAAACAATTTCCGTCATGCTGCAGGTGGCATCGTACAAGCTGACGGGCAGAAGGATATTTCGTATGGCGCCGTTGCACCACCACTATGAATTGAAAGGCTGGCCTGAGCCGCGGGTTATCGTGCGCTTCTGGATCATCACGGTGATCCTGGTTCTGATTGGGCTGGCGAGCATGAAGATCAGGTGACGGATGTTCAGACATGGGATTACCGATGATGCAGGCTGTAGCGGATACGGGTAACCGCAACATGACTGAAACTGCGCAACGGTTCGATACGCTGGTGCTGGGTCTGGGCAAGACCGGTATGTCCTGTATCAGGCACCTGGCAGGTTCGGGAGCCAGGCTGGGTGTCGCGGATACCAGGCAGGACCCGCCTGAACTTCAGACCCTGAAAGAACATTACCCGCTGGTGCCTTTCTTCGGCGGAGAATTTGCAGCCGGCCTGCTGTGCCGGGCGCGCAGGCTGATTATCAGTCCGGGGATCGCGCCGTTCCACCCGGCAATCCGCGCCGCACAAGATGCGGGAGTGGAAATAATGGGCGACGTGGAAATATTCTGCCGGAACATAAGTGCGCCGCTCATCGCGGTAACCGGGTCAAACGGCAAGAGCACGGTAGTGAGTTTACTTGCAAAGATGCTGGAACGTTCCGGTCTGCGGGTTGGTCTGGGGGGGAACTTCGGTACCCCTGCACTGGATTTGCTGTCTCCCGACATACCGGATTATTACCTGTTGGAACTGTCCAGTTTCCAGCTCGAAACACTGCGTTCGCACAGGCCTGCCGCTGCTGCGGTACTGAATGTATGCGCCGACCACCTGGACCGCTACGGGGACATACGGGAGTATGCGCGCGCCAAGGAAAATATTTATGCCGGCGGTGGGACCATGGTCATCAACCTGGATGATGAGATTGTGTCCGGCATGTCGCTGCCGGGGCGGGAAACGCTCACGTATTCACTGGCATTGCCGGAAGCTGATTTCAGTATCAGGCGTCGCAACGGAGAAAACTGGCTGGTGAGCAGGGATGCGGCACTGGTAAAACAATCCGACCTCAAGGTCCACGGCAGGCACAACCTGGCAAATGTCCTGGCATCTCTTGCACTTGGGAGAGCCCTGGACCTGCCTGTGCCTCCCATGCTGGAAGCGTTGTGCGAGTTTACCGGGCTGCCCCACCGTTGTGAGCGGGTGGCCGGGGTCAACGGCGTGGACTGGTTCAATGATTCTAAAGGGACAAACGTCGGCGCGACGCTGGCGGCTTTGAATGGCTTGTCGAATGGCCGGAAGAACATAATCCTGATCGCCGGCGGTGACGGGAAAGGCGCAGATTTCTCGGCGTTGGGGCGCGCGATCGGGAAACACGTCAAGTCAACAATAGTAATCGGCAAGAGCGCCAATGATATTGCAGCCATCGTGCCGGACGGGAAAACCGTTTTTTATGCAACCGCAATGGGGCCGGCGGTGACTACCGCGTTCCGTCTCGCTCGCCCCGGGGATACCGTGTTGTTGTCCCCCGCGTGCGCCAGCCTGGATATGTTCAGGGATTTCGCCGAACGGGGTGATGTGTTCAAACGCTGTGTCGCCGAGGTTCTGGCGAGGGTCGGATGATAATGCAGAAACTACAGGCAATCAGGCTCCAGGATGTAAAGACAGCAAGCTGGCACGAGTACGATCCCTGGTTGGTCCTGGTCGTTATCTTTCTGCTGGTAGCGGGAGTGGTGATGGTTGCTTCCTCTTCCGTCGCCCTTGCCGAACGCCTGCACCAGGATCCGTTCTACTATCTGCAGCGTCAGGCCCTGGCGCTACTGGCCGGCCTGTTGGTTGCCGCCGTTATCCTGAAGTCACCGGTGACCATATGGGAGAAACTGGGTACGCCCCTGCTGTTGCTGGCGATCCTGTTGCTGGTGCTGGTTTTGATCCCCGGGATTGGCCGGGAAGTCAACGGCAGCGCGCGCTGGATCAGGTTGGGGCCTGTTAACTTCCAGAGCTCGGAACTGGCCAAGGTCTGCATTATTACCTATATCGCCGCCTACCTGGTACGCCACGCCAGGCATCTGCACCTGACCTTTACCGGTTTTATACGGCCCATCGCCGTCATTACCCTGATCTCGGGCCTGTTGTTGCTGGAGCCGGATTACGGTACGGTCGTCGTTATTTTTCTGACCACGATCGGCATGCTGTTCATGGCGGGTATCCCGGCAAGCAGGTTTTTTCTCTGGTTGCCAGTGATGGTTGCAGCACTGGTTGCACTGGCGATCTTTCCTTCGTACCGGCTGGCCAGGTTGAAAGGATTTATCGACCCGTGGCAGGACCCGTTCAATTCAGGCTACCAGCTTATCCAGTCACTGATCGCCTTCGGCAGGGGTGAGTGGTTCGGTGTCGGCCTGGGCAGCAGCGTGCAGAAACTGTTTTACCTGACCCAGGCGCATACCGACTTTATTTTTGCCATAACCGCCGAAGAACTGGGACTGTTGTTTATCCTTATGGTTACCCTGGCATTTTTCGTGTTCGTCTGGCGCGCGTTCAGTATCGCCGGAGTCGCACATCAGCTTGGGAAGCATTTTGCCGCATATATGGCTTACGGAATCGGCCTTATCATCGGTATCCAGGCATTTATCCACATGGGCGTGAACGTGGGTTTACTGCCCACCAAAGGTCTGACCCTGCCGTTGTTCAGTTACGGCGCCAACAGCATTGTCACCAGTTGCATACTGGTAGCAATGCTGTTGCGCATCGACCTGGAAAACCGCTTTCCCCGCGGCGTCAGGATACACAGAAAGGTGTCAAACCGTGAAGACTAACCCGATCATGATCATGGCGGGGGGGACCGGCGGACACGTGTACCCGGCACTGGCGGTAGCCGATTACCTGCGTGCAAAAGACATTCCGCTGTTCTGGCTGGGAACAACCCGCGGGATCGAGAGCCGCGTTGTCCCGGAACACGGCATTGAACTGTTGACCATCATGATAAGCGGTGTACGCGGCAAGGGGTTGCCGGGCAAACTGTTTGCGCCGGTCAAAATACTGACCGCAATACTCCAGGCCCTGTATATCTGCATTCGGCGGCGTCCGGCTGCGGTCCTGGGGATGGGGGGGTTCGCCAGCGGTCCCGGCGGTATTGCGGCGTGGTTGTTGCGTATCCCGTTATTGATCCATGAACAGAACAGGATTGCAGGTACGACCAACCGGATCCTTGCCCGCTTTGCGGTAAAGGTAATGCAGGGTTTTCCGGATACATTCAAGGCCGGCTCCAGGGTCGTCACCACGGGCAATCCGGTACGCCGGGAGATCGTGGCGTTGAGCGCATCGAAAACCGGTAACACAGCAAAGCGGCCGAATATTCTGGTGCTCGGTGGCAGTCAGGGCGCGCAACAGTTAAACCGGGTGCTGCCCCCAGGCCTGGACAGGTTGCAGGGCAGGTTAAAGGTGAACGTCTGGCATCAGTGCGGGGAGAAAAACCTGGCAGAGACGGAGCGTCTCTATGGAAGCCTGCAACTGGACCAGGTCAGGGTCGATGCGTTTATTACCGATATGGCCGCTGCCTACGCCTGGGCGGATATAGCCATATGCCGGGCCGGCGCCCTGACGATTGCGGAGCTGTGTGCCGCAGGGCTGGCGTCGGTTCTGATCCCGTTTCCCTACGCCATCGACGACCATCAGACCGCCAATGCCCGCTACCTCAGTGACGCCGGCGCTGCCCTGCTGCTGCCGGAAAAAGAATTGACTGAAGATCGGGTAGCCGAACTGTTATGGCAACTGTGCAGTGAGGAAGACAGCTTGCCTGGCCTGAGACAGAAAATCCGTTCCCATGCCTGCCCGGACGCCGCGCAGGCGGTGGGTTCATTGTGTCTGGAGGCAGCTTATGCCTGAAGGACACAACATGCGCCGCGTCAGGCATATCCATTTTATCGGTATCGGCGGCGCCGGTATGAGCGGCATAGCCGAGGTCCTGCATAACCTGGGTTATTCGGTATCAGGCACGGACCTTAACCCGGGGTCTTCTACGCAGCGTCTTGCCGATATGGGAGTTGAGGTCCGGTTTGAACACCAGGAGGAGTGTGTGAACGGCAGCGACGTTGTCGTCTATTCGAGCGCCATCCCCGGTAATAATCCAGAGTTGTCGGCCGCGCGCAAACAGCGCATACCGATCATTCCCCGGGCGGAGATGCTGTCGGAATTGATGCGTTTCAGGGAAGGAATAGCGGTGGCAGGCACCCATGGCAAAACCACAACCACCAGCCTGATTGCCAACCTGCTGGCGGAAGGGATGTTCGACCCGACCTACATCATCGGCGGGCGCCTGAATATGACGGGGTCCCATGCGCGGCTGGGCAAGGGCAAATACCTGGTAGCCGAGGCGGATGAGAGCGATGCTTCGTTTCTGCACCTGCAACCCGTCTATGCGGTACTGACGAATATCGACCTGGATCACCTTGAGTACTGCGGCGGCAGTTACAAGGCCCTGCAAAACAACTTTATCGATTTTCTGCACTGCCTGCCGTTTTACGGCCTGGTGGTCATTTGCAACGATGACGCAGGTATTCGGGAGATACTCACACACATAAACAGGCCTTATGTCACGTACGGGATCGATTCCGACGCAGATTACCGGGCGGAATCTATCGAGTACGAGGGAGCAACCACCCGTTTCAATGTAGTGCATGGCAGCGGGGACGATACTTTCCGGGTAACGTTGAACCTGCCGGGCCGGCATAACGTCCTGAATGCCCTGGCGGCCGTGGCAATGGCAACAGAACTGGGTGTGTCGAAACAGGCAATCAGCGCCGGGTTGGCTAATTTCCAGGGTATAGCCCGCAGGAGTTCGATCCTGGGGGATATCCACATCGACGGCAAGACCGTGCTGCTTATCGACGACTATGCCCATCATCCCAGTGAAATAAGCGCCATCGCCAACGCGGTGGCCGAGGGCTGGCCCGGGCGCAATGTTGTTGTCGTGTTCCAGCCGCACCGGTATACCCGTACCCGGGACCTGTTCGAGGAGTTCTGCCAGGTGTTGTCCGGGCTCAGCACATTGATCATGCTCGATGTCTATCCCGCGGGTGAACGGCCTATCAAAGGCGCCGACAGCCGCTCCCTGAGCCGGGCGCTGAGGGTCAGGGGCGAGGTGGAACCGATACTGGTGGGCAACGATACTGAATTGCTTGCGGTGCTGGAAAATGTCACCGAGCATGGCGATATCCTGCTGTTGCTGGGTGCGGGCGACATAAGCGGGCTGGGCGGCCGGTTGCTGGAGTCATACGGCAAAAAGGGTGATTGAGATGCTTATGGAAACGCTTCCTGCACATCCGGATAAGCCTGCTGCGAAACCGCAGGCGCGCGGCCTGTTGAAACAGGACGAGGTGATGTCCAGGCATACGTCCTGGAAAGTCGGAGGTCCGGCAGACCGGTTTTATATCCCTGCCGGCGAAGACGACCTGGTCCGTTTTCTCGCGGCATTGCCGGATGACGAACCCGTTACCTGGATTGGTCTCGGCAGTAACGTGCTGGTGCGGGACGGCGGCATCAGGGGCACTGTCGTTGCGTCCTCCGGAATGAGAGACAAACTTGCATTGCTCCCGGACAACAGGGTGTCGGCAGGTTGCGGCACGGCCTGCGCAAAAGTTGCCCGGTTCAGCGCAAAATCCGGGTTGACCGGCGCCGAATTCCTGGCAGGGATCCCGGGATCGGTGGGAGGCGCCCTGACCATGAATGCCGGCGCCTTCGGCTCCGAGACCTGGAGTATCGTGGAACAGGTGGAGACGGTGACGCGCAAAGGTGTGCGCGGGAAAAGAACCGGCGCGGACTTTGCGGTCGGCTACCGCCAGGTCGACCTGGCGCAGGACGAATGGTTCCTCAACGTGGTATTCAGGCTTGACAGGGACGCGGACGGTAAAGCGGAAGCGCACATCAGGGAACTGTTGGCGAGAAGGGCCGAGACCCAGCCGACAGGCCGGTTCAGTTGCGGTTCGGTATTCAAAAATCCGGCGGATGATTTCGCCGGACGCCTGGTCGAGCAATGCGGTTTGAAAGGTCTCGCGGTCGGTGATGCCCATGTGTCCGAAAAACACGCGAATTTCATCATCAATGACGGCCGGGCCAGCGCCGCCGATATTGAAACCCTGATTTTACAGGTGCAGGCGGCGGTAGAAGAAATGACCGGCACCAGGTTGGTTCCGGAAGTAAGAATCATCGGTGAAGCGTAACGAGGCACTGGTTTGGACGAGCAATCAAGAAACAGGCATTACGGAAAAGTCGCCGTGCTCATGGGAGGCCGCTCGGCGGAGCGGGATATCTCCCTGCAGACGGGTATGACGATCCTGGCAGCCCTGCGCCGCCAGGGTGTTGATGCGTGGGAAATCGATGCGGGTGATACGGTGGTAAGCGACCTGGTCGAAGGCGATTTTGACCGCGTGTTCAACGCGCTGCACGGGCGCGGTGGTGAAGACGGTGTCATCCAGGGCGCCCTCGAGGCCCTGGGTCTGCCCTATACGGGGAGCCGCGTACTGGGTTCAGCCCTGTCCATGGACAAGGTGAGATGCAAGTGGATATGGCAAAGACTGGGCCTGCCGACTCCCGAGTTCAGACTGATCCGCGCTGAAGAGGATCTGCACGCCGCCGCGCAGGAACTGGGTCTGCCGCTCATGATGAAACCGGTACACGAAGGTTCCAGTCTCGGCGCCGCCAAGGTGGTCGTCGCGCAGGGACTGAAAGAGGCATGGCTTAATGCAACAAGGTACGACGATAAAGTGATGTGTGAGCGGTGGGTCCAGGGTGGTGATTACACCGTGGGCATATTGAACGGTCATGCCCTCCCGGCGATCAAGATTGAAACGGAGCGGGATTTTTATGACTACCACGCAAAATATCTGGATGACGATACCCGCTATCTTTGCCCCTGCGGCCTTGCGCAGGAGACGGAAGATGAGATGGCCGGCCTGGCGCTGAAGGCGTTCGATGCCATCGGTGCCGGCGGTTGGGGCAGGGTTGACATCCTGCTGGACGAAAACGAACGGCCCTACCTGATCGATGCCAACACGGTTCCGGGTATGACTGATCACAGCCTGGTGCCCATGGCTGCCCGGCAGGCAGGCATGGATTTCGACAGCCTGGTCCTGCAGGTGCTTGATACGAGTGCGCTATGACAAATCGTCAGGAAAGACGATTTGCACGGCCGCAGGCCGCCCGAACGGGTTGCGCACATGGAGGTGCGCAATGACCCAGGCCTACCTGCATATGGACAACGATATGGCGGCAGACGCCGGTATGGAAGCCGCTAACTCGAAAAATTACCTGTTCAGGATCCTGGTCATGACAACGTGTATCGGTCTGGTGCTGTATTTCTGGCAGAAATTTCCGGCGTCGGAAATCCTGCCGATAAGACACGTAGAGATATCCGGTAATTTCGTACACCTCTCTCCTGCAGAGCTGGAAAAAAAGGCGGCGCAGGTTATCCAGGGCGGTTTTATTACCGTGAACGTCGCAGGCGTAAAGCGGGAATTACTGCGGGAGGAATGGATCGCCGCGGTTATTGTCAGGCGGGTGTGGCCGGACAGCCTGATGATTTTTATAACGGAACATGAACCTGTGGCCCGGTGGGGCAGTAACGCCTTGATCAGCAACGAGGCAGCCGTTTTTTCTCCAGCGGAAGCGTCCTTCCCTCCGGGGCTGCCGTTTCTGAGCGGACCGCGGGGTAGTGAAGAGACGGTATTGGATAAATACGAATTTCTGAGATCGGAACTGAAGCGCTGGGACATGGAGATCGACATGCTGGTGCTGACGGAAAGGAGAGCCTGGCAGTTCAGGCTGGCGGACGGTCCGGTCGTCCTGCTGGGAAAGAAGGATGTGGAAGGCAGGTTCAGCCGATTTTTCGATTTTGCAGTCCCATACCAGGCCGACAGGTTATACCAGGCAAAATCGATTGACATGAGGTACACGAACGGCTTTGCGGTCAAATGGACAGGGAAGTCTTAGCCTGGAGCTCCCGACAGGTGATGAGGAGCACAGGCTTAAACGATTGTTTCCGGGTGAGTGTAGATGACTAATTTAATTGTTGGACTAGATATCGGTACTTCGAAAGTCGTCTCGATAGTTGCGGAAGTATCCGCGGAAAACGAGATCGAAATCATCGGCCTAGGGTCGTGCCGGTCACGGGGGTTGAAAAAAGGGGTGGTGGTAAATATCGAATCGACGGTACAGACCATCCAGAGCGCCATACAGGAAGCCGAGTTGATGGCGGGATGCAATATCCACGCGGTATTTACCGGGATTGCCGGTAACCATATCCGCAGTCTGAATTCCCATGGAATTGTTGCGATCCGTGACAACGAAGTGACGGCCGGCGACATAGAGAGGGTTATTGACGCGGCACGGGCCGTCGCCATACCTGCAGACCAGAAGATACTGCATATTATTCCCAGGGATTTCATCATCGACGGACAGGAAGGCATAAAAGAGCCTATAGGCATGTCCGGCGTCCGGCTGGAAGCGAAGGTACACATAGTGACGGGTTCGGTCAGCGCGGCCCAGAACATCATCAAATGCGTGCGCCGTTGCGGCCTGGAGGCAGACGATATTGTTCTGGAGCAACTGGCGTCGAGTTACTCGGTATTGACGGAAGACGAAAAGGACCTGGGTGTCTGCCTGGTGGATATCGGTGGCGGAACGACTGACCTGGCCGTTTTTACCAACGGCGCAATCAGCCATACATCGGTGATTCCCATAGCCGGAGACCAGGTCACCAACGATATAGCCGTTGCCTTGCGTACCCCGACTCAAAATGCCGAGGAGATAAAGGTGCAACACGCCTGTGCGCTGGCGCAATTGGCAAATTCCGACGAGACCGTAGAAGTCCCCAGTGTAGGCAACCGCCCAATGCGCAGGATGTCAAGGCAGACACTCGCGGAAGTCGTCGAACCCCGCTATGAAGAATTGTTTTCCCTGGTGCAGGCAGAATTGAGACGCAGCGGTTATGAGAGGCAAATCGTAGCCGGCATAGTGCTGACCGGCGGCAGTTCCAATATGCAAGGTGTCGTCGAATTGGCCGAAGAGGTTTTTCACGTACCTGTCCGGGTGGGAACACCGCAGAACGTCAAAGGCCTGGTCGAGTTAATAAAAAATCCGATCTACGCAACCGGTGTGGGGCTTCTGTTGTACGGCTTGCGGCAACAACAGGATCGCACCCCTTCACGGCGTATTGACAGCGGGGCGACCAGTGTCTGGAAAAGAATGAAGAGTTGGTTTCAGGGTAGCGTTTAGCAAATTTTTAAAATTCCGGAGGAAAATAAAATGTTTGAACTTGTCGAGACCGCAAATCAGACGGCGGTAATAAAAGTAATCGGAGTCGGCGGCGGCGGCGGCAATGCCGTTAACCACATGCTGAAGGCCGAGATAGAGGGCGTTGAATTCATCTGTGCCAATACGGATGCCCAGGCGCTGACAGCCTCGAACGCGCGCAATCTCCTACAGCTTGGCAACACTATCACCCATGGTCTGGGCGCAGGCGCCGACCCGGAAGTCGGGCGTCAATCAGCGTTGGAAGACAGGGACAGGATAATGGATATCCTGGACGGCGCGGACATGATATTCATCACGGCCGGTATGGGTGGAGGCACGGGAACCGGGGCCGCGCCGATTGTCGCGCAGGTGGCAAAGGAAATGGGCATCCTGACCGTGGCGGTGGTGACCAAACCATTCTCTTTTGAAGGCAGAAAACGGGCTGATATTGCGAATAACGGGATCCGCGAACTCAGCCAGTACGTCGATTCACTGATCACGGTGCCTAACGACAAGCTGGTTGATGTACTGGGTTCGGATGTGCCCCTGATAAATGCATTTGAATCCGCCGACGATGTACTCCTTGGAGCAGTCCAGGGTATTGCCCAGGTAATAACGTGTCAGGGCTTGATCAACGTCGACTTTGCGGACGTCAAAACCGTAATGGGAGAGATGGGTATGGCGATGATGGGGTCCGGGAAAGCCCAGGGTGAAGACCGCGCCAAGGTCGCGACCGAGGCTGCCATAAGCAGTCCTTTACTGGAACACATAGACCTGTCCGGCGCCAAGGGGATACTCGCCAATATCACTGCCGGGATGGATTTTGGTATAGGCGAGTTTAATGAAGTGGGCAATATCATCCGGACGGTTGCTGCCGAAGAAGCGACTGTGGTTATAGGTACCGTACTTAACCCTGAGCTCAGTGGTGAGTTATGGGTAACCATCGTCGCTACCGGACTCAGCCAGCCCGGTGAGGAAGTCGCGCGGCCAAAGCTGGTCGCGGCGGGTGCGGGTGGCGCCGAGAACATGGACTATGATATACTCGACCGCCCCACGGTAATGCGTAACAAAGCCGCCAGTACTGACATGACCCCGGTCCGAGACGATCCTGAATTTCTTGAGATTCCTGCTTTTCTGAGGCGTCAGGCCGATTAGCGTGATCAGGCAGCGCACACTCAAGAACTCGATCCGGGCGCAGGGAGTCGGGCTGCATACGGGCAAGAAAGCCAATATCACCATACGTCCGGCAACGGTGAACACGGGAATAATCTTCCGCCGGGTTGACCAGGATCCACCGGCGGCCATTCCTGCACACATGGCTAACGTGGGAAACACACAGTTGTCTACGACGCTGGTCAAGGATGGATTCAGTATCTCCACGGTGGAACACCTGTTGTCGGCTCTTGCCGGATTCAGTATCGATAATGCCTATATCGATGTGAGCGCCGAAGAAGTACCGATTATGGACGGCAGCGCCGGACCTTTCGTTTTCCTGATTCAATCCGCGGGAGTACAGGAACAGGATGAGGAAAAGTGCTTTCTCCGGATAAAAAAGGAATTGCGCGTTGAAGACGGCGATAAATGGGCAATGCTTGAGCCTTATGACGGGTTCAAGGTCGGTTTCACCATCCAGTTCGACCATCCTGTTTTTCAGGACAGGTATTGCCGTGCCGAAATCGATTTTTCAACTACGTCGTTTGTCAAGGAGGTCTGCCGCGCCAGGACCTTCGGATTCATGAAGGATTTTGATTTTTTACGAAAGAAGAACCTGATTCTGGGAGGGAGCCTGGACAACGCTATCGTTGTTGATAACGAACAGGTCGTCAATGAAGAGGGCCTGCGCTACCAGGATGAGTGTGTCAGGCACAAAATTCTTGATGCCATAGGTGATTTATATCTCCTCGGTCATAATCTGATCGGTTCATACCAGGGGTATAAATCAGGACATGAACTGAATAACCAGCTGTTACGCAAGCTGACCCTCGCCCGCGATGCCTGGGAAATCGTTAATTTCGGAGAAGATGTCGCCCCTTCGGTATCCTATATCCGGCCGCTGGCGTCCGTGGGTCTGTAATTCTAGCCCAGTTTATCCGCGATGCTGTGTAATGTGGACCGGAGCGCCGTATCCGCGATCTGGTCGGCAACCTGGCGAATGCCCTCGGCGGTGCCCGGTGAGACTTTGAGCACTTGACGCGTGGTCCGCATCAGCGTCTCGGAGGGTACTACCTTGATGCGGACTGTCCGGAGTCCCGGCAGTTCGCCTGTGAAAGCTGCCAGAATTTCGGGGGTGCCGTAACGTAATTTAGCCGCCCAGGCGGCGCTGTCGGTATGCAGGACAAGGGTGTTCTGCCGGTAGTCGGCAACTGCAACGTGTTCAGCCAGCGGATTGCCGAGAAACTCGCCCAGTTTGATTTGTAGTCCATTGAGTTTTTTGATATGGTTACAGATCTGTGAGAGTCTGTCCGAAGATACAAGGAAGTCCGATATCGTACCGATAGGTTTTGTGGTATTTATAACCATTATCTTAAAAAGCAAACGGGTTGCGGCATATGAAGATCATAATCTTTCTGAACGAAAGAAAGAAGGCCCTGAGGCTATCTTTGAACGTCTGGACCTGTACTGTTGTTCTGGGTTTGTTTGCCGCACTCGCCGTTACCGTTTCCGACATGGGCCGCGCCTACCTGGATAAACGTTTCGTCGAGGGTGAACTGCAGGCCCTGGAGGATGTCAAGACGGACACGGAAACTGCCATAAACGCAATGGTGGGCAGGCTGAGTTTGTTGCAGGGCCATGTCATGCGGCTGGATGCGCTGGGAACCCGGCTCGCCCGGATGGCGCAGCTGGATGACATGGAATTCGGCATTGATAATCCACCGGGTATCGGCGGACCGCAAACCATGCTCAACGACGATTCAGGAAGGGTGTCGGATATGGAATTCCTCATTTCCCTCAATAAACTGGACCGGGCTCTGCAGGATCGTGAGGATAAGTTGTCTGCAATGGAATCCATGCTGATGGGAAGAAGCCTGCAGGATCAGACCAGACCCCTGGGCAACCCCGCCGAGGGCGGCTGGGTTTCATCATTATTCGGCTACAGGACCGACCCGATATCCGGCAACAGGGAGTTTCACCTGGGGCTTGATCTGGCAGGCAGATCGGGGATGCCGGTTACCTCCGTCGCATCAGGCATCGTGACTTGGTCGGGTCCGAACCAGGGATATGGCAACCTGATTGAAATCAGTCATGGTAACGGTTACGTCACCCGGTACGCCCATAACAAGGAAAATCTTGTCAATGCCGGGGAAAGGGTCGAGAAAGGAGAAATGATCGCGATCATGGGCAGTACCGGGCGCAGCACCGGCACCCATGTCCATTTCGAAGTTGTCAGAAACGGCCGGCATATCAACCCCCGCAACTACATTTCTTTGCAGTAATCCTTTATTTTTTTCGGCCGTTCTGTTTTAATCAGCCAACGCCTCTCCAGGCGTTTGTAGCGTTACTGTGCTGTACTAACCCGGATTGTCCACGTGATCAAAACTGTATTCACAAAAATCTTCGGCAGCAGGAATGCGCGCGTCCTGAAGAGCATGCAAAAGACCGTTGCGAGTATCAATGAACTTGAGCATAACGTCACCAGGCTCCAGGATAACGAGTTTCCGCAAAAAACCATCGAACTGAGATCCAGGTGGGACCAGGGTGAAAGCCTGGACGATCTCCTGCCGGAGGCGTTTGCCCTGGTACGCGAAGCGGGCAGGAGAACCCTGGATATGCGGCACTTTGACGTGCAACTGGTAGGCGGTATCGTGCTGAACCGGGGAAACATAGCGGAAATGCGTACCGGCGAAGGCAAGACGCTGGTGGCGACGTTGCCGGCTTATCTGAACGCCCTGACCGGCTCAGGCGTCCACATTATTACCGTGAACGATTACCTGGCGCAGCGTGATGCCGAATGGATGGGAGCAATCTATTCCTTCATGGGCATGACGACCGGCGTGATCATTTCCGGCCTCAATAATGACGAACGGAAACGGGCCTACGCCGCCGATATTACCTACGGAACCAATAATGAATTCGGTTTCGACTACTTGCGGGACAATATGAAGTTCCACGGGGACGACCAGGTGCAACGGGACCTGAAATTCGCAATAGTCGACGAGGTGGATTCGATACTTATCGATGAGGCGCGCACACCTCTTATCATTTCAGGAAGCGTTGATGACAGGTCCGACCTGTACCTGAGCATGAACAGGATAGTACCTCGATTGAAGCTGCAGAAAGAGGAAGAGGATGGCGGCGATTATGTGCTTGATGAAAAAAGCAAGCAGGCTTACCTGACAGAAACAGGCCATGAACGGGTGGAAAAATTGCTGCTGGAGAACGGTATCATGCAGCAGGGCATGAGTCTGTATGACCCGGCCAATATCCCCATTCTCCACCACATGAATTCGGCGCTGCGGGCGCATTCCCTGTTTCAGAATAACGTCGACTATATCGTCCAGAACAACGAAGTAGTCATAGTCGATGAATTCACCGGCAGGACCATGCCCGGCAGGCGCTGGTCGGACGGTTTGCACCAGGCTATAGAAGCCAAGGAAAACGTACCTGTCCAGAATGAAAACCAGACACTGGCAACCATCACCTACCAGAATTATTTTCGCCTTTATGAAAAGCTGGCCGGCATGACGGGCACGGCGGATACCGAAGCGTATGAATTCCAGCAGATATACGGCCTGGAAGTAGTCGTTGTCCCCACACACCTGCCGATGGTCAGGGACGATCAGCCGGATATGGTATACCTGACTTCCAGGGAGAAGTTCGCGGCCATCACCGATGATATAAAGGCCTGCCAGGAGAACGGCCAGCCTGTCCTCGTGGGCACCGTTACCATAGAGGTGTCGGAATACCTGTCGGGCCAACTGAAAAAGAACAAGATAAAACACCAGGTCCTGAACGCCAAGTACCACGAAAGGGAAGCCGAAATCATTGCCCAGGCCGGCCGGCCGGGGACGGTGACGATAGCTACCAACATGGCCGGGCGGGGTACCGACATCGTGCTTGGCGGGAACCTTGATGCGGAGATCAAGAGTATGGGAGACGCGGATGAAGCAGCCGTAAACAAGGTTCGCGCGGCCTGGCAGAAACGCCATAAGAGCGTGGTCGACCATGGCGGCTTGCGCATTATCGGTACCGAACGGCACGAATCCAGGCGCATAGACAACCAGTTAAGGGGTCGTTCCGGGCGCCAGGGCGACCCGGGGTCGAGCCGGTTCTATATTTCCCTTGAGGATGACCTGATGCGCATTTTCGCTTCGGAACGGGTGGCCTCCATCATGCAGAGGCTGGGAATGGAGGAGGGTGAGGCCATTGAGTCCACCATGGTTACCAAGGCAATTGAAAACGCCCAACGGAAGGTCGAGGCCCATAATTTCGATATCCGTAAACATTTACTTGAATACGATGACGTCGCAAATGATCAACGCAAGGTGATTTATGAATGGCGCAACGAGTTGTTGGGAGGAGACGACGTTTCTACCGATATCCGGACGATGCGGGAAGATGTCGTAACAGGTATTTTTGCAAACCATATTCCCCCCGGCAGCCAGGACGAAATGTGGAACACCGCTGACCTGGCGGATGCGCTGGCCAATGACTTGAATGTGCATTTGCCGATACAGGAATGGCTGGACGAGGATGCATCCCTGGATGAAGAAGCGCTGACCGCAAAGGTTACCGGGACCGTTGCCGAAGAAGTGGAAACAAGACATGCCGACCTGCCGCCGGATCTGGTGCGCAGGGTTGAAAAGGGTTTGATGCTGGACACACTGGACCGGCATTGGAAAGAACACCTGGTGGCGATGGACCATCTGCGGCAAGGCATCGGGTTGCGCGGATACGCGGCAAAGAATCCCAAGCAGGAATACAAGAAGGAAGCATTTTCCATGTTTGGCGATATGCTGGAAAACATCAAATACGACGTCGTTACCATACTGGCGAAAATACAGGTCAGGGAGGATCAGGATGAACAGGTATTGCAACGGCGGCCCAGGCCCGCGCAAATGCAGTTCAATCATCCGGACGCGCCCAGCGCCATGGACAAACCTGGTGAGAACCAGCAGCAAAAACCCTATATACGCGATCAAAAGAAAATCGGCCGTAATGAGCCCTGCCCCTGCGGTTCCGGGAAGAAATTCAAGTTCTGCCATGGCAAACTCAACTGACGACAAGTTCGTCATAGCGGCCATGGATGAAATCAACGTGATCTCCATGGTTAAAACATGGCAGCCGGATTAACACATTCCACAGATCTCTCGCCTGTTGACGGCATCAGGCTTGCTGCCTGCTCGGCAGGGCTATATGGCGCGGCCAGGGACGACCTGGCCTTGTTCGAGATCTGCGACGGCGCCAGAGTCAGCGCAGTCTTTACCCGCAACCGGTTTTGCGCGGCGCCGGTTGCCGTCGCCAGGAAGCACCTGCAGCATGGTCCCGTGAAATATCTGCTTGTCAACGCCGGCAATGCCAATGCAGGGACAGGTGCGCAGGGCATCAACGATGCAACCCGGGTCTGCGAGGCCCTGGCCGGCCTGGCCGGGTACGCAGCGGATGCCGTATTACCGTTTTCCACCGGGGTAATCGGGGAATACCTGCCGGTCGATAAGATATGTCGTACCTTGCCCAAACTGTTCGACAGGTTGACGGATGACGCCTGGCCCGATTGTGCGCGGGCCATCATGACCACCGATACGCGGCTGAAAGGCAGTACCGCAACGGGTGTTGGTCCCGAAGCGTTTGCCGTAACCGGCATAGCGAAGGGCGCCGGCATGATTAAACCGGACATGGCCACTATGCTTGCCTTTATCGCCACCGATGCCAACGTATCCCGGGGCGCCCTGGACCGCATACTGAAAACCGCTGTTGATGAATCGTTCAACAGGATCTGTGTTGACGGCGATACCTCCACCAACGATGCCTGCGTCCTGGTCGCCACCGGCAAAAATAGCGCCGGCAGGATGGTTGGTGAAGCCGGCCCGGTGTACGACCGTCTGGAAGCCCTGATAACGGAACTATGTACCCGTCTGGCCCAGGAGATTGTCAGGGATGGCGAGGGCGCCACGAAATTTGTGACTGTCCGGGTCGATAACGCCCGGAGTGAAACAGAATGTACTGCTGTAGCCGACGCGGTGGCCACGTCTCCGCTGGTCAAGACTGCATTATATGCGTCCGACCCCAATTGGGGCAGAATATTGGCAGCAATCGGGAGAAGCAAGGGCGTGGACCTGGATATAGGCAGGATTTCCGTGCACCTGAACGAGGTTTGTATCGTTGAAAACGGCGCCAGGGCAAAAGACTATACCGAAGAACGGGGAACAGCCGCGATGCAGGATGATGAAATCGAGATACGCATCGACCTGAACCAGGGAACTGCAAGCGCCTGCTACTGGACCTGCGACCTGTCCCATGATTACGTCACGATTAACGCCGAATACAGGTCCTGACGGACAATTAGAAATCAATTACGAATTACGAATTAGGAATTACGAATTGGGGGTGTTATGTCCTTGTACGGTTTGTTCTTGTGTGCGAAAAACTGCCGCCCAACGCAGCACATTCATTCCTAATTCCTAATTCCTAATTCCTAATTCGTAATTCGTAATTATTAACCCCATGCCTGCCAGAGATCATATCGCCCTGGGCGTAGTCTACAACGCCGCCGGGGACAAGGTGCTGGTGGCCAGGCGCCCGTGCCATTCCCATCTCGGCGGCATGTGGGAATTCCCCGGCGGCAAGGTCCGGGATGGCGAAACCCTGCTTCAGGCCCTGAAGCGGGAATTATTCGAGGAACTCAACATTAATGCCGGGGACTGTTCACCGCTTATCTCGTTCGATTACGATTATCCGGGCAAACCGTTACGGTTCAGCGTATGGAAAGTGCATGGCTGGACTGGACAGTTGCGGGGTAATGAAGGGCAGGCAACGCAGTGGGTGGATATTTTTTCCCTGGCGGCAACGGATTTCCCCGCCGCCAACAAGGGGATTATTACCGCCTGCAAACTGCCGGCAGTGTATCTCATCACCCCGAACCTGGACAGTTATTCTCCAGCCTTCATGAATGAGTTACGCCAATACCTGGCGGCCGGCGTGAAGCTGGTGCAGTTCAGGAGCAAATCGGCGCATAATCATAGACCTGCAGTCATGGAGATGGTTGACGCGTGCAGGAGCCATGGTGCGCAACTCATAGTCAATTCCACTCCTGAGTTTGCCATGGAAACCGGCGCCGCCGGCGTCCACCTGACCGGCGAACGTCTACTGGGATTAACGGGGCGGCCGTTGCCGTCCGGGTCCTGGGTTGGCGCTTCCTGCCATAACATGCGTGAGTTGATGCATGCGGCGGAGATTGATGTTGATTTCTGTGTCTTGTCCCAAGTGCGAAAAAAGGGGTCAGCCGCTACCGGCGGAGCCAGGGGGCAGGCTGCAGATTACAGGGATGACACCCTGGGATGGGATGGGTTTTCTGATATGGTCAGGCAGGTACCCGTTCCGGTTTATGCCCTGGGCGGGATGAGACTCTCCGACCTGGCGCATGCCGCGCCACACGGCGCCCAGGGAATTGCCCTGATCAGCGATGTGTGGGACAGACCTGGTTCAGTTGCGGAAATAACCCGGGCATTGTCCCGGTGATGGTCAGGAAATGCAGAAATGCAGTTCGAATTCCACGTCATTCCCGGTCTGTTCCGGCCGGCTCGAGGTCTCGGACTGTTCCATGAACCGGACCGTAACCCGGTGTTTCCCGCCACTTACTTCAGGGAAATATTTCAGGTTCCTGGGAATGACAATCCTGATCAGCTGGTATTTCGTGCCCGACTCGACGGATTGCTGAAAAAATCCCTCCTTGGCAGTTTCCTTGGTCGCGATAGCGTTATTCCGGATCAGGTTCAGCACCAGGTTTGTGCCCTTTTTGATGGTTAACATGTCTTCCTGCCATTCGCGCAGGCACTGTTGCTTGAAACGCGTAGACTTGTTCAACCAGTGGTGATAGACGGGCAGGTCAAAATTGCAGGCGCCGCCTGCCACGGAGCTTTTCTGCCTGATGGAGGTGATCAACTCATCCTTCTCCAGTATTGCCCCGGGTACGTAGGCATTGTCCTGCATGGTTTCAAGACTTTCATTGAGGTCGCTGAGGACCTGTTTGAGCTTGTGTGAATCCACTCCCGGATTACCTTCCAGCGCGCCCAGGATTGACCGGCACCGCTCCAGTTCCTTGGCCAGGTCAGTTTTGCAGTCGGACCACTTCATTAAATCATTCAGGTCGATCAGCAGGGAGATAGTGAGGCGCATATCCCACAGGTCCGTCGATCCCGAATAATTATCCAGGCGGTGAAACAGGTTCTCTATTCTCAGTAAAGTCCTGATACGTTCGTTCAGGGGATGTTCATATACGAGACTATTTTCCATGGTTACCAGGTCAGGTTATTAGTTATTTTTCTGAAGAGATAACTCGATATATTCGCCATGTAAATTCACGGCCTGTTTTTTCAAGTCGTCAATATTACCATCGTTGACAATAATATCATGCGCGTAACGCAGTCTCTCCTCCCGGCTGACCTGGGAATTGATTATACTCCTTGTCTGCTCTTCATCAGCGTTGTCCCGCCGGGATACCCGCGCTACCTGTAATTCTTCGGGCGCATCGACCACCAGGACCCGGTCCATGGTTGCCTGCCTGCCTGTTTCCAGCAACAGGGGTATGCAGATAATGCAATAAGGATAGGTTACCCGGGTCAGGAACTCCTGTATTCCCCGGCGCACACGGGGGTGGATGATGGCTTCCAGTTGTTTTTTCAGCGCCGGCCTGGCGAAGATCAGTTCGCGCAGGTATTGCCGGTTCAGGTTGCCTGCCTCGTCCAGGCATTCTTTGCCGAACAGGGCAACCACTTCGTAGAAAGCTGCCAGGCCGGGCCTGGTAATATCATGGGATATCTCATCTGCGTCTACCGTAGGGACGCCAAGGTCGTCAAAACAATTTTTGACTGTCGTTTTGCCGCTGCCTATCCCCCCGGTCAATCCTACCCGCATGGGCTGCTTCATGTCACAATCCCTCCCGGCAGGTACAGGTAATCGAAAACGTTCAACCCCCATACCAGGCTGAGCCAGCCTGCCAGTGCAAGGAAAGGCCCGAACGCGATCTGTGCCGGTTCCTGGCTTGAACCACGCCAGGACAGGCGTTGCCGCCTGCGCAGAAACACCAGGTATATACCGGCCAGCGAACCGAGCAGTGAGGAAATGAAAATAATGGATGCCAGTGCGTGCCAACCTGTCCATGCCCCGAGCATGGCGAGCAGTTTCAAATCTCCCAATCCCATTCCTTCCTTTCCGGCAATGAGTTTGAACAGCACATGGATCAGCCAGAATATTCCGTAACCGGCGATGGCGCCCATCAGGGCGGAATACAAATCAGTGAATAAACCGAAATAGTTACAAATCAGGCCCAGCCACAGCAACGGCAGGGTGATACTGTCCGGCAGCAGTTGATGGTCGATATCGATAAAGGACAACGAAACAAGCGCCCAGGTAAACAGGCAGGCAAACACCGTCTGGGTACTGACACCGAAGTTTACCGCGACAAGTACCGTCAGGAGTGCTGTAAGGGTTTCGACCAGGGGGTAACGTAACGGGATCCTGTTGCTGCAGCCGGAGCATTTCCCCCTGAGCAGCAGGTAACTCAACACGGGAATGTTCTCGACGGGAGTTATCCTGTGTCCGCAATGCGGACAACTGGAACCGGGCCTGATCAGGTTATACGGTTCCGGACCGGGTTGTGCTGCAGGTGTGGTTTCGAGAAATTCATGACATTCCCGGCGCCATGCTGTCTCGATCATGACGGGGAGACGCCGTATAACCACGTTAAGAAAACTCCCGATGAGCAACCCGAGCACTGCGCTCAAGGCATAAAAAAGAGGGAGTGATATCTGCGGGAGTGTATTCAAGTTCAGTCGTCAGTATTCAGCGTGTATCTTTATACCAAATACCGGCAACTGACAACTAAAATCTGGAAACTAGCCGGCCGAAAACGTCAACACCCCGTCTTCGGCATCCACGTTAATGGTGTCCGCGGCGTGAAAATTCCCGGCCAGCAGTTGCTTTGCCAGGGGAGTTTCCAGGTGAGTCTGTACAGCCCGCTTCAGGGGCCGTGCACCGTAAACGGGATCAAACCCGATATTTGCCAGTGTCTCTTTTGCCTTGTCCGAGATGGTGATGACTATGTCCTGCTCCGCCAGGCGCTGTTTCAGCCTGTTGACCTGGATCCCGGCAATGGCGTTGAGTTGCGATCGCTTCAACGTGTGGAAGACCACAAGGTCGTCAATCCTGTTGAGGAATTCCGGCCGGAAATAAGAAGATACTATTTCCAGCACCGTCGATTTCATCGTCTCATAGTCCGCATCGTCCGACAGTTCCCGTATGCGGTCGGAACCGAGGTTCGAGGTCATGATGATGACCGTGTTACGGAAATCAACCGTCCTGCCCTGGCCGTCGGTCAAGCGGCCATCGTCCAGCGCCTGCAACAGGACGTTGAAAACATCGGGGTGGGCCTTCTCCACCTCGTCCAGCAGGACCAGGCTGTAGGGCCTGCGCCGGACCCGCTCGGTAAGCTGCCCGCCCTCGTCGTAGCCGATGTAACCCGGCGGTGCGCCGATCAACCGGGCTACCGCGTGTTTTTCCATGTATTCGGACATGTCGATGCGGACAATGGCCTCTTCGCTGTCAAATAAAAAGTCGGCCAGGGCTTTACACAGTTCCGTTTTCCCCACGCCGGTCGGACCGAGGAAGAGAAACGAACCGTTCGGCCTGTTGGGATCGGCAAGACCGGCGCGTGCGCGGCGGATGGCGTCCGCGACAGCGACGATGGCTTCATCCTGGCCGACAACGCGCTGCCGTAACGCTTCCTCCATCTGTAACAGTTTGTCTTTCTCGCCCTGCAGCATCCTGGCGACCGGTATTCCCGTCCACTTGGAAACCACTTCCGCAATCTCGTTTTCCGTTACCTTGTTGCGTAACAGCTGCATCGGTTTCGCTTCGCTCCGGTCTGCATTTTCGAGTTGCTTTTCAAGTTCCGGAATAATGCCGTACTGCAGTTCCGACATCCGGTTGAGGTCGCCTGCCCGTTGCGCCGCTTCGAATTCCAGGCGCGACTGTTCCAGCCGTTCCTTGATATCGTGCGCGCCCTGTAACGCCGCCTTTTCGGATTTCCAGATTTCATCCAGGTCCGCAAACTCCAGTTCGACCTGGCTTATCTCGCTTTCGAGATCGGCCAGGCGCTGTTTTGAAGCCTCATCGGTCTCCTTCTTCAGGGCTTCGCGTTCAATTTTCATTTGAATGAGGCGCCGCTCCAGGCGATCCATCGCCTCCGGCTTGGAGTCTATCTCGATGCTGATACGGCTGGCCGCTTCGTCGATCAGGTCGATTGCCTTGTCGGGCAGTTGCCTGTCGGTGATGTAACGCTGCCCCAGCGTGGCTGCGGATATGATGGCCGGATCGGTAATCTGCACGTTATGGTGTACTTCATAGCGTTCCTTCAGGCCGCGCAGGATGGCAATGGTGTCGTTCACGTCAGGTTCGTCGATGAACACCTTCTGGAAGCGGCGTTCCAGCGCGGCGTCTTTTTCAATATTTTCCCGGTATTCATCCAGGGTTGTTGCGCCTATGCAGTGCAGTTCCCCCCTGGCCAGGGCAGGTTTCAGCATGTTGCCGGCATCCATTGACCCTTCCGCCTTGCCGGCGCCGACCACGGTATGTACCTCGTCGATAAACAGGATGATGCGCCCCTGCTGCTTGTCGAGGTCGTTCAGGACGGCTTTCAGGCGTTCTTCAAATTCACCCCGGAATTTTGCTCCGGCAATCAGGGAACCCATGTCCAGGGCCAGCAACTGCTTTCCTTTCAGGGCGTCGGGCACCTCGCCGTTTACTATGCGCTGCGCCAGGCCTTCGACTATCGCGGTCTTGCCTACACCCGGTTCGCCGATCAGCACCGGGTTGTTTTTCGTCCGTCTCTGCAGGACCTGGATGGTGCGGCGGATCTCTTCGTCCCGGCCGATAACGGGATCCAGTTTTCCGTTGCCGGCCTGATCGGTCAAATCAATGGTGAACCTGTCCAGCGCGCCGCGGTTGTCTTCACTGTGCGGGTCGTTTATATTTTCCCCGCCGCGTATCTTGTCTATTGCCGCCCCGGTTTTATGTTTATCGGCGCCGCACTCTTTCAGCAGTTTGCCCAACCCTGATTTATCTTCCAGCGCGGCAAGGGAGAACAGTTCGCTGGAGATAAATTGATCCTTGCGTTGCTGCGCGTACTTGTCGGTGAGGTTGAGCAACCGCTCCAGATCCTTGGACACGAATACTTCCCCGTCATGACCCTGAATCCGGGGTAAATTATCCATGGCCCGGGCTATTCCCTTGTGCAGGCGTCCTGTGTCTACCCCGGCGAGGCCCAGCAGGTGGGAGGTCGAGCCGCCTTCCTGGTCCAGCAGTGCGGCCATGGCGTGTACCGGTTCAATGAACTGGTTATCGCGCCCGAGCGCCAGGCTCTGGGCGCTCGCCAGGGCCTGCTGAAATTTGCTGGTTAATCGATCAGTACGCATAACATCTCCATAAAGTAGCTTCGCTATACTGTATTAATATGGGCATCCCGCCGTGATTCAAGGCCGGACAGAAAAAGGATATTCGGGGTCAGAGCATTTGCTCTGACCCCGAATATTCACTCCATCCAGATCAGGCTTGCCATGCGCCCGGTAACACCGTCCCTGCGGTAGGAATAGAACATTTCCTTGTTGGCGTAGGTACACCGCCCGCAACCGGATATGTCTGCCACTCCCAGTTGCCGCAGCTCCGTCTTGACCAGTTGTCCAAGGTCCAGGTGCCAATGACCTGCGCGGCCGGGAGTGATTGCAAGCCGGGTTTCCGCCCAGATCGATGAGCAGGCGGAGACCACGTCAGCGCCGACCTCGTAATTTTCCTGGCTGATATGCGGCCCGACCCAGGCCGACAGTTCGTGAGGCGCGGCGTTAAACATGGACAGGCCGCGTTGGATTATCCTCTTGCACAGGCCGCGCCAGCCGATGTGCAGGGCCGCGATCTCGGTGCCGTCGCGGTTGCAGAGCAATAACGGGATGCAGTCGGCGGTGAGTACCGCGCACACCACACCACCCATACCGGTATATGTACCGTCCGCAGGGCCGGGCTGTTCCGTTTCCGCCTTGATCACCCTGTTGCCGTGCTGCTGCTTCAACCAGAGCGGTTCCCCCGGCAGGTTTAATTGCTTGCGCAGTTGCAGGCGATTTTCCGCAACGGCCTCCGCTTCGTCACCGACATGTGCGGCGAGGTTGAAGCCGTTGAATGGACCAGGGCTGGCGCCGCCCGACCGGGTGGTGGTCCCCGCGTGTACATGCGCGGGAGCCGCCCATTCCGCATCTATCCAGTTCTTATGCGTCCGTTTCACTGCTTATGACAGCCAGGAGATTTCCCATGTCGGCGGCGAGAGGCGCTTCCCACTCCACACGGTTACCGGTCACCGGGTGCGGCAGTTCCAGCCGCAGCGAATGCAGGGCCTGCCTGGGGAAGGCGGCAAGCGCCTCCCTGAGCGTAGCCGATACATTTTTCGGGAAGCGCTTCCTCCCTCCATAGACGGGGTCGCCGATGACGGGGTTGCCCAGGTGCGCCATATGGACCCGTATCTGATGGGTGCGTCCCGTCTCCAGGCTTAGTTTGATATCCGTGCAGACGGGGAATTTTTTTACGATCCGGTAGTGGGTGGTCGCATTTTTCCCGCGGTCTGTAACGCTCATGCGCGTGCGTAGCGTCGGGTGCCTGCCAATGGCAGCGGAAATCGTCCCGCCGCTGATCAGCTGGCCGTGTACCACTGCACGGTACTCCCTGGTAATTTTCCTTTCCGATAAATCCCTGACCAGTCTCGTGTGGGCCGGCAGTGATTTTGCCACCACCATGATCCCGGAGGTGTCCTTGTCCAGGCGATGTACTATCCCTGCCCGCGGGATTTGTGCAAGTTCGGGGCAGTAATACAGCAAGGCATTGACCAGGGTGCGATCCGGGTTACCCGCACCCGGGTGAACGATAATTCCCGGCGCCTTGTTGACTACAAGAATGGCGTCGTCCTCGTGAATGATATCCAAGGGGATATCCTGTCCTGTCCATTTTTCGTTGTGACTGGTGAGCTGCGCCCTTACTTCGATCGATTGCCCGCCCCGGACTGGGTCTTTCTGCTTCAGGGAAGCGCCGTCCACGGTAACAAAACCGTTCCTGATCCACGTCTGCAGGCGGGCACGGGAATGCTGTGGGCATAACAGGGCCAGGACCTGGTCAAGCCGTTTGCCGGCATGGTGCTCCGGCACGGTCACGGAAATGATTTCCTGGCGCATGGGCATAAGTATAGGTTAACCCGGTAACTGCATCACCTGGTGTGACGCGGGTCAGGGACGCAGTCAGAAAGAGGTATCGGGTCTACGGAAATCTTCCAGCTCACGATCTTCCATAAGTTCCTGGCGCCTCCTGGCTTCGTGCTGTTCTTCCTCGACCAGTTCCGTGAATTTTACCACCTGCTGCTGGGCGTGCTGTTTTCGTTCGCCCGCCTGTTTGTGTTCCTCCTGCCTCCTGTCGCGTTCCTGTTCCAGCTTCATGATATTGGCTTCTATGTCAAGGAGGCCCTGTTTAATATCGGCAACCTGTGCGTTCCATTGCATCAGGTTGTTATATTTCACCGAGTCCTGTTGTTGAAGCTTCTCATAAAGGCGCGCGCGTTCCTGCCCGGACCACTGCTCGTAGTCTGTTTTTCGCTGTATTTCCGTACGCAACTCGGCGGCCGCCTGTTCCAGGCTGAGACGGGCCCTCAGTTCCTCCCTGACGGCTTCCTCCTCGCGCCGTTTCTTGATCTGAAAAATCTGCTCGAGCAATTTGCCGCCCCCGGTGTTGTACGTTTCAGCCGTCTATTATGGCGCGCAGCCGTTCCAGAACGTTTTCCATGGTGTCCGCTTCTCCGTGGCGCTGGCGCAGGAATTCCGTGAGGCTGTCGTGCTTGGCGATGGCCTCGTCGGCCAGCTTGTCGGCGCCCTGCTTGTACTCGCCCACTTTTATCAATAAATCTATCTCCTGCCGTTTCGACAACAGTTCGCGCAGGCGCTGGTTCAGGCGCTGGTGCTCGTCGCCGGTAATCGCCGTCATGATACGGCTTATGCTGGCGGTCACATCTATTGCCGGGTAGTGGCCGGCTTCCGCCAGTTGCCGGGACAGGATGATGTGCCCGTCCAGTATGGAACGGGTTTCGTCGGCCACGGGTTCGGTCATATCGTCACCTTCCACCAGCACCGTGTAGAGTGCGGTGATAGAGCCCTTGTCCGAATTACCGGAGCGTTCCATGAGTTTCGGCAGCTCGCTGAAAACCGAAGGTGGAAAGCCGCGCCGGGTAGGGGGTTCGCCTACCGCCAGGCCGATCTCGCGCTGGGCCCGGGCAAAACGGGTGACGGAGTCCATCAGCAGCAGTACGCGCCTGCCCTGATCGCGGAAATATTCGGCTATGGCCGTAGCCACGTACGCCGCTTTCAGCCGTTCCAGGGAATTTTTATCAGACGTGGCCACCACCAGCACCGAGCGCTTCAGGCCTTCCTCACCGATATCCTTTTCTATGAACTCGCGCACCTCGCGGCCGCGCTCGCCGATCAGCGCAAGGACAACCACGTCGGTATCCGCATTCCTCACCAGCATGGACAGCAAGGTGCTCTTGCCCACCCCGGCGGCTGCGAAAATACCCATGCGCTGGCCCTCGCCCAGGGTGATGCCGACGTCGATGGCGCGCAGCCCGGTAGTGACAGACCTGGTGATCATCTTGCGGTCCATGGGGTTGGGAGGGTCTGCCAGTACGGGATAGCGGGTCTTGCTGTCGACAGGCGGGGAACCGATAGGCCTGCCCATCCCGTCCAGTACCTTGCCCAGCAGTTGCGGGCCCACGGCAATGTTCTGGATCTCACCGGTGAGTTCGACGCGGGTGGCGTTGGAAATGCCCACCATGCTGCCGATTGGGCTGAGTATCGCCTCTCGGCCATCGAAGCCTACGACCTCCGCGTTGACCGAGTCGTTGGAGCCCGGGTTGCTGAGGATGCAGATCTCGCCGATTTTCGCATTCGGGACACTGGCCCTGATCAAGGTGCCGGTGACCTTCAGGACGTTTCCCCGCAACTGGAACAATTGCGCGTCCTGCGTAACTTTGCCGATCGTGTCACTGATATAGTGGAGTTTATGCTGCATCGTCTCTCTCCTTGTCGGCGCGCACAACCAGTCTGACCCAGTTCGCCTCCGTCTCGTAGGAAGCATCATCGACCAGGTTACGGATGATATGAATGCCGAAGCCGCCTGCCGCATGAGACTGCAGGTGGTTGTAGACGTCCAGTTCCGGCCGTTGCAGCGGGTTGATGGAATCGTTGCAACTGGCGATGATCTCCATGTCGACTCCGCCCTCGTCAACGCGGCTGCAAACAATGATGTCACTGTCCACTCCGGCGTACCTGATCAGGTTACTCAACCATTCATCCAGCACCACACTGAGACGGTTGATGTCCTTCCGCCCGACCTGTTGTAACTCGAGTTGCGCCCGCAGCCGGCTGATTGCGTTACCCGCTTCTGCTGAATGCGGAGGAATATGAAAAGATCGGTAAGGGGTTTTCTCACGGGTTACACCTATCATGGTTATGTCGTCGTAGAGTTCACCGCCCTGTTTACGCAGCGCCAGGTCCTTGATGCAATGGAGTTTGGTCTGCAGTTCGATATTGTCCAGCATCCTGCTGCCGAGAAGCGTAACGCCCAGGGGCAGGCCGGGCGTGCCGTCCTGCCTGTTGAGGTTGCCTTCCAGTCCGTCAGTATATAGCAGCAAGGTATGGTCTTTTTCCAGTTTTATGCCGGTTTCCTTGTACGGGGTATCCGGCAGAAAACCCAGGGCCATGTTCCGTTCCACGGCCAGGGGGCTGATTTCCCCGTTCCCGGCCCGGTACAGCAAGGGCGTCTCGTGCCCGGCGTCGCAGTGGACCAGCATACCGTTTTTCGTGTCCAGCAGGCAACAGAACATGGTGACAAACATGGATTCGCGGGCGAACCTGTCGAACAGGTCAGAGTTCATCTGTCGCAGCAGTTGCGCCGGCGCCAGGTTCTGCCCGTACGTATCGAAAAGGTTGACGCAGTCCTTGGCGACCAGCGCTGCGGCGATGCCTTTACCCGAGACGTCGCCGACGGCGAACAGGAGCTTGCCGTCGGGACGCGGGGCGAAGCAGTAGAAATCACCGGCAATCTTCTTTGCCGGAGCCAGCAAAAAGCCGAGGTCGATATCGGACTGGCCGGTAACCTGATCGGGGTCACCCGGGAGCAGGTCCTGCTGGATACGTCCGGCGATGGCTATCTCACTGGCCAGGGACGCGGACCTCTCGGTCTCCTCCTGCAACTGGCGGACGTGGTCCTTCAACTGCCTGAGCAACTGGTTCACCATCCTGGTGATATAGTTGATTTCCCGGTAACGCTGGTTTTCCGGTAATTGCATATCCAGGCTGCCGCTGCTTACGATTTCCAGTTGATCGCGCAGCTCGGTAACGGAGCGGGAGAACAGGTTGATACCGCGCCGGACAACAGCATAGAGCAAACCTGTACCGGCAATCGCCAGCAACAGGCCCAGCAGCAGGTACTGCTTCAGCCGGTCGTATAAATCTATATCGTCATAGGAAAGTCCGATGTACAGGCCGGGCAGCACGGCTTCGGGATGATACAGGGTGAAAAACCGGGTGCCGGTAATAAATGCGGTCCAGTGTGGAAGCGCCGAATTGTTAATATCGTCAATATTGACGATTTTCAGGTAATCTCCCGCAGCCGGTGCGCTTCCGGCAGGTGTGCGCACGCGCCGGTCATCCAAGGCCAGGAACGTGGACATATCGCTGCCCGGGTAGTTTATCTCCAAACGGTTGTAGAGTTCCTGCAGGGGTACGAGCATGACCAGCGTCTGGTTGCCGGCAAGCTGCCTGGAATAAGGCAACAGCCATGTGCGTTCATACGATAAGAACGGTTCTGCCCATCCGGGGTTCATGCCGGCGGTAAACCTGCTGCTGATTTCACGGGCCAGACGGCTCTCCTGAGCCAGTGTTTCGCTGAGCATGATTATGGTCGCACCCTGGATGTACCTGTGATAACGGGTAATTTCTCCCTGCCCGGATTTAATGTATAACCTCAACCCTTCCTGATCGTAGACCAGGCTCCTGGCATCGACGGTGTCATCGTGATGTCCGATGTTTCCCTGGTGCGCATGAAAATCTTCGATCCAGCGGGTGGCGAAATTTTCAAATTTATCAATCCCCACACTGATCTGTTCGGCTCCCTGTTTCAGGACGGTGTCTGTGTTCGTCCGGGTTTCATTGAGGAAGACGCGGGTGGTTTCATAGATCATGAAACCTGTCATGAGGACAAAAAGCAGGACAACAGGAAAACATAACCAGTAATAGAGTTTCAACTCCAGACTGGGGGCGTGCTCAGATTTATGTTGCGTTTTTTCTGCAGGCATCGTGTTAATGTCCGGCTACCTGATAACCCATCCAGACAGTTTTCCTCATGAATGACCAGGACCAGCCACGTGCCCTGGTACAGGGACGGAACGGTAACATATTAGAGATTGAAGCAGTTTATATGTTCCTGGCAACAGGGAAATTAATTCTGGATGGATCACCCGTTATTTGATATAATAAATGCCGGAAAACGAACAGTCTTAATAGTATTTTCATACCACACAGGTAAGATGTAGATAACACCAAAACGGACATGAGAAAGGCTATAGTCATGTTTTTCAGCAGGATTTATAGCACGAAATTTCTTCCGTTTAAAGTCAGCCGGAGTATCCGCTCGAACCTGTGTCAGGATTTTACCCTGCAGGAGGACAAGAGGTCATATCGTGAAAGTCAATACTCCCCCATCATCCAAGCCTGATTTTGCCCAACCGGCCGGCGCTATGCCCCAGGGACAGCCGGAACGCGAGTTGGAACAGGAAGCCGACCTGTTCAAACAGGCCATGGGTGATACTGCTCCCCCATCCGATTCCATGCGCGCAGGCGCAAGATTATCCGGCGCTTCCACGTCAGGTCAAAAACCTGCCGGCCGGACCGGGCAGCCAAAGGACGAAACCACACCCCCGCCCGGTACCGGAGGCGGCACAGACCCTGCGCCTGCAGGGACCGGCGCAAACCCGGAGGACAAAGCTTCCCTGGCGCGTGATGCCGGTCTTTTCAAACAGGCCATGGGTGATACCACATCACGGCCAACACCGGGCAAGACAGGACGTCATGCTGGTGATACGGAATCCCGGTCCGGACTGAAGCAAGGCCTGGCGGGCCAGACCGGGGCCGGGAATACATCTCCACCCGCGGGCCCGGTACCCGGGACTACTTCTCAGCCCCCGGCGCCGGATCCGGTACCCGGAGAAAAAGATGCTGATGCCTTGCTGCGCAAGGATGAGGCCGAGACACAGCCCGCTACAGACGTGCAACAGGACCTGCAACAACTGCTGGCGGATCAAATGATGCGTTCGCAGACCGCCTCCATGCAGCGCGCTGAGGCGGGCGCGGCGGAAACCATTTCACCGCAACTGGTTTCCGACGTGGCCCAGCGAATACTGGTATCTGCCGGCCAGGAGGGTCAGGGCAAGGAGGTCCGGATACAGATCAAGGATACGTTGCTGCAGGATACCGAGGTGATCATTGCGCACCGGCAAGGCGAACTGCAGGTCACATTTGTGACCCAGTCGCCATCAGACAACGCCGTGCTGACCAGGAGCAGGGACGCGATAACCAGTTCGCTGGAACAGGCCCTGGACGGCTCGGTAAAAGTCAACGTGGATGCCGATACGGACTCCCGGGATCAGCGCTCCCGCGGCGAGTATATTGAACAGGAGGACGTGTAGCTGATGGCAGGTGCTGTTAGCGCGTTTGAATACAAAGACCTTACCGGACTTCATCAACTCGGTCTCAATACCAGGGAGCACTTCGTCGCGGGTACCGGCAACGCCCTGAAGATCCGCTGGTTCGATAGCGTTGGGTCTGCACCCGTGGATGTAGACGCGCAAGGGCGCTGGGTCAGCCTGGAATTGTCTCCGCAAACCGGTATCGGCGTGAGGCTGTACCTGCAGGAAGGTCTGTTCAATACACTGCTGCAAGGGATAGAGCCGGCACAATTCTGGCAACTTGAGGCCCTGTTGCGCTGCGCCTATCTCCAGGTCTACAACCAGGGCATCCTGGATTGGGCCGCAAAAAACTGGCAGTGCGCGCCGGCGCTAAAGTCGATAGATTTACTTGATGGTGAACCGGACTACGGCCATGCTGTAGCTTTTGCGTTGAGTACGGCTGCTGGTTTATGAGCAACAACATATTAATAACTGTTTGTTTTATATAATGTTTTGTGAAATACCGCCTGTAATTTTCACACAATCCGTCCCACAGAATCTGCAGGAAATTTAAACACTATTTCCGGCATTATAAATCGGTTATACGTGCGGTGTCATTTTCCCGATTCCCTCAAAACAGTCCTGCTCAGGGGCAGTTGTCAGCCCAAATGAGACGCACCGGGTAAAATCAGGAGGGGACAAATTCCGTTTTGCATGGCAAGTTATGCAGCCCGACATGCCGCAGCAGTCGATAACAACAACGGCAGGTTGAACAAGACACCCCGCTCCCAGGCTCTGAAACGATGGAGATCATCGGGTGCATGGCTGGGATTGTGTTTGTCTATCATGAGGCGTTCCTTGCGGATATCGGGCCTTATTGCGAGGCGTTGACCTGTGTGCCCTGTTAGGATTAGGCCAGGTTGTACAGGATGAACCAGGCCAAACGCACCAGCTGGCCCCAGCGAATGCGGTATTGGGTGAAGCGCTTGGCCGGGTGGGCAACGATGGAAAAGCACCAGCTAATCGAACGACCGGATACGCATGTGATATGTTATCAGATAGACCACCGGATTATGCTGTCAGGGAACAACGCGTTCACAGTCGATGACTGTTGTTCACACAGGGGCAAGCATACCCCTGTATTACATGCTGCGCATGACTACAGGGTGCTTGCAAGGGGGGCGAGCCCCCCTTTGATCCCCCCCGTTGGCAACGGGGCCTGATGATACATTGACAGTAGCCAATGGCTGAGCACACCACATCGCACGCGCCGCCGGGCCGGATGGTTACCCTGCGCGTGGATACGCAGACACGGGCCGAGTGGCAGGCGCGGACCAGGACCGCGGGTTTGACTCTCTGCGACTGTGCCCACCCATGTTAAAATAACTCTGTCTTCAATTTGAGGGAAACAAGTGACTACCAATAGCTCCTCTGTTCACGACCAACGGGCAACCAACTGGCATTTTATCCTCACGGCTCCCGGGTTTCTGAACATCCTTTTAGGCTGTTGTCTGTTTTTGATATTGACTGGCTGTCAAGGCCCGTCAGAACGGCGACACAGCAAGCCGCCACCACCAGTAACAGCGGCAGAGTGGAATGAGACTCAATACAAGATACTGGTTCAACAAGTAGCAGCCCTGAGTGCAACAGAAGCGCAACTTCAGGCTGAGTGTCGCGCCTACAGACAGCGAGAAGTCAATAAATCTGTTGCCGATGGCAAATTTCGACCAGTTCCTCCTTGCGGGTCCGTGAGCAACGATTTAGAGAACGCTAAATATCTTTTGAGGCGACAAGAAAGAGCCAGAGTTCTGCTGGAACAGAAAACCGACCACTCCCAACATACCAAAACAGGAAATTAAGTATTGTTGGAATGATTAAAAAAGCCTGTCTGATTGGCTGTCTCTTGCTTTTTACATCGGGCAAGGCGGATGCCGCGTCCTATTCGTATGTCTGGCATATCAACGACCTGCTCAAGGCCGATACGGACACCATTCATCTGACCTCCAGCCATGACAAATCCCTGAAAAAGGTCGAAAGAAAACAACTGATTTACCTGTATTCTGTGGCGAAGGCCATGGAAGAAGTCGCTGAAACAGATGCCAATGTATTCATCGTTGACGGAGGTAAGTATATCAACGCTTTTGCAGGCCGCAGAATGAGGATATCTCCTGAAAAAGTCAAGCTCTCATATCGAAAATATCGCGGCAAGAGAACAGCCTACATTCAGGGTATAACGTCCTCATTACGCGCAGACAAGGAAACCGCATGGGTATCCAATTACATCGGTATCAATTTCAAAATGCTAGATATGTTGGGCATTGACGTGCACATGGCCGCGGCATTGATCGGTCATGAATTAGCCCATCTCAAGCTTGACCACGGTGCAGAGCACAAGGGCAAACCGCCTCGTCACGAGCAAGATGTTGACAGTGCCAGATACCGACGTGACAACGAACGTGAGGCAGACTACCTGGGCATTATCTGGGCCGTGGAAGCCGGCTACGATCCGGAAGGTGCCGTTAGACTACGTGACAACCCGATCAGAAAAAAAGGTGCTTGCAGAGGATACTGCATCACTCACCCCCTCTCTGTTGAACGAATCATGAAGTCGAAGTCACTGGCACGTCGCCTGTCACGCGACAATTAACCCTTACATTCTGCTAGAATCAGCACCCGCTGAGTGCTTACTACGTAATAAATCCCAAACCCTCATGATCAGGGATTTGCACACCCCTACGGCAATAACTGAAAATCTCCAGGGATACGGACTTCGCCGGTTTGAGAGTTTTCCTATTCGTTAGTACGCAGAGAAAAATATTGTTCAAGCTTTTGAACAGAGACAGGCAGACTTACCATAAAATTGTCGTACATCCAGGCGCTCGCCGGGTGAGTGTGCCGGGTGTGTCCAGGGCTTCTGTGTCTGCATAGTCTTATCTCCTCAACCGGTCCGGTTTCGCCTTGGCGGCCCGACAGGACGCATCGCAGGCCTGCACAGCCAAGCGTAGCCAACCGCGCCAGGCAGCCTGATTAATATTTGTAGTTAACGCCTTGAGTGTCACAGACAGCTTGCGGGCGTGTGACCTTGCCCGGTCATGTCTGTCGTTCCCCACCCGTGATATGGATATAGTTCAAAACGGATGTGATTGTAGTTCTACTTGAACACGATTGATTGTGAGTTGTCCGGGAAATGTTCGAGACATATTCACACGATGGCCCGCTCCAGTGGCCGCTCTGATGGCTTCGGATTCGGCATCGGCTCTCGCCGCGCTGCGGGGGGGGTCAAGGGGGGTGTCCCCCTCTTGCGAGACTCCTGTTACAAAACGCCGTTTTGTATACAGGAGTAGTCTCGCCCCTGTGTGTTTGACAGCTATCGGCGGCGTGTTTTTTTGTCCCTGGCGGAACCATCCGGTTGGATGTCCGGCGACTCATCGAAAGATAAAGCTGGTCAGTCGGTGGATTGGTATTTGTTTCTTGCCGTCCACCCGCTCAGGCTGCGTATTCCAGCGAAGATGAACACTGATTCCAGCCCAGCGTGAACACCCATTCCAGTTCAATGTGAACACCTGGCAGCTCAACGCATGGCGTGTTCGTATTTTTACCTTAAGTGTTCACGATGAGTCAACAAACCCCTGTTTTTTTCGCATGGATTCGCCCTTTAATGTGAGGCGGTGGGCATTATGTACGAGCCGGTCGAGGATGGCATCGGCGAGGGTGTTATCACCGATGGTAGCATACCACTGGTCGACGGGCAGTTGGCTGACCATCATGGTGGAGGCGGTGTGGTAGCGGTCATCTGCGATGTGCATGAGGTCGTGGCGTTGTGCGCTGTTGAGGGTGTCCATGCCCCAATCGTCGATGATGAGCAGCCGGGTCCTGGCAAGCTGGCTCAGGAGCTTGTGGTAGCTGCCGTCGGCTTTGGCCTGGGTGAGTGTCAGTAGCAGGCGGGCCAAGCGGTAGTAGCGAGTGGTATAGCCCTGCAGGCAGGCCTGGTGGCCGAGGGCGCAGGCGATGAAGGTTTTGCCTGAGCCGCAGGGGCCGGTGATAAGCAGGTTGTGTGCCCGCTGCAGCCACTCGCCCTGTGCAAGCTGGGTCAGTTGTTTGCGTTGCAGGTTGCGGGCGTGTTCGTAATCGATATCCTGGAGGGTGGCGCGCAGTTTGAAGCGCGCCTGACGGATGAGGCGGTCCTGTTTACGCTGTTCCCGTTGCAAACATTCGGATTCGACCAGGAGGGCGAGTCGGTCGAGGAACGGGAGGTTGTCATACGCGCCGGGCTGTTCGGTTTGTTGGGTCAGGGCGGTTGCCATGCCGGGCAGGTGCAGTTCGCGCAGGCGGGCAAGGGTGAGTGTGGTCGTGGTCATGGTGTCTCTCCGTTAGTTGAAGTGTTGCGGCCCGCGGATATTCTCATGGTCCTGGGGCAGCGGGGTGGTTGAATCGGTGGCCGTTGCGGTGGCGTCGGTGATTTGGTCCTGGTGGGTTTCCAGGAGGTGTTTCATCTGTTTGAGGCGCGTCAGGCCGGCCTGGTTGGCGCGCTGACAGGCGGCGTTGAGGCGGGTGGCGGGGTACTGTTTGCTGAGCTGCAACAGGCCCAGGCAGACGCGGTAGGCCTGCTCCGGATGGGTGCGGCGTTCGAGTTGTTGGCGCACCCAGGTATCCACCTGTGGCCCCAGTTGTTTGGCCCAGCGCCTGAGGCGGTCGGGGGACCACTGCTGCTGCGCCCGGTGGCGTTCGGGCATGTGGGCCGGGTGGGTGGTGAAGCCGTGGCCGTCCCGGCGCGGGTGCGTGGCGATGCAGCGTTGCCGGAAGTAGAGTTCAATCAACGCATTACCGGCGTGTAACTCCAGTCTCTCGCCCACATACTGGTGCGGCACGGAGTAGTAATGTTGCTGATACTGCACGTGGTAGTCGATATGGACGGTGACCGATTTGATGTGGATGTACTCATAGGGGTGAGGCGGCAGGGGCCTTAATGCCGATTGGTCGAGGGTCTCAAAGGCGGACCGACGCGAGCCGGGTCGTCGCTTGAAGGGTCGGTTGTTGAGGTCGTCGAGCAGTCGGGCGATATGGCGGTTCACCTCGTCCAGGGAGAAGCACCGGTGATGGCGCAGGCGGGCCAGGATCCAGCGCTGCACCAGTAAAACGCCCTGTTCGGCCTTGGCCTTGTCGCGGGGTTTACGCGGACGCGCCGGGAGGATGGCCACCTGGTAGTGTTCAGCCCATTGCTGGTAGCTCGGGTTGATGTCCGGGTCGTAGCGGCAAGCTTTGCTGACCCCGCTGCGCAGGTTGTCGGGGACGATGAGGGCGGGGACGGCGCCGAAGAACGTCATGGCCCGGGTGTGGCTGCCCAGCCAGTCGGGGAGCGCCTGGGTCCAGGTGGCCTCGGCGAAGGTGTAGTCGGACGCGCCCAGCACGGCGACAAACAGTTGTGCCGGTCGCACCTCGCCGGTGGCGCCGTCCACCACCGGTACGGTGCTGCCGGCGTAGTCCACAAAGCACTTCTCTCCGGCCCGGTGACCCTGGCGCATGGTGGGCCGTTGCCGGCCGAGCCAGCGCTGGTAGTGGTCACAGAACCAGGAGTAGCTGTAACACCGGTTCGGATAGCGCTGTGTGTATTCCTCCCACACCAGTTGCCGGGTCACATGGGGCCGCTTCAGTTCTTCGTGCACCGCGGGCCAGTCCGGCGCCTCACAGCGCGAGCCGGCGCCGGTATCGGCATCGGGATAGAACAGCCCCGCCAGGCGGGCGTCATCCAGCTCGGGGGGCAATGGCCAACTCAGCTGCAATGCCTGGGCCCGGCGGATGAGCTTCTGCACGCCGCCGACGCTCAGCTTGGTGCTGCGACTGATGGCGCGGATGGATAAACCGGCCTGATGCCGGAGCCGAAGTACGTCTCGTAGTTTACGCATGGTCGTTCTCTTGTTTGACATGGGGTGGGTTCCTCCTAAAAAGGAGATAACCTACCACCGGGTTACAAGTCCATGCGTTGAGGGCGATTCCAGTTCAGCGTGAACGCTGATTCCAGGGTCGTGAACACCGATTCCAGAATCAGTCTGAAAGTGTTCACGTTCGACTGGAATCGGTGTTCACATTGAACTGGAATGGGTGTTCACGTTCGGCTGGAATGAGTGTTCACGTTGAACTGGAATAGGTGTTCACGTTCGGCTGGAATACGCACTCAGGCAGCTTGTCCGCTTCCGCATAAGCCGGATCCGGCTGGCGCGATGGGCCTGGCTCATCCTGTACAACCCGGCCCAATCAACAACCAGGGCACACAGGTCAACCCCTGGCAACACGGCCCGATGCCGGCAACCACCGCCTCGCTGATGACAAACACCCACCCCCCCGCTGCGCACTCGATGGGTGGCAGGATTCAGTGAAATACGCAATCCCGGTGGACATTCCTGGCGCGTGCCACAGTCTGCCCCTCGGCAACTGGATACGATGCCGGGTTGCTGCGGGCGCCGGGCGGCACACATTGCCGCGGCGCAGACCGCCAGCAATGGTCGGGGGAGTTTGAGCGGCTGCGCCGTCCCATCGACATTGAGCGGGGGTCAGGGAATCCGGTTTTTCCTGATGACTAACCGTTACGGTGGTGGCGCCTCCGGCGCCGCGGCTGCCGCATACCTGGAGAACGCTGCAGACCACAAAGCCAAGCCACGCGCCGGCGTTGACGTGCTACGGTGCGCCCCAGGTCTCGTCGTCGCCGGGCTTGTATCCGCCGTATTCAGGCCATACCAAGCCTTAGGGTCGCTCCGATAAATCGCTTACAGCGCCTCTACGGCGGTCGGATGTCACCAGAACAGGACGAAATGGACGGTTAGAGCCGAATCGGGGGGGTCTCAGCTTTTCTGCAGACTATTCGCTTGAAGTTCACCACTGAACCATCCGGCCAGCGCCAGGCATAATACCACCGGGCGTATTCCGCGCATCATCGGCGCGGCCTGGCCATGCGTCTGAATGTGACTGTTTTGCCGGGTACATCAATCAGCGCAGAATGCCAGTCAGCGGCCAGCCAGCCGCTCATTGCCTGACTGTGCGTGACGTCGTTAGCCCACCACTCCCGATAGGTAAATGCGCTTGGCGGCAAATCGCCGCCGATGATTGTCTCAATCTCGGAAAAGGTCAGCGTTACCGTGCCTGTATCTACACTCAACAGGTAGTAGCAAAGAGGATCGTACTTGCTCTTCATATTGGATTATCTCAAATTATTCGCAGGCCGCCTGTTATCAAGTCTTCCCGTTAAGGGTATCAACCCGAATTCAACCTCACCACCTTGGCCGGACCCACACCGGTGATATAATCCGCCCATTGTTGCATAAGACGCTCACGCCGTGCGTACAGGTCCGATCTGAAGTAACTGCCTTCAACACCCGGCACCACGTGCGCCAGGGCCATTTCAGCTAGCTGCCGGTCCTTCCCGCTGTCAGCACACCAGTCACGGAATGACGACCGCAGGCCGTGCACCGTTGCCCGGTCAGCCAGCCCCGCCCTCCGCAGTAATAGCATCATCGCTGTATCAGTCAACGGCTTGCCGTTCTTTATTGGTGACGGGAAAACCAGATCTGACTTGTCCCGCAGCACTCCCGCCTTTTCCAGTATGGCTATCGACTGGCCTGATAACGGCACTCTATGCTCCGGTTCGATTTCATGCGGCTCGCCGGTATGGACCAGGTTTTGTTTTCAAGGTCAATCTCACTCCATCGTGCGGCCCGTGCTTCATTGCTCCGGACAGCCGCTAATGCGATAAACCGCAGACACAGTTTCGCAGCGTCACAGGCCTGCGCCTTGTCGGTCTGGTTTAAGGCGTCCTTGACCTCAGCATGGTGCAATGCCCGGTGGTGCTTAGTTTTACCGGCCTGCTT
The DNA here is from genome assembly GCA_965207165.1 of Gammaproteobacteria bacterium. Lineage (GTDB taxonomy): Bacteria > Pseudomonadota > Gammaproteobacteria > Eutrophobiales > Eutrophobiaceae > JAAXHV01. The sequence continues at coordinate 2,461,512 of OZ242265.1, read as the reverse complement.
CGGCAGCGCCGCACTGATGGCGTCGCCGACCAGGTTGGTCTCGATATGGCCGAACGCCTGTGCCCAGGAAAATACCGCCTTGCTCCAGCCCCTCAAACGGCGCGCTGTTGAGTTTTTTTCAGTCCACAAAGGAACCAAGATGTTGAGAATGTCCGCCCGGGTGATCAGATCGATCCGTTTGTGCCCGATACGCGGGAGGACATAGGTGGTCATACACCGCCGCCATTCCTTTTCAGTCTTGGCACTGCGCCATGTTGGCCGCAGGGTTTCCAGAGATTTCATTGCCGCCGCTTCAAAGGTCGGTATCATCGTCTTGCGCTTTTCCGCCAATGGATCCCCGCCGGCGCGGACCCGCCGCCGGTTGAGAAACGCCGCCTCCCGGGCTTCGTCCACATTCACAACCGGAAACGCGCCCAGGCCCAGATCATGGCGCTTGCCTTTAATCGTGATTCGCTGTACCCAGTATTTACCCGTGTCTGTGATTCTCAGATACAGTGTCGTGTCCACTGTGTGAAGGCCCGGAGTGCTTAATCTTCGGGCTTTTGCGTCGGTAAATTGTTGCATGGTATTTTCTCCTGATCCTACGATTGATCCAACGATACACACGGAACTGTACAGGAAGGAAAAATAACCGTCAACAACACATTTATAACAATATCAAATAGTTAGGGAATTAAAGGGAAAGTATTGGAACGCAAAAAAAGGTGGTTTTGCTCTTGGTTTAAACTATCAACCGGGATTACTTGAGCTTGCCGGCGTATCAGAACGCTATCCGCTGTCCGCCTTGTTCGAAGCCATACCTTCACGGGGGGACGTTGCCAGGGAAAAGGTGCCCTTGTACCTGGATGTCATTATGGGGCAGACGCGGACAAGAATGGTTGAATTACGTGAATTGCAGACTGGGGATCTGATTTTATTGGAACCAGGTGAATTCTCGACGTCGGCAGCCACATTGAATTTACAGGGCAGGCCGTTATTTGCGGCGGATGTTGAGCAAGGTATATTACGAGTAAAGCAGCTTCTGAGGTCAAATCTTATGGCAGATACCGATACCCCGCCGGCCGGGGAAAGCGTTGCAGGCGATGAGGGCAACGGGGAAGTTCAGGAAACAGACACCGGCCAACAGCGCGTGGACCCCGGCGAGATAGAAGTAGTTGTACAGTTCTTGCTGGGTACCCTGAGCCGAAGCCTTGCCGAGATTGAGGCCATAGGCGAGGGTGATATTTTTGAGCTGTCCAGATCTCCGGCCGATTGCGTCGATATCACTGTCAACGGCAAGCGCCTGGCCAGGGGTGAACCGGTCATGGTCGAGGATCGTGTCGGGATTCGTGTCGTCAAGATAGAAGATGGGTGATTTAACCGCCAATCCGTTCACCATCATTGTCGGACTGGCGCTGATATCATTATTGCCGATATTGGTAAGTATCGGTACCGCGTTCCTCAAGTTTGTGGTGGTATTCAACCTGCTCAAGAATGCCATCGGCATACAGCAGATCCCACCCACCATCGTCGTCAACGGACTGGCATTGATAATCGCGCTATACGTGATGGCGCCGGTCCTGACGCAGACCATGGACCTGGCCCGGTCCCAGCCGACTTATACCGACAGCGAATTTATCGATTTCATGCTGACGGAAGGATCGCAGCCTTACCGCGAGTTCCTGCAGCGCAATACCAGCGAGGAGATGCTTGACCTGTTCAAATCCATGGCCGTCACACTATGGCCTGAGGACATGTCGAATTCGATTGACGAGCATAACTTCTTCATCCTGCTGCCGGCATTCACCCTGACGGAATTGCAGGAGGCGTTTGAGATCGGGTTTATTATTTATGTGCCGTTCCTGGTTGTGGATATTATCGTCTCCAATATCCTGCTGGCGATGGGGATGATGATGATGTCGCCGATGACCGTTTCGCTGCCTTTCAAGCTGCTGCTGTTCGTGGTCGTCGACGGCTGGTCGTTACTGCTGAACAACCTGGCCCTGACCTACGTCTGAAGGAAGTGGACAAGTCGGTTATCGTCAATCTCGTCGAGCAGGCGCTGCAACTCATCCTGATTATTTCCCTGCCGCCAATCGTTATCACGGCAGTGGTCGGGATACTGGTCAGCCTGGTACTGGCGCTCACGCAACTGCAGGAGCAGACGGTCACGTTCCTGTTCAAGCTGGTGGCCGTCATCATCGGACTGATGATCACCGGCCTGTGGATCGGCGCGGACCTGGTCGAGTTCACCAGGCATACCTTCAACCTGATCGGTCAATAGAGCGCCTGGTGGCCTGTTCAGTGTATCCCTGCAGTTACCCTGCCGTCTCTCCGTGACGGCGCGCGGATGATGCCCGTGCTGGAACCGGACGCCTTATTCACTTTCCTGGCGCCTGTCCTGCTTTGCCTGCCGCGTATCGCCGGAGCCCTCCTGCTTGCGCCGTTTCTCAACGTATCCGTCATCGGCGGCATGTCGACCCGTAACGCCATCGTACTGATCATGGGACTGTTCCTTTATCCAATGATCGTTTCCCAGGTCAGTGCGGATTTAACCGTCACTCTCATGTTGGTGCTGGCTGTCAAGGAACTGGTTCTGGGACTGATGCTGGGGATCATACCGCTGTCGATTTTCTGGGGGTTCCAGCAGGTCGGCGCGCTGGTCGACAACCAGCGCGGCGCCACCGCCGCCAGCTCCCTGAACCCGCTGCTCGGTGAGCAGAGTTCCCCGCTGGGGACGTTGATGCTGCAAAGCTGTATCTTCCTGTTCTTCATAGCCGGCGGCTTCTACCTCTACATGAGTATTATCTACCAGAGTTTCAGCGTCTGGTCGGTGACCAGTTTTTACCCCACCTTCAGTGTTGAACTGGCCAATTTCCTGGTTAAGAAACTCCTGTACAGTCTGCAATTATGCCTGTTACTCGCTTCTCCCATCATCATTATCCTGTTCCTGACCGAGTTCTGCATGGGACTTATCGGCAGGTTTGCGCCGCAACTGGACGTCTTCTTCCTCTCCATGCCGATAAAATGCGTGGTTGCTGTTTTTTTCCTGCTGCTCTACTGGCGTATGCTGATCGAGTATCTTGATAAAGAACTGATTGTTGTCATTGAGTCGGTGAGTGAACTATTTACTCTATTGTGATGGAGAGAGACAATTATTATGGTAAAATATATTGGCAATCAACCAGTTAAACAATAGCTCTCCGGTTTGACCATGCCAGGTAACCGCAACCCGCGCCTGCTTAGATTTATTGGCCAGTCCGTAATCGCCGGGTTGGCCGTTGCCTGCGTGTTGCTGTACCTGTTCCCCGGCCTGTATTCCGCGCAAAACGGCAGTGGAGCTACGCCTGGCCGGGAAGGTGTCGTCTCCTACAGCGATGCGGTGAACGCGGTGGCGCCGGCGGTAGTTAACGTCTACTCCACACGCATAGAACGGCGCACGCTACATCCCTTGTTCCAGGACCCCCTGTTTCGCCGTTTCTTCGGCCCGCAGGCGCCGGCAGAGAGGCGCAACAATCTCGGTTCCGGGGTGATTATGGACGCAAGAGGCTATCTGCTGACCAATGCCCACGTCATCCGCAATGCAGACGAAATACTCGTCACCTTGTACGACGGCCGGCAGAATTCCGCGGAGGTGGTGGGCGTAGATGTGGATACCGACCTGGCCGTGCTGAAAATAGCCATGGATAACCTCCGGGTCGCACCCACCAGCGATTCCAGCCTGGTAAGGGTGGGAGACGTTGTCCTGGCCATAGGTAATCCCTACGATTTCGGGCAAACGGTCACCCAGGGTATAGTCAGCGCCACGGGCCGTAACAGGGTGGGGATTACGACGTTCGTGAATTTTATCCAGACCGACGCTGACATCAACCCGGGCAACTCCGGCGGCGCCCTCGTTTCCGCCCTGGGGACTCTGATCGGCATTAACACTGCCATTATATCCAGCAGTGGTGGTTCGCAAGGCATAGGTCTGGCTATTCCGACGAATCTGGCGTTGGACGTGTTGCAGCAAATAATTGAATTCGGTCACGTCATCCGGGGCTGGATCGGCATCGAAGCGCAGATCGTACCGCAGGACGTCAGGGACGCGGCGGGGCTGGATGAAAGCGGCATCCTGATTGCCGCTGTCCTCAACGGCAGTCCGGCAGATCAGGCGGGAATCATGCCCGGCGATATTATGACGCGGATCGACGGCAAGCCGCTGTATGAGCCGCGCGCCACGATCAACATGATCTCACAGGTCAAACCGGGCGCCAGTATGGAAATAGAACTCCTGCGCGGCTGGAAAACACAGACGGTGGAGGTGCTGGTAGCGGAACGTCCCGCCCCCAGACAATGAATTAATTGTCTTTCATACGCAGTTCGGCAGAACGGGCATGGGCAGTCAGCCCTTCAGCGCGGGCCAGCACTGTTGCGGTGCGGGCAAGGCTTGCGGCAGACGCGGCGTTGCAATCGATGAGCGATGAGCGCTTCTGGAAATCATAAACACCCAGCGGGGACGAGAATCTTGCGGTTCTGCCGGTCGGCAGCACATGGTTCGGACCTGCGCAATAATCTCCTATTGCTTCTGCGGCAAAATGCCCCAGGAAGATCGCACCGGCGTGCCTGATACCGGCCAGGTAGCTGTCCGGTTCCCGTACGGCCAGCTCCAGGTGCTCCGGCGCCAGCCGGTTCACGATAGCGCACGCCTGTTCGATATTCCCTGCCCGGATCAACGCACCGTTGTTTTCCAGCGAAGCGCGGATTATGGCAGCGCGTTCCATCTGTCCGATTTGCCGGTTGATTGAGTTTTCAACCCTTTCCGGCAGGCTTGCGTCGGTGGTCACCAGGATGGCCCTGGCGTCCTCGTCGTGCTCTGCCTGGGCGAACATATCCATGCTGATCCAGTCCGGGTCTGCGCTCTCGTCAGCAACGATGACAACCTCGGAAGGGCCGGCGATCATATCTATGCCGACAACGCCGAATACCAGCCGTTTGGCTGCGGCCACGTAACGGTTTCCCGGGCCGACGATCTTGTCGACCGCGGGGACGGGACCGGCGCCGTAGGCAAGGGCGGCGACAGCCTGGGCGCCGCCGATGCTGAAGACCCGGTCGACACCCGCCACTCGTGCCGCCGCCATGACGACAGGGTTGATCTCGTCATTTACGGCGGGAACAACCATGATTATTTCCGGGACGCCCGCGACTTTAGCCGGTATGGCATTCATCAAAACTGATGACGGGTATGCCGCCTTGCCACCGGGGACGTAGATACCGACCTTGTCCAGGGGTGTAATCCGCTGACCCAGGGTCGAACCGTCCTGGTCCTGGTAAGACCAGGAACGGCCTTTCTGATGCTGGTGGTAAACGCGTATCCGCGCCGCGGCGTGTTCCAGGGCCCGGAGCGTGTCACCCGGTACAGCCGTCAGGGCCTGTTGCAGTGCTGCATCCGTCACTTCCAGGTCGTCGGGCCCGATACGTCGATGGTCTAACCGGTTGGTGTATTCCACCAGGGCAGCGACGCCGTTGTCCCTGACGTTATTCAGGATAGCGGAGACGGTCGCGGTCAATTCCGGGTCCAGGGTTTCATTGCCGGACAGCAGTTGTGTAAAACGGCTCTCAAACGCCGGGTCGGAATCGGCCAGCCTGGTAATGCGCATCATTCTGATACGGCCCCGGCAATGCGTCTTATGAACGGCTTTATCAACTCCTGCTTCATTTTCATGGCGGCCTTGTTGACTATGAGGCGGGAACTGATATCCGCGATGTTTTCCAGCGCGGCCAAGCCGTTCTCTTGCAGGGTATTCCCCGTATTCACCAGGTCGACAATCAGATCGGACAACCCCAGCACCGGGGCGAGTTCCATGGAACCGTACAGTTTGATGATCTCAACCTGTTGTCCTCTTTCGGCAAAAAAGTTCCGGGTTGTCATAACGTACTTGGTGGCGATGCGTAAACGCCCCGTCATGGCTGTTGCATCCCTGGGCCCCGCCAGCATCATGCGGCAACGGGCGATCTTCAGGTCCAGCGGTTCATAAAGGTTGTCGCTGTCACATTCCATCAGCACGTCTTTCCCGGCAATGCCGAGATCGGCGCCGCCGTTCAGCACGTAGGTAGGCACGTCAGCCGCACGGATGACGATTAACCTGACCCCTTCCTGGTTGGTTTCAAAAATGAGCTTGCGGGTCGTGTCGGGGTCATCGAGGGGACGCACACCGGCGCGCGCAAGCAACGGCAAAGACTCGTCCAGAATTCGCCCCTTTGAAACCGCAATAGTAATCCCGTCTTTCATAAAATGTAGGGTCGGAAAATATTCAACCCTCAATTCCTAATTCCTAATTCGTAATTCCCAATTCGTAATTCCCACTCAGGGCAGCCGTTTTATTTGTGCGCCAAGTTGCATCAGTTTTTCCTCGATGGTCTCGTAGCCGCGGTCGATATGATACACCTGTTCAACCAGGGTCTCCCCTTGCGCGACAAGGCCCGCCAGTATCAGGCACGCCGAGGCCCTTAAATCTTTCGCGGTAATGGTATCGCTTCTCAGTTTGTCGACGCCGTTTACCACCACATGGTTTTTGGCCAGTTCCAGGTCCGCTCCCATTTTCCGTAACTCCCCCACGTGCATGAACCGGTTATTGAAAATATTTTCGGTTATGACTGCGCGCCCGTCGGCGATACAGTTCATTGCAGTGAACTGTGCCTGCATATCCGTAGGAAAGCCGGGGAAAGGGGCGGTATTTATATCAACCGCCCGGGGTTTTGTGCCGGTTTCCATTTCCAGAGATATGGAACTGTCGTCGCAGGAGATATGCGCGCCTGCCTCCGACAGTTTCTGCAGAACCGCTTCCAGCAAGGAAGGGTCGGTATTCTTCAGCCTGACCTTGCCGCCGGTCATGGCTGCCGCGACCAGGTAAGTGCCGGTTTCAATCCGGTCGGGCAATATATCATACCTGGCGCCGTTGAGTTGCTCTACGCCCTCAATTTCAATCCTGTTCGTTCCGGCGCCGGTAATATTCGCCCCCATGGTATTGAGACAGTTTGCCAGGTCCGTCACTTCCGGTTCCCGTGCCGCATTTTCAATAACGGTGCGTCCGTCCGCCAGGGTGGCGGCCATCATCAGGTTTTCAGTGCCGGTAACGGTCACCGGGTCGAAGTTGATATAAGCGCCGTGCAAGCGCCTGGAGTGGGCATGGATATAACCGTCATTCACTTCGATTTGCGCGCCCATGGCGGACAGGCCTTTAAGGTGCAGGTCGACCGGCCTCGAACCGATAGTGCATCCGCCAGGCAGGGAAACCTGTGCCTGTCCATAGCGGCTGAGCAATGGTCCCAGCGCCAGAATCGATGCGCGCATGGTTTTCACCAACTCGTAGGGGGCATACAACCTGTCTACGTTCCGGTTGTTCACCTCGATATTCATGCGCTCGTCCAGCGTCAATTCCGAGCCCATCAGACCCAGCAACTCCATGGTCGTCGTAATATCGTGTAAATGCGGGATATTGCCGATCAGCACCGGCTTGTCTGTCAGCAAAGTGGCTGCCAGTATAGGCAGGGCAGCATTTTTTGCGCCTGAGATCCTGATCTCGCCACACAACGGGACACCACCCTGGATAGTCAGCTTATCCACGGGTTACGTTGTTGAGATTACACGAAAAGGGCTCTTCTTCTTCCACTGTTCCGGCGTATAGGTTTGTATGGAGAGCGCATGGATGTCTGTTCCCATTTTGTCGCCCAGGGCCTTGTAGACCACCTGGTGTTGCTGGACCATGTTTTTTCCGGCAAAAACATCGCTTACGATGATTGCCGTGAAGTGTGTTCCATCACCTTCCACCTCGACCATACTGTCAGGTACGCCGGCTTCGATCAGTCTTGTGATATCTTCAACCTGCATCGTGTTCCCCGGGATAAATGCGGTTGAACGCTATGTTTGCTCGGTCAATGACCGCTCCAGCGACTCGTTTTTGTCAACGAGCTTTTGCAGCAGTGATTCGAGGCCGTTATTGCGAATTTCGGAGGCAAACGATTTCCGGTAGGTCTCCACCAGGCTGATCCCCTCAAAGGCGACGTTCACCACTTTCCAGCTACCGTCGCTGATATGCATGGTGTAGTTGACCGGTGTGACACCGGCGTCCGAGATTATCTGGGTCTTCACCATCACGATATTGGGTTTGGAGCCTGTCAGGGTCTCCAGGTAACTGACCTTCTCGTTGGTAAACCCCAGCACCGCCTTGGCATAGGTACGCACCAGCAGGTCCTTGAATTCAGAGGTGAAGACACCTCGCTGTTCTTCGTTGGCCTGTTTCCAGTACTTGCCCAGTATCCACCTGGACATATTGTGGAAATCGAAGACGGGGATAATCAGGTCATTAATCAGGCCATAAACTGTCTCCGGTTGCGCATCCAGCATTTCCCGTTCCGCGGTTATGCGTGAGATCACGTTATCGACGGTACTGAGTATGACGTCTTCCGGTTTTTCTATGTCCTGCGCCGGCGCCGTGGCGGTCAACAACGGCAACAGCAATATCACAAAAATGCCAACTTTCCGCTTCATGGTTAGATTACTCCTGATTGAATAAGTATGGGACTAAACCCCGTATTCTAATTTGATCCTGACAATTGAGAAAGAATTAATTTGGTAAAGTTCCCGACATTTGGGGTCAGAGTAAAAATTCATGCGACCTGACCCCAATTGTCCCATATCTGAAGAATTTTTACTCTGACCCCAAATGTCCGTATCTGCGTTAATCTGCGGATTGGAACGGGCGGAATATCAGGATCAGTTTCGGCAACAGGGTCAGCGCCGCCAGCAATGCAATGAACATGGCCAGGGCGGTGAGCAGGCCGAAGTAAATTGTCGGTATGAAATTGGACATCACCAGGATTGAAAAACCGATGATGATGGTTATCGCCGTATAAAAAACGGCCCGGCCGATGTTGGCATGGCAATAATGGAGCGTCGCCACGTAGTCGGCCTTACCGGGATATTCCTCGCGGAAGCGGTAGATGTAATGGATGCTGTTATCCACTGCGATGCCGATGGTGATGGCGGCGATGGTAATCGTCATCATGTCCAGGGGGATATCCAGGATGCCCATCAGCCCCAGGATGATGCCGGCGGCCAGGATATTCGGCAGGATGCCGATGAGCGCAAGTGAGACGGAACGGAACAGGACCAGGAGCATCAGGGCAATGCCCAGCATCACGACTCCCAGGGTTTCTATCTGCGAGCTGAACAGGCTTTGCAACATGTTGTTGTACAGCACCATCATGCCGCTGACCTGGTATTCATCCTCGGTCAGCCCCAGTTCCGTGCGCAGGTCTTCATCAATTTTTTCCAGGAATTGCTTGCGCCGCAGGTCCGGCAGGGAATCCAGGATGCGCATGTTGATGCGGGCTTCGTTATCGTCAATGGAGATGTACGGATCAATCAGTTGCTCCTTTACCTCCTCCGGTAATTTCTTGTTGATGACCGCCAGTTCAAAGGCGTCGAACTCCTCACCCTGGTTCAGGTCTTCGGCCAGGCGCAGCAGCGAAGCCAGCGATTGTACCTTGCCCACTGCCTGCAGGCTGTCCAGGTAGTCGTGTACCGCCTTGATGCGGTCGATCTTGTAGGCGGTGAACCAGGCATCCGCCGGGTCGGCAGGTTCCTCATCGAAGCCGCCGAACAGGTCGTCCAGGTCTTCGAAGTCATCATCCCCTTCCAGCGCTTCCTCCTCTTCTTCTCCATACTCCTTGACCGGGTCGAATGTCAGTGTCACATCCAGGGGCGCGGTGCCGCCCAGTTCGTCGTCGATCAGTTTCAGTCCCTGGTGTATTTCCGTTTCATCGCTGAAGTAATTGACGAAACTGTTCTCGACCTTCAGCCTTGATACACCGTAAAGACTGAGCGCGGCCAGTAACAGTGCGATCACTACCACGCCGTTACCGTATCGTTCGGTGGTCCTTGCCAGGGCTGCGGTAAACGGCACCTCCTGTTTACCGGGAGACGTGATCCTCTTGTCCAGGGAAATCAGGATGGCCGGGAACAGCAGGAAGGAAGTCAGGAAGGTAACGCTGAGTCCCAGGGTCATCATCCAGCCGAAATCGATCACCGGTTTTATGTCGCTGACCACCAGTGACCCAAATCCTATCATGGTTGTCAGCGCGGTATACAGACAGGGCCAGACCATGCGCCGGACCGTGTTGGACACCAGTTCCGTCTGGCTCTGGCCGGCAAAATCACGGCTCAGTTGCCGGTAACGTACTATCAGGTGCACGTTCATCGACATGGTGAGAATGAGCATCAGGGAGATGAAATTGGACGATATTACCGTAACCGGCCAGCCGGTGAGGCCCAGCAATCCCATCATGATAACCACTGCGAACACGCAACTGCACAGGGGCAGCATGACGAAGCGGGCTTGCCGGAAGATGATCGACAACATGATAACCAGGAAGGCGAAAACACCGGCGCCGAACACCACCAGGTCGTTCTTGATGAAGGTGATCATGTCGTCCGCAATCATGGGAATACCGCCCAGGTAGAGAGTGCCCTGATCGCGGTAGCGGTCGATCACCGCACGGGTTGCCGCCACGGTTTCGTGATTGGCCCTGGTGATCTCGTCCTTGATATCATCGTAGCGTTCCAGGGTGTTTGCCAGTTCCACTTGTTCGGCTTCAGTCAGGCCCTCGTTGTCCTGTTTGGCCAGCAGTTCGTTTTTCCGTTTCTGCGCTTCGTTAAAGATAACCTTGTTTTTCAGGTTGACCTGCAGCGCGGTGGTCCCGCCATCAGCACTGATAAGCAGGTCAAGGAATACGGGGCTGGCCAGCAGTTCTGCGCGGGCAAGGTCCCGGTCTACGGTCGGATCCTCCAGGGTGCGATAGTTTGCGGCTACCTCAGCCAGTTTGCCGCCGACGATTTTTACCAGCGGGGCATCGATTAACGAGAACACCGATTCGACACCCGGCAGCGCTTTCAAATCCTCCCGCAAGCGGAGGATCGCTTCCAGCGACGAGTCTGAAAACAGGTCCGCGTGGGGCGTGAACGTGACGACCAGAAACTCCGTCGTCTCGTAGCGCTTGTTCATCTCGCGCAAAATGCGCAGGTCTTTATCGTGCTCCAGGATGAGGGTGTCGGTGGAGGCATCCAGTTTGAAGTCCCGGGAGTGCCAGGCAAAGAAAGAAAATATGGCGAGGAGCACCAACAGGACCAGTCTGGGCCGCCCGAGGATATAGCGGTCGTAGAGGACAGTTATCCGGTTTATCAACACAATATTCAATTACGAATTAAGAATTACGAATTACGAATTGAGTATTCTCAATTCAACCATTATACGTCCTTATATACCTCATGCTAAACTAGCGGCCAATCCAGGTAAAGAGATACTGACATGTACAGACTGATCATCCTCATCCTCGCGCTCTGCGCGCTGCCCGGACATGCACAGGAAAGAACGACGGCGCCGGATAATGCAGCACTCTATTTCATCTCGCCTGCCGACGGGGCGACGTTATCGAACCCGATCACTGTCCGCTTCGGCCTGAACAACATGGGCGTCGCGCCCGCGGGGATCAAATACGATGATACCGGCCATCACCATCTGCTCGTGGATACGGAATTGCCCTCCCTCGACTTTCCGATTATCAACGATGAAAACCACCTCCACTTCGGCAAGGGACAGACCGAAGCCACCCTGGAGTTAGCTCCGGGGGAACACACCCTGCAACTGTTGCTGGGTGATTTTGCCCATATCCCCCATGAACCCGCCGTGATGTCCGAGCGGATAACGATAACAGTCGAATAACAGGCATTCCACTCCTGCAACGCCGTCGTTCCTGCGCTCCCTGTCGTTCCTGCGCACGCAGGAACCCAGGTTATACAGGCAGCTTGATCTCGCCGCTGATAACGCGCGCTATGGTGTCCACGTAGAGTTCGTGCTCGACCGCAAGTACCCGCTTGGCCAGGGTATCTGCGGTATCGGACGTTTTCACCCTCACTTTCTTCTGCGCCAGGATCGGGCCGTGGTCGTAAATCGGATCCACCACATGGACTGTCACGCCGGTCTCCCGGGCGCCCGCAGCAAGCACGGCTTCGTGCACGCGCCGGCCGTACATACCCTGGCCGCCGTACTCCGGTAACAGGCCGGGATGGATATTTATGATGTGACCGGGGAATGTAGCCAGCGTGACCGGGCCGATTTTCTTCATGTAGCCGGCAAGGATGACCAGGTTGACGTCATGGTTGAGCAGGGTGTCGACGATTTCCCGGTCCAGGTCCTCCGCTTCCGGGTGGGTGCGGCCGCTCAGGTGAAACCAGGGAATATTTTCATTGCGGGCCCGTTCCAGGGCGCCGGAATCCCCGTTGTTGCTGATTACGACCGCGGGGTTGGCGTCAAGCCTGCCCGCGCGGCAGGCATCGATGACAGCCTGCATGTTCGACCCGTTGTGAGATGCAAGAAATCCGAGGTTCAGCGCCACCTTCTTCGTACCCTGAGGGAATTATTCCGGTTGACTTTCGTCCACGGCGCCCGTGCTGTCGCCATACTGTTCACGCAACTGCCCCAGTTGTTCGTGGAGCCGGGTTCTGAGTTGCGCGTACGCAGGGGAATTATAACGGTTGTGCAGTTCCCCGGGGTCTTGCTCCAGGTCGTATAACTCCCAATGGTCCATGGTATAGAAGTGGATCAGCTTGTGCGTGGCGGTGCGGATGCCGTAGTGCGGATTGACAAGGTGCCAGCCGGGATACTGGTAGTAATGGTAATACAGGGCGTCGCGCCAGGCGCCGGACCGGTTACCGTCCAGCAGTTGTCTTAATGACAGACCCTGCATGGCGGCGGGGATCTGCGTGCCTGAGAAATCCAGCAGGGTCGGGGCCAGGTCCAGGTTTTGCACCAGTTGGTCAACCTGTGTCCCTGCGGCAATTGCGGCGGGATAACGCATCAGCAGCGGCGTGCGCATGGACTCTTCATACATGAAACGCTTGTCATACCAGCCGTGTTCCCCCAGGTAGAAGCCCTGGTCCGAAGTGTAAACGACTATGGTGTTTTCGTATAAACCTTCGGCATCCAGGTAATCAAGCACGCGGCCGATGTTCCTGTCAACGGAACGCACGGTCGCCAGGTAATCATGCAGGTAACGTTGATACATCCAGCGCGCAAGCGCCCCGGGGTCGTTTTTCACCTGCAGGTATTGCGCGTTGACTCCGTCATAAAACCTGTCCCATGCCGCCTGTTGTTCCGGGGACATGCGTGCATAAGCATCCTGCCAGGCTGCAAGCGCCTCAGTTGCTGCGCCTTCCTGGCCGCGGCCACCGCCGCTGCCCGCCTCCGTTTCATAGTCATCGGGACGCAGTTTCAAATCATACGAAAGGAACATATCGGCGATGCGCATGTCCGCTTCCTGCGCGGCGGGGCGCCCTGCGTAGTCGTCAGCAAAATTTTCCGGTAGTGGAACATGAACGATATTGCCGGGGTCGAGTTCGTCGACCGGCGGCATCCAGTTGCGGTGGGGCGCCTTGTGGTGGTACAGCATCATAAAGGGCTTTTTCCGGTCCCGGTTTTGTAAAAACTCGAGCGCAAGGTCAGTCACCTTGTCGGTCACGTAGCTGCCGTCGTATTGCACCTCGCCTTCAGGGGTGCGGAAACGCGGACTGTAATAGTCCCCTTGCCCTATCAGTACCTGCCAGCGATCAAATCCCACGGGATCGGAACCCAGGTGCCATTTTCCCACGACCGCCGTTTCGTATCCCTGCTGTTGCAGTATGCGCGGCAGCGTTGCCTGGCGGCCGTCGAACACGTCCCCGTTGCCCCGCACCCCGTTTCGGTGGCTGAATTTACCGGTCAGCAATACCGCCCGGGACGGCGTACAGATTGAATTGGTGACAAAGGAATTACGGAATATTGCCCCTTCACGGGCGATGCGGTCCACGTTGGGTGTGGCTGCCAGGCCGGCGCCGTAGGCGCTTATTGCCCGCTGCGCATGGTCGTCAGACATAATCAGGAGAATATTCGGCCGAGGCACAGACGGGTCCGAAACGGCATCCAGCGCCTGGGACGGACCGGGTAATGAAAAGAATATCCAGAGCGCCGGCAACAGGCGGCTGAAAGGTCGCATTGTCCCTGCTACCCTGGCGGGGGTTTTATACTGAACCCCAACGCCGAAAGTGTTTCGCCGATCACGCCTTGATGATCGGACAAGGCAACCCGTAATGCCGGGAATTCCCGCCTGGATGGGTAATCCGTCCTCAAGGAATTAAACAAAGCGCCCCGTTTATGCGGTTCTGTTGCCGCCAACCCGTTCAGCGCCGCGCAATCGCTGCGTACGTCATAACTGGCAAGCACCGCGGTGCGGACCGCGTCCGCTACTCCGTCGAACCCGGACAGGTTCAATTCAGCATCGTCATCAGCCAATATTACGGCATCTGCCGTTGCGTCCACGTCAAAGTATCCGCAAACCTGCTCATACACCCGTCGCGTCGCATTCAGTCTTGCCTGGGCGCTGTAACCGGCGATATGGGGGGTTGCCAGCGCCGCCAGTGCGAACAAGTCGTCGTTGATATCAGGTTCGTTATCCCAGACATCCAAAACCAGCCGGCACGCGCCGTTGTTCCGGGCAAAATCGACCAGGTCGCGCTCGTTCACGACACCACCCCGTGCGGTGTTGACAAATATTACGTCATTTTTGAGCCTGCCCAGAAACTGCCGGTCAACCATGTGCGCGCTGGGATACTCGCCTGCCGTCGTCAACGGGACATGCAGGGTAATTATATCCGAGGACAGTACGCTATCCAGGTCGCGGAAAACGAAGCGGCCGTTTTCATCCCTGATAAACGGATCGTAAACCCGTGTCTCCATGCCCGTGACGTGCAGCAGGGAGCGCAGCCGCGCCCCCACGTGGCCGCAGCCGATGATGCCGGCCGTTTTGCCTTCCAGTCCGATGCCGAATTGTTCCGACAATACGAACAGGCAACTCAACACGTACTCGGCCACCGAGTTGGCGTTGCAGCCTTTGGCATTGAACAGGGGAACGGCCCGGGTGTCCAGGTAGCCGGTGTCCACGTGGTCGGTACCGCTGGAGTTGCTGGCAACACATTTGACCCGTGAACCGTTGAGCAGGTATTCGTCAACCCGGGTTACGGAGCGGATCACAAGGCAGTCGGCATCCCTGACCGATTCAGGCGTGATGTCCCTGCTGTCAAGCGGGACGACTTCACCCAGGGTGGAAAAGAAGCGCCTGGCGTAGGGAATGGCCTTGTCGGCGACGATTTTCATGTCGGAAAGCAGCAGGGGACAGAATTAAATTCTGTCCCCCTTCACAGTCTTTTACTCTTCTTTTTCAACCGGCATCAAGTCCTGCTTGCTGATACCCAGCGCCAGGGTGACCGGGCTGGCAACGTAGATGGAAGAATAAGTGCCGATGATAACGCCGACGATCAGCGCGGCGGAAAACGGCCGGATGATCTCGCCTCCGAACAGGAACAGGGCGGTCAGTACCAGCAGGGTTGTCAGGGACGTCATAAGGGTACGGCTGAGCGTCTGGTTCAACGAGGCATTGACGATATCCACCGATGTCCCCTTGCGCATGCGCCGGAAATTCTCCCGGATCCGGTCAAAAACGACGATGGTGTCATTGAGAGAATAGCCGATGACCGCCAGCAGCGCGGCCAGCACGGTCAAATCAAAGTCCAGTTGCAGGACGGAAAAGAAACCGATGGTAATGGTGACGTCGTGCACCAGGGCAGCGATGGCGCCGATGGAAAAGAGGCGCTGAAAGCGGAACGCGATATAGATAAAGATCATGATCAGGGCATAGATCATCGCCAGTCCGCCGTCTTCCTGCAGGTCTTCACCCACCTGGGGTCCAACAAATTCCACGCGCCGTATCTCTACGGATTGGCCCGACTGTTTCAGCACATCGATAATCTCGTTGCTGATATCTGCGCTGTTCTTGCCTTCGACCTGGGCGACCCGAATCAATATGTCCTGCGAGGAGCCGAAATACTGCACCACCGCATCGCTGAACTGGGTAGCAGACAGCACGTGCCGCACCTGGTCCAGTTCCACGGTTTCCCCGTAACCTGCTTCCACCAGGGTGCCGCCGGTAAAATCGATACCGAAATTGAGTTTCTGCGTGAACAGGGATAACAGTGAAATACTGATAAGCGCGGCCGAGAAGACAACAGCTATCCTGCGTTTGCCCATAAAGTCAAAATTAAACCTTTGTCTTGGGTTGTCCATAAACTAGATAACCAGCTTCCGCAATTTTTTGCCGCCGTAAATCAGGTTGACGATGCTCCGGGTCACCATGATCGCGGTGAACATGGAGCAGACTATCCCGAGGGACAGGGTCACGGCGAAGCCCTTGATCGGCCCGGTGCCGAAACTGAACAGTACGATAGCGGCAAACAGGGTAGTAATATTGGCATCGGCGATGGTAGTAAACGCTTTTTCATAACCGGCGTGGATACTGGCCTGGGGCGAGTTGCCGTTCCTGATCTCTTCCCGGATGCGCTGGAATATGAGCACGTTGGCATCAACCGCCATACCGACGGTCAGCACGATCCCGGCGATACCGGGCAGGGTCAGGGTCGCCTGCAACATCGACAGCAGGGCAACGATCAACACCAGGTTCAGCGCCAGCGCCACGTCGGCGGCCAGGCCGAACGCCTTGTACCAGAGGACCATGAAAATCAGCACCAGGACAAAACCGATTTTTACTGACGTGAAACCCTTGTCGATATTATCCTGGCCGAGACTGGGGCCCACCGTGCGCTCCTCGATGATCTCGATGGGCGCAGCCAGGGCGCCCGCCCGCAGCAGCAGGGCCAGGTTTCGGGATTCCTCGGTGGAATCCAGGCCGGTGATCTGGAAGCGTTTACCCAGTTGCTCGCGGATGGTGGCCACGTTAATCACTTCTTCGATGGTTTCCTTGCGCTTCACCATTTCGCCGTCCTGTTCGACGGTCTCCGTCTTGTTCTCGATAAACACTACGGCCATGTTCCTGCCCACTTCCTCGGCAGTGGCATCGCTGAACCGCTTCGCGCCCTTGCCGTCAAGGGTGATGGACACGTTGGGACTGCCGGAGACGGAGTCAAAGCCGGCCGCGGCGTCGATGATATAGTCGCCGGTGAGCATGATCTGTTTCTTCAGCAGGACCGGGTTGCCGGAACGCTCATAATACAGCCGGGAACCGGCCGGCACCCGGCCGTCCAGGGCATCCTGTACGTCGCGTTCCTCATCGGTCATGCGGAACTCCAGCGTTGCCGTCGCGCCCAGGATGTCCTTTGCCCTGGCAGTATCCTGTACCCCCGGAAGTTGAACGACCACCCGCTCCAGCCCCTGTTGCTGGATGACCGGTTCGGCCACGCCCAGTTCGTTCACGCGCTTGCGCAGGGTAGTGATGTTCTGCTGCAGGGCCAGGCGCCGGGTCTCTGTTACGCTGCTGTCGCTTAACCGGGCCAACAGGGGGAACTCATCATTCTCCGCCTCGGGCTGCTCGAGCTCCAGGTCCGGGAAGTTATCCTCTATCACGGTGATTCCCAGCCCGCGCTGCTCAGCGTCGCGGAACCGGATCAATAACCCGCCGTCCCGGCGCCGGATGATGGTCCTGTAGCGAATCCGCTCATCCCGTAGTTGGGTCCTGATATCCGACACGTAGCGTTCCTCCGCCTTGGAGACAGCGGCTTCCATATCCACCTCCATCAGGAAATGCACACCGCCGCGCAGGTCCAGGCCGAGGAACATGGGTTCGGCGCCCAGTGACCGCAACCAGTCCGGCGTAGCCGGCGCCAGGTTCAGGGCCACGGTATAGGAACGTCCCAGCGCATCCTTTACTACGTCCTGGGCCTTGAGCTGGGTTTCCGTATCCTGGAACCTGACCACCAGGTTGCCCGTCGCAACGCTTATCTCACCGTATTTGATATCCGCATTGTCCAGCGCATCTTCTATGGAAAACCGGGTCAGTTCACTGATTTCACCGCCCCGCGAAGCCGAGACCTGCAGGGCCGGGTCCTTGCCGTACAGGTTGGGCAACGCATACAGGCAGCCGACCGCA
The DNA here is from genome assembly GCA_965207165.1 of Gammaproteobacteria bacterium. Taxonomy (GTDB): domain Bacteria; phylum Pseudomonadota; class Gammaproteobacteria; order Eutrophobiales; family Eutrophobiaceae; genus JAAXHV01. The sequence continues at coordinate 2,443,524 of OZ242265.1, read as the reverse complement.
ATAACGATGATGATCAGCAGGTATTTCCAGACGGGGTAACGGTTCATGGACAACTGATGGGGATTAGGAATTAGGAATTAGGAATGGCAGTCCACAGGCGGTTGAAATGATGTAACACTGCTCTGGTCAGAGTGTTTTCAGCGTTCCCTTGGGCAGGACCGCGGAAACTGCCTGCTTCTGTACCTTGACTTCCGTTTCCTTCGCTATTTCCAACACGATGAAATTATCTCCTACCTGGTTGATTTTCCCCAGAACACCGCCGTTGGTGACCACTTCATCGCCCTTCGTCAAACCGCTCACCAGTGCCTTGTGCTCCTTGGCCTGCTTCATCTGCGGCCGGATCAGGAAGAAATAAAAAATGACGAAAAACAGGACCATCATGAACAGGAAAGAACCACCGCCCCCCTGTCCGGAGCCCTGTGCCCATGCGTCGCTTATGAAGAAATCAAACATTGTTTCGATGCCTGCTGAAATAAGGGCGGCATTATATCACAACAAGCGGCGAGGCAGTTTTTGGTGGATTCAAACCAATGAAATTTTCTATCAGATGCTGATAGAAGGTGTAGCGGAAAACTATCAAAGGAACGGTGAAAGGTAGTGTCAAGAATTTTTTGGCAGATGTCTGTCAGGGTCTTGTGCCCGTAGAATCGACATGATTTCTACGGTGTCTCCCTTAATCCGGTAATAAATTGAATGTACCCCGCACACACTGCGACGATACCCCGGCCTGATATGCGCTACTGCCGGGTAGAGTAACGGGTTTGCCGCGAGCTCGGAAAAATGTGCTTTGAGGGCGTCCCGATACTGGTTGGATCGTTTGATACCATGGTACTCATCGCCCCAACGGGCAATAGAGATTAAATCCTCTTTTGCTATGTTGCTAAGGCGATACCTGGCCATCCTGTCTGGCCTCTTCCCATATCTCATCCATTGTCATATCGGTAAAGCCAATGTTTTCAGCCACTACCAAGCGGTGGCGTATTGCTTCAATCCCACTTTCCATCTCACGTGCTTTACGCAAGGCGTCGTTTACTACTTCGGTATGGTTGCGAAACTCCCTGCTATCGACTTTAGACTGAATCCACGCATGGTTGGGTTCGCTGAATGTGATCGTTTGTCTCGGCATAGGTTACACTTCAAAATGGTTTCTATTGGTGCATTATTACACACTATTGCACCATCCTTCAATCTGATTACCAGGAATGACCACTAATTTTTACCCACCCGTACCGCGCAGAACTTGAACTCGGGGATTTTACCGTAGGGGTACAGGGCATCGTGGCCAGCTTAATTTTATTGATTTACAAGTATTCGATAACGACCCTGTTGGACCTCCAGATTTTTTTGAAATGCTATTTTAGCGATCTCCACATCTGCTTCCTTTGGTTTAATCTTTACCCTGGAGTTCTTGAGCAGCCAGTTTGCTACTTCATAGAAATGCCAGAGAGGGACGCTTCCGGAAACTGTAGGCATGGGAAAATTAGAATTACCGTTCGTGGCCAGTTTCCGGACATTTTGTCGCGAACACTCCAATAGTGCGGCTATATCGGAAATGCCTACCAGATCAGGCTTCAACTCTATTAATTCTGCATCGGGAAGGGCATTCCGCACCTCATAGATAGCTTTCCGAATAGCGGTCTCTGCTGATTTTGCGATACGTGAAAAATTCAAAGCGATGGAACCCGGCATACCAGTCCCAACTATCGTGTCATCACACCCCGCTTCATATAGTGCATCCAGGCAGTTCTCCGGATTGGAACCGTATCTCGACATTGAAAATGTCAACGTAAAATCATAGGTTTTTGTCATCTAGATTACTCTTGCTCATCAACGTACCCATAGATACAACCGTCTATCTTCTGTTTCAATCTTCTCGCGAAGTTGCCGGGATTTTATGGGGTGGTCCAGATTGACATCCGGCAAAACTGTCCACATCGGCAATCAATGCTATTTTGTGGGCATTTCAATATACCCCAGGCATGCCCGGCAGTCGCTTTTACAGTCCAGCCTTTTGTCTTCGCATAGCGAACAACCGCATTAATATCCTTATGGGGATGTTTCATCCACTTCCCTTTGATGATTTGAAGGCTTAATATAGCATTATAATTGTCATATGACAACTAAAAATTATGCAGGCGCAGTCCCGGGAGAATTAATTTTTACCCACCCGTACCGCGCAGAACTTGAACTCCGGGATCTTGCCGAACGGATCCAGGGCATCGTTGGTGAGCACGTTTGCGGCTGCCTCGTGGTAGGTGAACGGCATCATGACCACGCCGCGCTGCATGCCTTCGTCGACGCGGGTGGCTACGTTGAGCCTGCCGCGCCGTGATTCAATGGCCAGCAGGTCGCCCGATTCCATGTCCATTGCGCGCAGGTCCCCGGGGTTGACCAGGATATACGGCCAGGGTTCGATGGTATTCAACACCCTGGAATGGCGCGTCATGGTGCCGGTGTGCCAGTGTTCCAGTTGTCTTCCCGTCATGAAAATAAAGGGGTAGTCGTCATCGGGCAATTCTGCCGCCTCGATATAATCCGCCGCGATAAAACGTCCCTTGCCGTCCTCCGTCGGGAAACTGCCGCCCTTGAAAATGACCGGTTCGCCCGGATCGCCTTCCCCGGTTAACGGATAGGTCAGTGAATCATCCTGTTCCAGGCGCTCCCAGGTCATGCCCGCCATACTGGGCACGGCCTGCCGGATTTCCTCGAACACCTTCTCCGGTCCCGGATAATCCCAGTCAAGACCGAGACGCCGGGCCAGTTCCTGGATGATCCACAGGTCCTGGCGCGCATCACCGGGCGGGTTGACGGCCTCTCTGCCCAGTTGCACGCGCCGGTCGGTATTGGTATAGGTGCCGGTTTTCTCCGGAAAGGCGGAAGCCGGCAGGATGACGTCGGCAAACCCGCAGGTTTCGGTGAAGAATATATCCTGGACCACCAGGTGCTGCAGCCTGGTCAATGCCTCCCTGGCGTGATTCAGGTTCGGGTCGGACATGGCGGGGTTCTCTCCCATGATGTACATGCCCGTGATTTCCCGTTCATGCACGCCGTGCATAATCTCGACCACCGTCTTGCCGGCGTCCGGGTTCAGTTGCATCCCCCAGAGCTGCTCGAACCTGCGTCTCGTTTCCGGGTCCTGCACCGGCTGGTAATCGGGATACACCATCGGGATCAGGCCCATGTCGGAAGCCCCCTGCACGTTGTTCTGCCCGCGTAACGGGTGCAGGCCGGTGCCGGGACGGCCGATCTGTCCGGTCATCAGCGCCAGCGAGATCAGGCAGCGGGCGTTATCCGTTCCGTGCACATGCTGGGATATGCCCATGCCCCAGAAAATGATCGCGGTTTTTGCCTTCGCATAAAGGCGCGCCACCTCCTTTATCTTCTCAGCGGCGATACCGCAGATGGGCGCTACTTGTTCCGGACTGTACTCCTGCACTGTCTCCATGAGTGCGGCGAAGCCCGCGGTATGGGCATCTATGAACGACCGGTCGTGCAAGCCCTCGTTGATAATCGTGTGCATCATGCCGTTCAGCAGCAGCACGTCGGTGCCGGGCCTCAGTTGCAGGAATGCGTGGGCGTGCAGGTACATCTCGGAACTGTAAGGTTCGATTACGATCAGCTTGCTGCCGTTTTCGGCCGCATTTTTCATGAACGTGGCGGCGACCGGATGGTTGTCGTTGGGACGGGCGCCTATCACGATAATGACTTCAGCCTGTGTACCGTCTGCCACCTGGTTGGAGACCGCGCCCGAGCCGATGGTTTCCAGCAGTGCGGAAACCGAGGAGGCATGGCACAGGCGGGTACAGTGATCGACGTTGTTGGTGACGAAGGCGGTACGCACCAGTTTCTGGAACAGGTAAGCTTCTTCGTTACTGCCCTTGGCGCAGCCGAAACCGGCCAGGGCCTGTGAGCCCTGCGCGTCGCGGATTGAACTCAGGCCGTCCGCTGCGGCATCCAGCGCTTCCTCCCAGGTCGCTTCGCGGAAATAACGGTGCAACGCCCGGGACGGGATAATCTCCGTGGTCTTGGGTGTCCCCGGCTTCCGGATCAGCGGTCTCGTCAGGCGCCCGGGGTGGTGCACGAAATCGAAGCCGTAACGTCCCTTGACGCACAGGCGGCCGTGGTTGGACGGGCCGTCCCGGCCTTCCACGTATTGTATATGGTCGTTCTTTACGTTGAACGTCAACAGACAACCTACGCCGCAGTAAGGGCAGACGGAATCGACCTGTTTATCCGGTTTCACCAGGCCCACGTTCCGGGCCGGCATCAGGGCGCCGGTGGGGCACGCCTGTACGCACTCGCCGCAGGCCACGCAGGTGCTCTCTCCCATCAGGTCGTCCATGTCGAATACGATTTCGGAGTGCTTGCCGCGCCAGGCATAACCGATGACGTCGTTCACCTGCTCCTCCCGGCAGGCGCGCACGCAGCGGGTACACTGGATACAGGCATCCAGGTTGACCGCGATGGCAGGGTGCGACAGATCCGGCGCGGCCTGCTCCCGTCCCTCGAAGCGGGGGGAGAACACGTTCATCTTTGTAGTCCAGTGGTCAAGCTCTGAATCCAGGCGGTAGGGCGATGCACCTTGTTGCGGCATATCCGCCAGCAACAGTTCCAGCACCATTTTCTGCGAGTGCAGCGCACGCCCGGTAGTACTGCTGACTTTCATCCCTTCCGCCGGTTTGCGGCAGCAGGACGGCGCCAGGGCGCGTTCCCCTTCTATCTCCACCATGCAGACGCGGCAGTTGCCGTCCGCGCGATAACCTTCCGTGTAACAGAGTCGCGGGATCTCCACACCGTGCCGTTCCGCCGCCTGCAGGATGGTCTCTTCCGCAGCGGCCTCGACATCACGTCCGTTCAGGGAAAACCGGGTTGTTGTTTTATCTTGTTCCTGCATTTATAAAATTTTTAAAATAAATCTGCGTTAATCTGCGTCATCTGCGGATGGAATCACGAAAACTCCCCCGGAAAATACCTCATAGCGCAACGCAACGGGTTGGGCGCAGCCTGCCCCAGTCCGCAGATGGAGGCATCCTCCATGGCCTGCGCCAGGTCTTCCAGCAGCAGCCGGTCCCATTCGGGTTTTTCCATCAGTTTCACCGCCTTGGCCGTCCCCGCCCGGCAGGGAGTGCACTGGCCGCAGGACTCATCCTCGAAAAAGCGCATGGCATTCAAGGCCAGGGCGCGGGCGCTGTCCCGGTCCGACAGTATGATGACTGCGGCGGAACCGATAAAGCAGCCGTGCTCCTGCAGGGTATCGAAATCCAGCGGCACATCGCCCAGCGATGCAGGCAGGAGTCCGCCGGAGGCGCCGCCCGGGAAATAGCCGTAAAACTCGTGCCCCGGCAACATGCCGCCGCAGTATTCCCCGATCAGTTCCCGTACGGTAATGCCTGCCGGCGCCAGGTGGACCCCGGGGTTTTGTACCCGGCCGCTGACGGAGAAAGAGCGCAGGCCCTTGCGCCCGTGCCGGCCGTGAGAAGTGAAGAACTCCGGCCCGTGTTCGACTATGTCCCGTACCCAATGCAGGGTTTCCATGTTCTGTTCCAGTGTGGGGCGGTTGAACAGGCCCACCTCGGCGATGTAGGGTGGGCGCAGGCGCGGCATGCCGCGCTTGCCCTCTATGGATTCAAGCATGGCGGATTCTTCCCCGCAGATATAGGCTCCGGCGCCGCGCCGCAGGTGGATCGCGGGCAGTGGGCAGGGCGGGTCCCGTTGCAGCGCCGCCAGTTCTGCTTCCAGCAGGTTGCGGCAACCTGCGTATTCGTCGCGCAGGTAGATATAGACCGCCTCAGCCTCAATGGCCCAGCATGCGATCAATGCGCCTTCGATAAAACGGTGCGGGTCGCGTTCCAGGAAGTAACGGTCCTTGAAAGTCCCGGGTTCGCCCTCGTCGGCGTTGACTGCGACCAGGCGCGGACGGGTTTGCTCGCGCAGGATGCGCCATTTCCTGCCTGCCGGAAAACCGGCCCCGCCCAGGCCGCGCAGGTTGGCGCTTTCCAGCACGGTGATGATCTGTTCCGGCTCATGTTGCCCGTCCATGCACTCTGCCAGCAACCTGTAGCCGCCTTCCTCCCGGTAGCGGGAGTAGCGCACGGCATCCGGTTCCGCGCAGCGCATTTCCCCGTCATCCAGGGCAGCCGCCACGGTTGCCGGCTGCGCATGCTCTATCGGGTTGGTGCCGACCACTGCGACCGGCGCGGCCTGGCAGCGTCCCACGCACGGAACGGGCTGAATCCTCACCTCGCCGGCGTCAGTCGCAGCACGCAGTTCATCGATCAGCTTACCGGCGCCGAACATCTCGCAGGTCAGCGATTCACACACCCGCACCGTGAGTGCCGGCGGCGGCGTTTCGTTGGCCTGCAACACGTCGAAATGATGGTAAAACGTGGCGGTTTCATAGACTTCTGCCATCGGCAGTTCCATCTCGATGGCCAGCGCCAGCAAGTGGCGATGCGACAGGTGCCCGTAGTGGTCCTGCAGTTTGTGCAGGTGCTCCACCAGCAGGTCGCGGGAACGCGCAGCGTCGCCCAGCAGGTCGCGGACATCGGCCAGCGCCTTTTGGGGTGTGATACGGCCCTGGATGCGGCCCTTCTTGCCGCGCATGCGTTTCATAACTTACTGTTAATCCAGTGGAAAAGTCAGGCTACAGCTCTCGAATTATTATCGGCTTGAAATCCGGTTACGGGTACTGCCGGCGCGTCACGGATTGAGCCGTGTACGACAGAATACGGCTGAATCCGGACCAAAAATATAAAACCGTGCGATCACTTTGTAATATAATCCTATTGGTAAACTCTTTATTGACTGGAGATAAATTATGAAACAGCTTACCGGCTCTGCGTATTTTATTGTCTTTGCTTTCCTGCTGTCAATCTTTCCCCTCGCATCGGCAGATGAAACCTGCATGTCGCCGTACATGGCAAAAATTGTCGGCCAGGAGGATTTTGTCTACGTGTGGACTCTGGGTATGGAAGGTCTTGGGGATGAGCAGGACAAACTGGTTACCGTGGACGTCAATCCAAAATCCGAAAACTACGGCAAGGTAATCAACACGCTGTCGGTGGGTGGGCGCAACGAAGCCCATCACTCGGGTCTGACCGATGACCGGCGTTACCTGTGGGCCTCAGGCCTTGATACCAACAAGATTTTTATTTTTGACGTGCATACGGACCCGGCCAAACCGCGGCTCCACAAGACCATAAGCAATTTCGTGGCGCAGAGCGGCGGCGTGGTCGGCCCGCACACCAGTTATGCAATGCCCGGCAGGATGCTTATCACCGGGCTGTCCAATGACAAGGACCACGGCGGGGTCACGGGCATGGTGGAATATACCAACGAAGGGGAATACATAGCGACTTACTGGATGCCCACCGACGGTGACCTGCAGGGCGCGGTCAAGGGCGGCAATTTTGCCGACGGTTACGGCTATGACGTGCGCGTGCTGCCGCGCCGCAACGTCATGGTGACCTCGTCGTTTACCGGCTGGAATAACTACATGATGGACCTGGGCCAGATGATGGCAGACCCGGAAGCCATGCAGCGTTTCGGCAACACCGTCGTTATCTGGGACCTGCATAAACGCCAGCCGAAGAAGGTACTGGACGTGCCCGGTGCGCCGCTTGAAGTTCGTTGCGCCTGGGGGTCACAGAACAATTATTGCTTCACCACCACTGCCCTCACGTCCAAGATATGGCTGATCTACGAAGATGACAGCGGTGACTGGCAGGCCAAACCGGTTGCCGATATCGGCGTTGCCGAGCAGATACCGTTGCCCGTGGACATCTCCATTGCGGCGGACGATTCGCTGCTGTGGGTGGATACCTGGAACGACGGCATGACCCGGGTGTTCGATATCAGCGACCCGCATAATGCGAAGGAAATCTACACGGAAAAGATCGGCGCCCAGATCAACATGCTGTCCCAGAGCTGGGACGGGAAACGGGTCTATTTCACTTCGTCCCTGTTGTCCAACTGGGACAAGCAGCAGGCGGAAGAAGGCGACCTGCAGTATTTCAAGTCATATACCTGGGACGGGGAAAAACTGACCATGCAGTTCTCCATAGATTTCATAGCCGCGAAGCTGGGCATGCCGCACCAGATGCGCTTCGGTTCCTACGCACTGTATGCGAAAAACCGGCCTGCCGGGGAGAACAGGGTCGTAACCGCCGCGGCCAGGTAGTGAAATGACGGAATGGGGTGAAACATAATATCTTAACGCCGGCCGTCATCCTGGCGGCCGGCGTTTTATATTTGATCCTGACCCCGACACTGCCTGCGCAAAACCAGCACGAGCACGACGCGCCGGCGCAGATCCTGGCGCCTGGCTACCGCGTCCTTGAATATGACGCGCCCAAACCGGGCACTTACCGGCTTCCCCCGCTGGGCAAGGCGGGTAGCGGAACAGTCCTGGACGAACAGGGCGAGGCTCGTCCGCTGGATGACTATTTCGGTGACAAGTTCGTGGTCCTCAGCTTTATTTATACGAACTGTAACGACGTTAACGGCTGTCCCCTGGCCACCTTCGTCCTGGGACAGTTGCAGCAGCGCCTGGACCGGGACAGTGAGCTGCGCGACCAGGTGCGGATGATCAGTCTCAGCTTCGACCCCGGTTTCGACACGCCAACGGTGATGACGAAATACGGCAGGCAGTTCAACCGGGATAATTACGACTGGCGTTTCCTGACCACGGCCTCGACGCAGCAGTTACAACCCCTGCTCCAGGGGTTCAACCAGCCGGTGCAGAAGGAATACAGCGAAACCGGGGAGTACACCGGCGTTATTGCCCATATTCTGCGGGTGTTCCTGCTGGACCGGGAAAAGCAGGTGCGCAATATCTACAGCGTGTCATTCCTGCATGCGGACACGGTGATCAACGATATAAAGACACTGGCCATGGAATACGGCAGTGAAGACGCTGCGGCCATAGCCTCCGGCAGCAGCAGGGACCGGGATGCAGGCGGGGCCGGGGACCTGCACCTGTCAGGGTTGCCCGCTATGAAGGTCCCCGAAAACAACCCGGTTACACAGGAGAAGATCCTGCTGGGCAGGCAACTGTTTTTCGACCGGCGCCTGTCGCACAACAACACGCTCTCCTGCGCCATGTGCCACATCCCGGAGCAGGGTTTCACCAGCCAGGAACTGGCGGTTGCCATAGGCATGGAAGGCAGGACACTGCGGCGCAACGCGCCGACGCTCTACAATGTCGGATTCGCCGGAACGCTGTTCCACGATGCCCGGGAGACCTTGCTGGAACAACAGGTCTGGGTGCCGTTACTGACGCGCAACGAGATGGCCAACCCGTCCGTGGGATTCGTGATCGAACGGTTGAAGTCATTCCCGGAATACCGCGGTAAATTTGAACAGGCGTTCCAGGGCAGGGGGCCGGGTATGGAGACTGTCGGCATGGCGCTGGCCAGCTACCAGCGCACCCTGAACTCCGCCAACAGCCCCTTCGACCGCTGGTATTACGGCGGCGACGAGAGCGCCGTCGATGAACAGGTGACTGCCGGCTTCGACCTGTTTACCGGCAAGGCCCGCTGCGTATCCTGCCACAGCGTCAACAGTGACTACGCCCTGTTTACCGACCACAAGCTGCACAATACCGGCATCGGTTACCTCGTATCCATGGGAACGCCGGATGACAAGGTGCAGGTCACCGTGGCGCCCGGCACCACGCTAACGGTAGACCGGTCCGTGATCGAGGTAACAGGTGAGTCCGTACCGAACGACCTGGGTTATTATGAAATCACCGGCGACCCCGACGACCGCTGGAAATACCGCACGCCGGGATTGCGCAACGTCGGCCTTACCGCCCCGTACATGCACAACGGTTCGCTCAGGACCCTGCGCCAGGTGGTGGAGTTTTACGACTGGGGCGGGATCAGGAATGAATTGCTTGACCCCCTGGTACAACCCCTGGGGCTGAGCGGGGACGAGATGGATTCGATCGTCGCGTTCCTGAATTCGCTGACGGGCAGCAACGTGGACGAACTGGTTGCCGATGCGCTGAGCCAGCCGGTGGGTAACGTGACCCAATGACGCTGACGGCTAGTACTCTTTCAACCTGATATTGCCATGTTCAGAGCCACACAGCGGCGTCAAGACAAGGCGCAGTCCGCAGAGAATGGCGCGCCCTTGTCAAGGATTGCAACGCCGTATTGGCGCCGCTGTGTGGCTCCCTGCGGGCGGGCCGGGAAGCGGTCGCCCGCGGCGTTACGCCGCTTGGCAAGGACGCGCCATTCCCGGCTCGGCGTGCCTTGCGCTCAACCGCTTCCCGACCCGCTGAACATGGCAATATCAGGTTGAAAGAGTACTAGTTACCGGGAGGTCTCCGCCACGGGATAGGCCGTCAGGCTGAAATCGTCGTGAGTCATGCTGGTGACGGGTTGTTCCCGGTCTTCCATGATGGCGACCAGCCTGCGCTCCAGGTCGCCGTAACCCGTGTGCCTGATTTCCAGGTCCAGACCGAGGGAAGCGGCGATTTCCCCGGCGCGTGTGAGCAGGTCCGCATTGTCCTCCTCCTGGGTGAAGTAAACCATGCGTTTGTAATTGCCGAACATGAGTTGCTGCAATTCCGGGTACTTGTCCATCTTCAGGCCCTGTACGACGAATTTCTGCCAGGCATGCACCAGGTAATCGGTCAGGATGAACGTGCCGATCTCTTCCTCCATGGCCCTGGGAAATTCCTCACCACCGAACATCTCGTAACAGTGGGGGCCAAGCGGACGCACGGCGCCGTATTTGTTGAGGATCTCATCCAGATCGAAAGCGCCGCAGTGACCGTACACGACAACTGTACGCTCATATCTGCCCTGTGCTTGCTTCAGGCGCTGTTCCACGGCCGGCCCTATCCTGGCCGGTTGCATGTGCAGCCTCGCGTCGATCGCTTCGAACCCGGCATCCCAGCCGTGTTTCCTGATAATATCCTTCACCTCCCGGCCCAGGGCGGCGCAGGCGATGAACAAGGTCTTCGGGGAAATATTCGGCATCACGGGTAAAATAATAGCTCAAATTGATTTACGTGCTTTATCCAGGTATAGCAAAATAACGGTCAGCTATACAAGAATCATAATCCCGTTTGCTTTATGATCTGTAAACAACCCATGAGAGTAATACGTGGGGTGATGGCTCTTCTTTCTACATAGTAACTGTATTATGGCTACATAATGAACTTGGATACGGAAAATAAACAAAGAGTGCGCACGATCTGCCGCGCATGCGGTCATGGCGGTTGTGGCGTGTATGTCGTGGTGGAGGACGACAAGGTTGTGAAAATCCAGCCGGACAAGGAACATCCGGTCAGTAAGGGCTATACCTGCAAGAAGGCGTACGGGTCTATCGAGTTGCAATACCATCCCGACCGCTTGTTATACCCGATGCGGCGGGCAGGCGCCCGCGGGGAAGGCAAGTGGGAACGCATCAGCTGGGATGAGGCACTGACCGAAGTAGCCGGTAAACTGAATCAATTCAAACAGGAGTCGGGCGCGGAGTCTGTGGTTTTCGGCCACGGCACCGGGCGCGACTTCCACCGTTTCGTCTACCGTGTGGCCAACCTGTTCGGTACGCCTAACGTTCTCACCCCGGGGCATATGTGCTACTTGCCGCGGGTAGCGATCTCGAAACTGATGGGGATGGACATATCCCTCTGCGACTACGACAGCAAGCCCGCGTGCGTGGTGGCCTGGGGCAGTAACCACCTCATTTCAAACCCGGATGAAAACAAGGGCATCAACCTGGCCAAGACCCTGACCAACGGCGCTAAGTTTATCGTGATCGACCCGCGCCGTACAAAACTGGCCGACAAGGCAGACCTGTTCCTGCAGATCCGCCCCGCTACCGATTCGGCCCTGGCCCTGGCCATGATGCACGTGATTGTGAAGGAAGACCTCTACGACCACCACTTCGTGGAGAATTACACCACCGGTTTTGAGAAGTTTGTCGAACGCCTGGAAGAATACCCGCCGGAACGCGCGGAAAAAATCACCTGGGTGCCAAAGGAAAAGATCATCGAGGCGGCGCGGCTGTACGCCACTACCAAACCGGCGGCCATGCAGTGGGGGGTGGGCATAGAACAGAACATCAACTGTGTCGACGCCGACCGGGCATTAATCTACCTGGTGGCGCTGACCGGCAACCTGGACGTGCCGGGCGGCAACGTGATCTTCGGCCTGCCGCCGGGCCTGCCGCGGGCGAAATTCTCCCTGTTCGATCAATTGCCGCCGGAACAGCATGCCAAAATGCTGGGCGGCGACAGGTACCGGCTCGGCGCAACCATCAACCGCATCACGCCCCACGTCGTCTGGGATGCCATCGAAGAGGCGGATCCCTACCAGGTCAGGGCGATGGTGATCTTCGCCAGCAATACGCTGACTGCGCGCGAGAATGCCAGGCGTGTCCATGACGTCCTGAAAAACAAGCTGGAATATTTCGTGGCCGTGGATATCTTTCCCACCCTGACCACGGAACTGGCGGATATCGTGCTGCCGGCAGCCACCTGGCTGGAAAACGACAATATTGCCGATTACTGGAAAGTGCACGGATACGTGTTTCCACGCAATAAGGCAGTGGAACCGGAGGGTGAAGCCCGGCCGGACCACCTGATACTTAATGAACTGGGCCAGAAACTGGGTTTTACGGAGCATTTCTGGGAGGACTATGAAGAATCCCTGGACTTCATCCTCGAACCTGCCGGGCTGACCTGGGATGAATTCAGGGAAATGCCCTATCTGCAAACGGAAGTGAAATACCGCAAGTATGAAAAAGACGGTTTCAACTCGGCATCGGGCAAGCTGGATTTCTACCTGCACAAGTATGAAGAGTGGGGTTACGACCCCTTGCCAGGCTTTGTCGAACCGCCCGAAAGCCCGGCACGGGAACCGGAGTACCTGGCGAAATACCCGCTGGTGTTGATTACCGGCCAGCGCATCTTCAACTTTTTCGGCTCCGAGCACCGCCAGGGGGATTACCTGCGCCGTACGCACCCCGATCCCCTGGTCGAAATCCACCCCGATACGGCCGCGGCGCGCGGTATCAGCGACGGCGACTGGGTCCATATTTCATCGCCCCGCGACAAGGTCAGGTTCCGGGCCAGGATATTCGACGGTATCGACCCCAGGGTCGTCAGCGCCGAGTGGGGCTGGTGGTTCCCGGAAAAAGATCACACGGATATTGAGGTTCAGTTAGAGTCCAATATAAACCTGCTTACCGAGGATGCAGGGGGTCTGGACCCGGGTATGGGGGCCACGAACCTGAAAGGGTTGATGTGCCAGGTGGAAAAAGCGGCAGCCTGACCATGGCCGGCGTGGTGGAAAGGGCGTCGCCGCCGCTGCCGGAAAACTCTGCAGGATTGTCAACCGCCAGTTACAGCGGTGTAAACGCAGAGTTTATCAGGCGCCGGCAACAGGTATTGATGAAGGATCAGAACCTGTTTCTGGGTTACCCGGATAATCAGCGGGTGATGCCGGATGGCTATTACCGCTGGCGCAAAACGATGTTTGAACTGGATTTCGGCAGGCGCACGAGCAACAACGTCGGGGACCCTTACCATGGCCGCAACCCGGGCGTGCGCGGCCATTACCTGGAATGTGACATCATCGACAGGTTCGGTGCGCGGTTCGGCTTTGATTTAAACGATATATGGGGTTTCATATCCAACAGCGGCACCGACAGCAACCTGCACGGCGCCTATATGGGCCGTACCCTGCTCAAGCAGAAAACGGGTGTCAATCCAAGGATTTACTATACCAAAGAGACTCATTATTCCGTCCAGATAATCAGGGACCTGCTGTGCCTGGAAGAGGTGCTGGTCAGCACCGATGCACAAGGCGCCATGGATAGCGATGATCTCAGGGAGAAGTTGCAGGCGAACAATGATGCGCCTGCACTGGTCGTAGCCACGATCGGGACGACATTCATCGGCGCAGTCGACAACCTGGATGAAATCCGGGAAGCGCTGACAGGATACGAATCCTATGTTCACCTTGACGCGGCATTATTCGGCGGCTACCTGCACGCAACAAAATTCAGGGATGACCTGTTCCATACGGGAGCGCACGGCAGGCGTTATGACTCGATAGCCGTTTCGTGCCACAAGTTTTTCGGTTTTCCTATTGTTGCGGGCATGTTTATTACCAGCAATACGACCTTCCGGGAGTACCGTGACCACTTTTCACAGGTGCATGACCCCGACTACATTTCCCATGTGCCGGGGACGATCACCACGTCGCGGGATTCCATGGGGCCCGTGCTGTTCCACTATTTCTGTACCGATGAAGCCTTCGCCCTGCAGGAAGCCGACGCCCGGGCGTGTCTGTCCAACGCTGAGTATCTGCACAGGGAAATGCTCACCCACTTCGGTGACCTGCAACCCAGGCGGGAAAACGATCGCTCCATTATCGTGCATTTCAAACGGGTAGACGACAGGATCAGGGAGAAGTGGACACTGGCCACAATCGGACCCGAGGGCGCGGAGAATTCCTTTAACCACGCGATCATCATGCCCCATGTCACACGGCCGTATCTTGATGAATTCCTGTCTGACCTGGGACGGCCGGTAGCGGCAACGGGATGAACGATAAATGAAAATAACGCGCCGGGATTTTATCAACGGCACACTGGTCGGCTCAGGCGCTGCCCTGTTGTCAGCCAAGGCGCCCGGAGCGCGGTCAACGGCATCCGGGCCGCGCACCCTGTCCGATCATGTAGGCGATGAATGGTACGGGTATGGCGGTGTCGGTGATTACGCTGCATCACACGGTAATACACCGGAACTTGTCAATATAGCCCACGATGTCCGTGACGGTATCTACAGCAGGATTCCGGGCAACCTGCCCGTAGCTGAAGAATACGACCTGGTGATCGTCGGTGGCGGCATGGCGGGCCTGGGGGCAGCCTGGCATTTCCGCAAGCACGGCAAACCGGGGCAGACGTGCCTGGTGCTGGACAACCACCCCGTATTCGGAGGTGAGGCCAAGGAGAACGAGTTTGAGGTCAACGGCATAAAACTGCTGGCGCCCCAGGGTGCAAACGGTTTTTTTATGCCGCCCGAAGCAGAAGACCCGGAGCAGGTTACGGGGGACGCCCGTTACTATGCCGAGTTCAATATTCCGCGGGACCTGTCTTACCGCGCATGGCCGGATGACGACAAGCCGTTGAAATTCTGTCGCGACAACTACCAGTTCCTCCATCCCCCGGAAGGGAGGGATTTCAGCCTGGGACATTTTTTTGATACCGGTCCGGCCGGGGTCTGGACCGGGGATATCCTGGCCGGTGATCTGGATAAGGCACCGATACCGGCCCGGGAGAAGCAGGACCTGCTGGCATGGTTCGGCAGCCGGACGCAGCGTATGCCCGATGACAGCACGAATATCATGCTGGACAGCATGTCATACAAGGACTACCTGAAGAGCAGGTTCAACCTGGGACCTGCCGGCGCAAACTACGCTGACGCATTTATCGCGGCGTCTTTCGGCCTGGGCAGCGATGCCGTATCGGCTTACATCGCATCGATAGTCGGGATGCCCGGATTAATATCAGAAGAGCAATACCAGCGCCGGCTCGCGGCGCTTGCCGACCCTGCCAATAATCGCCACTCCTTTCCCGGCGGGAACTCAGGCTATGCCCGCTATTTTCTGAAACACATCAACCCGTCGGCCATCGCAGGAAGGGCCGGTTTCGACGATATTATCGATGGCGCCATTAACTTTGACGCCCTGGATAAACCCGGCGACCCGGTTCGCATACGTTTGAGTTCGAGCGTAGTAAGCGTAAAACACGAGCTTGCACTGGAAAGTTCGCGCGGAGTCGATATCGTTTATTCAAACAAGGGCCGGCTGCACAGGATACTCGCAAAAGGAGTTGTCATGGCATCCGGCGGCTGGATTAACAGGTATATCGTCAGGGATTTGCCGGAAACCTTGCGCAGCGCTTACCAGGAATTTATCCATGCGCCATTCCTGGTTGTAAACGTCGCATTGACCAACTGGCGCTTTATGTACGAGTTGGGAATAACATGCGCGCGCTGGGACGGCGGTTTCGGCACCAGTTGCAATATCAGGCAACCGATGCTGGCCGGGGAGCACCAGCCGCCACTGCATCCGGACAAGCCGGCGGTGCTTACTTTTTATGTGCCGTTCAACACTCCGGGTTTGCCCGCCAGGGTACAGGCCATCAGCGGCAGGACCGAATTGTTTTTTACGAGTTATGCAGACTATGAACGCCGGATTATCGACCAGATGAGCAAGCTGTTCGCACCAGGCGGGTTTAACCCCGAAAAAGACATCAGTGGAATTATTCTGAATCGATGGGGGCACGCCTATGTAGTGCCTGCGCCGGGGTTTACACTTGACACGCCTGACAGGAAGGCGCCAAGAAATATCATCATGGAAGGGTATGGGCGTATTGCGTTCGGCCATTCCGAACTGGAGTCCTTCCAGCACTGGGGGCCCGCGGCCGACCAGGGCAGACGTGCGGTCGGGCAGTTGCTGGACAGGATTTAGTTTCGCCGCTTAACGCGCTAGAATAAGCCGGGTGAATAACTGAACCACATTGAACCGGAAAGGGCAAAAAAAATGATATCAGAACAGGAACTGGCAGAACTCTCTTTTGCCGATGCACCGAATATGATTACCGACGGCGTCCCCGGCCCGAAGGCCGGCAAGCTGCTCGCCGAAGCGCCGGAGTTTGAATCGATGACCCGTGGTGGCGGCGGTTTTCCACTGGTATTCGATGTGGGCAAGGGGGTCACGGTAAAAGACCCGGACGGCAACCTGTATATTGACGTGTCTGCCGGAGTCGGGGTCAGCAGCGTCGGGCGATCCCACCCCAGGGTTATCGAGACCATGGAGCGCCAGTCGAAGATCCTCATGCACGCTTCGGATATCAGCAATACCAAGCGCGGGGAACTGGCGAAAAAGATTGCCTCCATTGCGCCACCGGGCCTCAGAAACAACTGCATCACCTATTTCACCCAGAGTGGCAGCGGCGCGCTGGAATGCGCCATCAAGTTTGCCCGCCGGGTCACCGGGCGCAACCAGATCATGGCCTTCCACGGCGCCTACCACGGTGTCTGGGCCGCCTCCAACGCCATCACCACCGGCGACCAGTACCGTAGGGGTTACGGTCCCTTCATGGGCGGCGTCATCCATGCGCCTTATCCCTACGCCTACCGGTTTCCGCTGCCGCTCGGAGACAAGACCTGCGAGGAAGTCTGCGGCGACTACGTGGATTATCTCTTGAATACGCCTTATACGGCGGCGGACGATGTCGCAGCCGTTATCGTGGAACCGCTGCAGGGCGAAGGGGGGTATATACCGCCGGACCCCGAATTCTTCCTGCGGGTAAAGGCCGCCTGTGAAAAACACGGCGCCCTGTTTGTCGCCGACGAGGTACAGGCGGGCACCGGCCGTACCGGCAAGATGTGGTCCATCGAACATTCCGGTGTTGAACCGGACATGATTACCTTCGGCAAGGGAATGGGCGGTGACCTGCCCATGGCCGGTGTGATCATGCGCAAGGACCTGGCGCAACAGCTTGACGACATGTCGCAACCCCAGACCTTTGCTGCCAACGCGGTATCTTCCGCGGTAACCATGACCAATATCGACATCATCCAGGAAGGCGAACTGGTAGAGAGAGCGGCACAACTGGGCCGGGAAGTCCTGGACCGGTTAACAGCCGCCAGTGAGGACCTGCCCATTATAGGTGAAGTGCGCGGCCGGGGCCTGATGATCGGTATCGAACTGGTGCAGGACAGGGAGACACGGGAACCCGCCGACCAGGACATGATGATGAAGGTGGTCATGGGCCTGTTGTCGAACGGTCTTATCATGGTGCCCTGCGGCCGTAACGGCAACGTGCTGCGCCTGATGCCCTCGTTGACCATCACCCGGGACTACATGTTCAAGGCCATAGACATATTGCTCGATGTGCTGCGCAATGTCTGAGCCTGTTTCATAAAACGGTTCAGTCGTCGAGTACAGCGACTGCCATAAGGAGGGACGCCAATGCAATGGCTGTTGGGGGATAATGTGAATCCGGTGGATGTGAATACGCG
This sequence comes from Gammaproteobacteria bacterium, assembly GCA_965207165.1. GTDB lineage: Bacteria > Pseudomonadota > Gammaproteobacteria > Eutrophobiales > Eutrophobiaceae > JAAXHV01. The sequence goes on along the minus strand of OZ242265.1, from coordinate 2,425,472 downwards.
CACGTCGATCATCGCGATCGTGTATATCGCGGTAATCGCCCCCTGTGTCTTCATACTCCAGCCGGGTTATGTGCAGGGCCTGGTTGAATACCTGGCATTCAGCGAACAGCAGGCAGGATATATTGCTTCGGCGGAGATGTTCGGCATCGCCTTCACGACCATCCTGCTCGTATTCATCGAGGCGCGCATCGACTGGCGCAAAATGACAGTGCTGTGCCTCATCGTCGCCGCTGCGGGCAATCTTCTTTCCATGTCACTGGCGGATTTCGAAGCGCTGGCGGCGGCGCGCTTCCTCACCGGCATGGGCTCAGGCGGACTGATATCGCTGACCTTCGCCATGATGGGTCTCACCGCCAAATCCGACAGGAATTTCGGTTACATCATCACCTGGGTGCTGATCTACGGCGCCCTCGGCATACTGGTTATGCCCACTGCGTTTGCGACTATCGGCATGAACGGTGTACTGGTGTTCTTTGCGCTGTTCAATATCACCGGCCTGTATTTCACCCGCTACCTGCCGCGCTCCGGCGACCAGCACCTGGATCTGTCGGCGCCGGAAAGAGTCGGCTATTCATGGCGGGTGAAAGGGGTCTCCCTGTTTGCCATCCTGGTATACAACACCTCCATCGGCATTGTCTGGGCCTACCTGTTCCTGCTCGGACTGGAAGCCGGGGTAGCCGAGCAGACCGTGGCCAACGTCCTCACCGTCTCCCAGTTCCTGGGTATTGCCGGCGCCTTTGTCGCCGTGGTGCTGCAGTTGCGCATCGGCCGTATCATTCCCCTGCAGGTGAGTATCATCGGCACCGCCATCGGCATCTACATGCTTGTGGGGGAGATCGCCCTGTTCCATTTCGCCCTGGGCGTGTGCCTGTTCAATTTCCTCTGGAACGTGAGCATGCCGTACCTGCTGGCGACAATGGCCTCGTTCGACCGCCGGGGCAAGGTGGTGATCTACGGCATCTGCATGCAGACGCTGGGTTATGCCATCGGCCCCTTCATCGCCGCGACCATCCTCGGCAGGAGCAGTTATGACCACGTCTATACCGTGGCGACATTACTGTTTCTCGCCAGCGCTATCGTCCTTATCCCGGGCCTGCTTGCACAGAAAAAGCATCTCTGACATCTCTGGCTCTGTGGCGTCAGACCAGACCAGCCCGGCATAAGCTATTGATAATATTGGGGTACGGTCGCAAAAGTCGTGCTGTTACAGGCTTAAACGGTGGTTTCCATCCGCCAAAACAGTATTGTAAGGAGGTAATATCAGACACTGGTATTCACAGCAGGAATGCCAGATCATAGCGGCAGCAGATAGCGCCATCTTCAAATTCAAAACCGAGATCACGGTAATCTTTCGGGGAGTTCTCTGCTAAAAGTATACGGTCTCTTACCTGTTTCGGCCGGCTTAAAAACACCTGGTCAATGGGAGCAATCTCTTCATGGGACGCATTATCGAAATATGCTTCCGTCGTCTGCACTCCTTGCTCGACATGCTTTATCTTCATGTGTACATGGGCGGCACGCGGGAGTCCTTCTTCCGGAGTACCGGGCAGGCCTTTTAACAGATACCAGCGGGGCCGAATGGTCTTGAAGAGATAAAAACCTTCTTCATTCGTCTTGACCTTGCCGAAATAGCCGAAGTTCGGATCCAGCTCATCCTGCGACCAGGCCTTGGGATGGAGATAATTGCCGTTGAAATCAGTTTGCCAGATTTCCACTACGGCATTTTTCAACGGGCGTCCCTGCCGGGTCAGGATCCGGCCGAATAAATACAACGGACTACCCTGGGCAACGCCTCCTGTTGAACCGGTTCTCGTCAAATCATCATCCCAGGGAATTTCAACAGGCGGATACAGAGGACCATCCTCCGTTATGCCGATGAACGGTATTTCACTACTATCGTAAACAGCATCAGCTCCTGCTTTTAACGATAAGCCGGCCAGACCGTATGCTGTTGTTCCGGCGATTGTCCTAATAAATTTCCGTCGTGTTATATGTTGATGAATATCTGCCATTCTGTTTCACCGGGTATAAGTTGTTTATGGACCGGGTTTGTCCCGTAGATCGATACACGAGAGTATCACCCGCAGAGAAAATAATACAGAACCCTGCTGCCAGGTTTTCCATACCGGGATAGGGATTTCCCGTTTGTTGACGGAGCCGTGATCACTCAATCTGCATGGACCACACCGGCAGCGATGCCAATCTCAGGGGCTACGCTGTAAAAATCCAGCACCGGCGCATTACCGCCCGCGCATTTATGCGCCGCCGCGGCGGCTACCCAGGTCTGCAGCTCCATGGATCCTATGCCCCCTTCTGCCACCAACCTGTCCTGGTCCCATTGGTCATATTCCTCCAGCCTGTTCCCGGTGATGACATCCAGGAAGCGCCGGTCGGACTCCGCATTCAGGCGCATGTCTGCGGCCGTACGCTCACCCCTGGCAATCATCTGCGCGCCTTCGTGATGCATGACATCCAGGCGTTCCAGCCACTGCGCCGGCGTCAGGGATGCGGGATCGGCGCCGCCGGAGAGTTGCCAGGCCTCGACCGCCTGTTCCCCCTGGCCCGGTTCGGGATAGTAACGGGTAGGGTGGTGCGACATGCCGCCCGACGCGAGGAACAGGACACGCCTGTTCAAACCCCCGGCAAAACGGCCGATGACCTCCCCCAGCATGCGGGTGCGCCTGAACGGTACAAACGGCTTCGTAATACAGTTTATGAAGATCGGGATGGTGGGGCGCACCGTCAGGCTGCCGGACAGGTTATTGATGGTCTGGGAAAATGCGTGATCGATGGTCATCCTGTAGGACACGGCCGCATCGATGTCGTTGGCGCGCAGGTACTCCGAACAGGCCAGGGCCGTGTCTTCCGGTACGTTCACCGGGCCCGCAAAACCACCGATATCCCCTGCGGCCTCGGCGTTCAGCCCGACGCAGAACGCCGGCATGTTGTTCAGGAAAAAACCGTTGAAATGGTCCGAACCGAATGCAAAGATCAGTTCCGGGTCAAACTCCGCAATGGCTTTTGCCCGGTCGGCAAATGCTTGCTGCAGTGCGTCCCAGTCTTCCGGTTCCTTCGCATAACAGTACAGCAACGGCGAGTGTGAGGCGCAGACAAGCATTGCCGGTGTTCCGCCTAGCCCAGACGCCATTGACCTATCTCCTTCTGCTCAATGACAACCGGGTTTACCAGTGTGCCCAGGCCGTCGATGCTGACTTCCACCGGGCCGTCAACGGTCTGAAAATTCGCACCGTGAATGGATTTCCGGTTTGCGGACGGTTTGAATGCGGTCCCGCAGGAAATGATGTCCCCCGGGTGCAGGGTATGGAACTGGCTGATGAAGCTGACGATTTCCGCCACCTTGTAATTGTAGTAGCGGGTGCTGTCCTCGGCGATCACTTCGCCGCCCATCCGGCAGTACACGTCCAGGTTGTCAGGATCTGTAATGTCATCTTTTGTCACCAGCCACGGTCCCATGCAGCCGAAGGTATCGCAACCCTTGTAGCGCCCGGCGTAGGACAGGTGCTGTTCGACGCGTTCCGTCTCATCCGGGTTGTCTTTTGTTGCATAGAGGGCCTGGTAGTGAAACAGGTCCTCGGCCCGCATGGCGTTGCCGGTAATATCGTTGAAAATACTGTAACCGAATATGGAATCAATCGCATCAGCCGCGGCAACGTCCCGGGTCTCCCTGCCGATAATGACGCATAATTCCGGTTCGGGATGAACGCTACCGTAGTAGGGCCTGATCCTGATGGCTTGCAGGTGGCCTGCCAGGCATGAGGCAGGCTTCAGGAAGAACGCGGGGTGATCGGGGGCGCTGATCTTGCGTTCGTTACTGGCGGAGTTGTTCATCGCTATGCCGCAGATCTTCCCCGGGTTCCGCACCGGCGGATACCAGGTCACGCCGGCGATGGGTATCAATTTTGTGCGGTCAGGGTGTTCCGTGAAATTACCCAGGGCGGCGTCGATTGCGGTCAGGAATGCCTGGCCTGCCCGGATAACCGCCGACATATCATCACACACAAGCCCCCTGTAGCTGGACTCCGTTGAACCAAGCAGCGTATCCAGGCTGACCAGGTGAGTGTCATCGAACCTGACAACCACGCTGTCCTGACCGTCGTATCTGATATGGGCGAACTTCATCATTCACCATGAGTAGCCTTATTACTATCCTAGGGCCGGTATATTAGCATGGCGTTCAGGTGAAAAATCTGCAATATCGTCAAGTTTGAAATTGGCAGGTTTTGTGGTGCAAAGACAGATGATTTATAGCATATACATAAGATGTGGCTGAACCAGCAAAAAGCCTATGAACTGCGAGTTGCCGAGCTGGAATCGGGCCAGGACATTGCCAAGCAGGTGAAACCAAGACAGGAGGCTGCTTAGTTCCATGCATGGAAGCAGGGACGAAGTGACCCGGGTGTGCCGTCAAACCTCCCAGTGCTGCGTCGATTTCGTCCAGGAATGCCCGGCCTGCCCGGATAACGGTATCCAAGCCGCTATCGGTCGCCACGGGCGTAAACCCGGTGCCGTTGCATGGCATGATGGGTGTTGTAGCCGTATGCGGCGAAATGATCGCTGTCTGCCTGCACCTCCTGCATTACGTCCGAGGCCAGGGCCTGGTTGAGCGCGTCGAGATCGTCGAAAACTACTTCATTGCCCAGAAACATATAGTCGTCCGTAATCTCCTGCAGCGATCGCCAGTTCAGCGGCAGATAGCACAGCACGTTGCGGATGCCGGGAAATTTCGCCAGCAGCGGCGGGTGGTTGTTCGTGTAGAAGTCGATGAAATCAGCCGCGTCGGCCACCGGACCGTAATAGCGCACCACGAAGGACAGGGGTGCGGTCCGGGGCAGCGGAGATTGGTGGCCGGGCAGGTCGTAGTGGACGACCTCGAGGATATCAAGATTGATCTTCTCGACCGGGGCCGGATAAGACTCTGCATTTGTGAACAGTCGCTCAAACTCATCCGACCCGACCAGTGTGGCAGCGGCAGCAGGCGAGCCCAGATCGATCTGAATGATCAGCGCAGGCGCCGGTACGTCGTCCATCAACGGCACATTACCCGGTTCGGGCAGATAAACCTCGACAGCCTTGACGTCGCCGACGCTCATCAGGAAGTCAAGGGGTTCACCCAGCAGGCGGCCGTGCAGATCTGCCGGGCTCATTGCGATGCTCCAGATCGTCACGAAGACAGCGATATCCATCACGTGAGCCCCCGCAGGATATCGACCATTGCGGTGTTAAGTTTCTGCTGCAACTCGCCAGCATAGACCCGGTAGTCAAACGTGATCATCCCAGACGCGTTACGTATCGCCATTATGTATTTCCCATGGTTGAAAATCAGGACCAGGATCACTGTCTCCGCAGCAGACGTTTGAAGAATCGCTTTGCTGCCGGCCCATCACGGCATGATTGTAGAAATACACCAATCCTTAGCCCTCCTGGTCAACGACTACTCCGATTGTTTCTGCTGCCTTCCGCAATCTATCATCCAATGTCGCCAGGGGCAGACTTCGCCTGAGGGCTACTTCCAGGTATGCTGAGTCGTATACAGTCAACTCAAATCGACGTGCAAGATCAAGGACCTGTACCTCGTCATGTCCATCATCAAATGAAATACCCAAGGCCTGGCTGTCGGCCAGCGTATCCGCTACTTGTTGCTGGGAAATCCGTCCACGGCGCTCATTCATCAGTAACGCGTTACGCAATTCGTACCACCATATACGCGGCACAACCCCACCATCCTCAATAACGCGCAGCATGGTATTGTTTGCCGTGGGGTCATTCTCATCACCCATACACCATGCCATGAATACGGAGTTATCTATGACAACAGGCATCAATATCGGTGCCCTTCATGTGTTGTGGTCATGAGTTCAGCCAACGGTGTTTGCTTGACGTGCCGGCGGCGTTCGACAATGCGCGCGGCCGCCTCTTTTGCCTGTTTCCTGTCGGTGTTGATGGGAACCAGATAGGCAACCGGTTTACCATGTCGGGTAATGGTAAGCGTTTCTCCGTGCGCCACGCGATCAAGTAAGCGCGGCAAGTGTGTTTTGGCTTCAAACGCCCCAATCTTATCCATCGTCATCTCCCGTTGGGAAAATATCAGACTAGATGATACAACCAGACTGAATAATTCGCAATACTGAACAACATGAGTTACAAAAATACATCGGCGGAGGTGGATGGGAATCGAACCCACCACTCGCGTTGGGCAAGTCACTGGTTTTGAAGACCAGGGAAGTCACCAGACTTCATTCACCTCCAGTATTAAATCAATGGGGTCAGACTCGATTGATATTGCTAAAGTAAATTTAGGACACCCATAAATTGTTAACATTTGGTAATTTATGGGTGTCCCAAATTAGGTTTACAGGATCCAATCAATCGAGTCTGATCCTATTGATTTCCAGACTTCTTTCACCTCCAGTCAGTTGGTTAACCTGTTCCCCGGGTTCAGTTTGCGCTTGTCGCCGATACGGATGGTCACGCGCCGGCTGTCCAGGTATTCCAGCAAGGGTATCGCATACTTTCTCGAAGTATCCACCAGTTTCCGTGCGTCCGCCACGCTGAATGAGGTGGAACCGGGGTAGGTCTGTTCCAGCATGGTCACCATGCCCTCGATGCTGCGGCGGTGGAAAACCAGCATGCGGTTTGTGTCCCTGCTGTGTACCGGCACAAGTTCGCCCGTATCGGCCAGGAGGCGGTACAGGCGTTTCCTCTGCGGGTTGCCCTGCAGGACTTCGCCGGGTTCGGGCGGTTTCAGGCCACCCGCGGCAAATGCCGAGGCAATATCCTCAGCTATCTTTTTCTCCTGTGGATTGAGCGCGCCCAGGGGATCGAAATCCCGCAGCCGGATAATGCTCTTGTCCGTTTGGAGCAGGCCTTGATCCACCAGGTGTTCAACCAGGAACCTGAAAACCGGTTCGTCCACGCCTGCTTCCAGGCCTGAACGGAACTCCGTCAGGGGTTGTCCTTTCCGGCCCGGGTTTGCCTCGTGAAACCGGCCGATCCCGGCCAGCGCCTGTTCGCACAGGCTGTCGAATGCCGATCTGGACAACAAGCGCTGCGGTCCTGCGAAAACAACTTCTGTCTTGTCCAGTCCCTGCAGCAGATCGTCCGCTGCCAGGTTCATGGAACGGGACAGCTCAGCCATATCCATCCCCCGTACTCCTGTTGCCCGTATCAACTCGTCGACGACTTCCGCCGTGTCGCCGCTGGCCAGGCTGGACAGGCGGGACACGGCGCTGTTGTCCGAGCGGCGGTGTTTTGCCGGGGAATTATCCAGGATACGACCGCCGCCGATGGTTGTCACCGGTGACATGCTGCGCAGGATAAAATGTTCGCCCACCGGCACCGCCACGTCGCGCCGGCAGGCAAGCTGCGCCACGCATAACGAACCCGGCTTCGGTTGCCGTTCTCCCAGGATGCGCAGCGCCGCCGGTTCTTCACAGGTCCCGAACAGCACCCGGGTCATCTCGCCGTACCTGGGTTGCGGGCGTCCCCGCTCCAGCAACTGCAACTCCACGTCCAGCAACCGGGTCGGTTCCAGGTATCCCGGGGAGGCCAGCGCATCGCCTCTTGCAACCTGTTCCCTGTCGATGTTACGCAGGTTGACCGCGACCCGCTGTCCGGGGTACGCAATCTCTTCGACCTTGTTATGGACCTGCAGTTGACGGATACGTGCGCGGCTGCCGCGCGGCATGATCTCGACCTCCTGGCCGTTTGCCAGGGTACCGTACCGCAGGGTGCCGGTGGCGACGGTGCCGAAGCCGGACATGGTGAACACACGGTCCAGCGGCAGGTAGCACTGGCCGCTATCCGCGCTTGCGGCGGGGTTGAGCAACTGCTTTTCCAGCAGGACCCGTAAACTGTCCAGGCTGCGTGCATCGTTCACGGCTGCCGCGATCACCGGCGCAGCTTCCATGAACGTGCCTGCCGTGAAACTCTTGATCTCGTCCCTGACCCGGTCGCAGCCGGTGTCGTCGACCAGGTCGGACTTGGTAATCACTACCAGGCCTTTGTCCAGGCCCAGGAAACCGGCAATGTTGAAATGTTCTTCCGTCTGCGGCTTGATCCCTTCGTTCGCCGCTACCACCAGCAGCAGGAAGTCTATACCGGTGGCGCCGGATATCATCATGCGGATGAAATCCTCATGACCGGGGACGTCAATGAAGTCGATGACGCCGCGATCGGATTCAAGAAAGGCAAATCCGGGCACAATCGACAACCCTCTTTCCTTTTCTTCCCTGAGGCGGTCCGTTTCCATGCCCGTAAGCGCCCTGACCAGGCTGGTCTTGCCGTGGTCAACGTGCCCGAGTACGCCTACCGTGATGTGCGCGGGTCTATCCATTCAACATCAGTGGGTTAACATGGATGAACAGGATATACAGGATAAGGTTGGGAAAGGGGGGCTGTCCTGTTTTTTACGTCATCACGGGCCGGGTCCGTGACTGATGAAGGGTAACAAGTCTCTTTTTCTCAGCGTTTACCCGTCAGCGGGTCTGCTGTCACAATCTCCCCGACCATCAACTCCGGGTCGGTCTCGGTGTATTTCGGCCAGTCCTCGGCAAGTTGCCGGCGCGCCTCTTCGATGCCGAACAGACCCGTCATGGCGTCTACTTCCTCCTGGCTGTTGAAATACAGGGTGCAGATGCAGTGATAGGGCGCATCACCATCTTTCCCGTCGGAGGATATGTGCTGGTCGACCTCGATCTTCTGTGGCGAGATACCGCAATACTCCCGCAACAGGCCAACGCCCAGGGGTAGATGCACGTCATAATAATGCTGCCAGTCAAACGTCGACCCGGGTTTGTTGGGGTACACAATTCTCACGCTGTACATAATTATTCTCCTTTGTCCTGTGCTGCCGCCAGGCAGGCATCGACGGCGTGGTGGAAATTCCTCAATGCCAGTTCCTCGTCCTGGAAATGGAAGTGCTCCTTGGCGCCGGACTTCAGTACCTGCTGCACCTTTTCATGGGTGGCCGTGTCTTCCATCAGGGTGTCGCGTAAACCGACCTTGTTGTATTCCTGGCAGAACAACTCCCCGGCGTTGCGCGGCGGGACCGTATTCACCCCGATCTCCCAGACGCTGCGGTCAACGTCGATCGGCCACACGTTATACATCCAGTAGCTGTCGCGCATCAAGCCCATGATGACGTTGGGGAAGATGAAATACAGGTTCATGGCGCCGCGCAGGTGGTATTTTTTCGCATCCGTCCGGCGCGGTTCGGTAAAGGCAAACGCATCGTAGGCGCCGATACCGTATTTCAGGCTCACCTGGCCCGTGGGGGTAGGATTAAACACCGGCGGAGGATCCGTACCCAGCAGTCCATGGGGGCCCAGGGCTTCGAGGACGCTGTGCCGCAGCAACATGCCGGCCGCGGAGGTAGAGCGGGCCAGGCTGTCCCGGTGCAGGAACGGCACATGCCAGCCTTCCAGTTGCGCGTCCAGCAGCACCTTCCAGTTGACTTTTTCATCCACGCTGTACCATTCGCGCCGGGTCAGTTCCGCAAACGGGTAGTCCTTGAGGGACGTGGAAACCGGTTCCAGGTAATCTTCCAGTGTTTGATCATCCTGCGGTTTGAGGCGGATGAATATGAAACCGTTCCAGACGTCAGCCTGGATTTCCGTCATGTCCAGGTTGGCATCGGGTCCGGTGAAGAAGTTTTCCTTGTCGGTCATGTTGATCAGCTTGCCGCGGGTATCGAAGGCCCAGCCGTGGAACGGGCAGACGAAGGCCCCCCGGCACTTGCCGCGGTTTTTCCAGACCACCTGGTTGGCCCGGTGCGAACACATGTTGTGGAAGGCCCGGACGACGTTGTCGCGCCCGCGTACCACCAGCACTGAGGTGTAGCAGACTTCGATATTCCTGACGAAGTAGTCGCCTGCCTCAGGGATCAGTTCAACCCGGCCCACGTTCAGCCAGGATCGGCGGAATACCGCCTCCCGTTCAGCCTTGAATACGTCAGGGTCTATGCAGGGCCGGATGGGGAGCGGGTCTGTTCCCAGTTCGGGGTATTTCGCCGTGCGGGTCTTATGAGTCAGTTCCATGGGCTGGTGTCTCGATCACCGGCAAAAGGTCATTCCCGCTCATACCGGGGGAATGGAGTTCGCCTCGCCCGGCACGAAACGGCGCATGTCCAGGCCGAAGGGGTGGTCCGGCCGCTTGTACAGTTCAACGGCAACCCAGACCTCGGCCAGGGACAGGGTCATGTTCATAAGGCGTTGCTCGGCTTCGGGCAACTGGTCCAGGGGAAATCCGTTCAGGTAGTCCAGCGCCTCTTCGATGCGCCCCAGCATGGCGGAGTAAAACGCCTGGATGTCCTCCATGGAAGATGTAAGGCGTTTTTCCAGCCGTTCGGTTTCGCTGTCCAGCGCCCAGTCGGCAAACGTTTCCAGTTCTGCAAAGGCGGAAGGTAATAATTGCTGGTTCATATTGTTATCGATTCCTCTGACACCCGGACCACGTCATCCTGGCTACAGTCCCCGGAATTCTAGCATATTGCCCGTAAAAGCAGCAGCTTTGAAATTCCGCCCCTGTTTACCACGCTCATACTTTATACTGTGCGCGGTTTCAAAAAAGAACTCAAAAGAATGGGATACCAAATCGGCATTGACGTGGGCGGCACCTTCACCGACCTGCTGGTCTGTGATGAAGCAGGCAATACCCGTATCTGTAAATCGCCTACCACGCCCGCCGACCCCAGCTTGGGTGTATTTTCTGCACTGGAACAGGCCGCGCAGGATAGCGGGGACGAACTGGGGGATTTCCTCTCCCGGGTAGATGCCATCGTCCACGGCACCACGATCACCACCAATGCCGTGCTGACCCGTACCGGGGCCAATACCGGTTTCATCACCACCCGGGGCTTCCGCGACCTGCTGGCAATGCGGCGCGGCATGAAGACTGGAGAGCGCTATGACCTGGAACTGGAACCGCCGCCTGTGCTGGTCGAGCGGGCGCTGACCCTGACGGTAACGGAACGGATTGACGCCCACGGCCGCATCATCACCCCCCTGGCGGAACAGGACGTGTTCGCAGCCGCGACAGTATTACGCGACGCCGGGGTGGAAGCCGTTGCCGTTTCCTACCTGTGGTCGTTTCTCAACCCGGCCCATGAACTGCGCACCAGGGAAATCCTGCAGGAGACCCTGCCCGGGGTGTACATCTCGCTGTCCTGTGAAGTCCTGCCGCAGATACGGGTGTATGAGCGGCACAGCACGACGGCGCTGAATTCCTACACCGGACCGCCGCTGGCCCGTTACCTGGAAAGCCTGGAGGCCCGCTTGAGTGATAACGGCTTCCCGGGAGTGCTGAACATCATGCAGTCCAACGGCGGTTGCATGTCGCCGAAGGTGACCAGCCGGTTTGCCGTGAATACGCTGTTGTCCGGGCCCGCCGGCGGACCGGGCGCCGGGATTCACTACGGCCGTACCCATGGTTATAAAAATATCATCAGCGTGGACATGGGCGGCACCAGTTTCGACGTCGCCCTGGTACAGGATGAACGGGCGGTGGTCACATCGGAAAACGAAGTAGCCGGCTTTCACGTGGCCGTGCCGATGCTGGATATCCACACCGTCGGCGCCGGGGGCGGGTCCATAGCCCGTGTCGATGACGGCGGCATGTTGCACGTAGGGCCGGCCAGCGCCGGGGCCGATCCCGGCCCTGCCTGTTACGGTCATGGCGGCGCAGAGCCGACCGTCACCGATGCCGACCTGGTGCTGGGTTACCTGGATGAAAATTACTTCCACGGCGGCGCCATGAAACTGGACCGGGATGCGGCCGTCGCAGCCATCGAGACCAGGGTTGCCAACCCACTGGGCCTGTCCGTTACGGACGCCGCCTTCGGGATCTACCGGGTGGCGAATTCAATCATGAGCAATGCGGTTACCGTGGTCACGGTACAGCGCGGCCTGGACCCGCGCGGGTTTGCCATGATCGTGGCCGGCGGCGCCGGACCGATACACGCGGTACCCATCGCCCGGGAACTGGGTATCAATACCTTGCTGGTGCCGCGCGAATCCTCGGTATTCTGCGCTGCCGGCATGTTGTTGTCGGACCTGAAGCACACCTATATCCGTACCTGCGCCATGGTCGGGTCGCTGGTGGATTTCGAGGTCATCAATGAAGCCATCCAGGCCATGCGGGAGATGGCGCTTACCACGTTCAGGGAAGAACAGGTAGGCGACGCGGACGTTACCCTGGACTTCTCCGCCGACCTGCGTTACGCCGGCCAGTTCAACGAGGTCGAGGTGCCCGGTTTCGAAACCGGTGAGGCGGACACTGCAGCCTGGGAAAAGCTGGTCAGCCGTTTCCACCGGCTCCACGACGACCGCTTCGGCTACAGTATGCCCCATGCGGAAGTGGAACTTATCAACCTGCGCCTCAGCGCCACGGGCGCCACCAAGAAACCGAAAACACAGAAACACGAACTCGGCGGCAGCGCCGCCGATCATGCTCGCAAGGGAGAACGTCCCGCCTGGTTCGACAACAGCATGAAGACCGTGCCCGTCTACGACGGCCTCGCCCTGCACCCGGGCAACCGCGTGACGGGCCCGGCGATTATTGAACAACCGACGACCACCATCGTATTGCCCGGCGATACCGAACTGGCATGTGACCAATGGAGCAATTACCTCCTGACACGTGTATTGGCCAAACAGCAGAGATAAATCCATTTATCTGCGCTAATCTGCGTCATCTGCGGATATAATTGAATCATGAGCAAGATTGATCCTGTCGACGTCGCCATCATCAGCGCACGGCTTTCATCCATCTGCAAGGAAATGGGCGAGACCATGCTGCGCACGTCCCGCTCGCCGATTTTTTCGGAGGCGCGTGACTTCACTACCGCGATTTTCGACAACAACACGGAACTGGTGGCGCAGACCATTTATATCCCCGACATTGCCGCTTCCACCCCGTTTACCGCCAGGGCGATTGCAGAACGTTTTGCCGGCGATATCCACGAAGGCGACCTGTTCGTGCTGAACGACCCCTATCGCGGCAACAACCACCCGCCCGACCTGAACGTAATGAAGCCGGTATTCAGCGACGGGCAGTTGCGTTACTGGCTGCTGTCCAAGGGCCACCATGCCGACATGGGCGGCGGCGGCGTGGTCGGCTACAACCCCCGGGCCCGGGACGCCTGGGAGGATGCCTTGCGCATACCCTGCCTGCGTCTTGCCGATAAAGGCGTGCTGCGGGAGGACGTACTGGATTTCATCCTGCTCAACGTGCGCGCGCGGGAACTGGTGGAGGGGGACATACAGTGCCAGATCGGTGCGGTCAACCTGGGGGAGAGGAGGCTGGCGGCATTGCTTGACCAGTACGGTGCGGAAACCTTGTCCTCCGCCACCGCGGAAATACTGGACGCTACGGAGCGCCGGGTACGGGCCGATATCTCCGCAATCCCGGATGGCGAATATCAAGCGGAGCGCGCCATCGACCACGACGGTATAGAGTTCGACAAGAGCCCGGTCGTGCGCCTCAGCCTGCAGGTCAGGGGTGACAACGTAACCTTTGATTACACCGGCAGCGACCCGCAGTCTGTCGGCTACATCAACAGCACCCTGCCGAATACCAATGCCATGAGCCACCTGGCCCTGTTCGCCACCGGCGCCATCAGCAACGATATCGACTTCAACGACGGCGCGGTACGGCCCCTGCACGTCGTCGCCCCGCCGGGGACGGTCGTCAACGCAACGGAGCCGGCGCCTACTTCATGCTGTACCCTGTGCGTAGGCGAGGCGATGATCGAGGCGACCTGGCTGGCCCTGGCACAGGTCATACCGGACCAGGTCCCGGCGCTATGGGGCCGCTGGTGTGCGCCGGCCACCATGGGAATTCACCCCGGTAACGGCCGTTTCTTTGCGGATATCCACTTCATGAGCAAGGGCGGCGGCGGCGCGGTAAACGGTTACGACGGCTGGGACCACGTAGGTACGCCCGTGACCCTGGGCGGCCTGCGCGCGCCGGATCCGGAACTGCATGAACTGGTGACGCCCTACAAGTTAATCGAATATGAGATCGAACCAGACAGCGCCGGCGCCGGCCGCTGGCGCGGGGGTTTCGGGGTGCGCTACACCTTCGCCGTTGAGGGAGACAATATCGCCTGCGCCAATTTCGGCAGCGGCGCCCGTGATTTTACCGCCCCGCTGGGTATCCATGACGGGCAGGGCGCGGTGCCGCACCGGATGACGCTGGACCACGCGGACGGCAGCCGGGAGGAGATAGACGGCAACAGCATGTATACCCTGAGGCAGGGAGACACCATGACCATCATCTCCAGTGGCGGCGGCGGTTTCGGCAACCCCCGGCAGCGCAGCCCTGAGGCCGTGCTGCGCGACGTACGCAACGGCCTGGTTTCCGTCGCCACGGCCCGGCAGGAATACGCGGTAGCCATACATCACGACGGCACCGCCCTGGGCTACAGTATTGCGCAGGATGAAACCGCGCAACTGCGCGACGCCCGCAGCGGAATTTGAAATGACCTGGAGCAAATCTTTATGAAATGGCCGGCAAAACGAATCACTGAATCCTCGACCAAATCCTTCGGCATGTACGAAAAGGCGATACCGATGATGGAGCAGGGTATAGACGTCATCCACCTCGAAGTCGGCATGCCCAGTTTCGATACGCCGGCCCACATCAAGGAAGCCGCCAAGCAGGCCCTGGATGATGGCGAGGTCCATTACAGCGACTTTCGCGGGGTGCAGAAGTTCCGGGAGGCCCTGGCAGAGAAGGTGGCGGAGCGAAACCACATTCCTGTCGATGCCGATGAGATCCTGGTCTGCAGCGGACTGACCCATGCGGCATACGCTATCTGCATGGCGGCGATTGACGCCGGGGATGAAGTTATCGTGCTGGATCCCTATTATCCGCAACACGTAAACAAGATCGAACTGCCGGGCGGCAAGGTAGTGCCCGTACCGCTCGACAAGGCAACCAACTTCAGCATCGATGCGCAGGCTATAGAAAGGGCGATCACGCCCAACACCAGGATGATAGCCCTGGTCAATCCGGCCAATCCCACCGGGAGGGTGTTCACGTACAGGGAACTCGAAGCCCTGGCGAACGTTGCCATAAAGCATGACCTGCTGGTCATGGCGGACGAGGTGTACGAACAGATCACCTACGACGGCAGCATGCACATCAGTATCGCTTCCCTGCCCGGCATGAAGGAGCGTACCTTCACCATGTTTGCCTTTACCAAGGCCTATGCCATGGACGGGTGGCGCATGGGGTATATCGCGGCGGACAAGAAATTCATGCCTGCCATCCTGAAAATCACCATGAACGATATCGCCCATCTCAATACATTTATCCAGGAAGGGGGATACGCTGCCATCAAGGGTTCACAGAATTGCGTGCGCGAGATGGTGAATGAAGACAAGCGCCGCGGCGATCTCGTCGTCAGGAGAATGAACGCCATGCCCGGGGTAAGCTGCAACGCCCCTGAAGGCACCATCTATGCTTTCCCCGATGTCTCCGCCACCGGATTGCCGTCACAGCAGATCGCCGATGAACTCCTCGAACAGGCACACGTGGTCGTGGAGGCCGGCACGTTTTATGGTGAAAACGGAGAAGGGCACCTGCGTATCTGCTTCGGCGCCGAACCCATCGAACGCATCGAAGAAGCGATGGACAGGCTGGAAAACTACTTTGTAAAAAACAATCGGGCCTGACCCGATAAACCTAATTTGGGACACCCATAAATTAATAATTTTTATAAATTTATGGGTGTCCCAAATTTACTATTAACGCTATGAACGCAAAAGTCGCTGTGGTGGGAAGCACCAACTGGGACATGTCCATGCGCCTGCCGTCGTTACCGGCTGCGGGGGAAACCGTGCTGGGCGGCGCCTGTTATTTCTGCCTGGGTGGAAAAGGCGCGAACCAGGCAATTGCCGCGGCGCGTGCCGGGGGAGACGTTTTCTTTCTTTCCTGTGTGGGGGAAGACGCGATTGCCACCGAGGTGCGCAAGGAACTGTCCGACAATAGCCTGGACCTGTCCGGCCTGACGGCTGTTGAAGGTGCGGAGACCGGCAGCGCCATGATTTTTGTTGACGAAAAGGGAGAGAATTGTATCGGTGTCGCCGACGGCGCCAATGCCCGGCTTACACCGGATATAGTGGCAACCCATGCAGGCGCCATAAAATCTGCAGATATCCTGTTGTTGCAGATGGAAATCCCCCCGGCAACCGTCGAGGCTGCCGCGCGCTGCCATGACAGGGTCATATTGAACCCGGCCCCGGCCCAGGAATTAAGCCGCGCCTTGTTGAGCAATATCACCATACTTACTCCGAACAGGATAGAGTTGTCCCAGGTTACCGGCACAACTCCCGGCGCTGAAAATGATCTTGAAACAGCCGCGCAGTCCATCCTGGATCAAGGGCCTGAAGCAGTCCTGGTTACCCTGGGTAAAGAGGGTGTTTTGATTGTTACACCAGGCGCAACACTCAGGCTGCAGGCCTTTCGGGTGGATGCGGTCGACACTACCGCTGCCGGAGATGTATTCAACGGCGCCCTGGCGGTCGCGCTGGCAGAGGGCGCGGGATTGCGTGAAGCGGCGGAATTCGGCATGGCCGCGGCCGCATTGTCCGTACAAAAGAGCGGGGCTATACCCTCTATTCCCTACAAGGCTGAAATTGAAAACCTGCTGAACCTGCGCACTTGATTAACCCAGATTTCTTGCCATCCAGCGCACTTCCCCGATTGTTTCACAGGCTTCCGTCCAGGGCACCGGTGACCAGGACGGATGGTCGCTGTGGAGGCGCCAAGCGCCGTCTTCGCCTTTAGTCAGCCGCTTGACTACTACCCCATCGTCCGTGCGCAGTACATAGATGTGCCCGGTCCGGCGTTGGTGGTGGGCACGGTTTACGAGGATGGAGCAACCGTCCGGGAGTGTCGGTTCCATCGATTTACCCCGCACGTTTATGACAATACATCGCGCCGGATCGAGCCCGCGGCGATCCAGCCAGTTACGGCTGAACGCTACATGGCCTGTGACGGTTTCATCCAGGTCGGTTGTGCTGCAGCCGGCAGCGGCGGCCAGTTCTACCACCTCGACCTGGCGGGTCATGCTTTCCGGCCGGGTCACGGAATGTTCGATAGTCTCGGCGGCTTTACTGAGCACTTCCGCCGCACTCCGTAATTCATCCGTGACCCGGTACGTTGCGTAGTCTGAGCGTTCCTCATCTACCTGCAAAGGGGGTTCCTTGTCGTCAGCAACCCCATATCCCTTGTTGCCGTCAAGCCGGCGTGGCGGACCTATGTAGAATTCGAGGCCGAGAGCTTCAGCGATTTGTTTTGCTCTCTCAACCGAGGGTGGGTGCCCGCGTAATACGCTGCGAATTGCGTCTCTGGGCAGTCCATTTTCCAGGGCTAATTTTATCGGGGACTTGCCCAGCTCCCGCAACCGTTCATCAACGATGCCATGAAAATGGAAATGATACATGGTGGAAAATTTACCACGATTTAACGGAATAACGCAAGCAGAGGTATATATTCCAAAAAAAGTTGACTAGTGGAATACGTGCCATTATATTGGTGGTATGTATTCCGCAAGAGAGGACAATGTCGTTATACTGTCCAAGCTGTATGCAGATACAACTGGAAGACAGATTACTACCGTAGGGCGCCTGTGCTGTGGCGATTCCAGGCTTGTGAAACGGCTTAAATGCCATGGTTCCCTGTCACGACGCGTATATTTGCGGATTACGCAATGGTTCAGTAACAATTGGCCGCACAACCTTCCCTGGCCGGATGACATTCCCCGGCCTGCGCCATCCCCGGACTCCCCTGCCGGACAGGCCGCTGCAGCAGCATCTTCGTGACACAAACCAGAGTGCCGGCCACCGGCCCGTCTTCTATTGCGACCCGCCGGCTATCTGGTCAGAGATATCAAGAATGTAGAGAACACTATCTCAACCCGCAACAGGTTAACCCGGAGGATAATATCCATGACAAATCCTGACTTTGAACACTGCATCCTGAGCTCGGACGAGGTGATCAGTCTGGCCCTGTCTCTCCTGGACGCATTTCATGGCGTCCGCATCGCCGAGGCAAAAGCCGCACTGGAAATTGCCGGCCAGCTTATCGAAACGAATACCATATTTGACGCCCAGTCAGCGGAAGTTGACGCTGCCCGGACAGCATTCGCCGAACATCTCATCTCGAATAATGAACAATCCCGGCCGCATCCGGCCTGAAGCCGCCGCCCCTGCGTTACACTGCCAGGTCAGATAAACGGCAGCACGTCGCGCAGGTTTGACAGGGTCAGTTGTTGCCGCTGGTCCTCGTCCAGGTAGGGGATGCCGATGCCGTATTCTTCCCAGCGGGAGCGGATCTTCTGCTCCAGTTCCGGTTCCAGCTTGCCCACCGGCGGGAAACTCTGTCCGTCCCAGTCCTCGTTTTCGGCCAGGTCCCAGTTGCGGGTGGCGTCGACCAGGACCCGGGTCCATTTACCGGTGCGGAAGCGCGGCATGTCCAGGACGTCATGGGAGGTGGACGGATCCAGCGGGGATCCGAAGGTGGGGCCGAATGTCATGACCTGGTCCATGCCGGCGTTGACGCGGAATGCGATGGCCCACTCCAGCGCCAGGGGGTCGCGGATGTCGATATCCTCTTCCACCACCAGTACGTGCTTGAAGAACCACTGGGCCGCGCTGGTCCCCCACAAGGCCATGGCCACCTGTTGTGCGTGGCCGCGGTATTGCTTGCGGATCTGTACCACGATGTGCGTGCCGGTCGAGACATGGGGGCACCAGACGTCGGTGACGCCCACGACCCCGGCCGCTTCCAGCATATTCCAGAAGATTGCCGACCAACTGTAGGAACAGAGGATGGAATCCTCGGACGGGAAGCCCGGGCGGCAACCTTCCAGGGTGCCGCGCATGATGGGATCATTCCGGTGGGTAATGCAGGTCACTTCCAGTACCGGTTTGGGCGACGGCGTGCCGCCTGCGTAACCGGGATACTCGCCGAACGGGCCTTCCATGCGGTAGGTAGCGGGATCCGGGTCCAGGTAACCCTCTACAATGACCTCGGCGCCGGCCGGCGCGACCAGGTCGACGGTTTCACACCTGACCAGTTCGACGGGTTTGCCCAGTATGGCGCCCATCATGTCCCATTCGCATACGTGGCGCGGGAACGGACTGCCGGCGCAGAACGGCACCACGTCGTGAGCGCCGTAGGCAATGGCTACGGGCATTTTTTCCCGGTTCTGACGGTAACCGGTGAGGTGCCCGCCTCCCCCCTGGGTGGGGAGCATGACCATGGCAATGTGGTTCCTGTCGACGAATTGCCCGCGGTACAGGCCGATATTCTCCCTGCCGGTATTCCGGTCCTTGGTTACGATGCCGCAAAAGGTATTCAGGTAGCGCCCGCCGTCCAGTTCCTGCCAGATGGGCGCGGGGAACTGGTTCAGGTCGATGGCAGCGCCGGTCAGTATGTTCTGTTTAACCGGGGAGTGATCGACAATGACAGGTTCCACGGGGTGGGAATAGGTGTCTTTGAGGTGACGGACGATGTCTTTGTCACTCGTATCCGGCGCCAGGTCCAGCAATGCGCATAGCTGCTGTTTGTTGCCCATCCCACAGGTCACAAAACGGGTGGAGACGGTGTTGCGGTAATCACTGATGTTGCCGAACAGCAGGGCAGGCCCAGCCAGGCCCAGGTTGATGCGGGTAATCGCCCCCAGTTCCAGGTTGGAATCCACCTCGCACCGGATTTGCCTGAGTTGATCCGCCTCGTGTAACCGGCGCAGCCAGGAACGCAGGCTGACTTCTCCGTCCTCGAGAGGGCCCAGGCTTGCATCAAGATCGTCTGCATCCGGCACCACCAGTGCCGGGTTGGGTGTTGCCATTGTTTCTCTCCCCCCTTTATCCGAAAGAAAGGTTTTGACCCTGTTTATGACACGTTTATCATACCAGCATGCTAACTTATTTGTTACCTGACACGCAGGAACGGGGACAGATTCAAAATCTGTCCCCGATTATCACGGGAGAGCCGGGGTGAAAGCATTGATCTACGAACAGCACGGCGGGCCGGAGGTGCTCCGCTACCGGGATGTCGCCGATCCCGAACCGGGACCGCGGGACGCGGTGGTCAAGGTTGCGGCAACGACGGTAAACCACCTTGACGTGGCGCAGCGCAACGGCTGGTTCACTATCCCCGGGTTCGGTCTGCCGCACATCTCCGGGATGGACGTCGCCGGTACGGTGATCGAGACCGGTTCGGACGTGACCGGCGTCAGACCGGGCGACCGGGTGCTGGTAAACCCGTCCATGTCCGAAGTACCCGAAGGCTCGAAGCTGGCGGGCCTGGACGACCTGTACGGTCTTCTCGGGGTCATCGGCGCTACCGTTGCAGGCGGTTACGCGGAGAAATGCCTGGCGCCGGAGACCCATCTGTACCCGGTTCCCGACAGCATGCCTTGGCGCCATGCCGTCGTCTTCCCCACCTGCTGGATGACCGCGCACCACGCCCTGTTCGATACAGGCGGACTCAGGGCCGGGGAGACGGTGCTTGTCCATGCTGCCGGCAGCGGCGTGTCCGTTGCCGCCATTCAATTGGCCGTTCAGGCGGGAGCGACCGTGCTGGCAACTGCCGGCAGCGGGGAAAAATGCGCGAAAGCCATGGAACTGGGCGCTGAAGATACCTGCAATAACCGCACGGTCGACGTGGCGGCGTGGGCCCGGGACATGACTGGCGGCGCCGGTGTCGACCTGGTGTTCGACCACGTGGGTGAGGCGTTGTGGGAAGCTTCACTGATGGCGCTCAAACCGCGCGGGCGGCTGGTGACCTGCGGCAACACCTCGGGAAATACAGCGCCTATCCCGAACCTCGGTTACCTGTACAGCATGGGCCTGAAAATCCTGGGGTCCGACCCGTATCGTTACGGGGAATTCGGGCCGGCCTGGGAGCAGTATTGTGCAGGCGACTTCCGGGCGGTAGTGGACAGCGTATTTTCCCTCTCCGAGGGAGCGCAGGCGCAGGAGAAATTGCTGAGCGGCGAGTTTATCGGCAAGATCCTGCTGGAACCGTAATAATGCAAAAATTCCTATTGGTAATGGTAATTTTTTCGTTGCCGCTGGCCGCGCAAGAGGGTATTCAGCGGTTTCCGTATTTTGGTGACTTGCACGTGCACACGTCCTGGTCGCTGGACAGCTACCTCGGTTTCAATCGCGTCGGCCCCCGTGACGCTTATCGCTTTGCCCTGGGTGAAGAGGTAGTCCTGTCCGGCGGCAGGCAGGTTCGGATAGACCGGCCTCTGGATTTTGCCGCGCTGACCGAACACGCGGAATACCTGGGCGAACTGCCGCTTTGCACCGATGAAGCCAGCGCCGCGTACGCGTTGGAGATTTGCCGGGATATTCGTAATGAAACCAGGCAGGAATCTCTCATAAGGAAGATGTTCAAGGAATTGATACTGCGCGACAGCGGGTCTCCCGACCCGCAACGCGACCCGGAACTGTGTGGCGCGGACGGTGCGCGTTGCCTGGCAAGGGCAAAATCAGCCTGGCGGCAACTGCAGGAGATCGCCCATGAATTTAACCGCCCCGGCGTGTTTACCACCTTCGTGGGCTACGAGTGGACCGCGAATACGCTCGGTAATAACCTGCATAGAAACGTTATCTACGGCAATGCCCGAGTCCCGGCCTTGCCCATCGGCTATTTTGAGGCGAATACCCCGGAACAATTATGGCAGCAGTTGCAGGAAACCTGCGCCGCTCCCTGTGAAGTGCTGGCGATCCCGCATAATTCCAACCAGAGCAACGGCCGGAAATTCCCGGCTTTGCGCGAGGCCGTCCCGGTTCCGGGCCGGGATGGCGAGCCGACCGGTGCCGAGTGGGCGCAACTGCGGGCCAAAATGGAACCCCTGGTGGAGATTATCCAGGCCAAGGGTGAATCGGAATGCCATACGGGAGTCGGAACGGAGGATGAATTATGTGGTTTCGAGAAGCTGGAACGCCGTCCGGTGTGTGCAGGAGGTGCGCCTGATGGGTCCTGTGTCCCGGTGTGCGCGAGCGACGGGCCTGCGGACGGCTGTGTCGCGCCCGGGAACTACGTGCGTAACGCCCTCAAACTGGGACTGGAACTGGAGCGGGAACTCAATGTGAATCCGTACAAGCTTGGCTTCATCGGCAGTACCGACACCCACAACGGCACGCCGGGCGGCGTCGATGAGAGCAATTACCCGGGACATCACGGCGTCGAGGACGGCACGCCGGAGCGGCGCGCGCTCAAGCCTGATATGAAGAAATGGTCCGCGAGCCGGGAGTTGGGTTCCGGCGGACTGGCCGGCGTCTGGGCGGAACAGAATACCCGCGCCGCCATCTTTGCAGCGTTGCAACGCCGGGAGACCTTTGCCACCAGCGGCACGCGCATCAGCGTGCGCTTTTTTGCAGGTTGGGATTTTCCTGAGGTTATTGACATGAATACTGACCTGGCCAGCCTGGGATACGGCAGTGGGGTGACCATGGGCGCTGACCTGCCCGCGACAAACAAAGCAACGGCGCCGGGCTTTATCCTCTGGGCCATGAAGGATCCCGAAGGGGTCAACCTGCAACGTATCCAGGTCATCAAGGGCTGGCTGGAGCAAGGAGAGAGCCGGGAACGGGTATATGACGTGGCCTGTTCGGACGGTCTGGCCCCGGACCCGCAAACCCACCGCTGCCCGGACAACGGCGCCGGCGTTAATCCGGATGATTGCAGCGTGAGCGCCGGCAAGGGCGCGGCACGACTGAAAACCTTGTGGCGGGACCCCGGTTTCAGCAGGGATGAACCTGCATTCTATTATGCCAGGGTGCTGGAAAACCCGAGTTGCCGCTGGAGCACCTGGGAAGCACTGCGGGAAAACACGCAACCGTTTGACGACGTTGACCTGACCATTCAGGAACGCGCCTGGAGTTCGCCGATCTGGTACAATCCCGGGTGATTGTTGCGTATCCCGTCAGCTCAAGGAACCTCTGGAGGACTTAATCAGAGGTTGCTCAGAGTTTCCCTAATTGTCCGGTACGCTGGCTCCCCACACCTCGCGGGCCTTTTCGTACACCCCCTGGTCGTAGGAAAATTCCACCATATTCCCTTCGGGGTCGCGCAGGAAGCAGATATAACCGATGCGTTTGGGCATCTGCTGCGGGCCGAGGATCAGGCAGCCGGCCTGCTTAGCCCTGGCGGCTATCTCATCGACCGTCTGTTTGTCCGGCACCTCGATACCGATGTGGTTGAACGGTCCCAGGGCCGGGTGCTCAACAGGGGCGAACGGATCATGTCCCGGGAAGAACTGGCCCAGCACCAGGATGAAAGGACTCTCACTCTGGCTCTTGTCGCCGAGCCAGGCCGAGTAACCGTCCTCGTCCTCCTCGCGGGCCAGCACCGTCAGGTGCGTGAATTCCTCGTACCACGCGATCACCTTGTCGATGTCCTTTACATGCAGCGCCAGGTGCGTCCACGTGGGTTGCGCGGGCCGAAGCTCATGCTGGGGTTGGCCGGTGCCCATGCCTAATTCCAGCTGTACCTGACCGAACCGATGACCTCACGCGGCGGGATATATTCCCTGCTCGTGGTCCACAGCCCGTACGGGTTGGTGAAGATGTTGTTGACGCCGTTCTTGTCGAAAATATTGGTGACGCTCAGGCCCAGACTTAGCGGCATGTTGCCCACGTCGTAATTGAAGTACAGGTTGACGATATCGTAACTGGGCACACCGTCCACGCGAGGATGATTGAATATGCGGGCCTGGAAGTCACCTCTGTGGACATACTCCACCCGTGAATCCAGAACTGAACCGTCAGCGAAGTTGTGGGTATTCGACAGGGCGATGCGCGCCATGAGGTCCACCAGTTTCGGCGGTTCGTTGCCCTTGAGATTGTTGGCATTGGTCATCCTGATGCGTTCGTCAACCGCGCCGGAGGTAAACAGGCCCAGTTGGAAAAGCCTTGTCGCGGCACGAAAATCCTCCACGTCGAGAGCGAACACATCCGACTTCACCTTGCCGTCCTGCCAGGCGAGCATACCGTCCAGTTGCCAGCCCTCCGCCAGCAGCCAGCTCAATTCGGACTCGATACCGTACTCTTCCGTCTCAGGGATGGTCCAGGTACCGCCGGTAAACGGCGCCGGGTCCTCGTAGGTGAACTGCAGGTGTTCGTGGTCGTAATAGAAGGCCGTGACGTTCAGGCGCACGCGTCCGTCAAGGAAGGTATTGCGGGTGCCTATCTCGTATGCCGTGACTTCCTCGGGCGCGAACCGGTCGGGTTTGAAAATCCCGGGACTGCCGGAACCACCGTTCTTCCAGCCGGTGGAGACCAGGCCGTAAACCAGGTTGTCCTCTGTCAGGTGCACGTCTATGCCTGCCTTCCAGGTCACTTCCGAGGCGTTCGTTACACGGTCGGGCCGGGTACCGAAAAAGGGACCCCCTTCGTCGAGTTGATCTTCATCCTGGTAACGCAATCCCGCGGTAACGGCGAACATGTCATTCAGCCTGTATGTGCCTTGCCCATAGAAGGCATAGTCCTCGCGGGTGACGGTGCGGAATTCGGTAAAATTCAAGTGGGACCGGAACGGCGGCAGGGTTTGCGCGTTCAGTTGCGAACGGGGCAGGGACGCCGGCGATGCCGAGAACGGCGCCGGGCCCGTGGCCTCCAGGAAGTCATTGAAGTTCTCGTGATGCAGGTAATACCCGCCGATCACCCAGTCCAGTTGCTCGCCGCTGTAGCTGATGCTGATCTCCTGGCTGACGGCATCGGAATCATTGTCCCAGAACGGCAGTACGTCCCAGTTATGAAGTGAAAAACCGAAATTGATAAGCGCAGTGTTCTCTTCGTTCAGGCGGTCGCCGTCCACCGACTGTTCCTTCCTGAGCACCTGCCAGCCGGTCAGCGACTTGACCGTCACGCCCATGGGGGTCGCCCACTCCATGATCAGCGAAGCGCTGTAGTTCTCCAGTGCGAAGATGCCGGGGTAGTCCTGCGACAGTTCGCGCGTGTCCGGGTTGGGGTCATTCTCGTTCTTCTGCGCCGCGGCGCCGTGGTCGGCGTCATGGATGAAGACCTGGGCATGCGCCGAGAAGTCTTCCGACGGTTGCCACAGCACCGCCAGTTTGCCGGTGAAGGAATCGGCATCATCCAGGTCGTAGCCGTCCAGTTCGCCGCCCTTGATCTCCGCGAAACCGTCCCGATCGTACTTCTGCACCGCGGCCCGGAATGCCCACGTGTCCGAAAGCGGTACGTTTATCGAGGCGCGTCCGCGCATGTTGTCATAAGTGCCGTAACTGAGCTCTACGGAACCATCAAGTTTGTCGAAATGGGGCTTTTTCGTCACGATGTTGATGGACCCGCCCGTGGTGCCCTGGCCGAACTCCGTACCCTGCGGGCCGCGAAAGACCTCGACCCGTTCTATGTCACCGAGGTCCAGGCCCATTGCCAGCGGGTTGGCGAGGTAAATACCGTCGATATAGGTCAGCACGCTGGGTTGCGTGGTGAGGTTCTGGGCCGTTTCCCAGCCGACGCCGCGAATGGTTACGACACGGCCGGCGCCATCGTTCTTCGCGACCACGAGCCCGGGTACGTAGCCGTTGAAGTTGTCCAGCCTCACGACATTGGATTTATCGAAATCCGCGCCGGACAACACCGATACCGCGATGGGCGCATCCTGGAGTGACACCTCCCGTTTGCGCGCAGACACCACGATCTCTTCAAGGACAGATTGCGCCAGGACAGGTAACGGCACAACCATGGTTGAAGTGATAATCCCGGCGACGAAAACCTTGAACATCCGATGGATGTCTTTATCGAACTTGATCATTTCCAACCCCTTATTGTGAAAGTTGTATTTTTGTTCAATTTTGTGACAAAAACTACAAAAGGACTTGCACAAATGCGCCCTTTTATTTGACAAAACCTAATTTGGGACACCCATAAATTAATAAGAATTGTAAATTCATGGGTGTCCCAAATTTACTCGTTGGTTTTGCTGAGTACTGCTTTGAATGGAAGCAGGCGGGTTATCAGTATGGCGCCAAGCACCAGGCCGATGCAGATCACTATAATTGCAGGATCATAAGTGCCGGTAATATCGAAAACCAGGTCCATCAGGAACGGGGTCAGGCCCTGGGTCAGGACGATCACGCCGTACATGCTGCCGGATATTGCGCCGTAATGCCTGGTGCCGAAGTACCGGGACAGGAAATAGGGCAGCACACCGTATTCCGTCCCCAGTCCCAGCCCCATCAGCACGCCGGACAACAGCAGTAACGGGTAACTGGAGGTCGATTCCAGCAGGATCAGGCCGCACAGCGCCAGCAGGTAGAACGGCGCGGCGATCCAGGGCTTCGGTATGCGGTCAAGCATGTAGCCCATACCGATCTGCCACGCGGCGGTGACCAGGGAAAACGTCGCCAGCACGGTGGTTGCCTGTCCGGCCGGCACGCCCCGGTCCAGCAACATCGGTACCACGTGGGCGAAGATCGCGGTCATGCACCCGGCGCCCAGGGCAATGGCGGCCATGATGATCCAGAAAGTAGGGGTCTTCAACGCCTCCGCCAGCGTTAACCCCTGTGTCTTTTCCAGCGCTTCCCGCTCGCTCCTGACAGTATTCCGGGGCGGGTCCCTGAGCAGCAGGTACAGTACCGGGAAACCGATCAGGATGACGGCCGCGCCGATGCCCTGGAATCCGGCCCGCCAGCCATAGCTGCTGATCAGCGCAAACACAAACAGCGGCGACAGCGCTGCGCCGACGCCGTTGCCCAGGCCGCCCACAATACCCAGGAACAACCCGCGCCGCTCATCGAACCAGCCCGCGATCACCTTGGTAAACATGACCGAACTGGGGATGGCGGCGCTGATGCCGATCAACGCATAAGCCGTATAAAACTGAAACCGGCTGGCTTCAACCAGGGAAACCGAGGCGACCGAGGCCGCGAATAATACATTGCCCGTCAGGATAACCGGTCTGGAGCCGTAGCGGTCGATCAGGCGGCCGACAATGGGATAGCTGATCGCACCCGCAACGGCAATGATGAACAGGACAAACGACACTGCGGCGCGGGACCAGTCGAATTCGGTAGCAATGGGGATCAGGAACAGGCCGAAGACGGTGTACACCATGGGCGTGACACTGACCGCGTTGCCCACGGTACAGGCGACGACAACACCCGCCGGGCGGGAAAGCGACGGTTTGCCAGGTAATGTGGATGTCCCCATGACTATCGATAATATGTGGGTTGGCCGATACTTTCCAGGTTTGCCGGCCATATGGTTGCAAAGTCTGCAGGCGCATCAGTGCAAGAAAGCTTGCTATGGCACTGCTAATTTAGCCGCAGTTTAGCGCAGATGTAAGACAGGTTTTTTCAGTTATCGCGTTCATCTGCGTCATCTGCGGATAGATTTTACAGAGATAAAAAGCGTGCCAATCTTCCACGATAACCCAGCCCTGCGCGACTACTGGTATGCCGTGGCAACGGAAGCCGAGATCGCGGGGCAGCCCATAGCCCGGACCCTGCTGGGAGAGAAAATCGTTATTTACCGGGATTCTGCCGGCAACGCCGTCGCTGCGCCTGACAGGTGTCCCCACCGCCAGGCGCCCCTGTCCGCAGGCAGCGTGGAAAACGGGGTGCTGGACTGCTGTTATCACGGCTGGTCGTTCGGCGGCGAGGGAAAGTGTATCGCTATTCCTTCCGCTGCACCTGACTTCCCGATCCCGGACAATGCCCACCTGGCCTGTTTCAACACCAGCATCAGGTACGGCCTGGTCTGGGTCTGCCTTGGCGACTCTCCCAGGGAATTACCGGGCATCAGCCAGGAACAGGATGAGTCTTTCCGGCGTATCAACAACCCCGTTGACCTGTGGCGGGTCTGCGCCATGCGCATGACCGACAACTTCCTCGATATCGCCCACTTTCCCTGGGTCCACACCGGCACCTTCGGCAACAACCAGCGGCGTTCCGTCCCGGAGATAGAGCTGGAATTGCTGGATGGCGGGTACTACGGCTATGATTATAAGGTTGTAGCGGACAACCCGGCCAGCGCCAGCCTCAGTTCAGGCCGAACAAGTGAGGTAGTCAGTCGCAGCATGACCACCGGTTTTCACCTGCCCTTTACCGTGCGCAGCACCATCTCCTATGACTCGGGACTGCAACACATCATGCTGCTGCTGACCACGCCGATTGACGAC
The DNA here is from genome assembly GCA_965207165.1 of Gammaproteobacteria bacterium. Taxonomy (GTDB): domain Bacteria; phylum Pseudomonadota; class Gammaproteobacteria; order Eutrophobiales; family Eutrophobiaceae; genus JAAXHV01. The sequence continues at coordinate 2,397,287 of OZ242265.1, read as the reverse complement.
GTCACCTCGTATTTCACGTTCGTCGTCTGGCGCAACGACGATTTCAGCGTATCCGCGGAAGACGTCATCGCGTTCGACCGCATGATAGGCGAGGAAGACAAACGGATGCTGGAGAAAATCCCCGGCGTCCTGCCGTTTTCACCCAAGGCGCTGGCCAATTCCCAGTCGGACAAACCATCTGCCGCATGGCGCCACCAGTTCGTGCGCCTGCTGGGTAAATCGGTAGAATAAACTGTTAAAAGGTTTGCAAATTAAATCTGATGAAGCTTACATATTGAGGAAATAATCATGAATAAGAGGATCCGGAATACAACTTTATATATTTCTTGCATTGTAGCCCTGTTTGGAACCTCGTCCTGCACGACGCAAGACGATACGAATGAGCTGGATGCCTTTAAACAGGCAATCCGCGCCAAGTACGATTTGAAGGAACAGGCATTTGCCAATAACGATCCCGAACCGATTCTGCAGCAGTTTTATACAGAGGATGCGATTTCCAGCGGTCCGGACGGCACCACCCATTTCGGCATAGAAGAATTACGCCACGTCTATGAGGAGGTTATCGGCGCAAATGTCCGGGTCGAGTCTTTCCATACTTATGTATACGGCGATGCCGGCTGGGACTGGGTCAATTTTCATGTCGAGCCCGCGGATGAGGGAGAAGAACCCTTTACCTTCAAGATGCTGTTTCTTTGGGAAAAGATTAATGGTGAATGGTGGAGTAAAGGGGAGATGTACACAATGGGGGCATTCCAGGGAGCCTCTGAATAAGTCCTCCCATTACAGGAAAAGGGGGACAGATTTAAATCTGTCCCCCTTTTCATTTTCAGCCCGTATTAACTTCCGGGATACCTGAGCGTTTGATAATCGCCTCCCCTGCCGCCTGCGCCTCTGCGTAAAGTTCATCCTCGTCAACCAGCGTGTGCCGGTAGTTCTCCACCACCCGCACCCCGTCCACCCAGACGCTGTGCACGCTTCTGCCGTCCGCGCTCCAGACCAGTTGCTGCAGCACGTTCAGCACAGGGCGCCATTCCGGCCGGTCCGTGTCATGCAGGACAAAGTCCGCCTTCCTGCCCGGTGCGAGTGAGCCGATCTCGCCCGCCATTTGCAAGGCCCTGGCGCCGTTAACGGTCGCCATTTCCAGGGCCTGTCGTGCGGGGAAGGTTTTTGTGTCCTGGCGGGCATCCTTGAACAAACCGGCGGCCAGGCCCATTTTCTGCATCAGGTCGGAACCGTAACCGTCGGTCCCCAGTGCGATATTCATCCCAGCCTCAGCCATTTCCGGGTAACGTCCCAATGCGCTTATGCCGAAGGCGCCCTTCAATGCGGCAAACGGACAGATGATGGCGTTGGTGCGTGTCTCGGCCAGCAGCGCCGCCTCGTTGTCGTCAATATGCACCAGGTGTGTCAGGCACAGGTTATCGCCGAGCACGCCGATCTCCTCCAGGTGCTCGATGGGCCGCCTCCCCAGGTTTTCAAGGTACCAGGCCGGGTCCGACCGGTATGGGCTCATGTGCGCGGATACGCCGAGGTTATTTGCATCGGCTATCGATTTCGCTGTTTTCCACACTTCATCGGAGTTGGTCGAGTGGCCGATCAGGATGGGCCAGGCGGCGATTTTTTCACCGGAATCCGCAGGGTAGCGCGCCACTTCCTGCTCCAGCACACGCACGGCCTTGCCGGTCAACTCCCTTTCATCGTCTTCAGGCGAAAAGGCGCGGCCTTCAACCCAGGCGCCGACACGGGCGCGGATACCGGCCTGTTCCAGCCCCTCGACCACCTCATCCAGGTAGCGGGTCGTACCGGCCTCGAGAAAGCAGGTGGTCCCGGCGCGCAGCATCTCGACGGCCGCAAGCCGGGCGGAAAGCCGTTCGTCATCCGGCGTATGGGCCAGGTAACGGGGGATCACCCAGCGCCGCAGGGTGTTGCCAAATTCGTCGCTGATGTCATCGGGCACGTAGCCCCGGGTCAGCGGATCACCGGTAATATGGATATGCGCATCGACAAACCCGGGCGTGATGACGAAACGCCTGCCGTCGATCACGCTGGCCGCATGCACCTTGTTCTCAACATCGGCACGATTGCCGACGGCGGCGATCCGGTCGCCCCGGATCGCGAGGGCGCCGTCGCTGATAATGCGCCGCTCTTCGTCCATGGTGACAATGACGCTGCCGCTGATGAGCGTATCTACGTGTTCCAGCATCATTGGGTCCTTTCTTCCACCTGTTGCCGCCGGTACTCCCGGGGAGACATGCTGTATTCCTTGCGGAATGCCCGGCTGAAATGCGCGGATCCGTTAAATCCCCAGCGGAAACAGATCTCCGATATCGATAATTCATCGTGCAGGGGACTGGCCAGGTCCGCACGGCAGCGTTCCAGCCGGCGCGTACGCAGGTAATGGATGAAACTGTTCCCCGCTTGCGTGAACAGGCGCTGCAGGTACCTGGTGGACACGCCTTCCGCCTGCGCCACCACGCCGATTGTCAGCTCCGGTTCGCTCAACAGGGTTTCGATGCGCTGGCAGATCCGTTGCAGGTGATGGGCCCTGGCACCGGATACCCCGCCGAGACCGAATACCGACTTCTCGTCGCCCAGACCCGTGATCAGGAATTCGGTCAACGCCATTTCCACCGGGCGCAGTTGCTCGGGGGAGACGTCTTCAATCACGTCAGCCAAAGACTGCAACATGCCCGAGAAGACGTGATTGATACCGGAGCGCGCCGGCAGGTGGCCCAGCTTCAGGGACAGGGGCGCAAACACCCGCGGGTTCAGAATCAGTTCCTGCACCTTCACGAACAGCTGGCGAAAGTCCCGGGTGAAGCGCAACACCGCTTTCACATAGGTGGGGCCGTAGACGATATCGCCCGGCGCCAGGTCCAGCCGCTGGTCGTCATAGCTGAGCGAGGCCTCGCCATCGAGCAGGAGGGTTAACCAGATCGCGGCGTCCTGCTTGAGGTAGCGGCCGGAAATCTCGTGGGGCTCGGCATCAACCAGGGCAAACTCCATACCCAGGGGCGAATTGATGCAGATGATCTCGCCGCGAAAGCCCGCTTTATCCGGCAGGTTGCCGACCGGAAGGCAGAGCCGGTACATGGCGTCGCACCAAGCCTGGCCCTGCTCGTGTTCCTTGAATGCCGCCGTGTTAAATTTCCACGATTTCATGGTTACCTGCGTGCAACAGCCGGCCAGGTTTGTTCCCCTGCGTCCGCAGGGGCAGGGAGCCGGCGGTTAAAGCCGGCATGACATGCACCTTTGAATGAGATATAATGCGATCACTTTTAGTATTATAAAGATAAAAGAAAGCATGTCACAGCCAGGGAGACTGCGACATGCGTGGCTCGATATCCGCCGGACAAGGTTATATGTTTGCCTGATCGTCCGGTCGGCAAAAGATGGAGTCTTATGCAACAATCTAAAAACAAAAACTGGCAGGGGCCACCTGCGCAAGGGCTTTATGACCCTGCCACTGAGCACGACTCCTGTGGCGTGGGTTTCGTCGTGGATATCAAGGGCCGCAAGTCCCACAAGATTGTCGAGAATGCCCTGACTATCCTGAAAAACCTGCTGCATCGCGGCGCCTGCGGATGCGAGGTGAACACCGGTGACGGTGTCGGCCTGCTGATTCAGAAACCCCATAAATTTTTCCAGCGCGTGTGCGATGAGGCAGGCTTCAGCCTGCCGGAGGCAGACTGGTACGGCGCCGGGCTGGTGTTCCTGCCGCGGGATCCTGCAGAAGCGGAGCAATGCCGGGAGATTTTTGAACGCATCGTCGCCGAAGAGGATCAGACAGTACTGGGCTGGCGCGACGTGCCTACCGATGATTCCCTGTTAGGTCCCACGGCCCTGGAAGGCGAACCCACGTTCAGGCAGATCTTCATCGGGCGTCCCGAAACCGTCACCGACGCGGCGGCATTCGAAAGGAAACTGTACGTTATCCGCAAGCGGGTGGAGCATGAGATCTGGAATTCGGACCTGGAGCAGCAGCACCTGTTCTATGTCCCGTCCCTGTCATATCGCACCTTTGTCTACAAGGGCATGTTGACCGGGTCCCAGGTCGAACCCATGTTCCCGGACATCACCGACCCGGATATCGAATCCGCGCTGGCGCTGGTGCACCAGCGTTTTTCCACCAATACATTCCCGTCCTGGCGCCTGGCCCACCCGTTCCGTTACATGTGCCACAACGGAGAGATCAATACGGTGCGGGGCAATACCAACTGGATGCATGCGCGGGAAGCATTGTGCGATTCCGGGTTGTTCGGCGAGGACCTGAAGAAAATTTTCCCGGTTGTCATCGAAGGCGGCAGCGACTCCGCGGTGTTCGACAACGTCATGGAGTTCCTGCACATGACCGGCCGCCCCCTGTCCCATGCCATATTGATGATGATCCCGGAGGCCTGGAGCGGCCACGAGACCATGAGCGAAGAGCGCAAGGCGTTTTACGAGTACCACGCCTGCCTGATGGAACCCTGGGACGGTCCGGCTTCCATCGCGTTCACCGACGGCGAGGTGATCGGTGCGGTGCTGGACCGGAACGGCCTGCGTCCGTCCCGCTATTACGTCACCCACGATGACATGGTCATCATGGCCTCCGAGGTAGGCGTGCTGGACGTCGCCCCGGAAAACGTCAAGCTCAAGGAGCGGCTTCACCCCGGGCGCATCTTCCTGGTGGATACCACGGAGGGGCGGATCATCGAGGACAGCGAGCTGAAACAGCGTTATATCGACGAGCATCCCTACGGCCGCTGGCTGAAGGAAAACCTGCTGCCGCTGGAGAACCTGCCCAACCCGAAAAACATCCACGGCACCGATCCCGATACCCTGTTGCAGCGCCAGCAGGCGTTCGGGTATACACACGAAGAATTACGCATACTGGTCGCGCCTATGGCCAGCAAGGGGGAAGAGCCCATCGGTTCAATGGGGACGGATGCGGCCCTGGCCGTGTTATCAAACCGGCCGCGCCTGTTATACGATTATTTCAAGCAGTTGTTCGCCCAGGTCACCAACCCGCCCCTGGACGGCATTCGCGAAGAACTGGTGACCCAGGTCTCCACGACCATAGGACCTGAAGCCAACCTGCTGCAGCCCGGTCCGGACAGCTGCAAGCGCATCCGCATTCCTTCGCCGTTGCTCACCAATGCCGAACTGGCCCGCATCCGCGACATGAACCTGCCGGGTTTCAGGACCAGGACCATACCTATCCTGTATCCCGTCGCCGCGGGCGGACAGGGTCTGGACCAGGCCCTGAATGATGTATACGAACAGGTCGACCGGGCCATCGAGGAAGGCTACACCTATATCATCCTGTCGGATCGCAACATCGATGACGGACTGGCGCCGATCCCCGCGTTGCTGGCTACCGCCGGGGTGCACCACCACCTGATACGCAACGGCAGCCGTACCCGGGTGGGGCTGGTGCTGGAATCCGGCGAGCCCCGGGAAGTCCACCATTTCGCGGTCCTGATCGGCTACGGCATCGAGGCGGTCAACCCTTACCTGGTGTTCGAGAGTATCGGCGGCCTGATCGGCGAGGGCTTCGTGCCCGAGATGCAGTTCGACAAGGCAGTGGCCAACTACATCAAGGCGGTCAACAAGGGGTTGATCAAGACCATGTCGAAGATGGGCATTTCCACCGTTCAGTCATACCGCGGCGCACAGATCTTCGAGGCCATCGGCCTGGACAAGGATTTCGTCGATCATTATTTTACCTGGACCGCGTCGCGTATCGGCGGCATAGGGCTGGACGTCGTCGCCACCGAGAACAGCCTGCGCCACCACAACGCGTTCCCGGACCGGCCGGTCAAGCGCCCGGACCTGGAATGGGGCGGCGAATACCAGTGGCGCCGCGACGGCGAATACCACCTGTTCAACCCGGAAACCGTGTTCAGGCTGCAGCATTCCACGCGCAGCGGGCAGTACCGCATCTTCAAGGAATACAGCAGGCTGGTTGACGATCAAAGCAGCAACATGGCCACCTTGCGCGGGTTGATGCAATTCAGGATGGCAGCGGAGCCCATCCCCCTGGAGGAAGTGGAACCGGTCGAGAACATCATGAAGCGTTTCTCCACCGGCGCCATGTCCTACGGTTCCATCAGCAAGGAGGCCCACGAGACGCTGGCCATCGCCATGAACCGCATCGGCGGCAAGTCGAACACCGGCGAGGGCGGCGAAGACCCGGCCCGGTATACGCCGGATGAGAACGGCGACCTGCGCCGCAGCGCCGTCAAGCAGGTGGCCTCGGGCCGGTTCGGCGTCACCAGTGAATACCTGGTGAATGCCGATGACCTGCAGATCAAGATGGCGCAGGGAGCGAAACCGGGTGAAGGCGGACAACTGCCCGGGCCCAAAGTCTATCCGTGGATCGCCGAGGTACGGCATTCCACGCCCTGGGTGGGCCTGATCTCGCCGCCGCCGCACCACGATATCTATTCCATCGAAGACCTGGCCCAGTTGATCCACGACCTGAAGAATTCCAACCCCGACGCGCGCGTGCACGTGAAACTGGTGGCGGAAGTCGGCGTGGGCACGGTCGCCGCAGGGGTATCCAAGGCCCACTCCGACGTGGTGCTGATCTCCGGCTATGACGGCGGCACCGGCGCATCGCCGGTCAGTTCCCTGAAACACGCGGGGCTGCCCTGGGAACTGGGGCTGGCCGAGACCCAGCAGGTGCTGGTGCAGAACAAGCTGCGCGACCGCATCGTCGTGCAGACGGACGGCCAGTTGAAGACCGGCCGCGACGTGGTTGTCGCGGCGTTGCTGGGCGCCGAGGAATTCGGTTTTTCCACGGCCCCCCTGGTCGTCAGCGGTTGCATCATGATGCGGGTATGCCACCTGAATACCTGTCCGGTAGGCGTGGCGACGCAGGACCGGCAACTGCGGGAGAAATTCAACGGCAAGCCGGAGTTCGTCGAGAACTTCTTCAGGTTTGTCGCCGAGGAAATGCGCGAACTGATGGCGCAACTCGGTTTCCGGACGGTGGAAGAGATGATCGGGCGCAGTGACCGGCTGGACATGAACGAGGCGGTGGATCACTGGAAGGCTGCCGGCCTGGACTTCTCCAACATCCTGTATAAACCGGAAATGGGCCCCGAGGTGGGGTTATTCCGGTCACAGGAACAGGATCACGGCCTGGAACAATCGCTGGACGTGACCACGCTGGTTCCCCTGTGTAAAAACACGCTGGAGACGCGGGAACCGGTGGACATCATCCTGCCCATCAGGAATACGAACCGCACCACGGGGACGATCCTGGGTTACGAGATCACGAAACGTTACGGCGCCGAAGGACTGCCGGCGGATACCGTACGGGTACATTTCAACGGTTCTGCCGGGATGAGTTTCGGCGCGTTTGTCCCGAACGGCGTTACCCTTACCCTGGAAGGGGACGCCAACGATTACCTCGGCAAGGGCCTGTCAGGCGGCAAGATCATCGTCTACCCGCCGCGGGCCTCGACCTTCGTACCGGAACAGAACATCCTCATCGGCAATGTCGCCCTGTATGGCGCAACCTCCGGTGAAGGCTATTTCAGGGGTATCGCGGGCGAACGGTTCTGTGTCAGGAACAGCGGCGTCCACGCCGTGGTGGAAGGCGTCGGCGACCACGGTTGCGAATACATGACCGGCGGCCGGGTGGTCATTATCGGCAGGACCGGACGGAACTTCGCCGCGGGCATGTCCGGCGGCATTGCCTACGTCCTGGATGAGGACGAGGATTTTCACATCCGCTGCAACCAGCAGATGGTGCTGCTGGAGGCCGTTGCGGAAGAAGAGGACGTAACAACCGTAAAGCAGCTTCTGACCCGGCACGTCCAGTATACCCACAGCAGCACAGGCCGGCGTATCCTGGACAACTGGCGGCAATACCAGGGACGCTTCGTCAAGGTCATGCCCAGGGATTACAAGCTGGTACTGGAGGCCATCAGGAAAGGCCGGGAGAAAGGGCTGTCGGAGGAAGAGGCGATCATGGAAGCGGCGCATGGGTAAGATCACCGGATTTATCGAGTTCGACAGGCAAAAACAGCCGTATCGTCCCGTCGCGGAGCGGCTTGCTGACTGGGGCCAGGTCATGGCGCCGTGGCCGGTTGAACCCCTGAAGGCGCAGGCGTCCCGCTGCATGGATTGCGGCATTCCGTTCTGCCACCAGGGCTGTCCCCTGGGCAACCTGATCCCGGACTGGAATGACCTGGTTTACCGGGACCAGTGGCTGGAAGCCATTCACCGGCTGCATGCCACCAATAATTTTCCGGAATTTACCGGCACCCTTTGCCCTGCTCCCTGTGAGGGTTCCTGCGTGCTGGGAATAAACGATGACCCGGTCACGATCAAGGCGGTGGAACTCACCATCATCGACAAGGCCTGGGAAAACGGCTGGATCGCACCGCAACCGGCGCCGCTGAAGACCGGCAAGCAGGTTGCCGTCATCGGTTCGGGCCCGGCGGGCCTGGCTGCCGCCCAGCAACTGGCGCGGGCCGGCCACGGGGTGACCGTGTACGAACGCGCCGACCGCATCGGCGGCCTGTTACGCTACGGAATCCCGGAATTCAAGATGGAGAAACGGGTCCTGGACCGGCGTCTTGAGCAGATGGAACAGGAAGGCGTTGTCTTCAAACCCGGTTGCGACGTCGGTGCGGACACCGACCCGCGGGACTTGTGCGCTGAGTATGACGCGGTGCTGCTTGCAGGAGGCGCAACCGCCTCCCGGGACCTGCCGGTCCCCGGCCGGGAACTGGACGGCATCCACCAGGCCATGGACTACCTGCCGTTGCAGAACAAGCGCTGCGAAGGTGACGAGATACCCGGGGAGCAGTTTATCAGCGCGCAGGGGAAACACGTGGTCATTATCGGCGGGGGCGATACCGGCGCAGACTGTCTGGGCACTGCCAACCGCCAGGGGGCGAAGTCCGTCCACCAGCTTGAAATCATGCCCAAGCCGCCGAATTCCCGCGCCGAAGACAACCCGTGGCCCGAATGGCCGCGCATTTACCGGGTCGCCTCGGCCCATGAGGAAGGTGTAGAGCGGGTCTACGCGGTTTCCACCAGGCGTTTCACCGACAACGGCAAGGGTCAGGTAGCAGGGCTGGAACTGGTCGAGGTGGAAATGAAGCACGAAAACGGCCGGCTGAACTTCGTGGAGAGACCGGGAACGGTTTCTGTTCTGCCCTGTGACCTGGTATTGCTCGCCATGGGGTTCCTGGGACCTGAGCAGACGGGAATGCTGGAGCAACTGGGTGTCGAACTGACGCAAAGAGGCAACGTGAAAAGGGACCGGAACTGGATGACCAGCGTCGACGGCGTGTTTACCGCGGGTGATATGCAGCGGGGACAGTCACTGATCGTCTGGGCTATTGCAGAAGGCCGTTCCGCGGCCCGCGGCATTGACCTGTTTCTGATGGGTTCGTCAGATCTGCCTGCACCACTCGAATAACACACCGAAGTAACCACGCCCGCGCCAGGCCGCCAGCATGTCCGACTCCGTTAATACTGGAACCAACGCTATGGTATTCGTCCATAGCAAGGTACCGGAACTGGCGATGACGGCAGAAATTCTCGGCACGGAACGCAGCGGTCACGGTGTCAGGATACGCGCCGACGGTTTGATTGCGACCGTAGGCTACCTGGTGCTGGAAGCCGAACACATCTGGATCAGGTCCCAACAGGGCAAGGGTGCGCCCGGCTATATCGTAGCCCAGGATTATGATTCCGGCATCACCCTGCTGAAACCGACCCTCCCGCTCGAGGGCGATTACCTCAGCCCGGGGCCGAGCGATGATTTATCTCTTGACGAGCCGTTGCTGGTTTACCGCAGCGGCCATGACGAGGCATTTCCGTGCGAACTGTTTGCCAGGGAGGAATTTGCCGGCCGCTGGGAGTATTTACTGGATTATGCCCTGTTGACCTCGCCCGGCTGCAACGACTGGGCCGGCGCCGCGCTGGTGGACCACTATGGACGACTCTGCGGCGTGGGATCCCTGCTGATGGAACTTCCCGGCGAGTCCGATGAAGAACTGCTGGGTAATATGTTCATCCCCATAGACCTGGTCTCACCCTACCTGGAGGAGATGTGCGAACACGGGCAGCGGCGCGTTCCTCCCAAACCCTGGATGGGTGCATTGATCCAGGAATATGAAGGCAAGCTGGTAGTGACAAGCGTGTACCCGGGCTGCCCCGCCGACCAGGCCGGGATCAAACCGGGCAATGTCGTGCTCTCCGTAGACAATGAACCCGTGTACGACCTCTCCGGCCTGTTCCGCAAGGTATGGAGCATGGGTAGCGCAGGCGTGGAAATTCCTATGCTGATTTCTTCCGGGGGAGACCTGCGTCATTGCCGCCTGAAATCAATTGATCGATCAGTATTCTACCGGGCAGTTGCTGCGGCAGGACAGGTCAACTAAATCCTTCTGGCAATATCAATTTGTTTTTAATATACTTGTTCGGGGTCTGGTATACTGATTTTGCGCAAATTTTAGAATAAAACAGTGAGGAGCAACAGATGCGATATCTTACATTAGCGGTTTTTCTGACATTGATCATGGGATTTGCCGGATGCGGGGATGCGGGTGATGCTGGGGGAGACGCCGACGCCGGTGACGCAGCAATGGACGAGACAAGCATGGAAGAAGCACCTGCTGACGAGGCTGCCATGGACGAAGCTTCCGACGGTCCGCCGCAGTGGCAGGTCCTGGAGCAGACCGTACAACACAACGAGTAGCAAGATTATCAGGGTGCAGGCGGGAGGTAGCCCGTATCTCCCGTCCTGCATGGTCTGATCTGCCTGGAAATTCCTGAACCGGCCTGGGTTCAAAGGCGGTCGTATGCCTCGCAGTTTCGTGTAGATCCGGGGCCCTTAACCAAGCGTTGAAAGCTGATAAACTCAGTTCACCGCCGCTGCCTGGCGGCCGCTGGACAAGTTGTGCCGGTATCCTTGTCAAACTGAATACAGGTGACGGAGAAAGAAATGAGCAATGAGATTCCCGCAGCATATGCCGATTTACTGACAGGCCCTGTCTACGTGCAACTGGCGTCACACATGGCTGACGGTTCTATCCAGGTGCATCCTGTCTGGTGTGGCTATGACGGCACTCATGTTCTTGTCAATTCCGCAAAGGGCCGCATAAAAGACAGGAACATGCGCGCCAACCCGAATGTTACGGTGCTTGCCGTCGACCCGGAGAATCCGTACCGCTGGATGGAGGTACGCGGGAAAGTCGCCGGGATAAGCGAAGCAGGTGCGGACGAGCATATAGACCAGTTATCCGAGCAGTATATACAGCAGAGTCCCTATCCGTGGCGTGAAGACGGTGAGGTTCGTGTCATGTACCGCATCGAACCGGAGCGCGTCGTAGTCTTTTCCGCCTGATATCCAACCAGGCCGGCCGGTTTTCAATGCAGGATCACGTCAACGCCCCGATTCGCTACACCGTTAACACCGGCGTCAAGCCGGTCAGCCTGTCCGTTACCCAGGGCGGCCGCATCGAATACCGCAACTGCACGTTCGATGAACACGTTGTCAAGGTCCGCAACGGCCGCAGGGAAGTCGATGATTTCATTTTTGACAAACACGGGTTTGTGTTTGTCAGGCACGCAACCCGGGTGAAAGATTTTTTTGAGCGGCAGCAGGTCGAAGCTGATTACTATCCCGAAGCCGGTGCGCTGATCAAACGCGTGACGGGCGCATACCGGGTACATATCTTTGACCATACCGTGCGCTCCGGCGACCAGGTCAAACAGGAACAGGGAACACGCGAACCGTTGAAACAGGTCCATAATGATTACACCGACTGGTCCGGGCCACAGCGTGTCAGGGACCTGTTGCCGGAGGAGGCGGAAGACCTGTTACGGCACAGGTTCATGATCGTGCAGGTATGGCGCCCCATCGGAGCTGATATCGTCAGCGAACCCCTGGCGGTTTGTGATGCGCAAAGCCTTGCGCAGGCAGACCTGATCCCGACGGAACGCAGGCACCCGAACCGTGTTGGCGAAACCTATACCATTTCATATAACCCCGCGCACCGCTGGTACTACTTTCCGGAGATGCGGCGCGACGAGGCTATCGTCTTCAAGGTCTACGATTCAGCGGCCGGCGGCAACGCCCGGTTCACGGCCCACGGCTCGTTCGACGACCCCCACACCCCCGACAATGCACCGCCCAGGGAGAGCATAGAACTCAGGGCGCTGGTATTTTTTCGCTGAAACTCCGGGGACAGCAATTACCGGGGACAGATTTAAATCTGTCCCCTGGTTCAGGTTTTTATCACAGCGTTCCCGCGACCGTAGCGTCGTAGTAGTACACCTGGGGCGGTTCGGCAAAACACTCGAATAACCCCGGCACCGTTGCCTGCATGAAATCGCTTTCGAAGTGGTCGTCGTGCAGTTCCTTTGTTTCCCATTCTTCAAAGAGAAAATACCGGAGCGGGTCATCCGGGTCGGGATAGAACGTATAGCGCACTATACCGGGTTCAGTCCGGCCGACTTCAACGATATTCCGCATTACCGACTTGGCCTGTTCAAGGTTTTCCTGTTTGAACAGGAAGCTGCCTGTTACCAGGTACATGATTTTCAATCTCCATTCAAATTCGGATAAACTGTAACGGCCATAATAAACAAATAACGAAGTCAATGAAAATCGCCATTATCGGCGCCGGCATCACCGGTATTGCGGCGGCAAGTATTCTCAACAAAGCCGGCCACCAGACAATCCTGTTTGAAAAATCCGCCAGGGCGGGCGGTGTCTGGGCAGTCGGGTATCCGGGAGTGTATCTCCAGAATACCAGCCGCCAGTATACCCTGGCGGAGTTTCCCTGGCCGTTCAAACCCTCGTACCATCCTACCGCCGCAGAGATACTGAAGTACCTGGACCTGGCGATCGAGGGCCTGGGCCTGGACGTGCGCATGCGCACCGAGGTCACCGGGATGGATGAAAATGAGCGCGGCTGGACGCTGCGCTGCCGGGATGATTCCGGCGAGCAGGAACAGCAGTTCGATTACGTGGTGTCGGCCATCGGCCAGTACACCGAAGGCAAGCACAAGCCGGCGTTTCCCGGCCAGGAGACGTTCGCGGGCGAGGTCATCACCGAGCGGGATATCGGTTCCCCGGACCTGTTCAGGGACAAGCGCACGGTGGTGGTCGGTTTCGGTAAATCTGCGGTCGATATCGCGTCCATGGCGGGCGCCGTGGCAAGCCGGGTGCACCATGTGTTCCGGACACCGCGCTGGTTGATCCCGTTTTCCGTCTTCGGCATCCATTATACCCACCTGATGTTCTGCCGGTTGACGACATTCTTCATGCCTTGCTGGGCGCACCCGTCGGGCTTCGAGCGCTTCGCTCACCGCAGGCTGGGCTTGCTGGTGGACACGTTCTGGTCTTTCATCTCGGGCCTGATCGTCCTGTTGTGCAAACTGCGCGGGGTATTCAAGGGCAGGGCCGCGCAGCGGCGGTTGGATACCCTGATACCGCCTCACAAGCTTACCGGCGACCTGCGTTCGGCGGCCGCGCTGACGCCGCCGGATTACTACCGCCTGGTTGCGGACGGCCGGATTGAACCCTGCCACGGAGAGATATCCCGTTTCACCGGTGAAACCGTGCACCTGGAAGACGGCCGCAGTTTAGACTGTGACCAGGTGGTGTTATGCGTCGGCTCGGAAAAACCCAGGTTCCCTTTCCTGCCCGGCAAATACCGCGCCCTGCTGGAGAGTGAGGATGACGGCGTACAGTTGTACCGTCATGTATTGCATCCGGATATCCCGCACTTTGCCTGCGCCGGTTATAACCACGGCTTCATGCACGTGCCCGCGGCCGAAATAGGCATGGTCTGGCTGTGTGCGCACCTGGACGGAGACATCACCCTGCCGGACCGTGATGAGATGCTCAGGTGTATCGAAGCCACCCGGGAGTGGAAGCGCAAACATATCAACTACGAACCGTCGCGCTCCTGCGCCGTCAATACCCGGTTCCAGCAGTACCTGGACATCATGCTGCAGGAACTGGGCGTTTCGCCCTACCGGAAGATGCCCAACCTGCTTGCGGAAATATTCGAGCAATACGGCGCTGAGGACTACCGCGGCGTATTCGATGAGTATCTCAACCGGGCGAAAAAACGGAAAATGCCGTTAGTAACTTTACCGTTGGATACTTAGGCTTTAATATTCAGCCTCCAATAACCAAAAACAGGAACAGGAAACTAACCATGCAGACTGCAATCATCATAGGGGTAGGGCCGGAACACGGTCTTGGAGCACAATTGTGTAAACGCTTTGCGGGTCTGGGCCTGCATGTTTTCGTGGCGGGACGGACCCGGGCGAAACTGGACAAGGTTGTAGCGTTGATCGAGGCGGAAGGAAACACGGCGAGCGCTTACGTTGCCGACACCACCGACGAGGCGCAAGTGAACAACCTGTTCGACGAGGCCGCGCGCGCCGGCCCTCTCTCCGTCGCCATCTATAACGCCGGCAACAACACGCCAGGCAAAATCATCGATATGGAGGCATCCTATTTTGAAAAGAGCTGGAAAATCTGCTGTTTCGGCGGCTTCCTGTTTGCCCGCGCTGCGCTGCAGCAGATGCAGGGTTCCGGCGGCACCCTGCTGTTTACCGGCGCCAGCGCATCCATGCGCGGGCGGGCCGGGTTTGGCGCGTTCAACTCATCCAAGGCCGCGTTGCGTGTCCTGGCGCAGGCCCTGGCAAAGGAATACGGCCCGGAAAAAATCCATGTGGGCCACGTAGTCGTCGATGGCGCGATCAACGGTGAAAAGATCAAGACGAGGTGGCCCGAGTATGCGGAAAAACTGGGCGATGAGGGGATGATCAGTATCGACGGGATCGTCGACGCCTATGAATATCTCTACAGGCAACCCGAAACCGCATGGACGTTCGAGGTGGACCTGCGCACCGCAATAGAAAACTGGTAGCCGGGACCACTCCGGGTAGCCGGCGCCGGACTGTTCCCTTTCCTATTCGCCCAGTCTTACGTAAGCGTCGGTGTCCTTCAGGGTCTCGTTGTCCTTGATATAGTCCCAGGCCAGTTTTCCGGCATCCCGCAGGGTGAGGTCGGCGCCGGAGTCCAGTAAGGTAAGGATAATCTCGGGGTTATTGCTCTGGTCCGCTGCCGCATGCAGCGGGGTGCTCTCCCTGGCATCCCTGGAATTCGGGTCTGCTCCACCGTCCAGCAATGCGATGATGATACCGGGATTGTCATTGGACCAGGCTGCCCAGTGCAGCGGTGTAGCGCCCCATTCCTTGTCCCGCGCGTTCAGGGTCGCGCCGGCATCCACCAGGGCGGAAACAATGTCGGGGTCATCATTGAACGCAGCGGCAAAATGCAGCGGGGTGAATCCCCACTCATCCTTTGCGTTCGGATCGGCGCCCGCCCGGAGTTGTTCCAGCACCGATTTCAATGTGGCTTTTTCAAAAAAAGCCATCGTATTCCAGTTCATGCCTTTCTGTATCCTGCGAGAATCAAGCCGCCATTGTATTCCTGAACGAGTCAGCAGGTCAACATGATAGTAATCGGACCCGTTAAATAGAGGCCGCGTCGGCTTTTTCCCTTGTTTTTGCCGGGATGACGGCTTATTGTTTAGCCTTGCCCACCACGTATGGAAGTGTTTTGTCAGTGCCTGAAAAATTGCTTAACGATCGTCTGTTAAGAGCGCTTCGGCGCCAACCGGTCGATATGACGCCGCTCTGGATCATGCGCCAGGCAGGGCGTTACCTGCCTGAATACCGCGCCACCCGGCAGCGTGCGGGTGATTTCATGACCCTGTGCAAGACTCCCGAGCTTGCCTGCGAGGTCACGCTGCAACCCCTGGATCGCTTTGACCTTGATGCGGCAATACTGTTTTCCGACATTCTCACCATACCCGACGCCATGGGCCTGGGGCTGAGCGTGGTGGAGAACAAGGGTCCGCAGTTTGCCAGGCCGGTCCGGACCGGGAGTGACATCCGCAACCTGGGAGTGCCCGATGTTGAAACCAGCCTGCGTTACGTCATGGATGCGGTCAGACTCATCAAACGGGAATTGCAGGGCAAGGTCCCGCTCATCGGCTTTGCCGGGAGTCCCTGGACCATTGCCACTTACATGATTGAAGGCGAGTCGAGCAAGAATTTCAGCCGGGCCAAGGGCATGTTGTACGGGCAGTCGGACCTGATGCATATGCTGCTGGACGTGTTGAGCCGCTCAATCACGGACTACCTGAACGGCCAGATTGCGGCGGGGGTCGATGTGGTCATGGTCTTTGACACCTGGGGTGGCATATTGTCGCGGGATGCTTACCAGGAGTTCTCACTGGGGTACATGAAACGGATCGTCCAGGGCATCAAGGCTGAAGGCCGGAGCAAATCGGTGCCGGTCATCCTGTTTACCAAGGGTGGCGGCCTGTGGCTCGAGGATATTGCCGGGTCCGGTTGTGACGCCATCGGGGTGGACTGGACCGTAGACATCGACGCCGCGCGCAGGAGAACCGGTGGGAAGGTGGCGTTGCAGGGCAACCTGGATACGGCCGTGCTGTATTCCTCCCCGGCATCCATCCGCAGGCAGGTGGCGGAGATCCTGGCTGCCTACGGGCCGGCAGACGGCCACGTCTTCAACCTGGGGCACGGCATCCATCCCGACATCGACCCGGATAAAGTAGCGGTACTTGTGGACGCCGTACACGAACTCAGCAAACCATTCCATGCACGGAAATAAAGGATATTTGGGGTCAGAGCAATAGCTCTGACCCCAAATATCTGACAGGCCGAATATGAGTTTTTACACTGACCCCAAATATCTGAAGGAACGGGTCATCCTGGCCGCGAAGGGTTTCTGTATCGGGACCGCGGACATCATTCCCGGGGTGAGCGGCGGCACCATGGCGTTTATCCTGGGGATTTACCGCGAATTCATCGCTGCAATCAAGTCCTTTGACCTTGCCACGCTCACGGCTCTGGTCAGGCTGGATTTCAGGGAAGCCGCGGCAAGGCCGCATTTCGGCTTTATCGTGCCGCTGGCCATCGGCATTGTCGCCGCCCTGCTGTTTTTTACCCGGGTCGTGCAACTGCCGCAGTTGCTGCTGGATTATCCCGAACAGATCTACGGCCTGTTTTTCGGCCTCATCGGCGGTTCCATCCTGGTCCTGCTCAGGGACCTCGACGGCATTGCCGGCGCGGAAATCATTACGCTGGTTGCGGGAGCGGTTTCCGGTTACATCGTATTCAATATCGTGCCGCTGCAAACGCCCGATGCCGGCTGGTTCATATTCGTCGCCGGCGTGCTGGCAATCTGCGCAATGATGTTGCCGGGCATATCGGGATCATTCGTGTTGCTGCTCCTGAACAAATACACGTATGTATTCACGGCAATCGGGTATTTCAAATTGGCCGTGTTGCTCCCGTTTGCCGGCGGGGCGCTGGCCGGGCTGGTTTTTTTCAGCCGCCTGTTGTCGTACATACTCGAACGCTGGTATCGCCTGACCGTGGTTTTCATCACCGGCCTGCTGCTTGCTTCGTTGACAGTCATCTGGCCTTTCCAGCAACGTGTCTATGAAAGCGCCGGGGATGATTCGCTGCTGGTGGATACACATCCGGTTTTCCCCACGGAATTGTCCCGGCCGGCCCTGACCTCATTTATACTTATCATCTGCGGTATCATAGTCGTACTGGGTATCAGGCGCCTTCATAAAGCGGAAGCGCCGGAAAACTGAGTGGTACGTCTGAGACGGGGGAGTCATTGATAAAGTCGATCACAGCGCTGCTCTGTTGTGCCGCCGCCAGCACCGGCATTACCGGTGCTGAAGAAACCAACGCGGTTCCCGGGAGCACACAGATCGAGGAGATAGTCGTTACCGGCAGCCACCTGAAGCGTGAGGCCGGGGGCCTGGCATCACCCCTGACGGTGCTCGACCGGGATGACCTGGACGTTGCCGGTGCCACCGACGTCAAGGAGATCATCCGCACCATGAGCTTTAACTCGGGGTCGCTGGGGGTCTCCGCCACCAACTGGGCGGGTGATGACAGTTCCACCGGCAATGCCAGCGTCAACCTGCGCAACCTCGGTAACGGCGCGACGCTGGTATTGATTAACGGCAGGCGCACCGTCAGTACCAGTTTCGACAACAGCGGCAGCAGTTACGTGGATGTGCAGGGACTGGTGCCCAACATCGCGCTGGAACGGATCGAAGTCGTCAAGGACGGCGCCTCGGCGTTGTACGGTTCCGATGCCGTTGCCGGTGTGGTGAACTTCATCACCCGGCGCGAGTTCTCCGGGGTCGAATTGCAGGTCGATTTCAGCAGCGACGATGAAACCCACGAGCAGCAGGACCTGCTGTTCTCGGGTCTGGCCGGGATTAGCGGTGACCGGGGATATATCAACCTGGCTGCCAGCTACCTGGATCGCGGGGGGCTCAGTTTCGCCGATCGCTTCGACCGGTTCGGCCGCTCCGGCCTGTCCAGTTTCGGCCAGCCCGGGCGCTACGTGCCGCAACTTACGGCACAGGGTGCGACGCCCGTGCACTCCAACTACTGGTGGCCGCAGGGGGGCGCCGACCCGGCAAGTTTCTCCGGCAGCCTGCCCGATGCGGAGTGCGAGAAAGCCGCCGCGGACGACGGACCGATGGGGACCCTGGGGTTGCACCCGGATTTCAGCCACATCTGTGTCTATGATTACTCCAGCTTCTTCGCCCTGGTGCGCCCGGAGGAGCAGGTCAAGTTCCACGCTGACGGCGCGCTCGACCTGGCCGGCGCCGCGGAGATATACGGCTCGTTCAGCTACTCCGAGCAGGAATCCTCGCGCGGCAATTCCCTGTACCCGGACGTACGCTACGTGCTCGTGCCGGAGCACCACTTCGGACTGCAACTGGATGCGGCGCGGCGCGGTTTCGAGCCGGTCCCTTACCAGGCGATGCAGCGCATACTGGGCGGCACCATCGACTCATCGGAGGAAGATCGTCCCATCAGCACCGTCTCCAGCACAAGCCGGGACAACCTGCGCGCGCTGATCGGCCTGCGTTCCGATTTTACCCTGGGCGGCCGGGACTGGTTCCTGGACACCGACCTGGTCTGGTCCCGTAACCGCCTTGACCTGAACTGGCCGGTAGACACGCTTACCTCGCGCATGGACCTGGCCTTCGCAGGCCTGGGCGGACCGGACTGCGACCCCGGGGCGGGGATAGCCGGTTCCGGCAACCTGGGCACGGGCGCGTGTTACTATTACAACAGCTTTCAGACCAGCGTGTATGACCCGGTCACGGGCGAACGCTGGGACAGCGCGGATACGTCCCCCTGGGCAGCCGATCCCCGGCTCAGCGTGGCCGAGGCTGCGCGCAAATACCGGAACCCCCCCGAACTCCTGCGCTGGACGCAGGGAGCCTACATCACGGATGCCGAAATCGAGCAGGTCGTATTCGACCTGGTGCTGTCAGGTGATGCCTTTTACATGCCGAACGGTCCGCTGGGTCTTGCCCTGGGGTTCCAGTACCGCAGCGATGATGCCCGCTTTGACTACGATGATGAGGCCAATGCCTTCAACTATACCTTCCTCACGGGCGACCGGGACTGGGATAACCGCCTCAGTTCCTGGTCGGTGTTTGCCGAGGCCCTGGTGCCATTGACGGGGTGGGCCGAACTGACCCTTGCCGGACGCTACGAATCCTTCGAGCAACTGGACAAGGATACGTTCGATCCGAAACTGACGCTGTTGTTGCAACCCCTTGAATCGCTGGCGTTGCGCGCCTCCTGGGGGACCTCGTTCCGGGCGGGGTCCCTGTTGCAGACCGGCGGCAGCCGCACCATCTTCCAGAATTCCAGCGATCCGTTTTCCAACGCGCCGGCTTTGGCTTACCGGGCGTCCGCAGCCACCGGCAACCCGGACCTGAAACCGGAGGAGGCGGAAGTCTTCAATGCCGGGTTCTCCTGGAACCCGGCAGGTCTGCTGGACGGCCTTTCACTGGACGTGGATTACTACCGTTATGATTATACCGGCCTGATAGTCCGGGAAGGACACCAGGAGTTGATCGACCGGGACAACGCGTCCCGCTGCCCCGGCGGCCTGAATAACGACCCCGCCGCCGGACCCCTGTGCGGGTCATGGGACCTGGACGGTGACGGCCAGGTTACCGTCTACAGTCTCGGTCCAGGTCTCCCGGACAAGGTTATCCGCAGGGAAGACGGCTACCTGGTGCGTACGGAAGCGTCTTACTTCAACGCGCCCAGCCTGGAATCATCGGGCATCGACCTCGCGCTGGCCTATGCCCGTGACGCAGGCGCGGCAGGATTGTTCAGTGCGTCGCTGGACCTGAGTTATACACTGGATTACGACATCATCCTGGCGGACGGGGAGAAAATAAAAGGGGTGGGCAGCCGCAACGCGGGTAACTCCATCGGCCGGCCCATGCCGAGATGGCGCGCGAACGCGGGTCTGGGCTGGCAGCGCGGGCGCCACGACCTGTTCCTGGACGTACATTACATCCATAGTTACCAGGACGATACCTCCCAGAGCGCTTTTCTCGGCGCCTACATAGGCTATGCGGAGACCATCGACAGCATGACCACCGTCGACCTGCAATACCGGTTTGAACTGCCACCCCTGGTAGCGCAGCAAAAGGGTTCGAAACTGACCCTGGGCATCAAGAACCTGCTGAACGAGGATCCGCCGCTGGTAAACGTGGACGGCGCCTATGATTACTACACACACGACCCCCGCGGGCGCATATTCTACGGCCGTTACCAGTTACAATTCTGATATTCCGTGATTTGGGGTCAGTGTAAAAACTCCGCAAGTTGTTACACTGGCCCCGAATATCACCTTAAATATTCGATTTATCCCGTTCCCGTGTGCTGAACAGCAGCATCAACAGCAACAGGACCAGCGACAGCGTCATGATCGGTTTGTCGCCGGCGATGACATACGGCGTACTGCCCTTGAACAGTGGAACGGTCGCGGCGACGGCATCCGGTTCGAACTGGCCCGTCTTGCCGACGATGTTCCCTTTCTGATCGATGATTGCGCTGATGCCGGTGTTCGTGGCGCGCAGCAGGTAGCGGCCGGTCTCAATGGCCCGCATACGCGCCATCTGCAGGTGTTGATGGGGTGAGGCGGAATCGCCGAACCAGGCGTCATTACTCACGTTCACCAGTACGCCGGCCTGCGGCAGCGCCCTGATGATCTCCGCGCCGAAGATGGCTTCGTAACAGATGGACAGGCCCATGGAATAACCACCGGTATGAAATAGCAGGGGCTCGTGCGCGGGTGCGGGGGTGAAATCTGCAATGGGGATATTCAGGACGTCAAGCGGCCATTGCAGCAGCCACTTGAGCGGCAGGTATTCGCCGAACGGGACCAGGTGACGTTTACTGTAGACCTGGTGCTTGCCGCCCAGCAATACCAGGCTGTTAAAATAAGCGCCGCTGTCCGGGTGCCTGGTGGGGAGCCCGGCCAGCACGACGGATCCGTGATGACTTGCCGTTCTGTCGAGTTGCTCGATATAGTCACGGACCTCGTTTAAAAAACCGGGGATGGCCGTTTCCGGCCAGATGATCAAATCATGGCCCCAGAAGGGTTCGGTGAGTTCCGGGTAGCGCTCAAGGGAGGTGTTTTTGTACTCCGGCAACCATTTGAGTTCCTGGGGAATGGCGCCCTGGACCAGGGCGACGCTGATCTCAGCTTCACTGTTGTCGGTCCACTGGTATTGGCGCAACTGCCAACCGGCGAGAAGGATCAGCAGCAGGGTCGCAGTCAGGGTCATGCTCCTGTTCTTGCCGAAAACGAGTACCAGACCCCCCGCCAGGAAGGCGAGGATAAAACTGATGCCGAACACTCCAAGGAGACTGCCGTAGCCGGACAACATGCCCGAGGTCTGGGTATACCCCAGCGATAACCAGGGAAACCCGGTGAACAGCCAGGACCGAATCCATTCCCCCAGGGTCCACAGCGACGGTATCATGACCAGGAAAAAAGTGTAATCGGAGCGTAGCGAACGGCAGTTTGCGAGCAACCCGGTGAGGGCAGGGAACAGGGACAGGTAGGCAATGAGCAATAAAGTCAGCAGCCAGGCGCCTGCCAGGCTAATCCCGGAAAACAGGTTGATACTGATATGCAACCAGCTGACGCCGACCCCGAACAGGCCCAGGCCGAATAAATAACCGTTGATAAAGGCCTGCTTCCCGGTATTCGTGCGCCAGGTCCTGAACAGCACTGCCAGGGTGATAAACGGGACGACGGATATCTCGTACGGCGCAAACGCAAAGGCGCTGGCGGCGCCTGCCGACAGGCACAATAATCCACTTGAGAAGAAACGGGCGCGGACCTTACGCGGGCTGGGTTCCAGCTTGTGAAACAGGCGTTTTTTCAAAACGTAACAGGTGTATTCTTCTTTTGTCAGCCCGGAGTACTTTCACGTTGTAACCGGAAAAATCCACAATCTCCCCGCGTTTCGGCAGGTAACCGAATTCATCGATTACCATCCCCCCTATCGTATCATAACTGTCGTGGCCCAGTTTTGTGCCGAAGTAGTCGTTGAATTCATCAATAGGCGTGAATGCCTGAACCGTATAACGGTTTATTCCATGTTGTTTAATATAGGCTTCTTCGTTCAGGTCGGTTTCATCTTCAATCTCGCCCACGATTTCTTCTATTATGTCTTCGATAGTTACCAGGCCGGCAATACCGTACTCATCGACGACAATGGCCATGTGGTTACGGTTGGTGCGAAAGTCCCTTAACAGAACATTGAGGCGCTTGCTCTCAGGCACGAACACCGCGGGACGCATCAGTTTCTTTACCGCAAACACCTCCGGTTCGTCGCTGACGAAACACGAAAGCAAATCCTTTGCCAACAGGATTCCAAGTACGTCATCCTGGTCGTCGCTGACTACCGGAAAACGGGAATGTCCCGATTCAATCACCGTTTTCATTATGCTTTCCGGCTCGGCGGAGTGCCGAATTGTGACCATCTGCACCCGGGGCACCATGATGTCGCGCACCTGCAATTCCGCCACGTGCAGGGCGCCCTCGAGCATCATCAGCACATCGGGGTCCATGATGTTTCTTGCTTCGGAATCGCGCAGGACGTCAATCAATGCCGTCCGGTCCTGCGGGGTTTTTGAAAAGGTGGTCTTGAGCTGCTTCCACCAGGGTTGTTTATCGTTACTCGACGGAGGTTTGTCTTTACTCATGGCTCTTGATTGTAAAAAAACAAAATACTACAAGCCGGCCCTGCCGTCCTGTAAATAAGGATCAGGGAAACCGAGGTCTTGCAATAGTGCGGTTTCTTTAGCTTCCATGCAGTCCGCATCCTTATCGTTACTATGATCATAGCCCATTAAATGCAAAATTCCATGAATAATCATGTGCGCCCAGTGTGCCTTCACCGATTTTCCCTGTTGCGCCACCTCCCGCTTGAGGACGGGAGCGCAGATGACTATGTCTCCGAGCAAGGGGCTGCCGGTATCGTGCAGCGGGAATGACAGGACATTGGTGGGGCCGTCGATATTGCGCCACCTGGAATTCAGCGAGCGCATTTCATCCTCACCGGTAATGCGTATGGTGACTTCGCCCTCTTGCCCGTCCAGCATTGACCCGGCCCAGGACAGGATCTCGTCTTCAGCGGGAATACCGGGTTCTTCCGTGTTGAACTGTACGGTGACGTTAGCCTGCATACGTCATTTGGGCACAGGAAACAACTCAGGCCTCGCCATTGCCATCGCGCCTTTCATATGCGTTCAGAATTCGCGCCACCAGCGCATGGCGCACCACGTCCCTGGATTTGAAAAAAGTAAAACTGATACCGGTTTCGGAGCTGAGGATGTCGATCACGTGCCGCAGGCCCGATATTTTGCCTCGGGGCAGATCAATCTGGGTGATGTCGCCCGTAATGACGGCCGTTGAATTGAAGCCTATGCGGGTCAGGAACATCTTCATCTGTTCGATGGTGGTATTCTGCGCTTCATCCAGGATGATGAAGGCCTCGTTGAGCGTCCTGCCGCGCATGAAAGCCAGGGGCGCAATTTCAATGACGTTTTTCTCTATGAGTTTCATCACATGGTCGAAACCGAGCATTTCGTACAAGGCGTCGTACAGGGGGCGCAGGTACGGGTCGACTTTCTGCACCAGGTCACCGGGCAGGTAGCCCAGCTTTTCTCCGGCCTCCACTGCCGGCCGTACCAGGACCAGGCGCCTGACCCGGTTCTGTTCCAGGGCAACCACCGCGCTGGCGACGGCCAGGTAGGTTTTCCCCGTCCCCGCCGGGCCGATACCGAAGCTGACGTCATGTTCCCGGATATTGTTCAGGTATAGGCGCTGGTTCGGGCTGCGGCCCTTGATGATGCCGCGTTTCGTCTTGACGATGACTTCCTTGTCCGCCTGCTCGTCGATGGAATCATCGATTGCCTTATCCTGCAGCCAGAGGTGGATTTTTTCCGGAGACAAGTTGTCCGCCGCGGTTGATTCATACAGTTCGCCCAGCAACCGGCTGGTAATATCGACGATCCTGGCCGTGCCGATGATGCGGAACGAGTTGCCGCGGTTGTTTATCTCGACACCCATGCGTCTCTCTATCTGGCGCAGGTGGGAATCCAGTGATCCGCACAGGTTGGCCAGCCGCTCGTTATCGACCGGCTCAAGATTGACTTCGGCGGAAACCGGGTTGGTATTGTCCGTTGAAATGCTCAAGTATCAGATTGTTGCGGCCATTTGCCGCGGCAACTCGCGGGCGGTGGCCAATTCACCGCGTAGTGAATTGGGGAGCGCCCTGGTTATCCTGACATCCACCATTTCGCCGATGAGTTCGGAGGCCCCGGGGAAATTCACAACACGGTTGTTTTCGGTTCTGCCGGCCAGTTCCTGCGGGTCTTTCCGGGAATTCCCCTCTACCAGCACCGTTTGCTGCGTACCCGTCATGCCCTGGCTTATGTCCTGCGCCTGCTGGTTTATCCTGGCCTGGAGCAGTTGCAGGCGCTGCTTTTTCACTTCCTGGGGGGTCTCGTCCTGGTAGCCTGCGGCCGGGGTGCCGGGCCGTTTGCTGTAGATGAAACTGAAGGACTGGTCAAAGCCGATTTCCGCAATCAGATCCAGGGTGGCCTGGAAGTCGGAGTCGGTCTCACCGGGGAAACCGACGATAAAATCGGAGGAGATGCTGATGTCCGGCCTGACCTTGCGCAGCTTTCTTATTTTGGACTTGTATTCAAGTACGGTGTGGCCCCGCTTCATCAGCGCCAGGATGCGGTCCGACCCGCTCTGCACGGGCAGGTGCAAGTGGCTGACAAGTTCAGGCACACGGCCGTAAACGTCTATCAGGCGGTCGGAAAATTCGACCGGGTGCGACGTGGTGTAACGGATGCGCCGGATGCCCTGGATCGTCGCGCTATACTCGATCAGGTCGGCCAGGTCGGCGCTGCCGCCCTCGTAAGTGTCGCCGCGATAAGCATTCACGTTCTGGCCGAGCAGGGTGACTTCCTTGACGCCCTGTGCGGCAAGTTCGGCCGTCTCGGCCAGGACGTCGTCCAACGGCCGGGAAACTTCCTCCCCGCGCGTGTAAGGCACGACGCAGAAAGTACAGTATTTGCTGCACCCTTCCATGATGGAAACAAAGGCAACCGGACCCTCTGCCCGGGGTTCGGGCAGGTTGTCGAACTTTTCGATTTCGGGGAAGGATATATCGATTACCGGTTTGCCGGTACGGCGCGCCTCGTCGTAGAGCCCGGGAAGCCGGTGCAGGGTCTGGGGTCCGAATACTACGTCAACGAACGGCGCCCGGGTATTGATCGCCGAGCCTTCCTGGCTGGCGACACAGCCCCCGACACCAATCATGAACCCGGGTTTTTCCCGTTTACGGTTGCGCCAGCGGCCCAGTTCCGAGAACAGTTTTTCCTGGGCTTTCTCGCGTATGGAACAGGTATTGAAGATGATGAAATCGGCTTGTTCCGGCCTTGAGGTTTCCTCCATTCCATGGGAGGTGCGCAACACGTCCCGCATCTTTGCGGAATCGTATTCGTTCATCTGGCAGCCGAATGTCTTGATAAAAAGTTTCTTTCCCATGTGCCGTTCGATTTGCAGGGATCGGCTACGTTACACCTTCTTCATGGTTTTTTCCAGTGCCATGCAGGCCCGGGTTATGCAAATACCCTGTTGCCCTAGTGCGGCCTGCCGGCCGGGGATTCGTCGAGAAGGTCCGGCGCCGGTCCGGCCTGGTGATGGATGAGCTTCCATGAATCGTCTTCCAGTGTGAATATGTTGGTCGCGATCAGCGTGCTGTTGGCCAGGGTTTCATGGCAGACGACGTAAGCGACACCGTCATTGATGTGCGCGCTGGCATTACAGCAATGAATCTCGGGGGAATGGGCCGATGACAGGATCTGCCGCCAGCTCTCCAGTACCGTTGCGCGGCCGTGTAACAGCGAATAGCCGGGATGGATCACGGTTACGTCATCGCGTCTCGACCAGATGCCATCCATCCTGTCAAGATCGCGCTCGAGAAAAGCCAGGTAGAATTCCGAATTGGCAGTAAGTACTTGTTTTTTGTCCGACATCCGATATAGCAGTGAAATCTGGTGGCTATGGGTGGACTTGAACCACCGACATCAGCATTATGAATGCTGCGCTCTAACCGACTGAGCTACATAGCCAGGGTTTAGTGTGTCCCATTTTACTTCATTTTGAATATCTTGACACGCGGATGTGTTACCCTTGCCTGTCGAGATTAAGCAAGGGGTACCGGAAATGAATACAAGCCTGACCTGGGCAGGCGGGGCTGCTTTTATCGGCGAGTCGGAAAACGGCCGTACAATCGTCATGGACGGACCACCCGAAGGCGGCGGCAGGAACCTGGGGCCGCGTCCCATGGAGACCCTGTTACTGGGGATGGGGGCCTGCACGGCTTACGACGTGCTGTCCATTCTGAAGAAATCCCGCCAGGCCATAAGCGATTGTAAAATCGAAATCTCGTCGGCGCGGGCGGGCGAGCACCCCAAAGTATTCACGGAGATACACGTTCATTTTGATATTACCGGGACCGGCATCAAGGAGGCGCAGGTGGAGAGGGCGATCAAGCTGTCCGCGGAAAAGTACTGCTCCGCGTCAATCATGCTCGGGAAGACGGCGAAGATAACCCACAGCTTTGAAATTACGAATTAGGAATTACGAATTAAGAATTCCTAATTCTTAATTGAATTCAAATTTTCCTGGGATTCTCGGCGCGGCTGATTGTGAAACCGATAATTCCCTCAGTTTCATCAATGCCCAGGATTTCGTGGCCGGTCCTGGCGCAGTAGGCCTCGAAGTCGATCACTGAATGGGGGTCGGTTGCCTCCACGAACAGTACTTCTCCCGGTTGCATCCTGTTCAGTTCAAGTTTTGTCTTGAGCACAGGCAACGGACAGTTCAATCCCTTGGCGTCCAGGTACCGGTCAAACCTGTCTTGCTCGCCCGGCATACACCTTACCCCCGGCGCCGCTGCCGTACCGCTTGCGCGAGTGATGCCAGTACCGGTTCGGTCATCTCCCAGGATATGCAGGCGTCGGTCACACTCATGCCGTACTCCAGTGACGCCGCGTCCTTAAGGGCCTGCTTCCCGGCTTTCAGGTTGCTCTCGATCATCACGCCGCAGATATCGGGTGAGCCGTCTGCCAGTTGCCGGCAGATGTCCTCCGCGACAACCACCTGGCGCGTGTGGTTCTTGTTGCTGTTACCGTGGCTGAAATCCACCATAACCCGCCCGGTCACGTCAGCCGAGCGTAATGATTCCGTTGCGGCCTTGATTGACGCTGCGGAGAAATTGGGGCCGTTGGAAGCCCCGCGCAGGATCAGGTGGCAGCTATCGTTGCCGGTGGTCGCCACTATCGCGGAGATGCCCTCCTTGGTGACCGACAGGAAATGGTGCGGGCTTTGCGCAGCGCCGATGGCGTCTATGGCGATCTGTATGTTGCCGTCGGTCCCGTTCTTGAAACCCACGGGCATGGACAGGCCGGAAGCCAGTTCACGGTGCACCTGGCTCTCCGTCGTGCGGGCGCCGATCGCGCCCCAGGACACCAGGTCGGCAATGAATTGCGGCATGATCGTATCCAGGAACTCCGAACCGGCCGGCAGGCCGATTTCACCGAGGTCCACCAGCAGTTTGCGGGCGATACGCAGGCCGGCGTTGATCTTGAAACTGTTATCCAGGTAGGGATCGTTGATCAGGCCTTTCCAGCCCACTTTCGTGCGCGGCTTCTCGAAATAGACCCGCATGATGATGAGCAGGTCATCCTGCATGCGCCCGGCGGCATTGACCAGCCGCTCGGCGTATTCGAGTGCGGCCTCGGGATCGTGAATCGAGCATGGCCCGACTATCACCAGCAGCCGGTCATCGCCGCCCTTGATGATATTACTCGCTGCCACCCGTGTTCTTGCGATCAGGTTCGATGCCTCTTCGCTGATGGGCAGTTCCTCCATCAGGATGGCAGGAGACGTCAACGGGCGAAGTCCGGCAATTCTTAAATCGTCTGTAAGTTGGAACATGTTGCTTGTTTAACGCGGCTGCAACGCCGTACAGCCAGTCTCCTTTAGCAGGTTGAAGCCGGCAATTATACCCCAAAACTGTCCCGGTTAATGCTGGTATACCAACTGCGGGCATAGTCGGCCTCGCTGGCGCGATATTCCATGGAGGCCCTGAGCGGACTCAACCCGCCCGCCCGTTCAACCGGCTTTATCCTGTTCTCCTCGTAGCGGTACATGCCGTTGACGGAGATCCCGTAATCCGGCGCCAGCAGGCTGTAACAGGTGTTGTGATAGAACATGGCGCCGGGTTCCTGCCCGCGCAACAGCGCTACGATTGCCTGGCTGCATACCTTGGCCTGGCTGTTGGCAGAGGATGCCGATTTGGGCATGTTGCCGGCGAGGCAACTGTCGCCCAGGACGTGGATATCCGGGGCAAGGGTAGATTCAAACGTCTGGTGGTCAACCGGACACCAGCCGGTTTCATCGGTCAGTCCGTGGTCGAGCGCCAGGCGGCCGGCCTGCTGGAACGGGATGACATTGGCCACGTCAACCCTGAATTCACCCGCTTCCGCCTGCAGGGACATGCGCGCCGGGTCGACGCGCCTGAGCAGGCCCCCCGCGGATATCGGGATGTGTTCAATCATTCCCGGGTACAACGAATCCCAGCCCTCCTTGAACAGATGCTGCTTGGAGAAGTGTTCATTGGCATCCAGGATCAGTATCTTCGCACGCGGGTTGGACTGCTTCAGGTAATACGCGGCCAGGCTGGCCCGTTCATAGGGACCGGGTGGACAGCGGAACGGCGTGCCGGGCACTGCGATGGCAAAGACGCCGCCGCCGCGCATAGCGACCAACTGTTGCTTGAGCAAGGCAAGCTGCTCAGCGCCGTGCCAGGCATGGGGCATGGTGGAACTGGCCGCTTCATCGTAGCCGGAGAAGATGTACTCCCAGAGAAAACTGATACCCGGGGAGATTACCAGGCGCTGGTAGGGCAGGGCGCTGCCGTCCGCCAGCGTGACGACGCGCTGTTCCGGGTCTATGGCCGTTGCCTCGGCATGGACGACATCGACCCCGTAATTGTTCTTCAGTGCGGCGTAGTCCCGGATCGTCGATGCTTGCGCTTCGATCCCGCCCAGCACGGCATTGCTGAACGGGCAGGTCTGGTAGTGCGTCCGCCTCTCGACCAGCGTTACGTTGACGTCCGGGTCAAAGTAACGGATATACCTGGCGCAGGTGGCCCCGCCGTAACCGCCCCCGACGACGACGACCCGGGGCGCGCCCTTGCCGGGCGGCCGCGCACAGGACGTGACAACTCCGGCGCCGAGCGCTGCGCCTGCAGTGTTGGCCAGGAAACGGCGGCGCGAGACGGACATGTCAGTGCGCCTCGTTGCCGAACATGGCGCTGACACCGTCGATTTCCGTGTCGGTGAGCGCCTTGCTGATACGGTTCATGATGGTTCCCCGCTCCCGGTCTGACTTATAGGCGTTTAACAGTTGTTTTATCTCCGCCGCGCGCAGGCCGTCGAGCCGCGGTATCGCCGCGGCGTCCCCGCTGCCGGCGTCGTGGCAGGTAAGGCAGGTCGTTGCAATCAGCCTGAAATAACTGTCATCCGCGCCCTTCTCCTCACTGGCGATTACGGGATTCAAGGCAGCGAGAGCTTGCAGGAGCAAGACAATATACGAAAATTTATACACCTTGCCGATAAATTGCATGGTGCCAGAGAATAACAGTGATTGGCCGGGTAAGACAACTATGCCTGGACCCGAAGGCAGGGCTTCACCCCGATTACACTGCAGTCAGTCGATCCAGAAGCGGCCCGGATACGCAGATCACGCCGGGTCTGGGTAGTGCATCGCCGCCGTC
Organism: Gammaproteobacteria bacterium; assembly: GCA_965207165.1. Taxonomy (GTDB): domain Bacteria; phylum Pseudomonadota; class Gammaproteobacteria; order Eutrophobiales; family Eutrophobiaceae; genus JAAXHV01. Next base: position 2,366,988 of record OZ242265.1, on the reverse strand, counting down.
CGGCCAGTGGCTGTCCAGCGCATCCGTTGACTCGGAGTTTTCCCCCGGATGCTGCACCGACAGGAACAGCGTGCGCCCGTCCGGGCTGAATGTGGGGCCGGTCAGCTCGGCCCCCGGCGGGGCATAAGCCACCTGCACGGGCACGCCTGCATGCATGCCGGACATGGGGATATGGAACAGGCCGTTGCTAGGAAAGGAATCGTAAGGCGGCTCATTTATTTCGTAGGATGCGATATCCGTACACATCCACAGGTTCCCGCGCGGGTCGAAGACCAGGTTGTCCGGGCAGGCAAACCCGGTTTCAGGGCCGCCCGCCAGGAAGGTGCTTGCTGCGAACTCCTGTGCGGACGGGTCGCCGTCTTTTTCCACCAGCTTGAGGATGGAACCGAACGGGCGTTCCTTGTGCTTGGTCAGGCTGATGAACACGGCGCCCGTTTGCGGGTCGATCTCGATATCTTCGGGGCGGTCCTGGGGCGTGGCGCCCACCAGTTTTGCCGCCTCGCGGGTGCGGACCAGCAGTTCCGTCTGCGAACCGAAGGCCTGTTGCAGCCGCGTGTCCCCCGCCACGTCCAGCGGCAGCCAGCGGCCCTGGTCCGTATCCGCCACGTACAAGGTGCCGCGCGCCAGCGAGCCGGGTTCGCCGCCGACAAACTTGTAGATGTGTTCATCGGTCTTGTCATCCCCCATGTAGACCACCGCACGGCCGTCACGGGCCAGGGTCACCGTCGCCCCCTCGTGGGCAAAGCGGCCCAGGGCGGTGAGCTTGTTTGCCGCGCCGGTGAACGGGTCAACTTCCACCACCCAGCCGTAGTGCTCGGGAGGATGGTCCAGGTAGCGATCCCAGCCGATGAGCCTGCTTTTTTCGTGGACGCGTTCGCCCGTATCGAAACTGACGTCGCCGTAGAAGAAATGGAAGTTCTCCTCACAGGTAAGCACGGTCTGCCAGGGGGTCACGCCGCCGGCGCAGTTGCCGAGGGTGCCGACCGCGGTACGGGACCCTGCAACGGGTTGTTCCGAGATTATCGGTATCCGGGTCGCGCCGCTGATGCGCCGGTTGAACCGGTCATCCCGCACCAGGCGCCAGCGCCCGCCCTGCCTGCTGATGCGGATGATGCTGCCGCCCACCTCCAGGACTTCCCGTTCGACATCCTCCCTGGATTTCTCCTCCGGCTCGCCGGGAGAGGCAAAATAGCCGGACAGCACCTCTTCATGGTTCACCCATAACAGGCCGTCATGGGGATTACCGTCGATGGGGAAGAAGGCAGTGTAGTCATTATTGAACCCGAAGCGTTCCCCCTTGCCGTTTATGGGGTCCGGCCAGGAAACCAGCAGGTCGTATCCCAGTCCGTCGGCCAGGACCACCTCGTCGTCCGTGCCCGGCACAACCGGGGAGATGCCGGCAAGCGCGGCATCGGGATCGGGACCTGAGCAGGATATGACCGGCAGGGCGACGGCGGTCGCACCCACGGTCCTGCCCATGAAGCTGAGGAATTCACGCCTGGACCAGTGACTTTTCATCATACTTCTGTGTTTTACCACAGAGGACACGGAGTGCACAGAGAATATTTACTGATATTAACTGTGCCTGCAGCGGTTGCAGGCCGTGTCCCGGTTAACCGGACTGCGTGCGGCGCGCCCTGGAGGCTGCTGCCAGCGCGGCGAGCAAGCCTTCGGAGTCGTTCCAGCCCAGGCAGGCGTCGGTGATGCTCTGGCCGTATACCAGTTCCTGCCCGGGCTTGGCGTCCTGGCGGCCCTCCTGCAGGTGGCTTTCGATCATCACGCCGAAAATCCTGTCGTCGCCATCCTGGACCTGGCTGCAGATGTCGGCGCCTACCTGCAGTTGATTCTTGTGCTGTTTCTGGCTGTTGGCGTGGCTGAAATCCACCATGATGCGGGCCGGCAGACCGGCGCCGGTCAACTCGGCGGCGGTGGAATCGATGCTCCAGCGGTCAAAGTTGGGGCGTTGCCCGCCGCGCAGTATGACGTGGCAGGCCTTGTTGCCGGTAGTGATGTAGATCGCCGAGTTCCCCTCCTTGCGCATGGACAGGAAGTTATGGGGAACACTGGCCGCGCGGATGGCGTCCACGGCGATCTTCACGGACCCGTCCGTGCCGTTCTTGAAGCCGACCGGGCACGACAGCCCGGAGGCCAGTTCCCGGTGTACCTGGCTCTCCGTGGTGCGGGCGCCGATGGCGCCCCAGCTCACCAGGTCCGTGACGTACTGGGGGGTGATGATGTCGAGGAATTCGGTGCCCGCCGGGACACCCATCTCGTTCAAATCCAGTAACAGGCGGCGCGCCAGGCGGACCCCCTTGTTGATGTGGAAACTGTCGTCCAGGTCGGGGTCGTTGATCAGCCCCTTCCAGCCTACGGTGGTCCTGGGTTTCTCGAAATACACCCGCATGACGATCAGCAGGTCATCCCGGAACTTGTCAATCAGCGGCTTGAGACGTCCGGCGTACTCCCGCGCCGCGTCGACGTCGTGTATGGAACAGGGACCGGCCACCACCATCAGGCGGTCATCGGACCCGTCCAGCAGGTTGCCGATCGCCTGCCTGGTGTGCCAGGTAGTCTCGGCCGCGGCCTCGGTTATCGGGATCTCCTCGCAGATCTCGGTCGGCGGGGTGACGGCCTTGATGGAGGCAATGCGTAAATCGTCGGTATCGCGCATCACGGGTTACCCCGGAGGCCAGGTGAAGGAACGCCCGCCCAGGACATGCAGGTGCAGGTGGAACACGCTCTGGCCCACGCCGGCGCCGTTGTTTACCACGACCCTGAACGCGTCCCTGATACCCTCATCCGCCGCCACCTTGTTGGCAGCCAGCATCAGGTGGCCCAGCAGCGCCTCATCGTTATCTTCAGCATCGACCAGCCTGGCGATGGGTTGCTTCGGGATCACCAGTACATGCACGGGCGCCTGCGGGTTGACATCCCTGAACGCCAGGCAGCGGTCATCCTCGTAAACAATATCGGCCGGAATCTCCCGCCTGATTATCTTCGCAAAAATTGTCTCCGTCATGGTGATTCTATTCCTGACTGAAAAGGCGGGTTATAATAGCAGGGAGCGCCCCAAGTAAAAAGCGCTTCAAGAAAAGGGGACAGATTTAAAATCTGTCCCCGGCTACTACGAGGATATTATTCTATGGAACATTGTGAACACCACCCGGTAAAGACAGACACCGCCTCAACGGCCGCAACGGTCACGCTGCATTGCCTGGCAGGCTGCTCCATCGGCGAGTTCCTCGGCCTGGCCATCGGCGTGGAGTTCGGCCTGTCGGTGGCCGCCACCGTGACCCTGGCGACGGTGCTGGCGTTCATCACGGGTTTTGCATTGACCCTGTATCCCCTGGTTTACCGCAGGGGCATGACGGTAGCGCTGGCGTTCCAGACGGTATGGATAGGCGAAGTGATCTCGATCGGCGTGATGGAAATCGCCATGAACGTCACCGACTACCTGGTCGGCGGCATGTCTGCCACCTCGATGTTCGATGCAATTTTCTGGATCGGTTTCGCTGCCGCCCTGGTAGCCGGGTATGTGTTTGCCTACCCCGTCAACTATTACATGGTGAAGCGCAACATGCCGCGTTGCCATTAACCTGCCGATAAATCCATGGGCAGTGACTTTTCGGACCTGCGGCAAGAATACCGCCACGTACCCCTGCTTGAGCAGGAGGCACATGCAGACCCGGTAGAACAGTTCAAGGACTGGTTCGGGCAGGCCGTGGATTATGGCGTGCCGCTGCCCAATGCCATGGCGCTGGCGACGGTGGCAAAGGACGGCAAGCCGACGCTCAGGTTCGTCCTGTTAAAGGATGTCAGTGACCGGGGATTTTCCTTCTACACCCACTCCGTCAGCGTGAAAGGCAGGCAGATAGCAGATAACCCGGACGTGGCCCTGGTGTTTTACTGGACGCAGATGCACAGGCAGGTACGCATTGAAGGCAGGGCATACCTGTTTGCCGGCGAGGAGGCGGACGCCTACTTCGACACCCGGCCTTACGACAGCCGGGTCGCGGTCTGGGTGGCGGACCAGAGCGTTGAGGTCGAAAGCCGGGAGTTTCTCGAGGACAGGCTGGCCGGGCTTACCGAACAGTACGCGGGCGACCCGGTGCCCCGTCCCGCCACCTGGGTCGGTTACCGCGTCGTGCCGGACAGCGTGGAATTCTGGCAGGGCAGGGAAAGCCGGTTACACGACCGGCTGCTGTATAGCAGGGAAGACGGCGGCTGGAAGATCGTCAGGCTGGCGCCCTGAAACGCGTACGTCTACTCAGACTTCATCCGTAGCGAAGGGAAAAGAAGGCGGGCCGGTAAAGTCCGGGCCTGACAAACGGGGTTCCTCGCCCGCTTCCCATAACGGCAGGGTGAAGAACGCCCGGTAAGCGGCGGCAGGGGCCTGCTCGAATGGGACGGTCACATCGCCCATGGTCACCATCTCCACCTTGACTTCCGCAGCGCCGAACCTGGCGATGGTATAGCCCCGGGCGGTGCTGTCCACGTAGCGGATATCCGTTCCCCGTGTACGCGGCAACGCCTGGGCGCCGTGGACCTGGTATGCCAGCGCCGCGGCAACGCCGTCCTGCAGGGTCAGGTTCCATACCGGTATTTCCTCGCTGTTTTCCAGCCTGTACACCAGGGGTGCGAATTCATCATTGTTCCGTCCCGAGACAAACGCGTCCTCGTACATCGACTCCGCACTGATGCAGGTGGTAACGAACTCCGCGCAAACCGCCGCTGCGCCCGGTTCATCACGGCGCGCCCTGAGAAGCCCGGCAGCATGGAGGTGATGGTCGCCGCTCAGCGACACGACCCCCGTTATCCCTGCGCTGCCTATGAACTCGAGCAGGCCGCGCAACTCGTGGGGGTAACCATTCCATGAGTCGATGGTCAACAGGCTGTCTTCATGACCGGGGGACGGCAGCTCGGACAGGTCGATGTGAAACGGCAGCGCCGGCATCGCGTTACCCCAAACCTTCCAGGTGGCCCCGGACTCCTTCAGTTGGTCCAGGAACCACGCCTTCTGCGCCTCACCCAGTATCGTGCCGGCAGGCCGCCGCAGCGCCGGGTTAGACGTGTTGCCGTCGCCGTAGGGGAGGAATTCAGGCGGGTTGCCGTCCCGGTACTCACGCCCGCCGTCGGCAATTTCGACCAGTTTCACCGTGTTCATCGGCAGCCCCAGTTGCTTATGGAGGCCCGCAGGAAGACAGTGGGGGGAGCGGTAGCTGCGGTTGTCGGTGATGACGGCGTCCAGCAGCTTGCCCCAGCGCAGGCGCCGGTAGATGCACAGGGAATCGACCGCCGCGTTGTTGTCCTCCTCCTCGCTACCGCCAAGGTCTGCTGTCACAAAGTCGTGGGCAGGCCCGCCGCTGCGAGCGTCGCTGAGCACCATGGGTATGAATTCAAACCAGGCCTGGTTCGCATTCAGCTTGCGCTGCGGGTCGGGACGGTTTTCACCGCCATAGGTGCTGTAGGACTGGTAGCCGTTGTTGCTGAACTCGTGGTCGTCCCAGGTACAGACGAACGGCCAGCGTGCCCGTGCGGCCTGCAGGTGCGGGTCGCCCAGGTAGGTCTTGTACAGGTGCCGGTAATCCGCCAGGGAAACCGCGTAATCGTTGCTGTCGTCGTTGGCGCCGTCAGGGAACGGCGGCGGCAACCGCGGCTGGTCGCCGCCGCGATAACGTTTCGGGAAGACACGTTCGTAGATGAAATCACCGGTGTGCATGACGAAATCTATCTGTTCGCCGGCGGGAGCGGCCATGTCGTCAGCCAGCATCCGCGCCCAGGAACCGTAAAACCCGCTTTCGTAGTTCTGGCAGGCGGCGAGCGCCACCGTGACCGGCGCCGCGGCATCGGGATGGGGCGCAGTCCGCGTCCTGCCGGTGACCGAGCGGCTGCCGTCTTCACCCAGGAAGCGGTAGTAGTAGGTCTGCGCGGGTTCAAGCTTATCGACGAAGACGCGCAGGGTGTAGTCACTGGTCTTGTCCGTGCTGAGCGGGGCCTGCAGCACCAGGCCGGTAAAGTCCGGATCCAGCGCGACCTGCAGGGACAGCGCAACGGTATCGGCTGGGCTCTCCGGTTCGGCGCGGGTCCACAGCATCACGGCGTCAGGCTGGGGGTCTCCCGACGCAACACCCTGGGGAAAGCGCAGGCGTTGCGGGTTACCCGTCAGCTTGACCGCGGCCCGCACACCGGCGCTGAGCAGGAAAGTGCCGGATGACAGTAAACCCAGTAGTTGGCGGCGGTTCAGGATCATAATCCCCCTCAGGGATACATGGTTTGCGAATATTTATCTTACTGCTATCGTAGGGTGGTGTCGATGTGGAAAGAGCGGGGGCAGGGGGTGGACAGATCGTCGGGTTCTGCAATCCCGATCCCGGGTGTCGCGATAAGTTTGATGCCGCGATTCGGCACTTTGAGGAGGCGGCGGGTTCAAAGGGATGCAAAGCGACCTGACGGTGTAGCGCCGATACGGGGTCTTCAGAGAATCAACGGGCAGGATAGGGTAAGGAAGTTCGACGCCCTGAAGAGGTGTAGAACTCGCTGTATAACTAATTGATAATAAAGGATATTATTTTTTTAAGATCGTAGCGTCCCAACAATCGTCCCAACAATTTTTAGCCATTATAACTGGATTGCTCATCAGGCGTGATAATGATGTTCAAAAATGGTTTTGTGATGGTATAGACTTTAATTCTCTTGTATATAATTCCCATATTTTTACCGTTTCTACAGGATAGGAAGATGAAAGATTTCGAGACCACGATACCGGGTATTGCAGTGCTGATTCTGTTCTATTTCTTGATCCCTCATATCGTTGAACATTTTCTGGTTTTGGTCATTCTTTTAGCCGTGTGGCACTTGGGAAAAACCTGAATTTGTCAAGTAAAGTTTATAATTCCCTTATTTTACTTGTACTTGTCGTAAAGATATTAATAAAAACGGCAATGCTGTTTATAGAACCAAATTAGTACAAACTTGATTCGTCGCCAATATAGCAGGCAAGGGTTGTTCTACCTTAGTTCTAGGGACACGATACTTAATTTCGGGATACGGCCAATGTCAATGCTGGAAATTATCATTCTATCTGAGTATCCTCACTGCTTAACGTAACCAGGGAATTGACATCGGTGTATGTTCTTTTATTAAGGCGATTATTTGTCAAGTAGCGGTGATATTACAGAACTAAATAACTATTACCGGGTTTAACTTTTGCTGATGGGTAGCATCTGATAACAAAAAAGGAAAACGACTATGTTCTGGAATTCTGTAATTGGTGGCCTTGAGGTACTCTCATACTGGGAAACATATGTAGCAGGTGTCGAATACCTTGCAATTTTCTTCATCCCAATGATTATCGCTGGTACTGTTATGGAAAAAAGTCAAGGCTTGGGAGGCCTGATAGGTTGCCTTAGTGTGCTTTTCATACCTGTACTTCAAGTAGCGGCCATGGCGGTAATGATACTCACTATTTCGCCTATCATTTTCGGGTTATCTGATGATGCTGCGTGGAGTTTACCTTGGCTACTAGTTACAATGGCGCCGGGTCTTTTCTTCAAGCTTGTAGTTACCCTCGTAATAGCGTCAGTCATTTTGGCATTCATTCCAACCCTGTCTCAATTACAATCATTACAGACAATGGTACTAGGAGGTATCGTGCTAATGTTCGCTCTGGGAATCGTTAATGAAACTTACTCAGGAGTAGTTATAGACCACGTAGATTTAATTCCTGATTTTTGGTCCTCTGTCGGGTTAATAACTATCGGCGGTATCATTTCGTGGATAGCCCTCATATTAGTTGCCCTAATAATCGAAATAACAGGGATGGTGGACGAAAATATGGGACAATTACTCATGATGCCAATCCCAGCAATCCTTGGCTTTATTCCAGTATTTATGTATGGAGAGTGGTTGGGCGCACAAGTAAGAACAATGCTCTAAACTCCGCAGTCACCTTGATTAATGCTGGTATGATCTAAATTGGGGTGCCAGTTTCTCTTAAAGGTGATGGTGACTCGCCTGAAGAGAAATTCTAATTTGATTATCAATTTATCAATAAGTATTTTCAAAGCCCGTATAACTCCACATGATTGTCAGAATCTTCGTGTTATCTACAAAGTGATGTTCGCAAATTGGAACACTTGGTAGGCATTTTCCGCAATATTCTCTTCGATTGCCTGTTTTGACTCATCTAGTAAGCGGGCAAGTTGATCACACGTATCGATGGTGTTCCAAGGAACTGATTTTTTACCATTCACGCTGGTAAAAGGCGAATCTGTCTCTGTGAGCAATCGATCACGCGGGATACTCTGCACCAGCTTGATTCCGCCTACATTCCGGAGCATTGCTGCATTGACCGAGAAATAGCATCCGAGTTCTGCGGCGCGGCGTAATTCCACAAGCGATCCCGAAAACCAGTGCATGATACATAACACTCTGGACGGGTCAGTGTGGTTTTCAATTGCTTCGATTACGTCACCTGCCGCACGCCGACTATGTATCGTGATGACGCGGCCACCATGTTTCTGGGCTGAAATGAGAGCTCTTTTAAAAACCTCTTTCTGTCTTGAATAAGTATCCAGATATTTTGGACTTCCATCAAGACCAATCTCTCCAACAAGTCGCGTGTCTGCGATCTTTTCTTCGAGGAGGTCGATCTCCGCAAACCGTTCACCGACCAGTTCCGGATGCAGTCCGACTCCAGTGTGAACATATTTACTACTATTTGTCCATTCGCGGTTCTTAGGCCATGCTTTCGGTGTCGTTGTGACGGCAAAAACCTTGATACGACGTTCTTCACACTCCCGGATGAGTTTGGGTGGATTGGGATGCAAATCGACGTGACAATGTAAGTCAAAAGCTCGAGTATTAGTTCCGCGAATCACTTTTTAGGAAATCCGTACTTTCTCTACGATTGCACCAACCTCGCTGATACCTCTTTTGAATAAGCCGGCATATTTTGAAATCTCCGATGTCGTGTAATCGCCTAAAGGACCAGTCTTGTGTATAAGCACATCCGCAAGGTCCGGGTTTTTCAACAGTCTGCGGTGCATCATTTGAAAAGCGCGAACGTCCGTTGCCGCTGCCTCTTTTCCACTTAAGGGACTAGTACATAAGTCCGGTATCCCATATTTGGTCGAATCCTCGCCGTATGCCGCTTCAATAGATGCGCGACGAATCAAACATGGTGTGCAGTATCCACAATGTCCTGGTGACTGTTTCTTCCATCGACCTTTGGTAATAGAGGAGCAGGAGATGGTAATATTGTAATTTTTGGCGAGAAAGGTCGGGTTTGCGCTTCCCGATAGCATTTCGCCTTTGGTATTGAATCGGTAGGGATTCAGCAACTGTGCACCTAGCTCCAAATTGATTAATAACTCCTGCCAGCGAGCCATGTAGAACGGATGTGTAGTCCGTGTACTCCACGCACCCAGTCTCAATGGGTCGAGCGGTACATTAAGGGAGATGAGCCCATTTTCAGGGACGTAAATTGGCGTAGTTCCGTCGATAGCATCGGCGGCCAGTGTTGCCAGTGCAAAGAATATGAATGACCGTCCGCGTGTTGTTGTTTCCGTTCCCAGACCGGGCAAGTCATTTTTATCGAAGCTTACATTTGCTCGGATATGACGTGGTCCTAAGTCCCCATATTGTTTGCCAAGCACAGCCGCACATACTTCTTGGCTTTTCGTACTTGCATCTTTGTAATGGCTGACAAAGATGGGATTCTTGCCATTTTCAAGCAAATCTATCGCACCAACAAAGCTGTCTAGGCCGCCTGAGAAAAGACAGACCGTGTTGAATGTTGCACCGTGCAATTCGGGATGTCGTTCTATGAGCGACTTCATCTCTTTTTGCCTCGGACGAAACGAAACACGCCAAATGTCTCCTGTGAGGAAACGCAAGATACGTGCAATGAGTTGTGCGTTATCGGACCATAGTTCTGCATCGCTAACGGGCAAGTACAGGTCGATTTCGCGCGACCAACTATCTTGGGCGTCTTCTTGCCGAGATATTCGCGTGTCTGCGGCGGTTACGGTTGCAGCTAATATTGCCAGATCAATCGCTGTTTCGCTTGGATACATCTCACGTTGCATTAACTGATTTAGTATCTGCCCTATGCCATAATTTAGCCATTTGTCGGCACTAATGAATTGGAGAACAGACACATCAGAGTCTTTGTTTGCGATAGAGACTTTCGCTTTGTCAGTAGAGTCTAACCGCACTATTATGCTATGCCGTTTCATCCTTCTTGATCTCCCAGCTGTTCGAGAAGCTCCCAGGCTTCAAGATAAGTCACGTCCACAATGTGTCTGATTTCGTCATCAGACATATTCGAAAGTTGCGATATGTCACCAGCGAAAGAATCTCGAACACTTCGTTCGATGTAGTCTCGAATTTGTCTATCAAAGGCCTCAATATTCTCAAGATCTTCAGAGAGCTTGAAACTATTAATGCCGATCTCCTGGTATAGTCGCGCCTCAATTGAATGCGCGACGAAATTCAAAAAGATTTCCCTAACTTGATCCTCGGTCAAAGCATCCAGATCATCTATACCAAACTGATCCAACTCAGCGATTGTTTCCAACCACGCATCCCGAGCAATTGCTTCATCGATTGTTCCACCATCCTGACAGACTACCTCGGTTAGCCCTGTGAAGATATCCTGAACACTGCGACCTGAAAGATTTTGGAGATTGAGTAGACGCAACGTTTCCTGCATGCCGTCGCTCTGCAGTCCACGTAGTACGCCAAGAACTCTACCTGCTGAAGATCGTGAAGGCGCCATGCGACGAACGGCGTTTTTACTACCGCCAGTCCCGACACGGACATAGCCCCTGACTGCACGGCGAAGCGCTCGCTGGTCATTTCCACCTGAGTTAGCAAAACGGGAAAAGTTGTTTCTTGCGCTTTGGAAACGCCGAACCTGCGCCGGTTCAGGAATAGGCGGCTTTGGCCCGTCGTCCTTGCCATCTTGTTGTGTGTTCTCGTTTCCATCTTCGGTGCCATCCCCCAACAGTGGACCGGAATCCGGCTCATCAAGCCATGTGGGAACAAGTGTTGATTCAGAACCTGAACCTGACGTTTGGCTTGAGGTGCCCATCAGGGTGTCCCTTGTTGAAGCGTTTTTGCCGCGCTCTTCGCTGCTGATTTTAGCATCGTGTTGTCATTCTGCTCTTCCCAGCCGTGCATCACCTCAAGCAGTTTTTTGTGAGCTTGCGCATCGGTTATAGACTCGTTCCAGCCTTTCAGAACCCATAGCCCTAATTCCTTAGGATCGAATGTTTCCAGTAATGCGACAAGTTCACCTTGGAAATGAGGGTGATGTTTCGCGACGATAGCGAGACCGTCAATACCCTCAGGTGCTGTGCTGAAGCCGTCTGCGCTGAGGACACGTTCACGTAGCCCATTGAATACGATCCCAGCATCTGATGACGATAACGCCTTCACTTCCGATTCGGCCATTCTGATTTTGAACTGGGGACCGCATAACTTAGATGTCAGGGCTTCCAGATCACCCTGGATCAAGTCGTCTGTGAACTGGCGTTTGTCGCGCGCGACGAACACGTAAGGCCGGAGATCCTCTGGTTCTAATTTAGGTTCGAGTTTTAGCCATTGTTTCAACCAGTCACGTTCGAGCCACTTTGCCATATCCTTAGGTTGAGTTATCTCTTCCTTTTGGCTGCTTTTCTTTCTTATGCTCTTGGCTTTCCCCTCTTGTTTTTCAGATTGCCCGCTTGTTTCGAGAATAGCAAGATCAGAAACCTTGCCGTCGTTGGCACCCATCGCTTGCATTGAAATATGCTCATAGAAGTCTTGCTGGAACCTCTCGGCAAGCATTAATTTTGCCAAGACCGGCTGTTTGATTTGATCACCGAAACCACGCGCTTTGGCTATGAGCTGTCTGACAAGCAGTGCATTAAGGAATCGTTTGATTTGACGAGGATTACCTTTCGTACCCTCTGCCAATATTGGAGCAATCTGCTGTGCAAGTATGAATGCAGAGTTCAGTTCGTTTCTGGCGTTTTCATCAACCCGTTGAATATCCGCTTGCGACAAGCCAGTTCTGAGCCATGGTTTTTTCAATCCTTCCTTTGCCTTATCCAGCAGCAACTTAAAACCAGCATGGCTTTCACCGACGATACTCTGCACAAGTAGCAGTGTTACGTAGGTCCGTGTCTCCTGTGCCCCTAGTGCTGGAATGCGGAACGGGACCTGTATAAGTTTTTCGAGGTAATTTCGAGCATACGGCAGTGGCCCCGATGCTACCGGCAGATCGGGAAAATGCTGTCGAACGGCATACTCGATCATCGCCTCATCGGCCCCGATCACGAATGCCGATTTTGGAACAAATAGGAATAGCCTTATGGCTTCGAGCGTCTGGACCGCCGTTGCGGGTAAACACCTATCCAAATCGTCGATGAGTACGACAAGCTGAGCGATCTTAGCTTCTTCGAGGAGACCCTGGAACTCCTTACGGAACTGGTGAATCGTTTCAGGCAGGTTATCTCCATCCTCAGCTGGTTTCAGAAATCCCATGATTTCGTTTAGCTTTGCCGGAACGTCATATACTTCCGTATTTGTTACATTCTGACCCATGCTTCGTAATGCATTCACTGCCATCTCGATTTGATCGGGTGACGGGGAGCCCGTCAGTACATTGAAGCCGATGCCACTGCTTCGCTTGGCAAGTTTCAGATAATTGACTCGCTGCAGTAGGTTTTTCGTCTTCTCTTTTACTTTACCGAATGTTGACCGCTGACGGCATAGTTCAATGATCGTATTCTCAATGAGGACGATTTTTGCGTCGTCGAATCCTTCGAAGGCCCAACCGTTAAACCAGAGTACTGCTACGTCGTCGACTGACCTCAAATTGGCTTCTATCATCTTCAGGATGCTAGACTTACCTGCACCCCAATCTCCGTGTATCCCTACGGTCAGGGGTCTTTTGCTGTCGACTTTTAAAAGCTCGACGATCGTCTGCGAGATAGCCTCACAATTCAAGAAATCAACTTCAGTTTCGTAATCTGGAATCAGCAAATCTGTTACCTTAAAGTATGCCAATATTGTTATGAATAGCGGATGCCAAACACGGAATCAGATCGCACAATGTACAGTGCCGAACTAGCGTGACAAGGTGTGTCTTTGCTCAAAGCTTTTCCTCAGACTCTCTTTCGACACGCAACATGTTTTCGGCTAGCACCTAATGCGTGTGGTTGAAACGATTGACGGCCCATAGAGACTCATATTTGAAATCTAACAATTCCAGAATAGGCTATCACCCTTAGCCCGATTATTTTGCCAATGAAGTGGTTGTAAATTATTGATAAGATCGCCGCCCCCTGCTGAAACTGGATTAATATGATCGATCTCCCAACCATAAGATGAATTAATATCTCCATAATCACTAAACTTAATCCACGTTCCACATCTATCTTGCCGGTATACATTTGGATCATATCCAGGAATTACCGTTCCTTTGTTCCAAACACTGTTTATGTTTTCAGAAGTAAAATTCAATCCGACTACGGTGGTGCTATATCCTCTAAACATAATTATCCTCTTGAATTTTTAAAGTCATTTGACACATCATTTATTTGTGGGTTTGTCATCGGTAGATCCATTACCTTTCACAGTCATAAATTTAGGTACTATGGAACCGGGTTTTTTGATTAATGTACGTATCTCATCAAGATCATCATCGAAAGACCTTTTGTCGACCTGTAGGTAGCGCCAACAACTGAACTCAGTTCGACCACGTGAACCACTAATCGCCCGCTGTGCTTGGTCCACGTAGTCAAGAGCTGCTGTATCATCACCCGTCGCCCAGTAGGCAATCGCCATACACTGAAGGTAGTTAGGGCCCTCGGGCTCTGAAGGGTCAGAGCGGTCCAGCTCAACGGCATGTTGAAAAATCTCAGCTTGAACCTCTCCTGTTATACACCACATTGCCATGGCATAATTAAATGTTTTCTCAATATTCAGATCAGCTATATTTTCGTCCTCGCTTCGAAATATCCTCGCTGCCTCTGAACATCTTCCTAACCTCATATACGACAATCCTAGGTAATGTTTTGTGTAATGGAAATCGCCTTCTGATAATTCACTATCATTGAGGATTGGTTCAAGGAGGTAGATTGTAAGCCGGGCATCGGTTAATGAACTATCGAATGGATCTGCTAACCAGAGCTTGTCATCAATATCCAGTGACAATATCGCTGGAGAATCGACCACTTCGTTCAAGTCATATGTCCCTAAACGCATCAGTCGGGAAATTGCTTCTCTTACCATAGTCGGAAGGACTTGGTTAAACTTCAGAACACGCCAGGCATCCTCGCTCGCACCGTCCGAATCGCTGTTTTGTTCGCGGATTTTAGAGCGTTTTAAATAGGCTTCCGGTTTATCATATCCAGCATCAATTGCCTGGTTAATCAACAAGTATGCTGATTCCGGGTCACGATGAGATTCTCTGAGCACACTCAGGCGGAAGAGAACTTCTCCATCACTCAAGTGCGCCCGTTCGATCCTGTCAAGCATGTGTTGTTGTTCACGTATCGAATCGTCGTCTATCCACCTCCGCGGCCGCTCTACGCGCCGGATATACTCCATTGCTCCGTCTCGATCAGCCCAGTTACGCACAGTAATTTCACGCACGATATTTTCGTACTCCTTCGCCAGTCGGCTTTTCGGGCGATCCTTCGAAAAAACCACCTGGTTCAGGAGGGAAAGACTGTCGTACCGATGGACAATCATTGGTTCCTGTCGGAAGCGTAGCTGGCTCTGAAAAGCCTTGATCTTACTTTCGAGAATCCGATCTTCGTCATCCAGATCCGGGACATTGGACATCACAAAGTGAAGTTCAATTTTCTTTTTACGTGGACTCTCACCCTCGGCCCGGATATCCCTGACCACATCGACCAGGCCGCGCAAGTTCTGTTCATTCGGAAAGAATAGGACTACAACAGCATCGGGAAGTTGCCGGGTGCAGATTCCACTCGTATCCGTGTGTCCGGTTCGGGAATCAATCAGCACGTAGTCCGGCTTTATAGTCTGTTTCCATTGCTCTCTGATATCTTCAAACAGCAAAAATCCATCACGCCTTTCGTACAGACCACCCCAATCAATCTGGTTAAAATTCGCAGCGTAAGTTTCCTTCCTGCCGGAAGGCATGATACACAGCTTTCCATCTTGTTCACCGATGGGAGGGCACTCGCCAATAAAGTCTGACACATCAGGAGATCGACCCGACTCCAGATACTGGGTGACGAAATCAATGACACCAGGAACTTCTTTACGCGGTTTCAGAACATCGAAGGTATCAAGCCCGGGCGCCTCGACATCGAAGTCCACGACAAGCACATGGCGACCGGCCTGAGCAAGTTTGACGGCCGCGTTGACCAAGGCCATCGTACGGCCAACACCACCCTTGAAGGAATAAAATGTTGTGATGTACATAGTGTTACGCGGCCATGCGCAGCTTAAAGCTTTCTTGCTCCTTCCGTATGTTGTCAGTCACATTTAAGACGCGGAATTTTTTTCCGGACGATATCTCGGACTCCGGGGAGGAGCTAAGAATCGCTAACTTCTCAATATCTCGGATATTGCTCGGGTGTGCCGCCAAGAGACGCAGGTACCTGTCATACGCGTGCGTCTGGATAGTCAGGCCATTCTCCCAGCGGTTCAGGGAGGCTATACCGATACCTGTTATCTGGGCAAAATCCGCCTGTGTCATACCGAATCCTTTTCTGATGCTACGTATCTCGTCAGGCGATAAGACGCCAAGATGCCGGCATACCGCTTCGTGCTTCAATCGCTCGGCCTCATCATCAAGATATTCAAAGTCGCAGTCTTCACACCGGCGCACAGGAACATCCACTGTCAGTTCAACCGTGGATTCGCCGGACCCATAGTTGAATACGTCAGGGTTCCATGATGTCGTTATGCCCGTGTTGCCACACAGTGGGCACGTAAGTTCTTGCTGCGCTGTCTGCAGCCCAGTTGTTAATTGATTTGGATTCATATCAAGGCTCTTCAGTCTTTCGTTCAGAGTAGTGAAAACTGCGTCCGAAGATCTTCCCAGACCCCAGTTGCAGCTTGACATAGAGTTGGGGCATTTCAGGCTCAATATCGATCTTCATTACATATCCCTTAGCCCCGGACGGCTTATCTAATTGCATGACTTCGACCGGGTATCCGCTCTCAAGCCTGGCAGCAACATACTCCCAGGCTGATGCATCCGTGAAGTAGCTGTCGAGTTCGCCATCTGGATTTCGTACTTGGCCAGGGCGCCAGTCATTCGGCCGGTCTGGATGGAATGCAGTCACGCGGGCTTTACTCCTTCGTGCCAAGGTAACCAACTGGCGCCTCATCAACGTGCTTAGCGCCATGCTCGTAGAAAATCCTCATTTATTCCAATCATATGATATAATAATGCAGTTGTCAATGCCTAAATCACCAATATTTTAACCATTATGGTCAGATAATTCAATCATATGAGTTATAATGGGGGAGTTTTGGGGACATAACACTTAATTCAAGAGGCTTATACAGTTGGTTAACTTACCTCTAAATGGACTCCTTAAATTCTCTATTGTAATTACGCCACTCGTAATTTCTGGTTGTGCTTCTGATGTCCCAAAAATTGCTGATAATGAACCTACTGAAACTATCAAACAAATTGAGCCTGACCCTTCTCCCGAACCTGCTTACTCAGTTCCTGTTCAACCTATAGTGCCCGAACCGCTCGCTTCCTCTCTTATTCAAAGTCATGAATGCGACGTTTTAACTGTTGAATTAATGTTTATATTACGTCAAGGAGAAATTTTGAATTATGAATATACGACAGCATTGGTTCAACAAATCAGGGATATTCATAGGGCTGCTATAGAAAAACATTGTCATTTATTGGCAACTGCAGCGAGTTCCTCCTTGCATAATGCTCAGTCATTCCAAGAGTATTATGCAATAGAAAAACGCAGAGAAAAAAACAAGGAAGAGATTAGAAAGAAAATCGAAAAAATAGAAGATAATATTTCAGATATGGTTGCCGCCAGCACGTGTTTTAAGAATTTGAGATCGCTTAAAAATCCTTATTTATTGGCTGGAGTGTTTCTTGGCTGTTCCTTATACATGATTTATACACAGTTGTCTGATATAGAAGGATAACGGTCTAAGTGATGTTTCTAGATCTAAAACTAATTGTAGAACTGCTCCGTTCATGTATTTCCAACTTTCAAATATACAAATCTGCGAAGAGTCGCAAGAAACTTATACTCGAATTGTTGCAAACCTACTTCCTAATAATAGATTGCTTAGAGGAGGGAAAACAGCTAATTGATGAAGCTGGTCCAGACCCTATTCGCAGAATCAAGTCAATGGACGAAATATCGGCGGATGCGACATTGAAACGATGGGAGGTCATTTTGTGTCGGCAAGGCCGTCGTCTTCGTGCCTTAAAGGATTTCGTAATTGGCCAGAACCATCTTGCCGTGATTGATCCCGATACGCAGGCACGAATAAAGGAGATCGTGGGATACAAGCTTGAGCGCACGAATTCTCTCCACAGTATAGGAGCCGCACTTTTTTTTCGCTTCATGTTTCCGATTGTCAATTCGGCTGAAGATAGAGCTAATTATGTTTCAGTGATGATTGGTTCACAGTCAGAATTGCTAAATGTTGGGAAAATTGAACTGGAGATCGATGCTCTGCGCGAGAGCTTAGAAAATTATCGTAAGGTCGTTCTGCGTCTGCTGACCAATGATGAGTTAATAAGGTTTTCTGACGAGGCGAGGGAGAAAACGTTATTTGAATGAGCATTCAATTGCGCCTGATGAAGCGCGTCATACTGTAGGCGCAAATTCTGGTCCTGGGTGAATACCTGGGCATAGCCGATTTGTATATTTCCCCTCGATTCTGAAAATTATCGAAAATCGCCGCAGGCTAACGAATCAAGAAAAACCAATCAAGAACGAGTTTCGAGAATGGAAAATGACCTGTTTTCGGAGGTTTTGACGTACTCAAGAATTCTTATCAAAATCGACCATTTTTGAGAACACAAACTTTAATCTGTCTATGGAAATCCCTGAAAGCGCACGAGTCGGATTACGGACAACAGGTTAATTGATCTTCCTGAGAGTTCTGGGGGACACAATAACTAATTCCGAAATACGGGCAATGCAGCAAGGCTTATAAAGCAAGGGCCGCTCCAAAGAAGCAGCCCTTGAGCCGACAGCAAGCTGACGGCGGGTAACTGCGTGTATCCTGGCACCAGGTCGGTGTGCTCGCAAACATAATTAACATAACCGAGATTTAAGCCCACAACACTCCCTTTGCTATACTGTCCGGAAAGCGATCAATTTTACCGATGAAACATCTAGCCGTAATCCTGTTACTCATTCCTGCCGGCTGTAATACCGGGTACCTGAGAGAATCAACCCCTTATCAGAAACCGGCAAGCCCGGAAATCGTCCAGGTCTGCGACGGTAGCGGATGTGAATCCGTATACATCCACCAGCTTTCCGGCACAACCACACAGATATGCTATGTCCGGACCGGGGCTTGTGATGTAGTGAATTCCTTTACGCAAGGAAACACACAAACCACCCAGATATGCTCACTCAATGACGGAAAATGCAAAACCCTGATCAGGCACTGATGTTATGAATCCCATCGTTAAACTCTCCCGCCGCGACTTCGTCAAGAGCACCGGCCTGCTGGTGCTGGGCGTGTCGATGGCGGGTTGCAGCCGCGGCGGCAACCCGGCGCAAACCGGCGCCGGTTCCGGGACCGCGCCGTGGTCCCCGGATGTATTCGTCAGCATAGATGCCGACGGCACCGTAATCATCGTTTCGCACCGATCCGAGATGGGCCAGGGAATTCGCACCAGCCTGACTTCCATCGTCGCGGATGAACTGGAGGCTGACTGGTCGCGGGTGAAGGTCGTGCAGGCCCCGGGTGATGCGGTATACGGGGACCAGAATACCGACGGTTCATGGTCCGTGCGCGGCTTCATGGAGCGCATGCGCATCGCCGGCGCCACTGCCAGGCAGATGCTCGAGCAGGCGGCCGCCGACCGCTGGCAGGTCGACGTCTCCGAATGCCGGGCGCGCCTGCACCAGGTGTTGCATGATGCCGGCAACCGCGCCCTGGATTACCGGGACCTGGTTGCGGACGCGGCCGGGTTGCCCGTCCCCGAACCGGATCAATTGAGGTTCAAGCCTGCCGATGAGTTTCACTATATCGGCAAGGACGTGCCCATGGTCGACATGGACGACTTCATTCAGGGCCGGGCTATATACGGGACCGACGTAAGCGTGCCCGGCATGAAATATGCAGCGATTGCACGCTGCCCGGTTGTATTCGGGCGCGTGAAGTCCTTTGATGCGAAAGCGGCGCTGGCCGTCAACGGCGTGCGCCAGGTAATCGAAATCAAGGCCGCCGAACCGCCGGCTGCATTCCAGGCGCTCGGCGGCATCGCCGTGATTGCCGACAACACCTGGGCGGCGCTGGAAGGACGCAGGAAACTGAAGATCGAGTGGGACGTGGGCGAAAACGGGGATTACGACTCCGATGACTACAGGGTGCAGTTGCTGCGTACCGCCAGGCAGGAAGGCGATCTCAGGCGCAACGAGGGGGATGCCCTGGAGGCCCTGGAGGCAGCCGACTCGACGCTGGAAGCCGGGTACTACACCCCGCATCTCGCCCATGCGCCGATGGAGCCACCGGCGGCGCTGGCCTCGGTGACCGCTGACGGTTGTGAAATCTGGGCGCCGACACAGTCCCCGCAATCGGTTATTCCCGCCGCGGCCGGGCTTACCGGTCTCAAACCGGAGCAGATCACGGTGAACGTGACCCTGCTCGGCGGGGCGTTCGGGCGCAAGTCCAAGTGTGACTTTATTAACGAGGCGATCATCCTGTCCAGGGAGACCGGCGTGCCGGTCAAGGTGGTATGGAGCCGGGAAGACGATATCCGCCACGGCTATTACCATGCCCCCAGCGCCCAGTACCTGAAGGCCGGCATTTCCGGGACCGGCGCGGTGACGGGATGGCTGCAGCGCACGGCCTTTCCCCCGATAAAATCGACGTTTGACGCCGATGCCGTATACCCGGCCGATTGGGAACTGGGGCAGGGATCGGTGAGCATGCCGTTTGCCATCGACAATGTCAGGGTCGAGGCGGGCGCGGCGCCGGCGAAGATCCGCATCGGCTGGTTGAGATCGGTGTGCAATATCTTCCAGGCATTTGCCATAGGCAGTTTCGCCGATGAAATTGCCCATGCCCGCGGGCGCGACCCGCTGGAGAATTACCTTGACCTGCTCGGTCCGGACCGGCTTCTCGATTTCTCAGGGTATGGCATGGAGGGCGCGGACGGCTATACGTTCGATACCGCGCGCCTGCGGCACGTTGCCGAGCTGGCGGCGGAGCAGGCCGGTTGGGGCAGAAAACTTGCGCCGGGTCACGGGCTGGGGTTTGCCGCGCATTACAGTTTCCTGAGCTATACGGCAGCGGTGATAGAGGTCGCGGTCGACCCGGACGGCCGCTGGCGCGTCCCGCGCGCCCATGTCGCATTTGATTGCGGGCTGGCGGTAAACCCGGACCGGGTACGCTCGCAACTGGAAGGCGCAGTGGTTTTTGGCATCGGCCTGGCTCGCGACGGCCTGATCTCCGTGGCAGACGGCCGGGTGGTGCAGGGCAACTTCGACGATTACCCGATGTTGCGCATGGATATGGCCCCGGCTACATCCATTCACCTGGTGCAGAGCGATGCACCGCCGGCAGGCGTGGGAGAGCCGGGTGTGCCACCCATAGCCCCGGCGCTGGCCAATGCCATTTATGCCGCCACGGACAAGCGCCTGCGCGAGATGCCGTTCGGCGCACAGATCAGGACTTGACAGGCCGGTATCGCCTTGTGTGATCGGTCTGAGGGGTCAGACCGGTTAGGCTTGGCAGAATCCTGAACCCCCATCCTGAACGGCATTTTCTTTTATACGGTCTTCGGCTGGTTTAAACGCACTACCCCCTGTGCCAGCAGGGTAGTTGTGAGCTGGTTCAGGCTTACACCTTCATTTTCTGCGCATTTGGCGAGTTGCCTGTGCAGGCTTTTGGGGATGCGCTGAACAAACTGCCCACTGTAAGATTTAGGCACGGGCACATTTGCATGATCTTCCATCTCCGCCATCATCCATGCCTTGAACGCATCGCGTGCTTCCGATATCGCATCCTCGATACTTTCGCCATCCGCCATACATCCAGGTAAATCGGGAAAGGAAACCAGGTAACCACCGCCCTCATCAGAGGGGATAGGGCTGATGTGAACAGGATAATCTTCAAAATTCATTGTCTGTCTCAATGAGTTCAACCAGTCGTTTTATGTAGACCGGTTTCTGTGACGCAATCCGCTTTTTGTCTTCGTTTTTATAGTTATTTACCATTTTATTTCATTATGAACTATGTTAGTGGGGAAAATTTTTCTCCCAGAGTGCCACTCAGAACGAAGAACCGGGCTCTTTTATAAACTCGATTTCTTCAGGGGAAGAAATCCGCCCGAGCACCGCGTTGCGGTGTGGAAACCGCCCGAACCGGTCGATTATTTCCTTGTGCCGGCGAGCATAGTCGAGGTCCAATTCGTTTTCCAGGGAACCGAAAAGCTCAATCGAGCGTACCTGATCGGCGGGATTTTCGCTGTGCTCGAACGGCATATACAAGAATTTCCGTTCGTCTATCGGCAATTCCCGGTCGAATCCGCGCACCAGGGCCTCCTTGGCGAGGGAGAGCGCAGCGCCATCCGCGGCAAATGCACGGGAGGTGCCCCGGTACATGTTGCGAGGAAACTGATCGAGGACGATCACGGCCGCCAGGCAACCGCGTGCGCTACTCCGCCAGGTTTCGGGGACCTGCTCCCGCAAGGCTTCATGCAGTTCCTGGAAGCGTGCGCGGATGTGGTTGTCAACCGCCTCGTCGACCTCGAACCAATCGTCTGGAGAGAGCTCGTCGAACCAGAACTTGAGAACTTCTTCAATTCGGGCCGGGTTTGTCATTGGAGCGGACAGTCTACACTGGTGTCAACAGGAAATTACAATGTGTCACTTTGAACTGGTCTGACCCTTTGTTGATCTGATAGTTACCGGCTTGATGTTGATCCGCAACATGATACTTTTCAGCACCACACTATAAAGAACTTACTGTCTTTTTGATAAGAGTGTTCCTATAAACCTGTGGCTTATCAGTGTTACATGCTATGAGTAATTTGCATGATATATTAATTAAATAACTTGCAATATGAGGCAATACTACGTACCATGTAGCCATGAGTGCATTGAACAAGCTGAAACGACATCTCCGCCCGGGGCAGGTTTATCGCCGCGCCGATCTTCTGCCGTGGTCGAATGCTGTGGACCGGCATCTGAAGCAGCTTATGGAGGAGGGAACTCTGACCAAGCTCTCGGGAGGGCTTTACTATTGCCCCAGGCTCACAAACTTTGGGGCTGCGCCGGCTGGCGATGAAAAGCTTGTCGAAGCGTTTCTGAAGGATCACCGCTTTTTGCTGACTTCGCCCAATGCCTACAACGTGCTCGGGGTGGGTTCAACACAGCTCTACAACGAGACCGTCGTTTACAACCACAAACGCCATGGCCGTTTCGATCTTGGCAAACGCACGTTTAATTTTCGGATGAAGCCGCATTTCCCCTCAAAGCTCTCCAGGGAGTTCCTTCTGGTCGATCTGGTGGACAATCTTGATCGTCTGGCCGAGCACAAACCCTCGCTGCTGGAGGGGGTGAAGAAGCAGGCACAGAGTGCCGATCATAAGGCCTTGAAAAAAGCCGTTCGCGAGTACGGCGGCTTAAAAGCCAGGAAGTTCTTTGAGCCATTGCTGGCTCAGGGTTCAATGCCTCATGCCACATGAATATCTTCACTGGGATAAGGAATTTGCCGATCTGATCCGCATCGTTGGAGAGGAGCGCTCCATCGACCCCGTCCTTGTCGAAAAGGACTACTGGATCATGCATTCCCTGTACGGCCTGCAACACGCGAAATCTACGCCAATGCCTATGCCGGGCCCCAAACGTTGTACTATGCATCCAAGCCGGACTTCGCGACTGTCATGGACGCGCTGGCAGAGGCAGTGACCATCGAAGGCATCTAAGTGGCCTTGGAAGCGACGGAGGACACCATGTCCGGTAGCTACATAGCCGCTCTCATGGCGGTCGCCTGCGCGGCGTTACCGTCCGCTGCCCCGGGAGCAGAAACCATACCGGGAGGGGCGGCAAGCCTCGAGGAAGTCGTAGTTGTCGGTTCGCGGCGCGCAGGCAGGGTGTTGTCAGAATCCCATTCCCCGGTCGATGTAGTTAACGAGCGGGACCTGCTTAGTCAGGGCAGCACCGACATGCTTGACCTGCTGCGCACGGTCTCGCCCACATTCAGCGTCAACATGCAGCCGATTGCAGACGGCGCGACCATCGTGCGCCCGCCCAACCTGCGCAATCTGGCAGCAGACCATACCCTGGTACTGGTAAACGGCAAGCGCCGGCACCGCGGCGCCGTGATTGCATGGCTGACGCCCAAGGCGTCTGAGGGTGCGCAAGGACCTGACCTGTCGGTTATCCCCGCCATTGCCCTGAAACGCATTGAGGTACTGCGCGACGGCGCCGCCGCCCAGTACGGGTCCGACGCGATCGCAGGCGTGATGAATTTTGTCCTCAAAGACAACTCCCGGGGGGCGGATGTCGAAGCCAGGTATGGCGAAACGACCAGGGGAGACGGCGAGCGCTATACCCTCGCAGCAAACCTGGGCCTGCCCCTGGCCGGCGGCTTCCTGAGCCTGAGCCTGGAATACGGTGAAGCCGGTGATACCAGCCGCAGTGTGCAACGAGACGATGCAGCAGAGTTGATCGCGGCCGGCAATACGGCCGTTGCCGACCCTGCCCAGATCTGGGGCAGCCCGAAAATCGAAGATGAAATTAAAACCTTCTTCAACGCGGGGCTGCCGTTGACCGGACACCTGCAAGCGTTCGCTTTCGGTAATTATGCCCGCAAGGAGACGGACGGTGGGTTCTACTTTCGCAACCCGAACAACCGGGAAGGTGTGTACACACGGGGCGGCTTTCGCCTGGTAGGCGACCTGAGCGGCGCTGGAACCGGCAACTGTCCGCGCGACCTGCTGCCCGAAGGACGGTTCTACCACGCAGGCGCCTTTGACACCCAGGCGTTCCTGCTGGCCCACCCTGACTGCTTTGTCATGAACGAGTTGTTCCCCGGAGGGTTCACGCCCCGCTTCGGTGGAAAAACGCAAGATTACTCCCTGGTTGCCGGCTTGCGTGGCAAGACGGAATTCGGACTGTCAGCGGAACTCAGTGCCGGCATCGGGGTAAGCGATGTCGCGTTCTTTATCCGTAACACGGTCAATGCTGCGCTAGGCCCGGGCAACCCGGAGGATTTTACCTTCAACCCGGGGGGCTATATTCAAAAGGAGACAAATGTAAACCTGGACCTGACGTACCCCATCACCCTGCCGTTCCTTGCCTCGGACCTGAACATCGCCTTCGGCGCCGAGTGGCGCGAAGAGAAGTTTGAAATTGAAGGCGGCGAACCCGCCTCCTGGGCGAGGACATTCGAGCGAAACGGCATCGAGGTGGACCTGCAGGAACAGGGCTTTACGGCAGCCACTAACGGCTTCCCCGGTTTCAGCCCGGACACTGCAGGCGCATGGTCCCGCTCCAACTATGCGGTGTACCTGGAACTGGAAGCCGATATCAGGGAAAACTGGACCCTGGGCGCCGCAGTCCGCCGGGAGGATTATGATGATTTCGGATCGACCACCAACGGCAAGTTGTCCACCCGGCTGGGGCTAACCGACAGCTTGTCGCTGCGGGGCGCCTGGAGCACCGGGTTCCGGGCGCCCACTCCAGGCCAGTCCAACGCCATCAACGCCACGTCAAAGAATGCCGGAGAGGGAGACGAACGGACGCTCTCCATCGTCGCCACGATTGCGCCGGCGAGTCCGGTCGGTATTGCCCTGGGCGGCGCGGCGCTGACACCGGAGAAGTCCGAGAACTTTTCAGCAGGCCTGGTCTACGACAGGGACGAGACCGTACTCTCGTTCGACTGTTTCCGCATCAAGGTGAAAGACAGGCTGGCCCTGTCCCGGGACATCGAACTCAACCGCCCGGACCTTGGCGGCAACCGGGTCAGAGATGATCTCATCGGGCAACTCGAAACCGCCGGCCTGACTTCCGCTCGAAGCTGGAACTACATCAACTATTTCACCAATGACTTCAGTACGGTTACCAGGGGTTGTGAATTCGCCGGCGCCCGGACCCTGGAAACGGTGGCCGGCGTCACTGACCTGGATTTTGCGCTCAGTACCATTGACACGGAAGTCACTAAATTCACACGTGACGGTCCCCTGGACAACGTCAGCGAGATACGCGACTACGAGCAAGGGTTGCCGAATACCCGCTACATTTTAACGGCTCGGCATAGTTACGGCCCGGTTGACCTGATGCTGCGCTACAGTCACCACGGGGGTTGGTACGACTCCGAGGAAGGGTTGGATTTCGAAGGCTACGGCCTGGTGGACGCAAGCGCCGATTACACCATGGATAATGGGTTGACGCTGACACTGGGCTCAGACAACCTGTTTGATACATACCCGGACGAAAACCCGAATGCCCGCAGCGGCCTGGGCAACCGGTACAGCCAGTATGCGCCCGCGGGGTTCAACGGGCGTTTCCTGTACGTGAAGCTGGCTGTCTTGTTTTGAGGGCGGCCCGCAGATACGACGTTACATCTCCACCCCGTTTGACGGCGCTGAATTGGTCCGATCCTATACAGGGCTTCTAATTATCGATAATTCATAATATTATCGATAATACGAATTCTGTCCACATGAGGGGGAGTTACATGTCTGTCAAAACAGTGATCGCACTGGCGCCGCGTAAAACCATCGGGATAATTTCCCTGTTGTCCGTTTGTTTTTATGCCGGTCCGGCCGCGACCCAGGGTGGCGGCCTGCTCGAGGAAGTCATTGTCACGGCGCAAAAACGTGAACAATCCATCCAGGATGTCGGCATCGCGATTACGTCCTGGTCGGGCGAGCAGATCGATCAGATGGGCCTGGAGACCAGCACACAGATTGCCGATATCACCCCCGGCGTGTTCACTGCCGGTAATCTCGGCGGGCAAACGACACTTTTCACCATCCGCGGTGTTGTCCAGAATGATTTTCTCGATGTAACCGAGTCCCCCGTTGCCGTCTACATCGACGAAGGCTATATCCCCATGATCCAGGGCCAGAGCTTTGCCACGTTTGATGTGGATCGGGTGGAAATACTCAAGGGCCCCCAGGGTACGCTGTTCGGCCGCAACGCCACCGGCGGCCTGGTGCATTTCATCACCCGCAAGCCGACACGGGAGGCGGAAGCCTTTGCCGATATTACCTACGGTTCTTACGACCAGGTGCGGTTTGAGGGTGCGGTCAGCGGTCCGCTGGGCGAGAACCTGTCCGCGCGGGTCAGCGGCATGTATAACAAGCATGATGCCATATTCGATAACCACTATCCCGAGGGTGACCCTGGCGCCGCGGTTTATCCCTTCGGCAACTTCGGGCCGGGCAGGGCGGAACCCGATGATGTGTGGACCGATGATTCCTGGGCAATACGCGGCCAGTTGCTGTTTGAGCCAAGCGACGATTTCGAGTTCCTGGTGAGCGGTTTCGGCGCCGGTACGGAAACCAGCGCCGGGCCTACACAATCTTTTCCGGCCGTTACTGTCCTTGATGCCCAGGGGCGGTTTGTAAACAGTATAGTCTCGCCGCCGGACAACGTCTGCGAAGCGATTTCCGCCGAGACCGGCGGTTGTTACATGCCCGGGGTTGAAGGGCTTGACGGTGAGTTGCAGGCGACGTCTTTTGATGTCGGAGCCCTGGTTCTTTCACCTCTGATTACCGGCATACCCGGCGTACCGTTCCCGTTTGCCGGACGTGAAGACGGCCTGCGCCCGGTGCCGGGTGGTGATTTCTTCGGTTATATCGACCCTGACGGGGATGGCTTCGATACGTCCCACGATATTTCCGCAGACGACGTCAATCAATTCGAGAGTCACGGCGTCACCGCCAAGTTGAGTTGGCAGATCGGTAAGGTTAACCTGACCTCAGTCAGTAACTATATGCATTTCGACAAGCTTGTTATCCTCGATACTGATGGTGCGCCGGTTCCCCAGGGTATCTTCGGCTCGCTGGCATCGGAGGATACGTTTTCACAGGAACTGCGTCTTAATGGCGAAACGGAACGCATGCGCTGGGTCACAGGTTTTTATTACCTGCACATCGATAATGACAATACTGCCGGGCTGGCCTTACCCATTAATTCACCATTGCTGGGTCTGGGTAATGCGCCGGACGGATCCGTGATCCCCGGCGCCTATATACCTTTCCTCGGCACCGAAGCGAACAACGAAGTCAGGCTGAAGACCAATTCCTATTCGCTGTTCGGGCAGGTGGACTACGATCTCAACGACCAGTTTACGTTCATCGCCGGGATCCGCGGCCTGGTCGAAAAACAAAGTTACACCCGGAGTATCGTCGCCTACATGAACACGGACGATTACCGGGTTGAAACCGATACGCGCGTCGCCGGTTCAGGTTACGATTTCAACGGCACCCTGCGCACACCGTTTGCCGACAGCCGTTCGCCCACGCTCTGGACCGGTAAGGTGCAACTGGACTACCATCCCAACGAAAACCTGTTGTTCTACATCGGCGTGAACCGCGGCGTCAAGGCCGGCAGCTACAACGCCAAGGTGGCGGACGGCACGCCGTTCCTGCCCGACAGCGAGATTCCCTATGGGGAAGAGGTGCTGCTTTCTTACGAGGCAGGTTTCAAGTCAACCCTGTTCGACGGCACGACCCGTCTGAATGCGTCGGTGTACCACTATGACTACAAGGATTACCAGGCGTTCGTATTCGTGCGTTCTTCCGGGTTCATCGTCAATAACGATGCCACGATCACCGGTGGCGAGTTTGATCTGCAATCCAGTTTCGGCAACGGTTTTGATGTGATCCTGAGCGCGCATTTCCAGGAAGCCGAGGTCAAGAACCTGGAGGTGGCGCCGGCGGTCTTTCGCGACGTCAGACCGGCGTTTGCGCCCGAGACCCAGTTGTCCGGGCTGGTCCGTTACACCTTCCCGCAGGATGTCTTCAACGGCTCGCTGGCGCTACAGATGGATGCGCAGTACAACTCCAATTTCTTCCACAACATCCGCAATTTTGATGCCCAGAGGACGCGCGAGTTCGGCGTGGGCAACGCCCGCATCAACTGGACCAGCACCGATGGACGCTGGGACGGCACGGTGTTCGTCAACAACTTTACCGATGCGCGCATTCGCCTGATCGGCTTCGACGTGTCGAACCTGTGCGGTTGTGTTACCTATTCCTACGGCAAGCCCCGTTGGGTGGGGGCGTCGCTGCGGTATAACTATTAACGACTCCGGCGGTGTGCGCCGTAGTTTTTTTGTAACCAATGGAGAGTAGAAGATGAGTGATCTTGAAGAAATCAAAGGTTTATTGAAGAGTATCGACAAGCGCTTGCAGCACGTTGAGGCCATCGAAGACATCAATCGCCTGATCGTTGACTATGCCCGGGCGGCGGACAACGGTAACGACGTGGATATGCTGATGCCCCTGTTCACCGAAGATGCGGTGTGGGAGGCGAAGGGGTTTGGCGCCTGGGTTGGCCGCGACAAGGCCGTCGGTTTCCTGAAAGCCATTGCCGGCGAGAAAGTCTGGTGGTCGCTGCATTTCATGATCTCACCGAAGATAGACCTGGCGGACGATGGTAATTCCGCCACCTTGATCTGGTACTTGTGGGAACCCGCAACCATGCCGGCTGAAGATACCAAGGAGGCGGAGCCGCACTGGATCACCGGCGTGTACGATGCCGAGGTGGTCAAGGTGGATGGAAAGTGGTTGTTCAAGCGCATCACCAGCAACATGAAAATGATCAGCCCGGCAAAAGACGGCTGGGTAAAAACGCGCTTCCCGGCAGGCTCCGACACCAACCCGTATCTCCTGTTCCTGGAAGAAGGCACCTATTACTGGTGTGCCTGCGGCCAGTCAAAGAACCAGCCCTATTGTGACGGGTCACACAAGGGCACCGGTATCAACCCGGTCAGGTTCGAGATGAAAGAGTTCGATTTCGTAGGGATGTGCGGGTGCAAGAAGACCGGGACACCGCCGTTCTGCGATGCCTCACACCTGGGACTGGATATTTGAGCGATAACTGACACCTGTCCGGAGACTGGCAATGATGAACTCCCATGAGTTATTCGGAGCGGCTATGCTGAAGGCCTTTGATGCGGCCACCGCACCGGTCAACGAGGCCGGGATACTGCCCCCGATCCTGTACACCTCGCCTGAATTTCACAGCTTCGAACGCGACACGATTTTTACGAAGGACTGGATGTGTGTCGGACGCACCTCGCAGATCCCGGACCCGGGCGACTGGTACCAGTTGACCCTGCTGGATGAACCCCTGCTGGTCGTACGCGACCGGGATGGGCAGGTACGCGTTCTCTCCGCAGTCTGCCAGCATCGCGGCATGGTTGTCGCCGAAGGCAGCGGCAACTGTAATAAGTTTCTCTGTCCTTACCATCACTGGAGTTATGCCCTGGATGGAAGATTGCTCGCCATGCCGGAAATGGACCAGGCAGTCGAGTTTGACAAGGCGCGCTACAACCTGCCGTCGTTGCCGACGGAGATCTGGAACGGGTTTATTTTTTGCCGCTTTACGGAACAGGGCGATGCGCTCGCGCCGACGCTGGAGCAACTCACGGAGTTGCTGTCTAACTTCGACCTGGATGACTGTTACACAAAAATCGGCGACACCTACGAAGACCTGCCGTGGAACTGGAAGGTGATGCTGGAAAACTTCAACGACGGTTATCACGCCAACCGCCTGCATGTCGGTATCGGCGATCATGTGCCGTCTGAAAACGCCCGCTTCCTGGAGTGGGACGATGAACAGAATCATGTCTCCCGGCTCAATTATTTCACCCACATCGACGGCGGATTCAACGCCACCAGGAAAACCCTGTTACCGGTGTTTGAAAAACTGAGCGATGACGAGCGGCACCGCGCCATGTTCTGCCTGGTGCCCCCCAGCCTCGGCCTCGCCGTGACGCCCGACACGATTACCTATTTCATCGTCAATCCCAAGGCCGCGGAAGCGATTGATATCCACATCGGTTACTGTATGGACCCGAGGGCGCCGAACGAACCCTTGTTCGACCTGCTGTTCAGGGACATGGAAGCCGGTGTGAACGATTTTAACGTCCAGGATATCCATGCGGATACGATGGTGCAGAAGGGTCTGCGCTCACGCTTCGGCCCCCATGGCCGTTATTCCTGGCAGGAGGAGACACTGCAGCAGTTTAATCGCTGGCTGGTGAAACGCTATCGCGCCAACTGGCCGTCAACTCAGACGGACTGAACAGACAATAGAACGAATATGCCAAATAAATTTATCCACCCCGAGGGTATTCTGCCGGATGTAGTACACGGCTACACCAGTGTCGTTGTCAGCACCGGAAAAAAGATGGTGCACTGCGCCGGCCAGGTGCCGATGGACGCCGACCTGAACCTGGTCGGCGACACGCTCGCCGAGCAAATGGATCAATCCTTTAAAGCTATCGGCATTGCGCTTGCCGCGGGCGGCGCGACCCCGGCTGATGTCGTACGCGGCCGGATTTACATTGTCGATTATAACGCCGGCATGGTGCAGACGGTCATCGAGAAAACCGCGGCCTTCTACGCACCGGGTGAACCGCCGCCAAGCACGTTGATCGGCGTACAATCGCTGGCGCTGCCGGGGATCATGGTCGAGATCGAAGTGACGGCGGTACTCGATGATTAGAGCCTGACCTGCTCCGGTGCACCGTGAGCGGCAGAACTGAAATTCCGGTCATCGACGTCTCGGGCTGGCTCGCCGGGGACAGCGCTGCGCAGAATACGCCGGCAGAGATAGACTCCATCTGCCGGGACCATGGATTCTTCGTGATAACCGGGCACGGCATCGACGCGGGGCTGATCAATGACGTGCGCGCCTCGTGCATCTCGTTTTTTTCGCTGCCCGAAGAGGTGAAAGCCGCTTACCAGCCGCCACCCGGGGAATATGTCGGCTACCTGCACCAGGAGGCGCTTTCCTACAGCCGTGGTGATGCCACTCCCCCGGATCTCAAGGAGACCTATACCTGCAACCGGATGGACGTGCCTGCGGATGACCCTTACTTCCACACTCCTGAATCACGGCCCTTCTTCAGCCCCAACGTCTGGCCTGACGAAGTGGCCGGGTTCTCCGGGGCGTGGAAAGCGTACTACCGCGCCGCGGACGCTCTCGCCGTGCGCATGATGGGGCTGATGGCCGTTGCGCTCGGTCTGCCGCAGGACCAGTTCGACCCCTATGTCGACAAGAGCATCTCCTCGATGCGCGCCCTGTACTATCCCGCGCTCGATAAGGAACCGCTCCCCGGTCAGTTCAGGGCAGGGGCCCATTCGGATTTCGGCAGTTTCACCATGCTTATGACCGACGCTGCGCCCGGCGGCCTCGAGGTGCTGCATCGAAACGGCAGTTGGATGAAGGTGCCCCACGTGCCTGGCGCGCTGGTGGTGAACATCGGCGATCTCATGGCCCAGTGGACCAACGACCGCTGGGTGTCGACCATGCACCGGGTCGTGACGCCGCCGGTCGGGCCCGGCACCTCAAGGCTGTCCATCGTCTACTTCCACCAGCCCAACTACGATGCCCTCATAGAGACGCTGCCGACTTGCTGTGACGCCGGTAACCCGTCCCGTTACGACCCGGTCACCTCGGGGCAGCACCTGATGCGCAAAGTCCAGTTGCAACGCGAGATGGCGTCATCCTGAGACGCCCTGGAGAAGGGGAAATACGTCGAGACTGTGGCTCCCGTCCGCGTGGTCGCCGCCTCAATGCGTTACGTAGGAGTAAATCGTCAGGATTTCTTCCCGGCTGAATGTGTCTCCCCAGCCCGGCATAGTGCCCTTGCCGTCAACAATGGCGGAAACGAAGCGTTGCTCAGCATTTTCCGGAAACTGCCTCAGGTCGTAGTTGGTGCCGCTTGCCATGCGGTTCACACCATGACAGTGTGCGCAGTACTGGTGATAAAGCGATTTTCCTGCCTCGGCGGTTGCCGGCATCGGTTTGCTGTCAATCTCGACCGGTTTGAGCGGCGGCAGGATCGTTTTCGCAACCGGCGTCCTGGCGATGGCACCATTGTTCAGGGCGAATGCCCAGATGGAGTTGCCCGGATTGATATTTTTTAAATTCGGGTCCCCGGAAACGGCTGCATACAGGCCGCCGATGCCGCTGGCGACGGCTACATATTGTTTACCGTCGACCTGGTAGGTTACCGGTGGCGCAACGATACCGGAGCCGGTTCGGTATTCCCACAACTTCTCACCCGTCCCGGCGTGGAGGGCATATAACTCACCGGTCTGGGCCCCGGAAAAGACAAGATCGCCTGCGGTGACCAGGGTGCCTCCATTCATGGCTGTTTCGGTAGGGAAGCTCCATTTTATGCTGCCGCTTAACGGGTCGACGGCCTTCAACTCGCCTTTGGGGACCGTTGCATCGACAAACTCAAAATCGATGGAAAAGAACAGCGCCCCTTCCTTGAATTCCTGGTCCACCGGCGTGACAATCCAGCCGGTGTTGATCGCGTTGACATAAGCCAGTCCGGTGCGTTTGCTGTAAGACATGGGCGCCAGGTTTTTGCCGCCGAATGCGGTCGGCCACACTTCGGTGGGCTCGCCCGTTTTCAGCATGTGATCGACGGATCCGGAGCGTTCAGGCCGCCCCGTTACGGCATCGATCCCCGCGGTCCACGTGGTTTTGTCGACGAATGCGTTTGCCGTTATAAATTCGCCGTTGGTCCGGTCCAGCACGTAAAAGAAGCCGTTGCGGTTTGCCTGGATCAGGACCTTGCGCAGTTCGTCCCCGATTTTCAGTTCGGTGAGCAGCGGTTCGTTGTTGCCGTCGTAATCGCCGGTATCGTTGGGTGTGAATTGAAAATACCACACCATTTCCCCGGTACGCGGTCTGATTGCCAGCATACTGTTGGTATATAAATTGTCGCCCGATCGGCGGTGGGCGCTCCAGGGGGCAGGGTTGCCTACGCCCCAATACACCAGGTCAAGCTCGGCATCGTAAGAGCCTGTCAGCCAGGTGCCGCCGCCGCCCCGCTTCCAGTCGTCACCGTCCCAGGTCTCACTGCCCGGTTCTCCGGGTTTGGGAATGGTATGCAACCGCCACAGGTGCTCTCCCGTGTCCGGGACCCAGCCGTCGATAAACCCGGGCGCCGCAAATTCAGATCCGCCTATGCCGGTGATAAGTACGCCATTGGCCACCAACGGCGCGCTTGTCATGGAGTAGCTGGGCGAGACATCGTGTACTTCTTTTTCCCAGAGTATCGCGCCGTTGTCCGGGTTAAAAACGATAATGCGGTTGTCGATATTCGTCCGGTACAGTTTGCCGTCGTGGTAAGCCAGGCCGCGGTTGCCGTAGCCACAGCAATTCAACGCATTGTCTGCATATTCGGTTACCGTTTTCCATATCTGCCGCCCGGTCGCCGCATCGATTGCATGTGTCGAATTGTGCGTTGTCACGTACATGACATTGCCGATTACCAGCGGTTGTGTCTGCAGGCCGATTTTCTCCCCGAGGGCAAGCGTCCAGACAGGTGTGAGATTTTGTATGTTGGCTGTATTGATCTGCGCAAGACCGGAAGAGCGGTTCAGGTCCTGCGTTAATCCGTAGAAGGGCACGCCGCGGTCTTCAGACTGCCCCGCAACGGCGTTGTCCTTGCCGGACTCGACACTGGCCGGCGTGTTTGTGGGCGTATCGTCGGCGCATGCCGCAAGACATAGTAATACCGGTACCAGGATGTTTCGCAGGGTCATGAGAGTTAACCTTGGTTCAGTCTTTATTTGGCTGTCTCTATTGACGCAAAGAACTCCATGGTATCTCTTCACTCACATCGTCAAACTCGTACCCCGCATCGCCTACGGCAGGACCCAGAATTGCGAGTATTTTTACTTCCTGTTCTGAGTCGTTAAAGGATGCGTGCACAGTATTTTCAGGAATAAATGCAACATCTCCCTTCCTTATATTCTGCTTCTTTTCCTCTATCCATTGTTCGACAGTACCGTCTATCATGTAGAGGATTTCCTCTTGTCGAGGGTGCTTATGAAAATCGTGTCCCTGGCCGGGAGCAAGTGTGACCTCGATCACGATCAGGTTTTTACTGCCTGTATCCTGAGGTCGCGACGCCCAGCCCAGCGCACCCCAGTCCGGGTATTCACGTTCAATCTTTTCAGCTGTTAAAAAACGCCCCTTGCCGTCACACACTTTACACATTGCTCACCTCCGCCAATAAGTTTCAAGTTTACATGTCATAGTCTTGCAAATTTTCGTGCTCCAAACCGCCTGATACTCTGATAGCCTGTCCCCGAATCAGGACAGCTTCTTCGGATAACAAAAATGCAGCAACATAGCCGACTTCAATCGCCTCCATCTTTCTACCCAATTGCGGTGCAATCCAGGTCTCGCGCAAAGCGGTTGCAGAGATATCGGAATTTGTCGACTTTGCCTCAGCGGCAGCCTGCAACATATCGGTATGTATGCCGCCGGGACAGATGGCATTCACGTTGATACCGTACTTGCACCACTCCGCGGACTGCGCCTGTGTCAGATTAATGACCCCCGCTTTGGTTGCACTATAATTTGCCATCATTACGTGTGCCCTTATCCCACCTTCCGAAGCCAGGTTAACGATATTGCCGCCAGATTCTTGTTTGATTACCTGGCGAACGAAAGCCTGTGAGCAAATAATAGTTCCGCCGAGATTTACTTCGACTTCCTTTTGTCTTTTAGCTGGATCTGAATCCAGTAGAGGTCCTGGGTCCGCTAATACAGCTGCATTGTTGACGAGCCCGTCAATTTTTCCGAAGCGCGCTACGCCGGCTTTGATTGTGTCAGCCACGGCATCCCGGTCGGTAATATCCATCGCTGCGGCCATCACATCTTCAGCATCATACTCGTCAGCCAGTATGTTTGCGGTCTTATTAGCCGAAGCTGCATCCACATCAGTAACGATCACTGCGGCGCCTCTTTTCATTACCGCCTGTGCGATGCCGCGCCCAATTCCCCCGCCGGCACCGGTGATTAACACAACTCTGTCACTTAACATGTCTATTTTGTCCTCTTGATTTTACAAAATTCAGCAACCTGCTCCGTAAGCGCCCGTTCAACAGGCAGGCGTTCCATGGAACTGGCGCCATAGAACCCATCCAGGTCTTTTACATTGTCTATGACAAATTGCATATCCCGGGGCTCGGCAATCGGCCCGCCGTGACATAGCACCAGCACCTCGTCATTTAACCCTTTGCAGGTATCTGTTATCTGCTGAATTAATTCGACCGATTGAGGCAACGTTTTCGATGTCGCAGCACCGATGCTGCCGCTTGTTGTCAGGCCCATGTGGGCAACAACTATGTCTGCACCGGCGTCGGTCATCAGCCGGGCTTCGTCAATATCAAATACATACGGAGTCGTTAGCAGGTCGAGCTCGCGAGCAGCCGCGATACACTCAACTTCCTTGTCATAACCCATTCCGGTTTCTTCCAGGTTCATTCTGAAGACACCATCAATCAAACCAACGGTCGGAAAATTTTGTATCCCGGCAAATCCCATATCTTTCAATTCTTGCAGGAAAGGCTTTAACATCATGAACGGGTCAGTGCCGTTTACACCGGCCAGCACAGGAACTTCTTTTACGACAGTAAGCACTTCACTGGCCATTTCCTTGACTATTTCATTGGCATTTCCATACGCCAGTAAACCGGATAGTGAACCTCGTCCGGCCATACGGTAGCGCCCGGAATTGTAGATAACGATCAGGTCTATCCCCCCGGCTTCTTCACACTTGGCTGATAAGCCGGTTCCTGCGCCACCACCAATGATCAGCTCACCCGCCTTAACTTTATTCTTCAGTTTTTTTAGTATGTGTTCTCTATTCATTCGGTATCATTTGTACTGACAATGTGGAATTAGCAACTAAAGTGATGGCGTACCGTTCATATCCAACACATCAGCTAAAGCATCCAGCAGCACTTCAGCAAATTCCGGATCATTAATGTTATGACGTGAGCGTACTATCTTCCTTTCTTCATTTTTCTCAACCATCTCTTCCAATGTATCGAATAAAGCCTGGTCAGCTTCAGCATCAAAGAAAGGCTGCCCTGGTGCATCAAGCATAGATACACCACCTTCCGGGATGACAAGTGTAAATGGTGCCTCGCTTTGATTTATCCTGGCAGCCATCCATTTTGCTATAGCTATACATTCCTCCACGTTTGTACGCATTAAGGTTACTTCCGGATTGTGTACATACAAATTACGGTTTTTGAATTTTTCAGGTACGGTTTCGAGGCCACCAAAATTCACCATGTCCAGTGCCCCCAGACTCATGACACAGGGTATCCGGTTATGGACGATGCTTTCGAAGCGATGCTCGCCACAGGGAAATACGCCGCCGGCAATTTCATCAGCTACCTCTGTTGTTGTAATATCCAGAACCTGATCGATGTAGTTGCTGTTTACCAGGCTTTCCATAGCCCGCCCACCGGTGCCCGTTGCATGAAAAACAAGACAGTCCTTTCCCCGGGACTCCAGTTTTTTTCGTACTGCGTCCACGCAAGGGGTCGTCACACCGAACATGGTCATTCCAATGGCCCTCTTTTCCGTCTCGGGCCGTGAATAGTTGATTACCATGCCGCTGAGCGCATGAGCTGCGTTATTCAGGATGACTTCGGATACGTTATTCAAGCCGGCAATATCCACCACCGAATACATCATCGTAATATCACTGCAATCTATATAAGGTTGGGTATTTCCGCTGGCAACAGTCGATACCAGTAGTTTGGGCAGACCAATTGGTAAGGCCCTCATACCTCTCGATATCAATGAGGTTCCACCAGAGCCGCCGATACCAATGACGCCTGCAATTCTGTTCTCGTTAAGTTCTTGCAGCAGAAAGTTTTCCAGGGCTTCGCTCATTGCTTTTACGGCCATTCCCCGATCATTCTGATCCAGCACGTGTTGCGCTCCCTTGGCATGACATGCTGCAATGGTCTCTTTACCAATATCGGGGGATCTTTGCGGGTTGTTTGCCGTGCCGACATCAACAATTTTAACTTTTATCCCGGTCTGACTGATTTTGTCAGCGACGAAACAGATCTCGTCTCCCTTTGTGTCCATGGTTGCCAGGGCATAAATAAACATATTCAGAAGCTTTTATGTGTGATAAGAGGAGTTTTGAGTGATAGTTCTTAAATGGATTATGCGTCCGTCAGTGACAGTTTAGAATGTCATATTATATTCAGAATATGACTAGGATGAAGATTTATCGGCTAAACTGAAGATCTCTATAGCTATGGTGGTAAATTCGTCGTTTAAGTACCTTTCCCTGGATCTGAAAGAGAGTGAGGTGCGCCGTAGGCTTGAGCCGCGCCACGGTACCAAGGCCGCTACCCTGGAACGTTTTAGTCGTTCGCCAGGTGGTGATGTGTTGGTAAATGCGGGATAGCTTTCAGCCCGCCTTACGCGCCACCGTAAAATACATGGGCGTGAAGATACCCAGTCTGCCGCCTGCCGACAGTCCGTCCGCGCCCCGGTTCAGAATGGTCGCGACCTGGTGCGAACCCCTGGGCGCCAGCCCGATGCGTTCAAACAGCCACAGCATCTTCGCCGTGACCTGTCGCCCGACCGGCGTCTTCAGGAAATCCAGGGGCGTGAACTTCTGTGCCCCCAGCGCCTTGTGCCAGGGCACACCGGTATCGATGGTTTCCACCAGGTCATCGTTCACCAGTATTTCAAAGCCGGCTTCCTGCAGCGCGCGGTCAACGTCCCCGGGCGCGCTGATATCGGGCAGTCCACCGCCGATCATGATCTCACGCTTGATATGTCGATGGTCCGCATTGGCGGGGTCGAACCTTGAAGTCATACACCATTCGTAGGAAGCGAACAGCCCTCCGGGCTTGAGAATCCGGTAGGCCTCGGCATAGGCCGTGGCCTTGCTCGTGGCATGGGCCAGGGCCTCGATGTTATAAGCCCTGTCAAAGCTCGCATCCGGCGCATCGATGTGCATGAAATCACCGACGATAAATTCGGCTGGCGGATTCAGGTTCGCGTTCGCAGTTCTGGCGCGCGCTTTCTCAACCTGGGCCTTGTTATTGTTGATCCCGGTGATAGCGGCGTTTGTGTGCCTGGCGATGGCGACCAGGGGCCCGCCGATACCACAGCCAATATCCAGCACCCGCATACCCGGTGCTATGTCCAGCCTGTCTGCCAGGTAGTTCTCGTGGAGCCGGATCGACTCCCTGAGCGGTTTATCCGGGTGAAGCGGGGCAAAGTGGAAACACTCCCCCCATCCGTACTCGTAGAATGCGGTCGCCAGGTCATAATAGTCCCGGGTCAGCCCCATGTAGTCGAACGTCCCGTCCTTCAGTTTTTCCCGTTCCGCGGGAGAATACCGCTTGACATACCCGCTGGAGCGCTTCGCCACATGCTGCCAGTTAACCGTACCTGCCAGATTCTTAATTAAACGCGTCGCCATGAATTTTCTCTCAATATTGGTAATCTATTATAGAATTTCTCGCCCTGTCGTGCACTGATGTCATACCGGACGTCATACCGGCATCTCTCATCATGCTGCCCCTCCTGGTGATACTCTACGAACCGGCAGCTTCAACGAGTTTCATATCGGCGGAGGGGACGGGGACCGTCAGATCCAGCCTGGCCAGCCGCCGCTGCTCATAGAGACCGAGTGCGTGCAGGGGAAAATACTGCCGGTACAGGACGTAATCCAGGAGCGCCGTGCGGAAGAAGACCCCGGCCATGTCCTGTTTTGGCCAGGTCCCGTCCTCGTTCCGGGCGTTGAGCAGATAGCGGGCGCCCCGTGAAATCGCGCTCCAGTTCGGATCGCTTGCCTCCAGCAGTGCAATCAATGCCCACGCGGTCTGGATGACCTGGCTTTCCTCGTGTGCGACGTAGCGCCCGGTCGTGCAACCGCTGTGGTGCTCGCCCCAACCCCCGTCCCTGCGCTGGCGCTCCAGCAGCCACTGGCAGGCCAGGCGCAGCGCCGGATCACCGGGCCGGGCCCCGGCGGCAAGCAGGCCCCTGATCCCGAAAAAGGTGCCGTAGATAAACTGAACGCCCCATACGCCGCGCCAGGAACCGTCGACCGCCTGGGTCCGGCGCAGCCAGGCGTCAGCCCGTGTGATGGCGCTCGTCAGCGCCTGGTCCGTGGTTTGCGGGAAGCGCTCCCTGCAGGCGGCGAACGCCGCAAGACAGGACGCGGTGCACTCCACATAGGAATGTTCGGTCATCGAGTCGCCGAACATCTCGGCCGGGTTCAACCACTCGAGACCTGTCACGGTGCGGCGCGCCTCGTAGCTGCCGAAACCGCCGTCGCGGTTCTGGCCGCGCAACATGAAGCGGACCGCATCGCCGAGCACGGTTGCGTCCGCGGCCTCGCCCCTGGCCGCAATAATTCCCAGCACCGCTTCCGCGGTACAGTCGGTAACCGGCCAGCCGTGCCAGCCCCCGGCAAAACACCAGCCGCCTTTGGGGTCAATACGATAAGCCTCGCGAAACCCTTCGAAGCTGGTATCGATTTGTTGTTCGTACAGGAAATTGGCTCCATCCCGGAGGGAAGCGTTTTCCACTTCGCCGGGCCCGGGCACTG
Organism: Gammaproteobacteria bacterium; assembly: GCA_965207165.1. Taxonomy (GTDB): domain Bacteria; phylum Pseudomonadota; class Gammaproteobacteria; order Eutrophobiales; family Eutrophobiaceae; genus JAAXHV01. The sequence goes on along the minus strand of OZ242265.1, from coordinate 2,327,184 downwards.
CCGCCAGCGCCTGCAGGGCGAAGCCGGTATCCCAGGAGGCGCTTCTCGCGCCGGTGACCCGGGCTCCCTGTTCCTCGTCTTCCCAGAGCCAGCCATCCAGTTGCGAGAGTGCCTGTCCGGCATCGGCGTCGTCCGCATCACGCAGCCACAGGGCAAGGATATTGAGCAGGCCGCTGACCGGAGAGATGCTCGTGTGGCTGGTTGTCTGCAGTTCCCATTTGATGAGCCGGTTGATCTCTTCCGTGCAGCGGGCGCGCAGGCGTTTGCTGTGAATCCGTTCGAACAGACGCGCAAACTCGTAGCCGGCCCGGAGCCATACGCTGGGTCGCGCATACAGGTCGGCATCCCGCAACTGATGGCGTGTGGCGGAAAAATCGATGTTGGCAAACCCCTGGGGATACAACTCTTCCCGTAACGAGGAGACCAGGGGTGTGACCGGCGCCGTGTACCGGTGCGGGTAAATCGACGCCATCGCCATGTAAATGAGCCGGGTATGGCAGTACCAGTTCGAGGGATGCAACGGGATCCGGCGCGGCAGGCTCCAGAGTTCCGGCAGCACCGCGTGTACCCCGCGCCAGTCGTAGAGATTGAGCAGCGCCAGCCAGAACTTTCCCCAGCTCGGGATTCCGGTAACCCCCTCTGTCTGCAGGAAGCGCCGGGCCGGTTCGATTAACGGATCATCCCGCTCGGCACCGAGTAATCGCGCCGCGACATAAACCAGCGTGGTGACAAACAGGTGGGGGGGCGAGTGATCGTGTAAACCCCATGAGCCTCCTGCCAGGCGGGTCCGTTCGAAGCAACGCAGTACATTCCTGCGCCGGCCGGGTTCGAGCGGCCGCCCGATAATGTGGTGCAGCAGTACGTATTGCGCGGTGAGCATGGGACACCAGACCATCTCGCCTTCCCAGCCGCCGTCCTCATCCTGAAGATTTATCAGGCGCTCGGTCGCGCTGTGCAATGCCGGGCCCGCATCGGGTGGCGCAATCTCCCTCGGGCGGATAAGCCGGGGGGCGCGGACTTTCGCCGGCATGGAGATGAGAAAAACACCGGCCAGGCTGTCCCAGGCTTGCCCGTCCATTTCCACGCCCGCGTTTCTCGCCTTGCCCAGCCGCCGGACGCTGCGCAGGAGCCACCCGCAACGCACCGCCAGCGCACGCATGATGTCGCGCGACCGGCGCCAGGCGAGCAGGTCGCAGGAGCGCGGTATCTGCCCGGCAACTGTGCGCGCAACCGTCGTGAAAAAAGCCAGACCCAGGCGGGTTATCGAGGTGTCTTCGCAGGCGAGTAAACGGATTGTCTGGTCGCGGAACCCGGAACTTGCCCGGGCGCTCCGGTAGATCGTATGCCTGACCGCCACCGCCTCGGCCCGGTAATCGGCAAAGCACTCATACAGCCCCATGGCGAGGAACGCCGGCGCGCGGGTCGCCCGGAAGCGCCTGCTGGTGAAATCGTGAAAATCCTCGTTGCCGGCCAGTGCAAGCGCATCGCCGAAACCGAAGGTCATCCCCATCGCCGTCATGGGATGGTAGTGCCCGGCCGCATCACCGATAAGCACCCGGTGCGGGCTGCCGTACGTGATGTGCGGCCTCAGCTTATTGGCCGCGACGTGGAAGTCTCCAGCGCGCAGCGCTTCGACAAACGCAGGCCTGAGTGTTTCCGGCAACAGGCCGGAATATGAGTCCGACAAAAAACCGATTCGGTCCCGGGGGGTCGTGCGGTCCAGCGGGACATCGGCGATAATGCGGACGCAATCCTCTCCCAGGCGGTATATGAGGATTGGACCCGGCCCGCCAAGCAGCACGTGTCCATAACCCTCCAGCGGCAAGCTCACCCCTTTTACGATGACCCCCACCGTCTGCGAGCAGATCATCGGGTTGGTCGATAAACCCAGCGATTTACGCACGATCGAGGCCTGCCCGTCGGCGCCTACAATACGCGTGGCAGTCACGGTTTCATTGGTGCCGTTACGGGTAAACGTGATGCGTCCGTCTTCGACCGCACGTACCCGTGCGTGCAGCATAAAGTCGATATTCGGCTCGTTGCTGACAGCTTCACGCAGACTTGAGACGAGCAGGTTGTGCTCGCATGCCAGCCCGCGCGACCCGTCGGTATAAGGGAACATTATCGGCTCCGAACCGTCTTCAGGGAACACCGCGAACCCTTTGCCGGTGGGGTAGTCGTGCTGCGCATTGAGTTCGACACCCACAGCGCGCAGCATCCGCACGGCAGGCGGGTGCAGCCATTCGCCCGCCAGTCGCAGGGATGCCTGGGGGTTTGCCTCGAGCAGAGCTACCCGGGCGCCTTTGCGTGCGTAAGCAAGTGCGCACAGGCTGCCCACCGGACCTGCGCCGACGATGGCTGCGTCACGGCGTTGTGGAGCGACGCCGTTCACCGGAACACGCTTGCCTGTGTGCGGCGCCGGTAGCGGAGCCGGCAAGGCTCCTGCGGTCCGGTCACCCAGCTGCCGTAATTCGGCGCAGGAAATGCCGTGTCGAGATGAATATCGAAGCGATCGAGCAGCACAGACCAGATCGCTTTCAGCTGCATGATGGCGAAATTCTTACCCATGCACCGGTGTTTGCCGCCGCCGAAACCGATCAGTGCGTAGTGGTGTTGTTTGTCTTCGCTGGCGGGCGCAGCAAAACGCTGCGGATAGAACCGGTCCGGGTCGTGAAATAAGTGCGGCAGCCGGTGCGAGACCGACGGCGATACCAGTGCCAGGGTGCCTGCAGGGATGGTATATCCCCGGTACTCCATGTCTTTGAGCACCTTGCGAATCAGCATGATCAGCGGCGGGTGCAGCCGTTCGTTCTCACGCACGGCGTGTTCCAGCGCCACCTGCCGCTTCAGGCTCGCCAGGCTCATGGTTCCTTCCTCGCGGTAGACGTCCTGCATTTCGTCTCTTATCAGCGCCAGGTATGACGCTTCTCTCGCGAGTTCCAGGCCGGTCCAGGTTGACAGCACCGCGCTCGTGTGCTGGCCCGCGAACAACACCGTCAGCAGGATCCCGGTAATCTCGTCGTCGCTCAAGGCGCGGCCATCCTTGTAGCGGGCGTCCATGAGTGTCTGCATGAAATCGTCGGGACGGGCCCCGCTGCGCCGGCGTTCCGCCATGACCCGGCTGAATATCTCGGCCACTTTTTGCCGGGCCCGGTCGCGGCTTCGATGCGCTGCGACAGGAAGCCTGGGGAGAAAAAATCCCAGGGTGTTGATGCCGTTTTGCAGGTTGTGATAAGCATCGGCAAAACCCGAGTCCACCTGCTCCCGGACTTCCTCCCCGATGAGGCAGCGGCTGGCGATATTGACGGTGAGTTCGTTCATCGCCGTCGGCAGGTCGATTTCTCCTTCCTCGCCAAGAGAGTCGGCGAAGCGGTCCGTCTCCTCGAACATGATGCGGGCGAACCTGTTCATCGCGGATTCGCGCAGCGCCGGGTACAGGAACTCAAGTTGCTCGGCCATGATCGCCGGGGCGACGTCGTATGCCACGCCGCGTCCGAAGATGGGTACCGTAAACTGGTAGACGGCTTTGGCGTTCAGCTGATCCTCGGGAGCCCTGAAGAAAAAGTCGTGGGCCTCGGGTCCGGTGAACAGGACAAAATTACGGGGGCCGATACGGAACCGGACGAGTTCACCCTGTTCGCGCCAGCCGCGGCTCAACGTCGAGACCGGATCCTTAAGGAAACCCGGCAGGTGGCCGATTAACGGCCATCCGCCCCCGATCAAGGGAACGGCTGTTGCCGCCCGCGGCGGGGGTTGCACCGAATGCAGGCTGGCTACACTGTCGGATTGGTGTGACATTGCGGGCCCCAGCCCGGATTTCTCACCAGGTGATGCGATGATTGCGTCGGATTTTTTGTGCCTGCGGGTGCCTGCGACCGAAAGCATAGCCGTAGCTATGGTTGAGGAAGCACGTGCCCGCAGGCGCAAAAAAGACAAGTAAGGGCGTATCATCTGGTGAGAAATCCGGGCTAATAGACAAACGGCAGCATCGAATACCGCACCTGCTGCGTGTAGCGTCCCCACAGTTCGCCGTACTTGGCGCGGCAGCGGCGGTCATCACGTTTTGAGCGATGCCACAACAGGAGCGCCAGCCACGCGGGCAACAGGTAAGGCACCCAGGATCCGAGCCCCGTGGTCAGGGCGAACGCCAGGTAGATGCAGATTTCGCCGGTATAGTTGAGATGCCGTCCGATCCCCCAGAATCCGGAGACCAGCAGGCGCCCGTCCAGCGACCGGGCGGGTTGTCCCCAGATCGAGACGCCGGGGTTGCGCTTGAAGCGGTGCTTTTGCTCGTTGGCGCCACGGAACAGCCAGAAGCCAATGATGAACAACATGACAATCGCCGCGGCGGCGATTAGCGATAGCGGCTCCTGTGCATGGACCAGCCACCAGCCGGCGAGACTATAGAAAAACGGCACCAGCACGTAGTCTCCCCAGATCAGCATCCAGCCGAAGCGCTCGCTGACCATGTCCCAGGTGTGGGTCATGCCGTATTCGAACTGGAAGTAGTTGAGCACGTAACAGAAGGTGAAGACCTGGTACAGCGCCATTGCCAGGGTCAGCCCGCCGTAGGTCTCGTATTGCACTACGGCGAACGATGCGTTGAACAGCGCCAGGCCGATGAGGGACGGGCGGTAGCTGAAAAGCTTCAAATCCACCCCGAGCACGGTTGGATTGAACTCCACGCCATAGAAGAAACCCGGCCGGATTCCCGGCGCTGAGTCCCGGGTCCGGGCGGCCCGGTAATACAGCCAGACGGCAAGCGCAAATGCAAGTACGTTGGCCGCCACGAACAAGGCGGCAAAGTGGGTATACAATGTTGAAAGTGAGAACCAGCCGGAGACCTGGGCGAGGCCTGCCGCAATCACGGTTGCCAGGAACAGGGCGAAGCCGTTGAGCCTGTATTCGTGTGGTGTTCCCTCCAGGTCCGTCCCGGCAATCCGGCGTCCGGGCAGCAGCATGGAACCCAGGAACAACCCGCCGGTAAACACCAGCAGCATGGCCGCCGCCTTGAGCAGGGCGGCGCCGGACAGCGCGGACAACAGGAAGTGCGGCTCAGGCGCCGGCATCGCCGGTCCCGTTTGTGCGCGCCAGGTGTTCCCGCCACTTGCGCACGGTCACATCCTGAAACGCCTTGACGACCGGGTTGAACTCGAAGGGGGGGGCATCCCAGTGCCTCTCGTACCCCTGCTGCTCCGCTTCGACCGCAACGCCGTCCTGGCTGAGTAACGGGCCGATGAGCATGCGGTTCGAAATCTTCATAACCGTGGTCATGGCGAACCGGGGGATCCTCACCGGCAGAACGGGGATTTTCAGCGACCGGAAGTAGAACAGGAAAAACGCCCGGGTGGTGCGTTCATCGATGGGTAGCACAAACAGCCAGTGTTTTATCTCGTCATCGGTATTCGACCACTGGTAGGGGTACTGGTAGCAAAGCTCCATGTGGTTGGTGTCGATACGGTTGTGGTCGACGAACAGTCTGGAGATGGGCCCGCGCCCGACCTGCGTGTCGTAGGCGAGATGCACGTTGTCGCCGTCGGTCTCGCAGCGGGTGAGGGTGGCATCGTCAAAGGGGCGGTAGCGGCGGTGCAGGTGGGCATGGGTGAAGTCGCTGACGTTGTCGATCACCATCGAGTGGTGCGCCGACCAGGTGAAGCTCAGCGGCACACAGGCCCACCGGGATGGGCCTTCGAGTTCGGGGATATCCGGGATTTCGCGCTGCCGCGCCCGCTCCGGATCCCCGGGAAACAGCCAGACCAGGCCGTAGCGGACCTGTACGGGATAGGTCCTCAGCGCCAGGTTCCTGAGGCCTTGCCCGGACCGGCCGTAGGGGACCCCGTCTTCATCATACTCCCAGCCATGGTAGGCGCACACCAGCCGGCAACCCTGGACATCGCCCAGGGAAAGTTTGAGTTGCCGGTGCGCACAGCGGTTATCCATAGCGTGAAACGAGCCGTCTTTCGCCCGGTACAGCGCTATGGAACGCTTCCAGAAAACAATCTCGACGACGGTCTCCGGTTTGACCCGGCGCACTTCCTCGACCGCGTACCAGTAATCCGGGTCCATGCCCGCGGCCCGCGCCTGCTGGCGCAGGGTGCGGGCTTCATCGAAGCCGGGTGGCGCACATGATGCCGGGTTCATTTCAAGCCCCTTCGGTAGATACCCGGATACCCTGGCCCGGATTGAGAGTTTCCGGCTGACTCACGGCGTCAACGTACGGGCGTTTCGCGCGCGGGTTCCTGATCGCGTTGCGCTGGTAGTGGAACGCATAGGCCTCATGCACCGCGGCGCGGATACTGGTGGGCTGGTAGCCCAGTTCCCGTTTCGCCTTGTCGATGTTGGCGTGGCGGCACTGTTTCAACAAGCGGATGGCGCCGGGGGTGAAACGCTGGTTGAAGTCCGGGTGAAACCGGCTCAGGTAGAAGCTCGCCACTTCCGAGAAGGCGAGCATAATGGGGATCGGCATCCGCCTGCGCGGTCGCGGGATGCCCGAGACCTCCTCGTACAGGTCCAGGATCTCGGAGATGGTTTTGTACTCGCTGCTGAAGATGTACTTTTCGCCCGGGCGCCCATGGCGCATGCACAACAGGTGTCCCTGGACGATGTCCCGCGCCGCGACGAACTCAAAACCGCCATCCACGTAAGCACGGAGCTTGCCGTTGGTGTAGTCGCACAAGGTCCTGCCGAGGCGCGAAGGAAAAAAATCGGCGCTCCCGATCACGGCACAACAGGTGGCGACAATGACATCCTGCCCCATTGCCGCGGCGCGCCAGCACTCATGCTCGACCAGCGTCTTGCTGCGTTCGTAGGGCATCGTGCGTTCCATGGGGTAGAACTGCATGGTCTCGTCGCTGGGCGCGGACGGGTCATCCAGGTCATAACCGACCGCGCTGAATGAGCCTGTCACCACCACCCGGCCGGCCTCCGCCTCCCGCGCAGCCTGCAACACGTTGCGGGTGCCGAGGACGTTGCACTCGAACACGTCCCGGCGATGGGCGTGGTTGCCTTCGATGGTTGAGATCTTGGCTGCTACGTGATAAACGCCCTGGCAGCCTTCCAGTGCGCGCCGGGTGGCATCCAGATCCCGGATGTCAGCAAAAGCGCGTTCGACTTCGAGTCCTGCCAATGCCTCGTTGTTGTCCTCGTGTCTCAGCAACACCCGTACCCGGATGCCGTCGTCGAGCAGCCTGCGCACGAGGTTGGCGCCTACGTGCCCGGCAGAGCCGGTGACCAGAACGGGTGGCTCCGATAAGCCGGCGGATGTGCCTGATTCTGAAGTCATTCAGGCAATGTGCGCGACAGCGCCTGTAATGTTGGTTTCAAGTGTGACCTCCCCAGGTTGCGGCTTGTCGTATACGCATCTGTAATAGCGTGCGATTGACTTTAACATAGCAATCGTGTGATTATCGTGCCCTTAATCCGTTTAATTGTGAGTATTTCGGGGATTACGTGGAATAAATCCTCACAATAAGGGCCGGGGGAGGGTAAATGGTTGATCGCAACGAAAATACGCGGGATCTCGAGGCGCTGCAGGAGCGGATCTCGCAGTTGAGTGCGGCGATCCTGCGTATCAGCGCGAGCCTTGACGTTGACACCGTCCTGCAGGAGGTGGTGGACAGCGCCCGCGCCCTGACCGGCGCCGGCTACGGCATCATCACCACCTATGGCGAAAGCGGGGAGATCCAGGACTTCGTCAGCTCCGGCTTCAGCGGCGAAGAGCACCGAAAATTCGAGCAAAACCCTGATACCCCGCGGCTCATTGGACACTTGCGCGATGTGCCGGGAGTCGTGAGGCTGGCAGACCTGCCCACTTATATCCGTTCGCTCGGCTACTCGGAGGACCTGATTCTGTCCGAGACCTTCCTGGGCACGCAGATCCGTCGTCGCGACATGCATGTCGGTAACTTCTTTCTCGCCGGTAAGGAAAGCGGGCAGGCGTTCACGGACGAGGACGAAGAGGTGCTGGTATTGTTCGCGTCACAGGCGGCGGCAGCCATCGCCAACGCCCGCACGCACCGTGACGAGCAGCGGGCGCGGGCCGACCTCGAGGCCCTGGTAGAGACCTCGCCGGTGGGTGTGGCAGTGTTCGACGCCAGGACCGGCATGCCGGTCTCGTTCAACCGGGAGGCCAACCGGATTAGCGAAGGCCTGCGCATGCCGGGCAAATCCATGGAGGAACTGATTGAGGTGATCACGTGCCGGCGCGCCGACGGGCGCGAGGTTTCTCTCAGCGAGTATCCCCGCGTACAAACATTAACGACAGCCGAGACCATGCGCGCCGAGGAAGTCGTCTTGTCGGTTCCTGACGGCAGGAGCGTCACCACGTTGCTTAACGTCACGCCCATCCGTTCCGCACAGGGCGAAGTCGACTCGGTGGTGGTCACCATGCAGGACCTGGCGCAACTGGAGGAACTGGACAGGTTGCGGGCGGAGTTCCTGGGCATGGTCAGCCACGAGTTGCGCACGCCACTCGCCGCCATCAAGGGCTCGACCACCACCTTGCTGGACGCCTCTCCGGCGCTGGACCCGGGCGAGGTGAACCAGTTCTTTCGCATCATCGACGAGCAGGCCGATCACATGCGCGGCTTGATCAGCGACCTCCTGGACGCGGGCCGCATCGATGCGGGCACACTGTCCGTCTCACCGGTGCCTGTCGAGTTGGCCGCACTGGTGGACCAGGCAAGGAATGCTTTCCTGAGCGGCGGCAGCAAGCACACGATCCTGATCGATCTGCCGCAGGACCTGCCCCGTGTGCTCGCCGACAGGGGGCGCATCGTACAGGTGCTGAACAACCTTTTTTCCAACGCCGCCAGGTTCTCTCTCGGTACCTCTCCCATCCGGGTCGCCGGGTTACGCGAGGGCCTGCACGTGGCAGTCACGGTCACGGATGAGGGTGAAGGGATACCGTCGGAGCAACTCCCGCGCCTGTTCCGCAAGTACACGATCCTCAGCGACGATGACAGGCGCGGGAGCGGTCTGGGGCTGGCCATCTGCAAGGGGTTGGTGGAGGCCCACGGAGGCCGCATCCGGGCGCACAGCGACGGGCCGGGCCGGGGGACACAAATCACTTTCACGATTCCGGTAGCCGAAGAAGCCGGCGGCGTTCGTGATCAATACCGCCCCTCCCAGCAGGGAAGCGAGCGCCCGCCCATCCTGGTGCTGGATGACGACCCGCAGATACTCCGCTTCGTTCGCGACGCACTGGATCGGGCCGGCTACTCCCCGATTGTGACCGGTGACTACAACGAGTTGCCCCGGATCATCCAGGCGCAGAAGCCCCACCTGGTCCTGCTTGACCTGATCCTCCCCGGCGCCGACGGCATCGAGATCATGCAAAGTATCTCGGAGATCGCCGACACTCCAGTCATCTTCATCTCCGCCTATGGCCGGGACGAGACAATCGCCAAGGCGCTGGAACAGGGCGCTGTCGACTATATCGTCAAGCCCTTCTCGGCGACGGAACTGACGGCGAGGGTCCGTGCTGCCCTGCGCAGGCGCACCGAACTGGAACCTTTCGTGCTCGGCGACCTCGCCATCCAGTACGAACAGCGACGGGTGACCATGGCCGCCCGTCCGGTAGATCTGACCGCTACCGAATACGAGTTGCTGCACATGCTCTCGATGAACGCGGGACGGGTAGTCAGTTACGACTCGCTGATCCGCCAACTGTGGAACGGCCCTGACTCGGGTGACCAGGACCGGGTCCGTACCTTTGTAAAGCAACTGCGCCGAAAGCTCGGTGACGACCCGGCCCGGCCGGTCTACATCCAGAACGTGCGCGCGGTAGGCTACCGCATGGCCGAGCCTGAGCCGGTGTCAGTAGTGTGAAAACGGCTCCGGATAACAACCCGTTGCAGGAAAGAGATTCCTGTTTCAATTCCCATTGACTACCGCACCTTGCCGTCCTACACTTTTTATTACGATGAAAAAGTCATTCGCGACCGTCGGTTTTGCCCTGTTCGCTGTGTTTGCCGTCGCGCCGTCTCCGGGTACCGTTGAAGACAGCGTGCCTGAGGCAGGCAGCACTTTTCGCGATACGCTGCGTTCCGGCACTGAGGGCCCGGAGATGGTGGTAATCCCGGCGGGCAGCTTCCAGATGGGCTGCGTGTCGGACCAGGACTGCGATGACACCGAGAAACCGGTACACGAGGTGGTGATTGCCAGGCCAGTGGCCATCTCGAAGTACGAGGTGACATTCGAGGACTACGACCGGTTCACCCACTCGGACAAGGTGGATGATAAAGGCTGGGGCCGCGGGCAGCGTCCCGTTATAAACATTTCCTGGGAAGAAGCGACGGCATATGCGGCATGGCTGTCGGAAGAAACCGGGAAACGTTACCGCCTGCCGACGGAGGCGGAGTGGGAGTATGCGGTGCGTGCGGGTTCCACCACGAAGTACCACTTCGGGAATGACGAGGCACAACTGTGTCAGTATGGCAACCATGCTGACGCCGGCACTGACTACGAATGGCGCAATACCGCCTGTTCCGATGGCGAGGGTGAACGCACTGCCGAGGTGGGTCAATACCAGCCAAATGCATTCGGTCTGTACGACATGAAAGGTAATGTTTATGAATGGGTGCAGGATTGCTGGAATAACAGTTACGAGGGCGCGCCCGCAGACGGCACCGGCTGGAGCAGTGGCGACTGCGGTCTGCGCGTGGTCCGGGGTGGCGCCTGGGGTTACGGACCCTGGATCCTGCGTTCCGCCTCCCGTCATGGGCTCCCTCGCTGGGGCAGGGACGCTTACCTGGGCTTTCGCCTGGTCCAGGACTTGTAGGGCGAAGGCATAACAACGTTATCCGGTGGGCCCGGTAGGACTCGAACCTACGACCAATGGATTCACTTTATCCTTTTATTTCTAAAAGGAGCGGACTATCTCACTACCCTCAACCTAATGTTAGGGTACGGGACGCTCTCGCCTGTTATTAAGAACACTTCAGTTCCCAGGTAGTCTCTGCACCTTCCGGGGGTGTACCCCCGGCTTGGCTCAGGGTTGCCATTCCTCCTGTCCTGGTGGGCAGGCGGGTTAAGGTTTCCCTGAATTCATCCCGTTCATTTCATATCTTTCGATATGAACGCACCATTTTTGATGAGTCCACTGCTCTAACCGACTGAGCTACAGGCCCAAATAATCAAACAATCAAGAAATATTATTGGCGAATTATACATGCAACCCTACGGGTTGCCCTGCTCTAACCCTGCCGCTTCGCGGCCCCGCTACAGGCCCAAATAATCAAACAATCAAGAAATATTATTGGCGAATTATACATGCAACCCTACGGGTTGCCCTGCTCTAACCCTGCCGCTTCGCGGCCCCGCTACAGGCCCAAATAATCAAACAATCAAGAAATATTATGGCGACGGCGATTAACTGCCTTCGATAAACGTCCGCAGTTGCTCGGAACGGCTCGGGTGACGCAGCTTGCGCAATGCCTTGGCTTCGATCTGCCGAATACGTTCACGGGTAACGTCAAACTGTTTACCCACCTCTTCCAGGGTATGATCGGTATTCATCTCGATACCGAAACGCATGCGTAACACTTTCGCCTCCCTGGACGTTAATCCGTTGAGCGATTCCCGCATCGTCTGCCGCAGACCCTCAAAACTGGCGTACTCGGCGGGCGCCTGGGTATTAAGGTCCTCGATAAAGTCGCCCAGGTGGGAATCGTCGTCGTCGCCGATGGGCGTCTCCATGGAAATAGGCTCCTTCGCTATCTTGAGCACCTTGCGGATCTTCTCTTCGGGCATGTCCATTTTTTCCGCCAGTTCCTCCGGCGTGGGTTCCCGGCCCTGTTCCTGCAATATCTGTCGCGAGATCCGGTTCAGTTTGTTGATGGTCTCGATCATGTGTACCGGGATACGGATTGTCCTGGCCTGGTCCGCGATCGAGCGCGTGATGGCCTGGCGGATCCACCACGTCGCATAGGTGGAAAACTTGTAGCCGCGCCGGTATTCGAACTTGTCCACCGCCTTCATCAGACCTATGTTGCCTTCCTGGATGAGGTCGAGGAACAGCAGCCCGCGATTGGTGTACTTTTTCGCTATGGATATAACCAGGCGCAGGTTGGCCTCCACCATCTCTTTTTTGGCCTTGCGCGTTTTGGCCTCGCCGATGGAGATTTTCCTGTTGACTTCCTTTATCTCCGCAACGGTAAGCAGGTTGTCCTTCAACGTCTCGCCCAGCCGCTGCTGGATTTTAGTCACGTCATCCTTGACTTCCGCGAGGAGTTCAGCGTACGGAGTATCGGCCTTGATCTGCTGCTTGATCCAGTCCGTATCTTTTTCATTACCGGGAAACGAGGCAATAAATTCCTTGCGCGGCATCTTGGCCGTCTTGACGCACAGGCGCATTACTTCACGCTCCGTTGCGCGAATCTGTTCTATTGTACGGCGCACATTGATCGTCAGGCTGGTAATGTATTTGGGCGCCAGGCGTAACCGCAGAAACTTTTCCGTGATGTCGGTCTGGATGGCGACAGTCCGCTTGTCGTCCTTGCCGTGACGCTTGATGGACGAGACAAGTTTCTTGTAAAGCTTGTCAAGGTTGATGATGGCTTTACGGACTTCCTCCAGGTCCACCGAGTCGTCTGAATCCGAATCGCTGGAGTCATCATTATTCTGACCCTGGCGGGAGGTCTGTTTCCTGGCCGAGGGAGGTAAACCCATATCCGGGTACTCTTCCTGGATATTGAACCCGAGGATGACGTCGCTCAGTTTCAATTCCCTGTCCTGGACGGAAATATAGGCATCCAGCAGCATGTCGATGGTTCCCGGATACAGGGAGAGCGCGTACAGGACCTGGTTCATGCCGGCTTCGATACGTTTGGCGATCTTGATTTCGCCCTGGCGCGTCAACAGGTCCACCGTACCCATTTCCCGCATGTACATGCGCACCGGGTCGGTGGTCCTGCCGAATTCGTTTTCAACGCTGGCCAGGGTTGCGTTCGCATCAACCGGCGTATCGGTATTGTTGGCAATCAGCTGATCAAGGTCCGGGGGGAATTCATGGACTTCGATCCCCATATCGGCGATCATATTGATGATATCTTCGATCTGTTCCGGATCTACGATCTCATCGGGCAGGTGTTCCGTCACCTCGTGGTAGGTGATGAAACCCTGTTCCTTGCCTTTCGCGATAAGTAACTTTAATTGCGACTCATCATCGTCTTCGTGTTCGAGTTCATGTACTTCGAGTGGCTCAATTTCGGACATAGGCGTTAGAATCCCGTTAGCAGGTGGTTTTAGGCAAAAAAATAATTCTCTATTATAGCAGATTATTTTCAGATAAATGATTATTTTTCTATTTATTTGTATTAATTCTTCTCTGCAGCCGCAAGTCTGTCCCGGCATAGCTTCAGGCAGTACGGGGAGACGGACTCCAGAGTGATAATTCAGGGATATGGCTGGTTTGACAAAAGGATTTCTGTTTTGTTCGGCGGGCTGTGAAAGGATTTACCGGCCGGTGACGGTTGTTTACTTATTCCGGATATCTTTTGTATAACGGTCGAATTTCTCCTTTTCTTCTTCTGTCAGTTCGCTGGGTTTTTTAGACCGGATAATCCTGTCGACGGATTGCCTGGCCCTGGCTGTTTTCAGTTTTTCAATCCTGGCAATAAATTCATGTTCCACGTCAAAGGTCTCTTCTTCGGGAACGACGGGTGTGGACGCAAGTTCATTCAGGCGTTGTTCATAACGGGACTCGCGCCAGTGTTCAAGTATGCCTGCGCAGGTTATTTCGGGATTCGTGTGGACCAGGGTGACGAGTTGCGTCAGAAATTCGATGCCTGGAACGGAAAGACCGGTGAGTTCGCCGGGTTCTTCCACGAGCATGGCCAGTTCCGGTTTGTTCAGGATATACGCTATGATGACGCTGATATCACCTGTCTTTTCCCGTTGCTGCCGGGGCCGTGTCATGCTCAGCCGGCGCGCAGTGTCGGGCCGGCTGTCCTGCAGCAGTTTGAGGACACTGTCGGTATCAAGCTGTGCGATTTCAGCGACTTCTTCCAGCAGTAACTGGCGCAATCCGCTCCCCGGCATCCTGGCCAGGTGCGGGCGTATCCCGTCCAGGAACATCGCCCTGTTCTCCCGGGTGGTTGTGCCGGTCTCTGATTTTATGTGATTCAGCAGGAAGTCGGAGAGAGGTACAGTGTTCTCATCGGACAGGAACTGTTCCGCCCCATGGCGCCTGACAAAACTGTCCGGGTCGTCACCCTCGGGCATAAAGCTGAACAGGGCCTGCCTGCCTTCCCTGAGCTGGGGGACGGTGATTTCCAATGCTCTCCAGGCCGCTTTATTGCCCGCTTCATCGCCATCGAAACAGAATACGATCTGGCTGGTCACACGGAATAGTTTTTCCAGGTGGTATTCCGTGGCGGCGGTACCCAGGGTGGCCACTGCGTTGTCGATACCGAACTGGGCCAGCGCGACGACATCCATATACCCTTCAACAATATACAGCCTCTCCGGCTTTTTCTTCTTTTGCAGTACCTGGTACAGGCCGTACAACTCGCGCCCTTTATGGAACAGTGGGCTGTCCGGGCTGTTCAGGTACTTGGGCGTATCGTCACCCAGCACGCGTCCGCCGAAACCGATGATTCGCCCGCGCTGGTCGCGTATCGGGAACATGATACGGTCGCGGAAAAAATCGTAATGCCCTTCGGTGCTTCCCGGTCTGATTAAACCCGCGTCTTCCAGGCGGGCCTTGACCGCAGCGGACTTGCCCAGGGTGTTGACGAGATTCTTCCAGCCCTGGGGAGCGTAACCAATTTCATAGTCCTTGATGACCGCGCCGCTGATGCCGCGCTTTTTCAGGTAAGCTGTTGCCCTGCCCGCGCTGCCTTGCAGGTGGCCCTGGTAGAATTGGGCGGCTTGTCCCAGCAATTCATATAACTCGTTATTCCGGCCTGAATCAGGTTGCCGGCCCGCCTCGCGCGGGACCTCCAGGTTATAGCGTGCGGCCAGGTCCTCTACGGCCTCCGGGAACCCCAGGCCATTGTATTCCATGACAAAACTGATAACCGTGCCATTGGCGCCGCAACCGAAGCAGTGGTAGAACTGTTTCTCCTGGCTTACCGTGAATGAGGGCGTTTTCTCGTCGTGAAACGGGCACAGGGCCTGGTGGTTCCTGCCTGCCTTGCGCAAGGAGACGTAACTGGCGATGACGTCGACGATATCGACCCGTGCCAGCAAGTCGTCAATGAAACTTCGTGGTATTCTGCCCGCCATCAGTCCTGCCTGGATTACAAGTAAACGAATAAGGGATATCTGACCCGGCCGAGACCCGCCATACCGGCGCCGTTCCCTGTACCTAAATGCGTTTATCCCGTGTCAGAACTGACGGGCAGGTCTTGTTGGGCTTTGCAACGCCCTGGTGCTTATACTACGGATTCAACCGGGCTTTTACCAGTGCGCTGACCTTGCCCATATCGGCCCGTCCCTGCAACGCGCCTTTCAATTGCCCCATGACTTTTCCCATGTCTTTCATCGAGGCTGCGCCGGTTGCGGCCATGGCCCCGTCAATCATGGCGTTGATTTCGGCTGGGTCCAGCGGTTTGGGCAGGTAGCCCAGGATGATGTCGAGTTCAAACTGTTCCTGTTCGACCAGGTCCGGACGATCAGCTTTGGTGTATTGTTCGATGGAGTCGCGATGTTGTTTAGCCATTTTATCCAGGACGGCCATGACCTGGGTATCGTCAAGTTCGATACGTTCGTCCACCTCCCGTTGTTTGATGGAGGCGGTTATCAGCCGTAAGGCGCCAAGGCGGTCCTTTTCCTTGCTGCGCATGGCGGCCTTAACATCTTCATTGATCCGGTGTTTGAGGGCGCTCATGAAAAAGCGGCGGTCGGGATGTGGCTTTAGTACTGTCTGATTTGCCGGGGGCCTGCCTTGACCTGGCGTTTCTGGTGACGTTTTACTGCGGCGGCGGCTTTTCGTTTTCTCATCTGTGTGGGTTTTTCGTAAAATTCACGGCGGTGGACTTCCGCCAGCACCCCGGCTTTCTCGCAGGCTCGTTTAAAACGTCGCAACGCAAAGTCGAAAGGTTCGTTGTCTCTTACTTTTACACTGGGCATAAAGTACGCGGTTCCTGTTTCTCTTGTTAAAAGGATCGGTCATTCTATTCGGAATTGTGCCAAATGCAAGAAGAAAAGAGGAGAAACCCTGTAAAACCCCGTTCCCGACCTGCTCGCATGCGCGGCTTCGGTGAGAAACTGATGTAAAATGCCTGCAATCCGGAGAGAATAAAATGCGCATCCTGGGAATAGAAACCTCATGTGACGAGACCGGAATCGCTATCTACGATTCCGAACAGGGGCTGCTGGCAAACCAGCTTCACAGCCAGGTCGACCTGCACGACACCTATGGCGGCGTGGTGCCGGAACTGGCTTCACGGGACCATGTCCGGCGTATCACACCGTTGTTGGCTGCCGCCATGCAGCAGGCCGGCCTGGAGCCGCGTGCCATCGACGGTGTTGCCTATACCGCCGGTCCGGGGTTGATTGGTGCATTACTGGTAGGCGCCAGTGTCGGCCGCAGCCTGGCCTATTCCTGGAACGTGCCCGCAGTTGCCGTGCACCACATGGAAGCGCACCTACTGGCCGTGATGCTTGAAGAAGAACACCCCGACTATCCGTTTCTTGCCCTGCTTGTTTCCGGCGGGCATACCCAGTTGCTGGAAGTCAGGGCGGCAGGCGATTACACGATGCTGGGGGAATCACTGGATGATGCGGCAGGGGAGGCCTTCGACAAGACCGCTAAACTGCTCGGACTGGGTTACCCCGGCGGTCCGCACCTGTCGGCCCTGGCAGAGAAGGGCCGCAGCGGCAGGTACAAGTTCCCGCGTCCCATGACTGACAGGCCCGGGCTGGATTTCAGTTTCAGTGGCCTGAAAACTGCCGTGGCGCTGGTGGTCAGGGAACATGAAGATACAGATGAACAGGTCCGGGCCGACATCGCACTTGCCTTCGTGGAAGCAGTAGTGGATACCCTGGCAATCAAGTGTGAACGGGCAATGAAACAGACCGGCATCACCCGGCTGGTGGCCGCCGGCGGGGTCAGCGCCAACAAGCAGCTACGGCTGAAGCTGGCACGCCTTGTGGATGGGGGAAATGGTCAGGTTTTCTATCCAAGGCCCGATTTCTGTACCGATAACGGCGCCATGATCGCCTATACGGGGTACGTCAAAATCAACGCCGGCCAGAGCGAACCCCTGGGGTTTGCAGCTCATCCCCGCTGGCCCTTATAAATTTGGGACACCCATAAATTTCTAAAAAATGTAAATTTGGGACACCCATGAATTGTTAAAACTTGTTAATTCATGGGTGTCCCAAATTAGGTTCCCAAATTAGGTTTTTTACAGGCTGATCTTGTTTTCCTTGCCGGCCAGCAGATTGTTGATGTTTGACCGGTGGCGCCAGATTAATATGGCGGACATCAGGCTGGCGCCGGCGACAAGGTACGGGGAAGGCAGCACCAACCAGCAATACACGGGGGCGAGCAGTGCAGCCGTGATGGCCGCCAGGGAGGAATACCTGGACAGCAGCGCCACCAGCAACCAGGTCATGATGAAGGCAGCTCCCAGCAGCCAGTGGAAAGCAAGCAATACACCGAGCAACGTCGCCACCCCCTTGCCGCCGCGGAAGCCGAAAAACAGCGGGTAGAGATGGCCGGAAAAGGCGGCCAGGCCGGCCGCGGCGACGAATACGTCGGGAGCCTGGACATAGCGCAGCAACAGGACGGGGAGCACGCCTTTCAGTACATCTCCGCAGAGGGTGAGCAAGGCCGCGGTCCTGCCGTGCAGTCGTAGCACGTTGGTCGTGCCCGGGTTACCGGAGCCCTGTTCTCTCGGGTCGTCCAGGCCCATGATTTTACAAACGATCACGGCGCTGGCAAGGGAACCCGCCAGGTAGGCCAGGATTACGAGTCCGGTATGGAGGAGCATGGGCTTATTGGAATGGGTAATCGCCGGCTAGTCAAGCAGATTTGGGGTGAGAGAACTCAAAGGGGTCAGAGTAAAGCACTCCGACCCCACATAGTCTAAGAGTAGTATTTCTACTCTGACCCCACATCTGATAAAGTTTGTACGAATAAACTTATCCGTGACCCATGGACATCATATACCTGAATGACCTGCGCATAGACACCGTGATCGGTATCTATGATTGGGAGCGCCGGACAAAACAGACCGTGATCTTCGATATCGAAATGGCCGCCGATATCAGGAAGGCGGCTCAATCCGACAACATCGATGACACGTTGAGCTACAAGACGGTGGCGAAACGGCTCATCAGTTATGTCAGCACGTCGGAGTTCGAGTTGCTTGAGACCCTGGCGGAAAAAGTGGCCGGGATACTCCTGGACGAGTTCAAGGTGCCCTGGTGCCGGTTGCGGCTGAACAAGCGCGGCGCGGTGCGCGGCGTACGCGACGTGGGCATAATCATAGAGCGAGGTGAAAAACACTGAGATGGCCCGGATTTTTATCGGTGTCGGCAGTAACAGTGACCGGGAGAAACACATCAGGAGCGGGGTCCGGGCGCTCGGGGAAGCGTTCCATAACCTGCGTATTTCCACTATCTATGAAAACGAGGCAGTCGGGTTCTCCGGCGATAACTTCTATAATTTCGTGGTTGGATGTGACGCCGGCCTGGAGGTGGAGGAGGTAGTCAGCCGGCTCCACCGCATCGAAGACGAACACGGGCGCGATCGGAGCCAGCCGCGCTTCTCGTCCCGGACCCTGGACCTCGACCTGCTGCTGTACGACGACCTTGTGATCGATAGCGGCTCGCTTCACCTGCCCAGGCCGGATATTAACGAATATGCTTACGTGCTGTGTCCCCTGGCGGAAATCGCCCCCGAACTGTGCCATCCCGTGTCCCGCAAGACCTACGCCACCCTGTGGTCTGAATTTGACCGCGCCGGCCAGGACCTGTGGCCGGTAGAGTTGAATATAGAATTAGGAATTACGAATTAGGAATTACGAATGGGTGGAGCAGGAAATACAACGCAGATAGAAATCCATTCCTAATTCTTAATCACGCCGACAGGCTCCTGCCCCCGTCCACGGGCAGGACCTGGCCGGTGATATAGTCGGCCTCGGCAATAAGGAAATACACCGCACTCGCTATATCGACGGGGTCTCCGGGGCGTTGCAGCGGGATCACGGACAGTATCGAGTCCCTGGTTTCATCATCCATTTCGGCAGGCCAGATTATTGCTCCGGGAGAGACGGCGTTCACCCGTACGTTCGGCGCCAGTTCCCGGGCCAGGGAGCGGGTCAGCATGTTCAGGCCCGACTTTGCCACGCTGTACATGGAGTGTTCCAGCAACGGCCGGCTGCCGTGAATATCGGTGATATTGATGATGCAGCCCCGGGTCTGTTCCAGGTATGGGGCCGCGCGCCTGGCCAGGAACAACGGCGCCTTGAGGTTGGTGCCGATAATCTCGTTCCAGGTAGGTTCCTTGATTTGCGGCAACCGGGTCGGGTAGAACACGGAGGCGTTATTGACCAGCACGTCCAGGCTGCCGGTCAGTTCCAGCGCCTTGTCTATCACCCAGTCATAGGAAGACGCCGCCATCAGGTCGGCCTGTACGGTACACGATGAGTTGGGTCGAATCCGGTTAAACTCGTCCGCAAGCGAGTTCGCTTCCGCTGCGGAACGGTTGTAGTGGATCACCACGTTGTACTGCTTTGCGTGTAAACGGCGCGCAATGGCCGCGCCGATACGCCGGGCGGCGCCGGTAATCAGTACTGTCCTGTCTGCCATTGTCCGGGTATCATGTTGTTGACTATTATGTTCCAGAATGCTTCAAGCCGGATATTTGACAACATATCATCGTTCTCTGCAAATGTATGACAGCGGTTGCAACGGAACGGACCCGCATCAACGTTTACCCGTACCGCCGGAAGCGGCCCGGAAACACAGCCTTGCGCTCGCCGGGCTGATCCGCGAGCAGATCCGCCGGAGCGGGGGAAACATCAGCTTTGAGCGCTTCATGGAAATGGCCCTGTATGAACCCGGCTGGGGTTATTACAGCGCCGGGGCGGCCAGGTTCGGCGAGTCCGGGGACTTTGTTACCGCCCCCCACGTCTCATCCCTGTTTTCCCGTTGCGTGGCGCAGCAGTGCCGGCAGGTGCTGGCGGCCGTTCCTGCAGGCGCTATCCTTGAAGTCGGGGCAGGGTCGGGGCTCATGGCCCTGGACCTGTTGCAGGAACTCGAAGCGCTGGATTCCCTGCCGGAACGCTACTTCATACTGGAAACCAGTGCGGATTTACGCGCGATGCAGGAACAGTTATTCGCATCCCGTATCCCGCATCTGCTGCCGCGCATAGCGTGGCTCGAGACATTACCGGAACAACCCCTGAGCGGGATCATCATCGCCAACGAACTGATCGATGCCATGCCGGTAGCGCGGGTGGCGCTGGAAAAAGGCGCCTTGCACGAATTGTGCGTGGGACATGACGGGGACGGGTTTAACTGGATAAAGACCCCCGCCCCGGATGGTCCCGTCCGTGCATCCTGGGACCGGATAACAAACGGATTGCCGGGGCCGCTCCCCGAACCCTTTGAGACGGAACTGAGCCTGCGGGCCGATGCCTGGGTCCGGTCCGTGTCTGCGGTACTGGAACAGGGGGCGATGCTGTTGCTCGATTACGGCTATCCGGGATACGAGTTTTACCACCCGCAGCGGGACCGGGGCACCTTGCTGTGCCACTACCGGCACCGAGCCCACGACAACCCTTTCTTTTTCCCCGGGCTGCAGGATATTACGTCGTCCGTGGATTTCACCGCGCTGGCCCAGGCTGCGCTGGAGAGCGGCATGCAGTTGGCGGGTTATACCAGCCAGGCCCATTTCCTTATCGGCTGCGGCATCACCGAAATGGCCGCGGCGCTGCAAAACGGCAAGGATTGCCCGGATCCTGCCGTGACCGCGCAGGTAAAGCGCCTGACACTGCCGGGAGAAATGGGCGAGCGCTTCAAGGCCATCGCCTTCACCCGGGAGTTCCCGGACGCATTGATTGGATTCCAGTTCCTGGACCAGCAAGACCGCTTGTGGAGGCAGGTTTAGTGGACACCCTGCAGGCAGTCATCCTCGGCCTGCTCCAGGGCCTTACCGAGTTCCTGCCCATAAGCAGTTCGGCCCACCTCGTCCTGTTGCCGGAGCTGCTGGACTGGGCAGACCAGGGCCTGCTCTACGACGTGGCCGCCCACTTCGGCAGCCTGCTCGCGCTGATAATTTACTTCAGAAAAGACCTGGCGACCATGACTGCCGGCTGGATCAAGTCGTTCACCGGCGGGCGCAACAGGGAAGCCGACCTGGTCTGGTTCCTGATCATCGCCACCCTGCCGATCTGCCTGGCCGGGTTGCTGTTTCACGATTTAACCGTTCACCTGCGCGACCCACTGGTCATCGCCGGCGCCACGGTACTGTTCGCACTGCTGCTCTGGTGGGCGGACAGCCGGGGCAAACGCCGGCGCAGCCTGGAAGATTTCCGGCTCAGGGACGCCGTGGTGATAGGCTTGCTCCAGGTACTGGCCATTATTCCCGGCACGTCGCGCGCGGGTATTACGATCAGCGCGGGATTGATGCTCGGGCTGGGCCGGGAGGCCGCCAGCCGCTTTTCCTTCCTGCTGGCAATCCCTGTGATCCTGCTGGCCTCTGGTAATGAACTGCTGAATGTTTCTGTCTCTGCAATGCAGGTAGACTGGACTGCGCTGTTCACGGTCACTGTTGTTTCGTTCACCAGCGCCTGGCTGACGATCCACTGGTTCCTTAAACTCGTGGAATGGAGCGGGATGCTGCCTTACGTCATCTACCGGTTGTTCCTGGGCGCGCTGTTATTTGCGCTGTTCCTGTAGCCTGTAATTCCCGGAAACCCGGACCGCTCATTGCTTGAGGAACACCTCGTCGACGGGCACCTGCATGCCGCTGGCAAGCCCGTTATTCTGTTGCGCCAGGGCGATGACCGCAAGCAGTTCCCCGTACTGTGTCTCGGACATACCTTTGGCGAACGCGGCGCTGGTATGGGAATGTACGCAGTACTCGCAGGCATTGGCGACGGACACGGCGATGTAGACCATCTCCTTGGTGACCGCGTCGATCTCCCCCGGCGCCATTACTTCCTTGCCTGCGGACCAGACGCGCTCCAGGGTGGCGGGGTAATTGGCCAGGGCTTTCCAGAAGTTGTTGATGAAATCCGTCTGCCGAACCTGCCTGATGTCATCGTAAACAGCCTTCACTTCTGCGCCCGCATCCTCGTATTCAACCAGTTTGACCGTAGACATTCAGATTGTCCTCATTGATAAGAATTGATTACCGGCAAAAATATACTTACCCTTCGGTTTCCTGTTCCACCGGCATACTGGCCGGAGCGTCGCTGTCCTTGATGAAGAACACCAGGATCCTTGCCGGTTCCGTGTCGCTCGCGTTATTCGCGACGGTGTGGATATCGTCCGGGTTTTCATAAAACACCTGTCCTGCCGTGAGGGTTTTTGCTTCACCCCCCTTAACCTGCATTACCACGGAACCTTCCAGTACGTAAACGAAAGTATGGGCGTTGTGGCGATGCGGGGCGGAGACTTCACCCGGCGCGAATTCAACGGTCAATACCTGTCCGGCCTTGCCTGCCATGTCCGCCAGGTCCTGTTTGAACAGCATGGCGACTTCCGCGCCGGGGGCGCGCAAAGGCAACATGGCAAGGCTGATAAGCGATGCTGTCATGAGCACAGGCAATATATTTTTTTTCATGGTGTTCTCTCGTTATTGAAATGGTTGTAATTTTCAGGCTGTGGCGCTGCACGGACGCCGGTTACCGGCACCGTTATACCGCTTCCTCCATCTTTACCTGTTTGACAGCCCGGATCCGCTGCAGGTGGATGCGTTCTGCGATTTGCGCCCCTTTCAGGTCTTTGATATCCAGAGATTTTGTATCCACGGAAAGGCAGGCCTCGCGGTATTTCCTGAACATACCGGCCTGCGGGTAATCCTGGCGTTCCTTGCCCTTGCGCCCGCGCGCATCGGCTTCGCAGGCGAGCAGGAACTTGTCGAAACGCTCCGGGCGGCGGAAGGCATCCAGTCCCTCGAGTTTGCCGACGACCACTTTCGGGCTCAGCTCATCGATGCGGTGGCAGTTGAGGTGGTAGCGCGAGACGACGGTTGCCAGTTCCCGGTACCTGTTGGGTATGCGCAGGCGGTCACACAGCTTGTCAATCAGTTCCACCCCGCGTTCTCCGTGACCGTGATGGCTGGGCCAGATTTCCCGTGGCGTTGTGGCCTTGCCGAGGTCATGCACCAGGGCGGCGAAGCGTACCTCCGGGTCGGCGCTGAGAGTTGCAGCCTGGTCGAGCACCATCAGCGTATGCACGCCGCAGTCGATCTCCGGATGATAGCGTTCCGGTTGCGGTACCCCGAACAGGCGTTCAATCTCGGGGAACAGCACTGTCAATGCGTTGCATTCCCTGAGCACGTCGAAATAGCGCCGCGGCGTACGCGTTTGCAAAGCCTTTTCCGTTTCCACCCAGATACGTTCCGGAACCAGTGCTTCCAGTTCATCCGTGGCGCTGATTTCCGTTAATAAAGCCAGCGTCTCTGCTGCGATAACAAAGTCAAATTGCGCGGCAAACCGGGCAACCCGCAGCACCCGTAACGGGTCTTCCACGAACGCGTCCGAGACGTGGCGGATGACCTTGTTCTCCAGGTCATTGCGGCCGTTGTACGGGTCGATCAGGTCGCCGTTTTCATCCCTGGCGATGGCATTGATGGTGATATCCCGGCGTTCCAGGTCCTGTTCCAGGGTAATATCGTCGGAGGTATTGAACACGAAACCCTTGTAACCCGGACCTGATTTGCGTTCGGTGCGGGCCAGGGCGTACTCCTCCCCGGAATCAGGGTGGATAAATACAGGAAATTCCTTGCCTACCGCCTTGTACCCCAGTGCCGCCATGTCCTCAGGGGTGCTGCCGACAACTACCCAGTCGCGGTCTTTTACCTCGATTCCCAGCAGTTCGTCGCGAACCGCGCCACCTACCAGATAAATCTGCATATCTGCCCGTAACTGGAAACTACAGCGCTTCCAGGTAGCTGAGCATGCGTTTCCGCATGGTCGCGTCCGGTACCCGGCCCTTGCCGCCCATCATGTTATCCAGTACGTGTTTTACCCTGGAGGTAGCCGGTATGATACAGGTCACAGCCGGATGGCCGGCTATGAATTTCAGGAAAAACTGGCCCCAGCTTGTGCAGTCGATCTCCCCGGCCCAGTCCGGCAGGGGTTTCCCCTTCACTTTTCCGAACAGGCTTCCCCCTTGATAGGGGCGGTTGATGATCGTGGCGATACCCATGTCCTGTGCCAGCGGCAGCAGGCGCGCATCAGTTACCCTGTTGGCAGCGCTGTAAGTCAGCTGGACAAAATCCAGCGGCTCCGTTTTCATGATGGACTCCAGTTCCCCATGAAACCTGCCGTGCGAGGTGGTGATGCCCAGGTAACGGATGCGTCCCTGTTCCTTCCATTCCTTCAGGGTCCTGAGATGGACCTTCCAGTCACGCAGGTTGTGGATCTGCATGAGATCCATCGTCTCGACCCCCATCAGCCGCTTGGATTCGTTCATCTGGCGGACCCCGTCCTCCCGTCCGTCGATCCAGACTTTAGTGGCTGCAAACAGCGCCGAGGTGTTTTCCGTAGTCTTGAGCAGTTCGCCCACGATGCCTTCCGCGGGTCCGTACATGGGCGAAGAATCGATCATCTGGCCACCGTGGTCAAAGAACGCCTGCATCACCTCACCGAGTTGTTCCATGGGCGTGGCATGGGAAAAGGTACTGTAGGTGCCCATTCCCAGGATGGAAATTTCCTCGCCGCTCGACGGGATGGTGCGTTTGATCACGTTACCGGTCATGGCGGACAGGGCTCCGGGCAGAACGCCGGCAGCGACGGGTACTGCACAGGCATGCTTGATAAAGTTGCGTCGTGATAGTGTGAGCTGTTTCATAGCTGTTAATCAGGCTTCCGGGCACTGCTGTGCAGACGATCGTGATCATAGCTTCTTCCTATGAATACTGCCATGATTGCCCACAGGAACGCAATACCGGCGCCAATCAGGCCGATACCTGCCAGTCCCAGGCCGAATCCCTGGGCCAGGCCGGTATACACCCAGCCGCTCAGCATGTCGCCACCCCGGTAGACCACGATGTCTATGACCGGCTTTGTCTTGAAGCGGGTTTCCCGGCTCACCAGGGTAAACAGCATTTCCCGGCCCGGCCGGGTGATGGCGTAATTGCCGGCCCGGCGCACGATTTGCAGACCCACCAGCACCAGCAGCAGCGGCGCGACTGCAACTACCAGCCAGCCGGCGATGATGATAACGGGTACTATCGACAAAGTGACGCTCAGGCCGAAACGCATGGCCAGGCGGTTGGTGGCGAACATGGCCGTCACAATGGCCAGGGAGTTCACGATCAGGTCCATGATGCCCCAGTACTGTGAACGGGTGGCGCGATCGAATTCGGCCAGCATGTTCTTCAGTTCGAAATAAACGAACGTGCTCATGACCGTGTATAACAGGATAAACAGGCCGATCCCCAGCAGGTAGCGGTTGCTGAAAAAGTCGGAGAAACCGCTGAGGGGATTGCCTCCTATGGTGTCCCGGGATGACAGGACCGGCGCCGCGCGATCCAGTTCTTCCTGCTTCAGTTTCTCCAGGTAGACGATCAAGGGAATAGTCAGCAGCAGCAACAGGGAAGCGAGCAGCATCAGGTTGTAAACGCCCAGGGTCGCGGAGAAAAAAACCGGGATGATGGGTCCGGCAACCGCGCCTATGCTGGCGCCCGAGGCGATAAAACCGAACAGCCTTTTGCCTTGATCCTTGGAAAATGTCTCGGCCATGAAACTCCAGAACACGGAGACGTGGAACAGGCTGAAGACGCTGAGCCAGACGTAGAATGTCTTGTCTATGTAAACCGGATTGTCCAGCGTCTGTGTCCCCAGGTAGAACGCCAGGAAGGACAGGCAAAAGAAAGCGTATACACCCGGGACAAGGCGCCTGAACTTTATTCTGGATATGGCGCTGCCGTACACGGAGACGGCAACCAGGCTGACGGCAAAGGTCATTGTCCACAGCCAGCTCAACTCGGCGTCGGACCAGTCACTCGCCATGGCGTCGCGCACGGGCCTGAGCGTGTAATAGGCCGCCATCAGGGTGAACATGAAGACAAACGAGGTGAGCGCAGACCTGATTTCATGGGCCTTGATCTTGAACAGCAGTCTGATGTACCTGCTGACCGGGCGCTGGGCTGTATCGTTCATGATATTTGGGGTCAGACTAAAATACTCATAATAAGAACATCATAACCTGTCTGACTGTATTTTTACTCTGACCCGAAATATTGCGTCTTCACTTGTCTGACAGGTATGCCGGCACGATACTCTCAACCGTCGCAGGCTCGATACCCAGCGTTTCAAGGTCGTTGCAGGGACAAACGGCATCGACCTGCATTGACCGGTAGTTGTCCGTCGAGAATGGTTGTTCGATTCCCAGGGCCGGGAACACGAAACCGGTCAGGTCGAAGGCCAGGCCTTGCATCCTGGCGGCAAAATCGGGTAGCGGGATGACCAATCTGTTCCGTGCGGTACACCTGGCGGTAAACTCGACCAGTTCCCTCAGCG
Organism: Gammaproteobacteria bacterium; assembly: GCA_965207165.1. GTDB lineage: Bacteria > Pseudomonadota > Gammaproteobacteria > Eutrophobiales > Eutrophobiaceae > JAAXHV01. Next base: position 2,300,530 of record OZ242265.1, on the reverse strand, counting down.
TATAGCTGCGCGGACCGCACAGGTCGTAACGTTTACCGAAATGAGCCGCACCGGGCAGGGTATCGGCCATTGTCCTGGCGACGTCTTCCACGAACACCGGCGCGAAGCGCGCCTGTGCGCAGGCCAGCGGGAATACTCCGGGCATCATCCTGATCAAACCGGCAAAGCGGTTGAAGAAGCTGTCGTCCTGTCCGAATATCACGGACGGGCGATAACTGGTGACGTTAAGCTCTTCGGCGGCATGTACCCTGTCTTCCGCTTCGCCCTTGCTGCGCAGGTAATGGCTGGTACCCCCCGTTGCGTCGGCGTTGATTGCGCTCATATGCAACAGGCGTTCGATCCGGTTTTCCCGGCAGGCGCGTATGACCTTGTCAGACAACTCGGCGTGGGCATGGTAAAACCCGGCCCCGCTTGTTCCCCGTTCATTCAGGATCCCGACGAGATTGATTACAGCGTCACAGCCGGAAAGTTGTGCCGACAATTGCCGCGGGTCGTGGACATCGGTCTCCACCAGTTCCAGGTTGGGCAACAGGCTGAGTGCGCGCTGATTTGGCGAGCGCCTGCGCGTCAGCACCTTCAATGTATATCCGGCGTCACCTAACCGGCGCACGAGCGAGCGGCCGACAAAACCGGTGCCGCCGAGAATGCCGATTTTACTGATGCTCATGCCGGTTGTCCGTGGTCAATCTCCATGGTTGTATGTATCCGGTAATGACATTCCTGCTACTATACTTGACGAATACAGCCCTTGTAGCGCACAAGTGTGAAATTTTGTGAATACGATCTCAAACATTCCGTACATTTCAGGTACTTTTTTTGAACGCGGGAGAAAACCAGGATGGAACTGACCCTTCCCTGGTATTTTTTTGACGCGACCGCGTCGGATGAGATTAAACCCGGACACAAGCCTGGGGGAGATGCCGTCGCGGAAAAAGAGAAGAGGATCCTCTGCCGCTTTTGCCAGGACCCGGTTACGGATAACAGCAAGCAGACAGCACCGCTGGGCCGGTTTGTCCATTGCCGGACCAACCCCGGCGGGTTTACCTTCGAGTTTGGCTGTTATTCGGCTGCGCCGGGGTGTACGACCACGGGTGATGCGACTGGCGACCATACCTGGTTTCCCGGCCATCGCTGGAAACTGGCCCTGTGCCGCAACTGCGGCGAACACCTTGGCTGGTCATTCAGGGGCGATACGTCATTTTACGGTTTGATACTGGACAGGCTGGTAGAGGAAGAGTAAAGCCTGTGCGGTTCAGCCGGTTTCCACCCGGATAATTACGGGTATAATAGCTCCCCTTTATTTCACAGAGAGGTTGGAACCATGGTTCGTGCCGTCCGAAGGGGGGGAGAAGCAATTGCCTGATAACGGTAATTCAGGCGCACTGGAAGGCGTGCGCGTACTCGAACTCGGCCAGCTTATTGCCGGCCCGTTCTGCGGCCAGGTGCTTGCAGACATGGGCGCCGAGGTGATCAAGATAGAGTTGCCCGGTCGCGGCGACCCGATGCGCGATTGGGGGAAAGGCGAACCCGTGTGGTGGCCTGTTATCGCACGCAACAAGAAATGCATCACCCTGGACGTCAGGTCGGAGCAGGGCAAGGCCATGCTCGGTGAACTGGTGGAGAAAGCGGACATCGTACTGGAGAACTTCAGGCCGGGCACAATGGAGAAATGGGGACTGGGGTATGCCGACCTGGTCAGGCTCAACCAGGGTATTATCATGGTGCGGGTATCCGGCTACGGCCAATCTGGTCCTTACTCCTCGCGCGCGGGTTACGGGGGCATCGGCGAAGCCATGGGTGGCTTGCGTTACATCGTTGGCGATCCCGCTACGCCACCGAGCCGGGTGGGCATCAGTATAGGCGATACCCTCGCAGCCATGTTCGCTGCCATCGGCGCCCTGTCGGCGTTACAGTCCCGGCAACGGACCGGGCAGGGCCAGGTCGTTGATTCGGCCATTTATGAAGCGGTGCTGGGGGTGATGGAATCCACGGTTCCGGAATACGACCAGCTCGGGACGATCAGGGAGCGCACCGGTTCGATCCTGGCCAAGATTGCCCCTTCCAACGTCTATCCGACCTCGGATGACGACATGATCATCATGGGGGCCAACCAGGACACTGTTTTCGCGCGGCTGTGTGAAGCCATGCAGCAGCCGGAACTGGCAAAGGATGAAAGGTTCAGCACCCACGTTGCCCGGGGAGAGAACCAGGCGTTACTGGACGATATGATTTCCGCCTGGTCAAAAGGCTTCACGGCCGATGACCTGCTGGCGCTCCTGGAACAGCATGCCGTACCGGCGGGGCGGATTTACCGGGCGCCGGACATGCTCAAGGACGAGCATTTTATCGCCAGGGAGAGCATCGTTGAGGTGGAACACCCGAAATACGAGAACCTGAAAATGCAGAACGTCTTCCCCAGGTTGTCGGCCACGCCGGGCAGCGTCAAGTGGACCGGTCCGGCCCTCGGAGAGCATAACGGGGAAATCTACCGGGAGTTGCTCGGCTACAGCGACTCTGACCTGGAACGGTTGAACAAGGACGGGATAATCTGATTATGCAGGCAATCGTTACTGGGAAATTTGGGGTCAGAGCAAGGGGTCAGAGTAAAAATACACAACAACGAAGCTGTGACGCTAACCGGGGTGGAAGTATTTTTACTCTGACCCCTTGCTCTGACCCCTTACTCTGACCCCAAATATCATATGTGCGCCCGGATGATGTCGCACAGTGCTGTTATATGCCGGGGACGGTCGTTCAGGGCAGGGATGTAACTGAATGTTTTACCCCCCGCGCCCAGGAAAAAATCCCTGTTCTGGATCTTGATCTCTTCCAGCGTTTCCAGGCAGTCCGCGGCAAATCCGGGGCAGATGACATGCACATGGCCGATGCCGTTCCCGCCCCATTCCTGCAACAGCTTGTCCGTATAGGGCTGCAGCCATGCGCGGGGACCGAAACGGGACTGGAAGGAGATATCCCAGAGCTCTTCGTCCAAATCCAGTTGCCGGGCGACCAGCCGGGCGGTCGCCCGGCATTCGTCGGCATAAGGGTCTCCTGCAAGCACATAGCTCCTGGGCAGGCCGTGAAATGAAAACAGCAGCTTGTCCGGCTTGCCGGACTGCGCCCAATGGCTGCGGACGCTTTCCGCCAGCGCATCGATGTAGCCGGGGTTATCGTGATAACTCGTGATCATCCTTACCTGGGGGATATGGCGCCAGGTTTTCAGGACGCCGGCAACGGCATCGAAGGTCGATGCCGTCGTCGCAGCCGAATATTGCGGGTACAGGGGCAGGATAACCAGTTTCCTTACATTGCAGCCTTGCAATTTCTCCAGGGCGGAGCGGATGGACGGGTTGCCGTAGCGCATGCCCAGTTCCACGCGCACTGACGAGCCGGCATCCTTGTCCAGTTCAGAGCGAATTGCCCCGCATTGTTTTTCCGATATGGCCAGCAGGGGCGAGCCGGCTTCGGTCCATACCGCGCGGTAGGCCTTTGCCGAACGCCGCGGGCGCACTCTCAGGATGACGCCGTGCAGGATGAACCACCAGATCCACCTGGGCGTTTCTATGACCCGCGGGTCTGATAAAAACTGCGCCAGGTATTTTCTCAGCGCAGACGGCGTTGGTGCGTCCGGTGTCCCGAGATTGGTGAGGAGTACGCCTGTCATAGTCTGTGTATTCCCGTAATTTCCGGCCGCCAGTATAACTCATTATGTTGCAGGTCTTTTGACAGCAGGCGCGCGCCTCTTCTTAATAATAAATATCTATTACAGTGATAAATATAATTCAATATATTTATTAAACTGGCGTGCCTATACTCTTGTCTAAAGCAATAACCCATCATGACCGGAGATTACATATGAATCACAAGACCCTGACGACTTCATCCGGCGCGCCCGTAGCCGATGATCAGAATTCGCTGACTGCCGGCCCCCGGGGGCCGGTGCTGATGCAGGACTGGCAGTTGATCGAAAAACTGGCCCATTTCAACCGTGAACGCATCCCTGAGCGTGTCGTCCACGCCAAGGGCAGCGGCGCCTACGGCACCTTTTCCCTGAACAGGGATTTATCGGATTACACGGTTGCCGATTACCTGAACGGCGCCTACAAGCAGACGGACGTGTTTGTCCGTTTCTCGACCGTTGGCGGGGAAAGCGGATCGGCCGATGCGGAGCGCGACCCGCGCGGATTTGCCGTGAAGTTTTACACCAAGGAAGGGAATCACGACGTGGTCGGAAATAACACCCCGGTCTTTTTCCTGCGTGACCCAAGCAAATTTCCCGATTTTATCCATACACAGAAACGCAACCCGGAGACCAACTGCAAGGATCCGGAAGCGGTATGGGATTTCTGGGCGTTGAATCCCCAGGCCATGCACCAGGTCACCATCCTGTTCTCGGACCGGGGCGTGCCCGCCGATTACCGGCATATGAACGGCTACAGTTCCCACACCTATTCCATGTGGAACGGTAGAGGTGAGCGGTTCTGGGTGAAATGGCATTTCAAGACGCAACAGGGAATAAAGTGCCTGACCGAAGCGGAATCCAGGCAACTGTGCGGTTCGGATCCGGACCACGCGCAACGTGACCTGGTAGAGGCGATAAAGAGGAAGGATTATCCCAGGTGGACGGTGAACCTGCAGATCATGCCGGAAAGAGATGCTGAGACCTATGCAATCAACCCGTTCGATTTGACCAAGGTATGGCCGCACGAGGATTATCCGTTGATTGAAATCGGTGAACTCGTGTTGAACCGCAACGTGGACAATTACTTTGCGGAAACCGAACAGTCCGCGTTCGCGCCCAGTAACCTGGTGCCGGGTATCGGTGCGTCACCGGACAAGATGCTGCAGGCCCGGCTGTTTGCCTACCAGGACGCGCACAGGTATCGAATCGGCGCCAATTACAACGACCTGCCGGTGAATTTCCCGCGTGCTGCCAACGTCGAAAACTACCAGCGCGGCGGCGCCATGGCAGGAACAAAATGCCCGTTTGCGCAGGGACAGGTCGGCAGCGGTCTCCCGGATGTCAACTATGGACCCAACACCAGGGGTGGTCCGGAGGAGAAATCCAGGTACATGGAGCCGCCGCTGGAAGTCGATGCCACGATGGTGGACCGTCACGACCATCGTCCCGGGGCGGATGATTATTCCCAGGCGGGCGCACTGTTCCGGCTTATGACGGTTTCTCAGCAGCAGCAACTGGTGAATAATATTGCCGGCAGCCTGGGCCAGGCCCCACAGGAAGTGCAGGAACGCATGTTCGTACACTTCGACAAATGCGACCGCCGATACGGCGCCATGGTCAGGAAAGCGGCCGGCGCATTAAACCAACTGGCCGAGGCATCCTGAAACCGGCAGGGCAGGGGGGCGGAAACGGGACCGCCCCCGTCACACTGACATGCGGATTAACATGGATGGACAGGATATACGGGATGTAAATGCTTGTTTTATCCATGACTTGATCGCCGCGGCGTAATAAGGGACTATGAACAAGGACGTTATGCCACCCTGGAAAAGACAAAACCCCGAACCTCTGCTTGGCCCGCCGGACCCGTCGGCGTTCGAGTTCGTCGACCGGCGCGACACGGCAAGGTGTATCGTTGTTGCCGATCATGCCGGCAACGCCGTACCCGCATCGCTGCAGGGCCTGGGCCTGGCGCAGGGCGTGTTCAACGAGCATATTGCCGTTGACATCGGCAGCCGGGCAACGGCCATGTTGTTTGCGCAAAGACTGGGCGCATCGCTGGTCATGGGAAACTACTCCCGTCTGGTTGTGGACCTGAACCGCGACCTGGACGATCCAACTGCATTCATCCCGGAAAGCGACGGCGTGGCCATACCTGGAAACCAAGATCTCGGCGTTGATGACAAGCGGCAGCGGAGCGCTGCGATATTCCAGCCTTATCACGATGCCATCGACAACCTTATCGACGACTTCCTGGTAAAGGGAACCGTACCCGTGATGCTCAGCGTCCACAGTTTTACCCCGGTGCTGGGAAACCGGCGCCGTCCCTGGCATATCGGCGTGTTGTGGGATAAGGACCCGCGTATCGCACTGCCCCTGCTGGAGAAGCTCAGGCAGGACCGGGAACTGGTTGTCGGCGACAACGAGCCTTATTCCGGCCATCACCATGCCGACTATACGGTTGATAACCACGCAGAGGGCAGGGGACTTGCCAACGTATCCATTGAAATACGGCAGGATCTCCTGCACGATAGGGCCGGTGTCGAGCGCTGGACCGCGCTCCTGGTCAATGCCTTGACGGAAATACTGGCCGATGAGACCTTATATAAACCAATCGACTCTGCCCCATTGATTTCCGGGGAGGTAATCTGAATGGCAATCCCTGAACCTGCGTTCACTGTCGGCATCGAAGAGGAATACCTGCTGGTGAACAGGGAAACGCGCGACCTGTGCAACGACACACCCGCAACCATGGTCCAGGAGTGCGCGGCGCTGTGTGGGGGGCAGGTCACTCCCGAATTTCTCCGCTCCCAGATCGAGGTGGGTACCAGGCCCTGCAATACCATTCCCGAGGCCCGTGAGGACCTCGCTTCCTTAAGGAGTGCGGTCATCGAGGTTGCAGGCCGCTACGGACTGGCGCCCATCGCCGCGTCCACCCACCCGTTCGCCAGCTGGCGTGACCAGCAGCACACGGAGAAGGAACGCTACGCTATCCTCGAACACGACATGCAGGCTGCCGCAAGACGCATGCTGATCTGCGGCATGCATGTCCACGTCGGTATTGGGGACAACGAATTGCGCATCGACCTGTTGAATCAATTCAACTACTTCCTGCCCCACCTGCTGGCGCTGAGTTGCTCGTCTCCCTTCTGGGAAGGGGAAAACACGGGCCTGATGTCATACCGGTTGACGGTATTTGACGCCCTGCAGCGTACCGGTATCCCCGAGCAGTTTTCGAGTTACGCGGAGTATGAACGCCATATCAATATTCTGAAATCCGCCGGGGTAATTGATGATGCAAGCAAAGTCTGGTGGGACCTGCGGCCCAGTGCGCGCTATCCGACCCTGGAGGCGCGTATCATGGACGTATGCACATCCCTGGATGACGCGGCCTGTATTGCTGCATTGACGGTTTGTATCATGCGTATGCTCTACCGCCTGCGCAAGAACAACCAGCGCTGGCGGGCTTATGCCCGGATGCTGGTGACGGAAAACCGCTGGCGCGCCATGCGCTACGGTCCTGACGAGGGGTTGATCGACTTCGGCAAAAGCGAGATTATCCCGTTCGATGTGTTACTGGAAGAATTGATCGAGCTTGTTGAAGAAGACGCCGATGCCCTGGACTGCGCCGCTGAACTGGTGCATGCGCGCACCATCCTCACACGCGGCACCAGCGCACACCGGCAGCTTGTGGCTTACGAGCGGGCCCTCCGCTTGGGTATGGACAAGCAGAAAGCACTGCATGCCGTGATCGACATGCTGATCACTGAGACAGCCCCGGATACTGAAAATTTGGGGTCAGAGTAAGGGGTCAGAGCAAAAATACACAACAACGAAGCTGTGACGCTAACCGGGGTGGAAGTATTTTTGCTCTGACCCCTTACTCTGACCCCTTACTCTGACCCCAAATTTTCATGCTCAGTATTGTCTGAGCGCCAGCACGGGTGGCGTGGACAGGACCTTGCGGGTGCCGGCCAAACCGCCGATGACAACGACCAGCGTACATAGCAGCGGTGTGATGAGCCACACCCATGGATTAATCATGATGTCCATGTGGAAGACGAATTCGGCAAGTAACATTTCTGCCACGGTGGCCGTCAGGGCGGCGACAATGCCGGCAATCAGGCCGAGCAGGGCGAACTCTGCCAGCAGGCCGGTGAGAACATGGCCGCGTCCTGCTCCCAGGGTACTCAGCAGGGCGGTTTCGTACCTGCGTTCATCGTGGGTGGTCTGCAGCGCGGCAAGCAGGACTATAATCCCGGCCAGCAAGGTAAAACCCGAAACAAATTCCACCGCCTTCACCACTTGTTGCATGATCCCGCGCACCTGCCTGAGGATGGAATCCACGTCAAAGACGGTGATACTCGGCCAGGTCCTGATCAGGTCGATAAGCAGCGGCCTGTCTTCCGGAGCCAGGTGGAAACTGGTTATGTAAGACGCCGGGTGGCCGTCCAGTGTGCCCGGGTTGGCGACGACAAAGAAGTTCACGTTGAACGTATCCCAATCGACCCACCTGGTATTGCTGACCGTCCCGGTTACCTGTTTGTCTGCGATCTTGAACTCCAGCCGGTCACCCAGTGAAATCCCCAGGGTGGCTGCGAACTCCTCCTCGAAGGAAAACAGGTTTTCGCCGGTTTCGCCCCACCATTCCCCGGCTGTCAGCCGATTGTCATCCTGCAGGGAACCCGCTATGGACAGGTTGAAGGTGCGCCTGGCGAAACGTTTGGCCCGCTCTTCCGTATAGTCGTCCGGATTAACCGTCCGCTCGTTAATGGTCATCAGGCGGGCGCGGATCATCGGAAAAGCCGGCGCAGCAACGCCGGTCCGATCATCGATAAACTTCCTGACCGCGTCCACCTCGCCGGGCTGGATATTGATGAGGAAATAGTTGGGGGTATCGGGAGGTAACCGGTTGTTCCAGTTTGCCAGCAGATCGGTCCGGATCAGCACCAGCAGGGTAAGCACCATCACACCGATGCTGATGGCCAGGATCTGTGCCATGCTCAGCCCGGCCCGGCGCACGATGTTGGCCAGACCGAAGCGGGCGGCAACGCCGACACCCGACCGCAGCGTGTTCAACCAGCGGATTGCCAGGCGCGTGGCCAGGTACGACGCTACAGCGGTTATCGCCAGCCCGGCGAAACCGTACAGGATCAAGTCCACGCTGCCCGATTTCCACGGCGCCAGCAGCAACAGGCAGCCGATCGCTGCTGCATAAATGCCCAGGTTGCTCAAGGGCTGGGGAACCAGGTCCCGCCTGAGCACCCGCAGCGGTGTTACGTTCTTCAGCCGCAGGATCTGCGGCATGGCAAAGCCCAGGACCGTTACCACGCCGGCCGCCATACCGACCAGGACCGGGGTCAGGCCAGGCTCCGGTACGGGTCTCGTCACCAGTCCCTGCATCAACGCCGTCAGGCCGGATTGCCCCAGGTAGCCGAAGGCGCAGCCGATGGAGCTGCAGATCAAGGCAAGGACCGACAACTGGATGAAATAGATTTTAATGATCATACCCTGGTCTGCTCCGAAGCAGCGCATGATGGCGCAGTTGTCAAAATGCCTGACAACGTAGCGTTGCGCCGACAAGGCGATGGCGAGACCGGCCAGTGCGATACTCACCAGTACGGCGAGGCCCAGGAACTGTTCCGCCCGGTCCAGGGCGGTGCGCAATTCAGGCCGGGCGTCGCGTATGCCGCGGATATCGTATTCTTCGTAGTTGTCGATCAAAGCGCGGAACCCGGTCACAGCTTCACCCGGGCCGGAGACCAGCAGCCGGTATATAGCCCGGCTCCCGGGCTTGATGAGGCCGGTGGCTTCCAGGTCTGCAAGGTTCATCAGCAATCTCGGGGCGATATTGAACATGTCGCCCCCGCGATCGGGTTCGTAAGTCAATACTTTTGCCGCGTGCAGCGACGATGCCCCCAGGTTGACGTTATCGCCGACGCTGAAATCCAGTAACTGGAACAGTCGCGGATCAGGCCACACCGAACCCGGCTCCGGTATGGTCCGGCTGACGATCTCTTCGGAGAACAACTGCTCTGAAACCAGCAGTCTGCCCCGCAGCGGGTAGCCGGATTGCACCGCCTTGACCTCTGCCAGCTCAAGTCTGTCAGCGAAGACGACGACACTTCGGAAACTGACGGTCAGCGCCGTTTTCAATCCCAGCCCCCGGGCCTGTTCGATGAACTCCCGGCCGAAAGGTTCAGCCGAACTGACAACAAGATCCGCGGCAAGCAACTCGGTGGCCTGGATTTCCGTAACCTGGTTGACCCGGTCGGTGAAAAAGTCGACAGTCGTCAGGCTTGCCACCGCTATGATCAGCGCCAGTCCGATCAGGCGCAGCTCTCCCGCGCGCCAATCCCGCAGCAACTGGGTAAATGACAGCCTAAGCAGGAACATGAGGTTGCCGGATGCGCCCGCCGTCCAGGGTCAGTTTGCGGGAACAGTGGGTGGCGACGGCATCATCATGGGTGACCAGTACCAGGGTCGTGCCGCGCTCCGAATTCAGGCGGAACAGCAGTTCCACGATCTGCGCCGCGGTTTCCTGGTCAAGGCTGCCGGTGAGTTCATCGGCAAACAGCACCAGCGGCGTACCGGCAAACGCGCGGGCAATGGCCACCCGCTGCTGTTCGCCGCCGGATAACTGGTTCGGGTAGTGGGCGGTACGGTCGGACAAGCCGACCTCGGCCAGGTGCGCCAGCGCCATATCCCTGGCCGCGCCGTTCCCTGCCAGTTCCAGCGGCAGCATGACGTTTTCCAGGGCGGTCAGACCCTGCAGTAACTGGAATGACTGGAATACGAAACCGACCCGCCGGTTACGCAACTTTGCCCTGCCTGCTTCATCCAGCCCGGTCAGGTCCATGTTATCCAGGATGACTTTGCCGCTTGTCGGCAGGTCCAGCCCTGCCAGTATGCCGATGAGTGTGGACTTTCCGGAACCGGATACGCCTGTTATAGCCAGACTCTCTCCATATTTGATCTCCAGGCTGATATTATCCAGGATAGTCAGGCTGCCGGCGGGACCGTTGACCCGTTTAACCAGGTTTTCCGCCCGGATAATGTATTTCGAGGTTTGCTCCATGTCGAGACCGGTTACGTTTATTGTATTTTTATTTGTATCATTATCTGCCCCCGGGTCGGATAAAATCATCCTGGTACTGGGAGACAGCCTGAGCGCCGGCCACGGTATTGCCCCTGAGGCGGGTTGGGTTTTTCAATTACGCAGCCGTCTGAGCATGGAAGGCTACAGCTATAAAGTCATAAATGCCAGTATCAGCGGCGAAACCACGCACGGCGCAAACAGTCGTCTTCATGGTATTTTAAAAGAGATAAAACCTGATATCACCATCGTCGAACTGGGCGGCAATGACGGCCTGAGGGGGATCCCCCTGGCGGAAATCAGGGATAACCTGCACGGGATCGTCGAAAAAATTTCTGCCTCGGGCAGCAGCGTACTCCTGGTTGAGATGCTCCTGCCGCCAAATTACGGCGCTGCCTACATAGAAAAATTTGTCGCCGTGTATAAACAACTGGGCTCACGGGATAACGTGATCCTGGCGAAATTTATAATGGATGATATTGCCGATAATCCGGATTTGATGCAAAGTGACGGTATTCATCCGAAAGCAGAAGCACAGGAAATGATGCTGGACAACCTATGGCCCGATCTCCGTCCGTTATTGGAAAAGGACGTTGATCAATGAATTACTGCAGTCTTTGCGGCGCACAGGTAGTGCAGAAAGTTCCGCCTGACGACGACCGCCTGCGTTACGTATGCGAGTCCTGCGATGCGATCCACTATCAGAACCCGAAAATAGTTGCGGGGTGCATACCGGTTTGGGAAGACAAGGTGCTTCTGTGCAAACGCGCGATTGACCCCCGGTACGGCTACTGGACACTGCCCGCGGGTTTCATGGAACTGGGTGAAAGCTCTCACGAGGCGGCGTTGCGGGAGACCATGGAGGAGGCCAATGCCCGTGTCGAGATAATCAACCTGTTCGCCGTGTTCAACCTGCCCCACGTCAACCAGGTTTACCTGATGTTCAACTCCACACTCATGGATCTGAATTTCTCCGCCGGTGCGGAAAGCCAGGAAGTGGCGCTGTTTACCCAGGACGAAATACCCTGGGAGCAACTGTCGTTCCCTACGATCCGTTACTCACTCGAGTTCTTCTTTGAGGACCGGAAGAACAACCACTACCAGTTGCATACGGGTGATATCATTCGCGGCAACTCGGGCCACGAATTCCTGACCGGCCCGAAAACCCGGTATCAAGAGTTATAACCAGCCGCAGTGATGGATGTAACAGTTCCACCGGGTGATCCCCGGGCTGTGCGGCAGGCGACCTGGCACTACCGGGACTTGCTGATGATATCGATATACGCCTGGATACGTACACCAACCTGAAAATCGAGAGGTAACCCATGATACGACCACACGGATCCGGTGAACTGCGCCCGCTGTTCGTCGAAGATGAAGACCGGCGCCGGGCATTGCTGGAAGAAGCCGAAACCCTGCCGCAGTTGCTGCTTAACTCGGCGGCCGCGGCCAATGCGGTGATGCTGGGCGCCGGCTATTTTTCACCCTTGCCCGGGTATATGAATGCCGCTGACGCAACCGGTGTTGCCCGGGATATGCACACCGCTGCAGGCCTGTTCTGGCCCGTACCCTGCCTGAACCTGAGTACCGACACTTCCGCAATCAACGGAGCAGAACGAATAGCGCTGCGCGACCCCAACGTGGAAGGCTCGCCTGTCCTCGCCATTCAGGAGGTGGCCTCGGTGGAGATCCTGTCGGATGATCAAATCAGGCTGATCACCGAAAAAGTGTTCGGCACCCTGGACCGGGACCACCCCGGTGTGGCGACGCTGACCGCGTCCGGCAACCGTCTGGTGGCGGGCCCGGTACAGGTATTGAATTACAGTTACTTCGAACAGGACTTCCCGGAGACGTTCAGGACTGCCATGCAGATACGCGCCGGGATCGCCGCCAACGGCTGGGAAAAAGTCGTCGCGTTCCAGACGCGCAACCCCATGCACCGCGCCCATGAGGAATTGTGCAAGATGGCTGCAGAAACGGTTAATGCCGACGGTATATTGATACACATGCTGCTGGGCAAGCTGAAGCCGGGGGACATCCCTGCCGATGTGCGTGATGCGGCGATACGCAAGATGGTGCAACTGTATTTCCCCGAGAATACCGTGATGGTGACCGGCTACGGGTTCGATATGCTCTACGCCGGCCCGCGGGAAGCGGTGCTGCATGCCGTGTTCCGGCAGAATGCCGGTTGCAGCCATTTGATCGTCGGCCGGGACCATGCCGGTGTCGGCAGTTATTACGGCCCCTTCGACGCGCAGGCCATTTTCCGCGAACAGGTGCCTGAAGGCGCGCTGGAGATTGAAATATTCGAGGCGGACCACACTGCTTATTCAAAAAAACTGGACCGGGTAGTGATGATGCGCGATGTACCGGATCACGGGATGGAGGATTTCGTCCTGCTGTCGGGGACAAAAGTACGGGAGATGCTGGCCAGCGGACAAGCCTTGCCGGAAGAGTTTGCCCGGCCCGAGGTCGCCCGGATACTCATGGAGTATTACCGGCACAACGTATAATTTTCGTGAAATACTTGGCAATGGACTGGTACGAGTTGTCAGGCTGACAGTATTTTTACTCTGACCCCAAATCTCCCTTTGATAAGCAAATTTTTGTTGACATCTGAAATTTTGCCGCTATATTGTTAGCACTCACTTTAGTAGAGTGCTAACAATTCCATCATATTCATAAAACAACAAACAGCTTAGCTCATAGGAGGTAATCAGAATATGAATATCAGACCATTACACGACCGGGTAGTCGTGCGGCGGCTGGAAGAGGAAAAGATGTCCCCGGGCGGGATTGTCATTCCTGACAGCGCCACCGAAAAGCCAATCCAGGGAGAGGTCGTCGCCACCGGTAACGGCAAGATCCTGGATAACGGAGAGGTACGCGGCCTGGATGTCAAGGCAGGGGACAGGATCCTGTTTGGCAAATATTCAGGTACGGAAGTGAAAATAGATAATGAAGAACTGCTGGTGATGCGTGAAGACGACATCATGGGCGTTATCGAATAAGGTCAGGAGGTCAAGAAAATGAGTGCAAAAGAAGTCAGATTCGGTGATGACGCTCGTTCGCGCATGGCGAAGGGTGTCAATACACTGGCAAACGCGGTAAAGCAGACGTTGGGACCCAAGGGTCGTAACGTCGTCGTAGAAAAGAGTTTCGGCGCCCCGACGGTTACCAAAGACGGCGTTTCCGTGGCAAAGGAGATCGAACTGGAGGACAAGTTCGAGAACATGGGTGCACAGATGGTCAAGGAAGTCGCCTCCAAGACGTCCGACGTGGCCGGTGACGGCACCACTACCGCGACGGTATTGGCGCAGGCGATTGTGCGCGAGGGCCTGAAGGCGGTTGCCGCCGGCACCAACCCCATGGATATCAAGCGCGGCATTGACGCTGCGGTGCTGACGGCCGTAAGAGAACTTGAAAACTTCTCCAAGCCCTGCGCCGACAGCAAGGCCATCGCCCAGGTAGGCACTATCTCTGCCAATGCCGACGAGGATATCGGCCAGATTATTGCCGATGCAATGGAGAAAGTGGGCAAGGAAGGGGTCATTACCGTCGAAGAGGGTTCCGGCCTGGACAATGAACTGGACGTAGTGGAAGGTATGCAGTTCGATCGCGGTTACCTGTCTCCCTACTTCATCAACAACCAGGAGACCATGAGCGTCGACCTGGAGAGTCCTTTTATCCTGTTGCACGACAAGAAGGTCTCCAACGTAAGAGACATGTTGCCGGTGCTGGAAAGCGTTGCCAAATCAGGCAAGTCGCTGCTGATCATTGCCGAGGATATCGAGGGTGAGGCCCTTGCTACCCTGGTGGTCAACAACATGCGCGGCACCGTCAAGGTTGCCGGCGTCAAGGCGCCGGGTTTTGGCGACCGGCGCAAGGCCATGCTTGAGGATATCGCCATCCTGACCGGCGGTACGGTCATCTCCGAAGAAGTCGGGTTATCGCTGGAGAAGGCAGGTCTGGACGACCTGGGCAGCGCCAAGCGCGTGCAGATCACCAAGGAAAACGCGACCATCATCGACGGCGCCGGACAGACCGAGAGTATCGAAGGCCGGGTCAACCAGATCCGCGCCCAGATTGAAGAGTCGACGTCCGACTACGACCGGGAGAAACTGCAGGAACGCGTGGCCAAGCTGGCCGGCGGTGTAGCCGTCATCAAGGTCGGCGCCGCTACCGAAGTGGAAATGAAGGAGAAGAAGGCGCGTGTCGAGGATGCCCTGCATTCCACCCGTGCCGCGGTCGAAGAGGGCGTGGTGCCCGGCGGCGGCGTTGCGATGGTACGCGCAGTGGCAGCCACTGCCAAGGTAAAAGGCAAGAACGACGACCAGCAGACCGGTGTCTCCATACTGTTGCGTTCCCTGGAGGAACCGCTGCGTCAGATTGTCACGAACTCGGGCGACGAGGCATCGGTGGTGCTTAACCAGGTTGCCGAGGGAGAAGGCAACTACGGTTACAACGCAGCCACCGGGGAATTCGGCGATATGATAGAAATGGGTATCCTGGATCCGACCAAAGTGGCCCGTTACGCGCTGCAGAACGCGGCGTCGGTTGCCGGCCTGTTGTTGACGACGGAAGCCATGGTGGCCGAACTGCCGAAGAAGGAAGAGCCTATGCCCATGGGCGGTGGTGATATGGGCGGCATGGGCGGCATGGGTGGCATGATGTAACCCACTGCTGTTCAGCGGTATAAAAAAACCCGCCATCCGGCGGGTTTTTTTTTGGCAAGGACGTTACCGGTCCTCGCTGGAGTGACGGTTATTTCGACCTCTTCTTCATTGCGTCGAAAAACTGGGCGTTGTTCTTGGTCGCTTTCAGCCGTTCCAGGAGAAATTCCATGGCTCCGATCGATTCCATCGGGTGCAGCAGCTTCCTTAATATCCACATCTTCTGCAGTTCCTCCTTTTCCGTCAGCAACTCTTCACGGCGGGTGCCGGAACGGTTGATGTAGATGGCGGGATAGATGCGTTTTTCCGAAATCTCGCGGTCCAGGTGCAGTTCCATGTTGCCGGTGCCCTTGAACTCTTCGTAGATGACTTCATCCATGCGCGAACCGGTGTCGATCAGGGCCGTGGCGAGGATAGTCAGGCTGCCGCCTTCTTCGATGTTGCGCGCGGCGCCGAAAAAGCGTTTTGGCCGCTGCAATGCGTTTGCATCGACGCCACCCGTCAATACCTTGCCGGATGCCGGCACAACGGTGTTGTAGGCCCGGGCAAGGCGGGTAATGGAATCCAGCAGAACGACCACGTCCCGCTTGTGCTCCGTCAGACGTTTTGCCCGCTCAATGACCATTTCCGCCACCTGTACGTGGCGGGTGGCAGGTTCATCGAACGTGCTTGAGATCACTTCGCCCCGGACCGAGCGTTCCATCTCTGTCACTTCCTCCGGCCGTTCGTCGATGAGCAGGACGATTAAATGGCATTCCGGGTGGTTGTGTTTGATGGACTGGGCAATGGATTGCAGGATCATCGTTTTGCCGGCCTTTGGCGGCGATACGATGAGGCCGCGCTGGCCTTTGCCGATAGGCGCTACCAGGTCGATGATCCTGGGGGTCAGATCTTCGGTACTGCCGTTACCCACCTCCAGCTTCAGACGCTGCTCTGCAAACAGCGGCGTCAGGTTTTCAAAGATGATCTTGTGTCTGGCCTTTTCAGGCACCTCGAAATTTATCTCGTTGACCTTCAGCAGCGCGAAATAGCGCTCGCCTTCCTTGGGGGGCCTTATCTTGCCGGAGATATTGTCACCGGTGCGAAGGTTGAAACGCCTTATCTGGCTGGGCGATACGTAGATGTCATCGGGGCCGGCCAGGTAGGAACTGTCGGCGGATCGTAAAAATCCGAAACCGTCCTGGAGGATCTCCAGCACGCCGCTACCGTAGATATCTTCGCCCTTTCTTGCATGGGCCTTTAGAATTTCAAAAATTACGTCCTGTTTTCTCGAGCGGGCCAGGCCGTCAAGGCCGAGGGATTCTGAGATGAGAACAAGTTCTGATGCGGGTTGTTGCTTTAACTCTGTGAGATTCATTTGCTCCGAAATAAATTAGCTGATATTAACTGGCTGAATGGCTTTCGCCACACATATGGTTGAAATGCGCTAGGGGCCCGAATTAAGTTAGAGGGACTATACGACAGGTTAGACTACACTAAACGGTAGCACGTCAAATCGGAAACGTCCAGTTTTTTTTATACCTGTGTCTTAAATTGTGCTGTCTATGAAGGCAGATAACTGCAGTTTCGACACGGCGCCTACCTTGGTGCCAACGACATCGCCATCCTTGAAAATCATCAATGTGGGGATACCGCGTACTGCGTATTTCTGCGGGGTCTGGGGATTTTCATCGATATTGATCTTGGCTACCGTCAGGTTGCCGGTATATTCGTCGGCAATTTCATCGAGGATAGGTGCGATCATCTTGCAGGGGCCGCACCACTCCGCCCAGTAGTCCACCATTACCGGCGCTTCCGATTTTAATACATCTTCTTCAAAGCTGGAATCAGTTACGTGGACAATGCTGTTATTCATCTCGTGCGTTACCTATGGTTGTTTGTGGTTATAGTTGTAGTGTGACGGGAATTCACATTTCATCCGAAATATCGACCGATTTCAAGTTCTTGTTTAAAAATATTTACCAACGGACCCTGGAACGCGGTATCGGCGCCGTACACGGTTTCAGATTGACATTTAATATATTGTTCTGGAAGATTGCAAACCTTATTCCAGCCGCCAGACTTCCGGAGACCCATAATGGTTTCACATCGCTTGTTACCAATACTCATACTGGCGCTCATTCTGTCCGGATGCGGCCAGAAGGGCGCGCTTTACCTGCCTGATAACGATTCTGCCGGGGTGGCCGCCCAGGAATTGTGAATGGGACATTTTTCATACAAAAACGGCACCCTGCACGCCGAAGGAGTCAACTTGACTGCGCTCGCCGAACGCCACGGCACGCCCGCCTACGTGTATTCGCGGGCGGCGATTGAAGCCAACTGGCGCGCCTATGCGGATGCATTCGCCGGCAGGGACGCCCTGGTCTGCTACTCCGTCAAGGCAAACGGCAACCTTGCCATCCTGAATCTCCTGGCCAGGCTGGGCTCGGGTTTTGACATCGTATCCGGGGGAGAACTGGAACGGGTTATTGCCGCCGGGGGCGAACCGGGCAAGGTGGTGTTTTCCGGTACCGGGAAGCGCGCAGATGAAATGGCGCGCGCACTGGAAGCCGGCATCCATTGTTTTAACGTGGAGTCGAAGGCGGAGTTGTTGCGTCTTGACGAAATAGCCGGACAGATGTCCGTGACCGCGCCCGTATCGATCCGCGTTAATCCGGATATCGATCCGGACACCCACCCGTATATCGCCACCGGCCTGAGGGGAAACAAGTTCGGCGTCGACCACGAGGAAGCCCTGGAAATATACCGGCTGGCTGACAGCCTGGACCATATCGCGGCGACCGGGATCGATTGCCACATCGGCTCACAAATTACTTCAACCGGGCCTTATGTCGACGCGGTGAAAAAACTGCTTGTGCTGTTGGGACGCCTGGAAAAAACCGGAATCAGCGTCAGCCACATCGATATCGGTGGCGGCCTGGGTATCAGCTACCGCGACGAGACAGCGCCTGATGCAGCAGGCTTTGCCGGGGTCATCTCGGACCTTGTCCCGGCGCGTTACGGGATCATCCTGGAACCGGGCCGTTCAATAGTCGGTAACGCCGGTGTGTTACTTACCAGGGTCGAATACCTCAAAGCAAACAGGGAGAAATATTTTGCCGTCGTTGACGCGTCCATGAACGATTTATTGCGGCCGTCCCTGTACCAGGCCTGGCATGACATTATCCCCGTTAGCGAACGCGGGGATGGGACGGAAGCGGAATATGACGTGGTCGGCCCGATATGCGAAACCGGCGATTTCCTGGGGCTGGGGCGCAGTCTTTCCCTTGGTCCGGACGACCTGCTGGCCGTCATGTGCGCCGGGGCCTACGGGTTTTCCATGAGCTCAAATTACAACGCCAGGCCCAGGGCGGTGGAATTGCTGGTGGACGGGGAGCGCGACCATGTCATCCGGGAACGGGAAACGGTCGGGCAACTGATGGCCGGAGAGAAAATTTTACCTGCCTGAACGGCGCGTCCCGCATCTGTCCCAGATAGCCGCACCCGCCCGGTTTCCATTGCTGTGACAGGTGTCTGACTGACAAATGATCAATATTGGTGCATAATTCCTGGTGCAATGACTCGTTTTGGTGCATCATATCGTTTGGTATGCGGAGGGGGCGCCGGTAAGCTGTTGAAAGATGCAGTTTTTTCCCGGGTACACTGGGTGGCACAAATTGTGCAACAGAATTCCATTTGTTACCGGTTGTCGCCATGAGCTACGCGGGGGAACCGGGAGCAGTTAAATCCAATGTAAAACTGTGCGAGGAGATAAGCAATGTCGAAAGAGAATGTATATGGATTAATCGAAGAGCATGATGTGCGTTTTGTTGACCTGCGTTTCTGTGATACGCGCGGCAAGGAACAGCATGTAACTGTGCCGGTTAATGCCGTCGACGACGAATTTTTCGAAAACGGCAAGATGTTTGACGGTTCGTCCATTTCCGGCTGGAAGGGGATCGACGAATCAGACATGTTGTTGATGCCTGATACGGAAACGGCAGTGATCGATCCATTTTATGATGAATCAACCCTGGACCTGCGTTGTGACGTCCTGGAACCGACCACCATGCAAGGCTACGAACGCTGCCCGCGTTCCCTGGCAAAACGCGCCGAGGCCTACCTGCAATCGACCGGTATCGCCGATGTTGCCTATTTCGGCCCGGAACCCGAGTTTTTCATCTTCGATGAAGCCCGCTGGGGCGACAGCCTGAACAGCGCGTTTTACGAAATCGATTCCGAGGAAGGCCACTGGAACAGCGACAAGCTGATGGACGGCCCGAACCAGGGTCACCGCCCCGGCATCAAGGGCGGCTATTTTCCGGTGCCGCCGGTTGATTCCCTGCAGAACGTGCGCACTGCCATCTGTATGGCGCTGCAGGATATGGGGCAGACGGTTGAGGTGCATCACCATGAAGTCGCGACGGCCGGCCAGGCGGAAATCGGCACAAAATTCAAATCACTGGTGACCAAGGCGGATGAACTGCTTACCCTGAAGTACTGCGCCATGAACGTTGCCCAGGGATACGGCAAGACGGTGACCTTCATGCCGAAACCCCTGGTTGGCGACAACGGCAACGGCATGCACGTGCACCAGTCCCTGGGTAAAGACGGCCAGAACCTGTTCTCCGGGGACAAGTACGGCGGTCTTTCCGACACGGCCCTGCATTATATTGCAGGCATCTTCAAACATGCCCGGGCGCTCAATGCCTTTACCAATTCCGGCACCAACAGCTATAAGCGCCTGGTGCCCGGATTTGAAGCCCCGGTATTGCTCGCCTATTCCGCGCGCAACCGTTCTGCATCGTGCCGCATCCCATGGATTGCCAACCCGCAGGGCAGGCGCGTTGAAATCAGGTTCCCGGATTCCTGCGGCAACCCGTACTTCATGTTCGCGGCGATGATGATGGCGGGTCTGGACGGGATACAGAACAAGCTGGATCCGGGTGAACCCCTGGAAAAAGACCTGTATGACCTGACGATTGAGGAAGAAGCGGAGATACCCACCGTTTGTTCGTCACTGGACCAGGCGTTGGAGGCACTGGACCAGGACCGGGACTTCCTCACTGCCGGTGGTGTGTTCTCGGACGACATGATCGACGGATACATAGAGTTGAAGATGAATGAGGTAACTCGTTTCCGTATGACCACACACCCGGTAGAACTTGATATGTACTACAGTCTGTGATTGGTAAATCGTTCCGGCTATGGCCTCTCCGGAGGTCCTAGCCGGGACATCGCCTGCTAACGGCAAGGATGCGGCCACTGCGCATATAGCCAAAACCATGAGCACGTACAGGCTGCTGGATAACCTTTACACGGCCGTGCTGGTATTCGATGATCGACTGCGGCTCACCGACATCAATAACGCAGGGGAGACGTTGTTTTTTATAAGCCGCACCAAGATGTACGGCCATACCGCCAACGAAATCCTGTTTGCCTCGCAAAAGCTGCTGGAAAATCTTGAACGTACCCGGGCGACAAGACAATCCCGTATGGAATGGGGCATAAATCTGGACCTTCCCGATGCAAAGCCCATGTGTGTGGACTGCATCGTGACCCCGGTGATCGAGGGTGAGACATGCAAGGAAGTGGTCCTGGAACTGATCAATGCCGACTCCCGCGTGCGGGCGCTGCGCGAAAGTAACCTGTCTTATGTACACGATGCGGCGCGCAAATCGTTAAGCGGCATAGCCCACGAAATCAAGAACCCCCTGGGAGGACTACGCGGTTCGGCGCAACTCCTGGAGCGGGAACTGAATGGTTCCAGCCTGGTGGAGTATACCCAGATCATCATTAACGAAGCGGACCGGTTACGCAACCTGGTCGACCGGATGCTGGCGCCGGCGACAAGAAACCGGATCAGCCGCGTCAACATTCACAGCGTGCTCGAACATACCTGCCGTATCGTAGAGGCGGAGTCGGAATTCAATGGCAGTATCCGGCGCGACTACGACCCCAGCCTGCCGGCGCTGCGCGCCGACCGTGAGCAGTTGATCCAGGCGTTGCTGAACATTGCCAGGAACGCGGCACAGGCCGTCGATGAAACCGGAGACGTGCTGATCCGTACCCGGATAAAACGCCGTTGTACGATTCGCCAGAGACATTACAAGCTGGCTATACAGATTGATGTCATTGATAACGGCGCCGGCGTTCCCGCTGAAATCGAAGAGCATATTTTTTATCCCATGGTGACGGGCCGGGCCGGCGGTTCCGGCCTCGGGTTGTCCATCTCCCAGTCATTGATCCAGTCCCATAACGGCATGATCCAGCACGAAAGAATCGATGACAGGACCTGCTTCAGGGTTCTGTTGCCGGTGGAGTGAAGAGGAGCGATGCGGGCTAATAACAAAGTCTGGATCGTGGATGACGACCAGTCCATCAGGTGGGTGCTGGAACGCGCCCTGATCAAGGAGCAACTGGTGCCGGTCACTTTCGAGAATGCACAGGACCTGCTGCAACGGCTCGGCACGGACCGGCCGGACGTCATCATATCGGACATCCGTATGCCCGGTCTGGACGGACTGGCTCTGCTGGAAGAGATAAAGCATAAAACACCCGATATACCGGTGATTATCATGACCGCCTTCCCGGACCTGGACCGGGTGGTTTCATCATTCCAGGGCGGGGCTTACGAGTACCTGCCCAAGCCGTTTGACATAGATGAACTGCTCAGCCTGGTGAAGCGCGCAATGCAGCGGCACCCGGCGGGCCAGCCGGCTGCACCGGCAACGGACATGACGGAAACTGAAATCATCGGTTCTACCGCGGCCATGCAGGAGGTGTTTCGCGCGATCGGCAGGTTGTCGGGTTCTCACCTCACGGTACTGGTTACCGGCGAGTCCGGCACCGGTAAGGAACTGGTGGCGCAGGCGCTGCATCGCCACAGCCCCCGCTCACAGCAGCGGTTTATCGCCCTCAACATGGCGGCCATTCCCCGGGATCTGCTGGAATCCGAATTATTCGGCCACGAAAAAGGCGCGTTCACGGGGGCCACATCGCAACGCCTCGGCCGTTTTGAGCAGGCCAGCGGCGGGACCCTGTTCCTTGATGAAATCGGCGATATGCCTGCCGACCTGCAGACCCGCCTGCTGCGGGTCCTGTCCACGGGCACCTTTTACCGGGTCGGCGGCCATCTGCCCATTGACGCGGACGTGAGGGTCATCGCGGCAACCAACCAGGACCTGGAACAAAGGGTGGAACGGGGCGCATTTCGCGAAGACCTGTTTCACCGTTTAAACGTGATCCGGGTACACGTTCCGTCGCTGCGTGACAGGCGCGAGGATATTCCGTTACTGACCGAGCATTTTTTACGGCGCTCATCCGTGGAACTGAACATTGAATCCAAGCTGATGCTGCCGGAGACCCAGGAATACCTGGACAGGCTGGAATGGCCGGGCAACGTCAGACAACTGGAAAACTTCTGCCGCTGGGTAACTGTCATGGCCCCGGGCAACGAGATTCACCTGGATGACCTGCCGCCTGAACTCAGGGGTGCGGAACGAGCGGAGGGAACTGAAGAGGACTGGGAAAGCACACTGCGGCATTGGGTCAAATCAAACCTGCTCAAGGGCGAGACCGGGTTACTGGGCAATGTTCTTCCCGAATTCGAGCGAATCCTCATTGAAGAAGCCCTGCAACAATCCGGAGGACGGCGAAATGAGGCCGCCAAACTGCTGGGCTGGGGACGCAACACCCTGACCCGGAAGATCAAGTCACTGAATTTGAAGATATGAATTTAAGCTAACTGACATTCAGAGTAATAGTTCTTTACGCTGTGGAGTGAATAAAGTTGTACGGTTAATAATTTGTCGGTTATACGCAAAATACAGGTTTAGTCTTGAGTATTATTCGGTATTTCAACTGTCAACTCTTTGCTTTTCTGCATTTGTACGATGGGTTCTACGCGACGCTTGAATGACATGAGAATACTTAATCCCTTTAGTCCGTTATCACCAGTCAATCTTTGAAGTTCTTCCTGCATGTCATAATTTATTCCCATCTCCTCTGATAGTCTAGTTCCTTCTCGAATCAACTCTAACCCTGCTCGTTTTCGTTCAATTTCCATTAGTTCGATTTCCAAGTCTGTGAGCATAAGTTCTTTCATTCTATTTTGGATGTTGATATATGTATGATGTACTCTGTCAAATGAAAGAGTTGTTGAAATAATGATCATTGAGAGCAAAGAAGCGACACGCGCAGCGTCCATGAGCTTGATATGGCCGGGAGATTCATAACGAATTTCCTTAATCAGTGGACGATGCTCATATGGTATGTTTCTGTAAAGTGCGTTGTAAAAATTTACGGCGCTATATCCTTTGCGCCACCTATATCTATAATAAGTAGATGCAAATCTTCCAGATTTAGGTAAATAACTATCAGGCACATCGATTTTGGGGGCAGACAAAGAATACACCAGGCTGTAGCATTGCGTATATAGGCGTGATAATTCCGCCAACTTTTGCATATCCCAGTCTTTGTCGAGTCTTAAGTATGCATAACTGAGTTCCATAGAAAATCTCGTCTAAGAGCTTAACGATTTTTGTGTATTTCATCGTACACTTATTTCGGGCCTTGTTAAAGAATCAGTGCACATATTTATGAATGAAATCAATTTAGGGAAATTCCTAAACGGCGGGTTGCTCAGGTTATGGGGAGGGTGTCATCGTGAGTAAAACAGAGTACATTAATGGCTTTAGTGCATTTTTTATTCGGCATTGGGTCAAATCAAACCTGCTCAAGGGCGAGACCGGGTTACTGGACAACGTTCTTCCCGAATTCGAACGAATCCTTATTGAAGAAGCCCTACAACAATCCGGAGGACGCCGAAATGAGGCCGCCAAACTGCTGGGCTGGGGACGCAATACCCTGACCAGGGAGAACAAGTCACTGAATTTGAAAATATGAGTAGGAAATAACTGAGCTAAGCTGTTTTACTTATAGATACCGATACGCGCAGACCTGCAGCGTCTAACATGTTTACAAGTCGGTCAATTGTAAACCGTTCATAGCGTCCTCTAATTACGTCATTCAGGATCGGTTGTGTCGTGTTGAGACGTTTTGCGGCTTCTGCCTGGGTCAACCCCTTATCCTCTACCCATTTCCTGATTGCGATCATCAGTTCTGAGCGCAATTTCAGATTTTCCGCATCGCGCAGCTTCAAATCAGCAAAAATATTACCGCCTGCAGGCGTTATATGTTTGCTCTTCATCTGTTACTCCTTAAACGTTGTACGTCACGAAAACGTTGTTTGGCAAGATCTATATCCTCCATGAATTGAGTTGTATGGTATCGAAATCAGTCAGGATTCAAAAGTAATTCCCATACTCTGTGTATATAACAGTCAAGAAATACTGTTACCGCCAAGTCAGGGTGGGTAAAAATCTGGTTTCCGACAGGGTTTTACACTATAGTTGAAATCAGCCGCAACCGGATAACGGCGGCGCCAGGATCAAGACAGCATTGGAAAAAAGGAGAGAGGACCCATGAGCATACCGGCATTCGACACTCAAAAAGCGGTAAAGGCATTCAAGGAAGGCGGTTTTAACGATACACAGGCAGAAGCGGTGGTTACTACGATGAACGATGTCATGAGCCTGAATTTCGCAACCAAGGCAGATCTTCTGGCAACAAAAAATGACCTGAAAAATGATATCGATAAGGCCAGGAGCGACCTGCAAAAAGATACCGCTGAGAAATTCGAGACCTTGTACCGGCATCTCTGGGTGATGGGCACTGGTATTGTTATTGCCAACGTGACCATGGTGGCGGCAGTGGTGACCTTGCTGGGCTGATATCGTCGTTCCATAACCTGTTGTTTTCCACTTCCCGTAACAGTCAAGAGATACCGTTACCGCCAAGTCAGGGCTGGCTATACCCGTATTTTCAGTTACAATGCTGAAAATTATCTGGAGGTTGAATCATGATCCAAGAACGATTGATTGAATATGAACACGCCGGGACCGTGCTGGAAGGATTCCTCGCATATGACGATACGGTGGGCGGGACAAGACCTGCGGTCATGGTTGTGCATGCCTGGGGCGGGCGTAGTGGATTCGAATGCGACAAGGCGCGCGCGCTGGCTGAACTGGGTTACGTGGGTTTCGCTGCGGACCTGTACGGTAAGGGGGTATTGGGAGCCAGTGTGGAAGAAAATGCCGCGCTGATGCAGCCTTTCCTGGACGACAGGTCCCTGTTGCAATCCCGTCTGACAACGGCCCTTGAAACCCTGACTTCCCAACCGGAGGTCGACGGCAACCAGGTTGCTGCTATTGGTTACTGTTTCGGTGGCCTGTGTGTCCTGGACCTCGCCCGTATTGGTACGGATATCAGTGGTGTGGCCAGTTTTCACGGGCTGTTCGGTGCGCCGGGAAACACCGCGGGCACCAGGATAAAAGCCAGGGTGCTGGCGCTGCACGGCCATGAAGACCCCATGGTGCCTGTAGATGCGGTGGTTGCATTGGAGAAAGAGTTGACGGAAGCCGGCGCGGACTGGCAGATACATGTTTACGGCAATACCTTGCATGCCTTCACCAATCCGGAGGCCAACAACCCTGACCTGGGTGCGATCTACAACAAGAAGGCGGATAAACGCTCCTGGCAGACCCTGGTTAACTTCCTGGAAGAACTGTTTTAGAGTAAACGGGGGACAGATTAACAGGGGACAGATTTAAATCTGTCCCCGTTTATCTTCCCCTTTATCTTATTCAAGCCACTCGGCGGCCTGCCTGGCAAAATAAGTCAGGATTCCGTCTGCGCCGGCCCGTTTGAAGGACAACAGGGCTTCCAGCACCGCGGTTTTCTCATCCAGCCAGCCCTGTAGCGCGGCTGCCTTGATCATGGAATATTCGCCGCTGACGTTATAGGCAAAGGTTGGCATGCCGAATTCGGATTTTACCCGCTGGATGATATCCAGGTATGGCAGTCCGGGTTTCACCATCACCATGTCCGCGCCTTCCCGGATATCAAGGGCGACTTCACGTAACGCCTCGTCGGAATTGGCCGGGTCCATCTGGTAGGTTTGTTTCCCTCCCTTACCCAGGTTTGCCGATGATCCCACGGCATCCCGGAACGGGCCGTAAAACCCTGAGGCGTATTTTGCCGAGTAGGCGAGTATGCGGGTGTTGATGTGGCCGGCTTGGTCCAGTGCCGTGCGGATGGCGCCGATACGGCCGTCCATCATATCTGACGGGGCTACGATATCGATCCCGGCTTCGGCCTGGGACAAGGCCTGGCGCACCAGGGCTTCAACGCTGGCATCGTTGGCGACGTAGCCGCTCTCGTCAAGCACTCCGTCGTGACCGTGGGTGGTGAACGGGTCCAGGGCCGCGTCGGCGACAATGCCCAGTTCGGGCACGGCGGACTTGAGTTCCCTTGTCGCGACCTGGACCAGGGCGTCCGGGTTCCAGGCTTCGCTGCCGTCTGCGGTTTTTTTGTTTTCGGGGGTAACGGGAAACAGCGCCAGTGCCGGGATGCCCAGTTCCATGGTTATCCGGGCCTCTTCGATCAGCAGGTCGATGCTGAGACGTTCGACACCCGGCATCGCGGGGACAGGGACCCGTCGATTTTCACCTTCAATTACGAAAACGGGATAGATAAGGTCCGCGGCCGTGAGCAGGTTCTCGCGCATCATGCGCCGGGTGAAATCATGTTCACGCATGCGCCGTAGACGTACTTCAGGGTAATCCCCCGAATTTTTACCTGGCATTGATCAGAGCTTCCCCAGAATGTTTGCGCTCAGTTTAGCAAAAATGTCCTCCATTTCCATGATTGAAGAGGCGGCCGGAAATGAATAGACTCCAACCTTTCAACTATACGGGTTATATTCGCAGTATGAAATCATCAGGTAAATTCAGGCAGGCGGTTGCAGAAAACAAGCCTTTGCAGGTCGTCGGAACAATCACTGCCCTGGCCGCGCGCATGGCGGAACGGGCAGGACACAAGGCGATATATCTTTCCGGTGGCGGGCTGGCGGCCAATTCACTGGGTGTGCCCGACCTGGCTATCAGTACCCTGGATGACCTGCTGACGGACATACGGCGCATTACGGACGCTTGTGAACTCCCGTTGCTGGTGGATGCGGATACCGGTTTCGGCAGCGCGTTCAATATTGCCCGTACCACCCGGAGCCTGGCGAAAGCCGGCGCTGCGGCCATGCATATCGAAGACCAGGTAGCGGAGAAACGCTGCGGGCACAGGCCCAACAAGGCCATTGTCACGCAGGGAGAGATGGTAGACCGCATCAAGGCCGCAGTAGACGCCCGTCATGATGACGGGTTTGTCGTCATGGCGAGGACCGATGCCCTGGCTGTCGAGGGTATGCAATCCGTGATCGAACGGGCGAATGCCTGCATTGAGGCCGGCGCCGACATGATCTTCCCGGAGGCAGTGACTACCCTCGAACAGTACCAGGCGCTGCGCACACAAATTCCGGCCCCGCTCCTGGCGAACATCACCGAGTTCGGCAAAACCCCCCTGTTCTCAACGCAGGAACTGGACACGGCAGGGGTCGATATCGTGCTGTACTGTTGCGGCGCCTACCGGGCGATGAACAAGGCTGCCATGACGTTTTACCGGGCAGTCCTGGCTGACGGCCACCAGCGCAATGTCATCGGCGACATGCAGACGCGGGAAGACATGTATGACATCCTGGGCTACCACGAATACGAACGGAAACTGGATGCCCTGTTTACCGGGGAAGCACAGGAATGAGCGCAACAGGCAGCGGTTTCAAACCCAAGAAATCGGTCGCCCTGTCCGGCATACCGGCCGGGAATACCGCCCTGTGCACGGTAGGCCGCAGCGGCAACGACCTGTCCTACCGCGGCTACGATATCCTTGATATTGCCGAGTCCTGTGAGTTTGAAGAGATCGCGCACCTGTTGCTGCACGAGCGTCTGCCGACCCGGACGGAACTGGACGCATACAAGGAGAAACTGGCCGGACTGCGCAGCTTGCCGGACGAGGTAAAGGGCGGCATGGAGTTACTGCCTGCAAGCGCGGCGCCGATGGACGTACTCAGGACCGGGTGCTCAATCCTGGGAACGGTAATGCCGGAACCCGGCACACACACGTTGACGGAAGCACGGGACATAGCAGACAGGTTACTGGCATCCTTTCCTTCCATGCTGGCGTACTGGTACCATTTCAGCCACCACGGCAGACGTATCGATGAGAATACCGGGGACGACTCAATCGGCGGCCATTTCCTGCATATGCTGCACGGCGAACCGCCCCGGGCATCGTGGGTGCGTGCCATGCACACCTCCCTGGTACTGTATGCCGAGCATGAGTTTAACGCATCGACCTTCACCGGCCGGGTTATTTCCGGGACCGGGTCCGATGTCTACTCTGCCGTTACCGGCGCCATCGGCGCGTTGCGCGGCCCGAAGCACGGCGGCGCCAACGAAGTGGCCATGGAGATACAGCAACGCTATGCAACGGCGGACGAAGCCGAAGCAGACATCAGGGAACGGCTTGCCCGGAAGGAGATCGTGATTGGGTTCGGCCATCCCGTATATACCATCTCGGACCCCCGCAACGAGGTAATCAAACGCGTTGCCAAACAGCTTTCCCTGGAACAAGGCGACATGCAACTGTTCGACATCGCCGAGCGGCTGGAGACGGTGTTGTGGGACGTCAAAAAAATGTTCCCGAACCTGGACTGGTTCTCTGCAGTCTCCTATAACATGATGGGCATTCCCACCCCCATGTTCACGCCGATTTTCGTCATGTCCCGGGTGACCGGCTGGGCGGCGCACATCATCGAACAACGGCAGGACGGAAAGATTATCAGGCCCGGCGCCAATTACACCGGCCCGGAAAAGGTGGAATTTGTCCCGATAGAGAACAGGGGGATTAGTTAGGAATTACGAATTAGGAATTACGAATTAGGAATTGGAGATGCCACATTACACAGCCGGCGCAGGCAGCACATCCATTCGTAATTCCCAATTTCTACACGTACTTCACCCTTTCGGTCCGGCCACCCCGTTCCCGGACCGTGCCGAGGCGCCATGCTGATTCGCCCGTTGCCCGTAATATACCGAGAGTTTTCTCCGCCTGGTCAGGGTCGACGACCAGCACCATCCCGACACCACAGTTGAAGGTCCGGTACATTTCCGTTGTTTTGACGTTGCCTGTTTCCTGCAGCCAGCGGAACAGGGCCGGCCAACGCCAGCTGTCACGGTCAATTTCTGCATGAACGTCCCCGGGGAGAACCCGGGGTATGTTTTCGGTCAAACCGCCACCCGTGATGTGGGCAATAGCCTTGAGGTTTACCTGCGGCAACAATGCGGATACGGCTTCATGGTAGATACGCGTCGGTTCCAGCAGTAATTCCGAAAACGGGACGCCCTCCAGGGTATCGGTCAGCGTAGTTTCCGAGTCGGCCAGAATTTTACGGATCAGCGAAAAACCGTTTGCATGCGGCCCGCTTGACGGGAGGGCAACCAGGACATCCCCATGCGTTACGTGTGCTCCGGTAATGATTTCATCCTTTTCCACTACGCCTACGCAAAAACCTGCCAGGTCGTAATCACCGGGCTGGTACATCCCGGGCATTTCTGCGGTTTCGCCTCCAATCAGGGCACAGCCGGAGAGTTCACAGCCCCGGGCTATACCTTTCACCACGTCCGTTGCAGTAGCGACATCCAACCTTGAACAGGCAAAATAATCGAGAAAGAACAGGGGTTCGGCGCCCTGCACCAGGATGTCATTAACGCACATCGCAACCAGGTCAATTCCGATAGTGTCGTGTCTGCCCAGTTGTATCGCCAGTTTGATTTTTGTGCCTGCGCCGTCGGTGCCGGAAACCAGTACGGGCTGGCGGTATTTTGTTGCGGAGAGGTCGAATAACCCGCCGAATCCGCCGAGTTCAGCCAATACCTCGGGGCGATACGTATCACGTACCACGGATTTGATGTCAGCTACCAGTTCGTTGCCCCGGTCAATACTGACGCCGGCGGATTCATAGTCGGAGTGCTTCATTGAATCAATGATAATCAAGCATGAAGTACGTTACTATAATGTGATGGTTATTGCAGTTCCAGATCTTGTTCGGTTTGAACGCATGAAAAAAGTATTTAAATTTGGGACACCCATAAATTGATAAAGAATCTCAATTTATGGGTGTCCCAAATTAAGTGTTACGGTTTGAGGATATGAATAAAGCGTTGCGGGTTTTTTGTTGTCTGGCATGTCTGTGTCCACTGCTTGTCCATGCAATCAAGGTTCCGGGCCTGTACGAAGCGGAAGTTATCGTCGGAAACCAGTCCGTTGAAGACAGGGCTGCTGCGATCCGCGCATGTTTGAGCAGGGTACTGGTAAAGCTGACCGGGGAGCGTGACGTGTCCGGTATTACTGAACTGCAGCCGATACTGGACCAGGCCGGTAATTTCGTCCAGCAATACCGTTACCGGGAAATGCAGGTTGACGCGTCCCACTCAACCGGGGCGCCTGTCCCGGTGCAATGGCGGCTCGCGGTTAAATTCGACGAAGTCATCCTGAATAAATCATTGCGGCAATCGGGCATCCCGGTCTGGGGCAGGGAACGGCCGTCCATTCTGATCTGGCTGGCGCTGGAACAGGCGAACCGCAGATCGTTTGCCGACGCGGACAGCGTGCCGGAATTACTTGATCTGGTGCATGATCTTGCGCACCGGCGCGGCGTCTCCATCCTGTTTCCCCTGCAGGACCTTGATGATAAGAGGCAGATACAACCCGGAGATGTGTGGCTCGGATTCCAGGAGCCGATCATGGCGGCATCCGGGCGCTATCACACTGACGTCATCCTCGCGGCAAGCGTGGGTTCCCCGGTTCCGGGGATATGGGAAGGCAGGTGGAGAAGTTACGGGGCTGATGGCCTGAGCCATGAATGGACAACGGAAACCGACCTGCTGGAGGGGGCGCTGGAAGAAGGCTTTAACGGCTTTGTCGATATCCTGGCCGGCGAATTTGCCCGGATCGGCAGCTATACACTGTTGGGCGACATTGAAATTACGGTAGGTGCCGTTAATTCCGTTGAACAATATGCACGCCTTATCGACTACCTGGAATCCCTGAGTTCAATCAGCGAAGTCCATGTCATGGAAGTACGGACCGGGGAAGTCAAACTGGCATTGACCGCGCATGGCGGGGAGCCGGTCGTAGTGCAGACCATCGGTCTTGGCAGAACACTGGAAGCGCTTGATAACCCGGATGGCCACTATTACCGCCTCATTCCATAAGGATGGACAACAGGATGTCGTCACCGGATAACAAACGGCAACTGTCGCTGGAATTCAACCAGGGGCATAAATTCAGGCCGCTGGATACGGATTCCGGCAGTCTGCCGCGCTCACAACTCCTGCTGGAGATTCAGCGCCGCGACATATATACGTTTGAAACCTATATTCCAGGGCCAAACGGGGAAGTGGTTAAAAACCTGCTCGGTACTTCAAGGGGTGACAGCCGGGGGAACCTTTACCTCTGGGGCGGGCGGGGGACAGGAAAGAGTCATTTGCTCCAGGCCGCATGCAACTCGGCTGCGGCGTCGGAACGATCATGCGCCTACGTGCCGTTGAACCGGCTTGATGAATTTACCCCGGATATGTTCACTTCCCTGGAGGAACTCGACCTGGTTTGCCTGGACGATATTGACAAGGCCGCGGGAAAGGATCAATGGGAAATGGCCTTGTTCCACCTGTTTAACCGTCTGAGAGACGCAAATACCCCGTTGCTGATGAGTTCCGGCCAAAGTCCCAACGGCAGTACGATCCGGTTGCCGGATCTCAAATCCAGACTGTCCTGGGACCTCAGCTACCAGTTAGGGGCGCTGGATGATGACATCAAGATCACGGCGCTAAAACGCAGGGCGCAGGATCGCGGGTTTGAACTGGCCAGCCCGGTGGTGGAATTCCTGGTTAACCGGGTTGACCGGGATACCCATAACCTGTTCCGCTGGCTCGATCAACTGGACCGGCACAGCCTGCAGGAGCAACGGAAACTGACGGTGGCGTTTGTAAAGGAAATCCTGGAAGAGAAACGGTAATATTCGGGGTGATACCACCCCGGATATCCCTGTCATGTAAGCCGAGGCAACCTTACACTGACAACTTTAGTGACAGTTCTGCGAGCCGGGCGCCCAGGGTGATGCAGATCTGTTTTTCCTCTTCCGTTATCTTGTAATTACTTTCAATTCCGGCGACATGGCTTGCGCCATAAGGCGTACCGCCGGCCTGTGTTGACATCAGCGCCGGTTCTGAGTACGGCACGCCCATGATAACCATCCCATGGTGCAGCAGCGGCAGCATCATTGACAGGAGCGTGCTCTCCTGGCCGCCGTGCAGGCTGCTCGTGGAGGTAAACACGGCAGCCGGTTTTCCGGCAAGCTTGCCGGACAGCCACAGATCTCCGGTTGAGTCCAGAAAATATTTCAGCGGCGCCGCCATGTTTCCGAAACGGGTCGGGCTGCCCAGGGCCAACCCGGCACAACGGGCCAGGTCGTCCTTGCTGACGAACGGCGGGCCTTGTGCAGGGACATCTCCGGCGCCGGCTTCGCTGACCGCCGATACGGCTGGGACGGTCCGGATCAGCGCCCGGCAGGTTTTCACGGATTCCACACCCCGGCCGACGTACCTGGCCATTTCCGCTACATTGCCGTAGCGGCTGTAGTACAAAATCAGGATGTCCGCCATCGCTCAGATGATATCAAGTACATTTTCCGGCGGACGCCCTATGGCGGCTTTCCCGTTGGCCAGGACTATCGGGCGCTCTATCAGGACCGGGTGTTCACGCAGCGCGTCGAGCAACTGGTCGTCGGACAGGCCCGCACCGTCCAGGCCGTTGGCTTTATACTCCGTTTCTTTCTTCCTCATCAGTTCCCTGGGGCCCATTCCCAGCAACGCCAGTATCCCGGACAGTTCACTTTTCCCGGGGGGAGTCTTCAGGTATTCGACGATATCCGGTTCAAGTCCCCTGGAGCGCAGTAATTCCAGGGTCTGTCTCGATTTGGAACAACGCGGGTTATGATAAATTGTAACGGTCATTTTTTGTCTCCGACGAAAAGGGGACAGGTGGCGCTGTCCTCTCTTTCATGTAAAACCGGTAAAATCTTTTTTTGTCGAGGGTGACAAAAAAGCTTCGATTCCCTATTTTATATTACACTAGTACCCTTTCCAGTTAATATTGACATGTTCAGAGCTACACAGCAACGCCAAGACAAGGCGCAGCCCGCAGAGAATGGCGCGCCCTTGTCAAGGGCTGCAACGCCGTATTGGCGTTGCTGTGTAGCTCCCTGCGGGCGGGCCGGGAAGCGGTCGCCCGCGGCGTTACGCCGCTTGGCAAGGACTCGCCATTCCCGGCGCGGCGTGCCTTGCGCTCAACCGCTTCCCGACCCGCTGAACATGTCAATATTAACTGGAAAGGGTACTAGCGTGTATGAAAAAAACCTTTTATTTCAGGGTATCCGGGCTTGTGCAGGGAGTATGGTTCCGCCAATCGGCGCGGGAACAGGCCATGTTATTGAATATAACGGGGTGGGTCACGAATTTACCGGACGGAAGGGTGGAGGGCCGGGCAACGGGAGACGAGGCAATGCTCGAAACATTCCGCACCTGGTTGAATCACGGCCCGGTCGCGGCAACGGTGCTGAAGCTGGAATGGGAAGAATCAGAATTACAACATTATGACGGGTTCGTCATACGTTGAACAAGGCATCAATTCCCCGTTTTCCCCTTGATGAATTCAACCGCATCATCCAGCGGGATGTCCGTGCGTTGCTCATCACGCCTGCCCTTGTATTCCAGGGTGTTGTTATCCAGTCCGCGCTCGCTGAACACGATGCGGTGGGGTATGCCTATCAGTTCCATATCGGCAAACATCACCCCCGGCCGTTCCTTCCTGTCATCCAGTAACACATCGACTCCGCTGTCGACCAGTCGCTGGTACAGGTCCTCAACGGCCGTGCGCAGGCGTTGCGATTTGTGCGCATTGATAGGCACCAGCGCAAGCTGGTACGGGGCGAGAGCGCCCGGCCAGATGATGCCGCGGTCGTCGTGATTCTGTTCGATGGCTGCGGCAACGATACGCGAGACGCCGATGCCGTAGCAGCCCATGTACAGGGTAACGGCCGCGCCGGTATCATCCAGGCAGGTGGCTTTCATGGCCTCGCTGTACTTTGTCCCCAGTTGAAAGATATGTCCCACTTCGATACCCCGGGCGATTTTCAAGGTTCCCGAAGAGTCGGGCGCCGGGTCGCCGTCAACCACGTTGCGCAGGTCGGCCTGTGCCGGCTCTCCCAGGTCCCGTTGCCAGTTCACTCCCGTGAGGTGATGACCGTCCTCGTTGGCGCCGCAGATAAAATCAGACAGGACCAGGGCGGCATTGTCGCAGATAACCGGTATGTCCAGTCCCACCGGGCCCAGTGACCCGATATCACAACCCAGCCGTTTACCTATCTCTTCGGGAGCTGCAAAAGTCAGGGGGTTTGCTACTTCGGGAATTTTTTCAGCCTTGAGACGGTTCAGGTCGTGGTCGCCGCGCAGCACCAGGGCAACCAGGTCGCCGTTACTGCCGTTGACAACCAGTGTTTTCAGGCAACGGGCCGGACTGACGCCGAAGAAACGGCTGATATCTTCAATCGTGTGCTGGCCCGGTGTCGCGGTTTTCTGTATCGTCTCGCCCGGTTCCGGCCTCTTTTCAGAGGGCGGGGGCGCTGCAACGAGCTCTACGTTGGTGGCGAATTCGGAGCCTTCGGAAAACGCGATGCTGTCTTCACCGGAATCGGCCAGAACGTGAAACTCGTGGGATACCTTGCCGCCGATGTTGCCGCTGTCGGCGAGAACGGGCCGGAATTCCAGCCCAAGGCGGTTAAAAATTCGCGAGTATGCCTGGTACATAACCTCATAGGTCTGTTCCAGGGATTGCTGGCTGAGATGAAAGGAGTAAGCGTCTTTCATCAGGAATTCCCGTGCGCGCATGATCCCGAAGCGGGGCCGAATCTCATCCCTGAACTTGGTTTGAATCTGGTAGAAGTTGGCCGGCAGTTGCTTGTAACTGCGGATATCATGCCTGATCAGATCCGTGATGATCTCTTCGTGGGTGGGGCCCAGGCAGAAGTCCCGGTCATGGCGGTCCTTAAATCGTAATAACTCGGGACCGTACTCCTCCCAACGGCGCGATTCCCGCCAGAGTTCCGCTGGTTGCACGCCGCATAACAACACTTCCTGGGCGCCCGAGGCATCCATTTCCTCGCGCACGATCGCCTCTACCCTGCGCAGAACCTTCAACCCGAGCGGCAGCCAGTTATAGATCCCGGCTGCCGTTTTCCGGATCATGCCGGCCCGTAACATCAACTGGTGGCTGATGACCTCCGCATCTGCCGGAGCTTCGCGTAAGGTAGCCAGCAGGGTTTCACTGGTTCGCATAAAGATGTTTTAAACGTGGTTCAAATATCGGGATTATAACATGAGCCGACCACCGGGAATTGAACGTGCTGGGTAAGTGTCGACCTGCCTTTATCCCCTTGCCGGGGGGACGCCATGCGACATGCGCCCCCCCGCCATTGCCTTCAGGCTGTCCCTGATCCCTGGCCCGGCGCTGATAAACCGGGCCGCCCTCAGGCATAGAGGAAGTTACTCACCAACAAGGAGAAGTGGGTGAATTCCTTTCCGGCGGCTTGCCCGGTTCCGGGCTTGCCGCTGCCTTATTCCCTCAAGGTAATACTGATTTTAGCGGATTGGAGCAAATGGGAAAGCGGAGAATCCGCACAAATGTGGTAAAAGTCACAAATTAATACAAGTTTTCCCGGGACTCGGTATCCAGCATTGGAAAGCAATCCCTGACCGGGGATCAAGCGGGAGTATGGTACTACTCAGACCCGTATAAGTTCATCGCCGGCATCACTGACGTTGTCCCCATCACTTGATGAACTGCCAATCTCATCCAGGCTTTGCCTCCATGCTTCCAATAGTTCCAGAAAATTGCGCATGGCCTCGGTCAATGTGGCCAAATCGAGCGTAGCCGTCACCAGTAGCTGCGAATACACGACCACGAAGCCGCCCCGGTGTTCATCAACCACCAGGCCGATATTTCCGTCCCCGACCGTATGGTGTAACGCATTGGCCTGCAGCAGGCCCAGCAGCAATTCCGGCGCCGGCCGCACCAGGAAGCCGGCATCGCTGTACAGCAACAGGCGCTCCCTGTTGTTGCGATAGCTGAGAGAAACGGGGTTGCCGTCGAATTCGAGGATGCAGGGTTCATCCTGCGGTTCGATGGAGTCAAGGCCTATAGTCCGGGCAAACTCGTTCAGAAGGTCATCGATCATCAAAAATTTTATCGTAGCTGTTTGCTGTTTTAGTTATTGCCCGGCAGCTACAGTGTTCGGTTTGAATTCTCAGTTTGGCGATTAATGTAACCAATTACAAATAACTTTGCAAGGTTACATTATACTGTGCCAGAAACAAATAGAGAGTATGGATCCTGCCCTCGGTGTACCCTGTGCGTGGATTCTGCAATGCAACAGATAACTTGACGCTTACGAAGAATATCAGTAAGTTACCATGTTCAATTGTTGAGAGACCTGTGGAATTAGCCAGTGGGTAAAACAAAACCAATATTGCGCGGCGCTGAAATTTTCGTGCGGGCATTGAAAGACGAAGGGGTCGAACACGTTTTCGGTTACCCCGGCGGCGCCGTATTGCATATCTATGATGAGCTTTACAAGCAGACCGACGTTGAGCACATCCTCGTCCGTCACGAGCAGGGAGCCACCCATGCGGCTGACGGTTATGCGCGGGCAACAGGCCGCCCCGGCGTGGTGCTGGTCACTTCAGGCCCGGGCATTACCAATGCCATTACCGGGATAGCAACAGCTTACATGGATTCCATCCCGCTGGTTGTTTTCAGCGGCCAGGTTGCCACGTCCTACATCGGTAATGACGCGTTCCAGGAAGTGGATGCCATCGGTATTTCCAGGCCCTGCGTGAAGCACAACTTTCTCGTCAGCGACGTGAAAGACCTGGCCGGCGTCATCAAGAAGGCGTTTTACGTGGCCTGCAGCGGCCGTCCCGGGCCTGTCCTGGTGGACATTCCCAAGGACGTTACGGCAAATACGTGTGAATATGACTACCCGGACACGGTTGATATGCGCTCGTACCGGCCGACCGTAAAAGGCCACCCGGGCCAGATCAAGCGGGCAACCAGGCTCATGCTGCAGGCGCGCAAGCCCATGATCTATACCGGCGGCGGCGTTGTCCTGTCCGATGCCAGCGCCGAGTTGATCGAATTTACCCGGCTGCTGGGTTTTCCCATCACCAATACCCTGATGGGACTGGGCGCGTACCCCGCCACGGACGGGCAGTTTATCGGCATGCTGGGAATGCACGGTACCTACGAAGCCAATATGGCCATGCACCAGTGCGACACGCTGATTGCCATCGGTGCGCGCTTCGATGACCGGGTTACCGGGGACCTGGAAAAATTCTGCCCTCACGCAAAGATCATACAAATCGACGTCGACCCGTCCTCCATCGCCAAGAACGTACCCGTGGATGTCCCTATCGTCGGCGACGTCAAGCACGTCCTGGCGGAAGTCAATGACGGGTTGAGAAGCATCAGGGAACGGCCTGACATTGACGACTGGTGGCGCCAGATCAAATCCTGGCAATCCATGGATTGCCTGCGCTTTGACAGGAACTCCAGCCTGATCAAGCCGCAACGGGTTATCGAACTGTTGTATGAACTGACCGGCGGCGATGCTTATGTGTCTTCCGACGTCGGGCAGCACCAGATGTGGGCTGCCCAGTTTTACAAATTCGATAAGCCGCGCCGCTGGCTGAATTCCGGCGGGCTCGGCACCAT
This sequence comes from Gammaproteobacteria bacterium, assembly GCA_965207165.1. Lineage (GTDB taxonomy): Bacteria > Pseudomonadota > Gammaproteobacteria > Eutrophobiales > Eutrophobiaceae > JAAXHV01. Next base: position 2,262,261 of record OZ242265.1, on the reverse strand, counting down.
GGGTTTCGGCTTGCCGGCGGCGATGGGAGCCAAGATCGCGCACCCGGATGAGACGGTCTTGTGCATAACAGGGGAAGCCAGCCTGGTCATGTGCATCCAGGAACTGTCGACCTGTTTGCAGTACCAGACCCCGATCAAGATTATCAACCTGAATAACCGTTACATGGGGATGGTCAGGCAATGGCAGGAGTTCTTTTACGAGAAACGCTATTCCCATTCCTACATGGACGCGTTACCCGATTTTGTCAAACTGGCCGAAAGTTTCGGCCACGTGGGGATGTGCATCGAGAAGGCCGCTGATGTTGAGCCGGCGCTCAAAGAAGCGCTGGCAATGAAAGACAGGCTGGTTCTGATGGACTTCATTACCGACCAGACCGAGAACGTATATCCGATGATTGCCGCGGGCAAGGGGCAGCATGAAATGCACCTGGCGCCCGGTTCAGAAGAACGGGAACTGGCCTGATGCGCCATATCCTGTCCCTCCTGGTCGAAAATGAGGCCGGGGCCTTATCCAGAATTTCCGGGTTATTTTCCGCGCGGGGCTTTAACATCGAGTCACTTTCGGTCGCGCCGACGGAAGATCCCACCGTCTCACGGATGACCCTGGTCACCTCGGGTTCCGATGCGATTATCGAGCAGATTACCAAGCACCTGAACAAACTGGTAGACGTGATTAAAGTGGTGGACCTGAACGAGAGTGAACATATCGAACGGGAATTGATGCTGGTAAAAGTCAGGGCGGTCGATTCTTCCAGGGAAGAACTGATGCGTTTGAGCGACATTTTCAGGGGGCGCATCGTCGACGTGGATGAGAATTCCTATACAATAGAAATCACCGGTAGCGGTGACAAGCTGGATGCCTTCCTGAAAGCCGTAGCGCCTGAATATATCCTGGAAACCGTGAGAACGGGCGTTTCCGGTATCGCGCGCGGAGACAAGGCAATCAGAGTTTAATCAGGGGAAAGTAAAAATGATGAATATATATTATGACAAAGACGCGGACCTGTCCGTGATAAAAAGCAAGAAGGTTGCCGTCATCGGCTACGGGTCCCAGGGGCACGCCCATTCCAACAACCTGAATGACTCCGGGGTTGAAGTGTGTGTGGGCCTGCGGCCGGAATCAGCGTCTGCCGCCAAGGCAAAGGCGGCAGGTTTGACCGTCAAGGCTATAGAAGACGCGGTCGGCTGGGCGGATGTCGTGATGGTCCTGGCGCCGGATGAACACCAGGCTGCGTTATACCGCACCCAGGTTGGGCCGCATATCAGGAACGGCGCGGCGCTGGCTTTTGCCCACGGGTTTAATATCCATTTCCGCCAGATAGAGCCGCGACCGGATCTCGACGTTATCATGATTGCCCCGAAAGGCCCCGGACACCTGGTCCGCTCCACGTACCTGGAAGGCGGTGGCGTACCTTCACTTATCGCCATTCACCAGGATGCATCCGGCCAGGCCAGGGATATTGCGCTTTCGTACGCGTCCGCTAACGGCGGTGGCCGCGCCGGTGTGATCGAAACCAATTTCCGTGAGGAGACGGAAACGGACCTGTTCGGTGAACAGACGGTGTTGTGCGGCGGCATAACTGCGTTGATCCAGGCCGGGTTCGAGACACTGGTTGAGGCGGGATATGCACCGGAAATGGCCTATTTTGAATGCCTGCATGAGACCAAGCTGATTGTCGACCTGATCTACGAAGGCGGCATCGCCAACATGCGTTATTCCATTTCCAATACGGCTGAATACGGCGATTTTACCCGCGGGCCCAGGATCATCGGTGCGGAGGCGAGAAAGGAGATGAAGGAGATTCTGCAGGATATCCAGACAGGGGATTTCGCCAGGGAATTCATTATGGAAAACCAGACGGGCGCGCCGAAGATGAAGGCCATGAGACGAATCAGTAAAGAGCATCAGATCGAGCAGGTGGGAGAGCGGCTGCGCGCGATGATGCCCTGGATCAGGGAGAACAAACTGGTTGACCAGGAAAGGAACTGATATTTGGATATTTGGGGTCAGAGCAAAAATACTTGAGTACAACAACACAACCTGCCGGATGGCCGGTATTTTTGCTCTGACCCCGAATATCCCGAGGGCTTTTACCCCCTGGTTACGGGACCGGATATCATGAAACGTCGAAGAGGAATATATCTGCTGCCCAACCTGTTCACCACGTCGGCGCTGTTTGCCGGGTTTTATGCTATTGTCGCCGCGTTCAATGCACGCTATGAACCCGCTGCCATCGCCGTCTTTGTTGCGATGATACTTGACGGCATGGACGGCCGCATCGCCCGGATGACGAAGACCGAAAGCGATTTTGGCGTTCAGTACGACAGTTTGTCGGACATGGTATCTTTCGGACTGGCCCCGGCCCTCGTGGTGTACCAATGGTCATTGCACGGTCTGGGCAAGCTGGGTTGGCTGGCTGCGTTTATCTTTACTGCGGCGGCGGCATTGCGTCTGGCCAGGTTCAATACCCAGGCCGGCAGCGCTGATAAACGGTATTTCCAGGGATTACCCTGTCCGGCCGCGGCGGCAGTCGTTGCCGGGCTGGTCTGGTTCGATAGCGTGGGTCAACCGGTGGACGAGGCTACCATGGTTGTCTTTGCGTTTGCCCTGACGGTTCTCGTCGGTCTGCTGATGGTCAGCAACATTCGCTATCACAGTTTCAAGCAGATCGATTTGCACGGTAAGGTGCCGTTTTTAAGTGTTTTATTCGTAGTCCTGGTTATCGCGCTGGTTGCCGTCAGACCCTCTGTGGTATTGTTTTTGCTCGCCCTGATCTATGCTGTTTCCGGCCCCTTGATGACCCTGGTTCTGATCCGGCGTCACAGAAGCAAGCGCATCAGCGCGGACAGCAGGGAGCAGGCAGCGGATTGAAACAAATATGTTGGCAACTGCCCGAAAATTGACTATGCTAGTTGTTGAGTTGTCGCAGGTGGGGGTAGTATCAGACGTTTGTTTCTACCGTACATCGGATAGCTGAAATCCAGTATTCAATAATTGTAAGGGGGAGAGCAGTATGAGTATGAGGGGAACCGTTAAATGGTTCAACAATGCTAAAGGATTTGGTTTTATTGAGCCGTCAGAAGGCGGAGACGATATTTTTGTACATTATTCGTCCATTAAATCCGAAGGATATAAAACTTTAAATGAGGGGCAGAGCGTCACATACACTGCCGAACAGGGGCCGAAAGGTTTCCACGCCACTGAGGTGGTTGTCATCAGTTGAAAAAGATGATTGTCTGACTGGCAGACCCCGCACCCGCGGGGTTTGTTTTAACAAATGAACCACTCCTTTTTTGTATGGCGAGAACTGCAAGAGTATCAGGGCTGGCCGGCTGACGGCGCCGTGCACCAACAGCAACGCTGACAGTCAAAAAAAGTCATGGGATCATTTGAACAAATCCTGGTCGGAATCCTTGCCATCATCGTGCTGTTCCTGTTCTGGCCCGGGGCCAAGGCCGCGATGAAGAAGAGCAGGGAAGCGGAAAATCCCGACTGGGCAGGTGCGCTTATCCCGGTCGGTATCGTGGTCCTGTTTATTATTTTCCTGGTCATGCTTGCCCGTAATTGAGGGTACGGAGTACCGATGTACGAATTCTCCCTTGTACAAAAAATAATTATTGCCGCCATCCCCATTATCTTTGCCATTACCGTGCATGAGGTCGCCCACGGCTGGGTGGCAAGCAAGCTGGGCGACCCCACGGCGAAACTGGCCGGCAGGCTGACGCTGAACCCGGTAAAACACGTTGACCTGCTGGGGACGATCGCGGTCCCGCTGATCATGATTGCCCTGACGCCGTTTGCTTTCGGCTGGGCCAAGCCGGTACCGGTAGACTGGCGCAACCTGAGACAACCGAGGCGCGACATGGCGCTGGTGGCCGCCGCGGGCCCCGGAGCAAATGTTATTATGCTGGCGTTATGGACGTTGTTGCTCTCTTCCGTGGCGCCTACAGGCAGCGATATCTCTTACCTGGCAACGCTGTTGATCGAAATGGCGAGGGTCGGGATTATCATCAATATCGTGCTGATTGCCCTGAACCTGCTGCCGTTGCCGCCCCTGGACGGCAGCCGCATCGTAACGTCCTTTCTTTCTCCCGGCGCGGCGTACAAATATAATTTACTGGAACGCTGGGGGCTGCCGATCCTGGTTGTCCTGATCTTTACCGGTGTACTCGGAAAAATCCTGCATCCGCTGATCGGTTTCATGCTCTCCATCGTGTATACCCTGCTGGGCTGGTAACTGCGCATGCAGAACAGCCCTGAGTTCGTCAGCTACGTGATGGAGTTGCTGGCGCCTTTCGGCGCTGTCCGCGCCAGGAGAATGTTCGGCGGCCACGGTATATTCAGGGAAGAACTGATGTTCGGTATCGTCGCGGATGAGACGCTGTTCCTGAAGGCGGACGATGAAAACAGGGTGGATTTCGAGGCGCGCGGCCTGGAACGGTTTGTCTATTACAAAAAGGGCAAACCCATGTACCTGTCCTACTACCAGGCGCCGGAAGAGACCCTGGACAATTCCGGGGACATGCTGGCCTGGGCGGGAAAATCCTTTGCTGCGGCAATTCGTTCCGGTACAAGGAAACGCTCTTGAGACAAACTATTCTGGATTAAAGCTTTGTTCAGGGACAAGATATAGATGGGTTGTTGTTCCGGCAAATGCCTGCAGATTCAGCCTGATGAAAGAAAAAAAACAGCATTGCCCTGCACCTGACAGCCCGATAATCTGATTGCTCCGGGCGGCGTTCTGTGATAAAATCGCCCGTCGTTCTAAAAAGAATAACAGGGGGGAGGGCAATGAACGATAACCGGATTAATCCATCACTCCAACGCTTTGCGTTTCCTGGCAAATTCCTCACAGGCGTAATTCTTTTGTTCATCTCTGTGAGCGTGAACGCCGCAGTGGACCAGGAGTCACAGTTCGTTTTCAACACCTTTTCGTTCCTTATCTGGGGCGCGCTGGTGATGTGGATGTGCGCCGGGTTCACCATGCTCGAATCGGGTTCGGTGCGCACCAAGAACGCCTCGGTCATCTGCCTGAAGAATATAGGTCTTTATTCCATCGCCGGCCTCATGTACTACTTCGTCGGCTACAACCTGATGTATACGGACGTTTCCGGGTGGATCGGGTCCTTTACCCTGCTTTACGGCCCGTCGGCGGATGAACTGGCCTTGCTGTCCGGCGATGAGGAGGCGAAAGCCGCGGTGGTCGAGAACGGCTATTCGGTGATGTCGGACTGGTTCTTCCAGATGGTGTTCGTGGCGACCACGGCGTCCATCATTTCCGGTACCATGGCGGAACGGGTAAAGCTGTGGTCGTTCCTGCTGTTCACGGCTGTTCTGGCCGGCGCGATATACCCCATCGTCGGCGCCTGGACCTGGGGCGGCGGCTGGCTCAGCGAGATGGGTTTCCAGGACTTTGCCGGTTCCACCATAGTGCATTCGACCGGGGGCTGGGCCGCGCTGGCCGGCGCCCTGATAGTAGGCCCGAGGCTCGGAAAATACCGCGCCGACGGCAGTGTCAAGCCCACCCCGCCGTCCAACGTTCCGATTGTGACCCTGGGTGTGTTTATCCTGTGGCTCGGCTGGTTCGGTTTCAACGGCGGGTCACAGCTTGCCCTGGGCGGCGCGGTGGATGCGGTGGCGATGAGCAACGTGCTGGTCAACACCAACCTGGCGGCGGCGGCAGGCGTGATAGCGGCCATCAGCGTGTCCCGGCCGGTGCTGGGGCGGGTCGACCTGCTCGCCGGTCTCAACGGCGCAATTGCCGGGCTGGTCTCCATTACCGCGGGACCGGATATCGTCGATCACTACTGGGCGGTCATCATTGGTGCGGTCGGTGGCGTTATCATTGTCGTCGGGATCAAGCTGCTGGAAAATCTGAAGGTGGATGACGTGGTCGGCGCCATCCCCGCGCACCTGTTTGCCGGTGTCTGGGGCACTATGGCGGTCTGCATCGCAGCCGGCGGCAACTTCATGGTACAGCTGACCGGCGTGCTTGCCGTAGGGGCATATGTCTTCCTCGTTTCCATGGCCGTCTGGTATGCCATTGAGAAGACCATAGGTGTCAGGGTATCTGCCGCGGTTGAGGAAGTCGGCCAGGATTCGGCGGAACTAGGGATTGAGTCCTATCCCGAGTTTGTGCTGATGCCGGATACGGAAGATATTGAATTACTGAGCGGGCAAGACTGAACCCAGCGCCCGTTTTATGTAACGCAGAGGGCGTTTGTAACATACAAGGGGACAGAATTTAGTTCTGTCCCCTTTTTTTCATGGTCGCGATTTTCAGTCGGCAGGACCAAGAAGGTAATCAGGTTCGCAGTATTCCAGGGAGGGAATATCCGCAAGGCTTTCGCATACTTCCCCGGCGTTTATCCCTTTCTTCCATTGCGGCCATGCAAATATCCAGGCTTTGAACAGGGCAATTTCTGTTGTCTTTTTCAGTCCGGCTGCGCCGGTTTTTTCGAGAATAGCCGTCTTCTCCTCTTCATCAGGCCAGTGGTAAAAGACAAGGATAACCCCCTTTGCCCGGGGGTTTTCCGGGTCGAATTCAGGAGGGTTCTCCGCCAGGACCACCCAGCTGAAACCGATCATGGCGCCAAACGATAGGGCCAGCACGCGTGCAAACGACACGGAATCAGCCTGTTGCATTTTCAGGTGGTTGAGTGGAGCAGAGGTTAATCTACTATCCGGATCTTGTTGCCGACGGTAGCCACCGGTTCGCCGTTTTCAAAGCGCGGCCTGTAGAGGCGTGCACGGATTGTTTTCTTGGCTTTTCTGCGGGCGGATGTAGCATCTGCGGGTTCCGATTCGATTATCTGGACATTCTTCGCCCGCCCGCTGCGTGATACGTCAAACGAGGCCAGGACGGTTGTTGTCTTTTCTTCCTCAAGTTTGTCATCGATCTCCGGCAACGGCAGCCGCAAGGCCGGAAGGTTCTGAGGTTTGCCGAATAATTCCTCGACCACTTCCTGGTGTTCGCTGCTATCAACCAGCAGTTGATAAGCGGCTTTATAGTTCTTGTAGGCCGTGGTTTTCTTGCCTCGCAGGAGACTCCAGTCGCCCAGGTGCACCAGGGCCCTGGCGTGGGACTCCTTCGGCAGTTCCGGGTTATTCTCGTGAATCTGCACGATATGCTTCAACGCCTTCCCGACCGCTACGATACGCTGGCCCAGGGCGAAGTCCTTGTTGCTTGACTGGGTGGCATAGTAGCTGGGATCAGGCACCCTGATGGTGTTGCAGATTCGCCTGGCGCCGCCGTTCGGTGTCGGAATGGTACGGCAGATCACCTGGGTCCGGGTCGGGCTGCCGGCGCCGTGGAACTCATCCTGCGGGGTATTGGCAACCTCGATGGCATACTGGTAATTGGTCAGGGCCCTGCCGTAGAGCGGGTTGATCAGCCTCGGATCATTTTCACCGTACTGGCGTTCCAGAATATCAATCGTATTCCTGAACAGCTTTTCGGATTCACCGATAACCCTTATCGCGCTGCCGTCCAGCAGGTTTTCCTTGTATGCTTTGAGTTTCCAGCGCCCTACCTTGTCGACGACGGGCAACAGGCGGGGGTCGCCGGCATCATAATTGCGTTTGTGTATCCACAACAACTGCTGGTAGTTGCGATCCACTTCCTCCCAGTCGGCGTTGGCGATATTGCTTTTGACGAGTTGCTCCAGGATCAGCAGTTGACCGGTACTTTGCAGTCCGTCGTTAACCCGTTTTATCTGCAGGGCGCGGGAGAATGCATCGACGGCGTCATCGTGTTGTCCGTTGTTCTGGTAGACCAGGCCGACCGATAACAGGTATTCGCCGGTTGCAGGGTCGTAAACGCCGTGTTCGGCCTCACGTTTGCGGATCTCCTGTTCGTACTCCTCTATGGACTTCCGGGAATCGGACTGTGCCTGTGCAGGGGCGCCGGCAAGTTCGGCCTCCGCAGGGTTTTGCGCGGCAAAGGTGAACGGCAGGCACACCAGGGAGAGGGAAGCAACTGCTGTTCTGATTTGAAATAAGCCGGGTTTCATCACATTGTCACATCTGTCAGTTATTATGACCCCGGATATACCAATATAGTTCATGATTGAAGTATAGCACCACTGACCCGCTTTTCTTAGTATTGGGAATGATGAACGGTCCTGCCACCTGCAGTTATTACCGGGGCTTATATACATAACTAGACAGAAGAGAGAAATGGCAAAAAAGAACGAAAATCGCTGTATTGTAACGGATTGCGATCAACCGATTGCAGGTGAAAAGGACAGAATTCCTGGCACAGCGCAACACGGCAGCAAAATTATGTGTGTCCAGCATGAAGGAGAAAGGATTAAGCGCATCTCTAAATCGTTTGAGGACCTTGCAAAGGATTTTGGGTTGGATGTCTAGTTATGTATATAAACCCCATAGATTTGCATGAGTGGTTGTTCATTGCCGGCTGGTCATCCGGATGCTGGAATACTTCACCAGAATTATGATATATTAACAAGCAGTACTGTCATCAGTTCCACCGCGCTTTTTTCGTTGTTTCCCGAAACGGTACAATCGCATTATCGTTGACGTGCTTGCGGGACAACTCATGTTTCATCTTTCACTGAGAGCGTATTTCTTATTTTGCCTGTGATCTGTCGCAGGCGTTACCTGTAGTATTTTTGGAGGTTAGTGTAATGGGAAGAGTAGCAGTAGTAACGGGCGGCACCCGGGGTATAGGCGGGGCCATTTCAATCGGTCTGAAGGAGGCCGGGTACAGGGTTGCGGCAAATTATGTGGGCAACGAAGAGGCGGCCGCCAAATTCAGTGAGGTCACGCATATCGACGCATACAAGTTCGACGTGGGTGATTTTGACGCTTGCCGGGATGCCGTTACGCAGATTGAGGAAGACCTGGGAGCGGTAGACGTGCTGGTCAACAACGCCGGAGTCACCCGGGACGGCACCATGCACAGAATGGACTTCGAGCAGTGGAATCAGGTGATCCAGACCAACCTTGGTTCCTGTTTCAACATGTCCCGCTGCGTCATTGACGGGATGCGCCAGCGCGGTTTTGGCCGCGTCGTGAATATCGGCTCCATAAACGGCCAGGCGGGACAATACGGCCAGGTGAATTACGCAGCGGCCAAGTCGGGGATACACGGGTTTACCAAGGCCCTGGCCCAGGAAGGGGCCGGGAAGGGCGTCACGGTCAACGCGATTGCGCCGGGTTATATCGATACGGATATGGTCCGGGCCGTACCGGAGCACGTGCTGGAAAAAATCGTTGCCAGGATCCCGGTCGGCCGTCTGGGCAAGGCCGAGGAAATTGCCCGCGGGGTATTGTTCCTGGTCAGCGATGAGGCCGGGTTTATTACCGGCTCAACCCTGAGTATCAACGGCGGGCAACATATGTACTGAATTAGGAATTACGAATTACGAATTGGGAAGGAGAGTGCCACCCTGTTCAGCGTGTTTTCAGACTGCATACCGGATATGCAAACCGCCAGTCCTGATAGGGTGGCAGCCCCGCCACCCCTCCTTTTGGGGGGGATAAGGAGAAGTGGGGGACTACCGGTATAACAGGGCATTCCGAATGTCATGCAGGGCTGAACTCAAGGAGGAGGTCTGGAATGCCCCCGTTGCCCTGCATGCCTTATATGATTCGTTTAATCGCTACAAGTTCCCCCATAACAAACAATTTCAGGCGGCCAGTGCTTCGACTGCCGGCAGGTAGTCGTAGTGAAGATCGTTGGCCACCGCTTCACAGGTAACGCGGCCCTGGTACACGTTCAAACCGTTACGCAAGCCCGGGTCATCCGCCAGCGCCTGTTTGAGTCCCTTATCGGCCAGTGCCGTGACATAGGGCAAGGTGGCGTTGTTGAGTGCCAGCGTGGATGTGCGCGGGACTGCGCCGGGCATGTTTGCAACACAATAATGCACCACACCATCGACGATATAGGTGGGCGCCTGGTGTGTGGTCGGCCGGGAAGTCTCGAAACAGCCTCCCTGGTCGATGGCTACGTCAACCAGTACCGAACCAGGTTTCATGCGTTTGACCAGTTCCTTGCGGATCAATTTGGGCGCCGTGGCGCCGGGTTTGAGTACCGCGCCGATGACGAGGTCGGATTGCAGGGCGTATTCCTCTATGGTCTCCCGGGTTGAATAGACACATTTGACGCGCCCGCCGTATTCTGCGTCAACCTGCCGTAAACGCGGCAACGAGCAGTCCAGCAAGGTCACGTCGGCGCCCATGCCCAGGGCCATTGCCGCAGCATTATCGCCCACCACGCCACCACCGATGACCAGCACCTTGGCCGGCGCCACGCCGGGAACGCCTCCCGGCAGGACACCGGAACCGCCTTGCGCTTTTTCCAGGCAATGTGCTCCGGCCTGTACGGACAGACGCCCCGCCACTTCACTCATGGGCGCGAGCAAGGGCAGGGAGCGGTCTGCTGCAGTGACCGTTTCATATGCAATAGCGGTAGCGCCCGAGGCAAGGAGCAATTCGGTCTGTCGCGGGTCCGGAGCCAGGTGCAGATATGTAAACAGGACCTGTCCGGCGCGCAGAAGCCGGCACTCACCGGGTTGCGGTTCTTTTACCTTTATGACCAAATCGGTCTCGTCAAAGATTTGGCGGGCGTCTGCTTTTATTGTGGCGCCCGCGCTGACGTAGTCGCCATCCGTCATACCGATACCTGCACCGGCATCAGTTTGCACCATTACCTCGTGACCCGCCTGTGCCAGTTCACGGACACTGGCCGGCGTCAGACCCACGCGATATTCATGGTTTTTGGTCTCTTTGGGCACTCCGATACGCATGCTGTATTCCACCTGTTTGGGATATTTGGGAATATCTGGGGTCAGAGTAAAAACTCCTGTCCTGAATTTGTAATGGTTCCTGTCATGAGAGGAGTTTTTACTCTGACCCCAAATATCCAAGTGCCTTGATTTTAGCGAAAAAACGACAGAATTTCTTTGCAAAATATTACATGATATGGTGTATAATTCGAATTATCTTCTAAAATATATGATATTAGTGATGAATAATTTTAATGATACCCTTAGATAGAACAGATCGCGCTATACTTCACGAGTTGCAGCTTGACGGTCGAATCAGCAATGTCAGGCTGGCGGAGCGGGCCAATTTATCCGAGTCGGCCTGCTTGCGCCGGGTAAAGCTGCTGGAGGAAGCCGGCATAATCGGCGGCTATGCCATGCTGATCAACCAGGCGGCAGTCGGGTTGTCCGGCAACGTCTTTGTTGAAATCGCGTTGACCCGGCAGCGCCGGGAGGACCAGGATGCCTTTGAAGCCGGCGTGGCAGAGGTGCCTGAAGTCATGGAGTGTTACCTGATGTCCGGTGAGTATGACTACCTGTTGCGGGTTGTTGTAGCCGATGCCACTGACTACGAACGGATACACCACGAACAGTTGACCTCGTTACCCGGTGTAGCCCGGATCAGGTCCAGCTTCGCGCTGCGCACCGTAACAAAAGGGACGGAATTGCCGCTCCCATCCAGGTAAAGGACTTCAGCCCCCTGGTAGAACAGGATTCCCGGCATCCGGTATAATGACCGGACCGGAATACGGTAACCCTGAGACGTGCGCGGTTTTCCGGGCGGGTTCATGTCCGCCTGTTATAATGCCCCGTTTTTACAGTAACTAACTACATATAAGACGATGTCGGATAAAACAAGCTATGAAATCGTGGACGGTATTGCCGTCATTACCATCGATAATCCCCCCGTAAACGCCATGTCGACGGCAGTCAGGAAAGACTGCTGGGCCGCCCTGGATAAACTGGCCGCAGACAGTTCGGCAGAAGCAGCGGTGCTGATCTGCGCCGGCCGGACTTTTATCGCCGGGGCGGATATCACCGAGTTTGACAAGCCCATCGAGGACCCCTGGCTACCCGCCCTGGTGGAGAAGTTCGAGGCGTCGGACAAACTCATCGTCGCCGCCGTTCATGGGACTGCCCTGGGTGGGGGGTTGGAGACGGCCATGGGCTGCCATTACCGTTGTGCAATCCCGGCGGCAAGAGTGGGACTGCCGGAAGTCAACCTGGGTCTCATCCCGGGCGCGACCGGGACCCAACGCCTGCCCCGCCTTGCCGGGGTGCGCAAGGCATTAGATATGATGATCTCGGGCCGGCCTGTCAGCGCCGCAGATGCCCTGGAGGCCGGTATTGTCGAAAAGATAATCGACGGCGACCTGCGCAGCGGCGCCATTACCTACGCCAGGGCTTTGCTGGATGGCGGCGCACCGATCAAACGCGTCAGTCAACTGGAAGTTGCCGCCGACGGGATTGACGATGAATTTTTCAGCGAATATGCAAAGGGGATGGCCAGGAAGACCCGCGGCTTCTTCGCTCCGGCACAAATCGTAAAGAGTGTGGAGGCGGCGATTAATGAATCCTATGAGGACGCCGTGAAAACGGAGCGGCGGCTGTTTGATGAATGCAAGTCGTCCACCCATTCCCAGTCGCAACGGCACCTGTTCTTTGCGGAGCGGGAAGTGTCCAAGATCCCCGACGTCCCAAAAACCACGCCGGTAAGAGATATAAAAAGCGTGGCTGTCATCGGTGCGGGCACCATGGGCGGGGGTATTACGATGAATTTCGTCAACGCGGGTATACCTGTCACGGTATTGGAGGTGGATGAGGCCGGCCTGGCGCGCGGCATGGGAATCATCCGGAAAAACTACTCGGTTGCCGTCGACAAGGGGCGTATGACGGAAGCGCAACTCGAGCAGGCCATGGGGATGATTACTCCCGTGACCGATTATGCCGGGGTGGCCGGCGCGGACCTGGTTATCGAAGCCGTGTTCGAGAACATGGACATCAAAAAGGACGTGTTTACCAAACTCGACGAGACCTGCAAACAGGGCGCAATCCTCGCAAGCAACACCTCCAGCCTGGACCTGGACGAGATCGCCGCGGTGACAAAACGGCCGCAGGACGTTATCGGCATGCACTTCTTCGCCCCGGCCAACATCATGAAACTGCTTGAGATAGTACGCGGCAGGGAAACCGCCGCCGATGTGATCGCAACGGCCTTGGCCGTCGCCAGGAAGATACGCAAGACAGGCGTCCTGGTCGGGGTCTGCTTCGGCTTCGTCGGCAACCGCATGTTTTTCCCCTATATCAGGGAGGCGCAGTTGATGATGCTGGAAGGTATCCCGCCGGAACGGGTCGACCAGGTCGCGTTTGACTGGGGCATGGCCATGGGCCCCCACGCGGTGATGGACCTGTCCGGTCTTGACGTGTTCTACAAGCTGAACAACGAGTGGCGGGACCGGCCCGACGACCCCGTTTACTGCCGCATGATCAACGTGCTCAGTGAAATGGGGCGGCTCGGCCAGAAGACCGGGGCCGGGACTTACCGCTACGAAGGCAGGAAAGCCGTGCCCGACCCGGAAGTCATGGACATTGCCCGGCGGGAGGCGCAGGCGCTGGGTGTGCAGCAAATAGAAGTCAGCGATGAAGAGATCGTTGAACGCCTGCTGTTCTCCATGATCAACGAAGGCGCGCGGGTGCTGGAAGAGGGTATCGCCATACGTCCCGGCGATATCGACGTCATATTCGTGAACGGTTACGGTATGCCCCGCTACCGCGGCGGCCCCATGAAATATGCCGACATGACAGGTCTGGACAAGGTGTACGCCGCCATCAGCAAGTACCGTGACCGCTACGGCGACTTGTGGTGGACGCCCGCCCCGTTACTGGAGCGGCTGGCCGGCGAAGGCCGCACCTTCCAGGATTGGAGCGAAAACAGGTAGGTACTTGAGAATATTTTACTTGTGAAGTATCATCCGTCACCTGGTAAAGCCAGCATAATACCCGTTATCGCCGGTATTGAGAGATTACTCGTACCGGGTTCCACGATTTTATACAGGTACCCCGAATGAATAACAGAACCAGCAAAATCCTCTGCGTCGCCGCGACGGTGGTTGCGGCAATACTGTTTACTGATGCCACGGCAGTCCTGAAACCGGTCCATGCGCAGGGCCGGAGCAGCGCACTGCTGGAGGAAATCGTAGTCACCGCACGTAAACGTGAGGAAAACCTGCAGGACGCGCCCATCGCGGTATCCGCGTTTACCGGCGACGCCCTGGATTTCCGCGGCGTGACGGAAATCGGCAAGCTGGACCAGTTCGTGCCCAACCTGGTCCTGAATGAATCGACCACCTATTCCAACGTGACCAATGCAGCCGTGTACATCCGCGGCATCGGCCAGAATGACTTTACCCCGGTGATTGACCCCGGTGTTGGTATCTATGTTGACGGTGTCTACCTGGGCCGTTCGGTCGGCGCGGTACTGGATATCGTCGACGTGGACAGGGTTGAGGTACTGCGCGGGCCGCAGGGTACCCTGTTCGGCCGCAACACCATCGGCGGCGCCATCAGCCTGAGCAGCAAAAAACCTGACAGGGAGTTCGGCGGCAAGGTGGATGTCAAGTACGGGACCGATGATCGCTTCAATGTCCGGGGTTCCGTCAATATTCCTCTCGGCGACAAGTTATTTGCCCGTCTGTCGGCTGCCACCTTCATGCAGGACGGCTATGTCACCCGAGTGGTTGACGGCGAGGACCTGGGGGACCAGGACGTAGTGGCCCTGCGCGGTGCACTGCGCTGGTTGCCTACCAACAATCTCGATATCAACTGGTCCGTGGATTACAGTACTGAAAATGAGAACGGCAATCCATTTGTCCTGACCGGCATCCAACCGCTTAACGTCGGCATACTCACCGGCGGGGGTCCGTCCATGACCCTGGCGGCCAATACCCAGGCCGCGCAATTGGCCACAGGCGGGTTTGCTTCAATTTTCGGAGGCGAATTTTTTAATGTACTTCATCCCAGCGGGTTCCCATTCCAGTTCCTGTCCTGTTTCGGCCCATCCAACGCCAACAACCCCGTCTGTTTCAACCAGCAGTACCTAGACAATGGCGACAAAAAGCTTAATTACAGTACCGATCCCTCTTACCAGAAACTGGACGTCTGGGGTACGGGTCTGACCGTAGACTGGCAGGTCAACGAGAATCTCAAGGTTAAATCGATCAGTTCGCTGCGCGGCTTTGAAGGTGACTTTGAGGGCGACCAGGACGGTTCCCCGATCCGGGTTTCCTACCTCATCGACATATACCAGCACGAGCAGTTCAGCCAGGAGTTACAACTTCTGGGCACCAGTTTTGCCGACCGCCTGGATTGGATAATCGGCGGTTATTACTTCGAGGAAGACGGAAAGAACATCAACCCGGTGCGTTTTTCCCAGGTATACCTGCAATCAGGCGGGCATTATGATGCCGATTCCTGGGCCGTATTTGCCCAGGGCACCTGGCATTTCAATGATCAACTGGAACTGACTTTCGGACTGCGCTACACGGAGGATACCCGCGATTACCTGCCGGACCAGTACATTGAAGTCCTGCCGATAGGGCCCCTGCCAATACCGGGAACCAATATCGGCGACCGGCCGCTTCCATTTGAATGGACTTCGAGCCAGACCTCGGAACTGGTGCCCATGGTGAACCTGTCCTACCGCTGGAATGAAAGCCTGATGACCTATTTCACCTATTCCGAAGGTTTCAAATCCGGCGGTTATACGCAACGCATCTTCCCGCCGGAGCCCAGCACCCCGAGCTTTGATCCCGAGTTCGTCAAATCTTACGAAGGTGGTTTCAAGTTCGATGGTTGGAACGATCGGTTGCGCTTTAATGTCGCCGTCTTTTTTACCGATTACACCGACCTGCAATTGCTGGTGGCCGATCCGTCCCGGCTCGGGCCTTTTGTCAGCAACGCCGGTGACGCGGAAGTCGTAGGAGTGGAGCTGGAAATGTTGCTGAACCCGGCGCAAGGTTGGTTTATCACGGGTAGCGCGGGGATGACCGATATTGATCGCACCGCGCTGGGAGGTGGCGTCCAGGGTTTAACGCTGGATAGCCCGTTCCAGCACATTTCCAAGTGGACGGCTAATGCGCAGATTTACAAGGAGTTCCCCATCGGTGACCTGGGTTACCTGACGCCCCGGTTTGAGTGGTCTTATCGCACCGATTGGGGCACAAACTCAAACAATGTTCCCCGTGCGGGTGATGACGTGCTGGCCGGCGGGCCGTTCGCCGGCGTACCGTTGAGTTTCGGCGTGCCCAACCCGGTCCTGGAAGAGGATGATCTGCACCTGCTCAACGCCAGCGTGCGCTGGGATGTGCGTAATTCCGGCTTGTCTGTTTCAGGTGGCGTGGACAACCTGACTGACGAACAATACACCGTATTCGCCAACTACCAGGACGGCTTTGGTTTTACCCAGCAGACGTTCCATCGTGGTCGTGAATGGTACATACAGGCCGGCTACGAGTTCTGAATGGTCCAAGGCACAGCCGGAATAGCAGGAATTACACTTGTCTATAAACATCCTCGACTTGACGCTGGTCAAGGCCCTTGAACGGATGCAGGCCGGGGAGTTCAGCTCGTTCGAGTACGTCCAGGCCATGCTGGAGCGCAGCAGGGAAGCGGAGTACCTGAATGCGGTTGTATACCTTGATGAAGCGGCCGTGCTGGAAGCCGCAACTCAACGTGACCGGCAACGGCAGGATAACGACAACCCGGCGCTGCTGGGCGCCCCCCTGCTGCTGAAAGACAATATCAATACTGCTGACCTGCCTACGTCGGCTTGTACGCCGGCGCTGAAAGGTCATGTCCCGCCTGAAAATGCGCCCGTTACGCGGGCATTGCTCGATACCGGCGGCATCATCTTCGGCAAGACCAACATGCATGAACTGGCGTTCGGTATCACCAATAACAACCCCACGTTCGGACCGGCAAGAAACCCCTATAACCCGGACCTGATCCCGGGCGGCAGCAGCGGCGGAACCGCAGTTGCCGTCGCTGCCGGCATCCTGCCGGCGGGCCTCGGGTCGGATACCGGCGGGTCGACCCGCATACCGGCGGCATTGTGCGGCATCTGTGGTTACAGGCCCACTATCGGACGTTATCCGGCCGGCGGCGTGGTCCCGATCTCCGCCACCCGCGACACGCCGGGACCCATGGCCGGGGCGGTGGAGGATATACAGTTGCTGGACCGGGTCATGGCAGGCGATCCTGAACCTGTCGAGACGGTGAACCTGGCAGACGTGAGGCTGGGGGTCCCCCGGGCTTACTATTACGAGAACCTGGAAACAGGGTTGGCGGATGTCATCGAGTCGACCCTTGACCTGCTGGCTGCATCGTGCAAATCCCTGGTGGAAGTAGACCTGGATGGAATGGACGAATTAAACCAGAAAGTGAGTTTCCCCGTCGTATTGTACGAGGCCAGGCGGGATATGGTGCAATATCTGGCCGACTTTGCGCCGGGTATTTCCATCGAGGACGTACTTGGGGGAATCGCCAGCCCGGACGTGAAGGAAGTCTATACTGCCGTAGTTTCCGGCGAGGCGGGAAGCGAAGATGCGTACCGGGAAGCGATCACGGTACACCGCCCCAGACTGCAGGTGCTGTTCTCCGGTTACTTTAGCGACAACAGCCTGGATGCGCTGGTCGTTCCCACGGTGCCGATGACTGCGCCCCCGATAGGCCATGACAATACCGTCGACCTGAACGGCGAGCAGCAACCCACCATGGCGACGATCATCCGCAATACCGATCCGTCAAGCAATGCGGGCATACCCAGCCTGTCCGTTGCCGCGGGCCTGGCTGCCAATGGACTGCCTGTCGGTATTTGCCTGGAGGGGCCGGCGGGCTCGGATCGCAGGTTGCTGGCCATCGGCAAGGCAGTGCAGGAGCAGGTCGGTTTCCTGCCGCGACCGCAGGTAGCCGGGAGCGCGTACAACAGGGGACGGAATTGAATTCCGTCCTGTATAATTTATAAGCCATTGATATTATTGTAATATAATACGTTATTACATCACTAAGTTATCACTTTATCTATTATCTTATGTGATTGATGGATCAGGTTACAGGGAGGGTTTCATTGCTCAAGGACAAGACGCACTGCCCGTTCCCGGCTCTGTGGGGGATAGCGTTTGTATCGGTTCATTGCCCTATCCTCTCAAGAAATGGCGTTTCCGGCAACTTCGGGGTGGTTCATTCCACCAGTTGCGTATTCCATTCCAGCGAAGACGAACACTGGTTCCAGCCCCGTTCGTCATGGCTGTCGTTACGCGGAAACGGGCTCAGCCCAAGAGCGGGGCCTCGTCGGTGAAGAAGAGGACGTCGGTGTCGGCGAGCGTGTCCTGTTGGACGCCGGCCAGGGTCACCGTGCCGCCGCCGTGGGCGTTGAGGTCGATGACGAGGCGGTCCGGGTCCTGTTGCAGGGCCAGGTCTGCGAGTGAGCGCAGATCGGTGAACTTCGTCAGGTCCAGTGTGTCGGCGCCCACCCCGAAGTCCGCCACGGTATCGTCCCCGCCGTTCGGCGCAAAGACGAAGGTATCGGCCCCGGCCCCGCCGTGCAGCGTGTCGTCATGGGGTCCGCCGTGGAGGGTGTCGTTGCCCGGCCCGCCCCGGAGCGTATCATTGCCCTTGCCGCCGTAGAGGCGGTCGTGGCCGGCGCCGCCGCTGAGGGTGTCATCGCCGCCGTCGGGGCCGCCGTAGAGGCGGTCGTTGCCACCCCCGCCGTTGAGCACGTTGTCGCGGATATCGCCGGCCAGGGTGTCGTTGTGGGCGGAGCCGTGCAGGTGTTCGATGTCGGGGACGGTCACGGTCAGGGTATTGCCGCCGGCAGCCGTGGTGGTGACGGTGTCGGTGCCGGCAAAGGTATCGCCCTCGGCGTGCCCGCCCCGGGCCGTGGCGTTGTGCAGGCGCACGCTGACGCCGGCATCGGAGTAGCGGTAGGCGGCGGTGTCCTGGCCCGGCCCGCCGATGAGGGTATCGGCGCCGGCCTCGCCTTCGAGCCGGTCGTCGCCCTCGCGCCCGTCGAGGCGGTCGTTACCGCCCCGGCCCTCGAGCCGGTCGTTGCCGCGGGCCCCGGCCAGGATATCGTTGTGCTCTGAGCCGTCCAGGTATTCGATATCGGGGACCCGGGCGCTGTGCGTGGCGCCGGCGGTGTCGGTCCAGGTGACGGTTTTGCTGCCGGGGAAGGTGTCTCCCTCGGCGTGCCCGCCCCGGGCGGTGGCGTTGTACAGGCGCACGATGACGCCGGCATCGGAGGCGGCGTAGCTCACCGCATCGAAGCCCTCGCCGCCGGTCAGGGCATCGGCGCCCGGCCCGCCGGTCAGCCAGTCGTTGCCGCCTTGTCCGTCCAGGGTATCCTCGCCGTCGTCCCCGTCCAGGGTATTGGCCAGCCCGTTGCCGATGAGGGTGTCGTCGTGCGCGGAGCCGTGCAGGTGCTCGATGTCCGGCACGCTGACCTGGCGGGTGTTGCCGCGCTCATCCACCTGTGTGATGCGTTGGGCGCCGAAGGTATCGCCCTCGGCGTCCCCGCCCCGGGCGCTGCCGTTATCGAGGCGCACGGTGACGCCCGATCCCGAGTCCCCGTACCAGGCCGTGTCCTGCCCGGCCCCGCCGGTGAGCCGGTCCGCGCCCGCCCCGCCGTCGAGGAGGTCGTCCCCGGCCCCGCCGCGCAGGGTGTCCGCGCCCGGCCCCCCGGCCTGCGCATCAAGGAAGCGGTCGGGTGCGCCGGTGCCGGTGAGGGTGCGCGGCGCGGCGCCGGCCTCGTCGTAGAGCCGCAGCTCGTAGCGCCCGGCGTAGTCCAGGTCCGGGTTGTTGGTGTAGGCGGTGGCGCTGAGGTAGTAGGTGCCCGAGGCCTCGGGGGTGAGCGTCACCCGGGAGTGGAACTGCCGGGCGGGGGTGCTGATATCGTCATTGCGGGCCACCTCGTCCCCGGCCGCGTCATAGACCGTGAGCACGGTGTCCGTGACCGGGTCCGGGCCGATGCCGCCCAGGGTGACGGTGTAGGTCTCGCCCGCGACCAGCTCGATACGCACCCGGTCCTCGTCCGTGCGCTCGGCCAGGGTGCCGCGGAAGCGCTCGCCCACGGCCAGGGCGTAGGGGGTGTCCGGGGTGTCCGGGGCGTCGCGGTCGGGGTGCTCTGTAATGATCGTCATCGTCGCGCTCTGTGGTCAGGGGGCCAGGCGCAGGCCGAGCAGGGCGCGCGGCCCGTCGCCGGCGTGGCTGAGGTTGAACGAGCCGCTGAGCAGGGCCCCGCCGGGCAGGCGCAGGCCGAGCTCGGTGCGGGCGTCCAGGGACCAGGCGTGGTTGCGGGGGGTCTCGTGGCGGTAGTGCAGCTGTTCCTGCCACAGGGTGTCGCCGCCGGTGGCGGCATCGCCCCAGCGGCCGGTGAGGGACAGGGACGGGCCTTCGCTGCCGGGTTGGCCGATGGCCAGGGTGGTCTCGAGGCCGCGCTCGCGATAGGCGGTGTCCGAGTGCGTGGTGAGCAGCCGGCCCTTGACGTTAAGGTGCAGCGCCCCGCGTGCGGCGCCGAGGGCGAAGCCCAGCTCCAGGCCGCGCCCGCCCGGCCCGTCGCCGGCGTCGTGGCGCAGGTGCCCCTGCAGGGACGGGGTAAGAGTGAGGCCGGCGACGGGTGAGAGGGTGCCGCCGGCATCGACCCCGACGCGCAGGGTGCGCACGGTCTCAAGCTGGGTGTCAGGGCCCTCCCCGCGGGTGAGCCCGGCCCAGGCGGCATCGGCGCGCAGGTCCAGGTGCAGGCCGCCCCAGCTACCCACGGGCCGCTGCACGTCTACCCGGCCCATGCGCAGGCTTAAGGGGCGGGTGTCACTAACGCCGCGGTCCGGGGCATGCGGCGTCCAGGACCGGTCATCCCCGGCACGACTGCGGCCGATACCGCCCAGGGCCGAGAGGGTGGTGGTGCCGTCGGACCAGGCGAGATACGGGTGTACGGTGCGCAGGGCGCTGCGGCCCTGTCCCTGCGAGAGGGCGAGACCGACCCGGCCGTTAGCCCCGAGGGCGGTGTCAAGGCCGAGGTAGCCGGTGCGCAAGCTCGCATCGACGTCGCTGCCGGCGGGCAGGCCGGCCACGGCCTGCACCTGGCCGCGGCCCCACAGGGTCCAGCGGCGCCCGCCGCCGTGTCCGTCCGCATCCGGCCCGCCCAGGGCGAGGGTGAACTCGCTGCCCTGCCACAGGGCCGTATCCAGTCCGCCACCGATGAGGCCGGTGGCCAGGTTATAGAGCAGGGTGTCCCAGGGGCCGGCGTTCGGGTGGTGCGCCGTCCCGTCACGGCCGGGCAGGGCGGACTCCCCGCAGGCGGCGGTGGTCCAGGAGGCGCAACGGCCGGTGGCATCAAGCCAGGACAGGCCAGTGGCCGGGCGCGCGGTGTCCCCGTTGAACGCCGTCCCGGGCCCGGCCGGGCGCAGCAGCTCGGCCAGGGACAGCGTATGCCCGCCCAGGGTGAGGCGCGTGGTCTCGTCCGCCCCGGGGTCAAGGCGCGGGCCCAGCGCCTGGCGGGCGCTCGTCAGGTGGCCCCGGGCCAGGGCGGCCAGGGCGCCGGCGGGGGCGTCCGGCGCGGACACCGGTTCAGGGTCCGGCTCGGTCGCTGGTTCAATTGCCGCTTCAGTCGTTGGGTCGGTTACCGGTTCCGTTGTCGGTCCGGTGGTCGTGCCGGTGACGGGGTCGGGGTCGGTTGTCGCCGCAGTTGTCAATTCAGACACCGGTTCGGTCGTTGGGTCAATTGCCGGGCCGGTCGCCGTTTCGCTTGCCGGTTCAGTTGCAGCGCCGTCAGTGCAGCCGGCGCAGGGGGGCGGGGTGCGGTGTTTGCGCGGGTCGGTGCCGCCGTCGCCCACGATGACCGTCACCTCGGGGACCGGGACGTTGTCGTAGCCGCCGCCACTGATGCGGTGGGCGATGCCCACCCGGCCGGCGCTGAGGCCGGTGACGGTCACGGGTTGCGGGCTCGCCCAGTCAGACCGGGTGAAGCGCAGCGCGCCGGACACGGTGGCGATGGCCGGGTCCGAGCTGACCGGCGTCAGTGTGACCGTGCCCGAGGGCCGGCGGGACAGCGCTATCCGGTAGCCGGCCGCGCGCTCGTTGACGCCCGGGGTGGCCGGGTCGTCCGCGGCGGCGATGCGCAGGCCGTTGCCCGGGGTAACCGTCACCGAGGCCGCCACGGGCTCGGGCTCGGGGCTGCCGCCGCCGCCACCGCCGCCACCGCCACCACCACCACCGCTGCCGCTGTTGCCGCCATTGTTGTTATTGTTGCCGTTGTTGTTATTGCCGCCGCCGTCGTTATTGTCGTCGTCGCGCACTATCACCTGGGCGGCGTGCGGGCTGCCCAGGGTGTACTCGTTGCCCGCACGCGTGCGCAGCCGCACCGTCACCGGGCCGCTCGGCTCGTCGATGCTGTCGGCCACGGTATTGACGGTAAAGGTGCGCGTGGCCTGGCCCGTGGAGAGGGCAAACACCCCATTGTCGCCCTCATCGCCCTGCGCGATGAAGTCCGCGCCCGGCGCGTCCGTCACGACATAGACGACTTGCATGCCCTGTGCCGGCGGCGGGGTTGCGATCACCGTGAAGCTTATCGGCGTGCCCTCGGTCACGGGGTTACCGCCGGTGAGGGTCAGCACCGGCACGGCCGGCGGCATCGTCTCGCCGCCGTCATTGTCGGCCTCGTCGTCATCGACCAGCGTCACCTGCCCGTTGCCGAAGCGGCTGCCCGTGGCGCCGCCGCCGAGGCCGGTCGCGGTGAGCCGCGGCGCGCCCGTCGAGGACGAGGCCGGGATGGACACCGTCACGGTCTCATCCTCGGTGTCGGCGTCCTCGCTCGCGCGCAGCAGCACCTGCGCGGTCCTGGCCGTCGTGCCCGAGGCCGGGCCGGTGAAGGTCACCGTGGAACCGCTGAAGGTCACGCCGGTCGGGGCCGGGGTCTCCAGCGCCAGGGTGAAGTCGGTGCCCGGCGCGCCGCCGCTGAACTGCAGCGGCACCGCCAGGCTCTCGCCCAGGACCAGGAGCCGGCCCGTCAGCCGCACGGAGAGCCGGGCCGTGTCGGTGCTGTCGCCCTCGGTGGCGCTCGCGTCCAGTAACGACAACTGCACGGCCGTGGCATCGTCGTCGTGCAGCGTGACCGCGGCCGAGGCCGGGTCGCCCACGGTGTAGCCGCTGCCGGTGTTGACGGTGACCGTCACCGGGCCGTCGGTCTCGTCGGTGGAGTCCGTCTCCGTTGGCACGCTGTAGGTCGCCGTGGCGGTGTTCGCGGCGATGGTCACCGTCTTGCCGCTGCCCTCGCGGGTGGAGGCCAGGAAGTTACTGCCCGGCGCGTCCGCCACGGTCAGGCCCACGACCAGGTTGGCGGCCGGCGCCGGGTCGGCGCTAACGGTGAAGGTGGCGGCCGTGCCCTCGGTTACCGGGGAGGCGCCGCGGGCGATGGTGATGACCGGCGTGTTCTGTGTCGGCGTTGTCGGGTCGTTAATGGAGAAGGCGGCCAGGGTGTCGGTGCCCGCGGCGCCACCGCCGAGGTTCGTGCCGGAATTGGTGTTCAGTGTGCCGAGATCGATATCGACGGTCTCGCCGCCGGTCTCCGTCGTGCTGTCCCCAGTGGCGCTCAACGTCAGGGTGACGCTGGCGGCCGTGGCGCCCGTGTTGGGCCCGGTGAAGATCACCCGGGGGTTGTTGCCCTGGCCGGTGTTGTTGAGATCGGCGCAGGTCACGCCCGTGGGCAGGGGGTTGGGGCAGGCCGTGGTGTAGTCGGTACCCCGGCTCGCCGTGCCGGCGAAGCTGAGCGGCACGTCGAGCGCCTCGCCGCTCACCAGGCCCCGCCCCAGGGTCACGGTGAACGTCTTGCTGCCGCCCTCCACCACGTTCCCGGCCGCGCCGGTCAGGGTCACCGCGGTGGCGTCGTTGTCGGTGACCGTTACCTCGGCCGCGCCGGCGCTGCTGCTCACGGTGTAGCCGCTGCCGGTGTTGACGGTGACCGTGACGGGGCCGTCAGGCTCGTCCTCGGTCTCGCTGTTGCCGCCCGCGGTGGGGACGCTGTAGGCCGCCGTGGCGGTGTTCGCGTTGATGGTCACGGTCTTGCTGCCGCCCTGGTTGCCGGCTGTCACGAAGTCCGCATTGGGCGCGTCCGTCACGGTCAGGTTCACGGCCAGGTTTGCGGCCGGCGCCGGGTCGGCGCTGACGGTGAAAGTGGCGGCCGCGCCCTCGGTCACCGGGGAGGTGCCGCGGGTGATGCTCACCACCGGCGTGGCCTGCGTCGGGTCGTTAATGGAGAAGGTAGCCAGGGTGTCGGTCCCTGCGGCGCCACCGCCGAGGTTCGTGCCGGAATTGGCGTTCAGCGTGCCGAGATCGATATCGACGGTCTCGCCGCCGGTCTCCGTCGTGCTGTCCGCGGTGGCGCTTAACGTCAGGGTGACGCTGGTGGCCGTGGCGCCCGTGTTGGGCCCGGTGAAGATCACCCGGGGGTTGTTGCCCTGGCCGGTGTTGTTGAGATCGGCGCAGGTCACGCCCGTGGGCAGGGGGCTGGGGCAGGCCGTGGTGTAGTCCGTGCCCCGGCCGGCGGCGCCGGCGAAGCTGAGCGGCACGTCGAGCGCCTCGCCGCTCACCAGGCCCCGCCCCAGGGTCACGGTGAACGTCTTCGTCCCGCCCTCCGTCACGTTCCCGGCCGCGCCGGCCAGGGTCACCGCGGTGGCGTCGTTGTCGGCGATGGTAATGAGGACCTCGTCGTCGTCCCCGGCGTCGGTGCCGGCGGGCAGGGCGCCGAGTGCGAGGGTCACCGTCTCCGGCGGCTCGTCCGCGCTGTCGTCGTTGACCGTGAAGGTCGTTGTGCCGCTGCTCATGTTGTTGGCGATGCTGATCTCGCCGGCCACGGTGTAGTCGGCGCTTTGCGCGCTCGTGCCCGCCGCCTTCACACTGATGGGGATGGACAGCGCCGCCCCGGCGGTGTTGGCCGCCGTGCGCGTGGCGGTGACGGTCAGGGCGCCGGCGCCCTCCGCGGCCTGGCCGCTGCCCGACACCGACAGGTTCACTTTCGGATCATCGTCGTTGCGGACGGTGTGGGTGGCGCTGCCGCCGGTGGCTGAGATGACGACGTCGTTCGGGGTCGCCTCGTCGCCCCCGGTGCGCCGGGACAGCGTGATGATGACCGTCTCGTCGGCCTCGATGCCGGTGTCGCCGAACACGCGGATGAAGACCCCCTGACTCATCAATCGCTCGATGGTCTCGAAACTGCTGATGGTCAGGCAGCCGTTGCTGCGCACCGCCCAGGTATTGAGGCCGTCCCGGGTAGCGAGCTCGTAGTCCTGGCCGGTGACCGTACCCGGGTGGGTGGCCGTCCCGGACAGGCAGATGTCGATGTGGAAGGCGTTGCCCGCAGCGCGCGCCGGTGAGACGCTGAAGGTCACTTCCCGCGTGGTCGTGCCGCTATCGCCCTCGTCGGCAGCGGCGGCCACGCTCACCGACACCGCATGGGTCACCGCGGGGGTGTCGTTGTCGGCCAGGGTCACCTGGCCGTTGCCGGTGCGGCTGCCCGTGGCGCCGCCGCCCAGACCGGTCGCGGCCAGTATCGGCGCGCTGCCGGAGGAGGCCGGTATCGACACCGTCACCGTCTCGCTCACGGTGCCGGTCTCCTCAAGCGCGCTCAGCAGTACCGTGGCCGCGGTGGCGGTGGCGCCCGAGGCCGGGCCGGTGAAGGTGACCGTGGCACCGCTGAAGGTCACGCCGTTTGGTGCCGGGGTCGCCAGCGCCAGGGAGAAGTCGGTGCCCAGTGTGCCGCCGGCGAACCCCAGCGGCACCGCCAGCACCTCGCCGCTCACCAAGCCCCGGCCCAGGGTCAGGACCAGGCGCGCCGTGTCGCTGCTGCTGCCCTCCGCGGCGCTCGTGTCGGGCGTGGTCAGGCGCACCGTGGTGGCATCGTTGTCGCTCACCGTCACTTCGGCTGAGCCGGCGCTGGGGCTCACGGTGTAGCCGCTGCCGGTGTTGACGGTGACCGTCACCGGGCCGTCGGGCTCGTCGGTGGTATCGCCGGTGGTGGGCACCGTGTAGGTGGCCATGCCGGTCGTGGTGAGGGTGACCGTCTTGCCGCTGCCCTGGTTGCCCGGTGCCACGAAGTCCGCGCCGTCGGGCGCATCCGCCACGGTCAGGCTCACCGGCAGGTTCGTCGTCGGCGCCGGGTTGGCGCTCACGGTGTAGGTGGCCATGCCGCCCTCGGTCACCGCGCCGCCGCCCGTGATCGATATCTCCGGGTCGGGAGTGCCGTCGTCGTTCGATATCGTGTAGGTCGCGGAGCTCGTGCCGAGGACCACATCCGAACTGACGGGCCCTTCTTGGGTGTCAGTATTCAGCAAAATCGTCAGAGTCACCGTCTCTTCCTTCTCCGGCGTGGTGTCGCCGGAGACACGGACAACAACAGCCTGCCCAGATAGGGTACTTGTTGTTGGATCATACGTTAGGTTACCGGAGCAGTTAGCACTAACAATTCGGTCCCTGTTATACCGCCTTACCACATAGTCGTCACCAGTAGCGGCGCTAGTGGAATCCTGCCGTGTGGCCGTTCCGGATGTGCAAACCTCGTATGAGAAGTTCCCCGCGGGCGTTCCCGACAAGGTGAAGGTGAAGGTCGCGTCGGTTGTGCCCATGTTGCCTTCCGCCGCGGATGCCGGGCTGGGAGGATGGATCGAAAACGTCACCATGGACTGGGCGCCGGCGCCGGTGGCGAAGAGCGCCAGCCCGGCGGCCAGGAACAGCCCGGGCAGCCATGCCCGCAGACGGCGGCCCGCGCGGGCTACGGATGCATCAACGCTGCCGGACGATGGCGCGCGAGATGACTCAGGCGGGACGGTAACCGGGCGAACGCAGCGTCGCCCTGCGCGGGACAGGCTCAACACGTTGCTGCGTTGCTGCGTTGCTGCGTTGCTGCGTCATTATACCAGAGCCACCAGAGCCAGCCGAGCTTGTCATGGTGTGTGTTTCAGCCTGTCGTCAAAAGACGAAGGCATTTTAATTCGTTGTGTACCCTTATGTCAAGCAGTATGTTGGGACAGGGTGTGCAACAAATTTGTGAGATGAAGTGCGTCAGTACGCAGCGTAAAACAGTGTTCGGGCGTTTGCACAGAGACAGACTTGCCGTAACAGGGTCGTACACCCGGGCGCTCGCCGGGTGAGTGCGACGAGATATCCATGGCTGCTGTGCCTGCACAGTTGCGTATTCCAGCGAAGATGAACACTGGTCCCAGGGTCGTGAACACCGATTCCAGAATCAGCCTGAACGTGTTCACATTGAACTGGACTCAGTGTTCACGTTCGGCTGGAATACGCACCTTATGGATGAGGCGCTCGAGGGTCACATCGGCGAGCGTGTTATTACCGATGACGGCATACCACTGGTCTACCGACCGTTGGCTGACCATCATGGTCGAGGCGGTCTGATAGCGGTCGTCCACGTGGTCTGGTGGAGTGGGTGTTGCGGCAAACGCCTGAGGGTTGACGGCTGTGTTAGATTCCGGGTTTCAAAATTGCACATCGTGACGGGGTAAATATCAATGGGCTTTTTGGGACGATGACTCTGGTCGGTTTTAAGAACGCCCATAAAGGGCGCTTTTGGAGAGTTTGAAGAAGGATTGCAAAAGGCAGTAAAACAGGTTACTGGCATAATCAACGATCTGGATATGCTGAACGATTCGGTATTCCACGAGAGAAAGAGGTTCGAGGACTATGTTAAGCTGTTGCGCATTTCTTACCCATTGGCTGAATACCGGCGTTTACTACAGTGTCCAATACCATGAACAACCATAAACTCTGCGAGAACTGCCGTTTCTGGCACCGGACCGGCAAGCCGGTCGGCGAGTGCCGGATTTACCCGCCATCGAAAAACGGGCTATTCCCCAAGACCCAGAAAACAGACTGGTGCGGGATGTGGCAGGCCACAGCAAGACGATGAGGTTAAAGTCAAGTGTTGGGACTGGATAGCCTGCCCTCTGCCGCCGGCAGATGCAATGAATGACAAGAAGCTACTCAAAGCCATTAACAACCAGAAACAGCCCCGGACCGGATGGTATTACGTTGTGCTCTTTGCCGTGTTGGGCGTGCTGGGGATAATCCTGTTGGCTGTGTGGGTGCCATGGCACGTGTTGTAGCAACCGGCGTCTGGTCTGAAAAACCAGTCTGCCGGACTTTGCCCGCGCTTCATTTGGAGTGCGGGCGTTTTTATCTGCTGGTAATGCAGGTACCGTGATGGTATGAATAACGCGATGTTGAATAACACAGGCGGCATTTATGGCGAACAGGACAGTTGATGCCGGTAAAGAACAGTATTCACGGTTTATTCAAAAAGCTGACGAACCAGGCTGTGACGAAGACGAGAGCCACTTTAACGCCACGCTGAGGAAGATCGCAAAGACTGAACCGCAGAAGAAGCACGGCAAGCGCGCAACCCGCCCCGCATAAATCCCCGTTTCTTATTCTCCCTGCGTAACCCGGACAGGGTGACTATGTGACCCTTCAGGCGGTTACACGGCCCGCAGAGCAAACTCCGGTTCGATATGTGATTAGGTCCGCCGTCAGCCCGGGGTGTGTTGTGATCCAGTTCCAGACAGCGAGCATCGCATCAATGGGATATCCGGGTTAAGACAGGCCTGACAGACGGGTTCCGGCTCACCAGCGTGCTGTGACCTCCAGGCCGATGTCGTGCCCCGCGTGCGGGAGCAATATCAGTTCCGCCGCCAGGCCCCGGCGCCGGATGCCGCCGGCCTCATACGAGACCAGCGCCCGCCCCGATACGTCCAACGCCAGGCCCAGGCGCGGATGCTTCCAGGCGATCCCGCCACCCAGCACCACCCCGAAGGCGGATTGGGCACCGGCGCCGTCCCGGCGCGCCCCGGCTTCCAGGCGCGGCCGCAAGGAACCGCCCCTCGGCAGTGCGTACGTCCAGCCGCTCTCAATGCCCAGCCGCAGGTGCGTCGTGGCCACAAGCGAGGATACGCGCTCCCCGGGTTGCGCCAACGACCTCGAGCGCCATAACGCATCGCCGACCAGCGCCAGATCCGGGCCGGTCACGCTCGAGCGGTCGAGGATATCGCCTTTTACCCCCACCCCCGCCATCCACCCGCGCGGTGCCATCCCGACATCCCCGCCCATCGACAGCGTGCCGAGCCCCTGTGTAAAACCTGTCCCGTAGCCGGTGTCGCGGTCCTCGATGCGCAGCGGGTAAACGGTCATAACCGACGAGGGCGCGTCATCGGTGATGGTCATGAACTGCACAGTGAGTTGCTCTATGCCCTGGACAGGACCCACGTTGTTAAGGGTGAAACCGGTGATTGACTGGGCGGATGAGACGGCAGGTAAAAAGAAGGCTGTCGCTGCCAGAAGCAGTGTTGTTGCTTGCAGGCGCCATCCGCGGATGAAACGCATCGGATGAGTCCTGCCGACTGAAAAATAAGCGTTACACCAGGTCACAGACATGACGTAATCTCCCACTTACTCAAGAGCAGTACTCTTACTGTTAAGTATAGTCCATGGACAGCGACGTCAAGTTTTTTTTTCAATCCGCAGACAGGAGCACCGCCTGCTTGCGGATGTTGGGCCGTATTGCGAGGGGTGGACCTGCGTGCCCTGGTTGTTGATTGGGACAGGTTGTACAGGATGAACCAGGCCAAACGCACCAGCCGGCTCCGGCTCATGCGGTATTGGGTGGACCGCCTGGCCGGGTGGATGCCGATGGAAAAGCACCATTTCATCGAACGACCGGATACGCCTTGTGATATGGTATCCGGCAGACCACCGGATAATCCTGTCAGGGAACAATGCGTTCACAGTCGATGACTGTCGTTCACACAGGGGCAAGCATACCCCTGTATTACATGCTGCGCATGAATACAGGGTGCTTGCAAGGGGGGCGACCCCCCCTTTGATCCCCCCGTTGGCAACGGGGCCTGATGATACATTGACAGTTGCCGATGGCTGAGCGCGCTACATCGCACGCGCCGCCGGGCCGGATGGTTACCCTGCGCGTGGCTGACGAGACCCGGGCAGAGTGGCTGGCGCGGGCCAACGCGGATGGGCTGTCTCCCGGTGACCGGTTACGCATGCCGGTGTCTGGCAGGTCTGGTGGCCGCCTTGTTACTCCCTGGCGCAAACCGCCGCCCGCGGCAGACCCGGCGTTGATGTGCTGCGCAGGGACCGGTACCGGTTGGGCAGGTTGCCAACTCGACAGGCACCGGTGAGACGGAACGTGCGCCGGCGCCGATGCGGCCCGCGTCCAGGAGGTCACTGATCAGGCCGCGCATGTGATCGGCCTGCTCGTCGATCAGCACAATGCCAAAAAATCCTCTTGGAAATTGCTAAGCGCTCATAACAAGGCTGCAGCATGCAGGCCATCGACCGCAGCTCCCTCCCCCAACACGATCGGCGCGGCCGTCACCGCAACGCCCGCGTGCGCCATCAACCAAAAAATTGGCCTGGGTTTGACGGTGGACAGTTCTACCAGGCCGAACAGCCTGTTGAACATGTTCATCCGCCCCATCTCATCCGAGAAGGCTGAAGGTGGCCCGCCCGTGCCGCATGAAGTAGACGGTATTGCCATCAGCATTGCCCAGGCAGTGTCGGTTCAGGTAGGTCGTGTACGTGCCATGTCCCCAGCCCGGGCAGGCCTGCCTCACCTCGGCAGCCGTGAAGTGCTCGGGCAACCTTTCCTCGTTCAGGGCGCGCTGTACGTCGTCAACGAACTGTCTCATCCAGTCTTGCTCTTGATAATCTCATTGGCCACGTGATTCAACACCTCCTCGGCTTCTTCCTGGTAGTCGCCGACTTCCTCGCCAGCCAGCGTACCCGCCTTGAAGCGGATGATGATGGCGACGTCCTTGGGTTCGGTAGTGCCGGGGTCCACAGTGGCCGTCCAGGTGAAGGCGTCGCGCTGACGGTCGAGACGCGGCCCGGACAAATGAATGTCGGTATTGCTCATAGGGTTCCTCCCCGTTTCAAAGCGAAAAGACCACACACCCTGTCTGGAAGAGGTTGACGGCCAGTTCATTGATGGGTACTGCTGCTATTATACAGAACAGCAAGCCGCCGAGCCAGACCGGTCGTTCCAAAATCCGTTAACGTTAAAAAAGGCCGCTCACCTCAGCGGGGCGGATGCGCGGCCCGCGTTCTGTACCTTGGCTTTGCAGTTGGCCCGGGTGTCAGAGAAGGAGCAACATGAGCTGATTATGAACTCCATCATCAGCCAACCCGACATCAACACAGCCGTTTTACTGCACTGAAACAGGTTCTCAAATAAGTATACCGGCCAAAAATGTCTTCCTTAAATCATTTTAATAGGAGTGAGGGGCAAGATAGGCATTGTGTGACACAATGGCCGAGAGATAGACCCCTGAAACCGCAACCACGTTTACCGCCCTGGCCATAACAACAATTCAGCATTGACCGCGCCCTCACGCCGGGCAGCCACAGCTATAAAGCTATGGAATCCATCCTCCGCCACGGGCTGAA
Organism: Gammaproteobacteria bacterium; assembly: GCA_965207165.1. Taxonomy (GTDB): domain Bacteria; phylum Pseudomonadota; class Gammaproteobacteria; order Eutrophobiales; family Eutrophobiaceae; genus JAAXHV01. The sequence goes on along the minus strand of OZ242265.1, from coordinate 2,230,953 downwards.
CCGGCAAACCCCGCGACATGCAGACCTGCGACCTGTGCCCGGTCCTGCCACTCGTGACTATGAAAGTTCACTGAAGTCGTTATTTTTCAGGTCTTATAAGGCACGGACAGAAATAGAACTTGAACCCAGAATTAAAAAAGCAGAAATGGATTTTAATTTAAGTTGGGTCCCATACGGCGAAAACGAAAGCTATTTCGGTGTATTAGAAAATCAACAGGTCTCACCTATCCCCGCGTTGGTGGAAAAGATCACAACTCGATTGATGCCATATTAATGAAGCGCTGTTGTGAGGAAGGAATAGATCCAAAATCAATTAACGCACCAACAAGTATTGAGGATGCTATATCAATTTTTTTTCCCAATTCATCGAACTGGGATTTACCTGGGAAAAGGAGCATTCAGTCTGAAGATATCCAAATCATTGTGGATGGGCCTGGAAAAATGTTAAGGGGCGGGATATGTGTCAACAACTGATGGACAGAATAGAATAGTAGATTCCTCAAATAATAGGGAAGTTGTTTTGCTTGGATTCCCGCTTTCGCGGGAATGACGAATGTCGATTGGATTCCGGTGTTCGCCGGAAAGACGAACAAAGAGAGATGGAATGACGGGCCTGCCTTCACATCATCTGCTTCTGCAGATCTACCAGGTAATCAATCTCCTCTTCGGTGTTGAAGAAGTGGGTGCTGATGCGCAGGTTGCCGATACCGCCCAGGGTGCGCATGGAGATCTTGATGGGTCTCATGCAGCGGCCGGGGGCCGCGCAGCGATCGAAAAAGGCCTTGTCATTGTCGTAATCGCCCGAGGTGTAGGTGATCAGCCCGTGGCGTTTGTCCGGGTCCGTGGGGCAGGTTACCTTGCAACCGATCTCCTGTAGCCTGTCGATGGCGTAGGTGCCCAGGCGGCGCACCCGGTCCTCGACGTTTTTGATGCCGATCTTCTCGTAGAACTTCAACGTGGCCACCCAGCCGAACAGGGAAGGACCGATGGTCGTATCCTGGGAAAACTGGTTGGCGTTGTTCACGGGGGGGTAGGTCCAGCTTGCCAGGGTATCGTGGTCCCTGTCCGCGAACGGGATGGAACCGGGGATGTCCGCCCAGATGTAGTTGCGGTAGCGGGCGTCTATCCGGTCCATGACGGAACGCTTGATGTAGAAGATGCCCGCCCCCTCCGGGCCGCATTGCCATTTGTAGGCGCCCGATACCAGGAAGTCAACGTCATCGTCCTTGACATCAATATCCACGGCGCCCAGGGTCTGCATAGCGTCATCCAGCACCAGCGCCCCCCGGGCATGGGCAATCCGGCATACCTCTTTCATGTCGAAGGTAAAACCGCAAAATGCCGCGGTGCGGTCCACGATCACCATCCTGGTATTGCCGTCCACCAGTTTTTCCATATCGTCCATGAGGATCTCGCCGTTGACGTTGCGTACGACCCGGATCTCGATCCCGTAGCGGCGCCGCAGGTTCTGCAGAATATAGGGAATGGAAGGGTAGGACAGGTCCGTGATCACCACGTTGTCCCCTGCGGACCATTCCATCATGTTATAGAGAATGAGGTTTGCCGTGATGGCCGGCCGGTAGGCGTTGGTGACCTCGTCCTTGTCGGCATTGATGAACGCTGCGCTACGGCGGATGCTTTCATCCCACTTGGCCAGCAGGAACGGGTGCGTGGCGATATCGGCGGCGGGGATGTCTTCCATGCGGCCGAATTCGACGAAATTGTAAAAGTCGCGCACCGCGCTTAACCAGTAATTGCCCGGCACCATCTGGTCGGCTGCGTTCAGGTAGACCCAGTGGTCCAGCAGCTTGAATTCCGCGCGCACCTCGTCCAGGTGCTCGTCTATGTAGTTATGATTCATTGTTGGCGTTACCTGGAAAATTCATGATTGTAGGGTATTTGATAGCGCCTCTCTACATTCTTGTTACGCCCAACATGGTCTGATCAGTAACCTGAACGCTCCTGTCCCATACCATTCGCAGCCAGTCATCGCTGTTCGGATAAAAACAATCCAGGAATTCGGCGCGGATTTCCTTGCCCAATCTGTCCAGGGGATCACCATGCTTTTGCATCCAGCAATCATTCCTGTAAGCATTAATGAATCTATCGGCGGGAAACGTGCCAAATTCGAGACCGATTAAAGTTTTGGTTGCCGCTGGCAGACAATCATCGACAGCCGTGAGTAATAAGCCACTTACTGGTGTATTGCATTTCGCAAAATCTGTCTCGCTGATTGCCTGGGCTGGTTCAACTACTGATCGACCGTACCATGCTTTAGCCCGTTTAGTACTGGCAGCATCACTGTTATTAAGTGTGATTAATGTCCCGTAGCCGTACGGTCCCAAACCAGTATGAAAATCCAGCGCAGAAATATGTGTTTTGCCGTTTGCATAATTCTCCAGGATTTGTCTGAGCAGGTAGTTAGCGTATGCAGGCTCCTGGCCGCCAAAAAACAGGCCGTCGGGGTGAACATATTGTGCCTGCATCAATGTGGTGAAGTATACGGCATCTCCGAACCGCTCACGAAATTCATTGATTTTCCCATCTGCTATTTTGCGTTTCAACCCATCCAATTCTGCGCACAGGAGGTGCTCATGCAACTCATCATATTTGGGGTTGGCAGGATACTTTCCACTATGACTCAAAAAATTACGATTTAGATCAATATTCTGGTCCGTTTGACGTCTACACCATGCCACACCGTGGGGATTGATAAAATTGATTAGCAAGACTGACGTATCTCCAGGCAGATTTTGCCATTGATTACTCTCTATCCAGCCGGTCATGCAACCCGCGCCCGTCAATCCCTCGATACCGTGCGTTCCGGAAATCATTAGAACAAGCTTGCTGCTGTCGGTCGGCCCGAACAGAGCTATATCTGTTGCCAGTTTTTCCTTGTTCGGACCCAGTCCCGTATGGGCAAAAGATACTGGTTTTATGCCTGACTTCTCGCAGGCAAGCGCAAATTTCTCGCGTGCTTCCGAATAGGAAAAAGAAAAATAGCCTGCATTGAATGAATGGATTGTATCGGTCATTGTGCAGAATCTACAGGCCGACTGTCATGCGTTCGCCTGCGTAACACTAATTATCAGCGAAGTGATTAAAAGAAGTTATATTGCAATGAAAGTTCCCATTCAGCGGGTCTTCCGTACACACCTTCGGCGAAGCCTGTGAACCCATCATTTGCCGCACTGATACCCGTTACCAGATAAGTTTTATCAGTGATATTCGTACCGCGTATCGTAACAGTCCATTTATCATCGATACTTTCAAACCTGACACCCGTATGGACTAAACTATATCCATCCTGAGCAATCAAGGGTGAATTGACCGCATCATTATAGACTTTGGCGCGATAACTCCAGTCGACCCGAGGCACTGCGGTCCAATAGGATGTTACGGGAATACGATAAGATAAACCCACTGAAGCCGTCCATTTTGGTGTATTAATAAATTCCAAACCTGTATTTAACCCTGTTGCCTGAGCCTCTGCCTCAAATTCCTCATAACTTGCATCCAGGTAACCTATCCCGGCTTCAAAAAGCAGATTTTCATTCGGTACGGCGTTGATTTCCAACTCAAAACCTTTTATCTCTGCCTTAGCTGCGTTTTGCCGGATAATGGCGCCAAGAACGCCGTCAACGATGTTTACCTGTAAATCCTTGTAATCCGTATAAAAAGCTGCCGCGTTGAGCCGTAATTTGCGATCCAACCAAGTTGATTTAAGGCCAATTTCGTAGGTCTCAACAAATTCCGGTCGAAAAGAGGGTGTCTCTGCAATCGGTGGAAATACACGCTGGGTAAAGCCGCCGCCCTTGAAACCTTCGGTATAGGTCGCGTAGGTCATTAAATCTTCGGTCCAACGATAAGCAAGGTTGACGTAGGGAATAACTTCATCCGCAGTGGTCTTTGCCTGCTCTGTTGGCAGCACCAGGGCGCCGGGGGAAAAACCGAACAATGTATCTTGTTGTACAACGGAATCTGCTGAATACCGCTTATTTTCATCAGTCCAGCGAACGCCCAGGGTCAGACTCAACCGGTTTGTCACATCATAGGTGCCCTGGCCATACAAAGCCAGGCTGTCATTATCGACACATCCCCCGCTGGTTATCAAGAACCCGGGACCTTCAAAGCCATCGATATGACAGCCTTCCTCATCAAAATAGTACACCCCGGCTATCCAGTTCAGTCGATTGTCAAATGATCTGCCCAAAAGTTGTACTTCCTGTGTAAATTGTTCCTGGTCATACGCATTCGGCAACACATAAAGCGATAGCGGCGAATGATCGGGGTCGCGCGTCCAGAACCCTTCCAACTCCCGATAGGCAGAAATAGATCTTACTGTGAGATTATCGGAAAGATCCCACTCTACATCAAAGGATACACCCCATAAATCCAAATCGGCAGATGGTTCAGCAGGGCGCCCTGCCAGAGTGTTCGCCAATGGATTTGTTGTCGTATTTGTTGCAAACGTTTTAAACGGACCAGCGATAAACTGCGTATTCCAACAAGCCGGATTGCTCAACCTGGAAGGATCAGCCGTATCAATACAGGCTGCCGGCGCGGGAGTATCAAAGCGTGCAACGGGAATGCCGCCGTTATATACAAATGGCAGAAAAGCCGCTTCATCGGCTGATAACAACACATTAGGCGCTGGCGCTTCTCTTTCCCGAGTCCAATCTACGCTGAAATTCATCTCCAGATCTTCTGTCGGTGCCCAGCGTAATGCTCCTCTGAGAACAGATGTATCATCATCACCCAGGTCGCTGAAACCAGGCGTTAGATTTTCAACATAGCCGTCACGAGTTCGCCGGGCGCCGGATAGACTGGCGTATAATCCGTCCGAAACAGGTTGGTTCCAGTAAAACCTGACATCCAGCCGATCATCGGTGCCCGTTGTCACGACCGCCTTGGCTTGTTTTTCTTCATGTGGCTTCTTCGTGGTGATGCTTACTGCGCCACCAATAGTATTCCTGCCAAATAATGTCCCCTGTGGTCCCTTGAGCACCTCTATGCGCTCTACTTCCAGAATGTCCATTACCGCGCCTATCGACCGGGCAACGTATACCCCGTCAACATATATCCCAACACCCGGGTCAACCGGCAATGCCCAATCGAGCTCTCCAATACCACGTATATAAATTGACGCTGCGGTGTTATTCGCGGCGATGGGCGAGGTAAAATCAAACTCCATGTTAGGTGTAAAAGCGCCAATTTGTGAAATATCGGCAATGCCCCGCGCGGCCAGACCCTGCGCGGTGAACGCGCTTATTGAAATAGGCGCATCCTGAAGACTCTCTTCCCTTTTGCGTGCGGTCACTACGATTTCTTCGATACCTGTAAACCCGGCATCCTGTCCGGGAACTATTGAAGCAAAAGGAATTTGCAGAAGACCGATTATAAGTGATGCATACAGAGATTTGTTTAAACGTGTCACCCAGGCGCCCTCCAGTTAATCTGACTTACTGTGTAGAATCCAATAGTATTGGGGTCTTATCGAATCTAACGATATTACTTTACTAAATGTGGCATTCAAATCAGGGTGGGACAAATTTAGAATAGAGCATTTACTCTATTCATGGCAGGTCTGGAAAGAATATCCCTGATAATAGTCAAGTTTCACATCAAAATACTTGTTTCATTATGTCCACCAGACAGACACAGGAGAATATAAAAAAGGCCGCAGTTGACCTGTTCAACGAGCTGGGCACCATAAATACTTCTACTAATCATATCGCCGAACGGTGTGGCATCAGCATCGGCAACCTCTATTACCACTTCAAGAACAAAGAGGAAATTATCCAGGCGGTTTATGATGATATCAGCAGGGAAATTAACGATAATTGGAAGGGTGACGAAAGAAAACCAACTATATTGCATATGGCTGAAATGTTTTCACGCGCTTTGGAAGAAAAGTGGCGATATCGATTTTTTTACAGGGAAATTAACAGCCTGACTCACAATGACCCCGCCCTGAAACAACACGTGATACAAAGCAGAAAAGAACGGATGGAGAACATTATTGTTTTTTTTGAGGAATTGATAAAACAAAAAATATTAAAGAAACCAAAAAGTAAAGAAAGTCTGCGCTATATAGTGCTGATGACGTGGATTTTTTCAGAGAATTGGTTGAACTTCGTCACATTGGAGGGAGCAGAGGTTGATGCGGAAAAAGCTCAGGAAGGATATGATTTTATAATTGAAATTCTTTATCCCTATCTAACGCGAAAAGCAAGGAAGGAAATATTCGACAGCTACTCTGCAATACAATCTCCCAACTCGCCTGAAAATCTATAGTTTAATAACATCGGAGCAAGCATGAGCGAGACGACCGTGCGCGAACAATGGTCCTCACGCACAGGGTTCGTCCTGGCGACGATTGGGGGGGCCGTGGGCCTGGGTAATATCTGGAAGTTCCCCTATATGGCCGGGTCCAGCGGCGGCGGCGCCTTTGTCATCGTCTACCTGTTCGCGGTGGCGCTGGTTGCCATTCCAATCCTGGTTGCCGAACTGACGCTGGGCAGGCGCGGCAGACAAAGCCCGCCCACCGCCATGCGGATAAATGCAGAGCAGGAAAACCGCTCCCGCTGGTGGTCTGGAGTAGGCTGGATCGGCGCCGGCGCCGGGTTCCTGATCCTCAGTTTTTGCAGCGTTATCGGCGGCTGGGTACTGGACTACACGTTTGTATCGGTTGCCGGCGGGTTTTCAGGGATTGGTCCTGATGAATCGCACGCGCGTTTCGGCAACCTGCTGTCCAGTCCGTGGCGCCTGATGTTGTCGTTTACACTATTCCTGGGCATCACCGGGTTTATCGTCAGCACGGGTCTGCGTAACGGCATAGAACGTGCGACCGGAATCCTGATGCCGGCATTGTTCCTCATACTGCTGGTATTGACTGTCTACAGTGCCCTGGCCGGTGACCTGGCAGCCGGGCTCAGGTTCCTGTTTGCCGTGGACTTCGGCAGGATCACCCCTGCCGTCATGCTCTCGGCGGTGGGCCATGCATTTTTTTCCGTCGGTGTATCCATGGGGTTGATGATGGCCTACGGCGCCTACCTGCCGCAGAATGTACCCATCCCCAGGACCGCCGTCGTTATCGCGGGCGCCGATACACTGGTCGCTCTCATAGCCGGACTTGTTATTTTTCCACTGGTGTTCGCCAACGGCCTGGCGCCCGGTGAGGGCCCGGGCCTGATATTCGTCACCTTGCCTATTGCTTTCGGCAACATGCCTGCCGGCGCCTTGTTCGGCTTCCTGTTCTTTCTGCTCCTGGCGTTTGCCGCAATCACCTCTTCCATCGCTATCATAGAACCGGCGGTAGCCCGGGTGGCAGAATGTCGCGGCACCCTCGCGGATGAATTACAAATAAGCAATCCATAGCTTTTCCAGACCTGGCGGTTATTGATCAGGACCGTGGTGCCGCTGGCTATAGCTGGGACACTGGTAACGAACTTGTTTTAGGGTCGGACCGGTTAAAACCTGACTCCGGGTCATAATTTGTGTAGCATTCACCCATGTCCTACAATTGGTTTTCTGGCTGGGAACCGACGTGGGCATAGTACTGCTGGCCAGGAGCTTCCGCGACGCAAGCCTGTCGGTGCAGACGCGCCTGACACTGATGCACATGGCAATGGTTATCGATACCCTGCCGCGCATCTGTTTTATCGTCATGTTGCCTGTGGGCGTGCACCTGGCCAATGCCGCCGGGTTACTCAATGTCGGAATTGCGGGTTTGCTTGGCCTGTGGCTGCTTGCCGCAGTGCTTTTGTCAGTCAACATGTCTGCGGCGAAACATATCGGAACCCCGCTTGGCGCCAGGCTGCAATGTCTTAACTGGGCCGGGCTGGGGGTTGCCGGACTCCTGCTGATAGGGACCGGGTTGGCCTCAATGGTCAATGGAACACCGGAAATCGTTTTCTGGCTGGCTGCCAAAATCGTAATTTACGGCCTGGTCTACTGGTTTGCCATAGGCATAGACTGGATGTTTCTACCGGTGGGCCGCTTGACAGGCGAACTGTCGGAAAAGGTATCCTAGGAGGAACTCGAGGCAGGCATTACCCGGACCGTGGACCAGACCATGTGGGCCGTGTTGGCGGTCTATGCGTCAGTCCTCGCGGCAGCGTATATCTGTATAGTAAAGTTCGAAATATATGACCTGGCGTCGGGCGTAGCCTGATCGATATCAAGGTATAACTGAAACACGCCCTCAAGTAACGTAAACCAGCTAAGAATAGCCTCCTACAATCATTCTAATATGAGAGAGGCGAGAGATAGGCCCCATAACCGTAACAACAATTGTCGCAATTACCACGACAGCAACAACCCTGCAGACAGGTACAATTCCGTCGCCCATCGCCACCCCCCCAGACCCTGCCGCGCGACATGCGGTGCCCATGGGCACCGCTCAGAACTTGCCCCGGTTGAGTAACCGGCCATGACCGACCCACCGGAACACAGCGACATCCACGTCAGGCTGCCCCTGGGGCGCGCCCAGCAGTCCGGGTTGTTGGGACAGGCGCCGGTAATGAAACCGGAACAGTTGGCTGAAATGAACTGATACACAAGATGACTGAGATAGCTATTTATTTGTCCACCAGGGGACATTTAAGAATCCTGAAAAGTGGACATTTTAATTTCCTGTTGACACATCAAAGCGGCAGCCTGCCGGTGAAGCGCATAGGAGCATGGCCTTGCGGCGTTTGCCTGGGTTCATTGGCGATGCCTGACGGCCCGCGCCCTAGTCGGCTGCGCCGACCGGCGCCCGCAAGCGGTCTCCGCCCATACGGGTCACTGTCGCTATCGCTTCCGCCCTCCGGGCGGTAATGCAGCAATCACAGCCCCGGCAGGCCGGCGCGTCCCGGCTTGCCGTCGGGTTCGCGCAAGCCCTCGCCCGGCGCCCTGCTGCCGCCTATCCCCGTTTGCCCCCCCATCGTCCCGGCGCGGATCGCCGCCGGCCCTGGCAATGTGCCATCGCTCGAATGGCGCGGCGCGAGCCGCCGCCAAACCTGTTCCCGGGTAGTGGCCGGCGGCGTTGTGCGTCCGCAGCCCCCGGATGTTGAGCCGCCGTATCCAGGACGTCGCCCCTCCCGGTGACATCCGGCGCTGCATTCCGTGTTCGTCCGTCAATGTTGCGGGACCTGTCGCCGTTTCCATCCGTCTTGCCGTGAGCGTCGCCCGCGTCGTACCCCAGGTCGTCCCCGATCTGGCGTACCGATCCTCACCCCGTAACCGGATCTACCCGCCGTCCAGGCATTTCCCAACCCACAACGCATCAATCCCATCCCGGTGCTCAGGGCGCACGGTGATAACGCGGATGACGTCCCGGCACGAACCCTCAATCCCGCACCGGCGGGCCGAACAGCCGCGTCCGGTCCAGGCTCATCCAATAGCATGAACAGGTCATTTCCGATTTAGAGCGCTTGCGTGGAGTGGGTGTTGCGGAAAACGCCAGAAGGTCTGTGGTTCCGCTCATTGCCGGAAAGCATGGTTGCCGGCTGTGTGTGTGATTTTCTCCGTATGAACAAATAACACGCCAACACAGTCCGTTTCATCCAACCGGCGGTCGCTGCGCCGGCGACCTATGCCGGCATCGGTGTCCGCACTCTACCCCGGTCCGGTTCACCCCCTTGCGCTTTGCAGAGGTCCGTGACCACCCGGTGTAGCTGAACCACCATAGAGACAGCCATGCAATATTCCCTGTTCCAACCTGTATCCTGCACGCTGCGTCATAGCGGCGAGCTCTCACCGAGTGACAAACTGAGACATGCCGGTCCCCATGCCTTAACCGATGTCGAACTCATCAGCGTTTTCGCATCACCCCGGTCCTTCGACAAGATACGCGAGCAGCTCGGCCAATACCACGGACTGAGAGGCCTCATCGACAATGCCCGGGACACGTCTCTCGGCAAGACATTAACAGTGCGACTCGAAGCGGCCCTGGAGCTGTCCCGGCGTTACCTGGAGGCGGAGCTGCGGTCCAAGCCCGTATTAGACAACCCGGACAAGACCCGGACCTACGTCAGGGCCTGGTTGTGCCGTTTCGAGCACGAGGTGTTCGCCTGCCTGTTCCTGGACAACCGCCACCGCATCATCAGCAACGAGATTCTCTTTACCGGCACCATCGACGGCGCCAGCGTGTACCCGCGCGAGGTGGTGAAGCGCTGCCTGCAGCTGAATGCGGCGGCCATCATCTTCTCCCACAACCACCCCTCCGGCATCGCCGAGCCGAGCCAGGCCGACCGGCAGATTACGCTGAAGCTGACCCAGGCCCTGGCCCTGGTGGACGTACGCGTGCTGGACCACCTCGTTGTCGGGGACAAGACCGTAACCTCCATGGCCGAACGGGGCCTGATGTAAGCTGAAGCCACCCCGCCCGATAAACCTAGTCACCCCGGAGGCGCCATGCCCGATAACACCGACTCGTTTCCGGACACCGGCGATATACCGTTCCAATTCGGTCTTGACATCCGCAGCAACAAACCGGACACTTTCCACCTGTGTCTTCTAATTGACAATACCTGGTATGAAACCAACGCCGTCTTCAGCGAACACAGGAAGGCCATTGAATTTATCTGCCAACTGAACAACGCCGTCATCACCAGGCAAAACTAACACATACAGGACGAACACATCGCCTTCGCATTCAACACCCTCTACGAGCAGGCCCATGACAGCCACCGGCTCATCATCCACCTTGCACACAGCGTAATCCTTACCGGCTACCTCATCGATACGGACACCGTCAGCCCTGAGAAATTCTGCAATTCAATGAACCGTCAGACCCACCTGTCAGAGAAGGAGCAACACGAACTGATTATGAACTCCATCATCAGCCCACCCGACATCAACATCCCCGTTTCACTGCACTGAACACGTTTCCGAATAACGTATACCGACTAAGAATAGCGTCCTTTAATCATTTTAATAGGAGTGAGGGCAAGATAGGCATTGTGTGACACAATGGCCGAGAGATAGACCCCTGAAACCGCTACCACGTTAACCGCCCTGGCCATAACAACAACTCAGCATTGACCGCGCCGTCACGCCGGGCAGCCACAGCTATTAAGCTATGGAATCCATCCGCCACGGACTGGACCGGCAAACCCCACGACATGCAGACCTGTGGCCTGTGCCCGGTCCTGTCACTCGTCACGCGTCATCGTATCCATGCGCAGGGTAACCGTCCGGTCCGGCGGCGCCCGCGATGTGGTCAACTCAGCCATCAGGTTATGCCAATGAATCAGTTGGCCCCGTTGCAAACGGGGGGGTCAAGGGGGGTGTCCCCCTCTTGCGAGACTCCGGTATCAAAACGCAGTTTTGTATACAGGAGTAGTCTCGCCCCTGTGTGAATAACAGTATTTGACCGTGTGCTCTTTCGTCCCTGGCGGAACCCTCCGGTTGGATGTCCGGCAACTCATTGAAACATAAAGCGGGTCAGTCGGTGAACTGTTATTTGTTTCTTGCCGTCCACCCGGCCAAGCGGCTTTCCCGCTCCCGCAGGAGCCGGACCCGGCTGGCGCGCCTGGCCTGGTTCATCCTGGACAACCTGACCCAAGCAACAAACAGGGCACACAGGTCAACCCCTGGCAACACGGCCCGATGCCCGCAACCACCGCCTCGTTGATGACAAACACCCCCCCCCGTTGCGCACTCGATGACCGCCGTCGTCTCAATGCCGGCTGGAATGAGTGTTCACGTTGAACTGGAACAGGTGTTCACGTTTGGCTGGAATCAGTGTTCATCTTCGCTGGAATATACAGGTGGCAGCCTTCGTGAAATGGATGGCAGAGTTCAGTGAAATACGCAGTGAAGTTGTAATAGCCTGAAATTAATGTATTATATTCTGCTAACGTGAGTGGCTGTGGCGCACCGGAACCTCACAACAGGCTGCTATCTCACGAAAAAAATTAAGGAAATGCTCAAAAGATACTTGACAGATGCAGAAGCAAAGACAGAATGTTGACCGCAGACCGCAGACCGCAGACCGCAGACCGCAGACCGCAGACCGCAGACCGCAGACCGCAGACCGCAGACCGCAGACCGCAGACCGCAGACCGCAGACCGCAGACCGCAGACCGCAGACCGCAGACCGCGCATAGCGCGTAGCGGGCCAGTCCCCGCTGCTACCAACACCCCCTATCCCGGGGCCGTCCGTCCCTGATGTCCAGTGAACCCCCCATCCCGAAGGGACACTGTTCAAGAAGGCAATTCCTGGCAGGAACGGCAGCCGCGTCGGCAGCGCTGGCGACAGGGTGCGCCAGCACCTACGGCAGCAGGTCATCGTACCTGAGCCAGATTCTTGAACCACAGAACCGGAACACCGTGTTTCACTGGGTGGATATCGCCCTGCAGCAGGTGCGTGACCAGCGCGTACTGGCGCCGCGGGCGGCCTACAACTACGCCATGCCCATGGCGGCCGGTTTCCTGGCCGCTAACGGTATTGTTCAGGCTTATGATGAACCTTTCGGCATCGGTCAGGGGCCGAGTGGTGCAGCCCCCGAGGTTGCCTACGGCACCGCGTTCGCAGTCGCTGCCGCGGAAGCATTTCAACAACCGTTTCTCTTTGAACGAGTGGCGTTCATGAATCGTTTCCCGGACGGTGAAGCCAAGTCCCTGGGCGCGCAATGGGGCCGCAATGTGGGCCTGCAAGTGGTCAAGATGCGCACCAATGACGGCAGTGAACCCGAGGAGGCCACGTATTACCTGGGACGTTATGACCGGCGCGGCGATTCGTTGCGCTGGAGTCCCACCGGCCCGTTCTATGGCGCCCGGCCGGGGCCGGCATTCGCGTCTTTCGACCGCGGCCTGTTTCCGGGTCACGGTTATATCAAACCCTGGACCATGAAGAGCGGGTCACAATTTCGCGTGCCTGACTTTCACGCGCCGGCAAGTCCGGAATTCGCCGAGGAATTCGATACCATACGGCGCCTGGGCGGGATGGACAGTACCATTCGGACCCCCGATGAAGCGGAGATCGCGATATTCTGGGAAGACGGTCCCTGGGGCATTACCCCACCGGGACATTTCATCTATATCGCAATGCAACTGTTACAGCATCCTGACCTCAGTTTCATTGAGCTGGCACGCGCCTTTGCCCTGGTCGGCATGACCCAATGCGACGCCTCCATCAACGCCTGGGACAGCAAATACCACCATGATGTCGCCCGCCCGGAAACCGCCATACGCGTGCGCGCGCCGATGTTCGCCAACCCTGACCCGCGGGTGGTCGCGCAACCCGACTGGTTGAGCTACATTCCGACCCCGGAATTCCCCTCTTATACGTCGGGCCATTCCACCTTTGGCGCCGCCGCCGCCGAGATGCTCGCTCTGCTCTATGGCCGGGACGACGTGGCCTTTTCAGGTCGCTCGCCCGACGAGGTGCTGTGGCCGCAGTTGCGCGGGGTAACCCGGCGCTGGACCAGTCTCAGTCACGCGGCGGAAGAGAACGGCATGAGTCGTCTTTACGGTGGCGTCCACTGGTCGCCTGATCATGCGGAAGCAATGAAGGCCGGCCGAGCCATCGCTCGTCAGGCATTCCATTCCACCTTCCCGAAAAAGGCCTGACGACATGAAGACAGATAAACACCTGCAGGCCGTGCTTTTGATGTTCATGGTCGGCGCAGCAGGCGCCGGCGCGACCGGTACGGCAATGGCCCAGACCGCCTCCCTGAATTATGACCGGTTGTCATCCCTGGAAGAGCCGTTGGCCACGGAAATCGGGGACGTTACCATTCTGCTGAACGGCCTGATGGATACGCCGGTAAGTCTTGACCTCGATGACGAGGGCAACGCCAATGAAGGATTCATCGGCAATTTCCAGCTCAGCGCCGCCACCCAGCTACCCAACCGCTGGCGCGTCAACCTGGCGTATTTCGGACAATATGCCGCCGAACCTGACCTCACCGTGGATATGCACGATCATTTCGTGGACAACGTCTCGCTGTCCGTCGGCGGCGCCTGGGGCACACTGCTGGGTGGCAACCTTTCCGGCGTGGTGCGTGAACAGACGCGGCGGCTGCGCGGGGCCGGCAACGGTACTCTCGCTTTTGATGACGCATTCGGCAGGTTGGAAAACTGGGGCGGTGGCTACCTGGGCCGTTTCGGGCCGGTGGTGATGAGCGCCGTGGTGGACGAAGAAACCAATTTCGATCTGGGCGCCATGTTCCAGCGCCCCCTTGGCACTCGGGACTACCGCTTTACGGCGCGCTACACCCAGGGAACCTATACGCCGGCGCACACCACGTACCAGTACGACACCCGGGCAGCAGGGCTGGTTGGCGAACTGGTCTACGGCAGTGCATTGTTCGATATCGGCGTGGGTTATGAACATTTTTCCGCAATGCTGCTCCCGGATGCAGACCAATGGTACATCTCATCGGGCGCTCGCCTGAAGACCCGCGTGCTCACCGTGTCCGTGGAAGGCCATTACGGCCAATTGGAAGGTGAAGACAAACTATCCGCTGCCCTGGGCATCCAGTATGACGTGGCGCGCGGACTGTCTGCCAACCTCGGCCTCAACCACGAAGACGCCCAGGCAGACGTCGGGCACGTGCAGTTTATTAACACCAAGGATACCAAGGCCGTGTTGTCGATGAGGTACAGTTTCTAGTCTGCATTCAAAAAGTGCGCGGGGGCCCGGGAAGGTTCCGTGCGCTATCGCACGCATATTTTCACTGTGTGTGTAACTCTCCTCCAGCCCGCGCAAGGACCTTTCAGCACTTAATTCCGCGCTATTGGTACAATAAAACCAGCAAGGAACATGTTATCCCGGCATGCCCTCCACGATAAGCCAGGACATAAGCCGCGACAGGATATAAGTGTCGTGTCCCCGGAATTCTATGCAGATTCCCATCGCATGGTCCTGCCTCGCCGCTCCATCATGCCGACAAGGTCCCTGGTACAGCGGCAACGGTTAGTGTCGCCCTGGGCGGGCTGTATCGCCCGTATGACGGTTTTCAGGGCGGTTATCAAATACAAATATGAGGCTGGATTTGGAACCGTACGTTATGTCGCCGGGAGTCCTGTTACCGTATGGCCGTAACGGCGGCTTTCTCAGCGGCCAGGTAACCGGCCCACTGCGCCATCAGCCGCCGCCGCAGTTCAAACAGGTCAGAGCGCTGATAGGCTGCCTCAACCCGGTTCGAATTGACGTGCGCCAGGGCCAGCTCACAGACCTCACGGGGCTGGTTGGTCCGCTCGGCGGCCCACTGCCGGAACGATGAGCGCATGCCGTGGGGTACGCAGCCGATATTATTTTCCACAAGCAGCTTGCTGAGCGCATTCTTGCTTAACGCCTTGCAGCCCGCGCCGGGAAACACCAGCCCGGACCGGTCCGCATACTTAGATGCGTCCTGCAGTATCTCAAGCGCACGGTTTGACAACGGGACACGGTGCGGACGCTTCGACTTCATGCTCTCCCCCGGTATCGCCCAGGTGGCGGTCTCAAGGTCGATGTCTTCCCAACGGGCCAGCCTCGCCTCGCCGGAGCGGACGGCGGTCAGCGTCATGAACTCGAAACAGGCCACGGTGGCCCAGTACGCACCGGATGACCTGACCTTCTCAATGGCTGAGCCCACCTCCGCATACGGCAGGGCCTTGTGATGGTGGCGGACAACGCCGTTCTTCGGCAGCGCCGCCGCCAGCGTCAGGGTCGGGTCGTCCTCCCGGTAGCCGTTGGCGATGGCCCACTTCATGATGGCCCCGATACGCTGCTTGACCCGGCGCATGGTTTCCGTCCTGTCATGCCAGTGCGGCAGCAGGAGGGCCAGGATGTCTGATGTGGTGATGGCGTTGATGCGTTTATGGCCTATCCTGGGCAGAACATAGTCCCGCAGGGAGGCGCGCCATTGGTTGGCCGACTTGCCCCCGTCCCGCCAGCCTATAGCGTGCATCCTGATGACTTCCTCGGCCGCCTGATAGAACAACGGCATACTACCGCGCGGGTCGCGTCCTTTGAGTAGTGCCTGACGGTTTTCCAGAGCCTTGCCTCTGGCCTCAGCCAGCAAGACAAGCGGATAGGCGCCCAGACCGATGTTGACGGGTTTGCCGTTTATCAGTAGTCTTTGAGACCAGGTCTTTGACAGGCGGCCGTTGGTCATGGGTTTGACCAGCAGGGACAGGCCATGACCGCCGCGGCCGTCGCCGTAGCGGCCGGGTTGGTTGATGGTTCTGACAAAGGAGGCCGAGAGGATTCTGGGTCGTTTCATGATGGGATAATGTTATTGTTACCGTTATCACTTTGTGTAAAAGAATGCCTGATACGACATAAGGCGTCAACAGACAATAAGTCAAAGAATATCAAACAGATAAGATGATATCAGGGAAGGTAATAAAATGCAAAAAAACCTGGAGTGGCGGTATTGAATTCCGTCCCCACTCCCGCCACACTGAAAAGCCATGACTGATTTCTACCAACTCCCGCTGGCCGACCTGGGAAGCCGGTATGAAGCCCTGGTGCGGGACGCGTTGCCCTTGTGGGACATTGACCGCAACTCGCCCCTGGCGCTGCTGAAGCTGCGCGAGAATGCGGTATTCAGCGTCCTTGACCGGGCCGGCGGGGAGAAATACGTTGTCCGGGTGCACCGCGCCGGTTACCACACCGATGCCGAGCTTCGGTCCGAATGGCAGTGGATTAACAGCCTGGGAGAATACGGCGTGTTGACGCCCGTGCTGCGCTACTCGGGTAACAATCGCATGTTCGAAATCGTGGCATCGGCCGACGTCCCGGAACCACGACAGGTTGATATAGTCGAGTGGATAGACGGGGAGCAACTGGGCAGCCTGGAACAGGGGGTGGATGGCGCTGCGGATGAAATCATGGAACGCTTTGGAACACTCGGAGGCATCATGGCAAAGATGCACAACCAGGTAGAACAGTGGCGCGAGCCGGAAGGTTTCACGCGCCATGCCTGGGATGAGGACGGTCTCACCGGCGAGGAGCCTTTCTGGGGACGTTTCTGGGAACTGCCGGCGCTGAACGGCGGGCAGAAGCAAACATTAATGGACGTGAGAGAAAAATTACGTTCGGATCTCGCGTCCCTGGGGAAGTCACCGGCCATCTACGGCATGATCCATGCCGACCTGTTGTTTGAAAACGTCCTGGCAGGTAAAGACGGGCTGCGGGTTATCGACTTTGACGACAGTGGCTATGGCTGGTATTTGTTCGACCTGGTCACCTCGATATTTTTCCTGCAGGGTTCCGAACATTTTGCCCCGGCAAAAGACGCCCTGATTGCAGGTTACCGGCAACACAGGCCGTTGCCGGACGAGCACCTTGCCTGGCTTCCGGTCATGTTCATGGCCCGGGCGACGACCTATCTCGGCTGGATGCATACCCGCGCCGAAACCGAGACCGCCAGGGAACTGACGCCGTTCATCATCGAACTGGCGTTCGGCCTGGTGGAAGATTACCTGAACTCATAGTGAACGCGGTAGACGAACGATCACTGCAGAGAACGGCGCTCGTCGTTGTCTGCATGGGCGCATTTATTACTCCGCTGATGCTATCCGGGGTAAATGTAGCTATCCCCACTATTGTTGAGGGCTTGCAAATCGACGCCATCACGGCAAGCTGGATTCCATTGGCATACCTGTTATCGAGCGCCGTATTCCTGTTGCCGTTCGGACGCATGGGAGACATGTACGGACGCAAGAAAATGTTTCTGTCGGGCATGACGACGGTGACCATAGCGTCGATACTTGCATCGTTCTCCCAGACCCCGGTGGAATTACTGTTGTGCCGGGTATTGCAGGGAGTGGGCGCGGCGATGATATTCGGCACCGGTATCGCCATCCTGTCGTCCGTTTATCCCCCGGAAAAACGCGGGAAGGTCCTGGGACTGTCGGTTTCATTCGTTTACCTCGGCTTGACCGTAGGGCCGTTTGCCGGCGGTTGGGTGACCCATCAATTCGGTTGGCGCAGCGTATTCGTTTTTCATGTGCCGGTAGTGATCCTGGTAATCCTCATAGGCCTGCTTAAACTGAAAGGAGAGTGGCGCGGCCCGTCAGGTCAGAAATTTGATTTTCCCGGTTCCGTGATCTATGGCGCAGCGATGATTGCCCTCATGTATGGTTTCTCCAGACTGCCCGCTTCACTCGGCTTCGCCCTGGTGCTGCTGAGCGCAATCGGCCTGATCATTTTTTTCAGGTACGAGAAGAAACTGGAGCACCCGCTGTTCAATGTCAGGCTTTTTTCCGCAAACCAGGTGTTTTTCTACTCCTGCATGGCCGCGTTAATCATGTATTCGTCGACGTTCTCGATCACGTTTCTGATGAGCTTGTATCTCCAGAATATCAAGGGATTTACCCCGCAGTTTGCCGGCCTCATCATGATCTCCCAGCCTTTGATGATGACCCTGTTTTCCCCGCTCGCCGGCAGGTTGTCGGATCGGCATGAACCGCGCATCATCACTTCCTCAGGCATGGGCCTGACTGCCGCCGGACTGGCCTCGCTCGCTATGCTGAGCCCGCAGACGTCAACCGCATACGTTGTGCTTGCGCTGGTCATCATCGGTCTGGGTTTTGCATTATTTTCATCACCCAATGCAAATGCTGTCGTGAGTTCGGTGGAAAAGCGACACCTGGGCGCCGCTGCCGGCACGATAGCGACCATGCGCGTGGTCGGGCAGATGTTCAGCATGGGCATCGTGACACTGGTCTTCGCCCTGATGCTGGGCCAGGTGCAAATCTCCCCCGAGCGGCACGATCAACTGCTTGCCAGCATCAATACCAGCTTTATCGTAACTTCCCTGCTGTGTCTTGCCGGAATTTATCTCTCGCTCAAGAGAGGCAATCTCCGGACCGGATAGGTTGGGACAGGTTCAGGTACGCATTCGAGACTATCATCCGCAGGGAAAGCGGATGGTAAGCGTACAGGGATGTATTTACAGCGGGTCTTGAATGCGTGCCTGAACCTGTCTTCTCGAGCTAAAACCACGCCGTAGATTGCAACATGGTAACTAATACCAGGGCGACATGCTGTAATCCAGGTGCAGGTCGTCATAATGGCCCATGGTGGTGGTGAACGCCCGGTTTGAGTAGAGCAGGGGCTTCAGGCCGCTGTTCACGATCACGTCCTTCACCTCGCCGATAATGACCGCGTGGGTATGGGCCACCAGCATCTCTTCCACGGTGCAATCAAAACCAGCCAGGGCCTCCTCCAGCACCGGCGCGCCGGTGACCAGCTCAGTCCATTTGCCGTAATTAAAACGGTCCTCGTGTTTGCCTCCGAGCATGTCGGCGAAGCGTTTGGCCAGATGTTCCTGGCTCTGCGCCAGCACGTTGACGCTCATGCAGCGGCTCTCGGCGATGTGCTGGAAACTGTTGCCGCTGAAGTTCACGCAGGCCAGCAGGCGCGGCGGTTCCGCTGAAAAGGAACAGACCGCGCTGGCCGTCAGGCCCGACCTGACCTCGCCGTTGCGGGTGGCGATGATGTTGACCGCGCCGGTCAACTGCGCCATGCCGTTGCGAAACCGATCCGCATCGATATTGGTATTTCGAAGAAATTTTTTCATGAGCGAATGCTAATTATCGATGATCGCCGGGAAAATTCAAACTGCCGGCTACACCCCTGTGGCTGGAAGGTTTAGCAACACCTCCACCGTTATGGTACTGTTGCGAAAACTGAACTGCTCAAAGATCGGGGGAAATTAACCATGCTCAGAACAGGAAAAGACTACCTGGAATCAGTACGGGACGGGCGCCGCGTGATCTGCGGTGGCGAATGGATCGACGATATTACCACCCATCCCAAAACCCGCGGCTATGCCCGCCAGGTAGCTGCATTTTACGATATGCACCTTGACCCGGAACACCAGGATGACCTGACTTTTATCGATGCGGACGGCGTGCGCCGCGCCAAGCAGTGGAAACTGACCCGGAGCAAGGAGGACGTGGTCGAAAAACGCAGGTATTACGACCATATCTTCCGGAATTTTCATGCCGGCATGTTTACCCGGTTGCCGTGCAGCAACAATACAACCATGTATACCCTGTTTGACGATCCGCAACCGTGGGAGGAACAGACGGTCTACGGTAAAGGCCGGCCCATGGTGCAGAATATCCGCGCGGCGTGGTACGAATTGCGAGACGGGGACCTGTTCTCCGCGCCCTGCTTTATCGATTTGCAGTATAACCGCTCGCTCGAAAATGAAGACAGGGTGCCCATGCTGCGCATCGTTGAAGAGCGTGACGACGGGATTCTCGTCGAGGGCTGGAAAGCGATCGGCACCAGCACGGTGTTCTCCAACTGGATGAACCTCGGTGTGCTGTGGAATTACGGCACCCAGCCGGATCAGATAATCTATGCCCGCGTTCCGACCAGCCAGGCAGGCATCACCCATGTCGCCAGGGAATCCTATGCCAGGGATGATGCGGGCGAGTTTGATTACCGGTTTTCCGCACAGGGCGATGAACTGGACTCGATGGCGTATTTCGATAATGTGCTGATACCCTGGGAGCACGTGTATCACCTGGGTAACGAGGAGCACGCCAGGCTTTATCCGCAGCGCATCTTCGACTGGATCCACATCGAGACTCAGATTCGCCAGGTAGTGAACGCCGAATTGATCGCCGGTCTGGGCCTGTTGCTCACGGAATCGCTGGGGACGTCAAAACATCCGGTCGTGGCATCGCAACTGGCGGATATGATCCGCTTCCGCGAGACCTGCCGGGCATTCACGCTGGCCGCGGAAGAAACCGGCAACGTCACCCCCGGCGGTATGTACAAGCCGAATAATATCTTCGTCGATCTGGCCCGCGCTTACTACATAGAAAACGTAAACAAGCATATTGAAACGCTCACCGACCTGTGCGGCCGCAGTATCATGATGCAGCCGACCGAAGCCGACCTGGACGATGAAGATATCGGGCCGCAACTGGCTAATGCCCTGCGCGGCCCCAATATCAGCGCCCGGGACAAGATGAAGATAGTCAAGGTTATCCGCGATCGGTTCTATTCCGAAGCCGGCGCCCGGCATGAGATCTTCGAACGGTTTAACGGGACACCCGTATTCCTGATCAAGCTGCTGACGATGCAGCGCGTCGAGTATGCGCTCGACGGGCCGCTCGTCGACCTGGCCAGAAAGGTGTGTGATCTGGGTGATATCGACGACCTGGTCAGACGCGCCGACGAAGAGCGCCAGAAGATCGTTGAGGTACGCGACAAACCCGAATATATCAAGGGCCAGGACGTAGCGACTATCTAATTCCGGTTTTTGGCGTGGCACTTGCGAATTTTATGGTGATAGTTCAGGCTTGGGAGCTTCCTGACAATTCCTGATAGGGGTACGGGTGATCCGTTCCCGCAATATGAGCAAATGGCACAGACGCAGACATCCGCCGGGTATATGGCATTCCTGGAAGCCTTGATCGAAGCAGCCGGTGAGGTAGCGCTGAAATATTTCCGCAGCGACCTGACGGTTACCGATAAACGCCAGAAGGGAAAAGCATTCGACCCGGTCACCAGGGCCGACCGGGAAACAGAGGAATTTATCCGGCAGAGGATTGCAGAGGAGTACCCCGGTCACTCGATAATAGGAGAGGAGTTTGGCGCCAAAAGCGGATCCGGTACGTATACCTGGTTGATTGATCCGATTGACGGTACGCGGGGCTTTATCTCCGGCACCCCCATGTGGGGAGTCCTGGTAGGGCTAAAACGGGGCAGCGAGTGCCTGGTAGGCGCCATGCGTCAACCTTACACGGGGGAAACCTGGATAGGTGACGGCAGGGCGGCTTATTTCATACGGCAGCAGGAACGCACGCGCATAAGGGTACGTGAACACACAGGACTGGACAAGGCCATTATATGTTGCACCCACCCGGCCATGTACCCGACCGATGAAGCCCGGGAAAAGTTCATGGGTATCGTCGACAGGTGCCGTTTTTCCCGTTTCGGAACGGAGTGCCTGGGTTACGGGATGCTGGCGAGCGGCTACGTTGATCTGGTTGTCGAAGGCGGCCTGTCGGAATATGACATCATGCCGCTGATTCCCATAGTGGAAGGCGCAGGCGGTATCATTACCGACTGGCAGGGCAACCCGGCAGTGGATGGCGGGTTGATAGTCGCAGCAGCCAGCGAAAAGTTACACGCAGCCGCCCTGGAATTACTGAACTGAAGACGCTGTTGCTTGCAAACGGGACCGGCCTGCACGGGTTGACGATCATCGTTTGATTGCTGTATAAGCAGTAGTTCCTTGGTTTTACATCCTTAAAATTAAAATTTCTCCTGTTATGACTGAACTGGTTGACGGCCTGCTGCGCAATAACGAGCGCTATGCCGAGGACTTTGACAAGGGTGATTTACCCATACCGCCGGCACGCAAGCTGGCGGTGGTAGCCTGTATGGATGCCCGCCTGGACCCGCACCGGATCCTCGGTCTTGAAGAAGGCGATGCCCACGTGATACGCAACGCGGGCGGCGTGGTCAGCGATGACGTGATCCGTTCGCTGGTCATCTCCCAGCGCCTGCTGGGGACCCGGGAGATCCTGCTGATCCAGCATACGGATTGCGGGATGGTCACCTTTCGCGACGATGCTGTCAAAGACGCAATCGAAGACGAAACCGGGCTGCGTCCTGCCTTCGCAATGGAAGCCTTTCGGGAACTTGAAGGGAATGTACGCCAATCCATGTCCCGCATCCGTGTTAATCCGTTCATCCCCCACAAGGATAGACTACGCGGTTTCATCTTCGACGTCGCCACCGGCAGGCTTGACGAAGTGGCTGACGGTTCCTAGGTTTTATCAGCGACACAGCGTCTGCAAACTGGAACATGCCAAATCTGCCGGTCATAACTTACCTGGGGTTGCTGCTTTTCCTGTTCAGCTCAGCCATTCCGGTACGCGGCCAGGATTACGGGCAACAGGCTGCGCCTGTCAAATACACGGAAGCGCTGGAAAAACCGGCTGAACGGACCGTGCAGTTGCCGGGGCACGTGGAAGCACCCAACGTCAGCACGCTTGCCAGTGAATTAAGCGGACTGGTAATGGAACTCAACGTAAGGGAAGGCGACCGGGTAACCAGCGGCCAGCCCCTGGTCCGGTTGCGCACGACGCCGCTGGAGTTAAGTCTGCAAGCTGCCCGGGCGCGCCTGAAAGAAGCGCAGGCGCGCAGGAAAATGGCTGAAACCAGCCTGGAACGCTTCAAGGGGTTGGTAGAAGGAAATGCTATCTCGCGTCACGAACTGGATAAAGCCAGGTATGAATTCGATGCGTGGCAGGGCCGTATCGAAACCCTGCGCGCAGAGATAGCGAGCATTGAATTTGATATAGAGCGGAGTACGACCCGCGCACCATTCGACGGCGCGGTCGTTGCCCGGCATACCGAAGTGGGGCAGTGGAGCGATGCCGGTGAAAGAGTGCTGGAGGTGTTGTCGACGGACACCCAGGAGATTCACGTCGATGTCCCGGAGAAGTATTTCAATGACCTCAAGGTCGGCGTCGATGTCAACGTCACGTTTGACTCGGTGCCGAACCAGGAATTCACGGCATACATCCGCGCGATTATCCCCCGGGCAGACCAGCGCGCCCACACTTTTCCGGTTCATCTGCGGCTGCGGGAGCCCAGTGAGAAGGTAGGCGCCGGCATGCTCGCAAGGGCAACAATTCCGCTCGGTGGTAGCGGCCCCGTCACCCTGGTTCCCAAGGACGCCATCGTCCGGCACGGCGGTAATACCATGGTATTTATTATCGACCAGGGCAACGCCGTTCCCGCGCCGGTCACGGTCGGCGGCGCTATGGGCCTATGGGCCGTGGTAAATGGCGCGGTTGCGCCGGGGGACAAGGTGATCACCCGCGGGAATGAAAGGCTGCAGCCAGGTCAACCCGTCCAGGCCGATATACTGCCGTACCCATCTCCATGAACCTGATACGGGCCTGTATCCGTCATCCGGTCACCACCTCGGTGGGCGTCATTTTCCTGCTCCTGTTCGGAATTGTTGCCTTACTAAATTTGCCGGTGCAGATGGCGCCGGACGTGACCAGGCCGGAAATAACGGTGACCACCATCTGGCCCGGCGCCAGCCCCCTTGAGGTTGAACGGGATATCATCGACGAACAGGAGGAAGAGCTTAAATCCCTGGAAGGACTGCTGCGGATGCGCAGCGAGAGCCAGGACGGCCAGGGTGTTATCACGCTGCGCTTCCAGGTCGGGACCGATAAGGATGCGGCCAGGCTCAAGGTGTCGAACCGCCTCGACCAGGTGGAATCCTATCCTGCGAATGTCGAGAAGCCGGTTATTTCAGGGCAGTCAGGCGTCTCAGGAGCAATTGCCTGGTTTCACCTGGACCCTATCCGGGAAAACGGCTTCGAAGGGGATATTTCCACGCTGTATGACTTTGTCGATGATTACATCATCCCGGAACTGGAGCGGGTGGAAGGCGTGTCGGCGACAAACGTCTATGGTGGCCGTGAAGCGGAGGTCCAGGTTATTGCCGATCCGACAAAACTGGCGCTGCGGCAGGTGACGTTGAGCGAACTGGCCGACGCGATAGAACGGGAAAATCGCAATTTCAGCGGTGGGGATTTCGACGAAGGCAAGCGCCGTTATATCGTACGTACCGTAGGTGAATACCGGAGTCCGCAGGACCTGGAAAACATCGTGATCGCCAACCGGAACAACATCCCCGTCTACCTGCGCGACGTGGCCCGGGTGGAATTGACGCATGAAAAGCCCACCGGTTCGATATTCAGTCTGAACAACAGAACCATAGCGATGAACATACAGCGCCAGGTGGGCGCCAACCAGTTGGATGTTATGGCAGAGGTGAGGGACAGGGTCGCAAGACTGAACAGGGAATTACTGGAGCCGCGCGGACTGCACCTGGAGCTTGCCTGGGATCAGACCGGCTATATCAACAGTTCAATAGACCTGGTTCAAACCAATCTCTTTATCGGCGGGATGCTCGCCATCCTGGTGCTGGTGGTATTCCTGCGCAGCGCCGGCAGCACCCTTATCGCCGCGCTCACTATCCCCATCAGCATAATCGGCACCTTCCTGATGATGGCCGTGTTCAACAGGACGATTAACGTGATCAGCCTGGCCGGACTGGCTTTTGCTACCGGTATGGTGGTGGATAATTCAATTGTGGTCCTGGAGAATATCTACCGGCACAGGCAGACAGGGAAGTCAATCTCCAGCGCGGCCTACGACGGTGTCAGGGAAGTATGGGGCGCGGTACTCGCCAGCACCCTGACTACCATCGCCGTATTTGCTCCGGTGATATTGATCGAAGAAGAGATAGGAAAACTGTTTGCCGATATCGCCGTGGCGATAAGTTGTGCCGTGGGGTTAAGCCTGCTCATAGCGACCACCGTTATTCCTACCATGTCTGCGCGTATGCTCAGGGTTGCCGGCAGGACCGGCGGCTTCCACGAGCTTTGGGGCGGGGTGCGCCTGGCTGCAGTAATCAGGGACAGGATAGCGTCCCTGTCTTACTGGATAAACCTGTCGGTAATGCGCAGGTTACTCATCGTCACCGCAGTTGTGGTCCTGGCCGTGGGTATCAGTATCATCATAAAACCGAAGACGGAGTACCTGCCGACAGGCAATACCGATTTCCTGTTCGGTCTCATCCTGCCGCCGCCGGGTTACACCGTAGCGGAGCGCGTGAAGATACATGGAGAATTTTCCAACGCCCTGGAATACCTGAAGTCACATCCTCCTGAAACACCGGAGGCAGAAGCCTTGCCCGGCGGCGGGCTGAATGCATTTTTTTTCGGGTTTGAGGGTAGTATTATTTTCCTCGGCGTCACTCCTAACGAACCGCTTCGGACCAATGAACTGATCCCCATCTTTCAGCAGTCCATGGGGACCATTCCGGGCGCTATCCCGTTGTTGCAGCAATGGAGCATCTTCGAGGATGAAAGCAGCGAAGGCCGTTCAATCGATGTGGAGATCAAGGGGCCCGAACTGGAACGCCTCATCGGGATGGGTGCGGAAATCTTTGGGGCGGCTCACCAGGTATTACCCGGCGCCCAGGTCTTTCCCATACCCGGGCTGGACCTGGGCAACCCGGAGGTGCAGGTCAAGGTTGACCGCCGCCGCGCCGCGGAACTGGGCATCAGCAACCGGGACCTGGGGTTCTCGGTGGACGCTCTGGTGGATGGAGCCAAGGTCAGTGACTACCAGTACGAGGGCAAGGAAGTCGATATACGGCTGAAAGCAGAGGAGAGCGTTGCATATAACACCCATACCCTGGAACAATTGCCCATCGCTACACCGGACGGCCGTCTCGTGACGCTCGGCGCAATCGCTGACGTGTCGCAAACCTACGGTCCGGTGCAGATTAACCACCGGGAACGGGAACGGACCATAACCATCCGCATTCTGCCCGACACGCGTATGCCGATTGAGACCGCCATGGGGATTATCCAGGAGCAGATCGTCGACCCCATGAAGCAGCGGGATGAATTCAGCGGACTGTACCGGATAGAACTGGCAGGTACGGCTGACAAACTGGTCAGCGCAGCCAATGCGCTGAAGTGGAACCTGATACTGGCGCTGATCATTACATTCCTGCTGATGGCCGCACTGTTTGAGAGTTTCCTTTATCCATTCGTCATCATGTTCAGCGTTCCGCTGGCCATGCTGGGCGGTCTTCTCGGTCTTGCCGTGGTCAGCGCGACCATCGCCTATCAACCGCTGGACGTATTGACCATGCTGGGTTTTTTCATCCTCCTCGGCACCGTTGTCAACAACCCCATTCTGATAGTGCACCAGTCACTGAACTACATCAGGAAAGAGGGCATGGAAGCCCATATCGCCATCAGGGAGGCGGTACACAGCCGCATCCGGCCCATCTTCATGAGCGCCGGCACTTCGACATTTGCCATGCTGCCCCTGATCCTGGCGCCGGGAGCGGGATCGGAACTGTACCGGGGCATAGGCGGGGTGGTGGTCGGCGGCCTGCTGGTGTCCACCGTGTTTACCCTGTTCATCGTCCCCGCCATGCTGAGCCTGGTGTTCGACCTGCGCAAACTGCTGACCGGGAGGCCGGACGGCCGCGCAGTTGTTGCTGAAGTGTTGCCGGATTAATATTTGGGGTCAGAGCTATTGCTCTGACCCCAAATAGCCGTTCAGCCTGTGCTCCGCCATTTCTACGTAGCGCGGGTCCTGTTCTATCCCGATGCTTCTCCGGTTCAGTTTCCGGGCAACTGCACAGGTTGTTCCGCTGCCCAGGAAGGGGTCCAGTACCAGGTCTCCTTCATTGCTGCTGGACAGGATAACCCGCTGCAACAGGGCTTCGGGTTTCTGCGTTGAATGGGCTTTTTTCCCGTTTTCATCCTTGATACGCTCCTTTCCGGTACAGAGCGGGATCTGCCAGACGGAGGTCATCTGCTTGCCGTCGTTGAATTGTTTCATCTCCTGGTGGTTGAACGTGTATTTCTTCTGGTTTTCCGACTTCTTTGCCCAGATCAGGGTTTCCGTTGCATTGGTGAAGCGCACGCCCCGGAAGTTGGGCATGGGATTGGATTTGTGCCACTGTACGTCGTTGAGGATCCAGAAACCCAGGTCCATCATGATCTTTCCCACGCGGAAAATATTGTGATAAGAACCTATTACCCAGATCGTGCCGTCATCGGCGAGCACCCTCCGGCAGGCGTTCAGCCATTGCCTGGTAAATTCGTCGTAGCTTTCGAATGAAGTGAATTGATCCCAGGCATCATCGACACCGTCCACCCGGGTCTGGTTGGGCCGGTATAACTCCTGCTTGAGTTGCAGGTTGTATGGCGGGTCGGCAAAGATGAGGCTGGCTGAGTTTTCCGGCAGATCCGGCAGGATATCGATACAGTTTCCGGTATAGATCCGGTAATCGGAAACATCGACGCCGGCTTTTGGACAGGTCAGGTCTTGCATCATCACACTATTACTCCGGCACTGCGAATTTCCGGGGTTCCGTCCTTTGGTCCGTAAATGGCGCTTGCGCAGGAATGACGGCCGGGCGCTCCAGCAGGTCCCTGGCAAGCAGGTCCGAGATATCGGTTGGGCACACGGTTTGCAGGCCGCGCCACGCCGGGACGCTGTTGACTTCCAGCACCAGGTATTCGCCCTGTGTATCGCGGATAATGTCAACGCCGCCGTAAAGGATGCCCGTTGCCCTCGAGGCGGCTTCGGCCAGCCGCCGTAATGCCGGGGTGAGAACGGCCGGCAGGCACTTTCCGCCGCGGGCGCGGTTGGTGACCCAGTGCTCGGATATACGTTCCATGGCCGCGACCGCCTGGTGGTTGATGACAAAAACCCGCCAGTCGCGGCCGTTGTGGTCATCCTGGTCGATAAACTGTTGCAGGTAATAGACCCCGTTGATCATATCCGTATCCAGTTGATACTCCCCGGAATCAATCAGTTGCAGCCCCCGGCCGCAGTTGCCGAACAGGGGTTTCTGTACGATTGAACGTCCTTTTTCCAGTTGCTCATGTATGACATTGTGGGCCGCTTCTGCATTCTCACAGACCCATACAGGCGGCGCCGGAATTCGGCTTTGTATCAGCAGGAAGCTGGTCATGCCCTTGTCCACGGTACGCTCGATACTGACGGCGTCGTTATAGACAACGACTCCGGACAGTTTCAACGCATGCAGGATATCCAGCCTGAACGTCACTTCTTCAAAACTTCCTGCGGCAACGGCCCGTACGAATACGGCATCCGGCAGGGTATCGGTGAAACCGGGGATGTAGAGCCCCGTCTGACTGTGTTCAATACCGATACGGCAATCCCCCAGGGAGACGACCTGCGCGTGCGCGCCGCGGCGCTTGAATGCGCTTGCCAGCCGCTGTTCGTGCCAGCCGTCGTTCTCCGTGAATATGACGATTTGTTTCATAACCACGGGAAAAAGGGGACGGATTTAAATCCGTCCCCGTTCGAATACGAAAATATGACGATTTGTTTCATAACCATGGGGAAAAGGGGACGGATTTAAATCCGTCCCCGTTCGACTACTCGCCATTATAATGATAACTCATGAGCAATAAACCCTTGATCATCGTCGGCGCCAGCGCCAGGGCCGCGGCTTTCTCTGCGCACCGTGCCGGATATACGCCGTACTGGCTGGATCAGTTCGGGGATGAAGACCTGCGGCAGCGCTTCCCCGGGAGCGTCATAGCCGACTATCCGCAGGCGGCAGTCGAACTGATTGCCGCCGCGCCCGAGGCGCCGTTCCTGGTTACCGGGGCAATGGAGAATCATGCGGGCGTGCTTGAACAGCTTTGCGCGCAACGGGAATTGCTGGGCAACCCGGGACCGGCATGTCTCAGGGTGCGGGACCCTGATTTGTTATTCGAAGCCTTGCGGCGCAACAATATCGCCTGCCCGGAGTTCCGAATGGTTGAACGGGGACGGATATTAAATCCGTCCCCCCAGCGCGCGCAGAGACGGCAAGAATGGTTGCTCAAACCCCTGCGCAGCGCGGGCGGCATCGGCACCCGGCGCTATGATGGCCAACCCGTTGACAGGCGGCACTACCTGCAGGAATACATCCGGGGCGACAGTTTTTCCGCGCTGTTCGTGGGCAGCCAGGGGCACTGCCGTATGCTGGGCGTGACCCGGCAACTGGTCGGCTTGCCCGGGTTCCATGCAGGGGAGTTCAGTTATTGCGGCAGCATTGGCCCGCTGCAGTTGAGTGACGCCGAAACCGGGCAATGGCATCGTATCGGCGAAGTGATCGCCGGCGAATTCGGGCTCAAGGGCTTGTTCGGCGTCGACGCGATAAAACGCCGGGACAGAATTTACCCTGTTGAAGTCAACCCCAGGTACACCGCATCGGTCGAAGTACTGGAACTCGCCCTGGGTTACCAGGCGGTTACATTCCATAGTGACGCCTGCAACAACAGGTTGCCGGGTATTGATGAGCGAGTTGCGGAACACCTGGCCGGCAAGGCAATTCTGTTTGCTCCCGCTGATATGATTTTTACGGGGTGTGTGGAGGATGGCTATTCCGTCGCAGACATTCCGGCACAGGGCACCGCAGTAAGACAGGGCCAGCCCATACTGACCGTCATGGTTACCGGCAGCAGTATGTCCTCCATCAATGAAAACCTGAACAGAGCGGCACACAGTATCTACAGACAAATCAATCGAGGCTGACCCCATTGATGTCAGCCGGCAGACACTACACCGGTACTTTCTGGTAAAATGCGCGGCCTGAATGGGAGAAAGTGAATGGAACAATTCAAAGGTACGACTATCCTGTCGGTACGCCGAGGCGACAAAGTGGTTGTTGGTGGAGACGGCCAGGTCTCGCTTGGTGATACCGTGATGAAAGGCAATGCCAGCAAGATCCGCAGGCTTTACCGTGAACAGGTACTGGCCGGATTTGCCGGTGGGACTGCGGACGCGTTTACCCTGTTTGAACGCTTTGAGGCCAAACTCGAATCCTATTCGGGGCAGCTGGTGCGCTCAGCCGTTGAACTGGCCAAGGACTGGCGTACGGATCGCATGTTGCGGCGCCTTGAGGCCATGTTGTGTGTCGCCGATAAATCCAGTTCGCTGCTGATTTCAGGTAATGGAGACGTGGTAGAGCCTGAAACCGGGGTTATGGCCATCGGTTCGGGCGGGTCTTACGCCAAGGCTGCTGCGCAAGCGTTAATGGAAAACACTGAACTGGATGCGCGCGCAATTGTTGAGAAGTCCCTGGCCATTGCGGCAGATATCTGCATTTATACGAACAGCAACATCACGATCGAGGAACTGCCCGCAGAGGCAGCAAAAAAATAATGGAAGCACTGACGCCGAAACAGATCGTCGCAGAACTGGATAAACATATTATCGGGCAGGATTCAGCCAAGCGGGCAGTTGCAATCGCACTGCGCAACCGCTGGCGCCGCGGCCAGGTCGACGAGGAATTACGCAACGAGATTACGCCCAAGAACATCCTGATGATCGGGCCCACCGGCGTGGGAAAAACCGAAATTGCCAGGCGTCTGGCAAAGCTCGCCAATGCCCCCTTTATCAAGATCGAAGCGACAAAATTTACCGAAGTGGGTTACGTGGGCAGGGACGTCGAATCCATCGTGCGGGACCTGGCGGATGTTGCCGTGAAGATGACCCGCGAAGAAGAGATGGAAAAAGTGCGGGACCGCGCCGAACTGGCCGCGGAAAACCGGGTGCTGGATATCCTGTTGCCGCCCGCCCGCATGGGTCCTGAAGAAGAACAGGGCAATTCGACCCGGGACAGGTTCAGGACGATGCTGAAAAGCGGTGAGCTGAACGACAAGGACATCGAGATCGAGGTGAGCATGCCGGCGATTGGTGTAGAGATCATGGCGCCGCCCGGAATGGAAGAGATGACCAGCCAGTTGCAGGGCCTGTTCCAGAGTATCGGCAGTGAAAAAAAACGTACCAGGAAACTGAGGATCAGGGAGGCGCTCAAGGTGCTTGCCGAAGAAGAAGCCGCGAAACTGGTGAACGAGGATGAGATCAAGGTCAGGGCACTGGAGAACGTGGAACAGAACGGCCTGGTCTTCCTGGATGAAATCGACAAGGTGACGCGCCGTGCGGAGGTCAGTGGCGCAGACGTTTCCAGGGAGGGTGTGCAACGTGACCTGTTGCCGCTGGTGGAAGGCTCCACGGTGACGACCCGCTACGGCATGGTTAAAACGGACCACATCCTGTTTATTGCTTCCGGCGCGTTCCATTTTTCCAAACCGTCCGACCTGATTCCCGAACTGCAGGGACGGCTTCCAATCCGTGTGGAACTCGATGCCCTGGGGGTGGACGAGTTCAGCCGCATCCTGGTTGAGCCCGATGCGTCCCTGACCCAGCAATACACGGCGCTGATGCACACTGAACGGGTCGAGTTGTCGTTTGCCGGGGACGGCATTGCGCGCATTGCCGAGATAGCCTGGCAGGTCAATGAATCCACGGAGAATATCGGCGCCCGCCGTTTGCACACGGTTATGGAACGCCTGCTCGAGACCTTGTCGTTTGAAGCCCCCGACCAGGGGTTAAAGTCGGTCAAAATCGACGCCCGGTACGTGGAAGATCACCTGGACGAATTGATCAAGGATGAGGATTTGACCCGGTATATCCTTTAAAAATCAATCGAGTGTGACCCCATTGATGTTTACCCTGATCCCAAATATTCCGTCGTTATGAGGCCGGTATCCGTCAGTCTGAAGAAGAAGTCCCGGTGCCTGGTACTGGAGTACCCGGATGGAAACAGTTTCAGCCTGAGCTGTGAACTGCTGCGGGTCTATTCGCCCTCTGCCGAAGTGCGCGGGCATGGTCCTGGCCAGGAGGTATTGCAGACAGGCAAGGAGAACGTGAATATCGATGCGGTTGAACCGGTCGGAAGTTACGCGCTGAAGCTGTGTTTCGACGACGGGCACAATTCCGGCATATATACCTGGGATTACCTTTATGAACTGGGAGAAAACCGGGAGCGGCACTGGCAGTCCTACCTGGCGGCATTGGAAAAAGCCGGTTACACGCGCCGGTTGCAATGAACCGGCCGGTTGATTTTGGTTACCAGACGGTTTCGCCGGAAGAGAAATCCCGGCGCGTGGACGAGGTATTCAGCTCGGTTGCATTCCGCTATGACCTGATGAATGACCTGATGTCATTCGGCATTCATCGCCTGTGGAAACGCTTGTGCATCCACCTCACCCGCTTGCAGCCCGGGTCCGTGGTACTCGACGTCGCATCCGGGACAGGCGATTTGGCTGCCCTGCTGAAGCAGGCAGGTTGTGACGTAGTCATGTGTGACATCAACGAGGCCATGTTGAAATACGGCAGGGACAAAATGGTGGACAAGGGACTGACCAACGCCATGCATTATGTGCGCGCGGATGCGGAACGGCTCCCGTTCACGGACAACTCCTTTGATTGTGCAACCCTTGCCTTCGGGTTGCGCAACATGACGCACAAGCTTTCCGCGCTGCGCTCCATTCATGCCAAGCTGAAATACGGCAGTCCGGTATTCATCCTGGAGTTTTCCCGGGTGACCTCGGATGTGTTGAGGCGGGCCTATGACAGGTATTCGTTTCACGCGATCCCCGCGCTGGGTAAACTGATCACGCAGGATCCCGACAGTTATCGCTACCTGGTAGAGTCGGTCAGGATGCACCCCGACCAGGAAAGCCTGAAAACGATGCTGGAAGATGCCGGTTTTTCCCGTGTCGATTACCTGAATTTGTCCGGCGGCATTGTCGCCCTGCACAAGGGTTACAAATTATGAAAACTACGACGTGTCTTCCATGCGGGGACGGCCTTAAGTCCGTCCCCTGAGTATTCCTTATGAATGCTTTGGAACGCCTGCTTAACCGCCTGCTGTCCCTGGACGGGGAGACTGCCGATGATCTTGCCGGGTTGTCAGGCAAGGTAATCCAGCTTGAATTGATCAATACCGGGCAGCCCGTCATAAGCTTGATCGTTAACGAACACGCCATCCGGGTTGACACGGATTATGCCGAAACGGGTGACGTGCTGATCCGGGGAACACCGCTTGACCTGCTGGTCTATATGCGTTCAGCGACCGGAGACAGGCGGGCCGTAACGGGAAACATGGAAATCAGGGGAGACCTGGGCCTGGCACAGGATTTTAAGCGTTTGCTGAGCAGGTTCGAGGTCGACTGGGAAGAACAGGCAGCCCGCCTTGTTGGCGATACCCTGGCCAGGAAAGCATCCAATGTCGTTGCCATGGGCGTAGATTTTTTGCAGCATCTGAAGAGTAAGATTGAGATGGACCTGAGCGAATACGCCCTGTACGAAACAGAAGTATTGCCTGAGCGTGACGAGGTCGAACGTTTTAATGATTCCGTAGATGTATTACGCGACGATCTCGAACGCCTCAAACAAAGGTTTCATAAATTATCCGCAGATTACGCAGATGAGCGCAGATAAAAATCGTTACCGCGGAGCTGCTTACCGGATACTCGAATTGCCCGGAAAAAGCCACAACGGAAACGTTATATCCCGGCACGTCAACTTGTGTAACCTCCCGATTGGTTCAATATCATCTGCGTTAATCTGCGTAATCTGCGGATAGCATCAACAAAATGTTAACTATCGGACAAATACTGCGGTTACTGACCATCCAGCGCGTGTTGCTGAAACACGGCCTGGATGATCTGGTCTTTACCCTGCACCTGTTCCGTTCGGTCAGGTGGCTGCAGAAACTGTTGCCCTGGAACTGGTTCCGGAAGACAGGGGACCCCATGGGCGTCAGGCTGCGGCTGTCACTGGAAGATCTGGGCCCTATTTACGTCAAGTTCGGTCAATTGTTATCTACCCGGCGCGACATGTTGCCGGACGACGTCGCTATGGAGTTGGCCAGATTGCAGGATAAGGTCCCGCCGTTTCCCGGCAGGATTGCCAGGGATATTATCGAACAGGCTCTGGGTAAAAGAGTTGAAGAAGTATTCCGGGAATTTGATGAAACCCCGCTGGCATCCGCATCGGTGGCCCAGGTCCATGCCGCCACGCTCAAGGATGGCCGGGCAATGATCGTCAAGGTCATCCGTCCTGAAATCAGAAAAGTGATCGGCCGCGACCTGGGTATCATCCGGATAATGGCAGAAACCCTGGAACGCTATTCCAGTGACGCAAGACGCCTGAAGCCCAGCACGGTCGTCGCCGAGTTTGAGAAGACCCTTTTTTATGAACTGGATTTAATGAGGGAAGCAGCCTCGGCGTCCCAGTTGCGGCGTAATTTTTCCGACTCGGAGGTGTTGTACGTCCCGGAGGTAGTGTGGGAATTGACGAACCGGGACGTGATGGTGATGGAACGCGTGACCGGGATATCCGTCAGTGATGTGCCGGCACTGGAGCAGGCGGGGGTGGACCTGAAATGGCTGGCTGAACGCGGCGTGGAGATTTTTTTCACCCAGGTTTTCAGGGACAGTTTTTTCCATGCGGACATGCATCCCGGCAATATCTTTGTCCAACCCGAAAGTGACGGTCATGCCCGTTTCATGATGGTGGATTTCGGCATCATGAGTTCCCTGAGTGAGTATGACCAGCGCTACCTGGCGGATAACTTTCTGGCGTTTCTGAACCGTGACTACCAGCGGGTTGCCGAATTGCACATTGAATCGGGCTGGGTCCCGCCTGAGACCCGGGTGGACGAGTTCGAGTTCGCCATTCGCACGGTCTGTGAACCGATGTTCGACCGGCCCATCCGCGAACTCTCCATCGGTACGTTGCTGTTGCGGCTGTTCCAGACGGCCCGGCAGTTCAACATGGTCATCCTGCCGCAACTGGTGCTGCTGCAGAAGACCCTGGTCAACATCGAAGGACTGGGCCGCCAGTTGTATCCCGACCTGGATCTCTGGGCGACGGCCAGGCCCATCATGCAGCACTGGATGGATGACCGCATGGGTTTACGGGCCATGCTGAAGGGAACCAGGGACACGGTCCCCTACTGGCTGAACCGGCTGCCCCAGTTTCCCCATAAGGTAATGGATCTTGTTGACCGCCTGCAGGACGGCAAATTCCAGGTGGAGTTGAAATCAGGCGAGGTCGACGAACTGCGCCGGGAAATACGCAGGAATAACAGGAATAATATCCGTGTGATCATCGGTTGCGCCCTGGTACTGGCTGCACTGGTGAGCTACCTGGCCGGCCCCGGCGCCTGGATAACCACGGGGTTTCCCCTGTTGCCCCTGCTGCTGGGCGCGGCCGGCGCCTGGCTGGTTATAAGGGTATTGAGCGAACCGTAATCCGCATCAGGATATCCCCCGTACCGCGTAGCGTCCGGTGAAATCCACTACCTGGCCCTCACTGTCATACACCCCCGTGTCCAGCGTGAATTTCGCTTTTTTCCTGGTTGCGAGCGTGGTGAAAAAAGTTTCGATAACGTCCTGCTCCGGTATGTCGCAAAGTGCGTAATAGTCACCGATTGCCGGTTTACTGTAATTTATTTCACCATGGTATACGGCAATGTCGCCGTTGACCTTGCGTTCTGCAAGTTTCAGGAACAGCATGCTCCAGCCGCACAAGGCGGCTATGGCGTAGGAACTGCCGGCGAAAATCGTCTGCTTGTCATTCAGGTTTGGCGCGGCTGGAGCATTTAACCTTAACCTGGATCCGTCGTAGCTGACCGCTTTGATGCCCATGGCCGTGGTGATGGGGATGGATTGTTCCAGCTCGTCGTTCAGCAGTTGGAGCAGTTCGGCGTTCTGCAATATTTCCCTACTCCACTCCGCCCGTCAATATTTGCAGGCCTTTCAGGACGTTCAGGGCTTGCTGCAGGGTATAATCTTCAGTGATCCGGGTCACGGGCGCCTGATCGGTTTCCTCTGTTTCTTCGCCCCCGGATTCGGCATCAACCTCACCCTGTTCTTCCTCCGCGTTGTTATCCAGGTGTCTGCTCAGGTTTTCCTCGGTAATAATATGTGTTTCTTCGTTTTCCAGGGATTCAACTTTCACCCGGGCAACGACCACATCCGGTTCTATTCCGGAAACCTGTATGGAACGGCCTGAAGGCGTATAGTAGCGCGCGGTCGTCAACTTCAGGGCCGCGGCGTTGGAAACGGGCAGGACTGTCTGGACCGAGCCCTTACCGAACGTTTTCTGACCCATGATGATTGCGCGCTTGTGGTCCTGCAGGGCGCCGGCGACGATTTCAGATGCGGACGCGGACCCGGCATTCACCAGGACGACCACTGGCGCATTATCCAGCAGGTCTGCCGGTTTTGCGTTGAATTTTAACCTTGAATCATCGATGCGGCCTTCCGTGTAGACGATAAGACCCTTGCCCAGGAACAGGTCGGATACGCCGACTGCCGCGCTGAGAATGCCGCCGGGATTATTCCTGAGATCGAGGATAAGACCGTTCAGGTTGCCGTCGTTGTCCTGTTTCAGTTGTTGCAGTCCCAATCTTGCGTCTTCCGCCGTCCGGGTCTGAAAATGTGAAATACGCAGGTATCCGAAGCCCGGCTCCAGGGTCTGGGTTCTTACGCTTTTCACCTTGATTACATCCCTGGTGATGGTAAATGTCAGCGGTTTTTCAACACCGTCCCTGATTACGGTCAGGGTGATATCGGTGCCGGGTTCACCCCGCATACGCGTCACCGCATCATTCAACGACATCCCTTTCACGGGGGTCTCATCCAGGCGGATCACCAGGTCGCCGGACTGCAGCCCTGCCTTTTGCGCGGGAGTATCATCGATGGGCGAGATTACTTTCATAAACCCGTCTTCCATGCCCACTTCTATGCCCAGGCCGCCAAACTCTCCCGAAGTCCCTTCCTGCAGGTCCAGGTAGGCATCTGCATCGAGGTATGATGAATGCGGGTCCAGACCTTCCAGCATCCCCTTTATTGCGTTTTCCAGGAGAACGCCGTCATCCACGTCTTCCACATAGTCCTTTTTTATCTTGGCAAACACTTCTGCGAAAGTCCGTATCTGGTCGACGGGTAACTCACCCGCCCCGGGGCCGGGGATGGTTTCGGCGGCGGCGAAGCGGCCGAGAAAAATCAAGCAGATGATGACTGCTTTTAATGGGTTCATATTCATGCTCGCAATTATATGTCAGGTCCTGCACCACAAAGTGGGGTTCAACGGGTTTCCCTCCCGCCTGATCTCAAAATAGAGTCCGGGATTGTTCTGGCCTCCGGTATCCCCGGTTCTTGCAATGGGGCTGTTTTTCCCTACCCGGTCTCCGGCTTTCTTCAGTAACACTTCGTTATATCCGTACAAGCTCATAAATCCGTCGCCATGGTCCAGGATAAGCAACAGTCCCAGGTTCCTGAACCAGTCGGCATACACCACCGTGCCGGAACTGATGGCATGCACGTCGATCCCGGCCTCGGAGGCAAAGATAATACCCTGGGACTTGATTTTTCCGCTTTTCTTCAGCTCCCCGTACCGGGTGGTTATTTTACCACGGACAGGCCAGCTTAATTTTCCTTTAAGGCTCACAAACGGCGTTTCATCTTCATAGGTCTCCCCGGTGCGTCCCAACCTGGCGAGCAAAGCATCCAGTTCCTGCTCGGTTTTCAGCAAGGCCTGCAATTGCCTGTCCTGGTCATCGATATATCGCCTCGACCGGACGAGCAGTTGCTCCCGGTCCTCTCGGTATGCGGTCAATTCCGCCAGTTTTGCCTGTTTACCGGAGCGCAGGGCAAGCAACTGTTCCGTCTCGGCATGTATCTCTTCCTGCAATGATTCGAGTTGTTCCTGCGCGGACCGGATTGCTTCTATCCGTTTTGTCCTCGCCCGGTTGAAGTAGTCATGGTAGGCCAGGGTCCTGCCGAACAGCGCCGGGTTTTCCTGGTTGAGGAGCAGTTTTATGTAGTCGTTCCTGCCGGTTCGGTACATGGCCCGCACCTGTTCGGACAACAGGTCTTTTTCCGAACGCAGGTTTGCGCCAAGCCGGTCGAATTCTTCGTTCAGCGCCGTCAACCTGTCCTGTCCGGAGTCGATATCAGAGCTGATACGCCTGACTGCCGTTGCCACGCCGGCGGCGGCAGTTTCGTATTTCTGCAGCTCGGCCAACATCAGTTCCACCTCGTTTTCAGCAGACTTTATCCGCGTCTGAACGGTCTTGATCTGCGACTGGACCGCCTCCATTTCCTGTTCCGTAGCAGTCGTCTCATCACCCTGGCCCGCGACCGGGAATGCCAGGCAAAGTGCAATAAAGATCCGTGTGATCTGCGTGTCCTCTGCGGCAACAAATGCGGGAAACAATTAACGAAGCCTGAACAGGGCTGTGCCGGTCATCTCTTCCGGTTTTTCCATACCCATGATGTGTAACATTGTCGGGATGACGTCGCACAAGGCCGCGGTAGTGCTTGGCGCCACCTCGGCGGCGCGGCCGACATAAACAAACGGCACCAGGTTGCCGGTATGGGCCGTATGCGCGTGTTCCCTGACTTTTTCCGTGATGAACGAACGCATTTGCTCGGCATTGCCGTGGTCGGATGTGATCAGTATCTCGCCGCCGGTCTTCCGGGTCTGGTCGACAATTTTTCCGATACATGAATCTATGGTTTCCACCGCCTTGACCGCGGCGTCGAAGTTACCCGTGTGGCCCACCATGTCCGCATTGGCAAAATTGCAGATGATCACGTCGTATTTATCTTCGGCTATGGCCGCCAGCAACCGGTCCGTCACTTCGACCGCGCTCATTTCCGGTCGCAGGTCGTAGGTTGCCACGTGCGGGGACGGCACCAGTATCCGGTCTTCGCCCTCGAATACCCGCTCTTCGCCGCCGTTGAAGAAGAAGGTTACATGGGCGTATTTTTCCGTTTCCGCGATACGCAGCTGTTTCATGCCCGAATTTGCCAGGTACTCGCCCAGCACGTTCTTTAACTGGGCCGGCGGAAACAAGGCCGGGAAATCAAAGTCCGAGCGGTATTCGGTCATACTGATGAACGCGGCCAGGTCTATGGGTTTCCCGCGCGGGAAACCATCGAAGTCAGCTGCCGTGAGTGCTTCGGTCAACTGCCTGGCCCGGTCTGACCGGTAATTGCTGAAGATAACCACGTCACCCTGTTCGACACGGGGGGTAGTGCCATTGCGCGGTACGATGACGGTGGGTTTCACGAATTCATCCGTCTCGCCGCGGGCGTACGCCATGTCCACGGCGATAAACGCATCAACCGAGCTGAATTCAGCCTCACCGGCGGTGATCAGGTCATAGGCAAGCTGTGTCCTGTCCCAGTGATTGTTGCGGTCCATGGCGTAATAACGGCCGACCACGCTGGCAAAGCGTCCCTTGCCGAGTTCCAGCATCTTCAGGTAGGCCTCGTCCATGTATTCTTCAGCGCTCTTCGGCGGCGTATCCCTGCCGTCCAGGAAGGCGTGCAGGTAGATTTCCCTGACGTCATACCCGGCAGCAAATTCCAGCAGGGCAAATATGTGTTCCTGGTGGTTGTGCACCCCACCAGGGGACAGGAGGCCCATGAGATGAACGGCGCGGCCTTCCTGCGCGGCGCCGGCCAATGCGTCTTTCAATACCTGGTTATGAAAAAAAGACCCGTTTTCTATGGCCTTGGTGATGCGGGTAAACTCCTGGTCGACTATTCGTCCGGAACCGATATTCATGTGGCCGGTTTCCGAGTTGCCCATCTGGCTGGGAGGCAGACCCACGTCCATACCCGACGCGTTAAGCAGCGTGTGCGGATAATTGTCCCATAAATGGTCCCACACCGGTTTCCTTGCGCTGTGAATCGCGTTGTAGGCGGTATTCTCCGAATAGCCCCAGCCATCGAGGATGATCAGTACCATAGGACGATGAGTTGAGTTCATGGCGCAGGAGCAACAGTGTCGGATGTAATGTAATCGGCAGAATACGGATAAGGGTGGTATTTTAAACAGTCAACAGGGTCCAGGCAACAGCTATCACGGATTGCGGTTACCCCCGCAGGTTCCCGCTGAATCCTGTATAATCCGCCGATACCTGATACTCGACACCCTGTAACTGAATGGAGCGATTACCTGAATTCATTGCCAATCACCTGGGACTGGTGTCTTTGTTCGTTGCTGTCCTGGCCCTGCTGTTGTGGAATATCTTCGGCTCTTCGCTGTCCGGACTCAGCAAAATCGGGCCCTCTGAAGTCACGCGCCTGATGAATAATGAAAAGGCGTTGTTGCTCGATTTGCGCACTAGCGCCGATTTCTCTTCAGGACATATCCTGAATGCGCGCAATATCCCGGCCGCGGAACTGGAAGGAAGGCAGAAAGAACTGCAGAAACACAAAAACAGCCCCGTAATTTTATGCTGCAACCGGGATTCGGACGGCATAAAAGCAGGTCGCATTCTGAAATTTGCCGGGTATGAGAAATTATATTCCCTGAAAGGCGGGCTGGAGTCCTGGCAAAACGCAAACCTGCCGGTGACCCGCAACTGAATCAATAGGGCCTGAGCCCATTGATTTATTCTACTTTAACTATTCGAATCCGGGAGATAACTGATGGCAGACGAGCAGGAAAATCAACAACCGGCAGCGGCAGATACGAACACGCGCGGGCAATTCGAAATCCAGAAGATTTACGTGAAGAATATTTCGCTGGAATCCCCCAGTTCCCCGCAGATTTTCCGGGAACAGTGGAAACCTTCGGTACACATGGATATTGCCAATTCGGCTGATGAACTGGGTGACAACCTGTACGAGGTGACTTTATCAGTTACCGCGACGGTCAGCCACGAAGAGAAGACGATCTACCTGGTGGAGGTGCAACAGGCCGGCATTTTCCTCATGGCCGATTTCCCCAGGGAGATCATCGGACGCATGGTCGCGACCGTGTGCCCGAACATCATGTTCCCGTTTGTGCGGGAAATAGTGTCCGACCTGGTCACCAGGGCAGGTTTTCCCCAGTTGCTGCTGACGCCTGTTAATTTTGACGCCCTGTATTTGCAGCATCAGCAGAAAGTCGCGGCCGAGAAGGAACAAACGCATTGAATGAGGCCGGTGCGGGCAACCGGGCGTAATTCAGCAAGACCCGTAGACTGTAAATCAAACCACTGACGGCAGGGGACAGCGAGATATGCAGACTGACTCGATAATGGTTGCCGGCGCCGGTTCCTGGGGGACCGCACTGGCCCTGGTGCTGGCGCGCAACGGGCACCGTACGTACCTCTGGGATAGCCTGGACTCCCACGTGGACAAGCTGATAACGGAGAGGTGCAATAATTACCACCTCCCCGGCCATTCTTTCCCGGACACACTTAGCGCGGTTCCCCGGTTTACGCCATTACCGGAAGGGCTGGGGCATATATTAATCGTCGTACCCTGTGCCGGGTTGACAGACGTACTTGAGAAGTTGCGTTCCCAGCCTGAACGGGATTACCGGATCTGCCTCGCCTGTAAGGGCATTGAACCCGGAACATTGCAATTGAACCATGTGCTGGTTGAGCAATATCTGCCGGGGGTCCCCGTCGCGGCCTTGTCCGGCCCGTCATTCGCCAGGGAAGTGGCAGAAGGCCTGCCGACCGCGGTGACGATTGCCGCCCGCGAACCGTCTGTCGCCGCTGACTTTTCCGCCCTGTTCCATTGCGAGGTGTTCAGGACCTACACCCACGACGATATTGTCGGCGTCCAGGTAGGCGGCGCAGTGAAAAACGTCATGGCAATCGCCGCCGGCATCTCCGATGGTCTGGGTAACGGCGCCAACGCCCGGGCCGCGCTGATGGCCAGGGGGCTGGCTGAAATCATGCGCCTGGGCCAGGCCCTGGGTGGCAGGGTCGATACCTTCATGGGACTTACCGGCCTGGGCGACCTGGCATTGACCTGTACCGACGACCAGTCCCGCAACAGGCGCTTCGGCCTGGCCCTGTCCCAGGGCAAGAGCCCTGAACAGGCGATGGCGGAAATCGGCCAGGCTGTCGAAGGCGTGCATACCACCCGGGTCGTCTGTGCGCTGGCCGAAAGACACGCGGTGGACATGCCCATCAGCAGGCAGGTCCAGAACGTCATTGACGGCAGGATCACTCCGAAACAGGCGGTACATGAACTGTTGAGCCGGGAACCCACATCTGAAACGGGTTGAAATTAGAAATTACGAATTAGGAATTACGAATTAGGGATGTCACGTAACAGTGTGCTTTGATCCAACTTGCGGAAGACATAAGATGCATTGAAAAACCGCCGCCACAAGCGGCACATTAATTCCTAATTCCTAATTCCTAATTCCTAATTCGTAATTCCTAATTCCCATCCCTGCTTTTCCCAGGTCGCTGTAACAATTCCACGGTAACCAGCAGGAGAACCGCGACCAGGATCAGGAAGGTCGCAGCGGCCAGGATGGCCGGGCTGATCTCTTCGCGTATTCCGGACCACATCTCGCGCGGGATGGTACGCTGCTCGATGCCGCCCATGAACAGCATGATGACCACCTCATCGAGTGACGCGGCAAACGCGAACAGGGCGCCGGAAATGACCCCCGGGCTGATGATGGGTAACTGTACCCTGAAGAAACTGTATGCCGGTCCGGCTCCGAGACTGGCAGCCGCCAGCAGCAGTTCGCGGTTGAAACCGGCCATGGACGCGGTCACCGTGATGACGACAAAAGGCGCTCCCAGGACTGCGTGGGATAGGATCAGGGCGGTGTAGGTCTGGGTCAGGTTCAGGCTGGAATAGAAAAAGAACATGCCGGCGGCTGTGATAACGATGGGCACGATAAGAGGGGAGATCAGCAGTGCGGTGAGCGGCCGGCGCCAGGGCATCGCCGGGCTGGACAGGCCCAGGGCAGCCAGTGTGCCCAGGACCGTTGCCAGGGCCGCTGCAGAGAACCCGATGATGGCGCTGTTGAGGGCGGCGTTGCGCCATTGGTCGCCGAAAATGACCTGTTCGTACCAGCGCAGGGAATAAGCGTCCGGGTCCAGTTCCAGCATACCCGTGGTGAAAGTAAAATAGGGTTCGGCGTTAAAGGACAGGGGGATAATCACCAGGATCGGCGCGACCAGGAACAGGAACGCCAGGCCGCAGAACAGCCGCAACGCCATGCTTCCCGGACTAGTCCGCATTTTCTGCCTCGCTCACGCGGTCCGGGGTCATGCCCCCAGCCTCATTCGATCCAGGCCCAGCACGCGGTCATAGAGCAGGAACAACAACAGGACGGCGACAAACAGTACACAACCCAGGGCAGCGGCCAGGCCCCAGTTCAGGGAGGTCTGAATGTGGTAGGCAATGAAGTTGGATATCAACTGGCCGCTCTGTCCGCCCACCAGCGCCGGGGTAATGTAGTAGCCGATGGCCAGGATGAATACCAGCAGGCAACCGGCCCCGACACCGGGTAGGGACTGCGGCAGGTAGACCTGGCGGAACGCCCTGGGCCAATTGGCGCCTAGCGACATGGCAGCCTGCATCTGCACCGCGGGGATCCCGCGCATGACTGAATAAATCGGCAGGATCATGAAAG
Source organism: Gammaproteobacteria bacterium (assembly GCA_965207165.1). GTDB lineage: Bacteria > Pseudomonadota > Gammaproteobacteria > Eutrophobiales > Eutrophobiaceae > JAAXHV01. The sequence continues at coordinate 2,187,161 of OZ242265.1, read as the reverse complement.
GCAGCAGCACGTGCGTCATCGCCACCAGGGTGCCGGTCATGTTGTGGATCATGGTAAGCCGTTGCTCGTCAGCGACGATTCCGACGCGGACCAGCAGGTCGTTGACCACACCCTGCTGCTGCAACAGTACGATCCAGGACGTGGTCCGCACCAGCAGCGAGGTCCAGAACGGCACCAGTACCAGCACCAGCAACATGCGGCTCATGCGGGGTGGCGAATGTGCTATTAGCCAGGCCACCGGGTAGCCTATCGCCAGGCATAGCAGGGTAATGACCAGGCTTACCCGGATGGTCTTGATGAACAAGGTTCCGTAAATACGGCGGTCCTCCGGTTGCCGAACGACCCCGCCGTCGCTGTCCAGCGTCAGGTCCAGCGCGTTCAGGTAGTAAATGGGCGTCACACGCGCCCCGGTCCGTGCCAGTGCCTGCCAGATATCCGCTTCACCCCAGGCCGGGTTTATGTCCGGTAGTGTTTCGGACCAGGGAGCATCTCCTGCGCGTTTCAGTGCCCTGCCGCTGCGCATGATCACGCTGCGCATTCCGGAGGTGTCCCGGTTCAGCCGGGTGGCGAGCCTGCCGATTGTCTTTTCTTCCCGCGCCAGGCCAAGTTCACGGGCCGCCAGCGCGTACACCTGCTCCGCCGGCAATCCCGTACCGTCCCACTCCTCCAGCGCAGCTATGGTTTCCGGCATTATGTCGGCGACAAGCGGATCGTACAGGCTGCGCATGAACATGCTGCCCAGGGGCGCAACGAACGTCACCAGGATGAATGCGGTCAGTGGCAGCGCCAGCATGACTGCGCCGGTGCGGGAGTTGCTCAACATTTCCTTTTAAGAATTAAAAATTAAGCATTAAGTATTAAGGATGAATGTGCCGCCTGCGGCGGCTGTTGTTATTGTAAGCACTCTAATTCCTAATTTGTAATTCGTAATTCCTAATTCGTAATTATTTTATAAGCCAGGCGGCGAAGCGTTCATTCATCTCGTCCTGGTTGTCGGCCCACCATTCCGGGTCTTCCAGGACGGCGTTGGTCATGTTCTGCTGCGCATTGGGCAGGTGCGGTTCGATGTCTATACCCGTGGCCTCGTACTTGTCTACCAGGGCCAGGGATGAACGGCGCAGGGGACCATAGGAGATATACCTGGTCACATTGGCCAGGGACACGGTGCTGGTCGCGAACTCGACGAACTGCCGGGCCAGTTCCAGCCTGGGTGTGCCGGCAACGATTACCAGGTAGCCCAATGCCAGTACCTGGCCGTCCCAGACAATGGTGAGCGGTTGATTTTCCAGGGCCCAGGCGTTGAAAATACGCCCGTTGAAGGCCGTGCTCATAACGACCTCGCCGTCGGCCAGCATCTGCGGAGGCTGCGCGCCGGCCTCCCACCATACGACCCGGTCCTTGATAGTATCCAGTTTGCTGAACGCACGGGCGATGCCTTCCTCGGTGGACAGGACTTCATAGACCTGGCCGGCCGGGATACCGTCCGCCACCAGGGCAAATTCCAGGTTGGCATTGGGCGCCCGGCGCATGCCCCTGCGTCCCGGAAACTTCCCAAGGTCGAAGAAGTCGGCCATCGTCGCCGGCTTCATTTCGGGGAACAAGGTATCGTTATAGGCATAAACCGTGCTGTAGACGATGTTTTTTGCGCCGCATTCCACGTCAAAGACCTCCAGGAAATCCTCAGACGCCGGGGTGCCGTCCGGCGCCGGAAGGAGGGTTTCGTAGTCGACGGTTTCCAGCAGGCCCTCGTCACAGCCCAGCAACGCATCACCGGCCTCCATATCGACCACGTCCCAGGATACGTTGCCGGTCTCGGCCTGCGCCCTGACCTGGGCGAGGCCGCCGTTGTACTCATCCAGCTTGATGCGGATGCCGGTCTCCTCGACGAAGCGTTCGTGATACGCCTTGACGGAACTCCTTGCATAGGAACCGCCCCAGGACACGACGGTGATAGACTGTTCCTCCTGTGCGTTGACCGGTGAAGCGGGCAACAGCAGGGTTGAAGTCCAGGCAGCACAGAGCAGGACTGATGTCTTGATGGTATTCAACAGAATTCTCCTATAAGTTATTTGATATTTGAATACTTGGGGTCAGAGCAATTGCTCTGACCCCAAATTTGCGTTAACGGTTGTATTATGGTTAATCGGTTATGGTGATGCCTGTTTCAGGTCCAGCGCCCGGCAATCGGTTACCAGCCAGCCCAGGGTGACCGTGTCTCCCGGCAGGATCCCGCCGTGACCGATAACATTGGGGATCTTGACGATAAATTGACTGTGCCCGAGCAGCGCGGCATGGATGCGCAGGTGATCGCCCATGAAAATAATATCTTCCACTTCGGCTTCAAAGCAATTGGGATAGAGGTCAGGCGGCGGGTTCAGCGCCACCCGCTCGGGGCGGATAGTGAGACAGGTGTGAGAGTCGTTTTCATCGATTGCCACGGGGAAGGCTCTTATGATTTGACCTGCCACCTCCACCTGGCACTCATCGGGATCGTGGTTAACTATCCGACCCTCGACCTGGTTGTTCTCACCGATAAAATTGGCTACGAACAGGCGTTGCGGTTCCTCGTACAGGGCTTCCGGCGAAGCCACCTGGCAGATGCGGCCCTGTTCCATGACTGCAACCCGGTCCGACAGCACCATGGCCTCACCCTGGTCGTGGGTTACGTAGATCATGGTTACCTCGAGCCGCTGTTGCAGGCGGCGGATCTCGTACTGCATTTCCTCGCGCAGGCGCCGGTCCAGGGCGCCCAGGGGTTCGTCCATCAATACCAGGTCCGGTTCAAATACCAGGGCGCGGGCGATCGCGACGCGTTGCTGCTGGCCGCCGGACAGTTGCGCCGGCCGGCGCTCAGCGAAGTCCCCGAGTTGCACCATGTCCAGCGCCCGCACGACGCTGCGGGTAATTTCGTCCCTGGGTAGCCGCCGCGCCTGCAACGGGAATGCAAGGTTTTCGGCGATCGTCATGTGGGGAAACAGTGCATAGTGTTGAAACACGACGCCGATGTTTCTCTTCCAGGGCTTGACCTGGTTGACCGGGCGGCTGTTCAGCCAGATCTCGCCGCTGCTGGGTTCCTCGAATCCGGCCAGCATCTTCAGGCAGGTCGTCTTGCCCGATCCGGATGGCCCGAGCAGGGTGACGAATTCGCCGCGCTCGACACTCAGGCTGAAGTCCAGGACCGAGAATGTCTGCCCGTCATAGCTCTTGCTGACGTTGAAGAATTCTACGAACGCGTGGCTGGTCATAAATCTACCGGATCATTTAACATGGATGCACAGGATATACAGGACAGGTAAAATGAATATATTATTTTTTTGCAGGTAGTTGCGGATTTATGTCAAAACAAACGCTCGAAAGCCTGGAACCGCCGCCTCATCCGGCTCTCATCTGTCGGAATTATAACCTAACCAGTTTTTTCTGTTTTATCTCCTGTATCCTGTATCTCCATGTCAAACACCCGTAACAAGCTCGCCACAGACTTCTGCGGGATGCAGTTCGACACGCCGCTGGTTTTATTGTCGGGCTGTGTCGGTTTCGGCGAGGAATATACCCGGGTCAAGGGTTTTTCCAACCGGGATGCCGGCGCTGTTTGCCTGAAGGGGACGACGCTGGAGCCGCGCCTGGGCAACCCCCCGCACCGCATTGCGGAAACATACCTGGGTATGTTGAACTCCATCGGTTTGCAAAATCCGGGGGCGAGACGGGTAGTGGATGAATACCTGCCGGAACTGGATTTTGCCGAGACGCGTTTCATCGCCAATGTCTGCGGTTCCACGATAGAGGAATACGCGGAAGTGACCCGCATCTTCCATGACTCACCCATTGACGCCATAGAGGTCAATATCTCCTGTCCGAATATCAAGGAAGGCGGCGTCAGCTTCGGCAACTACCCGGAGATGTCCGCGCAGGTCGTCTCGGCGTGCCGCAACGAGACCGACAAACCTATCATCACCAAGCTCTCGCCGAACCAGACCGACATCGTGGAAAATGCGCGCCGCTGCATTGACGCGGGCAGCGACGCCCTGGCGGTGATAAACACCGTTACCGGCATGGCTGTCGACCTGGACACACGCGAACCAATTATCGGTACGAACCAGGGCGGGTTGTCGGGTCCGGCCATCAAGCCTGTTGCGCTGCTCAGGACCTGGCAGGTTTACCAGGAATGCAGGGACAGGAACATACCGATTATCGGTCAGGGCGGCATTACCACCGCAAACGACGCCCTGGAATTTCTCCTGGCCGGAGCCAGCGCCATCGGTGTCGGCACCGCTTTGTTCTACGACCCCCTGGTCTGCAAGAAGATCAACGCCGGTATCGAGCAATACCTGGACCGGCACGGCCTGGACAATGTTTCGGAACTGGTGGGCGCCCTGAATGTGAGAACGTGACCAGGTGCGCAGGTTTGGACAGGCTTTTCAGGACACGCTGTTAATACATCCCTGTACGCTTACCATCCGCTATCCCTGCGGATGATAGTCCTGAAAAGCCTATCCAAACCTGTCGTGATTTCTACCTGCTGTCTCCTGCGTTAATCTGTGGGTTGTTTTTCCAGGCGCCGAAGGAATACGGTCATCTCTTTTGCCGCCTGGATGTCGCCGCGCTCCGATGCAATTTCGATACCCTGGTTTAACGCGGTTACGGCATCCGGTATCTTCCCGGCGGCGCCCAGGGTGCGGCCGTATATTTTCCAGGCTGCCGAGTAGTCCGGGTCCAGTTCAACGGCCCTGGCCAGGTGGGGTTCGGCCTCAGCGTACTTCTTTTGCTGAAAGAGCACATTGCCCAGGGTGAAGCGCAATAGTGCGTTGTCTTCACCACCGGCCAGCATCGCTTCGAGTTTTTCTGTATCCATCGATTTCTACTGGGGACAGAATAAATTCTGTCCCCGAATTTACACAGTACCTATTGGGGACGGATTTAAATCCGTCCCCATTGTTTGCTATCTCTTTTGTCCGACCAGCATTGCTTCGTTTCTGAATCCCTGGTCAGTGTCACCTGTCGTTCCCTCTTCGTGGTAGTAGACAATGTGCAGGGATTGGAACAGGTGCAGCAGTTCGTTTGGCTGCAAGCGGTACGCGGGATTTTGCGGGCCGGAATCCGATACCTTTTCCCGGATGAAGGTCTGGTAGAAAAGTAATCCCCCGTCTTTCAGGGCAGCGATGATAGCGGGAACGATTGTCCTCTCCAGGTAGCGGCTGACCACGATAATATCAAATGACGCCGGTGCCGGCGGGTCGGCTGCAACGTCGCGTTGTTCCGTGCTGAGCGGCGCCCCGAGCCGTCCTGCTTGCTCTGCCAGCCGTTGCAGCACCACTTCGGACAGGTCCCAGGCGCTGGTTGTATAACCCATGCGCGCAAGATAAAGTGCGTTGGCGCCGCGCCCGCAAGCCAGGTCCAGGGCCAGTCCGGCGGCCGGCAGCAGGTGTGAGTGGGCGGACAGGACCCGGCAGGGCTGCCCGGCTTCCGTATCCTTTTCCGTATAGATACGATCCCATTTGCGTTGGTCGGCCTGGGTCATTACTTACGCCAGAAGGTCGGCGTCATCAGGACCAGCAGGGTGAAGATTTCCAGCCGCCCGAGCAGCATGGCAAGACAGAGCAGCCACTTGGAGATATCGTTGATGCCGGAATAATGGGCGCTGACATCACCGAGTCCCGGCCCCAGGTTATTCAGGCATGCGGCCACCGCGGAGAATGCCGTGACCTGGTCCAGGCCGGTAGCCATCAGTAATATCAGCAGCAGGGCGAATATTGCCACGTAAGCGGCAAAGAAACCCCATACCGCGTTAATGACGGCTTCATCGACCGGCTTGCCGCCGAGTTTGATGTGAATGATGGCGTTGGGATGGACCAGGCGCCTGATCTCACGCTTGCCCTGCTTGTACAGCAGTACTACCCGGATGACTTTCAGGCCTCCTCCCGTCGAGCCTGCGCAGCCGCCGATGAAACTGGCAAAGATCAACAGTACCGGCAGAAACGTCGGCCAGGTCTGGTACGCGGTCGTGGTAAAGCCGGTTGTCGTCGCAATGGATACGGACTGGAAAATCCCGTGACTGATCGCGCTCCCGGTATCGTCATAGTCGCCGAGAAAAACCAGGTATACGCAGGTAATGACGCAGAGTACGAACAGGACACCGAACAGGGCTTTTACCTCCGAGTCCTTGCGGTAGGTATTCAGGCTCAATGAACGCCAGCTGACGAAATGCAGGGTGAAGTTCATGGCGGCCATCAACATGAATATCACTGCAATCGTGTTGATCAGCCTGTTGTCGAAATAGCCGATGCTCTGGTCATGGGTCGAGAAGCCACCGATGGATACCGTGGAGAAACTGTGACTGACGGCGTCGAACAACGACATCCCGGCAATCCAGTACATGAGCGCACAGGCAATCGTCAGGGACAGGTAGATATACCACAGCGCCTTGGCCGTCTCGGTGATCCTGGGCGTCAGTTTAGAGTCCTTGATCGGCCCCGGGGTTTCCGCACGGTAGAGCTGCATGCCGCCGATCCCCAGCATGGGCAGGATGGCCACCGCCAGCACGATGATGCCCATTCCCCCCAGCCATTGCAGTTCCTGCCGGTAGAACAGGAGGGACTTCGGCAGCTGTTCGAGCCCCATGATTACCGTTGCGCCGGTGGTGGTCAGGCCGGACACGGATTCGAATAACGAGTCGGTAAATGTCATGTCGGGGTACGACGCGAGCAGGAAGGGCATGGCGCCGACCAGGCCCAGACCTGCCCAGAACAACACTACGACAACAAAGCCGTCACGCAGGCGTAATTCCCTGTTAACCCGGTGTACCGGCAGCCACAGGAAGGCGCCGATGCTGAGAATCAGGAGGAAGCAGAGCATGAATGTCTTGACTGTCTTGTCCTGGTCCGACAAGGCAATGGCGAGGGGGGGCAGCATGGTGGTACTGAACAGCATCATCAGCAGCCCGAGAATCTTCTGGATGACGAGTAGTTGCATTTAGCCCCGAAAATGCATCTGGTGGGGGATTACAGAAATGTTACCTTGACCTGGAACAGTCTTTCTACTTCGGGTACGCGCTTCTTGTCGCCCACCAGCAGGATGACATGATCTTCGGATGCGATTACCGTGTCGTGATGTGCAATCAGCACCTTGTCGTCGCGGACTATGGCGCCGATACTGGTGCCGGGCGGCAGGGGCAACTCTTCAATCGACCTGCCTACGACATCGGACGTTGTTTTATCGCCGTGCGCGATGGCTTCCATGGCTTCCGCCGCGCCGCGCCGTAACGAGTGCACCACGACCACATCGCCTTTGCGGATATGCGCCAGCAGGCTGCCGATGGTAGCCTGTTGCGGTGATATGGCAATGTCGATTACATCACTCTGCACCAGGTCGACATAGGCTGCCCGGTTGATCAATGCCATGACCTTGTGCGCGCCAAGGCGCTTCGCCAGCATGCAGGAAATGATATTTGCCTCGTCGGCATTGGTCAGGGCGCAGAAAACGTCGGTGTCGTCTATATTTTCTTCGATCAACAAATCCTCGTCCGCAGCGTCACCGTTAAGTACGATGGCATTGTTCAACTCCTCGGAGGCCCTCTGTGCCTGTGCCTGGGACAATTCGATAACCTTCACCAGGTATTTGTTTTCCAGTAATTTTGCCAGGCGCCGGCCGATATTGCCGCCGCTGGCGATGATGATGCGTTTCACCGGCTTGTCCGTTTGCTTGATCGATTTCAACAGGTTCCTGATATGTTTCGGAGCGCCGATTATGAACACCTCGTCATCCCGTTGTATTTCTGTAGCGCCGTCAGGCGTGATTGCCTGTCCGCCGCGAAAGATCGAGATGATGCGGAAATCTATGTTGGTCAGGTGTGCGGCCAGTTCACCGATACTCTTGCCGATGATCATGCTCTGGCCGGTTATTTTTACAGCAACCATCTGCACGCGGCCGTCGGCGAAATCGAGCACCTGGAGGACGCCGGGGAAACTGATCAAACGGGCAATGTACTCGGTAACGACCTGTTCCGGGCTGATCAGGACGTCAACCGGCATCGCTTCCGAGGTAAACAGGTCTGCGCTTTTCAGGTATTCGTGGTTGCGTACGCGCGCGATTTTCGTGGGTGTATGGAACACCGTGTAGGCAACCTGGCAGGCCACCATGTTGGTTTCATCGCTGTTGGTTACCGCAATGATCATGTCCGCGTCATTTGCGCCGGCCTGTTCCAGCACCGAGGGATGTGATGCGGAGCCGTTGACGGTTTGCAGGTCCAGCCGCTCCTGCAGGTTGCGCAGTACCGCCGGGTTGCGGTCTATGACGGTAATATCATTGGCTTCGCTGCAGAGATTGGCGGCTACTGACGAGCCGACCTGGCCTGCACCCAGAACGATGATTTTCACGATTTTATGTCGATACCCAGGGACTTCAGCTTCCGGTACAGATGGGTACGCTCCATGTGGACGTTCCTGGCCATTTTGCTGACACTGCCGTCCGCCATTCTAAGCTGGTATTCCAGGTAGTCCCGTTCGAAGTTTTCACGGGCCTGGCGCAAGGGGAGGTCCAGGTTTGATACATTTTCGGACTCTTTTCTGGCCGGTTGTTCTCCCAGCGCCGTCTCGATTTCTTCCAGGTCGATTGCCGCATCGCCTCCCAGTATCAGCATCCTCTGGACCAGGTTCTTCAACTCGCGGGAATTTCCGGGCCAGGGGTAGCGGCGCAGCCTGTTCAGCGCAGCCGTGGTAAAAAAACGGTACGGCAAGCCTTCGCGTTCGACGAAGAAATTGACGAAATACTGCAGGATATCGGGGACGTCTTCATAATACTCCCTGAGCGGCGGCACCTTTACCGGCACGACGTTCAATTGGAAGTACAACTCGTCCATGAAGGCAGAGTCCTTTACCCTGCCGGCCAGACGGTGGCGGGTGGCGGCGACTATCCTGGTATTCAGCGGCACGGCTTCAGTTCCGTTGACGCGTTTATAGGACCGGTTCTTCAGTGTCTCCTGCAGGCGCGCCTGTGCCGCCAGGTCCATATCTGCGATATCCTTGATGAACAGGGTTCCTCCGTCAGCCTCATCGAGAAACCCGCTGTGTATGTTACCTTCCTGCTCTTCACCGTAGAACTCGGTGATTATGGTCTCAGGGTCCAGGGCCGAGACGCTGACGTTGACAAAAGACCTGTCTTTCCCCGGGCCTGCGGCATGCAGGTAGCGGGCCACCGCCTCTTTATCCGTTCCCGGTTCACCGGTGATCAGTACCGGCGTATCAAGACCGGCCACCTTTTCCAGTTGTCCCCGCAACTGCGCCATCAACTTGCTTTTACCGATAATCCTCGCCGGTTCCGAGGGATAGCGGCGTAAACTCAGGTTTTCTTTCTGCAGTCTTGACGCGTCCAGGGCATTTTTTATGGTCAGGACCAGCTTGGCCAGCGACAACGGCTTTTCCAGGTAATCGTATGCGCCCAGACGGGTGGCCTCGACCGCAGTGCCTATATTTCCGTGTCCGGACATCATGATGACCGGGTTGGTCAACTTGCCCGCTTCGTGCCATTCCTTCAGCAGGGTAATGCCGTCTATGTCCGGCATCCAGATATCCAGCAGCACCAGCCGGGGGCGGAATTGTTCCATCAGGGTCCGGGCGCTGTTGCCGTTTTCGGCCGTAGTCACCTCGAATCCCTCGTCCACGAGGATTTCGCTTATCAGGTTTCTGATCTCTGCCTCATCATCTACAACGAGAATTTTTTCGCCGGTCATACTGCACCTCTGTTCCTGGTGGCCGCGCGTTCCTGCGCGAGTTTACTCTCGGTGACGGGCAGCCTGATGACGACACAGGCTCCCGGACCGTCCACGTTATTCCTGATCATGACCAACCCGCCATGTTCTTCCACAATTTTTTTCACGATTGCCAGTCCCAGGCCTGTGCCTTTCTGTTTGGTGGTTACGTAAGGTTCAAATACAGTCGATATTATATCCTCGTTTACGCCGCTACCGGAATCCCTGATACGGATTTCGATGTAGTCCATGGCAGGCTGGCTTATACGGGCAGTAGAGACGGACAGGGTCAAATCCTCTTCCCGGTCACGTGCGTCGATCGCATTTTTTATGACATTGTTGAAGACTTGCCGCAACCGGCCCGCATCTGCGCGGATAACCGGTTGATCTTCCGTAAGATTTAAAGTGATCGTAACGCTTGTGTCCATTTCCCGGTACAGGTCCACCACTTCCTCCAGCAAGAGGTTCAGATCCACATCGCGCGGCGCCATGACCGGCGCCCTGGCGTAATCGGAGAATGCGTTAACCATGCTTTTCATGGTTTCCACCTGTTTGATGATCGTCGTGGTGAGCCGGTCCAGCGTCTCAGCCTGGTCCGGCGGAGACGACCCGAGGTACTTGTGGCGCAACCTCTCTGCCGCCAGTTGTATCGGTGTCAGCGGGTTTTTAATCTCGTGGGCGAGCCGCCGGGCCATTTCACTCCAGGCCGCCTCGCGCTGGCCTTGCAGCAATGCGGTGATGTCGTCGAAAACGATGATATGGACCAGGTTCTTTTCCCCGGCCGGGACGACGGAGGTCCCCCTGCACATGAGCACCTGCCGGCCGCTTGCCCCGAACAGGATTACCTGCTGGTCCCACACCGGTTCGCCCTGGTCTATGTGGGACTGGAACAGGTTCTTGAGTTGTTCCAGGTGCTTGTAGTTCTGGCAGATGCGGCTGAAGGAATGGCCGATGTTCTCGCTGATGTCTATGCCCAGGATCCTGCCGCCGCTGATGTTCGCGGTACGCAGGCAATTTTGCGTGTCCAGGACCAGTACCCCCGACGACAGCCGCTCCAGTACCGCCTGCAGGTACTTGTGCTGGGTTTCCGCTTCATCCTGGCTGCGCTTGGCTGCGTCCCTGGCGCTGGCTATCTTGCGGGTCATGTCATTGAACGAGGCGACCAGGAAGCCCAGTTCATCATTAGCCGGAACCGGCAGCCTGGTATGGTAATCACCCTCGGCCACGGACTTCGTCCCTTCCGCCAGGTCGCGAATCGGCGCGGCCAGTTTCCTGGCTGAATAAAACGCCGCCCATACCGCGGAGAACACGCTGAACAACAACACCATTGTCAGAATCAGGACAAAACTCAGCTTGAGCTGCTCCCGCAGGTAGGACAGTTCCTCGTACTGGGTAAAAGCCGATTGAACGTTCTGCGCCAGGTCGTTGACCCGTTCGGTGACAGGATACAATCCCTGCATGATGCGCGGCTCGGTGCCGATCCGGGAGTTCGGCACGTTGACGACCACGCGGAACGACAGGCCGGCATTTCTTATGGTATCCATGCCGATATAACTGTTGCCCTGCAGTACCTGGAACAGCGCGGTTTCATCGGGCGAATCCGGCACCAGGTTGTCGGGATTCGTGGAACTGGAACCGATAATGATCCCCTGTCTTGTCATCACGGTCAGTTCATCGGCGCCGCTCCGGCTGCGGTACTGGTCGATTTCAAAGGGGATCAAGGCATCGTTGGTCAGCGAAATTTCTTCGGCCATGGTCTCGGACTGCCGCAGCAGTTCCTTCATACGGTTCTCCAGGCCGAGCCGGCTCAACTCAAGCGAGTCCTCCAGGGCGCGCTCTACGCGCAGGTCAAACCAGCTGTCGATGCCGCGGTACAGGAAATCCAGGGAGAAGGAGTAAAGGATCAGCACCGGCGTGACCGACAGGATGACGAACATCGTCACCATGCGCACGGTCAGACGGGCGCCGGCCGCGCGTTCGCGCACCTGCTTGATGAGACTGCGGATATTCAGACCTATCAGTACCACCAGGGTAAGCAACCCGAGGGTGTTGAAGATCAGCAACCCGGCATATATCTCATCGAACTGCGCCGAAGTCTGCAGCGCCTTGCTCATGCTTAACAGTGACGCCAGCAGGCAACCGAAAAGCAGTACGCCGATCAGGAGTATTGTTTGTCCACCGTTTTTCATCGTTACCTGATGGTCCACCGGTGCCATTTGCCGCCCATTTGCCATTTATCCGACAGGAAGGCGATGGGTTTCAACGGCGGCGGCAGGTTATCCACATTCATTTCAGCCCTGATCATGCCGGTCAGGCCTGATTCGTCTGTTATTTTATTATTGTTCATCAAATAATAGCGGTCGATCTTCCCCATGTATTTTAGTGCATTTTCCAGCGTATCGAATTGGCGCCGTTCTGATTTTCTGACGTTCCTGACGGTATACACGTCCGACAGCGGCCGGTGGTCCAGTTTGAACTTGAGCGTTTTCTCCTTGTAAACCCTGTCCCAGAGCCATTTACGCTTTTCCTTGACCCTGACAATTATCCTGATATCCAGGTCCACGCCATGGTCGAGCGCTTCCAGCAGGTCGTCGTGCAGGCTGAAATTTACCCGCGCATCGAGGTAATAACTATCGTCGACCAGTTGGCTGGAGGCGTGTTCAACCGTAATCCCTTCCACCGCGCATACACCGGCGGAAAGCAATAAAAACAACACACCCGGCGCCACCCGACTTGTTAATGTCATTGCCATTCATTACAGTATGGGCACTTTCGTGCCTGTGGTCAAAATCACTATGAACAGACCCGTAATTTTCCCTGGTGGAGCATCCGTCCCGGCGCTGGGGCAGGGCACCTGGCGTATGGGCCAGAACCCCCTGAAACGTAAAACCGAGGCGGATGCGATACGTCTCGGACTGGACCTGGGCATGACGCTGATCGATACCGCGGAAATGTACCATGATGCGGAGATAGTGGTAGGCAAGGCCGTGCAGGGCCGGCGTGAAGAGGCTTATATCGTGAGCAAGGTGCTGCCGGGCAATGCGTCTTTGCGGGGCACGATTAAAGCCTGCGAGAAAAGCCTGAAACGGATGGGGATAGAGTGTATGGACCTGTACCTGCTGCACTGGCCGGGCCGTTACCCGGTGCGGGAGACCCTGGAGGCTTTCCTGCGACTCCGGGAACAGGGGAAAATTGCAGCTTTCGGGGTAAGCAATTTCGACGTTTCCGGGATGGAGGAAGCCTGGGGCTGTTCCGGCGGAACGGCCATCGCGACCAACCAGGTGTTGTACAACCTGCAGCACAGGGAAGTGGAATGGGAACTGCGAAACTGGTGCCGCCAACGCAAGGTGCCGCTGATGGCGTATTCCCCGTTCAACGAGGGAAGACTGGATACCGCTCCCCTGCAGGCGCTGGCGCAACGGCACAATGCCACGCCCTACCAGGTCGCGCTGGCATGGTTGCTGCACCGGGAGGACGTGATAGTCATCCCCAAGAGCGCCAGGCCCGAACATATCAGGGAAAACCATGGAGCAGCCGGGATTGAGCTGTCGGGTGCAGACCTGGAAGAGATAGACCGCGCATTTCCCGCTCCCGCTGGCGCGTCTTCCTTGCACTGGAAATGAGATTATACGGCCACGTGTGTGGCCAACGCTGCGGTTAGATATCTTTCAGGATCTCGCGCGCCGCATTATGTCCCGGACAGCCGCTCACCAGATTGTTGTGCCATAGCAGGACACTCTCTATTAGTTAGTGTTCAACGTTACTACTGCACAGTTTACAGAAAATGAGCAGTGGCTTCTGTCAGCCCCTGGGTTGACAACCAATATTATTGATGAGTCTATCCATCTTTAGTTTTGCGTGTTTAAATACAGGCACTTCAATCCGGGCAACTTTAACAAACAACAAATGAGGTAAGATTGATGGGTGCGCAAGTGTTTCGAGGTATCATACATATTTATTTTGTCAAATTGATCCACGGCTTACCAATCCAGCTCTCGTCGATAGGCGTCTCTGTCAACCTCCCGGACGACAATGGTCCGTTGGGAAATCTTCTAGAATATTCAATATATCTGTGCCTCGACTATGCATCCGAAAATGGCAGAGGACCAAGTGCAGAAATTACAGAACTATAATAGGAAAAACCAGGCGGATGTCAATTACGTCAACTTCAAACGTTAAAGGTGGAAGATGAAACAACGAACCCATGTGCTTGCCCTGGTCTTAATCAGCCTGACCTTGTTTGTGGCTTGTTCCGAGGAACAGACACCTGCGCCAGCAGGAAATAACACTCCCTTAACACAATCAGCGGACCTGGTGTTCACCAATGGTTATATCTACACGGTTGACGCAGAACGAACCGTGGCAGAGGCGGTAGCGATACGGGCTGATAAAATTGTACATGTCGGTAGTAACCAATCCGTACAAGGATATATTGGATCTGGAACAAAGATACATGATTTGGAAGGACGCATGATGTTGCCGGGGTTGCACGATATGCACGTCCACGCCACAGGGCTGGCCGAGCCCAGTCTGTGCAACCTGGAAGGCGAGGTGAAACCCATGGAAGAACTGGTCCCTTTTCTGAAGGCCTGCATCGAACGTGACCAGATTCCGGCGGGCGAGTGGCTCGTGGTGGTTGGCTGGGCCTCGGGCAACGAGCCGAGTGACCGTTACAAAAACATGCGCATGGCGCTGGATGCGGTGTCGGACGAACACCCGATAGTATTGTGGAGTTCACACTCCGCAGCCTTTAACAGCGCGGCCTTTGCCCAGGCCAGGGACCTGGAGGGCAAGGTGGTGGGCATGAACCGGGAAACCCTGCGGACGGTGTATGCAGACTACCAGGAGATGGTGTCGGTGGATGAAACCGGCGAGCCGACCGGGAAGGTGGTCGAAGATGCGCGCGATTTCATTCGCGATACCGTGTTTGAGGACCTGATGGGGCTGAATGAACGGGAAGATTACGCCATGCCGGCAGTGGCAAGGATACTGGCCCAGTCCGGCATTACTTCTATCCAGGACCCCATGTCGGTGGCGCGCACCCTCGAGATGTATGACTGGTTTGAGAAAAGCGGCGCCATGAGTTTTCGGGTAAGAGCCCACTTTTACGGCCAACCCCATGCCTCGGTTTACAGCAGAGACCCCGATATCATGGCGCGCATCCCCGAGCACGTGGGGCATTTCAGCGAGTTGCGTGACAAATACCGGGATTCGGAGTTTATCCAGACCAACGGCGTGAAGTTTTTCATGGACGGCGGCCTGTACGGCGCGCCGCGCCCGTTTCCCGAGCCGTCCACCCTGCCGATTACCGGCATTATCGGCGAGTTCAAGCAACCGATTTTTTCCGCCGGGGGAGACGGTACGCTTGCTCTGGCCGGGTACGTGGACCTGGAGAGTGAAACCTGTGTAAACGTGCGCGCTGATTTCGATGCCTACCAGGACGCCGGTCGCGCCGCCCGTTTCGCCGGGGAACACGGGTATCACCCGGTCCAGTGCGTGAAAACCGGCGGCCACCTGGGTCACAGCGCCGACTACGTGAACGAATACGTCAGGCAGATGACCGAGGCGGGCTTTCATATTCACGTCCACTCGGAGTCCGACCTGGCGATGCGTACACTCACCGACGCCTTCGAGGCCAACAAGGAAACGGCGGACAGGCTGGGCGTCACGCAAACCATTGCCCACGCAACACTGGTGCACCCGGACGATGCGCAACGCCTCGGCAGGCTCGGGGTTTACATTTCCACCACCTATAGCTGGATGCTGCCCTACCCGGACAATATTGCGGTGATTCCTTTTTTCGAGGAGCTGGACTCGCTGGAGGATATGTACAACCCGGCGTTGTATGTTGTACAGAACGTCTTCCCGGTGAAATCCTTGCAGGACGCCGGTTCACCCCTGGCCTGGGGCAGCGATGCGCCCCAGGGCATTCGCGACCCCATGCCGTTCGTCAACATGCAGGCCGCGCTTACGCGGGAACTGGACGGTCAGGTGTTGAATGCCGAACAACGCCTGGACATTCATGAAATCCTTGCTTCCTTCACCATCGAGGGCGCCCGGCTGATGGGACACGACGACCGGTTGGGCAGCATCGAAGCGGGAAAAATCGCCGACCTGGTCGTGCTCGACCGGAATGTCGTGGAGTTGGCGCAACAACACCAGGCACACCGGGTCGGCGAGACACTCGTCGACCTGACCTTGTTCAACGGCAAGGTCATCTACGATCGCTCCCAACAGGAACAGCCCCTATGAATGTTTACAGGACAATATTGCTCACCTTTGTTTTTCACCTGGCGCTGGGCGCCTGCCAGAACGAAACCGGCGCGCCGCCGGCTTCGCCAGCGGATGCCGCGTCGCCTGAAATGCCAGGGGCTATGGCGCCCGCGGATGCCGTCTATTATGGCGGGAGAATATATACTCTGGACGACCACCGCTCCTGGGCGGAAGCAGTAGCCGTCAAAGACGGCAGGTTCCTGGCAACGGGAAACAGCGCGGACATGTTGGCATTGGCTGGCGCGGACACAGAACAATACGATCTCAACGGCGCCATGGCCATGCCCGGTTTGCATGACGCGCACTTTCATTACCTGAGCGTGACCAATGCCCTGGATTGCACGCCGGGCCAGTTCAAGCCGGAACAATTGAAGGAAACCCTGCAATACTGCAAGAGCCGGCGGATAGAGGGCTATCCATGGGTACTTATTAACGGTATGGAGATGTGGGGCGACTCGCCGCTGAGCAATGACCTGTTGAACGAGGCGTTCCCGGACACGCCCGTCCTCATCAGGGATGTCACCATGCACACGCGCCTGGTGAATGCCAGGGCGCTGGAGATTGCCGGTATCGACAGGGACACAGAGCCGCCGGAGGGCGGCGTCATTGTGAAACATCCGCAAACCGGCGAACCGACCGGTGTGCTTGCGGAGGTAAGCGCAATATGGCTGGTCCGGGCGCACATTCCCCCTTACCCGCGCGAACTGGTAAAGGCCGCCCTTGAAGAGTTGTCGCTGGAGTTGCTGGCCGCCGGGGTGACGTCGGTGCAGGACGCCTTCAGTGTCGACCACGACGTGCTCGAAATGCTGGGCGAACTGGACCGCGCCGGAAAGCCAATCCCGTATATCCAGTTGCACCATGGCTGGAGCCCCGAGGGAGGTCCGGGCCGGCAGGCCCAGGAAGCGCAGATTGCCGATCGCGCAAAGTATGCAACGCCGCATATCTCCTCAAACGCGATAAAGCTGTTTCTCGATGGGGTGCCGGTGCCACCGGTCTTTACCCACGTCCCCATCGGCGCGGACGGTGAAGTGGATGAGACCAACCTGTTGATTCCGCGTGACGTGCTGGCGCAGAAAATAACTGAGTGGGACCGGGCCGGGCTCAGGGTGAAAATGCATGCCGCCGGGGACGGCGCAGTGCGCGTCGGGCTGGATGCCATCGAAGCTGTCAGGAAAACCAACGGTGACAGCGGTATCTGGCATGAAATCGGACACACGTCGGACGTCTCTGAAACCGACCTGCCGCGTTTTGCCGAGCTCAAGGCGACCGCAGAAATGTCTCCCTATTTTTGGAGCCCGGGCAGTATACTGGGCAGCGACGGTTACCAGTTCGGCTCATTACACGGTCATGGCGCCCTGATCACGGTCGGTTCGGACTATGCCGTTGTTGAGTCATTTAATCCGTTTCCGCCCATCCAGGGTATCGTAGAGCGCGGCGATGAATCCCTGCCGGTTGAGACCGCGCTGGAGTTTTATACCCGCAATCCCGCAAAGGCCAATAACAACCTGGATAACATGGGGAGTATCGAAGCCGGCAAAACAGCCAACATGATTGTGCTCGACCGGAACATACTGGATATACCGAGCAGTGAGATCGGCGCAACCCGGGTGTTGAAGACTATCCTGGATGGAAAAGTCGTTTACGAAAAACCGTAACACCTCTATAAGAGGCATGAACATGGCCAGAGAAAACAAAGCAGAAATCTACGAACAGTTCGATGAGGAGACGCCCGGGCAAACGCAACAATCCTTTTCGGTTCGGGAAAAACTGGCGCTTGCCTGCAAGATTCTCGGCGCCAATGGGCATGGGGAAAATATCGCCGGGCAGATCACTGTGTGCGCCGATGATAAACCGGGCTGCTTTCTCACACCGTGCATGGGCCCCGCTTTCAGCCAGGTCAGGGACGAGGATATCTGCCTGATCGACGACGAACTTAACGTCGTTGACAGTGCGCGCGCAGTCAACCCGGCCATCAATTTCCACATGTGGTTGTATCGCGCCAGGCCGGACATACGCTGTGTGGTGCATACGCACCCGCCGTACGCCGCGGCGCTGTCGATGACCGGACAATCCCTGGAAGTCGCCCACATGGACAGCGCCATGTTCTACGAGGATTGCGCGTACCTGGCAGAGTGGCCCGGGGTGCCGTTTTCCGATGAGGAAGGGCGGATTATTTCCGAAGCCATCGGCGCCCAAAGGTCGATTCTGCTAGCGCACCACGGCATATTGACAACCGGCGCCTCGATTGAGGAAGCCGTTTACCTGGCTGTGCTGCTGGAGCGAGCGGCGCGTATGCAGCTTCTGGCGCAATCCGTGGGCAAAATACGGAAAATTACGCCGGAACATGCCCGGGACGCGCATGATTTCCTGCTCAAACCCGGGGTCATCAAGGCCTCATTTGCGGCCTGGGCAAGAGATTTTATCGATGAATAACTGTCGCTCAGGTAGCGTTTAACGCACTATGAACGCATCGTCTCTCAATGCCCTGGTCGCCAAGCTCGGCCCCGGCATAATTTTTGCCGCCACTGCCATAGGTATCTCGCACCTGGTGCAGGCGACCCGGGCCGGCGCGGATTTCGGCCTGGCGCTGGCCGGCTTCATCCTGCTTGCCTGCGCCATCAAATATCCGGCTTTCCGTTTCGGCTCTGAATATGCCGCGGCGACGGGGCAAAGCCTGGTTGACAACTATTTCCGCCAGGGACGTTGGGCGCTCCTGGTGCTGAGCCTTGACCTGCTCATCAGCATGTTTGTCGGCACGGCCGCCCTTGCGCTGGTCAGCGCCGGACTGGTCGGCAGCGCCCTGTCGCTGAACCTAGACCCGAAACTGGTTGTAATGGTTCTTCTGGCGCTTTGCGCGGCGGTGCTGATCGCGGGCAAATACCATCTTTTCGAACGGGTGTCCAAGAGCTTTGTGGCCCTGTTGCTGGTCCTGATAGTAGTGGCCACCCTCCTGGTGTTGCCCGGCGTCAAATGGCATGAAGCTTCGTTAACGCTGCCCGGGGAGTTTGACCGGGCTACCTTGCTGTTTGTTGTTGCGCTGTCAGGCGTCATGCCTTCCGCTATGATTGTGTCGGTATTTCAGTCGCTCTGGGTGTGCGCCAAGTCAAGGGATATGGGCGCGCCTTTCAGCCCCGCGGATGCGCGTTTTGATTTTAACCTCGGCTATGTCATAACGACCCTTCTGGCTTTCGGATTCCTGATCCTGGGGACCGTGCTCATGTACCAGCCGGGCCTGGCCGTGGCGGATTCGCCCAATGGTTTTGCCGGGCAACTGATCTCCCTGTTTACCACTTCCATCGGCGGCTTTGCCTATCCGATTATCTCCCTGGTCGTCGTCGTTGTGATGGTATCCTCCTTATTGGCGGTTGTCGATGCCTGCCCGCGCGTCATCGGCGCATTGATCAGCTATCGAAAACAGGCCGGGGCGGAACAGGCAGGCCGGACGGCGCCCCTGCGTTTCGGGGAAGTAATGGGTCAGGAAAACAGGTACTACGCGCTGCTTGTCATCATCCAGTGCAGCGGCGCCCTGATGTTACTCATGCTGTTTGCAAGCTCCTTCAGGGCATTCGTCGATTTTGCCACCAGCATTGCCTTTGTCACCGCGCCATTGATAGCATTTTTGAATCACCGCGCCATGTTTTCTGTGGCGCTCCCGCCGGCGCATCGCCCCGGTAAAATAATGGAGACGTGGAGTTGGCTGGGTATTTTGTCCATGGGGCTGTTCGGTGTGAGCTACATCTGTTTCGGCTTACTGGGCCTGGGCCGATAGCTTTCAAACGATTGTGGTTGTCGTTGATGAGATGGAATGATGTGTTTCAGGGGGCTACATATCCTTCAGGATCTCACGTGCGGCGTTGTGTCCCGGGCAGCCCGTTACCCCGCCGCCGGGGTGTGCGCCGGAGCCGCACAGGTAAAGACCTTTAACCGGCATCCGGTAATCGGCATACCCGGCTACGGGTCTCAATGAGAACAATTGGTCCGGCTGGACACAACCATGGAAGATATCGCCGCCGGTCAGCCCGAACTCCCGTTCCAGGTCCAGCGGGCTGAGCGCCATACGACCGATGATGGCTTGCCTGAAATTGGGAGCGTAGTCATTGACGGTATCAATGATTAAGTCCGCGACCTGTTCCTTGACGTCGTCCCAGGTCCTACCGTCAGGGAGGTGAGGATTGAAATGCTGGCAAAACATACTGGCAACATGTTTGCCTGCGGGCGCCAGGGTATTATCGTACAGCGAGGGAACCATCATGTGGACAATGGGTTTTTGCGACCAGCCCAGGTTCATGGCGTCCTGGTAGGCCCGCTCGTTGTACTGCATCGAGTTGGTGATGAACATGCTTCCCTGCAGGTATCGTTCATAATCCGGTTTCCCGTCGAGACAACGGAAGCGCGGCAGTTCATCCAGCGCCACGTTCATGCGGAACGTGCCGGAGACGCAGCGGTAATGATCGATCTGGCGGCTGAAATCCGCATCCACATCTTCCTGTCTTACCAATTTCTGGAACAGTAACTTCGGATTGACATTCGCCGCAGTGACTTTTGCATGGATCTCCCGCCCGTCTTTCAGCCTGACGCCACCGGCCCGATTATTTTTCACGATGACTTCCTCCACCGGCGCGCTGACCTCGATCTCGACGCCCTGCGCCTCGGCAGACTTCGCCATCGCCTGGGTAATGCCGCCCATCCCGCCCGTAACATGCCCCCAGCGCCCTTTCTGCCCGTTTACTTCACCGAACATGTGGTGCAGTAACACGTAGGCGGAACCCCCGGCGTAAACCGACTGCATGTTACCCACCATAGCGATATAACTTTCCAGCGCGAGTATCAGGTCCCCGCCGAACCACTGTTTCAGGTAGTCCGCCACACTCATGGTAAACAGCTTGATCGTTTCCCGTTGCAACCGGGGGTCCAGCCGGCGCATCCTGTTGGCCAGTTTCCCGGCGCGCCACAGGTCCGTTAACCCGCCACCGATATTCGGTGGTGTCTCCAGTACTATGTCCCGCAATACGTCGGCAACCTGTTGTATCACTGTGTCATATTCGGGATAGGCCGTATCATCTCCCGGACACCCCTGGCGTAACTGCGCAACAAACTGTTCACGATTGCTGTCGGTGAACAGGTATGTATCATTTGCGCCCAGTACCAGGGCGGTGAACTCCCTGTCCTTTATTTCGAGCCCGTATTTCTGCAGTTCGAGGTCACGAATTACCTTGGGATTGAGCAGGCTTACCGCATAGGAACAGGTTGAGTTGCGATAACCGGGATGGAACTCTTCCGTGACGACCGCGCCGCCGACCACGCGGCGGCGTTCAACCACTTTCACTTTCAGCCCTTTACGCGCCAGGTAGTTGGCGCAGGTCAAGCCGTTGTGTCCGGCGCCGATGACGACTGCATCATACGTTTTATTCATTTGGGGCCAGACGATATTTGGGGCCAGAGTAACAACCCATCGGAATGTGCAGTTTTATCATACATCATCATGGGTTTTTACTCTGACCCCGGAGTTTAGCGGGAACGGCTGGGGTCAGAGCAAGCATACTCTGACCCCGTATATCTGTCTCGCAGTTACTTCCAGTTGAAGGTGATGGTGCCGCCGGCCCAGCGCGGGTTGGCATAGGCATCGTTTCCGATGGATAATCCACTGATGTCCAGCGTGTACAGGCGGTATTCCGTATCACTCACGTTATTGACAAAGGCAGCCAGCTTCCAGTTTTCGTCTGCGCTGGTATAGCTGACACGGAAGTTTCCGATGACAAAGGAATCTTCCTGGTCCAGCGGCGCGCACAGCACGCTGAAACAGAAATCCTCCGAATAGTTGAAATCACCCTGGATCGCCATGGTGCCGCCCAAGGCCGGCCATTCATAGCGGGCCAGACCATTCAAAGTGAACGATGGGGCGTAGGGCAGGTCATTATCGACGAAGCGTTCGCTGGGCAGCAGCACATCCTTCACTTCACTGTCTTCAAATGATGCGCCGAAACGAAAACCCCAGCGTTCGGTGGGTTGAAACATTAATTCGATCTCGCCACCGACTGCTTCCGCATCCAGGTTGATAATGGTCAGTGAGGCCGGTATTACGCCCGGGATGACAACAAAAGCCTGGTAATCCTTGTAATCGTAATAAAAGACATTGGCATTCAACTGTGCCCGCCCATCCATGAAGGCGGTTTTGATACCTACCTCCCAACTGTGCAACACTTCTTCATCATGGGTAAAAGTCGGAATGGGGAGTGTCGGATTACCGCCTGCCAGAACCCGCGAGGCGCCGGCTTTATGTCCCCGGTTGAAACTGGCAAATACCAGGGTGTCTTCGGTCGGGCGCCAGTCTATTTCAAACTTGGCGGATACGTTTTCGAAACCCTGGTCGAACAGGTCAAAATCCGGGTCGTCCCTGAGATCATACGGGATTGAGAGGGTGAAGCCGAGGCCTGTTACATTTCCACCCAGGATGTCGATAGAGTCGAAAACCGTATCCTTCTGATCTTCTGTGTAACGCAGGGCCGCAATCACTCCCCAGTTCTCGTTAAAGTCATACTCCAGGTGGCCGAAAACGGCCCAGGATTCCGTCTCAACGTTGTTTGTCGCCACACCTTCGATATAAGAAGTGGGTTCTCCGAAGGAATAAGTCGGAGAGAAGAAAGGGAGATCCAGGATATAATATTGATACCCGGCATGGTCGATATCCAGGTAATAAAATCCCGTTGTCCAGCGAATATTATCGCCCACCTCACCGTTCAATCTCAGTTCCTGGGAGAACTGTTCAAAATCCTGGTCGGTAATGTAGACGAAAACAGGATTGGGGGAACCGTCCGTGTCCTCACCATAGTTTTTATTCATGTGCAGGTAATCCGTGATGGACGTCACGGTGACGTTGCCCATATCCCAGGTCAACCTGCCGCTGATACCGGCAATTGAGCGGCGGAATTCCCCGGTATAATCATAGGAACCGGTGAAGGGGTCGTCATCGGGGTCCCGGTAACCGTAAAAATCACATCCCGGGCAGAAACCGTTTACAAATGAATCCGGGCCGATCTCAAAACCCAGGCCGTCTTCATTTGCCGAAATGGGCGTATGCGTGTAAGCGTTACCGTGTTCATCATCGTCATTGGCATAATGCGCTTTCAGGTTCAGCGTCACCTCTTCGGAGGGGCGGAATTCCAGTTGGCCGCGTAAGGCATAGTGTTCACTACCCCGGACGTCCGGTCCGATCCGGTTCTCTGCTACACCATCATGAAAATTTCCGGCAAACGACACCCGTGCCAGGACGTTGTCGGTCAGCGGTCCGCTGATTGCCCCTTCAAACTTCTTTTGATCGTAAGACCCGTAGGTAAATTCAAGATAACCTTCGGGGTCCTCGGTTGGTTTGGCGCTGATATAGTGAAGTAAACCACCGGTTGCGTTACGGCCAAACAAGGTTCCCTGCGGTCCGCGCAATACCTCCACTCGTTGCAGGTCATACAGTTGTGCATGTCCTGCCCCCATGGCGCTGACATAGGCTTCATCCACGTACATCGCGATGGGCGGTTCCAGGTGGTCGGCAAAATCGTTTTGTGAAATGCCGCGGATATTGGTCGTGGTCAGTGTCGGGTGATACTGGATAATACCGAGTCCGGGTGTTTGCGCGGCGATATCGATGGTGTTCGTGTATCCCAGTTCGCGGATCTGGTTGCCGCTGAAGGCCGTCACGGAAATGCCCACGTCCTGCAGGTTCTGTTCGCGCTTTTGTGCGGTGACCACAATTTCTTCCAGGACAGCCGAATAAACGGGCAAGCCCAGTATACTCGCACAGAGCAGCGCGCCTGTTACAATTTTCATTTTTACAAATGGGCTATGACGTAACATCATGATTTTGTATCCCCCGAAGCTATTTCTCGGAATTCCGAGTAAATCTCTGTTAAACTGAAAAAGGGCGCAATGCGTTCATCAGAACGTATTACGTCCATTATGGTACTAAATCCGATCAGGGGCGTCAACAAAAAGACACTTATAGTAATGCTACAACACCATAGTGGAGACAACCAGGTATGACTGAACGCAGAAACGATAATGAGTTGGATGCTCTCGGGCTTGGCGCCGACATCACCCGGCGCGATTTTATCAATACCGGCCTTATTGGCAGCGGCGCGGCACTCCTGACCATGCAGGCGCCGGGCTTGTTGCGAACGGCATCCGCCCAGGCAACGCTGCCTGACGTTGGCGAAGACTGGACCGGCTACGGTGGTGTCGGCGACTACGCCCGGGCCAACGGTAACACCGCAGAGGTCGTCAATGCCGCCCACGGTATTCGTGACGGCCGCTATCAATCCTCGATCCGGGACGCTGAAGACAGCGGTGAGACATTCGATATGGTGATCGTTGGCGGCGGTTTCGCCGGTCTGGGCGCCGCTTATACCTTTACCAGGGAAGCCGAAAACAACCAGTCCTGCCTGCTGCTGGACAACCACTCCATTTTCGGGGGAGAAGCGAAGCAGAATGAATTCGAGGTGGACGGCTATCACCTGACCGCGCCACAGGGTTCCAACGGCATGATCTGGCCACCGAAATATGCGCAAAAATACGGCCTGTTCCATCGTTACTGGCACGATCTCGGCTTGCCCGACTCGTTCGAATTCCAGGAAGTTACCGGCAGCCAACACGGGTTGGCTGTCCCTGCAGACCACTATACGTCCATGTACAGTGACCGGGGCGGTGCGACAACGGGCTATTTTTTCGACAATGACCAGGGCGGAGAATGGATAATTAATCCCTGGGCGAACGATTTCAAGGATGCGCCGTTAACGGACAGGGTAAGACGGGACCTGGTGCGGCTGGAAAATTATTACACGCCGCCGAACGTGGAAGACTGGGAGCCCTGGCTGGATTCCATGACTTACCGTGATTTCGTTGTCAGGGAAATGGGTTGTTCACCCGGAGTACTGCCATTTGTCGACAAGGCTTTTGCCGCGGCGGGGGGTGGCCTGGGCGGTGACCAGATATCCGCGTATACGGCGTTTGATTTTTACCTGCCTGGTACGCGTGCATTTACCGACCGCTATTACGAAGCGCGGGGAATCGACCCTGCCGATGTGCACCAGATTTCGCTGGTGAGCTGGCCCGGCGGCAATACCGGTACCGCGCGCCATTTTGTCAAAGCCATGATCCCGGATTCAATCGCCGGCGGCAACGATCTGAAGGACGTTTTATGGGGTAATGTGAACTGGCAGGCCCTCGACCGGAGCGGACAACAGGTACGAATCCGCCTCGATGCAACGGCCGTCCACGTAGAGCATAACGCTACGCCGGACAAGTCCGGGTTCGTGAACGTGATCTACCACAAGGGCGGCAGGCTCTACCGGGTCAGGGCCCGCTCGGTGGTGATGGCCAGCGGCGGCTGGGTCAACAGGCAGATATTGCGTGACCTGCCGGCGCCGCACCGGGATGCCTATGCACAGTTCTACCATGCGCCGATGCTGACGGTGAACGTAGCGGTACGCAACTGGCAGTTCATGGAGCGCCTGGGCATCTCCGCCGCGCAGTGGTTCAGCGGCTTTGGCTGGTACACCAACCTGCGGCGGCAAATGGTGATCGACGGTAAAGCGGACCCGCTGGATCCGGCCAAACCTACCGTACTGACGTTTTATGTCCCGTATCTCAGCCCCGGTGTGCCGCTTCAGGAACAGACGGTACTGGGTCGCCACCAGTTGTTTGCCGGCAGTTACCGCTCGATAGAGATCCAGGTGCGCCGGCAGATGCAGAAACTGTTCGGTATGGCCGGGTTCGATGCGAAACGGGATATCGCCGCGATCGTCCTGAACCGCTGGGGCCACGCCTACATCGCGCCCCAACCGGGATTTTATTTCGGGAAGAACGGTGCGCCGGCGCCGCGCGACGTGGTCCGGGAGGGTTACGGCCGTATCACTGTCGGCCACTCCGAACTGTCCGGACAGCAACTCTGGTCGCGCGGCATCGAAGAAGGTGAGCGGGCTGCGCGCCAGGCGCTGGGCGTGATCTGATTAAAAGTGCTCAAACGGCGATCATGAACGTCAATCCGGCACAGTTCCAGGATAAACGTATCAGCGATTACCTGTATCACCATGCCGGTGAAACACCGGACAGGGAGGCTGTTGGTATCGGGGAAGACATGCTTTCGTATGCTGACCTGCTTGGTCGCGTGGAAGACTGCGCCCGGGGGTTGCTGGCGCTTGGCATCGGGAAAGGGGACCGGGTGGCGACACTCTCCCCGCCGCATCCGGATTATTTCATTATTCTCCTTGCGACGACGGCAATTGGCGGGATCTGGGTAGGACTCAACCCGCGTTATACGCGCACCGAACTGGAACACGTGGTTTCGGACTCGGAACCTGCCGTTATTTTCGCCAGGACCCGGATCGGCAATCGTCAATACCATGAAGAGTTAGAATACATCCGCGCCAAGGTCCGCAGTGTCAAACACCTTATCGTGCTTGGCGATGATGATGGGCCGCCTCCGGCACGTTCCTTCAAGGATTTTATTGCGGACCGGAGCAACGCCGGGAGTGATGCCCTGACGGATGCACGGAACGGTGTATCGAGTAAGGACGCGGCGTTCATCGTCTATACGTCCGGGACGACGGGCCGGCCGAAAGGCGCGGTGCTGCACCATTACGGCGCCATCCGCCATGCGCATGTACAAATATCGCTCCGTTCATCCGGCGCTGTCAGGATGATTAACGCATATCCCATTAATCATATTGCCGGGATAATCGCGTGTTCGGTGTACTGTCTCGTAACCGGGGGCACAGGTCATTACCTGGAAAAATTCGACCCTGAAACGGTGCTGAGGACAATTCAGGAAAAACGCATCACCGTTTGGGGCGGTGTCCCGGTCATGTTGCAGAGTGTACTGGACCACCCCGATTTTTCCGGCACGGATTTATCATCGATCAATGAAATCTCCTACAGCGGCGGTGCAACATCGAAACCCTTGCTGGAACGCCTGTGCAGGGAGATCTGCCCATCCATCACCAGCATGTATGCCTTGACGGAAGCCGCCGGCGCGGCGACCGCAATCCCTTCTACTGATGATATCGACCTGTTGTCGCAGAGTGTCGGCAAGCCGCTGGGCGATTGCGGGTTCCGCCTGGTTGATGAGCGCGGCAAGGATGTACAACAAGGCGAGCCGGGTGAAATTCTCCTGCGCGGTCCGTTTATCATGAAAGAATACTGGCGCCTGCCGGAAGCCACCGCGCAGGCGATCGATAACGATGGATGGTTGCATACCAAAGACGTGGCCGTGCAACGTGACGACGGCAATATCGTACTGGTCGGGCGCTTGTCCGACATGTACAAGTCGGGCGGCTATAACGTCTACCCCAAGGAGATCGAACAGGTTCTCGAATCTCACCCGGCCGTAAACCTGGCCTGCGTCGTCGGCGTGCCCGATCCTGTTTATGGTGAGGTTGGCTATGCCTATGTGACACCGGCGCCGGGGCAATCCGTTGACGAACAATCGCTGCATGATTATTCCAGGTTACATCTGGCTGCTTACAAAATTCCAAAGCATGTCGTGACGAAGACATCACTGCCGCTGTTACCGAACAACAAACCCGATAAACGCAGGCTGAAGGCTATGGCGGACGCCGCCGTAGCACCGGCAGCCGCGCAACACCAATCCTGAACCAGACAAGGTAAATAAAATGGAAAACATCGCGCAATTAGATAACCCGCAGTTAAAGGTCCACCACTGGCATCCGATGGCCGAGCCGAAATCGGCGGAACAGTCGCCGCCACTGGTATTCGAGCGCGCACAAGGCGTTTATATCCATGACACGGACGGCAAACGCTACCTGGATACCCAGGGGGGATTATGGTGCGTCAATGTGGGCCACGGGCGTGAAGAAGTGAAGCAGGCCATCAATGCCCAAATGGACAAACTGCCCTATTACACCACCTTTGGCGACACCAGCAACCTGCCTGTCATGGAACTCGCCGAACGGCTGACGCGCATGCTCGCGCCGGAAGGCATGCAGCGGGTTTTCTTCAGCTCCGGCGGTTCTGATGCAAACGAAACCGCACTGAAACTGGCGCGGCAATACTGGAAGCTGGCGGGTGAAGCGCAACGGACAAAATTCATATCGCTGAAACAGGGGTACCACGGGGTGCATTTTGGCGGCACGTCCATCGGCGGCCAGATGTATCTCCGTTCCATGTACGAACCGGTTCTCCCCGGTTGTTTCCAGGTCGACACCCCGTGGCTGTACCGCAACCCCTACACGGATGATCCCGAGGAACTGGGAAAGATCTGCGCCGGTCTGCTTGAGCGGGAGATCCTGCACCATGGCCCGCATACGGTTGCCGCGTTCATTGCCGAACCGGTACAGGGCGCCGGCGGGGTGATCGTGCCGCCGGACAACTACTGGCCGCTGGTCAGGCAAGTCTGCGACAAATACGGGGTATTGCTCATCGCCGATGAGGTCGTCACCGGCTTCGGCCGCAGCGGCAGCATGTTCGGTTGCCGCGGCTGGGGCGTCAAACCTGACATCATGTGCCTGGCAAAAGGCATCAATTCCGGATATATCCCGTTAGGTGCAACCGTGGTTAACGAACGCGTGCGCCAGGCCTGGGATTCCGACCACCCGCTGGCCGCCATCCTGCATGGCTACACCTATTCGGGACATCCGCTCGCCTGTGCCGCGGCCAACGCCGCCCTGCAGATTGTCGAAGACGAAGCGCTGCCGGCAAATGCCGCGCGGGTGGGCAGCTATTGCCTGGCGAAACTGAAAAATGAACTGGCTCATTTTGATTTTGTCGGTGATATAAGGGGGAAGGGCCTGATGATGGCCATAGAACTGGTGATGGACAAACCGTCAAAGGAATCCTTCATGCCGGGCGATCCCTTTCTGGAACTTATCCAGGACCTGACGCGCCGGGAAGGCTTGCTGATCAGGAACCTCGGTTCGAACCTGATCATCTCTCCGCCGCTGGTTTTCAGCAATGAGGACGTCGATGAAATGGTGCAGATCCTGGCGCTGGTTTTCGATAAGGCACAAGCGGATTTCAGCACGCGCGCAGGTTGAACCGCCATGCCGGAAGTAAACCTACAGGACCTGGTCGACAGTCAAGTAACCGGCCATACGCTGCAACAACCGTTTTACGGTGACCCGGATGTGTTTTCGGTTGATCGCGAGAGAGTCCTGGACCGGTTATGGCACCTTGCCGGCCATGTTTCCAGGATTCCTGCCGCCGGGGATTATTTCCTGTTTAGGATCTGCGGGGAAGAAATCATTATCGTGCGCGCCAGGGATGGCGACATCCATGCCCACTACAATGTCTGCCGTCACCGGGGTTCAAGGATATGTTCAGACAGTGAGGGGAGCAAATCCGCGCTGGTCTGTCCCTACCATGCCTGGACCTATAACCTGGATGGCAGCCTGCGCAACGCACGGTTGATGCCCGAAGGTTTTTCCCCGGCAGGGTACGGCCTGCACGCCTGCCGCATCAAGCTGCTTGACGGCCTGATTTTTGTGTCCCTGGGGGATGAGCCTGACGAGCCTGACGGCCTGGACGACGCCTGCCGTGAATACCTGTCCTTTCACGGAATTGACAATGCAAAGATCGCACGGCGGCTGAACCTGCCGACCGGCGCCAACTGGAAACTGGTGGTGGAGAACTTTATCGAATGTTATCACTGCGCCCCGTCCCATCCGGAATACAGCTCGGTCCATTCGGAACTGAAACTGCTGGCGGCCGGCGCGGGCCTGGGATCAGGGCCGGACGCCGCCTGCCGGGAATATGAGAAGGAGATCGAAACATGGACGGCACAGGTCAGGGCGCTGGGCCACCCACTCAGCGAGGGTGAGTTCGATAACGGCGCCGGGATGGTTCGCATGCCTATCAGGGACGGATTTTTGACGGAAAGCCGGGACGGCCGGCCCGTGTCGGCGTTAATGGGGAAGTTCAGGGAGTACGACGGCGGAATAACCTATATCGCATTCAATTACCTGAACTACCTGGCTGCATCCAACGATCATGCGGTCCTGTTTCGGTTTACCCCCATATCCGAACTGGTAACGGACGTAGAGGCCACCTGGCTGGTGGACGCGGACGCGCAGGAGGGGACGGATTACGATCCGGAACGCGTGTCCTGGGTGTGGGACGTCACACTCGGGCAGGATGCAATTATTACGGAGAACAACCAGGCAGGGGTGTTGTCCGGCCACTACCGGCCCGGGCCCTATTCCGAACAGGAAAGAATGAATAACCACTTCACCCGGTGGTATCTTGATAAGATAAACGGGCGCTGCCGGTGAGCCTGATAACAGTAAACACACATGATCTTTCTGCCCAAAGACTACCAGGACCCGGAGCCTGTCAATGTCAACGCCCCCGCGACACGCTGGCTTACCTACCTGATTTTTGCAGCAAGCCTGGTAGTCTATTATTTATTGCCCGTCTGGGCCGGTATATTCACCGAAGCATACGGTTTTAACGGTAAGCAGGTCGGCCTGCTGTTATCGGCGGACATGACGGCGAGCACCATCGCCGCGTTCACTGCCCGCTACTGGATACACCGCTGCTATTGGCGCAGGGTTTTCCCTGTCACCGTTTTGCTGGTCGTCATTTCCAACCTGTTGTGCAGTGTGGCGGGAAGTTACGAAGCCATCCTTGCGTGCCGTTATCTGGCCGGGTGGGGCGCAGGGATGATGGGCGCGTTCATGTACGCAACAATAAGCGCTTCGGACAACCCTGACCGGGAGTTTGCCTATGCCATGGCGTTGCAGGTGTTCCTGGGTGCAACGTGCCTGTACGGCGCATCTCATCTGTGGGCGGCATGGGGAGCAGAAGCTGTTTTTGTCATGACCGGGCTGGTGGCGCTGTTGCCCCTGATGTGTATCCACGCGGCGCCACGCGCCAATCCCTTGACCGAACACCCGGGTGGCAATCGTGATTTGAATGACGCCTCCGCTGCGATACACCCGGCAGCGTTAATCGGTTTGCTGGCAGTGGGATTGTTCTTTGCGTCCATGAACAGTATCTGGTCGTTCATGGAAAGGCTGGGAGATGCCGAAGGTTTTGCCGCGGATTTCATCGCATTCGCCTTGGCCGTCTCCCTGCTGTTCAGTTTTACCGGCGCCCTGGTCCCTGCCTGGCTCGCCGGCAGGATACAACGCATCACGGCCATTTCAACCGGTTATGCGCTGTTGTTCGTCGCCCTTGTGGCTGTTGGGCGGCATCCGTCGGCCGCGCTGTACCTGGCTGCGTTATGTGTCTATAACTTCTTTTACAGTTTCGTTATCCCGTTTCAGAACGGCTGGATAGCCAGTCTTGACCGGACCGGGCGCACTGTTGTGCTGTTGCCCGTGTTACAGGGTGTCGGCCTGTCGGCCGGTCCGGTACTGGCAGGGCTGGTAATTGTCGACAACCAGTACGCCAATGTCATCTATGTCAGCATAATCCTGCTATTGATCAGTTACTTCCTGTTTCTCCAAATGTTCAAGCGAGCCCGGAACGCTGTTGCCGGTCCAGGGGCCGGCAAACCATAATGAGCAGCGGGATTGCGACGACAGCGCCCAGGGCCGCGAGCCAGCCTACTGCCGCCAGGCCGAACGCCTCGACTACCGCACCGCCTGCGACCCCTCCGACGCCGAAGCTGAAGATCTCTACCGCCACCACGGCAGCGGACAGCCGCCCGCTGCTTTCCAGGGCCGCGCCCGTCCCGATCAGAAAAGGTATGAACAACGCCTGGAACACCTGAAAGCTCAGCAGGCAGATCACATAGACCAGGGCGATACCGGGGTTAGCCATAAAATAGCAACAGATGGCGACCAGTATCGTACAGACGACGAAAGGCAACGTCCTGCCGTAGCGCGTGCCCAGCCAACCCGCGAACAGCGAGCCGGCAATGGACGCAATCATGGTGCAGGCAAAATAAAACCCGATCTCATGGGTTGTCAGGTTAACGGCCAGTCCCATACGCTCGCCGAAGGCCCATGCCGCGCCCATGCCGATCATCAGGAATACCTCGGCGGTAAACAGCAAAAAAGCGGTTACGCTTAATATGGCGTCCGGTCCGGCGGCGGCCTTTTTTTTCTTTTTTAACGGTGTGTCCGGCAGGGCAAAAAGTAACGGTGTGCACACCAGTACGACGACGGCCAGGCTCAGGAAAACGCCTTTATGGTACCCGTACCCGGTCATATACGGTGATGCCAGGTAGAGCGCGCCGCCTACCAGGTAGACCAGTCCGAACGCATAGCCGGCGGTACGCTCGGGCTCCCTGAAATTCGCCGCAATAGTCACCGTTGCCGCCGCATTGGCGAGGCCCGCGCCAAAACCGACGAGACAACGCAATGCCGTCAAACCGCCATACCCGGTAACCAGCGCGGAGGCTATCTGGCCTGTTACTATCAAAGCGGCGCCAATCAGCGCGTATCTCAGCGCCGACGTTTTCAAGGGGTTTAGCGCAACGAATATGAGACCGGCCCCCAGCGCGGAAAATTCCAGTGTCGCCAGAAAACCGATTGCGGCCTCACCCAGGCCCAGGCCGTCGATCATGGCCCCGATCTGCACCGGCATCAACAGGAGACCGAGGACACTGATAAACTTCGCGGTAGTTACTGCCAGGAATAATTTGTCAGCCTGCATAATTCACCCGAAAATCAAATAATCGAATGCCTGTTCGGCAACAGTCGACTTAATCGTGTCGCAACTTTGAATAATTCAGGCAGGTATTTCGTTTCGATGTTCCCATCATTGATGCGAGCGACGTTACCACCGAAAGTGACGGCGGCTATGGGAAGTTTATCAGTGTTGAAAATCGGCGCCGCCAGCGTATACAGGCCGACTTCGAGTTCTCCGTCAACGCGGGCATATCCCTGCCGCTTTACCTGTTCCAGTTCATTGATTAAATCCGTTCTGTTGGTAATCGTGTTCGGTGTGTGGCGCTTAAACCTGACATTCCTCAGGTACGCATCGAGCTTTTCCGTAGTCTGGTGCGCCAGCATCACCCTCCCGGCGGCCGACGTACAGGCCGGCATGTGTGTCCCGGGATAGAACGTCACCTGGTCGAAACGATCGAACGAGCTGTGGGCTATACTGACAATATCCTCACCCTCCAGTACCGAGATCGCGCACGTTTCTCCAACCTTCTTGCTCGCGGCATTGATAATCGGCTGGATCACCTCGCCAATCCGCATGGAAGCCAGGTAAGCAAACCCCAGATCGAGCATTTTTGGCGACAACCGGAACCACTTGCCGTCACTGGCCACATACCCCAGGGAAGTCAGGGTCAACAGTATCCTCCTGGCCGTCGCCCGCGTCAGGCCGGTTTTTGCGGCCACGTCCGCCGGCGACATTTCAACATCCTCAGCATCAAACGCCGTGATGACTT
The DNA here is from genome assembly GCA_965207165.1 of Gammaproteobacteria bacterium. GTDB lineage: Bacteria > Pseudomonadota > Gammaproteobacteria > Eutrophobiales > Eutrophobiaceae > JAAXHV01. The sequence goes on along the minus strand of OZ242265.1, from coordinate 2,153,802 downwards.
TCATGCAGCGTGCGATTGAGCCGATGAAATCTTTCGAATCTGTTGAAATCATGGGTCTGTGGTCGTGGAAGTGGCGGCTTGAAGTTTATTCTATTTAGACATTGTAAGGGTTAGCCGTCAAGCCGCCCGGGTCAACACCGCATAGTAGAACCCGTCAGTATCGTCAAGGCAGGGCAACAGTTGCCGGCCGTATCCGGTAGCGCAGCCCCATTCCGCCGGGATGGTTTCAAGCTCTGCCGGGGGATGGTTTTCCAGGAATGTTTCGATTACCCGGTCGTTCTCATCATGCAGCAGGGAGCAGGTTGAATAGAGCAGCCTGCCGCCCGGTTTCAGCAACGGCCACAGGGCCGCGAGCAGTTCTGTCTGGCTGGTTTGCAGGGCAGGGACCTGCTCCGGGGATTTCAGGCGTTTGATGTCGGGATGGCGGCGGATGACCCCGGTGGCGCTGCACGGTGCATCCAGTAGTATGCGGTCGAACAGGCGTCCGTCCCACCAGGTGTCCGTCCTGGCTGCGTCCGCCCTGGTCACGGTTACATCCAGTTTCAGCCTGCCCAGGGTGTCGCGCAGCCTCTCCAGGCGTTTTTCATCGATGTCCAGGGCCGTAATTTCAGCAATGGCCGGTTGTAGTTCGCAGATATGGGCGGTTTTCCCTCCCGGGGCCGCGCAGGCATCCAGCACGCGCTGCCCCGGTTGCGGTTCCAGCAGGGTTGCCGCAAGCTGGGCGCCGGCATCCTGTACCGATACATCACCGTCGTCAAAACCGGGCAGCCGGGTGACGTCAACCGGATCGAGCACCTGTATCGCGCCGGGCGCCAGGTCGCATTGTTGTGCCGGAATCCCGGCCTGCTGCAGATCTTCCAGGTAGTTTTCCCGGGAAGTGCGCAATCCGTTTACCCGCAAGTGTTGCGGAGGCCGTACATTGTTGGCCTGCAGTATGTCCTCCCACAGAACGGGCCAGTCCTGTCTGATACTGTCTACCAGCCAGGCCGGGTGGGAATAATTCGCGTCAGGGTAGCGGGCCAGTTCCGCTTTGAGCCGGGGGTAGTCCCGTTGCGAACGCCTCAGCACCGCGTTGACCAGGGGTTTTGCCCATTCCTTATCCAGTTCAACCGCTGCGTTTACCGTTTCCGAGGTGGCCGCATGGGCGGGCGTATCGATGTGGTGTAGCTGGTAGAGGCCGACCAGGATAAGTATCCCGATATCCCGGTCCCGCGCTTTCAGGGGTTTGCCCAGGTACCGTTCCAGCAGGAACGCCAGTTGATCGTACCAGCGCAGCGTGCCGAAGCTGAGTTCCTTGAGGAACCCGCGATCGTCCCGGCGCTCGACACCAGGCAGGCACTCCGCCAGGGCCGCGTCCAGGGTCAGTCCGCTTTCGACAACACGGCAGACAGCCTTTGCGGCAAGCGCGCGCAGGTTCATTTTTCCGGGACGAAAAGGCGGGGATAGCCGTTATGGATCTCCCGGATGCCCTGTTTTTTCTTACCTTCCAGTTGCAGGGTGAGAATGCGCAGGGCTCCGCTCCCGGCGGCCACATCCAGCCCTTCCGGGCTGTAGGCGACTACCTCACCCGGTTCCCTGCCTGGCCCGGCGTCCAGGGTGACGGCTTCCCAGACGCGTATTTTCACGTTATCAAGACTGGTAAAGGCAACCGGCGCCGGGTTGAAGGCGCGAATAGTCCTTCCTATTTGTTGCGCGTCCATGCGCCAGTCAATTTCCGCCTCCTGTTTTCCGATTTTGCGGGCGTAGGTCGCCGCGCTGTCGTCCTGTCGTTTCGAATTGGCGATGCGCGTCTCCAGGCCGTCCAGGGCCTCGAGCAGGCAATCACTTCCCAGCGACGCCAGCCGTTCCGACAGGGATAAGGCGGTATCGGTGTTGCCGATAACGCAGGAGTCCTGCAACAGTATTTTCCCGGTATCGATGCCGCTGTCCATGAGCATGATGGAGACACCGGTTTCCCCGTCGCCGGCCTGGATCGCCCGTTGCACCGGGGCCGCGCCGCGCCACCTGGGCAGTAGCGAGAAGTGGACGTTGATGCAACCGTGGCGGGGCCGGGACAGGACCGATGCCGGGAGTATCAGGCCGTAAGCGACGACTATTAACGCGTCGATGCCGGCCAGGCCGGCATCCTGCTCGAGTTCGGCCCGGGTCGCGGGTTGCCTGACGGGTATTGCGAACTGTTCGGCAACCTGCTTGACCGGACCCGGGCGGGTTTTCCTGCCGCGTCCTGACGGCCGGTCCGGCTGGGTGTAGACGTGCCTGACTCTATGCTGCGGACTTTTCAGCAGCGCCTCGAGGATGACTGCCGCAATATCAGGCGTGCCGGCAAAGGAGAGGTTCACAAGGCGCGGATCTTGCTCTGCTTCTCTATTTTCTTGCGGATACGCCGTTTTTTTATCGGCGACAGGTAATCGATGAACAGTTTCCCGTCGAGATGATCTATCTCGTGCTGGATACAGACCGCACGCAGGCCGTCGGCTTCCTCCTCGATTAACTCCCCATCCAGGTTGAGGTAACGGTAGCTGATCTTTTCCGCCCGCTGAACGAGGTCGCTGTATCCGGGCACCGAAAGACAACCTTCCTCCATTTCCTCCGTGCCGGATTTTTCCAGAATTTCCGGGTTCACCAGGGTCATCGGAGCGTCTCTCTCTGCCGACAGGTCCATAACTATCACCCGCTGCTGTACATTCACCTGGGTGGCGGCCAGGCCGATGCCGTTTTCCGCGTACATGGTTTCCAGCATGTCTCCGGACAGTTGCCTGATGCCCGCGTCAACACCGGCAACAGGACGCGCCTTTTTGCGCAAGCGCGGATCCGGAAAATGTAATACGGTTAATTTTGACATTGACTTTGCCTTGTTGCAGTACCGTCAGCGAGGTACACCTTGGACCATTATCCTTAATAAAAGTGCCATATGTAAAGACCGGGTTTACCATTGACACCAGACCCGGCCCGGGCCTAAACTTCCGTATATCCTGCAAGGGACGTCTTTGCAGCTCTATCTACAGTAACTGAACATATCAGGGAGGATATCGGTGGACACAGTTAATTCCCAACAGCATTCCTGGCTGGTACTGCTACATGCCGGGGCAGTAGCTGAACACAACCTGCACCTGCTCCTGGAAAGTTTCAAAACGCCGGAAGCCGTTGTTCATGCCGCCGGGACGGGGTTGATCAATCGCTCACACCTGCCGGAAAAAGTCCTGGAATGCCTGCGCAAACCCGACCGTAAGGAAATTGAGCATGAGCTCCGCTGGCTGGAACGCCCGCACCATCACCTGATCCCGTTCACCGGCCCGGGTTATCCGCCCCTGTTGAAACAGATAGCAGCGCCGCCGCCGGTACTGCTGGTGTGCGGCGACCCCGCTGTGCTGATGACGGACCAGGTTGCCGTGGTCGGGAGTCGCAGACCGACCGTTGACGGCCGCAGCGATGCCCGGTATTTTGCCGGCCAACTGGCAGCGCATGGGATTACCGTTACCAGCGGCCTGGCCCAGGGGATAGATGCCGAGGCCCACCGGGGCGCCCTGGCGCAACGCGGCAGGACCGTGGCGGTGCTGGGCAGCGGGCTGGAGCGAATTTACCCGAGGACCAATGCCGGCCTGGCCGCGCAAATCAGCGAAGAGGGGGCGCTGGTCTCTGAATTCCCGCTGTCCCGGCAACCCTATGCAGGGAATTTTCCGCGCCGTAACCGTATCATCAGCGGTCTCAGCGCCGGTGTCCTGGTGGTTGAGGCGGCACACGGGAGCGGTTCGCTGATCACGGCAAAACATGCCCTGGATCAGAACCGGGAGGTTTTTGCCGTACCCGGTTCCATCCGCAATCCCATGAAGCAGGGTTGCCATGGACTGTTGCGCGAAGGTGCGGCGCTGGCGCAGCGGGTGGAGGATATATTTGCCGCCCTCAGCTGGTTCGAGGAATTCGCCGGGGTCTCCCGTGCGGCGGCTGCGCCGCAACCCGGAACGATCAAGGGACTTGACGAACAGGAAAAAGTACTGCTTGATAATATAGGGTATGAGCCCACCAGCGTGGATGACATCGTTGACATGACGAATCTCGGCATAGGGGACATAACGGGTAAACTGTTGAACCTGGAACTCGAGGGATTGATCACGGCGGTGGCGCCGGGCTCATATATTCGCGGTAAACACAAACTGTGATTGCCGGAGCAGGTCTGCCGTAAGCAGCCTGCGTCGCCGGCGTAGAGAAAAAAATAATAAACAAAAAATAAAACATGACAGCGGCATTAGTAATAGTTGAATCCCCTGCAAAAGCTAGAACCCTGAATCGCTATCTGGGTAGCGGATATACCGTGATGGCCTCCAACGGCCATGTGCGTGACCTGTTACCGAAATCGGGCGCCGTCAAGCCGGAAAAGGACTTTGCCATGCAGTATGAACTCATCGACAGGAATTCCCGTTCCGTTGACGCCATAGCCCGGGCGCTGAAGAAATCAGACGTCCTGTACCTGGCCACTGACCCCGACAGGGAGGGCGAGGCAATCTCATGGCACCTGTACGAGTTGCTTAATGACCGGGGCGTGCTGGAGCAGAAAGAAGTCAAGCGCGTGGTCTTTCATGAAGTAACAAAAGATGCGGTATTACGCGCACTGGAAAGTCCCGGAGAACTTTCATGGGACCTGATCAATGCCCAGCAGGCCCGGCGCGCACTGGATTACCTGGTGGGTTTCAACCTGTCCCCGCTGTTATGGAAGAAAATACGCACCGGCTTGTCTGCCGGGCGGGTACAGAGCCCGGCCCTGCGCATGATCGTCGAGCGCGAAGAGGAAATAGAACAGTTCAAGACACGTGAATACTGGACTGTCGAGGCCGACCTGAAGCGGTCCGGCACGGGTTTTTCCGCCCGCCTGGTACGGTTTGATGACAACAAGGTTGAGCAATTCACTATTACGGACGGAGAGCGGGCGCAACAGGTTGCCGGTCACCTGGAAGACAGCGCCGCCGCCCAGGTCAGCGAGGCTGCGGGCCGGGAAGATCCGGACGCCGGAAGCGCAGCGGGCATAGGCGTCCTGGTCGTCAGCAAGGTTGACCGGAAACAGCGCAAACGCCATCCAGCGCCGCCGTTCATCACCTCCACCCTGCAACAGGAGGCAGTGAGAAAACTGGGCTTCACCGCAGCGCAGACCATGCGCATCGCGCAACAGTTATACGAAGGCATTGATACGGGTGAAGGGTCAGTCGGCCTGATTACCTACATGAGGACCGACTCGGTCAGCCTGGCTGCAGAAGCAATCCGTGAAATGCGCAGTTTCATCGAAACAAAGTACGGAACAGACTACCTGCCTGAGCACGCCCGCCGCTTTAAAACCAGGTCGAAAAACGCGCAGGAGGCCCACGAGGCGGTCCGCCCGACGTCCATATTCCGCGTGCCTCAGGAGATTAAGCAGAAATTATCCTGGGATCAGTACCGGCTGTACGATCTGATCTGGAAGCGGGCGCTGGCAAGCCAGATGGCCCATGCGGTCATCGATACGGTCGCAGTTGATTTCGCCTGTGGACCCGGCGCGCTGTTGCGCGCCAACGGCGCTACCGTAGTTGAAAAAGGCTTCACCGTTCTTTACACCGAAGGAAAAGACGACCAGAAACAGGCACAACCCGGTGAGGCAGCGGACGGAAAACTGCCCCCGCTGCAGGCCGGTGACATGGCAACCCTGTTGAAAATCCGGCCTGAACAGCATTTTACCGAGCCGCCTCCGCGCTTTTCCGAGGCGACCCTGGTCAAGACCCTGGAAGAGTACGGTATCGGCCGGCCTTCGACCTATGCCGCCATCATTTCAACCCTGCGTAACCGCGAATACGTGGAGCTGGAGAAGAAGCGCTTTGTTCCTACCGACGTCGGGCGTATCGTCAACAAGTTCCTGACGGAGCATTTTACCAGCTACGTAAACTACGACTTTACCGCAAAACTGGAAGATGAACTCGATGCCGTGTCCAGGGGGGAAAAGGAATGGCGCCCGCTTATGAAAGAGTTCTGGGAACCGTTCTCGGCCCGCATCAAGGAGAAGGAAGGAGGGGTAAGCCGCGATGAAGCGGTAACGCCGCGCAACCTGGGCAACGATCCTGAATCGGGGCGACCCGTTACGGTCAGGATGGGGCGTTACGGCGCGTATGTTCAGGTCGGCACCAGGGAAGACGAGGAAAAACCGAAATTCGCAAACCTGCGCGCCGATCAGCGCATGGATTCCGTCAGCATGGATGAAGCCCTGGAACTGTTTCGCCTGCCCAGGGAACTGGGTGTCTCGGAAGAGGGCGAGAAGATCAGCGTTAACGTCGGGCGATACGGTCCTTACGTCCGCTATGACAACAAGTTCGTCTCACTGGAAGAGGCCGATGATCCCTACACGGTGGATTTGCCGCGGGCCCTGGAACTGGTGCGGGAGAAGAAAGCGGCGGATGCCGAGAAATATATCAAGGTGTTTGAAAAAGAAGGGATTTCCATACTGAATGGGCGCTATGGACCGTATATAACAGACGGCAAAAAGAACGTGAAGATTCCCAAGGACAAAGAGCCCGGCGACCTGACACTGGAAGAATGCCGGGCCCTGATAGCCGCGCCCCCTGCAGCACGCCGCCGCAGGAAAAAGAAGTCAGGCTGATGCGTTACCCGTCGTTCCTGCGCAAGCAGGAACCCGGCCCGCCGGAACGGAACCCATAACAGGAGCTATAATTATTAATTTGAATACGAGTACTACCAATGAGTAAAAACAAACCTTTTGTCGCGATTTTAATGGGCTCCGATTCCGACCTGCCCGTGATGCGCTCGACAATAGAAGTGCTGGATAAATTTTCCATTACAAAGGAGGTGAAAATCACCTCCGCGCACCGCACTCCCGAGGCAACCAAGGCTTACATCAAAGACGCAGAAGCGCGGGGCTGTGCCGTGTTCATCGCCGCCGCGGGCCTGGCCGCGCACCTGGCCGGCGCCGTGGCCGCAACGACCACGAAACCGGTTATCGGCGTACCCCTGGATGCCGGTCCCTTGAGCGGCATGGATGCACTGCTGGCAACCGTGCAGATGCCGGGCGGTATCCCGGTCGGTACTGTCGCGATCGGTAAGGCGGGCGCGAAAAATGCAGCATACCTGGCCGCGCAGATCCTCGCCCTGCAGGACGCGGATCTGGCTGAAACCATAACGGCCGAGCGCGCACAAATGACCCGGGATGTACAGAAAAAGGATGCCGCGTTGCAGGAGCAACTGGCCGGGTAAAACATTTTTTGAAGAGCCGGCACATCAACCACGCCCGCCGTATCCTGGACCAGGGCGGTGTCATTGCCTACCCCACGGAGGCGGTGATGGGCCTGGGCTGCAACCCCTGGAATGAAGCAGCGGTGGTGAAAGTATTGCGTCTCAAGCGGCGCTCTCCCGATAAAGGCCTGATTATCGTAGCTGCCGGTATTGAACAATTAGCCGTCGTGGTGGATTTTTCTCAGGTGCCGGAGATGGAACAGGTAACCGGTACCTGGCCGGGACCGGTCACCTGGCTGGTACCCGTTCAGCCGGCTACGCCCCATTGGCTCACCGGAAAGCATGAAACGCTGGCCGTGCGCGTATCCGCGCATCCTGTAGTGCGGCGTTTATGCGCTGCAACCGGATTGCTCGTCTCAACCAGCGCAAACCCGGCAGGCTGTCGTCCGGCCCGCACCTCACGGCGCGCCCGCGCCTATTTCGGCCAGGCAGTCGACTGTTATCTCCCCGGAAGTGTCGGCCCGAATCCCAAGCCGACTACGATCAGGGATGCTCTGACAGGACTTGCGGTCCGGGAATAATTCTCCCACACCCAAATTTGGGACACCCTCAAATTATCAATCCGCGCCAGTCCGGGATATCCATGATTATTTTATGGATGTCCTGAATTGATGGCGTACCCGCCGTTCCGGCACAAGCCGGAAACCAGAAAATTTTCAATAATTCGCGTTACACCAACCAAGATTATGATATATACTCGCGGTGTTATTCATTTGCGCGTTAAATCCCCATTAACGCGGATAAAAAAGTAGCGTAATACAAAATTACATTACGCCGTGGTAAGAATATTGCCGGGAGACAATTAATGATCGATTTAAAAACCTGCAAGCCATTTTCCTGTCTGGCCCTCTTCACACTGTTGTCAATTGCCGGAACACCGGCAAGCGCGCAGGCGATACTCGAAGAGATCGTGGTGACCGCACAAAAACGTGAGCAAAATATTCAGGATGTTCCCATCTCAATCTCCAGGCTGGCGGGGCAGAGGCTAGAGTCCAAGTTCACCGGCGGAGAGGATATCCTGGCGCTGGCCAGCACGGTCCCTGGACTGCACGTTGAGAGTTCCAACGGCCGGCTGTCGCCGCGCTTCTACATGCGGGGTCTGGGCAATGCCGATTTTACCGCGGCCGCATCGCAACCGGTGTCCATCGTGTTTGACGAAGTGCCGATGGAGAAGGCCTCTCTCAAATCATTTCCCATATTCGACCTGGATGATATAGAGGTTATTCGCGGCCCCCAGGGTACCCTGTTCGGACGCAACACCACGGCGGGAATTGTCAAGCTCGACTCGCGCCGCCCCACCGAGGAGACGGAAGGCTACATCAAGGCTTCCGGCGGCAACAAGGGCACGATAAACGTGGAAGGAGCTATCGGCGGCACCCTGGTTGAGAACACCTTGATGGGCCGCGTCTCGTTTATTACACAACATCGGTCAGACTGGATCAATAACGCCTATACCGAGGAAAACGACGCCTTCGGCGGGTTCGATATTTTTGCCGGACGCGTCCAGTTGTTATGGACTCCCAGTGATGATTTCAGTGCCTTGCTCCTGTACCAGCACCAGGATCAGGGCGGTAATTCCGCCTCTGCCTTTCGCGCCAATGTTTTTGACAAGGGCAGCAACAAGCTCAATGACAACTACAAGCGCGATACGGTCTGGTTCGACGGCGGCAACAATAACCCGGCAAGAATAAAAAGTTTCGGTGTGACCCTGAAAATGGACTGGGATGTGGGCGACCATACGATTACCTCGATCACGTCTTACCAGGACATATACGACCGCTTCGCACGCGGCGATATTGATGGGGGGTATGGCTGTCTGTTTACCTGTGGAGGTTTTGCACCGGGGCCGCATGGTGCGTTCGGTCCGCCCAGCACGCCTTTCAGCCCGTTCAACTCACCTTTTGTTGTAAACGTCGATACCGGCGGGGACCAGACGGTAGAGCAGATTACCGAGGAAATACGCATCGCCAGTAACTTGGACGGTCCTTTTAACTATCAGGTCGGGGCTTTCTACTTCGAGGATGATCTGAAGAGCGTTTCTGCGGACCAAAATGCTGGCGCTACGGAATTCACTCCGGTGTCTGTTTCCAATGTCGAGAACACGACCTGGGCTGTGTTTGGACAAGGCTCCTACGACGTCACTGAGCAGTTAACGCTCACTGCAGGGGTACGCTACACGGACGACGAGAAAGATGCTGAACATGTCAGATTCCGGCCCGCCGACCTCCCCCCGCTCGCTCCGATCAGCCTGGGGGATGATGAACTCAGTTGGGACGTGTCGCTCGCTTTTGCCATCAGCGAGGATGCACAGGTCTATGCCCGGGTGGCAACCGGTTTCCGGGCGCCCACCATACAGGATCGCCTTCAAGATGACCCCGAAGTGACGACCGCGGACTCGGAGACGATTATGTCTTACGAAGTCGGCTACAAGGCGCTGTTCGAAAAGGTCAGGCTGAACGTGGCGGCCTTTTATTACGAGGTCGATGACATGCAACTGGTCGCGGTAGGCGGTGACGCCAATGCGACGACCCTGCTGAATGCGGATGAGGGTGTCGGCTACGGTGTCGAGTTTGATGTCGATATCGCCATGACCGAAAATCTCATCCTGTCCGGCGGCTTCGGTTATAACAAGACGGAACTAAAAGATAACGAATTGACATTGCCGATAGGCCCCTTGGCTACCAGCCGGGACCCGCTGGATGAAAACGGCAGGGCAATTATCGACGGCAATCCGTTCCAGCACGCGCCGAAGTGGACTGCAAACCTGGAGCTGGACTATACCCATCCCCTGGCAAACGGCAATGAACTCTACCTGTTCACAGACTGGAAGCTGAAAGGCAAGACCAGTGATTTTCTCTACGAGAGTATTGAATTCACCTTCGGGACGCAGTTTGAAGGCGGTCTGAGACTGGGCTATCGCGACAACGCCAAGAACTTCGAGATCGGCCTGTTTGCCCGAAATCTTACCAATGAGCATAATCCCATCGGCGGTATCGATTTCGCCAACAACCTCGGCTACGTCAACCAGCCTAGAATCTGGGGCGGGGAGGCCAGGTACAGCTTCTGAATCCGGCCTAATTTCGATAAGTATGACAGGGGACAGATTTTAAATCTGTCCCTTTTTTTTTCGACAGCATGACTGTAACCAGACGCTCATTCGTTAAAAAATCACTGGCGCTTTTGGCAGGCGGGACACTGTTCCCGCGTATGGCTGGTTCCGAAAATCAGCCGTTTAGCGGTACACAGGGGCGCAGGATACCTGTCATACTCGATTCCGACATCGGTGACGATATAGACGATACCTGGGCGTTGCTGATGCTGTTGCGCTCGCCGCAGTTCGACGTGAAGCTCGTGGTAAGCGATTTCGGCAATGCCATCTACCGTTGCCGTTTGTTCGCAAAGCTGCTGGAACTCACCGGCAACACTCATATACCTGTCGGAGTGGGGCTTGAACCGGATGATGAGGCGGGTCTGCAAAGTGAATGGATAGGGGACTACCGGCTGGAAGACTATCCGGGCAAGGTGTACCGTGATGGCGTCCAGGCCCTGATCGATACAATAGGGCAATCCCCGGATCCGGTCACATTGCTCTGTATCGGTCCCGTTCCGAATATCGCCGAGGCTCTCAGGCGGGATCCGTCCATTGCGCACAATGCGCGTTTCGTGGGCATGCACGGTTCCATCTACAGGGGTTACGACGGGGCGCCTACACCGGCAGCAGAGTGGAATGTCAAGTCAAACCCCGCGGCGTTGCAACAGGTATTTGCCGCCCCCTGGGATTGCACCATTACGCCGCTGGATACCTGCGGCATCGTTACGGTGTCCGGTGCGAATTACCAGAGGATCTATCGCAGCGAAGACCCCTGGCTCAAGGCCCTGGTCGAGAACTACCGGCTCTGGTTGCCCCTGGCGCCTTTCATAAAACCGGGAACGGACCCGGGCCGGATCAGCACGACCCTGTTCGATACCGTAGCCGTCCATGCTGCCGGGTCACAGGAATTCCTGGTGATGGAAGACCTGCCCCTGCGCGTCACCGATGACGGCTACACCGTGGTGGACAGCCGGAACGGCCGCAACGTCCACTGCGCCACGAAGTGGCGAGACATCCAGGCGTTTAAAGACAGGTTGACCGATACGTTGCTCGGCTGAGAAGAAAAGGAGAATAGGGGACAGATTTTAAATCTGCCCCCTATTTTTTAACTGTGTTCCCAGTCGTACGCCTCAGCCGTGATGACGGCGTCCGGAAGCCATGTCTCATGTACATGGAACCACTTTATGCCGTTGGGCGCACCCTCATCGTCGACAAAAACGGCTGAGGACAGCCGCCCGTTGTCCTGTGGTTTGGATTGCAGGGCGTTCCGCTGCCATTCCTCGTAGGTGACGAGGTACGTTGAATCAGCGGGCAACGGCGTCTGCCGGACGGCGCGGATGCTGATGTGGAAATCCGGGTTGCTGCCGTACAGTTTCCTGAACTCCGGCCAGAAATGGGCGCCGTAAATCATCATCCCGCCCGGCAGGACAATGTTGAAATCCTCGTGCATCCGGCTCAGCAGGCGCTCTGCAAAAACCTCCTCGCTGTCATCGCAGTAGCCGCCGAACCAGTCCTCGAAGAAACGGTGCAGTTCAATGACTTCGACGGAAAATACATCGGAATATTCTTTATCGGTATGCATATGCTGAGTGATCTCCTGTTATTGCAATCTATGAATCCTCCACCATTTCTTCCAGCGCGTAAAGTGTCTTTTGCGGAAATTGCTCCAACGGATAATATCTGTAGATGATATCCAGGGCTGTGTGGTAATACGTAATATTCAGGTACCGGGGAGGAAACGCAAGTCGGCCTCATCATCATGCTAATATGTCCCTGCTTCTATCCTCGAGAAAACAACTGATGGCAACCGTAACTGAAACAACGGGAGATGCCGAAGCGAATGCTGATACCACTTACAGCATGTCACCGGGCGATATGTATACCGGACGCCTGGGCGAACGCTTCGATGAAGACTGGGTCCGGGTCGAACTGCAGTCAGGGTTGACCTATGAGATTAACCTGACCGGAGACGGCACAGACGGTGCTGCCGATACCATTCTGAGAATCTACAATTCGGCAGGCGTACAGGTCGCCATGAACGACGACGTGGACCTGGCTGCGGGCAACCGTTTTTCAATGCTGGATTTCACCCCGGAGAGCGGCGGCACCTATTACATCAGCGCCACCAGCTATACCGCCAACCCTAACCAGGAAAACTGGGGTGATTACCGTCTAACCGTATCAAACCCGGGTGGAAGTGATCCGATGGAAGAGGTCAATGACATGACCGGAGAGGATGGTGAAGTAATTGATGACATTGACGTTGAGTCCGATGTTGGCCAGGGTGACGTGTTTGAGGGTGGGCCAGGCGCCGACATGATAACAGGTGGTCCCGGTAACGACGAGCTGTACGGTCTGGGAGATGATGATGTGTTGGACGGCCGCGAGGGTGATGACTGGCTTGAGGGTGGAATGGGCGCGGACCAATTTCGTGGCGGCCCTGGTGTGGATACTCTCTCATATAAGTCATACTCACATGGGGAAATTGAAGTGGGTGTTATTAATGAAACAGGCCAACCCGTGGGGGTGTCTTTCATCCGACCGGGGATAGAAGTACGTCTGCATGACGGTGTACTGAGGGGTGGCCAAGCCGAAGGCGATATGTTTGCAGGCATGCAGACAATTGTTGATGTCGATAGCGAAGGTAACACACGGACAGCGGAAGTTCCTGACATTGAAAACCTGTTCGGGTCGGGCGGGAATGACACTCTGGTGGGAGCGCGCGGCAACAACCGATTGGACGGCTACGAAAGCAATGATAAATTGGACGGCCGGGAAGGAGATGACCGGTTATATGGTGGAAACGGATCTGATGTGTTGACAGGTGGACCGGGTGCGGATTTGCTTAGCGGCGGTGTGGGTTTTGACTATGCCTCATATGAGTTCTCCGACGCCGGGGTGGTAGTGAGACTGCATACTATCCTTGAAACAGGCGGTCGCGGGGGTGATGCAGAAGGCGATACGTTCGTCATTGAGAATTCTTATACTTTTACTGATGACGACGGAACTTCAAGAGAGGTGGCAGTCCCCGACATAGAAATTTTGATCGGTTCTAACCATGATGATGTGCTGGCCGGTGACTTTCGATTTAACGTTATCTGGGGCCTTGCCGGTAACGACAGGATCTATGGTGGTCCTGACGGTGGTGATGACTGGCTGTTAGGGGGAGCAGGCAATGACGAGGTATACGGTGGCAAGGGGAATGATCTGCTATATGGCGGTGACGGAGATGACCTGCTGAAGGGTGGGCCAGGCAATGATACCTTGGAGGCGGAACGGGAGATCCGGGATGAAGAAAAAATAAACGAAGCTGATATTTACGTAAAGACGGTCAGATACGACACTGGTAATGACCGGATGGAAGGCGGCGCGGGTGATGATACGTTTTATTTTTTCCCTGGAGGAGGTAATGACATTATCCTGGATTTCGGCAACGGCGAGGACAGGATTGTTCTACAGGCATTTGAGGACATTCAGTCAGTAGACGATTTGGCTATACAACAGCAGGGCGATAACCTGGTTATCGATTTATCGCCTCAGGGCGGTGGAACGATCACGCTGAATGACTTCAACGAAGCAGACCTCATGGATGTACATTTCCTGTTCTCATAAGCAACTTGACTGTTTTATGCATACCCGAGCCAGCTGTGAAAAGTATCGTCGGGGTCGTATTTACTGCGCAGTTCGGCCAGGCGCGCCCAGCTCTCCCCGGAAAAACAGGACCTGACTCTCTCCGGGAACAGTGTCGCTTCTATCTCGTTGATGTAAGTCCCCTTGCTGTACGGTTGCAGCAGGTCATTGGTCTGTTTCAGCCAGGTGTGATTGGCCTCGTCGTTGTCCGCGTCATTCCAGAGCAGGTAGCTGGCAATATAGTGGTTGGCGATACGCGAAAAGCAGGCGTCATCACGCAGTAATGGTTTAATCCCGTAGGAACACAATACGTGTGTGCGTGCGGACGGTGTTTGCTTGAAATGTTCCGCCACAGACAACAAGGCTTGTCCCGGATCGTCGGTCCAGACGTTGTCGACCGCGTAGCGGCCGATGCCGGAATCGACGTTTTCCGGGTTGTACAATTTTGTAAATGAAGACGGCTGCTCCTCCACCTTGAACACGCTGGCCGAGGCAAGTGCGCTGTTTGCAAACGGGGCCAGCATCGTTTTTGCTTCCGTTTCCGTGTCGGCGAAGGCCTGCACGCCTACCATGCATACCTTGGCCTCGTTATGCGGTGTGTCGCCGGGCGCCTGTGGATTGTGCATCAACAGGACCAGTATCTCCGCACGCTCATCCTTGACCCGGTTAAGCTCATCCAGGGAATCCACCACGGTCTGCAGTTCATCCAGGGGGGCGATATACATGCTGGTGTATATGGCGCCCGGCAGGGGATAAAGCTGCAATTCGAACCCGGTGACGATACCGAAAAAACCGGGACCGACGCCGCGCACGGCCCAGTACAGGTCAGGATAGGAATCGGCGCTGGCGGTGACCTTCCTGCCGCCGGCCAGGATGACATCGGCGCTCTTTATCGAATGGCAGGCGACGCTTCCCCAGTGGGCATGGTTCCAGCCTGCACCGCCGCCCAGCAGGTACCCCCCAAGTGCTACCGTGGGGCAGTGTGCGGCAGGGAAGGCGAGGCCGTGTTTCCCGGCTTCCCGGACAAGCTGCTCGGACCACAACGCAGGTTGCACTCGCGCGGACATACGGCCGGCATCGATCTCGACGTCCCGCAGCAAGGCCAGGTCGATCAACAGGCCGCCATCGCGTAAGGCGGCGCCGGTGGAATTATGCCCGCTGCTCCTGGTTGACACCTTAAGTCCGTTGTCCGTAGCGTACTGCACCGCGCTGATGACGTCCTGTTCGGACTGCGCCCGCATGATCGCATCCGGGTAACGCGCGGGCTTTCTCAGGTGCCAGACCATGCTGTTGCGCCAGGCTTCGTACTGGTCATCGTCACGGTTGACGACTTCGCCGGTTACCAGCCGGTCCAACCCTGGTGCAGCCTGCCCCGGTCCGGCAAACAGGGAACCCGAATACAACTGGCCGATAGTGCCCGTCACCCCCAGGGCGCCGAGTTGGCGTAGTACATCTCGTCTTCGCAGATCAGTAATCATGGCCGGACTTTTGCTTTCAGGTGTGTCAATAAGCGTCATTATGTAATAAAGTCCGGTTTCAGTGTGAAAAAATTATACGTTGGCCGGGATTGCCTTCCGTGACTGTACAAAACAGAATTGTCGAGGTTCAACCATGTCTGAAAACAAGGCGGAAACGGTAGTTCCCGTTAAACCTGGAAGCGATGCTCCAGACTTGCTCCCGGATATACCACCCAAGTATGCGCCGCTTGATCAACAGCCCTATGACCGTCATTTCGGCTTGCGGCTGGCGACGCCCGTACCGGAGACTCACGGCATAAAAGACATCTGCATGGTCAGGAAAGGACTGGCTGTGCTGATAGGCGACGTTGAACACGATTATGCCCACAGTGATTTGAGCGAAAGCGATGCCGTGGTCAAGTTCCATTTCCGTTACAGCGGCAGCAGCGAGATAGGCGCCGAGGGGGGAGAACTGGAGCCGGTGGATCCCATGACTTTCGGCGTTCTGATCCAGCCTTCGGGCATGAAAAAGATCGAGTGTTTTCCTGCACACGAGCATGAGCAGTCGGTGACACTGCTGTGCGACCCTCATTTCCTGGAAGAAATCATTTCCGGCACGTCGCTGTTGAAGTCCACGCCCCTGGGACAGTTCCTGTACGGTGAGCAGAAGGACATGTATTACTGTGCGGTACGGATGCGTCCCGAGATGATTTCTGCCGTCAGGTCCCTGTTTGAAACGAATTATACAGGTCGCCTGCAACAGTTGCAGATTGAAGCGAAGACCCTGGAATTGCTTTGTTACACGCTGGACCAGTTATCAAAGATGTGGTCGAGCCCTGGCTCGGACAAAATCCCGCTCAGGCAAAAAGACATCAGGCGTGTTGCGGAGATATGTGAGATTCTCGAAAATGACCTGTCCACAACGCATACCATCAACGACCTGGCCAAATCCCTGTCATGGAACGAGACCCAGTTGATGCGGGTGTTCAGGCAGGCCGCAGGCACGACCGTACATAATTACCAGCACCGCGCCCGCATGGAAAAAGCCTGTGAGTTACTCGCCAATACGGAACTGACGATCACTCAAATCGCCATGAATGTGGGGTACGAGTATTCGAGCAATTTTACCACGGCATTCAGAAAGCACTTTGGAGTAACCCCCAGACAGGTAAGGACCGGACATACCCCGATCGCGTTGTAAATGGATATAAACCCGCATATCCCACCAATTGATGCGCCCTCGCTTGTCTTTTTTGCGTTAGCGGGCACATGCTCCCTCAACCAGATGAATAACTCTGCTTTCGGTCGCGAGTACCCGCTAACGCAAAAAATCCGGCGCGATCATCGCATCAATTGGTGAGATATGCGGGTTAACAACTGGTTCACGCATGACTACCGGGGTGCGCGAGCCCGGTTTCTTGCAGCGTGCAGGGAAAAAGGCCGGACGACAGAGACCTGTCTTCATCCGCTATCGGCATCGGCAGACGTCGAACTGGCCTGTGACGTCACTTATATCGGGGAGCAGGGCGCAGACAAGCTGCTGATACTGAGTTCCGGCCTCCATGGCCCCGAGCTTATGTGCGGTTCAGGCTGCCAGACGGGGCTGCTCCTGGAGGACAGGTTTGCGGATATGCCGGGGGATTCAGGCGTACTTTTTATCCATGCGCTCAACCCATGGGGCGCACATCACCTGCGCCGCAATACGGAAGATAATGTGGACCTTGCCCGGAACTTCGTCGATTTCAGCAAACCGTTGCCCGTAAACCCTGATTATGAGCGTATCCACCACCTGTTTTCGGAACAGACGTATTCCCGGTTCTGCAATACGTTGACGGGATACATGTCGGGTGAGGAAAACCAGGAGTTCGTCGATGCGTTGATGAGAGGACAGTATGCGTACCCGGAAGGTTTCGGCTACGGCGGCAACGCGGCGACGTGGTCGAACGAGTTGTTTTGCCGCCTGTTGCTCAAGTATGCAGGAAATGCCTGCAAGGTATGCCATATCGATTACCACTCGGGCCTGGGTCCCTACGGTTACGGTATGGCCGTGTGTATGCACACGGGTGAACGGTTACGTTCGGCCAGGGAAATATTCGGAAGGTGGCTGGTAGCGCCGCGTGAACGGGCGCGCGACCCTGAACGGCAACAACACCCGGCGACCGGCCATCCCAGCGACGGCCTGTTGGCGCTACTGGCAAACGGCAAACCCGGCAATGACAGGGAAATTGTTTCCATCGTCCTGGAGTTCGGCACCAGCGACGCCCCGGACGTCAACCTGCGTACGCTGGTTGATGACCACTGGTTGACGTATCATGGTGATGTGCACAGCGAACTGGGAAAGGACATCAAGTCAAGGATGCTGGAGAGCCATTTTCCCGATGACCCGGAATGGCGGGCGTCGGTATGGTTGCGTTCGGAACAGGTTATACGCCAGGCGCTTGCAGGCCTGATTGATAAGTAATGGTATTGTCGAATGAATGAGCACAATCCGCCTACCCTGGAAGAATTCCGTTTAACCGCCGAAAGGCTCAAACCACATACCCGGGTGACACCGGCCTTCCATTGGGATGGGGATACGGTCGCTTCCCGGCTCGGACCGGACACGGAGTTGTATTTGAAGCTGGAGTTGTTCCAGCGGACCGGTACATTCAAGGTGCGCGGCGCGGTCAATAATGCACTGGCCATGTCGTCCGGCCAGCTTGCCCGGGGTATTACCGCGATGAGTGCCGGCAACCACGCCATTGCCGCCGCCTACGCGGCGCGCTGCGTCGATACCAGTGCAAAAGTGGTGATGCAGGCCAGTGCCAACCCGGCCCGGGTTGAGATCGCACGCGCCCTGGGTGCAGACATCCTGATAGCGGAAAACGGACCTGTCGGCTTCAGGATGGTTGAGGAAATAGTGGAAAAGGAAGGGCGCACCTTTATACACCCGTTCGAAGGCAGGCGGGTAACGGAAGCCACCGGCGCCTGTGGCCTGGAGTTGCACGCAGCGATAGCAGACCTGGATGCGGTGGTCGTGCCCATCGGCGGCGGCGGGTTGTGTTCCGGCGTCGGGGTGGTCACCGGGTTGCTGAAGCCGGACTGCAAGGTTTACGGAGTTGAACCCGAAGGGGCCGCGGTGATGAAGAAGAGCCTGGAGGCAGGTTCGCCGCAGAGCCTGACCGAACTGTCGACCATAGCCGACAGCCTGGCCCCGCCGTTCACCGCCGACTACTGCTATGCGATGTGCGAGCGTTCGCTGGATGACCTGGTCCTGGTATCGGACGACGAGCTTGCGGCCGCGGCCGCCATCCTGTTTGAACACATGAAACTGGCGGTCGAACCTGCCGGCGCCGCGACCACGGCCGCTGCCTTCGGACCCCTTGCAGACCGCCTCAGGGGCAAACGGGTCGCACTCATTGTCTGTGGTTCAAACATAGATATCAGCGGCTTCGCCGATCTGATCCGGCGCGGCCGGGACGGACTGGACCGGGGTTTGCTCGCGTGATGTTTGGTAATAGTTGCTGTGCGCCTTCCTTGGCACACACCCTACGGGCGTCCTTCGGACGTCCAAATCCGCTCCTGGCGGATTTGTGGGGTCAGAGCAAAAGCTCTGACCCCGGAATTTCATGAGAATGTCCTCAGGCTCCCTCGTATTCGGCAAGCATACCTGCTCTGCCACGGACATTGACAGTGCGGCACGACGCGTGGCTGTCGGCTTGCAGTCCCTCGGTATCCGGGAGAATGATGCCGTTGCGGTCATATTACGCAACGATATTCCCTACTTCATAATCCATGAGGCATCCCACTACCTCGGTTTCGACGTAGTACCGGTCAACTGGCACCTGAAGCCGGCGGAGGTTGATTTCATATTGGCCGATTGCCGGGCCAGGGCCGTAATTGTCCATGCCGATTTGCTGACTGAAGAGTTGGTGGAGGTTGTAAAAGGCAGCCCGGTGATCGTGGTAAACCCGCCTGCCGAAATCCTGCAGGGTTACGGAGTTGAACCTGGGGAGCATGTGCGCGATCCCCGTTTCCTGGACTGGGATGACTGGATGGAGGAGAGCAGGCCGTCAGCCGCCCTGGATAAGCGTTTAAGACCGCCCCTGTTCTATACTTCCGGCAGCAGCGGCAGGCCGAAGGCCGTGTTGCGCAACAATGTCACCCCTGGGATAGCGGCCGGGATCAGCGCCAGGACAAGGCATGCCTGGGGTTTCGACCAGACCCCGATCCGTTCGGTAATGACCGGACCCCTGTACCATTCCGCGCCCAACGGCTACGCCAACATGGTCGTGCAATCCGGTGGTACGCTGGTCCTGGCCGCGCGTTTCAATGCGGAAGGCCTGCTGGCCCTGATCGAGCGCTATGAAATAACCCACCTGCACCTGGTGCCTACCATGTTTGTCCGGTTACTGGATTTGCCGGACAGTGCCAGGAACAGGTACCGGCTTGATTCCCTGGTCCACGTCACCCACGGGGCAGCGCCCTGTCCGGCGGATGTCAAAAGAAACATGATCGACTGGTGGGGAAAGGTGATTTATGAATATTACGCCATGACGGAAACAGGTATTATCACCTGTTGCAGTCCGGACGAATGGCTGCAACACGAGGGCACGGTGGGGCGATCTGCACCCGGTGTCGATATAGAAATTCGCGACGGGGACGGAAACACGCGCAGCGCTCTCGATGAAGGCGTGATCTGCGTGAAACACGAGGGCACCCATTGCATTTCCTATCTCAATAATGAGGAGGGGAGCGCGGCCTTGCAGCAAAACGGTTTCCTGGTAACGGGGGACATCGGTTACCAGGATGAGGAGGGGTTCCTGTATGTGTCATCACGCCAGTCGGACATGGTGATATCCGGGGGTGTGAATATCTACCCGGCGGAGATCGAGGCGGAACTGGTTGCCATGGAGGATGTCACCGATTGTGCCGTGTTCGGGATACCCGATGCGGAATTCGGCGAAAAGCTCGTGGCGGTGATCGAGAAGAAGGGAGTTGCGGATGGAGACGACATCGCAGCCCGTCTCATGACCAGGCTTGCAGACTTCAAGGTGCCCAGGGCTTATGATTTCGTTGACCGCCTGCCCCGTGAAGACTCCGGCAAGGTAAAGAAACAACTCATCAAGCAGGACTATCTTGCAAAACACGGACACTGACTTTGGAGCAGGCTCATGAATAACTATCTCTATATACCCCTGGTTACGTTGGTATTGTTCGCGTCCGGTTGTTCCAGGCAGGATCCGCAGGTTGCATCCCAGCCGGATTTCGAACAACTGGTTCTCAAGCAATACATCGAGCCTTACAAAACAGGCGATACCGAGGGCTGGCTGGAGGTCTTCGCCGATGACGCGGTCGGCATGCACAACACGTTGCCGGCGCTGGAAGGCAAGCAGGCGCTGCGCCGGTTTGCGGAGACCGTCCACGGCACGTTCGATATCGAGCAACTGGACGTAACCGTCGATTCCATCATAACAGAGGGCGATTGGGCCCTGACCCGCGGCAACTTTGTCGCCGGCTTTGTACCCAGGGGCGGAGGCGCCGAAAACCAGGCAGCCCCGCGGCAAGGCAAGTACATCCTGTTATGGGAACGCCAGGCCGACGGCACATGGAAGATAATCCTGGATATGGGTAATAACAATACACCGTAATTATTGCAGTGTAATTTCCGGGGACAGAATTAATTCTGTCCCCAACGATGTGGAGGGTTTGGGGTCAGAGCAATTGCTCTGACCCCGGATATCATTAAATGGGTGGTGTGATTAACGAGTATGACGTAATTGTGGTCGGTGGAGGGACGGCCGGGTGTGTCGTGGCGGGGCGCTTGTCGGAAGACCCTTCTTTGTCCGTTCTGCTGGTAGAGGCGGGCGGCAGCGACAGGCACCCTTTCAGCCGTGTCCCCGCGGCCAGCGGCGCCGCGGTCTACAACTCCCGGTTTAACTGGATGTACGAGGTCGAGCCGGACCCGACCCGCGCCGGCAAGGTGGACACCTGGTGGAGCGGCCTGCGCCTGGGCGGGGGCAGCGCCATTAACGGCATGATGTTTATCCGCGGCCACAGGGATGATTATGATCGCTGGTCGGACCTGGGGTGCGCAGGCTGGGACTACGCATCGGTGCTGCCGTATTTCAGGCGCATGGAATCCAACCGGCGCGGCCAGGATGAATGGCGCGGCGGCCAGGGGCCCCACTCCGTGGAGGATTTGAACGTTCACAGCCCCTTGACCCATGCCTGGGTCAAGGCGGCACAGCAGGCAGGTATCCCCAGGAGTGACGACCTGAACGGGGCGAACCACGAGGGTGTTGACTATGTCCAGGTGGCCCAGCGCAAGGGCTGGCGCGAGTCTGCCGCCACGGCGTACCTCCATCCGTTGCGCAAGCGGGCCAGCCTGCGGGTACAACTCAAGACCCGGGTTACCCGGGTCCTGTTCGACGGCAGAAAGGCCAGGGGCATCGAATTTACAAGAGATGGCAGCGGCCGGCCCGAGAGGGCGACGGCGCGGGCCGCCGTGATAATGTGCGCGGGCGCCATTGCCTCGCCCACACTCCTGCAACTATCCGGCATCGGCGCTGGACCGGCGCTCAAGCGGTCAGGTATCGCCTGCATCGCGCATGCGCCCGGCGTCGGTAACAACCTGCAGGAGCACCCCGGCGTCCATTATTCGTTCGAGGTTGACGGGGACACCCTGGGAAGCCGCGCCGGGCCGTTGCATAACCTGGTGCAATTGTTCCGGTTCCTGGTCAACGGGAAGGGGCTGCTGACGACGCCGATCGCCCACGCGCACGCGTTTGTACGCACCCGTGAAGAGCACAGGACACCCAACATACAGGTCACCATGTCGCCGTTTCATATCGATATCGGTGAAAACAGCGCCGCCCTGAGCAGGCAGAAGATTGCCGGCGGCGCAGTCGGACTGATGCAGACACAGAGCAGGGGTGAGGTTGTGCTGCGCTCCCCGGACCCGCTGGACCGGCCCCGCATTCATTATCCCATGCTCGCTTCCGAAGCTGATATCGAACAACTTGTCGACGCCTGCCGGGTTGCCAGGAAAATCACAGAGCAGCCTGCCTTTGCCGGTTCCCTGGCGCGCTGGCTTGAGCCGGCAGACGAGGTATTTACCGGCGACGAACTCCGCCGGTACGTTATGGATACGGCGTTTCCCATGTACCACCCGGTGGGGACCTGCCGGATGGGAAATGATCCGGGCGCCGTCGTGGATCCGGAATTAAAGGTCAGGGGTGTCGACGGACTATGGGTCATCGATGCGTCCATCATGCCGACCCTGGTAACCGGCAACACCAATGCCACGGTGGTCATGATCGGTGAGAAAGGGGCGGCGCTGGTGAAGTCGGCATTAGCGAAATGAGGTTACAGATAATACAAATTCAAGGACTTGTGATATGAGAGATGCCACTGACAGAACTTCCCTGTTGGCCTACATGTTGCCTGCTGTTCCGCTGGCCATGCTGGGTATGCCGTTAATCATTTACGTGCCGCCGTTTTACGCTGCGGAACTTGGCCTGGAACTGGCCGCGGTAGGGGGCATCTTCTTCATTGCCCGCGCCTGGGATGCGATTACGGACCCGCTTATCGGTTTTTTCTCAGACCAGACACGTGGCCGGTGGGGCCGCCGCAAGCCCTGGATCGTTATCGGGGTGCCCCTGCTGATGGTCACCCTGTACCTGTTTCTCAGCCCCCCTGTCAGCGTCGATAAAGCTTACCTGTTCGTCGTGGCGCTGGTGTTCTATATCGCCTGGACCACCGTGCAGATCCCGTATCTGTCCTGGGGCGCGGAGCTGTCCCGTGATTATGCGGCGCGGACCCGGATCAACGGATACCGCGAAACCGGGACAATGATAGGAGTAATCCTGGCAACGCTGCTCCCGGTCCTGTTCCTGAGAGAAGAGAATCCGGCGTTGCGGGACATATTGTGGGTCTATGTCGCGTTCTTAATGGTTTTGATCCCGCTTGCTGTGTTCACGGCGACCGCAGTTACGCCGAAAGCCCCGTTCGTCGAGACCGGCAGGCACGGTTTGCTGTCCACGTTGAAGCTTCTGTCAGGGAACAAACCGTATCTGCGCCTGATCATAGGCATATTTTTCCTCTGGCTCGGCGGCAGCGTGATGAATGCTTCGCTGATATTCACGTTCGAGCATATCCTGGAGATGCCGCGTTCGGCATTCCTGAAGTTCGTATTAATCCAGTACGTCATCGGCATTCTCTGCCTGCCGCTGTGGGTCAGGTTCGGCAACCGCTTCGGCCGGCACCGGGCCCTGGTCTGGGGCGGGTTCGGCTACCTGGCGGTTCAACCCCTGTACCTGCTGGTGGCCCCCGGCGATTTTTCGCAGTTGCTACTGGTCGCCCTGGTGCACGGGCCGATCATATCGGTCATCTGGGTCATGCCGCCGGCGCTGGTGGCGGACACGATCGAGTACGGCATGATGAAAGGCGGCAGCGATGATGCGGCCATATACATGGCCGTATACAATTTTATCGTCAAGGTCGCGTTTGCCGGCGGTGTGGGGATCGCCTTGCCGCTGCTGGGAGTCATGGGGTTTCAGCCCGCGGGCGGGAACGACGCGCAGGCGCTAAAGGGCCTTGCTTTTGTCGGGCTGTTCCTGCCCGGCATCATAGGCCTTGCCGGCGCCCTCATCCTCTACAACTATCCCATCAACAAGCACCGCCACGGCGTGATACGACGCTGGCTGGCCAGGAAAAACCTGACTCCGGAAATACATTAACTACTCGATGACGGAGAGTCTTTAAGAGTATCCAGTCTTGCGAAATCGCTGTCCGCGGTTTCCAGGCCTGCTTGGTGATATTGTGCGCAAGCCGCGATGACCAGGTCGCCGGCAGGTATCGTAATACCCCGTTTCCGGGCCTGGCGGGCAAGGTCGTATGCCAACTGCCATACCCCGTCAGTAACAGGAAGTTCAGGGAGTACCGCGGCGAATTCCCGGAGGACCTTTTTCTCCTGATGGCCGCCTGCGCCATTCCATAGTTCCAGTTGAATAAGCGGACACCAGCAAGCTTTTCCTGATTGCAATGCATTCTCGACCCTGCGCCGAACATCCGGGTCGCCCCGGGGGCGCAGCAAATGAATCCAGGACGAGCTATCGACCAGAATCACGGGACTCAGCCCTGCCGGCGCTGTTCCTGCAACATTTCCGCAGTTATCAACGCCTCGCAGGTACCGGCGTGTTTTATGAGACTCGCCATACGTTTGCGCCGGTTGAAATCAGTAATGGCTGTCACCACAGCTTCACGTTTGGTTTTTGCATTGGTAAACCGCATACAGTCAACGAGCTCGTTATCAGGAATATCGACAGTAGTTTTCATGATGCTATTATAGTTCAGAAAAGATGCAATCTCAATTAATATTGTAATATAACTATGGGTTTACAATAATCTCACTGTTGATCCAGATTTCGGTTGCCTTACCTGTTTGATCAAAACGAATTATCTCCTCACCGGACAGGGCGATCGGTGCGTAGGTGGGTTCGATACCTGCGTAGCGTTCCCGTAACGAGCCTGTTGCCCGCCAACGAATTGCTCCCATGGACCAGGCCGAAAGTTTAGCCTCAGGGATCATGTAAAGATCCGGAATTGCCCTCCAGCGCGTTCGGCAGTAATCTGCGAACTCATTCAGTCCGAGTTGGCCGGCGCCGATACCGTGCACGATGACGTCCTTGTCGAAGAACGCCAGGAAGCCCTTTTCACGCTTGACCGGGTCATGGAGCAGGTTAAAGGCCGCTGCCATGGCGTCGAGCAGATCGTAGACCGCCTGTTCGCTCAAGCCGGGGCCGTTGAGTTGAGCGGCGAGTCTCAGGCCTTCTTCCCTGGCGCTTTTGCCCTTAATCTGCGCAAGCCGGTAAGCATGGTCATGATTTGACCAGCGTTCCTCAATGAGCCCGTTCGTATCGAATCTGAAGAAGGTCTGGCCGCGAATCCCGACCAGCTTGCGATCCATCTCGATACCGTCGAATGTGCCGGTCATGTATCCGAGTGCATGATAGCGCTGGGCTGCCATTGGGCCGGCTACGACCAATTCATCACTTATCAGTACACTGCCTTCGAATGCGTCGAACAGGCCGCGGTAGAAACCCCTGACCCCGGCGTAGTCTGTAACTTCACCCGGTTGCAGGCCATGTACGCGTACGCCCGGTGAGAAAGTGGCCATGTACTCTTCATAGGCTTGTTCACGATCGCCGCGCAGGTTGATTACCGCATCCATGGCATGCAGTCGCTCCCGGGTGCGGGCAGTGGTATGTTCCCAGGCAGCCATGTCCCCCGCCTGCGCCAATCCGCTGAACTGTGATACCGGCAACAGGCATATACTCATGGCATACGCGAAAAAGCCCCACAGACGGGACGCCTGCGGGGCTTGTCTTATGAACATCGCTTTGTCGGAACAGATTGTCTTCAGAAACGGAAAGTACCGGTCACCCCGACAAACCTGGGTGAACCATAGTGCGACCAGAGCGTTCCGAGCGGCGAGCCTGGAGGAGAGATGATTGCCCCGTCAAACGGAATGGCAAAATCGCTGTATTTATACCGTTCATCCGTGCAGTTACGGCACCACACCGCGAGTTCCCATTGTCCACCGGGCGAACTCACGCCACCTCGAAGACTCAGCAGCTCATGTGATTTCTGGGTACGGGTGGGATCCGGTTCCGTAAAGGTAAAATACTCGCTCCGGAAAAACAGGTTGCCGTTGAGGAAAAAGTTCCAGCCACTGTCACCTACTGGCAGGCTGAGGTTAGCGCCCAGGTTACCGGTAATGTCGGATGCGAAGGGGAGATCCTCGCCGCCCATTGGCGGCAGTCCTGGTGATAATGCCGGCGCGTTATCGTCAAAATCCGCATCCAGGAATTGAACTGCGAAAAACACATCCAGGTAATCGGTGGCGGCAATATTTACATCTGCCTCAATGCCCTGCGAGGTTGCTCCTGATACATTGATGACCTGGAATGAACCGTCCGGCCTCAGCGTCTGGAGTTGCAGTCCTTGAAACTCCGTTTTCCAGAGAGAAGCGTTTAAGCGCATGCGGTTGTTGAACAGCGTGCTTTTGAAGCCGATTTCGTAATGATCGGCAAATTCCGGGTCAAATGTAGGATCGCCCGGCGGGAAAGCACAGAATGGTGATGCCGGTACCGGTGCGCCTCCCGGAGGACACCCTAATACCGGGTCACCAAATCCCAGCGCATTACCTGCCGCATCCCGGTTCAGGCTGATGCCGCCTGACTTATAGCCGCGGCTGTAGGTGAAAAACCCCATGACATTGTCCGTCACCTGGTACTGGATACTGGCTGTGCCCGTGGCTTCGCTGTCTTCCCGTTTGGCGTCGAAATCATGCACTATCGGCAGCGGCAGGTTATTGAAAGGCGCCATGGCGTTACCGGTCTGGCCCCTGTGGCTGGCCTTCTTGTCATCATTGGTGTACCGGACGCCACCCGTCAGTGACAGCTTGTCATTGAGGTCAATGGTGATATGCCCAAAACCGGCTATCGTATCCACTTCCTGGCTGAATTCATCGTAGAAAGCCCGGCCTGGAATATTGCCGAACAAGCCCGGGGCAAAAAACGGAAACGAAGTGATTTGCGAACCCCAGACAAATTCCCGGGTACGCCGGACCTTCTCGCTGGCATAATAGAATCCAACTACCCAGTCCAGCGACTGGCCGATACCGATGTCCTCACTCGCCCCGGCAATACGAAATTCTTCCGAGACAATACTTACCTCGGGCAAGGTGTCCGTATTGGTTAACATGTCCACACCGGTAAAGTCGTTGTCCTTGGTATTCAGGTCCTGGTAATCCCTGTACGCAGTGATGGAAGTCACCGTAATATCACCCAGTTGCCAGTTAATCTCGCCGGATATGCCAAAGTCTTCGGCATCAAAGATCAGGTCGCCGTTCGCAGCTACACGGAGGTTATCCACATCAGGAGGGTCTATAACATTGGAACCAATCGCGGCAGCCAAAGGCGCATTCACTAACGGGTTAAGCGGATTGTTGGTATTCCTCACCGGCCAGCAGCAATTTTCATCCACTTCACTGTAGTCGGCAATAACCCGGATGTTCAAATCCGCGCTCGGCTCCCACATCAACTGGCCGCGGATGGTGAAACGGTCCCGGTCATTGAGATCCTCGCCGTTGGCGTTATCAAGATAGCCGTCTCCGTTATGCCAGGACGCGGCGATACGGGCCGCAAAGTTGTCCTGGACAGGCACGTTTATCACGCCTCTCACCCTGACCTGGTCATATTCCTGGTAGGTTACTTCAGCAGAGCCTTCCACTTCATCAAACGAGGGTTTATTCGTTATGAAATGGACAACGCCACCGGTGGTGTTCTTGCCGAATAAAGTGCCTTGTGGACCTTTCAAAACCTCTACCCTGTCCAGGTCAAGCAGGTCACTGCTCGCCACCAGGCCGGAGCGGCTGATATAAACGCCGTCGATAAACGTACCGACAGTCGGTTCAAATCCCATGTTGAAAACCGAAGAGCCCAGACCCCGGATGGCAAACGCGGCGCCCTGGCTGGGTGGATCCACGCCCCTGACTTCAAGCGCTGGCACTGTCGCACGAAGGTCATATACATCCTGTACGATATTAGCCTGCAGGGTTTCCCCGCTTATAGCCGTTATTGAGATAGGCACATCCTGAATGGACTGTTCGCGTTTCTGGGCGGTCACCACAACTTCTTCGAGCACCGCCTGGGCGCCGGAGAAGGTGGAAACCAGCATGAGAAGGAAACCGGATATTACAGGCAATGAATACTTTTTAAACACAACAACCCCCGTAGAGACAAGACCATTCGGTATTTATTCTAGTACCTTATCCTAGCAGAAATTTATGCAATGCCGCATTTTCGCTATGCAGGGCAACCGCCGGATATTTGGGGTCAGAGCAAATACTCTGACCCCAAATTTCCATTATGCAGGTTTTGCCGCGAATAACAGGCCGTCTTCGTAAGATAATATGACGATCCGGATTCCAGCATCGTTTGCGATCCGCTCCGGTTCATCGATTAAACCCGCGACCAGTCTTATGCCTTCCGTGAGGTCGACAATACCGACGCTGAACGGTACTTCATCGCGGAACTGTGTGGCCGCGGCATGGATGGTCGTTCTGGCATACAGGATGCCGTTACCGGACAGTTCGGTCCACTCCATTCCTGCCGACCAGCAGTCCGGACAGTGTTGTTTCGGGGGAAACGTCATACTGCCGCATGAGGAGCAGGTAGTTGTCATAATCTTTCCTGCCTCAAGTCCCTGGCGAAACGTTTCCGAGAACGCGGAGTACTCCGGTACGATGGGGAGGCGTTTCGGGACCTTGATGATTTCCATGGTCAGTTACCTGCGTCCATTACGTGGGCGAGGGCGGCGTTGTAATTTCCCAGTTCGCACAGGTGCAGTCCCAGTCCGGCGCCGGCAACCTGGCGTTTGCCTGCCCTGTGCAGGAGTTGGTCGAATAACTCGGCGATGCCGTACAGTGCGGTCAGTCCGGGCGGATGCCCCCGTGACAGGCAGCCGCCGGACGTGCAAACCGGGATACGTCCGCCGATGGCAGTCTCGCCGGCGCCCGCGGCAAGCGCTCCCCTGCCTTTTTCCGCCAGCCCGATTGCTTCGACGACAAGCGCTTCCGTGATCGTGCAGGGGGCATACAGTTCGGCGACATCAACCTGCTCCAGGTTAACGGCGGCGTCTTCCAGGGCCGTCGCCGTCGCCTGCCGGGCAGCGGGAAAGTCGGTGATGTCATGAGGTGATGATCCCATCTGGTGACGCCCGTCATGGGAAAATCCTCGTCCCAGTACGCGCAGGAAGGGTTTGCCCAGCCCGCGGGCAACCGCTTCCGACGTGACGACCAGGCAGATAGCGCCATCGCTGCGCGCCGGCACGTCGTAGCGCCCGAGCGGCTCAACGATCGGGGGTTGTTCCATGACATCTTCGACAGTCAGCGGGGTCTGAAACTGGGCCAGGGGATTGTGCATGGCATGTTGGCGGTTCTTGACCGCGATCGCGGCCAGGTCCTTCCGGGTGGTCCCGGTCTCGTACAGGTAACGGTCGGCGTCCAGCGCGTACCAGGCGATAGGCGTCAGGCCGAAGGGTGTCTGGAAATTCACGTCGCCGGCGGCCCGAATCCCCTGTTCCATCATGGTCGCGGCATCGACGGCGCTGCTGTACTCAATACCAAGCGCCAGCGCAACACGGGCCCGCCCGCTGGCTACGTCGGCGCAGGCCTGGTCGAATGCCAGGCCACCGGTAATGCCCAGGTTGCTGACTTCCGCTATCTGTCCCTGACAGTGTAACCCCAACCGGCTCGCCATGAACGTGGCGAAAGCCCGTTGGCGTGTGGCTGGTGTCGGCGCCGTAAATACGGCGGAGCCGATATCAGTCTTGTCCAGTCCGGCAGTGCGCACGGCATCGATGACAAGGTCCGCCAGGATTTCGTGCTCGAGCCGTGTCTGGTCGAGTTTGCCCACCTTGCTGGCCGCGTAACTGATGACCACCGGTTTTCTGTCGTTATTCACTCTGTTAATTCTGCCTGCAATTGGGGATTATGTTACATGTTAAACTGACTTCAAACTATCCGGCAGACTGGAACGGTGAAACACGGAACCAACATATGACAAAACAAAAAGCGACCAACGTCCACTGGCATGAAGGAGACATCAGCCGTGAGGACCGGAACCGGTTTCTGGGGCAGAAAGGCGCGACGCTCTGGTTTACCGGCCTCTCGGGCAGCGGCAAGAGCACCATAGCCGTCGCGCTCGAGGCAGCCCTTTACGAACGCGGCAAACTGAGTTACCGGCTGGACGGCGACAATATCCGTATGGGTATCAACAGGAACCTGGGGTTCTCCGCGGAGGATCGGACGGAGAATATCCGCCGCATCGGCGAGATATCCAAACTGTTCGTGGATGCGGGCCTGCTGGTCCTGTCCGCCTTTATCAGCCCTTACCGCGAGGACCGCGACCGCGTGCGGGAACTGCACCAGGATGCGGGCTTCGATTTTATCGAAGTCCACGTGGATTGTTCCCTGGATGTGGCGGAGCAGCGCGACCCCAAGGGCTTGTACAAGAAGGCCCGGGCAGGGGAGATCAGGAACTTCACCGGGATAGACGACCCTTACGAGGAGCCGGAAAACCCGGAGATACACCTCCATACCGACCGGATGACGCTTGAGGAAGGGGTTGAAATAATCGTTAACTACATGAAGGATAGGGGGATTATCCAAATATTGAGCGACCTCGATTAAACTCCCGGCTGCGGGATCTGTCCCAGCCCGTCCAGCAAGGTGACGAAGCGCGTCAGTTTTTCCTTTTGCCAGGCTTCTACATCCATATCGCGAAAATCGTAATAGCCCCGGCCTTCGCGCATGCCCTTACGTCCGTCTTGCATCATTCTTGTCACTTCCTCCGGCGGGGCGTGGCGCGGGGAGTCCAGGGCTTTGGACAGGTAATGGCCGGCGTAGTAAAGAATATCAACCCCGCCCCAGTCGATGAATTCCATCACGCCCAGTGTCGCATAACGCGGGCCGAATCCGTGAGTAATGGCCTTGTCGATTTCCGCCGGCGTTGCCACACCTTCTTCCACCATGCGGCAGGCCTCCGCCATGATCAACGATTGCAGGCGCGGGATGATATAGCCCGGTGCGGCCGAACACCTTACCGGTACTTTGCCGATTGCCTCGAACAGGGCGATGATGTCTGTTACCGCGCTTTCAGCGGTATCCGGGGAGGGGCTGACCTCCACCAGCGGGATGAGGAATGCAGGGTTGAGAAAATGCGTGTTCAGGAAACGATCCGGCCGCGCTACCCACTGTGCGAGTTCGGTCACCACCATTGAAGAGGTTGTCGAGGTCACGATGGCATCATCCCGGGCATGCTCACCGATCAGTTCGAGCGTCTTCTGTTTCGCCTCCCGGGTCTCCGGCACCGCTTCGATAATGACATCAGCCGCGGCAAGCTCATCAGCGGCGCTCGCAAGCGGTCTGATCTGAATGAGTTCGATGACTTTATTTACCTGGGCCTGTGTAATGTGACCAAGCCCGGACAGGAACATGAGATTTGATTCGATTTCAGCCAGTGCGGCTTCGACCAGTTGCCCGAACCCGTCTCCGTCGCGGTCCTTTACGTCAAGAAGCGTAACCGGGTAACCCGCGTAGGAGAACATGTGGGCGATACCTCTGCCCATGCGTCCGGCGCCCACGGCCAGTATGTGCCTGTCCGTCATCGAATACGCCGGGAACCAAGCCTCAAAAAGAACGCCATCGTAGATTTATATCCATGATAACTGTCCCCCTTCCGGCATAAGAAATCTGCGCTAATCTGCGTCATCTGCGGATACCTTCATACAGCAATTCCGTCAGCTCTGAACGCTCCAGGTGCGCCAGGCCCAGGTTTCCCAGGGTGCGACCCGTCTCACGGAAATCACGTCCTGTAATCGCTGAACCAAGGGCCAGCAGGCCGCGGGATACGGGTGTGTCCAGCCCATGGTAATCGGCGCAGGAGACCAGCAGGGCCAGTCCCAGTTCCATGTCTTCGGTCATATAACGGTGGTTTATCAGGTCGATATATTCGCGCCAGTCCGCACTGTCCGTCAGTCTTTCATGGGCGGCGTTGCCGTACATCCACTCATCGCCGCCCAGGCTGTAATGGTCCGCCAACGGGAAATGGGGCGGGGCATAGCCGAATGCCTCGCGGATGGCAATCCGCTCTGAATCAAGTACATCCGTGACGCGCCGGATAGCGGGTTGCGTGCCTTCGTTGTGGATGTCCCACTCGTCAAAATGCTCCATGGGACCGGCGTTCATCATGATTAACGGCGGATGAATTATCGGTCCGGCATTCATCAGGGCCCCGCTCAGGGCATCTTCGATACGTTCTATGACCGGGTATGCCTGCTCCAGTATCGGAAAGGCATGCTGCGAGTTTTTTGCCGGGAAGACGCCGCTGGGCAGACGCGTGGCATAGCCGCTGATGGCGACCAGGTCAGCCGCGCGTTTCCGGGCCAGGTAAGGCAAGGTGCCGGTTTCCGCAAAGCTGGCGTCAGCCTGGTTGCCTGCATCCCGCAAGGCCCGGGCAAACAGGTAGCTGCCGAAAGTGCCCGGCGGCAGGTAGACGACCTGGCCGTCTTCCAGGTGGGGCGCCAGTTCCCGCGCCAGGGCTTCATGGACCGACGCCGGCAGGGGAATGACGATCAATTCAACGCCGTCTACCGCTTCCGCCAGGTTGGTCGTAACCCGGTGGATCTCCACGTCCCGTCTGCCTTTGCTGTCGAGGACGGTAATGGATTTGGATTTCAGTACCGGCTCGAAGGCTTCCCTGTCGCGGCGCCAGAAACGCACCTGGTGACCTTGTTCGGTGAGGGTCGCGGCGGCGGCATAACTGCCATGTCCGCCGCCGAGTACGGCTAATTCCATCAATGTTCTCCTGTTAAGTTATAGGATATGTGGGGAACGGACGACTTCCGCCCCCGCAGGACATGACCCGGTCAGTATGCAATACGGGATGCCTTTTCCAGCAGTTTGTCAATCATGGCGTTGAAGGTTTCCATCTCTTCAGCGGTCAAACCGGACAACAGTTTTGCTTCGTAATCCCTGGCTATGGGCATCACTTCATCATAGACGGATAAGCCGGTTTCGGAAAGTCTCAGGATTGAACGGCGCCTGTCATCTTCATCGATTTCCCGGTTGATGAAATGACGCTTGAGTAACCGCGCCACGGCGCGGGAGACCACGGACTTTTCAATTTTTGTGCGCCGGCACACCTCGTCGGCCGACACGTCCGGGTATTCCGCCAGGATCATCATAATGCGCCATTCCGGCATGGAAATGGCAAATTTGTCCCCGTACACAGCAGCGATGGCGCCGCTGACGGCATTCGACAACAGGGACAGCCGGTAGGGCAGGAATGATTCCAGTTGCAGGGGTTTACGATGTCGCAAAGCAGTTTGTTCTTGCGCTGCGCGGTATTACCGGCAAATGTCAGTTTTCATCGACGCTTTTTGTCATGAGTGAGGATATCCCAGGCTATTTTGCTGATGCCGATCATGAATATAAGGCCCGCCAACAGCACCAACCATTCACCTAATACCATTACAAGTCTCCCAAATCGTCGAGCGCTTTATATACGCGTTGATTAATCACCATAATGAACCATGTAATTAATGCAACTATGATGATGGCCGTAAATAGAACGAAGCTATGAATCTTAAATATATTCCGGGCTATCCATCCGATCAAAGAAATATCAGTGACAATCAACAGTCCGAATACAACTTTCAGCCAGCCAATCTCCTCTTTGATTTTATCGATTTCAGGCATGTTTCCTTTCCTGTGTCCTTCAAAATCCTGGCAACCTGTCCTGTCCGTATTGCCCCTGGTATGTTGTCTCCTTGAAACAATTCTGAGTTATGACCAACACCGTGTCAAGCTACTTAGCCCTCACATAAATGTTGACTATAGTTGTTTATGCAACTAATATTAGTTGTGTAAGCAACTATTTGACAGAGGTGAATATGACTGACACTCACAACCCCATGGGCACCGACGGCTTCGAGTTTATCGAATACACCGCGCCCAACCCGGAATTGCTGCGCGACCTGTTTGAAAAGATGGGTTTTCCGGCAACGGCGAAACACCGCAGCAAGAATGTCACATTACATTCACAGGGTGATATCAACTTTATCATCAACGCCGAACCGGACAGTTTTGCACAGCGCTTTGCCGAGCAGCACGGACCGTCCATCTGCGCCGTCGCATTCCGGGTGAGGGACGCGGCCGGGGCCTATGCCCGGGCCCTTGACCTGGGCGCACAAGGTGTGGAAACCAGGCCCGGACCAATGGAATTGAATATCCCTGCCATTGAGGGGATCGGCGGCAGCCGCGTGTACCTGGTCGACCGTTATGGAGACCGGAACATCTACGACGTGGATTTTGTCCCGGTTGAGACCGGTTACCGGGTCATGTGCACCGGGTTGACCTGTGTGGATCACCTTACCCACAACGTCCGGCGCGGCAATATGGACAAGTGGGCCGGGTTCTACGAGACATTATTCAGCTTCCGCGAACTGAAGTATTTCGATATCGAAGGGAAACTGACCGGGCTGAAAAGCCGCGCCATGACCAGTCCGTGCGGGAAGATTCGAATACCGATCAACGAATCTGCCGACGACAAGTCCCAAATCGAGGAGTATCTCAGTGAATATCGCGGTGAGGGCATCCAGCACATCGCCCTGGCAACGGATGACATCTATGCAACCGTGGATGCCTTACGCAGCCACGACGTCGTATTCCAGGATACGCCCGACAGCTACTATGACGGGGTAGACCGGCGCCTGCCCGGCCACGGCGAAGACCTGGACGCCCTGAGACAGCGCCGCATATTGATTGACGGCGCGCCCACTGAAGGCCAGGGGATCCTGCTCCAGATATTCACCGGGAATGTGATCGGGCCGATTTTCTTCGAGATCATCCAGCGTAAAGGCAACGAGGGATTTGGCGAAGGCAATTTTCAGGCCCTGTTTGAATCCATCGAGCAGGACCAGGTCCGGCGCGGGGTCCTGGGTCAGGACGCCTTGTAGCGGGTACGAATTACAGGGAGTTTCAGGGGACGGATTTTAAATCCGTCCCCAGGCTCTTCGTCCCCGGGCTCTTTTACCCGTTAACGCCGGTAAATACTCCCTTTCGTCGCGGAGGGCAATTCACCGAAAAGCTGGTAATAATCCTTGGCGAAGCGGCCCAGGTGCCAGATGCCCCATTTTGCTGCGATGTCGCCCAGGGTGCTGTGCTCCATCGACAGGATTTCCCGCCTGATGTTATTCAGGCGCAAGGCCCTTATGTACTTGGCCGGACTCATCTTGATGTTCTCATTGAATACGTATTCCAGTGTGCGCCGTGATGCCGTCAGTTCTTCGCACAGCTTCCCGACCGTCAATTCTTCACAAATATTATCCTTGATTATGTCGAGTGCATCATGGAACAGCTGGTGGTGTTTGGTTCTTGTCGTCATGCCGGTTTTATTCCTGTCAGACTCGTTCCTGGTGATAAACACCGAACATATCGTTTCCAGCAGGGTATTTTTGAGTGCCGCCAACTGGTTCGCGCCTTCCAGGGAAAGATGCACTTTATCCGCCCCTGTCAGAAAATCTTCCAGCAATGAATACAGGGGCCACGTTTCCGTT
The DNA here is from genome assembly GCA_965207165.1 of Gammaproteobacteria bacterium. Taxonomy (GTDB): domain Bacteria; phylum Pseudomonadota; class Gammaproteobacteria; order Eutrophobiales; family Eutrophobiaceae; genus JAAXHV01. The sequence continues at coordinate 2,118,195 of OZ242265.1, read as the reverse complement.
ACGTTGTTAACGAGCATATAGGGGATACGGTCCGGGTTGAACAGGTTCAACTCCTGGTACTGTTGTTGAAGCTCGCGTTTCAGTAAATCGCTGGATACGTGGATAATACAAATTTTCATATCGGGCGACGAGATGCCCTCCATCTCAGACCCTGGAGGCAGGATAAATGCCGCTCCCTTCGGGAAAGGTTCACAGTTCAGAGTCAGCGTCCTGTCGGTATTCATCAACAAGCCGATCGCATGATAACCACGCGGGACTGTGGCGTTTTGATATACCACCTGGTTGGTCTTTTCAAAAAACAGACTCAGTTCCCGGTCTATGTCACAGGTGGTGAAAGTGCCGCTGAAAGGACCCCTGCTGATCTGCTGGTAGGATTGATCGTAATCGGTTAGCCGGGCAGCCTGTTCATCGATGTCCCGGTGATGTATTTTCCTGATCGAGGGTTTTTTTGCGCAAATCGGATAATCCATCGCACGTACTCACCAATTCAGCTTGAAAAATACGTTTATATTGCGCATTGAGGATAACACTCCCTTAATTCAAGCAGTAATACTGTCCCTTGTCAAATCATATAAATACACCTGTATGGGGGTAGTAATGATTGGAAAAAAATTCATGATGTTTACCCGTCGATGGGTAATTTTATTCCTGCTGTGCCCGGTTGTCGCGGCACCGGTGCAGGCGCAGGTTATTGAAGAGATCATCGTTACCGCGACCAAGCGTGAGACCAGCCTGCAGGATACGCCCATGTCCATCACGGCCCTCGGCGAGTTCGAATTGCAGCGTATCGGTGCCGAGGGGATATTCGACTACGGCGTCAAGATCCCGAACCTGGGCTTCAGTAACGAGGCTGACGGCCGGTTCAATTCGGGCTCTCCCGCAATCCGCGGCGTGGCCGGTGGCGGTGTGGTCGGTGCGACCGGCTTTTACATCGACGATATCCCGGTGCCGGAATACATGAACCCGCGGGTCTCGGATATTTCCCGGGTAGAGGTGTTACGCGGCCCCCAGGGCACCCTTTACGGTGCGCGTTCCATGGGTGGGACGGTGCGCGTCATCACGAAGCAGGCAGATGCCGACGAGTTTGACGGCTATCTCGGGGCATCAATGTCGGACGTCAAGGAGGGAGACATCAACTGGCGGGTGGACGGCAGCGTGAACGCGCCGATCGTGGAAGGTGTGCTGGGCGCCCGTGCGCTGTTTTACTACGCACAGAATTCCGGCGTGTTTGACCGGGTACATATAGCCGGTTCCAACAGGCCCGCGTTCAATACGGTGAACAACATCGATGACGATGAGTTTTACGGCGGCGCCATCTCGTTCGTGTGGAATGCTGCGGACAACATCAGCATCAGACCCCGGTTCATGTACCAACGCACCGATTCGGATAACCTGCCCCTGGCCGACCTGTCCCCGGGCAGTTTTGACGTGCCCCGGCATAACAACATCGAGGAACCCGGCGAGGAGGAATGGTGGCTTGCCAGCGTAACCGTGAATATCGATACCGGTTTTGGCGAGATCGTATCCACCACGGCGGGGTTCGACCGGAAGATCGAGGAGTACGAGGACCAGACCGGCACGCTGGACGGCCTGATATTCGCGGCAAGCGGTTTGCCTGAACCTCATATACCCAGCTTTGTCTATGAGGAGGAGGAAGACACCTCGTTCGTGCATGAAACCCGGCTGATTGCCGATTTCGGCGACCTGCCGTTTGACGGGGTGGCCACGACGCTGGGCGTGTTCTACGAGGACAGGGAGCATATCCTCAATTATCCGCCGTCCTTCGCGCCCGGCATCAATGCGCAGTTCACCGGCATCCTGAATTCAATATTGACCGGTATCGCTCCCGGATTCCCGGTACCGGTACCGCCCGGCCTGCTGGGGTCCGACCTTGTGTTCCACACTTACGACGACAAGGATACCGAGGAAATCGCTGTCTTCGGCGAGCTGACGCTGAGGTTGAGCGACAGCCTGAGGCTGACCGCCGGCGCGCGCTGGTCGGAGACGACGATTGAATTCAGCGCCGACCGCGGCGGCTTTGTCAACGGCGGCCCGGCAGTTGTCATGCCCCCTAAGCGCAGCAGTTCCAGGGTAGTTCCCAAAGTCCTGATGGAACTGGATGTCACCGAGGATTTGCTGGTATATGGTTCGGCTTCCAAGGGTTTTCGCGAGGGTGGCGTAAATATGCCTGTGCCTGTGGCCTTTTGCGCCGCTGAACTTGCAGACCTGGGTATTACCAACGAGGACGTAGCGACCTTCGAGTCCGACTCGCTGTGGAATTATGAACTCGGCATGAAGTCATCGTTGTTTGATGACCGGGTTAACCTGAACGTTTCCGCCTTCAATATCAACTGGGACAATACCCTGCAGACGAACCGCCTGGCTTGCGGTTTCCAGTACGTGGCAAATTCAGGTTCTGCGAAAAACAAGGGAGTAGAAGTCGAACTGCAGGCGGCGCCGGTGGAAGGCCTGAATATTTCCATGGGCTTCGGCTACACCGATGCCAAAATAACGAAAGGTGACGACCTGATAGGCACGGTTAAGGGAGACCGTATCCTGCAAGTGCCGGAAGTGACCTTTAACGCGGCAGCCGAATACAGCTTCCCCCTGGTTGCCGGCTGGGAAGGTTATCTCCGTGGTGATTATTCTTACTACGACGACAGTCTCAGCGCCAACAACGCGAGCGGCACCATACCGCCCCGGGTGAGGGATTCTTTCGAGTTGCTGAATTTCCGCATCGGCGCATACCAGGCGGGTAGCTGGCACGTGGCCCTGTTCATGAAAAACGCGACCAACGACCACGCCAACCTGTCCGATAACCGGTCCATCGCGGCGGAGAAACCGGGACGGCCGCGCATCGTCACGAATCGCCCGCGCAGTTTCGGCATCGAAGTCCGTAAAGACTTTTGATGAAAAAGCAGCTTGTCCTGTCGGATGAACTAACGCTCTCTTACGTAGAACACGGTACCGGCAAGCCGGTCATTTTCATCCCCGGGTGGACCTATACGACCAGGGTTTTTTCCAGGAATCTCCCGGCAATAGCAGAACATTACCGGGTCCTGGCTTATGACCCGCGCAGTCACGGCGATTCAAGCGTCACGGCAGACGGCAACAACTACGACCGGCACGGCGCCGACCTGTATGAATTCATTACCCGGCTGGGAATAGAGAATTGCATCATCGCCGGTTGGTCCATGGGCGTATCGGCCGCTTATTCCTATTTTGAGAAGCACGGTACCGGTAACGTGCGCGGGTTTATCAGTATCGATGAACCGCCGAAGATCATGAAGGAGAACGGGGCGGACTGGGGAGAGGGGGAAGAATCAGAATTGCAGGCCGGGCTGGGGATGATCACGGAATACGGTCATCTGAAATTCTTTGAGCACTACCTGCACCATTGTTACGTCGGTACTCCCGGCAGTGAGTTCGTACAGGAGATGGTGAGTGAAGCGGCCAAAACACCGGAGCCAGTTGCCTGCGAGCTTATCAGGACCAGTTTTGGCCTGGATTACCGGGAGGTTGCCCGCAGAATAGATAAAGAGATACCAGTATTACAGGTTGTCCGCGAGGACTGGAAACAGGCCGCGGGGAAATGGATCAATGAGCATCAGCCGAATGCACGGACCGGGGTGATGCCTGCGCACCTTTCTTTCCATGAGTTTGCCGATGATTTTAACAAGCTGGTGCTTGATTTTTGCAACAGTTGCTACTGATGTGCGCGAGACGGGTACATTCTAATTCAGTATAATCTCCGGTGCTGTGTTGATCAGGGAAGGAAAGTCAAAATAAGATGTCACGGAATAATATAAACTGAAATACCGGAATACAGCGGTATATATTAATCCCGGTAACATACGGGGCTTTTACATTAAGGAGTAATTATGATTGGTTATGTAACAATTGGAACTAACGATCTGGGCCGCGCTGCTGCCTACTATGATGCGTTACTTGGAGAAATTGGCGCTGGGAGAGCGCTTGAACTGGAACGTCTGGTTACCTGGAGTACCGGCGAAGGCTCGCCTTTATTTGGTGTAATCGTGCCGTTTGACGGCAATCCTGCAACAGCAGGTAATGGCACGATGGTCGCCCTGGCAGTGGACAGCAAGGAAACGGTGGATAGATTGTACGCCAAGGCCCTGGAACTGGGTGGCACGGATGAAGGTGCGCCTGGAGAGCGCATGCCGGGTTTTTACGCTGCTTATTTCAGGGACCTTGATGGAAACAAGCTTGATTTTTTCCACATGGGTTGAATTGGCCGGGTATTTGATGCCGGCAATTCCATTACACCCGCATTAAACCCGGAGCGACGGAGTGTTCTGCCGGATTTGAAACACTATCCGGCACCATCACCGTATTTGGCCTCGCCGCTTGGTGCGCCCGAAGGAATGCAAATGCCCTGACAGGCCAGGATAACGAATGAATCTTGCCGAGCAATTACTCAAGGCCTTAAAAGGCTATGGGGTCAAGGAGATCTTCGGCATTCCCGGTGATTTCGCCCTGCCTTTATTCAAGGTAATCGAAGAGACCGGCATCCTGCCGCTGTACACCCTGAGCCATGAACCAGCGGTGGGATTCGCCGCCGATGCCGCGGCGCGCTTTCATTCCAAGCCCTCGGTGGCGGCGGTGACGTACGGCGCCGGGGCGCTCAACATGGTCAATCCGATTGCCGCGGCCTACGCGGAAAAATCACCGGTCATCGTCATATCCGGCGGCCCGGGGCTGGCGGACAAGTCCACCGGCCTGCTGGTGCACCACCAGGCCAAGCAACTCCATTCCCAGGTACAGGTGTACAAGGAAGTGACCTGCGACCAGGTGGTCCTCGATGACCCGGCGCGGGCGCCCGAACTGATTGCCCGCGCGCTCAAGAACTGCATTATCGAATCCCGCCCCGTTTATATCGAGGTGCCCAGGGACAGGGTCTTCGATGCCTGCGGCCCGGTCCCCGTATCGCCGCTGACCAGTGACTGCGACGCCGATGCCCTGGATGCCTGCACGGACGAGATCATCGAAGCGCTGGGACAGGCCCGCTCCCCGGTGCTGATGGTGGGTGTGGAGATACGCCGTTACGGACTGGAGCAGGACGTTGCCCTGCTGAGCAGGAAACTGGGTATTCCGGTAGCCACCACGTTCATGGGCAAGGGGTTGCTGGCGGGACAGCCAATAGACTTCCGGGGCACCTATATGGGGATAGCCGGTGAACAGGCATTGACCGGTCTGGTCGAGTCCTCCGACGGCCTGTTCCTCTTGGGTGTACTGCTGTCGGACACCAATTTCGGCATCTCGGAGAAAAAGATAGACCTGCGCAGGACTGTCCTGGCCTGCGACGGCTCGGTGTCCCTGGGATTTCATACTTACCACAACATCCCCCTGCAGGAACTGGTGCTGGCCCTGAACAACAAGCTGCCCGACAGGCCACAGGGGGAGGCCACTTTGTTTGACCTTCCAAGAGGCCTGGAATTAACGGATGAGCCCATCACCCCGAACGATATCGCCACCGCCGTCAATGACATGTTCCACCGCTACGGCGCATTGCCCATCGCATCGGACATGGGCGACTGCCTGTTTACGGCCATGGATATGGAATACACCGAACTGGTGGCGCCGGGTTATTACGCCACCATGGGTTACGGCGTCCCGTCCGGCCTTGGTGTACAGGCCGCAACTGGCCGCCGGCCCCTCATCCTGGTAGGGGATGGGGCATTCCAGATGACCGGGATGGAACTGCTCAACTGCAGCCGTTACGGCTGGAACCCCATCGTGCTGGTGTTCAATAACAGCAGTTGGGAGATGCTGCGCGCGTTCCAGCCGGAATCCGCGTTCAACGACCTGGACAAGCTGGATTATGCCGCCCTGGCAGACACCCTGGGAGGCCGCGGCCGCTCGGCGGGCACGAAAAAAGAACTGCACGCCGCCCTGGAACAGGCTTTCGAGGATGAATCCTGCTTCCAGCTGATCGACATCAGCCTTGAGCGCGGCCTGATGTCCAATACCCTGAGCCGGTTCGTATCAGGCTTCAAGGAGATGCGGAAGAAATAAACCGTCGTTCCCCTGCTTGCACAGGGGGGCAGGCTTTGTGGAAGTGTGAACCTAACCGTCATTCCCGCGCAAGCGGGAATCCAGTCTTACTTATGCTCCCCTAAAAAGGCATAATATCGACTCTCTACCATCAAAAAAAAATCAACCTGAAAAGAGACAACCATGAAAGCCCATGGCAGTTGCTTGTGCGGTAAAATCCGCTACGAAGTAATCACCACATCCGATGATATCGACCATTGCCACTGCACCTTCTGCCAGAAATACCACGGCGCCGCGTTCGGCACTTATATCGAGCCGGTGACACCGGAGAATTTCACCTGGGCGGAAGGTGAGGAACTGGTCGCACGCTACCAGTCCAGTTCCCACTCCGCCAGGCTGTTCTGCAGCGTGTGCGGGTCCGCCCTGGTCGCGGAGATCAACGGGGGCGAGGTGCTGGCTGCAACCGCCGCCACCCTGGACGGTGAAGTTGAAATCGGGCATGCCGCGCATATGTTCTGGCAGTCGAAGGCAAGCTGGTGCGATATCGACGACGACCTGCCGAAGTACGACACCTATCCGCCCAGTATGAGCGAGTTTACGCCGGAGGAATAGGGAGCAGACCGGTGTTTTTTGCTAGCGCAGTGGGTCGAGAGCAGTAAGAAACGGAAATCGATGGAAATCAGTGTCCGTTGAAAAGCATGCCTGGAAACTGTCAGGCGGTCTGTCGCAACGGGCTGGTAGCGGCGTTCGGCGTCAGCCTCATTCTCACATTCAGCGCCGGCGCACAGCACGAGGAGCCGGCCAAGTTCGCCTTCAGCGCGGTGGATGCGCCGACGGCCACTGCGCCCGCTCCGTTCGGCGGTTACGCCGCAGGCTGCCTGGCCGGGGCGGCACAGCTTGCCGAATCAGGGCCGGGCTGGCAGGCGATGCGCCTGTCCCGCAAGCGCAACTGGGGCCATCCCGAAATGATTGCATTTATAGAGCGATTGTCCCGCGCAGCCCGTTCTGCCGGCTGGCCCGGCCTGTACGTGGGCGACATCAGCCATGCGCGCGGCGGGCCCATGGTCTCCAGCCACCGTTCGCACCAGATCGGCCTCGACGCCGATATCTGGCTGCGTGCGCCGGACAGCCTGGAGTTGAGCGTGGCGGAACGGGAGAAGATAAGTTCTCCTTCGGTTGTCGCGGCAAACCGGCTGGAGGTGAACGGTTATTGGACCGGTGCGCACTCGCAGGTCATCGAGGCCGCGGCGCGGGATGAATCCGTTGCCCGGATCTTCGTGAACGCGGCGATCAAGCGCCGGCTTTGCGAGGGCGGGGGAGAAGATGATGTTGAGTGGCTGCGCAAGGTGCGGCCATGGTGGGGTCATGACTCTCATTTTCATGTCCGCTTGCATTGTCCAAATGAAGGCGCGTGCCTTGACCAGGAAGCACCACCCGAGGGTGACGGCTGCGGTGAGGAACTGGACTGGTGGTTTACCGATGAGGCGTTGTATCCGCCGCCGCGGGCGCCGGAGGATGAACCGCCTGAAATAATGATGGCTGATTTGCCGGCTGCTTGTCAGGGTGTGTTGACTGCTCAGTAAGGGGTAATAGACTCGAAGCAGTTCCCTGTCGCATTCGCCAAAGCCGGTTTTCATTCCTTAGTACTATTAACTACGTTGACAAAGTTTGCCATAATTTGCCATAATTTGATCATTGATGATGCCGGGAGACTACTATGGTGACAATGAATATCTCTGTTCCAAAACCCATGAAAGACTGGGTTCAGGCCCAAATTGACGATGGGAAGTACGCCACTTCCAGTGACTACGTTCGTGATCTCATTCGAAAGGATCAGCAAGATAAGGACAAGCTTACGGCGCTTCAGGCCGCGATTACCTTGGGCATTGAGAGCGGCCCGGCCGGAGAGCTTGATATAAACTCCATCAAACAGAAAGCCAGACAGTTGGCGGGGCTGAAAAATCGCTGATGCCCCGGATACTTAAGCAGGCTCTTTGTTATGTACATAAACGTGCAGATAATCACGTTTTATGTGGGAAAAACGTGTTGATCTCCCACATTTTACGTGGGAAAAACGTGATTATCTGCACGTTTTGTGGATGTAATGTGGTGTTTGATTGAAATTTTTCTTGATTTAACCGTCATTTAATGTAGTAACATTAATCACTAAATTGGAATTCGACGCTGTAAAGCCTATGAACATGAACGAAAACTCTGCACAACGAGATTTTGACCCGGACACTGCCCCCGATCTTTCCGGAAAGGGCTGGCCGGAGAAGTTTGCGAAATCGAAAGTACGCCGTGGACGTCCTCCAGTTGCCAGTCCGAAGGTCTCGACCACTATCCGTTTATCAAAAGAAGTGCTGGATCACTTCAAGGCCGATGGCCGCGGCTGGCAGACGCGCATCGACGAGGCGTTGCGCGAATGGATTGGTAAGCATGGTGCGGTATGACTAGTCATGTTATTTGTTAAGAGCATGAATTATGGGATTTCTCGAAAGCATCCAGACCGATCTTGTTGAGCACGATAAGTCAATTGCGAGCACGCTTCTGAAGCTTCGATTACTCGCGGCTAAGTTAGGAAGTGACGAGCTGACAGAGTGGATAAAATATGAAGCAGAGGGATACCCACAAGATGCCGAAATACCAACGTATAGAGTAGTACCTATCTCCTTCACGGGTACGTTTCAAGGTCCGTTCGGCGGTAGCTTGCAAAACGTACCAATACCTCCATTACTTATAAAGGAATTCGCAGGGGAAGACTGGATTACTTCCAGGATTCGAGAAAGTGCTGCTACTGTAGAAAATATGGCAAGTCAGACCAATGGTATAAGTCTTGATTTTTCAAATCTGTTAATCCCTCTCAGGGGAAAGATATATCCACACTATAATCCTGTCGAAATTGTGGGGTTTATCTCGCAATCTTCACTAGTTGAAATAGCTAATGCCATCAGAAATAGATTGCTCGAAATTACGATCGAGATTGCGAAAAAGATACCTGAAGCCGAAGGTGTTGAACTTGAATCGATCTCACGCTACCCCGAGGTAACTACACAGATATTTCATCAGACTATCCATGGAAACATGACCAATATACAAAGTACCGGTGCTGATGCAAACATCCAGGTTACAATTAACAAGCACGACTTGGAGAGTCTGAAGGCAGGTTTATTCAGGTCTGGTCTTTCGGAAGAAGTATCAGAAGAAGTGGCGAATCTGATTTCCGAACAAGAACCGAATAACCGAATAAACGCTGGATTGAATAAGGGTATCAGGAAATGGTTAGCAGATCGCATAACGAGTGGTTTCGATACCGCATTCAAAGGTGGGGTAACAGCACTTACGAAAATTGTGCAAAAGGCCGCAATGCAGTATTGGGGTCTCTGATAATCAACCGAGTAAATTACTTTATGTTTTGTCCATGATGTTACTCGTTACCGAAGAAGTAAGTAAGCTGTACATGCCGAGGATTTCCAAAGTATGAAGGAAAATAAATCAGGTTTTGCCGTCGATGGTTATTTCGAGGGCATTGAGCAATTCGAGGCAGATCTCTGGGAGGTAGCGGACAATCTGAGGGCAAATTCGAACCTGGCGTCGAATGAGTATTTCATGCCCATACTTGGCCTGATTTTCCTGCGACATGCGACAAACCGCTATTACGATGCTATGGCGACGATAGAAGAAGATATCGCCGCTGGCAGAATGCCGGATCGTCAGTTGATTGAGGCTGATTTCACCCGGCGCCGCGCCATGATGTTGCCCGAGGCCGCGCGCTATGACGTATTGCTTGAGATGCGCAAGGACGGCAATCTGGGAGCCGCCGTTAATGCTGCGATGGAGGCTGTTGAAGAACACTTTTCGCCGCTCGCAGGTCAGCTTCCGAAGGACTATGAACGGTTCGAGGATGATGTTCTGGAAGAAATGATGCGTACATTCGATTCTGAAACACTACGCACACCATCGGGTGACGTGTTCGGCCGTATCTACGAATATTTTCTTGCGGAGTTCTCGAAGCAGGGCGCTCACGACAACGGCGAGTTCTTTACCCCACCTTCTATCGTCCAGACCATAGTCAGCGTTATAGAACCCGACCACGGTATCGTTATGGACCCCGCATGCGGTTCTGGAGGAATGTTTGTGCAATCCAGCCACTTCATTGAGCGTGAAGGTCAGGACACGATGGAGCAGGTCACATTCTACGGTCACGAGAAGAACGAGACTACAGCGAAACTCGCCCAGATTAATCTCGCCGTTCATGGACTGCAAGGCAATATCCGCGCTGAAAACGAGGCTAACACTTACTACAAGGACCCGCACGAACTGGCCGGCAAGTGTGACTTTGTCATGGCCAATCCACCGTTCAACGTGGACGCAGTGGATGCCGAGAAGATCAAAGGCGACAAGCGCCTTCCATTTGGTCTGCCGGGCGTCAACAAGAAGAAAAAGGTCTCTAATGCCAACTACCTGTGGCTATCCTACTTCTACAGTTACCTGAATGAGAAGGGCCGGGCCGGAGTCGTCATGTCGTCGCAGGCTTCAAGCGCCGGGCGAGATGAGGCCAAGGTACGTCAGAAGCTCGTCGAAACAGGGGCAGTGGACGTGATGATCGATATCCGCGGCAACTTCTTCTACACCCGAACCGTGCCTTGCCAACTCTGGTTTTTTGACCGGGTGAAGGAGCGAGACCCTGAGCAGGCCGATCATGTTCTGATGGTGGACGCGCGCAACATCTATCGCAAAGTCTCCCGCGCCATCTTCGACTTCAGTCCAGAGCAGCAGCAGAACATTGCGGCCATCGTCTGGCTCTATCGGGGGCAGTCGGGTCGTTTCCTTAAATTAATCGAGCGTTATCTGGCACAAACTATTGCTGAAGGACAGGAGACCGCGAAGCCGCTTGCGGCGTTCGAGAGCGTTCTTGCTAAGCTTACCAATCTTGCCGAACCATTTGCAGTACAGGAGCGCGAGCCTGACCCACTGGCAGAGACCTGGGAGGAACTCATCTCTGCTCGGACTACCCTGTCTACCGATATACTGGCATTCAACCACGAAGTCGCCGAGCGTGCCGCTGACTGGAACAAGGGTGGAAATGGCAAATTGCGGGATAATGCGGCCCTGCATAAGGCCCGCGAAAGCCTGCATGATACGGCTGAGCGTTGCCGTGACCTGACCAGGCAGATCGATCTGGCGGCCAAACTGGTGGGTCGCGTAGTTGATGTGGCAGTCAAGGAACTCGATACGAAGAACTCGGATCTCTGGCGTAATTCGGAGATCGGCAAAGCGCGCAAGTCACTGGAGAACGCGCGGGCAACAGCCGCCGAGGCGCTGCGCCGGACACGCTACTTTGTCCGCCAGGCCGACTGGTTGCAGGAACGCTTTCCCGATGCTGAACTCTGCAATGTCGAAGGATTGGTAAAGCTGGTCGACCGCAACGAAATCGAGACGCATGACTGGAGCCTCACTCCGGGCCGCTATGTCGGCGTGGCACCTGAAGAAGAGGACGAGGACTTTGACTTCGAGGAGGCGCTTCGGTCAATTCACATCGACCTCAAAGAACTCAATGAAGAGGCAGCGAGACTAGCAGCGCGGGTTGCCCGGAACTTCGAGGAACTGAGCGTGTGACCGACCAGACGGGAACAATACCGCCGTACACAATCACTTCACCTATTCTCGATCTGATGGAGCGGATTGGCGAATCGATTGGCAGGGCGGAGGAAGCCCCCCGCCAGGCGGATCTGCGGTTGCGCCGGGCCAATCGTATTCGGTCGATTCGGGGATCACTCGCGATTGAAGGCAATACGCTCACCGAGGAACAGATTTCTACCATCCTCGATGGCAATCCGGTAGTTGCGTCACTTCGGGAAATTCAGGAAGTTCGTAACGCCATCAAAGCCTATGAACAGTTCACCCAATGGAACCCTGCCAACCAGACTGATTTACTCACAGCCCACGAGATGCTTATGGTTGGCTTGCTGGACACTCCCGGCCACTCTAGGCGCGGTGGTATTGCCGTGGCAGGAGCGGGAGAAGTGCATCACATCGGCCCCCCTGCCGAACGCGTTTCGTATCTTATGTCAGATTTGCTGACCTGGCTGGAGAACACGGAAGAGCATCCATTGATTGCCAGTTCAGTCTTCCATTACGAGTTCGAGTTTATCCATCCGTTCGAGGACGGTAACGGCCGTATGGGACGTCTCTGGCAGAGCTTGATACTGACGCGCTGGAAGCCCCTGTTTGCCCATGTGCCGGTGGAAAGCCTGGTTTACGCACGGCAAAGTGAGTACTATGAGGCTATCCGTGAGAGTTCATCCAGCGGAGAGAGCACTCCGTTCATCGTCTACATGCTGGAAGCTATTCTCGAAGCGGTAATTTCGACCCCTCAAGAAAAGCCTCAAGTAAGCCCCCAACTAGAACGTCTCCTGGCTGTTCTGGAAGGAGAGATGTCGCTACGACAGATTTTGCACGCTATTGGTCTAAGCGACCGAAAATATTTCCGGCAACGGTATCTGTTGCCTGCTCTGGAGCACGGTTATGGGGAAATGACTCTTCCTGAATCGCCGACAGCAAGAAATCAGAGGTATCGGCTCACGGCGCGTGGTAAAACGGCAACATGATGACGCAGGTAGCGGAATTGAGGACTTGACTTGGTTTATCGTATTGAGACATTTGGCTCTGCCCCATTTGAGATCATTGATGGTGATCGCGGGAAAGCGTATCCAAAGCAAAGTGAATTTAAACTGTCCGAGCACTGTCTATTTCTGAGTGCTGCAAATGTTACAAAGGCCGGGTTTGATTTCACTTCACGTCAGTTCATCGATGAGACAAAAGATACACAACTTAAGAAGGGTAAACTTTGCCGTGAGGACGTTGTGCTCACGACCAGAGGGACGCTTGGGAATGTAGCTTACTACAGTACTCATGTACCTTTCGAACATGTCCGTATCAACTCAGGCATGGTGATTTTGAGATGCGATAAGTCCATGGTTTTGCCTGGATTCTTGTATGCATATCTCAGGTCTGATTACTTTCTTAGACAGGTAGAATGTTTTCGTAGCGGTGTTGCTCAGCCACAGCTTCCAATTCGAGACATGAAAAGGATAAAAATCCCGATCCCGACATTGCCGCAACAAGAATCCCTTTTGGAGATCATTTTGGCATATGACGACCTGATCGAGAACAATCAGCGGCGGATTGTGCTGTTAGAGGAAGCGGCGCGACTGCTTTACCGTGAGTGGTTTGTCCACTACCGCTTCCCCGGCAACGAACACGTCAAGATCATGAATGGTCTTCCCGAAGGATGGGAACGGCGGACACTGGGTGATTTGACAAGGACGAATCGCGACAGTTATAAAGCAACAGAGCTTCCTGAGAAGCTGAACTATATCGATATTTCGTCCGTATCTCATGGGAGAATCCTGTCCAAGAATTCTATATCCTTTTCCGAAGCCCCGGGGCGAGCAAGGCGCAAGACTAGGGACGGAGATATTATTTGGTCTAATGTCAGGCCGAATCTCCGCGCATATGCTTTGGTTCTCAAGCCTGGCCCAAACGATGTATTTTCCACTGGTTTTACGGTTCTCTCTGCGACACGAGTACCGTTCACATGGCTATATCTCGTGGTCACGTCCAATAAATTTGTTGGTCATCTTGTGAATCATGCAACCGGTGTAGGATACCCCGCTGTTCGTCCTGACGATTTTGAACGGGCAGAGGTAGATCTCCCGCCCAAATCCCTGCAAAACCTCTTTCACGAGTCGACCGAAACAAACTTCCGGCTTATATCGGGCTTGACAGAGCAAAATCAGAAACTCGCAGAAGCCCGCGACCTCCTCCTTCCACGCCTAATGAACGGGGAGATTTCGGTCTAATGGCAGTAACACCCATCAACAGCGAAGACCGGCTTGTTCAAGCAACTTTTGCCGAGTATCTGGAACATGAGCTTGGTTGGGATAGCGTCTATGCTTGGAACGAGGAGACGTTCGGGACTGATAGTACTCTCGGCCGAATTGATACTAAGGAAACGGTGTTGACCCGCGATCTACGCGTGGCATTGAACCGACTGAACTCTGACCTGCCTGACGCTGCTATAGAGAACGCCATGCGAGACCTGACCGTGTACGACGTCAGCCGGTCAATGGTTCAGCACAACCATGAATTCTATAAGTATCTTCGTGGTGGCGTGCCTGTTGAATATCAGGATGCTCGGGGTCGGCGGAAATCGGCCCGCGCCAAGGTGATCGACTTCAACAACGCTCCCGGTTCGAATCGGTTTCTTGCCGTCCGCGAACTGACACTCACCGGCATCCGCACACCCAACTACAACCGCCGCGCCGATCTAGTTTGTTTCGTCAACGGCTTGCCGCTGGTCTTCATCGAACTAAAGGCAGTCTACAAGAACATCCGTGAGGGCTTCGACAACAACCTGTCCGATTACATGGACGAAAACGTTATTGCCCACGCTTTCCATCACAACGCTTTCTTGGTCGTTTCAAATGGTGACCATGCCCGCTATGGTTCCATCACCAGCGAGTGGGAGCACTTTGCCGAATGGAAGCGACTCGACGAGGCAGACAAAGGGAGCCTAGATGCCCAGGTGCTTCTCGACGGCATGCTGGCGCATGACCGGCTGCTGGACATTGTGGAGAACTTCATACTGTTCGATGAAAGCAAGTCCGGCGCCACTCGGAAGGTAATTGCACGGAATCATCAGTCGCTGGGCGTCAACCGGGCAGTGGCCTCGGCATCGCGACAGGAAGCGTTGAAGCAGGAGTTCCCGGCACATCAGCGCCTAAGGCATCGTGTCGTCGAATTGCCGCTGGAATCACGTAGATCCATGGAGGACTTGCCGAAACAACTGAAGGTAGCCGAAGCGGCGCCGTCTTACATTCCGCAGGGGCAGGTCAGCATAATAGAGCGAGCACATCCCGAACTCGGCAGGATTGGTGTATTCTGGCATACTCAGGGTAGCGGCAAGTCCTATTCAATGGCCTTCTTCGCTGAGAAAATTCGACGGAAACTGGAAGGCAATTTCACATTCCTGCTGATGACAGACCGAAACGACCTGGACGGCCAGATCTACAAGACTTTCGTTGGCTGCGGTATCGCCAATGATAAGACACCCCGGGCTGCATCGGGAGATGATCTGGAAAAGCTGCTGAAGGAGAACCACCGTTATGTCTTCAGCCTGATACACAAGTTCAACAAGGATGTCGACCCGGAGCGTCCCTATAGTGAACGCGACGATATCATAGTGATTTCCGACGAAGCGCACCGTACACAGGCCGGACGACTGGCGCGCAACATGCGTCTCGCACTCCCCAATGCAGCCTTCATTGGCTTTACCGGCACGCCGCTTTTCAAGCAGGACGAGCTTACCAAGCGCATCTTCGGCGGTTACGTGTCACGATACGATTTCAAGCGGTCCGAGGAAGACGGAGCGACCGTTAAGCTGGTCTACGAGAACCGTGGCGAAAAGCTGGGGGTGGCGAGGACAGACCTGAACAGCCGAATTGCGGAGAAAATTGAAGAGGCTGAACTCGATCCCGACCAGGAAGCGCTGCTGGACAAGCTGCTGGGTCAGGACTACGAGGTCGTTACTGCAGATGAGCGCCTGGAAAAGATTGCCGATGATTTTGTCGAACACTGCGCGACCCGTTGGGAATCCGGCAAATCGATGCTGATCTGCATCGACAAGATCACCTGTGCCCGGATGCATAAGTTAATTCTTCCGCGCTGGCAAAAGAAAGCGGAGTGGGTTCAAGCAGAAGCCGAGGATAAACGTTTGAAAGCAGAAATGCAGAACGACATAGCCTATCGCACTGAACTTGAGAAGGAGGCGCAGCAACTGGCAGCGCAAGCGGCATGGCTTGATGAAACAATCGTTGGGATAATCGTCAGCGAAGCGCAGAATGAGATCAAAGACTTTAAGAAATGGGGCTTCGACATAATCCCACACCGCACCCTGATGAAGAAGGGCTTCGAGACTGATGACGGCCAACGGGTGGATATCGAGACATCGTTCAAAAACCCTGATCACCCATTTCGTGTAGCCATAGTCTGTGCCATGTGGCTGACCGGCTTCGACGTGGAATGCCTGTCAACCCTATATGTCGATAAACCGATGAAGGCTCACTCACTGATGCAGGCGATTGCGCGGGCCAACCGGGTTTATCCTGGCAAGGATTTTGGCCTGATAGTTGATTACAACGGGATGTTGAAAAGTTTGCGGGAGGCGCTGGCCCAATACGCTCTTAGTGATGACGACAATGGTGATGAGGATATTATCACACCGATCGAGGAACGTGTGCAGGCGCTGATCGAAGCACTCGAGCCAACAGAGGCTCATCTACGCGAACTCGGTTTTGATCCTGCAACTCTTCTCGGATCTGCCGGTTTCACGCGTATCAAGGGGTTGAAAGATGCAGTTGAGGCCGTCTATTCCAGTGATGAGGGCAAGCGCCGATTCGAAATCCTCGCCCGACAGGTATTTGCCCGTTTCAAGGCATTGTTGATGGAGCCATCGGCGTTTACCTACGCCGAGCGGCACGACAATATTGAGGCAATTTACAAGAAGCTGACGGAGAGACGCGATACTGCTGACGTGACAGAGTTATTGAAGGAGTTACACCGTATTGTCAACAAAGCGATCCGCACACAGGCGCCGGGTGATGACCAGGCTGAGGGTCTCACAATTGATCTCAGCAAAATTGACATGGAAAAGCTGCGTGATGAATTCGCAAAGAAAGTCACGCATAAGGCAACAGCGCTTCAGGACATTCGCGAGATCGTTGAGCAGAAGCTCGCCGAGATGCTGGCGCGCAACCCAAGCCGCATGAACTATCAGCACAAATATGATCAGATCGTCGCTGAGTACAACCGGGAGAAGGACCGCGTCACTATTGAGGAGACTTTTCGTCGTCTGACCGAACTGATGAACGAACTGGACGATGAGCAGAAACGCGCGGTCGAGGAAGGTCTTGATGAAGACGAACTAGCCCTGTTCGATCTAATGAAGAAGGAGGATCTTGGAAAGGCCGAGAGGGAACGTGTTAAACAAGCAAGCCGTGAACTCCTAGCCTTAATCAAAGAGCAACTCGCTAAAATAGACCGATTCTGGGAAAAGGAGCAGACCAAAGGGGATGTAAAGGTACATATCCTTAACAAAGTTCATGCTAGCTTACCGACCCCTCCTTTCACAGATGACGAGAAGCAGGTCGTGGCTGGCAATGTTTATGCTCATGTCTGGCAGCAGGCTGTTAGTGGTGAGTTTGCGAGGGCGGCATGACTCAAACTAGTGGGTCCCCGACATTACCATGACGGTTCATTTTGCCTACTTATTATGAATTACGAAATTAATGCAGGAGTGAGATCATGAATTATATTGAAAGTGCAGAAATTCGTGGCTTTTGGGGTTCTAAATCTGTCCAAATTAATTTCTACGAGGATGTTAATTTTCTGATTGGCCCAAATGGGTGTGGAAAAACCACGGTAATTAATCTCATCGCGGCAGTTTTACGAGCCGATACACCAGCACTATATTCGATAATATTTGACCATGTAATACTAAAATTAAAATCTGTCAATGGCAGACAAAAACCTATCATTGAGGCACGAAAAACCAGTGAACAAAATAGTGGTAATATAGAAATCAAATATACAATCAAAGAAAAGACTAGTGAAAAAGGTGTGCAATATGTTGTCGAAGGCCCTTTTGACGAACGTCTATACAGGGAAATGCGACATATTAGGAAAAGACATCATGGACGGAGGGATGGCCTATTCTTGAGTAAAATATTAGCGAATGTCATTGAAGTAAACTGGTTATCAGTCCACCGTACAGATTTAGAACGCGACCGAAGATTTAGCAAGGAAGAAAGTTTCGATTCGACGGTTGATCAAAAATTAAGTGAAATTTCAAGGTCATTTTCTCACTATTTTTCTCTTCTTGCTTCAAACGCTGAACAAGAGAGCAAAAATTTTCAAGAACTTGTATTCTTGTCTTTGTTAGATCAGGTTGAAGATATTGATGAACTGCTGGAAGAGATCTCTGCTCCACTGGTGGCGAAAGAGACGGTCGTTGAAGTGTTAAAAGAGCTTGGCGTTACGAATGCTAAGGCCACAAAAAGCGTAACATCTTATTTATCCAGAGTCGAAAAAGCGCAAAAACGTTGGACAGAAGATGAGCCTGATCTGCCAGATGCAGTCACACTCTCTGATTCTAATCGAATCAAAGATATGATCGAGAAATGGGGACATTTGCAACGAAAACGAGCTGATATCTTTAAGCCGCGTATTCAATTTGAAGAACTTATAAATGAATTATTTTCTGGAAAGAAATTACACTTTGATGAGAGAAATAATCCTAAAATCCAGTTGCTATCCGGTGACGAGGTAGAAATCAGCGCCCTATCGTCGGGGGAAAAGCAACTATTTATTCTACTTGGTGAGGCGCTTCTTCAAGAGGGGAGACCAGTCGTCTTCATATCTGATGAGCCGGAATTATCGTTACACGTGAACTGGCAAAATGTTCTATTTCGGAATATACGTGCACTTAACAACTCTTGTCAGATTATATCAGCGACACATTCTCCAGACATCGTTGGAGGCTTCACTGATCGAGTAATCAAGATTGAGAATTGTATCTCAGATGTTTAATCGCACACCTAAAGGGTTGGCGAGTGAGTATTTATTTCACAGTGTCGATTTTGTCGTATATTGCGAAGGATTGCCGGATTCGAATGAAGCGGCAACTATGGATGAAATGTTTTGGAACAAAATATTCGTAAAATTTGGTCTAAAGGCGAAATGTAAGAGCAAAGGCTCAAAAACTGATCTTTTGTGCTTAGCAGAAATAATTAGAAGTAATAATGTGTTACATGTCATTGTTGCTATGGATCGTGATTACGATTCACTTCGAAATGAGATAATCCGCCATCCGAGAATATTTTATACGTTTGGCTATAGTTGGGAATCTGATGTTGTAATTCAACTTAATTTTCAAAATTCACTAAATTTGTTCGTGAATGTCGTTGATCCAGATGGCGCTGAAAACGAATTTAACGACTTTGTTCGCCGTCAATCCGCAATATTACGTCGTATGTTTGCTCTTGACTTGAAATATATCGATCATACTGAGCGACTTTTTGATCGAAGCAGGCCCATGTCAATTATCAATATTCGGGCAAAGAAAGAACCAGAATTAAATGTTAGAAAATTGTTAGAACAGGCAAAGAAAATGGGTAAATTCCAGACAGTCCGATTAGCTTCACAAATCTACAAAAGTTCGTGTGGACTGCAGACATTTCATGGAAAATCGGTTTCTAGATTGATTTATCATTGGTTTGTTTTTTTTAGTTCCAAGATAAAAGGTCATCGAAAAATACCTTATGATGTATTTATAAGCAATTTAATATCTACTGTATCGATTGATGACGACCATGAACCACGGAACCTTTATTACAAAGAAATGATGGCCAACCTATAGTTAATTTCTCACCCTCCCTCTCAAAACCCCATCTCCACCACCACCTCCGGCACCACCATCTCCCCGGCAGTCTTCGCCACAATCTCATCCACACTGACCCCCGGCGCCCGTTCCTTCAACCAGAACTTCCCGTCGTTGATCTCTACGTAAGCCAGGTCGGTCACCACTTTGTGAATACACCCGGCACCAGTCAGCGGCAGTGTACATTTCGGCAGCAGTTTCGATGCGCCTTTCTTACTGGCATGGGTCATGGTAACAATGATGTTGTCCGCGCCCGCGACCAGGTCCATGGCGCCGCCCATGCCTTTTATCAGTTTGCGCGGGATCATCCAGGAGGCGATGTTGCCTTCCACGTCCACTTCGAATGCGCCCAGCACGGTGAGGTCCACGTGGCCGCCGCGGATCATGGCGAATGATTCCGCGGAGTTGAAGATAGAGGCGCCGGTGATGGCCGTCACGGTCTGTTTGCCGGCGTTGATCATGTCCGCGTCCAGTTGCTCTTCGGTTGGGAACGGGCCCATGCCGAGCAGGCCGTTTTCCGATTGCAGCATCACTTCCATACCCTCCGGGATGTAGTTGGCGACCAGGGTGGGGATGCCGATGCCGAGGTTGACGTAATAGCCGTCCTGCAGTTCACGGGCGACGCGCATTGCCAGTTGTTCGCGTGAGAGTGCCATGGGATTACTCCGTTATGGTGCGTTGTTCGATGCGTTTCTCAAACGTGCCCTGGACGAGTCGGTCCACGTAGATGCCCGGCGTGTGGATGCCGGTGGGGTCCAGTTCACCGGGTTCCACGAGTTGCTCCACTTCGACCACGGTGATCTTGCCGGCGGTAGCGGCCATGGGGTTGAAGTTCTGTGCCGTGTGCCGGTAGATGACGTTGCCGTAGCGGTCCGCCTTCCAGCCCTTGACGATGGCGAAGTCGCCGGTGACGGCTTCCTCCAGGATGTATTGGCGGCCGTTGAACTCGCGTACCTCCTTGCCTTCCCCGACGGGTGTGCCGTAGCCGGTAGCGGTGTAGAACGCCGGGATGCCGGCGCCGCCGGCCCGCATCTTCTCCGCCAGCGTGCCCTGGGGCGTGAGTTCCACTTCCAGTTCGCCGTTGAGCAGTTGTTCCTCGAACAGGGCGTTCTCGCCGACGTAGGAGGACACCATTTTCTTTATCTGCTTGTGTTCCAGCAACAGGCCGAGGCCGAAGTCGTCCACCCCGCAGTTGTTGGAGATGATGGTCAGGTCGCGCACGCCCATTTCCCTGATCCGGGCGATGCACCCTTCCGGGATGCCGCACAGGCCGAAGCCGCCGGCGATGATGGTCATGCCGTCCTGCAGGCCGTCCAGCGCCTCGGCGTAACTGGTTACTGTTTTGTCAAATCCGGACATGGTTTACTCCTCTCATGTATTTGCATCCACCTGGTTTTCCGGGGCCGCGCCCTGGAACGCCTCCAGTTCCATGCACGCCTGTTCTATTTTGACCAGGCTGGGGAATTCATCCATCGCTATCCCGAAGCGGCGGGCGTTGTAGATCTGCGGTATCAGGCAGGCGTCGGCGATGGTCACCTGTCCGTCCAGGCAGTAGGGGCCTTGCCAGTCTCGGCCGTCCAATAGTTTCTCCATTGCCGTAAATCCCCCTTCTACCCAGTGGTGATACCAGTCGTTCCTTGCTTCGTCGCCCTGTTCCAGGGTGCGTTTCAGGTATTTCAGCACGCGCAGGTTATTCAGCGGGTGGATATCGCAGGCGACCACCAGGGCTAGCTGCTGGGCAAATGCGCGGGCCTCTGCCGATTGCGGGTACAGGGGCGGTTCCGGGTACCGGGTTTCGAGGTAATCGATAATGGCGAGAGACTGGCCAATGTTGACGTCACCATCCACCAGGGCAGGGACGACGCCCTGGGGGTTTATCGCCTGGTATTCGGCCTGGAGTTGCTCGCCGCCGTCTTTCAGCAGGTGTACCGGCGCCACCTCGTAATCCAGCCCTTTCAGGTTGAGTGCGATGCGTACCCGGTAGGCTGCCGATGAACGCCAGTAGCCATACAGTTTCATATCATCTCGGCGGGTGGTAGCGGGTGACGATCTGGTCGATCCTGCCGAAGATGGAGGCGCCGTTTTCATCGAACATCTCGATCTCGATACGATCGCCGAACTTCATGAATTCCGTCGTGGGTTTGCCGTCGGCGATGGTCTCCAGGCAGCGGATCTCGGAGATACAGGACGAGCCGTCCTTGCTGCCTACGTTGGCAACGGTCCCCGACCCGACCACCGTTCCCGCCATGAGCGGGCGTGATTTGGCCGCGTAGGAGATCAAGCGGGGCAGGTCGAAGGTATTATCGACACCGGCGTTGGGCGACCCCAGTTTTACACCGTTCATGATGGAATGCATGGGCAGGTGGATCTTGCCGCCGTCCCAGGCATCGCCCAGTTCGTCCGGGGTAACGGCAACGGGCGCGAACGCGGTATGCGGCTTGGACTGGTAAAACCCGAACTGCTTGGCCAGTTCCTTGGGGATCAGGTTCCGGAGCGATACGTCGTTGATGATGGTGACGAGCTTGATATGCGCCTTTGCCTGTTCGGGGGTTATGCCTGCGGGCACGTCGTCGGTGAAGATCGCCACCTCGGATTCGAAGTCTATGCCCCAGTCTTCGCTTTCCAGCGGGATATCGTCGCAGGGGCCGAGAAACACATCGGAAGCGCCCATATACATGAGCGGGTCGGTCCAGAAGGACTCGGGCAGTTCCGCCCCGCGCGCCTTGCGCACCAGTTCCACGTGGGTGACGTAGGCGCTGCCGTCCGCCCAGTGGTAGGAGCGGGGCAGGGGCGCGGCCATCTGTTTCGGGTCGAACTCGAAGGCGCCTTCAACGTTTCCTTCCTGGAGGCGGTCGAATACCCCGCTAAGGGCTGCTTCCATTTCCGCCCAGTTCTCCAGCGCGACCTGCAGGGTCGGCGCGATCTGCGGGACTTTTACCGCCCTGCTCATGTCGCGGTTGACTACGATCAGGGTGCCGTCGCGCCCTCCCTCTTTAAGACTGGCGAGTTTCACAGACTGTCTCCTCAAATATTGTTTTCATTTGTACCTATACCTGTTTGTGCCGGGTTTAGTCAAGGCAGAACTCCGTGACTATCTCGCAGAACCGGTATACGTCTTCGTAGCTGTTATATAGGGGGATGGGCGCGACACGGATGATGTCGGGTTCCCTGAAATCGGTGACCGCGCCCCTGTCCGACAGCGCTTTTAACATTCCTTTGGGGTCTTTTTTGAAGCGCACGGACAGGGTGCAGCCGCGGGTCTGTTTGTCTGCTGACTGTGCGGGCGTCATGACCTCTAGGTAGTCACCGGCATTTTTCCGCAACAGCCATTCCAGGAACGCGGTCAGGTGGTTACTCTTCTCTCGCAGTCTTGGCATGGTCGCCGCATCGAACAGTTCCAGGCTGGTGCGCAGCGCGGCCATTTGAAAGACGGGCGGGTTGGACATGGCCCAGACTTCCGCGGTCGGGATACGGTCTACCTTGCGCCGCATCCTGAAGCGGTCCTGTTCCCGGGTGCTCCACCAGCCTTCGAAACGCGGGATGTCATCGTTGCCGTGATGTCGTTCGTGTACGAAGGCAGCGGCCACGCCGCCCGGACCGGCATTCAGGAACTTGTAGCAGCACCAGACCGCGAAGTCGACATTATCGTTATGCAGGTCAAGCAGGATATTGCCGGCGCCGTGGGCCAGGTTAAACCCCACCAGTGCGCCCATCCTGTGACCCAGCGCGGTGATGGCCTGCATGTCGAAGCACTGGCCGGAGAGATAGTTGCAGTTGCCCAGCATCACCAGCGCCAGTTCATCGCCCACCGCCTCGATCTGCTCCAGGACATCCTCGTCGGCTATAGCCAGTTGGCCCGGTTTCGGTTCGAGTTCGACGATGGCGTCATCCGGGTCGAAACCGTGGAAACGGGCCTGTGAGTCGACCGCGTACTGGTCCGACGGGAACGCGTTTTTCTCGATGATGATCTTGTAGCGCGTTTTCGTCGGACGGTAAAAACTGACCAGCATCAGGTGCAGGTTGACGGTGAGTGTGTTCATCGCCACAACTTCGGTGGGCTTGGCGCCGGCGATACGCGCCAGGCCGTCGGTCAGGTACGCGTGGTAGCGGACCCAGGGGTGGTCGGATTCAAAATGCCCTTTAACGCCGTATTTTGCCCAGTTATCGCACTCGGCATCCAGTGCCTCCCGGGCGCGCCTGGGCATCAGCCCCAGCGAATGCCCGGCAAAGTACAGCACGGGCTCGCCCGCGGCATCGGCCGGGAAGTTGAACTCGGCGCGGAACGGGGCCAGTTCGTCTGCCGCATCGAAATGCCGGGCTGCGGCCAGGCTGTTGTGTCCGCTGCTGAAATTCATAGTTGTCATGTGTGTTTCTCTGTCGTCCCGGCAAAGTCCGTCATTGCAATTAGTTACATTTGTAACTATAATACCATGACAAGTCAAGCAGGAGGTTCATCATGGCAACAGTTATCAGTTCCAGGGTAGCAGAAGCTGCGGAAACTGCCGCGGCATACGAGTACCTGAGCGGATTCGGCAATGAACACGAATCAGAGGCCATGGCAGGGGCACTGCCGCAAGGCCGGTTCTCTCCCCAGAAAGTGGCTTACGGGTTGTACGCGGAGAAACTCAGCAGCACCGCGTTTACTGCGCCGCGGGAATCGAACCGGCGCACCTGGTTCTACCGTATCCGTCCGTCGGTAACCCATGGAGATTTTCGTCCTGTCGAACAGGAGCGCATCTTTAACGGTCCTGTCACCGACGTGCCGACACCGCCCAACCAGATGCGCTGGGACCCCATCCCCATACCGGACACCCCCGCTGATTTCATCGACGGCCTGGTGACGTTTGCCGCCAACGGTAACGCGGCGACGCAGACCGGTTGCGGTATTCATTATTACCTGGCGAACAAATCCATGGAGGGTCGCTACTTTTACAACGCGGACGGTGAGTTCCTGATCGTGCCGCAACAGGGACGCCTGGATATCCACACGGAATGCGGCCGCCTTGACGTGCCGCCCGGGGAGGTGGCGCTGATCCCGCGCGGGATGAAGTTCTCAGTGGCATTGCCCGATGGGCCCAGCCGCGGCTATATCTGTGAAAACTACGGCGCCCACTTGCGCCTGCCGGAACGCGGTCCCGTGGGTTCCGACGGGTTCGCCAACGACCGCGACTTCAAGGCGCCCGTGGCGGCCTACGAGGACACACAGGGCGAGTTCGAAATGGTGTGCAAGTTTGCCGGCAGGCTGCATGCCTGCACCATCGGCCACTCACCACTTGACGTGGTTGCCTGGGTGGGCAATTCAGTGCCGTATAAGTACGATCTCGAACTCTTCAACGTGATCGGCACAGTCAGTTATGATCACCCTGATCCGTCAATCTACACGGTGATGACGTCCCCGTCCGACACGCATGGAACCGCCAACGTCGACTTTGTCATCTTTCCGCCGCGCTGGATGGTGGGGGAGGATACCTTCCGGGCGCCCTGGTACCACCGCAATGTCATGAGTGAGTTCATGGGGCTGATCTACGGCGTATACGACGCCAAACCGGAAGGCTTCGTGCCGGGCGGCGCCAGCCTGCACAACTGCATGTCCGCCCATGGTCCCGATGAGGCCGCCTTTGACGGCTCTTCCAATTCCAGGCTTGTACCGGTCAAGCAGACGGATACCATGGCCTTCATGTTCGAGTCCCGTTACGTGATCCAGCCGACCCGGTTCGCCCTGGAGTCCGCGCAACGGCAACAGAACTACGTGGACTGCTGGCAGAAGCTGGGGAAACACTTCAACCCGTGATACGCGGCAGCAGGAGCGCAGAATGACCGGGCAGAACCAGGGGTTGAATTTAAAAGACTTCCTGCCTTACCGGTTGTCGATTGTAACCAACCGGATCAGCGCGTCCTTTGCCCGGCTTTATTCGGAAAAGTTCGACCTGAGTATCCCCGAATGGCGGGTGATGGCAGTGCTCGGCCAGCAGCCGGGCCTGTCCGCCGACGAGGTGTGCAGCGAGACCGAGATGGACAAGGTGCCGGTCAGCCGGGCCGTGTCAAAACTGCTGGACAAGGGCTTGCTCAGGCGTGAATTTTCCGGCCGGGACCGGCGCCGCTCGATTTTATGCCTGTCCGAAGCGGGTTACGGCATGTACGCGCAGATCGTGCCGCTGGCGCTATCCTACGAGGCGGAATTGAAAGCGGTATTGACCCCCCGGGAGCAATCGCAGTTGGAGAAATTACTCGATAAATTAAGTCTGGAAGGGGGACGGATTTAAGATCTGTCCCCGGTTCAACCGGGTTAATGGGTGGACATGGGCAATGACAGCAGCCCCCGGAAGCGGGCGCGTTTGTCCCGTACCGGGTTGCCTGTCAATTTCAGGGCGGGAAAGCGGTTGAGCAGCGCCGGGACGGCAATGCGCGCTTCCAGGCGCGCCACGTTGAGGCCGGCGCAGGTGTGTATCCCGCCGGCGAAGGCCATGTGGTTGCGGGGGTAACGGGTAATGTCCAGCCGGTCGGGATCAGGGTAGACTGCGGGGTCCCGGTTGGCCGCGCCGATGGCGAAGGTCAGCGTCGTCCCCGCCGGTATGCTGGCGTCATCGAACTGCACGGTTTCGGTGGTTGCCCTGTTGCCGAGTTGTACCGGCGCTTCGTACCTGAGTATCTCTTCGATGGCGGAATTGATTAATTCCGGTTTCTCTTTCAACAGGCGCGACTGCTGCGGATGGGTCAGTAAACAGTAGATGCTGTGGCCTATGAGGTTCGTGGTCGTTTCATGGCCGGCATTCAGGATGAAAATACACTGGTGATAGAGTTGTTTATCGGATAACACGAAACCGTCGGATTCCCATTTTATCAGCCGGCTCAGTATATCGTCGTGGTCGTCGGACAGGTTTTTGCGGCGGTCATCGACGAGATCGGCGAGATAATCCAGGAATTCCTTTACACAACGGTTGCCGTAATCCAGTTTTTCTTGTGACAGGTCGAATTCCAGCGCGCCGAGTATGGCGTTGGCCCAGCGCTGCAACATCCCGCGGTCTGCCCGGGGCAGGCGCAGCAGGTTGCCGATCACCTCTACGGGGATGAGGGAGGCATAATCGGACATCACGTCGAAGTCGCCCTTGTGTTCGAGCCTGTCCAGTAATTCCGCGGTGAACTTGCGCAGGCCCGGTTCCATGGCAATGAGGGTCTTCTGCGACAGGGCATCGCCGATAGCCTTGCGTACATGGGTGTGCAGCGGCGGGTCGTTGAATACCAGGCTGGTCGTATGGTGCTCATATAACAAGGTGTCGCCGAACAGGGGCTTGAACATCCTCTTTTTATCCGAGCTGAACAGCTTCGGGTCGCGATAGATGCGGAACAGGTCCGCGTGGCGGGTGAAGAAGTAACTGCCGTCGGCGAAGCGGTGTACGGGGGACTGTTCCCTCAGGGCATGATAGTAGGGATACGGATCTTCGTAGTAATCTTCGGGCAAGTTGGTGAGGCTGAAATCCACAACCGATATGTTTCGTTTTTGGTCCGGCATACCGTCATATTACCGCGTTAAAACCAATTTGGGACAACCATGAATTTGCAAATATTGCAAATTCATGGTTGTCCCAAATTCGCGGATGTTCCAAATTCGTGGTTGTCCCAAATTTGCGATTGACTGGGTTCCGGCCATGGGAAAAGTAGTTGGACTATCCCTTTTCGACCGGAGATAATAGACAATCGATTATATGCCGAGGGGAATGCTATGAACGGGGTTTGGGATAATGACGGGTTGATCCGTGTCGACATGACGAAGCTTACCGTCGCCATCGAGGACTACCCGGCGGAATGGAAATACCTGGGGGGACGAGCCCTGTCTGCCCGCATCCTGCTGGATGAGTGCGATCCGGCCTGTGACCCCCTGGGTCCGGATAACATCCTGGTACTGGCGCCCGGCATCCTTTCGGGGACCTCGGCACCCACCTCGGGGCGTTTGTCCGTCGGTTGTAAAAGCCCTCTCACAGGCGGCATCAAGGAAGCCAACACCGGTGGGGAACCCGGCCAGGATCTGATGAAGCTGGGTTACCGGGCTATTATCGTGACCGGCCAACCGGCAGACCGGGAACGGCGCTGGGGGCTGGCGGTGTCGGAAGAAGGGGTGGAACTGGTCGCTGCGGACGATTACAAGGGGATGTGGAACTATGCCTGCTGCGAGAAACTCCTCGCCGGGCGGGCGAAGAATGCCTGTGCGATCAGTATCGGTCCGGCTGGCGAAATGATGCTGAAGACTGCCTCCGTCGCCACTACCGACAAGAGCAAGGGACGGCATCCCGCCCGCCATGCCGCACGCGGCGGGGTCGGTGCGGTGATGGGTTCCAAGTGTCTGAAATGGGTATTGATAGAACCGGGCAAGGCGCGTCTCAGGAAACCGGCAGACAACAAGGCGTTTGCCGCCAATAACAAGACCTTCAGCAAGACCTACCTGAGCGACGGCCGGCACAATATATTCAAGGGCGGCACCAGCACCGGTGTCCCCATGGCCAACATGCTGCACACTTTCCCTTACAAGAACCGGACCGAGGGCAGGAACCCGGAAGTGGACCAGCTGGACGGCGCCCGCATCCACGAAGTGTTCGCCGAACGCGGCGGCGGGATGCATAACTGCATGACCGGCTGCATCGTCCGTTGTTCCAACATTATCCATGACGGGGCCGGCAATTACGTGACTTCCGCGCTCGAGTTCGAGACGCTCACACTGCTCGGTTCCTGCTGCGCCATCAATAACTGGGAAGACGTGGCCGACCTGGATCGGCTCTGTGATGAACTGGGGATGGATACCATCGAAACCGGCGCGGCCATCGCCGTGTACATGGATTCCGGCGGCATGGAATGGGGCGATGCGGAAGGGGCGAAAAGCCTGTTGCGCAACGACGTCGGCAACGGCACGGAGATCGGTACGCTGGTCGGTAACGGCGCGTTGTCCATTGGTACGCACCGTAACCACGATCGCATCCCGGTAGCCAAGGGCCAGGCGCTGCCTGCCTGGGACCCGCGCCCGCTGAAAGCGGCAGGCGTAACCTATTCCACCAGCGCAATGGGCGCGGACCATACCGCCGGTCTGGTCATCGACCCGGAACTGGCGGGGGAAGACGCGGTACGCGCATCCCAGGATGCACAGATCGTTAACGCGGTGTGCGACTCCTCCGGCCTGTGCCAGTTCATGCAACCCAACCTCGATGAAATCCGTCGCTGTTACAGCCTGTTTTACGGTGAAGAGGTGACGCGCCAGCAGATTGCCGACCAGGGCTGGCAGTGCCTGGAAGACGAATGGGAATTCAATGACCGGGCCGGGTTTACCGAGGCTGACGATGATATGGCTGCCTGCCTGCGTGAGGAAGGCATCGGCCCCGATCACGCGTTTGTGTTTGATATTCCACCCGAAGTCTGCATTCAGGCCAAGACCAGGCCGCCCCTGCGGGACAGCCTGTTCGAGCAGGGCGCTGCAGCCTGAGCGTCGCTGTACTGCGGATTAATTCTCTTTAAGATGGAAGAACTAATCCAAAAAATCAACGACTTCGCTGAACAGGCCGGCATCATTGAGCCGGATGCGGGCCGGCGCCGGGAGTTGCTGGGCGCGGTCAACGACTATACCGAACGGTTCCTGGAAACCCTCCCGGAGCGGCCGGCGTTTAACTTTACCGAGGATATGGGCGCCGGCCTCTATGATTCCCCCATTAGCGAGGAAGGTATGGACATCGGCGAAATCCTGCACATCTACAAGGAAAACGTGGATGACCAGGCGCTATGTGCCGTATCCGGCAAGTTTTTCGGCTATATAGCCCCGTGCAGCATGTATTACTCGGCCCTGGGGGATTACATGGCGGCAGTGATGGATGAGTATGCGGGTGAGTTTGCCAGCTCTCCCGGTGCGGTGCGCATGGAGTACCAGTTGCTGGACTGGATGGCGGAACTGGTGGGTTACCATCCGGGTACGGCGAAGGGCGTACTGGCCTCGGGGGGCAGCATTGCCACGCTGACCTGTGTCGTGACGGCCCGCGAAGCCCACGGCCTGAACGCGCAGGATTACCCCCGGGCCGTGGTCTATCACACCCGGTTTACCCACCACTGCGTAGCCAAGTCCCTGCATATCGCCGGCCTGGGCGGCTGTGTCATGCGCAAAGTGCCCACCGATGCGGACTTTCGTATGGACCCGGATACCCTGGACGAGATGGTTCGCGCCGACCGGGCAGCGGGACTTGAACCCTGGCTGGTGGTCAGTTCGGCCGGCACCACTGACCTGGGCAACGTGGACGAGCTTGATCGGATCGGCGCGGTGTCCCACGAGCACGGGTGCTGGTTCCACGTGGACGCGGCCTACGGCGGCTTCTTTATCCTGTGCGACCTGGTCAGGCACAGGTTTCGCGGGTTAGAACTGTCAGACTCGGTGGTCATGAACCCCCATAAGGGACTGCACACCCCGTTCGGCCTGGGTGCGGCGCTGATCAGGGACGGCGAGCATCTGTACCGATCGCATTATTATACGGCCGACTACCTGCAGGACCGGGCGTTCCATGACCAGGAAGTCTCGCCTGCGGACGTGAGTCCAGAGCTGACCCGCCACTTCCGCGCCCTGCGCCTGTGGCTGCCCCTTAAACTCATCGGCGTCGCGCCGTTCCGCGCCATGCTGAGCGAGAAGCTGCTGCTGACCCGATATGCCTGGAAGCGGCTACAGTCAACACCCGGTTTTGAGGTCGGTCCGGAGCCTGAGCTGTCCATCTTCGTATTCCGTTATACCGGCGTGGCTGGTGATGTGGATGAGTTCAACAGGAGACTGGTTGAGGCATTACGCCGCGACGGTACTATCTTCCTGACTTCGACCCTGATCGATAATGTTTACATGCTGCGTCTTTGCATCCTGTCTTACCGCACCCACATCGATACCATCGACCTGGCTGTGGACGTGTTGCAGCGGGAAGCGGAAAAACTGAAAATGACGAGAGATTACGGGGGGCAGAATTAATTCTGTCTCCTGAAAGGGGTTTATTCACGATGACAGTTGCTTCACAACTTCTTGAGCGGCGCTACCGCCTGCTGGGCAAAGGCGCCCCGCTGTTTTATGAGGAACCGGTACACATCGTCAGAGGCGAAGGCGTCTGGCTCTATGATGCTGCGGGCAAGAAATACCTGGATGTATACAACAACGTGCCCACCGTGGGGCATTGCCATCCCCACGTGGTTGAGGCCCTGTACAGGCAGTCCCGGACGCTGAACGTACATAACCGCTACCTGCACGAACTGGTCGTGGAATACGCGGAGCGCCTCACTGTACTGCATGATGATCCCTTATCCATGGCCTTCATCGTATGCACGGGTAGCGAAGCCAACGAGATCGCCCTGCGCATGGCGCGCCAGACCACCGGCAAGCTGGGCATAATCTGCACCAACTGTGCCTACCACGGCAACAGCACGGCTGTTGACGAACTGGCCACTCTCTTTCATGGCGGGGCCTCGCCGAGTCCGAATGTGAAGGCGGTGCCGTTCCCTGAGAGCTACCGGACCCTTGACGGCCTGTCAGGTGAGGCCCTGGGAGGAGCTTATGCGGATAAGGTAAAACAGGCCGTTGATGAGTTCGAGGAAGAGGGCATCGGTGTAGCCGGCATGCTGATATGTCCCATCTTCTCCGGTGAAGGGCTGCCGGATGTGCCGCCGGGCTACATGGAACAGGCCGTGGGTCATGTTCGCGCAGCGGGTGGTCTGTACATTGCCGATGAAGTGCAGGCAGGTTTTGCCCGTACCGGCAAAAAAATGTGGGGCTACCAGTCAGGCGGCGTCACGCCGGATATTTCCACCATGGGCAAGCCCATGGGGAACGGTCACCCGGTCGCTGGCGTGGTGGCAAGGGACGACCTGGTGAACGGGTTCCGCGAACAGGTCATGTATTTCAATACCTTCGGCGGCAACCCGGTGCAGTGCGCGGTGGGCATGGCGGTACTGGACGTCATCGAACAGGAGAACCTGCAGGAAAATGCCATGGTTGTGGGCGAATACATCAAGGACGGGTTACGCGGCCTGCAGTCCGATTACGAACTGATCGGCGACATACGCGGCCACGGCCTGTTCATCGGCGTCGAACTGGTGACGGACCGGGAGGCAAAGACGGCGGCACAGGCGCAGGCTAATACCGTAGCCAACGCCATGAAAGACAAGGGAGTGCTGATCGGCAAAATCGGCATGCACGACAACGTGCTGAAGATACGGCCGCCCCTGCCGTTTTCAAAAGACAATGCGGATTTGCTGTTATCCGTACTGGACGACGTGCTGGCAACGTTGTGAATTCCTGCCTTGCCACAGAGCGCACGGGTCTGAAATTTGGGACACCCATAAATTTACGGGCATCTTGAATTCGGGACATCCATTAATTTTAAACACTTATCTAATTTACGGGTGTCCCAAATTGTCAAGTATTGTAAATTTACGGGTGTCCCAAATTGTCAAGTATTGTAAATTTATGGGTGTCCCAAATTGTCAGGTATGGGACTCGCCTGTAATATCAGAATAACCGGCGCAACCCCAGCATCATGATCCGGTTCTTCCGGTCGTACAGCGGGATGGTCGAGTCCGTCTGCGTCCAGCCCAGCGTGACCTCCGGCAGGTAGCCTGCCAGCGCTATCGCCCGGTTGGAGACGGTCAGGCTGGCCAGGTAGGTCCGGTCCTTGCGGCTTTCCCCGAAGAAAGCATAGATGCCGTCGTAATAGCGTTCATCGATGTATCCCTGTGCTTTCAGGTTCCAGTTCTGCCCCAGTATCGTCGTGTAATCCAGCGATGTCCCCCAGCCTTGCCATTGCAGGTTGCGGCGATCCGTCAGTTCCTGTGCCAGTCTGGCGCCGGCGCGCAGGTAACCGAGACCCAGGCGCCGGGTGAGGTTTAAATCCACGGATTGCCCGAACGGGTCGAGCTCGTTGTCCAGTTTGTGGTAGCGCGTTTCCCAGACTCGGGCAGCGGCGCCGGCGCTCCAGTCCCGGTTGAGGGTCTGTTCCACCCCAAGGCGCGCCCACCCGCTCAGGGCATAGTTGTCGCCGCCGCGCCAGCGCTGTTCGGCACCGACGTCGGCGCGCACCATGCCGGACCGGCGCCGGCCTGCGAAGTCCAGGGCGTAACGCCAGCGCGGCCCGGTTGACGCGGTAAGCCAGGTACGGTTGTGTTGTTCCGCGTTGATGGCCGTGTTGCGGGCGACGGACCCGCGGGTCTCGAAGAAGACGCGTCCGCCCAGCAACGGTGTATGGCGCCAGCGCAGGTTCAGGCCGGTGCGCGCCACCCAGGCTTTAACGGCCTGTTCACCCAGTTCGAATTCCAGCCCGCCGAATAGCGGTACCGCCACGGTGTCCTGTTCCGGTGCATGGTTGACGTTGTTGTCACGCCAGAAGCCCAGGTCAAAGTTGACCTGGAAGCGCTGGCGCGCACGGATGCGTTCCAGGAAGCCCTCCACGTTACGCCGCACCGGCGCCGGCAGGTCTTCCTTGGCGCGCAGTTCGCGGAACAGGGTTTCCGCATGCTCGTCATGCCCGAGTGTAAACAGTGTTGCGGCATAGTCCAGGCGCACCCGATCCAGTTCCGGCTGCTCCGTGGCCAGCTGGCCCAGGATGACCGCCGCATGGGCTGGGCGTCCCATCTTCAATAAGGCCTGTGCCGCCAGGAAACGGATATTGGTGGTGTCGATATCACCTTCGTCTTTGGCGGCCTGCATGACGTGGCGCAACAATTCAAATGCCTGTTGCGGTTGTCCTTCATCGATCCACTTGCGCGCCAGTTTCAGCGCCGCACCTGCGTCCAGCAGGGGGAGATCATCTGTCATGCCGGTCTGCGCTGCGCGCCCGGCGTTATCATTCTGAGCTTGAATTGTGGCCGTCCAGGTGGAGAGCAGTGTGAGCAGGCAGACAGACGCTAAAAGTTTGCTGGTTACGGGAAGGCAACCAGGCTGGTTCAGGAACATCCGGGAATCAACAGGTTATTGCAGGAAAAAGAGAAAAAAAGGGGACGGATTTAATTCCGTCCCCTGTTGGGTTGCGTTGGCCGTCCTGTTATTGGTCATCGCGCTTGGCGCCGAACGAGCCGACTACCGAGGCGTATTCAAAGATGCCGCCGACTTCCTCATGCCCCGGACCGTAGAAGTAGCCTGCAATCCGTTTGCGTGGTTGGGAAAGATTAAGTGGGTCTTCAACATCCCCAAGTTCTTCCGCGAACGAACCATCGGTCAGGTCAAGACCCGCCCAGTCTACGGACTCTACGGTAAGACCGCTTACGACCAGAGGATCGCCCGTCCTGAGGTCTTTTATACTGTCGAACAGGACATCAACTGTCGGGTTCAGGAAATCGGCAATCGTGATGGAGACGTCGGCCGTGAGCAGGCTGCGGTCCTCGAATCTTTCAAGCAGGTTCACCCCGATGGCAACACCATTCCACTCACCGCTGCCGGAATCATCCGGGTTGGTTCCGCTTGCATTACCGAACGTAAAACTGAATACGGCGACCTGGGAGGGGTCTTCAGTATTCCCGTCAAACGTGGCCTGGACGCCGAAATAGTGGTGATCCAGCCAGCCGCCGTAAGTGAGAACCTCGGTTGTGTCACTATCGCCAATGACAGGAATAGCACTACCTTCCCTGCGCGACTGGGCAAAGGAAATGCCGCCGTAGGTCATCACGGCCTGGTATTCGTTATCCGCCAGGTTATGGTCACCAATCCCGATCTGCTGAATTACGGCTGTGCACTCCAATCCCTCACACTCGGAATCGGTAAAAATATCGTCGTCACCGGTGACGAGCAGGGCCAGGGTGCTGGTAAGATACGTGTTGGTGTCAGCACTGGTTGCTATCCCTGTAATAGCGTCTCTCACCTGGGCCTCCGTCAGATCAAGCGTCGTACCGCCGATATTGGTGGTGGTTTGATCTGCGTCTAACGCCCATTCGATGTCAGGGAACGTGCCCATGGGCTCGGGCTCAGGTTCCGGCTCAGGCTCAGGTTCCGGTTCCGGCTCAGGTTCGGGCTCAGGCTCAGGTTCGGGCTCAGGCTCAGGTTCCGGTTCCGGCTCAGGTTCGGGCTCAGGCTCAGGCTCGGGTTCCGGCTCAGGCTCAGGTTCCGGTTCAGGCTCGGGTTCCGGTTCAGGCTCGGGTTCCGGCTCAGGCTCAGGTTCCGGTTCAGGCTCGGGTTCCGGCTCAGGCTCGGGTTCCGGCTCAGGCTCGGGTTCCGGTTCAGGCTCAGGTTCCGGCTCAGGCTCTATCATGGGATCGGGTCTGGGTTCGCCGCCGTTGCCACAACCGGACAATAGAAAAACAAGCCCCAGCAAGAGCAGGAAGATAAAATTTCTCACGTTATTTCCCCTTTTTCCGGTGGACGTTTTTCGGCCGATTATAACATAAAGTCATATCATTTAGAAGTTCCGTCATAGCGCCGGGCGGCGGCAAAACGGCCCGGAAAGGCCGCAGATATTTATTTTAAATGATGTGTTGACAGAAAATATTGAATATACGAAAATAGCAGGCTTGCTTAAATCCGGAGGGGTACCCAAGCGGTCAACGGGGGCAGACTGTAAATCTGCTGGCGACGCCTTCGTAGGTTCGAATCCTACCCCCTCCACCATCAGGTGCGGGGGGTAGCAAAACGGTAGAGAGGCAACTAACGGGCTGATATTGAAACGGTAACGATTCCGCCCGGTTTACCAGGCGGGTGTAGTTCAATGGTAGAACCTCAGCCTTCCAAGCTGATGGCGTGGGTTCGATTCCCATCACCCGCTCCAGTAACAGGGGTTCAGCCGGTGTCGATGCCCATATAGCTCAGTCGGTAGAGCACTTTCTTGGTAAGGAAGAGGTCACCGGTTCAATTCCGGTTATGGGCTCCATGAATGTTTTTTTGAGTTTAACAATCTGAGGAGAATATTGTATGTCCAAGGAAAAATTTGAACGAACGAAGCCTCATGTCAACGTGGGTACGATTGGCCACGTGGACCATGGCAAGACAACCCTGACGGCTGCGATTACGCAAGCGATGGCCGCGCGCTTCGGCGGTGAAGTAAAAGCGTATGACCAGATCGATAATGCGCCGGAAGAGCGTGAGCGCGGCATCACCATAGCTACCGCGCACGTTGAATACGAGAGTGAGGACCGTCACTATGCCCATGTGGACTGTCCGGGTCACGCGGATTACGTAAAGAACATGATTACCGGTGCGGCGCAGATGGACGGCGCGGTGCTGGTTGTAAGCGCGGCGGACGGGCCGATGCCGCAGACCCGCGAACACATTCTGCTGGCGCGCCAGGTGGGCGTGCCCAAGATCGTGGTGTACCTGAACAAGGCCGACCAGGTAGACGATGAAGAGTTACTGGAACTGGTCGAAATGGAGGTTCGGGAGTTGCTGGATGCCTACGAGTTTCCCGGAGACGACACACCGGTAGTGACCGGGAGCGCGTTGAAGGCACTGGAAGGCGACGACAGCGAGCAGGGCCTGGGTTCGATAGACAAGTTAGTTGAGGCGATGGATGCCTACATACCGATTCCGGATCGCCCCATAGACCAGCCGTTCCTGTTGCCCATTGAAGACGTCTTTTCCATCAGCGGCCGTGGCACCGTAGTCACCGGCAGGGTGGAGCGCGGCATAGTCCTGGTGGGAGACGAGGTGGAGATTGTCGGAATACGCGAGACCACGAAGACAACCTGTACCGGCGTTGAAATGTTCCGCAAGTTGCTGGACGAGGGCCGGGCCGGCGATAACGTAGGTGTGTTGCTGCGGGGAACGAAACGGACGGACGTGGAGCGCGGCCAGGTGGTATGTGTGCCGGGCAGCATCACCCCGCATACCAAGTTCGAGTGTGAAGTGTATGTATTGAGTAAGGATGAGGGAGGACGCCATACACCGTTTTTCGACAATTATCGTCCGCAATTTTATTTCAGGACCACAGACGTAACCGGGGCGGTGGAACTGCCGGAAGGTTCTGAGATGGTAATGCCGGGCGATAACATCCGCATGGTCGTTGATTTGATATCGCCTATCGCAATGGAAGAAGGGTTGCGGTTCGCGATACGTGAAGGAGGCCGTACCGTAGGCGCCGGCGTAGTCAGCAAGATTATCGAATAGCAGATCCCGGTAAACGGCGCTTGAAAAGCGATACATGTTATGCCGGCGCAAGCCTGTTTCCGGATAAACAAGCATTTCGGACCTGTCCGTTTGACGTGCAGGTCTGGAATGCAACCGTTAATCGCAACAACACAGACGAAGATAAACATAGGCCAGTAGCTCAATTGGCAGAGCGGCGGTCTCCAAAACCGCAGGTTGGGGGTTCGATTCCCTCCTGGCCTGCCAACTGGACAGGATATTCGGGTGGTATTTGGGGTCAGAGCAAAAATACAGCAGACCGGCGGGTAGAAATTACCGGTCACCACGTATTTTTGCTCTGACCCCAAACTTCCTGGGTATCAGGTAGCTTGGGTGATGAGTTCAGAGACAGTAAACGTGAAGTTTGACCTGATGAAACTGGTCATAGCAGCGCTTGTCGTCGTAGCTGCAGTGGCCGGGTTTTATGTCTTTGAGGATCAATCAACGCCGTTACGGGTAGCCGGATTACTGGCCGCCACAGGTGTTGCCGCCTGGATAGGATTGCAGACTGAACCCGGCAAGAGGTTGTGGGTTTTTTTGCAGGAAGCCCAGGTCGAAGTGCGCAAGGTGGTGTGGCCTACGCGCCAGGAGACGATACAGACGACATTCCTTGTAATAGTTGTGGTTATCCTGGCCGCCCTGATTTTGTGGGGCCTTGATACGGTTCTTGGCTGGGCTATCAGACAGTTGATCGGCGGCCCTGGAGGGTAACTTGATGTCGCATAAATGGTACGTGGTACAGGCCTATTCCGGTCACGAACAGAACGTCATGCGTTCATTGACGGAACGTATAGAGCGGAGCGACCTGCAGGACCAGTTTGGTGAAATACTGGTGCCTACGGAAGAGGTCGTCGAGATGCGCGACGGCAAGAAACGCAAGAGTGACCGCAAGTTTTTCCCGGGTTACGTGCTGGTACAAATGGAAATGAACGATGCAACCTGGCACCTGGTGAAGGAAGCACCCCGGGTTCTGGGTTTTATCGGTGGCACCACGGACAAACCGGTGCCGATTTCCACAGAGGAAGCAAATTCCATCCTGCAGCGTGTCGAGGAGGGTGTGGATAAACCCAGGCCGAAGGTTCTGTTCGAACCCGGAGAGGTTGTACGGGTAACCGACGGGCCGTTCACCGATTTTAACGGTGTCGTGGAAGAAGTGAATTATGAAAAGAGCCGGTTGCGGGTTTCCGTTTTGATATTCGGGCGCTCCACGCCGGTAGAACTTGAGTTCACCCAGGTGGAGAAAGAGTAACAATTATCTTGCAGCATGTCGCAGGGGTAAATCATGGCAAAGAAAACCGGTACAAAAAAGATCAGCTCCTATATAAAGCTGCAGGTGCCCGCCGGACAGGCTAATCCAAGTCCTCCGGTCGGTCCTGCGCTGGGCCAGCATGGTCTGAATATCATGGAGTTTTGCAAAACCTTCAATGCACAGACACAGAATACGGAGGAAGGGTTGCCCGTGCCGGTAATCATAACCGTCTACGCGGACAAAAGTTTCTCATTCGAGATGAAAACGACTCCGGCTTCCTACCTGTTGAAAAAGGCTGCCGGCGTCGAAAGCGGCAGTGGGACACCGAATACAGAGAAGGTCGGCAGGGTGACGCGGGCGCAACTGGAAGAAATTGCCAGGTCCAAGGAACCTGACTTGACTGCGGAGGACATGGATGCTGCCGTTCGCACGATTGCCGGTACGGCAAGGAGCATGGGTATCGAGACGGAGGTGGCATGATGTCGGCATTATCCAAACGCTCCCGTGAGGGCAGAGACAAAATTGATGCCGGTAAACACTATCCCATACTGGAGGCGCTTAACCTGCTCAAGGAGAATGCGACGGCAAAATTTGACGAGACCGTCGAAGTGGCAATCAACCTTGGCGTCGACCCGAGAAAGTCCGACCAGATTGTCAGGGGATCGACCGTTCTGCCCCAGGGAACCGGCAAGGTCGTCAAGGTGGCCGTATTCGCCCAGGGCGAACAGGCCGATGAAGCCCAGTCCGCCGGCGCCGAATACGTCGGTATGCAGGACCTGGCAGAGCAAATTCAGGGTGGCCTGATGGATTTCAACGTTGTCATTGCTGCCCCCAATGCCATGCCGGTGGTCGGCAAACTGGGTAAACTGCTGGGTCCCAGGGGATTGATGCCCAATCCCAAGGTAGGTACGGTTACCAAGGACATAGGCCAGGCGGTGAGCAATGCAAAAGCGGGTCAGGTTCGTTACCGGACGGACAAGAACGGGATCATCCATTGTGGTATAGGCAAGACTTCCTTTGCGCCCGAGGACCTGAAGCAGAATTTCGACACCCTGCTGGCAGACCTGAAAAAGGCAAAGCCGAGTTCGTCCAAGGGTATTTATCTGAAGAAAATCAGTCTTTCAACCACCATGGGACCGGGCATCGTGGTTGACCAGGCGGAGTTATAGGAACGGGAGGCAGTTTCGTGGGTCTAACACTGGAACAGAAACAGGCAGTCGTTGCTGAGGTGGCCTCCGTGGCTGCCGCGGCGCCGGCGGCCATCGCAGCGGAATACAGCGGGTTGAATGTTGCCGAGATGACCGAGTTGAGGCGTTCGGCCCGGGCTGCTGGCATTTATCTCAAGGTGGTCAGGAACACCCTGGCGCGCCGTGCCCTGGAGGGAACGCAATTCGATTGCATGCGCGACACCCTTACCGGTCCGTTGCTCCTGGCCTTTTCCAACGAGGAACCGGGGTCGGCCGCAAAGGTTATACGCAACTTCGCTAAAGAAAATGAAAAACTGGTCGTAAGGCTTATCGCCCTGGATGGCCGGTTGCATGATTCAGCAGAAATAGAACGCGTCGCGAATATGCCTACCCTGGACCAGGCGCGCGCCATGTTGCTGGGCTTGTTGCAGGCCCCGCTTGGCAAATTCCTGCGAGTGCTGTCGGAACCGGAGGCGAAACTCCTGCGGTTGCTTGATGCCCGCCGCGAACAACAATCCACATAATCACGTAATTCACTAAATCGTATCGAAGAGGAATAGAAAATGTCAGTCTCAAAAGAAGAAATCAAAGAGGCCCTGAGCAAAATGCCGGTCATGGACCTGGTCGGTCTGATCTCGGAACTGGAAGAAGAATGGGGCGTTTCTGCCGCTGCACCGGTGGCAGCCGTTGCCGCAGCCGGTCCGGCTGCCGCGGCCGAGGAAGCCGAGGAACAAACCGAATTCGACGTTGTAATGAGCAGTTTCGGTAGCAGCAAGGTTCCGGTAATCAAGGTAGTGCGCGCAATTACCGGTATGGGCCTGAAGGAGGCGAAGGAGCTGGTCGAAGGCGTGCCGGCCACGATCAGGGAAGGCATAGCCAAGGAAGAGGCTGATGAGGTTAAAGCGAAATTGGAAGAGGCCGGCGCAACGGTTGAACTTAAATAGTTCAGCCCAGGTGTATTTTCGGCGGCACCTGCCATTCCCCGGCGCACGGGATAGAACGACGGGAACAGACCCCTGCTTTCTGTATGCAGGGGCATGTCTATGTCTGTCTCCATTCTTTACATTGCCCGGGACAAAATTACGGGGGCACCTGAAACTGCCCGCGTTCCTTTCCTGTTCTTTATAGAGGACTCGTAATGACCTACTCCTACACTGAGAAGAAACGCCTGCGCAAGGATTTCGGTAAAAGACAAAGCATACTGGATGTGCCTTACCTGTTGGCGACCCAGAGAAGTTCCTACGAGCAATTCCTGCAATCCGGTCGTGCTCCCGTAGACCGGCGGGACGCCGGCTTGCACGCTGCATTCAAATCGGTTTTTCCGATGGACAGCTATTCCGGCAACGCTACCCTGGAGTACGTCAGCTACAAGCTGGAGGAGCCGGCATTCGATGTAAAAGAGTGCAAACTGCGGGGACTGACTTACGCGGCTTCGCTGAAGGCCAGTGTGCGGTTGATCATCTACGACAAGGAAGCGGGTCTGAGCAACAAGATCGTAAAGGACATCAAGGAGCAGGAAGTTTACATGGGCGAACTCCCCCTGATGACCGAAACCGGGACTTTTGTGATCAATGGTACGGAGCGGGTCATCGTGTTCCAGTTGCACCGTTCTCCGGGGGTCTTTTTTGAAAGTGACAAGGGAAAGACCCACTCATCGGGCAAACTGCTGTACTCAGCCCGCGTGATTCCTTATCGCGGGTCCTGGCTGGATTTTGAATTTGACCCGAAAGACATGGTCTATTGCCGTATTGACAGGCGCCGGAAGATTCTGGCAACGATATTATTGCGGGCACTGGGTTATACGACCCAGGAGATCCTGGACATTTTCTTTGAGACGGACCGTATCAGGATCGATAAAAAAGGCATTTCTCTTACCCTGATTCCCGAACGTTTCCGCGGTGAAACGATCACATTCGATGTAACGGACAAGGACGGGAACGTCCTCGTAGAGAAGGAAAAGCGCATTACCGTAAGACACGTGCGTGCGCTTGAAAAGTCCGGACTCAAGGTGTTGAAAGTTCCCGAGGAATATCTTATGGGCAAGGTGCTTGCCAAGGATGTGGTAGATACCGAGACCGGTGAAATCATGACCCCGGCCAACACCGAGATAACACCGGAGGTCCTCGAGACCCTGTACGGACTGGGTAAGCTGGAGGTAGAAACCCTGTTTGTGAACGATTTGAATTGCGGTCCGTTTATTTCCGATACCCTGCGTATTGACCAGACCTTGTCGCAACAGGACGCGCAGATTGAAATTTACCGGGTCATGCGGCCCGGTGAGCCGCCGACGAAAGATGCTGCCGAAAACCTGTTCAAGAACCTGTTTTTCACCCTGGAAAGGTATGACCTCTCTGCCGTGGGACGGATGAAATTCAATCGCCGTGTCAACCGGCAGGAAGTTACCGGACCGGGAGTCGTCTATGATGGAAAATATTTCAGCCAGCGCAATGATGAGGCGTCCAAGGCGAAGTATGCGGAACATGGCGATAGTTCGGATATCATCGATGTGTTGAAGACCCTGATGGATATTCGCAATGGCAAGGGCACCGTCGATGACATCGACCACCTCGGTAACCGCCGGGTCAGGAGCGTCGGTGAAATGGTTGAAAACCAGTTCAGGATCGGGCTGGTACGGCTGGAACGCGCGGTCAAGGAGCGCCTGAGCCTGGCGGAATCCGAGGGGCTGGTGCCCCAGGAGATCATCAATGCGAAGCCCGTTTCGGCAGTGGTGAAGGAGTTTTTCGGCTCGAGTCAGCTCTCACAGTTCATGGACCAGAACAACCCGCTGTCGGAAATCACCCATAAACGGCGTATTTCCGCGCTGGGTCCCGGTGGTTTGACCCGGGAACGTGCCGGGTTCGAGGTGCGCGACGTACATCCCACCCATTATGGCAGGGTTTGCCCGATTGAAACGCCTGAAGGTCCGAATATCGGCCTGATCAATTCCCTCGCGGTTTATGCGCGCACCAACGAGTACGGGTTCCTGGAAACGCCTTACAGGAAGGTGGAAGACGGAAAAGTGACCAGTGAGATCGAGTACTTGTCCGCAATTGAGGAAGGGGATTACACCATTGCCCAGGCCAACTCCGACCAGGATGATAAAGGCCGGCTGGTCGATGATCTCATAGCCTGCCGGCACCAGGATGAGGCCACGATGTCCACGCCGGACAAAGTT
The DNA here is from genome assembly GCA_965207165.1 of Gammaproteobacteria bacterium. Classification (GTDB taxonomy): domain Bacteria; phylum Pseudomonadota; class Gammaproteobacteria; order Eutrophobiales; family Eutrophobiaceae; genus JAAXHV01. Next base: position 2,075,970 of record OZ242265.1, on the reverse strand, counting down.
CAGTATATGGATGTATCTCCCAGGCAGATCGTGTCGGTTGCCGCGGCATTGATACCTTTTCTGGAACACAACGACGCCAACAGGGCGTTGATGGGTTCAAACATGCAACGCCAGGCGGTGCCGACGATCCGTGCGGAGAAGCCGTTGGTCGGTACGGGCATAGAACGGACTGTAGCGATAGATTCGGGCGTTACGGTAATCTCGGGACGCGGCGGTATCGTCGATTCCGTTGATGCAAGCCGTATTGTTGTGCGGGTGAACGATGAAGAGATAGTAACGGGAGAGCCCGGCGTCGATATCTACAACCTCACCAAGTATACCCGTTCCAACCAGAATACCTGTATCAACCAGAAACCCCTGGTCAAGCCGGGTGACCGGATTGCCAGGGCAGACGTGCTGGCAGACGGCCCGTCGACGGATCTGGGAGAACTGGCCCTGGGGCAAAACCTCATGGTGGCTTTCATGCCGTGGAACGGCTATAACTTTGAGGATTCCATCCTGATTTCCGAACGCCTGGTCAAGGAGGAGCGCTATACGAGTATTCATATTGAAGAACTCAACTGTGTCGCGCGTGATATCAAACTGGGCCCGGAAGAAATCTCGGCGGATATTCCCAACGTCAGTGAGAGCGCCCTGAGCAAACTCGACGAATCCGGCATCGTATTTATCGGCGCCGAAGTCCGGCCGGGGGATATCCTGGTCGGTAAGGTGACACCGAAAGGAGAGACGCAACTTACGCCGGAAGAGAAGTTATTGCGGGCAATATTCGGTGAAAAGGCATCCGACGTTAAAGATACCTCCCTGCGGGTCCCGTCCGGCATGAATGGAACAGTCATAGACGTGCAGGTATTTACCCGTGACGGTGTGGAAAAAGATGCAAGGGCCATGGAAATTGAAGAGGCCGAGTTGAACCGGGTCAGAAAGGATTTGAATGACCAGTTGCGAATTATGGAAGACGGGGTGTATCAACGCCTGGAACGCCAGCTTGTCGGGAAGAAAGCCGAAGGCGGACCGAACGGATACAAGCGGGGCACGAAGATTTCCGAAGAATTCCTGGCTGACACCCCGCGTGAGAAGTGGTTCGAGATTCGCTTTCGCAGCGATGCAATGAGCCGCATGCTGGAGCAGACTGCAGAGCGCCTGCGTCAGCTTAAGGAAGAATTTGATGACAAGTTCAAGGACAAGCGGGATAAATTGACATCCGGAGATGATCTGGCGCCTGGTGTACTGAAGATAGTCAAGGTGTACCTGGCAGTCAAGCGGCACATACAGCCGGGCGACAAAATGGCGGGCCGGCATGGTAATAAGGGGGTTATCTCCACCATCATCCCTGTTGAGGATATGCCTTACATGGAGGACGGGACGCCGGTAGATATCGTACTTAACCCCCTGGGTGTACCTTCGAGGATGAACGTGGGCCAGGTACTGGAGACCCATCTGGGTTGGGCGGCCAAGGGGCTTGGCGGACGCATCGGCACCATGCTTGCTGCCCGGCAAAATATAAAACAGCTGCGCGGTTTCCTTGAAAAAGTCTATAACGAAAGCGGCGGCAGGAAAGATGACCTGAAATCGCTTTCGGATGCGGAAATCATGCAACTTGCGGAGAACCTCAAGGATGGCGTACCGATAGCGACACCGGTATTTGACGGCGCCAGCGAGCAGGAAATCAAGGACATGCTCGAGTTGGCCGGACTGAACCGGGACGGCCAGAGCATCCTGTATGACGGCCGCACCGGTGAAGCGTTCGACCGGCCGATCACCGTCGGCTATATGTACATGTTGAAGCTGAACCACCTGGTGGACGACAAGATGCACGCGCGCTCCACCGGCCCCTACAGCCTGGTCACCCAGCAACCTCTGGGCGGCAAGGCGCAGTTCGGCGGCCAGCGGTTCGGCGAAATGGAGGTCTGGGCGCTGGAGGCATACGGTGCGGCATACACCTTGCAGGAAATGCTCACCGTCAAGTCCGATGACGTGAACGGCCGGACGAAGATGTATAAAAACATAGTCGACGGCAACCACCAGATAGAAGCGGGCATGCCCGAATCCTTCAACGTATTGCTGAAAGAGATCAAGTCTCTGGGTATTGACATAGACCTTGACCAATGACAATGGGCTACCTGACTTAGGAGGAAGAGAACTTTGAAAGATCTATTGAAGCTGCTGAAACAACAGAATCAGATTGAGGAGTTCGACGCCATAGCAATCGGCTTGGCATCGCCTGAAAAAATTCGTTCCTGGTCACTGGGCGAAGTGAAGAAGCCGGAAACGATCAATTACCGGACATTCAAGCCGGAGCGGGATGGTTTGTTCTGCGCGAAAATTTTCGGGCCCATCAAGGATTACGAGTGCCTTTGCGGGAAGTACAAGCGCCTGAAACACCGTGGTGTGAAATGTGAAAAATGCGGTGTTGAAGTCACCTTGTCGAAGGAACGGCGCGAGCGTATGGGCCATATCGAACTGGCGAGCCCGGTCGCGCATATCTGGTACCTGAAGTCGCTTCCTTCCAGGATGGGTCTGTTGCTGGACATGACCCTGCGGGAAATAGAACGGGTATTGTACTTTGAGGCGTATGTGGTGATTGACCCGGGTATGACCCAGCTCGAGCGCGGCCAGTTGCTGGCGGAGGACAACTATCTCGAAGCCATAGAACAATACGGTGATGAGTTCGAAGCGAAAATGGGTGCTGAGGCGATACGGGAACTGCTTGGCAACATTGAACTCGATACGGAAATCGCGCAGTTGCGAACGGATATACCGCAGACCAGATCCGATACCAAACTGAAAAAATTATCGAAACGCCTGAAACTCCTGGAAGCTTTTCAGCGATCCGGCAACCATCCCAAGTGGATGGTCATGGAAGTGCTGCCGGTATTGCCGCCCGATCTGCGGCCGTTGGTTCCCCTGGACGGGGGCCGCTTTGCCACATCCGACCTGAATGATCTCTACCGGCGCGTGATCAACAGGAATAACCGGCTGAAGCGCCTGCTGGACCTGAATGCGCCGGATATCATAGTGCGCAACGAGAAGCGCATGTTGCAGGAGGCGGTCGACGCGTTACTGGACAACGGACGGCGCGGCAGGGCCATTACCGGCACCAACAAGCTGCCCCTGAAATCCCTGGCCGATATGATCAAGGGTAAACAGGGCCGCTTCCGCCAGAACCTGTTGGGCAAGCGGGTCGACTATTCCGGCCGCTCCGTCATTGTGGTGGGTCCCACGCTGAAGCTGCACCAGTGCGGCCTGCCGAAGAAGATGGCGCTGGAGTTGTTCAAACCCTTTATTTTCAGCAAGCTGGAAGGCCGTGGGCTGGCAACTACCATCAAGGCCGCAAAAAAACTCGTGGAGAGGGAAGGGCCGGAAGTCTGGGATATCCTGGAAGAGGTCATACGGGAACATCCCGTCATGCTGAACCGCGCGCCCACGCTGCACCGGCTCGGTATCCAGGCCTTCGAACCGGTACTGATCGAGGGTAAGGCCATTCAACTGCACCCCCTCGTGTGTACCGCGTTCAACGCGGATTTTGACGGGGACCAGATGGCGGTACACGTCCCGCTTTCCGTTGAAGCGCAGCTGGAATTGCGCACCCTGATGATGTCAACCAACAATATCCTGTCGCCGGCCAACGGTGAACCGATCATCGTTCCGACCCAGGACGTGGTGCTGGGACTGTACTACATGACGCGCGAATCCGCCGGCGCTAAAGGCACCGGGAAAGTCTTTGTTGACGTGGATGAAGTACATCGCGCCTATGAGTGCGGCGCAGTCGACCTGCATGCCAGGATCAGCGTACGTATCAGGCAGAATACGGACGAAAACGGGGAGGCGGCGCCTCCTGAACGGGTTGAAACGACCGTAGGCCGGGCGCTGCTGTCCCGCATCCTGCCGGACGAAATGCCGTTCTCCCTGGTCAACCAGGTGTTGAACAAACGTTCCATTTCCCAGCTTGTCAACGTCTGCTACCGGCGGCTCGGCCTGAAAACGACGGTTATTTTTTCCGATCGTCTGATGTATACCGGGTTTCATTATTCCACCCGCGCCGGCTTATCCTTCGGTGTTGACGATATGGTCGTGCCGGAGGACAAGAGCGAAATCATCGATGAGACCGAAGAACAGGTTAAGCAGTTTGAGCAGCAATATACTTCCGGACTAATCACGAACGGAGAGCGCTATAACAAGGTAGTGGATATCTGGTCACATACCAGCGACCAGGTGGCCAGGGCCATGATGGACCGGCTCGGGGTCGATACGGTCCAGGACATGGAAGGCAAGGCAGTGGATGAACCTTCTTTCAATTCAATCTTCATGATGGCGGATTCCGGCGCACGCGGTTCCGCGGCCCAGATCAGGCAGTTGGCCGGGATGCGCGGGCTGATGGCAAAGCCGGACGGTTCCATTATCGAAACGCCGATTACGGCAAACTTCCGTGAAGGACTGGATGTTTTACAGTACTTCATTTCCACCCATGGCGCGCGCAAGGGCCTGGCTGATACCGCGCTGAAGACCGCTAATTCCGGCTACCTGACCAGGCGCCTGGTTGACGTGGCCCAGGATCTCGTTGTGGCCGAAGATGATTGCGGTACCGAAGCCGGCGTCAAGTTGACTTCATTAATTGAAGGTGGCGACGTAGTGGAACCCCTGCGGGAAAGAGTATTGGGACGGACCCTGGCGCAGGCAATCGCAACGCCCGCGTCCCCCGAGGAAACCCTCATACCCGCCGATACCCTGCTTAATGAACACCTGGTTGACCTCATGGATGAAAACGGTGTTGACGAGGTCGTGGTTCGTTCGGCGATCACCTGCGAGACCCGTTACGGAATATGTGCAAGATGTTACGGCAGGGACCTGGCGCGGGGTCATATCGTGAACATAGGTGAGGCCGTCGGCGTGGTAGCCGCGCAATCGATCGGTGAACCAGGCACACAGTTGACCATGAGGACTTTTCACATTGGCGGCGCTGCATCCAGGGCGGCTGCGATCAGCAGTATTGATGTGAAATACGGCGGTACCGTGCGCCTGGACAACGTCAAGCTGCTGGCGCAGGAGAGCGGTAACAAGGTGGTCGTGTCGCGTTCAGGAGACGTATCCCTGCTGGATGAGGTGGGCAGGGAACGTGAGCGCTATAAACTTCCTTACGGCGCCGTGCTTACGGTAAACGACGGCGATACGGTTGACCCCGGCACGAAGATCGCCGATTGGGACCCGCATACGCATCCGGTGATATCCGAAGTCACGGGTCATATCCGCTTTGCAGATATCGTGGAGGGTAAGACCGTATTGCGTCACGTGGACGAGATAACCGGGCTGACCAACATGATGATAATGGACCCCAAGGAGCGCAGCAGTGACGCGAAGGAAATGCGCCCGGTCGTCATACTGGTGGATAAGGACGGGACCCAGTTGATCTTGCCTGAAACGACTATTCCCGCGCATTACCCGTTGCCGCCGAAAGCATTGATCACGGTTCGTGAAGGCGCGGAAATCAAGGTTGGTGATGTCATCGCCAAGATGCCGCAGGAATCGCTGAAAACCCGCGACATTACCGGTGGTTTGCCCCGGGTTGCAGATTTGTTTGAGGCCAGGAAACCCAAGGAGCCCGGCATTCTGGCAGAAGCAAGCGGCACCGTCAGTTTCGGCAAGGATACCAAGGGCAAACAACGGCTGGTGATAACCGACCGCGATAGTGAGACCCACGAACTGCTCATACCTAAATGGCGTCATATCAACGTGTTTGAGGGCGAGCACGTGGAAAAGGGAGAGTCCGTAGTCGACGGTCCCCCAACCCCCCATGATATCCTCAGGCTGAAGGGGGTGCATGCACTGGCAAGTTACATCGTTAATGAGATTCAGGAAGTTTACCGCTTGCAGGGCGTAAAGATAAACGACAAGCACATCGAAGTCATCGTCAGGCAGATGTTGCGCAAGAGTGAAATTACGGACCCCGGTGATTCCGTTTTCCTCAGGGGTGAACAGGCAGAGAAAGCCAAGGTTCTGGAAGAAAATGAAAAGCTGCTGGCAGATGGGAAGATAGAAGCACAGTGGGACCCTGTGCTGCTTGGTATTACCAAGGCATCCCTGTCTACGGAATCGTTCATCTCGGCCGCGTCATTCCAGGAAACCACCCGGGTACTGACGGAGGCCAGCGTCAACGGCAAGCGGGACGAACTGCGCGGATTGAAGGAGAACGTCATTGTCGGACGCCTGGTGCCGGCCGGCACCGGACTGGCGTACCATACCGAACGCAGATTAAAACGCACCGAGGAAGATTTGGAGGCAGAGGAAGGTGTCGGTGAAGACGCACTCGAAGAAGAGGGCAGTGGCGATGAGAACGAGGTTATTATTCTTACTCCGTCCAGGGAAGAGACTGTGGAGATCGCCAGGGTGGATCAGGTCTGACGGAACTGGTTCGAAAAAGGGGACGGATTTGAGCCTGTTCCCTTTTTCTGCTTGACATCCTGTTCTATTAGGAAATATAATCCCGCTTCTTTTTGGGAGGGTCAGGGACAACAGGGTCCGGGCCTTCCTTTCAGGGGCAAAAACGACCGATGTACTGGTTGTTTTTTTATTTTTATCAACCACATAAACGTGTTATAGAAGCGCTGCACCGCGCCGGTTGCCCTGTACCGCAGGAAACCCCGAACGAAACAGGGCTATATAAATCGGATACGACGACAGATGTCTACAATTAGCCAGTTGGTACGCAAGCCGAGAAAACGGCAGAGGGCGAAAAGTAATGTTCCCGCCCTGGAAAATTGCCCACAGAAGCGTGGGGTGTGTACCCGCGTGTACACCACAACACCGAAGAAGCCCAATTCCGCCCTGCGTAAAGTTGCCAGGGTGCGGTTGACCAACGGCCATGAGGTGACCACGTATATCGGTGGTGAGGGCCATAACCTGCAGGAGCACTCCGTCATCCTGATTCGCGGCGGCAGGGTCAAGGATTTACCCGGCGTTCGCTACCATACGGTGAGAGGTACCCTGGATACTTCGGGTGTGGTTGATCGGCGCCAGCGCCGTTCCAAGTACGGGGCCAAGAAACCCAGATCATAAACCGGATCGAGAGTAGCGCCATGTCCAGAAGAAGAGAAGCTGAAAAAAGGGAAATCCTGCCGGATCCGAAGTACCACAACCAGGTCCTGGCAAAGTTTATTAACATGGTCATGCGCAGCGGCAAGAAATCCATCGCCGAGAAAATAGTCTATGGCGCCCTCGACCAGATCGGCAGCAGGAAAAAAACGGATAATTCACTGGACGTGTTCATACAGGCGCTGGATAACGTAAAACCTATCGTCGAGGTGAAATCCAGGCGTGTAGGCGGCGCCACTTACCAGATTCCCATCGAAGTGCGCTCCGAGCGCAGTACGACCCTGGCAATGCGCTGGCTGGTGGACGCGGCCAAGAGACGCGGGGAGAAGAGTATGGGCCTGCGCCTGGCAGGAGAGATACTGGATGCCTCGGACAACAAGGGAACGGCCATAAAGAAGAGGGAAGATACCCACAAGATGGCTGAAGCCAACAAGGCTTTCTCCCATTACCGGTGGTAGGAGCGGTAACCGGAGCAACAACCATGGCGCGCAGTGTCCCCATCGAACATTATCGGAATATCGGCATCATGGCGCATATTGATGCGGGTAAAACGACGACTACGGAACGCATCCTCTATTACACCGGGGTCTCCCACAAGATAGGTGAAGTGCATGACGGCGCAGCCACCATGGACTGGATGGAACAGGAACAGGAACGGGGTATCACCATCACCTCGGCGGCGACCACCTGTTTCTGGAACGGCATGGGCGGCCAGTACCCGGAACATCGAATCAATATCATCGATACACCGGGGCATGTGGACTTCACTATTGAGGTGGAAAGGTCTCTCAGGGTACTGGACAGTGCCTGTGCCGTTTTTTGTGCCGTAGGCGGTGTTGAACCGCAATCGGAAACCGTTTGGCGGCAGGCAAACAAGTATAACGTGCCGAGGCTGGCCTTCGTCAATAAAATGGACCGATCTGGCGCGGATTACCTCAGGGTCGTCAACCAGATAAGAGACCGCCTCGGGAGCACGGCCGTGCCCATACAACTCCCCATCGGGTCGGAACACATGTTTAAAGGCATTGTTGACCTGATCCGGGGCAGGGCGATGTACTGGGACGACCGGAGCATGGGAATGGAGTTTACCGAGGAGGATATTCCGGAAGAGATGCTCGATGCCTGCCGGGAAGCCCGTGAACAGTTGATGGAAGCCGCTGCTGAAGCCAATGAGGAATTGATGGATGCGTACCTGGAGCAAGGAGAGTTATCGGAACAACAGGTAAAACAGGGCATCAGGGCAAGGACACTGGCCAACGAGATAGTCCCGGTCCTGTGTGGTTCCGCTTTCAAGAATAAAGGTGTCCAGAGTATGCTGGATGCCGTCATTGACTACCTCCCTGCACCCGATGATATCCCTGCCGTAAGAGGCATTCACAAGAATGCCTCCCAAAAAGAAGTTTCCCGTCATTCCGATGATGCCGAACCGTTCGCGGCGCTGGCTTTCAAGATTGCCACCGACCCGTTCGTCGGGTCGTTGACTTTTTTCCGGGTTTACTCCGGCGTGCTTAAATCCGGCGATTCGGTGCTTAACACGGTGAAGGACAAAAAGGAGCGAATCGGACGGATCCTGCAGATGCATGCCAACTCACGGGAAGAAATAAAGGAGGTCAGGGCGGGGGATATAGCTGCCGCCGTGGGCCTTAAGGACGTCACGACAGGCGACACCCTGTGCGCCGCAAATTCTGCCATCGTCCTCGAAAGAATGGAGTTTCCCGATCCGGTCATTTCCGTCGCGGTGGAACCGAAAACCCGGCCCGATCAGGAAAAAATGGGTATGGCCCTGGGCAAACTGGCGCAGGAAGATCCCTCTTTCCGGGTACATACCGACGATGAGTCCGGGCAGACCATCATCTCGGGGATGGGTGAATTGCACCTCGAGATTATCGTGGACCGGCTGAAACGGGAATTCAAGGTGGATGCCAACGTAGGCAAGCCGCAGGTGGCTTACCGGGAAACGATCAGGAAACCGGTGGAGAAGGCGGAAGGCAGGTTTGTACGCCAATCCGGCGGGCGCGGCCAGTACGGCCACGTCATACTGAAAATCGAGCCGCAGAAACCGGGTCACGGCTATGAGTTCATAAATAAAATTGTCGGCGGCTCCATACCGAAAGATTTTATCCCGGCAGTAAACAAAGGCATCCAGGAACAGATGGAGAGCGGTGTTGTAGCCGGATACCCGATGGTAGACGTAAAGGTCACGTTGTACGACGGGTCCTACCATGAAGTGGACTCCAGTGAAATTGCTTTCAAGATAGCCGGTTCCATAGGCTTCAAGAACGGCGCCGACCGCGCCGCGCCTATCCTGCTGGAACCGGTAATGAACGTTGAAGTAGTAACGCCGGAAGATTACCTGGGTTCGGTAACGGGTGACTTGAGTCGGCGGCGCGGCATATTGTCGGAAACCGCCACCACACCGGCCGGAAGGATTATCAAGGCGGAAGTTCCCCTGGAACAGATGTTCGGTTATGCGACAGCCTTGCGCTCGGCCACACAGGGACGCGCCACGTACACCATGGAGTTTTCGAAGTATAATCCGGTTCCGCCCGGGGTCGCGGAAGAGATCACGAGCAAAAATTCAGGTTAGGTAATCACCAGGTATTGCGGACAGAGTAAAGACACATGGCGGAAGAACAGGTTATAAGGATCAGGCTGAAAGCGTTCGATCACCGGTTGATTGACCAGTCGACACGTGAAATTGTGGAGACTGCGCGTCGCACCGGCGCCCAGGTGAAGGGACCCATCCCGTTGCCCACAAAAAAAGAACGTTATACCGTTTTGATTTCGCCCCACGTCAACAAGGACGCCCGGGACCAGTATGAGATCAGGACCCATAAGCGCCTGGTGGACATCATCAACCCCACGGATAAAACGGTTGATGCGCTGATGAAACTCGACCTGGCGGCGGGCGTGGACGTCCAGATCAAACTCAGCTGAAGACAACGGGCAGATAACGGGTCAGAGACATGGCAATCGGAATAATAGGCAAAAAGCGAGGGATGACCCGTATCTTTACGGATTCAGGCCAGTCCATCCCTGTCAGCGTTATCGAGGCGAGTCCCAACAGGGTTACCTCACTTGCCACCGTCGAGAAACACGGTTACAGCGCCGTGCAGGTCGCCTACGGAAGCAAGCGTCGCAACCTGATAAGCAAGCCTCTGGCCGGAACGCTGGCCAGGGCAGGCATTGAATCTGCCGAGGGCCTGCATGAATTCAGGCTGGATAATGAGGAAGCCGGTGAATTGTCGGCCGGCGCGGAAATAACGGTGGATATTTTCAAGGCCGGGCAGAAAGTCGACGTAACCGGAACGACTATCGGGAAAGGCTATGCAGGCGTGATAAAGCGGCACAATTTCAGCAGTCAGCGTAACAGTCACGGTAATTCCCGCGCCCACCGGGCGCCCGGTTCGATCGGCCAGAACCAGTCTCCGGGACGGGTTTTCCCGGGCAAGAAGATGGCGGGACACATGGGCAACGCGAAACAGACAGCGCAGAACCTCGAGGTTGTGCGGGTTGACACGGACAGGAACCTGGTGCTTGTCAAAGGTTCTGTCCCCGGCGCTCCCGGCGGCACGCTTATCGTCAAGGCGGCGGTCAAGTCAGCAGGGGTATTGGAGGTCTGAGATGGAATTGTCAGTGCGCAAAACCGGAAAAAAACGGGCGGGCCGGGTAAAAGTTGCCGACGAGGTTTTCGGCGTTGATTTCAACGAATCCCTGGTACACCAGGTGCTGACCTCATACCTTGCAAACGGCAGAGCTGCATCCAAGTCACTGAAAAACCGTGCCGCGGTGCGGGGGGGCGGGAAAAAGCCGTGGCGTCAGAAAGGCCTGGGCAGGGCCAGGGCCGGTACCAGAAGCAGCCCTATCTGGCGCGGAGGAGGCGTGACTTTCGCAAACAATCAGCGCACGTTCGCCAGGAAAGTGAACAGGAAAATGTATCGCGGCGCGCTGCGCTCCATCCTCTCGGAACTGGTTCGACAGGAACGGCTGATTTGTATTGACGAATTGAATATATCCGGGACAAAGACAAAGGCTGCGATCGGGGTACTGGCGGAACTTGGCCTGGAAGAGGTATTGATCATCACCGATTCCATCAGCGAGGAATTACACCTGTCAACCCGGAACCTGGCGCAGGTGGCCGTTATAGATACACATGAAATCAACCCGCATTCCCTGATCGGGTTTGAGCGGGTACTGATAACCAAAGAGGCGCTGGGAAAGGTGGGAAAATGGCTCGAGCCGGAACTGAAGGACAGCGGGGAACAGCCGCAAGCCGGCGCGCAGGAGACTGCAGAAGAGGAGACGCCGGGCGGAGGTAAAGAGGATGAATGACGAGAGGCTGATGAAAATACTGCTGGAGCCGCGGGTAACGGAAAAAAGTACGTATACCGCAGAAAAGTACCGGCAGTTTGTCTTCAAGGTCATGCGCGACGCGACCAAACCCGACATAAAAAAAGCCGTGGAAAAAATATTTGAAGTCGAGGTCGAGTCGGTACAGGTGCTGAACGTGCGCGGCAAGACCAAGATGTTCCGGCGTGCACGTGGCAAACGCCCGGACTGGAAGAAGGCCTACGTCAAGTTGAAACCCGGCTTTGATATAGATTTCATCGGTGCCTGAGGAACTATTAGAGAGATGCCCTTAATCAAACCAAAACCAACATCGGCAGGGCGGCGCGGTGTCGTGAAGGTCGTCCATCCGGACCTGTACAAAGGCGATCCGTACGGCCCCCTGGTTGAAAAACAGGGCAGGACCGCAGGACGTAATAATCACGGCAGAATTACCGTGAGACACCGGGGCGGCGGCGCAAAACAGCGTTACCGGATCATTGATTTCAAACGCGACAAGGACGGTATCGCGGCAAAGGTGGAGAGGATTGAATACGACCCCAACCGCACCGCGCACATTGCCTTGCTGTGTTATGCCGATGGCGAGCGCCGTTACATCATAGCGCCTGCGGGCCTGGCGGTCGGGACAGAACTGATGTCCGGCACGCGGGCTGAAATAGCGCCGGGCAATTGCCTGGCCCTGCGCAATATTCCGGTGGGGGCGAATGTGCATTGCGTGGAATTAAAGCGGGGCAAGGGCGCGCAACTTGCGCGCAGCGCCGGCACCAGTGTGCAGTTGATTGCACGCGAAGGCGCCCACGCAACGCTGCGTCTGCGCTCGGGCGAAGTCAGGAAAGTGCCGCTGGATTGCCGCGCCACTATCGGTGAGGTGAGCAACGTCGAACATTCGCTGCAAAAACTGGGAAAGGCAGGCGCAAAACGTTGGCGCGGTATTCGCCCGACGGTGCGCGGAGTGGCCATGAACCCGGTCGATCATCCTCATGGAGGCGGTGAAGGGCGTTCATCCGGTGGGCGTCACCCCTCTACGCCCTGGGGTTATCCCACGAAAGGCTACAAGACAAGGAAGAACAAACGTACCAACAACATGATTATTCGGAAAAGGAAGAACTAGTGCCCTTTCCAGTTAATATTGACATGTTCAGAGCTACACAGCAACGCCAAGACAAGGCGCAGTCCGCAGAGAATGGCGCGCCCTTGTCAAGGGCTGCAACGCCGTATTGGCGTTGCTGTGTAGCTCCCTTCGGGCGGGCCGGGAAGCGGTCGCCCGCGGCGTTGCACCGCTTGGCAAGGGCGAGCCATTCCCTGCGCGGCGCGCCTGGCGCTCAACCGCTTCCCGACCCGCTGAACATGTCAATATTAACTGGAAAGGGTACTAGAGAGGATTAACCATGCCGCGTTCGATCAGGAAAGGGCCGTTTATAGATCATCATTTGATCAGAAAGGTGGAGACTGCCACACAGAATAATGATAAGCGGCCTATCAAGACCTGGTCCAGAAGGTCGATGATAGTGCCGGATATGGTTGGACTGACGATTGCCATTCATAACGGCCGCGACCATGTGCCGGTCTTTATTACAGAGAACATGGTGGGGCACAAGCTGGGTGAATTTGCCATTACCCGGACGTTTCGCGGCCATGCCGCGGATAGAAAAACCCCGAAATAGGTAGAGCGCAACGGGATTATGACAACTGCATGCCTTAAATTTGTACGGATGGCGCCGCAAAAGCTGCGCCTGGTAGCCGATCAGGTGCGGGGAATGCCGGTTGATCGGGCAATCAATGTTCTGGCATACAGCAACAAGAAGGCTGCCGGTATCGTCAAGAAAGTGCTGGAATCGGCAATTGCGAATGCCGAGCATAACGATGCGGCGGATATAGACGAACTGAAAATAAGTGCGATAACCGTCGACCAGGGACCCACGCACAAGCGCTTGCGTACCCGGGCCCGGGGACGGGCTGACAGGATATTCAAGCGTACCAGCCATTTGGCAATCACCGTCACTGAGACGAAAGAATAGGCAGAACTATGGGACAGAAAGTACACCCCACGGGCATGCGCATCGGCATTATCAAGGATTGGACCTCAACCTGGTATGCCGATACGAAAGATTATGCAAGGTATTTGAATACGGACCTGCAGGTACGTGACTTCCTCAGGAAGAAACTGGTCAACGCTTCGGTCAGCCGGATCCAGATCGAACGTCCCCCGAATGAGATCAAGGTGATCATACACAGCGCCAGGCCGGGCATCGTGATCGGCAAGAAAGGAGAGGACATCGAGCGTTTAAGCCAGGAAGTATCGGAAATGATGGGCGTCAGGGCAAAAGTGAGCGTCCGGGAAATCCGCAAGCCTGAGCTTGACGCGAGCCTGGTGGCTGAGAGCGTTGCCCAGCAGATCGAGAGAAAAATCATGTTCAGGCGGGCCATGAAGCGCGCGGTGACCAATTCGATGAGGCTTGGCGCACTGGGCATTAAAATCAATGTCAGCGGTCGTTTGAACGGTGCGGAGATCGCACGGTCCGAATGGTACCGGGAGGGACGCGTGCCCCTGCACACCTTGCGCGCCGATATAGATTACGGCATTGCCAACTCGAATACGACCTACGGCGTCATAGGCGTAAAGGTCTGGATATTCAAGGGCGAGGTATTCAACGTCGACGACAGGGGCGACGATGAGGAAGCGCCGGTAATCGGGGCGTAAGCAAATGTTACAACCAAAACGAACCAAATTCAGGAAACAGAGCAAGGGCAGGAATCGCGGGCTGGCCAGTAATGGCAACAAGGTCAATTTTGGCGAGTTCGGTCTGAAGGCGATTACCCGCGGACGCATTACCGCGCGCCAGATTGAGGCCGCCCGCCGGACCATCACCCGCAAGGTCAAGCGGGGAGGAAAAGTCTGGATCCGGATTTTTCCGGATAAGCCGATCACGACTAAACCCCTGGAAGTACGCCAGGGCAAGGGCAAAGGTAACGTCGAATACTGGGTGTCCGTTGTTCAACCCGGCAAGATGCTGTACGAAATTGAAGGCGTATCGGAACAACTTGCAAGAGAAGCCTTTAAACTCGCGTCGGCGAAATTACCGGTCAAGACCATATTCGTTAACAGGACAATACTGTGACGAAAGCCGCGGAATTGAGGGGCAGGAACCCCGAGGAATTGCAAGTACTACTCGTCGACCTGCTGCGTGAACAACTTAACCTGCGCATGCAAAAAGGTTCGGGCCAGCTCGGCAACCCGAGTCGTTTCAAGGCAGTGCGGCGGGAAATAGCCAGGGTTAAAACGGTGTTAAACGAAAAAGCGAAGCAAGATGAGTGAATCCGTAAAATCAACCAGAACACTGACCGGCACGGTTGTCAGCAACAAGATGGACAAGTCGATTGCCGTCGATATCGGGCGCACGGTAAAACACCCGCTGTACGGCAAATACATCCGGCGCACTACCAGGCTGCTTGCGCACGATGAGAATAATGAGTGCAACGAGGGCGACAAGGTCATCATTGAGTCATCCCGGCCCATTTCCAGGAACAAGGCCTGGCGCTTGCAAAGCATCGTCAGCAGGGCGCAGGAAGTATAGGGAGCCCGGACATGATCCAAATGCAGACAATGCTGGGTGTGGCCGATAACAGCGGTGCGCGGCGCCTCATGTGTGTGAAGGTTCTGGGTGGTTCGAAAAGGCGCTATGCCGGAGTAGGGGACGTGATAAAGGTGAGTATCAAGGAAGCCATCCCGAGGAGCAAGGTAAAAAAAGGAGAGATTTACAGTGCCGTGGTGGTGCGGACAAAAAAAGGCGTGAGGCGACCGGACGGTTCACTGATACGGTTTGACAGCAATGCCGCCGTGTTGCTGACCAACCAGTTGCAACCTGTCGGGACCCGGATATTCGGCCCGGTCACCCGTGAACTCAGGACTGAGAATTTTATGAAAATCGTGTCCCTCGCACCCGAGGTGTTATAGACAGGAGTGCGTTATACATTATGAACAGGATACGAAAAGGTGACGAAGTAGTCGTAATTGCCGGCAAGGACAAGGGTAAGCGCGGCGTCGTGCTCAATGTCGACAGGAACGGCAACAAGGTCATCGTTGAAAATATCAATATGGCCAAACGCCATACCAAGGGAAACCCCATGCGCGGAGCGCCCGGCGGTATCATTGAAAAGGAGATGCCGTTCGCGATTTCCAATATCGCCTTGTGGAATCCGGTTTCAAACAGGCCGGACCGGGTGGGCTTCCGGTTTCTGGAGGATGGAAGGAAAGTCCGTTATTTTAAATCCAACGACGAAGTGGTTGATGTCTGAACAGCAATAACAAGATGGCCAGATTACAGGAATTTTACCGGACCACGGTTGCACCGCAACTGATGGAGCAGTTCAGCTATACATCGCCGATGCAGGTGCCGAGGATAACCAAGATCACGCTGAACATGGGCTTGGGCAAGGTAATGACCGACAAAAAAATGATCGAGCAGGCGGCTGCTGACATGGCGCGCATCGCCGGCCAGAAGCCGATCGTGATCAATGCAAAAAAATCCGTGGCGAACTTCAAGGTCAGGAAAGGCTTCCCGAACGGTTGCAAGGTTACATTACGGCGCAAGCGCATGTACGAATTTCTGGACAGGCTGATTTCAGTCGCTATTCCAAGGATCAGGGATTTTCGCGGCCTGAGCCCGCGTGCATTTGATGGTCGCGGCAACTACAGCCTGGGTGTGAAGGAACAGATTATTTTTCCTGAAATTGATTATGACAAGATCGAGGCGCTACGCGGCCTGGACGTGACGATAACGACATCGGCAAAAACCGATGCAGAGGCGCAGGCCCTGTTGAAAGCGTTCAACTTTCCCCTTAGAGGTTAAAGGTAGAGGAGACTTATGGCTAAAACATCAATGGTAAACCGGGAACGGAAAAGGGAGAAACTGGTTGAGAAATACGCCGAAAAACGCGCCGGGTTGAAGCGCATTATCAAGGATATGTCGCTGTCTACGGAAGAGCGTAAAGAGGCAAGGATTAAGTTGAATAAATTACCCAGGGATTCCAGCCCGTCCCGTTTGAGAAACCGGTGCAGCCTGACCGGGCGGCCGAACGGGTATTACCGAAAATTCGGGCTGGGCCGAAACAAGCTGCGTGAGGCAGCCATGCGCGGGGATATCCCGGGCCTGGTCAAGGCGAGCTGGTAAAAAAAACCCGCGAGGCAGCAAGAGAATACAAAATGAGCTTACAGGATCAAATATCGGACATGCTGACACGGATCCGCAACGGCCAGCACAGGTCTAAGCGGGAAGTCGGCATGCCTTCGTCGAAGTTGAAAATTGCCGTGGCAAAAATCCTCCAGGAAGAAGGATATATTACCGGTTTCAGTGTGAACGAGGACACGGCCAAGCACGTACTGACCATTGAATTGAAGTATTTTGAGGGCAAGCCCGTGATCGAGTTATTGCGGCGCGTCAGTATGCCGGGATTACGCCGCTACAGCGCCGGCGACAAGTTGCCGAAGGTGCACGAAGGCCTGGGTACTGCCATCATCTCCACTTCCAGGGGAGTCATGACGGACAGGAATGCCCGGCAACTGGGGATTGGCGGCGAGATCATCTGTATCGTTGCGTAGGTCTTGATATGTCGAGAATCGCCAATAACCCGATAACAGTTCCCGAAAGCGTGGAGGTAGACGTGAACGGGGCACAGGTGCGAATCAA
The DNA here is from genome assembly GCA_965207165.1 of Gammaproteobacteria bacterium. GTDB lineage: Bacteria > Pseudomonadota > Gammaproteobacteria > Eutrophobiales > Eutrophobiaceae > JAAXHV01. The sequence continues at coordinate 2,058,850 of OZ242265.1, read as the reverse complement.
GGGCAGCAAAGGAGAATTGATGCATACCCTGCATTCACTCGTACAACTGGACCGTGAAGACAACCTGTTGAAGTTTTCAGCAAAAGACAACACCAAGTCGGCGCGGGCACTGGCAGGAACCACCAGGGCGATTTTACAGAATATGGTAACCGGGGTTACTGACGGATATGAAATCAAGCTCGAGATTACCGGGGTCGGATATCGCGCCCAGGCGAACCAGGAGAACATCAACCTGACGCTGGGATTTTCCCATCCGGTGGAAATTGACATTCCCGACGGCATTACGGTTGAGACCCCCAGCCAGACCCAGATCATAGTCAGGGGTTCGGACAAACAGAAAGTCGGTCAGGTGGCGGCCAATATCCGCAGCTACCGGCCGCCTGAGCCTTACAAGGGGAAAGGCGTGCGTTACGCCGACGAACAGATTCTGCGCAAGGAGGCCAAGAAAGCGTAATGAACAAGAAGACGGCAAGATTGAGAAGAGCGGTAAAAACACGCATGCGTATCAAGTCACAAGGCTTAAGCCGTTTGTGCGTGTTCCGTACACCCCGGCATATCTATGCCCAGGTGATCGCTGCCGGCGGGTCGGAAGTGCTGGTCAGTGCATCCTCCCTTGATAAGGAAGTGCGCAGCAAGATAAAAAACGGCGGCAACAAGGAGGCGGCCGGGGTAGTAGGCCAGGTGGTTGCAGAACGGGCAAAGAAAGCCGGGATAACAACGGTTGCCTTCGACCGCTCGGGTTTCAAGTTCCACGGCAGGGTAAAGGCGCTGGCGGATGCCGCCAGGGAACAAGGTATAAAATTCTGAATGATGAGGAGATAACACCAGCATGGCGCTAGCGGATTCCATCACAGGTAACGAAGATTTACTGGAGAAACTGGTTGCAGTCAACCGGGTGGCCAAAGTGGTCAAGGGCGGCCGTATATTCGGCTTTACGGCATTGACCGTTGTCGGCGACGGTAACGGCCGGGTCGGTTTTGGCCGGGGCAAGGCCCGGGAGGTGCCCGTTGCTATACAGAAAGCCATGGAAAAAGCGCGCCGGAACATGATCAGGGTTCCGCTTAAGGGCGATACCCTGTATTACGCGGTTACTGCGAGGCACGGCGCCGCCAAGGTGTATATGCAACCTGCTTCGGAAGGCACGGGTATTATTGCGGGTGGCGCAATGCGCGCCGTATTTGAATGCGCGGGTGTACAGAATGTCCTGGCAAAATGTACCGGCTCGACCAATCCGATTAACGTGGTCCGGTCGACCATGAAAGGCCTGCAGTCAATGGCTGAGCCGGAATACTTCGCGGCAAAACGCGGAAAAACAGTCGAGGAACTGACCGGTTAACCACGGTTCGCAGAAAGGTAGAACGATAGACGACAGCACACCGGGATTATGATGGCTGAGGCAAAGAAACAATTGAGAGTGACCTTGAAACGCAGTGTCAACCGCAGGACCGCGCAGCATAAAGCCTGTGTAGCGGGGCTCGGTTTGCGCCGTATAGGTCATTCGGTAACGCTCGCGGACACTGCGGAAAACCGCGGCATGATCAACAAGGTGGCCTATTTGCTGGCGGTAGATGAGATCTGATATGCGACTTAATTCAATCAAACCTGCGAACGGTTCCAAACGCGATGCCAAACGGGTAGGCCGGGGTATCGGTTCCGGTCACGGCAAGACCGCGGGTCGCGGCCATAAAGGACAGAAATCCCGCTCGGGCGGGTACCACAAGGTAGGTTTTGAGGGTGGGCAGATGCCGTTGCAACGGCGCCTCCCCAAGGTCGGTTTCCGTTCCTACCTTTCCAGGATAACCGACGAAATCCGCCTTGACGAGCTGGAGAAAACAGGGACCGAAACCATAGACCTGGATACGCTGAGGAAAGCCGGCCTTGTTTCGAGAAAGATCAAGAGAGTCAAGATCATTGCCAGTGGGACAATTAACAAGGCAGTGACTGTCAAGGGACTGCGGGCAAGCAAAGCGGCGCGGGCCGCCATCGAGGCCGCCGGCGGGAAATTCGAGTAGGATAATGGCAGCAAGAAATCCAGCAATACCGGGCGGCATCGCGGGATTGACCCAGGTAACCGAACTGCGCAGGCGGCTGTTGTTCGTCCTGTTGGCCCTGTTCGTTTACCGGATCTGCACTTTCATTCCCGTACCGGGGATTAACCCCGATACCCTGGCCCAGTTGTTCGAGCAACAACGGGGCACTATCCTGGATATGTTCAATATGTTTTCCGGCGGCGCGCTGGAACGCCTGTCGGTGGTCGCCCTCGGCATCATGCCGTACATATCCGCCTCGATCATCATGCAGATACTGTCCTTTGTCGACCCGCGCCTGAAACAATTGCGCAGGGAAGGTGAAACGGGACGCCGCAAGATCACCCAGTATACGAGGTACGGAACGGTGCTGCTTGCCACCTTCCAGGCACTGGGCGTATCGCTGGCGCTGGAAGGGCAGCAGGTGTCAGGCGGTTCGGTCGTCCTCGACCCGGGCTTGACCTTTCGCATCACTGCAGTGACCACGCTGGTAACCGGGACCATGTTCCTGATGTGGCTGGGCGAACAGATTACCGAACGGGGTGTCGGCAACGGCATCTCACTGATCATTTTTGCCGGAATCGTAGCCGGACTGCCCTCCGCGGTAGGCGGAACGCTGGAGTTATCCCGTACCGGCGAGTTGCACCTGATAATGGTGTTTACCCTGTTTGCCCTGGCCATCGCAGTTACCGGTTTCGTCGTATTTATTGAACGCGGGCAACGCAGGATTACGGTGAATTATGCCCAGCGCCAGGTCGGACGAAAACTGTACGCGGGGCAATCCAGCCACCTGCCTTTGAAACTGAATATGGCAGGCGTCATTCCTCCGATATTCGCCTCCAGCCTGATACTGTTTCCGGGGACCCTGGCAAGCTGGGCGGGTCAGGCGCGGGAAATGCGCTGGCTGCAGGACCTGGCTACACTGTTGCAACCCGGGCAGCCCATATACGTCGCGTTTTACGCCGCAGGCATCATTTTCTTTTGTTTCTTCTATACCGCCGTTGTGTTTGATCCGCGGGAAACTGCGGATAACCTGAAGAAATCAGGTGCGTTCGTTCCGGGTATGAGGCCCGGTGAGCAGACCGCCAAGTATCTTGACGGCGTGTTGACAAAGCTGACTATGGTCGGCGCCATATACATCACTTTCGTCTGTTTGCTGCCGGAATTCCTGATTATCCAGTATAACGTACCGTTTTATTTCGGCGGGACTTCGTTGTTGATCATTGTCGTCGTCGTAATGGACTTCATGGCGCAAATCCAGGCCCACCTGATGTCGCACCAGTATGAAGGGGCGTTAAAGAAGGCTAATTTGAAAAGCCACGGGAGGCGTTCGTAATGGCCGTCCTTCAACACGATACGCCTGTGTGACGGGAGAATGAAATGAAAGTCAGGGCTTCAGTAAAAAAGATATGCCGTAATTGCCGTATTATCCGCAGGTTTGGCAGCGTCCGCGTGATCTGCTCCGACCCGCGCCATAAACAACGGCAAGGGTGAGCCGGCCCAGGACGCTTACCGGTTCGACTGGTTGAATGATTATTAACTAAAGAGAAAATAATGGCTCGAATAGCTGGGGTAAATATCCCGGACAACAAACACGTCAGCATCGCGTTGACTCACATTTACGGGATCGGCAATACATCAGCCCGGAAAATCTGTGCCGCAACAGGAATAGAGCCGGGTGTCAAGGTGTCGACTCTCAGTGAAGACCAGCTCGACCAGTTGCGGGCGGAAGTAACGAATTATGAAATGGAAGGTGATTTACGCAGGGACGTATCCATGAACATCAAGCGCCTGATGGATTTGGGCTCATACCGGGGTATTCGCCACCGCCGCGGGTTGCCCCTGCGCGGCCAGCGTACCCGCACGAATGCGAGAACACGCAAGGGACCGCGCCGGATAATCAAAAAGTAACACGACGAGAGATTGAATGGCAAAACCGAGAAGCACCAGAAAGAAGGTCAAGAAGACGGTGGTTGACGGAATAGCGCATGTCCATGCGTCGTTCAACAACACCATTATTAATATTACCGACCGGCAGGGAAATACCCTGGCGTGGGCCACGGCTGGCGGCAGCGGATTTCGCGGTTCGCGCAAAAGCACGCCGTTTGCAGCGCAGATCGCCGCGCAGAAAGTAGGTTCTGCTGCACAGGAATTCGGTATGAAGAACCTGGAAGTGAATATAAAAGGTCCCGGACCGGGACGGGAGTCGGCTGTACGTGCATTGAATGCGTTGGGCTATAAAATTACCAACATCACGGACGTAACGCCCATTCCTCATAATGGTTGTCGCCCGCCAAAGAAAAGACGGGTGTAAGTGGAGGAGATATGGCTCGTTACCTGGGACCCAAATGCAAGCTGAGTCGCCGTGAAGGCGTAGACCTGTTTTTAAAAAGTCGCGCACGGCCGATTGAATCCAAATGCCAGATTGACAAACCACCCGGTGAGCAAGGCGTCAGGGCAAAACGCCTGTCTGATTACGCCGTGCAACTCCGGGAAAAGCAGAAACTGCGGCGTATATACGGCGTGCTGGAAAAACAGTTTCGCCGCTATTACAAGGAGGCAGTCCGGCGCAGAGGTTCAACCGGTGAGAACCTGTTGCAACTGCTGGAATGCCGTCTGGATAACGTGGTGTTCAGGATGGGGTTTGGCTGTACCCGTAACGAATCCAGGCAACTGGTCAGTCACAAATCGGTCATGGTCAACGGGCGACTTGTTAATATACCTTCTTACCAGGTCAAGCCTGAAGACAAGGTTGAGATAAGGGAAAAAAGCAGGGAACAACTGCGTATCAAGGATGCGCTCAATGTCGCAGATCAAATCGGCTTCCCCGAATGGGTAGACGTGGACGCGAAAAAGATGGTCGGAGTATTCAAAACGATACCTGAACGGGGTGAACTCTCGTCGGATATCAACGAACAGTTAGTCGTAGAACTGTATTCCAAGTAAGAAGCAAAAGGAAAAACGCATATGCCGTCAACATTCAGTGAATTATTAAAGCCGCGCCGGGTTGATGTGGAAAATATCAGCAATACGCTGGCAAAAATAACCATAGAACCTCTAAACCGGGGGTTTGGCCATACCCTGGGCAATGCCCTGCGCCGGGTATTGCTGTCTTCCATGTCCGGCTGTGCCGTGACTGAAGTGGAAATCGACGGCGTGTTACATGAGTATACGACCATAGATGGTGTGCACGAGGATGTAACGGATATCCTGCTGAACCTGAAGGAACTTGCTATCAACATGCATGCACGGGATGATGCCACCCTTACGTTGAACAAGAACGGACCAGGGGAGATCACGGCCAGCGACATCAATCTGGACCACGATGTGGAGATCGCCAACCCCGAACACCTGATCGCACACCTCACGCGGTCGGGTGAGCTGAACATGAATATTGTTGTTGAGCGCGGACGCGGTTATCGCCCCGTAGTGATCGGCAATCCGGAAGAGGATGTCGGACAGAGTATAGGCCGGCTGAAACTCGATGCTTCCTTCAGTCCGGTAAAACGCGTGTCTTACGACGTACAGAGTGCCCGCGTGGAACAACAAACAGACCTGGACAAGTTAATCCTGGAGGTCGAGACAAACGGTACCATCGACCCGGAAGAGGCCATCAAGGAAGCGGCGCTGATATTGCGCAACCAGTTGTCCATATTCGTTGACCTGGAAGCAGAACAGGCAGAGGAAGTCCCGGCAGCCAGCAGTGAGCCGGAAATCGACCCCGTATTGTTGCGCCCGGTCGATGACCTGGAGCTTACGGTTCGTTCTGCAAACTGTCTGAAGGCAGAAAGCATTTATTATATCGGCGACCTGATTCAACGTACGGAAATGGAATTATTGAAGACCCCGAACCTGGGCAAAAAATCCCTGACGGAGATAAAGGACGTGCTTGCCTCCCGCGGCCTGTCGCTGGGAATGAGGCTGGAGAACTGGCCTCCCTCAGACCTGTACGAGGACAAGGAAATGTCGTCAGTGATTTCCTATTAGACTACGTGGGTACCTGTAATGCGTCATAGACAAAGCGGACGGAAACTGAATCGGAACAGCAGCCACCGCACTGCGCTGTTCCGCAACATGACCGTATCGCTGGTACGGCATGAATTGATCAAGACCACCGTCGCCAAGGCGAAAGAACTGCGCCGTGTGGCTGAACCGTTGATTACAATGGCAAAGACAGATTCGGTTTCCAGGCGCAGACTGGCATTCGCGCGCCTGCGCGACAGACCGACGGTGACGAAACTGTTTAATGAACTGGGACCGCGCTACAAGAGCAGGCCGGGTGGCTACCTCCGCATCCTGAAGTGTGGTTACAGGGTCGGTGACAAGGCGCCCATGGCTATCGTGGAGCTGGTTGACCGGCCCGTCGCAGATTTGGAAGAAAATAACGACAGTACGGATAGTTGATATAACTATAATAAAGCAGTAACGACTCGAAGCCGGACTTGGTCCGGCTTTTTATTTCGTACCCCTGGCGGCCAAATTTCGGTAACCTATAGGCCATGCAAGACAAGCGCTACGACACTCCTGAAGCCCTGAGGTCCCTGGTAGAGCCCGCCCGCGTGCACCGGGACGTCTATGTCCGGGAAGAGATCTTCAAACTGGAAATGGAGCGGATCTGGGGACAGGCGTGGATCTATGTCGGGCACGAAAGCCAGGTCAGGTCCCCCGGGGATTACATCACCACCAGCATCGGGCTGACGCCCGTTATTATGGTCAGGGACATGAACGGAAAGGATATCAACGTACTGGTGAACCGTTGCGGACACCGTGGCGCACAGGTGTGCCAGGCCCGCGCCGGCAGCGCCGGCAACGGCATATTCAAGTGTCCTTATCACGGCTGGACCTACCGGACGGATGGCTCACTGCGTTCACAGCCGAGCCCCGCCGGCTACAGGGACGTGGGATTCGACAACAGCGCAGCGGAATACGATCTGCCCGGAGTAGCGAGGACGGGACAATACCGGGGTTTCATCTTTGCTTCCCTCTCCGCCACAGGTCCCGACCTGGACAGCTTTCTCGGTGAAATGCGTTACACCATAGACAACATGGCCGACCGCGCTCCCGAGGGTGAGGTGGAGGTCACCGGGAAGACCTGCCACCGGTTTCTCCACCCGGTCAACTGGAAGTTCTTTATCGAAAACCTGCATGACGCCATGCACCCCATGGTGGCCCATGCCGGCACCAGTGACGCAGTGCGGCAATACCTGGAGCAGCTCCCCCCGGAACACGACCCGCTGCCCGAAGCGGAGGTGATCGCCCCGTTTGGCGGCTCCTATGATTTCTTCGACAACATGGGTTTCGTGGGGTTGGCCAGGGGACACGGCTACATGGGAGGGGAAACCAGCATATTCAGTCATTACCAGGTTTATCCGGATTACCTGGAGGCTATGGAACAGGCCCATGGCAGGGAGCGTACTGAGGAAATCCTCTCCTTCAATCGCCACAACGGCCTGATATACCCGTCCTGTACGGTGCGCGACAATATCCAGTCCGTCCGCGTTGTCATCCCCGTCTCGGTCAATGAAACCATTATTGAATCGTGGACGTTCAGGTTGAAAGGCGCACCGCCGAACATGCTGGAGCGAACCCTGCGTTATTCCCGTTTAATCAATTCCCCTGCTTCGATGGTGGGTCCGGACGACCTGGACTGTTACATCCGTATCCAGGAAAGCGCCGCGGCCGGTGCGGTCGAATGGGTAGACATGCATCGCCATTTCGGCAGGGAAGTTGCGGATGGGGAAAGGCTGAGGGCCACGGGCACCAGCGACCTGGCGTTACGCAACCAGTATTCGGCGTGGCTTGACTACATGACCTGACTCAAAATTCTCACTGTTAACATGGCAGATGACAATCTACAGCAAGCAGTTACAAACCTGATCCGCCTGGAAACACGGTGCCTCGACGACGCGGACCTGGACACCTGGGCTTCCCTGTTCACGGAGGACGGTTATTACTGGATGCCGCTGGAACGGGAACAAACCGACCCGGAACAGCACGATTCCCTGGTCTACGACAACCGCGCCCTGATGGAAATGCGTAACTACAACCTGCACAACCCGTTATCGCCGTCCATGCAACGTGAAGTGCGGTCTGTACGTATCCTGTCGGATCTGGAAACAGATCTGCCTGCGGATTCCGCTGGCGAAATTACCGCAACCGCCAGTGTTATCGCAGTGATCCATCACCGTAAGCAGGACACTTATGCGGGTACCGTCACCTGGCGCCTGGTTCAGACAGGGGAGGGGCTGAAAATAAAATCCAAGCGCGTGGACCTGCTGAATGCAGACGCTCCGCTGGACAGCATCATGATGTATATTTAATGAAGCTCTGACTTGATCCTCAGAGGGCCCTTAAATGGTTACAACAGTTTAAAATCAGTGGAAAGTTTCGACCAGTGGGAGCGCAGAACTTCCTTATGCAGTTCCTGCATGGGCAGATCCTGCAACATTCCGGGCCACCGGTCACGTGCTGCTGCCAGGGCATCGAGCAGATGCACTTTTATGGCCGGCCACGGGGCGTCTATCCGTTTACTCCAGGTCTGAAAGGTTTCCAGATTCATGGAATACCATTTTTTCTGTTTGCCTAGGTTTAATGCGATACCGGTTTCGCCCGGGACGTATGGCAGCGTCGACACGATGTCGTAGGCAGGCGCCAGTTTCGGGTTGACTGCATCGGGATAAATCAGGGTCCAATTCTTCAAATGGGCATCGCCGTTAGCCAGCAGGATATTCGCCAGGAGGCGCCGGGCCATCTGCTGGATATCTCCCAACCCGCCCTGGCCATAGCGATATAACACGACGGCAACCTGTTCATAATTGACCTTTCCGTACTTGTCATGAGCAAAAAACTCAAATATCTGGGCGAAGTCTTCCGTATGGATGCGACCCGTGGTGACACGGTCAAAGCGGCGGATGGCGTAGGCATGAGTCTCATCCGGCAATTTGATTGCCGGAAGGTTGTCCAGTGTGTCCAATGAAATAAGGCCTATCTCAGGGATATCCACGCCTATTGATTCAGCCAGTTTCATTGCACTGTATTCGTTTTCGGGCAAATTACTGTGAATTGCGGAAGGTGTTTTAACAATCCAGTCGTCAGTCCCCACCTCCGCGCCGATGTTGTATCGTCCGTCCTGTCTGACAGTGGAAAATTTCATTTGAATACCGGCCAGTGAAAACTTTTGCTCAACTCCCTTGACGTCGATTTGAACCGCTTCTATACGATCCCGCGCAGACAAGGCCCATGCAGGAATCTCACCGGCAGGTACCGGCGATGCAATAATGGCCCCGGGAAGATTGTTGCCGGTCCATGCCAGCAAAGGGAACTCGTTGGCAGGATGAATTCTCAATGTTCCGGATAGTAGTTCACGCAGCGCGCCTTCCGGCAACAGGTTGGAAAGAACAGCCGGGACGCTTTGGGAACTTACCAACACCCTGTCCAGGTAGTTGGTGTTTATTCTTTGAGTCAGCGTCATCGTTGGCCGCTCCTGCTCCCTCAAGGCCCTGTATTCCGGGTCAAAGGTCAAGATATTCTTACCACCGCTGTAATGGGTGAGAATCCCGACTTTCTGCCCGTGCAAGGTCAATTGCAACGCTTCAACAGATTCTGCTTGCCGGTTGGCTTCAGACATTGTTATTCATCCTCGAATCCAGACAACAATGAGGACCAGGAGGATGCTTCGATCTCATCCTGCCAATCAGCATCAGCAGGCATCATGTCGTGCCCATACCTGCCTGAATGCAGTATATTTTCCATCTGTCCAGCCTGCTCGCGGGGCGCTATCAGCAGTTCCATTCCCATACCTTCCAAAACGCGTAGAAGAGTGGAAACCCGTATGTCATGACCGGCTTCAACGCGTTGGTATTGTTGCTGTGACATGCCGATTTTCATGAGCATGTCCGATTGCTTCAAACCCAGATCGCGTCGACGCTTCTCGATACCGGAAGATAGTTCAATCAATGTTTTCATGGTGGCTGACCAGGTTATTCAACAGGTACAATATATTAGTAGTTCAATCATTAATATACAATAATATCATTGTATATAAATAATAATACATTAAAAAAATAGTAAAAAAATCATAATACAATAAATATATTGTATTATGACTTATACACGGCTATAAGTTGCAAGATTGCGAACGGATGAGTGAAGCTGAACCGGCGGTTCAGAATGGAGGAGAATGTCTGTTACGTCCCTGTATATGACATTCGTGGAGGCGGCCGGAGTTGAAGTAATCAGTAACTTACTGATATAAAAAGTAAAAATCTGCAAAGAGAATTGATGCCAACGAAAAAACCAACGGAGGTTTGGATAGAACTGGGTATTTTTAGGGAATAGAATCATGTTACTTCCAATATTTAAAAGAGAAATCAAAAAAAACAAACTGGAATTTAAGGCTTCCCTTACAATTAAAGTATATCCGCAGAGATTACTGGATTATCTAATGATATTGGTAAAGAGGCATTTTAAAGCGCAATGATAATAGCTGGTGAAGTTTACGAGTGACCTTCCCTTGCAAAACTGGAACGTTCTCACGTAGAGGTGTCTGTATAAGGTTGTCCTTTAATGACAATTTAATAGCCGGTTTAGTCATAGCATAGAACCTGTCGCTTTTTTAAAATTTAAATTACGAAAGAAACCACTGAACATTGTCTACTATGGGGCAAGTATCTGCCGAGGCACTTAAGGGACTTGAAGAATACCGCAAGGCGGAAAGAGAGGCCTATAATGCCGCAGATTTGAGGCTGGTCGATCATTTTGCCGAGGATTTTATCTTGACGTCCAACGGAGCGCCTACACTGCAAGGGCGCGCAGCGGCACGAGAACTGTTCCGAGACATCTGGGCCCAGTATGATGCCAGGTTTGCCGAAGTACATGATGACGTTGTAGTTGAAGCCGGCGATTTTCTGTTCGTGAATGGCCGTTTTACCCTGGCATTGACACCAAGACAGGGAGGGGAGACAATTTTTGATAAGGGTCGCTTCCAGGGAGTCCTGAAACGAGGAAAAGATGGGAAATATCTGCTCTGGAGGGAAGCGACGATGGATGAGGGAAAACCGGCTTGAGTACGGCACCCTCGCTGGAGCAATACGGATTCCGTATAGGCCAATCCGGCAACTATGCCACTGATAGTCACTGGTACGAATTCCCCAGTAACGATGCGGAAATTCTTGAAGTCTGGACCTATACCGACAGCATCAGTTATGCCCCGGGGGATGAGGTAAATTTTCATGTCTATGCCAGTGCTGAGACATATTCTCTGGAAATAGTTCGAGATGGATACGTCACTGAAAAAGTATATGAAGTCACCGGATTGACCGGCACGATGCCTGTCACTCCGGATAATGCCTATGCGGTGGGAGCAGGCTGGCCGGTAGCGCATACCTGGAAAATTCCCGAGGGGCTGCAGTCCGGTCCATACGTGGTTACTTCACGTGTTGAAAATGGGACCGGCGCCATACGCGAACATCACCATATCTTCATCATTCGGCCTGCGGGGGACAACGGGAATAAAGACAAGCTGTTGATGTTGTTTGCTACCAGCACCTGGATTGCCTATAACGAATGGGGCGGAGCAAACTTTTATCAGGGAATAGCAGGTGATGATCAGAAGAGTTTTTCGCCTGAGCTTTCCATCCAGCGCCCCTGGCACCGAGGCTGTGTGCGATTGCCTGAGGGCGCTCCTCATGCCAGCCATGAACGGGAAATTCCCCCGGATTGGGCGGTGGATATTCCATTTTTCAGTTGGGCTATGGGGAACGGTTATTCCAAATGGTACGTCGGCGGCAGCTATGCGGAATACGACAGCTTGCTGGTTAAATGGGCCGAAAAAGAAGGTTACCGGCTGGATTATATGACCCAGCACGACCTGCATTTCGGCACTGTTAATCTGGATGATTATAGTGCTGTGGTAATCGCAGGCCATGATGAATACTGGTCTACGCCCATGCGTGATGCCATCGATACATATGTCGACAGAGGAGGCCGTGTAGCACGGTTTGGCGGTAATTTCTTCTGGCAAATCCGCCTGGAAGACAAGGGAAATACCCAGGTTTCATACAAGTTTCTGGCCCACGAACAAGACCCGGTGCGGGACGACCCGGAGAAAAAGCACCTGCTGACCTGTGTCTGGGATGATCGGGTATTGGGCCGCCCGGGAGCGCTCACTTTGGGCTTAAACGGCACACGAGGACTTTATGCCCGTATGGGTGCGATGGCGCCGAGACATTCCGGCGGTTTTACCGTGTACCGTCCGAACCACTGGGTTTTCGCTGGAACCGATCTTTACTACGGTGACGTATTCGGCGCTGATGCCGGCATTTTCGGATTTGAGGTAGACGGCTTGAGTTACACTTTCAAGGAAGGATTACCTTATCCGACAGGTGAGGATGGCGCTCCGGTTGATCAGATTGAAATTCTGGCCATGGCGCCGGCAGTGACACTGGAAGAAGATCACGGTAATCCACTGTCAAATGTCTGGTGGCTGAACGAGGATGCCCGCATCGTTGCCAAGGCCTTGTATGGCGATGATAGCCCGGAAAATCTCAGGAAAGTCCGCTACAGTTCCGGAATGGTAGTGCATTACCGGCGTGGAAAAGGTGAGGTGGTTAATGCGGGTTCGTGCTTGTGGTCGCTTGGGCTTAAACGACGTGATGTCTTCACAGAAAGAATAACCCATAACGTACTCAGACGGTTCAGTGAATAGGTGATTTACTCATGACTGATTTGCAAGTCAGAACCAGAGAGGACGTTGCAGAGTTGTTCGATGCGAGAGGCACCTCGCACGTCCAGATAGGGTTCACCGATCATACGGGGCAGCTACGGGGGAAATACATCTCCAGGGACAAGTTACTGAGCGGTCTGGATAATGGCCTGCCAATGACGCGTAATCTTGCCGCGGTGGACTTTACCGATGTAATTTATCCAGTAGAAGGTCTCATTGTCGGTGGCGGTGGGTTCGGCGACAGTGTGACCCGGGTGGTCATTGAATCATGTCGTGAAGTGCCCTGGGAACCGCCGGAGCGGAACCTGTTTTTCCTGATTGAGCATACCGGTGAGGGGGTGGAATACGATCCGCGGGTACTGTGTACCCGAATGATGGAAAAGGCCGAGTCCATGGGGTTTCGTGCCTTACTCTCCTGCGAACTGGAATTCAGACTATTCAACGAAACCGTCGAATCACTGTATCGGAAGGACTTCAAAAACCTTGAATTGGCAACGCCTGTTTCCAACTACCTGGGCGTAATGAGGCAGACAGTCTGGTCGGAGTTCTTTGCCGAGTTCATTGGCGCCATGGAACATCTTGGAATACCGATTGAAGTTGCCCATTGGGAATTGGCCCCGGGGTTTGCCGAACTTGTTCCTGCATACGCGGAGGGGATGCGTGCCGCAGACGATGCGGTGATATACAAGACCTTTGCCAAGGCGTTTGCATTGCGAAATAACTTGTTGTTGAGTTTTATGGCGCGTTATGATGCTCATAGCGACGGATCCAGTTGTCATATCAATCTCTCCTTGAGAGATAAGGATGACAACCTGGTTCTCCATGATCCGTCAAAGCCGCATAACCTCAGTGAGATCATGCGATATTTCATCGGGGGCATGCAGTACAAGATGCCTGAAGTTCTGCTGATGATGGCGCCCAACATCAACTCTTTCAAACGTTTCGTGCCCGATATTTTCGCGCCGGTGGCATCCAGTTGGGGCGTTGATAACCGTACGGCCAGTCTGCGGGTGATCAACAGTTCTCCAAAGGTGCAACGAGTGGAGAACCGTATCCCGGGCGCTGATGTCAATCCATACCTTGCCATCGCCTGTACCCTGGGTACAGGCCTGTGGGGTATAGAGAACCGCATTGAGCCGACCGCCGAAACAGAAGGTAATCTGTACGAAGAACTTGACAGTGTACCGGATGAGTTGCGCTTTCCGGCATCGTTTGCTGATTCAATAGAGCGGTTCCGCCAATCAGCGTTTGCCAGGGAATGTTTCGGTGAGGAATTTGTGCGTTTTTTCAGCGCCAACAAGCAGGAGCATGAGATGGAATATCGTAAAGCCATTACCGACTGGGAATTACGCCGCTACCTGGAACTTGCATAATCTTTATATGCTCCGTTTTTGACAAGGATTTTGTCACTTATCAGACCTGATTCGATAATGTTTTTGGCATAAATGATATAAAAAGCCGTAGCCCGTAAATCTATACTCTTCCGTAGAGATTGTAATAATTTCCAATACTGTTCCCACTCAAGAGGGGTATCGAGATGGTTGCCGATAATCGAAATTACCTGAAGTATTTCATCATTATTCTAGCCTGTGCTTTAGTGCTTCCTTTTAATTACGCATCGGCACAATCGGAAGAGGATTCCGTTATTGAAGAAATCATGGTGACTGCCCGGAAGAAAGAGGAGTCCTTACAGGATGTTCCCATCGCCGTCAGTGTATATACGGGCGCTTACCTGGAAGAAGCACGAGTTGACGACGTGGCTGACCTGCTGTCCCAGATTCCCGGTGTTGGTTATGGACAACCATTCAAGAGTTTTACTCCCATAGGGATCCGGGGCGGTTCCTCGCAGGATGATTATCCCGGAGCTGACCCGAACGTCGCTATATTTATCGATGAAGTGTATCTTGGCACGACGACCACACTGGAGTTCGACCTGCTGGACCTGGAGCGGGTTGAAGTACTGCGCGGTCCGCAGGGTACCTTGTTCGGCCGCAATACCAATGGCGGAATTATCCACTTTATCACCCGTAATCCGGATGAGGAGTTCCGCGCCCGGGCAAGCGTGACTGTAGGCAACCATGAGAGACTGGAAATATCCGGTTTGGTCAGCGGCCAGATTGCCGAGGGCGTGTTCGGCAGTCTGTCGGCAAAAGCGAGGGATACCGGTGGTTACTCCAGGAACTTGGCCACTGGGTCCAAGCTGGGAAAGGAAGACATTACCAGTATGCGCGGCAAGCTGCGTTTCATGCCGAACGAACAACTGGATGTCATCATTACCGGCGATTACATGATTGACAACTCCTTTGGCACCCCCCAGGATTTTCTGGGAGGACAATCCCAATTGATGCGCGACCTGGGTATTCCGGCAGTCAATAGTTTGGATGAAGTGTCACAGGACCTGGATGGTCATTATGATAGGGACAGTTGGGGGATAGTCGCGAACGTCAGTTATGACGCAGGGGTTGGTGTATTCCACTCCATTACCTCGTACCGGGACTACAAGGGCGAGATGTATGATTACGACTTTGACGGCATTGACGGAAAATCTGTCAACCCCCTGCATAGTGCCGAAGCTTTCCCTTACCAGAATACGGAAGTGGAAACCTTTACACAGGAAATACGGGTAGATTGGGAGATAGGCGAGAAAATTGATCTGGTAACCGGGTTTTATTATCTCGACCAGAAGAACAGGAGAGATGAAGTGCTCAACCCGAACGGCCTGCCCAACAGTGAAGCCTCGGCATGGACCATCGTTACCGAGGAGCAGGCGGACCAGCTGGTGAATTCCAACAGTTATGCCGTATTTTTTGATACCACAATCGATGTGACCGAACAGGTTGCACTGTTCGGTGGATACCGCTGGACCCGGGACGAGAAAGACGGGACGTTCTTCTGTCATGTTGAAGGAGGTTTCTGGTGCTCAAACGTCTTCGAGAGCGACTTCAGTGATTCCTGGGAAGAACCGACCTGGCGTGTCGGCGCGAACTTTCACCTGAATGACGACATTATGGTTTACGGCTCTTATACCGAGGGTTTCAAGTCTGGCGGATTTACCGGCGCCGGCGCCGGCAACTTTGATGGAGAGGGCAACCCGACTGGCGAGGAAAGCGTGAAAATACCCTATAGGCCGGAATTTACCGAATCATGGGAAATCGGGCTACGAAGCCAATGGTTGAATAACCGTGTAACTGCGAATATCACGTACTTCAATGTCAAATATAAGGACTTGCAATACCTGCTGTTGAACGCGACCGGAGGAGGGTTTCAGTTCAATGCTGGGAATATCGGTCATGCAAATAACGACGGTATTGAGACCGAATTTGTATTTCAGTTGACTGAGGACATTAATCTTTGGGCCAACTACACCCACCAGAGCGGCAATTATGGAGGAGGCGCCTCCAACTATGGCGGTGATTCCTTTGACGGCAACCCGCTAAAACTGACTCCGAAGCATTCTTTTGCCATGGGGGGGAGCTTTGAGCATGGTCTCCCCAACGGGAGTACGCTGAGGCTGAGCGGTGACTGGTCCGAGAAGAGCCGGCACTATTTTGCTGAAGAAAGTGGTCCGGACGACAGTGAAAAACTCGCCGGCCTGGTTAACTTGCAGGGAAGTTGGAAAAGTCCTTCCGAAAGGCTTGAAGTTACCCTGTGGGTGAAGAACCTGCTGGATAAACGCGATAAGACAGGATACTGGGATGACTTTTTTCAATGGTGGGTGCGTTACGAGACAGAAGTTGACTACATAGCTGATGTCGGGAACTTCTCCCCTCCGCGTTATTTTGGCGCCACGGTGACCTGGAACTTCAATTAGGATGGTGGCAACGGTCCATTGAGCACACGGATGTGCAATGGATCCCCCCAGTCCATTAAGCACATTGACGTACAATGGAAACCCCCTGGTATGACAGGGGGTTTTTTTTAGGCTGATGGAAACAGAAAGCAAAAGCAACGAAAATTCAAACACGCTGGTGACGTTGGTACTGCTGGTATTGACCACGTCTCTTACCATCATGTCCCTGGATCTCTACGCGCCAAGCCTGCCCCATTTACCGGAATATTTCAGTACAACGACCGAAATGGTCAAGATGACCGTCAGTCTTAATGCACTCATGTACGGGATCGGTACATTGGTTTACGGACCCCTGTCCGAACGGTTTGGCCGGCGCCCCATACTTGTCGGCGCCATAGGGTTTGCCGCATTCAGCAGTTTGTTTTGTACCCTGGCGGTATCCATTGAACAATTGATCGTTGCCCGTATCCTGCTGGGATTGGCCCTGGCCGCCGAGGGAGTTCTCGTTTATTCGATAATCAACGATTGTTTCAGTGGTAGGGACAAGGTTCGGGCGTTTGCGATATGGGGCGCTGCCTGCGCAATAACGCCCATATTCTCGCCGATACTGGGCGCATATATCTTTGTTACGTTTGGCTGGCGGGCAAATTTTGCATTATTGACTTTCATTGCCGCTATCTTGACCCTGTTGCTGTGGAAATGTCTGGCCGAGACCGGCAGCTCGGAGACGCAGGTTGTTTCAATAAAAAAGACAGGCCGGGATTATGCCCAGGTGCTACGTAGCCGCGCATTCCTGAGTTTTGCCGTGATTCAATCCACCGGTGTGGGTTACTTTGTGGTGTTCCCCACTGCCGTACCGTTTATCCTGGCAAACCAGTTCGATAAGGCGCCGGAGTTTTACGGGTATTACCAGGGAGGTATCATCGTTATGTTCATCCTTGGTACCCTGGCCACGAGGAGGCTGGTGAATACCTTGCGTACTAATCAGGTTTTAACCTTGGGGGTGGGCCTGGTCGCGATGGGGTGTATCCTGTTGTTACTGGTTTCCTTTTTTACCAAGGGGTCACTGGTTGCGCTCACTGTTCCCTTGTCGTTAATTGCTTTTGGCAATGGTTTTATCTTCACAACAATCCCTCCTCTCGCAATGGATGCTACCGGCAGTCCGGCCGGTGTTTCAGCGGCAGCCCTGTTGACGATCCAGACCACGCTCGGCTCCATGACGTCAGTCGCGGACAGTGTTTTACAGGATGGCGGCGTACGTCAATTTGCGGTAATAATGGGTGTGGTCGCGGTTGTGGCCGTTCTAGCCTTGTTAATGAACAGAGAGAGAGGTGACCCGGTAAAGATAGTTTTTCCCAATGCATCCAAGTGACTCGATCCGCAATATCGGCATCCTAGCACATGTGGATGCCGGCAAAACAACCCTGACCGAGCAACTATTGTATACGAGTGGCGTCATCCGAATACCGGGCAGGGTTGATCATGGCACCTCGCTCACCGATTCCCTGGAAGTTGAAAGAGAGCGCGGCATTACCGTGCGCGCGGCATCTGTAGTACTGGATTGGAAAGGAACTAATGTGCGGATCATAGATACACCAGGCCATGCCGAATTTTATCCGGAAGTAGAGCGCTCTATACGAGCGCTGGACGGTGCAGTTCTGGTTGTTTCCTCGGTTGAAGGGGTCCAGTTACAGACATTGACTATCTGGATGGCCTTGCGGGAACTGCGTATCCCGACACTGATCTTTGTCAATAAACTGGACAGGGCAGGAGCCGAGCCTCAAAAGCTTGTGGAAGAAATGGAAAAACAGCTTTCCACATCAATTTTGCCGATGCAATTCGTATCCCGGGCTGGGGGAAAAACCCCCCGGCTCATACCCATAGAAGAGCATCCGCAAACGATGATGAAAGCGATGGAGTGTCTCGCCCATCAGAATGAGCAAATGATGCACAGCTACGCTCACGATGAACGCGCAGACTGGGACGAAATGGAAGGACTTATTCTGAGATATACAAAAGAAGAGAACGTATTCCCCGTGTTCTTTGGTGTTGCAATGACCGGCCAGGGTGTCCCGGAGGTGCTGGACGCGATAATCAATTACCTGCCCGGACCTGGGGGGAACAACGCAAATGAGCTTTCAGCGCTGATATTCAAGGTAGAGACTGGTAACGTTGACGGCCGTATGGTCCACGTTCGCGTATTTGAAGGTACGATCGAGCAACGGCGGGCAATTCGTAACGAAACGACCGGGAAACAGGAAAAAGCAACACGAATACTCGGGCTTGCACGAGGTAGAGACTACGAAAATACCGACACCCTGGAAGCAGGTGATATCGGGGTGTTATTTGGTATGAAAAACAGTAAGGTTGGGCACGTGTTGGGCAGCGGCTATGCTATACCCGACTTGCCTGCACCGGCGGAGCCCATGTTGACTGCAAAGATTTTTCCGGAGAACAGCAATGAATGGAATGAACTGCTGGAAGCCTTACAGCGACTTGAAGATGAAGATCCGCTGTTGAATGTGGAGTGGCTGGAAGAACAACGCGAGATAAACCTGTGTTTCTTTGGTGAAGTGCAGATGGAAATAATCTGCAATATGCTGTCTTCACGATTCAACCTTGTGGCCGGCTTTTCCGAACCCTGTGTAATTTATAAGGAGACACCCGCAGGTGTAGGGGAAGCCGGGATTAAATTTCGTGATGGGGGGTATGCAGATCTTGAACTCAGGATAGAACCCTTACCTGCGGGTAGCGGCTTTGAATATGATTCACTCATTAGCGGGGATAACAAAATCTATCAGAAATTCATGAAACAGATCCCGCAGATATTGGAGAACATCAGAAATAGAGGACCGAATGGCCGGGAGATAACGGACCTGAAAGTCATATTGGTTGATGGTTACTGCAAGTACGATCTTGGTACAAAACCGGAAGATTATAAAATAGTGACACCAATCGTATTCAACATGGCTCTGGAGAAATCCGGTACCCGTTTGCTGGAACCTGTGATGGAGTTCCGGATCAGTGTCCCTGAAGAATACGGTTCACAAATCTATCGTGATCTTGTAAAGATGCGGGCACAATTTGAGCAGCCCGCTCCTGATGGGGAGCGATTGCTGTTCACCGGGCGGGTGCCGTTTGCCGAGACTTTTGAATACACGCCTGTTCTGTATGCGTCGTCCCACGGGCAGGGGGTCCTGAAAACGAAATTCTGCGGATATTATCCGGTGGGGAAAACGTAAGTGCCAATTTCCTTGTCGAAAGTGATAATCATGCCACCGGTTTAGCCATTGTCTGCCGCAGGAGTTGCAATCTAATATCCAGACAATAATTACAGAGATTTCACAAGGCTGTTAACACTTTGTTTTTCAAAGCCCATCAGCATAATGAAGATCCCGCAGACGATTATTGTTCAGGCTGCGCTCACGGGTGCAGCCCCCAAAAATGTCAGCCCTTATCTCCCGGTTTCCGTTGAAGATAACATCAAGGCCGGAATTGAGGCATGGCAGGCCGGTGCATCGGTATTGCATATACACGCGCGTGATGCAGACGGTGTTCCTACCCAGGAACATGAATGGTTTGAACCTGTCGTAGAGGGCCTCCGAAAAGCCGGTTGTGAAGCCATTCTCAACTTGTCTACCGGTTCTGCCGGAGGCAGGTCAAGCGGCCCGGACCGTTATGAATGTCTGCGGCTGAATTCTGAAATGGCGTCTTTCGACTGTGGTTCCGTGAATATGGGGGACAGGGTATTTGCCAATCCACTCCCATTTCTCCGTGACATGGCCCGGGAAATGCTGGAGCGCGACATCAAACCCGAGATCGAGTGTTTTGATGCAGGGCATATACACACGGCATTAAGACTGCGCGATGAAGGTTTGTTAACAGAGCCGTTGCACTTTCAATTCGTGCTTGGTGTACGTGGCGGCGCCCAGGCCACACCGGAACAGCTTATGTATATGCGCTCACTGGTTCCTGCAGATGCAACCTGGTCGGTCTGTGCAGTCGGTGCAGCGCAACTGCGAATGAACCTGCTCAGTTCCTTGCTTGGGGGACATGTACGCACCGGCCTGGAAGATAATATTTATATGCGTCGCGGTGAATTGGCCACCAGTAATGCTCAACTCGTATCACGTGTCGTCGAACTGTTAAAGGCCATGGAGCAAAACATCGCGACGCCTGCACAGGCCCGCGAAATTCTTGCGCTTAAAGCACGTTACCGGGGACAGAATTAATTCTGTCGCCGGATGTTACAGCAAAAAGACAGAACGTTGAATTATCAGCAGGGGGGAGGAATGACTGACCGCAAAGAGGGTATGACAAATTTGAATTTTGACCTGACGGGGCGTGTGGCCATTGTTACAGGAGCCAGTTCAGGAATCGGTGCTGCCATTGCAGCAGCGTTGGCGAATGCCGGCGCCGGTGTTGCCGCCGTAGGACGTAATCAGCAACGCCTGCGGAAAACAGTCGACGAAATCAATTCAAACGGGGGCAAGGCGGAAGCCATTGAAGCGGAGTTAACCCATCCAGAGGGAGTTAACCATGTGATCGATTCTGCACTGAACTCATTTGGTGGTATCGATGTTCTGGTTCTTTGCGCGGGAATTTTTATTCCGGCCACATTTAAAGAAACAACCCTGGAGGATTTTGACCGGCAACTGGATGTCAACCTGCGTACACCATTCCTGCTGAGTAAGGCTGCCTTGCCACACCTTAAACCCGGCTCGTCAATTATCTTTGTGACCTCAACCACGGCGCGGGTCGGTTTTGCAAATACAAGCGCCTATGCTGCGTCCAAGGGTGCGCTTGATTCCTTGATGCAGGTGATGGCGGTTGAACTAGCGCCACATGATATCTGTGTGAACGCGGTTTCTCCCGGTTGGACGGCAACCCCTATGAATGAGCATCTCCGGGAAGATGCGGATGTGGTCGATGCGGCAATTGCCTCAACTCCGGCCGGCAGGCTTGCCATACCGGAAGACATTGCCCCAAGTGTCGTGTTCCTCGCTTCGGAGGCGGCGCGGTTCGTACAGGGTTTGATACTGACCATTGAAGGTGGATACCCAAGTTTACCGGATGTGATCCGCAAAAGCGGCACTGACGAATAGCACATTGCCTGATGAATGGAATGCGGCTTGCTATTGATACCGGTGGTACTTTTACAGATTTGATCGTCGAAGATCCGCAAGGACAGCTTTCATTTTACAAGAGCCCGACAACACCGGCCGACCCGATAGTAGGTGTCTTGAATGTATTGGAACTGGGGGCTGAAGGACAAGGCCGGACACTTTCTGATTTTCTGGGAGACAGCATCAGTCTGCTGCACGGAACCACCCGTGCGCTCAATGCAGTATTGAGTCACAGGACAGCTCGTACCGGTTTCCTGACTACTGAAGGTCATCCTGATGTTTTGCTGTATCGCGAAGGTGGAAGAACTGACCCGTTTAACTTCACTCGCGAGTTTCCTTCACCCTATGTGCCTCGTTCCCTGACATGGGAAGTACCCGAACGCATCGGAGCTGACGGCGCTATTGTAAAAGAACTCGATGAGGCGAGAGTGATGGAAATTGCACACGACTTGGCTGACAAAAAGATCGAGGCAGTATCGGTTTGCCTGCTCTGGTCGCCGATTAATCACTTTCATGAAGAGCGTGTCGGCGAATTGCTCAATGAGAATTTACCCGGTGTGCCCGTCACATTGTCACACCGACTGGCGCCCATATTGCGTGAATATCGCCGTGCATCAGCCGCATCCATAGATGCTTCTTTAAAACCCTTGATGAGTGATTACCTCTCCCGTCTGGAAGAAGAGCTGAGTAAGGCCGGATTTAACGGACGCTTATTGATGGTTACTTCCAACGGTGGTGTACTTGATGCCGATGCCGTTGCTACGGCGCCTATCCTGGCAATCAATTCCGGACCTTCCATGGCGCCGGTAGCCGGATTGCATTTCGCCCGCGAACATGCCGGATCATCTACCGCCATCGTGGCTGATACCGGTGGCACCAGTTATGACGTCAGCCTGGTGCGGGATGGGCATATCCCCCGTACCCGGGAAACCTGGCTGGGTGATCGGATTTACGGGCATATGACCGGGTTTCCATCGATTGATATCACCAGTATCGGCGCCGGCGGCGGCAGCATAGCCTGGGTGGACGATGGAGGTCTGCTTCGTATCGGGCCGGAAAGCGCCGGCGCTGACCCCGGCCCGGCCTGTTACGGACTGGGTGGCAGCCGGCCGACCGTGACCGATGCCTGTATATATCTGGGGTATATCGATCCTGATTATTTTCTGGGTGGTCGAATGAAGCTTGATGCGGATGCGTCTCGTGAGGCGATTGAACGTGACGCGGCAAAGCATCTTGGGGTGGACGTAGAAACTGCAGCCTGTGCTATTGTCGAACTGGCTACGGAAAAAATGGTGCATGCGATCGAAGATGTGACTGTAAATCATGGTGTTGATCCTGCTGCTGCCGTCCTGGTCGCGGGAGGGGGTGCAGCCGGGTTGAACAGCGTTAAGATTGCAGAGCGTCTAGGAACAAGGCAGCTACTGTTTCCACATACTGGAGCAGTATTGAGCGCAGCCGGTGCGCTGCTGGCTGATTTATCGGCCAATTATACCGGGCCGGCGGTGACAACCAGTGCCGACTTTTATTATGAAGCAGTCAACGCGTGTCTCGAATCACTTGAAAAGAAGTGTATGGAGTTCAGTGAAGGCCCCGGCGCAAATTCCAGTTCAACAACGGTTAAATACAGTGTTGAAGCGCGTTATGCCAGGCAGATATGGGAAATTGAAATAGAGTTGCCTGCAGCTCGCTTCAAGGACAAAGGTGACGTAGACCGCTTGATTGAACTCTTTCACAAGGAGCATCAGACGATATTTGCCGTAAATGACCCTGACGCGGAGATCGAGATGCTGAATTGGAATGCCCGGGTAAGCTGCCGGTTACATGACGAGCGTCAGGCTTCACAACCGCACATGGCATCTGTGAAAGGGGACAAACGCACCCGTATGGTTGGGTTTAATCCGCAGGGCAGGTTCGAAACCGCAATTCACCCGATTGAAAGCATGGCTGCAGGTGAGAGTGTCAACGGTCCCGCAATTATAGAATCCGGTTTCACCTCCGTGGTCATCGATCCGGGAGCCGTTGCAGAATTGTTGCCTGATGGCGGACTTTTGGTGACGGTTGATATTCAAAACAATATGAGTGGGGAAAAATAATGCCGGTTAATGCAACCCATGAAAAAATTGACGGGGGTCAACTTGCCATCGTCCAGGCGCGGCTTGAAGCGATCGTACGCAAGATGACAAATACCCTGTTTCGCACAGCTCGCTCCGGTGTAATCAATACGGGCCGGGATTTTTCCTGTTGCATCGTTACGGCCGAAAACGAGTTGCTGGTTACCGCGGAAAGCCTGCCAATCCATGTAATGATCGGGCCGGACCTGATGGCTGAGAAAATGCGTGAATTTTGTCCGGATATCCGTCCGGGTGACGCTTTTCTGAATAATTCTCCCTATCACGGTAATTCTCATGCAGGAGACCATACTTTACTGGTGCCCATTATCGACAAGGACGATGTTTATCGTTACACCGTGGTTGTGAAGGCACACCTCGCCGATATAGGCAATTCCGTACCTTCCACATTGTTTGCCAATGCGACGGACGTCTACCATGAGGGCGCGCTTATCTTTCCATCGGTTCAGATACAACGCGATTACAGGAACTGTGAAGATATTATTCGCATGTGCAAAGTAAGGATACGGGCGCCGGAGCAGTGGTACGGTGACCAGCTTGCCTTGATCGGTGCGGCCAGGGTAGGTGAACGTGAATTATTGATGCTGGGTGAGGAACTGGGTTGGGATTATCTGGACCGGCATGCCAGGCAGTGGATGGACTATAGTGAGCATCGCATTCGAGCAGCTATCAGGAGATTACCGAAGGGTAAGGTAACAGCAGCCAACGCACACGACCCAATGCCCGGTATGGAGGCAGGGGTTCCGATAAAGGCAATCGTAGAATCAAATCCCGCTCAAGAACTTATCACTGTTGATTTACGGGAAAACCCGGATTGCGTACCATTCGGTCTTAACCTCACCGAAGCGACAGCAATAACCGGTGGCATGGTAGGCGTATTCAACAGCCTTGGTCCCGGTATTCCTGCCAATGCCGGTAGTTGTCGCCGGATTAAAGTTTTGCTCCGTGAGAATTGCGTTGCAGGTATTCCACGGCATCCGGCCAGTTGTTCTACGGCTACGACCGGCGTCGCAGATCGGGTAACCAACGCGGTTCAGCGCGCACTGGCAGATTTGAAAGATGGCATTGGTATGGCTGAATGCGGTCTCGGCATCCCTGCCACCGCTGCTTTTATCTCTGGCAAGGATCCGCGCCGGAATAATGAAGCATATGTAAACATGATTACGCTTGGACAGACCTGCGGAGCGGGTACGCCTTGGTCGGATGGGTGGTTGACCATTGCCCATGTCGGGAATGGCGGGCTGGTCATGCGAGACAGCACGGAGATCGATGAACTGATGTATCCCATCAGAATTATTACTGATCGCATCGTGCCGGATACTGCCGGGCCTGGGCGTCGCCGGGGCGCGCCCTCAGGCGAAGTAGAGTGGGGACCCGTAGACGGCTCAATGGAAGGTATCTGGTCCAGTGACGGTAACACTTACCCTGCACTTGGCGCGCGAGGTGGCGGAGCGGGTGCGAAGGCCAGGCAATTCAAGCGGGAACGTGACGGCAGTCTGACCCCGCTGGGAGCCTTTGACCATGTGAAATTAAATGACGGAGAATCGGTCCTGGGATTTTCCTGCGGTGGCGGCGGTTATGGTCCGCCATTTGAACGGGAGCCTGAACGCGTGGCCGGGGACGTTGTCGAGGGCTGGATCAGCGTCGATCATGCTCTGCAGGTGTATGGTGTGGTTGTTGATGCCGAAGGTAATGTCGATAGTGATGCCACAATGAAACAGCGAGCAACCGCCGTTGCCGAAGCCTGACAATACGGATGAGTGAAATCAGTCTGGCATCCAAGCGGCATCAGTCACTCTGGCTAGAGCAGTCACTGACATGTGAATCATCGTATTGTCCTCCGTTGGAAGGCGAGCGGCGTGCTGATGTTGTCATTATCGGTGGCGGCTATGTTGGATTATGGACGGCATTGGAACTCAAACAGCGCGAACCGGCTATAGACGTCATTATATTGGAGCAGGATATCTGTGGCAGTGGCGCCTCAGGCCGTAATGGCGGCTACGTCTTATCATGGTGGACCAAGGCGCCATCGCTGAGAAATTTATGGGGCGATGAAATCGCAAGGGATCTGCTTCTAAAATCGGAAGCGGTCATCGATGAGTTGGAAGCCTTTTGCCGGAAGGAAAATTTTGATGCCGGGATCACCAGGAGCGGTTGGGTCTGGGGTGGCGTATCGGAAACCCATGCTTGTAGCTGGAGCAGCGCAGTAGAGGCATGCCGGCAACTGGGTGTGGGTGATTTTCAGGAACTTGATCGTGAACTCGCGGCGCAGTTATCCGGTACGGACACGTTTATTTCCGCCATACTGGACAAAACTGCTGCCATGCTGCATCCGGGCAAGCTGGTGCGGGGTATGCGTGAAGCGGCATTGCGTCGTGGCGTCGCGATATTTGAACATAGCGGAGTGAAACGATTCACACGGCAAAGACCGGTGCGGCTGGATACGGCGAATGGCGTTGTTACAGCAGACAAGGTGGTTCTGGCAACCAATGCCTGGGCCGCAGCAGTTCCTGAACTATCCCGATCCATCGTGGTTGTATCCAGTGACATGATAGCCAGCCGACCGGTACCGGATAGATTGAAGGAGTTGAACTGGCTTAACCGTACCGGGGTGAACGACTCGCAGCAAATGGTTAATTATGTTCGTACTACCACTGACGGCCGATTGCTGGCCGGCAAAGGCGGGCTGGTCTCAGGGTATGGCGGACGCATCAGCGAAAAGCTGTTTTACAGTCCGAAGCGTGCAAGGATAGTGCAACAGAACTTTGCAGAACTCTACCCCGGTTTCAAGGGTGTCGAGATTGAATATAGCTGGTCAGGACCGGTGGATCGCTCATCGGATGGATTACCGATGCTCGGCCCTCTACCCGGTCATGAACAGATTTTATACGGCATAGGTTGGAGCGGGAACGGGGTTGGGCCAAGCCGTATCGGTGGCCGGATTCTGGCCAGTCTGGTTCTGGACGAGCAAAACGAATGGTCGTCTTTACCGATCGTCAGGGAACAGCCGAGACGCGATTTGCCGATAGAGCCTTTGCGTTATGCGGGCGGTCACCTGGTGCGTACTGCAGTGGGAATGAAAGACCGGGCTGACATACGGGACAGAAAGCCTGGGTTTATTACGCAGGCACTGGCTTCTTTTGCGCCTAAAGGTGTTGAAGATCGGTAGTCATCAGTTCAGCGAGTTCAGTCATGCCGGAGTTATTTGAATTATCAGCCACCGAATTGATGAGCGGTTATCGTGAAAGCCGGTTTTCTCCCGTCGATGTGGTTGCTGAATTAAATGAGCGAATTGAACTCCTTAATCCGGACCTCAATGCCTTTTGCACGCTTAACCTGGATGCTGCCGAACAAAAGGCAGAGGAAAGCAAAGTTGCCATGGAGCGGGGGGATGAGCGCCCTTTGCTGGGCATACCGGTAGCTGTCAAGGATCTTATCGACACCCGTGGACTACGGACAAGCTACGGTTCTTCAATGTTTTTGAACAACATACCGACTTCGGATGCAGCGGTTGTTGCAAACCTTGAACGGGCCGGCGCCATAGTGATAGGTAAAACCGCAACCCATGAGTTCGCCTGGGGCTTCACCAACGACAACCCTCATTTTGGCCCGACACATAATCCTTGGAACCGGGACAGAATTCCTGGCGGTTCCAGCGGTGGAAGCGCCGTCAGCGTGGCGAGCGGGATGGCGCCGCTTGCCATCGGTACCGATACCGGCGGGTCGATAAGGGTACCATGTACTTTCTGCGGTACGGCCGGGGTTAAACCAACTTACCGCAGCGTCAGCAGTAAAGGCATATTCCCGTTGGCTGCAAGCCTGGATCATGTCGGGGCGATTGCCCGCGACCCGTGGGACCTCCAATTATTATTAAAGGTGATGCAGTCGGCGAACCGGCTTGATTGGGAAGACAACCCTGAACTGGATTTTAAATCCCTGGCGAATGTACGTATCGGTATCGCTGACTGCCTGCATCAACCTGCTCCGGATACGGATATTGCTGCTGTATTCGACAGTGCCTGCGGAATATTACAGGAAGCCGGGGCAACCGGTGTTTCGTTTGATGACATGCAGATACCGGACATCCCGGGTGTTTTTACAACAATCATGCTGGCGGAGTCCCTGCATACCCATCGGCAAGCGCAACTTTACCCGGGGCGCTATAAGGAATATGGGGCGGACATTCGTAAACGGATTGACCTCGCGCGGGAAATCTCACTGGATGACTACCTTGAAGCGTCCGAACAGCGCAGGACGCTTACCAGGAAACTGGGAAAGGTTTTATGTGAAGTTGATGTCATCGTATCCCTGTGTGCCGCATCCACCCCTCCCAGGATTGAATCCTTGTTTCCACCTGCAGCGGAAACGCAGGATCAGTATGACCTGCGCAGAATAGTACTGGGTTATACCGCATTACAAAATCTCACTGGGTTACCAGCATGCACGGTCAGGGCCGGGTTTGATAATCAAGGCATGCCGGTCGGGATTCAGTTCACGGGACGGATGGGCGCAGATCAAACCGTCCTGTCGATTGCAGCATTATTTTATCAATTGACACCTGATATCCAGAAAATCCGTCCGGTCCCTGAAGGCGCGCTGCCGACAGAACAAACGGAGGCATAAGTGGTCAGGGAAGCATACTCAACTACGAACTTTCCATTCCCTGATGCCTGGCTGGTAGACAACCTGGTGTTCATCAGCGGCCAGGTATCGGTAGCGGCGGATGGTGAGGTGCTCGGGCATGGGGATATTGAAGTCCAGACCCGAACAACTTACCAGAACCTTCAACGCGTACTGGATAAAGTGGGTTGTACGTTCAAAGATCTGGTTAAGCTTAACACCTACCTGGTATTTGACGGTTCCGATGAGGAATTTTCTGAATTCTGGGCAACCATGGCTCGCGTCAGACAGGAATTTCTGCCTGAGCCGGGACCAACAGCTACGGCCATGCGTGTGGCAGGCCTGGCCTTACCCGGACTGCTTATAGAGATAGATGGCGTTGCCGTCCTGCCCGTGCAATCTCCAGCGAGACAATAGGGAAGATATGACAGATTCAGACATCCGGAAAAATTTAATCCTGGTCCTCTTGATATTGACATCCACCTTGATGACGATGTCTACGGATTTATATGCGCCCAGCCTGCCTTATTTACCTGAGTATTTCGGGACTACAAATGAATTGGTAAAACTCACCATGAGTCTCTGGATGATGGCCTATGGTGGGTTGCTACTGATTTTTGGTCCCTTATCGGAGCGCTACGGCAGGCGACCTGTGCTCGTCGGAGCGATGGCCGTTTTTACGTTATGCAGCTTTTTATGCACTGTTGCAACGTCTATCGAGTATTTGATCATTGCCCGCATGATCCAGGGTGCCGCGGCCGGGGCGGAGGGGGTGCTGGTACTGTCCATAATCCGGGATTGCTTCGATCAGAAGGGCCAGGTACGTGCATTCTCGATCTATCGTGCCGCCAATGCAATTCCCCCGATATTTACGCCAATTCTCGGGGCATATATTTTTTTGTGGTTTGGCTGGCAGGCAAACTTTATTTTACTGACAGTCATAGCCGGCAGTGTGACTGTCCTGCTCTGGAAATTCCTGGATGAATCCCGTAGTGCGAATACCCAGGTTGTCTCCATCAGACAGATAGCAGCGGATTACTGGAGTTTGATACGCAACCGGAGATTTTTGAGTTTTGCAGTCATCATGAGTACTACGATAGCTTTCCTTGTGGTTTTCGCTACGGTAGTACCATTTGTCCTGGTGCAACAGTTGGAACATGATGCGGCTGTTTTCGGATATTTTCAGGGCGCAACAATGGTTGCTTTTATCTTTGGCAGTATCGCCGCAAACCGTATGGCCAACATGGTCTCAGTCAGCCGGCTTCTTTCTTTAGGTATCGGTATTGTCGTCCTGGGAGCGGTGTTATTGTCATTGGTTGTTCTATTGGAAGTTGAATCATTAGTAACCCTGGGAATTACCCTGGCGGTAATGGCGTTTGGTCATGGTCCTGTGCTCGCGACAACCCCCCCTCTTGCCATGAGTACCTCCGGAGCGCCAACGGGCGCCTCCGCGGCCATGTTGCTGACCATTACATCTGCACTGGCATCGTTGACTGCCGTTGCTGAAGGTGCATTCAGTGAGGGGACTTCCAGATCACTTGCCACCATCCTGGCGATATCTTCAGTTATAGCAGTAGTTGCCTATTTGATAGCAGTGCGAGGGCAGTCTGCTGACGATTTAACTCCTCGGTCAGCACAAAGCGGATAAGAGACTTGGGCCTCCGGCAGAAGGATGACGAGTAATACTCGAAACACAGTGGACGTCATCGTCGCAGGTTCCGGAGGGACGGGATTAATAGCAGCGCTGTCTGCGGCTGTTTATGGGGCCGATGTGTTATTGCTTGAATCCGAAGAGGGGATAGGAGGTACCACCCTTTTTTCGGGCGGGCAGATATGGGTACCCAATAATCATTACATGGCGGAAGCCGATGTCAGTGATTCCAGGGAAGAAGTATTAACTTACCTGCATGAGACGATGCCGGGCCGGAATGATGCTGAGCGGTGGGAAGCATTTGTCGAGCATGCACCGGAGATGTTGTGTTTTATGGAAAAAAATACACCAATGAAGTTTGTTCTCAGCGAATGCCCCGATTCATTTCCCGAGAAGAAAGGCGGCAAGGATTTCGGGCGTACCGTTGAGGTGTTTCCTGTTTCTACCCGGCAATTGGGTAAAGAAAAAAAACCCATACTGAAAATACCGGCAGAGTATAAAGTACCTGTACCGTTCATGTTCAGTGAAGTCATGAAAATTATTCAGCAAGGTCGTATGGCCATTGCAGGCGTTATACCGTCCGTTATGTACCGTATCCTGACGAGCAAGGCCACTATGTCTCAAGGTTTAATCGTGGGTTTATTGAGAGGAGCCCTGAATAATGGGGTTGAAGTTTTACTGAATACCAGAGTCCGGGATCTGCTTCAAAAAAATGGGAAGATTGTTGGTGTGAAGGCGAAAAATGATGACAGGGAAATCACTTATACGGCAAGGAAAGGTGTGATACTTGCAACGGGTTCCTTCGACTGGAACAAGGCTTTGAGGGACGAGTTTCTGCCCGGACCTTTGGAACATTCCGTTACACCTCCATCTAACAGGGGCGATGCAGTGGTAATGGCAAAACAGGTTGGGGCAAAACTGTCCCGTATGGATGAAGCATGGTATTGGCCCGCGTATTACACGGGCTCCCGTTACAAGGGGGCGCCCGTGGGGAAACTGTTACGCAGGCGCTCATATCCTCATACAATTATTGTTAATCGCATGGGGAGACGTTTTGTAAATGAGGCTGAACACAATATGGGTAATGCATTGATGTATGAACGGGGTGCTGCGACAGGCGCACTCGTTAATCAGCCTGCCTGGCTAATTTCAGACAGCCAGTTTCACAGGAAATATGAAGATTGGTCCTTGAAGTTGAGATCACCAGACTGGTTGATTAAAGACAAGACCCTCAATGGTCTGGCGGCCAGGATTGGAGTTGACGCTGGAGGCTTACAGGAAACAGTGAACCGGTTTAATACATATGCAAAGCAAGGCATGGATCCAGATTTTTATCGAAATGAATTTCCATATGATCGAATACACGGAGACCAGAGGTCGCAATTTGCTTGTCTGGGGACCATAGAGGAACCGCCATTTTATGCTCTCCAGGTATTTGGTAGTTCAGTGGGCACGAAGGGAGGACTTATGACTAATGCAAACTGGCAGGTAATTCGGGAAGATAAGTCAGTTATAGAAGGACTGTACGCAGTGGGTAATTGCAGCACTGCCATTATCGGACCGATCACTATCGCCCCTGCGGCCACGCTGGGTTCGGGAATGACGGCAGGCTATGTTGCCGGTAGGCATGCTGCACAAAGAAAATAGAGACTATCAAATACCATTTACCTTGTAGCAGCCTGAACTGATAAAATTCCGGCCCAAAAAGCCATAGGTGCAACTGCTGCAGTGGTATACTAGCCGATACGTCTGATGAAGCTGGTCCAGTCGTATTACTCATTGAACAGGGTTGAATTATGCAGACATTACGTTTTCACCATGTAGGGATACCTACAGAAAAAAAACTGCCCGATGCGGATTATAACGAGGAATTGAAGCTCCATGGTTCCGGTTATTTTGATAATCCTTATGGCATCGAATGGCACAACTTTGATGAAGACAACGAATTGCCTGAGATCATCAAAACCACGCCGCATGTCGCTTTTGTGGTTGATGATATCAGGGAGGCATTGAAAGGGAAAAAAGTGGTGTTGGAACCGACCAGTCCGGCAGAAGGCGTGACTGTCGCATTTATCCTGGATGGAGACGCTTTGATTGAGCTTCTTGAATTTGCCCGGCCGGAACAGGAAGTGTGGCCGCATCCAGACAAATTCCAAATCGGATAGCAGACATATGATTGAAAAAAGCGAACTGAAATACCATCATCTCGGTATTCCATCAAAGGAGAAGCGGGAATATGAAACATATTTCCCTCACTTGAAACTGTCCTGTGTCCCTGGAATAAATAATGCCTATGGAGTGGAGTGGACGCGGTTTGATGAGGATGCCGATTATCCCGACATTGTCAAAGAATACGCGCATGTGGCTTTTGAGGTTGACAGCCTGGAAGAAGCGATTGAAGGAGAACAGGTGATTGTTGAACCTGGTGAGATCATGGACGGAGTCATGGCTGCATTTATCAATGTCCTGGACGCGCCGGTCAAACTGATGGAGATCGACCAGGCCAAAGCCGGAGAAGAAGCAAGGAACCCGGTTGAGGCCGGCGGTAAACAACTGAAATACCACCATACCGGTATGCCCTGCAAAAAAACATTTGATAATGAGATCAAAGTGCCGCACCTGAAACTGGCGTATCTGCCGGGCAAGTATAATAATTACGGAGTCGAATGGATGCGCTTTGATGAAGGTAATGAAAACCCGGACATCATTAAATTTATACCTCACGTCGCTTTCGAGGTGGATGATATCGACCAGGCGATCGTGGGTGAAAAGGTAATTTACCATTCCGGGCGGGGGACACCGGGTATTATCGTAGCCATGATCGAAGTTGATGGCGCATCCATTGAATTTATCGAACTGGATCGGTCTATCGCAGGTAATCAATACGATGCCTGAGGCCTGATGGCAGATCTGTAACTGTCTGAATGCGGGATCCGCGCTGCTCTGACACAGACTACCGGAAAACCGTGATGCTCATCGTGTCACTGGGAGGATAATAGGCCGAAATCGATAAAATTTATGTCATTTATGCCATGAAATAATCAGGGGCATATCCGTATACTATTCCTGTAATTCCTTGAAATGACGGCCAGATTACAACCAAAGGAGTGATTCTGAGCCAGTGCTTTCCACTTATGACAAGTAAGCCTGCACTAACAATGTTGCCGTCCGGACTTTGTTACGATATGCGTGTCAATCATTCACTGACGGTACGCGACGGACATCTGTTTATGGAAGGCTGCGATACAGTGGAGATTGCCCGGAAGTTTGGCACGCCGCTGTTTCTCGTATCAGAAGACCACCTACGCCATAATTTGCGTCTATATACCCGGGCCTTTGAAGACTCCTGGACGGAGGGACCTGTTCGTATAATGCCTTCGCTCAAGGCGAATCCCGTCATTGCGATACGTAAAATTTTGTCCGATGAGGGAGCCGGTTGTGACGTTTTCGGTTCCGGAGAACTGCACGCGGCCTTGCGTGGGGGGGTTGCGCCTGAAGCCATATCCGTGAATGGTTCCATCAAGGACAGGGAGATCATTACGACTGCGATTGAAGCCGGCGCCCGTATTGTATTGGACAGTCCCAGGGAACTTGAATTATGCGAGGAAGTTGCGGCAAAGTTAGACAAGGTTGCCCGCGTAATGTTTCGGATCAAGCCCTACATGGAAGAACTGGAAGTTGTGTCAGATTACACGCCGGAATATGAAATCAGGTTTATGACCCAGGCCATCAAATACGGCATTCCTACATCGGAGTTATTACCCATGGGGCTGAAGGCAAAAGAGTCTCCTCATATCGATCCTGCAGGAGTGCATGTCCATATGGGGAGGCATAGCAAGAAGCCAGAAGTCTGGCGGTCATGGGTTATGAATTGTGTAAAGCTGACCAAAGAATTGAGCGACACCATGAATGGCTGGGTCCCCAGGGAAATGAACTTTGGTGGTGGATTTCCCAGTTTTCCGGATAAGGATACGGACGTAACAGTCAAGGGTTATCCGGGACCGTCCCTGGAGGAAATTGCCGACGTATTAACGTCATCCTTACGTGCAGGCATGAGAGAAAACAAGCTTGAAACAAATGGTTTGTTAATTGAGGTTGAGCCCGGCCGGGGCATTCACTGTGATACTGGGGTTCACCTGACCACCATAAAAAACACCAAACATGAAACCAGGAATCGAGAACACCGGTGGGCAGAGGTGGATACCTCCCAGGTATTTTTGGGCGTTAACGGCGCTAATTTTAATCAGCCCAAGTTTGATTTTGTCATTGCCAATAATGCGTCAGGTGAAGCGGAGTTCATATCGGATATTGTTGGCCTGACCTGTAACCTGGAAGTACTGTTTTACCAGGTTGCTGTGCCTGCATTGGAGACCGGAGACGTGGTTGCTTTGCTTAATACGGGATCGTATATCGAGCCATGTACACAAAATTTCAATGCCTTGCCCCGACCCGGTATGGTGTTAGTAAACGGTAGCCAGGCGGAGTTGATAAAACGCCACGAAACCATCGAGGATGTATTTGCCAGAGATATTGTTCCCGCACGATTAGCCGACGTCAAAAACCCTTCAATACGGTAGTAAAATAATTCCGCCAGCAGTATGTTTCACCGATAACAATTTTGCTACACCGGATAAACCATTATGATTAAGGGTTTCCATCACCCGGCAATTGTAGTACCGGATCTCGAGAAGGCTAGGGAATTTTACGAAAAAATTCTGGGTTTCACAGTAGTGGAGGAATTATCCTGGGACAACCCCAGTCCCGTGTACGATCAAATAACCGGGCTGGCAAACTCTGCCGCGCGGGCATATCTTATGAAATGCAACAATGCATATCTGGAGTTGTTCCAATACAAATTGCCTGCTGCAGATTATGAAGGATACCAGCCCCGTGCAGACGAACCGGGAATCCGGCACCTGGCATTTGAAGTGGATGATGCACAGGTAGAGTATGATCGTCTGATAAAGGCCGGAGGAATTCCGATGAATCCACCATATATTTTTCCTGAGGGTGGTAGTGCGGTTTATTGCCGGGATCCATTCGGCAACATCGTTGAATTTACCACGGCAGGAAAAGGTTATCCCAGCATTGATGACTTATAAGTGAAACAACGCCTGCAATCCAGGAAACCTCTCACTTTAGGACACGGCTCTATCATTTAAGGAAAAATTGTCTATAATCAGATTCAGATATGAATCTGACAGCGCACAGTCACAGCGGGCTGAAGCAGTCTTCCGGACTGACCCCCACCATTTATATGAAGCGTTTGCTTGAGGTTGCATCTGAATTTGGTGTGGAAACCGATATCATTCTGAAACGTATCGGAATGGACAGGGAGGAACTGGAAAACAGCGATATGTACTACACGATTGAACAGCATTTTGAATCACTGGGTGCAATCCGTGAAATCGCCGATATACCGGCGCTGGGTTTGCTGGTGGGGTTGCGAACTTCAATTGCCGACCTGGGCATTATGGGCTATGCGATGCTCAGCAGTCCGACACTTCGAAGAGCTATGGATATTGCCATACGCTTCCAGAGAATTACGGACCCGGTGTTACATATCCGCTGTTGGCTGGAGGGTAATGACGTTGTCATCACGATAGAGCCCTTGATACTATTGAGTGAAGCATATCGTTATGACGTCGAAGTTACGCTGGGCATATGGCGGCAAATTCTGAAGTTTTATTTTGGAGATGCGGCAAAAATAAATGAAATACGCGTAACCTGGCCTGAGCAAAGCTACGTCGCAAAATATAAAGAGGTATTTCAGTGTCCGATCCATTTCTCACAGGATACGAATGAATTACGATTTCCGGTTTCATATCTCGACAA
Organism: Gammaproteobacteria bacterium; assembly: GCA_965207165.1. Taxonomy (GTDB): domain Bacteria; phylum Pseudomonadota; class Gammaproteobacteria; order Eutrophobiales; family Eutrophobiaceae; genus JAAXHV01. The sequence continues at coordinate 2,022,949 of OZ242265.1, read as the reverse complement.
GGAATTAAGCCTCGCCAATGAACAGGCAGCCAAAATTTGTGAGCAGCAATGTGCCGAGTTGCTGCGGAAATTAAGTAAAGGCGAAACTATCCTCGATACTGTAAGACGTATTCTGATTAATACATCAGGGCGTTTTCCTGATTTGGTGGAAGTAGCTGAAAAGCTACATACAACTCCGAGGAATCTCCGCCGTCGGCTTGCAGATGCAAACACATCATTCCGCAAAATATCAGAGGAAGTACGCATGCATTTTGCCATGCAGTATCTGACGGATACATCTCTGTCCATCGAACAGGTAGCCCTCCTCGTTGGTTATTCCGAAGCGTCAAATTTTCATCGTGCCTTCAAAAAACATGTTGGTACGACGCCAAAAAGCTTTCGTAAGTCTTCCTGATTTTACCTCGATAAGTCATCTCCGCCATCAACTGCCACCCCGGTTTCGTTCCAGGTGGATGTTCTTGCTGAATGTACGTCACTGAAGCGCCTTAATCGATAATAATTTTGTCACTAATGACATCAAAAGCTGTAAACACTGAACGTACAATCTTTCTTTAAGAATGGGAGATGGGAGCCTGTTCAACCAAATCCCTGGCTCAGGAATAGTTATTCAGATGTAACGGCCAACCATGAGCTAATCCTCAACACTGGAGACATAAACATGAATCTCAGAATCGGTGTCATGCATACCCTCCCCGCAGAAGAAGCAACCGAAGGTGCCCAGTACGCTAAAGACATGAACGCGTTGATCCGGAAAAATATGGATCTGGTTAAAGCTGAGGGAACGGAAATTATCTTCCAGTTTCCCAGGATTGGCCTGGACGGTTTTGGTGCGTTTCAATATGCGTATATGAATACGTTGAATGACATGGAAACACTCCACGGTTACATGCATATGGACCAGTCTGGAGATTATGATGCTGTGATTGGCTGGTGTTTTTACGATCCCGTTATGCGGGAAGGCAGGCAAGTGATGAATATCCCTTTGGTGTGTCCGGCAGAGACCTGCATGAAAATGGCTACCATGATGGGTGCGAAGTTCGGGGTAGTGACCACCAGAGAAAAAACACAATGGAGTGTAGAAGAACTTATTCATAAATATCACCTGAAAGAGCAATCGGTCGGCGCTATAGGTATCCGGTGCAGTTTTGAAGACCAGGTGAATGCACTCACAGACGCCCGCCCAAACATAGATGGTTTTATAGAAGTGAGCAGGGAGTTGATAGCGAGAGGTGCGGAGATAATCATCCCTGGCTGCATGCTCGCAGATACCTGTCTGCGTATGGCGCCAGGATGTGAAGATGAGTATCCAAACGGCCTCACTGAAGTGGATAGTGTGCCGGTTCTTAACGTTACGGCGGTTACCTTGAAGATGGCTGAGACCTTCGCCGCGTTGTACAAGACAAACACACCATTTGTATCGAAGAAGTTGTATTACAGTACAGCAAGGGAGGATCAGGCATCACTGGAAGAGGGTGCCAGAATTCTGGAATATAAAGGACCAGGTTTCTGGCAGGATTCAGCCTCTAAATAAGAAGTTCGTAGAAAAAATAAGCAAAACCGCCGCCGGGCACCGGGTGGGTTGAAAGGCTCTCGGATGCCGCATCCAGCAGGATCACTCAAAGCCCATTCAGAGCAGTATGGCTATTCAATATGTGGTCCTTCACAGTTTGTATGCTGGCTGGTTCGAATAGCCAACAAAAAGACAGGCGTAATAAAAAAATATGGAGGCGGCCGGAGTCGAACCGGCGTCCGCGAGCCCTCTGCCCTTGGATCTACATGCTTAGCCGACTCATCAAGTTTAATCATCTGTTTCCTGAACCGGCAGGGAAAACAGGCAACGAGTCCGTAAAATTTTAGCGAATCCGCCCCGGACAGACTTCACCGCGATCTTGTGTTTATGACCTCTGAGTTGAAAGCACAAGCACTGTCCAGTCAGAGGCTAGCCGGGGTTTAAGCGGCTAGAGCGTAGTTGTACTCTTCGTCAACTAGTTAGTTATGCAGCTGTATTAACGAGGTAATCTGCGCCTCGGCATGCCCCTTGGGTTTCAGCACCCTCGTCGAAACCAGGTACGCCCCCAAAACACCGAAAGATATCCAAAATCAGGAATATCTATCTGAAATATAGCGAAATTACAGACAAAAATCAAGTATGCATTGCTCCATGGATATACACGCCGGGAAAAAGATTCCATTTAAACCATTATTTTATTTCCCGCATCCTGCTTCCAGGCACCGACACATTCTCAAGTGATCAATCCCGAATAAATATGCTGTGCCGGGAATAGAAATATCCCCATATCAACGCCATTGTATCTCGATGATCTCGACCGGTTCATCACCGGTATTTTCATAATGATGGCTCAAACCGGCCCCGTACCAGTGATAATCCCCTGCGGTAACAGTTTTCTCTTCTCCGTTTTCCGCCATCAATTTCCCTGAAGTCAGGTTCACTGCGGCAAAGGGCAGGTTGTGGGTATGCGCACCGGATTTCTCACCGGGTCCGAGCCGAATCCGGTAGACGCTGGCATGGGGTTTGACCTGATCCAGCATCATAGCGCCGGTATCGCCTGCAATCGGGTCGTCCGTCCCGGATATCTCATCCTTTATCCCCACCCCCACGACGTGGAAGGGGCTGATGCCGATATTCCCTACACGGTGAACATGGGGAAGACCGTGGTTGTCTGAACTGAATCTGAGGTCGCCGGTCTTTACGTCGGCTTCACGTTTTTCCCCGCCGAGCGGTTGCGCCCACACCGTGGTCCCGCTGATGGTCACGTACAGCAGGTCTGTCCTGTGTTCATGATAGAGGCTCACATCACCGGGTGGAATATACACATTCAGGATCATCGCATGGTCGTTGTCGAATACTGGCCGGTGCCTGGGTTCTTCGTACACCGGTATCCATTCTTCGGAAAGGGCTGGTTCAACCATAAGCAAAATACCCGATATGAGAAAAACGCCGGCTTTAATCAACCGGGCCGGATGGGTTAAATCACGCATGAGCAGTACCTTGGTCAGCAGTCAGGTTATCTTATGTCTTGTTTGATACGATTTAAACGGCTTAGTCTCACCCTGTAATTTCGAAAGGGATATGACGGTGGCGCTGTTACCCGTCCAGCCGGGACAGTTTTTCTTTCAGTTCCGGCGACAGGTTCGAATACCATTCCTGTTCCTTGCCTGACTCCGGTAAAACTTCTCCATACTCGATCATCTGGTTGGGAACCAGGTCGATGATATACACCCAGACATTCGACTTATCCAGTCCCGAAACATTTATCAATACATCTCTTAATTCCAGGATAAGTTTTTTCTTCACTTCTGCCGTTCTTCCGGACCGGATCTGGCCGTGCAGGTACAACTGCGGTTCGGATATGGTTTTCCCGCCCATGAAATGGTTCCCCGGGGCTTTCTCATCGAATATCACCTGGGCAAAATATTTATTTGCGCCGGTTACCCTGTAATGCACTTCGGTTATTCCTTTTGCCAGTTGATCTTTCTGCTCCGGATTCAAATTCAGGGATGAATGGGTTACCGTGTAAGTGGGCATGGTTGTCCTCGTTATAATTGGCGTCGGTTTATAGATTCGAATATATTAACTAACTGATTGATTTAAATAAAACAGTTTCCCCTGCTCCTGGTCAGGTTGAAGGCAGACTCCCGCCAATGTCACGCAGGGACATGCTTAAACCTGTTCCCGGGTGATTCAGGAGGTATCGATATAACTCGATGGCGAGCCTGTCTTCATGCTGCTCCAGCCAACGCAGGGCAGCCGGCGCCAGCAACATCGTCTGGCACGGTTCGTCTGCAATCACGGAGGCCGCTTTCCCGTCCAGGGCGCCTGATGTCCATATCGGATCGCCCGGAACACATTGATGGAGACGGGTGCCGGAATGATCATGGACTGAGGCCCGGCCGAAAACCAACAGTTCCAGACCTTCCTGTTTCGCATCCGGCCCTGCGATGTCATCACCAGCTGAGTAGCTGCGGGGATTCAGCCAACGTTGCAGTTTTTCCATCAGGTTCTCGAACCGTATTTGCCGGTCCAGGTACCGTTCTATATCGTCACCGGTGGTTTCCAGCAGCAACGCACGCCGCTTGTCAGCCATCTCATCATCAGCCCTCCACGCTGCGATGATGAGTTCCTCGCATCGCTCCAGCGCTTGATCGGTACTTTGCTCCACCTGTAACCCGTCGTATACGGAGGGCGGAAGGTTCCGCTTCAATCCGGCCAGAAACTGTTCCGACGTTGAGCATAGAACAACCTGCACGCCGGCTGCGTTCGCCGTTTGTAGAAACCTGCCCAGGACGTTCACTGCCGAGACATCGAAGCCGGAGACGTCGGTAAAGTCCAGCATCAGGCAAGCAGGAGCGGGAGAGCCGTTCAGGCACTGTTTGAGATGATCGACAAGGGTATATACGCTGCCGAAGAAAATGTAGCCGCACAACCGGAATGCCTTCACCCGTTCTCCCTCGTGCATCAGAATAGCAAGTTCGGGGATTGAACGGGTTCTGTTGCTATGGCGCTCGCGCAACGTGAAACCGGATTCGATCGTATCTACTCTACTGAGGCGTATAACGAAGAATATGAGGGTAGCTACCAGTCCGACGCCCACGCCGTCCAATAACCCGAACGCGATTATCGTAAAGAAGATCGCCACAATAATGACAAATTCCGACCAGGGGATCTGCTTGTGGCTTCTCACAAGCCCTTGATCCAGCATACCCATGCCGGCAAAGAAAAGTATTCCTCCTGTCAGCGCGACCGGTATCACCTCAAGCATCCCGTCGCCCAGGATTAAAGCGCCGCCGATGACAAGAGCAGCGGCCACGCCAGTCATCCGTGACGTGGCTCCGAACAGCTTGCTGCGTAACGAAGCGGGCACGATCATGCTGCCAACCGTCCCGCCACCCAGACCGGCGATTACGCTTGCAAAGCCCGTAGCTCTGAACTCCCGGTCCCAGTCCAGATCCTGGCTCGCGGCAAGCTCCAACCCGGCAAGATTCATGATCAAAACGATGAAAGCAATCAATATCAGCGTCAGCATGCCGGGAATTTGCGTGGCCATTGCGCCCCAATCGAGATACTCGATATCCGCTGGACGTAATGCCGGCCACAGGCTCCCATCCGCCGTGCTGGTGAAAAGCAAACCTGCCTCCCGCGCCGCGTCGCCGGAGATGCCGAGGCCGTTAAGGACGAAATGGTAGGCAACAACAGCAAACGCAACACTCAGCGGCAGGATCAATGGGTTTTTCCAGCGTTTCATTGCGAGGTACAAGGCGATTCCAAATAAAGCGCCCGGACCCCACTTCCAGAAAACCGGGGGTTCCAGGAGCGCCGGGATTGCCCGGTAATCGGGTTCCGCCCCCATCAGGGACATGGCAGCAAAACAAACAATCGCTCCAATTCCGGCCACGAATCCGGCCGCCATCGGATACGGAATAAAACGCAACAGGTTGGAGAGTCGAAACCGTCCGATCAGGAGAAACAGCACACCGGTGGCCACTGCGCTGATAATAAGAGCGCCTGTGGTGGTGACGAATAAGGTGTAGCCCTCAGCATCAATAGAGGTCCCAATCAAAGCCATCACGACTACCAGTGTAGGTGACAACCCCGAAATCGCGCCGCGATAGCCGCCGGCCAGCGCAATGATCAGACAGGCCGCAAAGTTCCCGAACAAGACCAGGCCGACTCCCTGGGAGGAATATGGCGCCAGTGGTCCGGAGAAGATGAAGGTCCCGAAGGCAATCTGGGCGACGAGCAGACCCAGACCCGAGGTAAAGCCGACTGAAAGCGCCGCAACGGCTTTCGTAGACATGATGCTCACTTGCTATTATTTTTTATCAGGCATTGAGAAAAAGACACAACAATAAAAAAGCATACTATCGCTTTCATCTTTTTGCCAATACAGGTTGCAGGAACGGACCCACAGTGAAACGGTGCCGGATGACGGAACAGACACTGTTAGGCAACATACTGATTATATTCATTTTTTCTGTATTCATACAAAGTTATCCCAACATTATATCCAACGTTTTAGGCATAAAATTTCGATGAAATAATGGCAATAGAGATAAACTTGGAGCATTATTTTAATGCCTGGGCCTGACCGGTACAGGTTTGCCATATTCAGCCTGCGTGAGGTCAACCGGGTTTTTATTGATATATAAAATCCCCAAGTATTCTTTTACTCACTTTGGTGTTCAAATTGCTCCATTGCCTCATCCACATATGAATACTCGCGTTGCAAGATATCCAAGAGCTTTTCACTGACTGGGTTTGTGAGGCGGCGTAGGTTAAACTCCCCAAGTATTGCCCTTAAATGGCTTTCAGTATCGGGTTCAATTTCGCCGAACTGGTTATGGAGCAGTTGACGAGCAACGAGTTGAAGTTCACTTGGGGGGATCTCGTCAAAACTGCGAGAGCCTCTTTCTCTGACTACAACGGGCGGGGTATCAGCCAATCGAACGATAGACTGAATTAATCCGCCTTTACCCCACTCCTCCTGCTTGACTACATGGCCTTGACGAATAGCCTGACTAAGCGCTTTATTCATCGTTCGCTTCAGTTCACCACCCATCCTACGTATCCCGCACCCGCGTAGATATATACCGTATGCTCGTTTAGCGAGGATTGGTCCTTCTTCCTGAATGATTCGACGTAACCCTTCTGCAACCTGAGCGTGAGTTACGTTCCGTGGATCCGGGCCTGCCTGACCTTCGAATTCAGAATACCGGGTACGATGGGTGTAACAACTTGGCGCATTTAACGCTACATGTTCTTCATGGGATGATGTATCAATTTCAGATTCTGGACCATTAGCATCAGCAGTTTTCTGACTGCACTGGTTTTCCTTGCCTCTTTCATCAATAAGCTTCTCTTCATTGTTTGTATTATTTTTTATATTAAGAAGTGGACGAAAGCCGTTTTCTTTATTCCACTTTTCTGCGATGCGGATAAGTTTCTTCTCCAACTCGGAAATTTGATTTTTGTTTACATGAGGTAACAATAAAAACCAGATTTTTTCAATTCCTTCTTGAGCGAAACAGACCGCTCCCTTGAGACGACTAGTTCCTGAATAATTTTTTCTATACCATTCAAGAAGTTCTGTGGGAAAGCCTTCTAGACCTTTATCGATCAACTCATCCTGAAATTCATATGCAAGATTACACTGTGAGTGTGTGCTCCAGATATATCTATTAAATCTCTCGCCAAACGTTTTTTTGGTCTTTCCCACATAAACGGGATAAGATTCGCCGCCCCACATGTAAAGCCCTGAATGCTTGAATTCACCAGGGTTTGATTTCCTGGCTACTCGTCCGTCTTTCCATAGTATTTTCGCGCCACTAGTAGAACCCGAATTCCAAAAACCCTTTTTTAGCAGGCTTGCAATATACTTGGAATATAAACTGAAAGATATGTCTTCATCAGAATTTAACAGGATATCCAATAACTTTACTTCTTCTGCGATATCCGTGCTATTGAACGCATCCCTGGTGACTATGCCTTTAGTATCTGGTGTTTCAAATTCTAGCTGACTAGAGCCACCTATTTCCCATCTCTGGGTGTCAATATCTGATGTTTCAAGATAAATATCGTTACCCTTGGTTGTTTCATCTGTATGGCCCCGTTCAAGCTCTTTACCGCGCTCTGCATCCAGGCTCTGGTGGAGAGCATCGTTAATTTTCTTAAGTGCACCCCCCTTGTTCGTCCACCAGTCTGTTGACCAGATTCGAAAAATCGTCCAGCCCAGGTTTTCCAGTACAGACTGTCGTATCTTGTCGCGCTCACGTGCAAAGGCGGAACTATGGTACATGGCACCATCGCATTCAATCCCAGCAAGGTAGCGGCCTGGCTTATCCGGATGAACAATTCCCAAGTCGATTCTGTAGGCAGATACACCGATTTGTGGATGAACCTGCCATCCCTGCGTTTCCAATTCTTGAGCCACTGCTAATTCAAACGGTGACTCAAAATCGTCTCTGTAACCTTGCACAGCGGATCCCAGTACCACCTGTCCTTTCTCCGCGTATTCAAGAAAATGCTTCAGGTCAGCTACTGCGCGGGCCTGGCTACGAGACAAGTCAATCTGGTCGGGGTGTAATGAGGAGAAGACAATCATTTCTGCCCTTGCCCGGGTAATTGCAACATTAAGGCGTCTTTCTCCTCCCTCCCGGTTGAGGGGGCCAAAGTTCATCGTCACATGGCCGCTCCGGTCTGGTCCATAGGTGATACTGAACATTATCACGTCGCGTTCATCACCTTGTACTGTCTCAAGGTTTTTGACAAAAACAGGTTCTGTTACAACTTCACGAGAGAATCTAGGTTCTATCTCAGGACACCTTCTTCGTACTTCATCCAGCATGTCTTCAATCAAGGATTGCTGTTCGGAATTAAATGTAACAATACCGATCGAACGTTCCCTGATCTCAGCGTCTTTATGGGTCAGTCTTCGGATTGTTTCATCTATGATAGCTTTCGCCTCACCCTGATTGTGGCGTGCACCACCGCGAGCATAATACGCATCAGGACGTATCAGGCTAACTGCTTGATCGAAAACTTCGGGGGCTGGAAATGTGACCAGACCGTTATCGTAGTATCTATCATTGGAAAAGGCGATCAAACCTTCATAGCGTGACCGGTAATGCAGATTCAATATTGTGGAAGGAATACTGGCTCCCAGCATCTCATCCAATATACTTTCCAAATCACCTTCTATATCAATGTCACCATCGGGATCATCGTCTGTACGGGCAAAGAAGTTGGTTGGTGGCATCTGCTTGGGGTCGCCAGCGACAATGACTTGTTTCCCTCGAGCAATTGAACCTACTGCGTCCCAAACTGTAATTTGGGAAGCTTCGTCGAAAATGACTACATCGAACAACGCCTGATGTGTTGGCAAGTATTGAGCTACTGAAAGAGGCGACATCATAAAACATGGCGTCAACGACGTAAGGACATCAGGCGCTTCATCAAGTAACTGTCTGACCGGCTTGTGTCGTCTCGTTTTCTGTAGCTCGCGCCGTAATACTCCCCACCCAGAATTTTTAATAATATTGTCTTGGTCTGGAATTGTTCCAGATACCCCGGCCTCAATGTATTTGGCAGTAAGCGCCTGAAACTCATCATCAATTCGACGGAATTTATCGATAGCTGCTTCGTGTTCAGGAGCGGAGAAGGAACGAAGCACTTCATCTTCTTCTATAATGGCAGTTGACCACCAGGTACAGTACGCAGATTCAAAAGTTTTCTCGATCTCATCAGGTGGAACTCGACCCTGTTCTATTGCTTTGACCAATGGCGTAAGGCCGGCGATGATCGCTTCTGCCCGCCGTTTTCGCCAGGCACACCATGAGTTCAGTTCGTGATGATGTGTCCGGATGTTATTGGCCATAAGTTGTATATCCGGTAAAGCATTTTTTGATTTGGCAAATTCTTTTTGCACTGAGCCGCCAGCCGCAGTTTCAAATTCACCTATTGTTTGTTGCAGCTTTTCAAAAGCGTCCAGATAGGCTGTAGCCAATCTGCCAATACTGCTTTCGGCAGAGAGCAGATCATTGCCGTCATGGAGTAATGTCCGTACTTTGCTACGTATATCAACCAGTGATTGAGGATCATCCACTAACATGCCAACCACATTACGAGCACGTTCGCCAAGCCGGCGTAAAATATTAACGGCCTCTGGTTCAGTTTTATGAGCTGACCAGTCCTTGAAGTCGGATAGGTGTTGGTCTAAGCGGTCAATCGCTTCACCTTCTTGGCGAAGACTTGCCAATAGAGGTGTGTCGATTATTGGATCAGGTTTCTCTTTGGCGCCATTTGAACGCATCTCCTTTATAATGCGCCGTTTTGAAAAAAAGCGGATTAACCACCACTTCGAATTAGCTTCTTTCCAGCGTGATTCCAGTTGTTCTCCATCAAGTGTACGCCAGGAAAATGGCTCGTATTTACAACTGAGAGACGAGAACGCTTTTCTATATATCTTTAAGCGCTCAACTGCCTCATTGAGCGCATCGATTTGCTCCGGTCCGTCGGGTGCTAGGGCGAATGCCGTAGGACGGCGATAAGAATCGAGCAACAATGACGCAAGTCCACCAAGCGCATCAAGCCGTGTCATCGAATGGTCTGGGAGTTTGATGCCTAGCGCAGTACAAAGAGTGTCACGACAGCCCTCTAAATTCTCTGCAGTTGCTGATAACGTACCAGCCTGTTCGATTATCCGCGCTTCCCATTGCGGCGACCATTTGCTCTTTTCAACCAGGAGAAAAGGACTCTTGGAAAAGTCTCCGACTGCCTTGGCTTGAATTGAGAGATTTTCCACGGCTTCTTGCTTGGCCTTAAGGGATAGTTCGTCATCATTATCTGCCTTGGGCCAGGACAGAGTTACGCCGTTAGTATTTTCTCCATCCCTGACCTTTACACCCATCGCATAATGCGCGGTAAGACCATTGCCGCGTTTTTTGTGAAGATGATCGACCAGGAGATTTAATCGGTTACGTAGTTCCAATAGCGTATCCGCTGCCCGCTTCCACTCCGTTTGTGACTTATTACTCCCAGCATCCCAAGCTAACCCCAATTGATTCAGGATGTCGGCTTTTTTTGCCTTGTTTGAATGTAATTCGAGACAAAAACGCCCCAGTCCGATCTTTTCCAAGCGATTGTAGACTACTTCAAGTGCTGCCGTTTTCTCTGAAACGAAAAGAACGGTCTTGCCCTTACCTAAAAGGTGGCCAATTATATTTGAAATGGTCTGGCTTTTACCTGTGCCGGGTGGTCCAATTAACACGAAATCCTTGCCTAGATCAGCTGTTGCCACAGCTGCCATCTGCGATGAGTCTGCAGGTAGTGATACCAGTAGCTGGGATGGATTGTAGAGATGGTCGAGTTGTCGCGGATCTACAAAATTCCTTTCTGTCGCGTATGGGTCGCGTGGCGTGTCGATTAAATGCCGTACAACATCATTATTCCGTAGCGCTTCGATTCGATCAACAAGATCTTTCCACATGAGGAATTTAGCGAAGGAGAAGTGCCCTAAGACTACATCTTCTATAACTTCGAAACCGGGAGCGTCCTTTACCGCGCGACGAACTTTATTCCATATATGCTCGACATCAATACCGCTCTGGTCTGTGGGGAGAACTCCATCCAGACCGGGGATATCAATCCTGAAATCCCGTCGGAGCATTTCCAATAATGTAGTATTAAAACGCGGCTCGTCATCGTGTGTACTCATTTTTATTCCGCTTCTCACAGATTTTCTTTCGAGTGTGACAGGCAGCAGGATCAAGGGAGCTCGAAATCTACGTTCTTCTTTCAAATCCCGTTTCCATAGAAGGAAACCTATGGCGAGATATAGTGTATTAGCCCCCCCTTCTTGTAGTGCTGTTTGTGCTTTTCTATAAATTTCAACAGCCTTTTTAGAGAGCTGTTCCTGTGGCAAATCGACAAGGACACGGCGATTTGCCAGTTCATTGCGTGCGAATTCTTCGGTAATAGATACACCTTCTCGCTGGCGGTGTATCTCCTCATCCTGGTTTTCAGAAGATGGTGAAGGTACGGCAGATATCATAATTCGTGCGCCTTCGGCAAGTTTGTCTTCCAACAAATGAGGATCAGGACAGATGATTCGCAGGCTTGCCTTTGTTGCCCGATGATTTAGCAGGGGGTTTCGCAGAGTGAGATCAAGTAGTTTCCGTTGCCAACGTTCTAAGCGATTTTCAGGAGTATCGGATTTCTCATCATCCAGTTCAGCACTATCGAAATCAGGTAGACTTGGTGCTGGTTCTAATGATAATTGTACTTCGTCAACGGTGGTCTCAAGGTTGGTTTCTACCTCTCCGGACCTGAGTCCTAATGGTGTGATGCTGTGTGCTCTCGCGCGGCGGATATCAACAGCCGCACTAAAAGTAATATCGTCATCAACGGTAATGCTGTTACTTGCAGCCGCGATGGCATTGGAGAATGAGGTAACCGGATGGGAAGTCACGCAGGTTGTCTCAATGAGAACAAGTTCTTTTAGGTCGATCCGTTTTCTAAGCGTTTCTGCCTCATCAATCACAATAGTTGAAAAATCTTCCGGCTGTAGCCAAACACCGGCAAGTGCATGGCCTTCCGGTAGCGCAATAATTGGGTAGAGTCCTGCTTGCTCGAAGGCAGAGGCGAATATCATGGCAGTATCAAGACACGTTGCTACCCGATTGTCGAGAATCTGTGCTGGCAGGCGAATCTTTTGGCCATCAGTCTCAAAGCTCGCAGGCGGGGCAGCATAGGTAAGACCCAGATTGGCAATAGCAGAGTAAATAGCGGATGCAATTTCCCAGACACGCTCTCGGCTTTGTGACTGATAACCGTCAATCTTATCTTTCTTACCCGCACGGCGTAATATTTCGCTGGCGCTATGAAGGATTTTGTCGACCGCGGGGTCGTTCGGCATCGAGAACGCTGCCAGAAGTTCCGGCATATACCCGACTCCACCCCATTCGTTGTATGCCAGCAGTTCGACGGGTTTCGTGAGTTCAGCGAGGATGGTCTCATCCTTTTCGAGGCTGAACGTAACGTCTCCGCGTATAGCTTCAGCAATATTCAGAAGAAAGCTACCGTCCACCTCAAGATCTCTATGCAATATGGATATCAATCCTTCCTGCGCGATACGATCAATAGGCCAACTCTTTTCCTTGATAAATTCAGGGTTGGATCGAAGGGTCAGGAGGAGCTCTTCAACACGCTGATTAGAGTGCAGGTTTTCCACTCGAAGGCTACGTAAAACGGTAAACGCACTCTGGTGAGCGGCAAAATTCAGTTTCGATGCTATATCGGCATGAATTTGCAAGCTGTTAACCGGCATCAGGTAATTCTCCAGTATTTATTCTATTTTTAGTTACAAAGTACTTTATTTTTATGTTTGAAAACATCTTACCCTAGACAAAGAACGTTATCAGACCTCGGGGGGTTACGGTGTAGATAAAGCACGATAAAGAATGATTTCATTACACATTTGTTATAAAATTCATAGAATTACACCCATAATATGTACTTAGATTGAAATGTCTAGTTTGATTATAAGAGAAGTTGAAGATAACTCAGCGTGAAACTTCTTGATTTCGGTTGCAACATTCAAGTTCTCCTGACCTGGTAACATCCGACAGCCGGAGAGGCTCTGTAAGCGATTATCAGGACGACACTAAGGGTTGGTATGGCCTGAGTACTGTGAATTGAAGCAGCGCTGCGACGCTGCCCGGCAGGACATGGATTCAGGTGGGTTTTATAGCTATCGCCATGTATCGTAAGAACGCCCCGAACGCGAATCCTTATCCATCTCTTTTGAGAATTTCACGTACGCGGCAACAACGACTCGAAATATTGCCCATGCCGTTTTAAGAGTTCTGCGCACTCGTTTTGCGTTGCGTCTGCTTCGTTCAAGCGCTCGCTGATTGCGTTCAATTGCTGCGCCAAGCGGGTCTGGTTGGCTAAAAGCGTTTTCATATTCTCCACCATAAGGTGTTCGAGTTCGGTCATCGCTCACTCCTCCAGGGTCACGACCCAGCGGCCGGTCGTACTGTGGAACACGTCGGGTTTTTTTGCGTCCTCGGGCAGGACCAGGTACAAGGTCCCGTCCCTGACGGCGTGTTCTATCCCCGCCGGGCCGAGGGCCTTGATGGCCCGGTGGTGTCGCTCCAGGGTCTGCACCTGTCTGGTTATCAGGTAATCCAGCAGTATCCAACCGCTCAGGGTGGCCGGCACGACCAGGAGTGTCGCTATCAGGGGGTAAATCCAGGGACGTATCCGGTAGTCCCTGATCGCGTGTTGCAGCGCCGCCATATTTTCGTCGATTATACTGTGCGCGGCGCTGGTGTGCTTTTTCAAGCTTTCCTGTAACTGTGTCAAGTTCGCTGACAGGACCTGGTCTATCTGCGCCGCCTGCTCGGCCTGTTTCCGGGTCAGCCGCTCGGTGAGCGGCGGTGTTGAAGTGTTCGTCATAGATACTACCTCTCAGTCGGATGGCTTTGTCTTCGCCTTGGGGTTTCAGGCTGATGTAGTCTTTACCCGCACGGGTTATTTGTCCGTACTCCTCCAGCGCGCGAATTACATCGGTCCGGTTATTAATCAGTCCTGCCGTAATCTGCATGGTCAGTATGTCGGTGAGCTGCTCCTTGGGGTTGATAAGTTTGCCCTTGCCGTCCCGTGTCAGGTCGGCGTTGATTTTCTCCTCATGGTCGTTGAGGCGCACGGCCCGGGCGCGGGCCGGGTCGTCCGGCCTGGCCCAGTTATTTTTGATATTGTGCTCATCCCGCCAGGGGCCGAAGTCCCGTTGCCAGCCGGGTGGGGCGATGTTGAGGGACTTGCCTGTTTCAAGATCCACCCGCGCGGCGAGGATATGGACATGGACCCCGCCATTTGACTCATCATGACGGATGGCGCACCAGGCACTGCGGTCCGGCTCCAAACCGGCCCAGGCCAGGCGCTCGAAGCTGTCCAGGACATCATCGATATCCGACCGGCTGGGATTATCCTCCGGCGCCCAGGCAATGACTGCGGAGGTGGTGCGGTGCTTGAAGGCAAGGGAGTCGGCGACCTGCCCGACCAGTTCCGGGTCCCCGCGCAGCACGTCAACGCCGGCGCGTGGCCGGCCCTTGTGGTCGGTGGCTTTCTCGAGGTATGCCGCGGCTGCAGTCCCGGATGCATTACCGGCATAGAACTTAATCATCATGAGATGGCGCCAGGTTCCTTAATGCCCGGTGAATGTTGATGAGCCGGTGCAACAACTCAACCTCCCCCGGCCACTGCTGCCGGTTGGCGGCGCGGGCAATCTGATTGAGGTTGTTGCCGATGCGGGATATCGCGGCCAGCAGCTTCGGGTCGGCCAGGGGCGGCGGTTTGCGCCGAGGCGTAATGCTCCGACCGGTACCTGATGACACCTGCACCCGTAACCAGTCGCCGAGAGACAATCCCGCGGCCCTGGCCTGGCCCTGCCACTCGTCACGGGTCACCGCATCCACGCGCAGGGTAACCATCCGGTCCAGCCGCGCGTGCGATGTGGTGCGTTCAGCCATTGGCAACTGTCAATTGATCATCAGGCCCCGTTACAAACGGGGGGGGTCAAGGGGGGGCTCGCCCCCCTTGCAAGCACCCTGTATTCATGCGCAGCATGTAATACAGGGGTATGCTTGCCCCTGTGTGAACGACAGTAATCGACTGTGAACGTGTTGTTCCCTGACTGCATAATCCGGTGGTCTATCGGAAGACTCATTGCATGGTGAATTCGGTCATTCGATTAGCCGGTACTTATCCATAGTTGTCCACCCGGCCAGGCGGTTCACCAGATCCCGCATGAGCACGGACCGGCTGGCGCGTTTGTCCGGGTGTGCCGTGTACCAGTCGGCCAGATCGATAATCAGGGCCCTGAGGTCCACCCCGTGGTAATACGGTCCGATATCAGCAATGAGCGCCTCGTTAAAGACAAACACACCACCATCCAGGCACTCGATGATTGCTATCGTTTCACTGCCTGAGGGAGGGGGTTGTTTCTTCATGACAACCGGTTTTGTTGTTGACTGCTGCAGGACGGCGCAGGGAGTGCGGCCCGGCACGTGCCGCTTGTCAAACCGGCTTTTGCTTAGCAACCGATAAAGCGCCGCGGCGGTCAGGCTGCACAGTCTCCCGACGTCTTCACGGCGAGGCAGTTTGTTTGTCATGGGGTTGACCTCCCTGCGGGTTGCAGGCATTAACGGATTCCCGGTGGAGCGTGGCACCATTCCGGATGGAAGTAAAAAGAACTATCGGCGAGAAAGTTCCGGTAAAACAGCCTGCGCAGACAGGCTGGTTACAAAATGCGGTTTTGTCAGATTAAGGTGGCGTTACTTAGGATACGGAAGATGCTCCATGCAATGGAACCACGTCCGCTTCACTGCCGGTTATGTACGCGGCCCACTGCTCCATCAGCCGCCGCCGTTTGGCCAGTAAATCGCTGCGCGCATACGCCTGCTCTACTGACGAGCCGACCGCATGGGCCAGGGACAGCTCCATGACCGCGTGGGCCGTATTCGTGCATTCACCGGCCCAGTCCCGGAAGGAACTCCTGAAACCGTGTACCGTGGCTTTCTCCGCCAGACCGGTTGTCCGTAGCACCTTGGTCAGCGTCATGTCGCTCATGGGTGTCCCGGGTTTGGTGGATGAAGGGAATATCAGATCGGAGCCGTCTCTCAACACCTGTGCCTGTTCCAGTACGGCCAGGGCCGCACCGGACAATGGTATTCGATGTTCCACCCCGGCCTTCATGCGGGTGGCAGGAATGCGCCACTCCTTTGCTTCAAAGTCAATCTCGGACCAGAGGGCGCCACGGGCTTCACCACTGCGCGTGGCGGTCAGCACCAGAAACCGGAGACCCAGCCTGGCAGCCAGGGAGGCATTGGATGAGTCTATTGTCTCAAGTGCTATGGGCACATCCTTATAGGGTAATGCCCGGTAATGCGCCTTCACGGCCGGCATGGTTGGCAGTGCCCCATGAATCATCTCGCCCGCGACGTTGTGTTCGATGAGCCCGTGCGCCTGGCACCAGGCCAACACCGCCTTGATACGGTTGCGCTGTTTACGGGCGATGTCCGGTGTGCTGGTCCATATCGGCGTCAGGATACGCAGTACGTCCTCCCGGCCTATCCGGTCAACCCGTATCTCGCCGATAACCGGCAATACATGTTTGGCCATGCCCTGCTGCCAGTTCCTGGCGGTTACCTCGCTACGCCAGCGCGCCCGGTTGGCCTCGAAGGTCTTCTCTGCTGCTTGTTTGAATGTCGGCATATTGGCCTTTCGCTTCAGCGCCAGCGGATCGCCACCTGAACGCGCGAGCCTGCGATTATCAAAGGCCCGCTCCCTTGCCTCGGCCATACTTATCAATGGAAACCCGCCCAGGCCAATGTCGCGGCGCTTGCCATGTATGGTGAGCCGTTGTACCCAGGCTTTAGAACCACCGGGGGCGACACTGAGGTACAACGTCTCGCCGGCGCAGTACAAACCTGGCGTCTTGAGGGCTTTTGCTTCCAGTATGGTCAGTTTCTTTCTCATGTGTGCCTGTATCTACCCAACATTTTATCCAACGCTATAATAGGGACTATAGAGGTATTTGAAAGAAAGCGCAAGACGTTATTTTATGAAAAAATACAGTAATAATAAAGAGTTATAGATAATATACGGGAATAATAGAGAACTGCTAAAAAGGGATAATGGTGCCGGATGACGGATTCGAACCGCCGACCATCCGCTTACAAGGCGGGCGCTCTACCAACTGAGCTAATCCGGCATTACGGTGTGTTCAGAGGCCGTCACAGGCGTGCTGCTCCGGCTTTGCCGGCATATAATACAACACTTTCGCAAGCCTAAGGCTTATTCCATCGGGTATTTAAGGCCGATTTGCTCGCGTATCTCATCCATCATTCGCATAATATCCAATGTTTCATCCAGCGGCATGACGTCGCTTTCCGTTTTTCCCTCTCTCAAACATCGGTTGACTTCCATTATTTCAAATTGATAACCATTGGATTCGATCGGCAGGGTTATTTCCGCTGCTTCAGCATCGAACAGGCTCAGTGTGATCCTGCTCGGACAGAACAGGGGAGGGTGAACATACATCTTCCCTTTGCTACCCAGAACGGTGATGTCCGGGCGGGATTTCGTGCGCATCGAGACGTACATGCTGGCAATGGCGCCGGAGTCGTACTCCAGCAGGAGCGCATCGTGGTCGTCGACGCCGCCGCTGTTCAGCTTGCCCACGGACTGGATTTTATCCGGATAACCCAGCAGCCAGGATGCCAGGGAGACGAGATAAACGCCGGCATCGAGCAACACTCCGCCGCCCAGTTCTTTCCTGAACACATAAAAATCCGGGTCAAAATCGGGCAGGATTGCGCCGCCGGCAAACAGGTACCGGATATCGCCTATTACGTTATCTTCTATCAGTTCCTTGAATTTAATTGCCGCGGGGATGAAACGGGTCCACATCGCCTCCATGAGAAAGAGTTGCCGTTCCCGTGCAAAGTCGATGACCGAGACGGATTCCATGGCATTGATGGTAAACGGTTTTTCACATAACACCGCTTTGCCGTGCTCCAGGCACAGCAGGCAGTTATCCTTGTGCAGGGAATGGGGAGTGGCGATGTATACCACGTCGATATCAGGATCGGCGGCGAGGCTGTCGTAGTCGGGATATTGTTCAGAGGCCGAATACTCCATAGCAAAATTCGCGGCTTTTTCTTCGGACCTGGAAGCTACTCCATAGAGTTCGGCATCCTCAAGATAGTTCAGGGCAACGGCAAACTTCCCGGCTATGCGCCCGGTCCCAAGGATGCCCCACCTGATCTTTTCCGGCATGTTGAAAGTGACCTAGGCGGACTGACGGTTGGCGGCAACCGAGAAACCGCCATCCACGAACAGCGTCTGGCCGGTAATAAAAGAGGCCTGATCCGATGCCAGGAAACCGATAGCGGAAGCGATTTCTTCAGGTTCCGCGGCGCGGCGCAGCAGGCCGTAACCGCGTGTGACCTCCCGCAATTGCTCCGGCGTCATCCCCTTGTCTGCCGCACGGTCCAGGTGGTAATCGGTCAGTGTCGCTCCCGGGCAGACGGCATTCACCCTGATACCGTACTCGCCGTTTTCCACCGCCAGGTTGCGCATCAGCGCCAGCACGGCCGCCTTGCTGGCGTCATACATGGCCATCCCAGCCGAACCGACCGTGGCGTTCACCGAAGAGACGATGACTATCGACCCCTGTTGTTGTTCCCTCATGGCCGGCAGGACGGATTTGCACGAATGCGCAACACCTTTCAGGTTGACTGCCATGGTCCTGTCCCAGTCCCGTTCCCCGGTATCGAGCAGGCTGCCGCCGGTCTGTATCCCCACGTTGGCCACCAGCACATCGACCCGCCCCCATGCGTCCAGGGTTTTATCCCTTATTTCCCGCGCGGTTTCCTGCAAGGAAATATCACCGGTTATGCCGATGGCCTCGCCCCCGGAACCGATGATTTCAGCGGTCGTCTTTGCAACACGTTCAGGGTCGATATCCGCAACCGCGACCCGGTACCCTTGTGTTGCAAAATATCCGGCGCAGGCCCTGCCGATGCCGGCCCCGGCGCCTGTTATGACGGCAGTTTGTTTCATCAGGATTTCTCTACGGTTGCAAGACAGGGTAACATATACACATTACCCGGTATAACAGAGGAATTGAGTAATGAAGCTGAAACATTATCTGGTCGTTCTGGTTGCGATTCTGTGCCTGCCGGCATTTCACGCCGCCGCCAATGAGAACATCGATCAACTTAGCGCGCTCGCCGACGGTGACCATCGTTCCGACGCCTACAAGGCCCGTAACCAGTACCGCCACCCGGCGCAAACCCTGGACTGGTTCGGTATCCGCAACGACATGACGGTGGTCGAGATTTCCCCCGGAGCGGGTGGCTGGTACTCGGAAATCCTGGCCCCTTACCTGAGGGACAATGGGAATTTCTACGTGGGGAGCTACGACAGCGAATCCGAGGTCGAATACTACCGGCGCAGCTATCAAAAATACGCGGACAAGCTCGCGGCCGAACCGGAAATCTACGGCAAGGTCAGCATGTTCGAATTTGCGCCTCCGAACAAGCCGGATCTGCAACCGGAAGGGCAGGCTGACATGGTGCTCACTTTCCGCAATGTCCATAACTGGTTGAACAACGACACGGCGGACCAGATTTTTGCCGGGATATACAAGGTGCTCAAGCCGGGCGGCACCCTGGGCCTGGTGACGCACCGGGGCGAGGAGCACATGGTCGGCAAGGAATGGTCAAAACAGGGTTATGTCCCGGAGGCCGAAGTGATCCGCCTGGCGCAACAGGCCGGCCTTCAGTTTGTCGACAAGGCCGAGATCAATGCCAATCCGAAAGATACCAAAGACCACCCGAAAGGCGTCTGGACCCTGCCGCCGGTCTACCGGCTGAAAGATGAGGATCGCGAGAAATATGCGGCCATCGGCGAGAGCGACAGGATGACCATGAAGTTTATGAAACCGGAATAGGAATTACGAGAAATACGAGAATTACGAATTAGGAATTACGAATGAATGTGCCGCCTGTGGCGGCTGCTTATCAATGTATGACCGGTTATCCGCAAGCTGGATTAAGGCACACAATAACGTAACACCCCCAATTCGTAATTCGTAATTCCTAATTCCTAATTCCTAATCATCAATCACAACGCCCCAGGGGAATTTGCCGACTTCGATTGTCTTGATGACCTCGTCCTTGCCGGTGTCGATCACGGATACCGTGCCGCTGACCCCGTCGGTGCTGAACACCTTGCTGCCGTCTTTGGTCATGGCAAGACCCCATACCCGCTTGCCCACGGGGATGCCCTTGATGACTTCCATCTGATCCGCGTCCATCACGATGACCTGGTTGGACCTGCCGCCCGCTACGTAGAGCTTGGTTTCGTCCTTGTTCAGGATTACGTCCTTGGGTTTGGCTTTTTCATCGGCTATTTTCCTGACTGCGACCACCTCAAAAGTGGTCATATCGACCTTTTTCACCTCGCCGCTGATCTCGGAGGTGGAGTAGGCTATCGCGCCGTCGTTGGTGAACGTGGCTGCGCGCGGCCTGGCGCCCACCAGGATATTGGCGACGATGGTGTGTTCGGGGACCTGGATGACGTGCAGCATGTTGGTCGATTCGCTGGTCACGATCACATGCTTGCCGTCGGGTGAGATAGCCACGCCTTCCGGCTCCAGGCCTACCTGTATCTCCGCCAGTTGCTCGCCCGTTTTGGGATTATAGACAGAGGCCTTGGCGTCGTCCTCGTTGGAAATATAGATATTCCCGTTCGGGTGCACCGCGAAGGTTTCGGGATCGGAACCCGCCTGGAATTTCCGCAACAACTCCAGGGTCTTCAGGTCGATGACCGCGATAACGTTTTCTTCACTGACCGCGATATAGAGTTCGGCGCCGTCAGGGGAGATGCCGATTCCCCTGGGCCGGTCGCCTACCTCGATGGTTCTTTCGACCTCCAGGGATGAGCCGTTGATGACGGATATATCGTTGCTCCGCTCATTGGTGACGAAAATACGGCCGCTGGCGGCATGGGCAAGCTGCATGGCGGCCAGCAAGATGATGCTGACGGTAATAAGATGTTTCATCGGTAACTCCATAAATTTAAAGTGTGTCTCAGCCACCTCTGTGTCCTCTGTGGCCTTATGCCAGTGAGTTTAATTATAACAGGAAGCCAGGCCCAGGCTATCCACGTCGTCCGCGGCGACGACCCCTCTTACCGGCGCTTCACCCATGAGATCTCCGGCGGGATCAACCATCAGCAGCAGTTGGCGCAACTGGCCGGTGTCACGAAAATCCATGTCCAGACCCTTCTGACCGTCAAACGATAACCCGGTTTTCAGGTACTGCAAAAGCCCGGCAGGGTCCGTGAGGTCTTTCCTTGCCACCGAGTCCGACGTCATCTTGACCGCGGCCCAGCCGGCCCAGGCATACTGGTCCATGGGCCTGGAAAACCGTTTTTTGAAGCGTTTGTTCAAATCCCGCGCCGCGAATTTTACAAAATCAGCATGCCACCCGGATGCAGTGATCCCGGCGTCCGGTGATTTTTGCAGCCACTGCGCTTCGGCATCCGCAAGCATCCTGCTGCTTGGAATCACGTGCAGCAGGTTTGAACTGCATTCGTTTCTGAGCGCATCATCATGTACCGCGACGTTGAGGACGGCATGGTCCTTGAAACGGTTACCGGCCTGGCGGACGTCGGCTGCATTCGTTGCGACGATGAGGGCGATAAACATACCGGGGTCGATAGCGTCCATGTTGTCCGCACTGAACTCATGCAGGGTGTAGTTCTGGCCCAGGAACCGGCCTTGCAGGTTCGCCTCGTGGATCCCCTGCGCAACACCGTCATAGGCGTTGCCGTCCGTAGCGCCGATGAAGGCGAAATTGATTTCCGTTTTCTCCACGGCGCCGGCTGTGACGCAACCCAGGAAGATGAATGCAGCTATTGTGATCTTAAGGGTGTTCATATTTCTCCTGCCGTTTGACCCCCGCTTGCGCGGAGCCTGCCCCCGTGGCAACGGAGGGCAGACTAAGTATGCGGGAAATAGTTCTGCTCCGCCATGTATGATAAAGCAGGTTGTCATCATCGGAATAATTTTGTATTCTTTTCACAGAGGGTGACTGACCTCATTGATAACTATAAATTTTGCTGTAAGAAAAAACCGGCAGGTCCTATTATAATTAAAACAGGGACGAAAACAGCCGTGATTTTTTCCCGATTTTACATGAGATTTTTTCGATCTCTGTCTTTTAAACGTTGTGACTTAAGGAGGATGTGATGCTGAGAGCGCTCCAGATTGAGCCGGAGAAGTGCACCGGTTGTCTCCAATGCGAACTGGCCTGTTCGTACCAGGCGGAAGGGGTATTCAACCCCGCAAAATCCCGCATCAAGGTATTTACCTTCCATGATGAAGGCCGGTTTGTCCCCTATACCTGCACCCAGTGCAGCGAGGCCTGGTGCATGCACGCCTGCCCCGTCGAGGCCATCGTGCTCAATGAAGAGACCGGTTCCAAGGACGTGCTGGCCGATGTTTGCGTCGGCTGCAAGGTTTGCACCATTGCCTGTCCGTTCGGGACGGTCAACTATAACCAGGACACCAAGGTTGTCTATAAATGTGATTTGTGCGGCGGCGACCCTGAATGCGCCAAAGCCTGTCCGACGGCCGCCATCACGTATGTTGATGCCGACCATACCGGACTCGGCAGGATGCGCGCCCATGCAGCGGCAAGCGCCGGCGCTAACTGAGTGGAGGAGATAGAAAATGGCTTGGGCTAATAATGTATTACGAGTAAATCTGACTGACGGCACAACCAGCAATGAACCGCTGAACATGGAGTGGGCCAGGCTCTACCTGGGACAGCGCGGGCTTGCCACCAAGTACCTGGTGGAAGAGATCGACGCCAGGTGCGATGCCCTGAGTCCTGATAACAAGCTGATCATGACCACCGGTCCTCTTACCGGCACCATGGCCTCCACTGCCGGGCGCTACTCGGTCGTCACCAAGAGCCCCCTGACCGGGGCTGTCGCCTGCTCGAATTCAGGTGGATTCATCGGCGCCGAGTTGAAGGCCGCGGGCTACGACATGATCATTTTTGAAGGCAAATCGCCTCAACCGGTTTACCTGTACGTCGAGAATGACAAGGTGGAGATCATCTCCGCTGATGAGATCTGGGGCGAGTCGGTCTGGACTGCGGACGAGTGGCTGCACAAGAAATACCAGGATCCGCTGTTGCGCATCGCTGCCGTCGGCCGCGCCGCCGAGAAAGGTTGCCTGTACGCGGCGATCGTGAACGACCTGCACCGCGCGGCCGGCCGTTCCGGCGTCGGCACCGTTATGGCATCCAAGAACCTCAAGGCGGTTGCGGTGAGGGGAACCAAGGGGGTAGGCAACATCAAGGACCCGGCCGGATTCATGCAGGCGGTCAATGACGGCAAGCAAGTCCTGGCCGAGAACGCGGTCACCGGACAGGGGCTGCCCACCTACGGTACCCAGGTACTGATGAACGTCATCAACGAGGTTGGCGCCATGCCGACCCGTAACATGCGTGAAGTGCAGTTCGAAGGCGCCAGCAAGATCTCCGCCGAGGCCATGCACGAACCGCGGGAAAGCGACGGCAAGCCCAACCTGGTCACCAATGCCGGTTGTTTCGGCTGCACGATTGCCTGCGGGCGCATATCCACCATCGACCGGGGCCATTTCAGCATCGAAAACAAGCCGCAATACTGGGGCGCATCAGGCGGCCTGGAATACGAGGCGGCCTGGGCGCTGGGCTCGGACACCGGGGTGGACGACATGGATGCGCTGACCTACGCTAATTTCATCTGCAACGAGGACGGGATCGACCCCATCTCCTTCGGCGCCACCGTCGCCGCGGCCATGGAGCTTTACCAGATTGGCGCTATTACAAAAGAGCAGACGGGCGGTGTCGAACTGAAGTTCGGTTCGGCAGAAGCGCTGACCTGGGCGACTGAAGTCACCTGCAAGGGTGAGGGTTTCGGTCAGGAACTGGGCATGGGCTCCAAGCGCCTGTGTGAAAAATACGGCCATCCTGATTTGTCCATGACGGTCAAGGGGCAGGAATTCCCTGCCTACGACCCGCGCGGCATCCAGGGCATGGGCCTGACTTACGCCACGTCCAACCGCGGCGCCTGCCACCTGCGCAGTTACACCGTTTCATCCGAGGTGATGGGCGTGCCGGTAAAAACCGACCCGTTGGAAACGGAAGGCAAGCCGGAACTGGTCAAGGCGTTCCAGGACGCTACCGCTATCGTGGATTCGTCCGGCCTGTGCGTGTTCACCACGTTTGCCTGGACCCTGGAAGACATTGCTCCCCAGGTGGCGGCGGCCTGCGAGGGCGACTGGACCCCGGAGTCCATGCTGGAAGCGGGCGAGCGTATCTGGAACCTGGAACGGGAATTCAACCTCGCGGCAGGACTGACCGCGGCAGACGACACGTTGCCGAAGCGCCTGCTGACCGAACCGGCCCAGACCGGACCGGCGAAGGGCCATGTGAACCGCCTGCACGAGATGTTGCCCAAGTACTACGAGGTACGCGGCTGGAACAAGCAGGGCGAGCCCACCGACGAGACCCGGCAGCGTCTGAGCCTGTAATGAAGGACGCCGGGGACGGGCTTAAGTCCGTCCCCGGGCGAGCAAAATAAGAGACTGAAAACATGCAACACGTAATTATAGGCGCCGGACCCGCCGGCGTTATCGCGGCGGAAACCCTCAGGAAAAACGATGCCTCCTGCTCAATAAAGCTCATAGGCGACGAGACGGAACCGCCGTATTCGCGCATGGCCCTGCCGTACTACCTCATTAATAATATTGATGAGGACGGCACTTACCTGCGCAAGTCCGCATCGCATTATGCGGACATGGATATCGAGGTAATCCAGGACCGGGTAGAGTCGGTAGACCCCGGCGCTCACACCGTGACGCTCTCAGGCGGCGCTGCCGTTAATTTCGACAAGCTGTTGATCGCCACGGGTTCCCACCCGATTCGGCCACCCGTTCCAGGACTCGATTTGCCTGGCGTCCATTCCTGCTGGACCCTGGAGGACGGCAGGAATATCGCAGACAAGGCCGATACGGGCGCTGACGTAGTCCTTATGGGAGCGGGCTTTATCGGCTCCATTATCCTGGAGGCGCTGGCCGAGCGCGGGGTGAACCTGACGGTAATCGAAATGGAAGACCGCATGGTGCCGCGCATGATGGACCAGACTGCAGGAAACCTGATAAAACAATGGTGTATTTCCAAGGGCGTCAACGTGCTGACATCGACCCGGGTTGAATCCATGGAACAGGACGATGCCGGCAGGTTGACGGTAAAACTGGATAATGGCGAACAGTTGGGCGCCGACGTGGTGATTTCCGCCACCGGCGTGCGGGCCAATACCCGGTTCCTGGAAGGCAGCGGTATCGAGGCTGACTTCGGCGTACTGGTAAACGATCGCCTGCAAAGCAGCCATCCCGATGTATACGCCGCCGGCGACGTGTGCCAGGGCAAGGACTTTTCTACGGAAGAATTCAGCGTTCAGGCCATTCAGCCCACAGCCGCCGACCATGGCAGGATCGCAGCGATGAACATGTGCGGCAGGGATACCCGCCACCAGGGCAGCGTCAACATGAACGTGCTGGATACCATGGGTCTTGTTTCCACCTCCTACGGTTTATGGATGGGTGTCGACGGCGGCGAATCCGTCGAACTGGTGGATAAAGAAAGATACCGTTACATCAGCCTGCAATTCCAGGACGATGTCCTGGTAGGCGCCCAGGCCCTCGGTCTGACCAACCACGTGGGCGTATTGCGCGGCCTGATACAGACAAAGCTGAAGCTGGGCAAGTGGAAAGATCACCTGCTGCACGACCCGACCCGGATCATGGAGGCATACCTGGGGGCAACCCAGTCCATCGGCCACAACGCCGCGCTGCTTTGAGCGACTTGATCGACCCCGACAGTAGTCCTCATAAGTGGGGCTCCGCGCCACCGCGCTGCAACACAACACCATGAAACTCACACTCAAACTCTACGCCGGTCTGACCGATTATCTTCCCCCCGACGCGGTGGATAACAAACTTATCATAGAGATATCCGAACACATTACGGCCTATGAACTTATAGACAGGTACAGCGTCCCCAGGGAAATGGCGCACCTCGTCCTGCTGAATGGTGTTTATGTAAATCCGGAAGACCGCAGCAAGGCCGTATTCAACGATGGAGATACCCTGGCAATATGGCCGCCGGTGGCCGGGGGCTGAGCCATAAAAAAAGGGAACAGGATGTAACCTGCCTCCCGGCAGTTACATTTCCACATCCATCAGTGTGACCGGTCTTGCCATGAGTACCACTCAGCCAACGCACAGCAGTCTCACCCGCGAAATGAGCATCTCTCACAGGGAGTTTTTCCGTTTGCTGCCCAGGGCGGCCGGTGGCGCCCCTGTTTCACGACGGGGCGACCAGGCCGAAATCAATACAAGTAGCGGTGTCGTGAGAATCATGCTGGCGCCCGAAACCATAAGAAAACTGGCCCTCATGGAATTCCCCGTGACCGAAGTCACCATCGAATTCAACGGTTTCAGCGCCGCCGATCAGGCAGCTTTCCTGGCCCGCTTCGACCTGGCGTACCAGAGAGGGGGTGGGTAAGCCGAAAAAGGTTGATTCAACTTGAATTAGTAATATAATCTATTGATAAACCCGGCGCTGCATTCGTGAGGCCGGAAATAGTTGTACGGCATCCCTTTTTTCGTTCCAGCGTAGCTTGTGTTGTGTAAAAGAAACAGAACCGTGGCTTATGGCATTAAAAAATGAAAAAAAGTGTTGTAAATGTGCCTTTTATATGTTGCAATTTGTCTAGTTATGCAATACTCTATATCAATAGGTAGGACTCTATAAGCTGGAATAAAGAATTTTTAAGAACGAAGTGACTTTTGGCTTAATACCTTTCCTGAGGAGGATAATGATGAAATCATATACAACCAAGATCGCAACCACACTGAGCACGCTCGCGCTGGTCGCTGCTTTCAGCATGCCCGCCAATGCGGCCGTCGTACTGGGTGGCGCGGACGGTTGGGAAGTCAGCTACGGCGGCTTTATCAACCTGTTCTACACCCAGAGTGATTTTGCTGGTGGCGAAGACAGTGCTCACCTGCAACAGGGTCTGTTGCCTGCCTTCCATACCATGACGGTCAAGACGCCGGAAGTGAACGGCCTGACCGGCACCGGCCAGATTACATTTGCGGTGGACAGTTCTGCCGAGAAAACCGGTCGATTGAATAAGTCAGCCACGCTAGGCACGGGTTCGAACATCGATATGCGTGAAGTCTTCTTCAACGTGTCCGGCGATTTCGGCACCATCAGCGTAGGCCGTACCCTGGCATTGTTCCAGCGCCAGGCCATTCTGCAGGACATTACCCTGTTTGGTATGGGATATATGGGTGGACCGGATGGTGGCGGCACCGGCCTGGGTCGTATTGGCGCAGGTTATGTTTATCCTGATTTCCGCACACGCTTTGTCTACCAGACTCCGGACATGAATGGTTTCCAGTTGTCCGTAGGTATCTTTGATCCCCAGGAGCCTTTAGGGAATGGTGGGATTTCTGAAACCGATACGCCACAGTTCCAGGCGGAAGCCACTTTCAATTCCGCTTTCGAGGGCGGCAGCTTCAGTGGCTGGGCCGGTTTCCTCTGGCAGGAACAGGAAATTATGGCTCACGCCGGTTCCCCCGGGGGTGACATAGAGTCCGTAGGCTGGAACGTCGGTGCAACAGTCAGTGCAAGCGGTTTCAGTATGACCGGCAGCTATTACGATGGCGAAGCTTTGGGTTCCGTGTTATTCGCTCTTGGTGGCGGCGATGCATTTGGCTGTAGTGCAGCGGGTTGTAATGAGGCAGATAACGATGGCTTCTACGTCCAGGCCAGCTATACCTTCAACGGTACTACCAAGATCGGCGGCGGCTACGGTGAGTCAACACAGAATGCCGATGCAATGTATGGTATTGGTAAAACCGAGAGGGAATTGTGGACCATGGGTGTATACCATGATGTCAATTCCTGGCTGAAAGTGGTTGCAGAGTACAGCAACTTTGATGCCGGCGCAGGTGAGACTGACACCTTCTCCCTCGGCGGATTTCTGCTCTGGTAGGTCTGTGTTAAGCTAAAGAGGGTCTTTCGAGACCCAGCGAAAAGGCGCACACTGTGCGCCTTTTTGTTTTGCACTACGAAATGATAGAATACGCATTATATCCGTAAGGCAGATGACACCGCGGGAACGTAGAGGATATGAACAACGATGATGATACCCTGAGGTCGGAATACCCTGAAGACCTGATAAAATCCGGGATACGTGGAAAAGATACGAAACAATATCGTGAAGGCACGAATGTAGTTCTTATCGAGCCTGATTTGCGCAAATTATTCCCTGATTCAGATGCTGTAAACCGTGCCCTGCGCGAATACGTTGCAGATAAACGATTGACGCTCTGATGTATGTGCTCGAAGAAAAGTGAAAGTCGAACTGAAAAGATTTACAAAACCCTGTTTCCTGCTTTTCATCCTGTTCTCATACGCAGGCATTACCCAAGCTGATTTATTGCCCGGCTTCGGCGCAAACGATGAAGTCCTGTGGAAATCCGGGAGCAACCTGTATATCAGGCTCACGGAGCAGGACCAGTCTAAAAAAGCAGCAACGCCGCCAAATCAGCACCCGGTGCAGTTGGACCCCGGCCGGATCACCAATGCACTTGAAGGGATAGAAACCCGAATTGGCGGGGGTTTCTTCAAGAAAAAGAAAGTCAGGACACTGTTTTCCCTGCAACAGGCCCGCCTGCTGGGTCAGAATATAGCCACGGGCTTATCCCGGGCCAGACCAGACCAGGACATCGTTTTTGTACTGGCGCGATCGGAAAAGAATTACCTTGTTCTTCAGAAGAGAGGTTATACGGGCGGACGGGTTTTCTACCTGGACGGCAAGTTGCATGTCATCATCGGCGATTTTGAACACGAAGGTGACAGGTTCAAGGAAGCGGTTGAAAGAAGCCACGGCGTAACGGATGTAAAGCAATACTTCAAACACGGCCGCCGCGCCAAACCCACCGGTTTCAAAGGCGCTATTCTCGCCGGCGATGGAGTCAGTCTCCACATCGACGGTAAAAAGACACGCAGGGACTGGCTGGAAATAGACCTGGAACAGGCGGCATCGGTATACCTGGCTCAGAAGGCTGAACAGGCAGCACAGGAGGCCCCGACCAGCGCAGCCATGCAGGCAGAAGCGGCCAGGATGGCGCGGGAAAGACGGGAAATGCGCCTGGAGATGGCGAAGATGCGCAAGGAAATGAAATCCTCAAACGGCGACAGTTCACCCCGGACCATCGAACAGAGACTGGCGACCTTGCAGGACCTGCGTGACAAGGAACTGATCAGCGCCGAAGAATACCAGCAGAAGAGAGAGCAGATCCTGGGCGAAATATAATATCGCCCATGCGCGAGTTATACCCTGAAATAGGAGCGACGAAGAGCTATCGCCTGGAGGTGGATCAGGTACACACTCTCCATGTCGAGGAGACGGGCAATACACGTGGTATTCCCGTTATATTCATCCACGGCGGTCCCGGTTCCGGCTGTAATGAGAATCACCGGCGCTACTTCAATCCGAAAAAATACCGGGTGGTCCTGTTTGACCAGCGCGGCTGCAACCGCTCAACACCGGCGGGAGAGACAAGGAACAATTCAACTCCGGATTTGCTGCGGGATATCGAACGCATAAGAGAGTACCTGGGGATCGATCGGTGGATGGTTTTCGGCGGTTCCTGGGGCGCCACGCTGGGATTATTGTACGCGCAATCGTATCCTTCCCGGGTTCTTGCACTGGTCCTGCGCGGCACCTTCCTGGCACGGCAAAAAGACCTGGACTGGTTCGGTAAACACGGCGCCAGCATGATATTTCCCGATTACTGGCGGGAGTTCACGGAAATCATCCCGGAGGAAGAAAGACATGACCTGGTTTCCGCTTACCATGCCCGTGTGCATGGTGCGGACCGGAAACTCCGGCAGGCCGCCTCTCTCGCCTGGTCAAAATGGGCGGGGCGGATTGTCACTTACCTGTTGCCAGGAGTGGAGTATACTCCTGGCGACGTAGACAAGACCGTCCATGAAGTCCTGATAGAAACCCATTATGCGAAGCACCGGTACTTTATCGCTGAGAACCAGATCCTGGATAATGCAGATGAACTCCCCGCCGTGCCTACCAGGATCATCCACGGACGCCGGGACCTCACCTGTACGCTGGATGCATCCTGGTCATTACACCAGGCGCTACCGCAATCAGAACTTGTCGTAGTTAAGGAAGGAGGGCACCTGGCCGGTGAATCCGTCATGGTGGATGCCCTGGTTACCGCAACCGATGAAATGGCAGGGCGTTTAGGTTGAAACTGCCTGATTCATCCGCCAAACCACTGCTCATGGGGGTGCTGAACGTCACCCCCGACAGCTTTTCCGACGGCGGCCGGCATTTCGATCCGGCAGTCGCCGTGGCTCGCGCGCACGAGATGGTGGAACTGGGTGCGGACCTGATAGACATCGGCGGGGAATCCACCCGCCCGGGCGCGGACCGGGTGCCGCCTGAGGAACAACTGGAGCGGGTGATTCCGGTCATCAGGCAACTGCAGCAGGAACTTCCTGCAGGGGTTCCCATCAGTATAGATACCGCCTCGACCATAGTAGCCGGCGCCGCGCTGGAGCAGGGCGCAGCCATCGTCAACGATATCTCGGCGGGGCGCGACGATCCCGGTATGTTCAGCCTGGTTGCGGAAGCCGGAGTCCCCTATATCATCATGCATATGCAAGGTGTTCCCAGGACCATGCAGGATAATCCGCAGTACACCGACGTGGTGGAGGAAATCAAAACGTTTCTGCAGGAACGCGCGACCGCCGCCAGGGAAGCGGGCGTTAAGCAGGAGAACCTGGTAATTGACCCGGGCATCGGGTTTGGCAAGTCCAGACGGGATAACCTGGATATCATCATGAACCTGGACCGTTTTAAGGCAACCGGCTACAAGGTGATGTTGGGAGCCAGCAGAAAACGCTTCATGGGCTCAATCTGCGATATAACCGAGTACAGCGAACTGGTTGGAGCCACCTGTGCGACTACGACAATCGGAACCTTTGCCGGTGTCAGTATCCTGCGCGTACACGACATAAAGGAAAACCGCCAGGCCCTGGATGTGACCTGGGCGCTTTTGGCAAGTAAAAGGGGACAGATGTAAATCTGTCCCTTTTTTTCAGCCAGGAATGACGCTGTCTCTCATGATGTCCTTCGAGTTGCGCATGTTCCGGAATACCAGCGGCTTGCTCTCAAATTCTTTCGTGCCGGACAAGCTGTCGATCCGATCCACGTCGGCGTGTAAGTTCCCGTGGTGGGGTGATTTATCGCACACGGGGTCTGCGTTGGTGGCATCGCCGGTCAGCATGTAAGCCTGGCAGCGGCAGCCGCCGAAATCTTTCTCCTTTTCCGGGCAACTCCTGCAGGGTTCCTGCATCCAGTCAAATCCGCGAAATTTATTAAACGCATCGGAACCGTTCCAGATTTCGTCGATGCTGTGCTCCCTGACATTGGGGAATTCCAGTCCCGGCAACTGGGCGGCGGCATGGCAGGGAAGGGCGCTGCCGTCGGGAGCGATGGTCAGGAAGATCGACCCCCAACCGTTCATGCAGGCCTTGGGCCGGTTCTCGAAGTAATCCGGGATCACGTAGATGATCTTCATCCTGTCCTTCATCTTTTCCTGGTATTCCTTCGCCACTACTTCCGCCCTGGCAAGCTGATCCCGGGTGGGCAGCAACTGCTCGATGTTGACCCTTGACCAGCCGTAATACTGGGTGCTGGCCAGTTCCACGTAATCGGCGTTCAAATCCACGGTCATATCGAGGATGTCGCGTATCTGGTCGACGTTTTTCCGGTGCAGCACAATGTTCAGGACCATGGGGTATTCATACTCCTTGACCACCCTGGCCATCTCCTGTTTATGCTGGAAACTTTTCGTGCCGCCGAGATAATTGTTCAGTTCTTCATTGCTGGCCTGGAAACTGATCTGGATATGGTCAAGGCCCGCCTCCTTGAATTTCTCCACGCGATCGGCGTCCATGCCCACCCCGGAGGTAATCAGGTTGGTGTAATAACCAAGACCCCGGGCCTCACGTATGAGGTCCTCCAGGTCCTTCCGTACCAGGGGTTCGCCCCCTGAGAAACCCAGTTGGGTCGCACCCATCTTGCGCGCCTGCTGCAGGACCCTTATCCAGTCTTCGGTGCTGAGTTCGTTATTGTATTTGGCGATCTCCACCGGGTTGGAGCAGTAAGGGCACTGCAACGGGCAGCGGTAGGTGAGTTCGGCGAGCAGCCAAAGCGGTTTGCTACGATTTGTATCTGATCCAGCCATTGTCTCTTGCATTCTCTATAAAGTTACGCACGTCGTCTTCCAGGTCTACTCCCGGAAATGCGGTTTCAAGTTCGGCGATGATGTCATCTGTACTTTTACTGCCGTCACAGCGTTTCAAGATCTCGCCGGCGCTGCCGCTGAGTTTCACCATGCCCTCCGGGTACAGGATAACGTAACAATCCTGGGCTTCCTCCCACTGGAAGCGGAACGTGGGGGCAATTTCAGGGATATTATGCTTCAACACAGTGATAAGGCGGCCTGTTCTCAATATACGCCATCCACATGGCGTCCAGCATGGTCCAGAGTATGTCCAGCTTCAGTTGCAGTATGTTCAGGGCCCGTTCCTGGTCTGCCCGGGTCCTGAAATAATCCAGTGTCACGTCCAGGCCGTGCTGTACGTCCCGTCTTGCCTCGCTCAAGCGCTTGCGGAAATAGTTGTATCCATTCGCGTCAATCCAGGTGTAGTGCCGGGGCCAGTTGTCCAGCCGTTTCTGGTGGATTTTGGGGGCAAACAGTTCGGTCAGCGATGAACAGGCCGCTTCCTGCCAGGTGGCCGTGCGGGCAAAGTTGTAATAGGCATCGATGGCGAAGCGAACACCCGGCAATACATGTTCCTCCGAGATTAGCTCATCCCGGTCCATGCCCACGGCTTCGCCCAGTTGCAGCCATGCCTCGATGCCGCCGTCCTCACCTTCCTGGCCGTCGTGGTCGATTATGCGTTGTACCCATTGACGCCTGACGTCGCGCTCGCGGCAGTTGGCCATGATGGCGGCATCCTTCACCGGGATGCTGGTCTGGTAGTAGAACCGGTTGGCTACCCAGCCCTGTATCGCCGGCTTGTCCAGTTTCCCGGAATTCATCAAAACGTGAAACGGGTGATGGATATGGTAATACTTTTCCTTGTCGCGCAAGCGCTGTTCAAATTCCTGCCGGGGCCAGGGAGCCAGTATTTCAGTCTTTCCCATTAATGTCTCGTTGTCTTTGGTCTTCGGTAATATAGAGCGAAAATTGTGCCAGATTCGGCGGGACTCCCCACGTCAAAATAATATCGTTACAAAACAAAAGGTTATTAGTTTCGCAACCAAACAATTATATCAGTAATAGTCACTAAATTAAACCATTCTGCAGCGGCACTGGTTGATATCAACCAATTATTAATCGATCTTCCAGCTTTTATGTTCTTATTATCTGCGCTAATCTGCGCTAATCAGCGGATAAATAAAAAAAACCCATGACCGAACACATTCTCTTCCTGACCGGCAAGCTTGCAGAAAAGCGCCTGCGGCGTGTCCTTGGGGACATGCAACCGGTTGAGTTTACCTGGGAAGCAAGAGAGATTGGTGTCAGTGTCGCCGCGCTGATGACCGCACAGATGATCGGACGCCGGTTGCATGGCCTTGACAGAGTGAACAGGATCATCGTCCCGGGATTGTGCCAGGGCGACCTGCAATCGTTGAGCGAGTCGCTGGGCATAGCGGTGCAACGGGGCCCGGTAGACGTCAAGGACCTGCCCGCTTTTTTCGGAAGAGAAGCAGAACCGGTCAACCTGGACAAACACAGTGTCGGTATTTTTGCGGAGATTGTGGAGGCCCCGCAGATCAGTGTCGACGACATCCTTGCCAGGGCCGCCAGGTATAAACGGGACGGGGCGGACGTGATTGATATAGGCTGCCTGCCGGATACGCCTTTTCCGCACCTTGAAGAGGCCGTTCAGGCCTTGCATGAAGCGGGCTACAAGGTCAGCGTCGATTCACTGGAAGACGATGAGTTGCTGCGCGGGGTAAGGGCAGGCGCAGACTTCCTGCTGAGCCTGCATGAGAGCAGCGCCTGGATTGCGGAAGAAACGGACGCCATCCCCATCCTGATCCCGGAACAACACACCGACATGCCCTCCCTGTACCGGCTGATCGATAAATTCATGGCGCAGGACAAGCCGTTCATTGCCGACAGTATCCTGGACCCTGTCCATTTCGGCTTTACCGAATCCATTATCCGTTACCATGCCTTGAGGGAGCGTTACCCCGGTATCGAGATCATGATGGGCACCGGCAACCTGACCGAATTGACCGAGGCGGATACCAGCGGGATCAACGCCATGCTGTGCGGGATCATATCGGAACTGGACATCAACCACGTGCTGGCGACCGAAGTCAGCCCCCATGCCTGTTCCGTCGTGCGTGAACTGGACCTGGCCCGGCGTATCATGTTTGCCGCAAAACAGGACGAAGGCTTGCCGAAGGGGCTTGACGGCGGGTTGCTCACGGGCCACTCGCGCAAACCGTTTCCCTACACCCTCGGCGAGATCAGGGAAGTGGCCGCGCAGATCAAGGACCCCAGCTACCGGGTTGAGATTACGCCGGAAGGCATTCATGTCTATAATCGGGACGGCCTGGTGACAGGCCAGGACCCCTTTGAACTGTTCCCGGCGCTGGAATCGCTGCAGGAGGATGCTCCCCATGCCTTTTACATGGGGGTTGAACTGGCAAAGGCCGAGACGGCGCTGAGACTCGGCAAGCGTTACATGCAGGATGAAGACCTGGATTGGGGTGTGGCGGTCATTCCCGGAACGTCCGGGGAACAGGAGGCGCGGACGAAATCCGCACACGGCCTGAAAGATGGGAATACAGGGGAATATAAATCCGCAGGTACCACCCTGCAGGCAAGGAAACGCAAATCCTGATGATATACGAAACGGTCATTACCACGATGAACAAGGACGGGAGCGTGCACATCGCGCCCATGGGGATCCGCCGTGAAAACGAAAATTACCTGATCGCGCCGTTCAAACCGTCAAAGACCCTGGATAACCTGGTAAACTCCGGCGTGGTGGTGATCAACGCAACCACGGATGTGATGATCATTGCCGGGTGTTTAACCGGCCGGCATGACTGGCCGGTTGTGGATGCAACCCATATCACCTGTAAACGTCTGGCTGCGGCCCATGCCCACGTTGAAGCCAGGGTAGATAACCACAAGGATGACGAGTTACGCCCGGTGTTTACCTGCCGGGCGGTCTATGCAGCAAGCCATGCGCCGTTCGAGGGTTTCAACCGCGCCCAGGCCGCGGTGGTTGAGGCGGCTATCCTGGTAAGCCGGTTACACATGCTGCCGGAACAGAAGATCCGCTCGGAACTGGAATACCTGGACATCGCAATCAAAAAGACCGCTGGCGATAAGGAACGGACGGCATGGCAGTGGTTGGTGGAGAAGGTTGATGGTTATTATTCGTAGGATGGTAAAGACGTGACAGGCTTCCTTGCCAGCGTCTCGTCCGTCGAGGAAGCGCGGCTGGTCTGCTCCCTGGGGGCGGACGTGATAGATTTGAAAGATCCGAACCGGGGCGCGCTGGGCGCGCTGGAGCAGGACGAGGTACGATTGATCACGGCCCTGGTTGGTAAAACAACCACGCTCAGCGCGACCATCGGCGACCTGCCGGCCTACGCCGCAGAACTGGAGAGTGCCGTACTCGGTATGCACGCCAGCGGCGTGGATATCGTCAAGGTGGGTGTGTTTGCCAGGTCCCTGTCCCCTTTTACCTTGTCTGCGCTGGACAGACTCACGGACAGGAATATCCGGATTGTACTGGTCTTCTTCGCAGAGTTCTCCCCTGTTGAGGCCGACTTCGAGAAGTTGAAGAGCACAGGCGTCATGGGCGTGATGCTGGATACCTGCGACAAGGCAAGCGGGAACCTGAGAGAGAAAATGGAAGACGGGGCATTGGCGCAATTCGTGAACAACGCCAAACGGGCCGGGCTCATAACCGGCCTGGCCGGCGCGCTCTCCGGGGAGGATATCCCGCCGTTACTTCGGATTAACCCGGATTACCTGGGATTTCGCGGCGCGTTGTGCAGACAGCATGAACGGACCATGCAGATTGACAGTACGAAAGTTACTGAAATCAGAAAATTAATTCCGGAACATACATCCATTAGCAAACACCGGGACAGGTTGGTATAGTCCTGAAAAGCCCATACCAACCTGCCCAATATCGTTCACCGATTTGCTACAATATCAATGTTAAGAAGTATTTCTATAGTGAGGAAGGTTTATGGCTAAGTGGCGCAAAGAAACAAAAGATGCCCCCTACGAGGTGGAAGAGATAGAACAGCGACTGCAGGACGAATTGCCGGACTGGTATTACGAGGGCGGCTGGATCCGCCGCCGCTACAAGACCAGCGGCTGGAAAGGCACACTGATGGTAATCAATACGGTCGGCCACCTGGCTGAAGCGGCCTGGCATCACCCCGACCTGACCGCCAGTTACGCATTCGTCATTGTCAAACTGATGAACCACGCGGCAAAAGGCGTGACCGACAAGGATTTCGAACTGGCAAAGAAGATAGAAGATGTGGTCATGTGGCAGCCCGGGGTGGAAGAAGACAGCGCCCTGGATGGTACGCCGGATGATCAAAGGTTCAAATATATAAAATACAGTTAGCCCGCGTCACCTGGTGAGAAATGGGGGCTGGAAATCAGCGATTCCTGCGCGTGTCGCCATTCCCGCTTGCGCAGGAATGACGGGAACTTACCTGGCCCACTCGCCGGATTTCCCCCCTGATTTTTTCACAAGCCGGACCGTCTCGATGCTCATGCCCCGGTCGACGGCCTTGCACATGTCATAGATCGTCAGCAGGGTGACCTGGACCGCGTTCAACGCCTCCATTTCGACTCCCGTGGGGCCGATGGTTTCGACCCGCGCCTGGCAGTAAACCGCACTTTCTCCAGGCCTGGGGTCCAGCGCGATATCGATATGGTTGATGGACAGGGGATGGCACAGCGGGATGAGTTCCGCGGTTCTTTTTGCCGCCATGATGCCTGCTACCCGGGCGATTCCCAGCACGTCTCCTTTTTTATGTCCACCGTCCATGATCAGGGCCAGCGTTTTGTCCTGCATCCTGATCGTACCTTCAGCCACGGCAATGCGGTGGGTCGCATCCTTGGCGGAGACGTCGACCATATGGGCTTCTCCCGTTTCATTGAAATGTGTCAATTTCGACATATACTCATACCGTTTTGTTGCTCTCATCCCTGCCGTCATAACGCAAGGCGAGAATGGTGATATCGTCCGATTGCTCCTGAGCGCCTGAGTGATTTTCAACAGACTCCATTACCAGATGAACCAGGTCTTCCGTGGCATCCGATTTGCGGCCTGTAACCGTGTCGATCAAGCGTTCGTCCGAATAGAGCACCCGCTTTTCATTCATTGCTTCGTTGACGCCATCCGTATACAGCAACAGTAAATCTCCGGGCTCCAGTGTAATCCGGTCATTTTTATAAACTGTATCCATAATCGGGCCCAGGATGAATCCTTCCGGTATGTCCAGCCATTCGGGCGCCTGGTTGTTCCGGATCAAAACAGGCGGATTATGCCCTGCATTGGAATAGATTAATTCCCCGGTATCAAGATTCAAAATTCCGCAAATCAAGGTAACGAACATGGACGTATCGTTGTCCCTGGCTATTTCGTTATTCACTCTCATGAGTAATTCCGCCGGCCCTGGTTCCTGCTCGGCGACACCCTTCATCAGGGTTTTGGTCATGGCCATGAACAGCGCCGCCGGTACGCCCTTATCGGCAACGTCGCCGATGGAAATAAACAGTTTGTTGTCGTCCAGCAGGAAGAAGTCGAATAAATCTCCCCCTACGTATTTTGCCGGTTCCAGCCTGGCATAGATTTGAAATTCCGATTTATCCGGAAACGGCGGAAAACGTTTGGGAAGGAAATTCATCTGGATGTTATGCGCGATCTTCAATTCGCTGTCCAGGCGTTCCTTGGCTTTGATGGACTCTGCCAGGTTGCTGATGTACTCTTTCAGTGACACGCGCATTTCCTCAAAGGCGCGTGACAGGTCGCCTACCTCATCGCGGGATAATACATGCGGTAATTCAACGTCCAGGTTTCCCTTGGCTATTTCCGTCGTGGTGGAGGCCAGGGTTTCAAGCGGTCTGATCATGCGGCTGGCGATGGTGAAAATCACCACCAGGAGAATGGCAAAACCGCCGACAGCGATCAGGATTACCTGCCGGTTCAATTCATGGAGACCGGCAAACAGTTCATCCTCGAGTACTACGGTGCCCATGGACCAGCCGGTTGTGGGCAAAGGCGCATAGTACAACCAGCTCGGCCGGTTCAGGTGAAAACTCACATGGGGGACAAAGCCTGTTTCTCCCCGGAGCATAGCTTCTGCTATTTCCTTCAGCCGCGGTTCATCCAGCGCGTCAGCGATGGAGAAGATATTTTCTACGAGTATATGCGACTTGTCCGGATGACTGACGAAGTTGCCATTTTTGGAAATCATGAATGAATAGCCGGATTTGTAAGTGGCTGCAGATGAGATGATCCGTACCAGCCAGTCCAGTGATATGTCCGCCGTGACAATGCCCTGCAGTGTCCGGTGACCATCCACGGTCTTGTAGAACGGGAGAGAGTACGTTGCCATGAAAATGTTTCCGCCCCCTTCATCGTAATACGGCTCACTCCATGCGGGCCGGTTTGTCGCTTTTGGAACGGTGTACCAGTCTTTCTCAAGGTACCGGTAGTTTTCTGTGGACAAATCAGTCAATGTCAAACTGCCGTTTTTTTTATAATAATAAGGAGCGAAATATTGCTTATCCGGATCGTAAGCGTAGGGTTCGTACGCAATGGTCGATCCATAAACCTCGTCGTTCGAAGATACGATATGTTCGAGAATTCCAAGTATGTCCTCCTCAGTGTATACATGGTGTTCCAGGTACGATGCGGTAAACATGATTACTTTTGTAATACCACCCAGAACGCTTTCGACCTCGTTTACCGTCGCCTGGGCAAGATTACCTGCTTCAGCTTCTACATTTTGCAGTACCAGCCTGCTGGAATACCAGTATTCATACGCAAACGAAACGGCAGCGATTAATGTGGTGCCGATAAGTATGGAGAAGGAAAGTTTTACAGCCAGACCGCGCCGTTTGAGGTTTTGAAACACCGTTTTCATAAAATGCCTACAGGCATGACTGCAATTTTCATATAATATACCAGAACCGAACAGGTTGATAAGCAAGACAGAAGACGATGTTGATAAAAGTAAAATTTTTCGCCCGTATCCGGGAGGAAATGGGGCGCGCGGAAGACCAGATGGAATTCAGGCCCGGGTTGAAGGTTTCGGATGTCTGGCATACAGCCTCGGGCGGTGCTGCGATGCCGGACTCGTTACTCGTAGCCGTCAACATGGAACACGTTAAAGGTGACCCGGAGCTCAGGGAGGGAGACGAAGTCGCTTTTTTCCCACCCGTAACCGGGGGTTGAAGCGGCCGTCATGCGGATAGAATTAAGGCCGGCGCCTTTCGATGCCCTGGCAGAGGTGAAAAACTACCAGGCATTGCCCGGCAACCCGGGAAAAATCGGCGCCAGTTGTATATTTGTCGGCACGATGCGCGATTTCAACGAAGGCGAGGAAGTCCGCAGCATGACCCTGGAACATTATCCGGGCATGACCCAAAAGCACCTGCAGGAGATCTGCGACCAGGCAAGACAGCAATGGCCGATACTGGATGTCCTGGTCCTGCACCGCACCGGCGATATAGAAATTGGCGATGACATCGTGCTGATCGCGACCTGGGCGGCCCATCGCGGCGACGCCATGGACGCAACCCGGTTCATCATCGAGGACTTGAAACACAGGGCGCCGTTCTGGAAAAAGGAAACGGTCAAACACGGGGAACGCTGGGTGGAGCAGAACACCACGGGGTATTCACCAAAATAAAAAATCGACAGATTTATTTTCAGGTAATGTCCATACAGGTCAGATCAGGTTTTCAGGGCTATCATCCGCAGGGACAGCGGATGGTAAGCGTACAAGGATGTATTCACAGCGTGCCCTGAAAACCTGATCTGACCTGTGAGCATCAGACCATAGTATCAGGAGGAGTTTACAATATGTATATAAGGGTACTGGGCGCGGCCGCAGGCGGCGGCTATCCACAGTGGAACTGTAACCACCCGAACAGCAGGCGGGCCAGGCTGGATGATCCGGCGGCGCCGCAGCGGACGCAGTCGTCCATCGCAATCAGCGCCGACGGGGAGGACTGGTACCTGTTTAATGCGTCACCGGACCTGCGCCAGCAAATCAACGATAATGACATCCTGCACCCGAAAAAAGACCTGCGGCACAGTCCCATAATGGGCGCGCTACTGACCAATGCCGACGTGGACCATGTTGCGGGACTGCTGAACCTGCGTGAATCGCAACCCCTGCGCATCTATGCAACCCAGAGAGTGTTGGGGGTACTGCAGGCCAATACGATATTCAACGTGTTGAACCCGAAATTCGTCAGCCGGGAAGCCATGGCGTTGAATGAACCCCTGGAACTGCTGAAACCGGGCGGCAGTTCCATGGGAATACGCATAACGCCTTTTGCCGTTCCGGGCAAGGTTGCCCTGTGGCTGGAGGACGAGAGCAAGGGCAAGGACTTCGGCTCGGTGGATGAAGACACGATCGCCCTCTACGTTGAAGATATCAATAACGGGAAGTCTTTTTACTACATGCCGGCCTGCGCGCGGGTGACACCGGAACTGGCGCAGAGGATCAGCGGCGCCGACCTGATTTTCTTCGACGGTACCCTGTGGGTGGATGACGAGATGATCCGTGACGGTGTCGGGGTAAAGACAGGGCAGAGAATGGGACACATCAGCGTCTCCGGAGAGGACGGCACCCTCGCCGCGTTAAAAGACCTGGGAATTAAAAGAAAAGTCTTTATCCACATCAACACCACCAACCCGATCCTGTTTGCCAACAGCGAGGAACGCCGGACGGTAGAGGCTGCGGGCTGGGAGGTGTCGTATGACGGGATGGATATTCAATTATAAGATTGTGCCGCCGCAGGCGGCGATTTAGTTCACCAGGTTCCCGCGTGTGCGGGAACGACGGATTAAACCAGTCCGGAGAAAGGCTGAATATCCACGACTGTTCCCGGTTCCACGCCACCTGATTCAATTGGCAGGATGATGAAACAGTTCGCCTGCGACATGGAGCGCAGGATCCCGGACCCCTGCGCGCCGGTCTTGGCGACCACCAGGTTCCCGTCCTTATCACTCTGTAAAATACCGCGCTGGTATTCCACTCTCCCCGGACGTTTTTTCAACCTGGAGTCGCAACGGGCTTTCAGGGTCAGGATGCCGGTATCGTCCTCGCCTGTCATTTTTCGCAAAGCCGGCTGGACAAACTCGTAAAAGGTCACCATGACGGAGACGGGATTTCCCGGCAGCCCGAAAAAGACGGCATCGCCTACATGGCCGAAGGCAAGCGGGCGCCCGGGTTTGATGGCTACTTTCCAGAAATCCACCTTGCCCAGTTTTGCCAGGATTTCCTTGATGTAATCCGCCTCGCCGACGGAAACCCCGCCCGATGTGATCAAAACATCGGCATTGGCGGCAGCGATGGAAAAGGCCTCCTCCAGGGCGTCCAGGTCGTCCTTTATCACGCCCATGTCGATAATATCGGCGCCCATCCTCTCCAGCATGCCGTACAAGGTGTAGCGGTTGCTGTCGTATATGGCACCGTTGTTGAGGGGCTCCCCGATGGAACGCAGTTCATCGCCCGTCGAGAAAAACGCCACCCGCAAGCGGCGCACCACGCAGACTTCGGCGATGCCGAGAGAAGCAATCAGGCCGATATCCGCAGGGTTCAGGCGCCGGCCCCGGCTCAAAACGAGGTCGCCGACGGCGATGTCTTCGCCGGCCTGGCGTACGTTGTCGCCTTTCCTGGTGGAACCGTCGATTGTTATGCCGGAGTCGTTGACCTGGACATCTTCCTGGATGATCACGGTATCGGCGCCGTCCGGCATGATTGCCCCGGTCATGATGCGGACGCAGTTCCCCGGGGTTAAATTGCCGTTGAAAGGTTCGCCGGCCCATGCCGTACCCAGTACATTCAGTACGGCCGTACCATCGGAGGGGATATCAGCGCTGTTGACCGCATAACCGTCCATGGCTGAGTTGGTCCCGGAAGGCACGTTGATACCGGATTGGATCTGTTCTGCCAGGATCCGGTTCAACGCATCGCGGATAGCGATTTTTTCAATGCCTTTGACGCGGTTGACCCCGGATATTACCTGTTCCAGGGCAGCATTGGCAGACAGTGACTTCGGGTCAAAGTCATCCCTGCAACTCGGATCTTTTTCTACCTTCATGTCTGAATGATTTCGGGGACAGATTTAAATCTGTCCCCTGGTTAAATTGTAACGGTCAATTATAAACTTTGCGATCTGCTGCGGGTCATTCAAGTTCAGGACCGGTAACTCCGTATCTTCGGATAACCCGGCATCAGTTGCAATCGCTATGATACTCTCATCATCCGGATACAGTAAATTGTGCCCCAGGCTTGGGCGGTGCAGCTCAATCTTGGGGATGACCTCGGGTTTGAACCCTTCCACCAGGATCAGGTCCAGCTTATCCAGGTCCAGGTTCCTGACATGGTATTCCAGCGGCTTGTCATCGGCATCCCTGTTTTCGACCAGCAGCGCCCAGCGCTGCCTGGATCCGATCAACACCTGGCTGGCGCCGGCCTTTCTCAGTTCGTAGCTGTCCTTGCCCGGGTAATCGATCTCAAACGTATGGTGCGCGTGTTTTATGACACCGACACGCAACTTGAGCGAAGTAAAAATACCCAGCAGGTTGACCAGCAGGGTCGTTTTCCCGGTGCCGCTCCAGGCGGCAAAGCCGATCAGCGGGACTGTCCGGTTTTCAGGCATCCAACTCAGCTTCCATACGCGCCAGTTCCGCCGGTTTGTTGATATTCCTGAAGCAGTCGGGTTTGTCGGAAAAATCCGTCAGCGCCAGCCTGTGTTGCGCGAACCACTTGTCGATCTTGCGGCCGCCCCCATCCAGGAATGCCTGCATGGAAGGCGCCAGGGAGGCGGACATGAGCGTAAACACCGGCTGCACCCTGTCGCCGTTATGGGCAACGCTGATTTCCGCCTCCTCATCGCTCAGTTGCCTGAACAGGCGGGCCACCAGGTCGTCCGGCAATAACGGCGAGTCGCAGGGGATCGACACCATGAACTCCGTTTCAGCCGCTTGCATGCAACTCAGCATACCGGCAAGCGGGCCTTGAAAACCCTGCCTGCCGTCTGCTATGACAGGATGGCCATAGACACAGTAACGGTCCCGGTTGCGGTTGGCATTGATAATGACCGCGTTGACCTGCGGGCTTAAGGCCGTCAGCGCATGCTCGATCAGCGGTTTGCCGCGCAATTCCACCAGGCCCTTGTCACCGCCGCCCATGCGCCTGGCCTCACCCCCGGCCAGGACAATGCCCGTTATTTCGGCTTTCTGCACCTTGTGATCCGCAGAGTTATTCAGCCGGCGCTTTTCAGGTTGGCAACCGCGCGCTTCGGCGGCAGGGGCACGTCAAAATCAATGTGTTCCGCCCCGTTGTAGATGAGGAAATGGTTCCCCTTGGCGCGGGAAAACAGGGTCACGCCGAAGTCTTTTGCCAACTTGAGCCCCATCTGGGTAATGCCGGAACGGGATACCAGAGCCGGAATACCCATTTGCGCCACTTTCATGACCATCTCCGAGG
Source organism: Gammaproteobacteria bacterium (assembly GCA_965207165.1). Classification (GTDB taxonomy): domain Bacteria; phylum Pseudomonadota; class Gammaproteobacteria; order Eutrophobiales; family Eutrophobiaceae; genus JAAXHV01. Next base: position 1,978,902 of record OZ242265.1, on the reverse strand, counting down.
TCAACCGGCCGGTGGTGTAGAACAGCTTGTCATGGCCGGACGTCCCTTCAAGCCACATCTGCCCGGCAATGGCGTCGACCGCGTTGTGGCGGCCCACGTCCTCGATGAAAACGGCCACTTCGATACCGGTGCACAGGGCGCAGCCATGCACGGCGCCGGCGCTCTTGTAGACGTCGTTATAGTGGGCCAGGTTTTTCAGCAGGGCATAGATATCCGACTGCCGGAGCCGTGTAACGGGCAGTTCTATCTCGTTGAGTTGCTCCAGGATATTGCCGTACACCGTCCCCTGGCCGCAGCCCGTGGTCACGATTCTCGGTCCCAGCCGGTCTTTCCAGTCGTCCCTTCCGGACCAGGTGGCAACCGCCGCGGCATTCACTTCCCAGTCGACCTGCACCGAGCGTATTTCATTGATGTCCTCGGCAATGCCCTGGTTTTTCAAGTAGCCCAGGGTCAGTAACTCAGGGGTTTTACCGAGTGTCATCAAGGTGACGATCTCATAACTGTCGACGTAGATGGTCAGGGGCCGTTCATCGGCAATGTGCATTTCCCGGATATTGCGGAACTCGTCGACCGCTTCGACAGCGATGGTTGGCTGGATGCCGGCATCGGTCATTTCCGGCCGGTATGACTTGGAAGGCATTTAACCTCCCGTCATATTCATGTGGCGAAAAATGACGGGTTTGACTGAGAGGTCGAATTCGTGTCCCTTGGGTTTGATATCCATGGATGCGCGCAGCGCCTGTTTCAGTTTGTCCTTGTCGCCGGGATGGGTCCTGATGACCTGGCGCAGGTCCACCGAGTGTTCCTGCCCCAGGCAGAGCAGCAGGCGGCCTTCGCAGGTGAGCCTGACCCGGTTGCAACTGTCGCAGAAGTTATGGCTGTGGGGCGAGATGAAGCCTACCCGGGTGCCGGTTTCAACAATCCTGTAATAACGCGAGGGACCGCCGGTGGATTCGGTGGTGGGCAGCAGCGTATAGCGCTGTTCCAGGTCAGCCCTGATCTCGTCACTCGAGTAATAGGCTTCCTCACGGTCATGGTCGCCGATTACCCCGAGAGGCATCTCTTCGATGAAACTGATGTCCATGCCCCGCGCTGAAGCAAACCCGACCAGGTCCAGTATTTCATCGTCGTTGCGGTTTTTCAGGATGACCGAGTTGATCTTGATCTTTTCAAACCCGGCGGCCTGGGCCGCATCGATACCGGCCAGCACCTTGTCCAGTTCGCCGATGCGGGTCAGGCGCCTGAACTTGTCCGGATCGAGGGAGTCCAGGCTGATGTTGATGCGCTTCACCCCGGCATCTTTCAGTTCGCCTGCCAGTTTCGGCAGTTGCGAACCGTTGGTAGTGAGCAGCAGTTCCTCCAGGCCGTCCAGTTCACCTATATCCCGGAACAGTTTGGCGATATTGCGCCGGATCAGCGGTTCACCGCCGGTAATACGGATTTTCCCGACACCCAGTTCGGTGAAAGCCTCGGCAATTATCGCGATCTCTTCCAGCGACAACAGCTTGGCCCTGGGCACGAACTGCATTTCCTCGTCCATGCAGTAGACGCAACGAAAGTCGCAACGGTCCGTTACCGAAATACGGACATAATTGACCGTGCGGCCGAAATTGTCGACTAATATGTCGCTTTCCTGTCTCATTGCGTTGCTCTTGGCATTCCTCCGCAAGCGAGCACCTCCATGCAGCTTCCCGCTCCCTGGCTGCGCAGGGACAAGCTTCGCAGAAAGGGTCAGAAAACCGCTGGATGCTGGTTTTGCTGATGAATAATACTACTATGGACTGTTACTTTACGTAATACCATAGACTAGGCGAATTTTTCGATAATTTCAATTCTATTCACGTTACAATGATGAACTTTCCATCCCGGTCTGACCAGGCGATGAAGGTGTCCGGGTAGTTGGCTAACAGACAACAATAACAAGAGGTAAGTCATGTCGGGCATACTGTCCAAGCAACACATCATCGCAGAACCCGGATTCAATCGCTGGAAGATCGTCCCCGCGGCCCTCGGCATACACCTGTGTATCGGCTCGGTGTATGCCTGGAGCATCTTTAATCCCGCCCTGGTAAAGCAGCTCGGTGTGGTGGTGAGCGCTGCCGATGACTGGACCCTGAAGAGTGTGGTGTGGATTTTCACCGTGTCGATTGTAGCCCTGGGGCTGGCGGCGGCTATCGCCGGCAGGTGGCTGGAGACGGTGGGTCCGCGCATGGTGGGCGTCGTCTCGGCCTGTTGCTGGGGTGGCGGTTTTATCGTGGGTGGTATCGGCATTATCACCCACCAGTTGTGGTTGCTGTACCTGGGTTACGGCGTGCTGGGAGGGTGCGGCCTGGGGCTGGGTTATGTCTCACCCGTGAGCACGTTGATCCGCTGGTTCCCTGACCGGCGCGGGATGGCTACCGGGATGGCGATAATGGGTTTCGGCGGCGGCGCCATGATCGGCGCCCCCTTGAAAGAGTATTTCATACAGTTTTTCTACAGGGCTCCCGACTACCTCGGCGCGGTTGCCGATCTCGAACTGGTTACCCGGGCGGGCCGGCGTTTTGTGGAAGTCGCCGGCGAACTGCGCGAAGTCGTCGTTGTCGGCGCCAACGAGGTCGCACAGATGGTGATACCGGGGCCCGAAGGGGTTTACCTGGTAGGCACCGGCTCGGTCGGCGTCGCCCAGACGTTTTTCACCATGGGCGTGATTTATTTTGTCGTCATGATGATCGCCGCGTTCTCCTACCGGTTGCCGGCTCCGGACTGGCATCCCGCCGGCTGGACGCCACCGGATGAGGCGCACGCAGAAAAGAGGATGATGACCCGCAACCACGTGGACATTGACCAGGCATTGAAGACGCGGCAATTCTACCAGTTGTGGATCGTACTCTGTTTCAACGTCACCGCCGGTATCGGCGTGCTGGGCGTTGCCAAGACCATGATGACCGAGATATTCGGTTCCACCCTGCCGCATATCGTCGACGGTGCGTTTGCCGCGACATACGTCGTCATGATCAGCGTGTTCAACATGATAGGGCGGTTTATCTGGGCCAGTACGTCGGATTACATCGGGCGGCGCAACACCTACTGGATCTTCTTTGCGCTGGGTATCCTGCTGTATTGTTCCATCCCCTATACCGCGCAACAGGTCAGCGTCAACCCCGTGGTCGTCTGGCTGGTGTACTTCTACGCCGCCACCATGATCATCTTCACCATGTACGGCGGCGGTTTCGCCACGATACCGGCGTACCTGGCGGACATCTTCGGGACGAAATACGTCGGGGGCATTCACGGCCGCCTGTTGACTGCCTGGAGCACCGCCGGTGTACTGGGTCCCCTGGCGATTACATCGCTGCGGGAAAACGCCGTAACCCGGGCCATAGATGACCTGGTGACAAAGATTGACCCGGCACTATTTGCCGAGTCATTCGGCGCCGGTCTTGACCAGTTGCCCGCACTGGTGCAGGCAAAGACCGTGACAATCGCCAGCCTGATGGATATTGCGCCGGCAGGAACCATTGACCCGACACCGAACCTGTATAACAGCACCATGTACCTCATGGCCTTGTTGCTGGCTATCGCACTGGTCAGCAATGCCTTCATGCGCCCGGTCCATCCCAGGCACCATATGCCGGATGGGTCGGACCAGGATAAGTCATCATAACCCATTGATGATTAGACAAATAATTACTAATGCATGGCTATAATCGGGCTTAAAAGGGTCATTTTGCGGGTGCCATGGAGGCTCTAAGGCCTCACCGGTATAAGTTTGTGAATGTACAGCGGCGTGATTGACAAACCCGGCAGAGACTGGCGTGAGGCGCTGGCGGTATACACCCGGCCCCGCGTCATCGCCATGTGTTTCCTGGGATTTTCTGCGGGGTTGCCCTTTCTCCTGGTGTTCTCGACGTTGTCGGCCTGGTTGCGGGACGTCGGACTGGCTTTATCCACTATCGGTTTTTTCAGCTGGATTGGCATTACCTACTCGATCAAGGTGTTCTGGGCGCCCGTGGTCGACCGGGTACCAATCTTTGTTCTGACCAGGCGGCTGGGCAAAAGGCGCTCGTGGATGCTGTCGGCGCAGTTTCTGATAGCCCTGGGCCTGGCAGGGATGGCCTTGTCCGATCCCCTGTCACAGTTGCAGCTTATCGCGATCTTTGCCTTGCTGGTCGCGTTCGGATCCGCGACCCAGGATATAACCATAGATGCCTATCGCATCGAAGCCGTGGACAGGTTATTGCAGGGCGCGATGGCAGCCAGCTATGTATTCGGTTACCGGGTGGCGCTGCTCGTTGCCGGCGCCGGCGCGTTTTATATTGCCGCGGCCCAGAGCTGGCAATACGCTTATTTCACCATGGCCTGCCTGATGGCTATAGGCATAGTAACAACCCTGGTCATTGCCGAGCCGGCCCATTCGGAATCCGCTGTTGCCGGGGAACTGGAAAGTGAACTGGGGCGGAAGATGGGAGTGGCGGAGGGAACCCATAGGTTCGCCAGGCTTACTGCCTGGTTTGCCGGCGCCGTCATCAGCCCTTTTGTCGAGTTCTTCCGCAGGAACGGGATGCTGGCCCTGGTGATCCTGCTGCTCATCGGCACATTCCGGCTCAGCGATATCACCATGGGTGTCATGGCCAATCCGTTTTACCTGGACCTGGGTTTCAGCAAGGTCGACATTGCGAACGTTACCAAGGTGTTCGGGTTTTTCATGACCATCCTCGGCGCAGGGCTGGGCGGGATATTCGTCATGCGCTACGGGATTTACCGGCCGTTGCTGCTGGGCGCCGTGCTGGTACCCGTGACCAACCTGTTCTTTGTCTGGCTGGCCATGGGCGACCCCGATCTCGTGAGCCTGGCTGTTGTGATCAGTTTCGACAACCTGAGCGGCGGTTTTGCCACCTCGGCCTTCATCGCCTACCTCTCCAGCCTGACCAATACCACGTACACCGCCACCCAGTATGCCCTGTTTTCCTCCCTGATGACCCTGCCCGCAAAAATCATCGGCGGTTTTTCCGGTATTGTGGTTGAGGCCGCCGGTTATGCCTGGTTCTTCCTCTACGCCGGATTGCTGGGTGCGCCGGCGTTGTTGCTCATCATCTACCTGATGAAAAAACCCCTGTTATCCGCGGATGACGCACCCCTGTTTAAAACATGAAGGGGCATGGATTACCGCAGATAAAATATTGAACGGCAGTCAGATGTATTCGCCGTTCCTGCGAAAGCAGGCATCCGGTTAACACATAATCATGGTATTTTATGTCTCATGGTGGCTGTTCACGGAATAGAGTTTTCAATCTTCCTGATTTTTACCGGCGCTGCGGTGCTCGCCACGCTGGCCCTGTACGCGCGCCAGGCCATAATCGTTGCGTATATCATACTCGGCGTCATCCTGGGACCGTGGGGCGCAGGTCTGGTCGACGATCCGGAGTTGATTGCCGATATCTCGCACATAGGCATTGTTTTCCTGCTCTACCTGCTCGGCCTGGACCTGTTTCCCCAGGAATTATGGAAAATGCTGGGCGAGGCCTTGTGGGTAACGTTACTCAGTTCGCTCATATTTTTTGCGGCAGGTTTTGCTATTGCCTGGGGTTTCAGCTACCCGTTGCCGGAAGCGCTGTTGATCGGCTCCATCATGATGTTCTCCAGCACCATCATCGGTGTGAAACTGTTGCCCACCACCGCGCTGCACCATCGCCATACGGGACAGATGATCATCAGCGTACTGTTAATCCAGGACGTGATTGCGATTATTATTCTGCTGATGCTGCAGGGATACGGGAAGGATGACATGCTGCTGGTGGATATCACCATGCAATTATTGATGCTGCCGCTTTTGATCCTGATTTCCTGGTTCTTTGAACGCTACGTGATCGTGAGGCTGATCAACCGGTTTGATCAAATTCACGAATATATTTTTTTATTGGCCATTGCCTGGTGCCTGGCGGTCGCCGAGGTAGCCGTACTGATGGGCCTGTCCCGCGAGATCGGCGCGTTCATCGCCGGGATCACTTTAGCCTCCAGCCCAATCGCCCTGTTCATCACCATGAAACTGAAGCCGTTGCGGGATTTCTTCCTGGTGCTGTTCTTCTTCTCCATGGGCGCAAGTTTTAACCTGGATATTATTTCCCAGATCATCCTCCCGGCAGCAATTCTTGCTGCCTGTGCCCTGGTCATCAAGCCCTTTGTCTTTGAGAAACTGTTCGTCAAGGCCCATGAAAAACGGGCAATCTCCAGGGAAGTAGGTTACCGGCTGGGACAGATCAGCGAGTTTTCCTTCCTGATTGCGCTTCTCGCGGCTGAAGCGCATTTTATCCGGCAGGAGACCTCGTACTTGATCCAGCTCGCTACATTGATTACTTTTATTGTTTCGTCCTGTATAGTCGTTCTCAAATACCGTACTCCCATCGCAACCTCCGACCGCATGCGCCGGGACTGACCCGGCAGCAACTCCCGTTCCCTGGTTTGATACCGTGCCAACGGCCGGCCCAGACGATATAATGATTAGAAATTCGAAACCAACGTTGGAAAACAATAATGTTTGAGAAAAAAGCGCAAACTACAACCCCTGTTAATGACTTGCTGGCGCGGCGCTGGAGCGGGGTCTCGTATGACCCCGGCCGGCCGGTGGAAGCTGAAAAACTTGCCAGCTGTATAGAGGCGGCAAGATGGTCCATGTCCTGTTACGGCGCCCAGCCCTGGAATTTCATCATCTGTGACCGGTCCAGGGATGAGGCGGCCTGGAACACGGCCCTGGAATGTCTTGCAGAGGGCAACATCGCCTGGGCGCAAAATGCGCCGGTTCTTATCCTGGCGGTGGCGGTGGAACACTTCGCTCACAACGGCGAACCGAACCGGTGGGCGCAGTACGATACCGGTTCCGCAGGCATCAGTCTGTGTCTTCAGGCTACCGACCTTGGCCTTATGGCGCACCAGATGGGTGGCTTCGACGCGGATCAATCCAGGCAGGTTTTCGGCATCCCGGAAGGGCATACGCCAATGGCCATGATCGCCATAGGCTATCAAACGGCACGGGAGGATGTACCTGAAGAACGGCGGGAGAGAGAATTTGCCCCGAGACGGCGAAACCCTGGCGCTGAGCACTTCTTTTTCGGCAAATGGGGAGCCGGGGATAATACAGATTAACATCGATACACAGGATAGACAGGATTTACCCAGTCAATATCCTGTCCATCCATGTTAAAACATAACGCCCGCCTGCTGCGGCTGGCGGTGCCGCTGATCCTGTCCAACCTGACGATCGCCCTGCAGGGAATGGTGGATACGGCCGTCGTCGGACACCTGGACACCCCTGTCTATATCGGCGCCGTGGCAGTGGCCGCGGTGATTTTCAATTTCCTCTACTGGGGCATGGGCTTTCTGCGCATGAGTACTGTCGGCATCATCGCCCAGTTCAAGGGCGATGAAAACCATGAGCGCCTGAGGTCCGCCCTGCTGCACAGTTGTTTCCTGGGAGTGGTCATAGCCCTGGTCATCCTGTTGCTCCAGACCCCGATTATTACCCTCGGGCTCGATCTTGTCGGCGGCTCCCCGGACATCAGGAAGCATGCCGGGGTCTACTTCTACTGGGCCGTCTGGGGCGCGCCCGCGGTATTGCTGAACATGACCTGTATCGGCTGGTTGCTGGGCATGCAGAATGCCCGGGCCACGCTGTACGTTACCCTGCTGATCGGCATCCTGAATATCGTTCTTGATTTTGTCTTCGTCTTCGGCCTGGGGCTGGACGTGCGCGGCGTGGCCCTGGCTTCCGTCATATCCCAGTATTCCGGCTCCGGACTGGCGGCCTTTTTCATCTACGGCGAACTGAAGCGTCACCCCGGCCGCTGGCGCAGGGAGGTCATCCTCGATACGAAGGATTTTGCCGCCCTGCTGTTATTGAACCAGGACATCTTTATCAGGACGATGTGCCTGATCTTCGCCTTTGCATTTTTTACCCGGCAGGGCGCAAGCCAGGGAGAACTGATCCTCGCGGCCAACGCCGTCCTGCTGCACTTCCAGATGCTGGTTGCCCTGGGCCTGGACGGTTTCGCCAATGCCGCCGAAGCCCTGGTCGGCAAGGCCGTCGGCGCAAGAGACCACAGGCAGTTTCGCGAGTCCGTGCGCTCGGTGATGACCTGGGGGGGAGGCGTCGCATTGCTGTATTCACTGCTGTTTATCATCGCCGGCACCGGGATGGTCAACCTGATGACAAATATCGAGGCCGTCAGGGAGACTGCCTACCTGTACCTGCCCTGGATGATCGCGTCGCCGGTTATTTCCGTCTGGTGTTTTATGTTCGACGGTATCTTCATCGGCGCCACGCGGGGCAGGGAACTCAGGAACGGCATGCTGTTTTCCACGTTCGTGGTCTATCTTCCGTGCTGGTACCTGCTGCTCGGCCTGGGCAACCATGGTCTGTGGCTGGCCCTGATGGGGTTTTTCATTGCGCGAGCGTTAAGCCTGCTCTGGTATTTTCGTACGGCCCGGGACTGGATTTCCCAGACTGGCCTGTCAAAGCGCGCCGAGGCGCTTTAACAGCAGGTCCACGGCGTAGTCGGAGGACCAGGCCTCACAATGGCCGGTATCACGCAGACCGTGCCATTGCTTGTTTTCATCAGGGTGCAAATTGGCAAACGTGTAGGCAAATTCGCCCAGTGAAAAATACTCATCGCCGCCAGGGTGCCCGTAGGCGCCCATTTCCCGGTTGAAATTCGCCACCAGGTCAATCCTGTGATCCAGTTCCCAGTCTGCTTCACTGCGAAATGCAATGCTGCTTTCATCGAACGGCGGGTAGGGTTCCATATCCCCCTCCAGGGAATAGTCACAGGCGTCTGTTCTGTGCACGTGGTTGGCGAAAATTTCATAGTTGACGCCGATATGCCGGTAGGACCCGGGCATGCGGCACCTGCTCCCCGGATCCAGCGCCGCGCACTCATTGTCCGTCGAGCAAATGCTTTCCCCGTCAACATCACAATGCCCCTGTGTGTAGCGGCGCCGGCTGCAATGCGCATTGACGTCCCATATATTCGGGCCGCCAACAAACAACTGGTAATCGAGAATTGGATCAAGTCCATGCCAGAGTCTGGCCAGGAAGGTTGCATTGCTGCCCATGCTGCAGGCGGCCGTCGCGAACGCCGCATCACCCGAGAGATTTTCATGCACCCAGGCAATAATCCCGGCAACACGCCGGTTCAGTTCGTAAACATTGGTGGCTTCAGCAGCGCTACGCGAGTACCAGCCCCAGTTGATCGGAAAGGGGAAGGGCGGGGCAAAATCGGGCGCGGTAAAGCCTTTTTCCCAGCGCACCATCACGGTACGTACGGGTAATAGTTGCTCCAGTTCCAGGGCAGGTTCCGAAAAACGGTAGTTCGTGCCGCCGGCGCCTGCGTGCAGCAACAGCGTCTTGTCGCCGTCCGGCGTGAATACCAGGTGGCCGGCCATCTGATCCACGACATAGGCAAGCGCCAGCTTGGCTTGTTCAGGACTGCGCCCCTGGTACATCATCTGCTTAGCGTCGGCTTCGTAAGCAGGAACCGAGCACTGCAGCCAGTCGCCACAGGCCTGCTTGCAACTGTATCTCACGTAATAATCGCCGTTCCCGTCAGGTGTTGATTTCGCCAGGTTGAAGGCGGAAGAAGGTACGGCAGGGTCCGGCGTCTCACAGATTTCCACCAATGCGGCAAGCGACCCGGCAGCATCAGCCGCTACTTTTGCTGCAGCTATTGCGCCGGACGAGTCCTCTACAGGCATGTTATCAGCCAGGCAGAACCGGGAAATCAAAGTGAAAATCAGGAAAACGGCACAGCGTCTTGTATTCATGTCGTCGGTCACTCAGCAGGTGGTCATGATGTTTGTATCTTTTCAGGCATTTGTCATTTTATCCTGTATACCCTGTATATCCATGTTAGTTTATACTGACCCCTTTTGGTATGTAACTAAGACGTGTCTGAGAGAGAATTTAAACCGCTGAATATAGCCGTACTGGTCATTTCCGATTCACGTACGGAAAAAACCGACAAATCCGGGAAACTCCTGGTTCGCAGGCTGGAAGAGGCCGGTCACCGGCTCTACGAAAAGGCCATCGTACCGGATGATATATCGCGGATTCGCGCTACGGTATCCCGATGGTGCGCTGATGCCGACGCGGATGCGGTGCTGGCCACGGGCGGGACGGGGGTGACCGGCCGTGACGGCACGCCCGAGGCGGTTTCCGTGTTGTTTGACAAGGAAATTGAAGGCTTCGGTGAGTTGTTCCGGTACCTGTCTTACCAGGAGATTGGCACGTCGTCGCTGCAATCCCGCGCGCTTGCCGGGGTCGCCAACGGCACGTATATTTTTTGTCTGCCGGGCTCATCGGGCGCCTGCGCTACGGGCTGGGACAACATCATCTCACACCAGCTCGATTACCGGACCCGGCCCTGCAACCTGGTTGAATTGATGCCGAGGCTGAAGGAATTCTGATGCGGAAAAGTACAATCACAAGCTTGCACGGGCTCGTGCTTATTTTGACAAGCGCAATCATTTTCACGCCGGCCCGGGCAACGGTTTCCTTCATCCTGGAGAATCCGGGTGATTCGTTGATGGGCGCCGTGGATAACATCCATGCCGAACACGAGGATACACTCCCGGACATAGCCAGGGCCAACGGACTGGGTTTCCAGGAAATCAAGCTGGCTAACCCGGGCGTGGATACCTGGTTGCCGGGTGAGGGGACGGAAATTGTATTGCCGAACCTGTATGTCCTGCCCGGCACTCCCCATGAGGGCATCGTGCTGAATATACCGGAAATGCGCCTTTACTATTTCCCCCCGCAGGAAACTAACCAGCTATCTGAGGTAATTACCCACCCGGTCGGAGTCGGCCGTCAGGGCTGGTCAACGCCGTATATGAATACCCGCATCATCCAGAAGAAAACCCGTCCTTCCTGGTATCCTCCCGAATCAATCCGCAAGGAACATGCGGAGCAGGGTGACCCGCTGCCCAAACGGGTGCCTCCCGGACCGAAAAACCCCCTGGGTAACTATATGATGAGGCTGGGAATGCCCGAGTATATTATTCACGGCACCAATAAACCGTTCGGCATAGGCATGCGCGTCAGCCATGGCTGTATCCGGCTGTATCCTGAAGACATCAAGAGCCTGTACCAGCAGGTGTCTTTACGTACGCCTGTGCGCATCGTCAATCAGCCTTACAAGGTGGGAAAATATAACGGCAGGATCTATCTGGAAGCTCATCCCTACCTGGAAGAGGACACGGAACTGTTTGAAGGAAATCTCACCAGCGTGGTTGAAATCCTGATAAAAGTAACCGGTAAGGGGGGATACCAGGTGGATTGGGGCCTGGCGAAATCGGTAATAGCGGAAAGTAACGGCATCCCGGTTGAAATCGGCAGGATCAAGCCGCCGGAACAGAACGACGGCAATTCATTTTAGGGAGACTGGCCCATTGCACGACGATTGATCATCGCCGTGCCGGACTGGAGAGTACCTTCCTCCGGTGCGCCACGGTCACGTGACGCACCGGAGGAATTGGTTATTTAATCAGCTTTGGCTGGTTAGACGTTTATTTCGCCATCGCTTTTTCAAACATGCGATCCAGCTTGCTTGAATTCTCGTTGCAGCAAGCCATCGCCGCGTCTGCCGCAGACTGGGCTGAATTGGCTGCGTCCATCGCCTGATTTGCTGCCGATGCCGCACTGTCCGCTGCCGATGCTGCGCTGTCCGCTGCAGAGGCCGCACTGTTTGCTGCGGATTGAGCGCTCTCTGCAATTGCCCTGACCTCGTTAAGCTGCTCAACTGTTGCACAGCCGCCCAGTACCATCAGTACAGCCGCAAAAAATGTTACTTTGACTAAGGTTCTCTTCATATTTTATTCTCCAGTTTGCCCCGTTTTAAGGATATAAACTTCCAGTGCGCCAATAATGGCGTATTTTACCGATATAATCAATCCGCAGATTATAATCCCTCCATTAAACGAAAACTATAACATCTAACGAAAATTAATGCAGTAACAATCTGGCAGGTTACGCCTTCAACGGCCTATTGACGAGGGTGGAGTCCGGAAGCGTTTTTCATAGTGTGTGCCAATGAACTCCAGCATCGACGATTCCATACCATGCATCTGGTTTGCGTCGCAGTAATCATCCAGCCATACCATGATATCGTCAAGATTCATGTCCCGGGAAATACTGTAGGTTTCCGGTGTCATGGCGTTATACGCGGTCAGGTAGCCCATGACGTAGCTCTTATACGGCCCGTCTTCAGCCGCGGTCCGCTCTTTCATATAACGGAAGCAGGACTTCTGGCCCAGTCCCCAGATGGCATAGTTGCCTGACTTGTCGGCAGCCTGGATTTGCAACGACAACCCGAGTACGAATACACCCAGCATAATTTTCATGAATTATTCCTCGTAGATTATTGGGATCAGTGACCCCACTGATCCCCAAATATCGTAGCAGAGCTTATTGATTGTAGAACGGCATCCTGCGGCCGGAAAACTGTGGTTTCAGAAATTCCATCTGGTCTGCCAGTATCTTCCTGTTCGACAGGGCCAGGTACTCCGCCCAGTTCGGCACGTAAGGCACCGCCAGTAGCGCCATCCTGGCTTCTTCAGGATTCCTGTTGCCCTTGCGGGTATTGCATGACTTGCAGGCAGTGACTACATTGGACCAGCGGTCCCTGCCCCCGCGTGATATGGGTACGACATGGTCCCGCGTCAACGCGCCGTCTTTATAACGGGTGCCGCAGTACATGCAGATACTCGCATCCCGCAGAAACAGTTCACGATTAGTCAGTGGCGGAACGTTCCGAAAAGTGTGTTTATGACTTCTTGAACGCTTGACCGCGATAATGGAATTGATCGAGATAGTTGAACGTAAACCACTCTTCCTGTTGATGCCGCCATGAAACGTAAAGGTTTCGTCGCCCGCGGTCCAGCCCACCATATCACGGCAGTACAGGCTTACCGCATCCTGCCAGGGGACCCAGGTAACGGGTGTCCCGGACATATCAAGTCGCAAGATAAGTGGTTTCATGTTTTAATCCGGTAATCGCATGCCCTGCCGTAACCAGAGGGACCCGGCAGGCCGTCATGTTTTCCGTCAGGAACCTTAACAATCAAAAACTACCAGAAAATTAAGATATTACAAGCCATTTTTGCAGGAAAGTTAAAATGAAGGCTATTGAAAAACTAATCGATATCATGAGCGCATTGCGCGACCCCGATAGCGGATGCCCCTGGGACAGGGAACAGACGATGGAATCCATTGTCCCCTATACGCTGGAGGAGATATACGAACTGGTCGATGCCATCGAGCAAAACAATACGGAAGAAATCCGGGATGAACTGGGGGATTTATTGTTCCATGTTGTCTTTTATTCGCAAATGGCGTCCGAAGCCGGCAGCTTCGATTTTGCCGGCGTAGTCGGCGCCGTCTGCGAGAAACTGGAGAGAAGACATCCCCATGTCTTTGCCGGGCAGCAGTTGAACTCGGTCGAGGAAGTGAAGAGTAACTGGAGAAAGATGAAGCGGGAGGAGCGCGGCGGGGATTATCTCGGCACCGTCGCCAGGGCATTGCCGGCAATGTTGCGGGCGGAGAAACTGCAAAAACGCGCGGCCCAGGCAGGCTTCGACTGGGACGAACCGGCCCCGGTACTGGCCAAGGTTGAAGAGGAAGTCGATGAACTGAAACAGGGAATGGCGGCAGGGGAGGGACGCTCCCGCCTGCAGGCCGAACTGGGCGATGTATTCTTTGCGGCCATCAACCTCGCCAGGCACCTGGAGATCAACCCGGAAACAGCCTTGCGCGAGGCCAACAACAAGTTCGAACAGCGCTTCCGCTTTATACAATCAACATTAGAGGCGAACGGAGAAAATCTTGAAACCGCAACAATGGAGAGAATGGATATGTTATGGGAACAGTCAAAAAATGAACTCTAGCATTGTGAGCAGGTCTGGATAGCCTTTTTAAGACTATCATCCGCAGGGACAGCGGATGGTAACAAATCGTCAGGACAGACGATTTGCACGGCGCTAGCCGCCCATAGGGTTGCGCCCATGGATGGGCGCAATGAACGTACAGGGATGTATTCACAGCGGGTCTTAAAAAGGCTATCCAGACCTCCCCGGTGTCAGCTATTCCTGTTTACGATAAAGAGAGCTATCTGGCGCAACATATCCGCTTTTTCATCAAACTCCGACAGGTGGTTCAGGGCTTCGTCCAGCTTGTCACGGGCTGCCTGTTTTGCCCCATCCAGGCCCAGCAGGTTCGGATAGGTGGACTTGTTCCGTTCCAGGTCTGAACCCTGGGGTTTGCCCAGCGTTTCGGTGTCGCTCTCGATGTCGAGGACGTCGTCGTGAATCTGGAAAGCCAGGCCGATGCAGTCCGCATAGCGGGAGACGTTTTGAAACTGTTGTTCATCTACCGCCCCGGAGCATAGCGCGCCGAGTTCAACGCTGGCCCTGATCAATGCGCCGGTCTTGCGCGAGTGCATGTCCTGCAGTTCGTGCAGGCCCAGCTTCTTGTCCTCCGCCTCCAGGTCGATGGCCTGCCCGCCGGTCATGCCGCCCGGGCCGGCAGCCAGCGCCAGGGTATCGATCATCTTCAAACGTTGTTCGGCCGGCACGCTGATGCCGGGGTCTTCTACCAGAACCTGGAAAGCCAGGGCCTGCAAGGCATCGCCGGCCAGGATGGCGGTGGCGTCGTCATAGGCTTTATGGCAGGTCGGTCTTCCGCGGCGCAAGTCATCGTCGTCCATAGCCGGCAGGTCGTCGTGGATAAGCGAATAGGTGTGGATCATCTCCACGGCGCAGGCGCAGCCATCCAGTGCTGCAGGTTCGGCGTTGAAGGCTTCACCGCCGGCGTACACCAGTACCGGCCTGACGCGCTTGCCGCCGCCGAAAACCGAATAGCGAACGGCTTCGTTCAACGATTCGGGTTTTTCCGTCGCCGCCGGCAACCAGCGGTCGAGAGCGGCTTCCACCCGGGCCTGGTATTCTGCCAGCCGTGCGGAAAAGCGCTTATCGGGAACAGGATTAAGCATGCCCCCGCGCATCGTAAGCGGGGGTCTGTACCCCATCACCCATCATTATCACTATCTGCCGCAAATTCCGCCAGTTCTTCCGTCTCGCTGTTCCGGGTCAGGATGCGCACTTTCTGTTCTGCATCTGCCAGGGCCTGCTGGCAGGCGCGGGTCAGGGTTACCCCGCGTTCGAAGTGTTTCAGGGATTCTTCCAGGGTGAGCTCGCCTTTTTCCATGGTTTCAACGAGTTGTTCCAGTTCAGCCAGCGCTTTCTCAAAATCTATTTCGGGTTTTTTTTCGGACACAAGCTCGCCTCCTGTCGTTGATGCCGGAATTGTATCAATAACTCAATGATTTACACACCTTATTGATAAAACCTATATTTGCGATAAAAAAATACAATGAAACAGCCCGATTTATCAAGTTGACACTATCGGCCAGGTCGGCTAAATTCATAGTTACGTTGCACCCGTACGAATAATCATAAGTCAGCCAGATTTGACTGGGAGGAAGTCCGATGAGTTTGAAAGGTACCAAAACAGAAGAAAACCTGAAAGCAGCATTTGCAGGTGAATCACAGGCTAACCGCCGTTACCTGTATTTTGCCCAGAAAGCGGATGTAGAGGGTTTCAACGATGTGTCTGCCGTTTTCCGTTCCACCGCCGAAGGTGAGACCGGCCATGCCCACGGCCACCTGGAATACCTGGAAGAGGTGGGAGATCCCGCAACCGGCGAGCCGATTGGCTCTACCGAAAACAACCTGAAAGCCGCCATTGCGGGTGAGACCTATGAATACACCGACATGTATCCGGGTATGGCCAGGACCGCCCGGGACGAAAGCCTCGATGAGATTGCCGACTGGTTTGAGACCCTCGCCAAGGCGGAGCGTTCCCATGCCAACCGCTTTCAAAAAGCGCTGGACAACCTCGACGCCTGAGTGGCCCGGGCCTGAGCAGAACGGAGAGCCGGGCCTGTGCCCGGTTCTTTTTTTGAGGACCGGTAAAATCCTGTGAGCACAGATATTCGCGAAGGCAGCCTGGAGGCGCCCGTCCGTCATGCCATCGATTGGAAACAGGCGGACTACTACGACCAGGAGAGCGTGGACGCGGAACTCGAACGCGTATTCGATATCTGCCACGGCTGCCGCCGCTGCGTCAGCCTGTGCAACGCGTTCCCCACCCTGTTCGACCTGGTGGATGAGTCCGATACCATGGAAGTGGACGGGGTGGATAAGGCGGACTACGGCAAGGTGGTGGAGCACTGCTACCTGTGTGATCTCTGTTACATGACGAAGTGCCCTTATGTGCCGCCTCACGAATGGAACGTGGATTTCCCCCACCTCATGCTGCGCGCCAAGGCGGTGACCTTCAAACAGGGCAGGACGAAATGGCGCGACAGGGCGCTGACTTCGACACAGGCGGTGGGTAGTCTCGCCGGTATCCCTGTCGTTGCGCAAACGGTCAATGCGGCGAATAAATCGCGCCCGCTGCGCAAACTGCTGGAAAAAACGGTGGGCATCCATGCGGATGCACCTTTGCCGGAGTTCCACTCAAGGTCGTTGCGCAGCCGGGTAAAGAACAGGCAACCCGGCGCAGCCACGGTTGCAGCGGCCGGCCGTACCACGGGCAAGGTCGCCCTGTTCGTAACCTGTTACTGTAACCGGAATACGCCCCGGGTGGCGGAAGACCTTATTGCCGTATTCGAGCATAACGGCATCCCGGTTTCCCTGGCCGACAAGGAGGCCTGCTGCGGCATGCCCAAACTCGAACTGGGCGACCTGGACGCGGTCGAGCAGGCAAAAGATGTCAATATCCCCCAGTTGCTTGCGCTGGTGGAGCAGGGCTGGGACATCGTCGCGCCCATTCCCTCCTGCGTATTGATGTTCAAGCAGGAACTTCCCCTGATGTTCCCGGAAGATGCGGACGTGGAACGGGTGCGGCAGGCGTTCTACGACCCGTTCGAGTACCTCATGCTGCGGCACAGGGAAGGGAAGTTGAACACGGAATTCAAACACTCTCTCGGCAAGGTATCGTACCATGCGCCCTGCCATCAGCGGGTCCAGAATATCGGCCTGAAAACCCGCGACGTACTGGCGCTGGTGCCGGATACGGAGATTGACGTGATAGAACGCTGCTCGGGCCATGACGGCACCTACGCGGTCAAGGCCGAGTCTCACGAGGTTTCGATGAAGATATGCCGCCCGGTGGTGAACAAGGTCAGGCAGGCCGAAGCCGCACATTACGTCAGCGATTGCCCCATGGCGGGTGCGCAAATACAGCACGGCCTGGGTGAGGAACACGGTGACGTTGCCGACTCCCCGTTCTCCCTGCTGAGACACGCCTACGGCCTGTGAGACCGGGCATGCCGGCTGAATTAACCAGGCAAGACCTGTACCCGCTGGAGAACTACGCCGAGATCCGCAGTGAGTTTCGCGCCAGGGTGATGGCCCACAAGAAAACGCGGCGCCTGCCTTTGGGCCCCAACGCCAACCTGTATTTCGAGGACCGCCTCACCATACAGTACCAGGTGCAGGAAATGCTGCGTATAGAGAAGATTTTCGAGCGCGCCGGCATCGAGGAGGAACTGGCAGCCTATAACCCGCTGATCCCGGATGGAAGCAACTGGAAGGCCACCTTCATGCTGGAGTACGACGACCGGGCAGAACGCGAGGAAATGCTGGCGAAACTGGTCGGCGTAGAGGACTGCGTCTGGATGCGCGCCGGCGCCGGGCCGGTTATCATCCCGGTCTGCGATGAAGACCTGGAACGCGAAACCGAAACCAAAACCTCGTCCGTTCACTTCATGCGCTTCGAACTGACCCGGGAAGACATCAGCGCCTTGAGACAGGGCGCGGAAATCTCCGCAGGCATCAGCCACCGGGAGTACACGCACCAGCTGTCCCCCATACCGGCAGAAATCCGCCAGTCGCTTGTCAACGACATAGATTGAAATCGTCGTTCCCCTGCTTTCGCAGGGGCAGGTTCTGCGCAAGCAGGAACCCGGCGCGTCATTCCGGTGCATACCGGAACCCGGAACAGATCGTGAATCCTGCCAGATCGTCATTCCTGCGCAGGCAGGAATCCAGTATAATAAACACCCGCCCATGACTAGCACCTACGCCGCCGCCGATATCGAAGTATTAACCGGTCTCGAACCGGTGCGCAAGCGTCCCGGGATGTACACCGATACCTCCCGGCCCAACCACATGGTGCAGGAAGTCGTCGACAACAGCGTCGATGAGGCCATCATCGGTCATGCGAACAAGGTTGAGGTTACCCTGCACGGGGACGACTCCGTCACGGTTACGGATAACGGCAGGGGCATGCCCGTGGACAAGCACCCTGGGGAAAACCTCCCCGGTGTGGAAGTGATACTGACCCGCCTGCACGCAGGCGGCAAGTTCTCGGACAAGAATTACAAGTTCTCCGGCGGCCTGCACGGTGTGGGCGTATCCGTCGTCAATGCCTTGTCCAAACACCTGGAAGTCTGGGTGAAGCGGGACGGCCAGGAATTCAACATGGCCTTTGCCGACGGCAAGCGCATCAGCCCGCTGGAAATAGTAGGGGAGGTCGGTAAACGCAATACCGGCACGACCCTGCGCTTCTGGCCCGACCCGGTTTACTTCGACAGCGTTACGGTTGCCAGGGTAAGGCTGAAACACCTGCTGCGCGCCAAGGCGGTGCTGTGCCCCGGGCTCACCGTCAGGCTCAACGATGAAGCCAATGATGAAGACACGGAGTGGCATTATGAGGACGGGGTCAGCACTTATCTCTCAAGCATGCTTGAGGGTGTCGAACTGCTGCCCGCGGAACCGTTCACCGGTTCCATGCAAGGCAATGACGAACAAGTAGACTGGGCAGTGCACTGGCTGCCTGAACCGGGCGACCTGATCACCGAGAGTTACGTCAACCTGGTGCCGACGTCCCAGGGCGGCACCCACGTGAATGGCCTGCGCCAGGGCCTGCTGGAGGCCTTAAGGGAGTTCTGCGAGTCGCGCAACCTGTTGCCGCGCGGCGTCAAGCTGACCGCGGAAGACGTCTGGGACCGCTGCGCCTACCTGCTCTCGGTAAAAATGAACGATCCGCAATTCATGGGCCAGACCAAGGAGCGGCTGGCCTCGCGGCAATGCACGACATTCGTTTCCGGTGTAGTGCGCGACTCATTCAGCCAGTGGTTGCACCAGCACGTGGAGACCGGTGAGAAGATTGCGGAACTGGCTATTCGCCATGCCCAAAGCCGCCTCAAGGCCGGCAAAAACGTTGTCCGCAAGAAGATCACCAGCGGCCCGGCGCTGCCCGGCAAGCTGGCGGATTGCGCCAGCCAGTCCGCGGACCACAGCGAGTTGTTCCTGGTGGAAGGGGATTCCGCCGGCGGTTCCGCCAAGCAGGCCCGGGACCGGGAATTCCAGGCGGTGATGCCGTTGCGGGGCAAGATCCTCAATACCTGGGAGGTGGAACCGGGCCAGGTGCTGTCATCCAAGGAAGTCCACGATATCTCGGTAGCGCTGGGCGTGGACCCGGGCTCGAGCGACTTGTCCCGGTTGCGCTATGGCCGCATCTGCATCCTGGCCGATGCGGATTCGGACGGCCTGCACATCGCCACCTTGCTGTGCGCCCTGTTCCTGAAACACTTCCGCCCGCTCGTGCACGCGGGCCACGTGTACGTGGCCATGCCGCCGCTGTACCGCATCGATGTCGGCAAGGAGGTGTTCTACGCCCTGGACGATTCGGAGAAGTCCGGCGTGCTGGACCGCATCGCCGCGGAGAAGATCAAGGGCACGGTCAACGTGCAGCGCTTCAAGGGCCTGGGCGAAATGAACCCCATGCAGTTGCGGGAATCCACCATGGCAAAGGAGACGCGCCGCCTGGTGAAACTGACCCTGCCGGACGACAGCAAGTCGGACCAGATGATGGACATGCTGCTGGCGAAGAAGCGTGCGCCGGACCGCAAGGACTGGCTGGAGAGTAAGGGGGATCTGGCAACGATCTAAAGTTGACACCCCGGGCAGAAATCCGTAGATTGCCTGATACTGATTTACTCCGCCAGAGGGATCGCTAAATGCCGGAAAATCTCATCCTGGATTTCGAGCAGAACGAAACCCAGCCATTATACGAATTTACCGAAAAAGCATACCTGGATTACTCCATGTATGTCATTCTGGATCGGGCCCTGCCGCATATCGGCGATGGATTGAAGCCGGTACAGCGGCGCATCATCTACGCCATGTCGGAACTCGGCCTGAGCGCAACCGCCAAGTTCAAGAAATCGGCGCGCACGGTGGGGGACGTCATCGGCAAGTTCCATCCCCACGGGGATACCGCCTGTTACGAGGCCATGGTGCTGATGGCGCAGGAGTTCAGTTACCGTTATCCCATCGTCGACGGCCAGGGCAACTGGGGTTCCATGGACGATCCCAAGTCGTTCGCGGCCATGCGCTACACGGAATCCAGGCTCAAGCCCTACAGCCAGGTATTGCTGGCGGAACTGGGGCAGGGTACCGTTGACTGGGTGCCCAATTTTGACGGCACCTTGGAGGAGCCGAAGTTATTGCCGGCGCGCTTGCCCAACATCCTGCTGAACGGGGGCACGGGGATTGCCGTCGGCATGGCGACCGATATCCCGCCCCATAACCTGAGAGAGGTGGCAGGCGCCTGTATCCATCTGCTGGATCGGCCCCGGAGCACGATCGAGGACTTGTTCAAACACGTCAAGGGCCCGGACTTTCCCACCGAGGCCGAGATCATCACGCCCGCTGAAGAACTCCTGGAGATCTACCGCAATGGCACCGGTTCCGTAAAACTGCGGGCCACGTGGGAGAAGGAAAGCGGCAACGTCATCGTGACCGCGTTGCCTTACCAGACCTCCGGCAATCGTATCCTGGAACAGGTGGCGGCGCAGATGCAGGCAAAGAAACTGCCCATGCTGGAGGACCTGCGCGACGAATCCGACCATGAAAACCCGACCCGCCTGGTATTTATCCCGCGCTCCAACCGGGTCAACCTGGCGGAACTGATGTCGCACCTGTTCGCCACCACGGACCTGGAGCGCAGTTACCGGGTCAACCTGAACATGATCGGCATCAACGGGCGGCCCCGGGTCAAGGACCTCAAGACCATCTTGCAGGAGTGGCTGCAGTACCGCACGGAAACGGTGCGCCGGCGCCTGCAATACCGCCTGGAACAGGTGGAGCAGCGCATCCACGTCCTGGAAGGCCTGATGACGGCCTACCTGAACATCGATGAAGTGATCCGCATCGTGCGCGAGGAGGACGATCCCAAACAGGAGTTGATGCTGCGATTCAGGTTGTCGGACACCCAGGCGGAGGCCATCCTCGACCTCAGGTTGCGGCGCCTGGCGAAGCTGGAGGAGATAAAAATTCGCGGCGAACTGGACAAGTTGCAGGAAGAAAGGGAGTCGTTGCAGCAGATACTGGGTTCGGATACCCGTCTGAAAACCCTGGTGAAAGGGGAAATCAGCGCTGACATGGAAAAGTTCGGCGATGATCGGCGCTCGCCCCTGGAACAACGGGAGGAAGCCAGGGCCATGGATGAGACCCAGTTGATGCCGACGGAGCAGGTTACGGTCGTCTTGTCGGAGAAGGGCTGGGTCCGCGCCGCGAAAGGCCACGATATCGACCCGCAGACCCTGACTTACCGGGCCGGCGACGGTTTCAGGCAGGCCGCCATGGGTCGCAGCAACCAGTTTGCCGTATTTCTCGATTCGACCGGGCGCTGTTATTCCATCGCCTCGCACATCCTGCCGTCGGCGCGCAGCCACGGCGAACCTGTGTCAAGCTGGGTGACGCCGCCGGACGGCGCCGTGTTCAACGGCGTCATGCTGGGTGATAGCGGCCAGTTGTATTTCCTTTCCACCGACGCCGGCTACGGCTTCGTCGTCAGCCTGGGCGACCTGTACGCCAAGGCAAAAGCCGGCAAGGCCGTGCTGAACGTGCCGCAGTCCGCGCAGGTCCTGCCCCCCGTGCCGGTTTCTGACCAGAAACAGGATCTGGTCGCGGCCGTCAGTTCCGAGGGCCGCCTGCTGGTGACTGACCTGACCGAGTTTCCGCAACTGGCCAGGGGCAAGGGGGTCAAGGTCATGCAGATACCGCCCGCCAGGCTGAAGAACCGGGAGGAGTACCTGGTTGCGCTCACCGTGTTCGGCAGAAAAGACAAGCTGCACCTCGAATCCGGCAAGCGCCACCTGACCTTGAAACCAAAGGACTGGAACCATTATCATGGCGAGCGTGGCCGCCGCGGCAACGTCCTGCCGCGCGGCTACCGGCAGGTGTCATCCATCAAACCGAAAAAGTAAAAGTTTCAAACTTTTAACCCAAACATTTTAATGTACACAGCACATGGTTAACCACAGTACCAACGAATTCAAGCCGGGTCTGAAACTGACCATCGACGGCTATCCCTGCAATATTCTTGAGAGCGAGTTTGTCAAGCCGGGCAAGGGCCAGGCGTTCACCCGCATCAAGATACGCAACCTGAAGACGGGCAGGGTGCTGGAGAAGACCTACAAGTCGGGTGACAGCGTGCCCGCGGCTGATGTTATGGACGTGGAGTTGCAGTACCTCTACAACGATGGCGAGACATGGTATTTCATGGATATGAGCAGTTATGAGCAGATCGAAGCCGACAGGACGGTTATGGGGGATACCGGCCAGTGGCTGACGGGAGAGGAGTTATGCGGGGTGACCCTGTGGAACGGCGCCCCCCTGACCGTCCAGCCGCCCAACTTTGTCGAACTCAGGATCACGGAGACCGATCCGGGGGTGCGCGGCGACACCGCCGCCGGCGGGACGAAGCCCGCCACCCTGGAAACCGGCGCCACGGTCAAGGTCCCCTTGTTCGTCGAACAGGACGAGAAAATCAAGGTGGATACCCGCACGGGTGAATATGTGAGCCGCGTCAAGACCTGACCCTGACCGTCGTTCCCGCCTACGCGGGAGCCCAGTGGATATGATGTAAATGCAAACCCCCACAGACATCCTCGGTGAACACGGCGCCCTGGCGGAACTGATACCCGATTTCACCATCCGGCCCCAGCAGGTCGAGATGGCCGAGGCGATCGGGGAAGCCATGGACAGGCGCGAGTCGCTGGTCTGCGAAGCCGGCACCGGGACCGGCAAGACGTTTGCCTACCTGGTTCCGGCGCTGCAGTCCGGCTACAAGGTCATTATCTCCACCGGTACCCGGCACCTGCAGGACCAGTTGTTTACCCGGGACCTGCCCCTGGTGCGCAAAGCGGTCGGGCGGCCGCTCAATGTTGCATTGCTGAAGGGCCGGGCAAATTACCTGTGCCTGTACCGGATGAAACTGGCGGAAGCCGATTCGCGCCGGCTGAACCGGCCGGGAAGGAGTTTCCTGTTCGATATACGGGACTGGTCGCAACGCACGGACAGCGGCGACCTGGCCGAGTTGACCCACATCCCGGAAGATGCTGCCGTCAGGACCGCCTGCATATCCAGCGCCGATAACTGCCTGGGCCAGGAATGTGATTATTACGATGACTGTTTCGTGTTCCGCGCCCGGCGCCGCGCCGCGGACGCAGACCTGGCCGTGGTCAACCACCACCTGTTCCTGGCGGACATGGTTTTGAAGGAGGCCGGTTATGGTGAGTTGCTGCCGAGCGCGGAGGTTGTGGTCTTCGACGAGGCGCACCAGTTGCCGGAACTCGCGTCACAGTTCTTCAGCGAGACCCTGAGCGGCAGGCAACTGCTGGAACTGGTGGCCGATTCCAGGACGGCTTATTTTGAGGAAGCCGCAGACCTGCCCGGTTTCCCGGAGATGCTGGACCAGTGCGAAAAAGCAGTGCGCGACCTGCGCCTGAGTTTTCCGGGCAAGGAAAACCGGGTTGCCTGGTCCGAACTGAAGGACGCGGCGGAGGTCTCCACCGCCTTGTCAACCCTGCTGGAGAAGATGGCCGATGTCCACCAGGTGCTGGAGGGTTTCGCCGGCAGGGGCAAGTCGCTGGATAACTGTCACAAACGGGTTGCGGCGTTGTCGGCCTTTATCGAGCAGTTCGATGAAACGGAGGAGGGTGACTACGTCCGCTGGCTGGAATTGCGCGGCAACGGGTTTCTCCTGCACCGCACGCCCCTGGATATTGCCGACGTCTTCCGTACGCGCATGAGCGAATACGATTGCCTGAGCGTCTTCACCTCGGCCACCCTGAGCGTGAACCGCCGGTTTGACCATTTTTCGACACAACTGGGGCTGGAAGATGTCGAGGCCCGGAGTTGGGAGAGCCCGTTTAATTTCAAGACCCAGTCCGTGTTGTATTCACCCCGGGATTTGCCTGATCCCGGAACACCCGGATATACCGAACGGGTGGTCGAAAAGTCGATCCCGCTGTTGCGCCTCACCAGGGGCAGGGCCTTTTTCCTGTTTACCAGCCATCGCGCGCTGCGCGCAGCAGCGCAGTTAATCAGCACAGCACTGGATTTTCCCATCCTGGTGCAGGGTGAGGCCCCGCGTACCGAACTTCTGGAAACATTCAGGACCACCCCCCACGCGGTGCTGCTGGGCACCAGCAGTTTCTGGGAAGGCGTCGATGTCAGGGGGCAGGCCCTGTCCTGCGTCATTATCGATAAACTGCCGTTCGCGGCGCCCGATGACCCGGTATTGCGTGCAAGACTGAAACAGATGGCGGAACAGGGCAGAAACCCGTTCATGGATTACCAGGTGCCGGAGGCGGTCATCACGCTGAAGCAGGGCATCGGCCGCCTGTTGCGGGACCGGAGCGATTACGGGGTACTGATGATCGGCGACCCCAGGTTGAGGACCAGACCCTACGGCAGGATTTTCCTGAACAGCCTGCCGCAGATGGTGCATACCAGGGAATTGGGCGACGTTGAGGTATTTTTTCGCCGGCACGAATCATGTTTGGGGTCAGAGTAAAAATATCAACACCAACTGCCTGTATTTTTACTCTGACCCCAAATATGTAATTATGTTACAGCACGCGACAGTTATGCCGGTCTGACCATTCTTATGGATTACGGCTTGATTAGTTACTACAATGCCCCGATGTATAATCTTCCCGGCGGTAAGATGAGATGATCAATCACAACAGTTATTTCTCACCAATACTCGCTGCCCTGATGATCATGAGCGGCGCACTCGTTCCGGGATCTGCCGGCGCACAGAGTTCCCGGCAACACAGCGATATGGTTCCCCTGCTGGAAGAGGTGGTGGTCACGGCGCGCAAACGCGAAGAATCGGTATTGGACGCGCCGCTTTCAATCACTGCGCTGGGGGCAGACCAGATCGAGGCGCGCAAACTGCGCGGCCTGACCGACCTGGCGGTGAGCATGCCCAACGTGGCCCTGGATGAAGTCGGTACCGCCAGGGGAATCGCCAACTTTTCCATGCGCGGGCTCGGTATAAACAGTTCCATTCCATCCATCGACCCCACCGTCGGTATCTTTGTGGATGGTGTGTATATCGGATCGAACACCGGCGCCGCGTTCGATACCTTCAACCTGGAAAGCATCGAGGTACTGCGCGGTCCCCAGGGCATCCTGTTCGGCCGTAACGTGACCGGCGGCGCCATCCTGGTGAACACCAGGAAACCCGGAGACGAGTTCGAGGCCCGCGTGCGCACCGCGCTGGACGGCGGCGGTGATGGCGGGTTGAACAAGTACCTCATGGGTAGTTTTGGGGGACCGGTCGGTGACAGCCTCAGCGTTGGTATTACGGCTTACTACAACGATGACGACGGCTGGTTCGAGAACAAGCTTAGCGGCGATGACTTCGGCGCCCTGGAACAGGTAATGATCCGTCCCGTTGTGGTCTGGAGACCCACTGAACGGATGGAACTTGTGCTGCGCTACCAGTACAGCGAAACCGAAGGCGACGGTTCCGCCTCACAGTCGCATACCAACGGTCTCGGGATCGACGGGAAGCCGGCCAACTTTGATCGCGACAGCCATGATTTTTCCATAGACGGGGAAGGTTTCCAGGATTCGGAAACACATTTTGTGGCAGCGGAGATGAATCTGGAGGTTGGCGAAAACGGTGTGATTACCAATATTTTCGGATATCGAAGTTACGAATCGGAATTGCTGAGCGATATCGATGCCCAGCCTGTCAGCCTGTTCCACGGTGGCGCGTCACAGGACATAGAACAGGTAAGCAACGAACTGCGCTATCACGGCGTATTCGCCGAACGCTTCAACCTGACCACGGGAGTGTACTATTTCAACAACGATATCAACTACCACGAACGGCGCAACCTGCTGGGCCTGCTGACGCCGGATGGCTCTCCGGCGCTGCTACAGGATGGCGGCGGCGAATACGAAGTGGAGACAATCGGGGTGTTCGCGGCCGTGGATTATGATCTCAACGATGCAATCACACTGAGCGCTGGATTGCGCTACACAACCGAGGAGAAGGAGGCCAGGATTGCCACCCTGGTCAGGAACGTGAACTCGCCTTGCAACGTGCTGGACGGCACCTGTCCGTTCGATTTTACCGACGCTGAAGAGTGGGATAGCTGGTCTCCCAAGGTGGGCATGACTTACCACATTTCCGATGCCGCACGCATTTACGCGCACTGGACCCGGGGCTTCCGTTCCGGCGGCTACAACCTGCGTAATACTGCCATCGATACCGTCAACCTCGGGCCGGGCCCATTCGGCGAGGAGACCGTGGACAACTATGAAATAGGCTTCAAGGCCAGTTTTGCACAAGGCTACCTGAGCGGCGCGCTGTTTTTTAATGATATCGAAGATATGCAGCGGGAGATCAACCTGGCGGATCCTTTCTCCGGTGTAGTACAGGTCATCAAGAATACCGCGGACGCTGAAATACTCGGCATTGAACTGGACGGCGCTGTCAACCTGACGGATGACCTCCAGGCTACCGGTTCGGTTGGCTGGCTTGATGCCGATTACAAGGACGTGACATTCGATCTCAACAGTGACGGCATGATCGACGGGCGGGATAAGGACCTGGACCTGCCCCGCGCCGCGGAATGGACCTGGAGCCTGGGCCTCAGGCACCACCTCCAGGTCGGCGATTGGGGACATATCGACACACGGGTCAGGTACTCCTACCGCGATGAATCGAGCTTCACCGACAATAACCTGGGCTATATCCTGTCGCAGAAGATCCTGGACGCCGGCCTGGACTTCCACATGGAAAACGGCCATTGGACATTTTCAGTCTACGGCAAGAACCTGCTGGATGAAGTCAAGCACGGCGGCGATGCCCAACTCCCGTCAAGGCTGGGACCCATCCCCCTGGGCGGCGCCTACGCGCCCCTGGCCAAGGGCCGGGTGATCGGGGGCGAGGTGACGTTTACGTTTTGAAACCCGGAGCCTGCCCCCCTGCTTCCGCAGGGGCAGGCTCTGCGGAAGCAGAGGTCTGTCCCTTTTTTGTAATCATCCCACCGCTGGAATTACCTTGAAAATCCGGAACTCAAGTACGGATTTTCAAGGTTAATAGGTAATTTTCATGTAAATATGTACTTGAAGTCCGGAATTACAGAAGTGTTTTGACGGTATTGCTATCATATGCTAGCATTGCCTGCAATATGTCTGATTTGCATCAGGAGTGAAATATGGCCAGTTTAAGCGTTCGAAAACTTGATGATGATACATTGACAAGGTTACGAGTCCGCGCCGCTCAGCATGGTGTCTCTATGGAAGAGGAAGTCCGGCAAATTATCAAACGTGCGGTGTCAACACCGGAAAGACTTGGTGACCTGGCTGTCCGCCTTTTTGCGCCTGCTTACGGTGGGCCGGAACTTGAGTTGCCGGAGCGGGAAATAACCGATCCAATGGAATTTCCTGAGTGATAATCCTGGATACCAATGTTCTTGCGGAGTTCATGACCCCGCCCCCATCCGAGACTGTGGTGGAATGGTTGAATACCCAGGACCCCATATCACTTTATATAACATCAATTTCCATAGCGGAGGTTTGTTATGGATTACAGGCAATGCCGGAAGGAAAACGGCGACGGCTGCTCGAAGATCGATTCGAACAGTTCATAGTAAAGGCATTTGCATCCCGGATATTGAGTTTCGATGAATCCGCTGCCAGGGTCTATGGGGAATTAAGGGCTTACCGAAAGAAAATTGGCCGGCCATTGAGCGATTTTGACGGCCAAATCGCAGCAATTGCCCGCACTCACGGTTTCTCACTTGCTACCCGTAACGTAAAGGACTTTGAACATTGCCTGGTTGAACTCATTGATCCATTTTCCTTCTGACAGCTTTAAATCTATTCGGGATTTAGCTAATGGATTCCTGCGTACGCAGGAATGACATGAGTCCCGGAAAAATAAATCTGTCACATTTACTTATCACCCCGCCCCCCACAGCAACAACCCCCCGCCGAACAGGAACAGCGTCAGCAGGAAGATCACGAAGGTGTAGCCCATGATCTGGCGCATGTGCAGTCCTGCAATCGCCAGCAGGGGGATGGTCCAGAACGGCTGGATCATGTTGGTCCACTGGTCGCCGTAGGAAATGGCCAGCACGATGATTGACGGGTCCACCCCCAGGTTCTGTCCCGCTTCGATGAATATCGGGCCCTGCACCGCCCACTGGCCGCCACCCGAAGGGATGAACATGTTGACCAGTCCGGCGCAGAGGAAGGCGAAGAAGCTGAGCGTGTCCGGGGTCGCTATAGAGGTAAACCAGTCGGAAATGATACCGGCCAGGCCGGTGCCCTGCATCATGCCCAGGATGCCGGCATAAAAAGGGTATTGTATGAGGACCGGTCCTATGGTCGAGCTCGCATTATTTATCAGCTTGACGTAATGGGATGGTGAGCGGGCCAGCAGCAGGCCCGCGCCGAGGAACGACCAGTTCACCAGGTTCAGGTTGAGGTGAAACCCCTTGGCGTAGAAACTGTAGCCGATATAGGCAAACAGGGCGATTCCGAGTACCAGCGAGAGGCCGCGCATGTTGTCGAGGTACTGGGCGAATGTCCCGTGCCCTGGCGTGCTGTCCGGTTCTTCGACATGGTCCTCGAGCAGCACCGGGTGGATCTCGATGATGTCCTGCTCCTTAGGCCGCATCAACGGACAGACAACTGCGATGATCGCCAGGGTGATGAACGCCAGCAAACCATTATGCAGGGTAAATACGGTCTCGGTAATGGGGATAATGCCGATTTCAGATTCCAGCAAATGTCCCGGTGTGGCCACAAACAGGCCGGCTGAAGAGGAGTATCCCATGTGCCAGATGACAAAGCCGGCGTACGCGGACGCGACCAGTAGCGGGTAATGTATCCGAATGCCCCTTGCCACTGCCTGCCTGGCGACCTCCCGCGCCACGGTAGCGCCGGCAATCAGCCCCAGGGACCAGGCAATCAGCGAACCGATGCCGGCGCTGAACGCGACCAGGGCGTAGGCGCCGGCGGCGCTGTCCGGGATGTTGCCGATGCGCTTTAACAGGACCTGCACCCGGTCGGTATGGGCCAGGGCATGGGCTGTCAGCAGGGTGATGCAGATCTGGGCGGTGAAAGCCAGCAGGCTCGGCAGTCCGTCACCCCAGGCAGCCAGGGCGCCGGCCGGTGTTGCATCGGCCAGCACCATGGACAACAGGAAAGTGAGTACGGAGAGCAGGACCACGAACACGAAGGGGTCGGGGTAGTAGCGTTCTACGAATATTACAAACGGACGCGCCAATAGCTGAAAAAATCGCATAGGTATTATCTCTGTGCCCGGTACCAGACGTCCTGGCTATAATGTTTCTTTTGTCAAGCAGACAGGAACTGTTTACCCAGGCTGATTCTTAACTCTCTTCCTCTGTCCCTTTTGCCGCTTCCAGGAGTTCCTTGTGGCGCCGTTCTTCCAGCACAACATTTTTATTGTACCTGTGAACTGTGAGGAAGCCGGTAATGATCGAGATTGGCCAGATGACAACCAACGCCATGCCGATGGTGATTACGCCAAAAATTATACTGGCCAATAGAAACCCCAGCGCTGCTGGAGCGCTGGAGTAGAACAATCCAAGCGGACCAAATGCTAATGTCAGGACGAAACTAACCAAGTGAGATTTCTTCATATTACTACTCCTTAAAACTCAAGGTGGTTCGGGGTGCGCGGAAATGGGATCACGTCCCGTATATTGCTTGCGCCGGTCAGCAGCATGAGCAACCGTTCAAACCCCAGGCCGAAACCGCAGTGGGGCGCAGTCCCGTATTTGCGCATGTCCAGGTACCACCAGTAATCCTCCGGGTTGAACCCCAACTCTTTGATGCGCCGGTACAGGTGGTCGTAACGTTCTTCACGCTGGCTGCCGCCGATGATCTCACCGATGGAGGGCACCAGCACGTCCATGGCCGCGACGGTCCTGCCGTCTTCATTCTGGCGCATGTAGAATGCCTTGATGTCTTTCGGGTAATCAAACACTATCACCGGCTGCCCGAAATGCTGCTCGGTCAGGAAGCGCTCGTGTTCGGACTGCAGGTCCTTGCCCCACCCAGGTGTGAACTCGAAGTTTCGTCCCGATTTCTGCAGTATTTCGACGGCTTCAGTGTAGGGAATACGGATAAAATCATTGTCCGCGATATTGTCCAGGGTGGCGGGCAGGGATTTATCGACAAAGCGGCAGAACAGGTCGAGGTCGGTACTGCACTCCTCCCGTACGAAGTTCACCAGGTAGCGGATCAACTCCTCTCCCAGGTCCATGTTGTCGTTCAGATCGGCGAAGGCCATCTCCGGTTCTATCATCCAGAATTCGGCGATATGACGGGAGGTATTGGAGTTCTCCGCCCGGAACGTCGGGCCGAAGGTATACACGCGTCCCAGGCTGAGGCAGTAAGCCTCCACCTCCAGTTGTCCCGAAACCGTCAGGTTCGCCTCCTTACCGAAGAAGTCTTCGGCGAAATCCACCGCGCCGTTGTGCTTCGGCACTTCCTGCAGGTCCAGGGTCGTCACCCGGAACAATTCCCCCGCGCCCTCGCAATCGGCCCCGGTGATGATGGGCGTATGGATCCAGTTGAAGCCGCGTTCCCGGAAGAAACCGTGAACCGCCTGTGCCAGCATGGAACGGATGCGGAACATGGCGCCGTACTTGTTGGTGCGCGGACGCAGGTGGGCAATCGTACGCAGGAACTCGTCGGAATGGCGTTTCTTTTGCAGGGGATAGTCTTCCGGCGCTGAGCCGAGTACCTCAATGGCAGACGCCCGGATCTCCCATTTCTGGCCCTTGCCGGGGGATTCGATCAAATCCCCCTGCACCCTGATAGCTGCACCCGTGGTGACGTGCCTGAGCGTGGCGTAATCTTGCAACTCCGCGTCGGCGATGACCTGGATGTTCGCCAGGCAGGAGCCGTCATTCAGTTCGATGAAGGAAAAGTCCCTGGCCTCCCGCTTCGTCCTGACCCAGCCGGATAGCGCCAGGTCGCGTACGGGACCGGCGCCATTCAACAGGGATTCAACCGTGTCATTCTGTTGCATGGATCAGTGCTTCCTGATCAGGGTTATGCCGTCGCCGACAGGCAGCATGCACATATCTACCCTGTCGTCTTCATGCACCATCCTGTTGAACGCGCGGATGGCATTGGTTTCAGCGGTCTGGTTGTCCGGGTCGGCCACGTCGCCTCCCCACAGCACGTTATCTATAACCATCAGCCCGCCGCTGCGCAACAGGCGGTAATTCAGCGGGTAATAGGCGGAGTATTCCTCTTTTATCGCGTCGACAAAGATAAAATCAAAGCTGTCCGACTCGCCGGCGTTCAATAGATCATTCAGAGTGTCCAGGGCAGGGGCAAGGCGCAATTCGATTTTATCCGCAACACCTGCCGCCTCCCAGTATTCTTTTGCCTTGTTGGTATATTCTTCTTTTACGTCACAGGCGATGAGTTTCCCGCCAACGGGCATTGCCCTGGCCATGCTCAGGCTGCTGTACCCGGTATAAACGCCCAACTCGATGATCTTCCTTGCATTCAGCATCTTCACCAGGAGTCCCATCAACTGGCCAAGTTCCGGAGATATCTGCATGCCGGCCCATTTATGCCGGGCGGTTTCCGCGCGGCAGCGCTGCATGACGTCATCCTCCCGTAACGTTATGGAGTGATAATATTCATACACCTGGTCGGTTAAATTGATGGAATGTCTGGACATTCTTTGTGCTCGGTAATTTAATAGGAATTATGCTACAGCATATTGAAATTCAGCGTCAGTATCCAGGGAAAATCAAACTGGTGCAAATGACGGATACGCACATCTCGTCGGTTGAGAATGACACGTTGGCCGGGGTTGACACGACCGGAACCCTGGTGGGCGTAATTGCTGCCGTCAAGCGTGAGGAACACCCGGACCTGGTGTTGCTGACGGGAGACCTGGCCCAGACTCCCACCGAGGACACGTACAACAAACTGGCGGGGTTGTTGCGTCGTATTGAGCTGCCGGTTTATTGCCTGCCCGGTAATCATGACGATCCGGCACTCATGCAGCGATTGCTGAATACCGGCAACGTCAGTACAGCCAACTTTATCACTTGCGGGAACTGGTCGATAATTCTGCTGGATACCCACGAACCCGGTAAAGAGGGAGGTTGTTTATCCGTAACAGAACTTGAGGGCCTTGCTGAAGCCCTGGAACGTTCTACCGGCAGGCATGTGTTAATCTGCCTGCACCACCAGCCTGTGAACATCCACAGTCCCTGGATGGACAGGATGGCGCTGGAAAACGGTGAGGCGTTGTTTCAGGTTTTGGACCGGTATACTAATGTAAGGGGGATCATCTGGGGGCATATCCACCAGGAGTTCACGACTACCAGGAATGGGGTGCTGTTGCTCGGCTCCCCGTCAACCTGCATACAGTTTCGCCCGCAGGCGGACGAAGCCTCGGTCGACGGCAAACCGCCGGCATACCGGACCCTGACACTGGTTGAGGATGGCGATATCCAAACCCGTGTTCATTGGGTGTAAACAATGGGATTTGTCCGAAGTTCAAAAATTGTTACCATTGCGTTCCTGCAGTGTTATGCGTCAAAATAACAGATACTGGAAATGAGGAGATTTTTTGCAGATGAGCAGCCTTAAATTTACCGAAGACCATGAGTGGTTGCGCCTGGAAGATGACGGAACGGTCACCATCGGTATAACCGATTATGCCCAGGATCAGCTTGGTGATATCGTCTATATCGAGTTGCCCAATGTAGGAGAATTACTGACTTCGGGCAGCGAGGCGGCAGTCATCGAGTCTGTCAAGGCCGCGGGGGAGATAAAAGCGGCTATCGGCGGCGAGGTTCTGGCGGTAAATAATGCTCTGGAAGACAAGCCGGAGGCGGTCAATATAGACCCGGTCGACAGCGGCTGGTTTTTCAGAGTGGCTCCCGATGACGTGGATGAACTGGACCAGTTCATGGACGAAGACGCCTACCAGGAGTTTATCAAGGAACTTTGACCGGTTAAGGTGCCGCCTTCGGCGGCTGTCAAATTTACCGGATTCCGGCTTACGCCGGAATGACGATCCTTAACCCTGTTTTACGACGTTATCTCTCAGGTAAACAGGTACTGCCTGGTCTGCGCCGACACAGCGCCCGGCGTTGTATTCTCTCACCGCCAGCGGCAGCATGTCCCTGGCCAGCGGGTAGCGCTCCGGGTCCATGCCGGTAATCTGCCCGTTGAGCACGCCCTCGAGACGCAGGCGGTAGGTACCCCAACCACTTCCGACCCCGAATACGTGTTTGTCAACCGGGACCTGGACCGCCTCGGGTGACGTTACCTGCTCTTCAGCCACCGGTCGCACCAGGTTGTCCTGCACTTTTTCATAGGCAGCCCAGTAAATTTCCCCCATTCTCGCGTCGATTGCCGGCAACAGGACAGCGGACCGGCCGGCGGCGCCTTGCGCCAGCGTCGCCAGCGATGACAGCGGTATCACCGGCAAACCGGCGCCCAGCGCCAGGCCCTGGGTCACCCCGGCGGCGATGCGTACGCCGGTGAAGGCGCCGGGTCCCCGGCCAAAGGCGATGGCATCGAGATCCTGCAGGCCCAGTCCGGCTTGCGCAAGGACGCCGTCCACCATCGGCAGGATCAACTCCGCATGCCGGCGCGGCGCGATTTCGTGCCGCTCATAGATGCTGTCGTCATCGAGGAGTGCCGCGGAACAGGCCTCGGTCGCGGTATCAAGTGCCAGGATTTTCATGTCTGTTTCATTATATTCGCACTCAGGACAGACTCATACTTTTGATTCCAGGCTGGATGATTTACCGGTATGGCGCCGGAGCCCGGCTTGCGCCGGAATGACGATTGGTTCGTCAGAGAGGCGATCGGTTGTATACTGGCCCGATGTACAACCCGTTTGAAGCGTTTATCGGCCTGCGTTACGTCAGGGCGAAGCGCCGTAACCATTTCATTTCATTCATATCCCTGGTATCGATCCTGGGTATTGCCATCGGGGTATTGGCTTTGATCACCGTCCTTTCGGTGATGAACGGCTTCCAGAAGGAGTTAACCGGCCGCATCCTGGCGATGGCCTCCCACGCGACAGTGGTGCAGGACGGTGAGGGTATCACCGATTGGCGGGCAACGGCCGCGATCCTGGAACGGCAGCCGGGTATCGTCGGGATAGCGCCTTATTTCCGCGCGGAAGGGATGCTGGTCCATGAAAACAAGGTGCATGGAACGGTATTGCGCGGCATCGTGCCCGGGGCGGAGAAAACGGTGTCCCTGGTAGCGGACAAGATGGTATCGGGGGATTTTACCGGACTGCGGCCTGGCGAATTCGGCATGATTATCGGAGCCGAAGCGGCCGCGCGGCTGCGGGTCCAGCCGGGTGATACGGTTACGCTGGTTGCGCCCCAGGCCGCGCAGGCATCCGCCGGTATCCTGCCGCGTCTGAAACGGTTTACCATCACCGGCATATTTACCGCGGGCATGCACGAGTTCGACAGCGGTCTGGCCCTGGTCCACCTGGACGACGCCTTGCTGCTGTTTGACCGGCCCGGACCTTCGGGCCTGAGGCTGAAGACCAGCGATGTCATGCAGGCGCCGCGCATCAGCAGGGAGGCAATGCGGGACGTACCGGGGGATTACGACGTCATTGACTGGACCCGCAGGCATGCCACTTTTTTCCGGGCATTGAAGACGGAAAAGCGGGTTATGACCGTTATCCTGGCCTTGATAATTGCGGTAGCGGCGTTTAACGTCATCGCTACCCTGATGATGGTGGTGACGGATAAACAGGCGGATATCGCCGTGTTGCGCACCCTGGGCGCCGATGCGCGCAGCATCATGAAAATTTTTGTAATCCAGGGTACGGTGATCGGCCTGGCGGGCATTATCCTAGGTGTGCTGGGAGGGGTCTGGCTGGCTGAGAACATAGACGCCATCACCAGGTCGGTAGAAGGACTCCTGAACGTGAACCTGTTCTCGCCGGATGTGTATTACATCAGCGAACTGCCCTCCGACCTGCGTTGGCGGGACGTGGCCGTGACCGGGTCACTGGCATTCCTGTTTGCCGTGGCCGGGACGGTCTACCCGGCCTGGCGGGCGGCGCAGGTACAACCTGCAACGGCGCTGCGTTATGAATAAGCTGTTCAGTTCTTACCAGGTTTTTATCGGCTTGCGCTACGTGATGTCCAGGCGGCGCAACCGGTTTATTTCATTCATTTCACTCGTCTCGGTTTTGAGCATTGCCCTGGGTGTCATCGTGTTGACCACGGTGTTATCGGTAGTCAGCGGATTTGAGAGGGTCCTGACCGAACACCTGATCGGCATGGAAGCCGAAGCAACGGTTTTCGGTTACGGCGACTCGCTGGAGGACTGGAGGAGTGTTGCGGACCGGGCGCAACTGCACCCGGGTATAGTCGGCGCCGCCCCCTTCGTGGAATCTGAAGGCATGGTGACCTTCGACCGGCAGGTCAAGGGTGTGCTGGTGCGGGGCATCCTGCCGGAAGCAGAGCCGGGGGTATCTTTTATCCCGGAAAAAATGATCGCCGGAGAACTGGGCGCACTGGCCCCGGGGGAGTTCCGCGTTATCCTCGGCACGGACCTGGTAGATATTTTGCAGGCGGACCTGGGAGACCGGGTCACGCTCATCTCACCGTCCGCCATGGTTACGCCCGCGGGGATTATGCCCAGGACCAAGCGCTTTACCGTCGCCGGGGTCTATGATACCGATATGTACGAGTTTGACAGTGTCATGGTGTTCGTACACATGGACGATGCAGCCCGGTTTTTTCGCGCGAGCAATCCTGACGGTCTGCGCCTGAAAACCAGTGACGTCATGCAGGCGCCCCGGATCAGCCGGGAGGCGTTCCGGGATGTGCCGGGGCGCTACGGTGTGATCGACTGGACACAGCGGCACGTGAATTATTTTCACTCCATACAAATGACCAAGAAAATGATGTTCGTCATACTCGTCCTGATCATCGCCGTGGCCACCTTCAATATCATTTCGACCCTGATGATGATGGTAACGGACAAGCAGGGTGATATCGCGGTCTTGCGCACCCTGGGGGTGACGCCGAAAGGCATCATGAAGATTTTTGTCATCCAGGGGGCGACCCTGGGTGTGGCCGGGATCCTGCTGGGCGTGGCCGGCGGAGTCGCTCTTGCCGGTAATATAGACAGCATCGCAGCCGGGATAGAGCATTTCCTGCAGGTGAAGTTTTTATCTCCCGATGTGTATTTCATCAGCCGCGTGCCGTCCGACCTGCACTGGATGGATATAGCCATCACGGCAGCCGCGGCGTTCCTGTTTGCCGTCCTGGCGACCTTGTACCCGGCCTGGCGGGCGGCGCAGACCCGGCCCGCGGAGGCGCTGCGCTATGAGTAACCCGGTTACATTGACCTGCACCGGGTTGCATAAGACCTTCAGCCAGGGAGACCTCCATGTCGAGGTGTTAAAAGGTGTTGACCTGGAGGTGCGCGCCGGCAGTTGCATCGGGATTATCGGCTCGTCCGGTTCGGGCAAGAGCACCCTGCTGCACCTGCTGGGCGGACTGGACGAACCCAGCGGCGGCGAAGTGACGGTCGATGGCGTCCCGCTGGCGGGACTGTCGGAGGCGGAAATCGGGCGCTGGCGTAACCGGAAACTGGGATTTGTCTACCAGTTTCATCATTTGCTGCAGGAATTCACCGCCCTGGAAAACGTGGCCCTGCCGTTGCTGGTAAGAGGTGAAGCCCCGCAGGCGGCCAGGGACGCCGCAGAGGATATGCTGGCGCAGGTGGGGTTAAAGCAGCGCCTGCAACACAAGCCGGGCGAGTTATCGGGTGGTGAGAGGCAGCGCGCCGCCATCGCCCGGGCGCTGGTGGCGCGGCCGCGCTGTATCCTGGCGGATGAACCCACCGGCAACCTGGATGAGCACACCGCGGCCCGGGTTTTCAAGGTCATGCTGGATCTGAACAAGATGCACGGCGTCAGCCTGGTCATGGCCACGCACAACAGCCGCCTGCTGGAGGGCCTGGACCGGGTGTATGAATTAAGTGACGGGAGATTGCATGCCGGGTGAAAGCAGGAATTAGGAATTAAGAATTAGGAATTAGGAATTAGGAATTAGGAATTAGGAAGAAAAGAGGGATTTTTCATGTTGTTCAAGGGATTGTTATTCCTGTCGGGCGCGGTTCTCTGTACCCGCCTGCCCGCATTGCCGCATATCTGGTTCGCATCCGGGTTGCTTCCGGTTACCTGGCTGATCTGGAAGTTTCCCGGATTCAGGTTCTCCGGTTACGTCATCTGCGGCTTTCTCTGGACACTTTTGAACGCCCACCTGGTGCTGCAGCATGAGTTGCTGCCCGGGGAGGAAGGCAAGTCGCTTTACGCCGAAGGGGTGGTTGTATCGTTACCGGAGACGCGGGACCGCTCCATCCGCTTCAATTTCCGTATTGACGAACTCAGTCAATACGGTCACACGGTCGAATCAAATCCCGGCAGGGTAAGGCTGAGCTGGTACGAAGGCCGTCAACCGTTGCAGCCCGGGGAGAGGTGGAGGCTGACGATCAGGCTGAAGCGGCCGCACGGCTACATGAACCCCGGCGGTTTCGATTACGAGTCGTGGCTGTTTCAAAACCGGCTGCGGGCTACGGGATATGTCATTGATGACGAAAAAAATACCAGGCTGCAAAAGGCCTCAAGGCTGAATCCCGATCTGCTCCGCTTTGAAATAAGAAATAAAATCAGGGAGGCACTGCCGCCCGATACCCTGGCCGGGTTTATTCCGGCGCTGGCCGTCGGCGACAGGAGTGGTCTCAGCGATGCGCACTGGCAGGTGCTGACGGCAACCGGCACCAATCACCTGATTGCCATTTCCGGCCTGCATATCGGCCTGGTCGCCGGTATCGTCTACCTGCTCGTGCTGCGGGCCTGGGGCCCCCTGTGCCTGTTCGTCCCCGTACTGCCGGGCCATGTTTCCGGTGTCAGGCTGGCCGCGGCAGTCGCCATGCTTGGTGCGCTGGCGTATGCGCTGCTCGCCGGATTTGCACTGCCTGCGCAACGCGCGCTGATCATGTTGTGCGTGTATTTCGGTATGAAGCTGTATTACCGCACGGCCGTTTCGAGTGACGTGCTTGGAGCCGCGCTGTTCGCGGTTCTGGCCATAGATCCGTTTGCTCCGCTGTCGGCCAGTTTCTGGCTGTCCTTCAGCGCCGTGGCGGTAATACTTTACGGGGTCGGCTACCGGGCTCACCTGCAGCGCCGCCGGTTATGGGAATGGGGCAGGGTCCAGTACATCGCCACTATGGGCCTGGTGCCTGTTCTGGCCCTGTATTACCAGGAAATCCCGGTATTCAGCCTGTTTGCGAACATGTTTGCGGTGCCGTGGGTCAGCCTGGTCGTCATACCACTGGTACTCTCCGGCTGCGCGCTCCTGCTCGTCGGGGTGGATTTGCTGCTGGAGCTTGCCCTGGCGTCCATGCACGCGTTCTGGTGGGTAATGAACCTGTTTACGGCATGGGAATTCCAGTTGCTCCCGGTCAGCCGGCCCGGACTGTTAAGCATGGCCGTTATCAGTGCAGGTGTGCTGATCCTGCTGCTGCCCCGGGGGATTACGTCGAGGTGGCTGGGTCTGATCTGGCTGGTCCCCTTGTTCTTCCCCGCTAAAACCGCACTGTCATCCGGTGAAGCAGATATGACCGTGCTGGATGTCGGGCAGGGGCTTGCCGTAGTCGTACGCACGCAACGGCATAGCCTGCTTTACGATGCGGGACCCGCCTATGCTTCCGGTTTTAATACAGGCGCGGCGGTCATAGTGCCGTTTCTGCGTGACAAAGGCATTGGAACGCTGGATATGCTGGTGCAAAGTCATGGCGACACTGATCATATCGGCGGGCTGCAAGGTCTTGTTGGCGAGCTGCCCGTATCCCGGGTTATCAGCAGTGTACCCGGGGAGATCCCGCTGCTGCAGGCCGGGGATTGCCTCGACGGTCAAGCCTGGTCCTGGGATGGCGTCCATTTCCAGGTCCTGCACCCCGGCAGTACGCAACAGTTATCCGCCAATGACCGTTCCTGCGTGGTACGGGTGGAGGCGCGGGGCCTGGTCATGCTGTTGACCGGTGACATCGAGGAGAGAGCTGAACGAAGCCTGCTGCAGCGCCATGGAGAGCGGTTGCGGGCCGACGTGCTCGTGGTCCCCCACCACGGCAGCAAGACCTCTTCGACCCGGGATTTTATCGAGGCCGTGTCCCCGGATATTGCAGTTTTTCCGGTGGGTTACCGGAATCGATTCGGATTACCCGACCGGGATGTAGTTTCCCGCTACCGGGAGCACGGCGCCAGGCTGTTAAGCACGGCTGAGAGTGGTGCGATCCATATTAAAACGACAGGCGCCGGATTGCAGGTGACGGCGCACAGGGAAAGACACCGCCGGTTCTGGCATGCTGCACAGTGATCCGGCTACCTGCGGTACTCCAGCACGCCGTCCTTGATCACCACGGTTACGGCTTCCAGCACCGAGATATCGTCCAGCGGACTGGCGTCGACTGCGATGATGTCCGCCAACTTGCCGGCCTCGATGGTGCCGAGCGATTCAGTCTTGCCAATCAGATCGGCAGCGCCTACGGTTGCTGAACGAATTGCCTGCATCGGCGTCATGCCGTTTTCCACCATGTAAGCAAACTCTT
Organism: Gammaproteobacteria bacterium; assembly: GCA_965207165.1. Lineage (GTDB taxonomy): Bacteria > Pseudomonadota > Gammaproteobacteria > Eutrophobiales > Eutrophobiaceae > JAAXHV01. Next base: position 1,938,873 of record OZ242265.1, on the reverse strand, counting down.
CGGCGTTTTTTCCATGTTCGGTGACTGCCGAATCCGTACCGAAGGCGATTTTGACGCCACCCCGGACCGCCCTGGTGAAATTTCCCCTGGCCGCCGTTCCTGCGGCAATCGCTTTTTTCTTGATAGCATCGGTGAAAAACGGGTTGCCCTCCATTTGTGCCGGCACCTTGTAACCAGGCAGTAAAGTCGGCACGAGATACGCGCCGTTCTCCTTGAACAGCCTCACCGACTCGTCACTCAAGAATGAGCCATGGTCGATACTGTCCACACCTGCACGCAGCGCCGCGTTGATGCCGTCCGTCCCGTGGGCATGCGCTGCGACTTTTACGCCGAGCCCGTGGGCCGTATCCACAATTTCGCGCAGTTCATCATCGGTCATCTGTTGATCAGTGCCGGTCGGGGTATCCGAAAGCACGCCGCCCGTGGCAGTGATCTTGATCCAGTCAGCGCCGTGTTTTACGGCGTAACGGGTCGCCCTCCGGCAATCGAATGGTCCGTCGCAGATGGTCTCCGGTGTCCACAGGTCCAGTAACTCGCTCTTGTATCCGTCTACATCCCCGTGCCCACCGGTTGCTGCGATGGCGCTCCCGGCGGCAATGATCCTCGGCCCCGGCACCCAGCCTTCCTGTACGGCTTTTCGTAACGCGTAGATGGCTTCGGGGTGTCCGCCAAGATCACGAACGGTCGTGAAGCCTGCTGCAAGGGTCAGGCGCGCAAACCGGGCGCCGCGCAATGCTTCCATCGATGTTGTCATCGTCAGCGCTTCCGTTCTGGTGTCGCGGTTCAACTCAAATAGCAGGTGCACATGCATGTCCATCAGGCCGGGCAGAACGAACTTGTCCGACAGATCAATGGTCGTGGCCTGGCCATCGAATTGCGCCGGCTCAAGAAAGCCTGCAGCGACCCGTTCGATCCGGTTACCCCTGATAACAATGGTCTGTTCCTCTGATACTGCTTCTCCGGGCACCGCCAGCAACGTACCCGCATGAACCAGGGTGATTTGCCCGTCAGGCTGTGCATACGGCACGGACGTTGCCAGCAACAACAATGCAGTGACGATGAAACGCATGTTTTCCTCTTTTCGGAATTACCTTTGAATTTTGTATGTTACTACCATTTCAGTTGACTTTGATGATTGATTTTTCTTCCTTGACAGGATCGGGTAGTTTCGGGGCATAAAACTGAATTGTTCGGATAATGAGGTTTCAATTATACTAGTACCCTTTCCAGTTAATATTGACATGTTCAGAGCGACACAGCAACGCCAAGACAAGGCGCAGCCCGCAGAGAATGGCGCGCCCTTGTCAAGGGCTGCAACGCCGTATTGGCGTTGCTGTGTCGCTCCCTGCGGGCGGGCCGGGAAGCGGTCGCCCGCGGCGTTACGCCGCTTGGCAAGGACGCGCCATTCCCGGCGCGGCGCGCCTTGCGCTCAACCGCTTCCCGACCCGCTGAACATGTCAATATTAACTGGAAAGGGTACTAATACCCTTCGGATAAACAGGAGTATCAGGTGCTTGAATTAGTTAAAGCCGGTGGTGTTCTGATATGGCCGTTGCTGTTGTGCTCTATCATTTCACTGGCGATTATCGCCGAACGGTTCTGGTCGTTACAGACAAAACGCATCCTTTCTGTGAACCTGGTCAAAAAGGTGTGGGAGTGGAATAAAACCGGGACCCTGGACCTACATCATATCGAGGATTTAAGAAGAGATTCACCACTGGGGAGAATTCTTGCGGCCGGCCTGGTCAACCGGGATCATGACCGGGTGGTAATGAAGGAAAGCATAGAGGAAGTAGGGCGCCATGTAGCTCATGACCTGGAGCGGTTCCTGAATACGCTGGGGACTATTGCCTCCATATCGCCCCTGTTGGGGTTGCTGGGTACGGTTGTCGGGATGATCAAGGTGTTTGCCGTCATAACGGCCCAGGGGGTCGGTGACCCGGGTGTGCTGGCCGAGGGCATATCCGAGGCGCTGATTACCACGGCCGTCGGCCTGACCGTAGCCATACCGTCGTTGATGTTCTACCGCTATTTCCGCGGGCGGGTGGATGAACTGGTGGTAACCATGGAACAGGAAGCATTGAAGCTGGTCGAGGTGTTGCACGGGGAGAGGGAATGAATTTTCGTTCACAACGGCAGAGCGAAACGGAAATCAACATCACGCCGCTTATCGACGTGGTGTTCCTGCTGTTGATCTTCTTTATGGTTTCCACTACTTTCGAGCGTGAATCGGAGATCAGGATTACCTTGCCGGAAGCCTCTGAAGAACAGGCCGAGGCAAAGCCTGATTTCATCCTGGTCAGGATCGATGCCCAGGGACAGATCTATATCGACGATAGCCCATTGCTGAACAACAGGGTATCGACCATTCACACGGCGTTGAAGGAACAGGTCCGGGGGGCGACCGACCTGCCGGTTATTATCCGCGCCGATGCGCAGGTCAGCCACCAGATGGTGATCAAGGTGATGGATGCCGCACGCCGGTCCGGGCTGGTCAATGTCACTTTTGCAACGCGCATTCCGGATGAAGATACTGAAGAGTAGCCTGCCTGCCGGATAGAATGGAAAGTCAACCAGGCACGCTCCAGTTCCGTATAGAAGCTATCTGGTACGGCCGCCATCCGCTAGCCCCGCTACTGTCGCCTCTCAGCTGGTTATACCGCCTGGGACTTGCCTGCCGCAGGTTCATGTACGCGGCCGGCATACTGCCTGTATGCCGGCTTGCCGCGCCGGTCATTGTCGTAGGAAACCTGACGGTCGGCGGAACCGGAAAAACCCCGCTCGTCATGTGGCTGGCCCGCTACCTGCAATCCCGGGCGTACAGACCCGGCATCATCAGCAGGGGCTATGGGGGCGCGCCGCAGCAACAGGTGCGGCGGGTCGGGCCTGACAGCGACCCGGACCTGGTGGGTGATGAACCGGTGCTGCTTGCGCAACGGACCGGGTGCCCGGTTGCCGTCTCACCGGACCGGGCCAGAGCGGCAACGGAACTGCTGCAACAGGCGGATTGCGATATCCTGTTGAGCGATGACGGCTTGCAGCATACCTCGCTGGCCAGGGATATCGAGATTGTCGTAATCGACGGTGTGCGCCGTTTCGGCAATCGCCGCTGTGTGCCTGCCGGACCGTTGCGCGAACCGGTTGAGCGGCTGCACACGGTGGACCTGGTCGTGGCCAACGGCAACGCGGCCGCGGGCGAATTTCTCATGGAGTATGCATCCCTGCCGGTCAGGTCCCTGGACGGTAAACAGGACAGGGAACTGGCCGGTTTCAGGGGACAGGCCGTGCACGCCGTCGCAGCGATCGGTAACCCCGGGCGGTTTTTCTCCATGTTGCGGCAAAAAGGGATTAATATTGAAGAACACGCGTTTCCCGATCATTATGGTTTCAGGAGGTCCGATCTTGAATTCGGCGACTCTGCAGCTGTACTTATGACTGAAAAAGATGCAGTCAAGTGCCGCCGTTTCGAGCTTGAGAATACCTGGTACGTACCGGTAGACGTGAAAATGCCCGAAGATTTTGAACGTGAAATACTATTGTTGCTGGAGAAAGTGAAACATGGACAAGAACCTGCTTGATATCCTGGTGTGCCCGGTGACCAAGGGACCGTTGATATATGACAATTCAAAACAGGAACTGGTTTCGGTCGCTGCACGCCTGGCCTATCCAATCCGTGACGACATTCCCATTATGCTGGAAACCGACGCCCGTACCCTGACCCCGGAAGAAGTGGAACACTACAGAAAGTGAAACGGGATTTTTTCGTGATTATCCCTGCCAGGTACGCCGCAAAACGCCTGCCGGGGAAAGCGCTGATTAAAATCGGCGCATACCCGTTGCTGCAGCATGTATACCTGGTGGCCGTAAAAAGCGCTGCAGCAGAGATTATCATTGCCACCGACGATGAAAGGATTGAGGCAGCCGCGCGGCGTTTTGGAGCAAGGGTCGTCATGACTTCGCCGTCACACCAATCGGGAACGGACCGCATTGCCGAGGTCGTAACCCGCCTGCAGTTACCCGGCGACACTATCGTTGTCAACGTCCAGGGGGATGAACTGGGGCTGCCCCCGGCCTTGATCGACCAGGTTGCAGCAAACCTGATGGAGCAGGAAGACGCTGCCATGGCAAGTCTTTACGCGCCGGTTAGATCGGCGCATGAACTTGATAATCCCAACTGTGTAAAAGTGGTGGCAGACCGCCGGGGCCATGCCCTGCTATTCAGCCGCGCGCCGATTCCCTGGCAAGCGTCCGCCGCCGCAGATGGCAATTTGGGTTGCAGGCATATAGGGATTTATGCGTATACCTGCGACTTCCTGAAAACCTATACGAACCTGCCCGTCTGCGAACTGGAGCAGAAAGAACGGCTGGAGCAGTTAAGGGCGCTGTATCATGGTTTCCCGATCTACATGGAACGGGCAGTGGCGGAAACCGGACTGGAGATCAATACGCCGGAGGACCTGGAATTGGCTGAGAAGGTGTATAAGTTGGGAATTACGAATTAGGAATTACGAATTAGGAATGAAATTTTCCCGGCACCAATTCGTAATTCGTAATTCCTAATTCGTAATTCTCAATTGAAACTACCTGTTGCGGTAGGTGATCCTGCCTTTTGACAGGTCATATGGGGTCATTTCAACGGTGACCCGGTCTCCTGTGAGGATCCGTATATAGTTTTTGCGCATTTTCCCGGAAATATGGGCGGTGATGATATGGCCGCTGTCGAGCTCCACCCTGAACATGGTGTTCGGCAGGGTTTCAATTATCGTCCCTTCCATTTCAATTTGATCTTCTTTCGGCATGGTTCCTCGCTGTTGAAAAAAATGAATTATGCCTGATAAACGCCTCTTGTACCATAGCTCATGAACAGTAATGTTTCAGGATGTTGATGAATACTTCCCGCGGCATCAAGCCGGCGCCCAGACTCTGCAGGTGCCTGGACTGGACCTGGCAGTCGATGATGCGAAATTGCCGCCTGTTGAGCATTTCCGCAAGGTTTACCAGCGCTACTTTGGAGGCATCCGGCACGAGACTGAACATGGATTCGCCGAAAAATACCCTGCCGACGGCCACGCCGTAGAGACCGCCCGCAAGGACCCCGTCGTGCCAGCATTCGGTTGAAATGCCATGTCCGAGCTTGTGCAGCCTGATATAGGCCGAGGCCATGTCGGGAGTTATCCAGGTATCCGTATCGCCGGCGCGCGGGGCCGCACAGTGCCGCACGACGTCAGCAAATGCCCGGTTGAAGGTCACCTTGAATTTATTCCTTTTCAGGGTCTTTGCCAGGCTGCGGCTGATCTTCACCTGGCCCGGGTCCAGTACGCAACGCGGGTCGGGCGACCACCAGAGAATGGGTTGCCCCTGGCTGTACCAGGGGAATATGCCGCGTTGATAAGCTTTGAGCAGGGTGCCCGGTTCGAGATTGCCGCCGATGGCCAGCAACCCGTCCGGATGGCGCAGGGCGCTCGAAACGTCAGGGAAGTCGTTGGCTATGACGTTATCTGCAACCCAGAAGAATTGACCATTGGTTGGATGCCCTGTGCCGGGTTGCGCCATAATCAGTTACTGGTAAGGAAATCCAGCAGCAACCTGTTCACGGCCGCGGGCTTTTCCAGCATAAACCAGTGTCCCGCATCTTCAATGCGTTCATAACGCCAGGGACCTGCTACGTTAATACTGGACTCCTGCATCTGCTTTTCCTTGAGAAACGGATCTGCGCTGCTCCAGATCCCCATTACCGGCATATCGATCAAGGGGTAATTGAGACCGGAGTGCAGGCCGCCCCAGCCCCGGGTATTGGCGCGATACCAGTTAAGGGCAGCGGTCAGGGCGCCCGGCCGGGACAAGTCCCTCATGAAATGGTCCTGGTCGCCGCTGTGGCGGGTAAGCCGCTTGAAGAAGTCCCAGTCGTTTGCCGTGAGAGCCGTTTCCGCTATCCCGGTCTTATTGAAGAAATCGAAATACCATGACGCCTCCCGCTGTTCTACGGTATCCCAGCCCGGATTGCCCGAAGAACCGACCGACATGACCACCAGTTGGCTGAAACGTTCCGGTATAAGTGCAGCCATGAACCACGCCAGTCCGGCGCCGAAATCATGGCCGACCAGCCTGGCCCGGGTGATGCCCAACTGGTCCATGATGCCGATGATATCCGCTGCAAGCGCCTGTATATCATAGTGCTCAACACCATCCGGCCGGGTGGCGCCGCCGAACCCGCGCTGGTCCGGGACTATGACCCTGTAACCGGCATCCGCCACCGCCTGTACCTGGTAGCGCCATACTTCCCGGGAATCCGGGAAGCCGTGCAGGAACACGACGGCCGGGCCTTCTCCGTACACGGTGACCGGGAACTCCAGGCCATTGACCGTCAGGGTGGTGGAATGCGCGGCCATGTCGAAGGGTTCTATTGCTTCCTGTTGCGGCGCGCAAGCCTGACAGCACAGTGATAAAATAACTGCGCTGACAATGAATTTAGCGAAGTGAATAGTTCGAATCAGCATAAACCGCGTACGGCACCAATGATTTGTATTGTAAATATGATACGCTAATATTTTCATTTGCCGAAGTATATAGCAAGCATGCCCACTTGAACCTGTGCGGGATTGGTGAGTCTTACTGTATATCAAAATATTGTACGGGTCTGCAGAATGAAACGTCTGATCTACATCGCAATCGGTGCTGTTATTGCCCTGCTGGGCAACCACTATTTCATTACCTCCAAAAAGCCGGACCTGCAGCGTCTCTACATGCAAAGCATGGCAATAGAGGATCAACCACCGGTCGTTTTTATCCACGGCATCCTCGGCAGCAAGCTGAAAGACAGGATGACCGACAGGGAATTGTGGTTCGGTTCCTTATGGAAACTGCTCTTCGATGAACACGAAGACCTGGCCCTCAGGATTGACCCCGGCACGCTTGAGCCGATACCCGATGGGCTGACGGCTTTTGCCATTGCCGAGAACACTGCGGGCAAGGATTACTACGGCAGGATTTTACGGACCCTGGAGGGGCCGGGAGGTTATGTAAAAGCGCTGCCCGGACAGGAAATCCGGCCGGGGTCGAGGTATTTCTATACGTTTTATTACGACTGGCGCCTCGATAATGCCGTCAATGCGGCGCATCTTGCGGATTTCATCGAACAGATAAGACAGGATTTCGACAACCCCGATTTGAAAGTGGATATCGTCGCCCACAGCATGGGTGGTTTGATAGCCCGTTACTATATCCGTTACGGCCGCACAGATGTGCTGGGCAGTAATGATTTTCCGGTCAATATGTACGGTGCGGAAAGGGTCAGACGGATTATTCTGCTGGGGACGCCCAGCCTGGGTTCGGTGGAAATCCTGAACGCGTTTATCGGCGGGATCAAGCTGGGTTTCTCACGGATTAACACGGAAACCCTGGTGACCATGCCGAGCCTGTACCAGTTACTACCTCATCCGATCAATAACTGGCTCGTCACCAGCGAGGGTACCCCGTTGGACCGTGACGTATTCGACGTGAACCTGTGGCGCAGGTTCCAATGGTCGATCTTTGCCGGGGATACGCGCCGGCGCATCCTGTCCAGGTACGCATCGGCCGCTGAAGGCGAGGCTTACCTGAAGACATTAGAGGCTTATTTTGAAAAGTCCCTGGAACGGGCCAGGCGTTTTGTCTGGTCGCTTACCGTGCCCTTGCCCGAAGGACACCCCGGGTTGATCGTTTTCGGAGGGGATTGCAGCCCGACACCGGCCCGGATACTGGTTGAGGAAGTCGACGGCATATCTGAAATACGCATGTATCCGGATGAGGTCACCATGCCGGAGCCGGGGGTGGATTACGACGCACTGCTGCTGGAGCCGGGGGATGCTTCCGTTACCAAGGCATCCCTGTTGGGCCGGGATACCATCGACCCCAGCGTGCGCCGTCATGAATACAGTTTTTTCCCAGTGCACCACGTGTTCCTGCTCTGTGAAGAGCACAACAGTCTGACCGGCAACGTCAGCTTCCAGAACAATTTACTGCATTCGCTGTTGTCGCTTGATGACTAGTACTCTTTCAACCTGATATTGCCATGTTCAGAGCCACACAGCGGCGTCAAGACAAGGCGCAGTCCGCAGAGAATGGCGAGTCCTTGTCAAGGGCTGCAACGCCGTATTGGCGCCGCTGTGTGGCTCCCTGCGGGCGGGCCGGGAAGCGGTCGCCCGCGGCGTTGCGCCGCTTGGCAAGGACGCGCCATTCCCAGCGCGGCGCGCCTTGCGCTCAACCGCTTCCCGACCCGCTGAACATGGTAATATCAGGTTGAAAGAGTACTAGCACCTGTCGAGTTTGCCTATGACCAATACAATTTCACCAATACCGGCTGGTACAAAACGCCGGGATACCACGCTGTTACTCACGGCGGTCAGCTTGCTCCTGTACCTGTGCAGCGTGGTACAGGCAGCGGAATCCAACGCATTGCAGGATGAAGCAGCGCTGGACCCTGCCAATATCCTCTACCTGGAGCAGAACTGGGACGAGGAGGACAGGCAGTGGTTTTACCATATGAACCAGGGATCCGGACTGGTATCCTACGACCTGTTTATCCGCCTGGAACAGCACGACAGCGAGGAGTTGCTGCGTGCTCCCCTCAACATGATGCGCTTCGGCTTCCTGCCCGGGGTGAAATCGGCGCAAAACCCTGATGCACTGGCCATTGGCCTGGCGCGGGACGGCGCTTACATGGGGCTGACCTGTGCGGCCTGCCACACCCAGCATATCCGCCACAAAGGCAAGCTGTTGCGTATCGACGGCGGCCAGGCGATGCTGGATCTGCCGCGGTTCCTGGAGCACCTGGAAAAATCGCTGTCGGCGACGATAAATGACGACGAAAAACTGGCCCGCCTGGGCACGCGGTTTCACGCTGACGGACCTGATGAAGAGGAATTTCTGGAGTTGAAGCACCTGCTTGATACGGAGTACGCGCAGATAAGCGACAATAACCGCCGCAACCATAGCAGCGTCCCCTACGGTTATACCAGGCTGGACGCCTTCGGCGCGATCTTGAACAAGGGACTGGCGGCAACCGGCGTTGCAGACAATTTCAACGAACCGGATGCCCCCACCAGTTTCCCCTACCTGTGGGACACCCCGCAGCACGACTACGTCGAGTGGAACGGCTCCCAGTCGAACTCGGATATCGGCGCCCTGGCCAGAAATGTCGGTGAGGTCATCGGTGTCTTTGGCCGGCTCGAAACGACACCGGCGACCTGGCTGTATTTCTACGACGCGGGCTATCCCTCTACGGTCCACGCGCGTAACCTGAGGGCCGTGGAAAAGAAAGTAAGCGAACTGCAGTCCCCGCTATGGCCGGACTTTTTTCCGGCCATCGACCAGCAACAGGCGGGGCAGGGCAGGAGGTTATACGAGCGCTATTGCCTCAGTTGCCACCAGGATATCGACCGGACTGACCCGGGGCGGAAAATCAAGGTGAGAATGAGCAGCCTGGGCGAGATCGGGACCGATCCGGTAATGGCCGAAAACGTCCTGCACATGCGGGGGGAAACCGGGATATTCGAAGGCAAACCGCGCTTTTATTTCGTCGGCTCGATAATGGGTGCGGAAGAACCTGCCCTGTTCGTGGCGAACAACCTGATGGGCGGGGTACTGAGGAACAACCCGCTACAGAGCCTGCTGGCGATCAGGGACGCCAAGGCGATGGGGCACCCTGATATGATACACCCGCCCAAATACCTGGACGGAGAGATACTGGAAGCCGGCGAGGAAGTGTCCGACCGGGCATTGCTGGCGTACAAAGCCAGGCCGTTGAACGGCATCTGGGCAGGCGCACCGTACCTGCATAACGGGTCGGTGCCGAACCTGTATGAACTGCTGCTGCCGGCCGCCGCGCGCAGCGAGACGTTTTACATCGGTTCCTGGGAATACGATCCAGTAAAGGTTGGCTACGTGGACCGGCCTGAGCCGGGAGCGTTCCTGGTAGACACCAGCCTGCCCGGCAACAGCAATGCCGGACACGAGTATGGTACCGGCGGGGATGGACTGGCGTCCCTGAGTGAGGCGGAAGTGTGGGCGCTACTGGAATACCTGAAAACGCTGTAGTAAAACTCAAACATCAGTTCTTATGAAACACTTGAGAGTTGTTTTCGTGCTGGTTCTTGCCGTCGTGCTTGCGGCTTGTTCTGAAGTTGATGTAAGCGAGGAGGTTTTCCGGGACGACGAGGCGGAACAGGGGAAAGCCACCAGGGCAGCTTTTCAGAAGCTGGTGGAGGATTACCGGACCGCGTACGTGGCCAGGGGCGCCCATGCCAAGGCCCATGCCTGCCTGCGAGCCTATTTCGATGTATTGACGGATATCCGTAGCGACTATCGTTATGGCGTGTTTGCCGAACCGGGCAGGCGTTACAAGACCTGGGTGCGCTTTTCCAACGGTCATTACGACCTGAACACAAGCCAGGATTATGAAAACGACGCCAGGGGCATGGCGCTCAAGCTGCTGGAAGTAACCGGGCAACCCCTGGAGCAGAGTGACGCCAATAACGTCACCCAGGATTTCCTGATGGCCAACACCCCGGTCTTTTTCGTCAGGAATATGCCCGATTACAATTTGTTTGTCGCCAACCCGGAAAGCCTGAAAGCGTTTTTCTTTCCGGACTGGAATCCGTTCAACTGGCGTATCAGGGAACTGTTTGCGGGAAAACGCGTCCTCTCCCCACCGCCGGCCAGTATTCTGGACCCCGTGTATTACAGCATTACCCCGTACAAGCTGGGACCCCGCAATATCAAATTCGCCGCGCGCCCCTGTCAACAGCGAGGCAGCACTGCCCCGGTCGCGGAAGAGCACAGCGGAGCGGACTTCTTGCGGGAACAACTGCAGGAAGAACTGGGCGAAACGGCGGCATGCTACATCTTCCAGGTGCAGGAACAGCGAACGGACAAGGGCGACATGTCCCTGGATGACGCGACCGAGGAATGGTCAGAACAGGACGCCCCGTTTGTCCCGTTGGCCACAATTACCATCCCTCAACAGGATTTCTCCGGTGCGGAACAGGCCCGGTTCTGCGAGAACCTGTCTTTCGCCCCCTGGCATGCCCTGCCCGAACACCGCCCGGTCGGCCAGTTGAACCGGCTGAGAAGACACGCCTACCCGGCCTCGTCCGGATACCGCCACGAACAGAACCAGGCGGACGTCCCGGACGCCCTGGCGTACTGGGAATTACGAATTACGAATTAGGAATTACGAATTAGGAATTACGAATTGGGAATTGGTGGAAGGTTGATGCGTCATTTCATTCGTAATTCCTAATTCCTAATTTTCTTTAAAAGGAAGGTGTGCTTCAAGGGATTGAACGTAAGCGTTCATTTGTGCGGATTCCTGTTCCAGGAAATTATCTACTGCAGCGCGGAAACCGGTGTGCCGGATCCAGTGGCCCGACAGCGCCAGGAACGGTTCGAACCCCCGGTATAATTTATGCTCCCCCTGGACGCCCGCATCAACCCAGCTTAGCCGGTTTTCCAGGCAATACTCGATGGTCTGGTAGTAACAGAGTTCAAAATGCAGGTTGGCCAGGTACCTGTCGCAGCCCCAGTGCCTGCCGTACAAGGTGGTATCGCTCAGCATGGCAAAGGCGCCGGCGACGTACTCCTTATCCTGTTTTGCCAGTATCAGCAGGGTATTTTCCGGCATGGCCGTACTCAGGTGATGAAAGAACTCCAGTGTCAGGCGGGGACTACCCCAGCGCCTGTGGAACGTACTGCAGTAAAACTCGTAGAATACGGCCCAGTGTTCTTCTGAAATATCTTCGCCGCGGAGGCGTAAAATCTCGACATTCTTCTCCTTGATCGTCCTGCGCTCACGCTTTATCTGCTTGCGCCGCCTGGAAGTCAGTCCCTGCAAGAAGTGTTCAAAATCGTCATAGTTGCGGTTGTGCCAGTGGAACTGGCAGGTCTTGCGCATTAACAGGCCGCTGTCCGCCATAACCTGCTGGTCATCCTGCCCGGTGAACAGGCAGTGGAATGAAGACAATTGCGCCCGGTCGGCCAGTTCCGTCACCGTTTTAATGATTAACGTCCTGATCTCCCGGTCCTTGCCTGACGACGGATTTACGAGAATGCGCGGGCCGCACACGGGGGTGAAGGGGATGGCGGATACCAGCTTGGGATAATACCTGCCGCCGGCCCTTTCGTAGGCGTCGGCCCAGGCCCAATCGAACACGAATTCGCCATGAGAGTCATCCCTGATATACAGGGGCATCGCCCCCAGCAGGCTGTCTCCGCCTGTTACCAGCAGGTGGCAGGGCGTCCACCCGTGCCCTTCCAGGCACCCTAAGCGTTCCAGGCCGTTCAGGAAATCATATTTTAAAAACGGGTTACCGTTGCTACCCAGCTGATCCCAATCCGCTTTGGCAACCTGGTTCAGGCTGTTTGTCTGTTTGACGGTAACTTCCATGGATACTGCAGGAGTCCCCGTTAGCGGATGGAGACTATTGCGCTACTCTCCACCCTTGGTGTACAGCGGGAAGGGCATGATGTTTTTTCCTGTATCGTCGTATTCCGTTATCTTGGCGGTACCCTGCTTGTCCATTTCATCAATCCGGACGACGGAATGCATGGGAATGTAAGTACGGGTGACGTGATTGAACTCGGATTTCAGGTTCTCTTCCGTGGGATCGACCACCAACGCATTTTTTCCTCCGAATACCAGGTTTTCGATCTCGACAAAACCGAACATCGTCCCTTGATGGACATTACGGGCATAGATCTCGTAGATCTTGCCCTGGTTATGAAATATTACTTTGTAGATCGGTTTCTTCGACATGGTTCCTTAACCGGAAAGTGCGCAAACACCCAATCTTATCATAGATTAATTATTGTTGAATTCGGCATGGAACAGTTTGGCAGTTGATGAGAAGAATTTATCCATAAAAGATTTTTTGCGCGCAAACCTGATCTCGTAAATATTGGCGGATGCTGCCGCATCACTCAGGTAATCGTCACTGGTCTGCAGTGCATCCACGAGGCCCCGTTCCAGGGCTTTTTTGCCCAACCAGTGTTCTCCCGTGGCGATCTCTTCCACGTCGACCTGTTCGCGGTTTTCCCGCACGAACTGTTTGAACAGTTCGTGGGTTTCTTCAAGCTCCTCGCGTAATTTTTCCCGGTCGGCTTCCGTGTTCTCGCCGAACAGGGACAAGGTGCGTTTGTATTTGCCCGCGGAGATTTGCTCAAAATCAATATCGTGTTTTTTCAGGAGCTTATGAAAATTGGGCACCTGTGCCAGCACCCCGATAGAACCGATGATCGCAAACGGAGCGGCGATTATCCTGTTGGCGACACAGGCCATCATATAGCCGCCGCTGGCTGCGACCTTGTCGACGGCCACCGTCAGCCTGATGTTTTTATCCCGTATCCTCTGCAACTGGGATGCGCCAAGCCCGTAACCGTGCACCGTGCCGCCACCGCTTTCCAGGATCACCAGGACCTCGTCCGTAGCGGCGGCAGTCGTCAGGATGGCGGAAACCTCTTCCCTCAAGGAGCCGACCTCATTCGCCCTTATATCGCCTTTGAAATTGATCACAAAAATACGTTTTTTATCATCCGCGTCCGATTTTTCCGCCTTTTTCCGTTTCTCCTTATGCTCTTTTTCGGATTTTTTATAACTCCCCTTTGGCAGCGTTGCTGCTTCCAGCAGCAGTTTCGCATGGTCAAACTTGTCGTTGACGTATTTGACTTCCAGGTGTCCCTCTTCAGCGACCCGGCTGCGCATTTTCAGCATGACGAAGACGAAGGCGGCGGCAGCAACAACTGCGACGACACTTCCGAATTTGACCAGGAACAGTCCATATTCAAAAATAAATTCCAGCCACATTGATTAAGTTTCTCTTGAACAATTATTGACAAAGGTGTGAATTATACCCCGAATACGGATATATTCTCCGGTTGGTACAAGTTTCAGGATTTCAGGTACAGAAATGTCCAAGGTTAAACCGTTAAGGCGCTCACTGCCTTTTCTGCGGCCCTACGGCGGCAGGCTTCTGTTCGCGTTTGCCTGTCTGACCATCGCCGCGCTGGCTGCGCTGGCGATGCCGGTCTCCATACGGTTAGTGGTTGACCACGGCTTTTCCGGCGAAAATGTCCAGACCCTCGATATCTATTTCATCGCGCTGCTGATGCTGTCGCTGATCTACGCGATATCCTCGTCATTACGCTACTACACGGTGATGTGGATCGGCGAACGGGTAGTTGCGGATATCCGCTCCGCCGTCTACGAACACGTCATTAAGATGGACCCGACATTCTTTGAGGTCACAAAGTCCGGCGAGGTCCTCTCCAGGCTGACCACCGACACCACCCTGGTCCAGTCCGTTGTCGGGGCCGGCGTCTCTATCGCTTTGCGCAGTTCATTCATAGTGGCAGGCAGCCTGATCATGTTGTTTGTCACCAGTTCCCGGCTCAGCATGCTGTTGTTCGGTTTATTGCCGTTAGTCGTGTTACCCGTATGGTTCTACGGAAAGAAGGTAAGAAAACTGTCCCGTGAAACGCAGGACCGGGTGGCCGATTCCAGCGGGATTGCCGGAGAGGTATTGAATGCAATACACATCGTCCAGGCATTCACCATGGAATCGTTGCAAAGCCGCCGTTTCAGCGACGCCGTGGAACGTTCCTTCCAGGCGGCGCGGCAGCGTCTTTCCGTTGGCGCGCTGCTGTCCGGCCTGATTGTTCTGACCGCGTTCAGCGCCATCGTCATCGTATTGTGGACCGGCGCCCGGTTCGTCATAGACGGCGATATTTCCGCCGGCACGCTGGTACAGTTCCTGTTTTATGCGACGCTGGTCGCGGGCAGCACGTCGGCGCTGGGGGAGGTCTGGAGCGACGTACAGCGGGCTGCGGGAGCCATGGAAAGATTGATGGGTATCCTTGATCAAAGGCCTGCCATCACCAGTGCCGGCGAAACCAGGCCGTTTCCCGCTGCAGGCAAAAATCACCTGGTCATGGAAAATGTCAGTTTCAGTTACCCCAGCCGTCCCGGGCAACTTGCCCTGGACGGATTTTCACTGGACATCACCCCCGGCGAGACACTTGCGCTGGTAGGGCCTTCGGGCGCCGGAAAAAGCACTGTCTTCCAGTTGCTGCTGCGGTTTTATGATCCCCGTTCCGGTTCCATCCGGCTGGATGACATTGATATTCGCGCTGCGGACCTGGGCAAGCTGAGGAAGCGGATTGGCATTGTGCCCCAGCAAACGGTGTTATTTGCCGGCAGCGTGATGGAAAATATCCGCTTCGGCAATCCGCAGGCAACGGATGAAGAGGTCGTCATTGCGGCCGAGGCCGCCCATGCCGACCAGTTCATCGGGCAACTGCCCCAGGGCTACCAGGCCCTCCTGGGTGAGAAGGGCGCCCGCTTGTCCGGCGGCCAGCAACAGCGTATCGCCATCGCCAGGGCCGTATTGAAAGACCCGCCCATATTACTGCTTGACGAAGCAACCAGTTCGCTGGATGCTGAAAGCGAGAGCCTGCTGCAACAGGCATTACAGGAACTGATGGTAAACCGGACGGTGATCGTCATTGCCCACCGCCTGGCCACCGTAAAAAAGGTGGAGAGGATCATCGTGATGGACAAGGGCAGGATGGTGGATAGCGGTACCCATGACAGCCTGACGGCCAAGGAAGGGATCTATGCGCGCCTGGCTGAACTTCAGTTTGACTGAAAATCAATCGAGTCTGGCCCCCTTGATTTTCCATTTCAAATAGTAAGATAACAATAATCGGAGGATGCATTATGGCCGGAGTTAACCTGCAACAACCAAGTTACGGCAGGAAAGTTATGCCGCTGTTCCTGATGAGCCTGGTCGCGCTGGCGGCACACGGAGCAGATGGGCCGGCGAGCCCATGCCACCAGTTCTACCCCAATGTCCCCGGTGAGACGTTGCTTGATAACGATACTGTCGTGGTGCAGAGATTCATCATTCCGCCCGGACAATGGGAAGGTGTCCACGCACATCCGCCGAATCAGCTTTATATCCATGTCAAGGGCGGTGAGTGGACGGTTCGTTTTGGAGATAAAACCGAGACTTCGGTATCGCCTGATGGTGAGGTTGGCTGGAGCGACGAAGGGCTTGGACTGGAAGCGGACCACGAGTCCCAGAATTCCGGTGATGAACCGATCGATCTGATCTGGGTTGCGGTAAAACCGGGGTGCATGGCCGGTCCGTGAGGAGGTATCAGGAATTACCGGAGTCGTTCCGGTAAAATAGATCGAGGCTGACCCCGTTGATTATTCCACGTAGGGGATGAACCGGCCCAGGATGATGACACCGAGCCAGAACAGTAGAGACAGTGTGGAAACCGTCTTGATGTCTGTTCCTGCCTCGCCACTTTCTGTCTGCACTGAATTTCCGCGTACTGCCAGGGCAAAATACAACGCGTTCAACCCGGCCAGGAGGATAAACAGCAGCTTTATCCGGAAGGCGATGTTGGGGTAATAACGGAACGGGTCGCTGAAAAAAAACATGGTGCCGGTCACCAGGTTGATACTGAAACCAGCCAGGGACAACCGTAAAAATTTGTATACCGCTTCAACCGGGAAGCCGCGGACAACGCCCAGCAACCTGCAATCCACGACCAGCAACGAGCCGATGAGCAGCGACAGTCCCATGAAATGCAGGATCTCGGCCATGGGGAACAGCCACACGGTGTCACGCATCACCTGGCCCAGGGAAGAGGCTTCGATGCGTAGCAAGATATCGTACATACGCTTAAACTCCGCTGCCGTATTCGATGTACGCGATGAGGCGCCCCGCGATAATCGCACCGGACCAGAACGCCAGTGAGAAGCCGGCAACCAGTTTCGTGCCGGCCGGAATCCCGGCCATGCCTGCCGACGATAAATCAACCCTGCGCAACACCCGGACAACCTGCCAGACCGATACGACGCCCAGAGTAATAAGCGAAATTTTTATCCAGAACACGGGGTGATAAAAAAACCTCACGGGGTCGCCCGAGAATAGCGCCAGGCCCGTCAGGATGTTCAGTACAAGGCCTGCCCAGGCAATGACGGACAGCCTGGAAAAAAGCGTGATCGGCACATTGCGGGCGAACCCGAGAATACGAAGATTGATCATAACGACCGTGCCGGCAACGGCCGCCATGCCCACGGCATGACACGCCAGGATAATCGGATAACCCCAGATGGACCCGGCCACCCAGGTTCCCAGTGCGCTGTCCTGCAGCCAGATCAAAACATGCACGGTAGTCCTTACGTCCTGTTGTACCAGTGGGCAAGGTATTGTTTCATGATTTCCCCCTCGGACAGCGCAGCGCTGCAGCCTATGTATAAATCAGGCCGGACCAGGAACATTCGCCCGCTGTCCCCGCGGCCGTACGATTGTTCGACTTCTTCCAGGTTATTCACATGCAGGCGGTCTATAGCGATATCATCGTTGCAGGTCCCGGCCACGCCAGCCATCCGCCGCAGGTTGCCGCGGCACGAAAAGAATGTTTGATCTACCTGGCGTAGTAAGTCCCCGCCAATGCCAGGGCGACACTGATAACCAGCCCTGCAAAAGCCTTGGCTGCATCCGTTCCGATAAGTTTAAGCGCATCCTTGACAGGCCGGTTGCCAAGCTGCATCGTCATGGCGATCTCCCGTCCCGCGAGCAGGCCCAGGAACACCCACGTCGTGCTCATCGGCATGTGGCTCCATTCCTTGAAGACCAGGAGTATCAGGCCGTAGACGAAGTCAACGATGGTGGCCGAACGAACATCGCCGGTCATCGTTTTCCTGGTAACGATCTGCTGGATATGGCCGCCGCGATGGTAGTAAATAAAGCCCTGCATCAACAACAGCATCAGGATGGAACCGAGCAGCCAGCTTAATTCGATCTGGCGCGGCGCGAAAACGTATATATTGGCCAGGTCCTGGATCAACCACTGGCTCCAGAGGAAGGCCGTTGAGGTCCATTGCAACACGACCCAGTGCGTTGCAGTTGCCTCTTTGGAGTTCAGGTTGTTACTCAGGTAGTTGGTCAGTTTCCGTATGGCCCAGTAGAGCAGGATGGCAACGATGAAGGCAACGAAGTAGCCGGATAACGACTTGACCAGCATGGCCTCGATGTTGCGCGGGACAAAAACGCTCAGTATCAGGAAGGTCGTACTGACCGGGACCCCGAAACGGGTCAGTACCAGGAGTGTCGCCGGCGCCAGGACGTGCAGCCAGTTCACGCCGCCTTGCGGTTCGGGGAAAGCCGTCAGCCGGCCGTAAGCCACGTCGCCGTCGTTGGTAAACCATCCGTACAGCAGGACCGCGACGAGAATGCTGCTGGAGTAGATCCAGAGAACCCACCAGGGGCGATGGCGGTTGGAGGCGAGGAACGTGCCCAGGGTCTGGATTGAATCGTTGGATACTACGGAATAAGCTGCCAGGGCAAAGCCCAGAATCATCAGAATTTCTGCCAATGGCATTTTATCGTCCCGGGGTTAGTCCGGTTATTGCACCGGATTTCTTGTTATTGATTTAGTCTACTTGTTGGCGCAGGCATCCTGCCGACAAAATTGGGAGTATCATATCAATAAAATCACTCGAGGGTACGACAAAGTGACGCCGAATCACCAGGTACTCATGGTTTGAGTAGTTTCGATCATTTCTGGCAACAGGCAGTGAACTTGATCTGGGGGCTGCCGCTGGTTCTCTTGGTTGCTGCCGCGGCGTTGTATTTCGCTTATCTCAGCCGCTTGTTGCCGTTCCTGCGCCTGCGTCATGCCTACGATCTTTTGCGGGGCAGGTTCAGCAACCCCGACGACCCCGGAGAGATCCCGCATTTCCAGGCCTTGTCGTCGGCATTATCCGGCACAATCGGCATGGGCAATATCGCGGGGGTGGCTATCGCCATCAGCATGGGCGGGGCGGGCGCCATTTTCTGGATGTGGGTGGCAGGTTTGCTCGGCATGTGTACCAAGTTCTTCACCTGCACACTCGCTTGCATGTACCGGAAACAGGATGAAGACGGCATCGCACAGGGCGGGCCTATGTATTTTATTGAAACGGGGCTGGGCCCGGGTTTCAAACCGCTTGCCCTGATGTTTGCCGTTTGCGGCATGGTGGGTTGCTTACCCCTGTTCCAGGCTAACCAGCTTGCCGGCCTGTTACAGGCCGAATGGGAGGTTGATCGAACGGTTACCGGCCTTATTGCAACAGTTTTTGTGGGAGCCGTGATCCTGGGGGGCATCAAACGGGTTGGCGTGGCGACGTCGCGACTGGTGCCGGGCATGTTCATCCTTTATTTATTCTCGAGCATACTGGTGATTGTCACCCATTACGAGGTAATCCCCGCCTTGTTTGCCGATATACTCCGGTCGGCATTCGGCGGCCAGGCAATCCTGGGCGGAGCGGCAGGACTCACATTCAAGGAGGTACTGGTGACCGGGATCAAGCGCGCGGTTTTTTCCAACGAGGCGGGAGTCGGGACCGAAGCCATGGCCCATGGCGCGGCGCAGACCAGGGAACCGGTCCGTGAAGGACTGGTCGCCATGCTGGGCCCGTTTATCGACACGATAATTGTCTGTACCCTCACTGCACTGGTGATACTCAGTGCCGACGTTACACCCTCCGGCAACGGCGTTGCGATGACGGCCGATGCCTTTGAACAGACCATGCCTTACCTGGGCAGTGTTATTCTCCTGGTCACTTTTTCACTGTTCGCCGTTTCCACCATGATCACGTATTCCTATTACACGGTGAAATGTGCGCGCTACCTGTTCGGCAAACGGGCAGGGAACCGGTATGTATACGTTTACCTGCTGCTGATCCCTGTTGCCGCGAACTGGAGCCAGGCTACCGCGGTAAATATTATCGACACGGCCTTTGCATTGATGGTTATTCCGACACTTACTGCAACAATATTGCTGGCGCCAAAGGTCGTGGAAGAAATGCGGCGTTATTTCAGAGAATTGAGATGATGCAGTGCCGGCGTAAAGCAAAGACGGGATAGATACCTTTTTCTTGCGTTTCTGTCGTATCATTCATATATTGCCCCTCATCAGGAGAGATGGCCGAGTGGCTTAAGGCGCACGCCTGGAAAGTGTGTATACGTTAATAGCGTATCGAGGGTTCGAATCCCTCTCTCTCCGCCAGTTAGCTTTCCTATGTTTTCTTTAATGATACCTAACTATGTTGATATACAAGGAGTTTTTTGTATAATCATGTCTTGACAATTCCCCCTCATACCCTATACTACCTGTATCAGAATGTGGAAGTTTCGTTGGTAAGGAGTATAGAGATATGATAAAGAAAATGACGTATGCTGAAGCGAAATCGCTCAGGAAACCGGGGTTTCATTTTATGGGCGATACGCTGTATTTGCGCATCGGAACCGGCGAGGGGAAAAGCTGGGTCCAGCGCCTCACCATCAACGGGAAACGCCATGATATCGGTCTCGGCAGTTTCAGGCTCGTGACCCTGGCCGAGGCCCGGGACAGGGCGTTTGAGAACCGCAAGGCCGCCCGTATTCATAAGCGGGACCCGCTGGCTGAAAAGCGCAAGGCCAGGCTGCCGTCATTCCGGGACGCCGCCGAGCAAACCCATGAGGCACTCAAACCAAGCTGGCGCAATGGCAAACACACCAGGAACTGGCTGCAGGCAATGGAAAAGCATGTGTTCCCGGTTATCGGCCCTACCCAGATAGACCGGTTGGGCCGTGAGGATGTGTTGAAAATATTGACCCCGCTCTGGACAACACGGCCTGAAACGGCGCGCCGGCTGCGCCAGAAAATGCGGCAAACATTCCGCTGGGCAATGGCGCACGGGCATATCGAAAACAATCCGGCAGGGGAGATGATTGAGGGCGCCTTGCCGAAACTCCCTGCTGTCAAGGCGCATCTGCGGGCTTTACCTTACCGGGATGTGCCGGCGGCACTTGAAACAATCGCGCAGTCGGGGGCGGGCATTGCGGTAAAGCTGGCCTTTCGCCTCCTGGTACTGACTGCGGCCCGGGCGGGTGAAGTCCGGGGCGCAACCTGGGACGAGATTGACCTGGATAACAAGACCTGGACGATCCCGGCCGAGCGCATGAAGGGCCGCAAAGTCCACCGGGTGCCGTTGTCCAACCCGGCCGTGGCCGTATTGGAACAGGCCCGGATACTGGCTGACAGGACCGGGCTTGTATTTCCAAGCCCGCAACGTCCGGGAAAACCGCTGTCCGATATGGCCCTGACCAAATTACTGCGAGACAATGGCCTGGCAGACCGGGCGACTGCACATGGCTTCCGGTCCAGTTTCCGGGATTGGTGTGCTGACACCGGCAAGCCGCGGGAGGTTGCAGAGGCGGCACTGGCTCACGTTGTCGGCGGCACGGAGGGTGCTTACTTCCGAAGCGACCTCTTTGAACGGCGTCGGGGGGTGATGAATCAATGGGCGGACTATGTGACCGGTGTAAAGGCGGACGTGGTCGAGTTACATCATGGCTAAGATCGAACAGATACCAGTAACGAAAATATTTTGTGATTAACCAGTTAGATAATCAGCCTGATTCCAACCAGGTTTCTTTTTTCAACGGCAGGCCATATGTTTGAAGGCCGAAGCCGGGAGACGGGAATAACCGGAATCAGAATACCTTATTGTCAGCCATCCGCCCTAGCGGCAAATCGTTTCTTCATGTTGAGCACATGCGCCCGGTTCGTCTTCCAGGTCGGCGCCAGACGCCCCGACTCAATGGCTTTACAGAGCAGGGCGACAACAGAAGATACCATATCGTGAAACGATCACATGCTCAATCTGGGTTGTGCCATCCCTGGTTTTCACGGTTTTCAGGGTGACGTTCCCTTCAATGCTGCATTGCATATTCTATTAGCCCTCTAAATCAGATGCTTTAAACTGTGCCAGTGTGTACCAGCCTCGCAAAACTGCTTGTCGCCCTACCAGACGACTCCACCTTTAGTGCGGCGATTTCCAGTATTTGTCCGGTCCGGGAATTCAGGCCAGTGGTTTCCAAATCGGCGACGACAAACGGTGCGTCAAGAGCCGCTTGCACTATAGAAAGATAGGTGGAAAATTCAGCGTTTTTCATTCCTAAATTTCCAACTAACAGTTCATGATTTAGTCCGAACTATAAACCGTCCCTGCAAGAACGTATCCCCACCTCATTTTCCGGACATATCCTTGCTGTTTTCTCCGTAGACTGTTGGTACAAGATTAATGAGATGTTCACCAGTTTCAACCGTCCGCAACCACCGAGGCGATTCTATCCTGGGTGTCACGACCTACCCAAAGGTTTTCCTCTACTAGTCAGCCCATAGCAAAATAATCAGACTTCTCGAATAACTTTTGTCAGATCCCTCCAGTCAATACATTCCTGTCTATCTGGATAAATTCCACCGGTACGCCATTGTGTTCAATAAACCCCACCACCAATCCTGCAGTGGGGCTATTGGGCTCAATTATTATTTTCTTATTTTTTACAGCTTCTTCCACATCATCTACTTCAAAAGCAAGATGTGGTAGATGTTTTACAATCTCCGGATATGGCGCTTTCTCCTCATATCTGACCCAACCAACTCGATACATGTTCTTAGGATCATTGACATACATATTTAAATCTTCAAGATGGACATCGCCCTTCCTTTCAATTTCCGTTGGAGTCCAGAACGAATGGTATTTATGCTCTGATGTGTTTCTACGATCACTCGTAACATCTTCATCCATCTGGATGAGTTGTATTGGCACATCATCAACTTCAATAAATGCAGTAACCACCCCATCGGATGGACTAATAGGCCCGATTAATACTCTTCGTTTATTGATTTCAGCGCCAATGTTCTCAACTTCAAACGCTACGTGAGCCACATTTTTTATAATTTCAGGGTATGGAACCCCCTCTTCATACCTTACCCAGGCAACGCCATAAGGATCCTGTTCATAACCGCTAACATACATTTTCAAGTGAGAAAAATAAGTTTCGTTCAGCAGGCATACTTTGGTCGGAATGCCAATATGATGGTATTTCAACTCTCTTTCGCCTTGTAGCCTGTTTGATGTCCAAATTTTCAGGCTGAATCCTGCCAGAAACCTGGCCCCTTATATTCCAGAATTCTGGCGCCTTCTTTCAGCGAATCCTGATCATCTCTTGCTGTACTGTAATACAACTTCTTCGATACAAATGGTGTGTTTGTCTTGTACAACGCGGCGAAGGTCTCCGCCATCTTCAAGGTAACCGCCGTAACGTTAAGAATCGGCACACCATCCACTTCAGTGAGGCCGTTTGGATACTCATCTTCACATCCTGGCGCCATTCGTAGACAGGTATCTGCAAGCATGCAGCCAGGGATGATTATCTCCGCACCTCTCGCTTTCAACTCCCTGCTCACTTCTATAAAACCATCTATGTTTGGGCGGGCGTCTGTGAGTGCATTCATCTGGTCTTCAAAACTGCACCGGATACCTATAGCGCCGACCGACTGCTCTTTCAGGTAATATTTATGAATGAGCTCTTCTACACTCCATTGCGTTTTTTCACTGGTGGTCACCACCCCGAACTTCGCACCCATCATGGTAGCCATTTTCATGCAGGTCTCTGCCGGACACACCAAAGGGATATTCATCACTTGCCTGCCTTCCCGCATAACGGGATCGTAAAAACACCAGCCAATCACAGCATCATAATCTCCAGACTGGTCCATATGCATGTAACCGTGGAGTGTTTCCATGTCATTCAACGTATTCATATACGCATATTGAAACGCACCGAAACCGTCCAGGCCAATCCTGGGAAACTGGAAGATTATTTCCGTTCCCTCAGCTTTAACCAGATTCATGTTTTTCCGGATCAACGCGTTCATATCTTTAGCGTACTGGGCACCTTCGGTTCCTTCTTCTGCGGGGAGGGTATGCATGACACCGATTCTGAGATTCATGTTTATGTCTCCAGTGTTGAGGATTAGCTCATGGTTGGCCGTTACATCTGAATAGATATTCCTGAGCCAGGGATTTGGTTGAACAGGCTCCCATCTCCCATTCTTAAAGAAAGATTGTACGTTCAGTGTTTACAGCTTTTGATGTCATTAGTGACAAAATTATTATCGATTAAGGCGCTTCAGTGACGTACATTCAGCAAGAACATCCACCTGGAACGAAACCGGGGTGGCAGTTGATGGCGGAGATGACTTATCGAGGTAAAATCAGGAAGACTTACGAAAGCTTTTTGGCGTCGTACCAACATGTTTTTTGAAGGCACGATGAAAATTTGACGCTTCGGAATAACCAACGAGGAGGGCTACCTGTTCGATGGACAGAGATGTATCCGTCAGATACTGCATGGCAAAATGCATGCGTACTTCCTCTGATATTTTGCGGAATGATGTGTTTGCATCTGCAAGCCGACGGCGGAGATTCCTCGGAGTTGTATGTAGCTTTTCAGCTACTTCCACCAAATCAGGAAAACGCCCTGATGTATTAATCAGAATACGTCTTACAGTATCGAGGATAGTTTCGCCTTTACTTAATTTCCGCAGCAACTCGGCACATTGCTGCTCACAAATTTTGGCTGCCTGTTCATTGGCGAGGCTTAATTCCTTGTCGAGATATGAAACCGGAAATCGTAATTCATTCGTATCCTGTGAGAAATGGATCGGACACTGAAATACCTCTTTATATTTTGCGACGTAGCTTTGCTCAGGCCAGGTTACGCGTATTTCATTTATTTTTGCCGCATCTCCAAAATAAAACTTCAGAATTTGCCGCCATATGCCCAGCGTAACTTCGACGTCATAACGATATGCTTCACTCAATAGTATCAAGGGCTCTATCGTGATGACAACGTCATTACCCTCCAGCCAACAGCGGATATGTAACACCGGGTCCGTAATTCTCTGGAAGCGTATGGCAATATCCATAGCTCTTCGAAGTGTCGGACTGCTGAGCATCGCATAGCCCATAATGCCCAGGTCGGCAATTGAAGTTCGCAACCCCACCAGCAAACCCAGCGCCGGTATATCGGCGATTTCACGGATTGCACCCAGTGATTCAAAATGCTGTTCAATCGTGTAGTACATATCGCTGTTTTCCAGTTCCTCCCTGTCCATTCCGATACGTTTCAGAATGATATCGGTTTCCACACCAAATTCAGATGCAACCTCAAGCAAACGCTTCATATAAATGGTGGGGGTCAGTCCGGAAGACTGCTTCAGCCCGCTGTGACTGTGCGCTGTCAGATTCATATCTGAATCTGATTATAGACAATTTTTCCTTAAATGATAGAGCCGTGTCCTAAAGTGAGAGGTTTCCTGGATTGCAGGCGTTGTTTCACTTATAAGTCATCAATGCTGGGATAACCTTTTCCTGCCGTGGTAAATTCAACGATGTTGCCGAATGGATCCCGGCAATAAACCGCACTACCACCCTCAGGAAAAATATATGGTGGATTCATCGGAATTCCTCCGGCCTTTATCAGACGATCATACTCTACCTGTGCATCATCCACTTCAAATGCCAGGTGCCGGATTCCCGGTTCGTCTGCACGGGGCTGGTATCCTTCATAATCTGCAGCAGGCAATTTGTATTGGAACAACTCCAGATATGCATTGTTGCATTTCATAAGATATGCCCGCGCGGCAGAGTTTGCCAGCCCGGTTATTTGATCGTACACGGGACTGGGGTTGTCCCAGGATAATTCCTCCACTACTGTGAAACCCAGAATTTTTTCGTAAAATTCCCTAGCCTTCTCGAGATCCGGTACTACAATTGCCGGGTGATGGAAACCCTTAATCATAATGGTTTATCCGGTGTAGCAAAATTGTTATCGGTGAAACATACTGCTGGCGGAATTATTTTACTACCGTATTGAAGGGTTTTTGACGTCGGCTAATCGTGCGGGAACAATATCTCTGGCAAATACATCCTCGATGGTTTCGTGGCGTTTTATCAACTCCGCCTGGCTACCGTTTACTAACACCATACCGGGTCGGGGCAAGGCATTGAAATTTTGTGTACATGGCTCGATATACGATCCCGTATTAAGCAAAGCAACCACGTCTCCGGTCTCCAATGCAGGCACAGCAACCTGGTAAAACAGTACTTCCAGGTTACAGGTCAGGCCAACAATATCCGATATGAACTCCGCTTCACCTGACGCATTATTGGCAATGACAAAATCAAACTTGGGCTGATTAAAATTAGCGCCGTTAACGCCCAAAAATACCTGGGAGGTATCCACCTCTGCCCACCGGTGTTCTCGATTCCTGGTTTCATGTTTGGTGTTTTTTATGGTGGTCAGGTGAACCCCAGTATCACAGTGAATGCCCCGGCCGGGCTCAACCTCAATTAACAAACCATTTGTTTCAAGCTTGTTTTCTCTCATGCCTGCACGTAAGGATGACGTTAATACGTCGGCAATTTCCTCCAGGGACGGTCCCGGATAACCCTTGACTGTTACGTCCGTATCCTTATCCGGAAAACTGGGAAATCCACCACCAAAGTTCATTTCCCTGGGGACCCAGCCATTCATGGTGTCGCTCAATTCTTTGGTCAGCTTTACACAATTCATAACCCATGACCGCCAGACTTCTGGCTTCTTGCTATGCCTCCCCATATGGACATGCACTCCTGCAGGATCGATATGAGGAGACTCTTTTGCCTTCAGCCCCATGGGTAATAACTCCGATGTAGGAATGCCGTATTTGATGGCCTGGGTCATAAACCTGATTTCATATTCCGGCGTGTAATCCGACATAACTTCCAGTTCTTCCATGTAGGGCTTGATCCGAAACATTACGCGGGCAATCTTGTTTAACTTTGCCGCAACTTCCTCGCATAATTCAAGTTCCCTGGGACTGTCCAATACAATACGGGCGCCGGCTTCAATCGCAGTGGTAATGATCTCCCTGTCCTTGATGGAACCATTCACGGATATGGCTTCAGGCGCAACCCCCCCACGCAAGGCCGCGTGCAGTTCTCCGGAACCGAAAACGTCACAACCGGCTCCCTCATCAGACAAAATTTTACGTATCGCAATGACGGGATTCGCCTTGAGCGAAGGCATTATACGAATAGGTCCCTCCGTCCAGGAGTCTTCAAAGGCCCGGGTATATAGACGTAAATTATGGCGTAGATGGTCTTCTGATACGAGAAACAGCGGCGTGCCAAACTTCCGGGCAATCTCCACTGTATTGCAGCCTTCCATAAACAGATGTCCGTCGCGTACCGTCAGTGAATGATTGACACGCATATCGTAACAAAGTCCGGACGGCAACATTGTTAGTGCAGGCTTACTTGTCATAAGTGGAAAGCACTGGCTCAGAATCACTCCCTCGGTTGTAATCTGGCCGTTATTTCAAGGAATAACAGAAATAGTATACGAATATGCCCTTGATTATTTCATGGCATAAATGACATAAATTTTATCGATTTCGGCCTATTATCCTGCCAGTGACACGATGAGCATCACGGTTTTCCGGTAGTCTGTGACAGGGCAGCGCGGATCCCGCATTCAGACAGTTACAGATCTGTCAACGGGCCTCAGGCATCGTATTGACTACCTACGATAGACCGATCTAGTTCGATGAATTCGATGGAAGCGCCATCGACTTCAATCATGGCTACGATAATACCCGGCGTCCCCCGCCCGGAATGGTAAATTACCTTTTCACCCACGATCGCCTGGTCGATATCCTCCACCTCGAAAGCGACGTGGGGAATGAATTTAATGATGTCTGGGTTTTCATTGCCTTCATCAAAGCGCATCCACTCTACACCGTAATTATTGTACTGTCCCGGGAGATAAGCCAGCTTCAAATGCGGCACCTTGATTTCATTTTCAAATGTTTTATCGCAGGGCATTCCAGTATGGTGGTATTTCAATTGTTTGCCGCCGGCCTCAACCGGGTTTTTGGCCTCTTCGCCAGCTTTGGCCCAGTCGATCTCCATCAGTTTAACCGGCGCCTCCAATACGTTAATAAACGCAGCCCTGACACCAGACATGATTTCATCAGGCTCAACAATCACCTGCTCCCCTTCAACGGCTTTCTCCAAGCTGTCAACCTCAAAGGCTACGTGCGCGTAGTCTTTGACTATATCAGGATATTCAGCATCTTCATCAAAACGAGTCCACTCTACCCCATAGGCATTATTTATTCCGGGCACACATGACAACTGCAACTGAGGGAAATAAATTTCACTTGTCATTTTCTTTCCTGTGGGAATGCCGATGTGGTGGTATCTCAGTTTCTTTTTTTCTATCATTTTTCTATTGCCAGATATCGCATTTGCTCGGGAAGTTTTTTCTCTGCCAAGATATTCACGTTATGAAAGCATGGCCCTTGCATAGTTAAATTCCCGCCAGAAGTACGAATTCGATGCGAGAAAATACACAACGTCTAAATTATAACTAATTCTGCCGAGTTTATAGTATTGAGTGGCTGATATGTATGGTTTTTCCGGTCATGTCATTATCAACTTAGTCTGTTTCCCTGTCCATCTTCAACACTCAAACTCAATGCCCTTCCACTCTGAGTTCGTCCCGCCAGACGCCGTCGTATGATGCTGGAATGCCGTGCCGTAATTCTAAGCCGGGAGAGAAAACCTAGTGAAACCAGAATCAGTGCCGCCGGAAAAATACAAAAGGCCAGTTGAATTGCAAACCGTGCATTTTCATCACCTACTTCCATGGTGGCCGGTTCAAAACCCAGCAAGCTCAATAGCATCAAACCAGACCCTGCACCAACGCCAATACTTATTTTTTGCAGCAGGGTACTGATAGCAAAATAAGTTGCAGCACGGTCGGAACCGAACTTCCAGGTACCGTAATCAATAATGTCCGCCAATAAAGAAGGTAAGACTCCTTGCCTGTATCCTTCACAGAAGAAAATACCGATAGTAGAAACGAGTAAAAGAATAAGCGCGTACTCTCCAGGAACAACGAAGATGGGTATAGAAAGGCAAGCAATGTGCATACATTGAGCGATCCTCCAACCGGATTTTTTACCCACCCTGTTGCTGAGCTTAAGCCAGAAAGGCAAACCACAGAATCCAACCAATGAACCAAGGAAATACATCATGGCGATGTTCTCACTGACACCATAATAACTATCAAAAATAATAAACGTCAGCGAGATCCACATACCACCGCTAACTCCGGTTAAGATATAAATAACGACAAATACAGCAAAAGGCTTGTTGCGAAAGACTGCACTGAATTGGGCTAGGACGGATTCCTTGTGTCGATCAGGGATAAACTCTCCGTTCGGCACATAGCAAACAGCCGCATACAGTGTCGGCAACATATAAATTCCTGCCAAGCCAACTGCGTACTTGAGTGTTTCAGGGGTGAATTCGGTGGTATCGAAAATTGGCAAAACCGGTAAGACATAAAAAACCATTGCACCCACGTAGACCATGGAACCACGAATAGTGAATATTTTAATACGAGTTCCTGGTTCACGAGTCAGTTCCGAGCCCCAGGCATAATGAGATACGTCAAAAATTGTCCACGCTAGGTAAAAGGCCAATGACCAGAACATGAAATAACTGACACTGACGTCCACTGGTGGCACATACAAAAAATAGCCACATGCGGTAAGATTCACACCACCCGTGATGACCCACCACTTGCGACTGATTCCCATGGCACGGCTCTTGTCTGCAAAATAGCCGATGATTGGATCAGAGATTGCATCAAATATACGAGTGATGAAGAATACGCTGGCAATTGCCGTTAGCGCCATACCAAAATGTGTGGCATAAATCCCTTGCAAGACAATGCCAATTGGCATAAACAGGAGATAAACCCCTGCAACCGGTGAGTTGTAAGCCAGTATCCGCCCCAGCATGTAGGCTTCAACGCTCAGAAGTCGCGACGTACCATAATGCCTGCTGTTCTTGACCGGTTGATGGTAAAGCGTGTGGAATCAAGATTATTGCCATTGCCAGCGAGACCTCGCCCTAGTTCGGCCCGCTCATCCCAGATATTATCGATGAACAGATCAATCCCCCACACATCCCCATCCAGGCCGAAACGCACGTTGCCGACCGTGTAAGCATCCACGGTAACGCCGGTTGGTTGAGAATCTGTGTATGCCAGAGTCGCCTGTTCGTCAACGTAGTTGACATCCATGCGCAGATAGCCGGCCAATCTAGATGAAAGCGGCATACGATATTCAGCATATGCGCTGGCAGTCCATTCCGGTGAATTCGGAAGCCGCTCTCCGCCAATAAAACCACCCCTGGGTTTATCGACTTCACTATTCACATACCCGGCAGTCGCGCCAAGAATAAAATTGTCCGTCAATGCCGCAGCAAGATCGACTTCTAAACCATGTACTTCTGCATCACCGCCATTATCGATAAAGCCCAGGTTAAAACCGAACAGGGGCACAAATTCTTCAATGAGTGCCTGGAAGTCGGACCAGTCGATATAATAGAAGGCGGCATTCAACCTGACACGGCCATCGGCCCACTTTGTTTTAGCGCCGATCTCATAATTCCATAGACTGCCGGGTTGAGCAAATTCAGGGCCAATCAAATCGGCATTGGAGTTAGGCGCCGAAGTTCGATATCCCTCTGATGCCGAGCCGTAAATGAGGTGGTCCTCGCTCAAATGATAAGAAAGTCCGAATTTGAACAACACCCCTGAATCGCTGGTTTCCACCAACAGCGGGGAAAAAACGAACAAAGAACCGGGGATCTGCATGAGACTCATGGAATTATCATCATTATACCAACGCAGGCCCACCGTCGCTTCCAAGGCTTTGTTAATCTCATAGTTGACTTCGCCATAAACAGCAACCTGTTCATATTTTTCATGAATATCCTGACTCTGGTATTCGGTACCATTAAAAAGACCTGACTGGGAAGCAGCAAAAGGGACGGGGCCAACCGGGAGAAGCAACACATCCCGTTCGTCCACGGTTAAGGCGAAATCAGAAAAACGCTCCCGAGCACGATAAATCCCACCAATTACCCAATCGAATCGATTATCCCCGGCTGAAACCAGACGGATCTCCTCGACAATCGCTTCATTTTCTTCAACAAAGGTGTACGGGGCTCTTGGGAGAGGCACTGCCGTCAAACCGAACTCTGACCGGTCCACCTGGTCGCGGTCTCGTTCATAATAAGAGGTTACTGAGGTAAATTCAGCAAACCCTAAGTTATATTTCAACGTCAATCCGAACAGGTTAACCTCATAATTAGTGAACCGATCTTCCAAGCCATTAAATTCCAAATCTTCCAGAGTACGATCGACCTGGGTATGCTCATCAACATCGGAGACGTCGCGCATCACTAGGATTTCGGTAGACAAGTTTTCACTAAGCTTTGCTAACAGAGTTGCGCGTATGGAATAGGTATCACTATCGTTGATATCACTTTCGCCCGTAGCTACATTGTCGATAAAGCCCTCATCTTTGCGCGCGCTGGCGACTATACGTGCAGCCAGCCGATTCTCAACCAACGGTACGTTAACCGCAGCATTTGCGTTAAAATTCACGTTGCCGTTTTTTGTATGCGAAGCGGTTAGCGCAACCTTGCCGTTGAACTCTTCTAAGTCAGGCTTATTAAGGACCATTTTGATAGAACCACCCATGGCGCCATCCCCATAAAGGGTGCCTTGCGGGCCTTTCAGAACCTCGACCCGATCAAGGTCAAACAGCGCCAGGTCCGGCAAGGTGTTTACTCCTTGAATCGGCACGTCATTAAGGTAAAGTCCGACCGTGTTGGTTGATGTGGGGGCGCCAAAATCATTAGCGCTGACATTTGAAATTCCTCGTATTCCTATACGTTTATTACCGCTGCCCTGATCGCGAAAACTGACCCCGGGTACGGTAAGAATATAATCTTCAAAACCAACCGACCCAAGCCGTTCGAGCTCTCCACCACTATAAACTTGTATCCCGGCTCCAACATCCTGAGCCCCCTGCTCCCGATAAGCAGCAGTCACTACCACTTCCTCGATAACAGAAGATGAAATTTGTGCCATTGCCAGTTGTGCAGTGAATAATATGGAAACCAGTGTAATTCCGACGATATCCTTAAACAAAGATATCCGAGAAAATATTGTTCTTTGATAGAGCATAATAACACCCCGACATTTTGGATAATGTTGTGATACTTCTTCGGTCAAATTCTCCTCAGTTGTCCTCGTAGCGATCCTCTTCTTTGACCAGGAATGCACACTTCTGTTTACCAATGCCGGATGCCACGTATATTTACTCAGGTCTTGTCTCCCAGGTTGGGCAAAAGCGTTTCTTTGAGACTTCAATATAATTACCATCAGGGTCGAAGAAAGATGCCGTCCGAAAACCTATGTCACCGAGTCCCTCAGGATGTGGCACAATCCAGTTGGTGGGTGAGGATGAGCCACGCCCATCATGTCTCATGGCGCGTTCATAAATACCATCGATATCGTTGGCTTGGACCATCAATACAAAATCTCCACGCGCCAACCGTTCACGTTTATGATCTCGTGCATCACCGATATCACCGTTCATGTATTCTGTCAGTGCGATAGAAGGAGCATTACAATCCTCATTCCATCTTTCAAAATCACCTTCACCCATAACAATAAGGCGAGCCTCGGCGCGCTCAGCCACAGTAGAAAGTGCTATGGGATGAAAACGTGTATCTAGATTAATCCTGTTATCCCACCAACGTTGCCAATCAAAAACGTTTTCGTAAAATGTGGCTGTACGAGCAGCATCACCTACTATCAAGACAGGCCAACGCAAATTTCCTGAAACCATGATGTACTCTTTTGTAAAGTTATAATGACTTTAACAATCTTCAGATGGGTTAGATAAAATTTGGCAGTCTTGGCGCCCCATGAGTGCAGAAATGGTATTGGAACTTTTTGATCTATCTGAAGAAAGTATAGACTTACCTGCTCCGACCAACTATGTCATTTCTGCCAATAACAGTATCTCTTCAGGTAGTGGAATTGACAACATCCCTGTCAATAGGAGAACAGCAAAAAACTAAAACGTAAAACAGGTTAGTGACAGCCCTACCAGTGCAACTATATCCGGTGGGTCTTGCCCGTGGCCGTATTGATTACCTATGACCGGCAGGTTTTTGTAATCAGATCCGAAATTTGCCCGGATGCGGCCACACTTCCTGTTCCGGCCGGGCAAATTCAAGAAGCTCAATCAAGGCATTTCCATCCGAGATAAATGCGACGGTCACTCCTTCTGCCGGGCTGGTCGGTTCCATCACCACTTTTTTCCCTTTCAATGCCTCCCTGATATCATCAACCACAAAAGCGACATGCGGCGTGGTTTTGATGATCTCAGGCAATTCGTTGTCTTCATCAAAATTGTGCCATTCGATGCCATAAGGATTATCAAAATAACCGGACCCATGAAGCTTCAATTCCTCATTATAATCCGCGTCGGGCAGTTTTCTTTCTGTAGGTATCCCTACATGGTGAAAACGTAATGTTTGCATAATTCAATCCTGTTCAATGAGTCATACGACTGGACCAGCTTCATCAGACGTATCGGCTAGTATACCACTGCAGCAGTTGCATCTATGGCTTTTTGGGCCGGAATTTTATCAGTTCAGGCTGTTACAGCGTAAATGGTATTTGATAGTCTCTATTTTCTTTGTGCGGCATGCCTGCCGGCAACATAGCCTGCCGTCATTCCCGATCCCAGCGTGGCCGCAGGGGCGATAGTGATCGGTCCGATAATGGCAGTGCTGCAATTACCCACTGCGTACAGTCCTTCTATAACTGACTTTTCTTCCCGTATAACCTGCCAGTTTGCATTAGTCATAAGTCCTCCCTTCGTGCCCACTGAACTACCAAATACCCGGAGAGCATAATAAGGCGATTCCTCTATAGTCCCCAGACAAGGAAATTGCGACCTCTGGTCTCCGTGTAATCGATCATATAGATATTCATTACGATAATAATCGGGATCCTTGCCTTGTTTTACATATGTATTAAACCGGTTCACTGTTTCCTGTAAGCCTCCAGCGTCAACTCCAATCCTGGCCGCCAGGCCATTGAGGGTCTTGTCTTTAATCAACCAGTCTGGTGATCTCAGCTTCAAGGACAAATCTTCATATTTCCTGTGAAACTGGTTGTCTGAAATTAGCCAGGCAGGCTGATTAACGAGTGTGCCTGTCGCAGCATCCCGTTCATACATCAATGCATTGCCCATATTGTGTTCAGCCTCATTTACGAAACGTCTCCCCATGCGATTAACAATAATTGTATGAGGATATGAGCGCCTGCGTAGCAGTTTCCCCAGGGGCGCCCCCTTGTAACGAGAGCCCGTGTAACATGCGGGCCAATACCATGCTTCGTCCATACGGGACAGTTTTGCCCCAACCTGTTTTGCCATTACCACTGCGTCGCCCCTGTTAGATGGAGGTGTAACGGAATGTTCCAAAGGTCCGGGCAGAAACTCGTCCCTCAAAGCCTTGTTCCAGTCGAAGGAACCCGTTGCAAGTATCACACCTTTCCTTGCCGTATAAGTGATTTCCCTGTCATCATTTTTCGCCTTCACACCAACAATCTTCCCATTTTTTTGAAGCAGATCCCGGACTCTGGTATTCAGTAAAACTTCAACCCCATTATTCAGGGCTCCTCTCAATAAACCCACGATTAAACCTTGAGACATAGTGGCCTTGCTCGTCAGGATACGGTACATAACGGACGGTATAACGCCTGCAATGGCCATACGACCTTGCTGAATAATTTTCATGACTTCACTGAACATGAACGGTACAGGTACTTTATACTCTGCCGGTATTTTCAGTATGGGTTTTTTTTCTTTACCCAATTGCCGGGTAGAAACAGGAAACACCTCAACGGTACGCCCGAAATCCTTGCCGCCTTTCTTCTCGGGAAATGAATCGGGGCATTCGCTGAGAACAAACTTCATTGGTGTATTTTTTTCCATAAAACACAACATCTCCGGTGCATGCTCGACAAATGCTTCCCACCGCTCAGCATCATTCCGGCCCGGCATCGTCTCATGCAGGTAAGTTAATACTTCTTCCCTGGAATCACTGACATCGGCTTCCGCCATGTAATGATTATTGGGTACCCATATCTGCCCGCCCGAAAAAAGGGTGGTACCTCCTATCCCCTCTTCGGATTCAAGCAATAACACATCGGCCCCATAAACAGCCGCAGACAGCGCTGCTATTAATCCCGTCCCTCCGGAACCTGCGACGATGACGTCCACTGTGTTTCGAGTATTACTCGTCATCCTTCTGCCGGAGGCCCAAGTCTCTTATCCGCTTTGTGCTGACCGAGGAGTTAAATCGTCAGCAGACTGCCCTCGCACTGCTATCAAATAGGCAACTACTGCTATAACTGAAGATATCGCCAGGATGGTGGCAAGTGATCTGGAAGTCCCCTCACTGAATGCACCTTCAGCAACGGCAGTCAACGATGCCAGTGCAGATGTAATGGTCAGCAACATGGCCGCGGAGGCGCCCGTTGGCGCTCCGGAGGTACTCATGGCAAGAGGGGGGGTTGTCGCGAGCACAGGACCATGACCAAACGCCATTACCGCCAGGGTAATTCCCAGGGTTACTAATGATTCAACTTCCAATAGAACAACCAATGACAATAACACCGCTCCCAGGACGACAATACCGATACCTAAAGAAAGAAGCCGGCTGACTGAGACCATGTTGGCCATACGGTTTGCGGCGATACTGCCAAAGATAAAAGCAACCATTGTTGCGCCCTGAAAATATCCGAAAACAGCCGCATCATGTTCCAACTGTTGCACCAGGACAAATGGTACTACCGTAGCGAAAACCACAAGGAAAGCTATCGTAGTACTCATGATGACTGCAAAACTCAAAAATCTCCGGTTGCGTATCAAACTCCAGTAATCCGCTGCTATCTGTCTGATGGAGACAACCTGGGTATTCGCACTACGGGATTCATCCAGGAATTTCCAGAGCAGGACAGTCACACTGCCGGCTATGACTGTCAGTAAAATAAAGTTTGCCTGCCAGCCAAACCACAAAAAAATATATGCCCCGAGAATTGGCGTAAATATCGGGGGAATTGCATTGGCGGCACGATAGATCGAGAATGCACGTACCTGGCCCTTCTGATCGAAGCAATCCCGGATTATGGACAGTACCAGCACCCCCTCCGCCCCGGCCGCGGCACCCTGGATCATGCGGGCAATGATCAAATACTCGATAGACGTTGCAACAGTGCATAAAAAGCTGCATAACGTAAAAACGGCCATCGCTCCGACGAGCACAGGTCGCCTGCCGTAGCGCTCCGATAAGGGACCAAAAATCAGTAGCAACCCACCATAGGCCATCATCCAGAGACTCATGGTGAGTTTTACCAATTCATTTGTAGTCCCGAAATACTCAGGTAAATAAGGCAGGCTGGGCGCATATAAATCCGTAGACATCGTCATCAAGGTGGATGTCAATATCAAGAGGACCAGGATTAAATTTTTCCGGATGTCTGAATCTGTCATATCTTCCCTATTGTCTCGCTGGAGATTGCACGGGCAGGACGGCAACGCCATCTATCTCTATAAGCAGTCCGGGTAAGGCCAGGCCTGCCACACGCATGGCCGTAGCTGTTGGTCCCGGCTCAGGCAGAAATTCCTGTCTGACGCGAGCCATGGTTGCCCAGAATTCAGAAAATTCCTCATCGGAACCGTCAAATACCAGGTAGGTGTTAAGCTTAACCAGATCTTTGAACGTACAACCCACTTTATCCAGTACGCGTTGAAGGTTCTGGTAAGTTGTTCGGGTCTGGACTTCAATATCCCCATGCCCGAGCACCTCACCATCCGCCGCTACCGATACCTGGCCGCTGATGAACACCAGGTTGTCTACCAGCCAGGCATCAGGGAATGGAAAGTTCGTAGTTGAGTATGCTTCCCTGACCACTTATGCCTCCGTTTGTTCTGTCGGCAGCGCGCCTTCAGGGACCGGACGGATTTTCTGGATATCAGGTGTCAATTGATAAAATAATGCTGCAATCGACAGGACGGTTTGATCTGCGCCCATCCGTCCCGTGAACTGAATCCCGACCGGCATGCCTTGATTATCAAACCCGGCCCTGACCGTGCATGCTGGTAACCCAGTGAGATTTTGTAATGCGGTATAACCCAGTACTATTCTGCGCAGGTCATACTGATCCTGCGTTTCCGCTGCAGGTGGAAACAAGGATTCAATCCTGGGAGGGGTGGATGCGGCACACAGGGATACGATGACATCAACTTCACATAAAACCTTTCCCAGTTTCCTGGTAAGCGTCCTGCGCTGTTCGGACGCTTCAAGGTAGTCATCCAGTGAGATTTCCCGCGCGAGGTCAATCCGTTTACGAATGTCCGCCCCATATTCCTTATAGCGCCCCGGGTAAAGTTGCGCTTGCCGATGGGTATGCAGGGACTCCGCCAGCATGATTGTTGTAAAAACACCCGGGATGTCCGGTATCTGCATGTCATCAAACGAAACACCGGTTGCCCCGGCTTCCTGTAATATTCCGCAGGCACTGTCGAATACAGCAGCAATATCCGTATCCGGAGCAGGTTGATGCAGGCAGTCAGCGATACCGATACGTACATTCGCCAGGGATTTAAAATCCAGTTCAGGGTTGTCTTCCCAATCAAGCCGGTTCGCCGACTGCATCACCTTTAATAATAATTGGAGGTCCCACGGGTCGCGGGCAATCGCCCCGACATGATCCAGGCTTGCAGCCAACGGGAATATGCCTTTACTGCTGACGCTGCGGTAAGTTGGTTTAACCCCGGCCGTACCGCAGAAAGTACATGGTACCCTTATCGACCCGCCGGTATCGGTACCGATGGCAAGCGGCGCCATCCCGCTCGCCACGCTGACGGCGCTTCCACCGCTGGAACCGCCAGGAATTCTGTCCCGGTTCCAAGGATTATGTGTCGGGCCAAAATGAGGGTTGTCGTTGGTGAAGCCCCAGGCGAACTCATGGGTTGCGGTTTTACCTATCACTATGGCGCCGGCCCGTTCAAGGTTTGCAACAACCGCTGCATCCGAAGTCGGTATGTTGTTCAAAAACATTGAAGAACCGTAGCTTGTCCGTAGTCCACGGGTGTCGATAAGATCCTTGACAGCTACCGGTATGCCCAGCAAAGGGCGCTCATCCCCCCGCTCCATGGCAACTTTGCTTTCCTCTGCCTTTTGTTCGGCAGCATCCAGGTTAAGCGTGCAAAAGGCATTGAGGTCCGGATTAAGGAGTTCAATTCGCTCATTTAATTCAGCAACCACATCGACGGGAGAAAACCGGCTTTCACGATAACCGCTCATCAATTCGGTGGCTGATAATTCAAATAACTCCGGCATGACTGAACTCGCTGAACTGATGACTACCGATCTTCAACACCTTTAGGCGCAAAAGAAGCCAGTGCCTGCGTAATAAACCCAGGCTTTCTGTCCCGTATGTCAGCCCGGTCTTTCATTCCCACTGCAGTACGCACCAGGTGACCGCCCGCATAACGCAAAGGCTCTATCGGCAAATCGCGTCTCGGCTGTTCCCTGACGATCGGTAAAGACGACCATTCGTTTTGCTCGTCCAGAACCAGACTGGCCAGAATCCGGCCACCGATACGGCTTGGCCCAACCCCGTTCCCGCTCCAACCTATGCCGTATAAAATCTGTTCATGACCGGGTAGAGGGCCGAGCATCGGTAATCCATCCGATGAGCGATCCACCGGTCCTGACCAGCTATATTCAATCTCGACACCCTTGAAACCGGGGTAGAGTTCTGCAAAGTTCTGTTGCACTATCCTTGCACGCTTCGGACTGTAAAACAGCTTTTCGCTGATGCGTCCGCCATACCCTGAGACCAGCCCGCCTTTGCCGGCCAGCAATCGGCCGTCAGTGGTAGTACGAACATAATTAACCATTTGCTGCGAGTCGTTCACCCCGGTACGGTTAAGCCAGTTCAACTCCTTCAATCTATCCGGTACCGGTCGGCTGGCTATCATGTCACTGGATACAACCACGATGGATCGGGATAGTTCAGGAACTGCTGCGGCCCAGGCATTGGTTGCCAGAACCACCTTGTCTGCTGTAACAACGCCATTCGCCGTATCCAGCCGCACCGGTCTTTGCCGTGTGAATCGTTTCACTCCGCTATGTTCAAATATCGCGACGCCACGACGCAATGCCGCTTCACGCATACCCCGCACCAGCTTGCCCGGATGCAGCATGGCAGCAGTTTTGTCCAGTATGGCGGAAATAAACGTGTCCGTACCGGATAACTGCGCCGCGAGTTCACGATCAAGTTCCTGAAAATCACCCACACCCAGTTGCCGGCATGCCTCTACTGCGCTGCTCCAGCTACAAGCATGGGTTTCCGATACGCCACCCCAGACCCAACCGCTCCTGGTGATCCCGGCATCAAAATTTTCCTTCCGGCAAAAGGCTTCCAACTCATCGATGACCGCTTCCGATTTTAGAAGCAGATCCCTTGCGATTTCATCGCCCCATAAATTTCTCAGCGATGGCGCCTTGGTCCACCATGATAAGACGTAGCCGCCATTACGGCCTGAGGCGCCACTGCCACAGATATCCTGCTCCAATATAATGACGTCTATAGCCGGTTCGCGCTGTTTGAGTTCCAATGCCGTCCATAATCCAACATAGCCGCCACCGATAATGACAACATCAGCACGCCGCTCGCCTTCCAACGGAGGACAATACGATGATTCACATGTCAGTGACTGCTCTAGCCAGAGTGACTGATGCCGCTTGGATGCCAGACTGATTTCACTCATCCGTATTGTCAGGCTTCGGCAACGGCGGTTGCTCGCTGTTTCATTGTGGCATCACTATCGACATTACCTTCGGCATCAACAACCACACCATACACCTGCAGAGCATGATCGACGCTGATCCAGCCCTCGACAACGTCCCCGGCCACGCGTTCAGGCTCCCGTTCAAATGGCGGACCATAACCGCCGCCACCGCAGGAAAATCCCAGGACCGATTCTCCGTCATTTAATTTCACATGGTCAAAGGCTCCCAGCGGGGTCAGACTGCCGTCACGTTCCCGCTTGAATTGCCTGGCCTTCGCACCCGCTCCGCCACCTCGCGCGCCAAGTGCAGGGTAAGTGTTACCGTCACTGGACCAGATACCTTCCATTGAGCCGTCTACGGGTCCCCACTCTACTTCGCCTGAGGGCGCGCCCCGGCGACGCCCAGGCCCGGCAGTATCCGGCACGATGCGATCAGTAATAATTCTGATGGGATACATCAGTTCATCGATCTCCGTGCTGTCTCGCATGACCAGCCCGCCATTCCCGACATGGGCAATGGTCAACCACCCATCCGACCAAGGCGTACCCGCTCCGCAGGTCTGTCCAAGCGTAATCATGTTTACATATGCTTCATTATTCCGGCGCGGATCCTTGCCAGAGATAAAAGCAGCGGTGGCAGGGATGCCGAGACCGCATTCAGCCATACCAATGCCATCTTTCAAATCTGCCAGTGCGCGCTGAACCGCGTTGGTTACCCGATCTGCGACGCCGGTCGTAGCCGTAGAACAACTGGCCGGATGCCGTGGAATACCTGCAACGCAATTCTCACGGAGCAAAACTTTAATCCGGCGACAACTACCGGCATTGGCAGGAATACCGGGACCAAGGCTGTTGAATACGCCTACCATGCCACCGGTTATTGCTGTCGCTTCGGTGAGGTTAAGACCGAATGGTACGCAATCCGGGTTTTCCCGTAAATCAACAGTGATAAGTTCTTGAGCGGGATTTGATTCTACGATTGCCTTTATCGGAACCCCTGCCTCCATACCGGGCATTGGGTCGTGTGCGTTGGCTGCTGTTACCTTACCCTTCGGTAATCTCCTGATAGCTGCTCGAATGCGATGCTCACTATAGTCCATCCACTGCCTGGCATGCCGGTCCAGATAATCCCAACCCAGTTCCTCACCCAGCATCAATAATTCACGTTCACCTACCCTGGCCGCACCGATCAAGGCAAGCTGGTCACCGTACCACTGCTCCGGCGCCCGTATCCTTACTTTGCACATGCGAATAATATCTTCACAGTTCCTGTAATCGCGTTGTATCTGAACCGATGGAAAGATAAGCGCGCCCTCATGGTAGACGTCCGTCGCATTGGCAAACAATGTGGAAGGTACGGAATTGCCTATATCGGCGAGGTGTGCCTTCACAACCACGGTGTAACGATAAACATCGTCCTTGTCGATAATGGGCACCAGTAAAGTATGGTCTCCTGCATGAGAATTACCGTGATAGGGAGAATTATTCAGAAAAGCGTCACCCGGACGGATATCCGGACAAAATTCACGCATTTTCTCAGCCATCAGGTCCGGCCCGATCATTACATGGATTGGCAGGCTTTCCGCGGTAACCAGCAACTCGTTTTCGGCCGTAACGATGCAACAGGAAAAATCCCGGCCCGTATTGATTACACCGGAGCGAGCTGTGCGAAACAGGGTATTTGTCATCTTGCGTACGATCGCTTCAAGCCGCGCCTGGACGATGGCAAGTTGACCCCCGTCAATTTTTTCATGGGTTGCATTAACCGGCATTATTTTTCCCCACTCATATTGTTTTGAATATCAACCGTCACCAAAAGTCCGCCATCAGGCAACAATTCTGCAACGGCTCCCGGATCGATGACCACGGAGGTGAAACCGGATTCTATAATTGCGGGACCGTTGACACTCTCACCTGCAGCCATGCTTTCAATCGGGTGAATTGCGGTTTCGAACCTGCCCTGCGGATTAAACCCAACCATACGGGTGCGTTTGTCCCCTTTCACAGATGCCATGTGCGGTTGTGAAGCCTGACGCTCGTCATGTAACCGGCAGCTTACCCGGGCATTCCAATTCAGCATCTCGATCTCCGCGTCAGGGTCATTTACGGCAAATATCGTCTGATGCTCCTTGTGAAAGAGTTCAATCAAGCGGTCTACGTCACCTTTGTCCTTGAAGCGAGCTGCAGGCAACTCTATTTCAATTTCCCATATCTGCCTGGCATAACGCGCTTCAACACTGTATTTAACCGTTGTTGAACTGGAATTTGCGCCGGGGCCTTCACTGAACTCCATACACTTCTTTTCAAGTGATTCGAGACACGCGTT
The DNA here is from genome assembly GCA_965207165.1 of Gammaproteobacteria bacterium. Classification (GTDB taxonomy): domain Bacteria; phylum Pseudomonadota; class Gammaproteobacteria; order Eutrophobiales; family Eutrophobiaceae; genus JAAXHV01. The sequence goes on along the minus strand of OZ242265.1, from coordinate 1,896,830 downwards.
GACTGCTTCATAATAAAAGTCGGCACTGGTTGTCACCGCCGGCCCGGTATAATTGGCCGATAAATCAGCCAGCAGCGCACCGGCTGCGCTCAATACTGCTCCAGTATGTGGAAACAGTAGCTGCCTTGTTCCTAGACGCTCTGCAATCTTAACGCTGTTCAACCCGGCTGCACCCCCTCCCGCGACCAGGACGGCAGCAGCAGGATCAACACCATGATTTACAGTCACATCTTCGATCGCATGCACCATTTTTTCCGTAGCCAGTTCGACAATAGCACAGGCTGCAGTTTCTACGTCCACCCCAAGATGCTTTGCCGCGTCACGTTCAATCGCCTCACGAGACGCATCCGCATCAAGCTTCATTCGACCACCCAGAAAATAATCAGGATCGATATACCCCAGATATATACAGGCATCGGTCACGGTCGGCCGGCTGCCACCCAGTCCGTAACAGGCCGGGCCGGGGTCAGCGCCGGCGCTTTCCGGCCCGATACGAAGCAGACCTCCATCGTCCACCCAGGCTATGCTGCCGCCGCCGGCGCCGATACTGGTGATATCAATCGATGGAAACCCGGTCATATGCCCGTAAATCCGATCACCCAGCCAGGTTTCCCGGGTACGGGGGATATGCCCATCCCGCACCAGGCTGACGTCATAACTGGTGCCACCGGTATCAGCCACGATGGCGGTAGATGATCCGGCATGTTCGCGGGCGAAATGCAATCCGGCTACCGGCGCCATGGAAGGCCCGGAATTGATTGCCAGGATAGGCGCCGTGGCAACGGCATCGGCATCAAGTACACCACCGTTGGAAGTAACCATCAATAAGCGTCCGTTAAATCCGGCCTTACTCAGCTCTTCTTCCAGACGGGAGAGGTAATCACTCATCAAGGGTTTTAAAGAAGCATCTATGGATGCGGCTGATGCACGGCGATATTCACGCAATATGGGCGCCAGTCGGTGTGACAATGTGACGGGCACGCCGGGTAAATTCTCATCGAGCAATTCGCCGACACGCTCTTCATGAGAGTGATTAATCGGCGACCAGAGCAGGCAAACCGATACTGCCTCGATCTTTTTGTCAGCCAAATCGTGTGCAATTTCTATCACTCTCGCTTCATCCAACTCTTTTACAATACCGCCGTCAGCTCCGATGCGTTCGGGTACTTCCCATGTCAGGGAACGAGGTACATAGGGTGAAGGAAACTCGCGAGTGAAATTAAACGGGTCAGTTCTTCCACCTTCGCGATACAGCAAAATATCAGGATGACCTTCAGTAGTCAGGAAACCGGTACGAGCTGTCCTGTGACTCAATACTGCATTGAGCGCACGAGTGGTTCCGTGCAGCAGACTGATGCTGTCTCCCAGAAAATCAGAAAGCGACCGGCCATGCCCCTCTGCCCCTAATTCCAATACATTCAAGACACCTACTATCGGATCGGCCGGTGTTGTCGGGCTCTTATAAAATGAAAGTTGTCCGTGCGAATCTTCGGCGATCAAATCTGTAAAAGTACCACCGGTGTCAATAGCAAGCCGCATTCCATTCATCAGGCAATGTGCTATTCGTCAGTGCCGCTTTTGCGGATCACATCCGGTAAACTTGGGTATCCACCTTCAATGGTCAGTATCAAACCCTGTACGAACCGCGCCGCCTCCGAAGCGAGGAACACGACACTTGGGGCAATGTCTTCCGGTATGGCAAGCCTGCCGGCCGGAGTTGAGGCAATTGCCGCATCGACCACATCCGCATCTTCTCGGAGATGCTCATTCATAGGGGTTGCCGTCCAACCTGGAGAAACCGCGTTCACACAGATATCATGTGGCGCCAGTTCAACCGCCATCACCTGCATTAAGGAATCAAGCGCACCCTTGGATGCAGCATAGGCGCTTGTATTTGCAAAACCGACCCGCGCCGTGGTTGAGGTCACAAAGATAATTGACGAGCCGGGTTTAAGGTGTGGCAAAGCGGCCTTACTTAACAGGAACGGTGTACGCAGGTTGACATCCAGTTGCCTGTCAAAATCCTCCAGGGTTGTTTCTTTAAATGTGGCCGGAATAAAAATCCCCGCGCAAAGAACCAGAACATCGATACCACCAAATGAGTTCAGTGCAGAATCGATCACATGGTTAATTCCCTCCGGATGGGTTAACTCCGCTTCAATGGCTTCCGCCTTGCCCCCGTTTGAATTGATTTCGTCAACTGTTTCCCGCAGGCGTTGCTGGTTACGTCCTACGGCAGCAACACCAGCGCCGGCATTTGCAAGCGCTGCTGCGATGGCAGCACCGATTCCTGAGCTGGCTCCCGTAACAATGGCCACGCGCCCGGTCAGGTCAAAATTCAAATTTGTCATACCCTCTTTCCGGTCAGTCATTCCTCTCCTCCTGCTGATAATTCTACGCGCTGTCTTTTTGGTTTAATCATTCACTTCAATTAAGCGCAAGAATGTCGCGAGCCTGTGCAGGCGTCGCGATGTTTTGCTCCATGGCCTTTAACAGATCGACGACCCGTTGTACGAGTTGAGCGTTACTGGCAGCCAGTTCACCGCGGCGCATATAAATATTATCTTCCAGGCCGGTGCGTACATGCCCTCCAAGCAAGGGACTGAGTAGATTCATTCGTAGCTGTGCTGCACCCACAGCACAAACCGACCAGGTTGCATCTACAGGAACCAGTGAGCGCATATACATAAGCTGTTCCGGTGTGGCCTGGGCGCCGCCACGCACGCCTAGCACGAATTGAAAGTGCAACGGCTCTCTTAACAAACCTTCATCGCGCAACCTTAATGCCGTATGTATATGCCCTGCATCGAAACATTCAATCTCGGGCTTGATGTTGCGCTCCAGCATTTCCCGGGCCATGTCACGGAGAAACGGGAGCGGATTGGCAAATACCCTGTCTCCCATATTCACGGAACCACAGTCAAAAGACGCCATTTCGCAATTCAGCCGCAGACATTCATAACGGTCCGGGCCGCTTGACCTGCCTCCGGCAGACCCGGTAGATAAATTGAGAATGGCTTCACAACCGGCTTTTCGGAGACCCTCTACGACAGGTTCAAACCATTCATGGCCCTGGGTAGGAACACCGCTGGCATCCCGCGCATGTATGTGCAGTACCGACGCGCCGGCTTGCCAGGCCTCTATTCCGGCCTTGATGTTATCCTCAACGGAAACAGGGAGATAAGGGCTGACATTTTTAGGAGCCGCCCCCGTGAGCGCAGCCTGAACAATAATCACCTGCGGGATTTTCATTTTGTTGATGGGCTTTGAAAAACAACGTATTAGCAACCTTGTGAAATCTCAACATTTATTGTCTGGATATTAGATGGCAACGCCTGTGGCAGACAATGGCTAAACCGGCGATGTGATTATCATTTTGGACGATAAACCGGGAAATAACCGCAGAATTTCGTCTTCAAAACTCCTTGCCCATGAGATGAGGCGTAGAGAACAGAAGTGGATATGAAGGTTTCAGCGAACGGTACCTTGCCGTTAAATAACAACCGGCCGGCAGCAGCGACAGGTTGCTCAAATAAAGCTCGCATCCTGATCAGGTCGCGATATATCTGCGAGCCATATTCTTCCGGTACACTGATCTCAAAATTCATCACGGGCTCCAGCAAGACCGTGCCGGCTTTATTCAAAGCCTCTGCAAACACTATGGGAGTGACTATCTTGTAGTCGTCATGTTTCGTCCCAAGGTCATACTTACAATACCCGTCAAGCAAAGTAACTTTGATATCCGTCACCTCCCAGCCCAGCGGTCCGCTACGGCGACATTGATCCAATAGCAGGGGAATTTGTTTCATGAATTTCTGGTAAATCTTATCATCGCCGCCGATCGCCTCTTCATATTCAAAGCCGCTGCCGGCAGGCAATGGCTCCACCCTGAGTTCAAGGTCGGCATAACCACCATCCCGGTATTTGATGCCGGCTTCTCCCACTCCTTTCGGGGTCTCCCTGTAGATGACGTTGGGCCTGGATATGTTGACGTCAAGACCGAAACGCGAGGACAGCAAATCACAGGTAATCTCCATCTGCACTTCGCCAAAAAAACGCAATTGAATCTCGCGTTGAGCTTCAATCCACTTGACGTTCAATAACAGATCTTCCTCTTCCAACTCCTGCAAAGCCTTGAGCAAGACATTCCAGTCACCTTCCCGACGCGGATCTATTCTGGCGGTCAGCATGGGTTGCACCGGCGTTGACACCACTCGCACCGCATACTCGTTACCTAATACATGTCCTGCCTTGCAGCACTGCAGACCATGCAGGACCCCTATATCACCTGCCACCAGGCGGGTGGTGTCCTGATACGCCTCCCCCCGTTCCAGTTTAAGAATGCGCGTCGTTTTTTCATGCCCGCCCAGCGTGGCATTTGTGATAGTTTCCCGTTGGCCAATGACCCCCTCGAAAACACGGACATATACCCGGCGACCGGATGCATTGCCTGTTTCAACCTTGAACACCAACGCGGACAGATCAGCATGTTCGCTCCCCTTCGGTCCCGGCAGGCAGGTGATGATGGCATCCAGTAACTCCGTGACGCCGGTCCCTGACAATGCTGCACCAAATAAAACCGGATACACCCTGGCCTGGCGCGCAAAATTATGGATAGCCGTTTCTACATGTTGCCAGTCAGCCTCTTTATCACCCAGGTAGATATCTGCAAACCCTTGATCAACCTGCGCCAGGCATTCAACAGCTTCCAGTCGCAGGGGCGCGCTACCGGCAATACTTTCGACCCGCGGCGCTCCGGTCTCTTCCCGCGAGACCTGCTGCAGCGGCAATACCGTAGCTGCCAGCCGCTGTCTCATTTCTTCGAGCAATCGGCTGGAACAGGAACCTTTCCGGTCCAGTTTATTGACAAAAATCAGGGTGGGTATGGCTGCCTCGCGCAAGGCTGTCCAGATAGTCGAGGTCTGTAACTGTATGCCTTCCACCGACGATATTACCAGGACAACACCGTCCAGCGTCCGTATCGAGCGCTCTACTTCAGGATAGAAATCAGCATGGCCGGGGGTGTCGATAATGCGTATATTCACCCCGGCCCAATCCAGCGCGACCGCAGCGGCGCGTACGGTAATACCGCGTTTCTTTTCCACTTCCATTGAATCCGTGAGGGACGTACCGTGATCGACCCTGCCCGGTGTCCGGATAACGCCACCGGCATACAAAAGCTGCTCGGTCAAGGTCGTCTTGCCCGCATCCACGTGCGCCATGATGCCAATATTGCGGATCTGATCAGTTCGCATTGACGGTTAATACTGTTTCCGGATTACTTTTTCCCTTGAGCATAATGGCCAGCACGGCGACAACCCCAACCACGCCCATAATCATTGCGAATTGGCGCACGTCACCATCCGGCAACAAGCTGTCGGTAAGCGACGTCAGTGAACCCAGCGTGGTCTGGATAGTCAACAAGACTGCGGATGACACGCCGGCAGGACTGTCGGTAGCGTCCATGGCCAGCGGGGGAATGGTGGCGAAGAGAAATGCGTTGCCAAACGCGATTAACGCCAAAGGCGCGGAAAGCACAGGCAGCGAACCCGGAGAGAATAGTGCAACCAACGCCAGCAGGATACATCCTGTTACCACCAGACTCGTCCCCAGTGTCAAAACCTGTTCTGTATGTACCGTCTTCACCAGGGTTCGGGTAGTCAGGGTGCCAAGAATGAACACTAATATTATGCCACCCTGGTAATACCCGTAAAACTCAGGGGCTTTGTCAAACTGGTTTGCCAGGATAAATGGAACGGCGGTAGGAAACAACACAAAATAGCCCACAGCGGTGGACTGGATGACAGCAAAACTCAAAAAGGCGCGACTGCGCAATACTCTCAGGTAATCCCGACCGATCTTTTTCACCGAAACAGCCTGGGCCTCGACACTGACGGTCTCATCCAGGTATTTCCACAGCAACAAGGTCAGGACAGCAGCCAGCGTCGTCAATACAGCGAAATTTGCCCGCCAGCCAAACGTCACAAAAATGTAAGCGCCCAGTATGGGTGAAAATATGGGTACCACCGCGCAGGCAGCGCCCCACACGGCAAATGCCCGCACCTTGTCCTTACCCGCATAACAATCGCTGATAATCGAATATACCAGTACGCCTTCGGCTGCCAGGGATAGTCCCAGCAGGATGCGGGCAACGATCAGTTGTTCTATGGATACGGCTAGGGTGCAGAACAGGCAACATAACGCGGCAAAACAGATGGCGCCGATAAGTATCGGTTTGCGGCCAAAGCGCTCCGAAAGGGGGCCGTATACAAGGGTGCCGGCACCGTAGGTTAACGCGTTAAGACTTACCGTCAGCTTGACCAGTTCCGCAGTCGTGCCGAAATATTCCGGCAGGTACGGTAGGCTGGGGGCATACAGGTCCAGTGACATGATCGTCAGGGATGTAGTCAGCACCAGCAGCAGCAGGGTGCTCAGTTGGTTGGTGCCACTTTTGTTCATAATCCTTACTGTGCCGGTGTGTGGGATATATGTTGTCCGGACGTGCCCGGGACAAAGGTGATAATAGCGCACAACAGGGCGGACACCATCACGACCGTCAATGAGCGCGCTAAGGATGGGTGCCTTGAATAACTAAAGGAGCACCGAAACACACCCTGAACGCTGCTTGATGAACGAAGGGTCCAGCGCACGTCCATGTGCTTGATGGACCTTCACCACCACATTATTTGAAATGCCAGGTCACGGTAGCGCCGAAGTAGCGGGGAGGCGAGAAGCTGGCAACATCAACGATATAGTCGGTTTCCGTCTCGTAACGCAGCCACCATTGGAAGAAGTCATCCCAGGAACCCAGTTTGTCGCGCTTATCCAGCAGGTTTCTCACCCACAAACTGACTTCAAAGCGCTCGGAAGGGCTGGTCCAGTTGCCCTGCAAGTTGACCAGCCCGGCAAATTTTGCCGAGTCTTCCGGGCCGCTTTCCTCCGCGTATAATTGCCGGCTCTTTTCGGTCCAGTCACCACTCAGCCTGAAGGTGCTGCCGTTGGGAAGCGGATGATCATAGCTGCCACCCATGGCGAAGGAGTGTTTCGGGGTCAGCTTAAGCGGGTTGCCGTCGAAGGAATCGCCGCCGTAGTTGGAAGCGCCACCGCCATACTTACCGCTCTGGTGGGTGTAGTTCGCCCAGAGGTTGAAATTATCCGTTAACCGGAAGGTAAATTCGGTCTCAATACCATCATTATTTGCATAGCCGACATTACCGGCCCAGAACCCCAGGGGATTCAACAGCAGGTACTGTAAGTCCTTGTATTTTACATCGAAGTAAGTGAGGTTCGCGGTGATGCGATTGTTCAGCCATTGGCTGCGCAGGCCAACTTCCCAAGAATCGGTAAATTCCGGATCATAGGGAACTTTCACACTTTCCTCACCCGTGGGGTTGCCTTGCTCATCGAAGTTACCCGCCCCGGCGCCGGTAAATCCCCCTGACTTGAAGCCTTCGGTGTACGAACCGTACACCATGATGTCATCATTGAGGTGAAAATTCGCACCCACACGCCAGGTCGGCTCCTCCCAGGAACCGCTGAAATCGCTCTCAAAGACACTTGAGCACCAGAAACCACCCTCCACGTGACAGAAGAACGTCCCGTCTTTCTCATCACGCGTCCAGCGGTACCCGCCAAATACTGCAACCTGTTCCGTCACGTCAATGGTGGTATCAAAAAACACGGCATAACTGTTGGAATTCACCAGTTGGTCCGCTTGCTCCTCGGTTACGACGGTCCAGGCAGAGGCTTCACTGTTGGGCAAGCCGTTAGGATTCAGTATCTCGTCACGGCGGTTCTTCTGGTCGAGATAAAAAAACCCGGTTACCAGGTCAATCCTGTCGCCAATTTCCCAGTCCACTCGTATTTCCTGGGTAAAGGTTTCAACCTCCGTACCCTGGTAAGGGAAGGCCTCGGCGCTGTGTAGGGGGTTGCTTGACTTTCCATTTACGCCGTCGAAATCCCGGTTGAACATCTCACCCTTGTAGTCCCGGTAAGAGGTAATGGAGTGGAATACTCCCATCCCCAGGTCATAGTTGATATTGGCGACGATCCCCCAACTATCACGATCATAATGACCATCAAGGTCTTGGGATACCTGGTCCAGGCCGTTCACGGCCGGAACGCCCAGGTCGCGCATCAGTTGGGATTGCCCACCCAGAAAATCCTGGGGCATGCCAAACGAGTTATCTACCATGTAATCGCCGGTAATAACAATATCCAGTTGTTCGTTCGGCTCGAACAGCAGCTTGCCGCGCATACTGGTTATGTCTTCCTTACCAAGCATGGAACCGGTAACCAAGTTTCTGGAGTAGCCGCCGGTATTCCTGGACTTTGCCGCCAGGCTACCGAACACACCCTCGATGATTTGGCCGCTGACCATACCGGAAAACTCGAGTCTTTCATGGTTGCCTACCGTCACGCGCGCCCTGGCGCGAAATTCTTCATCCGGATTACGGGTAACGAAGTGGATAATGCCGCCATTGGTGTTGCGACCAAACAGGGTACCTTGCGGGCCGCGCAAAACTTCCACCCGTTCCAGGTCCAGCAGGTCGAACTCCAGTGTGGTCGTCGTGCCCAGAAAGACCTCATCGATAAATATGGCAACGTTCGGATCTGCGCCCGGGTAATCATCCTGCGAAGACCCTCCCCGGATGCCCAGAGGGGTAAAACTCTTCATTGGCTGCCCGTAACCAACGCCGGGAATCTGGGCCAGCAAGTCAGCCACGTCGTCGATGCGCGCTTCTTCCAGGTAAGCGCCGGTATAAACACTGACGGCCACAGGAACGTCCTGCAACGACTCCTCCTTTTTCCGGGCAGTGACTATGACTTCTTCAATAACGGAATCCTCTTCCGATTGTGCCGATGCGTAATTAAAAGGAAGCACTAGAGCACAGGCTAAAATAATGATGAAATACTTCAGGTAATTTCGATTATCGGCAGCCATCTCGATACCCCTCTTGAGTAGGAACAGTATTGGAAATTATTACAATCTCTACGGAAGAGTATAGATTTACGGGCTACGGCTTTTTATATCATTTCTGCCCAAAACATTATCGAATCAGGTCCGATAACTGACAAAATCCTTGTCAAAATCGGAGCATATAAAGATTATGCAAGTTCCAGGTAGCGGCGTAATTCCCAGTCGGTAATGGCTTTGCGATATTCCATTTCATGTTCCTGCTTGTTGGCACTAAAGAAACGCACAAATTCCTCTCCGAACCATTCCCTGGCAAACGCTGATTGGCGAAATTTCTCTATTGAATCAGCAAACGATGCCGGAAAGCGCAATTCATCCGGCACACTGTCAAGTTCTTCGTACAAATTACCTTCTGTTTCGGCGGTCGGCTCAATGCGGTTTTCTATACCCCACAGACCTGTACCCAGGGTGCATGCGATGGCAAGGTATGGATTGACATCAGCGCCGGGGATACGGTTCTCCACTCGTTGCACCTTTGGAGAACTGTTGATCACCCGCAGACTGGCCGTACGGTTATCAACGCCCCAACTGGATGCCACCGGCGCGAAAATATCGGGCACAAAACGTTTGAAAGAGTTGATGTTGGGCGCCATCATCAGCAGAACTTCAGGCATCTTGTATTGCATGCCGCCGATGAAATATCGCATGGCCTCGCTGAGATTATGCGGTTTTGATGGATCATAAAATACCAGGTTGTCATCCTTGTCTCTCAGGGAGAGATTGATGTGACAACTGGACCCGTCGCTATGAGCATCATAACGGGCCATAAAACTCAACAACATGTTATTCCGCAATGCAAACGCCTTGGCAAAGGTTTTGTATATCACCGCATCGTCTGCGGCACGCATCCCTTCCGCGTAAGCTGGGACAAGTTCGGCAAATCCCGGAGCCAATTCCCAATGGGCAACTTCAATCGGTATTCCGAGGTGTTCCATGGCGCCAATGAACTCGGCAAAGAACTCCGACCAGACTGTCTGTCTCATTACGCCCAGGTAGTTGGAAACCGGCGTTGCCAATTCTAGGTTTTTGAAGTCCTTCCGATACAGGGATTCGACTGTTTCGTTGAACAGTCTGAATTCCAATTCGCAGGAGAGTAAGGCACGGAACCCCATGGACTCGGCCTTTTCCATCATTCGGGTACACAGTACCCGCGGATCATATTCCACCCCCTCACCGGTATGCTCAATCAGGAAAAACAGGTTCCGCTCCGGCGGTTCCCAGGGCACTTCACGACATGATTCAATGACCACCCGGGTCACACTGTCGCCGAACCCACCACCATCGACAATGAGACCTTCTACTGGATAAATTACATCGGTAAAGTCCACCGCAGCAAAATTACGCGTCATTGGCAGGCCATTATCCAGACCGCTCAGTAACTTGTCCCTGGAGATGTATTTCCCCCGTAGCTGCCCCGTATGATCGGTGAACCCTATCTGGACGTGCGAGGTGCCTCTCGCATCGAACAACTCTGCAACGTCCTGTCTGGTTCTGACTTGTAAATCAGTCATGAGTAAATCACCTATTCACTGAACCGTCTGAGTACGTTATGGGTTATTCTTTCTGTGAAGACATCACGTCGTTTAAGCCCAAGCGACCACAAGCACGAACCCGCATTAACCACCTCACCTTTTCCACGCCGGTAATGCACTACCATTCCGGAACTGTAGCGGACTTTCCTGAGATTTTCCGGACTATCATCGCCATACAAGGCCTTGGCAACGATGCGGGCATCCTCGTTCAGCCACCAGACATTTGACAGTGGATTACCGTGATCTTCTTCCAGTGTCACTGCCGGCGCCATGGCCAGAATTTCAATCTGATCAACCGGAGCGCCATCCTCACCTGTCGGATAAGGTAATCCTTCCTTGAAAGTGTAACTCAAGCCGTCTACCTCAAATCCGAAAATGCCGGCATCAGCGCCAAATACGTCACCGTAGTAAAGATCAGTTCCAGCGAAAACCCAGTGGTTCGGACGGTACACGGTAAAACCGCCCGAATGTCTCGGCGCCATCGCACCCATACGGGCATAAAGTCCTCGTGTGCCGTTTAAGCCCAAAGTGAGCGCTCCCGGGCGGCCCAGTACCCGATCATCCCAGACACAGGTCAGCAGGTGCTTTTTCTCCGGGTCGTCCCGCACCGGGTCTTGTTCGTGGGCCAGAAACTTGTATGAAACCTGGGTGTTACCCTTGTCTTCCAGGCGGATTTGCCAGAAGAAATTACCGCCAAACCGTGCCACTCGGCCGCCTCTGTCGACATATGCATCTATGGCGTCACGCATGGGCGTAGACCAGTATTCATCATGGCCTGCGATCACCACAGCGCTATACTCATCCAGATTAACAGTGCCGAAATGCAGGTCATGCTGGGTCATATAATCCAACTGGTAACCTTCTTTTTCCGCCCATTTAACCAGCAAACTGTCATATTCCGCATAGCTTCCGCCGACGTACCATTTGGAATATCCGTTACCCATGGCCCAACTGAAAAATGGAATATCCACCGCCCAATCCGGGGGAATTTCCCGCTCATGGCTGGCATGAGGAGCTCCCTCAGGTAACCGTACACAGCCTCGATGCCAGGGGCGCTGGATGGAAAGCTCAGGCGAAAAACTCTTCTGATCATCTCCTGCTATTCCCTGATAAAAATTTGCTCCGCCCCATTCGTTATAGGCAATCCAGGTACTGGTCGCAAACAGCATCAACAACCTGGCTTTATTCCGGTTGTCTCCAGCGGGCCGGATGATGAAGATATGGTGATGTTCTCGTGTGGCGCCCGTTCCATTTTCAACACGTGAAGTTACCACGTAAGGACCGGACTGCAGCCCCTCGGGAATTTTCCAGGTATGTGTTACCGGCCAGCCTGCTCCCACCGCGTAGGCATTGTCCGGAGTAACCGGCATCGTGCCGGGCAATCCGGAAACTTCATATACTTTTTCAGTGACGTATCCATCCCGAACTATTTCCAGCGAATATGTCTCAGCGCTGGCATAGACATGAAAATTTACCTCGTCCCCGGGGGCATAACTGATGTGGTCGGTATAGGTCCAGACTTCCAGGACTTCCGCATCGTTACTGGGGAATTCATACCAGTGACTATCAGTGGCATAGTTGCCGGATTGGCCTATACGGAATCCGTATTGCTCCAACGAGGGCGCCATAATCAAGCTGGCTTTCCCTCATCCATCGTTGCTTCCCGCCAGAGCAGATATTTCCCATCTTTTCCTCGTTTCAGGACTCCCTGGAAGCGACCCTTATCAAGAACTGTCTCCCCTCCCTGCCTTGGTGTCAATGCCAAGGTAAAACGGCCATTCACGAACAGAAAATCGCCAGCTTCAACAACAACGTCATCATGTACTTCGGCAAACCTGGCATCATACTGAGCCCAGATTTCTCGGAACAGTTCTCGTGCCGCTGAGCGCCCTTGCAGTGTAGGCACTCCGTTGGACGTCAAGATAAAATCCTCGGCAAAATGATCCACCAGCCTCAAATCTGCGGCATTATAGGCCTCCCTTTCCGCCTTGCGGTATTCTTCAAGTCCCTTAAGTGCCTCAGCAGACGCTTGTCTCATGAGATAATATCAAAGAGTTTTATTTGCAATTTAAGTTCAATTCTAGAAAGGTGTCAGTTTCAGTGCTATGACCAAACCGGCTGTTAAATTGTCATTTACGGACAGACTTACATAGACAATTCTACTTGAGATCGTTCCAGTTTTGTGGGAGGAGGTCAACAGGCGGGGGTCTGGCGTTCCCGGCTTCCGGATTGCATCAAAGCAGCAGCCTGCCGGTGAAGCGCATCGGAGCATGGCCTTGCGGCGTTTTGCCCGAATTCATTGGCGATGCCTGACGGCCCGCGCCCTAGTCGGCTGCGCCGACCGGAGCCCGCGAGCGGTCTCCGCCCATACGGGTCACTGTCGCTATCGCTTCCGCCCTCCGGGCGGTGATGCAGCAATCACAGCCCCGGCAGGTCGGCACGCCCCGGCTCGCCGTCGGCCTTGGCAATGTTCCATCGCCCGAATGGCGCGGCGCGAGCCGCGGCCAAACCTGTTTCCGGGTAGTGGCCGGCAGCGTTGTGCGTCCGCAGCCCCCGGCTGTTGCGCCGCCGGATCCAGGACGTCGCCCCGCCCGGTGACATCCGGCGCTGCATTCCGTGTTCGTCCGTCAATGTTGCGGGACCTGTCGCCGTTTTCATCCGTCTTGCCGTGAGCTTCGCCCGCGCCGTACCCCAAGTCGTCCCCGATTTGGCGTAACTGATCCCCACCCTGTCACCGCATCTGCCCGCCGTTCAGGCATTTCCCAACCAACAACGCATCAATCCCATCCTGGTGCTGAAGGCGCACGGTGATGACGCGGATGACCTCCCGGCACGAACCCTCAATCCGGCACCGGCGGGCCGGACAGCCGCGTCCGGTCCGGGTTCATCCAACAGCATAAACAGGTCATTTCCGATTTAGAGCGTTGGCGTGCTGGAGTGGGTGTTGGGTCAAACGCCAGAAGGTCTGTGGTGTTGCTGATTGCCGGAAAGTGAATCGCGCCGGGAATTCCGGAGACCTGTTAATGTGGGTCATGCGGCTTTGCATGACCGGTTATTTACATCATCATAGTACATCTGTTCAAATTCAGCCGGCGGCACATTGCCGATGGACGCCAGCAAACGGCGTTGGTTGAACCAGTCCACCCATTCCAGGGTTGCATATTCCACGTCATCTGAGGTCTTCCAGGGGCCCCGCACCCGGATCACCTCCGTCTTGTACAGACCAATAATGGTTTCCGCCAACGCATTGTCATAGGAATCCCCCACACTGCCCACGGACGCCTCAATGCCGGCTTGCGTCAATCGGTCGGTATAGCGGACCGAGAGATACTGGCTGCCGCGGTCACTGTGATGAATCAAACCGTCCCGCTCACGCCGCGACCACAAGGCCTGTTCCAGCGCATCCAGCACCAGGTCGGTACGCAGTGAACGACTGACCCGCCAGCCCACGATGCGCCGGGCAAACACATCCACGACAAACGCCACATAGACAAAGCCGGACCAAGTCGCCGCATACGTGATGTCTGCCACCCATAGCTGGTTTGGCCGGGTGGCGGCAAACTGCCGGTTCACCCGGTCTGCCGGCTGCGGCAGGGTCTCATCCCGCGCCGTCGTCCAGCGCTTTGCGCCACGCCGCACGCCCTGTATTTCAAGCCGCCTCATCAACCGCTCCACCGTACAACGGGCCACGACATGGCCTTCCCGCTGGAGTTGCCGCCAGACCTTCCTGGCGCCGTATAACCGGTAGTTCTCGCCCCATATACGCTGTATCTCCTTGCACAACGCCTGGTCCCGCTTCACACGGGCCGGCAACCGCCCAGGGTCCGCAGCCCGGGCCCGGTGCTCGTAGTACGTCGATGGGGCGATCGGCAAGTGCTTGCAAATCGGCTCGACCCCAAGTCCCTCATGATGTTGGTCGATGAAGGCCACCATCTCGCCGGTCAGCGGTCGAGCTCCGCCTGGGCGAAAAAAGCCGACGCCTTACGCAAGATCTCGTTGGCTCGCTTGAGCTCCCGATTCTCGCGTTCCAACTCACGTATGCGCGCCTGCTCAGCACTGCTGACACCGGGGCGGTTACCCTGGTCCACTTCAGCGCGTCTCACCCATCTACGCAACGTTTCCGCAGCGCAGCCAATCTTGTCGGCGGTAGAAGTCAGTGCAGCCCATTGGGAGTCATAGTTCTCCTGGTGCTCCAGCACCAGCCGCACGGCCCGTTCCCGGATCTCCGGGGGATAGCGTTTTTGATTGTTCATTACTCCATCCTCTCAAGAAATAGAGTCTCCGGCAAACCCGGGGCAGTTCAAAGCATGGTGTCCGGCTGTGTGTGTGATGTTCTCCGTATGAACAAATAACACGCCAACACAGTCCGTTTCATCCACCCAGCGGTCACTGCGCCGGTGACCTATGCCGGCAGCGGTGCCCGCACTCTACCCCGGCCCGGTTCACCCCCTTGCGCCTTGCAGAGGCCCGTGACCACCCGGTGTAGCTGAACCACCATAGAGATAGCCATGCAATATTCCCTGTTCCAACCTGTATCCTGCACGCTGCGCGATAGCGGCGAGCTCTCCCCGAGTGACAAACTCAAGCACGCCGGTCCCCATGCCTTAACCGATGCCGAACTCATCAGCCTGTTCGCATCGCCCCGGTCCTTCGACAAGATACGCGAGCAGCTCGGCCAATACCGGGGCCTCAGAGGCCTCATCGACAACGCCCGGGACAGCAGCCTCGGCAAGACATTAACAGGGCGACTCGAAGCGGCCCTGGAGCTGTCCCGGCGCTACCTGGAGGCTGAACTGCGTGCCCGACCGGTGCTCAGCAACCCGGACAAGACCAAGAACTACCTCAGGGCCTGGTTGTGCCGTTTCGAGCACGAGGTATTCGCCTGCCTGTTCCTGGACAACCGCCACCGCATCATCAGCAACGAGATTCTGTTCACCGGCACCATCGACGGCGCCAGCGTGTACCCGCGTGAGGTGGTGAAACGCTGCCTGCAGTTGAATGCGGCGGCCATCATCTTCTCGCACAACCACCCTTCCGGTATCGCCGAGCCGAGCCAGGCCGACCGGCAGATTACGCTGAAGCTGACCCAGGCTCTGGCCCTGGTGGACGTGCGCGTGCTGGACCACCTGGTGGTCGGGGACAAGACGGTGACGTCCATGGCCGAACGGGGTCTGATGTAAGCTGGAAGTACTATGACCGACAACACCGACTCATTTACGGAGACCGGCGACATACCGTTCCAATTCGGTCTTGACACCCGCAGTAACAAACCGGACACCTTCCACCTGTGTCTTCTAATCGGCAACACCTGGTATGAAACCAACGCCGTCTTCAGCGACCACCGCAGGGCAACCGAATTTGTCTATGACCTGAACAACACCATCACTGCCGAACACAACCCATTAATCCAGAGCAAGTCCATCGCCTTCGCGTTCAACACCCTCTACGAGCAAACCCATGACAGCCACCGGCTCATCATCCACCTTACACACGGCGTCATCCTGACCGGCTACCTCATCGATACGGATACCATCAGCCCCGACAATTTCTGCAATGCAATGAACCGCCAGACCCTGCTGTCAGAGAAGGAGCAACATAAACTGATTATGAACTCCATCATCAGCCATCCCGACATCAACACCCCCGTTTCACTGCACTGAGACACGTTGTAGAATAATGTATACCGAATAATAATATCTTCCTTTATTCAGTTTAAGGGGAGTGAGGCAAGATAGGCTTTGTGTGACACAAAGACCGAGAGATAGACCCCATAACCGCAACCACAGTTACCGCCATGACCACGACAGCAACAACCCCCTGACAGGTACAATTCCGCCGCCCATCGCCACCCCCCGGCCCCTGCCTGCCCACCACCCGGTGCCCATGGGCACCGATCCGCGCGCGCCGG
Organism: Gammaproteobacteria bacterium; assembly: GCA_965207165.1. Taxonomy (GTDB): domain Bacteria; phylum Pseudomonadota; class Gammaproteobacteria; order Eutrophobiales; family Eutrophobiaceae; genus JAAXHV01. Next base: position 1,880,413 of record OZ242265.1, on the reverse strand, counting down.
CACACAAACAGTCCAATGATGCCGATACCCCCAACCCAAACCGAGTACACCCACACGGAATCCGATACTTCGACAGACCCGCACAAACCGCCCGCTACCCGCGGTAATCGGCCGCGATGTCATGGCGGTGTTCATGCGCCGCGCTGCCGGGTCGGCCATCGGTGCCCATGGGCACCGGTCAGAAATTGCCCCGTTTAAGTGACCGGCCATGACTGACAACACACCGGAACACGGCGACATCCACGTCAGGCTGCAAGCGCTCGCAAACACCCTCAGCAAGCGGACGGCCGGACCCGGTTCCGCCACCGCCCCCCTCACCGTCTCCGACCTGGTGCGGCCCTCTGTCATCACGCTCCTCAACGAGCGTACCGATATCCTTGAGCCGGACAAACATGAACACACGGAGCTGAGCCGCCAGTTGCGGCGCATCGGCACCAACCTCAACCAGCTTGCGCATGCCTACCAGGCCGGGTTGCTGGTGCAGCTGGTGGACACCGGTGATTTGTTTTCGGAGCTCAAGGCCGAACTGGTCAAGACCCTGGCGCTGGTCCACAAGATAGGGCAGGGCAGCGTCACCTACAACGGCCACTTCCTGGCGCACGTGACCCGCCGCCTGCGCACGCTCAGGGCTCCCTCAGCCGCCGGGATGTCAATACCGGTTGAAAATTCCCCATTACCTGCATATAAAAGTACAGGAGCATTACTCGTTCCCTGCGGCTGACTGTTGTCGTGGTCTGCCTGATTTGCGTTTGAGTTTCTCCTCGCGCGGCACGTCATGGCCTTTGAGGCTGTCGGGGACCAGGTTGGCGTGTTCCCTGAGTCGATGGGAATGCCCTTCGCATGGTGCAGCATTCGGTCCAGCAGGGCTGCAGCAACGACGTTGTCACGAAAGATAGCGCCCCAGTCCTTGCTGTGCTATGTCGAGTTGCAGCGCCTCTTAAGGAAAAGTAAAGATGCGCGCGCCAAAGACTACCTCTTGGACAACGCCCGTTTCACGGACAAGCTGGTGGCGTGCAGTCGTGATTACATGGTCAGCTTCAGGCGCGGGCGCATGCCCGAGTGGATCCGTGCCTACCGGTCCCAGGCCCCGGAGGACGAAGTAGAACTTTCACGTTGACCAATTCCGGCAGACATCAATAAGTGCTGACGAGAGCGATTCAGGGATTCGGTAAATGGCTGTGTACAGCTATAATCCGGGAAATGCCTGTTTAAATCAATTTGAGTCCGACCCCAAGCGAACCAGACGAAGCAATCTGGAAGACCTTGACAGGATTATCTGCATTGAAACCCTACTGTACGGGAGTATAATCTTTGGGTTTTATCATATTGCCAGTGTTAAATTAAATCAGCCAGCATGACCGACGACAATAACAGTGATAGAGAGCAAAGAGAACGACTGCACGCTGAAGCGAAAAAGGTCTTGGAAGAAAGTCGGCTTTCAAATTCACAGCTATATGACCGGGCAATATTAACGCTGTCGACCTCAGCGCTCTGGCTGTCAATAGCATTCATAAGATTTATTGTCCCAATTGCTGATGCCCAATGTAAGGTATTGCTGACTATATCCTGGTACTTTTTCGGATTAGCAATAATAGTAACAATCTTGTCTTTGTGGGCCAGCCAACAGGCGATTAAAGTCCAGTTGGATCACAACTATAAATACTACATGGAAAGGAAGGATGAATTCTTAACAAAAACAAATGCTTTTGCAGTAGCAACAGATATCATGAACTATTTGTCAGGAGCCTTGTTCATGGCTGCTGTCTTTTTTACAATCCTGTTTGTTACGCTCAATATTTAGGACACCCATTAACATGAATGACAAAACGACTCATTACGTAAATGACGGAGCCCCTGTATCAAAACCCCAAGAAATTTCGGCATCCAGTAATAAGGTTCCGCTTGAAAGAGGAGCGCCGGTTTCTAACCCACAGCCCGTACAGGGCACACAAGACCAAACGGGCGCCACACAGTCCCCAGATCAAGGCCAGCCATCATCGGGTGCTGACTCTGGTAGTGGTCAAAATGCTTCGCAAGGCCAGTCTGACGGTCAATAGATCATCTGTTGGCGTCTGTGACCGGAAAGTGCCAACGTTACCAATTACTGCTGGTTAAACACACACCTGAGCAGCTTGTAATGGCGAACGGTATATTCTGCGTGGAATACTAGAGTAACCTATAGGACACGGACTGGATGAAGGAGATAAATTGTGACTGATACGCTGTTGGCACATCTTGCATGGAAACTCTCCTATCACCACGAAGATATAGCTGTTGAAGCGCTGGGGTATATTCTGAAATCTGAGTCTGCCAGACGCACCGTGACAGATATGCTGGAAAAACACGGAGCAAAGGTCGCTCCTATCGAAAGATTCAAAACCCAGGTCACCCAAAAGGACAGAGCTCGACCTGACCTGATTGGTCTTGACCGAGATAATAGTACGCGCGTAATAATCGAAGCGAAGTTTTGGGCGGGCCTCACAGAAAATCAGCCGAATGCTTATCTAAAACACTTGCCAGCGAAAGGGGCTCTCCTGATCGTTGCGCCCGCGCAGCGGACTGAATCGTTGTGGGCAGAATTGCGAAATCTGGCGAAGGTAAATCGACCGAGACCCGATAACGAGAAAGCGGACTTCAAGAGTGTCCTGATAGATGATCGCTGTTACATGATGCTGACCAGTTGGAGACATCTGCTTGAATGGCTGGAAGCGGAAAGCGACTCCCACTCGAGAAATGGAATACAGGAATTGCGGGGATTCGTCGACAGGATCGATCAGGATGCGTTTCTGCCGATTCGTTCCATTGAATTCGCCCCGGAAATACCACGCAGGATGCTCAATCTTGTTACTCTTGTCAAAGACACCGTTACCCGAGCGAAAAGTATAAGCACGGAAGGATTGAGAGTTACTGCACAAGCGACAGGATATGGCCGATATGTTTACGTTGCGGAGGCTGGAGCATGGTTTGGGATTGATTTTGCACGCTGGGCCAGAGCCGACTATCCCGACACACCTCTATGGCTACGTTTAGAGGAGTGGAACAGGACGGCGACAATCCCCCATCTTCGTCAAGCTCTCGATGAATTATTTCGAAGCGACCCGCCGGGGTGCTTTGATGAAGGTGAGAGGCTCTGTGTTCCGATCATGTTACCGACTGCTGTTGAACATCCGGCGGTACTCAATGCGGTAGTCGCACGCATTGAGGATGTCGCTAATCGAATCTAAGAGGCAATTACAGTAGGTGCATATTCTCGGATGACGAATATAGGATTACGCCCGACTGACTGTCTATTGAATTAAATAACTGAGGTTTCGGCCCCGGTCTTTCTTGCAAACTTCTTACCTCATTATCCCGGGTACACAGAAGGCTGGATAAAGCCGTTTAGATTAAATAGATCACGTCATGATCCGGACATGATACCTGCCTCCCCTTCAAATAGACGACATGCAAAAGTCCACCGTTGAAAAAATAACCCTGTTAGGAAGATGGCGCCGGAAAAGAAAGTCCTGATTGTATTGTTCTTTTTCTCGGTCATTAATATTGTGGCTGGCTTGGCAACCAATAGCTGGGTATCGGTACTACATACTTTAAGTGTAGGTTTCGTCGGCAGTTTTATATTCTACTTATGTGTTGTCTTCATACCGGAGCAGCAAAAGAAGAATCGGGTAAGAAATAAATTGCAGGAACAATACAGGTTTACAAAGCTCCGTGTCGTTGATCTACTTTTGATGCTGAGCAAATCACAATTTTACCCATACCGGGACCGTGAAAATCTGCTTGACCGGCAAGAGTTCAAACGGTTTTTTAATAATTCCAGATGGGCTGCAGTTGCCAATGGGCTGCAACGAAACGAGTACCATCTTCGTGAAGTGTTATATTACCTCCGGATGCTGAATGAGGAAATTCGACACGCCATGACTGTTATAGATATTGACGATGAGGAAGTTACCAAATATCTGAAAAACTGCTCTCAAGTACTCAGCCGGATGGATATGATACAGAACGATTATGACGACATAAAACTGCTTTGCAGAGACCTTCTGTGGCCGCTCTATACAGGGTACAGCCCTACTTCTGATGTGGGTTATCCAGACACTGACGTGATACAAGACATGATTGACCGGATAAAGTGACTGTTATCTCGCCCTCCCATTCTTCAAACAGGTAACCTGCAAAAGCGCGTTGAAAACCCGAACAAAGAAAAAACTCAGGGCGCATGAACTTCTTGTGAGAGATTGGTTGCTATCTCAGGGTTATAAAGTATCAATAAGCTGTGATGATCCACCAGACTTTGCAATAGACGGATCTATCGGCGTGGAGGCTACCCGGATAAGCCAAAGATACAACGATAATGTAAATGGTAACGAAGAAAGTATTCAGTTCCCATTATTCAATACTGTCACAAGAACACTTGAAGAACTCAACCCGGCCGCAATGGGATCTTTATGGCAAGTTGATATTGAAAGCGACTTTTCGTCTGTCGTACTGTCTTCAGAAGACAGGGATGATGCAGAAGAACAATTGAGGGAAGCGTTACTCCCTTATACAAAAACGGAATCAGAAGCGGCACTCAACAATCGACGCGCTCATGTCGATTTAGACAAACATTATGGCGAGACGGATCTGTTATCTGAATATCACCTGTGCCTCCCTTGTGGCTTATGCCTGGAACTCAACAAAATACATTCCGAAGGGCGGTCTGGTTTTTTGGTGGGAGGCGTATCACATATGGAGGGCACGGGCATTTTATGTGAATTGATAAAGGCTGTTAAATATGCTCTTGAGGACAAAACAGACAAGATAAAAAAGCGCAGAGATGATTTTGCCGTATGGTGGCTGGTATTGGTCGACTATATCTCGTACATACCTGTCTCAGTATTAAGCAGCAACGAGTTGGATGCGTTAAGAAACAGCATTGGCTTACCGTATCCATGGTCCCGGATTATCGTCATCAGTTCAACAGATGTTCAGTGGCATTGCGATTTGTATCCCGGCGAATCGCCTTAATCGCATCTTTTGGGCAATAGATTATTTCTGGCTGTTCCACCGTACGGGGTAATATGATTGAGTTATTATAGAACATACCGTTATGTATCATCCCATCCCGCGCGACTGGCTATTCGCTACCAATAAGATTGAGGTTGTATTCCGGAACCATAGGAGCTTAAAGTCAACACATGGCTCTGGTTTCTGGATTCGCAACGATAATGCCCTGTTCTTCGCAACCAATCGCCATATGATCGATATCGAATATAAGGACAAGAAGTACCAGAACCATGACTACAAACTGTCATCTGTAAACATTCTGACTTTAGATGAAAACAGTAGTCGATCTGGCATGTAGAATGGTGTGAGCTGAGCAAATCTGAATACACTGGATACAACAGGTTTATCGGATAATTCAGGCATATGAAATATAACAAGGGCGACCGGGTGAAGCACCCCAAAAGAGATGACTGGGGTTTGGGTGAGGTTCTGGCCGCCAGCGATGGCGGCTCTGTCAGAATTTTTTTTGTTGAAGAAGGGGAGAAGACGATATCGCTGGATATCATTCAGCCCGTCCCGGTCGCGCGTTCAGAGGCGGCTGATCCGGTCCTTGATAACCTGAAGATCGACAAATCGGCATCAGGAATAAAATACCAGAGCCTTAGCGAATCAATGCAGTTCTTTTTGAAGGAGTATCCGGAAGGATTCTACGGGAAAAAATACAAAGCGGACGAACGGGAGTATAAGCTTGATGCGCATAACTTGGCGTTGGAGTTATTAGACAAGGAGACCTTTCATTCTTTATTGGGGCAGAAAGATTACACGGAAATCAGAAAGCGCGCTCTGAGAGTTATCAATAAAACGAACATCGTTTTCCAACACGAGGTTATGGCATTGAACAATGGATTGGATGATGAGGCTGTGCGAAGAGATTTCTCTATCAGCCTGTATAACCTTCTGTACGGTGAAGGTACTGGGTTGACGCAAAGGTTCGAAGCGTTCTCGGACGTACTGGGAAAGGCCGGCGCGGATAAATGGCCTGTGATATCGTATTTTCTGTTTATCCGGTTCCCGGACAAATATATGTTTGTCAAGCCTACCATCATGCAGCACTTATCCGATCTGTGCCGGTATGAAATCAACTACAAACCACAACTGAATTGGCTTACCTATAAACGTATTTTGGAATTTTCAGAACATTTGTTTAAGAGACTGTCAGAACTGAAACCAAGGGATATGATTGACATTCAGTCATTCATGTGGTGTATCGCTCCAAAAAGTAACTGAGTTCAGGTTGCCTGCCCTGTAAAGGCGATATACTCAATCTGAGAAGCCCAAAAGTGACTAACCGTAACTACAATTTTTTATTAGGAATTCTTTTGTTTTAATGCATCTGCCGCATTTTGAAGTGGCAGTTTTAATGCTTGCTCCAATTTACCTATATACTTCAGATGCCAGGTGACGTATTTCGGCCATGTATCTTTGTTATATCCATCTGCCTCACATGAAAACTGGACACGTGATGATTTCTTATCGTCCAATCGCAACCACTCCAGAGGCTCACCGAATTCAGTCTCAATGTCGTCTGTCATGGATGCGAGGAAATCAAAGAGAAATTTATTTTCTTCACTTGTTCTACGATCTAACCAAAGATCTACTCGTAGCTTTTTTTTGAGGAGCACCAGATCATAGTGACACCCACTCAAACCTGAACCAGCTGATAGCCAGTGGTCATTACTTGGACTGATATTGTCGTAGAGATTGCAAGTACTCTGCTGGATAGCGTCTAATGCTTGTTCCCAGTATTCACGGCGTACAGTGTGACGGTTTTTTAATACGACTTCGGTACTTTTTTCCTCGGCCTCTTTGGCATTAATACCTATCATTAACTCCTTTGCCTCCGGCGTTGGAATAATCTGGTCAATATTAATCAGTAACTGCTCACCCAAAGCATAGGAAGTTACCTTAAAGCACTGAATACCGATTCCCTGACCTAACAACCATAAGGCGGTACTGGTGACTTCTTTGCGAAAATTTGCGGCTACTAGCATCACACGCTGACTATTACCAAGATTCATCTTGGTCTCGTCCAAGTCGGGAGCGTCAAGAAATTCACATATCCTTCTCTCAGCACTGACTGACGTATTTGGTAAAGCATCTTCAGCAATGACTGATTCATATCGATCAAGGTATTGCTGATAAATCTTAACAATCTGTCCCTTGGTCAGGTTGGCACAGTAGGAAGCATACTTCAGCACCTGCCAGACCACATCACGGCCACTGTCATCCAGCTTATTCTCGATAATGACGAGGTTACCATCCTTATCCACTGCGAGAAGATCCAGGCGTTCTCGGGTTTCATCAAACCCGTCGAACTCTTTCTGAATAATCAGCAGTTCTTCTCCCAACGCATTCGTTTGATGAGCCAGCCACTCCTGCAGGTGCTTACGCTCGGTAAAGCCTAGCTCACTGAAGCTTTTCTTATTGACTGGACTGAGTCGATTTGTCTGATGATTTACTGTGTACATAACATATCCATTCCTATACTTGAGGCGTTATCAACACTTAGACGAGCGCTCTTCAATCGCTCTCAATGCCGCAATGGCACACCTGCCATATTTTTGTTCTGAAGCAAATTTACGTAACAGTGAACAATCCAACTTGTTTCCATGCCTTTCCAGGATTCCGAAGCCGAATGTAAGGGGGTCGAATATTGTGAAATCACGTGCCCCATTAACAGCTCCCGCTTGAGTTAAATATTCGGAAAGCGCATTCCGGCTGATTTCAACTGCTTCGGATGGGTGCAGAGCAACAATGGAACTGACAACCGGCACATCACCTGGCAACCGTTCAAAACCTTCGGTAGATGCCATTTCGCACTCACGCAAGGCATTGAGTGCGACTCCCTTTTCATGCTGCACCAGAACTGAGAGCGCGTGACTGTTAGCCTCACTTCTTTTCTCCTTGCCGATATCCTCGCGGTTGCTCCAATACAAAATTGTCCCACACGCCATGAGCGCCCGCTCCGAGGGGGCTTCATCCGAATATTGGTGCTTCGGCAACGGACACCTCAGTTTAGCCAGTGCGACATGCGCAATAACAAAAGCCTCAATATCAAGCTGGGGCATGAAACTGTCTGTTGACGGAGGTTTCGTCCACCGTCCAATATTCTCTCCGGCGCCTGGATCTCCAAACGATGCGAGTTTCAATAGTAACGGCCCCAGCCAAAAATCCACTTCCGCCACCCTTAATGCCATATCCAATAACGCTTTCTGTTCAGAGATTGAAAGGCTGGCAACCGCTTCACAATAGGCGGTATCGTAGGGATGTTCAAACTGTGACTTGTAGATTCGCCATGCTTCGGTCTGGTATTGGCTATCCTCTGGCCGAGAGAGACAATTTCGGATATTTTCAAGGACCGTCGTCTGGTGTTCATCTGCATCTTTATCCAGGGCGCCGAGCTTCTGGAGTGCCTCTATAATGCTTGAACTTAGAAACGGATCATTATTCTCAAGTTCTTCTATGACCTTAATCAACTTCACGCGTTCCGCATCGCCCCCGGCGGCATGAACAGGTAGCACGGAATCCACAAGGGCCAGACGCAGGTGATATGGCGCTGTGTTCCAACGCGACTCTATTTCGCGACGAATAAACGATGTCGGGATAATATCCCTGTAGCGGCAGAGTTTGAGAAACAGATAGAGTTGCCCTGGTGAAAGCGCTTGTCCCATCAGTTCTAGCCATACGCTCATATCTCCCGGTTCATCCGATTGTTCTGTGATGCCCCCCCTGATCCTGGTAGTGAAAACACCGCTTGTAATGTCGTCGCATGTTTTTGCTATCCCGGTGGTTGCTTTTGTAAAGTGCTGAGAAACCACGTAACTGGTTGCAAACAACCTGCTCTGCAGTACTGTTTTTTTTATTCTTGTTTCCCGACAAAGTCGCAATGACTCTTCCTCAATACGGTTGTCCATTATTCTGACAATATCCATCGCTTCGTCAAGATACTGTGTTTCGGCTATCAATGCAGGTAACAAGACGATGAACGCCCGGTCACACGCCGTCCATTCCTTCAACGAGGAGTGCGCGAAACCGACCTTGATATCGACGAAGTGCTTACGTACAACCTCAGCCTTAACTTCAAAACAGACATTGGCGGCTTCCTCCCGAAGCAACCCCAACAGTTTTCGGTAATGTCCCTCCGACCATTCCTGAGCATGGTTCCCACATTCTCCCTGAAGGCAGGCCCTGATGGATGCGTCGTCCTCCAGTCTTGGCAGCAGACTATCCAGCATGAGACTATCTTCAATGGCCCCGATGATCAGACTTTTACGCGCTGCATGCAGCGGGCTTTTAATCGCTTTCAGAACCAGATCTGGATCATCGCCGGCTTGTCGGACCACCGCCTCAGTTGCGAAAGCATCCAGAAACATCTCGTGTGGGAAACTCACTCGGTCTCCTTTAACCGTCAACATTCCGCTGTCGACCAGCAGCTTCCGGAGTTCGGACGATACACTGTCCTCATCCATCAGCCTATCAAAATCCCGTATGCTCAAACTGAACGCGAACCGCGTGGATAACCAGTCGGCCACCTTTGAAAGAGCACGAATTCCATCACTTGCCGCCTCACTCAATCGTTTACGGGCAAACGCATCAAACAATGTGTAGCGACTGCCTGCAGGAGTGACATCCGCCCCGACCTCTCCAACAAGCTTTGCCTCCAGCCCTGTCGACACGGCGTCAAGCAGGTCCTTGATAGCCGCCAGTCCTTCTTTACTGTCCGACACTCCTTCGGCAATGGCAAACTTGATTTCTTTTGTCGGTGTCTGCACATTGACATCCACTAGGCCCAGAAGTTCGTTTCTTTCTGGTTGTATTTGTGACGTTACCAGAAGCCCAGTTCCATATCTGTCTGCCAGAGCAACAACCCCCCGAGTGAACTGCCCTCGTAATTTCTCCGGACATTCATTGTAACCATCGGCAATTAACAAAACCGGTCTTTTCAATCGCTGTGCATCTTGCAGTAATTGCGTTGCTGACTGTGCTCCAAGCAGGGTTGCTTCGCGATTAATTACTTCCTTAATGCGGCCGGAGAATTCCTTGCCCTGTACGATGATAGGGGTGCCACCCGATTCACTATAGGCAACGCTTGCCGCCTCGGCCAACATCGACTTCCCGCATCCGGACGGACCCTTCAGTATCAAGCCACCGCCCCGTTCACATATGAGTTGAGTAACTTCATCAGAGGAAATGGTTTTTCCATCCAATCTGCAAGAGAAAGGAACCAGAGCGGTTCCTTCCCTGTAGGCGCGGCAGAACTTCTCTTTGTACTGTCGAAGACGATTATCGGACTCATCCAGCTTGAGGTCACACGCAGCATCTATCGACGATACCTGTTTCAGTCCGAGATGGTCTGCAAACCTCTTCCATACATTAACCGATAAGGCTCCTGACCGTCGTTTTCTAAGTTCTGTTTGCAGTCCATCCAATCTGATCACTGATACTTTGTTGTTTCCTTCAAAGACGTTAGATCCATGAGAGATTGTAGGAGAGAATATGAGCACTGAATCGATATACGGCATCTTGTTACTCACAAAATTTGAATTTGCCACGGCGTTCTTGACCTCAAGCGCTGCTTTAAGAGCCTGCTGATACGGGTTCCTGAAGTCTTTCCATTGGCCGGAGGCCTGTTGATACTGCCAGTACCCGTTCTCACCGCCACGGATTGGACGACTGAAGCCCTTTACCTCAATTACGAGTGCAATATCGTTCGTGGCGACAAGCAGATCGATTTGCCGTGACATAACATAGAAATTCGCAAATATGACTGCTCGTTTTCCATCCGTGTCAAGCAGTTGCGCGATTTTCTTCAATGCCAAGCGTTCTGACTCGACTTCGATCACGCCACCAATATAGATATCCAAGCCTGATGTCTCATGGTTGATCACGTCAACAATTCAATCGCAGACGCCAGTGTGTAACGGCTGCATTACCCGCACGATAATCGCCATGTCGTGTAACAGGCTCAGTAAGGGGCGCCAAAACAGGGTCTGCGCCTGTTTACCCGATGATGTCGAAGGCGACGTGACGGTGGCCGCGCCGGATGCGGTAGATATTGAAATCACCTCGATCAAGGGTGAAGATTTTTTGCAGTGAGTGCGTTTCCGCTGCCGTCACCAGCGAAGCATCGGCGAAATCCATTGGCGCATCTGCGTATTGCACCATCAGTTCAAGGGCGCGCACAAGCGCGTTCTCGTCAGAAAAGATCACCTTCAGGCCCCCTCGGGCGATGAAATCCATCAGGGCGGCGGCACCGTCCCCAGCCGGTCCCAGCAGGTGGAACGCTTCGGTGAGGACCGGCAGGGTCGTGGCAATCGGCTCGTCAATGTCATTGAGGGTGTTGATACAGCTTCCGTGCGCGGCGTCAGTACGGTTGAACAGCGCAACTAGTGGCCCGGTATCGGTGAGAATCATTGACCGTGTTTCTGCCTGATTATCCCGGCAACCGCAGATTTGGCTTCGGCAGCAGGGGTAATACTCTCGTCACCCGGCCCCAGGTCAAGTACGCGGTAAATATCGTAAGGTCTTGTGGTAGCGGCCGTCTCTTGCGCCTTTGCAAAAAAATTCAGCCCCTGCTTCAAAACATTAGAGATGGATAACCCCGTCTGTTTTTGCAGTGTTTTCAGTGTTGCTTCCGCGTCGTCGTCGAGCCGGACTGTCCTGGTACTCATCGTATTACCTCCTGATATCGTAATACGGAGTGTATTACAGCGCCATGCAAGGTGTCAACCCGAAATTTCGTCTTCAATGTTCACTTCAACCCCGTCGGCAAGCACGTTGCGAAAGAAATCCAGATTGAACCATTTGTAAGGTAGTGGACAGAGTCAGACCAATCCAGCCTAACATAACCCGTAACACATAGGTAGATAGGTCCGACCCCTAGAAGGTTTGAGGAAGTGTTAGCGGCTTGCGGTTGCCCGCCGTCTCTGTTTACAGAATCGGACTGAACTAGTCAACGGGAAGCACTCTGGCGCTGGCACCTGGAACCGTGATCCCTATAGCCAACAGGCTTTAAGCTGAACTGGCTGAAAAGCTGGAAACCGAATTGACATCGACCTTTAACCGCTATCTGCTTGATCTGGCAGGAAGGGCGTAGGCATTTCAAAAATGGTTGGCGGCGACATCGACGTATCCAAAGCCGCCGCACTTTCTGGCTTGATGAAGTTGGAAGACTAGAACAATAAGTTAATGAATAATTGGAAGATTAACTGAATAACTACATAGAGAAGTATTGAACCCACTAAGCCAATAAACCAATTAGAGAACACTTCCCGATAGCTTTTCAAAATTATTTCTGATAGCTCATCTCGTTCTGACTTTGGATGCTTTCGCACGTAGTCAATGTACTCTTTGATCCGAAGCCGAACTTCCTTTATTTCATTAAATTTATCTTTCATGATATTTGCCTTTAATAGTTGGTTGTCCCTCTCTCAGAAAAAACTTTATTAGATAAAGTCCAATACTGCAAACCAATGGGCCAGCCCGCTGTCTGGAAACGTGCTCTTCCCTCAAGTCAATATATATTGTAGGTTGACTGGATCACGACCTACGATATAATGCGTCCTTTTATTTTTATAGGAAATTTCTTATGTCAAAGAAAAATAGCCACACTGGTCATCGTAGCGCCAAAACTGGTAGATTCGTAACTGAGAGATACGCTGAGCGGAATCCCGATAAGACAATCGAGGAATCGATCCCGAATCCGGGACGCGGTGATACAGGACGCGGTAAAAAGAAGTAAAGATTTTTGTCAAAATTAGGCACGCCAGCGCAAGAAGTGCTAGCGTGTCGAGTCGGTGTGTTTCCCAACCGAAGTCGTCAGACCGTTTCAGAGTGAGTCACTCTGATATCTTATCTCCATTGGATGGCGTTAGCCTCATTCATCCGACAACATCGTTCAGTCTCAGGTCCAGTGCGCGCACAACCTCAGTTAGTGTTGGTGAATATCAGGCGACAAACAATAGTGTATCTGTGCCATTTAGGCAATGCTACCTCCTGAAGGTTGTCGCATTCCCGCTCAATATCCATCCATGACAGGGTGATACATTGCGGTTCGCGACGCGACAAATCAACGGGCATAAGTTGCCCGAAAAAACATCATGATCAACAAAGGCGGTCAGTAGCGCAAATCCAGACACAGCGGGCTTGGAAATGAGTAACCAAGAACGGGCCTGCACATATCTCTTGACAAGATCGCTGAACTGGCGGCAAAGCAAAAAGAACCGGGCGGGGGACAAAATTATTCGTGAGCACAATGCAAATTCTAATCATCTAATCTACGGTAAAAAACCCTCCAGCACAGATCAGGGATTCGCTGAGCGATCTCTCTCCCGGGTTTCTTGCTTTGTACTATAACAGTCCAGCCCCTTTTAGCGGGGCAACCTCCTGATCTAAGGTATAAGGTGTGGTACAGTTCCCAAATATTCCGTATTTTACCGAAAAACCTCGTTGGTTATTTTGATGGTATCTGCTTATAGAGATATACATAAACCTTTAAATATCAATAAGATATATTATTTGTACGAATCCCTCTCTCTCCGCCATTCGAGCCCTCGGCATGTAATGCAGGGTTCGACAAATTCGCCAGGAGCGAATTTGAACAGCGTAGCGTTAGCGGAGCTGGCCCCGAAGGGGCAAACTACAGGGATGTAGTTTGTAATCCCTCTCTCTCCGCCATAATTACTTAACTTATTGTTACTAAAAAGGATTCTAGAATAACCAGGGTGAGTTATGATCAGACCGTTACCATCCGAAGACTGGCCGCCTGTACCCCCCGGGTTGCTGCAGGCATTCGGAAAACCTCTCAATGTCTACGGGGTACTCGCACATCATCCGGCGTTACTGGAATCATGGATCCCGTTCAGACAGCATATCGTATGTAAAAACAGCCTCGCGCCCAGGTACCGGGAGTTGGTCATATTGCGCAATGCAGTGAATACCGGGTCGGAATATGAATGGCGGCATCATGTCGTGCGCGGCAAACAGGCCGGGTTAACGGAAGCCGAGATCGACTGTATAAAGGCTGGCTCCGTGAATCCTCACTGGACTGAAACGGAAGTGTTGTTGTTGAATGCGGTCGATGAACTTAATCGTGAATACAAAATAAGCAAAGCAAACTTGAAGGAATTGTCGACGCTGTTCAGTAACGAGGAATTACTGGACCTTCTATGTACGGTGGGAATGTACATGACCCTTGCCTGTATCGCCAATTCGTGCAACGTCCCTGTTGAAGAGTGGCTGGGCGGATAGCTTGTCATGCAGAAACCGGTTGTAGCCCTGTAACGGCGCCGCTCATTGTGAGCGTTGTTCATGGGAATTCAACCGTTTAATCGTCGCAGCCCAACAAGCGCGACCGGATTTTAACCCCGGACCTCTGTTTCATAGGATTGTCGCTCCTGCCTGATAGCGCAACGCGTTGCCGATCTTTCCTGCAGCACCTCCTGTTACCCAATACAAAATAGCTATAGATCAAATAGTTAGACATAATCTATCCGTAAGCTGATACAGATAGAACTCTATCTTCAAATGTCTTCATCTCAGGACAATGTAACAAAATTCTTGCAATTTATAATGAAAACGATTACATTTTAATTGTAAATGCGATTTGAGGTTACAGGACGAGCCTTTTATTAAGGGTTACCAACCAGCCTGACTGTGCAACAAAATTGCTTACAAAACTTAAATGATCAGCAGGTAAACTTATCGCCGGAGTTTGTATGGACCGGGTGCAAACATAGGTTCATACATGCCTGCGTCTGTCTGGTCAGTGCCTGCGCGCGCACAAGGTGCAACACTTTCGTGGCGGCGTTCGCGCTTGTCCTTGGAATATCAATAATTCTTCCTGCCCACGGGGCATCGGCACCAGAAGAATACCTTGACACCCTCAACCGCCGCGGGGACGATTATAGCGCGGGAAAAGCTGCACTATTCAGACTGGATAATGGCTACCAGGACCCCAATCCTACCAAGCCGCAAATATACCTAGATGTCGGTTACGACTACGATCCGTCATATAATCGAAATGACTCGGGCGTCGGCCAAAAGTTTACTACCGGACCGCACAGTGATGGATTTTTCCTCGATAGTGTAACCATAAAACCAAACGATTTCAGTGCCAATGTAGACGGCATGCAGGTAACTGGGGCAATCTACATTGTCGACGGGGGTGAAGGACGCCCTTCTCCTTTTCACAGCGCAAGTCATGAAGGACCCCGTGGCGAACTGGTTGCAAATCTTGTACATTCAGGTCGGATCATAAGGCATGAACGTTGGGAATTTACACCAAGCAGTTCCAGTGGCGGAATTAAACTGTTACCTAACCAAGCATACATGTTTGCGCTGGAGTGTGTTTCGAATTGTGAGGACCGTTGGATAGATATTTCTACGACTTGGTGGGACGTTGACAACGAGAATAACCTCGTTGAGCTGGTCAACCCCGATTGTCCTAATGGTGGTTCTTGTTTGGTAGAACAACCCAATACCAGTGGATGGAGTCTGGCGAATAGCTATGTAAAAAAGAGTGATAATTGGCTGCACTCGGGCAGCGGGTACCAACAGGACGCACTACTCTTCAAAGCAGTTGGTCGCTACCGTTATTTGCCCGCCGCCCCCACGAACCTGACCGCTGTACCTGACTCGACAGCGCCGGGCAAGGTGTTTCTGACCTGGAACTCGCCGGCGCCTCCGGAAAATGCAGAAGCAATCACGAGCCACAGATATCGCTACAAGCTGTCCGGGACCGACCAATGGAGGAATTGGACGCCGATAGCCTTCAGCGGTGCCGGAGAAGTATCTGCGAACCAACGTGTGATCACCGGCCTGCCGAACGGCGTCCCACTGGATTTCCAGGTGCGGGCGCATAATGGTGACGGAGGCAACCTCCTTTCCGACGACATTGCCAGCACAGAGCTGGGCGCCGGTTTCGGGATCTGCGACCGGACGCGCGGGGTGCGGGACGCGATTGTCGCTAAAGTACGTGCAGCAGACGACTGCGCAGCAGTGACGACAGCGCATATGAACGCGCTCACCGGCAGTCTTGTGGTGAATAATACGCTTACCACATTGCAGGCAGGTGATGTCGATGACCTGACATCGCTCACAGCCCTCGACCTGAGTAATAACTCGCTCAGCGAGATACCGCCGGCTGTATTCGACGATACGGCGTCGTTGACATCTTTGAACCTGTCGAATAACAACCTGTCCGAGTTGCCGGCGGGTATATTTTACGAACACACGGCGTTGCAGTCACTCAATCTGGACCACAACCAGCTTGACGGCCTGAAGGACGGTGTGTTTGACCGGCTCACAGCGCTCCTGTCACTCCGCCTGGAAGGCAACAACCTGTCCGAGTTGCCGGCGGATATATTTGACGAAAACACGGCGTTGCAGTCACTCAATCTGGACCATAACCAGCTTGACGGCCTGAACGAGAATGTGTTTGACCGGCTCACAGCGCTCCTGTCACTCCGCCTGGAAAGCAACAACCTGTCCGAGTTGCCGGCGGATATATTTAACGAAAACACGGCGTTGCAGTTACTCAATCTGAACCATAACCAGCTTGACGGCCTGAAGGACGGTGTGTTTGACCGGCTCACAGCGCTCCTGGAACTCCGCCTGGGAGGCAACAACCTGGACTACGACGACCTGACATCGGACACCTTCGCAGAACTGTCGTCGTTGACATTACTCGACCTGTCTGAAAACTCGTTAATCGCGCTACAGGACGGAATCTTTTCTGGTCTGGGAAATCTGCGTGCGCTCTACCTGGGTGGAAACAGCATCGACCCCATGGTTCTGGACGTCTCCCTGGAGACGAATGACCAGTCCCAGGTCAGGGCGGTCATACCGACCGGTGCGCCGTTTTTTGCCCTGTTGTTTGCGACAGTGACGGACGGGACTTTCGAGAGCAACGGCGGAGCGGATGAAGTGTTCGTAATTCCCGTTAGCGGACGGGAAAGTCAGTGGGTCACGGTCACTTCAATCCGTCCGGACCAGGACCCTGTAGTGGAAATCAGCGATTTGCCGAGTTTGCCGGAGCTCCACTTCGGTTACGTGTTGCAAGTACCCGACGGGCAAACCACAAATGCGCGGTACACACACACGCTGAGCATTGCCGATGCCATCGGTAATGAAGACGAAGATATTGAATTCACAATCTCGCTGGACCAAGCCCCCGCGGAGGAAGTGACGGTCAAGTACACCACGTCGGTTGAGAACGGGCAGACCGCGACCCCGGGCACGGATTTCACTGCCGTCACCGCCAGCACGGCGACGATCAGTGCGGGGAGCACCAGTGTGACCGTTCCCATTACCGTTGACGATGATACCCTGGAAGAACCCGATGAGACCTTCACGGTGACGTTGACCGAGCCGTCATTTAATGCGCGGCTTGGCGAAAACAGTTCCGCCGTGGGCACCATCCTGGACAACGAGGGCGAACTGCCAGTGGTAACCATTGCCGCTGCTTCGGCCGACGAGAGCGCCGGGAATATCGATTTCACGGTCACGATGAGCGAAGCGATCACGGGTGACGTGTGGTTTAAAATTGTTACTTCGGTGGCGAGCGGGCAAACGGCGACCGCGGGCACGGATTTCAAGCAGCTCAACAACAGAGTCCAATCGATTCAAGGGGGTGAGACCACAGAGACCGTTTCCATCCCAATCTTCAACGATATGTCGGAAGAGTCCGATGAGACCTTCACGGTAACGCTTACCGTCAATTCAACGAATCGCGCGCGGCCGGGATCTGCTCATCTGGTGTCCGCCGTCGGCACCATCCTGGACGACGACGACACCACGGCGATAGTGGATGGGACGTCGCTGGTGATTACCTTCAACGAGGACCTGGCGGCGGCGCCGAACCTGGCCAATGATGCGTTCGAGGTGAAGAAGACCCCGGCGGTGGGCAGCGAGGAGACGGTGACGTTGCGCGGTTCGCCGTCCATCAGCGGCGCCACGGTGACGCTGACCCTGTCGAATGCGGTGGCGCACGGCGACACGGTGACGGTGGAGTACACCATACCCCCGACGGACGACAACAACCGGCTGGAGGATGCGGACGGGAACGAGGTGGAGACCTTCACCGAGGATGTGACCAACAACACCCCGGACACTAAAGCGCCGGCATTCGATGAGGCGGAGGTGAACGGGACCTTGCTGCTGATTACGTTTGATGAGGACCTGGATGCAGCGCCGAACCTGGCCAATGATGCGTTCGAGGTAAAGAAGACCCCATTGGGCGGCAATGAGGAGACGGTGACGTTGAGCGGTTCGCCGTCCATCAGCGGCAAAACGGTGCGGCTGACGCTGTCGGGTGCGGTAGCGTACGGCGACGCGGTAACAGTGAAGTACACCAAGCTCGCGACGGACGACAACAACCGGTTGAAGGATGCGGCCGGGAACGAGGTGGAGACCTTCGATGCCCCCAAAGATGTGACTAACTACACGGGAGACACCACGGCGCCGTCGTTCAGTTCGGCGACGGTAGACGAGGCCGCGCTGGTGATGACGTTCGATGAGCACCTGGCGGCGGCGCCGAACCTGACCAACAGCGGCTTTGAGGTGAAGAAAACCCCGGCGGGGGGCAATGAGGAGACGGTGACGTTGAGCGGTTCGCCGTCCATCAACGGCGCCACGGTGATGCTGACCCTGTCGAATGCGGTGGCGCACGACGATACGGTAACGGTGAAGTACACCATGCCGACGGTGGGCAGCAACAACCGGTTGAAGGATGCGGCCGGGAACGAGGTGGAGACCTTCGATGCCCCCAAAGATGTGACTAACTACACGGGAGACACCACGGCGCCGTCGTTCAGTTCGGCGAGGGTAGACGAGGCCGCGCTGGTGCTGACCTTCGATGAGGACCTGGCGGCGGCGGCGAACCTGGCCAATGATGCGTTCGAGGTGAAGAAGACCCCGTCGGGGGGCAGTGAGGAGACGGTGACGTTGAGCGGTTCGCCGTCCATCAGCGGCGCCACGGTGGCGCTGACCCTGTCGAATGCGGTGGAGTCAAGCGACAGGGATGTGACGGTGAAGTACACCAAGCCCTCGACGGACGGCAACAACCGGCTGGAGGATGCGGACGGGAACGAGGTGGACACCTTCACCGGGGATGTGGACAACATCACTGGTAACAGCGCCGCCACGGGTCAGCCGGCGATAACGGGCACGCCGCGGGTGGATGAGACACTGACGGCGGACACCGGCGGCATCATGGACGAGAACGGCAACTTCCGGGCGGAGAACGGCCATACGGGCTATGCCTACAGCTACCAGTGGTTCCGGGTTGACAGCGACGGCGTGAGCAACCCGACCAGCATCGGGTCGGACCAGCCCACCTACCGGTTGGTCGCGGCGGATGCGGGCAGGAAGATCAGGGTGCAGGTGGAGTTCAAGGACAACGCCGGCTATGCCGAGGGGCCACTGTCCAGCGATGCGTATCCGCTCTTCGGTACCGTCCGGGGCGGCAATGCGACGGGTGCGCCGGCGATATCAGGGACGGCGCAGGAGGGCGAGACGCTGACGGCGGATACCAGCGGCATCATGGATATAGACGGCAAGACCAGAGCGGAGAACGGTGATACGGGTTATGCGTACAGTTACCGGTGGTTCCGTGTGGACAGCGACGGCGTGAGCAACTCCACCAGCATCGGGTCGGACCAGTCGACCTACCGGTTGGTCGCGGCGGATGCGGGCAGGAAGATCAGGGTGCAGGTGAGCTTTGCGGACAACGCCGGCAATGCCGAGGGCCCGCTGGTCAGCGATGCGTACCCGCTGTTCGGCGCCGTCCAGGGTGGGAATGCGACGGGCGCGCCGGCGATAACGGGGACGGTGCAGGTGGGTGAGACGCTGGAAGCGGATACCAGCGGCATCGCGGATGCGGACGGCAACACCAAAGCGGAGAACGGCGATGCGGGTTACGCCTACAGTTACCAGTGGATCCGGGTGGACAGCGACGGCGTGAGCAATCCCGTCGAGGTAGGGTCTGACCAGGACAGTTACCTGTTGGTCGCGGCGGATACAGGCAAGAAGATTGGAGTGCAGGTGGAGTTCACAGACGATGCCGACAACGCCGAGGGCCCCCTGGTCAGTGCAGCATCCGGGCCTGTCGCGGCGCCGACGTTGACGGCAAGCTTCGATCCCATGGAGCAGACGGTCATTGAGGGGGAGACGACAGAGGTGGTGCTGCGGATAGCAGTATCGAAGCAGCCTGAAGAGGTGGTTTACTACCGGGCGCAGACACACAGCGGAACGGCTGACGTGATCGATGACTTTACACCGTCGGTGCCGCCGCGCTCCGAGGAGGCGCCGACCTCGGAATTCACGGCACAGGACGATGGCAGTTACACCTACGAGCGCACGTTCGATTTCAGTGCGGTCGCAGATACGGATGTGGAAGGCGACGAGGTCTTCTACGTCGACATAGTAGACCTCGGCATGAGTTTAAATGACCACTATGACGTGAATATCGTGGGTAATGAGGACGGACATGGTGCGCTGATCAGGATCAGGGAGCCTGCGACGGGTGCGCCGGCGATAACGGGGACGGCGCAGAAGGGAGAGACGCTGACGGCGGACACCAGCGGCATCGTCGATGGTGACGGCAAGACGAAAGCGAACAATGGCGACACGGGCTATGCGTACAGCTACCAGTGGGTGCGGGTGGACAGCGACGGTGTGAGCAACCCCGCCGACATCGGGTCGGACCAGGACAGCTACCTGTTGGTCGCGGCGGATGTGGGCAAGAAGATCAAGGTACAGGTGAGTTACACGGACGATGCCGGCAACGATGAGGGGCCGCTGGAGAGCGATGCGGTTCCGGCGGAGGGGGGAATCCTGGCCGGCAACGAGCCTGCGGTCGGAACGCCTGAGATCGACGGGAAGGCACAGGTGGGGCAGCAACTGATGGCGGACACCAGCAACATCGAGGATCCGAACGGGCTGGAGAATGTCAGCTACGACTACCAGTGGTTCCGGATGGACAGCGACGGCGTAAGCAACCACGAAATGGTAGGGTCGAACCAGGAGACCTACATGTTGGAGATGGGAGATGCGGGCAAGAAGATCGGGGTGCAGGTGAAGTTCAAAGACGATGCCGGCAACGATGAGGGCCCGCTCGAGAGCCCCACGTATCCGTCGTTCGGTACCGTCAAGGCCGGCAATGCGGCGGGCCGGCCGACAATAACGGGGACGCCGCGGGTGGGTGAGACACTGACGGCGGACACCGGCGGCATCATGGATGCGAACGGCAAGACCAAAGCGGATAACGGCGATACGGGTTACGCCTACAGTTACCAGTGGTTCCGGGTGGACAGCGATGGCGTGAGCAATGCCACCAGCATCGGGTCGGACCAGTCGAGCTACCAGTTGGTCATGGCGGATACGGGCAAGAAGATCGGGGTGCAGGTGAGTTACACGGACGATGCCGGTAACGCCGAGGGTCCGCTGGACAGCGACGCGTATCCGTTCTTCGGTACCGTCCGGGGCGGCAATGCGACGGGCCAGCCGGCGATATCAGGTACGGCGCAGGTGAATGAGACGCTGACGGCGGGCACCAGCGGCATCGCGGATATAAACGGCAAAACCAAAGCGGAGAACGGCGATGCGGGTTACGCCTACAGTTACCAGTGGTTCCGGGTGGACAGCGACGGCGCAAGCAACGCCACATCCATCGGGTCGGACCAGTCGACCTACCAGTTGGTCACGGCGGATGTGGGTAAGAAAATCAGGGTGCGGGTGAGCTACACGGACGATGCCGGCAACGCCGAGGGTCCGCTGGACAGCGACGCGTATCCGGAGGCTGGGACCGTGACGGGGGCGGACACCACGGCGCCGGCGCTGGACGGCAACCCGACGGTGGACGGGGTCACGCTGGTGCTGACGTTTGATGAGTCCCTGGCGGCGGCGTCGGGTCTGGCGAACAGTGCGTTCACGGTGAAGGTGGGCGGCAGTTCGGTGGGTCTGGGCGGTTCCCCGACCATCAGCGGCGCCACGGTAACGCTGACGCTGTCGGCTGCGGTGGCGCCCGATGATACGGTGACGGTGAGCTACGATAAGCCCACGTCGGGCAGCAACAACCGGCTGGAGGATGCGTCCGGCAACGAAGTGGCGAGCTTCAGCGACCAGGCGGTGGACAACAATACGGCGGACACCACGGCGCCGGTGTTTGACGAGGCAGCGGTGGACGGGTCAACACTGGTGATCACCTTTGATGAGTCCCTGGCGGCGGCGTCGGGTCTGACGAACAGTGCGTTCACGGTGAAGGTGGGCGGCAGTTCGGTGGGTCTGGACGGTTCGCCGTCCATCAGCGGGGCCACGGTGACGCTGACGCTGTCGGCTGCGGTGGCGCCGGATGACACGGTGACGGTGAGTTACGATAAGCCCACGTCGGGCAGCAACAACACGTTGGCGGATGCGTCGGGCAACGAGGTGGCGAGCTTCAGCGACCAGGCGGTGACCAATAACACGGCGGACACCACGGCGCCGGCGCTGGACGGCAACCCGACGGTGGACGGGGCCACGCTGGTGCTGACGTTTGACGAGTCCCTGGCGGCGGCGTCGGGTCTGGCGAACAGTGCGTTCACGGTGAAGGTGGGCGGCAGTTCGGTAAGTCTGGGCGGCTCGCCGTCCATCAGCGGCGCCACGGTGACGCTGACGCTGTCGGCTGCGGTGGCGCCCGATGACACGGTCACGATGAGTTACAGCCAGCCCACGTCGGGCAGCAACAACACGTTGGCGGATGCGTCGGGCAACGAGGTGGCGAGCTTCAGCGACCAGGCGGTGGACAACAACACGGCGGACACCACGGCGCCGGTGTTTGACGCGGCGGCGGTGGACAGATCAACGCTGGTGATCACCTTTGATGAGTCCCTGGCGGCAGCGTCGAACCTGGCGAACGGCGCATTCAGGGTGAAGGTGGACGGCGTCAGGGTGGACCTGAGCAGCAGTACACCCCCGACCATCAGCGGGGCCACGGTGACACTGGCGCTGGTGAGTGCGGTGGCGCCCGATGACACGGTGACGGTGAGGTATGTGAAGCCGACCACGGGTACCGGCAACAAGTTGCAGGATGCGTCGGGCAACGAGGTGAGGACCTTCCCCTTCCAGGCGGTGACCAATAACACGGCGGACACCACGGCGCCGGTGCTGGACGGCAACCCGGCGGTGGACGGGTCAACACTGGTGATCACATTTGATGAGTCCCTGGCGGCGGCGTCGAGCCTGGCGAACAGTGCGTTCACGGTGAAGGTGGGCGGCAGTTCGGTGGGTCTGGGCGGTTCCCCGACCATCAGCGGCGCCACGGTGACGCTGACGCTGTCGGCTGCGGTGGCGCCCGATGATACGGTGACGGTGAGCTACGATAAGCCCACGTCGGGCAGCAACAACCGGCTGGCGGATGCGTCCGGCAACGAAGTGGCGAGCTTCAGCGACCAGGCGGTGGACAACAACACGGCGGACACCACGGCGCCGGCGCTGGACGGCAACCCGGCGATGGACGGCGTCACGCTGGTGCTGACGTTTGACGAGGCCCTGGCGGCAGCAGCAAACCTGGCGAGCAGTGCGTTCACGGCGAAGGTGGGCGGTAGTTCGGTGGGTCTGGGCGGTTCCCCGACCATCAGCGGCAAGACGGTGACGCTGACCCTGGCCAGTGCGGTGGCGCCCGGTGACTCGGTGACGGTGAGTTACGATAAGCCTACGTCGGACAACAACAACCGGCTGGAGGATGCGTCGGGCAACGAGGTGGCGAGCTTCAGCGACCAGGCGGTGGACAACAACACGGCGGACACCGCGGCGCCGGCGCTGGACGGCAACCCGACGGTGGACGGGGCCACGCTGGTGCTGACGTTTGACGAGTCCCTGGCGGCGGCGTCGGGTCTGGCGAACAGTGCGTTCACGGTGAAGGTGGGCGGCAGTTCGGTAAGTCTGGGCGGCTCGCCGTCCATCAGCGGCGCCACGGTGACGCTGACGCTGTCGGCTGCGGTGGCGCCCGATGACACGGTGACGGTGAGCTACGATAAGCCCACGTCGGGCAGCAACAACCGGCTGGCGGATGCGTCGGGCAATGAGGTGGCCAACTTCAGCGACGAGGCGGTGACCAACAATACCGAGGACACCACCATCCCTGGCGATGACTGCACAGAAGGAGCTCAGCGACTGCAGAACGGCAATACAGCGAATGAAGGGCGGCTGGAAATTTGCGCGCTGCACCCGGACAGAGGCACCGTTTGGGGTACGGTGTGTGATGACTATTGGACGGACGAAGAAGCAGGCATCGCATGCCGGGCGATGGGATACGCCGGCTCCGAAGCAAGGGGAGGTCAGTTCCTTAGATCGCACTTCGGGTGGGAACCGGGAGATCCACCCATCTTGCTCGATGACCTGAATTGTATGGGAGGTGAGACGAGTCTTCTGGATTGCCCGGTGTCGCGCGGCGAAATGGCCCGGAATTACGTCGGTGAGCACAACTGCCGGGAGAGGACCGAGACCGTCGGTGTACGCTGTCTGGTGGAACCGGGGGATGAGCAGCAGATGGCCGGGTTGCGCGCATTCGACTCGGTTCCGCCACCCAGGCTGTCGGTGGCCGACGCCGAGGTGCAGGAAGGAGCAGGTGCCCGTCTTGACTTCGTGGTCGCGCTGGACCGTGCGGCAGCGCAGGCCGTAACGGTGGACTACGCCAGCGCCGACGGCACGGCGACAGCAGGCGAAGATTACGTTGCTGTGCGCGGCACTCTGAAATTTGCAGCGGGTGAGACGGAGCAGACCATCCAGGTCACGGTGCTGGACGATTCCCACAACGAGGGAAGTGAGACGCTGAGGCTGTTGCTTTCGGCTGCATCGGGGGCGGACCTTACCGACCGCGAGGCGCTGGGGACGATCATCAACAGCGACCCGCTGCCCAAGGGCTGGCTGGCCCGTTTCGGACGCACCAGCGCCGTACAGGTGCTGGGGTTGCTGGATAACCGTTTTGATGAAGTGGGTGCAGCGGCCTCACAGCTGACGCTGGGCGGTCACCGGATACGTCTGCCGGCCAGGCAGTCTGAAGGTGAACGGCAGGGTCCGGCAACACCGGAAGCCGGTGAGCAGGACGGAGAAGACACTGATTCGATAGGTCGCCCGAGTACCAGCGGCGATATAACCCGTCGCCCGGCACGCCACGCCCGCATCAATCCGGGGACGGAGAACGACACTGACGTCCTGGCGGCAGACGGTTACGGTCTGCCATCGGCACACCCTGACAACGGCGTTACGGAGTTGGACGGAACGACCGCCACCGGGGCGCGCCAACCCAACCTGCTCGAGCGGGCGGCGTGGAAGCTGCTGACGCAGCGCGGGTCCCTGTGGGCCGTGGACCGGCGCCGGTTCCTCTCGCAGAGCAGTTTTGACCTGTCGCTGTCGGACTTATACCAGGGCGCGGACGAAGAGTCCGCTGAGAGCACCGCTCATGCCCGGATGCGGTCCGGCCGCTGGTCGCTGTGGGGCCGTGGTGCGCTGACGCACTTTGCCGGCCGGGACAGGGAAGTACAGATAGAGGGCGATGTGCTGACCGGTGTGCTGGGTCTGGACTACAGGACGGCGCGCTGGCTGACCGGCGTGGCGCTGTCCTGGAGCGACGGCGACGGGCGTTACCGGTCGGCCATCGACAGCGGTGCGCTGGACAGCCACCTGGCCGGGGTGTACCCGTACGGTCGTTATGCGCTGACCGACAGGTTGTCGGTATGGGGCGTACTGGGTTACGGCCGGGGCGGGATGCGCCTGCAACAGGCCGCCGAGGGAGAGGATACCCGGGAAGCCGTGAAGACCGGTATCGGCATGGGCATGGGCGCAGCGGGCCTCAGGGGCATTGTCTATAGCAGTGAAGCCGGTGAACTGGCCGTCAAATCGGATGCACTGTGGGTGCGCACCCGTTCGGACGCCACTGACGGCATGGCCGGGGCGGCTGCGGCGGATGCGAGCCGGGTACGCCTGCTGCTTTCCGGCGTTCACCGGCACACGCTGTGGAACGGGGGGCTGCTGACGCCGGACGTAGAACTGGGGTTACGTTATGACGGCGGTGCTGTGGAGACCGGTTTCGGCATGGAATTGGGCGGTGGGTTGCGCTATGCGGACCCGATGCTGGGGTTGATGCTGGAGACCCGCGCCCGGGGCCTAATTGCGCACGAGGACAACAGCTACGAGGAATGGGGGCTGTCGGGCAGCGTTCAGCTGGACCCGGGCCGTGCCGGGCGCGGACTTATGCTGCGGCTTGCTTCGGGCTGGGGTATGACGGAGAGCGGCACACGGGCGTTGTGGGAGCGTCAGGGCAGGATGGGGCCGGGGCTGCAGCCGGGCGGTGAGATGGGGAGCCGGTTCAGTGCCGAGTGGAGTTATGGGCTGGACGTGCCGTGGCGGCTCGGGGTGCTGACGCCGTACGGTGGTGTAGATATGGCCGGCCGCGGCCGCAGGTTGCGCTTGGGCTGGCGTTATGAGTTGGGTCAGTCGCTGAGTCTGAGCCTGGACGGTGAGCGCCGCGAGACGCCCCATGCACGGCCGCAGCACGGCCTGATGCTGCGCACTTCGCTGCCCTGGTGAGAGAACAGTTCTGTTTACAAGCCCATCCTGAGCGTGAAACAAATCCGTTGCCTGCAAATCTGTAATGGCCTTGCCGCGCCGGTGGCGCTTGTCCTCGGGCTATCGATCATGGTTCCGGTCCAGGCGGCATGGGGCGTTCAAATGAACATACACGATGCGGACAATGTTGGCGCCAACCAGGACAGCAAACCGGTCCCCGCTTTAAACGCTCAATCAGGCTACCCCCCCGCCACTCCCACGAACCTGATGGCTGCTTCAGACGAGAATGCGCCGGGCAGAGTCTGGCTGACCTGGAACTCACCGCCGCATCCGGACGGTGCGAATCCGATCACACACCACGAATACCGCTACAGGCAGCCAGGGTCCGGCCGGGGTTGGGGAAATTGGACGTCGATTCCCTTCAGCGTTTTCGGACAGTTGAATGCGAACCAGTTCACGGTCACCGGGTTGACGAACGGTGTGCCCTACCAGTTCCAGTTGCGGGCGGTAAATGACGATGGAGGCAGCCAGCCTTCCGGCGTTGCCCGCGCCGAGGCAGGCGCTCGTTTCGGCATTTGCGATCGGACACGTGTAGTGCGGGATGCAATTATCGAAAAAGTCAGCGCAGCGGACGATTGCGCGCAGCTGACGGAGTCTGATTTGCCTGCCGTCACGGGAAGCCTTGTAATTCAGAATGCATCTGCAACATTGAGACCGGGAGATTTCGATGGTCTTACGTCGTTAACAACCCTTGAGCTAAGCAGAAACTCCCTCAGCGAGTTGCCGGCAGGTATCTTTGACGATTTGATGTCGTTGACCGGTCTGAGCCTGTCGAATAACCAGCTTACCGGTTTGCCGGCAGGGGTGTTTGACGGACTCACATCGCTTAATCGACTCCGGTTGAGCAGTAACCGGCTGACCGGGCTACCGGTCGGGGTCTTTGATAAACTTACGGCACTGCAGGTACTCAATCTGGACGATAACCGGCTTTCCGAACTGACGCCAGGGATATTTGACAAACTCCCGGCACTCATGGAGATCAGGCTGGGAGGCAACAACCTGGCCAGGTTACCGGTGGGGATCCTGGCCCGGTTGCCGGCACTGGAGATGCTCGATGTGAGAGCAAACCGGTTAACCGCGCTACCGGACGGTATCTTTTCAGGCCTCACGAACCTGCGGGCGCTCCACCTTGAAGGCAATACCGTCAACCCCATAATTCTGTCCGTTTCCCTCGAGTTGGACGAACTATCCCGTCTCAGGGCGATTGTACCGGCCGGCGCGCCATTTGACGTCGTACTCTCACTGGGCGTGGAGAACGGGAGCCTGGCGGGCGGGCTGAATACGATCACGGTTCCCACCGGCTCCCTCGAGAGCGCACTGCTGACGGTGATCCCGACCGTCCTGTCTCTGGATACCACCATGGAGATTGCCTCACTCCCGTTGTTGCCGAACGGGCACACCGGATACCGGTTGGAGAACCCCGTTGAGCAGGCGCTGGTAATCCCCCGGGAGAGCAATGCGACGGGGGCGCCGACGCTCACGGGCACCGCGCGGGTGGGTAAGACGCTGACGGCGGACACCGGCGCTATCGCGGATGCGGACGGCAAGACAAAGGCGGAGAACGGCGCTACGGGCTTTGCCTACAGCTACCGGTGGATCCGGGTGGACAGCGACGGTGTAAGCAATGCCACCGATATCGGGACGGACCGCGACAGCTACGAACTGGCGGCGGCGGATGTGGGCAGGAATATCAAGGTGCAGGTGAGCTACACCGACGACGCGGATAACGCCGAGGCGCTGATCAGCGCCGCCTATCCGCCGATCGGGACCATCCGGGGTGGCAATGCGACTGGCGAACCGGTGATTTCGGGCACGGCGCAGGTGGGCCGGGCAGTGACGGCGGATACCGACGGTATCCTGGATGCGGATGGCAAGGCCATGGCGGAGAGCGGCTATACAGGCTTTGCCTACAGCTACCAGTGGGTTCGGCTGGACAGCGACGGCGTGAGCAATGCCACCGATACCGGAACAGACCGTGACAGTTATACGCTGGAGGAGGCGGATGCGGGCAAGAAGGTCAAGGTGCAGGTGAGCTTCACGGACGATGCCGGTAACACCGAGGTGCTGACCAGCGCTGCCTATCCGTCGAACGGTGTTGTTCGGGGCGGCAATGTGGCGGGAGCGCCGGCGAAGTCAGCCGCAGCGCCCAGCGCGGGTCCACCGGGCCTGTCCATGGATGACGTCGAGGTACACGAGGGACCGGGAGCATCATTATCATTTACCGTGAGTCTGGACCGGGCGGCAGAGGAGGCCGTGACGGTGGACTACGCCAGCGCCGACGGCACGGCGACGGCGGGCGAGGATTACACTGCCGCGAGCGGCACGCTGGCGTTTGCGCCAGGCGAGACGGAGCAGACCATCCCGGTGGCGGTACTGGATGATTCCCATAATGAAGGGAGCGAGACGCTGACGCTGACGCTCTCCAACCCGTCGGGGGCCTATCTCTCCGATGCAACGGCAACGGGGACCATCAACAACAGCGACCCGTTGCCGAAGGGCTGGCTGGCCCGGTTCGGGCGCACCAGCGCCGTACAGGTCCTGGGGGTGCTGGATGCCCGGTTTGACGAAGCGGGTGCAGCCGCCTCGCAAGTGGCGCTTGGGGGGCGCCTGATACGCCTGCCGGGTTGGCAGTCCGGCCGCTGGTCGCTGTGGGGCCGTGGTGCGCTGACGCACTTTGCCGGCCGGGACAGGGAAGTACAGATAGAGGGCGATGTGCTGACCGGTGTGCTGGGTCTGGACTACAGGACGGCGCGCTGGCTGACCGGCGTGGCGCTGTCCTGGAGCGACGGCGACGGGCGTTACCGGTCGGCCATCGACAGCGGTGCGCTGGACAGCCACCTGGCCGGGGTGTACCCGTACGGTCGTTATGCGCTGACCGACAGGTTGTCGGTATGGGGCGTACTGGGTTACGGCCGGGGCGGGATGCGCCTGCAACAGGCCGCCGAGGGAGAGGATACCCGGGAAGCCGTGAAGACCGGTATCGGCATGGGCATGGGCGCAGCGGGCCTCAGGGGCATTGTCTATAGCAGTGAAGCCGGTGAACTGGCCGTCAAATCAGACGCACTGTGGGTGCGCACCCGTTCGGACGCCACTGACGGCATGGCCGGGGCGGCTGCGGCGGATGCGAGCCGGCTACGGCTGCTGCTTTCCGGCGTTCACCGGCACACGCTGTGGAACGGGGGGCTGCTGACGCCGGACGTAGAACTGGGGTTACGTTATGACGGCGGCGCTGTGGAGACCGGTTTCGGCATGGAATTGGGCGGTGGGTTGCGCTATGCGGACCCGATGCTGGGGTTGATGCTGGAGACCCGCGCCCGGGGCCTAATTGCGCACGAGGACAACAGCTACGAGGAATGGGGGCTGTCGGGCAGCGTTCAGCTGGACCCGGGCCGTGCCGGGCGCGGACTTATGCTGCGGCTTGCTTCGGGCTGGGGTATGACGGAGAGCGGCACACGGGCGTTGTGGGAGCGTCAGGGCAGGATGGGGCCGGGGCTGCAGCCGGGCGGTGAGATGGGGAGCCGGTTCAGTGCCGAGTGGAGTTATGGGCTGGACGTGCCGTGGCGGCTCGGGGTGCTGACGCCGTACGGTGGTGTAGATATGGCCGGCCGCGGCCGCAGGTTGCGCTTGGGCTGGCGTTACGAGTTGGGTCAGTCGCTGAGTCTGAGCCTGGACGGTGAGCGCCGCGAGACGCCCCGGGCACGGCTGGAACACGGTCTGATGCTGCACATGTCGTTGCCCTGGTGAGAGTAGTATTCCGTGTCTGACGATTATACCCGGGACAGTTCGACCACGGGTGTCCTCCGTGTCGGCGATTCGGCAACGGGCGAGCTTGAAACCGGGGGCGATGTCGACTGGATCAAGGTAAGGCTGCAGGCGGGCAAGACCTACCGCATCGACCTGGAGGGATTGCCGACGCGGGCGGGGACCCTTACTGATCCGAAACTGCTCGGGATCCACGATAACCGGGAGGCGCTGCTGCCGGATACACAGAATGACGATGGCGGGGTCAGGCTTAACAGCCGCATGTTTTTTAGCGCGGACAGGTACGGTGATTATTACATTTCCGTCGGCGCCAGGGGAGACGGCGAAGGCACATACAAACTGTCGGTAGAGGAAGTCGCGGCGGATGACTACCCGGATGGAGAGTATGGCGTCCTGGGCGCAGATAGCTGGGCGAGAGGAGAGATCGAGTTGCCGGGCGACCGCGATAATTTCGGAATAAGGCTGGAGGCGGGCAGGACCTACCGCATTGAGATAGACGGATCCCCGGTCGCTGCACGGCAGATAACCGGCAGGTTGTTCGACCTGCGCGATGAGCAGGGCAACCTCATCACCGCTGTTAACAGGGATGACGCCACCCGCATATTTTTCATGCCGGGGGAGGACGGTGTTTACACCGTTGAGGTCGGTGGCGCCACGGATAACATGACAAACACAGGCAGTTACAAGCTGTCGCTACAGGATATTACCATCACTGATGATTATCCGGTCGGCGCCTACGGCGCGCTGGCTGTCGGCAATCCGCTTACCGGGGAGATCGAAAGACGTGGCGAAAGCGACTGGTTTAAGGTCACGCTGGATGCCGGTGCGTTGTACCAGGTGGAAATTCAAGGGAGCAAGACCGGCAAGAGGACCCTTGCCGATCCATACCTGCACGGCATTTACCTGGATAACGGGGATGGAGATTACGGTGAGAAACTCCCGGACTCAGCCGATAACGACAGTGGTGCAGGCACAGACAGCCTGGTACTGGTACGCGCACCGGAATCGGGAGACTACTATCTTTCCGTCGGCGCTTATTACACGAGAGGCACCGGAACCTACACGGTATCGGTAACGGAAGTTTTTGAACAACGCGCGGATACCGGCACTGCCGGTATGGTACAGGTCGGCGGCAGTTCCAGGGGCGCCCTGGAAAACGGCGCGGACGAGGACTGGTTTGCCGTCGACCTGGAAGCGGGAATAGAGTACCGCATCGAGGCCATGGGCAATACCCGGAATGATTACGGCGGGTCGCTGTATAACCCGGGCCTGACCGTCTATGATGCAGAAGGCGCTGTTCTCTACACGGCTGCCGCGGGGAACGGCAGCGGCAAGCTGGGCTACAACGCGGACCTGGAGTTCAAGGCGGATGCGTCCGGCATCTATTTCATCGGTGTCGACGGCGACGGCCGCACGGGATCCTACACGGTGTACGTGAACAGGCTGACGGATGAGTTCGGGACCAGCAGACTCACCGAAGGCAGGGTGACGGTCGGCGGGTCGAGCACGGGCGACATCGGACGGCCCCGCGACCGCGACTGGTTTGCGGTGGAACTCACTGGAGGCAGGCCATACCGGGTCGACCTCGAAGGGTCGCCCACGGATCAGGGCACCCTGCTCGACCCGTACCTGCACGGCCTTTATTTTGACAGGGAACTTTTGCCGGGAACGGCAGACGATGACGGCGGTGCGGGACTCAACAGCCGCGTGGATATTCTTGCGCCGGAGTCGGGTACTTACTACATTTCCGCCGGCGCTTACAGCAACCGCACCGGGTCGTACCGGGTGTCGGTGAAGGAAGTTGCCGATGACTACCCGGCTGCGGTCGATACCGGCGCCGCGGTAACAGTGGGCGTCCCGGTTGGCGGCACGGTTGACTACGGTGGCGACGTGGACTGGTTCGCCGTCACGCTGGTTGCGGGTGGCCATTACCGGATTGACCTTGAAGGGACCTCAACGGGGCAGGGCGATCTTGAAGACCCGTCCCTGCTCGGTATTTACGATGCTGCCGGCGGCCTGCTGGAGGGCGCCGTTGATAATGACGATGGCGGTGAAGGTTACAACAGCCGGCTGGACTTTATTCCCGCTGAAACGGCCACATACTACGTCGCTGCCGGCGCCCATGTCGCGCATAGCGGCGCATACCGGTTGTCAGTGAGCGAAGTTCCCGATGATTACCCGGCATCGACTGCAACCGGCGCCGTTGTAGTGGTCGGCGGGTCAAGCACGGGCGAAATCGAACGGCCGGGCGATACCGACTGGTTTGTGGTGGATCTCACCGGCGGCCGGGAATACCGGATGGACCTTGAAGGCTGGCGCACGGGCCAGGGCGACCTTGACGACCCGAACCTGCTCGGCATCTATGATATGGACGGAGAATTAATACCCGGCGCCGCCAATGACGACGGCGGCGAAGGGCGCAACAGCCGGCTCTATTTTGAAGCCCCGGAGACGAGCACCTACTACATTGCTGCCGGTGCTTATGAGGACTACACCGGCACGTATACCCTGAGTGTCATGGACGTGTTATAGGCCATCGCCCGGTGTTACGAATATCGGACTCGACCAGGCTGTCGCCCCGTCTTCCTGCAGGACACGCACCCAGTATGCAGTTGTCTGGTCCGGCATTTGCTGTTCCGTCCAGGTAAACATGACCCTCCGTGGATAATCGCTCCCGGTTTTTCTGACGACTATCTCCCGGTCAACGCCGCCGGCGGGGTAGACCAGGTCCTGCTCGCTTATCTCCTGCAAGGGCAGCTCCAGGCTGATGGTATTTGTTCCTTCGCCGGCATCATCAAACTGGCTGCGTGAGTTAATCTCCGACTCGAACAATAATGTTTCTTTACCCGTTGTCGCCAGGTCCAGGATCACGCCATCCTCGTCTCCCGCGGTAACCGTATCGAACCTGATTTCCTTGTTGCTTTCCTGCACGAGCAACTCGGTGGGGTAGTCGAGTCTGTAGCGCGTGATCTTCCGGATATCACCTCCCACGACCTTGATTTTTCCCTGCCAGGTGGTTTGTCTCGCCCTTTCCCTTGAAGCTGCGCCGCGCCAGATGAGTTTAATCCTGTCGCTATTTTGTCCAGCTTCCGGTCTGTGGGTGTACGCAACCTCCGTTCCGCGCAGGACCTCTACCCGTTCGATGCCGGCCGTGCCGCCGGCTTCCACGCTGAAAACGGGTGGTTCTGTCGTATATACCTCTTCGCCGAGCCAGTGTCCGCCGGTTTTGAAGCGCAGTTGCATACGTTCGCCGGTCGTGCCGTAGACGCGCCGCGCCTTGAAGGCACGCCACAGGTCCCTCCTGTTAAGGCCTGCTGCATAGACGCAGGTGATGCCGCCGTGTACCGCAAACAGGCGGTCACCGGGTATGGAGTCGCCGGGTTTTCCATATACATCGTCGCTGCTGGCCGTAAACCCGGCTTTCAAGCCACGCGTTAATGCATCTTTCAGAAACCACTCGAACTGGCCGTGGTCTGAATAGATCTCGATGAACGGCATCATTTCAGGGTCAAAAAAATCCAGATTGGCCCGTCGCCCACCGATATGCGGCATAAGGAATACATTTTCAGGCGTGAGCGACCTGATCAACGAGTCAACCGTGTAGCGGTCCATCTTGTAATCGTATCCGCGCAGGTCATGTTCCACGTAGGCGCTGCGATACAGCGGCTGGTTTTCCTCCAGGTATATGATGTTATGATCGCCGCCCCGTCCGGTAGTTCCCGACCATTCGTAACCGGGAAATACAACAAAACGATCTGGCTCGTTGAATTCCCTGCTGGTTTGCTGGATGTCCTCCCAGGTTGCGCCGGTCAGGTGGAAATCATTGACGGCCCAGGACATGAAGTCGATGCCGGCAAAGCCGCGGGCATAGGAGGCGTATTGGTTGAGGTTGGATGAACCGCGAATATGCTGACCGTGCAAGTCGCCGCAATAGGGGCGGAGGTCGCCGTCATTTTTAACTGCCATTACGTTTGTTTGTGCAGACAGCTTATTATTCCCGGTGTCTGAAATGCTGATTACGTGTTCACCCGACTCCGGGACGATAACGTCTTCAAACCGATGATATCCTGCGTCAATTTCCGTGAAACGATACGTAGCAGGGAGGCTCCTGAACCCCGGTGCGTTTATCCGGACGGTGCCGGTGTATGATTTTGCCGGGTTGCCCCATTTATCCTTGGCCTTGACCAGCAGCCAGGTCCGCCCGCCTGAGTCAGCTTCAGAAGGCCACAAGGCCTCCAGCCTGGCGGTATCTCCACCGACGATACGTGTACCGGGTGAGTCGTTCACCCGTACAGGATTCACCGCGTTCAGCGGATCAACCATGAAACGGAACTCGTGGGCAAGGTGCGAGACAATTGTCGGGGCGCGTATGCCGGGGCTGCCGCCGCTGCTATCGCCAAGCGTGATAAAAACCCTGTTTCCCTTGACCAGGTTCCCTTCGCGGACCGTGATGATTAGGCCGCCCCAGTAGGGCCTGGGTCCTGCGTGCCGTGAATTCCTGTGGGCGGTAACCCGGGCGTTACCGTCCGTGCGCACAGACACATAACCGGCCGCCTGGGGGTCGTCAAATTGGAATGTACCCCAGTCCGCGACGGCGTTGAATAGCAGGAAAATGCGGCCGCCGTCATCCACACCCAGGCGTCCGACATGGTAGACAAGCCTCCAGGAGCCTGTTTCACCGGCTGCTATGTTCTCCTGTTCCAGCAGGCTTCCGTATCCGTACAGGTCGCGGTTATACTCTTTCCCCTGGGGTCCCAGGTCGAGTTCAAACTCTTCACTTGCCGACCCTGCCGGGATTGTTTCTGCGTGCAGCGAAGCGGGCGTGGCGGCAAGAATGGCAAACAGGATACTGGTTGCTACGGACAACAGGCTGGCGCTGTATTTACAAGACATTGAATCTACCGGTTTAGCCGGATTATTGTCATCGGGTCATTAATTATATATTGTTCAGGTTGCGGGTTCTCCGGAGACTGCAGCCCCGGACATTAATACGAGAGACCATACAGGATGATCGATATCAACTTCATACCGCATCCGTTGCAGGGCACTCCTTACGGAACGGCGCTGGACCTGACCGTCATCCTGGCAATCCTGTGCTGGCTGTTGTCGGTGCTGACGCGGGAATATTCCTGGGTCGACCGTATCTGGTCCATTTGTCCCGGCATTTATTGCCTGCTGGTGGCGGCTGATGCGGATTTCGGATCGGCGCGGCTCAACATCATGACGCTCCTGGTGCTGGCGTGGGGCGCCCGGCTCACCTTCAACTACGCACGCAAAGGTGGTTTCCAGGCAGGCGGGGAAGACTACCGCTGGATGGTCATGCGGGAACGTCTTGGACCCGTCGGTTTCCAACTGCTGAATTTCGCATTTATCGCACCGGGGCAACTGCTGATCGTATGGTTGTTTACTTCTCCGATACACCAGGCGTGGTCGGGCCGGGCTCAACCGCTCGATTTACTGGATGCCATTGCCGTTATGCTGTTTGCCGTCCTGTTTATCATCGAGGCCGTCTCTGACGGGCAGATGTGGGCGTTCCAACAGGATAAGAAACGCAGGCTCAACGCCGGGGAGACCGTGGAACAGCCGTTTATTACCAGCGGCCTGTTCAAATACTGCCGTCACCCCAGTTATACCTGTGAAATGGGCATGTGGTACGTGTTTTACCTGTTTGCGGTCGCGGCGACAGGTCAATGGATACACTGGACCGCTCTGGGCTTTATCGTGCTTACGCTGGTGTTCTTCGGGTCAACGCGACTGGCCGAATCCATATCCCTGTCCCGTTACCCGTCTTACCGGGACTACCAGGCGTCCACCCCGCGCCTCATTCCCTTTACCCGTATCGGTTGTATCGGGCAGGACAGCCGGGACCAGGTTTAAACTTCGGGTAATTTTGTCTTCCCGCAGTCATGTCACCCGTACGATGCCATTGGCCGTGTCGCCGTGGCAGTTGCATGTCAATCATGCCTCATGCACTGCGGCTGACTATTCTTGCCAGCGAGCTGACAATGGTTTTCGTGACTCTTGAAAACAGCCGGGGAGGCAAAACACCATAGCTGTATGTTTTATTGCCTTGCCTGGCAATCGGTCTTATATCCGGGCCAGGCCAGACAAACCGGTTCACTTCCGTGCAGATAATCCAGGAAACTTCACTGTCCAGGTTCAGAGATTCTTTTACTTTGGCGGGTATTTCTACCGCCATGTCAGGAATCTCCGGTTCGCTATGAGTTATCGGTGCAACAGTAACGACCGTATCGTTCCCTTTTGTGGCCCTGGACAGAACTACTGCGCATGGCCTGTCTTTGGCACCTTCCTCCTGCCCTGCAAGGTAATCTTTACGCCAGAGATAGGAATAGCTGATAACAAGACCCGGAAACGGCGCTGGGAACTGTGACATGCGGAGTTTTTTTGATTATTCTTCGCTGAGCAACTGGTTCAGGTAGGCGTATTCTTCAGGCACGTTTGCCGCAGCTATGTCACGGACATCGTCCTCACTCAAGTCCTCAACACCCAGGACCTGCCTGTCCCGGCGTTTCAGGCGCTGGTATTCCTCGGCCGATAGCAGGATATATTTTTCCCGGCCATTTCGGGTTATACAGACGGGTTCTTTTGAAGCCATCTCCTGAATATCGCCAATATGTCGCTGTAGTTGAGTGATTGTTACGCTTGTCATAAGGAATCCTGGTGTATATGTAACCTACATATTTTACATATTATACATAATATATCAAGACTGACGTCATCCGGTCGATGGTCAAAAGGAAGGGTTTGCACTGATTAGCGCTATCCTATCTAATACACGCTCGTCAAAACAGCTGACTATCAAAATGACTGACTATCGACGCATGTATCCGGACCTGCCGGATCCGGTCTATGAACCGTTGAAATTTACCCGCTATCCCGAACAGGAAATGCTGCAAAGGGCGAAAGACTGGTACGAGGGATGCGACAGGCGCCGTACCACCCGTCATTTTTCCACAGAACCCGTGCCAAAGGTCCTGATCGAATATGCCGTCAGGACTGCCAATACCGCACCATCCGGCGCGCATAACCAGCCCTGGAAGTACGTTGCGATCGATGATCCCGAGTTGAAGTCGCAGATTCGCAAGGCAACCGAAGATGAGGAATACCAGACCTACACGGAACGCATGAGCGATGAATGGCGCCTGGCGCTGGCGAAGCTCGGTACCGATTGGGTAAAGGAACACATTACCGACGCGCCCTGGGTCGTGGTGTTGTTCAAGGAACGTTACCGCCTCGATAGTGAAGGCAGAAAATCCAGGAATTATTACGTCGAGGAAAGCGTCGGCATCAGCGCCGGCCTGTTCATCTCCGCCATACATCACATGGGCCTGAGTACCTTGACGCACACGCCCAACCCGATGGGCTTTCTCAGCGAACTGCTCGGCCGCCCGGCAAATGAAACAGCGGTGTTGTTGCTGCCCGTAGGCTATCCCGCAAAGGACGCACGGGTGCCGAAGTTGAAACGAAAGACGCTGGAAGAGGTGCTTCAATGGAACACAGGGCCGGCATGATATTCCCTGAAACACTATGCACCTGACCGGCGGCATCTTTGCGCCGGCACAGGAGCAATCAACCCTGCAGTTCCAGCAACTGAATGCACGCAGGATGCTTTCAGCGAACGGTGAGGCCGGAGAATCGCTGCCGGAATTGCCCGTTTGTGATATACACCATGAAGCAGGGTAAAATCCGTAAACGGGAATGAGTCGAATAACGCGTAGTTGAAGACTGTAAATGAGGATGGACCCCAGTAACTATCCAAACTGAAACAAGTGAGTTATCAACCATGAACAAAACATACAATATCCTGATTATATTCATGATGTTTATCGGCAGTATGGCTGCGCCGCTATCGGCTGATGACGCAGCTTCTGCAGAGTATCTCAATTCCGGCAAGGTGTTCCCCGCCGGTCTCCCCCTGTCCGAAGCAGTGCGTGTAGGCGACACGCTATACCTGTCCGGCCAGGTCGGCATAGTGCCCGGCACCATGAATCTCGCGCCGGGGGGGCTGGAAGGAGAGACCCGGCAGACAATGGAGAACATCAAAACGAGCCTGGAAGCGCACGGCTATTCCATGAACGATCTCGTCAAGTGCCTGGTCATGCTGGCGGATATATCCCAATGGGCAACGTTCAATGACGTCTACAAAATCTATTTTGCTGAACGCTACCCGGCCAGGAGCGCGTTCGGCGCCAACGGACTCGCTATCGGCGCACAGGTGGAAGTTGAATGTATTGCTGTTCGAAATCAGTAATATCGAGCCAGCCCCTTTTGTAACAGACTGCACAGTATTCTGATCTTTAATAACCGAGGAGATCAAAATGAAATTATTGAAGCTCAATTATCCTGCCGGACTTTTCATGTTTTTCGCAGCACTCGTTGTTTCCCCCGCCTTCGCAGATGAAGATCCGATGTCGCCGATGTACGACATGGAGCGGTCGGAACCGAGAGTGGATTTATCGTCCCGGCCATTGGCCGGTAAAGTCATGCGGTACGGTTATCACACCTTCTGGGAGGTAAACAAGGACAAAGGCGTGCAGGGCGCGCCGGCGGCAATGGTGCATGACCTGTTCTTTTACGAAGACGGCGAGTGCGAATGGTTTGCGCACGATATTTTTGCCGGCGAGCATGCGCGGCAACCTTGCGGCACGGTCAGGATTGCAGAGAACATATACCAGGTCAGTTGGCTCGAGCCTGGGACCAGACAGGTCGTCACCCAGGTTATCAACCTGAATACCTGGACAATAAACTCCAGTTTTCATTTCAACAGCGGCAAGGGCCTGGCGCTTTGGCAGGGAGAGATATTCCTGTTCGGTGACATCCCTGATGACCCGCCTTTGACCGTGCCGGTGAAATAGCTCCGCCAAGGCGGCGATTCTATAGAATCTTTATAAAATCAGCTTTACCAGACTTCGCGCATCAATCTCAGGAAATTGCCCCCAAGTATTTTCTCTATTCCAGCACTGGAGTGGCCGCGATCGTGGAGCATATCAGCCAGTTTCTGAAACTGCGTGGGTCCCATCAGATCAGGGATGAGCGGCACAACCTCGCTTGTTTCACCGGCCGCCGAGACCCCCATCTGCTTTCGTTGCCGCACTTCCCGGGCTATTGCACGCCGATACATAGCCATATCATCTATTGCTGTTGCATCGCCATCGGTGCCTATGCCCACGTGGTCCTCTCCGCAGACCTGGATGGCATGTTCAATATGCTGAATAACATCTGCTGCACGTGCCTGTCCATCCTGCCTGAGAAAGGGCATAAAGTAGATTCCAACCACACCTCCCTTCTGAGCCACAAGCCGTAGTTCTTCGTCGGTTTTATTCCTCGGTATATCGGTCAATGCGCGACAACCGGTATGTGAAATAGTAATTGGCCTGCTGCTTGTCTTGAGGGCGTCGAGGCAGGTCTTCTCACTACTGTGACTCAGATCGATCAGTACCCTGTTTTCATTCAGGCTCTCGATGAGTTCCTTGCCGAACCCGGTCACACCCCGGTCTTCTTTAACTGCGCTGCCGTCGCCAAACTGGTTACGATCGTTATAGGTCAACTGGATGATTCTTACCCCCAGATCGGAAAATGTCTTTATGCGCTCCAGCTTGTCGCCCACGCTTTTTGCATTTTGAAAACCAAAAATAATCCCTGTCTTGTTTTCCTTTTTGGCTTTTAATATGTCATCAGCCGTCCAGACCTTGAGCAGATCATCCGGGTGCCGCTGAATTATTTCGTTCCATTGGGA
Source organism: Gammaproteobacteria bacterium (assembly GCA_965207165.1). Lineage (GTDB taxonomy): Bacteria > Pseudomonadota > Gammaproteobacteria > Eutrophobiales > Eutrophobiaceae > JAAXHV01. Next base: position 1,840,242 of record OZ242265.1, on the reverse strand, counting down.
TATATCATCAATTGTGTACTCATAGGGGTCTTCGGGCCCGGCCACATAACCCAGGGTGACATTGATCGCCGTGGTACCGGAAGTCCTGGTATCATCAATGGCGCGTTTATCGATACTACGGATACGTCTCATCGTTGCCTTCCCCAAACTCTCGTTTCCCTGTCCCTCACTTTCGACCCAGAGATTCTGGTTGGAAATCCCGCCAAGCGCATTGATGATGACCATGTCATCGATCCGGGTATTTCCGGTGCCGGCGTACAGGGGAACGGAGGTCAGAGAAAATGGTATTGAAGCAAGACCTGCTGAGCTCATCTGCACAAAGGTGCGTCGTGACAACATTCTGGGTTTCATGGTTTCATTGTCCTGAAATTCCATTAATGTAGTCAAGACTATTCAAAAATAACATTTATTGTAGTCAGCAGCGGTGTACATATTTGAAAGCCTTACGCGAGATTGTCGGAGGGGCGGTTCAGTTTACAGTTAATACCGGAAACATTGTTGCTCCTTGAATTCTGTGAGTAGAATGGCACGTATTCTCTACCATTGCAGGTGAATCATGAGAAAGCATTAGCAGGACATCTGGGAGGTAAACAAGAACAAAGGCGTGCAGGGCGCGCCGGCGAAATAGCTTTACCTGGCCTTTATTTCATGATCATGGCGTACAAAATGGCTGGAAACAATGAATACAAATACTCTCATCGAAAAACTGCAGGATGACATCCTCATCTGCGCCGAAGGCTATGTGTTCGAACTGGAACGGCGGGGCTATGTAAAATCAGGCCCATATGTACCTGAGGTTGTGCTCGATTATCCCGAGGCAGTCAAGGAATTGCACCGGGAATTCGTGCGCGCCGGTTCGGACGTGGTGCTGGCGCTGACCTACTATGCGCACCGGGACAAGATGAAGGTAGTGGGACGCGAACTCGATGCCGAAAGGTTGAACCGCCAGGCCGTCAGGCTGGCCGGAGAGGTGGCCCGCGAGTCAGGCAAGCTGGTCGCCGCCAACATCTGCAATACCTGGGTTTATGACCCCGGCAATCCGGAGGAAACAGGCAAGGAAGTGCGCGCCATGTACGAGGAGCAACTCTCCTGGGCGGTGGATGAGGGTGTAGACTACGTCGTGGCGGAAACCTTCGACTGGTTTGCGGAAGCGGACATCGCACTCGACGTGATCAAGGGCTTCAACCTGCCCGCCGTGATTACCTTCACGGCCGTCACCCCCACGACGGCGGACGGCTATGCATTTGACGACGCCTGCCGGACCTTGAGTGACAAGGGTGCCGACGTGGTGGGATTGAATTGCGGACGGGGACCGGCCACCTTGCTGCCGGTATTGGCAAAGGTCGTCGAAAGCGTCCAGTGTCCCGTTGCGGCGCTGCCTGTAGCCTACCGGACTGATGCGGATCACCTGAGTTTTATCGACCTGAAACAGGAGGGCAGGGCAGCAGGATTCCCGGCGGAACTGGATCCGTTCGTGTTGACCCGTTCTGAGATGGCGGAGTTTGCCCTGGCCGCCAGAGACCTGGGCGTGCGCTATATCGGCGTCTGCTGCGGCGGCGCCCCGCACCATGTCCGGGCCATGGCTGAGGCACTGGGTAAAAATGTCCCGGCAAGCCGGTACTCGCCGGATATTGCGAAGCATGCGGTCCTGGGGGCTGAGGATGTGGTCAAGGATTACCGCACCAGGTTTCTCAAGGAGCATCACGAAACGCTTTTCACTGATTGATATTTGGATAATTGGGGTCAGAGCAATTGCTCTGACCCCAATTATCACCCCAAACTCCAGGGCAATCGGCAAGGAACATCATTAACCTGGTCCTTACCATGACGGCAGCCAATCAGCGCATCCCGATAAAACTCCTGCTCGCCATCAGCTTCGGCATGTTTCTGGGTGTGCTGAGCGCCAATTCCATACCGGTTATTATCAGCGCCCTGATCGATGCCCTGGCAATTACCGAAGCGGAAGTCGGGGTATTGGGAACGGTTGAATTGCTTGCCGTGGCTATTGCGGCCTTGGCCGCTGCGCCGCTGGCCGGGAAAGTATCCAACAGGAAACTGGCTGTATTCGGTTGCCTGCTCGCGGTGGCGGCGCAGTTTCTCAGCGCGGCCGCCGGCAGTTTATACCTGCTGCTTGGTTTGAGGGCCATCGCCGGCGCCGGACTCGGGTTGGCCTACGCGGCTGCAGCCATGGCCGCTGCGGCAACCGCGAACCCTGACCGGGTGCTGGGTTACGGGGTTACCGCCGGTTTGCTGGCGATAGTCGTCCTCCTGCCCTGTTTTACCATGGTGGTTACGGCCACCGGCTATAAAGGCGCGTATATTGCCCTGGGTGTGCTGGTCATCATGCTGATTCCCGTAATGGGATGGCTGGGGCAGGGGCAAACGCAGGCAGCGGATGCGGGCAAGGCACCGGGTTTGCCGCTGCAATCCCTGGCCGGCCTGTTGTTATGCATTGGCTTTTTCAATATCGGTTCCGGCGCCGTCTGGAGCTTTTCCGTGCGCTTCGGTCTGCAGGCGGGTTTTTCCGTCGAGGAAGCGGGCTTTATCATCGCAACCGGCGCTGTCAGCGGTGTGATAGGCGCGCTGTTTGCCGGGTGGCTGGGTGACAGGCGGGGCCGCAGGCGGCCCGTAATACTCGCCCTGGTCCTGGCGAGCCTGGGGTATATGATTTTGGGGGGCGCTACGGACAGCACGAACTATATCACCGGCGTCAACCTTTACTGGGTGACGTATATGTTCCTGTTGCCCCTGATGATCGGCACCGGCGCGGCCATGGACCCGAGTGGCCGCGCCGCCACCCTGGCCGCCGGCGCCATATCGCTTACCTTTGCAATCGGACCCGCTTGCGGCGGTTATATTGCAACCTGGTTCTCTTACGCAGCCATCGGCTGGTTTTCCTGCGCCTTGTGCCTGCTGGCGGCACTGGCGTTCGTCCTGGTCCGGCCAACGCCCTGATCGCCGTTCCCCTGCTGCCGCAGGCAATTACCGTACGCATGAATCCGGCCAGGAAAACCTGGACTGAAAACCGGAAACATTGCCACTCATTGAAAGCTGTGCGTAAAATGGCGGATACACTTCACCATTAAAAGCAAATCATGAAAAAACACCACACGGCCAGACCTGTTGTCTTCTACCTCCTGCTTGTTCTCTGCTGCGGTAATCCTGCTGCAGATGAAGCGGGACAGCCGGTTCCTCTTGAACAGCAGGTCAGGGGACTCTGGTTCTATACCGGTTTGATTACCTCGAGCGGTGAAGACCTGCCGCTGGATGGAATCTTCCTGTTCGGGGATGGCCTTTTCCTGCAGTACGCCCAGTACAAAGGTGAGCCGGCCCGGGATCAGGGAGCAATGGCCCATGCGGGCCCTTACTCAGTCGGTGACGATTACATCCATTTAGCGGCTGAACAGACCATCAGCACGGCGCCGTCAAACACTCCCCCGCTTACGTACCGGGGCCTCACGGAACACGACGTTGATGTCAGGCGCGTGGATGATGAGCTGACGTTAACCTTCAGGCGCAGCGGGACGGTACAGATATTTGAATTGGCCGGACCGGGGGAAGGTAACGTATATAAGCTGGAAAACGGCGCACTGGCCCTCGTTGACGGCTACCTGATTCTTGTCAACGGTGATGAAAATGGCGTGGATACCGGTTACGGCAGGTATGAAGCGGAAAATGACGCCATCAGTCTCAACATGACCTACTGGACATCAGCGACCCAATCTTCTGTTTCCAATACCAACCATACCACTGTGAATGCTGTCTTTGATGGTCAGGCCCTGACCCTGGAAGATGGCCGGCGCTTTCAGGTCCTGAGATAAATCAATCGAATCTGACCCTGTTGATTTCCCAGGCTATGATTATCCTGTTCACCAACTTCCGGCTGCTGGATAATGCCGGTGCGAGGCTGCAATGATCTATAAGACAACCGTGGCAGTGGTTTTCATGCTGCTTTTGACACCAATGGCGCCGGCAACCCAGTACGAACTGGAAAAAAAGACGTGGAGGGAAGTCGAGACAGCCCTCGGGCAGGGAATTGATACGGCTATCATTACTATCGGTGCAACCGAACAACACGGACCGCAACTGGCCCTGGCGGCCGACTCGGCTTCCGGTGACTGCCTGGCGCGCGCGGTTGCGGAACAGGTGGGGCGGGCGTTTATCACACCCAACATCAGGGTCGGCATCTCTCCCCATCACATGCACTTCCCCGGGACGATTAGCGTTCGGAAACAGATACTCAAAGCCCTGGTCTACGAATACGTCCACAGTCTCGCCTGGCACGGGTTTCGCCACATCGCCATTATCCCAACCCACGGCACCAACTTTCCCATGGCCGGTGAACTGGAGGGAGAACTGCGCGTACTCTATCCGCATGTGAACATTTTTTCCTATTCCGATGCCGATGCCTACCTTGAGTCGGCGGCTGTTGTTTCGGAACGCCTGGGAATCGACCCTGCAACGGCAGGCACTCACGCCGGTTTGTCGGAAACGGCATTTATACTGGCCTGCCAGCCTGAGCTGGTTGACCTGGAGAGCGCTGAACAGGGCTTTATGGGTGATGCCATGGCAATGGGTGAAAAGCTCAACCGCGACGGCACCCATAGCATCTCGCCGATAGGCGTCCTGGGAGACCCGCGCGGAGCGACTGTTGAAGCCGGTCAGGAATACCTGGACAGCCGGGCCAAGTTGCTGTCCGACTATGTCATGGCAGCGCGGGAGGGATGGGCGCCGGAAATTCCGGGCGACCTGCCCTACGGCGGCCTGCCGGAGCCCGAAGGCGAGCTGGCGGACGCCGTCACGGCGCGCCGGAACGGAGACTTCGACACGGCCCGGCAACTGTTGCAGGAGAAACTGCAGGCACAACCCGGTGACCCCATAATAGTCCTGGAACTTGCCAGGGTCGATACGCTAGAGGACAGGATTGACACGGCCAGGGAAAGCCTTGAGGCGTTACTTGCTGAAACAACCGATAATGAGATACTGGAGAAAATTCACGACGAGCTGTCGCTGATTTCCGCCTACCAGGGCAGGTTTGCCGAGGCCGCAGAACACAAGCTGGAAGCCAAACGTCTCCGGGGCCTGCGCAATGACCCGGCGGGTGAAGGGCTCAAGCTGTTCTACATCGCTTATTTCCAGGCGGAGACCGGCCGGGTCGATGAAGCGATCGAGAGCTATGGGCAGGCGCTGGAACTGGCGCGGGACCCGAGTGCTATAAATCTTGATATCGAGCACCTGGTCGGCCTGGCCCTGGTCAAGAAAGGCCGGCTGCTCGATGCCGCCCAGCGCCTGCGGGTGATCGGCGATTCTGTGAACGATCCCGAATTCCGCTCCCATATTCGCCGCTTCTATCACCTGAACGGTGAAATTCTCCTGGCGCGTAACCGGCCGGAAGACGCTGCAATAAACTTCCAGGCTACCTTGAAGATATATGACCATCCGCTATATCGCGAGAGTGTGGCCCGGGCCAGGTGGCAGGCAGGAGACCTGGAGGGCGCTATCGCAGAACTGGAAAGACTGGTTGCCCTTACCGACGCCAGGCTGGACATCCCCATCCATTATGTGAAAGCGCATTACCAACTGGGACAGTTGCATGAGCTACAGGGTAACCAGGACCGCGCCCGTGACTGGTACCGCCGCTTCCTGCAGTTCTGGGAGGAGAGCGACCTGGATCTCGAGGAAATCCAGGCGGCGCGAAAAAAACTCGCAGGGTAATTTGCCAATAACCGGTCTGAATTGCAGAAGAAACCGCGCCGTGGCAGGTTGCAGCGCGTCACCAGGTTGAAGGCCCGGACGCTGATGAACGCAAATACCGGCGTTAAAAATCATGTGTTTTTTTTCAGTCTTCTGCTGGCGGCCGCCGGCAATCCCTTAGCGCAGGAACAGACCCGCGGGCAATCTGGTAACAATCCGGACCAGGCGCAACCGGACGGTAGTCAACGTGGGTGGCCGGCCTACGGCGGCGCGCCGGGAGGCGGTCAATATTCTCCGCTCAGCCAGGTTAACAGGGATAACGTCGAAGACCTCGAAGTTGCCTGGGCGTATCACAGCGGTGATGTGTCGGACGGCTCGGATGGTACGGCGGTGACTCCCCTGGAAGTAAATCCCATCCTGGCCAATGACAAGCTGTATATCTGCACGCCATTCAATCGTATCGTCGCGCTGGACCCGGGAACGGGAGCCGAGGTGTGGACCCATGATCCCGGGTTGGATAAACAAAACACCTATTCAAGAGGCAGTTATTGCAGGGGTGTGGCGTACTGGTCCGAAGGCACGACAGGGAACCGGGAAGACTCCTGCAATAAACGCGTGCTGAGCGGTATCGGCGACGGGCGCCTGGTTGCAGTCGATGCGGATACGGGCAGGCTGTGCAGTGACTTCGGGAATAACGGCCAGATTGACTTGAACACCTTTGACTATCACGGCGAGGGCAGTATTTCCCTGACTTCAGCACCGGCAATTTACCAGGATGTCGTAATAGTCGGGTCTACAATCCTTGACGGTGAATGGGCGAACGCCCCGGATGGCATAGTCAGGGGATTTGACGTGCGCAGCGGCCGGGAGTTATGGAACTGGAACCCGATACCGGAACACTTGCGGGACAAGCTTGGCGCAGCGAACACCTGGGCGCCGCTATCGATCGACAGCAAACGCGGCTGGGTCTTTTTGCCGACCAGCAGCCCCAGCCACGATCCGTATGGATTATACCGGTCCGAATCCATCCCCCATGGTAATGCCGTAGTAGTGCTGGATGCCCGGACGGGCGAGGAGATCTGGTCGTACCAGACGCTGCACCACGACCTGTGGGACTACGATCTGCCGTCCATGCCGGCGCTGGTTGAGGTGAACCACGACGGCAGCAGGGTGGAGGCTGTCCTGCAGGCGACGAAGACCGGCTACCTGTTTGTGCTGGACAGGTTGACGGGGCGGCCGTTGTTCCCAGTGAAGGAAATGGAGGCGCCGCAATCGGACATCGAGGGCGAGAAATCATCTCCCACCCAACCGGCGCCACAAGCGCCGCCGCCGTTTACACCGCAAGCCATCAAGGCAGAGGATGCCTGGGGGCTGACACCCTGGGACAAAAAACAGTGCCGCGACAAGATACTGGCATTAAGGAACGAGGGTTTGTATACGCCGCCCAGCGTCAACGGCTCCGTGTTTTATCCTTCGGATTCCGGGGGCAGCAACTGGGGAGGAATCGCCTATGATCCGGAATCCGGCCTGGCAGTCGTTAACTCCACGAATATTCTCAAGTCGCAGGTACTGGTGCCCCGCAATGAATTCGAGGCGTCAGGTTACTCGCAAAGAAAATTCGGCCGTTCAATCGCACAGATGCCCGGGACGCCGTTCGTATGGGTTCGGGATTACCTGGCATCCGGTCTTGGTGTCCCCTGTAATCCTCCACCGTGGGGGAATTTGACTGCGATCGATACTTCCACGGGGGAAATACGCTGGCAAATCCCTTTCGGGCGCAAGCCGTTCGCACTCGGGCTCTTGCACACTCCGCAAAGCTGGGGTTCGCCCAACCAGGGCGGACCGGTTATTACCGGGGGAGGGTTGATCTTTATCGGGGCAAGCCTGGACAAGCGGTTCCGGGCATACGATCTTTACACAGGTGAGGAATTATGGAGCGCGCAGCTTCCCGCGCCCGGTAACGCCACACCGATGACCTATTTGCATGGTGAAGACAACCGGCAATTTATCGTTATTGCGGCGGGTGGATACCCTACCTTTCAAACCGAATTGAGCGACGCCATCGTGGCGTTTACGTTACCTGAATAAGTTCTGCCGTAGCTGAAAGCTAACGGATACTGTTCAAATACCAGCGGATAAAAGCCGCAACCTTTACCTCTTGCGTGGAATAGGGGCCCGGCCGGTAACGGCTTGATTGCACCCCCGCATTATTGTCTTCGGTAATTTTCTTGTCCTGCTTTGTCGTTTCATCCCAGACCCAGATGAGATTATCCGCATCATAATCAACGCCTTCCGCGGCATCGTTGTGTACCAGCCAACTGAACTGCACATCGGTATTGACGGCGTCACGGGGGGTGAAGCGCACCATCAGCGCAAAATCATTGAACGCCAGTATGTAATTGGTCGGGTTGAAAACGAAAGCGGTCTCGCCATGGTCGTATTCCCTGAATTTCCCCATCAGTTTTTTGCAGCCGGGGTTGCCGTCCCTGGTCTCCGAGGCAAAATTCCGGTCATTGATGGGCAATCTTGATAACTGGGCAAAATCGATGGAATTCTCATCCCGCTCGAATTCAGGTACGGGATGGCCCATGGCCAGTGTTTTTTCCATCCATTCGTCCAAAATCGGCTGATATTTTGCCATGGCTTCCTCGGGCCCGGAACCGGGACCCGCTCCAAGCGCCAGCAACTGGTCCGGGGGATGCACGCTGCAATATTCCGGGTGCGCCAGGGCGCAGTGGTAGCATTCGAGAAAGTTTTCCACAACGAGCTTCCAGTTGCAGCGGTTCGGGTAATCACGCTTTACCGCGATCTTCGCGTCCTTGAAGCCATGGAAGCCCAGCATTTCATCGAAAGGTGCGTATTCCTCGGCAAAATCAGGCGGGGTATCCTCAGACAAACATACAAAAATCAAGCCGTGGAAGACGGTCACGTGGCATTTATGCAGGTTGTGTTGCGACCTGTCAAAACCGGCCGGCATCAACTGCGGCGGCCGCAATTCTCCCTTCAGGTCGTAGGTCCAGGCGTGATAGGGGCAGGTGAGCAACCTTTTATTTCCCTGTTGTTCCAGGCATACCCGCGAGCCGCGGTGCCGGCAAACGTTGAAAAAAGCATTAACCCTGTTTTCGGACTCACGAATAATGATGATGGACTCATTCGCTATGTCAAACAGGAAGTAGTCGCCCTTGTTGGGTATGCGTGATTCATGGTCGACCAGGAGCCATCTACGGAAAAGCAGGCGTTCCATGTCCTGGGCGAAGATGTCCGGCGACAGGTAAAACGGCTGTTCCAGGGAATAACCGTCGCGGTAGCCGGCAATCATTCGGTCGATATCGGTCTTGATAACTGCGCTCATGTTCATCCAACCTTAAAACGTGTCGAATAAGGATAAATTTCTACCAGGGAACATTGTATTGTCAATCCATGCCCGTGTCTGTATTCTTTGGGTCAAGAGCTACCTTTTTATTGCTTTTTTCTGGTTAAATAGTCCGATGGATGATATTGCGAAGCCGGTTGTCGGCAATGAATTGAACCTGGAACCATACTGGTTACCATATACCGCGAACCGCGCCTTCAAGAACACCCCCCGTATCATCGAGTCCGCGCAGGGGTTTTATTACAAGACCCGGGAAGGGCGGACCATCCTGGACTCTTTCTCCGGCCTGTGGAGCACCGGCCTGGGACACTGTCATCCCAGGATCGTCAAGGCGGTGCAGGACCAGGTTGCGAAACTGGATTACGCCGCGGCTTTTCAGGTGGGCCATCCCGGCGCCTTCGAACTGGCGGAGAAGGTCATCGATTTCGCCCCTGACGGGTTTGACCACGTGTTCTTCACCAATTCCGGTTCGGAGTCTGTCGATACCGCATTGAAGATAGCGCTGGGCTGGCACCGGGTGCGGGGCGAGGGAACCCGGATTAAGCTGATCGGCCGCGAAAGGGGCTATCATGGCGTCAACTTCGGCGGGATGTCGGTGGGCGGTATTCCGGGAAACCGGAAGATGTTCGGCAATGCCATGCTGCCAAACGTGGACCACCTGCCGCACGTCCTTAACCTGGAACATAACGCCTTCAGCAAAGGGCAACCCGCATGGGGACGGCACCTGGCCGATGAACTGGAACGCCTTGTCGCGTTGCATGACGCGCAGAATATCGCTGCAGTGATCGTTGAACCGGTATCCGGGTCTGCCGGCGTGCTGGTTCCTCCCCTGGGTTACCTGGAACGCCTGCGGGAAATTTGCACCCGGCACGGCATACTATTGATCTTCGATGAGGTGATTACCGCGTTTCACCGCATCGGCATGCCGTTCGGCTGCCAGCGTTTCGGCGTAATGCCGGACATCATCACCACGGCCAAGGGGATCACCAACGGTGTCATTCCCATGGGTGCGGTGCTTGTCAGCCGGGAGATTTACCAGAGTTTCATGAACGGCCCCGATTACGCCATCGAGTTTTTCCACGGCTATACCTATTCAGGCCATCCGGTCGCCGCCGCCGCAGGCCTTGCCGCACTGGACATTTATATCGAGGAAGATATCGGCGCCAGGGTGAGAGAGCTTGAGCCAATATTCGAGTCCGCGCTGCATGACTTGCGGGACGCTCCCCACGTCATAGATATACGTAATTTCGGCCTGATGGGCGCCATCGAACTGGCCCCGCGCCCCGGCGCGCCGGGCGCCCGGGGAATGGAGGCCCATATCAAATGTTTTGAACAGGGACTGATGGTGCGCCACGGCATGGATACCCTGGCGTTCTCACCATTTTTGACATTCACGCCGGATCTGTTGGAGCAGACCTTCGACACGGTGCGCAAGGTGATAAATACAATTACGAATTAGGAATTACGAATTCCTAATTCGCAATTAACTACGTCATATCCAGAGCCTGGCTGGCTGCGCGTGCGCCTTCCTCCGCGGCCGTGCCCCAGAGCTGGGCGCCGGTCAGTTCGGAATGGCCGAAGCTAATGCGGCCGTGCGGTTCGCGGATAACGTCGCTGGCTGAGGGTTCGCCGTGTTTGCCGAAATAAAACCCGGGCGGTGACACCACGTAGGCATGCCCCCAGCGGTTCGAGACAATGCCGGCGATATCGCGTTTGGCATCGAAACCGTAGGGTGAAAACATCTTTGTGAACTGTTCCCGAACTCCGCGTTCAACGTCTGCATAAGGCAGGCCAAACAATTGCATGCGGGCCGTGGTGGCCTGCTGCGGCATGGGGATGCCCGGGTTGCAGAACGAGTTGTACATGGTGAGCACGGTCGGCTTGGACGGGTCCAGGGGCATGGGTTCCTTGCCGTCGATGATCATCTGCCGGCGCAGGCTGAAGAACCAGCCGTATCCCTCGAACCAGCGTACTGCAGTCGCCCCCAGTTTTTCCAGGAACTTCCAGTTGCGCAGCGCCACGTTCACGGTATGCATGGGCGCATGGTGGAACGTGGCCATGGCGTCCTGGTATTCCGGCGGCAGGTCCTTGCAGACGAGCCGGTTCACCCACTGACCGCTGGCCATGACGACGTTTTTCGCCCTGACCTTGTGGAGTTTGCCGTCCCGGTAATAGATCACCGATACGCTCTTGGCGGAATTCGGCGAACCATCGTGCATCACGCCGGCAACGGTAGCCGACAGGCGCATGCGCGTCGGCTGGCCGGCCCGGTCCAGTTCCTGCCAGTTGATATTGTTGAACAGCACTGCCGACAGGGAGTTATCCCCCTCGATGGCAGCCGGGATCATGGCCTTGACGAAATGGCGGGCGATACCCGTGTTGCCGCCGGGAAAGCTGGCCAGGTAAACGTAGTCGGACGGGTCTTCCAGTCCGGCATGGCGCTTGTAGGTAATCACGCCCGGTTGGACAAACTCGTAGGCCGAATACGCGGAAATGACGTCCGCGCCCAGTCCGCAACCCATGGCCGCGGTCTGCGGGTTGAGATAAGGCGTCACGTCTTTTGAAACACCGACGTGCCGGGTGAGGAACTCCTCGTAGGTCAGGGTGTCCAGCCAGTGGTGCCAGTCATCTTTCCGGTACGGCACATCCTTGTAAAGCTCCATCTGCAACATCTCGCGCTTCAGGTTGTCGCTCATGGGCGCATCCCTGAAACCGGTGTTCCAGGGGTTCATCACCATGCCGTGGTTTTCATGGTAGTGGGCCAGGTCCGCATGTTCCCAGGCGATGTGCATGGGGCTGTAGACATCCCTGGGGATATTAAGATCCTTTTCCAGGCCTGTCGCAGCCTGGTATTTGAAATCCTGCGGCAAGCCCAGCTTGTCCCAGTAATCATGATGCCAGCCGATGGGCTTGGTGCGGTTCGGCGGGAATACGCTGCCGTTGGAACCCTGTGGCGCCCATAGATGGACCCCGTCCACTTCGAATTCGTTCTGTTTGGCCTCGCCGCCGAACATGGCATGGTTGTCCAGGATCAAGACCGGTGCATCCGGTCTGTCCTCGTGGTAACGGTAGGCGGCTGAGAGGCCGGAAAAGCCGCCGCCGACTACGACCAGGTCATAGACTTCGCCTGAATCAACCGCATCCTTGAAGGCTTTTTCGAATGTGCCGTTGCGGATGCCGTGGCCGTCGTTGATTACCTGGTGGGTATTGCCGTTGGCATCCTTGTAATCGCCGATACCGCCCGGGCCGGTCCAGTCGGGACCTACGCCGGTCAGGGGAACAGGCAGCGTCTGCGCGTTTGCGCTGCGCATCAGGCCAGGCGCATTGGCGTACAACAAGCCGGCGCCGGCGCCGATTAATGTGCTGCCGATAAAATCCCGGCGGGTGATGTCTGAATCAAAACCCAGTAACTTGTCTTCGCTGGCACTGCTCTTCTGTTTTGTCACGCCATTACCCTCGGAAACCGGGATTGGTTGTTGTCACCAGTTGAATTAGAAACGGTAAGAAATAAAACCTCCCGCCCAGCGCGGCGGACCATAGACCTGTTCAATAATACCGTCGCCAGTGGGGGGCACATCCGGCGGAACGAACAAGTCACCTGCAGCGAGGTCCAGCAAGTATAAACGGTGCTTGGTGTCCGTGAAGTTCCTGACGAACGCACCCAGTTCCCATTTATCATCTCCTGTGATGTAGGTAAGGCGGAGATTGCCGATGAAATACGCTTCTTCCCTGGAAGCTGCCGAATTGAATACGTCCAGGTATTGATCGTCATTGTAGTTGCCGTCAACCTGGAACGCCAGTTCGCCGCCCGCGAACGGCCAGGTATGGCGCGCCAGGAAGTTGATGCTGAACGACGGTGCGTTGGGCAGTTCGTTATTCTCTATGTGTTGCAACGGCAGCACGATCCCGAAGAAATCCTGCACCGTGGGGACCTCGTCAATCTCCGAGTCGATGAACGAGATACCCGCCACCAGGTCAAGCCGTTCGGCCGGGGACCAGGCCAGTTCTATTTCGCCTCCATAGGCTTCGGCATCGGTATTGCGGATTTCCGGGAACGCGGCTATCAGGCCGAATGCCTGGTAATTCTTGTAATCGTAATAGAAACCGGTGGCATTAAGGCGCATTGCTTGCTCCGGGAAGGTGCTCTTGAAGCCGATTTCATAGGAATAGAGGATCTCCTCCTTGTGCTGCAGGTTTTCGAGAGTGCTGAAAAAAGTCGTGAAGTTACCGCCCTTGATGCCCCGGTTGAACGCGGCATAAACCAGCAAGTCATCGTTGGGTTTCCAGTCCAGTTGCGCGCGCGCGGCCCAGTCATCATAGTCAATCTCGGTAAAGTCCGAGGGGACCCAGGCGGTGTTGAAAAATACCTCACCCGGCGCGACGTAGAAGTCCGGCCCGAGCCAGGCGCCTCCACCTGCGGCGCTGTTGACCAATGAGTATTTCTTGTCGTCCATGGAGTAGCGCACGCCGCCGATCAGGGTGACCTGCTCACTCAGGTCCACTTCAACCTGTCCGAAGACCGACCAGTTTTCCGAGTCAAGGTTCCAGTCCGCATTGAGCTGCCCGTCAGGCAAAGCGCTGACAAACTCGCCGCTGACGAAGTCCATGCCGATGATTTCCAGGTCCATATAATAGCCGCCCAGTTGCCAGCGGAACCGGTCATAGTCTCCACTCAGGCGCAGTTCCTGGGTTATCTGTTCGGTATCTGCAACGGGATTGTAGGGGAAATTCGGGATATAACCCCCTCCGGCGTCTTCGTAGTAATCCTTGAAGATATCCATGTAATTGGTGACGGAGACCACCTGGAGATGCTCATTCAGGTCCCAGGTAATCTGGCCGGTAACCGAGGTGACCTCCCGGTCCAGGCTGCCCTCGATACCGTTGGCGTGCTTGTGGACGTCACCGGTAATGGGGGAGGCCTCCGGGGTGGCGCTGTAACCGGTTTCCCGGTCCGCCTTGGAGGCGTAAGCAACATAGCCGCCGGTGGGGGCATCGTTGTCCTCCGAGTAATAGACCTTGAGGTCCACCAGCAGGTCCTCAGTAACGTCCATCTGCAGGGCGCCCCGCAGCGCGAAACCGTCCTTGCCGTTGGTGTCGCGTACCCCCGGCGTTACGGATTCCGTGTAACCGTCTGCCTGTTCCCAGCGGCCCGCAAAACGGCCGCGCAGGTTGGGCGCCAGGGCGCCGCCCACGGCGCCTTCGACAAAAAAGTTCTCGTATTCAGCCGCGCCGGCCTTGATATAACCGTTGGCTTCTTCTTCATCCGGCGCGTTGGTGAAATATTGAATTACGCCACCCGTTGCATTGCGTCCGAACAGGGTCCCCTGGGGGCCGCGCAATACTTCCACCCGGTCCATGTCAAACATCTGCTGGCCGATGCCGTTCATCGAGGCTACGTAGGCATTATCAAAGTTCACGGCCACGGGTGCTTCCAGCGTGTCAATGAAGTTGTTTTGTGACACGCCGCGGATATTGAAGACAATAATGGAAGGCGTGTACGTGAATAACTGCAAGCCTGGTGCCTGCTGCGTGATATCCGTGGTATTGGTAGCCCCCAGGTTGTCCAGTTGCTGGCCACTGAATGCGGTGACCGAAATACCCACGTCCTGCAGGTTCTGTTCGCGCTTTTGCGCGGTCACAATAATTTCTTCCAGGACAGCCGCATTGGCAAGTCCGGAAACCATAAGACCCAGGCACAGCGCCGGGATGAATGTCCATCGGTAAAGTCGGCTAATCAAGCACATTTTTATCGCCCCCATCGTCATATAGAGATGAATACGCAAGTATGATAGTATAAAATTGGTCGTATGACAAATACTATATAGAACCAAACCTTTTTTCAACCATTTAATGCGCGCCCAAGGTCAGAATTCCAACCAGATCACCACTGGCACAGACACTGCGCTCAGCGCTAAAGGCAGGAAACGCATTTCCGCTATCATGGAAGCCTGCAGGACCGTATTGATCGATAAAGGTTATACGCAATTTTCACTACGCAATGTCGCACGGGAAGCCGGCATGCATCTCAGCAACCTGCAATACTATTTCCGCACCAGGGAAGAGTTGATCAAGGAACTGATCGACTACAACAGCCAGTCCTATCTTGAAACGTATAGGGAACGGTTTGCCACGTTGCCGACGCAGCCGCATCCCAGGTTCCTTGCAGTAATCGATTACCTCATCGAAGATATCAAGGACCCGTTGACCAGGCGTTTTTTTATCCAGTTCTGGGCCTTGCTTGACGCATCCGGCGCACATACCGAGAGACTATTGAATGACATGTACGCGCCACATATAAAATCACTCAATGAACACCTTGCGGGCTTAAACCCGCTGCTGTCTCCCGGGGTGAGACAGCAACGGGCAGCCATGATTGCCGCCATGATTGAAGGTATGATGCTGATGCTGGAAGAAGCAGATAACGAACTCGAAGATAGCGAGGCAGGTATTGAAACGGAAATGAGAAAACAGATCATCCGGATTGCGATGGATTAGGGACGGACCTGCAAATCCACATAACTACTAACCCATAACACCGCTGTGCCTGAAACAGCCGGTACAACCAACGCTGACGGTCTTTAATACCAGTAAGTTGTCTCAGATTGAGTTGGTCTGATCCAAGGCTTTTTCGCGGAAAGCGCCGGGTGACAGGTTGTAAAGCTGTTTGAAGCGCTTGTTGAAATGCGCGGTGTCCTGGAAACCCCAGTAAAATGCGATGTCGGAAATCTTTCTGTTTCTCATGTGCGGGTTCGACAGGTCGCGTGCACACAGGTCCAGGCGCTGGCGGATAATATATTGCTTGACCGTGTCGTCGTCGGCATCTGCATTGAACAACCAGTGCAGGTAGCGGGAGGACATGCCGCCCGCTTTTGCGATCATGGCCGGGGACAGTTCCGGGTTGCGGATATTGGCCTTGATGTATTCCTTGATATGCCGCAACTGGGTAACCCGTAAAGGTTTCGGATCATCGGCGGTGCCCGGGTCCAGCGCATTGACCAGTACGCCGATGGTTGCATCAATTAATGCGTAATTGTCCTTGCAGCCTCCGTCGAAGACCGACTGGCGTAGTGATTTTATGTGATTGGTCAACAACTGGCCGCTGTTTGATTGCCCATCCAGGGAATGCCGGATCGAGAACCAGGATCGGGGCAGCCAGGATTGAAAACGCGGCAACGGCATCATGACGGATATCTTGTGCAAGCGGTCCTGAACTTCAAAAGTCATGGGTCTGGTGCTGTCCCAGACCAGGAGATCGCCCGGTTTCAACAGGATATCCTCGCCGTTGAAGTTGATATATTCACGGCCTTCGAGAACGGCCTGTATGGTCAGCGTCTCAAGGCCGTCGGCCCGGATACTGGCGCGGGTGCGGGTTGCGCCGCAGGGGTCACAGGTGCACTCGATGACCTTCAGGATGCTGTCGTCATAATGCTTGACGCTGCTGAAGAAGTCAGGCGTAACCGGTTTATCCATTTCCCAGCGGCCGTAAGCCTGGTTCAGCATGCTTGACCAGGCATCGTAACGGTCGCTCTTTGCCAGTTCATTTGTCGTCCAGGTATTGACGAACGATGGTGCAGTATTGTCGTTCATTACCCCCTCAAGCTGCCTGTCTTACTGACGCATGCCATGGTTGTCGCTCTCTGTCAGAATCGCAATGTGTGTTTTCAGCAACACCTGCCTGGAGTTGTAAACAAAATAATCGCTCTATGCCGTAGCGCCAAGCTTATCTGTAACCTTAGAGTGTAGCGCGTTTTCACTTAAAACCAAGTTGATTTGCACTAATGGCAAGGATTTAGCCGGTAATTACTTCAAAACCTGTCTCTTTCTTACCACTTGCACATACAGACAGTTACAGTTTCCCCAGGGAACAAGTTACTTTGAGTGATATCCGGTAGATTGTCATAGCTTAAATACAACAGAAAAACGCTTCACTCAAACACATCTATCCTGATGCCTGTGCGACGGGCCGGGAAACGGATGAAACCAATGCGGTTTACAAAGGGGGACAGCAGATGAACAGATACTTGTCAGACGAACGGCAATTGGCCGCGGCAATCTCTGGATGGGCAACTCGCTGCAGGATAAACGTAATTACAGGTTCCGCGGTCGGGACGGCAATGCTTGCATTGGCATTGCTGACCGCACCGGTAACCGCCCTGTTCACGAGTTCGGCTGTCATGGCACAAGGCGAGACCCTGTTGGAGGAGATCATCGTCACCGCGCGTAAGCGCGAGGAGAGCGTGCTGGAGATCCCGGAGTCCCTGACCACCTTCACGGGGGACATGGTGGAGAGCGCTAACATTAACGGTCTTGAAGATATCGGGCTGCTCGTGCCGAATCTCTGGATGAGCCGGCGCCTGGACGGTTACCCCAATGTCTCCATTCGCAGTCTGGGGGGATTCGGCAATACCCAGGGAGCCGGGTTTTACCTTGATGACGTGCAGTTGTTCGGGGATGCTTCGTCCCGCTTCGGCAATTTCGAGCGGATCGAGGTGTTGAAAGGGCCGCAGGGCATCCTCTATGGCGGCGCCAACATCGGCGGCGCGATCAAATTTGTTACCAGGCGGCCGGACCCGGAAGCCTTTTCGGGCCGGGTTAAAGCGCAGGCAGGTGAAGATAATTACTATGACGGCGAAGTCCAGTTGAATGTGCCGCTGGGCAATGATTGGGCCCTGGCGCTGTATGGGTTTGCCATGACCGATGATTCGTACCTGGTCAACCCCAACACCCCGCGCCTGAACGGCGGTGTTCCGGACGTTGATCCCGACGTGGGGCACACGGAGAAATACGGCGTGCGCGCGGCCCTGGCCGGCAGTATCAGCGAACAGCTTTCGCTGTACGCTACCCTGCGTTACAACGAGTACGACGGGCCCAACAACATCTGGAACCGGGAGACGAGCGGTGATCTCACCCACACCAACATCATCGACACCAGCTACAATGCGGGCCACGAGCGGGAAACCGTCGCCGGCAGCATAGAACTGACCTATGATTTCGGCAACTTCGACGCCATATACCTTACCTCGTATACGGATACGGATTCGTACCGGGAGACCGATCTTGATATCGACCAGGAGTTCGTGCTCGACCTGACCCGGTCATGGCCGGTCGAGGTCTGGACCCAGGAATTGCGCTTTACCTCCACGGATGACAGTCCC
This sequence comes from Gammaproteobacteria bacterium, assembly GCA_965207165.1. GTDB lineage: Bacteria > Pseudomonadota > Gammaproteobacteria > Eutrophobiales > Eutrophobiaceae > JAAXHV01. The sequence continues at coordinate 1,822,020 of OZ242265.1, read as the reverse complement.
TTGCAATGGCAGGCCGGCGCCTACTACCTGGACTGGAAGAGGCACAAGTTCGGGGAACTTCCGGTTCCCTACGGTTTCTGCTTTTTCCTGGACCCCAGTTGCAATCCTAATCCTGACGATCCAATCCCGTACCCGCGCATTGACGAGGATCCTCCCGAGGATACGGTAGTCGTGGTGGTTCCTTTCGAGAACCTCAGCGAAAAACGCGAACAGGTGGCGGGTTTCGCCAACTTCAGTTATCGCATGAACAACATCGAAATTGGCGGCGGTGTGCGCGTGGACCACTGGGAATTCGACGCGAACAACCTGGACAGCGGCACCACCGGAAGTCAGTCCAATACCGAGGTATTGGGCCGAGCGTCCGTCTCCATGTTCTTTGATGATGACCGGTCCATGGTGTACGCGACGTTCTCCCAGGGTTTTGAGCCGGGGAGTTTCAATGCGTTCGACCTGGAGGGCGAGAACGCCCTGTTCGACATCGAGCCGGAAGAGGCAACACAGGTTGAAATCGGCTACAAGGGGCGGTTGCTGGATGACCGCCTGATATTGACCCTGGCGGGTTTCTATATCGATTACGAGGGCCGGCAGTTTGAACTTCAGACGAAGAACCCTCTAACCGGCACTGTACTTGAGGGCATCTTCAATATCGGCGATTCAGAGTCATGGGGACTGGAGGGCGATATGGTGCTGTCCATGCATGAGAACTGGACCCTGTCCGCCGGGTTCGGCTATGTGGACGCGGAATGGGTCGGCGGCACTGAATTCGTGACCCCAAGCGATTATCTCGCTGACCTCTCGGGAAGGAGACCGCCCAACACCGTAAAGTGGAGCGCCACTGCGGCCCTGGATTACGATCAGCAGGTGAACGATGACATGCGCCTGTTCGGGCGCCTGCAACTGCGCTACAAGGGAGAGGCTTCCACCAATGCCCAACTCTGGGATTCCCCCGGGGATGATTTTCCGTTCTGGACGAACCCTGATTTTACCGTCGTGGACCTGGGCGCCGGGGTGGAGTGGAACAACTGGGAGTTCGGCGTTCATATAGAGAACCTGTTCGACGAGGATTACTACATCGACGTGCAGGAATTCCCGAACTTTGCGGGTAGCAAACTGCCGGGCGCTCCAGGCTATATCATTATCGGCACCCTGGAACAGCCGCGCCGCGTGGTCGGCTCGGTGCAATATCACTTCTGACGGACAGGTTACTGCGCAGCACATAATACCTGGAGAAAAAAATGCCACTACCGCAAGACATCAGTCCCGTTAACAGCGAACTCATGGATTCGCTGTGTAAGACCGGTGACATGGACTGGATCCCCATGGAAGCAGACCCCGAGCGGGGGTTCATGAAAGTCCTGTGGACGGGGCCGGAGACCGGCGCCTGGGCTGCGCTGTTCCGCTGGTATAAAGGCTACGTGGCGCCGCCCCATAAACACCTGAGTCCGGCCCATGTGTATGTCCTGTCGGGTAAGTTGCAGGTACGCGACGGGATACTCGAAGCAGGCGACTACGTGTACGAGCCAAACGGCATGGTCCACGGCGCCACAACGGCACTGGAGGACACCGACTACCTGTTTATCTGTAACGGGCCGGTGCTGTTCTTTGACGACGACAACTTCACCAGTTACCTGGGTTGGGAAGAATTACAGCGTGTCCGGCAGGAATTTGAAAACAACAGAGAAGCGTCGTCGTAAGTGTACTGAAGATCTAAGGTGCAGATGCAATGAATGAGACGGTTCAAGAGGGCGGCATTACGGAGTCCCCTGCAACGGAAGGGTTTGTATTCAACCAGACCATGCTTCGCATCAAGGACCCGGAACGTTCCCTTGCGTTTTACCGGGACGTGCTGGGCATGACCCTGGTCAAGAAACTGGACTTCCCCGGGATGGAATTTTCGCTGTTCTTTATGGGATACGTCCGGCCCGAAGACGGTCCTGTTCCACAGGACCCGCTGGAACGGACAACCTTCACGTTTGAGCAGAAAGCGTTATTGGAATTGACCCACAATTGGGGCACGGAGAATGACGAAACATTTGAAGGTTATCACAATGGTAACAACGACCCGCGTGGTTACGGCCATATAGGATTGTCCGTTCCCGATGTTTATCAAGCCTGTAGCCGCTTCGAGGAGTTAGGAGTAGAATTTGTCAAGCGGCCGGATGACGGCAAGATGAAGGGAATCGCTTTCATTAAAGATCCGGATGGATACTGGATTGAAATACTGGAAGCAGGAATATCGGCGGCTTTATGTAACCAGTAAACATTAAAAAAAACCTGACATATGAGGAGGCAATAACATGAACCCACAAAAATATGACCCTGTCCCCGGCCGTTCGGTGCAGATTGATGAAGTCGACTGGGTAGATTTTCCGGGGCCGCTGAGCCAGGGCGGCATACGCTGGAAATTGTTGAACGTGGCGCCCGAACTGGGTTCCTGGGCAGCCATTTACGATTGCCCGAAAGGCTCGTCTTTTGCGAGCCATGTACATATCGGCCCGGGAGAATATTTCCTGACGAAAGGCCACATGGAAGTCCGGGGCGGCGAAGATGAAGGCGGCGTCAGCGTAAAAGCCCCCGCCTACGGCTATGAGGCATGCCAGGCCTTTCATGGGTTGACAAACTTTCTTGAAGACAGCGAGTTCTACATGACGTTTCTCGGCCCCCTGAATTTTGTTGACGACGATGGCAATACCGTTGCACTGGTGACCTGGCAGACTGTCCAGGAAGCCTGGGACGCGGCGCAGGCGGCTAAAGAAGAAAATTAGGAATTACGAATTAGGAATTACGAATTACGAATTAGGAATTAGGAATTAGGAAGCAGGAATTGGAGAGAGCCAGGGATGGCCATCAGGATCAGGATTGCCTTTCTGATGGCGTATTTTGACTAATCCCGGTCGTTCCCGTGATTAAGCCGGCATTTTCTGCCGCTTAATATGCGTGTTTGTGTGATCTCATTACCAGGTATCTAAAACCATGAAAACACACGCGCGTGCAGTCGTCATCGGCGGCGGCGTTGTCGGTGTCAGCACCTTGTATCACCTGGCAAAAAAAGGCTGGGGCGAGGATGTCGTCCTGTTGGAAAAAGCGGAACTGACCTCCGGTTCCACCTGGCATGCGGCCGGCCTGCTGCCGCTGTTCAACATGAGTTACAGCGTCGGCCAGATCCACAAATACTCGGTGAACCTGTACCAGGAACTGGAAGCTGAAACCGGGCAGCAGGTAGGGTTCAAACAGGTCGGGAACCTGCGCCTGGCCATGAACCGGGAGCGCATGGATGAGTATTACCAGTACGCGGCCACGGCCCGCACCATCGGCGTCAACATTGAATTCCTGACACCGGGACAAATTGGAGAGATCTGGCCCCTGTGCAATACGGACGGACTGGTGGGGGCGCTGTTCCATCCGGAAGACGGCTATATCCAGCCCGCCGACCTGACCCAGGCCCTGGCAAAGGGCGCCCGGGCGCGGGGTGCGGTGATTTATCGCAATACCATGGTCGAAGGCATTGATCGCAGCGCTTCGGGTGAGTGGCAGGTCAGGACCAGCAAGGGTGATATCACCTGCGAACATATTGTCACTGCGACCGGCAACTATGCCCGCCGCACCGGCGCCATGGTCGGCCTGGATATCCCGGTGATGCCGGTTGAGCACCAGTATATCGTGACGGAATCCCACCCCGACCTGGTCGTCCGGGCCGGGCAGGGCCTGCCTGAAATGGCTGTCCTGCGTGAGTCAGACGGCTCCTGGTACCTGCGCGAGGAAAACCAGGGTTTTATCCTGGGCCCGTATGAAAAAGGCGCACCCTGCTGTTACGTGGACGGTCCCGACGAGACCGCCGAGTATGAACTCTTCCAGGAAGATATCGATCGCCTGGAACCCCATATCGAGGCGGCCATGAACCGGGTGCCGGCCTTTGCCGATTGCGGTATCAAGCAGGTCTACAACGGCGCCATCGCCTACACCCCGGACGGCAACCCCATTGTCGGTCCGGCCTGGGGCCTGAAGAACTTCTGGCTCAACGAAGGCCACAGCTTCGGCATCACCGCCGCGGGCGGCGCCGGTTGGCAACTGGCGGAATGGATTGTTGAGGGTGAACCGGGAATCGACATGCTGGGGGTCGAGCCGCGCCGTTTCGGCGATTACGTCAGCAAGGATTACCTGGTCAAAAAGAATGAGGAAGCCTACTCCCATGTGTTCATCATCCATTACCCCGATGAGGAGCGGCCGGCGGCCCGCCCCCTGAAGACCGCCCCCTGCTATGGGCGTCTCAAGGAGATGGGCGCCGTGTTCGGCCAGAAATTCGGCTGGGAGCGGGCCAACTGGTTCGCTACCGACGGCATGGCGCAGGAGGATCACTGGTCGTTTCGCCGTTCGCGCTGGTTTGCAGGCATCAGAAAGGAGGCGTTGCACCTGAACCGCGCAGTGGGATTGCTGGACTTGACGGCCTTTGCCAAATGCCGGATATCCGGGCCGGGAGCGGAAGCGTTTCTGGACTACATGGTTGCAAACCGGCTGCCGTCAAAAGCAGGGCGTATACGGCTTTGTCACGCGCTGAACCGGCGCGGCGGCATTCATTCGGAATTCACCATTACCCGCGCCGCGGACGATTCGTTCTACCTGGTCTCGGCCGGCGCATGGCAGCGACTGGACCACGATTACCTCGGCAAGTTCATGCCTGCTGACGGCTCGGTGAACTATGAACACATTACCGACGCTATCGGCGTATTCGTCGTTGCCGGGCCCCGTTCACGCACGCTGTTGCAACGCTTGTCGAGTGATGATTTTTCCAACGAAGGCTTCCCGTTTCTGAGCGCCAGGCAGGTAGATATGGGCGGCATACCAGTGCATGCCATGCGGGTCAATTACGTAGGTGAACTGGGCTGGGAACTGCACCACCCCATCGAGCGGCAGAACGAGTTGTTCGATGCCTTGTTTGCAGCCGGTGAGGATATCGAACTGCGGCCTTTCGGCATACGGGCAATGGATTCATTACGGCTGGAGAAATCGTACCGCATGGTGGGCACGGAATTATCCATCGAGTATTCCGCCTGGGAATCGGCAATGGACCGTTTCGTGTCGCCGGACAAGGGAGACTTCCTCGGCAGGGAAGCGCTGCTGGCGGGCCGCGAACGCGGTCCCGGATACAGACTCGTCACGCTGGAGGTCCGGGATACCGATGACGCCGATGCGCTGGGCAACAATGCCCTGACCCGGGACGGTGAACTGATCGGACGCGCCACCAGCGGCGGCTTCGGCTTCCGGGTCGGCAAATCCCTGGCGCTGGGCATGGTCAGGCCGGAATACGCGGCAGAAGGTACGGAAATGGAAATCGATATCCTCAACAGGAACTACCGCGCCATTGTGGTCCCTGAAAGTCCGTACGACCCCGGCAACGAGCGGTTGCTGGACATCAATGACGCAAATAACTGAAGCTGCGCTCCGGAAACCCGGGATCAGGGCGAACCAATGCTGATGGAATACGCAGCGCTTGATGAGTTAAACGGACCGCAATGACCAGGCAGAAATATTCCATATTCTCCTTGCTGCGCAATGCCGTCTCTCATAATGAGAACTGGCGCCAGGCCTGGCGCAGTCCTGCGCCACGGAAGAAGTATGACGCGCTCATAATCGGTGGCGGCGGCCATGGCCTGGCAACCGCTTATTACCTGGCAAAAGAACACGGGATGCGCAACGTCGCCGTACTGGAGAAGGGCTGGATCGGCGGCGGCAATACGGGGCGGAACACGACCATAGTACGTTCAAATTACCTGTGGACCGAGGCCGCGCTGTTCTACGAGAAGTCGTTGAAACTCTGGGAAGGGTTGAGCCGGGACCTGAATTACAACGTCATGTTCAGCCAGCGCGGCGTCTATAACCTGGGTCACAGCCTGCAGGATATGCGGGATATCGAACGGCGGGTCGGCGCCAACCGCCTGGACGGGATCGATGCCGAGGTGGTCACGCCGGCGCAGATCAAGTCGGCCATTCCCATGATCGATATCTCTCCCGGGGTGCGTTATCCCATCCTTGGGGCTTCATTGCAACGCCGGGGCGGGGTTGCCCGCCACGATGCCGTGGCCTGGGGGTTTGCCCGCGCCGCCGACGCCCTGGGCGTCGATATCATTCAACAATGTGAAGTCACCGGTATCTGCCGTAACGGTTCCAGGGTGACCGGCGTCGAGAGCAGCCGCGGACGCATCGAGGCAGACCGGATCGGCGTTGTGGTCGCCGGCCATGCCAGCGTCCTGGCGCAGATGGCGGGTTTACGCCTGCCCCTGGAGAGCCACCCGTTGCAGGCCTACGTGTCGGAACCCCTGAAACCGGTCCTGGATACCGTGGTCATGTCGAACGCCGTGCATGGTTATATCAGCCAGTCGGACAAGGGCGAACTGGTCGTCGGCGCAGGCATCGATGCCTACACGGGTTACGGCCAGCGCGGCAGTTTCCACACCATAGAGCATGCCATGCAGGCCATTATTGAACTGTTCCCCGCCTTCAGCCGGGTGCGCATGCTGCGCCAATGGGGCGGCATCGTCGATGTGGCGCCGGACGCCTGCCCGATTATCGGCAAGACCCCCCTGCAGGGCCTCTATTTCAACTGCGGCTGGGGCACCGGGGGCTTCAAGGCCACGCCCGGCTCCGGCTGGGCGTTTGCCCATACCATTGCCCGGGACCGGCCCCACGAACTGAATGCCCCGTTCGGCCTGGAACGATTCACTACCGGCGCCCTCATTGACGAGCATGGTGCCGCTGCGGTGTCACACTGATGGAATTACGAATGAATGTGCTGCCTGCGGCAGCTTTGTATTATGATATGCAATGCAACACACGCCAGTTCCTAATTCCTAATTCGTAATTCGTAATTCTTAATTCTTAATTCTTAATTATGAATAAGGTGGGTTAACGTGCTGCTGATAAAATGTCCCTGGTGCGGTGCGCGTGATGAGAGTGAATTCAGCTACGGCGGTGAGGCGGATATCGCCCGGCCGCCCGATCCGGACAGCCTCAGCGACGAGCAGTGGGCGGATTACCTGTTCATGCGCAAAAATCCCAGGGGGTTGCACCGGGAACAATGGGTACATGAGCACGGCTGCCGCCGCTGGTTCGTAGTGGAAAGGGATACGGTAACGTATGAATTCAAGGATGAAACAACCTGACCGCCTCCCCGAAGGCGGCCGTATCGACCGCTCAAAGCCCCTGACATTCAGGTTTAACGGCCGTACCTGTCAGGGTTATCACGGCGACACCCTGGCCTCGGCCCTGCTGGCCAACGGTATCCGGCTGGTCGGGCGCAGTTTCAAATACCATCGCCCGCGCGGCATCGTGGGTATAGGTGTGGAAGAGCCCAACGCCATAGTCCAGGCAGGTACCGGCGCCCGTACGGTGCCCGGACTGCGCGCCACCGAAGTGGAACTGTACGAGGGTCTGGTCGCATCCACGACCAGGGGCTGGCCCGGTCTCGATACCGACCTGCTGGCGATCAGCGACTTCTGCTCCCCCTTGCTGGGCGCGGGATTTTACTACAAGACCTTCATGGCGCCACGGTTCCTGTGGCACTGGTATGAACGTGTTCTCCGGCGCGCCTCCGGCCAGGGAGTCTCACCACGGGAGGCGGACCCGGATGCCTATGAACATATCAACGCACATTGCGACGTGCTGGTGGCAGGCGGCGGACCGGCGGGGCTGATGGCGGCGCTGGCCGCGGCCGGATGCGGCGCCAGGGTCATCATTGCAGATGAGCAAAGCGAACCCGGCGGCAGCCTGTTGCATGACGGGGCCGGGCTGGACGGCAATTCCGCCGCAGAATGGCTGGACGGGGCAGTGCAGGAACTGGCGGGCCATCCGCAAGTAACCATGCTGACCCGCAGCACGGTGTTCGGATACTACGATCACAATTTCCTCACCATCCTGCAGCGCAGCGGCGGCCATCCGGGTGAACCGCGCGCCGGAGAGATACGGCAACGTGTCTGGCGTGTACGCGCACGGCGCGTCATCCTTGCCCAGGGCAGTCACGAACGGCCCCTGGTATTTCCGAACAATGATCGCCCGGGGGTGATGCTTGCCTCCGCGGTATCCGGGTATATTCGTCGCTACGGTGTATGTCCGGGACAACGCGGCGTGATTTTCACCAACAACGATGGTGGATATCGTGCGGCCCTGGATCTTTTATCGGCAGGCGCCACCATCGCAGGCATTGTCGACAGCCGCAGGGAGGGCGCCGGCAGCATAGCCGGCTCCGTGCGCCAGGCCGGGATTGAGATTTTCCCGGGACACGTCATCACCGGCGTAGCGGGAAGAAAAGGTGTGCGTTCGGTACGGGTTTCCAGCGCCGCTGCATCCAGGACCCTTGACTGCGACCTGGTTGCCATGTCCGGCGGCTGGAATCCGGCCGTTCACCTGCATTCGCAGGCGGGAGGTGGTATTGCCTGGGATCAGGCCCGCAGTTGTTTTGTACCCGGCGCTGCCCGGCAGGGGCATGTGTCCGTGGGCGCGTGCAACGGTACCTTTTCGCTGGAAGCCGGCCTGGAGGAAGGGAAACAGGCAGGATTGGATGCGGCGCAGTCCTGTGGGTTTCATCCGGTTCCGCTTCCCTCGCCGGAGATTAACCGTATCCACGCCGGAGACACCCTTCCGCAACGACCGTTATGGCGGGTTCCCTTGCCGCAACCGCCGCAGCGCTGTCCGAAACAGTTTATCGATTACCAGAACGATACCACCGTGGCGGACGTGTACCAGGCCGTGAGTGAAGGGTTTCAGAACGTGGAACACGTCAAACGCTATACCGCGCTGGGTTTCGGCACCGACCAGGGCAAACTGGGGAATATCAACGGCATGGCAATACTGGCGGAATGCCTGGACAAACCTGTTGCCGATGTCGGCACGACCACGTTCAGGCCGCCCTACACGGCCGCCACCTTCGGCGCCTGCGCCGGCGCCGGCGTGGGTGCGCTCTATGACCCGGTGCGCAAGACCGCGCTGCATGACTGGCACGAAGCGGCGGGGGCTGAATTCGAAGTAGTGGGGCAATGGCTGCGCCCCTGGTATTACCCCGGGGAAGGAGAGGATATACATCGAGCGGTTGCCCGTGAATGCCTTGCCGCCCGCTCCTCGCTGGCAATCATGGACGCTTCGACCCTGGGCAAGATAGAGGTGCGGGGCCCGGATGCGCAGGTCTTTCTTGAGCGTATCTATACCCATAATATCGCCCGGATAGAGACCGGACGCTGCGCTTACGGCATCATGCTTGGCGAAGACGGCATGGTCATGGACGACGGGGTGATGGCGCGCCTGGGCGGGCAGCATTATTACCTGACCACCACCACGGGCGGCGCTGCACGCGTGCTGGGTTGGATGGAACAATGGTTGCAGACGGAGTGGCCGGATTTGAAGGTTTACCTGACGTCGGTGACGGAACGCTGGTCCACCATTGCGCTGGCCGGCCCTGGCAGCAGGAACCTGTTGCAGGGCATGGAATCCGATATCGCCTTCAACCCGGATGACTTTCCCTTCATGTCGGTACGCTCCGGCACACTGGCAGGGTTCGCCACACGGATATTCCGCGTGAGTTTCAGCGGCGAACTGGCCTATGAGATCAACGTGGAGAGCGATTTGGCCCCGGCCCTGTGGCAAACCCTGATGGAGGCGGGCCGGCACTACGGCATTACCCCTTACGGTACTGAAGCCATGCATGTGTTGCGCGCCGAGAAGGGTTTCATCATCGTCGGCCAGGATACCGACGGTTCGGTCACCCCCCTGGACCTGGGGATGCACTGGCTCCTGTCCCGGGACAGGGACTACCTGGGCAAACGCTCCCTCGCCCGGCCCGAATGCCAACGGCCGGACCGTAAACAACTGGTTGGCCTGTTATGCGAAGACGGGACCGGGGTCCTGCCGGAAGGTGCGCAACTGGTGGAACAACCCGGTGGAGAACCCCCTGTGGCCAAACTCGGCCACGTCACCTCCAGTTATTACAGCGCCTGTCTCGGCCGGCCCATTGCCCTGGCGCTGGTGAGCGCCGGGCGCGCCCGGAAGGGCGATGTCATACACGCCGCATTACGCGACGGACGATTTGCCAGGGTGAAGATTGTCTCCCCGGTATTTTATGACCCGAAAGGAGAGCGGCAACATGCCTGATACGCCCCAAAGACAGCACGCGCTGACCTCTTTCCTCAATGGCAAGACTACCAGCGGCCCGGGTAATCCCGACGTACAAATGGAAGTACGGCCCGGATACGGTTACCTGAACCTGCGTGGCAGCCCCGGCGATGAGCAGTTCCTGCAAGCGGTGCAGTCAACGCTTGGACAGCCCCTGCCCACCATTGCCAATACGTTTACGGCCGGAGAAAACACACAATTCTGGCTGGGTCCCGATGAGTGGTTGCTGGTCACCGGTCCAGGCAAGGAAAACGGCATAGCGGTACAACTGGAGAAAAGCCTGTCCGGGCAATGCCATTCCCTGGTCGATGTGACGGGCGGACAGATTTTAATCCGCCTGCGCGGCAGCCAGGTACGAAAGGTACTGGCCAAAGGCTGTACCCTGGACCTTCACCCGCGCGCGTTCAAAGTAGGCCAATGCGCACAGACCACCCTGGCCAAAACGTCCATGCTGATCGCCCTGGTCGATGACACCCCAACCTTCGATATCATCGTCCGCCGCAGTTTCGCCGAATATGCGGCCCTGTGGCTGCTGCATAGCAGCGCCACGACAGGGTAAGGTGCAACTATTTGTCGTTGGGGATCCGAATCGAATCAAGCCGGGTCGCGCTGTTCCGGCGCCAGCGGGTCACCCTGGTCCACTTCATCCATGGCCTCCGCCACGATGACCTGCGAGGTCTGCAACATGACTGTCATGCCGTGGGATTGCTCCCCGGCGGTAATCGGCGCCCGTACCGACATCCGGTACAGGGTGAACAGCGCCATGAACAGGTAAACCAGGGCCACGAAGTAATACAGGCTGCCCGGACCGAAGAACTTCATTACCTGGGTACTGAGTATGGGCCCTGATAACCCGCCGATTCCGTTGATAAAAATAATGCTGCCGCTGGCCGACAGGATTTGTTCATTGCGGACGTGGTCGTTGATATGGGACAGGGACACCGAATAAAAGCACAGGACCACACCGCCCACCAGGAACAACAGGCCGGCTAGCAACCACAGGTTGCCCATGTGTGCGGCAAACGGCACAAACAGGCTCGCGCCCGCAGCCAGGACTGACAATAACAGCAGGGTATGACGGCGTTCCTGGCGGTCCGACAAGCCGCCGACCGGCAGCAATAACGCCAACCCGCCGAGCATCAGTGTACCTACCAGCAAGGCGCTTTCGGCAACGGAAAAACCGCTCTGCTTGCCGAATACCGCGGTCAACCACATCACTGCGCCGAAGCTGAGACCCTGGACAAAGACGCCCATGGCTCCCAGGGGAGTCAGTCTGATCAACTTCCCCAGTTCCAGGTGTTCCGCGTAGGCGATTGCAGGGGCGGAAATATTACTCAGCAATATGGGTACGATGGCAACGGACAACACTACTGAGGCAAGGATAAACAACTCGAAACCCAGTGGGGAAGCCAGGTTTATCAGGAATTGACCGCCGGCGAACCCCAATGTGATGGTGAACATGTAGGCGGCCAGCAGGCGGCCGCGATTGTCATTGCCGGTGATCGCGTTCAGCCAGCTTTCAGAGACCATGAACAGGCCTGACAGGCAAAAGCCGGTCAACGCGCGGAACCCTATCCACATCGTCGCGTCAACGATGGCAGAGTGCAGCAGGATGACCACGGATGCGATTGACCCCAACGCTGCAAAGACGCGGATATGTCCCACCTGTCTTACCCACTTGGGCACCACGCGGGCGCCCAGGAGAAAACCCAGGTAGTAGGCGGACATGATCAGCCCGATCGTATCCACCGCAAAGTCTTCCAGGGAGGCCCGCAGCCCCAGCAGCGTGCCCTGCATGCCGCTGCAGACGGAAATCAAGGCCACGCCGAACAGCAGGCTCCAGACGGGTAAAATCTGTGGTGTTTTCATGTTCTGATCCGGTTAGTTCAAGCGTGTGAACAGGTGATCGATGTCTGAGCCTCGTAATAGGGATAGCCAGCCTTACCTGGTTAGCGGCAGGTGGCGTGATTGTCCGCTAATTTTACAGATAGTCAAGTGCAATCGATGCATAGCTTTACCTGCTCTTCCGGGTTATAGTGTGACAGCAGAAAAACTTTGCTCAATCAGATATATAGTGCAATCCAGCAATCACTACCAGAGCTCGTACAGGGTCGGCCGGGACAACGTCCGCATCCTCAGGATGGAACTGCACAACCCGGTGTTTTTCATCACCGCATTTCTCACCGTGGCTTTTGTTATCGGGGTACTGGCGTTTCCGCAGGACGCGAATGTCATTCTTGACCGGGCAAAGAACTGGTCCATCGATAACTTCCACTGGCTGGTAATGATTTCCGGCAATTTCTTTGTTTTATTCTGCCTGCTGCTGATCGTGCTGCCGTTCGGGAAAGTGCGCCTTGGCGGTCCCGCGGCGGAACCGGAGTTTTCCAGGCTGTCCTGGTTTTCCATGCTGTTTGCGGCCGGGATGGGTATCGGCCTGATGTTCTGGTGCGTGGCCGAACCGGTTGCTTACTATACGAACTGGTCGGGAACGCCGTTGAACGTAGCGCCCCATTCGCCCGAAGCCGCAGCCGCGGCAATGGGGGCGGCGTTATATCACTGGGGGCTGCATCCCTGGGCCACCTTTGCCGTGGTGGCATTGTCCCTTGCCTTCTTTTCATTCAACAAGGGCCTGCCGCTGGCGACCCGGTCGATCTTCTACCCGTTGTTCGGCGAGCAATGCTGGCGCTGGCCGGGCCATGTCATAGACATAGTGGCTGTGTTCGCAACCATATTCGGCCTGGCAACCTCTCTCGGACTGGGTGCGAAACAGGCAACGGGGGGGCTGCATTCCGTGTTTGGTGTGGACAACGGCTTGACGACTCAGTTATTGCTTATCGCCGTGATCACGGCAATCGCCATCATTTCGGTCGTACGCGGGCTGGACCGCGGCGTCAGGGTACTGAGTAACTTCAATATCCTGGCTGCCCTGCTGCTCCTGGTTTTCGTGATATGCGCCGGCCCCACCCTGGCGACCGTGTTCGGCATTGGCGAGAACCTTTCATACTACCTGACGCACTTCCTCCCCTTGAGTGACTGGGTGGGCCGTGAAGACGAGGCGTGGTACAAGAGCTGGACCGTGTTTTACTGGGCCTGGTGGATATCCTGGTCGCCTTTTGTGGGCGTATTTATCGCGCGTATTTCCCGGGGCCGCAGCGTAAGGGAATTTGTAACGGCCGTGTTGCTGTTGCCGACACTGGTCAGCGCCATCTGGATGTCTGTTTTTGGCGGCATTGCCCTGGACCAGGTGCAGCAAGGCATCGGCGCACTGGCAGGCGGTATCACCGACCCTTCCCTGGCGTTGTTCCATATGCTGGAAAACCTGCCGTTTACCGTTCTTGCATCATTGCTGGCCGTGGTCCTGGTGTTGACTTTTTTTGTTACCTCAGCCGATTCCGGTTCCCTGGTCATAGACATAATCACGGCCGGCGGCAAACTGGACACTCCCCGCTACCAGCGCGCGTTCTGGGCTGTCCTGCTGGGATTTATCGCGGCAGCCTTGCTCATCGGCGGCGGCAGCGATGCCCTGAGCGCGTTGCAGGCCGGCACCATCACCATGGCCGTACCGTTCACCCTGGTGCTGCTCCTGTCCTGCCTGTGCCTGATCCTGGGCCTGTTGTCCGAAGCGAACTAATGATATGCTCTGACAGGCTTAATATCTGGATCTCAAGTAAACGTGGACTCGCCATCCCCACAGCCGTCTCTGGATAAAAGGGTTTTCCTGCCGACCTTTATCCTGGTTATGCTCATCGGTGTATTGCTGGTCCTGAAACCCGACCATGCCAGGTTGCTTCTCGGCAATTCCTTGCAGGTAGTGACCGGCTATTTTGGCTGGTTGTATCTCCTGGTGGGTTTCAGCGCCATCGCGGTGCTTGTCTGGCTGGCCTTCAGCCGTTACGGACGGGTGCTCCTGGGCGCTCCCGGCGAGCCCCCCGAGTTTTCGACACCAAGCTGGATCGCCATGATGTTTACCGTGGGGATAGGCATCGGCCTGACCAACTGGGCATTTATCGAACCAATCTTCTATCTGCAATCGCCCCCGTTCGGAGTCGAGGCGGGTTCGCCGGAGGCGGCCGAGTGGGCGCACATGTACGGCCAGTACCACTGGTCGATAGTGCCCTGGGCGATATACGCGCTGCCGGCGTTGCCGATTGCCTATTCCATGTACGTCCGGAAACAGCCTTTCTGCAGGATCAGTACCGCAAGTGCCGGATTGCTCGGCAGGCAGAGTGCGGGCTGGCTCGGTACCGGAGTCGATGTGATTGTGATAATTGCCATCATCGGCGGCACAGGCACCAGCCTGGGGCTGGGTCTTCCCCTGGTCTCCGCGCTTGTCGCCGATAGTTTTTCCCTGCAGGATACGCCCATGCTGCAACTCGGCGTCCTGGTGGTGTGGACGGCAGTCTTTGCGACAAGCGTATACCTGGGGCTGGAGAAGGGTATCCGTATACTCGCCGACACGAACGCAGTGTTCGCTATCCTTTTCCTGGTCTTCGTGCTGGTTGCCGGTCCGACCGTATTCATCCTGAGCATGTCCGTGAACAGTTTCGGCCTGATGCTGGACAACCTGTTCCGTATGAGTTTCTGGATGGACCCGGTTGTAAAAAGCGGCTTCCCGGAGGATTGGACGGTATTCTACTGGGGCTGGTGGATTGCCTATGCGCCGATGGTCGGGCTGTTCGTGGCGCGCATCTCCAGGGGACGCACCATCAGGGAGGTCATCATCGGCCAGGTGATATGGGGGAGCATCGGTTGCATGGCTTTTTTTGCGATTGCCGGCGGGTATTCCCTGGATATGGAGATGAGTGGAACTCTGGACATATCCTCGGTGCTGAACGATTCAGGTATCCCTGCTGCTGTCGTTACCATCGTCAGCAGCCTTCCGGGAGGGGGGCTTACGGTGTTTATATTTACCCTCCTGTGCATTATTTTCCTTGCCACGACGCTGGACTCTGCCGCTTACGTACTGTCCAGCATGAGTACCAGGAACCTGACCGGCGAGGGACAACCGGCTCGCTGGAACCGCTTTGCCTGGGCCTTTGCCCTTGCCATTATAGCGGTCGGGCTGATCGCGGCCGGCGGCTTGAAGACCGTACAGACGTCAACGGTGATTGCCGCATTGCCGTTGATCCCGGTTCTGGTGATCCTTCAGGTATCCTTATTCAAATGGCTGCGCAAGGATTTTGGTAAAACACTCCGATCGGCGAATTACGCGCTTGAACAACGGCCGGACGGCAGTACGGAGGTGCGCGAGGTTTAACCCGGAGGTAGGGCGATAGCTACGAAACAACCATTGCATTACGGCTTCCTGCTGGTGCCGAATTTTACCCTGATAGCATTTTCTTCGGCGGTCGAGACGCTGCGCATGGCAAATTTAACCTCCGAGCAGGAGTTGTATCGCTGGTCCGTCCTGACTTTTGACGATGCTCCGGTGTCCTCAAGCGCCGCCCTGGAAATCCATCCCACCCTGCCGTTTGAGCAGGCAAGAAAACTTGACATGTTATTCGTATGCGCAGGAGTGCATGTCAAGGACTCCTGGAATCCGCCGCTGGGCAGGGCATTGCGGCGGCTGGCCGGCGGCAAGCCTATGGGCGCCTTGTGTACCGGGGCATTTCTGCTGGCAAAATCCGGCATACTGAATGATCATCGCTGCACAATTCACTGGGAAAACATTGGCAGTCTGCGCGAGGAATTTCCCCAACTGAAAGTGACCGATGAACTGTTCGAGGTTGACCGGCACCGTTATACCTGTGCCGGCGGCACCGCGCCGCTGGACCTGATGCTGTTCCTGGTGCGCAGGGATTACAACCGTGAGGTGGCCTCCGCGATATCCGAACAGTTCACTATCGACCGCATCAGGGAACTCGGTGAACCCCAGTATATATCGGTGCGCAGCCAGGCTCCGGGCGCACCTGATTACCTGAACGAGGCCGTGCTGCTCATGCGCAATAATATTTCAGAGCCGTTGTTCGTCGAGGAGATAGCCAAATATCTCAATGTATCGACCCGGCAACTGGAGCGTGTGTTTCAGCAGTATTTTCATTACTCCCCAAGCCAGTATTACCTGAGGCTGCGACTGATCGCCGCGCGCAATCTCCTGCGCCATACCGGCACCACCGTACGCGGGATAGCAATAGAAACCGGGTTCAAATCCCTGCAGCATTTCAGTAAGTGTTACCACGAACACTTCAAGCTCCGGCCTACCCAGGAGCGCGCCAGGTATTCAGAAACATAAGCGCTGATTGCGAAAACAGGTAAATCCATGTCGTTTTTTCGCCGGTTTCCGCAGACCTGCCATGCTTCAATTACCTGCGTGACGACTGTATCCGGAGGGTTGATGAATGAATTTTGAAGTAGTTATCACCTGTGCCGTGACTGGCGCCGGCGACACGGTGGGGAGACATCCCGCGCTTCCGGTTACCCCGGAACAGATAGCCGCGGCAGCCATCGATGCAGCCAGGGCCGGGGCAGCCATAGTTCACTGCCATGTGCGTGACCCCGAAACTGGAAAGGGGGCGCGGGATGTCGCTCTATACCGTGAAACAGTCGATCGTATTCGCTCTGCCGATACCGACGTGGTGATCAACCTGACCGCGGGGATGGGAGGAGACCTCATCATCGGGCCGGATGATGAGCCGACGAAATTCGGGGAAGATACCGACCTGGTCGGCGCAATGGATCGCTTGCCCCACGTGGAGGAACTGTTGCCGGAAATCTGTTCCCTGGATTGCGGTTCGCTCAATTTCGGGGATGGCAGCCTGGTTTACGTCTCCACGCCGGATATGCTGCGCCGTGGTGCAAAACGTATCCGGGAACTGGGTGTGAAGCCGGAACTGGAGATTTTCGATACGGGCAACCTGAGTTTCGCGCTGCAACTGCTCAGGGAAGACCTGCTGGAATCACCACCGCTGTTCCAGCTTTGCCACGGTATTCCATGGGGCGCACCGGCTGACGTCGGCGTGTTCAAATCATCTGTTGACCAGTTACCGCTGGACGCCAACTGGACAGCGTTTGCCCTGGGGCGCTACCAGATGGCGTTTGCGGCGCAGGCCGTCATACTCGGTGGTCATGTCCGCGTGGGTCTGGAAGATAATCTATACCTGGAAAAAGGCGTGTTCGCCAGTAACGCGCAACTGGTAGAGCGGGCGCGTAATATCATCGAACTGATGGGCGCCCGTGTACTGGGTCCCGAGGAAACGCGCATGAAATTCGGACTGGTCAAACGTGGCTGATGGGCCTCCGGCAAGTCATGCTACCTCTGCATGACATTCGCCAGCATCTGCAGTCTCAAGCAGGGGGGTGGAATCCGGCGGTGCGCGGTTAAGGCCCGATGGCGAAGGAGGTAAAAACCGTAGCAATTATCGGTACCGGGGTTATCGGTGCGGGCTGGGCCGCACGCATACTGGCGCGCGGTCTCGACGTGGTCGCCTGGGACCCTGCACCGGGCTGGCAGAACAAGTTAGGGGCCGCGTTGGAGAACGCCTGGCCGGCATTATGCAAACTTGGTCTCTACCCTGGCGCAAGCATTGAACGGCTGCGTCATGCCGAATCGATGGAGGCGGCCTGCACGGCTGCCGAGTTCATCCAGGAAAGCGCACCGGAACAACTGCAATTGAAGCGCGACCTGATCGCCGCAATAGATGCCTGCGCCGGCACAGACGTTGTCATTGCATCCAGCACTTCCGGACTGCTGCCGTCCGATCTCCAGGCCGCTTGCAACCTGCCGGAACGGGTCGTCGTCGGTCACCCGTTCAACCCGGTGTACCTGCTGCCGCTGGTGGAGGTGGTGGGCGGCAGGAAAACCGCGCCTGAGGCTGTTGACCGCGCCGTGGCATTCTATACGGACCTGGGTATGCACCCGTTGCGGGTGCGCAGCGAAATAGAAGGTTTCCTGTCCGACCGCCTGCAAGAGGCGCTGTGGCGGGAAATCCTGCACCTGGTCAACGAGGATGTAGCCGACACCGGGGAACTTGATGCAGCCATTACTTACGGTCCCGGTTTGCGTTGGGCTTTTATGGGCACCTGCCTGTCTTTCCACATGGCAGGTGGTGATGCGGGCATGCGTGATTTTATGAAACAGTTCGGCCCTGCGCTGAAATTGCCCTGGACAAAACTGGAAGCGCCCGAACTGACCGATGAATTGATAAAAAAAATGGTTGCCGGAACGCAACGCCAGGCCGCGGGCCGCACTGTGAAAGAACTTGAGCGATTACGCGATGACTGCCTGATCGCCATAATGCAGGCGTTGCAGCGTTACGAAGTCGGCGCCGGCAACATGCTTGCCCGAGAAGATGCGCGCCGTAGCCGGAGAACCGAATTTGGGGAACCTAATTTGGGACACCCATAAATTAACAATTTTTGTTAATTTATGGGTGTCCCAAATTGGTAATCACCGTCCCTTCCACACCGGCTTGCGCTTCTCCGCAAAGGCGCGGGTGCCTTCCTGCAGGTCTTCGCTGGCATACAGGGCGTTAACGGAAGGTACTCCCTTGTTGTTCACCAGTTGCAGGGCTTCCTGTTCGCCTAGGTTTTCGGTCATGCGGATGGTTTCCTTGGTGGCGGCGAAGACCAGCGGCGGGCCTTCTGCCAGCAGTAGCGCGATTTCCCGCACCCGGTTCATCAGTAGTTCCGCAGGCAGCACTTCGTTGGCAAGTCCCCAGCGTGCGGCTTCTTCCGCTTCCATCCAGCGTCCCGTCAGCAACATGTCCATGGCTACATGGTGAGGAATACGGCGCGGCAGTTTGATGCTGGCGGCATCGGCAAGCACGCCGACATTGATCTCGGGTAACGCGAACCGGGCGTGTTCGGCGGCATAGATCAGGTCGCAGGATAGCGCCAGTTCAAAGCCGCCGCCGACGGCCATGCCGTTGACCGCGGCGATTACCGGTTTGTTGAGGCCGGGGAGTTCCTGCAGGCCGCCGAATCCCCCGACGCCGTAGTCCGTGTCCGGCGGTTCGCCCTCGGCTGCGACCTTCAGGTCCCATCCAGCCGAGAAAAATCGCTCGCCTGCCGCGGTCAGGATCGCTACGCGCAATTCAGGATCATCGCGAAATCCGGCAAATACATCGCCCATGAGCTTGCTCGTGGGGCCGTCTATGGCATTAGCCTTGGGCCGGTCCAGGGTGACTTCCAGGATGGCGCCGTTGCGGCTGGTGTGAATGGGATTATCGGTCGTATTCGTCATTTTAATATTTGCTGCTAAGACACATTATTCAAGCCCCCAGCGGCCGCAGCAGGTCGCGGGCAATAATATGCCGCTGTATCTCACTGGTGCCGTCCCAGATCCGCTCAACCCGGGCATCACGCCAGAAGCGCTCTATCGGCAGGTCGTCCATCAGGCCCATACCGCCGAATATCTGCACAGCCTCATCCGTCACCCGTCCCAGCATCTCCGAGGCGTAGAGTTTTGCCTGTGCGATCTGGCGGTTGGCGTCCAGTCCCTGATCGAGGCGCCATGCCGCCACAAGTGTCAACCAGTCTGCCGCATCGATCCAGGTAAGCATGTCGGCGAGTTTGAAGGAGATGCCCTGGAACTTGCCGATAGGCTGGCCGAACTGGCGGCGGTTGGCGGCCCAGTCCACACAGAGATCGAAACAGCGGCGCGCCCGGCCGACGCACATGGCGGCTACGGTGAGCCGGGTGGCGGCAAGCCAGGAGTTCGCCAGGTCGAAACCGGCGCCTTCCTCGCCGAGTACCCGGGAGGCCGGCACGCGGCAGTCGTCGAAGGTCAGGGTGGTATTGTGATAACCGCGGTGGGAGACGGAATTATAGCCCGGTCGTATCTCGAATCCCGGAGTGTCACGGTCAACCAGGAAACAGGTGATGCGTTTCCTGGAACCTGCTTCCGTTTCGTCTTCTCCCGTTGCCGCAAACGTGATTACGAAATCGGCAACATCTCCGTGACTGATGAAATGCTTTGTGCCGTTTATCACGTAGTCATCGCCGTTGCGGCGGGCAAAGGTCTTCATCCCGCGCAGGTCGGAGCCTGCGTCGGGTTCACTCATGGCCAGGGCGTCGATCTTCTCGCCGCGTACGCAGGGGTCCAGGTAGTGTGCGCGTTGCCCGGCATTGCCTGCGCAGAGGATGTTGGACGGTCTGCCCCAGAATACCGACAGCGCCATTGAGGCGCGCCCTAGTTCCCGTTCAAGCAGGGTGAAGGTCAGGGTATCGAGGCCGCCCCCGCCGAATTGATCCGGGATGTTCGGGGCGTAGAAACCGAGTTCAAGGACCTTGTCCTGGATCTCCCGTCCCAGTGCCCTGGGTACCTGCCCGGTTCGCTCGACCTCGTCTTCGAGCGGGTAAAACTCCTTCTCGACGAAGTCCCGCACGGTGTCCACCACCAGTTGCTGTTCATATGTCAAACCGAATTCCATTGCATCCTCGTAAAGTTGTTTCCGGTCCATCCGGATACCGCTGGAAGCTGCGTTAGCCGCAGTGAACCCGTCATTCAGCGTAATCGTCACCTTCAAGGTCCAGGATTTTTTTCAGGTCGCTGAAGTGACGCTCTGCCTGGTCCGGATAATCCTCCAGTTCCTGTGCGGTTTTCCCGGCTGTTTCAGGGGGTATCACCCTTAACTCCCGGCCGGTCTGCAACGCCTTGATATAGGTCTCGGCAGCCCGTTCGAAGTAATAGAGCCGGTTGAATGTATCGGCAACGCCGTCTCCGATCACCAGGATTCCGTGGTTGCCCATAATCATGACTTTCTTGTTCGGGTCCTGGAGCAGCGCGGCGCAGCGTTTCCCTTCCTCTTCGAAGGCCAGACCGCCGAAATCATCGTCAATCACGTAGCGGTTGTAGAACATCGCAGTGTTCTGGTCGATCGGCGGCAACGTGCTGTCGGCAAGGCTGCTCAGCACGGTCCCGTAGATGGAGTGCGTATGCATGATGCAGCGGGCATGGGCACAGTAGCGATGGATTGGTCCATGCAGTCCCCAGGCGGTCGCGTCCGGGGCGCCGGGCCGGTCAAGGACGTCGGGATCATCCGCGTCCAGCAGTAACAGGTCGCTCGCCTTGATGAGGGAAAAATGGCGCTGGTTGGGATTGATCAGGAAGCGTTTTCCGGAACTGTCCACGGCCAGTGAGAAATGGTTGGCAACGGCTTCATGCATATTCAGTCTCACCGCCCAGCGGAATGCCGCGGCCAGGTCGGTGCGTTCCTGCCGGAACAGCAGTTCCGGCAAGGTTGTCAATGTCTCGGTCCGGGTAACCATCTTTGCACCATTGTCACATTATTCCAGTTGCTTTTCAGAAATGTAATATAGAAGAAACGGCAGCAACTGTTCAGGTGGATTTGTAGAACAAACGACGCGACTTTATGCGCAGGCGACACATTAGAATCCAGACTGATCGGACATTGGCGAATAATGTTTTAAAATCCGCGCAGGCTGTGGGTTATGGGCACAGCCACCGGACATTTCTCCGATTATCATCCTTGACAGGAGGGTGAGATGCAGGATAAACAAGACTGGTTCAAATGTGATATTGACCGGAAGACGCTTAAAGCCTTGTCCAGGCGAGCTGACAGCCCCGGCATCCTGCACTTCGGCGCCTACTTTACTATCCTGATTGGCCTGGCTGTGATGCTGGTTTACACCTGGGGTACCTGGTGGGCAGTCGCAGTGATGCTGTTGTACAGCGCTGTGTGGTCGTTTGCCAATGCGGCAGGACACGAGGCCTGCCACGGCACACCGTTCAGGAACCATACGTTAAACCAGACACTGCTTTATATTTGCAGCTGGATGCTGAGTTGGGAACCGGTATCGCTGAAGTGGGTACACGCGCGGCATCACTCCTATACCTCCGACGTCGGAAATGATGCGGAATACCTGCTGCCCAACCCGGTCCGCTGGGCGGATATCCTGAGCCTGGCCGGCGGCTGGAACCAGGTATGGCACTACAATAAAGAACTGGCACAACTGACCTTCGGGTATGCGAATTATTTCATCAGGGAGTCCGTACCTGCCTCCGAACTACCGGCTGTTTTCCGTAATGCCCGGCTTTTTCTGCTGAGCTATATCGCTATTATCGGTCTTTCCGTCTGGATGCAGACGTGGTTGCCGGTGTGCCTGCTGTTGCTGCCCCGGGCGGTCGGCGCGCCGGTACACGGGATATTGCGCATCACCCAGCATGGCGCCCTGGCGACCGGCGTCAAGGACCACCGCCTGACCACCCGGACCATGTACCTGAATCCGCTGCTGCGGTTTTTCTATTGCAATATGAACTATCATATTGAACACCATATGTTCCCTATGGTGCCGTTCCACGCCCTGAAGGCGCTGCATGAGCGTGTCAAGGATCAGATGCCCGTGCCGAGCAAAGGGGTTAGCGGCGCCATGGCAGAAGTGTTTGCAACCAAAGCCAGGCAGAAAACAGATCCCTGGTATGTCTATCAAAATGACTGACAAATGGGTACTGGTGGGTTCTATCCACGATATTGACGAAGAGGACGTTATGCGGTTTGATCATGGAGGGAGCACCTATGCCATATACAGAACCCTGGCCGGTAAGGTGTTTGCCACTGATGGCCTCTGCACCCATGAGCAGCAGCATCTGGCGGAAGGGTTTGTCATCGACGATATCATCGAATGCCCGTTGCACCAGGGGCGTTTCCACATCCCCTCCGGCAAAGCCAGGGGCGCACCGGTATGCATAGACCTGAAAACCTGCCCGGCCAGGGTGGTAGACGACGAGATATATATCCTGCCCGGTGATCATCTCCCATAAGCACCGCTTCATTTTCTTCGCAGTGCCGAGGACGGCAACCCATGCCGTGCGCCAGGCCCTCAGGGCGTACCTGGATGATGGTGATTGGGAGCAGCAGGCGTTGTTCGGCGAACAGCGCATTCCGGTTCCGGGTATCGCCGCCGTCAGGCACGGCCATATCTCTTTTCAACAGGTAAAGTCCAACCTGCAGGCAGAGACCTGGTCGTCGTATTTCAAGTTCGGCTTTGTCAGGAATCCTTTTGACCGGTATGTTTCCACCTGTTTTTTCCTGAACCGGCGCAATCCCGGTCTTGCCGGAAACGAAGCCGGCTTCATGCGCCAGGCCCTCGGCAATACGCGCTTCCGGCAGCGCGTCCTGGTAAGGCCCCAACACCACCTGCTGACGGATGATAACGGTACGCTTATGATGGATTACGTGGGGCGTTATGAAACCCTGCAGGAATCATTTGATGAGATCTGCCGTCACATCGGCCTTGCCCCGTCGAAATTGACAAGGAAGAACGCCTCCCGTCACAGGAGTTACGAATGCTATTATGACGCTACCCTGAAGCAAGCGGTTGCAGGATATTACCGCAAGGATTTCGAGCTTTTCGGATATGATGCGGAAAGGATTGTTACCGGTCCCTGAAGATACCGCGAAATCAGACTTAACGAGCCATGAAACTTGCCAGACCCTTCATCCGCCTGCCGCTGTCCTTTGACGCAAGCGTGCTGGCACAGGAAGCCGCGCAACTGGAACCGGCTGCCTGGAGGCCGCACCCGTTGGGACTGAAGGGGAATTCGGCCGTCGCGCTCATATCCCGGGCAGGCGGGGAAAACGACGAATTCGGCGGACGCATGGCGGCTACCCCCAATCTTGCCCGGTGCCCCTACCACCGGCAGGTGATGGCGAGTTTCGGCGAAGTGCTGGCGCGTTCCCGCCTGATGAAACTCGATCCGGGCTGCGAGGTGCAGTACCACGTCGATTTCAATTACCACTGGTATACCCGGACACGCATACACATACCGATCACAACCGACCCCGCAGTCATGTTTTACTGCGGCGACGAAAAAGTCCACATGCAGGCGGGCGAATGCTGGATATTCGATAACTGGCGCCGGCACAACGTCATCAATGCAGGAGCACAGGAACGTATTCACCTGGTCATAGACCTGTCCGGTTCCTCGCGTTTCTGGCAGATGGTCAGGCGCTCAGTGCAGACCGGTCCGGCGAGGTACGGCACGGATGACAAACAGGTCGAATTTGTACCATTTGAGCCGGGCAGGCGGGCTGACATCCAGACCGAGAATTACAATATCACGCCGGTCATGGCGCCGGGGGAAATCGATGCGCTGGTGGACGGACTGGTGCGTGAATTTGAGGAGCATCCCCATAATGATCCTGACCTGGTCGAACGATACAAATGCACGTTGAAAGACTTTGCCAGCGACTGGCGCGAGACCTGGCACCGCTACGGCATGGGCAAACAGGGATTACCCCGTTACCGGCGCCTGATAGACCGGGTAAAAAGCGAACTACACCCCGACCGGCGGGCCCTGCTAATCTCCGCAAACGATATCGGCGTGAACCCGGTAATCATTCAGCGCATATTGCGCGCCGCCCTCGCGCCTGATGTCTACGATCAATTTGTCAGCGGCCATGAGTAAAGTCAATTTTACCGCCATGGATCACGGCACCCGGGAGGATTACGACCTGGTTTTTGCCCATGATGACAAAAACGCGGCAGGCCAGGCGCAGCGGGTGATTGGCTGGCTGCGTGCCATGGACGGTGATTCCCCGTATCAGATCAGCCGCCTTGAGCATTGCCTGCAGACTGCTACGCGGGCGGAGCGGGACGGCGCTGACGAGGAAACTGTGGTATGCGCGCTGTTACACGACCTCGGTGACGTGCTCGGCCCCTGTAATCACTCGCAAATCGCCGCAGCCGTATTGCGGCCCTATGTCAGCGAAAAGAACTACTGGGTAGTGAAACACCACGGGTTGTTCCAGGGCTATTACTGGATGGAGCATTACGAGCAGGACAGGAATGCCCGTGACCGCTACAAGGACCATCCCTGGTACCAGGACTGTGTCGATTTCTGCGCCAGGTGGGACCAGTGCTCGTTCGATCCCGCCTACCCGTCGAGACCGCTGGAATACTTCATACCCATGGTCGAACGGCTGTTTGCGCGCAAGCCGAATACCTTTGTTTAACCCCGGGTCCGCCATTCCCGCGCCCCCCGTTCGTCATGCCGGGGCGGGATCCGGCGACCCATTTGAATTCTGCCCGGTTAATCCGTATAATTACTTAAAAAAGTATTACTATTTACAGCAATGAAGACCATTACACTGAAAGCCGATGATACGTTTGACGCCTTGCTCACAGGCCTGGCAAGAAACCTGAACACCACAAAGAGCGGGGTCTTGCGCAGCGCGGTGTTGAATTACAAAAAACACCTGGAGCGAGTTTCCCTGGGGCGCCAGGTCCGGGAAGCGTCATTGAAAATCCGCGAGGAATCCCTGCAGTACGCATCCGATCTTGACGCCGCCGACGCCGATGGCCTGTAGACGCGGCGAGATACGTCTTGCAAACTTCAATCCTGCAAAAGGTACGGAACCGGGCAAGATACGGCCATGCCTGATCATTCAAAGTGATCTACTGAATGATGCCAACCACCCGAGTACAACAGTTATTCCACTCACCAGCAGGCTGGTCGATGATGCGGCGCCATTGCGATATCGGATCAGCGCCAGGGAGCAACTGCAATCGGCTTCCGAAGCCATGCTGGACCAGGTAAGAAGCATTGATAACAGGCGAATTTCCGCCGAGGTGCTTACAGTATTGACCAAACCGGAACTTGCGGAGGTCGAGGAATATCTCAGGATTGTGCTTGGATTTGATTTGTACGAGGACATTTAAGCGCAGTTAATTATCTTACCTCCGGGGACAGTTCGTCTACCGAGTTCCCGCTTGCGTTGACACGACAAACGGTGTCTCTGTTATGGAGGAAACTCCTGTCCCATTCGTCTATCATTCAGTTAATGTTCTATCCATAGCAGGGGTTGATGACTAAACAGATAGAATTGGGTGCGATATACATATCTTTCAGGAATGTCCTGGCGCGTGCAATCTCCCATATCGTACCGCCCAGGGATATCGAGGATATTGTCCAGGAAACCTATGTCCGGGTCTGCCAGGTAGAACAGAAGGAAAATATTAAATATCCCCGCTCCTTTTTGCTGAAAACGGCAAAAAACCTCGCTCTGGATTATGTGAAAAGTGCGGGCAACAGGCTACATCATTCCGTTGATGAAAATGAACTGGCAGAACTGGCCAACGCCGGGGAAGGGTATAACGAAACGTATCGTAACGCGGTAGCGAAAGAAGAATTCGCGTTGTTCTGTGAAGCCGTACGCTGCCTGCCGGCCCAGTGCCGGCGGGCTTTTGTTCTCAAGAAAGTGTACGGCTTTTCTCAAAAGGAAATAGCGGAATATATGAATATCAGTGAAAGTACCGTGGAGAAACATATAGCTAACGGGATAAAACGCTGCAGTTATTATATGACTCATGTTTCCGGACAACCCGTTCCCGCTACAAAGAATACTCAGAAAACAACTCGAGGAGGTGGGTCGTGAACAACATTCACGAACTTCCCAGTCAGGACAAGATTCATACGGAAGCCAGCGAATGGCTGGCGAAACTGGACCGCGGCTTGTCGGCCGATGAGCGTGCAACGCTGCAGGAGTGGCTGGTTGAAAGAAAGGAGCACCGGGAAATATTGTTTAATATGGCCGAGCTCTGGGACAAGATGGATTCCCTGTCAAGGTTATCGGATTTGTTCCCGGACGTTTCCCGGCAGCGCCATACTGCCTGGCGCTATTCCCTTGCCACAGCCGCGACGGTGTTGGTAATCGGAGTCCTGGTATTCTGGTGGTTCCCTGAACGTGCCGAGCGCGCCGGGTTTGTATCACCGCAGGTTGCGGTTGAACGTTCACAATCCTTGCCGGGAGCTTTCGACGGCGTCTACGAGACCTCAATAGGCGAACACTCATCCGTGAACCTGCCTGACGGTACGGAGGTCGTCCTGAACACCAACACTCACATCCAGGTCAATTATACCGGCAGTGAACGTTATATTTCGCTCTCCCGCGGCGAAGCGCATTTCAGCGTTGCCGAAGATAATACCCGGCCCTTGACCGTGCACGCCGGCAACCGGTTCATTCAGGCTGTGGGAACTGCGTTCAATGTGGAGATAAGCAAACACAATATTGTAGAGATCATTGTTACCGAAGGCAGAGTAGCCATCGTAGAGCAAACGGCTTCAGATATAACAGGCAGTCCGGTGAACATGCTCCGGACGGCACAGGACGCGCCCGTGGTTTCGGAAGGTGAGGCAGCCATCCTTGACTCCGGGAACGCAAAAATAAGAAAAATAGCGCCTGAAGAGGTTGCCGCTGATTTGTCCTGGCGCGAAGGAAACCTCATCTTTCAGGGAGAAACCCTGGAAGAAGCCATACATGAAATAAGCAGGTATACCTCCGTTGAATTTGAAATACTGGATGAAAGACTCAAGGCCGTGCGGGTTGCAGGCCTGTTCAAGGCCGGTGATATCAATGGACTGCTGCTGACGTTACGGGAAAACTTCCAGATTCCATCCCGGCGAGTGGGTACCGAGCGCGTCCTGCTCGGTGCAAGATAGTTCACTACGGGTTCCTGATCAGCTAACTCAAAAATGTCCCCCTTCCTATGGAGGAAAACTCCCCCTGGTTCGTCTCTTGAACGTACAGGGAGTTTCCCGGTTTGCGGGGATGACAAAATGACATTGCTTTCCGGTCTGGCCTGCGGCTTGCTGCTGTTTCTGTTTACGGCGGTGTCTGCTGAAACCGCCAGGGCCGAGCAGAAAACAAGTTTCAACATCCCCTCGCAACGGGCAGATCTGTCGCTGACGACATTTGCAAAGCAGGCCCGGTTGACGTTGATTGTTCCATTCGACCTGGTCAGGACTAAGACCACCAACAAGCTTAAGGGCGAGTACGGGGTCGAGGAGGCTATTCGTATTCTTCTCCAGGGGACGGGGCTGGAAGCAGATGTGGGCGACGATAGCCAGTTAAAGATATCAGTCGGTCAACCTCGGGGAGTAAGCCAGAACATGAACGATAAAGCAGTCAAGTCAGCCGGAATCCTGGCTATGTTCGCATCATTGCTTGCCGGTGCGCCTGCTGCAGCGAATGAAGCAATAGAAGGCCCGAACATTCTGGAAGAAATAGTGGTCACCGCGCAAAAGCGCGAGCAGAACCTCCAGGACGTGGGCATATCCATCACCGCATTCGGCAGGGAGCAACTCCAGGCGTTGAACCTGAACAACAGCAATGAGCTGGTGTACCTCACGCCGGGCTTGTCGCTGGGGAACCCGGGCGGCGAAGGCAATATCACCTCCCTGTCGCTGCGCGGTATCGGTCAGGGGGATTTCAACGACCATCAGGAATCCCCTGTCGCGGTCTACCAGGATGAAGTCTACGACGCGTACATGGGCGCAACCAATACCACCTTGTTCGACCAGGAACGCATCGAAATCCTGCGCGGGCCGCAAGGCACCTTGTTCGGACGCAACGCAACAGGCGGACTGGTCCATTACATTTCCAGGAAACCCACGGACGAGTTCGAAGCCTACGGCAACGTCTCTTACGCCGAATATGACCACATACGTTTTGAAGGCGCCGCCGGCGGTCCTCTCACGGACAGCCTGCAGGTCAGGGTTTCAGGTTTCGTCAACAACCACGATACCTACGTGGATAATATAGGCACTGGGAATGACGGTAACGAGGCCGATACCTGGGCGGTGCGCGGGCAAGCGCTCTTTACGCCGACCGATCACCTGGAGATATTGTTCAAACTCGAATACTATGAAACGGACATCACCCAATGGTACTACGAGACGGCGCCGGCAGCCATCAATGAGTTCGGTGAAGCGGTGCTGGTGACGCCGCCGCCAGGCAGTGAGATCCTGGATGGCGACCCGTTCCAGGTGAACAACGACGGAGCTGTTGGCCTTGTTGCAGCTCGCGGCGCCTCGCCCGAAGGTCTGAAACGTGATGGCATTAAAGGGTTATTGCGGTTTGATTTGGAACTGCAAGGGGGTGTTACCGTTACCTCTGTCACCGGCTTAAGCGAACAAAACAAATTTTTTAATCAGGAATCGGACGGCGTCCCCCCTGCAGTTGTTACATTTGCCACCGACACCAACGCCCAGCAATTCAGCCAGGAGCTGCGAGTTGCCAGAGAAACAGACGCGTTACGCTGGGTCGCCGGTCTGTATTACCTGGATTATGATTCCGATATAGTGCTCGATGTGGGCTTGTTTGCGCCAAGTGCCTTTTTGACGGATCAGGTTGTTGAAACAGATAGCTGGAGTGTATTCGGGCAGGTTGAATGGGATTTCACTGAGGAGTTGACCCTGATTGCCGGTTTGCGTTATCTCAACGAAGACAAGGAGATGGATGCCAGAGGCAGTATTGCCGGATTTATCGCCGGTCTGCCAATTCCTCGTATCTCCGGGACGCTTAATCCCGATAATTCACCGAACGCGCGGGTTGAGGAAGACGATGTTGCCGGGAAAATTCAACTGAACTGGCAATACAGTGATGACCTGCTGCTCTACGCCGGCGTCTCGCGCGGGGTAAAAGCCGGTGGTTTTAATGCAGTGTTTGGCCTGCCGGATCCGAACACGGCTCCATACAGCAAGGAAACCCCCATCGCTTACGAGGCAGGCTTCAAATCCACCCTGGTGGATGGCCGCGCCCAGTGGAACACCTCGTTTTACTATTACGACTACCAGGATTATCAGGCATTTGCTTTTCTGGCCTTGCAGCAACTGGTGTTCAATACGGATGCCGAAGTATACGGCGTGGATTCAAACCTGCTGATTTCCCCGTTTGAAGGCCTGGACCTTAGTTTTGGCATCAACATCATGGATACCGAGGCTAAAAATGTCGGCAACCCCGCAGGTTTTGTTGCTGATCGCAGTTTGCCAAACGCCCCCGACGTTCAATTTACCGGCATGGCGCGTTATCAATGGCCGCTGGGGAACGGGACTATGGCAATCCAGGGAGACTTCAACTATCAAAGTGAAAATTCATTTATCATTTATAACGACCCTGCTAACACAATTAACGGTTACGTAGTTGGTAATGCCAGACTATCCTGGACCAGCGGTGATGAGCGTTGGGGTGCGGCCTTGTTCGTCAAGAATATCGGCGATAAGGAATATATCACCTCGATTTCAAACAACGCCAGCTTTGCTGATTTTGGTTTGGGCCATGTGCAACGCTTCTATGCCCGCCCGCGCTGGGTGGGGGGTCAGATAACCTGGCGCTGGAATTAGTATATCGTTAATTCAGATATATCCGGGGACGGACTTGGAGTCCGTCCCTGTTCTCATTACTAATATTCAAAGTAACGCATCCAGGGTTCAAGCACCGGCAGCACCGCCTGCATCTCAGCGCGGTAGCGCTGCCAGCGTTCCCGGGCTTCGGTATACAAGGGACGGGTTACCTGGTTATAGCTTGCGGTGCCGATGAGAGGCCTGTCCCCGGCGGTTCGTTCGTGCTCCAGGATGCCCGGATGCCAGGGCATTTCCAGAAAGTCCGTTATCCGGCGGCAGGTTGATTCAACGTCTGCGATCAGGTCTTCGTATTTCACCTGGAGGACGCTTAATTGCAGGGTGTCGGTGTATTGCCGCCACAGGCCGAATACCTGGTCGTACAGGTGGGCGCTGTCTTCCAGGGTGAAAAAACCGGCGTTTGCCGAGGTTTCGTAGAAGGTCTGCATGAAGCAACTCAATACGCAATCGGCAGGGTGGCGTAACAGGAGGATGAACCTCGCGTGCGGGAACAGGCGAACTATTTCCCCGGTATAAATGATGTTGAGGGCAAACCGGTCGATCAATATGGCGTTATCATTCTCCGGTTTTACGTGCCGCGCCAGCGTATCGAGGTAAGTTCGTCTGCAACTCTCAACGTCGCTGTCCGAAAGGGTTGCCAGCGCGTCCAGACGTTCATCCGCATCCCCCGAAAGCCGGTTGACCATCCTGGGTACGGCATCGATTTCCTCCGCCACTTCGATTGACGGGTGTCCCCGCAGCAGTGTGTCGAGCAACGTCGTGCCGGAGCGGGGGAAGCCGATGATGAATACGGGGTAATGGTCGCGTCCGGGGACGGATTTTTCACCTTGGGGGGGACGGACTTGAAGTCCGTCCCCGGAGACGTAGTCCGGCCACTGCTTGATGTTCCCGGAAATAAAATAAGTTCGGCGGTTTTCTACGAATTGCAGGAATCTTGTCTTGTCGATTCCCTTGCTGTCGCTAATTTCCCGCGACAGGTCGTTGGCTTTTTGTGCGTATCGAAACGCTGCAGCGGTGTCGTTCAACCCGTCGCAGATATGGGTCAGGCGCGCCAACCGGGTTCTCTCGCCGTGACTTGATACAGCATCGACCGGGTCGATGGAGAACTCTTCCAACAGCAACTTCGCCTGTTCTTGTCCGCCTTCAATATCGGCAAGTATGGCTTCGTAGAGCCTGACCATATCGTGCGCGCCGTGAACCGTACCGGCCCGGGTCACGGCAGAGCGCAGCTTTTCATGCTGGTTGCTCTGTTCGAGGAAACGCAGCAGGCCCAGGTGCGCGGGTTGGTAGTTTTCTTCAATGGCCAGGGCTTTTTCGAAATATTCCTCCACCTGATCGGTTATGCGCAGCTCCCACAGCACCTTGGCCAGTGAACTGAAAGCCTGGTAATAGACCGGGTTGAGCAGCGTCGCCTTTTTATAGTAGCCGGCGGCCTCCGCCAGCCGTTGCCGGTTTTCATATGCGAGTCCAAGATTGAACCAGGCTGGGGCAAATTCCGGATCGCTCCTGACTGCATTGTGAAAACTCCCGGCAGCCTTCTCGACCTGTGCACTGCGTAGATATGCGATACCCAGACTGTTATGCAGCTTGGCGAAATCCGGTTTGACGGCCAGCGCCGCCTGGTAGCTGCGGATTGCAGCGTCATACTCTTCCAGTTCCAGACAGGCCGATCCTGTCAGGCTGTGCAGGGCCAATTCATTTGGGTTTGTCTCGAGCAGGGTACGTGTTCGTTCCAGCAGTGTCCGGTGCTCTCCGGCCCGGTATAACTCGAATAATGATTTGATGGTTGATTGGTCGACCTTGCTCATTCGTCCAGGATCTCAGGCCCCAGTGCCTGTTTCAGCGGGTCCAGCCAGGGTTCAAAGTTACGCCATTGTTCCAGGCCGCTGCGGTAGATGGGCTGCCTGACCTGCTCGGAGCTGGGCGTGCGCACGCTACGGTCGGTTTCGTGGAAGTTGAGGCAGGCCTCCTCGAAGGGCAGGTCGCAGAAGTCCAGGATGCGCCGCACCTGGGTTTCCAGGTCATTGACCACGTCCTCGTGCATGACACGCAGGACAAAACCGGGCAGCACCCGGTCCCAGTGGTCCATCAACCGCACGTAGGCGCGGTAATAGCGTCCTACTTCCTCCAGGCCGTAGGTAAACTCCTGGCCCTCACCGAATAACTGCTTGAAGCAACTGAAACAACAGGCCATGGGTTCGCGCCGGGCGTCGATCACCCTGGCATTCGGCAATATGAGGCGGATGAGTCCGACGTGCATGAAGTTATTCGGCATCTTGTCGATGAACAGGGGCGCACCGGCGCGATAGATCCGGGTATCCCTGATAAACTGCTCCCCAAAGCGCCGGAAATAGTCTTCTTCCAGTTCCTGCAGGATAGCAGGATATCTGGAGGTCTTCCCGGATTCCCGCCCGCGCAGTTTTTGCGCCAGGGCAAGTATGTTATGCAGTTCCATGGTGCCGTCCACCATGCTGTGGGACGCCAGGATCTGTTCCAGCAGGGTGGAACCGGAGCGGGGCAGGCCGACAATGAAGATCGGATCTCTGCTATCGAGCCCGACACCTTGCCGCTTCTCAAACAGTTCGCGGGTACAGGTCTCTGTCTGCGCCTGTACGCGCGCTTCCATCTTTTCAATCCTGTAGCCGGTCTGCCTCACCTTGAGGTCATTGCCTTTCTCATAACTAGCGAATGAAGCGGCATATTCCCCGCGGTCTTCCAGCGCTTTGCCGCCGGCAAAATACAGGTGAACCCGGTCGTTTAACGATACGCCCGGGGCCTCCGCATTGTGCCTGATGAGGTCGATCTCATCATCCGTAAACTGATAGGTCTTGGTGTTGGCGAGACTCCAGTAGGCATCGCCGAAATCCGGTCTGCGACTGTATGCGTCCCGGTAGGACTGAATAGCGTTATCCAGCAGGCCCGTGGTTTTCCGGGCATGGCCCACCTGAACGTGCAACTCGGCGCGGTCGGGGTGGGCGTTCAACACCTTTTCGTACAGGGCAATGCCTTCATCGAACCTGCCCAGGCCGACGAGCGTGCCGGCCAGGGTGCTCTGGAAACCCGGATTATCCGGGTCCAGATCCAGCAGGATTTTGGCTTGTTCGTGTGCCTTCTCGAACCGGGTTTTCCGGATCAGGATATTGACGTAATCGATGCGGGCCTGAACGTGGTCCGGCGCAAATTCCACGCAGCTTTCCAGCAGGAATTCAGCATCATCGTAAATACTCAGCCGTACTCCTATTTCAGCCAGGAGACGCATGGCTTCGATGTGGTGTTTATGTTTTTGCAGGTAATCCCGGCATAAGCGTTCGGCCTTGTAGAGCTTGTCCTCGTGGATGAGGTCCAGCACGTTGACCAGTTCCGCAGGCAGCCGGTTGAGAAAATCCAGCCTTTCACGGGCCGGCAGGGACTGTTGCTTCCTGCCGGCGCGTTCTTCCAGGTTCACAAGGGCTTTCAGGCTCGCTTTCAGGGCAGGGTTCAGCTCGACTGCCCTGGCGTAGGCCCGGGCAGCGTCTTCGCTGCGGTTGAGAGAAAGGAAAATATGGCCTCGTTCCTGGTAGGCGCGGGCATGTTCGGGGTTTTCAGCAAGCAGGCTCTCGAGTGTTGCCATTGCGTCACCGGGCTGATTGCCGTAACGCTGCGCGACGGCCAGCATGTACAGCGCTTCTACCCGATCGTCATCTTCCGGTTCGGTGGCAAGCAGTTGTTTCAGCGAAAAGATTGCATCACCAAACCTGGCGGTTTGAATCAGTTCTTTCGCAAGGGTGAGATTTTCAGACGTGCCGGGTTGCCCCGGATTCACAGCAGTTTGACCAGCGCGGCAACCACGCCGATTGAAACAACCATCATGGAGCCAAGGCGCAGCGTCAATTTATACATCAGCCGCAATTCCAGTTCTCCCAATTCCCGTTTTAAATCCTGCTTCGTAACAAGCTTCTCGTTAATCAGCATTGCATGGGTTCGCGCGAGTACTTCTGCCTGCCGTTCCGGCATTCCTGCTCCGGTTAATTCTTTTACGAAAGCATAGGTATCAAACATGGTTGCGACCATAGGGTTTATCTCCATATATTCCTTTTTTAACACAGTACGATTTTAGCACAAAAAAAGCCAGGGTGACTTCGAATCACCCCGGCCTTTTCAGGTTCACTTGGTCAGAGTGGCTAGTTATAGTCGTAGGAGAAACGCACGCCGAAGGTACGAGGCCGGTTGGTCACCACCTTGGGCACATACTGCAAGGTGTCGATGTTCAGTTCGGCCCGCTCGTCCGTCACGTTGTTAATGAACAGTTCCGCGCCCCAGGTATCGCTCTGGAGACCGACCGCCAGATCCAGCAGGACATAGTCATCCTGGACGTACCTGCCGTTTTTGCAGAAGCTGGGATTGTCGTACGTGCCGCAGTTACCGCCGACAAAATCGCCTCCCTCCTCGGCTATCTTGAGGCCTGAACCCCGGCCGCCATGGGTCAGCATGAGCGTGTTTTCAATGTGGAAGGCGCTACCGGCAACGCCGGATTTACTCTCGCCGGTATAACTCAGGCCGCCGGAGATATAGGCGCTGGACCCACCCATGAGGGCAAGGTCGAAGTCATAGCGCGCCCGCAGGTTACCGGAGAAATCCGCAGTGAACGGCAGTTCGCTGCCTTCCGGTACGGAAATGCCTTCCAATTGCGAATTCAGGCGGGTGATCTCGCTGTCGACGAAACTGAAAGCGCCGGCGATGGTCAGGTTCGCTGTCGGAGCCCAGGTGAAATCACCGTCAGCGCCCAGGATCTCGGCATCGCCCACATTCTCGATGAACACCAGGAATGCCACGTTGGCCGGGTCGAAGCGAGATACCTGCAAGTCCTTGATTTCGGAATAGTAGCCGGTGGCATTGACTCGTAACGTATTATCAAAGAGATCGGCTTTTACACCCCATTCGTAATTTTCCAACTCATCCGTGACGGCAATAGCGGGGACACGGTAGCCCTGGTAGACGCCGGCCTGGTTGTTTGCAGCTTTGCCCGCGTTCCGGTTTGTGACGGGTGGACGGAAGCCCTGGCCGAAGGTGGTGAACAACAGGAGATCGTCGTTCACTTTCCAGTCCAGCGAGGCCCGGAAGATCACGTCGGATTCGTTCAGGACACCGTCGTCGTCCAGGTTGGACACGTTTAGCGACCCGTTCTGGATATCCGCGAGAACCGCCTCTGCGCCGCCGCCACCGAACATATCTCCGGCGCCGCCACGGCAGCGTCCGGCATCAGGCCGGCATGCATCCGCGTTGACGGTAGAGAGGGCCTCCAGCGTACCTTGACCCAGGGCGGCAAGCCGTGCGGTCACGTTGTTGCCGGAGGTGGGACTGGTGGCATCAAAGCCACCTCGCCCGATACTGGAGTCACAGTTTTCAGCACCGTATTTGCAGCCGAATGAAAAGCTGCTGGCGCCTTTGAAATCGAAGTCGATGTCGTACCAGCGGGCGCCAAAACTGGCGGTTACGTTCGGCAGAATATCAAAATCAAGTTGGCCGAACAGGGCCATCTGCTCGGTTTTGCGGGTATAGTCATTGACGAAAGTGACCTTTGAATTAAACGGCTCAAGACCGGCATTCGATCCTGGAACAGCATCGCCCACCAAGGCCATGGTCGGCCAAGCGCCATCCCCGTCACCCCCCCGGGTAGCTGCGTCTTCGAAAGAGGCTGTCCCGTGGGTTGTCTGTTCGTCAAAGAATGCACCGGCTGTTACCCGCATGCGGTACTCCGCCGGCATGGAGACGCGGAACTCCTGGGTCACGCGGGTGCTGTCGTTGTTGTCCTCATACTGCGCTTCCGGATCATGACAGGTAACGGGAGGACTCGCAGCGCCGCTCCTGCCCCACGCGCCATTATCCGCATATCCCGGGCACAGGTAATACACCTGGTAACCACCACCGTTGGTGTAATCCGAGTAGTCGACCAGGGCCTCCATCTCCCGATCCAGGTAGCCGACCGTGTAGATCATATCCAGCATGCCGATGCGTCCGTTGAGGGTCAGGGTGGTCAGGCCGAATTCATCTTCACTGGTGTCGCGGGTGAAGCGGGTCGTACTGCTGTCGCCGTCCAGGTTGGGGTCGTAGGCGAACACGCCGTCCGTTTCCAGGGATTGCTGGGTGTGTTGAACCAGCAGGCCGAAGTTATCCGTAGGCTCGTAAGCCAGGCTGAAGCGTCCGCCGATGTAGGTGGCGTCGTTGAAGTCCTCTTCAACCAGCCCACTGTTGTCCGCGGTTTCGACCTGGCTGGCAGGATTAATGGGGGCGCCTGAAATATCATTCCGGTTGAGCACGGCAACGAGACCACCGTCATTCGTTTCCCATCCGCCCGGTATGACATTACCGCTGCCGTCCAGGTTGCTGATATTGTCGATCCAGCCGGCCTGTTCGTCGTGGTAGGCGGCGATGCGCACCGCCAGGTCGTCCCTCAGGGCCACGTTCAGGTAGGCCTCCTGGGAGTTGCTGACGTCGCCACCCCTGGTGGTGGACACATCGGCCCTGGCGCCGGCCTGGAATTCGCCCTGGACCGGTTTATTGGTAATCAAACGCACGGTGCCGGACTGGGAACTGGCGCCGAACAGGGTGCCCTGGGGTCCGGGCAACACCTCGATACGGTTGAGGTCCGTTGCATAGACGTCGAGATTTCGGCCGCCGAAGGCGACCGGTTGCTCATCCACGTACAAGGCCACCGCCGGCGCAGAGCCCTGGATGGCCGATATGGTAACTTTTGATTGTTCGGTGGCGGCGCCGCGGATATACAGCTCGCTCTGACCCGGCCCCGTACCCATGGTGACCACGTTGGGAAGGTACTTGACGTAATCATCGAAGGTGCTGATGCGCAAGTCTTGCAGGTCTTCACCCTGCAGGGCCGATACCGATACGGGAATATCCTGGGTGGATTCGGCGCGTTTGGTCGCGGTGACGATGATTTCTTCTATCTGGGCGTTGGCGGGAGTGCTGACTGCTGTTGCGGTAAGGGCTGAC
Source organism: Gammaproteobacteria bacterium (assembly GCA_965207165.1). Lineage (GTDB taxonomy): Bacteria > Pseudomonadota > Gammaproteobacteria > Eutrophobiales > Eutrophobiaceae > JAAXHV01. The sequence continues at coordinate 1,784,777 of OZ242265.1, read as the reverse complement.
AGGATTGCACAACTCAGTGTATTGCGTTTGAAGTCGGCTTTATTGGACATACTCTATACCCCTTGTTTTTGCCTCAAAACTAATTATAGGAAAGAGGCATTTTACCACAATCCCTGAACCGACATTTTTTGTATTCCATGCGACATTGTTGGAATTTTGAGACTCCTCTCAGGTGTGACGAAAATCCCTGCCTTTTCTGCGTAATACTTCCAGGCGGCTGTGTAAATCGTCGCGGCCGACATAGCAGCCCTGTAAATGACGATAACCGCTGTCAGGGTCAAAGGCGGTGCGCGCATGCATGATGCGGTAGTTGTCGAATACCTGGCAGTCGCCCTCGGTCAGGCGGAACCTGTACTGCATTCCGGGGCTGGTCGCAAGCGCGAGGAACGTGCGGTGCGCACGGTAGAATTCCGCCTGTAATTCCGGCTCGATGTCCACCGGTCCCAGCAGGGCAGGGTGCAGCCGGGTGCCGACGATATCACCGTCTTCATCGACCTCGATCACGCTGCCGCGGTTGACGATGTGCCTGTCGTCCGCCATGTATGTGTACGTGACCTTCCGGGTGCTCAGCAGGTCAAAAGCCGCCCGGTCGGTTTCCTGTAGCTTCTTGGCCGAAGCCATGGAGTCGACCAGGATACTCTCCCCGCCCTGCGCATCGTTACGCAGGCAATGCAGGAATTGTATGCCCGGTAAATGTTGGCGGCTGGGGAGATCGTTATGCGGATATAACCCCTGCGGTGTATAGGCCAGGTTTTCCGGGTTTGGTTTCGATTCGACATCGAAATATCGGCCGAAATGGGATTCCTCGATGAAGGCAATCCGTTGCGCCAGCCTGGTGACGGCAAGATGTTCCGATGGAACGCCGGTGACGAGGGCAACACCTGTATCATCGATATGTTCCAGCATTTCCAGCAGGCCCCCATCACTGCCCATCACCCGGGCATGGTCAACGGACAAGCGCCTGATGTCGAACTCCGCGGCGGTCCAGGCCGTCCGCCGTTTCTTGCGCGCCAGGCGCGCGGCCGGTTCGGACCGGTGCCGGTTCAACCACTCCCAACTGTAGAACGTCCCGTCACAGGCTGCCTCGTGCTCCGGCCAGGATAGATGCAGGCCATGGACGTCGCGGCTGCATGATGCAGGTTTTATATCCAGAGGTATCGCCATGAAATCGACAACCCGCTCCCAGGCGTCCTGGTGAGTGCATTTGGGGCAGTGGCAGTTCTCTCTCAGCCAGTAATACAGGTGGCGACTGCGGTATCCTCCGGGCCAGGCGATGTGCAGACTGTCCTCCTGCGCCTCCACTGTGGGAAGTTGCTCCCGGATTTTATGAGATGTTTTCACCATATCAATGCCTTCACCAGTCGTACCGGTTGAGAAATAATCGCACAAATAATAGGTAATTCTATATACACCGCCGGGGTCGACAATCCGGCTTGTGCTTATATGGCTGCCTATGTCGCATAGGGATGCAGGAATGTCGTGCTGCCGTACACATCAAATCGCGGTCTAATCCAGACTTCCGCGAAAGTTCAAGTTCATGAAAAGAGGTAAGTTTCAGTTCTATCTCCTTAATGTCACTTATGAGGCATAACAGCGATGAATCAGGCAGCGACAGCAGAAAACTGGGTTGAAGGACAGGACGATGAGCTTATCCTGTCGGAACTGGACAATTCCGAGCTGGTCGAGCAAATGCACGACGACCTGTATGACGGCCTCAGGGACGAGATTATAGAAGGCACGCAAATCCTGCTTGGGCGGGGCTGGGGCGCGGACAAGGTACTGAACGAAGCCCTGGTCGGCGGCATGCAGATTGTCGGGATCGATTTCCGCGACGGCATATTATTCGTCCCCGAAGTATTGCTGGCAGCCAACGCCATGAAGGGTGGAATGGAAGTACTGCGTCCGCTGCTGGCGGAAACAGGAGCTAAACCCATCGGTAAAATGGTCATCGGCACCGTCAAGGGCGACATCCATGATATCGGCAAGAACCTGGTAGGCATGATGATGGAAGGGGCAGGGTTCGAGGTGATCAACCTCGGCATCAACAACAGCGTGGATGACTATTTTGCCGCCATGGAAGAGCATCGACCGGATATTCTGGGCATGTCCGCCCTGCTTACCACCACCATGCCCTATATGAAAGTCGTGATCGACGAGATGGTGTCGCAAAACATTCGCAACGATTACATCGTCATGGTCGGCGGCGCCCCGCTGAACGAGGAGTTCGGCCGGGTTATAGGCGCCGATGCTTATTGCCGCGACGCGGCGGAAGCTGCGGATACCGCTACGCAACTCGTGACAACGCGGGCAGCCAAGGCCGCCTGACCTGGCGAAGCCAGAACCGGGAATTCGTAATTCGTAACTGGTAAGGGATTAATCATCCTCGCTGCCGCGCCTGAAATTAAACTGCGCGCCTGCCTGGATGGCGGCCGGCCAACGAGTGGTAACAGTCTTCATCCTCGTGTAAAACCTGACACCTTCCGGGCCGTGGATATAGTGGTCGCCGAATAACGAATTCTTCCAGCCGCCGAAACTGTGGTAGGCCGCGGGTACCGGAATCGGCACGTTGATACCGACCATCCCGGTTTTGACCCGTGCTGCAAAATCCTGGGCGCAACCGCCGTCCCGGGTAAAGATGGCTGCACCGTTTCCATACTCGTGCCCGCTTACCAGCCTGAGCGCTTCGTCGTAGCTGTCAACCCGCACCTGGCAGAGCACCGGCCCGAAGATCTCATCGCGATAGATTTTCATATCAGGCGTTACGTGGTCGAACAGGCAACCGCCCAGGAATGCGCCTTGCTCATATCCCTCCAGGGACAGGCTGCGGCCGTCCACAACGAGGTCCGCCCCCTCGTCAACGCCGAGATCAACGTAGGACTTCACCTTACTGTAGTGATCCGGGGTTACCAGCGGCCCCATCTCTGCGTTCTCGTCCGTACCGGGGCCGACGGTCAAATCCCTGACGCGCGGTGTCAGGCGGGCCGTCAATTCGTCTGCCGTTTCATCACCGACTGCCACGACAACCGAAACGGCCATACAGCGCTCACCGGCAGAACCATAACCCGCTCCCAGCGCGGCATCCACGACCTGGTCCAGGTCCGCATCAGGCATGACAACCATGTGGTTCTTTGCGCCGCACAGTGCCTGCACGCGTTTGCCGTGGCTGCACCCGGTCCGGTAAATGTATTCTCCCACCGCGCTCGAACCGACAAAACTGATCGCGGCCACGTGCGGGTGGACCAGCAGGGCGTCAACCGCTTCCTTGTCGCCGATCACCACGTTCAGGACGCCATCCGGCAGTCCCGCCTGTTTCATCATTTCCGCCATCAGCAGCGAACATGACGGGTCCTTCTCGGACGGTTTCAGGATGAACGTGTTGCCGCAGGCGATGGCGACCGGAAACATCCACAAGGGCACCATCGCAGGAAAATTAAACGGGGTGATTCCCGCGCAGACACCTACCGGTTGACGTATCGAGTAACTTCCCACACCCCTGGCAACCTGTTCGGACATTTCACCCTTCAACAACTGGGGAATACCGCAGGCAAATTCCACGACTTCCAGTCCCCGGCTGATCGATCCCTTCGCATCCGCCAGGGTTTTCCCGTGCTCGGTCGATATCACTTCGGCCAGTTCGTCCATCCTGTTGCGGACCTTGTCACGGAACGAAAACAGGACCTGGACCCTGCTTCCCGGCGGGGTTGCAGCCCAGTCCGGAAGTGCTGCCGCGGCCGCATTCACGGCAACGTCAACCTCCTGCGCAGCGGCATAAGGGGCCTGTTTGACCACCGTGCCGAGCGCGGGATTGTAGATGTCACCGAAGCGTCCGCTCGTCCCCTCTACCCGTTCGCCATTGATATAATGATACAGCGTTTCTTTAACTTCCACGTCCATCACAACACCTGTTTTACGGTTTTAATCTGATCACCCCCGAATTTTACGCTACATATTAATTCCTACAATAAGAATATCCGGGTGCAGGGGAAAATACAGGCGCCGGCGGACGCTTTTCGGGTACCTTGCTGCGTATTTTTACGCTTAGTCAATAAGCTCATTCTGAATATAGCAATTTAACGGGATTATTTTTCTTGCTTCAATCATTTCCATCTGCCAGAATTTTGTCGGCTTTACTGCTAGTACTCTTTCCAGGTGATATTGACATATTCAGCGGGTCGGGAAGCGGTTGAGCGCAAGGCGCGCTGCGCAGGGAATGGCGCGTCCTTGCCAAGCGGTGCAACGCCGCGGGCGGCCGCTTCCCGACCCGCCCGCAGGGAGCGACACAGCGGCGCCAATACGGCGTTGCAGCCCATGACAAGGGCGCGCCATTCTCTGCGGGCTGCGCCTTGTCTTGGCGCCGCTGTGTCGCTCTGAATATGTCAATATCACCTGGAAAGAGTACTATGGTTCAATCGGTATCCGGAGGATAAAACGATGGCGAGACAATCCGGTGGAAGAAAGGCGCGCAGGGCGTTGCGCAGTGCACCGCTGGCTGATGCGCTCAAACCCGTTCATCCAGGCGAAGCAGGCGGACAATTCCAGCCCCTGAAGGGAGCGGATGTCGAGGCCATTAACGCCAACGTCTTCAGGATTCTGGAAGAAGTCGGCTTCGGCGACGCGACACCCCACTGCATAGAGACCTGTACGTCTGTCGGCGCCGTGCTCGGCGATGACGGCCGTCTGAGAATGCCGAGAGCGGTGGTCGAAAACACCATGAAACTTGCCCGGCACAACCTGGTGCTGCACGGCCAGGATCCCGCATACGACCTGGATCTCAGCGGCAGCAAGGTGCACTTTGCCACGGCGGGCGCCGCGGTCATGGTTGCCGACCCTGAAAACAACCTGTACCGCGAATCGACGGCCCAGGACCTCTACGATATGGCGCGCATCACCGACACCTGCGATCACATACACATGTTCCAGCGCACCTGCGTGTTGCGGGACATTACCGATAATTACGAAATGGATCTCAATACCACGTATTGCGCAGTCATGGGCACCAGCAAGCACGTTGGCGCAAGTTGGACAGAGGCCGTCCACCTCGAAAAGACCCTGGAAATGTTGTATTTAATCGCCGGAGGTGAAGCCGCCTGGCGTGCGCGACCGTTCGTGAGCCAGTCCAACTGCTTTGTGGTGCCGCCCATGAAGTTCGCAGAGGAGTCACTGGAATGTTTGCGGGTCGCAGTCGAGGGCGGCATGCCGGTGCTGCTCCTTTCCGCCGGACAGGCAGGCGCGACGACCCCTGCCTGCCTGGCCGCCGCCGTTTCCCAGGCCTGGGCGGAATGTCTCGGCGGCCTGGTCTACGTGAATGCCATCGAGCCCGGCGCGCCGGCAATTCTCGGCGCCTGGCCGTTCGTGTCCGACCTGCGCACCGGCGCCATGAGCGGTGGTTCCCCCGAGCAAGGCCTGTTGTCTGCGGCCTGTGCACAGATGGGCAACGTCTACGACCTGCCGTTCGGCACCGCGTGCGGTATGACGGATTCGAAATTCCCGGATTTTCAGGCTGGCGCGGAGCGCGGCGCGACAACCCTGGCAGCGGCGTTGTCGGGCGCCAACATCGTATACGAATCGGCAGGCATGTACGCAAGCCTGCTGGGCGCCTGCCCCGAGAGCCTGCTGCTGGACAATGACGTACTCGGTGCGGCCCTGCGGGTAACGCGCGGCATCGAGGTGAATGCCGAAACCCTGAGTTTTGACGAAATAGAACAGGTCTGCACCAGCGGTGAAGGTCATTACCTGGGCTCTGACAAAACCTTGAAGGTCATGCAGAGCGAATACATTTATCCGGATTTCGGTGACCGGACCAGCCCGAACGTGTGGGAGGAAAGCGGCAAACCAATTATGTTGCAGAAGGCCATAGAGAAAAAGCGCTCAATTCTTGCCGGCCATTTCCCGAACCACGTCAGTGACAGTGCTGATTACGAGGTAAGGGCGAAGTTCCCGATATTCCTTTCCCGCGAGGCAATCGGCAGGGATTAAGAATTAATTCCTAATTCTCCTCCCGTCCGGATCGTACATGGGGCGCAGGGAGGCCTCGGCCGGTACGCGGACGCCCGCAACCTCGATTTCGAACGTATCTCCCGGCAGTTCCGAAACATCGGCAACGTCTGAAATATCGATGTACCCGAGGCCGATACTGCCGCCCAGGGTATGGCCGTAACTGCCGGATGTCAGGTGGCCGATAATGCTGTCTTCATGCCAGATCGGTTCGTTGTGGTAAAGCAAGGGTTCAGGGTCCAGCAGCCTGAACTGCAGCAGGCGTCTGTTCAGACCCTGTTCCCGCTGTTTCAGCAACGCCTCGCGGCCGATGAACCCACCCGGTTTGTCGAACTTTACCGTAAACCCCAGGCCTGCTTCGAGCGGTGTATCCTCGTCGGTAATATCGTGGCTCCAATGCCGGTAGGCCTTTTCCATGCGCAGGGAGTCCAGGGCATGATAGCCGGCATGGACCAGGCCCACCGACTCTCCGGCAGCCGTGATAGCGTCATATACGCCGAGTACGAACTCGGTCGGAATATAAAGTTCCCAGCCCAACTCGCCGACGTAGGTGATGCGCGCGGCGCGCACCAGTGCGTAACCCAGTTCTATCTCCCGGCTGGTTGCAAAGCCGAACGCCTCGTTTGACAGGTCGGCCGGCGTTAATGGCTGCAACAGCTTGCGCGCATTCGGACCCATCACGGAGATGACGCCCATGGCCGAGGTTATGTTGGTCAGCACGCAATGCGCATCGGCGGGGATGTGCTGTTTAAGCCAGTGAAAATCGCGCACTTCCGTCGCCGCGGCAGTCACGATCAGGAAGCTGTGCTCCGAGAGGCGTGTGACCGTCAGGTCCGCCTCGATGCCTCCTTTCCCGTTCAGCCATTGTGTATAGACGATGCGGCCGGGACGGACGTCAATGTCGTTGGCGCAGACCTGGTTCAGCACACGCGCCGCGTCCCTGCCTTCCAGGCGGTACTTGGCGAAGGACGACTGGTCGAACAGGCCGACGTTCTCTCGCACCGCCCGGTGTTCGGCCGCCGAGTACTCGAACCAGTTCTGGCGCCCGTAGCTGTATTCGTACACGGGTTCCACCCCCGCGGGCGCATACCAGTTCGGCCGCTCCCATCCCGCTGTCTCGCCGTGGCAGGCGCCGATTGCCTTGAGCCGGTCGTAAAGCGGTGACTTGCGCACGCCGCGGGAGGTCTCGTACTGGCGGAAGGGATAGTGCCTGGCATACAGGAGTCCCAGGCTTTCGGACACGCGTTCCTGCAGGTATTTGCGGTTCCCCTGGAACGGCATGTTGCGGCGCACGTCCACCTCCCAGAGATCGGCCGGTGGCTGTCCGTCGCGAATCCATTCCGCCATGACTTTCCCGATTCCTCCCGCCGATTGCAGGCCGATTGAATTCAGGCCCGCGGCGACAAAGCAGTTCCCGAACTCCGGCGCCCGGCCGAGATGGTAACGAACGTCCGGGGTAAAGCTTTCCGGGCCGCAGAAGAACTTCTGGATACCGGCCGCTTCCAGGGCCGGCACGCGCGCCATGGCGTCCTGCAGGATCGGCTCGAAGTGGTCGAAATTACCGGCGATCTCGTCAAAACAGAAGTCCTCGGGGATGCCGTCCATGCCCCAGGGCCGGGCGCTGGGTTCAAACGCACCCACCAGTAACTTGCCGGCGTCGTGCTTGTAATAGGTGCAGGCGTCGTAGTCGCGTATGACCGGCAGGTCCTCTTCAAGTCCGGCAACGGATTCAAACAACACGTAGTAGTGCTCGCAGGCGTGCAGCGGTACGTTGACCCCGATGCTCGCGGCCAGGTCCCGCGTCCACATGCCGGCGCAAAGCACCACGTGGTCGGCGTCCATATCGCCGTAGCCGGTGCTCACGCCGGTGACCCGGCCGGCGCCGGTACGGATTGCCGTTACCGGCACGTTCTGAAAAATCTGCGCGCCGCCGGCGCGTGCGCCCTTCGCCAGCGCCTGGGTTATGTCGACCGCGTTGCCGTAGCCGTCGGAAGGTATATGGATGCCACCGAGCACGTCGCCGGTATGCAGCAGTGGCGCCCGCTCCCTGATGGCCCCGGGTGTGACGACGTCGACCTGTAGTCCGAAGACCTTTGCCATCGACGCGTTGCGTTTCAGTTCCTCGAAGCGTTCTTCGCTGGTGGCGATTGATATCGAACCGCATTGCCGGTAGCCCGTCGCCTGCCCCGTCTCCGCTTCCAGCCCGTCGTAAAGTTCCCTGGTGTAACGGGCGAGCCTGGTCATGTTGATGGAGCCGCGCAACTGCCCGATCAGTCCGGCCGCGTGCCAGGTGGTCCCCGATGTGATCTGCCGGCGTTCCAGCAAGACAACGTCCAGGGACTGAAATCCGGCCAGGTGGTAGGCAATTGAACAACCGATCACGCCACCGCCTACGATGATGACGTCCGCGCGTCCAGGGAGATTAACCTGTGTATCGGTCACCACCGGCCCACCGATAAGATAGTCATTGCACAACCCCCATAGTCGTCCTGAAAGTTATCAGGTTACTATATTTTCAGCCGTTCGTTGGCAGGGTCATATGCCGGGTCCTTCAGGACCCTTGCCGGACAGCGTTTTCCGAGGAGGCCAATACTGAGCTCCGTGCCGGGTCTGGCCAGTTCCGGGGTTACGTAGCCGAACCCCAGGCTTTTTTGGACGTAATGGCCATAGCCGCCGGACGTTGTCACTCCGACACATTCATCGGCCCTGTACATGGGTTCACTACCGCGAATGTCCGAATCGGTTACATCGACCTCGAAATACACGAGTTGCATGATCCGATCCTTTTGATCCAGGGTAGCTTGCCTGCCGACGAAGTCTTCCTTGTCCAACCGCGTAAAACGCGCCATGTCGGCATCGATCATGGTGACCTCGTTGGTCAACTCCGCGCCCCAGCCACGGTACGCCTTCTCCATGCGCAGGCTGTTGACGGCGTACAGCCCGAAATTGGCAACACCGAACGACTCGCCGGCTTCCATGAGGGCGTCGTATAATTCCTCCATATGCTCCATTGGCGGATGTAACTCCCAGCCCAGTTCGCCTACATAGTTAACCCGCAACGCCCGCACGCGTCTTCCTGCAACGGTAATTTCCCTGCCGCTCAACCAGCGGAAAGCGCCGCTGTCCAGGGGCGAGTCCGTCAACCGGGCAAGAACATCTCTCGAATCCGGCCCGGCAAGCACCAGTACCCCCCGTTCATCGGTGACGTTGGCGACCTGCACTTGCTCACCTGCGCGCCTGCTCTGGGTCAAATGGTCCAGGTCACGCAGTTCGGCGCCGGCTGCGGACAACACGTAGAAATGCTCGTCGGCAAGATGCGTTATTGTCATCTCAGCGCCGATACGGCCGCGTTCGGACAATACGTGCGCAAGGACAATGCCGTTCGATTTCGGCATCCTGTTGGCGCAAATACGGTCCAGGAACGCCCGCGCGCCGGCGCCGGTCACGTCGTACTTGGCGAAACCCGATAGATCCAGGATGCCGACCCGTTCGCGCACTGCCAGGCATTCAGCGCGCACCACTCCGAAAACGTTGTTGCGGCGATAACTGTAATCCTCTTCGCGTCCATCCGGAGCGAACCACTTGGGCCGCTCCCAGCCGAATGTCTCGGTGTACACGCAACCCTGCGCGCTCAGCTTTTCATACAGCGGGCTGACGCGACGCGGACGGGCGGCGGGCAACTCTTCACCGGGGAGCGGAGTAAAGTAGGTCATGCTGTAATCCTGGCGACCCCTGGCTTTCATGTAGCTCTCACCGGCAAAACCACCGAAACGGCGCGGGTCGAATCCGGTCATGTTGATTTCAGCATCGCCATGGAGCATCCACTGCGCCAGGTACTTGCCGCACCCTGCGCCCTGGGCAATGCCGAACGAGGAGCCACAGCAGAGCCAGAAGTTCTCCAGCCCGGCCACGGGTCCCAGCAGGGGCGGACCGTCCGCGGAATGGGGAATGGCGCCGTTGACGATGCGCTTGAGCCCGGCGTTTTCGATGATCGGCATGCGCTCCATCGCCCGCTCCAGCCATGGCATCAGGCGGTCGAGGTCTTCGTCAAACAGTTCGCTCTCTGACTCCCAGTCCGGCAATCCCTGCGGTGGCCAGGCTTCGGCCAGGCCGGCGTGTTCATAAATGCCGATCAGGCCGGACTTCTGCTCCTGGCGCAGGTAGGCCGAGGCATACGGGTCGCGCATGACCGGGATCTCCTCCTCCCGGTCGATAAACTCCTGGATCGGGCCGGAGACGAGGTAGTGGTGCTGGATATTGCAGATCGGCAGGTCCGTTCCGACCATTTGCGCCACCTGCCTCGCATAACAGCCTGCTGCGTTGACGACGGTTTCTGCAATGACGACGCCATTCTCGGTCACCACCTGCCACTCGCCGGAGGGCAGCAGGTTGATGCCGGTGACCCGGTTGTGCCTGACGATAGTAGCGCCCATAGTGCGCGCGCCGCGCGCCATCGCGTTGGTGAGACCTGCCGGGTCCGCATGACCGTCGTTGCGCGTCCACGCACCGGCCAGGACGCCATCGGTGGAAATGAACGGATTGAGCTTCCTGATCTGGTCGACGCCGATGATCTCCATGTGGAAACCGACATTGTCCGCGATTCCCTGCACGTACCTGAACCAGTCCAGGTCGTGGTCGGTCAGCGCGAATCGAACACTGCCCGAGGTGTGCCAACTGACTGATTGCCCGGTGAGTTCCTCCAGCCTTTTATAAAGGGAGATACTGTATTCGTGTATCTTGGCGAGATTGTAATTGCCGACAAAGTTCGGGCACTGGCCGGCCGCATGCCAGGTCGAACCCGAAGTGAGTTCACCTTTCTCGATCAGTAGAACGTCCGTGCAGCCTTCCTCAGCCAGGTGATATAGCAGTCCGGCTCCCATGATGCCGCCGCCAACGATGACGATTTGCGCATGATTTTTCATACTGTTCTTTATTGCAAGTCGGGCAATCCGGGTTGCCGGGAAGCAGGAACCTGTAATGCGACAATGATAGCCGACGATATTAGATATATCACCTGTGCGGGGTCGGCTTTGCGACAGGATTAATCGGTTATACGACATGAAGCAGGGCCCGGGGGTTAGGGGCCAGGGGCTAGCCCCTAATCCCCGGCCCCTGTAAACTGGCATTATGGCTAACTCAATTACCCCTTTCCTGGATCGCCTGTTCAGGCTGTCGGAACACGGCACCAGGGTCCGTACCGAGGTGCTGGCGGGGCTTACCACCTTCGTCACCATGGCTTACATTATCTTCGTCAACCCGCAGATGATGGCCGCGGCCGGTATGGACCCGGGCGCCAGTTTCGTCGCCACCTGCCTGGCCTCGGCGCTGGCCTGCCTGTTCATGGGCCTGTATGCGAACTGGCCGGTGGGACTGGCGCCGGGCATGGGCATGAACGCATTCTTTACCTACACGGTGGTGGGGAACATGGGCTACAGTTGGCAGGTCGGCCTGGGCGCGGTCTTTCTCTCCGGCGTGTTATTCGTGATCATCAGCGTTACCCGTTTGCGCGGCTGGATGCTGAACAGCATTCCCATGAACCTGCGCTTTGCCATGGGCTGCGGAGTGGGCCTGTTCATCGGCTTCATCGGTTTGCAGAACGGCGGTCTCGTCGTTGCCAATCCCGCAACGATCCTTAGCCTCGGCGACCTGACGCAGCCCGAACCCCTGCTGGCCGGCATCGGGTTCCTGCTGATCGCAGGCCTGGGCGTGAGGGGGGTTCCCGGCGCCATCATGTTGGGCATCCTCGCGGTAACGGCCGCCGGTATGCTCACCGGACTGGTATCCTGGCACGGACTGGTGTCCGCACCGCCGGATATGGCCTCGACCTTTCTGCAACTGGACATTGCCGGTGCGCTTGACGTGGGTATGGTGAGCGTGGTGGCGGCCTTTCTGTTCGTCAACCTGTTCGATACTACCGGCACCTTGATGGGTGTTGCCTACCGGGCCGGCCTGGTTGACGACCAGGACAATATCCGTAACCTGGACCGGGCGCTGAAGGCTGACAGCTCATCCAGTGTGGTTGGAGCATGTCTCGGTTGTACCCCGGTAACCAGCTACGTGGAGAGTGTAGCGGGCATTGCCAGTGGCGGCCGCACCGGGTTGAGCGCGGTGACGGTGGGAGTCCTGTTCCTGCTGGCGGTATTCTTTGCTCCGCTGGCGCAGATGGTGCCTGAATTCGCCACATCGGGAGCGTTGCTGTTCGTAGCCATGCTGATGCTGGGCGGGATGCGCGAACTGGACTGGGAGGATGCCACCGAACTGGTTCCGGCGTTGCTGACAATCGTGGCGATACCGCTCACTTTCTCCATAGCGGACGGTATAGCCGTCGGTTTTCTTACTTACGTCAGCGTCAAACTGGCAAGCGGCAGGTTCAGCGAGATTTCAATGGGCGTGTGGTTTCTGGCGTTGATTTTCCTGGCAAGGTTTGCATTCATCTGACCGTATGCCCTGACGGGCATACCCCTTGTTTGCCGGACTAGACCGGTATCAAATCATCGCCCCTGCCAGGGCTGTTGTCTTCGCCATCTGATGCTGAATTCTCAAGCTCCGCGAGATTCTGCTGCCATGCCTCCAGCAGTTCCACGAAATTGCGCATGGCGTCGGTCAACGTGGCCAGGTCCAGCGTGGCAGTCACCAGTAGTTGCGAATAGACGACGACAAAACCGCCGCGGTGCTCATCAATTATCAAGCCGATAGCGCCGTCCCCCACGGCCTGGTGCAAGGCATTGGCTTCCAGCAGGCCCAGCAGCAATTCCGGCGCCGGCCGCACCAGGAAGCCGGCATCGCTGTACAGCAACAGGCGCTCCCTGTTGTTGCGATAGCTGAGAGAAACGGGGTTGCCGTCGAATTCGAGGATGCAGGGCTCATCGTCCGGTTCGATAGTGTCAAGTCCTATGGTCCGGGCAAACTCGTTTAACAGGTCATCGATTATCATTTTCCACCATAGGAACGGTAACAGGGGGATGGATTAGTTTTTATTCAACATGGGGAAGCACTCCGTGACCCAGTTTTCCAGGTAACCGGGCATGGGGGCAACTGACTTGCCGTATTCCGGGTTCATATACCAGGACAGTATCTCGGCGGCACATTCACGCGCATCGGTCGCGGCATACTTGCCAATCGACCTGGCGACTGCATCGGCAGTGCGCTTGTCAAACAAGGGATCGCCAAAGCTGGATTTAACGCGAGCGTGCGCTATGCCTCCTGCTTTTAATGCATCGACCAGTTTGTGAACCCATACCTTTTCCGGCACAATCCGGTTACTCAAATGGTGCGCATATTCATGGTGAATCATACCCCCGTAATCCTGTTTGGGCGTCAGGTAACCGGATTTGACATTTTCCAAAGTCATTCTTGATACCTGTTTTAGCTTGTGAGAAGTGAGCAATGACTTATAATTAACTATTTGTTTTATATAACATTTATTAAAATAAGGAGAGTAATTTTCACACAATCCGTCCCACAAATATTGCAGGAAATTTAAGCACTATTTCCGCTATCATAAATACGCAACACGTACGGGGTCACTTTCCCGATTTCCCTCAAAATATTCCCTCTCAGGTGCAGTTATCGGCCCAAATGATACGTACAGGGTACAATAAGGATAAAACAAAAATCCGTTTTACATGGCAAGTTATACAGCCCGCCATGCGCACACACCGGACAGTGGGCGGTATCAGTGCAGTCCGCCGCAGGCGATAACAACACGGCAGGTTGAACTGCATATTTCACTGAACTCTGCCACCCGTTTCACGGTAAAGCTGCCACTGGCGTGCGTATTCCAGCGAAGATGAACACTGATTCCAGCTGGCACTGAACGATGGCGATTATCGAGTGCCTGGCTGGGATTGTGTTTGTCTATCATGAGGCGTTCCTTGCGGATATCGGGCCGTATTGCGAGGGGGCTGACCTAGGTGCGCTGATTGCTGATTCAGTCAGGTTGTACAGGATGAACCAGGCCAAGCGCACCAGCTGGCCCCAGCGAATGCGGTATTGGGCGAAGCGCCTGGCCGGGTGGGCAACGATGGAAAAGCACCAGCTAATCGAACGACCGGATACGCATGTGATATGTTATCAGATAGACCACCGGATTATGCTGCCAGGGAACTACGCGTTCACAATCGATTACTGTTATTCACGGAGGGGCAAGCATACCCCTGTATTACATGCTGCGCATGAATACAGGGTGCTTGCAAGGGGGGCGAGCCCCCCCTTTGATCCCCCCCGTTGGCAACGGGGCCTGATGATACATTGGCAGTTGCCAATGGCTGAGCGCGCTACATAGCACGCGCCGCCGGGCCGGATGGTTACCCTGCGCGTGGCTGACGAGACCCGGGCCGAGTGGCTGGCGCGGGCCAACGCGGATGGCCTGTGTCCCGGCGACCGGTCACATTCACAGGGGAATGTCGGATGATCCCTGACACCCGCATCCACGCGCAGGGCAGTGACCCTGTACGGCTCCGGTTGTGCTGCTTTACGTTTCGGCATGATGTTCGAAGTATCATCGTGCTCCGTTGCAAACGGGGGGGGTCAAGGGGGGGTGTCCCCCTCTTGCGAGACTCCTGTATCAAACCGCCGTTTTGTATACAGGAGTAGTCTCGCCCCTGTGTGTTTGACAGTTAACGACTGTGTGCTCTTTCGTCCCTGGCGGAACCATCCGGTTGGATGTCCGGCGACTCATTGAAGGATAAAGCGGGTCATTCGGTGAGCTGGTATTGGTCTCTGGCCGTCCACCCGCCCAAGCGGCTTGTCTGCTCCCGCATGAGCCGGATCCGGCTGGCGCGTTTGGCCTGGTTCATCCTGTACAACCCGGCCCAATCAACAACCAGGGCACACAGGTCAACCCCTGGCAACACGGCCCGATGCCGGCAACCTCCGCCTCGTTGATGACAAACACCCCCCCGTTGCGCACTCGATGACCGCCATCGTCTCAATGCCGGCTGGAATGGGTGTTCACGTTCGGCTGGAATCAGTGTTCATCTTCGCTGGAAGACGCAGGTGGCAGCATTGCCGTATAATAGGTGGCAGCCTTCATGATGAAATGGGCGGCAGAAGTCAGTGAAATACCCAATCCCGGTGGACATTCCTGGCGCGTGCCGCAGTCTGCCCCTCGGCAATTGGATACGATGCCGGGTTGCTGCGGGCGCCGGGCGGCACACATTGCCGCGGCGCAAACCGCCAGCAATGGTCGGGGGAGCTTGAGCTGCTGCGCCGTCTCCCCGACATTGAGCGGGGGTCAGGGAATCCGGTTTTTCCTGATGACCGGGTTTTACGGTGGTGGCGCCGCCGGGGCCGCGGCTGTTGCATACCTGGAGAACGACGCAGACCACAAAGCCAAGCCACGCACCGGCGTTGACGTGCTGCGTTGCGCCCCAGGTCTCGTCGTCGCCAGGCTTGTATCCGCCGTATTCAGGCCATACCAAGCCTTAGGGTCGCTCCGATAAATCGCTTACAACGCCTCTACGGCGGTCGGATGTCACCAGGACAGGCCGAAATGGACGGTTAGAGCCGAATCGGGGGGGTCTCAGCTTTTCTGCAGACTGCCCGGCTGAAGCTCGCCACTGAACCATTCGGCCAGCGCCAGGCATACCACCGCCGGGCGGATTCGGCATATCATCTGCGCGGCCTGCCCATGCGTCTGAATGTAACTGACTTACCGGATAAATCAATCAGCACAGAATGCCAGTCAGCGGCCAGCCAGCCGCTCATTGCCTGGCTGTGCGTGACGTCGTTAGCCCACCACTCCCGCCAGGTAAATGCGCTTGGCGGCAAATTGTCCCCGATGATTGCCTCAATCTCGGAAAAAGTCAGCGTTACCGTGTCTGTATCTACACTCAACAGGTAGTAGCAAAGAGGATCGTACTTGCTCTTCATATTGGATTATCTCAAATTATTCGCAGGTGCCGCCTGTTATCAAGTCTTCCCGTTAAGGGTTTCTACCCGAATTCAACCTCACCACCTTCGCCGGACCCACACCGGTGATATAATCCCCCCACTGCTGCATAAGGCGCTCACGCCGTGCGTACAGGTCCGATCTGAAGTAACTGCCTTCAACACCCGGCACCACGTGCGCCAGGGCCATTTCCGCCAGTTGCCGATCTTTACCGCTTTCGGCGCACCAGTCACGGAATGACGATCTCAGGCCGTGCACCGTTGCCCGGTCAGCCAGCCCCGCCCTCTGCAGAAACACCATCATCGTTGCATTGGTTAGCGGCCTACCGTGTTTCATGGGTGACGCGAAAATAATATCTGACTTGTCCCGCAGCACTTTGGCCTTTTCCAGTACGTCTATCGACTGGTCTGATAAGGGCACTCTATGCTCCCGGTTCGTTTTCATGCGCTCCGCCGGTATGGACCAGGTTTTAGCTTCAAGGTCAATCTCACTCCAGCGTGCGGCCCGTGCCTCAACGCTCCGGGCAGCCGTTAATGCGATAAACCGCAGGCACAGTTTCGCAGCGTCACAGGCCTGCGCCTTGTCGGTCTGATTCAACGCGTCCCTGACCTCGGCATGGTGCAATGCCCTGTGATGCCTGGTTTTACCGGCCTGCTTTGGCAGCGCCGCACTGATGGCGTCGCCGGCCAGGTTGGTCTCGATATGGCCGAATGCCTGCGCCCAGGAAAAAACGGCCTTGATCCAGCCTCTTAACCGGAGCGCCGTTGCGTTTTTTTTGTTCCACACAGGAACCAGAATATCAAGAATGTCCGTCCGGTCTATCAGGTCTATCCGCTTATGCCCGATATGCGGGAGGACATACGTGTCCATGCAGCGCAGCCAGTCCTTTTCAGTCTTGCCACTGCGCCATGTCGGCCGCAGGCTGTCCAGAGACGCCATTGCCGCCGCTTCAAAGGTCGGTTTCATCGCCTTGCGCTTTTCTGTCAGCGGATCCCCGCCGGCGCGGACCAGCCGCCGGTTGTGAAACGCCGTCTCCCGGGCCTCGTCCACACTCACGACGGGAAACGCACCCAGACCCAGATCGTGGCGCTTGCCTCTAATCGTGATTCGCTGTACCCAGTATTTGCCCCTGTCAGTGATTCTCAGATACAGTGTCGTATCCACGGTGTGAAAGCCGGGGGCGCTTAATCTTCGGGCTTTTGCGTCAGTAAATTGTTGCATGGTATTTTCTCCTGATCCAACGATTGATCCAACGATACACACGGAACTATACAGGAAGGAAAAATAACCGTCAACAACACATTTGTAATAATATCAAATAGTTATGGAATACAAGGGAAAGGAATGGAACGCAAAAAACGGTGGTTTTACTCTTGAGAAGCAAGTTCCATGGAACGGGTACGTGGCTCATAGGCTGCTACGGCATCCTTCACTGTGGGCTTCGTATCCAGTTTCAATGTTGTTATGGCAGGCAGGTTACGGAGTTTCGGAAAGCGGATATATAAATCATTCATAGTCCGGTTGTACCAGAACAACTGTGCCCTGGCAGTCAGGGTCTCGCCTGCGGATGCTGCCGGTTGCGCCTGTTTCGATTTTTTCGCAGTGACATTAGCGGCAAAGCCGAGCCTCCGGGCGTTTCGAACTTCTCCCGCAGTGCTCTTTGCAGGTTTGTATTCAGCGCCGGCGCGGATCTCGCTGACAGTATTGATAAAGGACCTTAAAAAATGCCGGTTGGATTCAGCATTGTTTAAAACGGTTTGAATTTTTAACCGGTGGCCGGTTCCGAATTCTTTGTTTATCGTCTCATTCAAGGCGGCAATGACAGCATGATTCTGTTGTCTGATCTTGTCCGGGAAGATACGGCTCCTGAAATAACGTACTATCCTTCCAAGAAAGGTGCCGCCTGTCACTTCCAGGGCGCCTTTCCTGTCCAGCTTGACTGATCCGCCCTTCTCAAGGGCCTTATGGGCAACACTGACCGAGTGCTGCAGGGAAAGGTTTTTTGACAGTGATACTCTACCGGGCACGATCAGAATTCCATGCCGAAACGCACCATGTACTGCCTCGGCGCAATCAGTTCATCACCGGTGGCGCCCACGCCGAAAACGTCGGTAAAACGGGCATTGATGCCGTCTTCGTCAGCCAGGTTCATCCCCATCAGGTCGATGTACCAGGGCCAGGCATCGGGCCTGATTGTCAGCATCAGGTTAACGATGTCATAGCTGGGCACATCGTCGGTCTGCGGGTTGTTGAAGATGCGATGCTGGAAGCCGTCGCGGTAAATATACTGTACGCTGCCTTCGATATCAGCCAGGCTGCCCAGTCTGCCTGAGTAACGCAGCATGACGTCTGCGGTGAAATTGGGCGTCTTGGCCAGTTCATTACCCTTCACGTCCGTGACCGCCTCGGCGCGCGCCCGCTGTATGTCGTCACAGAAAATGTTGAAGTTGCATTGGGGCAGCAGCGCATTCGTTGCCTCGTCCGACTGCACGTTATCCAGCGCCAGGTGCGACTCGGAGATCTCCGTCTCCAGCCAGGACAGGCGGGCATCCAGGGTAAACCTGTCGGTAATGAAAGCCAGCAGTTCCAGTTCCGCACCGTAAATCTCGGATTCCGGCAGGTTGCCGACACCGCCCTCAAACAGCTCGGGGTCCGTAGCCTGGTATTGCAGGTTCTTGTATTCGTAGTAGAAGGCGGCGGCGTTCAGGCGCACCCGGTTGTCGGCGAAATCCGTTTTGATGCCCAACTCCCAGGCATCAACCGTTTCATCCTTGAAAGTCGGCAGCACCACGATGGGGGCGATGATATCCTCGCGGCCGTAGGTCAGGTTGCTGCCGCCGGGTTTGAAGCCGCGGGTGTAGGAGGCATATACCATGGTGTCATCATTCATGTCGAATTCGACCACGCCACGGCCGGTAAGTTTCTCACTTTGTACTTCGAGGACCGCGGTACCGCCGCGGCCGAAGAAATTGGTTACTTCGGAATAGACCTCGTCATCCGTATAGCGCAGGCCGGCGATCAGGCGCATGCGGTCGGTCAGGTGAAAAGTTCCCTGGCCGTACACGGAGACTGAATCCCGCTCAGGTTTGGAATCGGAGATAAAGCCGACTTCCCCCCCGAAGTTCAGCACTTCCTCCACTGTCACGGTGCCGGGTCCGTAGGTGCCGTCGACATTGAAGTCAATGTATTCACGAATAAGGATGTCCACCTCGGTATCGAGATAGAAGACCCCGGCCACCCAGTCCAGCCGGCCGAACAGGGGCTCTGCGGATATCAGGTTGAGTTCCTGGGTGAAGGTCTTCTGCCGATTGGTCTCCGGGTCGAAAATCGAGGGCAGCAGGAAGATGCCCTGGTTGATCAGGTTCACGAAATCATGGCGGTCGTTATCCCGTACTATGGCGATATCGTCATCCTGGTAACTGGTCAGCGAGCGCACCGTGAAAGCCGCTAAATCCCATTCGGCAACCAGGCTGTACAACTGGCTTTCCAGTTCATAACTGCTGTGCCAATCCTGGGTCAGCCGGCGCGGATTTGGGGTGGAGTCCAGGATGCCTTTTTGCGCCGCGCCATTCGTGTTTTCATCGTAATACTGGGCGGTGAAGTTAAAGCGCAGGTTCTCCATGGGCGCCCAGAGCAGCCGGGCGCGGGCGGAGATGCTGTCTGCCTGGTCCAGTCCCTGGTCCACGACGATATTCCTGCTGAAGCCGTCGTGGTTGTGTGACGCGATGGAGGCGCGCAGGGCCACCGTATCGCTTACCGGAACGTTTACCGAACCTCGCGCCCTGATCAGGCTGTAGTTGCCCACGGTGATGTCGGCCTTGCCGGAAAATTCTTCGGTGTCGGGCGCCTGGGTTATCACGTTAATGGCGCCGCCCGTGGAGTTCTGGCCGAACAGGGTACCCTGGGGACCGCGCAACACCTCGATACGTTCGAGGTCCAGGAAATCCGTGTGCAGGGCAAAAGGCGAGGCCACGTAAATGCCGTCCAGGTGGTAGGACACCGACGGGTTGGCGATAGCGTTCTGGTTGGCTTCGTTACCCACCCCGCGGATGGCGATGACGGTCTTGAAACCTTCGTTCTTTGCGACGGTCACGCCGGGGGCGATGCTGCTCAGGTCTACAAAGCTGGTAAGGTTCCGGTTATCAATATCTGCTCCGGACAGCGCGGTGACCGCCTGGGACAGGTCCTGCAGGCTTTCGGAACGTTTTTCCGCAGTGACGATGATCTCTTCGAGAAGCGGCCTTCTCTCCTGTGCAGCGATGGCCCACGGTACCAGGGTGATAAGAACAAACAGGTGAAACAGGCAGGATTTTATTGTAGTCATGGCTTGTACGAAATAGTTTTCAGGATTGTGAATAAAGACGAATGATCAGTTATTACTGCACTAACTGCAGGGGTGCATCCGGTTCCCGGTTGTTTTTATCCAGTACGGTAAATACCCGGATACTGCTTTCCAGCGTAAACTGTATGTGACGTTCCGTAGCCTCAATAGCTGCTTTCACATCGCGAGCCAGGGTTGCCTCCAGAATTTCCCGGTGTTCCCGGTGGACGTCACGGTCCTGCTGGTGCGAGAGGATGGCGATGAACCGGTACCGCTTGTGCTGTTCGTAGAGAACATGGCGCAGACGTAGTAACCAGGAGGAGGTGCAGGCTGCTACCAGGGCTTCGTGAAATTCTTCATTGCGTTGTTCCCACTCGTCCAGGTTCTTGCCGAAGCTCCGTTCGGCTTTCTGCAGTCGATGGTGGGCAGCGAGCAGGTTTGCCTCCCATTCGTCATCGCCGTTGCTGATACTCTCCCGCAATGCTTCGCATTCCAGCATGATGCGCATGCGGCTGAGGTCCTTGAGATCATCCGGAGAAACCGGCGCGACCTTGAAGCCGCGTTGCTCTTCAACCGTGACGAAACCTTCTCCGGCGAGCCGGTTCAACGCCTCCCGCAAGGGGCTTGCCCCGATCCGGTAGTCATCCCGCAGTTCCTCGATGCGGAGTTTGGCGCCCGGAGCGAGTTTTCCGGCTATGATGTCGGAACGTAGCCGGTTATATGATGATTCAACGAGTGTTTTAGCCCGCATTGTTAACAGACAGTCACGGTTAAAATTGACCAAGCCAGCCCAAGTTAAAACGATATTACGGATAAACCAGTGATCGGGTTTACTGTCATTTCAAAAATATCGATAAATGAAAAAAATATCGATATAATTCAGCCCCACAAACAAAAATTATTATATCCTTTATACACGGTTGCGATCTAACTATTTGTCCTGTGTGCGACAGCGCCGGTAATATTGTCGACATAAGAAAACGCTATGCTGGAATTATATACTCATCCCATGTCTCCCTGTGCCCAGAAGGTGCGTATTGTCCTGACGGAGAAACAGCTGGACTGGCGCAAGCGCCACGTGGAACTTGCGGAAAAGGAAAATCTCTCTCCTGAATATCTCAAGCTGAATCCCCTGGGTGTGGTGCCTACCCTGGTCGATGACGGACAGCCTGTCATCGAATCATCCATTATCTGTGAGTACCTGGAGGATAAATTTCCGGGTCCGGAACTGCGGCCGGACGACCCCGTCCAACGGGCGCGCATGCGTTTCTGGATGAAACACGTGGATATCAAGGTTCATCCCAGTTGCGGCGCTCTGCAATGGCCGCTGCTGATGGCGGACAAACTGAAACAACTGTCGGCAGCGGAGATGGATGCCATTATCGACCGGGTCGTGGAAAAACCCCGGCGCGAACGGCAGCGGCGGTTGTTGAAACAGGGTTATGACGCGCCCGATATCAAGGATGCCGTCGCTACCTATGAAAAGACCATTGCCGATATGGAACGCTTGCTGGAGGAACAGGACTGGCTGGCCGGCGATCGGTTCTCCCTGGCTGACGCGGCCATGGCGCCTTATTTTCAAACCCTGTACCAGTTCGGCTGGACTGACTGGTACCGGTCCCGCAAAAATGTTGCGTCCTGGTACGAGCGCTGTATGGACCGGCCGTCGTATCAAACCGGGGTCGCAGCCGATTTTTCTGTGGAAAAGCTGGCGCAACTGAACAGCAAGGGTGAACAACCTTGGCGTAAAATTCAGGAATACCTGGGCACGGGGTAACTATGAAGACAATAGTGGAACAGGGCAACATACATTGGGAGGCAGCCAACGCGCTGGTTCAGGCCGCTGTCGGGCGCGCCGTAGAATTGAACGTGAAGGTGAATGTTGCGGTTGTGGACAGCGGCGGACACCTGGCTGCGTTTCTGCGCATGCCGGGTTCGGCGTTCCATTCCGTCGACGTCGCCATCAGCAAGGCTTATACGGCCATGAGCTTCGGAATGCCTACGTCGAAATGGGGAGATGTAATTGAAACCTTGTCGATTCCGTGTAGAACCGGCCTGCCGTCCGTGGACCGGTTGATGACCTGTGGCGGAGGTGTCCCCATTGAGGTTGGCGGGCGCCGTATCGGGGCTGTTGGCGTTTCAGGGGCGACGGAGAAGCAGGATGAGGAGATTGCGGAGTATGCGTTGCAGAGTTTGGGGTCTGAGTAAGCGGGGTTAGAAGATTATGCATGCAAAAGTTGAACAGGTGGTTTCGGGCGCGCCGTTCTGTCATTTTATCAACGGTGAATTTACCGGGTCTGCCGGCGGCCGGTTGTTTGATACGCTCAACCCGGTAACGGGTGGGGCCTATGCACAGGTCCATGAGGCGGGCAGGGAAGAGGTGGATGCGGCTGTCAATGCGGCTCGCGACGCCCTCACCGGTCCCTGGGGTTCGATGACCGTACAGCAGCGGGTTGCATTGTTGTACGACCTTGCCGACGGTATCAACGCCCGGTTTGACGATTTTCTTGAAGCGGAATGCCTGGACACCGGCAAACCCTGGTCGCTGGCACGGCACGTCGATATCCCGCGGGGCGCAGCCAATTTCAAAATCTTTGCCGATGTCATCAAGAATGTTCCTGCGGAATCCTTCATGATGGATACCCCGGATGGCGCCGGCGCGCTGAATTACGCCGTGCGCATGCCCAAGGGCGTTGTCGGCGTCATCTGTCCCTGGAATTTACCCCTGCTGCTGATGACCTGGAAGGTGGGACCGGCGCTGGCCTGCGGCAATGCCGTGGTAGTCAAGCCCTCCGAGGAAACCCCGGCTACCGCGACCCTGCTGGGCGAGGTGATGAACTCGGTGGGTATCCCTGCGGGGGTATATAACGTTGTGCATGGATTCGGGCCCGATTCCGCCGGCCAGTTTCTGACGCAACATCCCGGCGTGGATGCCATCACGTTTACCGGCGAGACGGTAACGGGAACCGAAATCATGAAGGCCGCGGCAGTCGGCCTGCGTGACGTTTCGTTCGAACTGGGCGGCAAGAACGCGGGTGTGGTCTTTGCCGACTGCGATATGGACAAGGCGATAGAAGGAACCATGCGTTCGGCATTCGCAAATTGCGGCCAGGTCTGCCTGGGGACGGAACGGGTTTATGTCGAGCGTCCGATATTTGCCGAATTCGTGGACCGGCTCAAACTTGGGGCGGAGAACCTGGCGCAGGGCAGGCCCGAACTCGCGACGACGACGCTGGGACCCATGATCAGCCGGCAGCAGCGGGAAAAAGTGCTTTCCTATTATGAAAAGGCCAGGGAAGAGGGCGCGCAAATTGTTACCGGCGGCGCTATCCCGCAGGTGCCCGAAGAGCTTGGAGGCGGTTTCTGGGTGGATCCGACTATCTGGACCGGCCTGCCCGAGACCTCGCCGGTTAACCGGGAAGAGATATTCGGTCCCTGCTGCCATATTCAGCCTTTTGACGAGGAAGCCGAGGTCGTCAGCATGGCCAACGATACGCCCTACGGGCTGGCAACGGCCATCTGGACCGGGGACGCGGCGCGCGCACACAGGGTTGCCGCCGCCATTGAAGTGGGTATTACCTGGGTCAACTGCTGGTTCCTGCGGGACCTGAGGACGCCGTTCGGCGGTTCCAAACAATCGGGCATAGGCCGGGAAGGTGGTGTACACTCGCTTGAGTTTTACACGGAAATGCGCAACGTGTGCCTGAAGTTATGAGCTTGACTGAAGAGAGAATACTGTCCTGCGGCAATACGCTTTACGAATGCCTGAGGGAACGCCGGACTATCGATCCCCTGACGGACCAGGAGCCGGGTATTACCATCGAGGATGCCTATCGCATCTCGCTGCAATTGTTGCAGCGGCGCCTGCATGATGGCGAGAAGATCATCGGCAAAAAGATCGGTGTCACCAGCAAGGCCGTGATGAATATGCTGCAGGTGAACCAGCCGGACTTCGGTTACCTGACGGACCGCATGGTGTACAACAACGGAGATGAAATACCCATCAGTTCGGAAATGATCCAGCCCAGGGCGGAGGGCGAAATCGCATTCATCCTCAAGCATGACCTGGATGGGCCGGGAGTAACCAATGCCGAAGTCCTGCGCGCCACCGAAGCCGTGATGCCCTGTTTCGAGATAGTCGATTCCCGCATCCGCGACTGGAAGATAAAGATCCAGGACACGATTGCGGATAATGCCTCGTGCGGATCGTTCGTGCTGGGTGACAGGGCCGTTGACCCGCGTAAGGTCGACCTGGTCACGTGCGGCATGGTGCATACGAAGAACGGTGAGGTCATCGCCACCGGCGCCGGCGCCGCGGCGCTTGGTTCGCCGGTGAACTGCGTTGCCTGGCTGGCGAATACCCTGGGTGAATACGGCATCAAGCTGGAAGCCGGTGAAGTGATCCTGTCGGGTTCCCTGGTCCCGCTGCACCCGGTGGTGCCTGGCGACTCCATGGGTCTGTCCATAGGGGGGATTGGTAATGCTGCGGTCCGGTTTACATGATTGGTTCAATCTCCGGGGACGGATTTTAACTCCGTCCCGTTAAACTCGAGGCTATTGATATGAAAGTGAATGCTGCCCTGGTCGGTTCCGGGAACATCGGAACGGACCTGATGATGAAGGCGTTGCGCAGTGACTGGGTTAACCCGGTATGGATGGTAGGGATTGACCCGGACTCCGACGGCCTGGCAAAGGCGAGGGAGAGCGGGTTGAAAACCACCCATGCAGGCGTCGATGCGCTGCTTGACCATATCGAAACAGACGATGTCAAGATCGCCTTTGATGCGACTTCCGCCTATGTTCATCCGGAAAACTCCAGGAAACTTGAGCAGCGCGGCGTGCTGGTGGTCGACCTGACACCGGCGGCTATAGGGCCTTACTGTGTGCCTCCCGTCAACCTGCAGGAGCACATAGGCAGGCAGGAGACCAACGTGAACATGGTCAGTTGCGGCGGCCAGGCCACGATCCCCCTGGTGGCCGCAGTGAGCAGGGTCCAGCCGGTGAAGTACGCGGAGATCGTGGCAACGGTGGCGTCAAAATCCGCCGGGCCCGGCACCCGTAAAAACATCGACGAGTTCACCCGCACCACGGCCAACGGGATAGAACGTGTCGGCGGCGCAAAACAGGGGAAGGCAATCATCATCCTCAACCCGGCCGAACCGCCCATGATTATGCGTGACACCATCCATTGCCTGACGGAAGATACACCCGACGAAGCCGCGATTACCGGTTCTGTTCACGAGATGATCGGGGAGGTGCAGAAGTACGTGCCCGGTTACCGGTTGAAAAACGGTCCCGTGTTTGACGGGCGGCGCGTGTCCATCTTCATGGAGGTCAAAGGACTGGGTGACTACCTGCCGGAATACGCGGGCAACCTTGACATCATGACCGCCGCGGCATTACGAACCGGGGAGATGCTGGCCGAGGAAATGATCAACGGGACGTTGCGCCAGGCAGCGGTAAACGCGTGAAGCGAGGTAACTGACTATGGACCTGACGGGAAAGACAGTCAAACTGCACGATATGTGTCTGCGTGACGGCATGCACGCCAAGCGTCACCAGATCACCACCGAGCAGATGGCAAGCGTCGCGTCTGCACTGGATGATGCAGGTATTCACCTGATAGAAGTGACCCATGGCGACGGACTGGGCGGCGCCTCGATCAATTACGGTTTTCCTGCCAGTACCGATGAGGACTACCTGCAGGCGGTGGTGCCGCGCATGAAAAATGCAAAAGTGTCGGCCCTGCTGCTGCCTGGTATCGGCACCGTGGACCACTTGAACATGGCCCGGGATTGTGGGGTGCATACCATTCGCGTGGCTACCCATTGCACGGAAGCGGACGTATCCGAACAACATATCAGTTCTGCGCGCAAGCTTGGACTGGACACGGTGGGCTTCCTGATGATGGCGCACATGGTGGAGCCGCAACAGTTGCTGGAACAGGGCAAACTGATGGAATCCTACGGAGCGAACTGCATTTACTGTACGGACTCGGCCGGTTATATGCTCCCCGATGACGTTTCCGCGCGCATCGGGACTCTGCGCGAGGGGCTGGAAAAGGATACCGAGATCGGTTTTCACGGCCACCACAACCTGGCGATGGGAATCGCCAATTCACTGGCTGCCATCGAGGCCGGGGCTGACCGCATCGACGGTTCCGCCGCAGGTCTGGGCGCCGGCGCCGGCAACACACCCCTGGAAGTGTTCAACGCGGTACTGGACCGCATGGGCGTCAAGACGGGTGTTGATGTCTTCAAGTTGATGAACGTGGCAGAGGATGTGGTCGTACCCATCATGGATCAACTGATCCGGGTTGACCGCGATTCACTGATTATGGGCTATGCGGGCGTGTACTCTTCCTTTCTCCTGCACGCCAAACGCGTCGGTGAAAAATACAGGATCCCATCCGGCGATATCCTGGTTGAACTGGGCAAGATGAAGACCATCGGCGGCCAGGAAGACATGATAGAGGACGTTGCACTGAACATGGCGCGGGCGCGCCGGGAACTAAAGGTTGCGCAATGACAAATCGTCAGGACAGACGATTTACAAAGTACATCCTGTACTTTGCCCCTTTGGGGCCAGCTTCGCTGACGCTACGCTGTTCAAATTCGCTCCATGCGAATTTGTGCACGGCCGCCCGTCAGGGTTGCGCACAGGGAGGTGCGCAATGACGCTTGACGAGGGAACCATCAGGCAACTGGCGGAGTACCTGGAAAACGCCGAACTGAACAGGCAACCGGTGACAAAAATCACCGATGCCCACCCGGAAATGGACTGGGAAGACGCCTATGCCATCCAGTATGAGATCCGCCGGCGCAAGGAGGAACGCGGCGGCAGGACCGCGGGCCTGAAAATGGGCTTGACTTCCCAGGCCAAGATGCGCCAGATGGGCGTGTCCGAACCGGTATACGGATTCCTGACGGATGCAGGCAGTTATGGCGACGGCGCGGAGATCGATACGGCAGCGTTTATCCACCCGCGCATCGAAGCGGAGGTGGCTGTGATGACCAAATCGGAACTGGCCGGACCCGGCTGCAATATCGGCCAGGTACTGCAAGCCGTGGATTTTGTCACCGGGGCAGTGGAGATTATCGATTCCCGTTATGAGAACTTCCGTTTTGACCTGAAGAGCGTCATTGCCGATAATACGTCGGCTGCGGGTTTTGTCGGCGGCAGCGTGATGCGGGGGGTGGATGCCGTGGACCTGCCGACCCTGGGGGTCGTTATGGAAAAGAATGGAGTAGTGGTCGAGACCGGAGCGGGGGCGGCGGTGCTGGGTCACCCTGCAACCAGTGTGGCTATGCTGGCAAACATGCTGGCGGCGCGCTCCGAAGTGATCCCTGCCGGGACATTCATCATGACCGGGGGAATTACGGCGGCGGTGGCTGTGGACAAAGGCGACACGATTAATGTACGTTTTCAGGATCTGGGAAAGGTCAGCTTTCGGATGGTCTGAAATCGTTCAGGATAAGGGGACGGATTTAAATCCGTCCCCATCTGATTATAAAGGGGAGACAGTGCTTAATAACGTAATCATACATACGACCAGGATTGCAAACTTCTGCCTGTTGGCTGTAGTCTGCCTTCTGTCCTCCGGCTGTGAGTCGCCGCTGGTACTGGACGAAGTGCAGGAAACCGAGCAGTCGCCAATACGCAGGACGGATAATATCCAGGAGGTCAGCGCTTTTCAGCAGACTATTGTTGCAGTCGGATCTGCCGGGCTTATCCTTGCATCACAGGATGGCGGGGCGACCTGGCAGCGCCATGAAATTTCTTCCTGGCCGTCATTCCTGGATATCACCAGTTGCGCTGACGGCCTGTTTGCCGCCCTGGCCTTTGAGGGTGAAGTATGGCTCTCCACGGACCGCGGCACGACCTGGAGCAGAAGCGAACTCCCGACCGAGGAAGCGCCCCAGGCTATCCAGTGCGACCCTGCCGGTGTGTTATGGGTAGTCGGTAGTTTTTCCACCATATCTGTAAGCCGGGACGGCGGCGCGAACTGGACCGTGTCTTCCCAGGATGAGGATGTTATATACACGGACATCCAGTTTTTTGGCGAGCAGACCGCCTATATCGCCGGCGAATTCGGCACATTGATGAAAACCACGGACGGCGGCGCCAACTGGGAACTCATGGCCCCCATGCCTGATGAGTTTTATCCCCAGAGCATGTATTTTGAAAATCCGGATAAGGGCTGGGTCGCCGGTCTGGGCGGTGTTCTCCTGGCCACGGAGGACGGCGGACGGACCTGGCAGGTGCAATCGACCGGCAGCCTGGTGACCCTGTACACGATGGTGAACGCCGATGGAAATATATTTGTCGTCGGCGGTGAAGGCAGTCTGTTCCGTTACAATGGAACCGGCTGGACGCCGGTCGACCATGGTCAGACATTCCGCCTGTACCTGCGGGGTATAGAAACATTACCTGACCACAGGTTGATTGTCAGTGGCCCGGGTGGTGTATTACACGTTTTTTCCATCGACGAACTGACGGACGAAAAAAGGTCCTGAAATACCGCCCCAACCCGCCAGGTCTGTTAATAACAAATGATGAAACTAGATACCAGCCAGATTTTTCCCACTTTCGGTAATTTCCTGTTCAATAACAGAAAATTCGTTCTGGCCGTGATCTTTTTGATCACGGCAATGTTCGCGTGGAATATCCCCGCGGTACGGATGCTGTCGGATTTTGCCGACCTGCTGCCCCAGGAACACCCGTATATACAACTGCATAACAGCATCCGCGATACCTTCGGCGGCGCCAATATCATCGTCATGGCCATGGAAGTGGAGGAGGGCACGATTTTCACGGATGATTCCCTGGACCGTATCCACCGCATCACCCAGAAGCTGGACAGCGTGTCCAACATCAACCACAACCTGGTGAGCAGCCTGACCCACCGCAACACCCGCAAGATCTTTCTGACTCCGGATGGGACAATACGCTCGCAGAACTATTACGACCCGCATCACGATAAATATACGCAAGAACAACTGGCGCAGATCCAGCGGGACGTGGTCGCGAGCACCAATGTATACGGACTTCTGGTCTCACCAGACATGAAATCAGCCCTGATCAAGGGCACCCTGAATGAAGGTCAGCTTGATTACGGCAAGGTGTTTGAGGAGATACAGGCGATACGGGCCGAGGAAACCGTACCCGGCGTGAAGATCCATGCGACCGGTCATCCGGTGCTGGTGGGCTGGGTGGATTCCTACAGCGGCGATATCCTGCTCATATTCTTCTATACGATACTGATCGTCCTGGCGATCCTGGTCTTCTACTCACGCCGCTTGTACGGCATCCTGTTGCCCTTGCTGGGCATGATCCTGACCAGTATCTGGGGAGTGGGCTTCATGGGGGTGTTCGGTTATAACCTGGACCCGTTGATGCTGGTGGTGCCGTTTCTCATCTCGGCCCGGGCCATGTCCCACGGCATCCAGAAAATGGAACGTTATTTTCTCGAGTTGTCGCGCACCGGTGAGAAGGTGCCGGCGGCCCGGAACACCTTCAACGCCTTGTTCAGGCCCGGCGCGCTGGCCATCGTCGCGGACGCCTCCGCGCTGTACCTCATCGGCCTGGGTTCCGTGCCCATCAACGACAAGATGGCGATATACGCATCGTTCTGGGCAGTTTGCATGGTGGTCACGGTCTTGATAGTGATTCCCATGTTGCTGGCTGAATTGCCCAGGCCGAAAGACGTGGCCGTGAAGCATACCATGGCGCGCGCCGTGTTCCCCAAATTCGCCCGGGTTGTGGGGACGCACGGACGCTCAAAAGCCGTGCTGGTCACCTGCCTGATCATTGCTCTTTGCGCCACGTATTTCAGTTCCTGGGTACAGATCGGTGAGCCTGAACCGGGTTCGCCGTTGCTCTACCACGACCATGATTTCAATATTTCGTCAACGGCGATAAACGACCGCTTCCCGGGGGCCGAGGAACTGTTTATCATCGCCCGCGCCGACGAGAACGGCGGGTTGAAGAAACCGGAGATCATGAAGGCCCTGACCGATTTCCAGAACCACATGATGCTGGACCCGAAGCTGGGCGGGGTCAAGGGAGTGAACAACCTGCTGATGCAGGTGAACCAGATGACCCGTAACAACGACCCGCGCTGGTCGGTGATCCCCTCCATCGACCAGAATATCGGCGGACTGCTGTTCATGTTCATGATGTCGGCGCCGACCCAGGGCGCGTTGCAGGAATATATCGACACCGATGACCGGCTTGCCAATATGGTGTTCTATTACAAGGACCATACCGGCGAGACCATCCGGCGCGCCATCCACATGGCCAAGGAATGGATAGACACCACCGGCAAGCAGGTTGAAGGTTTGCATATCGACCTCGCCGGCGGTCCCGTCGGCGTGACCGCGGCCATCAATGAGGAAGCTTTTGAAACCAACGTGATCGTGGTGCCGGCGGTGTTGATCCTGATCCTGGCCTTTACCCTGTGGTTCTACGGTTCGTTCCACTCCGGTTTCATGATGCTGGTCTCCATGACCTTCGCCACCACCCTGACCTATGCCTGTATGGGATTGTTGAACATGGGACTGAATGTCAATACCGTGCCGATGATTGCGGTCGGTATCGGACTGGGGGTGGATTACGCGATTTACATGATGGACCGCATCAAGGAGGAGATGCACGTGGCGGATAACGTGCAGGACGCCATCCGGCGCGCGGTCACGACAACGGGCGTCGCCATCGCCCTGACCGCCACGACGCTGGTGGGGGGTATCATCATGTGGGTGTTTATCTCCGAATTGCGTTTCCAGGCCGATGCCGCGCGCCTTTTGATCATCATGCTGGTCATGAACATGGCGTCCGCCATGTTCCTGGTGCCGGCGTGGGTGAACATCTTCAAGCCGAAATTCATTATGCAGGCAGCGGAAGAGCGCTGGGAAAAAGGCGCCGGTTCGACGATTGACGAGATTGAAGACCTGGTTTGACAGGAAACAACCTCCAAAAATAAATCAAATACTGATAGTATTGAGCAATAAAGAAGCTATAATGCAAAAATATCGATATTTTCAAATAATTACTAACCCAGTCCATAGAGCGTAGGGGGATAAATGATGAATATCCGCAGGTTCAGCCTTACCCTGTTAGCAAGCGCAATCACATGTGCCCTTGTCATCACACCACTGACGGTGTCCGCATGGAATTCCAAAGACGGCACCTTGACGATTCACGGTTTTCTCGATAACACCTATCATCACCGCGATGACTACGGTATTACCAAGGAACGGGTGCGGGGCCAGGTCGAGTGGTCCAAGATTTTCAAGCCCACCGGCCTGTTTTCCGAGATATCCTTTCACGGAACCCTGCGGGCCACCTACGATGGCGTGTATGACCTGAACGATGATACATTCGGCAAGCGCTCGGGAGGTCCGGTCGCAACTACCAGTTCCGGTTCCGGTGTCTATTTACCCGTGGCCATAGGCCCTGATGACGTGCCGCACGTGGTCAATGTGACCTACGCATTGGGCGGCACTACCGTGGATGCCCCCTGGGGCGCCTCACCGGTATCTGCCGGAGTACCGGCGCTGCCCGGTGGCGGGGGATTCGGTTTCGATACGACAGTCAATCCCAATGAAGGTTTGAAGCGGGTGGGCAGCGAACTGGCCTCCACCAACAATGACGGTTCGTTCGGCGGCGGCCTGGAGCTCTTTACCCCGACCCGGCCCTGCAACGTGGATTCCCGCGGTTGCATCCCCGGTTACATGGACGCGACCCTGGACGACCTGCGCTTCCCCGAGTTCACCGACGACCACGGCTGGCTGCGCGAGATTTACATTGACGCCACCATGCCGGTCAACAACGGCGACGAGATCAACTTCCGTATCGGCCGCCAGCAGGTGGTCTGGGGCCGCACCGACCTGTTCCGGGTGCTGGACCAGGTCAACCCCATCGACTTTTCCATCCAGAGTATCTACGAGGAGTTCGAGGACAGCCGTATTCCCGTGGGGATATTCTCCGCCGAGTATCGCGCCGGCGCGGTGGGCGCTTTCGATGACCTTAACTTCCAGGTGATCTGGAACTTCGAGAAGTTCCGCCCGAATGTACTGGGCCAGGGCGGCCAGCCCTACAACATCCTGCTGGCCGGCGACCTGTTCCGGGCCCTCAAGAACTGCTGGGACAACGGTTGCACCATCAACAACTTTGCCGGCGGCCTTGCCCCGGACGGCAACCTGGCGACGGATTTCCCGCGTCACGTCGTCGGCATCCGTGATGTCCATTTGCCGGGCTGGGACTTCGACCAGGGCGGCGTGCGGCTGGAAGGCGTGTTCAGGAGCGTGGGCTTCTCCTTTAACGCCATGACGTTTTATTCGCAACTTCCCTCGTTGAGGGGGGAGATCCCCGGCGTCAACCCGTTCCTGGGTGACCTCATCCCCCCGCAATTCTGTCCGCCGACCACACCTTCACCGGGTCTGTGGAGTCCGGCATTTGCCGCCTGCCCGTTGGGCTTTAACCCGATTGATCCCACGGATACGCCGGGCCATCTCCGGGAGCGGCAATATGTGCCGGCATTTGATATACACTTTCCGCGGGTCACCCTGTTAGGCGCGTCCGGCGACTTTTACATCGACCCGCTCAAGTCCGCGTTCCGGGTGGAGGTAGCCCATACCAGCGGCGAGGAATTTCCCGACACCTCGAAAGAACGCTCGTTTTCCGAGTCCGACGTGGTGCGCTGGGTCATCGGCTGGGACCGGCCTACCTATTTCAAATGGTTGAATCCGAGACGCACCTTCCTGTTGTCGGGACAGATTTTCGGCCAGCACCTGCTTGACCATGAATCAATCTCTCATCCGATAACCGGACGCCAGGTAGGTTACCAGATCCGGGAGAGCGATTTTCTCGGCACCTTTCTGATCCAGGGTTTTTATCGCCAGGATCGTATTCTGCCGCGCCTGATCATAGGCCATGACTTCAGGGCAAACGCTACCGTGCTCGGGCCTGGGCTGGACTACCTGATCAGCGATCACCTGCGCCTGATCATCGGCGCCAATATCAAGCTGGGCACCGGTCCGCGGATGGCTGATGACGCTCGTACCGCCAATGCATTTCCGCCCTTTACCAACGCACCAGGTTGCACCACGCCCTATGTCATAGGTTCCAGTTGTGGAAGTCACAGGGGCTACGAACCGCTGGGCCGCTTCTTTTCCGGCCCCATCGGCATGGCGCAACACGAAGACGAGTTTCAGATATTGATACGCTATCGCTTCTAATAATATTTACAGGAAGGAGGCTTAATAACCATGATTAAGTATGTAAAGTATCTCGCCGTTCTGCCGCTGTTCGCCCTGAGTCTGGCGGCGTCGGCTGATTTCACCGAAGATGACGTAAGAAATTCGTTTTACACTTACGAAAACTGGACGCCGGAATTTCCGGGATACACGCCCGGCATGGTGATTGACCAGGGCAACGTGGAGCAGTTCAAGGATATTCTCGATCCGGCCCTGTATGACCACATCATAAACGGCCAGACTGCGTTGCAGACCAAGGTGACGGAATCCCTGGAACTGCACCCGGGCTATATCAACGCGACGATGGAAGCCGTAAACAACCCGCCCAGCCTCAGCGCTGACGGCCTGGTGGATAATTTTATTGCCGGGCGCGCCTTTCCGGCCGAACCGGATCCCAACGATCCCCAGGCGGGTCTGAAGATGGCCTGGAACTACCAGTACGGCTATAACTGGGGTGACAACGCGGCCATCTCTCCGTTTTACTGGAAATTCAGGAACGCCAAGACGGGTAAACTGGAGCGCACCATCAAGTGGAGCTTTCATTTCCTCAACTGGAAACACCGGGTTAACCAGGATCCGGTCCCCGAGTTCACAGATAACCCGGCCCAGTTGTTCCGTTCCGTTTACGTCAGGGCGCTGGAACCGTTCGACATCGCCAACACCCAGCTTCTTATCCACCGCTACAAGAACGACCTGAAACGTGATGATGCCTGGCTGTACCTGGGCTTCCAGCGGCGTGTGCGCCGCCTGGCTACGGGGCAGACGACGGATTCCTTCCTGGGCACGGATATCATGATCGAGGACTTTGAAGGCTACAACAACCGCGTATCCGACTACAACTGGGAGTATATCGGCACCAAGAACGGTTTTCTGCCGTTCCATAACCATGACGAACTGGAACTGGCCACCGATATGCCGCCGGAACCCGATGGTTACCAGTTCGTTGACGTGGACGGCTGTTTCCCGAAGACCACCTGGGAACTGCGCAAGGTCTATGAACTGCACGGTACTCCCAAGGATCCGAACCACCCGTTAAGCCGGCGCGTGATGTATATCGATGCACAGACGTACACCATTCCGCGCCAGGCGGAATTCGACCGCAAGGGCGACCTGTGGAAATCATTCTCCATCTGCCAGGCCTACCCGGACCGGCACTTGCCCGGCAACAAGGGCTCCGGTGTCGCCATCGATAACTGCTTCATGATGTACGACGTGCAGGCCCAGCACTGCACCACCGGCCAGTTCAAGGGCCAGCTTGACCCGACCCTGAACCCGCCGCAGATGTTCACGGTGCAGAACCTGCGCAAGAGCGGCAGATAGCATAGAGTTTACCGGGGACAGATTTAAATCTGTCCCCGGTTATCCCGGGGTGTGGGGTTCCAATGACTGAGACCGTCGATCTGAAGTTTTTCTTCAATTTCCGCAGTCCCTACTGTTATCTCGCCAGCAAGACGATGTTCAGCCTGGTGGATGATTACCATGTCAATTTCATCTGGAAACCCCTGGCAGGGTGGAACGGGCGCTCGGCGCCGGACCGGGCCAAGGTCAAAATACCCATTACCCGGCAGGACGTGGCCCGCTGGGCGAAACGCATGAACATTCCCTGTATTCCTCCTCCCATCACCACCGACCCTACACCGGCGGGCATAGGTTCCCTGCTGGCCGAAGAAAAAGGCTGTTTGCGGGAATACGTTACCGGGGTAGTGGATGCCGAGTGGGGCCGGGGCGTGGATATCGGGCAGACCGAAACCCTGGTCGACATAGCCCGGCAGGCCGGGCTCGACCCCGATGAATTTACGGCGGTACTGAACGATCCTGACAGACAGAAAGTACTGGATGACAACTGGAACGAGGCACAGGAGAACGGCGTCATCGGCGTGCCGACTTTTGTTATAGACGACCAGATATTCTGGGGTAACGACCGGATCGATTTCGTCCATGAGCACCTGAGCGAACTGGGACTGCAAAAAAGGTAATATCGAAATTTGGGGTCAGAGCATTTGCTCTGACCCCAAATATCACCCCAATACAACTGACAATGCGGCTTTTTTCTCACAAAAAACGGGCAATGCACCTGGGGCCGTTTCCACTGGAACGGCTTGCCCGGCAGGATTCAGTGCCTGAATATCCGGCCTCCGGGAAACATCGTGTCCAGGATACAACTGAATCGTCCAGTCCGGCATCCATGACAGAAGCGTTTCGCGAGTATATTGACCTGTTTGATCGCATGCGCCTGGGAGATCCTGTACCTGAGCAGGCGCCCATTCCGTCAGACCCGCAGGAGCGGGCCGACCACCTGAAGGCCGGGTGCTATAACCTGGACGTCAGTATGGCGGCAACCTGCGCCATTCCGGAACAGGCGATACTGGCGGAACCCATAATCAATGAGTCCCTGGCGCAGGCCCAGGAAAAGGAATACCAGGCCGGGTCGGCGACCAACGTAATGGCTGAGACTACCGTCAGGGAAGGCCAGGAGGCCTGGAAGCGTTCCCTGGAGGACGCGAAAAAGGAGTTCAACCACGGCTTTGCGCTGGTTTTACTGGTCGAGTACACCAGGGAACCGGACCCGGATGTTGCGAGTGAAGCCTGGCTGGTCGGTACCCAGGCGCAACGGGCAGCAGTCAGGGTTGCCGAAGCGGCTGCGGTCATGGTGAATTACATCCGTTTCCTGGGATTTGAAGCAACATTGCACACGGCAACGGCAAGCGACGTTGATCTTGATTACCTGTTGCTTTGCAGCGGTCTGGGTGAGGTTAACGGCAGGAACGGCAGCAGTACTGTCAGCAATCCCTACCTGGGCGATCAATTCGGCATGGCCGTGGTTTCTACGACTATGGAGCTTGCTCCTGACGAACCCTTGGCCGGCAGGGGGTTTATGGATTCTCTGAAATCCCATGGTCCGGGCTGGTGGTTGGGATTGGGCGGGGCGCGGCCCGGTTACAAGGGCAGGTTATTCAAAAACAGGCCGCTTCACCTGGGGCCTTATCCAATGGAAAATCTGAAACCGCAGGAAACCACCACGACTCTTATTGACAAGCCAAACGTACCGCGCATACCGAAACGGCATGACATGTTTCTCCGGGCTGCCCTGGGCGACCTGGGGAAAAAGCCGCAAAAGGAACTGGAAAACTTTCGCATGATCACCAAGTCGCCATACGGCCACGCCATGATACCGCCCCTGGGCGCCATGGTCCCGCTGCAATATGGCAAAGAGGCGGATGAAATCGCGCCGGGGACAGACGACCCGAAGAAAAACGCAGAAGCGATTAAGGCGGCTTTGTATTACATGGGCGCGGACATGGTGGGAATCTGTGAGTTGCCCGAATATGTCTGGTACTCCCATGATACGGATGGTTCGGAGATAAAGCCGTACCACAAGTACGGGATTGCGATCCTGGTGGACCAGGGGTACGAGACTATGGAAGGCGCCAGCGGGGATGACTGGATCAGCGGCGCACAGAGTATGCGCGCCTACCTGCGTGCGCAATTGATTGGGGGTGTCGTCGGCGCCCATATCCGTTCCCTGGGTTATTCTGCCCGCGGCCACAGCGTGATGGACCAGGACGTACTGCATATACCGATTATACTGGAAGCCGGTCTGGGCGAATTGAGCCGGATTGGCGAACTGGTGTTAAACCCCTACGTCGGGCCGCGTTTCAAATCGGGCATCATCACGACCGACCTGCCGTTGCTGCCGGATAAACCCATAGATTTCGGTTTGCAGGATTTCTGTGAGAAATGCACCAAGTGCGCCAGGGAATGCCCGTGCCAGGCGATCCCCTACGGTAACAAAATCATGTTCAACGGCTATGAAATGTGGAAGCCGGACGTGGAAAAGTGTGCCCGCTACCGCATCACCAATTCTGCCGGAGCGTTGTGCGGCCGTTGCATGAAAACCTGCCCCTGGAATATTGAAGGGGTACTGTCCGAGAGACCATTCCTGTGGGCGGCCATGAACCTGCCGTTCACCCGCAAGTGGATCGCCAGGCTGGACGACAAGGTGGGTAACGGTCTGATCAACCCGGTAAAGAAATGGTGGTGGGACCTGGATTCGGACGAGCAGGGCAATATAATCCCGGCAAAGCGAACCAACAGACGCCAGTTTTCGACGCGCACGAACATGGATCCGGAAAAGCAAACCATGGGTTGTTATCCGGCAGACATAGCATCGCCCCCGGTCTCGGAACAACCGGTTATCCTGCACAGGAAGATTGCGGTACAGAAATACAAAAACGCGGAAAGTCCGGAAGAATACAAGGCCCGGATGAAGTGATTTATGCGCAGATGACGCAGATGAACGCAGATTATCTTAAGGTTATATGAGTGTAACACCTGTGACAGAAGTTACGAAAAATGAGGTTCGCCCCTACACCGGCGATGAATTTCTTGCGGACCTGAAAGACGATCGGGAAATCTGGATCTACGGCGAGCGCGTCAAGGACGTAACGGAGCACCCAGCGTTTCGCAATCCTGCCAGGATGATGGCGCGGCTGTATAACGCGTTGCATAACGAAAAGGAATACCCGCACCTGCGCACAGCTACGGATACCGGCAACGGCGGTTTTACCCACCCCTATTTTAAAGTGGCGCGCACGCGTGAGGACGTGATTGCGCAACGTGAAGCGATTGCCCAATGGGCGCGCCTGACGTATGGCTGGATGGGACGCACCCCTGACTACAAGGCAAGCCTCATGCTGACCCTGGGATTTAACCCGGAGTACTTCGGTGACTATACCGGGAACGCCCTCAATTGGTACAAGAATGCCCAGGAACGCGTGCCTTTCCTGAATCATGCCCTGGTCAATCCCCCGGTAGACCGCAATAAATCCCACGAGGAGGTTGGTGACGTTTATATGCACTGCGTCAGGGAAACCGACGAAGGCATTATTATCTCCGGCGCCAAGGTGGTGGCCACCGGGTCGGCATTGACCCATTACAATTTCCTCGGCCAGTACGGACCGATACCCGTGAAGGACAAACGCTTTGCCATCAGCGGCATGTTGAAAATGGACACCCCGGGGGTCAAGCTGCTTTGCCGTCCTTCTTACTCGTATGCCGCGGAGGTGATGGGCAGTCCGTTCGATAACCCGTTGTCAAGCCGGCTGGATGAAAACGACGCGATATTGATACTGGACAATGCCCTGATGCGCTGGGAAGATATCTTTATCTACCAGGACCTGGACGCGGCCAGCACGTTCCTGGGCACCTCCGGCTGGGCCTACACGTTTGCCTTTCACGGTTGCACCCGTCTCGCAGTCAAGTTTGATTTTATCACCGGCTTGTTCATGAAGGCTCTGGAGATCACCGGCACCAAGGATTTTCGCGGTGTGCAGGTGGCAATCGGTGAAATGATCGTCTGGCGCCACCTGTTCTGGGCGTTGTCGGACGCCATGTGCGGTATGCCCGATGATTTCAAGGGAGCGAAAGTGCCCAACGGCCATGCCGGCCATGTGTACCGGGTGTTGATGACCATGGCCTATCCCCGGGCGAAAGAGTTGATCGAAAACATGGTGGCCAGCGGCCTGATTTACCTGAATTCCCATGCGACGGATTTCAACGTGCCGGAATTGAAAGGTTACCTGGATAAATACCTGCGCGGTTCATACGGCCACGATGCGGAAGACAGGGTCAAGACCATGCGCCTGTTGTGGGATGCCATCGGCACCGAATTCGGCGGCCGCCATGAACTGTATGAGCGAAATTACTCCGGCAATAACGAAAACATCCGGATTGAGGCGCTATGGAATGCGCAGGGCACCGGCCTGGACAAGCAACTCAAGGACTTTGCCCAGCAGTGCATGGACGAATACGACGTCAACGGCTGGACGGTCGGAGACCTGGTGAACCCCTACGACGTGAATTTGTTCATGAGAAAATCCGCAGACGACAGTGTGTAACGGTTTGTCTGCAGATTACGCAGATGAACGCAGATAAAAACCTACGCTTTTATGGATAAATATGACATTTCAAAACGCCGTCCTGTTATTTCTCTGCTTGTCAATTAATCCAGGTATCTTATCGGCGGATATTGTCGAGCAGTCATTTGCCTTTGACCACGAAAAAATTGCAACACTTAACCCTGCGCCCGGTACGGTAATTACAAAAGACAATGTGGCGTCATTCAGCCATATTCTTGCGCCGAAACTCGTTGACCTGATCAGCGATGAGTTTTTGACCATTACCACGGGCGATGCCATTTCCATCGCTACGCACCCTGCCTATATTGAGGCGACGAAACAGTACATTGATACAACCGAACTTGGGGATGAACCGGGAATCATTCGCAACTACGTAGCAGGTCGGCCGTTCCCGCGCGAACCCCGGCTGGACGATCCCAGGGCAGGCGATAAACTGGCCTGGAACCTGCGTTATACCTATTCGTACGACGCCGGCGAGGTGGCCAGCTTTTACTGGCAGTACAGGAACATAAGACATAACAAGATAGAAAGAGAGTTGTCTTTCTATGCGAGTTCCCTGAAGTTCATGCACAGGCATGTACAGGAACCGGTGCCGTCCATGCCTAAGAATCCGTCAGAGATTTACCATGCACTGTACCTGAAGGTACTGGCTCCGCCGGACCTGCGCGGCACGCAGTTACTGGTACAACGCCTGGAAGACGACACCAAGCAGGAACAGGTCTGGCTTTACCTGTCCGGCCACCGGCGCGTCCGGCGCCTGGCATCCGGGCAGACCACGGACGCGTTTCTCGGCAGCGATATCATGATAGAGGACTTTCTCGGCTATAACGGCCGTATCATGGACCAGAAATGGACTTACAAGGGCGTCACCTGGGTCCTGCTGCCGTTCTTTAACCACGACGAACAACCGTTGGAAGAAGTAGGCCAGCAGCTTGATGGGTACAGGTTCATCGGTTTTCACGGCAAGGGTAACTGTTTTCCGAATGCCACCTGGCACGTGCGCAAGGCCTATATCCTGGAAGCCGAGCCATACTGGAAACAGCATCCGCTATCGAAACGGCGTTATTACCTGGATACACAGACCATGCTGCCGGTTTACGGCCATATCTTCGACAAGCCGGGTAACCTGTGGAAGGTGGCGATAGCAGCTTACTCCCACCCGGACCGGCACCATCCTTCCAACCGGGGTATGGGTGTCCCGATCATCGATGCGGTTTCCATGATCGATATCCAGGCCCAGCATTGCACTACCCTGCAATTCAAGGCGATATTGCCCGAGAAGCCGTTCGGCGAAACGGATTTTACCGTGCAGGCGTTGCGCGCCAAAGGGCGCTGAGCCTATGTACAAGGTGACCTTGGTATCCGCCGAAGGCCAGGCCGACTTTTTTTGTCCGGAGAAATCTTCGGTACTGAAGTCTGCTTACGCGGCCGGGCACCAGTTGACCTGCGGCTGTCAGCAGGGCCGCTGCATGACCTGCCGTGTACGGTTGATCAAGGGCAGCGTTACATCGCTCCGGCCCCTGTCAAGGTATGCTACCATTGACCCGGCAAATCTCGATAACGGAGGCGTGTTGCTGTGCTCTGTCACGCCTTTGGAAGATATAGTTATCAGTTACTGAAATATCCATAAGGGGGTTACTCATGCGTGATTTTACCATCGATAATTTAACGGAAATCGTTCTGGAGGAATACGGCTCCAAAACAGATGATCCCAGGTTCAGGCAGATAATCACTTCACTGCTCACGCACCTGCACGGTTTCGTCAAGGACGTGGAGTTGACGGAAGAAGAATGGTTCAAGGCCATCATGTTCCTGACCAGGACCGGACAGACCTGCGATGACAAGCGCCAGGAATTTATCCTGTTGTCGGACGTAATGGGCGTCTCCATGCTGGTGGATGCGATCAACCATCCAAAGTCGGGAAAGGGGACTGAGTCCACGGTACTGGGACCATTTTACGTGTCTGGCGCGCCGGAGTACGAGAGCGGCGCCAGCATCATAAAACAGCAGTATGCCGAGCAAGTCGCACTGGTGCAAGGGAAGGTGGTGGACCCGGACGGCAAACCGATAGCCGGCGCCAAACTGGACGTCTGGCAAACCGCGGCCAATGGTTTCTACGATGTACAGGATAAGTCAATGCCCGAAGATAATATGCGGGGTATATTCACCACGGACACGGAGGGCAACTATGCATTTGTTACGGAAAAACCATTATCATATTCCGTGCCGACAGACGGGCCCGTTGGTGAATTGCTCCGGGCCAGCGGCCGTCACGCCATGCGTCCCGCGCATATCCATTTCATCGTTTCAGCAGATGGCTACGAGTCGCTGACGACCCATGTATTCTCCGAGGGGGACGAATACCTGGACTCGGACGCGGTATTCGCCACCAAGAGTTCGTTGATTGGTCACTACTCCGAATCCGAGGATGCCGAACTGGCTGCCCGGTACAACATTCCCGTGCCGTTCAGCCACCTGCAATTCGACATGGGTCTGATGCCTAGTTGACAAAAAGGAGAGAATTATCCGCAGATTACGCAGATTTGCGCAGACAGGAACACAAAAAAAACCGTGTGTTTATCAGCGTAAATCTGCGTAATCTGCGGATACTCCTATGTATGACCTGCTGAAAGATCTGCGCATCGTTGAAGGGTCCGCCTTTGTCGCTGCGCCGCTGGGGGGTATGACCCTGGCGCAACTGGGGGCGGATGTCATACGCTTTGATCCTGTTGGCGGTGGTCTGGACTACAAACGCTGGCCGGTGACGGAACAGGGACAGAGCCTGTACTGGTCGGGTCTGAACAAGGGCAAACGCTCCATTGCCATCGATTTACGCTCCCCCGAAGGAAAAGAACTCGCCGTTTCACTGATAACCGGGGATGCCCCCAACGCGGGGATTTTCCTGACCAACTTCCCGCAGTCGGACTGGCTGGATTATACGGCATTGAAGAAACGGCGTGACGACCTGATCATGGTACAGGTACAGGGAACCCCCGATGGGGGCAGTGCGGTTGACTACACCATCAATTCCGCAACGGGTATTCCCTATGCGACAGGGCCGGTAGATGATCCTGCGCCGGTCAACCACATGTTTCCGGCTTGGGATGCGTTGACAGGCATCAATGCAGCGCTGGCAGTGGTAGTCGCAGAGCGCCAACGACGACTTACCGGTTCCGGCCAACTGGTCAGGCTGGCGCTGTCGGATATTGCATTTTCCATGGTCGGCAACCTGGGACATATCGCTGAAGCACAAATCAATGGCGCAGAACGTCAGGCTATCGGTAACCGGTTGTACGGTGCGTTCGGCCACAATTTTATAACCAGGGACGGACATGAGATCATGCTGGTGGCCATCACTCACAGACAATGGCGGAACCTGGTCACGGCATCTCAACTTGAGCAGGAGTTTAACAAGATAGAAACCGAACGCGGATTGAAACTCGACCGGGAAGGCGATCGTTACCAGGCCACGGATTCCATAATCGGTTTATTGGAACCCTGGTGTGCGCGCTATGACCTTGCGGAATTGGCATCAATATTCGATTCCCACGGTGTGTGTTGGGGACCGTACCAGACTTTTTCCGAACTGGTAAACCATGATCCGCGCTGTTCTGACAAGAACCCTGTCTTTTCAACTGTCCTGCAACCCGGTATCGGTGAATACCTGATGCCCGGTTCACCTCTTCGCTTTGAGGCGGAACCGCGC
The DNA here is from genome assembly GCA_965207165.1 of Gammaproteobacteria bacterium. Classification (GTDB taxonomy): domain Bacteria; phylum Pseudomonadota; class Gammaproteobacteria; order Eutrophobiales; family Eutrophobiaceae; genus JAAXHV01. Next base: position 1,741,690 of record OZ242265.1, on the reverse strand, counting down.
CGACAGGCCACACCGGCGCCGCAACTCGGCGCCGATACCGACGAGATACTCGCCACGATCCTGGGTTTGAGCGCCGCCGCCATCGGCGGCTTGCACGACCGGGGAATCATTGCCGGCATTACAGCTGATTAGTCACCGGGTTGTTTACCCCACACTGAGCCAATGCCTGAAGTAATTCGTAACATCGCTATTATCGCCCATGTTGATCACGGCAAGACAACGCTGGTGGATCAATTATTGAAACAATCCGGCACTCTGCAGGCGAGAGACATGAGTTCTGTTCGCATCATGGACTCCAACGACATCGAAAAAGAACGTGGCATCACAATTCTGGCGAAGAATACTGCGCTACGCTGGAATGACTATCGCATCAATATTATCGATACCCCGGGTCACGCAGATTTTGGCGGAGAAGTGGAAAGAATTTTGTCTATGGTCGACTCAGTGTTGTTGCTGGTCGATGCCGTTGAGGGGCCGATGCCGCAAACCCGTTTTGTCACGCAAAAAGCATTGGCCCGCCAACTAACCCCTATCGTCGTTATCAACAAGATTGACCGTAGCGGCGCGCGGCCTGACTGGGTGCTCCACCGCACCTTCGATTTGTTTGATCTTCTGGGCGCCAGCGATGAACAACTGGATTTCCCGGTGATATATACATCCGCGAAGGATGGCTACAGCGGCCCTGATCCCGATTGTAAAGACCAGGACATGACCGCGTTATTTGAAACTATCGTAACGAAAGTCCCGGCGCCCGATGTCAATGAAAATGGCGCTTTTCAATTTCAGGTCAGTGCGCTTGATTACAACAGTTATATAGGGGTAATTGGAATCGGCCGCATCACTCGCGGTAAAGTGACATCCAATACACCTGTTTCGATCATTGATAAAGACAATAAAATACGCAGAGGACGCATTCTGCAACTGTTTTGTCTGCTCGGTCTTGAACGAACTGAAATTAACAGCGCGTCTGCCGGCGATATTATCGCCATAGCCGGTATTGATGAACTTGATATATCAGATACCTTATGTGAACCGGATACAGTCGAAGCCTTACCCCCACTGACCGTTGACGAACCGACGGTCACCATGACCTTCCAGGTCAATGATTCGCCTTTTAACGGCCGGGAAGGAAAATATGTCACCTCTCGCCAACTCAGCGAGCGATTGTTCCGCGAATTGAAACACAATGTTGCCTTACGCGTTGAAGAAACAGGCGACTCCGACAAGTTCAGGGTCTCCGGTCGCGGCGAATTACACCTGTCCATTCTTATAGAAAATATGCGCAGGGAAAATTATGAGTTCAGCGTCTCGCGCCCTGAAGTTATTATCAAGGATGTCGACGGTCAATTATGCGAACCCTATGAACAGCTCACCGTCGACATGGAGGTCAGTTACCAGGGAAGCGTTATGGAAATGCTGGGTTCGCGCGGAGGCGGCTTGCAGGACATGGTACCGGACGGCAAGGGACGTATACGACTTGATTACCTGATCCCCGCCCGCGGTATCATCGGTTTTCGTACTGAATACCTGACGGCAACAGCAGGTACAGGACTGATGCATTATGTTTTCGATCACTACGGGCCGTTAAAATCGACGCTGAACAATCAAAGAGTCAACGGCGTACTGATTTCCAACGGTAAGGGTAAGGCACTGGCCTATCCCTTGTTCAACTTGCAGCAACGCGGTCGGCTACTGATAGAGCCCGGCACGAATGTTTACGAAGGCATGATTGTCGGCATCCACTCCCGCGATAATGATCTTATTGTTAATCCGCTCAAAGCCAAACAACTCACCAACATTCGTGCTGCCGGCAAGGATGACAATATTCTATTGACCCCGCCCGTGAAGTTCTCGTTGGAGCAGGCACTGGAATTTATCAATGATGACGAACTGGTGGAAGTTACACCTGACAATATCCGGTTACGAAAAAAATTACTAAAGGAGTATGAAAGAAAACGCGCATCCCGTGAAAGCGCTGTGCCCCTGGCGATTTAGGTAAAACAGCTCGATTTGACGATGACCCAATTCAACGAACTGTTTCCCGGCTGGCGCCCAAAGGTTGAACGCTGCGCCGAAATCATAACTTCTGCCCAGGTCAACAGGCTCGCGGCCACGCTGGATGAACCGGCGCCGGACTATGGGGAAGGAGACAGGTTGCCGCCTTTGTGGCACTGGGTTTTTACCATCAAACCTGTACCCCATTCCGGCCTGGGTGAGGATGGCCATCCGAGACGGGGCGGTTTTCTTCCTCCCGTAACGTTGCCCCGGCGCTTGTTTGCCGGAATGAAGGTGAAATTCCTGCAACCGTTAATCATCGGCCGCGAGACCGGGCGCGAGTCAGAGGTGATTGATATAACTGAAAAATCCGGAGCGTCCGGCAATTTGGTATTCGTCCGGATTCGTAACAGTTTCAAGCAACGGGGAAACCTGTGCGTTGTTGAGGAGCAGGACATCGTCTACCGGGACAAGGGAGCGCCTGTGGCGCTGCCGGATGTCAAGCCATTTCCGGAACCGGCAGCGAACACCTGGTCACATGAACTGGTCGTGGATGCCGGTATGTTGTTCCGTTTCTCGGCCGTGACGTTCAACAGCCATAAGATTCATTACGACAGGACCTACGCCGCGGCAGAGGAGGGCTATCCCGCCCTGGTGGTGCATGCCCCCCTGGTAGCCATGCTGTTGCTGCAACTGGTCAGGGAACACACAGATAAGGAAATTAACAGGTTTGAATATCGCGCCCTGGCGCCGCTGTTTGACGGTCAGCCTGTCCGTCTCTCTGCTGCAGTAGAAGGATTAGATACCATCACCATGCAGGCTGAGCGTTCAGACGGAAAAATTGCAGCCCGGGCAAGTTGTCACGGCTGAATAGTTAGAAATAGCTCTGATCAAGTCCGCCCAGGACTTGTCTCCGCACCGGCTGCTTTCGCACCGCCCATGTAGGCCAGGACGATAACCAGCACCAGTCCCAGCATGGTGATCATCATCGGCCATGCCGTGCCGTCGTGATACCAGCTGAGAAACAGCGCCGCAACCGAACCGATTGCCATCTCCGCGGCAACGATCATGGCTGCCGCCGCGCCGGTTCTGCTACTGGTTGAATTCATGGCCAGGGTGGGTACTACGGCAAAGATCGGCCCGTCGGCGAACGTGAGCAGCGCCACGGCAAACGTCAGCGTGACCGGAGTCTCCCATCCGGTTGCCATGATAGCCAGCAGCAACAAGGCTCCGCCTGCTGCGGAGTAAACGCCTATGCGTAAAATGTCCCCGGTACCCTGTTTCCTTGTCATCCTGGCCGCGAGCAGGCTCCCGATAACAAAGGTCAGCACGATGGCTCCCTGGTAGTAGCCGAAATGTTCGGTCGGCACGCCATGGTTGGTAATCAGGATGAAGGGAGCTGCGGTGATGAAGGCAAATATGCAGCCCAGGCTGCAGCCGCCGATGGTGACATAAATCAGGAACGACCTGTTGCTGAGCAAACTGAAATAGTCAGAGTAAATTTCCTTCAGGTCAAGAGCGTGATGATCCTTTTTGCCGGATTCGTCCAGGTACAGGGTCAGCAGCACGGTTACCGCCAGCGCCAGGCACGCGAGCAAATAAAAATTCATCCTCCAGCCGAAATATACGTGGATATAACCGCCCAATACGGGAGCAATGGCGGGAGCAAGCGCGGTGGCGATGCCGTAAACGGCTATCGCCCGTACCTGTTCCTTCTCCGAAAAAATATCGCGAATGATCGCCAGCACGACGACACCTTCCACGGCAGCGGCGATACCCTGGAACACCCGCGCCGCTATCAGTTGACCTATGTCGGCTGCAACGGCGCAGCATAAGCTGGCCAGGGTAAATCCGGCCATCCCGCAGAGCAGGACCGGTTTGCGGCCGAAACGTTCGGAAAGCGGGCCGTGAAGCAGGGTGGCGAAACCGTAACCCAGCAGGTTGAGACCGACTGTCAGCTTGACCAATTCGGGGCTGGTGCCGAGCAGTCCCGGCATATGGGCCATACTCGGAATATACAAGTCCGTCGACATCAGGGTGATGAAACTGGCGGAAATCACCAGTACGAGGATCTTGCGCTTGTTCATAGTTCCTTGCCCGGAAAACTCTATTATATAGAATGATCCCTGTGGAAGAACGGTTACAGCAAGCAGAGCATGCCATCAGCGGCATTGAAAGGCTGGCGCACGGTTACCTGGAAACCCTGGCAGGGAAGGTGGTCAGGGACAATGCCGTTCATGCGCCGTCCCTTGAAAAGCACCAGTTCGCCGCCCACGGTTGTGCCTGGGCGGCGACGTACCTGGAGGCGCTGAAACAACTGGCGGACTGGTCCAGGCGGTTACTGGAGCAGGGCGGATTTACGGAATTGGACCAGGCCGTCTTCAAGGCAGGGACAGGCGCTTACCTGCAGCAGTTGCTGCACGGTATTGCCATGAGCCAGGACGAGGTATTCCGTCCCGGCGACATCCCGTCCCCGGCAATCCTGGCTGAACTGATGGCTGATGACTCCATTAACGAGTTGATCAGGGACGGCAACACCATTGAAAACCGTGTGCGGGTTGCTGAGTTGCTGGCCGGCGGAGAACAGTCAGTTGATCCAACCCTGGATCCGACGTTGACCCTGGTCAGGGAGCAGTTCCGCCGTTTTGCAGATGAAGAAATAGCCGGGCAGGCGGGCGTATGGCACCGGCAGGACAGTCTTATCCCGTCCGGCCTGATCTGCCAACTGGCCGACATGGGGGTTTTCGCGGTCTGTATCCCGGAACAATACGGCGGCCATGCTTCCGGCAAGCTCGCGATGTGCGTCATCACGGAAGAGTTGAGCAGGGGATATCTCGGTGTGGGCTCGCTCGCCACCCGCTCCGAGATTGCCGCGGAATTGATACTGAAGGCCGGGACCGCAGAGCAGAAGAGACGATACCTGCCCGGGATTGCAGCCGGCGCCATACTGCCCGCGGTGCTGGTGACCGAACCCGATGCCGGGTCCGACCTTGCGGGGTTGAAGACCAGGGCTGTGAAGGCCGGGGATTGTTACGGGATAACCGGCAACAAGACCTGGAGCACTCATGCAGGAAGGGCCAACCTGATGGTCCTGCTGGCGCGCACCGACCCCACGGAAAAGGGATACCGGGGATTGAGCATGTTTCTCGTGGACAAGCCGGGCGGGACCGACGCCGAGCCATTTCCGTTGCAGGGAATGAGCGGCAGTGAAATTCCGGTACTCGGGTACCGCGGCATGAAGGAATACGAGATAAGTTTTGACGGTTGCAGGGCAAACCCGGACGGGTTGCTGGGAGGGGTTGAAGGGCAGGGGTTCAGGCAACTCATGGCGTCCTTTGAAGCGGGGCGGTTGCAGACCGCGGCGCGCGCTGTGGGCGTCGCGCAGAACGCGCTGGAACTGGCCCTGGACTATGCCCGGCAGCGCGTACAGTTCGGCAAACCCATCCTGGCCTTTCCCAGGGTGGCCGGCAAGATCGGTTGGATGGCGGCCGAGATCATGTTATTGCGGCAACTGGTTTATTTTGCCGCGCGTCAGGTAGATACGGGGCGGCGTTGTGACGTCGAGGCGGGCATGGCGAAGATGTTGAGCGCACGGGTAGCCTGGTCCTGCGCGGATAACGCCTTGCAGATCCATGGAGGGAACGGTTATGCCACAGAGTTCGATATCTCGAGGGTATTGTGCGATGCCAGGGTATTGAGCATCTTCGAAGGTTCCGCGGAGATCCAGGCAAACATTATCGCCAGGGGACTGTTGCAGCGCAGGCTGTAAAATCAATCGAGTCTGGCCCTATTCACTTGCAGCTGCCGGCGTCGCAGTTCGAATGATCCCTGTTATACTCTGTAGCTTATCGTATTCATTGGAAATACCGGAGATGTTCGGAAAATACTTTAATATCACCGCAGTGGTTGTAATGACGACCTTCGCCCATGGCGCAGGCCTTGCCGGGGAGGACGGCAGACCGGATATTACGGGTGTCTGGACCAACGCATTGCTTTCGCCTGACGATGAACGCTGGCGCGTTGAGGACCTGGCCTGCTCCCGTTCAGGGTGTTCCATGGCAGGGTTCAAGTACCTGCAAAGCCTGTTGGCAGACCCCGGTAACGACGACCGGACCGTGAAAGAACTGTTCTACGAGATGCAGGACTATGTGAAACAGCAGAATAAGGACCTGCTTACCCCGCTCGCCCGGAAAAAACAGTCGGAATACGACCCTGCGAAAGGTGCGGCCCTGGACTGCACCCCGGAGGGCGACAGCTTGCGCCACCAGATCCTGGCGCCTGTGCCCATGCAGATTGAGCAGTTCGACGACAGGGTCGTTTTCCGCTATGAATACTGGAATGCCGAGAGGACGGTATACCTGGATGGAAGGGCGAACCCGCCCGACTCGCCGCTGACACGGCTGGGACATTCGACCGGCCGTTACGAGGGTTCAACCCTGGTAGTGGAGACGACCCACGTTATTCCAAACATGATTGGTGTCCCCGGCGGCGGCGCGATTGCTCCCGATAAGGACACGCGCTTTGTCGAACGCTATACACTGAATGCCGGCAACGGCAGGCTGGACCTGGAACTGGCCATCATCGACTCGGTACATTTTCGTGCGCCCTATGACAACCAGAGAAGTTTCTTGCCTGCGCCTGGTTGGGAGCTTGAGGAGTTCGTGTGTGAGGCGATCACCGGAGAGTATTAGTGCATCATGATAACGAGGGGTTGTTTATGAAAAATTTACTGGTTGCGTCTTTTGTCACAGCAGGGCTCTTCGGTTCGCCGGCGTTCACCCATCACAGTCCGGAGTCACACTACATAGTCAGCGAACTGATAACCGTTACCGGCGTGGTGACGAAGTTCCGCCTGATCAATCCCCACGCCCGCATCTATTTCGATGTCACGCCCCCTGACGGAGAAGTACAGCACTGGTTCGCGGAAGGAAATGCCTCGGCAATCCTGCGGCGCAGGGGGTGGGACAAGGATACGCTGCAACCCGGTGACGTGATTGAGATCACCGGCAACCCGGCGCGGGACGGCGGTCACAAGATGGACTGGAAGCTGATCGTAACGGAAGACGGCACCGAGTATCGCGGCGGCAACACCGTGGGCAGCGAGCGCGACCGGTTGCTGGAAGATATAGAAAAACGGCGCCGGGAACAGAAATCTGAATAGAATGGGGCCAGATTTACATCTGTCTCCGGCCGGGTTCGGCTAAATCGTATTTGACTGTACCTGCGAGACCAGGTACTCCGCCTGCCGCAACGCCAGCGCAATAATGGTCAGCGTCGGGTTGGCGCAGCCTGAGGTAGGGAACAGGCTGCCGTCGCTGATGAACAGGTTGTCGAGGTCATGGGTTTGTCCCCATTGGTTACAGACACTGGTAGCAGGGTCGTTGCCCATGCGCGCAGTACCCATGTTGTGGGTAGCGGGGAACACGTCCACCATTTCCACCACCTGTTCGGCTCCCAGCGCCTCGTATATCCTGCGTCCCCGGTCCAACCCGTAGCGCAGCATCTTCTTCGAGTTGTCGTGATGTTCGTAGTGGATGACCGGCACAGGCAGGCCGTAGCAGTCTTTGCGCGTCGGGTGCAGGCTTATCGAATTAGCGGCCATCGGCGGGTCCTCGCCCACGATCAGCATGGCTGCCATACGCTCGTACTGTTCAAGCAGTTTCGCGTAGTCCTTTCCCCAGCCTCCGGGCCGTAGAAACCGGGCCATGGATTCCGGCGTAAAATTTACCGTCTCAAACAAAAAACCGCCGGAAAACCCGCGCGCCTCGTCATGGTGGCGCTCGTCATAAATTATTCCCGCCTGGTGCGCGCCGCGGTACAGGTTGACCTGCCCGGGCATTACTCCGACCACCCCCGCCATGACGTGCCGCATGTAGTTCCTGCCTACCTGGCCGCTGCGGTTCGCCAGGCCGTCGGGAAATTGTCCGGATCGGGAGTTCAGCAGCAACCGGGTCGTCTCAACGGTATTGCCCGCCACGCATACCGCCCGGGCGGCCTGGGTATGCAGCTTGCCGTCACTGTCCAGGTAGTCGACGCCGGTTACCCTGCCGTTGTTGTCATGGTTCAGCTTTACCGCCATTGATTCAGTCCTTAATTCGAAATGGCCGCTTTGTTCCGCCGAGGGAATGTCTGTATACAGGGTCGACCATTTCGCCCCCACCGCGCAGCCACTGGTGCAAAACCCCAGTTGCAGGCAACTGCCCCTGCCGTCCCGCGGCGCCGGGTTAATGGCCAGGTTACCCGTGTTAATTTCCTTGTAACCGCAGCGTTTTGCCCCGGCTTCGAACACGAGGAAATTATTGCTGGCCGGCAACCGTTCGATACCGTGTGTCCCGGTCACACCCAGCCGGTCTTCGGCGACCGAGTACCAGGGTTCAAGATCGGCAAGCGTCACCGGCCAGTCGGCCAGCGACGTACCTGCCATATCACCGTAGTGGCTGCGCGCGTTCACTTCGTGTTGAGACAAGCGTACGCTGGTCGCGGTCCAGTGTACGGTCGTACCGCCCACGGTCTTGCAGTTCCAGACGGGGAAGGGGGGCGGGGCAATACCGCTGCCCTGTCTTTCATCCAGCCAGGTGAGCTTGCCGAACATCTCCGCTTCGTTGGTGACAATATCGGCGGGATCCAGCCGTCCGCCGGCTTCCAGGCAGACAACGTCAACTCCGTTGTTGGAGAGCACGTCGGCCACTGTCCCGCCGCCGGCGCCGGAGCCGATGACTACAACCACGGAAGAGTCGTTCAGTGAGAATTGTGTCATTCTATCTTCATATTCGGCTATTCAGGCAGCCAGTCAATATCGTCCAGGCCCCGGTTGATGTAGCCGCCGAACTCCAGGGACGAGCCTTCAAATCCCAACAGTTCCCAGGTGCGGGGGTGCTGGTATATCCCGCCCAGGGTTTCATTCAGGATAAACCGGAAGAATGGTGTCTGTTGTATTTTCTCAAGCGAAGCCGTCTTCTGCTGTTGCGTCAGTTCCGGCCATCGTTCATTGCCGTTAACTGCCAGGACCTCCAGCGCGTCGTCCATCATGGCCGTCAGTTCGGCGGATTGACCGATTTTGCCGCTCAATTGCTCCGTTACCTGCTCGTAAACATCCTTGTCTAACCGCTCATGGGGGAACAGTCGATAGACGACACCGGGTAATACCTCGGCATTATCGCCCGGTATCCCGGCCGCGCCCCTGTCCGCGGCGGCGCGGCCGCCCAGGGAAGCAATTGCCAGGGATACGGTTAATTGAAGAAAATCTCTGCGTTTCATTGCCATTGCCGCTGCAGTTTAATGGATTTGCCGCAGCTACGAAACAAGCAACATCGATACACCGCAAGTTATTCTATATACTCTGTGATCTCTGTGCCCTCTGTGGTAAAAAGATCCCTTGATTCATGAATAAATTACTTTCCTGCTTCATCGTTGCCAACCTCATCGGTCTGCATTGCCATGCCGGTGTAACAGGCCGCGTGGAACCGGCGATACACCCTGAACTGAAAGCCCATACGGAACACTTTGCGAAAAAGATCTACAAGGTAACGGACCGTGTCTACAGCGCGGTCGGCTGGAACGTGGCTAACATCGTCATGATCGTCGGCGATGACGGCCTCATCATGGTTGATGCGGGCCTGAGCCCGGCAACCAGCAGGGAGGTTCTTGCCGAGTTCCGCAAGATCACGGACAAACCCATTGTTGCGGTGATATACAGCCATTTTCACCATGACCACATAGACGGCGTGAAAGGACTGGTATCTGCGCAACAGGTGGAGTTGGGCGAGACACAGATTTATGCCCATACCTCACTCATGCAGCACCTGGTTGACGAGAGCGCGGTTCTCGGCCCCATACTGGGCGTGCGCGCCGGGTATACCTTCGGCTTTTTCCTGGAGGGCGAGGACATCAAGTACATGAACAGCGGCATCGGACCGTTGGCCACCGGCGGCAGACCGGGCTCGTTCATAGCCCCGACCAGGCTGGTTGACGATGTGTTGAAGGTCACCATCGCCGGTGTTGACCTGGAAATTATCCACGTCCCCAGTGAAGCGCCCGATGAACTTGCCGTGTATTTACCTGAATCCGGGGTATTGATCGATACCGAGGTGATCCAGGGGCCGACTTTCCCGAACGTGTATACGCTCAGGGGGACAAAATTCCGCCAGCCAATGACCTGGGTAAGGAGTATCGACCGGTTGCGCAAATTAAAGGCTGCCTACCTGGTGCCGACCCACGGCCGGCCCGTTGCAGGAGAGGAAAAAGTCGATGAAGTGCTGCGCATGACCCGTGACGGCATCCAGTACGTACACGATCAAACCATCCGTTATATGAACAAGGGGTTCACCCCGGATGAACTGGCGCAACAGGTAAGACTGCCGCCCCACCTGTTCAATTATGCGCCGTACCTGAGACAGTACTACGGCACGGTCAAACAGGCGGTACGGCAGATCTACGCGGGCTACCTGGGCTGGTACGAAGGCGACCCGGTGGCCCTGGACCCGTTGCCCGCAAAAACCAGGGCTACCAGGTTGGTCGACCTGATGGGGGGCAGGGAGCGAGTCCATGAAGCGGCCCTGGCCGCCTACCAGGAGCGTGACTACCAGTGGGCTGCGGAGCTTGCAAGCTACCTGGTACGGGTTGATAACGACGACATGGCGGCAAGATCCGTCAAGGCGGCGGCATTCCGCCAACTGGGTTATGCCAGCATGAACATCAACTGGCGCAACTGGTACCTTACCTCGGCGCAGGAACTTGAGGGCAGGCTTGATACGCTGGAGACCGCAAAAAAAATGGCAAACATATTCATGCCGCCTGATATCCTGGCGGAAATGCCCGTTGAAGTGAGCATTGACGCCTGGACCACCAGGCTCAAGGCGGAGCAGACCCTGACCGTGAACAGGTCGCTGGGATTTGTATTCACCGATTTGGACAAATCCTACGGGTTGACGATACGGCGCGGCGTCTGCCAGTTCGATACCGACCCGGAAAACGAGATGGACATCGTTCTGTACATAACAAAACCTGTCTTCGACGAGGTATTATCGGGTAATACAACCATAGAGGCGGCGGTGCTGAACGGCGACATGACGTTAACGGGAGAGCTGTCCGATCTGAACCGGTTCCTGGACTACTTTGAGACGCCGGGCGGCGACTCTGTTTCATTGACATTGCATTGATATTCTTATGAAAACATCACATCTTTCCTGTTTTTTCGCATTATTGCTGTCGGTTGGGATTGCCGCCGCCGGGGAGCGGCCGCCGAATATCCTGTTCATACTGACCGATAACCAGGCTGCTTCCCTGCTGGGCGCCTACGGCAATCCGGATGTCAGGACGCCCCACGCGGACAGGCTGGCCGAACAGGGCATCAGGTTCACCCGCGCCTTCGCCGTCAACGGCATGTGCTCGCCCACCCGGGCCACCCTGATGACCGGTTTGATGCCGTCCCAGCACGGCATACACAGTTGGCTGGATGACGAGTTGCTGGACCAATGGCCGGAAAGCTGGTCTGCCGTGGCGGAATTCCGCACCTTGCCGCTTACGCTGAAAAACCGCGGTTACCGGACTGCCATGATCGGGAAATGGCACCTGGGACAGCCCTGGAAGGCGTCCATCGGCTACCAGCACTGGGTTACGTTTCCTTACGGCCACACCATTGATTTCTGGGACAACACCATCATCGACAATGACAAAACCTACCCGGTAAAAGACCGGCATATCGTCGATTTCTTTACGGACAAGGCGGTTGAGTACATACAGGATTACTCCGGCGATCAGCCGTTTTACCTGCAACTGAATTACGACGGGCCTTATACCAACCCGCCCACGAACTACGGGCCCGCTAGAAACCGGTTCTACCAGGAATATGCGGGCAAGGAATTTAAATCTTTCCCGCGGACGGCCTACAACGAAAACCTGGTCGAGCAGTTGCTGGACGGAGACATCAGCCCGTTTCTGAGAACCAAGCTGCGCGAAGGTCTTGCCATGCACAATGACCCGGCCACCATGGCCAACGTGGCATCCCAGAATACCCTGGTGGACGACGGCGTCGGCAGGGTGCTGGACGCGCTGCGGGAGAAAGGGCTGGAAAACAATACCCTGGTGATATTTTCCTCCGACCAGGGTAACTTTTACGGACAGCACGGTATCTGGCAACACACTGTTGTGACAACGCCATCGAGCATGTATGAAACAGCCATGAATGTCCCCCTTATTATCAGGCACCCGGGCAAAATCGAGGCAGGCCGGACCAGTGACCTGTTAATAGGCCAGTACGACCTCCCGGTGACCATCCTGGATTACGTGGGGATGGGTGGTGTGAGCTTCGAGAACAGCCCGGGCAAAAGTTTCAGGTTTGCATTGTCCGGCGAAACGGACAAGTGGAACGATGCCGTGTTTATCGAACAGGAAGAGACCAGGGTTATACGCACCACGAACTACGCCTACTGGAAACGGTTGCGCAGCACCGGTGAACCGGAACTGTACGACCTCAAGAAAGACCCTGAACAAAACCGGAACGTATATGATGACCCGGCATACCGTGAAGTCGCCGCTGACCTGGATGCAAGGCTGACCGGCTTCTTTGCTGAATACTCCGACGAAAAATATGACCTGTGGAACGGCGGCGGCGCCAAGGGATCGGTAGACCGGCCGGAACAGTTCAGGAAATTATACGGCCCTGACTGGACACCAAAAACCGAGATAAAACCGGCATTTACTGAATGAAAAATTACGAATTACGAATTAGGAATTACGAATTGGGGATGTTACGTAACTGTGTGCTTTGATCCAATTTACGGAAGACATAAGATGCATTAAAAAACCGCCGCCACGGGCGGCACATTCATTCGTAATTCGTAATTCCTAATTCCTAATTCTCCCCTTCACACTACCGGCACTACCCTGCCGTTGTATTCCTCGGCGTTCGCTTTCGTGATAAGGTCTGTCAGGGCCGGGTTACGGGGATCGGGCAATGTAACACCATCCTGCCCACGTAATTTGTCCATGATGCGGCGGCAGCGCACCGTGGCGCTATCCATGGGCAGCAGTACCGGATCGACTTCGTCAAGGTCAGTGACACCCAGCGAGTCCAGCATGCCCTGCTGGGCCTCGATCATGGGCTTATCCTGGGTCCCGAACGCGGTTTCTATGGCGCCGGTCCAGATTTTATCCATCTCGGCGCTGTCCTTGTCATGGGACCTGGCTACGCCCCAGTAGTAATAGGTGGATGTCTCGTTTTTCGGCGTGAGGATATCCGTTCCGTACATCCAGATCCCTTCATCACGCGGCCTGCCCGTGGGGGTGATGCCCACGTCCAGCAGCATGTGGGCGGGGGCATCCCAGCGCATATATAACCAGTGGTCCACCGGCTTGCCGTAGTCCTTGAACATGTGGTCCCAGGCCGGCGGCGCCAGCCCGTCCGGACACCAGCGGTTCGACCACACGGAGGTGCCGTCCTGCAACAGTTCGTGCTCGCCGCGCTTGATTGCGTCACTGCCCAGAATGCCCTTATGCAGGAACTCGACGTGGGACAGGTCCATCAGGTTGTCGGTTATCAGTTCGTAATTGCCGTGCATCTCGATCATCCCCTGGACCGACGGATAATCAGGGTTGATATGGCAACTGAAATCGGGAATGGTGGCGGGGTCGGCCAGTGCGGGATCGCCCATCCAGATCCACAACATGCCGTGCACTTCCTCCAGCGGATAGGCCCTCGCGCACATCTTTCCCGGGATCCTGCCGTCCCCGTGGGGGTTATGTACGCAGCGCCCCGTGCCGTCGTAACGCAGGCCGTGATACTTGCATTCCACTATGTCACCCATCAGGGTGCCCAGGTGCAAGGGCGAATAGCGGTGCGGGCAGGCGTTGTTGATGGCGACCGCCTGGTTGTTTTCCTTGCGGTAAAACAGGATGGACTCGCCGATGATGGTGCGTTCGAACAACTCTTTCTTTACTTCATAGCTCCATGCCGCAACGTACCAGGCATTTTTCAGAAACGTTTTTGCCACTTTGAAGTTCCCCCGGAATTCATTGTAGTCACGAAATATTTAACTTTGATGATTATAAATAATATCGATATTTTTTCCAGATGGAATTTTGTCAAATCCGCTGTGATAAACTGTTGAAATGTTCAAGGTAAAATTAGCGAGCAGCGGTGAAGTAATTACCGTAGAAGACGGCGTCAGGATCGTCGACGCCCTGGGCGAGCACGGCATCATTATCCCCGTGTCCTGCGAGCAAGGTATCTGCGGCACCTGCCTCACCGGCGTGCTGGAAGGGGAACCGGAACATAACGACGTGTTCATGACCGATGAAGAGCAGGCGGCCAACGACCAGATGACCCTGTGCTGTTCCCGCTCAAAAAGCGATTTGCTGGTGCTGGATTTGTAGGAAAACCGCTTAACCGGACACTTTACAGACCAGGAACCTGTACCTGGTTGATAACACTGTACTCAGCCAGGTTGTTGTGTGCGGTCAGTGGTAACGATAAGTCAATGACACCCCATACATCTGCGGATCGCCGAACACGGAAACGACTTCGCCTCCTATGGCGTACAAGTGGGTGACGTACTCCTCGTCAAGCAGGTTTTTACCCCATACGGCAATTTCAAGTGCATCGCTGGGGCTGTTCCAGGCCAAACGGGCATCGAACAGGTCGAATGAAGGTTGTATTGAATAGGGCTCGAGCTCGCCCCGTTGATCGTCAGTGTAGCGATAGCTCAGGAGGGCGGCCAACTGTCCTCCCCCGGGCACGGGCAACACATATTCTGCATTGATACTGTATTTGTTACGCGGGGCATGGATCATCTCGTTGCCGGTCTGTACCGGGTAAGCGGAGTTCGGTACGATGGTATCGGTAAATTCCGCGTCCAGGAATGAATAGAAACCGGACAGTGTCAGGTTCTCTACGGGGACCCAGGTAAGTTCCAGCTCCACCCCTTTGGCCTCTGCATCGCCCGCGTTGAAAGTCTGGAAGCGGCCAAAACATTCAAGCAACTCCGTGGTCTGGTCTTCAACACAGCCAGGCGTGGGTCCAAAGGCTTGAATTTGTAATTCTTCGTATTCCGTGTAGAAGAAGGCGGTATTTAATCTTACATTATCCAGCAGGTCTGACTTGAAGCCGATTTCATAATTCAGCGCTCCCTCCTGGGCAAGGGGCTCCGTATCAATCTCTGTCTGTGGGGCTGCCGGGAACCCGCCGCTCTTAAAGCCTTTCGCAATCGTCCCATATACGGTCACCGTGTCCCGTGGTTGCCAGGTCAGGGAAATTTTCGGAATGAATGAAGTCCAGATTTCTTCCTTGGTATTGGCGAAGGTCTGGTTAATTACGACAAAATCACCGGCTACGGCGTCGTTGACGATCTCTTTTTTCTCATAGTTGTAGCGGCCGCCGACGGTCAGGGTAACGCCTTGTGTCAGGAGCCAGTCAACCTGGCCGAACCCGGCATAGCTGTCTGTTTCATTGATTTGATGATAACGATCACTGCCATTGATGTTCTTGTCTGCGAGAATATCGAATACTTCGAACCGGTCGGTTTTCTCATTCAGGTACCAGAACCCGAAAACATAATTCAACGTATCCGTATTTCCACTCCAACGGATTTCCTGGGTGAATTGTTCGGTATTATCGATAATGTCATCTGTGAGTGGAATAGAAACGCCGACCGAATCCATCTCCCAGTCCACGTCGTTTTCCCTGTAAGCACTGATTGATTTCAATTCTCCGATCCCGAAATCATGGGTAACGTGCAGGCTTACTCCCCAGGCGTCACGCTTGGCAAAACCGTCACTGGGATTGGTCGAACACTTCGGTCCCCTGTTGCCGCACAGCGCGTGATACTGGTCGACGAGCGGCCCAAGGCCGCCGACTATCTGCGTCTGGGGAATCCTGGCCATATCCTCGACGTCCAGCCTGTTGTAGTCAGCCGTAAACATGATTTCAGTATTATCGGACGTATACAGGACTTGGCCGCGGTAAGCCTGGACGTCATCGTCTTTTTGTTTTTTACCCAGAACGACGTTGTCCACCCACCCGTCCCGATTTCGGTACGAGAATGAGAATTTACCGGCGAGGTTCTCACTGATGGGACCGGTTAATAGTCCGGCAAAGTCCGTACGCTCATAATTCCCGAAATTCGCTCTTAATTTGGCTGAGAACCGTTCCGTGTTCGGTTTGGTCGATACAATATTGATAGCGCCACCAATGGTATTTTTTCCGTACAAAGTGCCCTGTGGACCGCGTAATACTTCGACGCGCTCAATGTCGAACATTTCGGGATTGATATTGGATACTCGCCCCAGGTAGACCTCGTCCACGAATATCGCAACCGAATTATCTGTCCCGGCGCCGTCGTCGTTCGATGACACGCCGCGCAGGGCGATGATGTTCTGGCCCGGTGAAAACGGCGAATAAGTCAGGCTGGGGACGCGTGTAGCTATATCGGTCAGGTCATGAATATCGGCTTTTTCTATCGTTGCCTCACTCAACGCAGAGATGGCGATGGGCACGTCCTGCAAATTCTCGGCACGCCGTTGCGCAACTACGGTGATTTCTTCCAATAAGCTGTTCTGCTGTTGAGCCTGAACGCTGGGAAGGCACAGCAAGGACAATACTATAAACGTTGAGACTTTTGATAATGTCATCGACTGTTTCCTCGGCAGGTAAGTTGCATATACAGTAGACAGTATAGATATAATACTTGAAAAGTAAAGTATTTATACAGAAAGCACAAAGGCGAGGAATATTGTAAATAAGTAAATACATGTGATTGAAGTTAAATTGGTTTTTAAGTATTGCAGTTTTATCTATACAGATAAAACAGAAAAATAATTACTTTACATATAAAACAACAGTGAATATCTGACAATATTCCTCTTAATTCACATATTGCTTCTTGCGACGAGATGATGCCGGGTGCACGCGCAGGACCAGCACACGAACAGGCAGGGTTGTGGTTAGCGCTAATACCGTCTCAGAACTGGGTCTGAGACAAGGGAGAGCAGAGGCCTAATGCCCGGGGGCGTTAGCTGACACGCCGGTAAAGGTTTCGACTATATTGAAATCAATACCTTCTGCTTCAGCCAGGTAAATGGTCTTGGTGCTGTGCCTGTTATGGATGATCATCGAGCCCCGCGGACTCTCGAAAGTGAAGCCTTCGGTAAAAGCAGCGAGTTTCTGCACATCCAGCGACTTCGCCCTGGCCGCCAACCGGGCAAGGAAATGCAACCCATCGTAACAGGATTGTCCGACAACATTCAGCATGGGCGCATTGTCACCGAATTTTGCCGCATAACGTTCCATGAAACTGGTGTTCTCGGGCGTATCCAGGCAGGTGAAATAGCCGCTGGAAGAATAGATTCCTTTTGTGCACTCCCCACCGATACCGAGCAAGGTGTTTTCTTCGATCAACGGGCCGTATCGTATGATATTGTTCGCAAGGCCCCTCCCGGCAAAGGCGCGGTTGAAATCAACGGAATCGCTGCCTACCAGGGTAATCAATACTGCATCAGGGCATAACTCCTCAATTTGTCTCAGGGCATGGTCGAAGTTTTCGTTGCCGAATGGTACGAACTCCTCGCCAAGGACTTCACCGCCGATTAACCCGATGAATTGCCTTGCCAGCCAGTTCGTGGTGTAAGGCCATTGATAGGCGTTGCCTACCAGGTACCAGGAATTCACCTGTTTCTCCTGCATGAACCAGGGCAGGACGGGAGACAACTGCTGGTAAGGAGTCTCACCCAGGACAAACAAGCCTTTGCCTGTTTCGTCACCTTCATAAGGCGGGGTATAGATATACGGAATAGTCCCGCGGATATGCCTGGAGACGGCGCTCCTGATGGCGCTGTCGTGGGTGCCGATAATCGCTTTACAGTTGTCCGGGAGCAGGCGGTCCAGTTCCTGTAGATAAACGCTGCTGTCCCGGCCCACGTCGATAAATTCAAGGTTTATTTCCGATCCGGGGAGACCTCCCATGTCCTGGTTTATCTCATCCGCGGCGAGCAAGGCACAGTCCCGGGTCGAAGGGCCGAACAATCCGGACGGGCCGCTCATGGCTACCAGTATGCTGACGGTTAATCTATCCATTGATAGTGCGACGACTTTTATGTTTTTAAGTGATATTTCGGGTATTAGCGTATATCTTCCGGAAAGCTTGTACAAGCCTGTAAGGTAGTAATAAACCTTTCCGTTGTTTTGGTATGAAACACATGCTCAGGTATCATGACGTCATTGAGCTGCGTTCACGGGACCGGGGAAAACCTGTTGGGCAAACGTATTATAGATAATCACCTGGCCAGTTTGATGGCCCGTACCGGCCGGAAAGTAAATAACCGGTTGACGGCCAAGTTACGTACCGTGGGGCTGAGCCTTGATTCCTGGCTGGTCCTGAATATGCTGGTTTCTGAAGGCGGCAGGTCGATGGGAGAGATTGCGGAAGCGCTGGTATTGAACCTGCCGACGGCCACAAAACTCATCGACAGGATGGTAAATGACAACCTGGTGTACAGGAAGCCGCACCATGATGACCGGCGCATTATAGAAATCTTCCCTTCAGACGCCGGCATGATACGTCATGAAGTGGCAAAAAAGCTGGTGGCAAAAGAACAGAAAGCCCTGAAAAAACTGATCCCGGACCTTGACCGGTTAATGGGAGAGCTTGTCAGATTGAACCGGGACCTGGATAAGACAGGGAACTAGCAGGGTGCAGACGACCTGTCCTGAATGGGGTTCAGGTCTTAATCCCCGTCCCCCGCTGCAGCAGGTAAAGGGAAAGGTACGAGAGGGCGAGGATAAACAGCAGGATTATGGCAAATGCGGTGTAAATATTGATGTCGGATACGCCCAGGATGCCGTAGCGGAAGGCGTTCACCATGTACAGTATCGGATTGCCCAGGGAGATCGTCTGCCAGATGCGCGGCAGCAGGTCTATGGAATAGAACACCCCGCCCAGGTAAATCAAAGGGGTCAGCACGAAAGTCGGGATGATGGAGATGTCATCAAAGTTATTGGCAAATATCCCGTTAAGAAAACCGCCCAGGGAAAACAGGATTGAAGTGAGGATGACAATACTAATGACGATCAAGGGGTTGTAAAGGGACGGCATGCCGGTGAAGAACAACGCGATGACCGTCACGATCAGGCCCACGATCAGCCCCCTCAGCACACCGCCGGAAATATAGCCCGCCAGGATTATCCAGTTCGGCACCGGTGCGATGATCATCTCCTCGATATGGCGCTGGAAGCGCGCGCCGAAAAAGGATGAGGAGACGTTGGAATAGGCGTTGTTGATGATCGACATCATGATGATCCCCGGGGCGATAAACTCCATGTAGGAAAACCCGCCCATCACGCCGATGCGAGGGCCGATCAGGTTGCCGAATATGATGAAGTAAAGCGCCATGCTGATGGCCGCGGGGAGGATGGTCTGCGTCCAGATACGCATGAACCGGGTGATCTCCTTGGTGACGATGGTCTTGTAGGCGATATACAAACGGTCAGACGTCATTGTCCCTTTCACTCTCGTCCAGCAACCGGATGAACAACTCTTCCAGGCGGTTGGCTTTATTGCGCATGCTGCTCACGATGATCCAGTGCTGCGACAGCATCTCGAATACGGCGTTGGCATTCTGTTCCCGGTTAATGACTACCTCCAGGGTCATCGGGTCGATCTGGCGTATGTCCAGGAACGGCATGTCGGGCAGTTTCTCCAGGGGGCTTACCAGGTCCAGGATAAACGTCTCCGAGTGCTGTTTGGCCAGCAGGTCCTTCATATGGCCGAACTCAACGATCGATCCCTTGTCGATTATGGCGATTTTCCGGCACAGACTCTCGGCCTCCTCCAGGTAATGGGTGGTGAGGACGATGGTTGTGCCGTTGCGGTTGATCTCTTTCAGGAACTCCCAGGTGGAACGGCGCAGTTCCACGTCCACGCCGGCCGTCGGTTCATCCAGCAGCAGCAGTTTCGGTTCGTGGACCAGGGCCCTGGCGATCATCAGCCGGCGTTTGAGACCGCCGGAGAGGTTGCGGGATATACCATCACGCCGTTCCCACAGACCCAGTTGCCTGAGGTATCTCTCCGCCCTGGTGTACGCGGATTTCCGGTCTATGCCATAGTACCCTGCCTGGTTCAGCAGGATATTGAGAGGGGTTTCAAATAACGAAAAGTTGACTTCCTGGGGGACTATACCCAGGCGGGATTTGATGTCGATGATATGGGTGTCGCTGTCGAGTCCGAGGACCCTGACGTTGCCGGCGCTTTTGTTGACCAGCGACGAGATAATGCCAATCGTGGTCGACTTGCCGGCGCCGTTGGGGCCGAGCAGCGCGAAGAAATCGCCTTCATCCACCTCCAGATCGATTCCCTTCAATGCCCGAAACCCGTTCTTGTAGGTTTTTTCCAGGCGGTTAATCTCCAGCGCTTTCATTCGTGACGGCAGTACCTCTACATCACCAGCGGCTTCCCGTGCAACCGGCAAGTGCTTTTAAAGGTTGCAGAGACAGCTTATCAGTTCCTGCCCTTATAGGCCCGGACCGCGGAATTGAACAGTTCGCCGACAGCCTGCATTTCATCCACCATTTTATTGTAGAACAGTTCGTTGATCTGTAGCTGTTCTTCCGTGGGAGTTTCTCCCCAGCTTGTTCTCAGACCGTCCAGGCAGGCAAGGACAGCGTCACCCTGGGCGATATAATCTTTTATACCCTGTTGCGCCTCGAGCATATCCTCCTCACTGGCCTTCAGGCCGTTGGGGATGGAAGGCTTTTCCGGTAATGGACAGGTTTCAATCACTTCGGTCGATGCGGCTTCGGCCTGCGCGAGAACGGTCTGGGCCGATACAATGCCGAAAATCAGTAAACAAGCTGAACACAGTGCTGACAACTTCATGAGTTTCTCCTATGGCGGTATGTTTTCAGATCATCCGGACGTATACTTGCAATATTATACGTCCGACCGGAAACAGCATTATATTTGTGGTCAGAGTAAAAACATACAGGTTTTTTTGCTCTGACCCCACACAATTCTGTATGGAACAGATTTGTGGGCGCCCAACGAACGCTCGCAGGGTGTGTGCTAGAGCCTGTCCCGGAAATATTGTTATTCCGGGGGAGGGCGCACAGCAACTATTACGATAGTGAATATTCTATGAACAAGGTCCTGATACGGCGATTCGGTTTGCAGGGATACCCGGTCGTTTACCAGGCAATGGCTGAGTTCACCAGCCGGCGCGACCCCGGGACGGCAGACGAGATCTGGTGCCTGGAGCACGAACCGGTATTTACCCTGGGCCTGGCCGGCAGGACCGAACACCTGCTGGACCCGGGCAACATCCCCGTGCACAAGGTGGATCGGGGCGGACAGGTGACGTATCACGGCCCCGGCCAACTGGTGGTCTACCCGCTGTTCGACCTGAAACGGCGCGGGATATCCATCAAGCGCTTCGTCAACCTGCTGGAGCAGTCAGCCATTGATTTCCTGGCCGCTTTCGACCTGGAAGCGGTACGCCGCAAGGGGATGCCGGGCGTGTACCTGGCTGACAGGAAGATCGCAGCCCTGGGCGTGCGGGTGAGGAGAGGGTGCTGCTACCACGGCCTGGCTCTCAACGTGAACATGGACCTGTCTCCCTTCAAGCGGATCAACCCCTGCGGCTACCCCGGGCTGGAGGTAACGCAACTGGCAGACCGGGGGTTCAGTTTATCGGCAGAAGATGCGGCCGAACAACTTTTACCCTGCCTGCTGGAACAGTTCGGATGCGATGAGGTCGAAACGTATGATGAAAGAAATAATTCTTTTCCTGAAATCATGGCAGCAAGTGTAAAATAACACCCTGGGATACCCGGTACCCGCGAAGATGACGACAACAGCATTGGAAAACCTGACAAAGGCAGAGCGGCGCGGAAAATTCAAAACCGCGCGCATCCCGATCAGGGTCGTGCCGATGGAAGGCAAGCCGCCGAGAAAGCCCCACTGGATCAGGGCCAAAGCCCCCACCGATCCCAGGGTACTGGAATTGAAGCGGCTGTTGCGTGACCGCGCCCTGCACACGGTGTGCGAGGAAGCCTCCTGTCCCAACCTGGGCGAGTGTTTTGCACGGGGCACCGCCACCTTCATGATTATGGGCGATACCTGCACCCGGCGCTGCCCCTTTTGCGACGTGGCCCACGGCCGCCCGCAGCCCCTGGATGAAAACGAACCGGAACACCTGGCCGAAGCCGTCAGGTTAATGGCGCTGAAATACGTGGTCATCACTTCCGTTGACCGGGACGACCTGCGCGACGGCGGGGCAGGGCACTTCAGGGACTGTATCCGGGCAGTACGTCGTGAGACCCCTGAAACCAGGATCGAAATACTGACACCGGATTTCCGCCGCCGCATGGATATCGCGCTGGAGAGGCTGGGCGAGGCGCCGCCCGACGTGTTCAATCACAACCTGGAGACGACGCCGGCGCTGTACCGCAAAGCCAGGCCGGGCGCCGATTACCGCTGGTCGCTGGACCTGATCCGCAGTTTCAAGGCACAACACCCCGGAATACCGACAAAATCCGGCCTCATGCTGGGACTGGGTGAGGAGATAGAGGACGTGAAACAGGTCCTGCGCGACCTCAGGGAGCACGACTGCGACATGCTCACCCTGGGCCAGTACCTGCAACCGAGCCGCTACCACCTGAAAGTGGAACGATTCGTGGAACCGGCTGAATTTGACGAACTGGGTGAATACGCAAGAGGATTGGGCTTTACCAGCGTGGCCAGCGCCCCCATGGTGCGTTCATCGTACCACGCCGACCTGCAGGCCGCTGAGATATAGCATTCCGGAATAAGCAGGATTTTAGTTTTTCAGATGTATATTGATATTTTCATCCAGGAAATGCCTCTTATTCATCATTCGTGTCGATCCTGTTGACGGTTGAGCGAATGCTTCCCTTTGAGAATCTGGTGCTGATCTCGGCGTTTTCCCGTAGTTGATCCGCCCTGCGCACGATTTTTTCATCTTCATCCGTGACGATGGCGTAGCCCCTGTCCAGGGTTGCCTGGGGACTGACCATCTCGAGGGAATGGTAAAGAAAATCCAGTTGTTTTTTCCATGTCTGCAGGCTGCGGACGAGTTGGTTTTGCAGTTGTTTTTCCAGGCCGGCGCATCTTGTGCGATATCCCGCCAATTGTTGCAGGGGGTTCCTGCTCCTGAGGATATCGGCGAACCGGTTCAGGCGCGCCCGGCGTAATGTGATGCCGTTATCCGAAGCGAGTCTCAGGCGGATGGCCAGGTCATCCGTGCGTTGCGTCATATTCTGCAGCAGGTAGGTGGGGCGCGGCAGGCGTTTTCCGAGTTGTGTTACGTTACGCAGGTGGGCAGCCAGCAGGTCTGCGACGCGCAGGTGGAGTTGCGCATGCAGGGTATTCAGTCCTGACTGCAGCGCAGAGGCATCGGGGCTGACAAGTTCTGCGGCCGCGGAGGGTGTGGGAGCACGCTGGTCGGCGACGAAATCGGCGATGGTAAAATCTATCTCGTGGCCGATGCCGCTGACCAGCGGAATAACCGAGCGATAGATAGCCCTGGCGACGATCTCCTCGTTGAATGACCACAGGTCCTCCAGGGAACCGCCGCCCCTTGCCAGGATCAATACGTCGCATTCCTGCCTCGCGTTTGCCTCATCAATTGTTTCTGCAATCTGTTGCGCCGCGCCGTCTCCCTGTACGGGCACCGGGTAGACGATGACATCGGCAACTGCATAACGTCTCCCCAGGACCTGGATTATGTCTCTCACTGCCGCGCCTGTCGGTGATGTGACCACCCCGATTGTGCCCGGGAAGGCAGGGACCGGCTGTTTGTGATCTTCGGCGAACAACCCTTCTTCCTGCAGGCGTTGTTTGAGTTTCTCGAATGCCTGTTGCAGGGCGCCGGCGCCGGCCGGTTCCATGGCCTCCACGATCAACTGGAATTCACCCCGGCCTTCGTACAGGCTGACCCCTGCCCGGACCAGTACTTCCTGGCCGTTCTCCGGGGCAAATCTCAGGTGCCGGTTGGCGCCCCTGAACATCGCACAACGTACCTGTGAATGTTTGTCCTTCAGGGAGAAATAGATGTGGCCCGAGCCGGGCTGCGCCAGGTTGGAAATTTCGCCGCGCACCCACAGGGACGGAGGAAAACTGTCCTCCAGTACGGCCCTGACCTCACGGTTAAGCCGTGTGATCGTGTAGATATCGCGTTGTTCTTCGGTCATGAGAATTAATAATTACGAATTACGAATTAGGAATTAGGAATTATGAATTAATGTGCCGGCTGTGGCGGCATTTTTTAATGATTCAGCGGATTCGCAATCATGATCAAGGCTCACTGGGAAATAACCTCCAATTCTTAATTCCTAATTCCTAATTCTTAATTGTATAATAGGTCATGCGAATAATCGAAGAGGCCCTTACCTTTGACGATGTCCTGCTGGTCCCGGCCCATTCCAGGGTCCTGCCCCAGCAAGTCAGCCTCGAGACACGCCTGACGCCGCGCATCAAGCTCAATATCCCCCTGATTTCCGCGGCCATGGATACCGTCACCGATTCCCGCCTGGCAATCGCCCTGGCCGCACAGGGCGGCATGGGCATCATCCATAAGAACATGAGCCCCGAACAGCAGGCCAGGGAAGTGTTGCAGGTGAAAAAATACGAAGCCGGCGTGATACGGGACCCGGTGACCGTCAGCCCCGCTACCAGCATCGGCGAGGTGATGCAGATCACGCGTGCCAACAATATATCAGGTGTGCCGGTCGTGGACGGTTCGGACCTGGTCGGCATCGTCACCAGCAGGGACCTGCGCTTTGAAACCCGTTTCGACGACCCGGTAGCCAATATCATGACTCCTAGGGAACGCCTGGTGACGGTTCAGGAAGGGGGCAGCACCGAGGAGATCATCTCCCTGCTGCACAAGCACCGGATTGAAAAAGTCCTTGTCGTAAACGGGGATTTCGAGTTGAAAGGCATGGTCACGGTCAAGGACATCCACAAGGCGCAGGAATTTCCCAACTCCTGTAAAGACGAAGATGAACGCCTGCGCGTCGGCGCCGCAGTAGGCGTCGGTCCGGGTACAACGGAAAGGATTGCCGCCCTGGTAGGCGCCGGTGTGGACGCGCTGGTGGTGGACACCGCCCACGGGCACTCCGAAGGCGTGCTGCAGACCGTCAGCGAAATCAAGGCGGACTACCCTGACTGTGAAGTGATCGGCGGCAACGTGGTGACGGCAGAAGGGGCGCAAGCCCTGGTGAAAGCAGGTGTGGATGCAGTGAAAGTGGGCGTAGGCCCGGGATCGATCTGTACGACACGTATCGTGACCGGGGTTGGCATGCCCCAGATTTCAGCCGTGGCCAACGTTGCCGAAGGCCTGAAGGGAACAGGTGTGCCCTTTATCTCCGACGGCGGTATCCGCTATTCCGGCGACATCGCCAAGACCCTGGCCTCGGGCGCCTGGTCGGTCATGATCGGCAGCCTGTTCGCCGGCGCAGAGGAAGCGCCCGGCGAGGTTGAGTTATTCCAGGGCCGCTCTTACAAGTCCTACCGCGGGATGGGTTCCGTGGGCGCCATGTCGCAGCAACACGGTTCGTCTGACCGCTATTTCCAGGAGAACGACGAGATAGAAAAGCTGGTGCCCGAAGGCATAGAGGGGCGCGTGCCGTACAAGGGGCCGCTGGATGCAATCGTGCATCAACTGGTCGGCGGTCTGCGCGCCGCCATGGGTTACACGGGTTGCCGCGATCTTCAGGAAATGCGTGACAAGCCGAACTTCGTGAAACTGACCGGAGCAGGCATGAAAGAAAGCCACGCCCACGATGTAACCATCACCAAGGAACCGCCCAACTACCGGGTTTAAAGAGTTGCCGGATATTCACAGTGACAAAGTCCTGATCCTGGACTTCGGTTCGCAGTACACCCAGCTTATTGCCAGGCGCGTGCGGGAGACAGGCGTCTACAACGAAATCTACCCTTTTGACCTGGATGAGCCTGCGATCAGGCGCTTCAACCCGAAAGCCGTCATATTGTCCGGTGGCCCCGAATCGGTGACCGGTGATAACAGTTGGCGTGCACCCGACATCGTATTCCGGCTGGGTGTGCCGGTGCTCGGTATCTGTTACGGCATGCAGACTATGGCGCAGCAGTTGGGAGGACAGGTCGCTGCCTCCAGCCTGCGCGAGTTCGGATATGCCAGGGTCAGGGCGCGCGGGCACTCGCGCCTGTTGCGCGATATCCAGGACGACGCCAATGCCGAAGGTCACGGCCTGCTGGACGTTTGGATGAGCCACGGCGACAAGGTGGATGTACTGCCTGAAGGATTCAAACGTATCGCCTCATCGGACAACTCGCCGATTGCCGGCATGGCGGACGAGGAACGCGGCTTCTACGGCCTGCAGTTCCATCCGGAAGTGACCCATACCCACCAGGGCAAGGCCATCCTGCAGCGTTTCGTCTGCGATATCGCCGGTTGCGACACCCTGTGGACCCCCGATAACATCATCACCGAGGCCATCGCGGACGTGCGAGCCAGGGTGGGAGACGACGAGGTGTTGCTGGGCCTGTCCGGCGGCGTCGACTCCGCGGTGACCGCGGCGCTGTTGCACCAGGCAATCGGAGATCAACTCACCTGCATCTTTGTCGACACCGGCCTGCTGCGCCTCAATGAAGGCGACCAGGTCATGGAGACCTTTGCCAGGCACATGGGTATCCGCGTCATCCGCGTCAACGCCGAACAACGCTACCTGGATAAACTCAAGGGTGTGGCCGATCCGGAAGAAAAGCGCAAGATCATCGGCCGGGAATTCATCGCCATCTTTGAAGAGGAAGGCAAAAAACTCAAAAATGAAAAATGGCTGGCCCAGGGCACTATCTACCCGGACGTGATCGAGTCCGCGGGCGCGGGCACCGGCAAAGCCCACGTCATCAAGTCACACCACAACGTGGGCGGTCTGCCCGAACGCATGCAACTGAAACTGATCGAACCCCTGCGGGAACTGTTCAAGGACGAGGTGCGCAAACTCGGTAAACAACTCGGATTGGCGGAGGAACTCATCGGGCGCCATCCGTTTCCGGGTCCGGGCCTGGGGGTAAGGATCCTCGGGGAAGTAAAAAAGGAATATGCGGACATCCTGCGCCGCGCTGATGATATTTTCATACGCGCGCTCATCCAGCACGACCTGTACCACAAGACCAGTCAGGCGTTCACCGTGTTCCTGCCGGTCAAATCCGTCGGAGTCAAGGGCGATGCCCGGCGCTACGACTACGTGGTGGCGCTGCGCGCGGTGGAGACCGTCGATTTCATGACCGCCCGCTGGGCGCGCCTGCCGGGCGAATTCCTGCAGGAGGTGTCCGAGCGTATCATGAACGAGGTGGAAGGCGTCTCAAGGGTGGTCTACGACATCTCCAGCAAGCCGCCGGCCACTATAGAGTGGGAATAGTTTTACTCCTGAAACCCTTATAAACACTGGGTTTGTTCACTACATACTGACTACATTCTCCTCCCTAAACTTCTTGTTCTTACTGGGTTTAGGAATTAGCGTTACATAGGTAAAACGAAACGGGACAATGAGAATTAATGTAGTGGGACCAGCTGGAAGCGGGAAAACAGGATATCAATAAATTCCGAGCTTCAGCCTGACGAAGTAAAACCGCCCCAGGTAATCATAGATTGACGAGGTGTTCAGGGCAACGTCGGGTACGTAGGGAGGCGCTTCGTCGGTTAGGTTCTCCGCCCCGATCGTCACGTTAATGACATCACCCTGGTAGTTGCCGAACAGGTCGAAATAATTTACCGCGTCTACCGACTCATGGACATTGTCGAAATCTATCGTATCGAAGATATCCATGGCGTCCAGGTAACGCCAGGAACCACCGATGGTCCAGTTGTTCCGGCTGAACGTCATTGACAGGTTGGAACGCCATTCCGGATAGCCGGCCCAGTCCGAGACGTTGCCCGCCACCATATCAGTGCGGTCGCTCACTGCACCCGCATCCGTGGTTTCAACGTACTCATCGAGCCAGTTGACATTGCCGGTGATGCCTATATCCCCGAAGTCCGTGCTCAGGGTGTGGCGAACGCTGAGATCGATGCCCGATGTCTCCAGCCGCGCCAGGTTTTCATTCAGCAGGTCGAACCGGGTTATGGTGCCCGACGGGCCGCGCCCGATACGGGCGCATTCCGGGGCCGCAAGGTTCGGCGTGGTATAACAGGTCTGGATGACGTCAACCGGGTCGGGTGTATTGATGGCATCGTCCACCTGTACGTTGTAGTAATCGACGCTGACGGTGAGATTACCGATTGCATCCGGCGTCCAGACCATCCCCACGGAGAAACTGTCGGACGTTTCGGGTTTCAGTTCGGGGTTGCCGCCTGCAGAAATCTTCAACTGCGATGCGTTCTGCACGTAGTTGGCTGGAATGCCCTGGCCGGCGCAGTTTTCCCGTACCGTGGCATTGTCCCGGTACAGGTCGGCCGCCGTGTTACAGGGATCGGCAACCGTGGGGAAGGTGTCCGAGGTGCCGCCGAAGGACTCCAGGATGTTCGGGGCGCGAAAACCGGTGGCGTAGACTCCGCGCAGGTGGATGTCATCCTGCGGGGCCCAATGCAGACCCAGCTTGAAAGTTGCCTCCGAGCCGACGGTGTTGTAGTCCGAGTAACGCGCCGCGGCGTCCAGGGCCAGTTCCCGTGCGAATGTCCGCCCCTCAAGCAGGGGCAGGTGGAATTCCGCGAAGAACTCCCATACCGAGAAATCACCTTCGGTCGGCTCGGAAAAATTCCCGCCGCTGTGGCCCGCCTGGACCGTCGCGGAAGGTACGGCGCTACCCGACTCGCGGCGCCATTCCAGTCCCGCCGCCACACCGATGGGGCCGCCGGGCAGTGACCATAATTCCCCCGTCAAGGCGCCGGCGAGGTGCCACATCTCGTACCTTGTTGCGTCTTCATCGTCGAACAGGATGTAGTCTTTCTCCGCCTGGCTCTTGGCGCCCCGGCCGAAGATGTCCAGGGTCGGGTTGCCCCGGGCATCCCTGGGGCAGTCAGGGTCGCGCCGGCAGGCAACGGGTTGCAGGGCAGTCTGAAGATTAGCAACGTTGACCTGGTTATGGGTAATTTCATCCAGGGTTGAACGTCCGTAAGTGACCCAGGCATCGTATTCCCAGCCGCCATCGAATAACGGCAGGCTGCCTTGCAAACCTGCGGTGGCTTTCATGGTATCGCTGTTGTACCTGAACAGGCGGTTACCCAGGTCCAGCGCGCGCCACCACATCTGGAACTGTGGCGCATCGGGTCCTACGGCCGCGCGGATGAGCGGTATGGCATCGCCCGGTATATGGGGGTTGGTAAACGGCACCTGCAGCAGGTTCGTGAACCCTCCCAGGGCATCGGCAATGGGCAGGGGTGTGTATTCCAGGGTGCCCTCCCGGTGTGTGCCGAGCAGTTCGTAATACGCAACGGCGTGACCAAGTTCCAGTTCGCCGGTAATGCTGGCGTTGATTACCTGGCCTTCATTCAGCAGCGAAAGCCCTTCCTCGATGTCGCTGTAATTGAACCGGTGCCCCGTATCCAGTATGGAATGCAGGCTGCCGTCTCCTGCCGAACCGTTCAGGCCGCTGAAACCGAAGGTGTCGTAGGGTTGAAAACTGGCGCCGGTAGCCGGATCGGGTTTGAATATAATGCCGGCATCCGGTTGCCTGCCCTCAGGCGGTATGCCGCTGCCCATCAGGGTCAGAATAGTCCCGCCGTCGTCCAACTGTCCCAGGACAGGAATTCTTGACCAGTCGCGTTGCTGAAAATCAACTTTGCCGGTATCGACGATGGTGGCCGCCAGGGTCACGTGGCCGCGTTCACCGCTGAGGCCGGCAATCATACCGGCGTTCCAGGAATCACCGCCCGGGTCTTCCGGTGATCCCGCCCCGACGTTGAGTTCCACGCCCTCGAAGCGCATGGTCTTGACGTTGATCACGCCGGCCACCGCATCCGACCCGTAGATGGCGGATGCGCCGTCCGCCAGTACTTCGATACTGTCGATCATGTTGATGGGAAACGACTGCATGTCGACCCCCAGTCCCAGTGAGTCACGGATGGTATGCACCATGCGCCGGCCGTTCAACAGCACCAGGGTCCGTTCCGGGGTCAACTGGTGGATGCCGGTAAAATTCGCGCCGCGCCCGGTGTCGGGGTTATTCCTGGACGTCCCCTGCAGGCCGATCGAGGGGAGCTTGAGCAGCATGTCCTGCACGCTGTAATTGGGGGTGAGTTCTATGTCCGAACCTGCGATGACTGACATGGGTCCTACGTAATCAGCCGGGTCCCGGCTGATACGGGAACCCGTCACCCTGATTTCCTCCAATTGTTCCGAATGAACCGGGGCGGCAGGCAGGCCGGCCGGAAGTGTGCAGATTGAAGCAGCAGTAAGTGTTAACAGGCACAATTTCTTCATTGGTAATTTATCCCTTGCCATTGTCTGAACACCAGACTATAAAACGACTGTACAGTCGTCAACCTTCGCCGGTACATTCCTGGAGACTCATTTTCGGACTGCGTACGTAAACCGCTGGGATTGCTTTGACTGAAGAAACGCCGTTCCTTGAGGAAATGGCCGTAGAGGAAGTTGTACTGTAGAGAGAGGTATTGAAAATGACAAAAAATGAAATAATTTTTATGATAACCAGCGTGCTTATCGGCGTAGCGTTGTTTTGCACCATAGCGGCAGGCCTGCTGAAGCTGGTCTGGGCCTGGGTCATGCCCGAACTGTTTCCCGGCGCGGTGGCGCAGGGATTACTGGTCGCCTCACTGTCCTGGGGCGCGGCATTCAAACTCACAGTTTTCATGATGGTTCTGGCGGTATTTGTCAACCGCAAATTTGTCTATCCTGCCCCGGGTAACAACGAAATACATAAATCGTCTGGTTCACACTGACGGCAGTTTCCGGATAAAAGGGTAGCGCTTAATTCTTTACCCGCTGTGATTGCGGGCATATACTCCTGCTACATGAAGAAACTTATACTCATATTGCTGTTGTTTACCCCTCCCGGATTTACCGACACTGTAGTCGGCGACTTCCGCCTCTCCGTAGTTACCGACGAAGTGCCGGGAGCCAGGCAGATAGCCGAAACTGGATCCGGCCTGCTGCTGGCGGGGTCTTTGCGTGACGGCAACCTGTATGCCGTGGTACCGGCCGCGGATGGCAAGGCCGAGGTTGTCACGTTCGCGAGCGGATTGACAGTGCCCAGCGGCCTGGCGCTGATCGGCGGAGACCTGTACGTGGGAGCACTGGACCGGGTCCTGCGTTACCGCGCCATTGAAACGACCTACCGGGATAACCCGCAACCGGAGATCGTCACCGACAAACTACCGGACGAGCGCCATCACGGCTGGAAGTACCTGTGCGTCGGCCCGGACGGGTTTCTTTATGTACCCGTGGGCGCGCCCTGCAATATCTGCGAATCCGAGGACCCGCGTTTCGCCAGCATCCTGCGCATGGACCCGGACACGGGCGAGACGACAATTTACGCGTCCGGGGTCAGGAACTCAGTGGGCATGGCCTGGCATCCCGAAACCGGCGAACTCTGGTTCTCCGATAACGGGCGCGACATGCTGGGAGACGATATCCCGCCTGAAGAGATCAATCGCGTAACAGTTCCCGGCGCCCATTACGGCTATCCCTATGTTCACGCCGACGACATCCTTGACCCCAGGTTCGGGGAAGGGCACAGCCCGGCGGACTACGTGCCGCCGGAAGTCAGGATCCAGGCCCATTCGGCAGCCCTGGGCCTGGCTTTTTACACGGGTGATCAGTTTCCCGCATCCTACCGCAACGCGCTGTTCATCGCCGAGCACGGTTCCTGGAACCGTTCCTCCAAGGTGGGTTACCGGGTCAGCGTTGTGCGCTTTACCGAAGCCGGCCCCATGTACGAACCGTTCCTGGACCTGTGGCTGAAGGACGAGAAGGTAACCGGCCGCCCCAATGACGTACTGGTCTCCCGGGACGGCAGCCTGCTGATCTCGGACGACAAGGCGGGAGCCATATACCGGGTAAGCTACCTGGATTAACCCTCCAGTGGCGCCAGGATTTCGTGCAGTGAAGGTCTGTTTTGTTTTATCTCCTCAGGAGTCAGCCCTTCCAGTGAAAACGGAAACTTGATCCATCGCTCTGTTGTGTGCAGGTAATAATCAGGTTCACGGCCGGTTTTATTGTGGCTGGGTTTATACCAGGGCACGGCAACACGAATATCATCAGGTGTATTTCGTTTTGCCCTTTCCCGTAACTTTTCAATGACCGCCTGAATCGTCAAGCCGGTGTCGAACACATCATCGACGATCAGCAGTTGATCGGTACTGCTTATCTTTTTAATCAGGTAATTCAGGCCGTGGACACGTACGTTGTCCGAACGTTTTTCGATGCCGCTGTAAGATGATGTCCGGATAGCGATGTGATCGGCTTCAACACCGAAGTAATTGAGCAATTCCTGTACCGCGATACCGACAGGTACGCCGCCTCGCCATATGGCAATAATGACTTTCGGTTCAAACCCGCTTTTCAGAATCCGGGCGCCTAACCTGAATGAATCTTCGAGTTGCGCCTGTGCCTGGAGATAGAGCTTGTTGGACATTGTGAATTATTTTCTATAATACTGTTGAGTCATTATATAAACTTTCTTGATCGATGTGCTGCCCGAATGATTATGGCCTGGAGCAATGGATAAATTATTTATTAACGCAGAAGAGCAATTACTGGATTCTTACCGGCTTGGCGCAAAAATCTATACCAGCGGTTTCAGGCCGGATTTTATCGTGGGATTATGGCGCGGAGGCAGCCCGGTTGGTATCGGCGTGCAGGATTGCCTCGAATACCTGGGTGTGGAGACGGATCACATTTCCATACGCACATCTTATACCGGTATGAGCAGCTATACGGACATGATTGAGAATGAGAGGGGGATCCATGTGCACGGATTGCAATACCTGCTGGAAAACCTGGAGGCGGATAACAGGTTATTGATTGTCGATGACGTATATAGTACAGGTCTGAATATCAAGGCAGTAATCGACCAGCTTTCAACGAAAACCCGCCGCAATATGCCGTCAGATGTTCGCGTTGCCGTACTCTGGTATAAGCCTGCCAACAACCGGACCGGGCGGGTACCTGATTATTATTTACATGAAACTGATAAATGGCTGGTATTACCCTACGAACTGGATGGTTTGTCCCTGGGTGAGATCTACCGGCATAAAACGGGCGTAAAAGACATTTTTGCAGAGCTGGAGGATTTCCTGCCTTCTTGACGGGTCGTGTACGACTACCCTCCACCTATGGCAGGGACGAAAAACACCTCGTTGTCTTCTTCCAGTGGTTGCAGTGGACCGAGGTGGCTGACCTGGCCGTTGACGGCGACAGCGATGCCGGGTTTGAACCTGTCACCGTCCATCAGGGCATCCTTCACCCCGGGGTAGGTCTCGTCCAGGGCGACGATAAGCCGCCTGACGTTGCGGCCTTCCATCTCAACGGTTTCCCTGCCGCCGGTAAATTCCTGCATGGCTAATGGAATCCAGACCGTAGGCATGAAGTAATCAGGCGGCTTTGGCCGGTTTGGCGGCCTTGATGGCCGCGCAGACCTTGTGGGGCGCCATCGGCATGGAGTCAAGGCGTACCCCGACCGCATCATGGATGGCGTTGGCGATTGCCGCAGGCGGTGGGGCGATGGAGATCTCGCCGCAGCCGCGCACGCCGAAAGGATGGGCGGGATTGGGTGTTTCCAGTACCACGGTTTCGAGCATGGGCACGTCCAGTGAAGTAGGCAGGCGGTAATCCAGCAGGCTGGCGTTCTTCAGGTGGCCTTCCTCGTCGTAGAAATACTCTTCGTTCAGCGCCATGCCAATCCCCTGTACCGCGGCGCCCTGCATCTGGCCCTCCACGTAATCCGGGTGTACGGCCTTGCCCACGTCCTGGAATATGGTGTAGCGCAGGATGTCTACCTTGCCGGT
This sequence comes from Gammaproteobacteria bacterium, assembly GCA_965207165.1. Taxonomy (GTDB): domain Bacteria; phylum Pseudomonadota; class Gammaproteobacteria; order Eutrophobiales; family Eutrophobiaceae; genus JAAXHV01. Next base: position 1,707,742 of record OZ242265.1, on the reverse strand, counting down.
CTCCGGGTCCACCTCTACGTCCACCAGGTGCACGGCGGTGCCGGGGATGAAGCTCTGGGTCGTACCGGTCTTGTGGTAGCTGATGGGGCCGCCGGTCTCGAACATCCTCGCCGCCAGTTCATTGAACGACAGGGTCTGCTCAGGGTCTGCGTTGTTGCTGAAAGTGCCGTTTTCGACGGTGACCTGTTCCGCATCCGTCTCCCACAGCAAAGCGGCCCGTCCACACATCTGGTTCAGTATCTCCTGCGCTACCTCGCAGACGATAGTGCCCGTGCCGTACGTGGTGCGGCTTCCCACCGAAGGTACCGAGAAACCGATGGACTGGGTATCGGCAACCGAGGGGTTTACCTGTTCAACGTCTATGCCCAGCATTTCCGCGGCCTGCATGGCCAGCGCAATGCGCGTGCCGCTCAGGTCGGGGCTGGCAGTGGCCAGGATGACGGAGCCGTCCGGGTTGACCTGTATGCGTGCGCTGGAAATTTCGCCGATGTTGAACCAGATGCTGTAGGCAAGGCCCCGTCCCCGGTTCGGTCCGTCCAGGGGCGCATGGTAATGGGGATGCGCCTTGACGGTTTCCATCATCAGGTCCGTGTCTATGGGCGCCAGCGGGAAACCCGGCACCAGCCGGTCTCCGGTCCTTGCCAGGTTCTTCATGCGGAAGGCAATGGAGTCCATACCCAGTGCGCGGGCCAACTCATCTATCATCTGCTCCACCGCAAACAGCGCCTGGGGCGCGCCCGGGGCGCGATAGGGGCGCATGGTGGGCTTGTTGACGATGACGTCGAAGCCGTCGATATGGATGTTGGGTATGTTATAGCGTGACGTGGAGGACAGGATGCCGAGAAACAGGGGGCCGCCCGCGTAAGCGCCGGCCTCGTAGGCCATGTGCAGGTCGGCGGCCGTGATGGTGCCGTCCTGTTTGACGCCGAACTTCAGTTTGATATAAGTGCCGGAACTCGGCCCGGTTGCGCGGAACACCTCGTCGCGGCGCATGGCGATCTTGACCGGGCAGCTGGACTTTTTCGAGAGCATGGCCGCCACCGGGTCGAGATAAATTCGCTCTTTCCCCCCGAAACCGCCGCCAATCTCCAGCGGCACCACGTTGATGTTGCTTATGGGCACCTGGATGATGTCGGCCAGGTGGTCGCGCAGGGCGAACTGTCCCTGGGTCGCGGTCCACACCGTCACGTGATCGTTGCTGTCCCAGTTTGCCGTGGTGACATGGCTTTCAATATAACCCTGGTGAATGGTTTCCGCCGTGTATTCCCGTTCCAGGACGAGATCGGCCTCGGCAAATCCCTGTTCGGTATCGCCGCTGCCCAGTTGCACGCGACTGGCGTTGGGCATGAATTTTTCCGTAGGCGCAATAAACCCCCCCGGGTGAAAATCCTCATGGATGACGGGGGCGTCATCAGCCATGGCCGCGCGCACGTTCATCACCGGCGGCAACAGTTCATACTCCACCTCGATCAGGTTTACGGCCAGTTCCGCATCGTGTGGGCTGTCCGCGGCCACCGCGGCCAGGGCATGCCCGTCATACAGGACCTTGTCTTTTGCCATGCAGTTCTCCGCCATCTCGCGCACGTTGAGCACGCCGGCCGCGCCCGCGTGGATCAGTTCATGCTTGACGGGAGGGAAGTCGGCGCCGGTGACCACCGCGCGCACGCCCGGAAGGGCTTGCGCGGCGCTGGTGTCGATGGAGATGATGCGCGCATGGGCGTGCGGGCTGCGCAGTATTTTACCGTGCAACATGTTCGGCAGGTGAAAGTCATCGGCGAAGCGCGCCTGTCCGGTAACCTTATCCAGCCCGTCAGGGCGTATCGGCGAGGTGCCAATCACGTTAAAACCGTTATTCTTCGTCGCTTCAGTCATCGTTATGCCTCCGCCGTACTGTCTGCTGCCTTTAACACGGATCGCACCAGCTTGTCGTAACCGGTGCAGCGGCACAGGTTCCCGGCCAGCCAGTGGCGCACCTGGTGTTCATCAGGCCTGGGATGTTTGTCCAGCAATGCCTTTGCCGACATCAGGAAACCCGGGGTGCAGATCCCGCACTGCAACCCGGTGTCTTCAAGAAAAGCCTGTTGCAGGGGGTGCAGTTCAGCGCCTGTCGCCAGCCCTTCTATGGTCTCGATGCTACCGCCTTCCGCCTCGACGGCCAGCATGCAGCAGGCGTCCAGCAAGACGCCGTCGACGATGACGCTGCAGGCGCCGCAGTTGCCGTCGTTGCAGCCTTCCTTCGTGCCGGTCAGGTACAAGACATCCCGCAATACCTCCAGCAGGCTCTGCCTGGGTTCACACAGGAACTCTCTGGACTCGCCGTTAATCGTTGCCGTTACGAGTGATTTGCTGCCCATAAATCTGTTCTCCCTCAAAAAAATCTGTTTTTAACATGGATGTACATGATAAACAGGATAGTTATGATCAATATTCATGTGCATCCTGTGCAACCATGTAGCTTGTTGTTTACTCTTCGTTATTTGCCCGGGTTATCGCTCGCCGCAGTGCCCTCGTCGTCAACACCTCGACCAGTTGTTTCCGGTGTTCAATCGTGCCGCGCATGTCGTTGATCGGCGTTGCTGCATCCCGGGCGATGCCGGCGGCTTCGGCTATCGACTCGTCGCTCACGGGTTTGCCGTTGAGCGCGGCGCCTGCTGCTTCCACGAACAGGGGAGTCGGCGCTACCGCGCCTATGGCGATGCGCACCGTGTTGAAGGTTGCGCCGGTCTCGTCCAGGTCGACCCGGGCAGCGGCATTCGCCACGGCAATGTCCATTTCGTTGCGCGGGATAAAGCGCAGGAATGCGGCGCCGGAGTTCGCCGCAGGTACGGGAATAGACAGCGAGACCAGGATTTCATCGTGCGCAAGCGAGGTCAGGCCGGGTCCCGTGCAGATTTGCTCTACCGGTACGTCACGCGTACCACGGGCGCTGACGATATGGGCTGTCGCGCCGTAGACGATCACCGGGGGTACGGTATCGGCGCTGGGCGCGGCATTGCACAGGTTGCCGCCGAACGTTGCCCGCCCCTGGATCTGGATACCGCCGATCAAGGTTGCCGCATCCGTCAAGGCCGGAAATCTTTCGGTAATCTCCGTGTTCTCCCAGACTGTCCGGCAACTGACCGCGGCGCCGATGGTCAACCGCTCCGTATCAAGGTGCAGGCGCGTGAGTTCCGGGATTTGTTTTGCATCGATGATGACATCGGGAGACTTGCGGCCGTTGCGCATGAATATGAGCAGGTCCGTCCCCCCGGCCAGAAGTTGCGCTGAGCCTGCGTGCTCGGCCATCAGCACGGCTGCCTCGTCCAGTTTACGCGGCGCCAGGTATTGAAAGTCCTTCATTGTTTTATTTCCTGTTATATATGTTTAATTCGTTCGACGGTCATATTATCGTCAATAATCCTGCCGTTTTCTATGATTACCTCGCCGTCCAGCGCCATGGTGCAATCCCGCATGGGCACGTCGTAATGCCCGCGGGTGGTGCGTTTACCGCCGCCCTGGTTATTGGGCCCGGTCGAGAACAGGAAATTGCCGGGAAAGGTGCGGGCCGCGGCGCGGCTGCGCTCCGGTTCATCGCCGTTGAGGGCAATGCCGTACCACAGGGCCTGCGGGTTGAGGCCCCAGCCCAGGTGGGAGACCGCGTAAGGGTCCCGGTCATCGGCGCCGGTCCGGTTGTCATCCAGCCAGTCCTGCATGAGCTTGGCATCAAGACCGCCCTCCACGTTATCGATAAACCCATCATTAATGGTCAGCCTGACTTCATCCTGGATATAGCGGCAGTAAGGCAGGATCACGATGTCTCCCGGCTGGAATACTACCGTGCCGCCGGCGCTGCCCTCATTGGGGAATGTGTGGACATGGCCGCCGCCCCAGTGGTCGAAACGTCCGGGCGCATCGGCGTAACCGTACTGGCTCATCACCGGGTACTCCCCGCATTCGTAGGTCAGGTCCGTGCCTGCCTCACTGGTGACATGCACTGCTTTCGTCTTTGCCAGCAGGGAATCGGAATAAAGTACGGCCTCCTTCAAACCCGGCGGCGCCATTAGTTGCTCCAGGTCGTCCGGAGAGTCGATGATCATCAGCACCCGGGTACCGGCATCCCTGACATCCTTCAGCCAACTGGTGAACAGCGGCACATGCAGGGCGACGATAATGTCAGCGGCCTTGGCCGCTTCCAGGGTCCCTTTGCACTGGCCGACGGTGGCAACACCGACCTTGGTCCATGAGGGAATGGAATTGACGCACATTTCATAGACATCGGCGCCCATATCCTCGGCGGCCGCGAAGGCCGCCTCCACGTACTCACGCCGGGTTGCGAGGTCGCTGAGCAACATCACGGTCTCCCCCTGGCGTACCCGGCAGAGATCGAATTCTTTTTTAAACAGCATCCCCAGCTTGGCCGGGTTCAGCTCCTGTACGCGGGCTATTGCAGGTAACATGTTAGATACTCCCCATTTTCTTTATTCGTCATGATTGAATGACAATGTCCGTTTGTCAATATCAAGTAGTGAGAAAAGCAGGAATCTGCTTGCCATAACTCCGGCCAGAACATATCCTTTGACGTGACGAACCACCAACCGGAATAATATAAACAAACAGCCAGGGGGAGGGTTACAGTGGCCTTAACAAGTGTCGATTCATTTCATAGTCCGACGGAAGCTGCTGCAGTGGTGCAGCTTTTACAACAGCATGAGGACAGCGCGCTGATCGTTGCCGGCGGCACTTTCCTGCATGGGCTTGCCGCCAGGGGGTTGCTCACGGGTATAGATGCGCTGATAGATATACAGGGTCTGGGTCTGGACAATATCGTCGTCGACGCCGGCAACGTGGTTATCGGCGCCACGACCCGCCTGGCCCAGCTTGAACAGGATGACGCGGTTCAGCAGCAGGCCTGGCTGGGCGCCGTCAAGGATGCGATTACCTATCCGCCGGTGCAGATCATGAATGCTGCAACCGTCGGCGGGTCCATCGCTTCGGCCTGCCCCCTGTTTGACCTGCCGACCAGTTTCCTGGCATTGAACGGCGAGGTCCAGGCACACGGGCCGGACGGCAGCCGCGCCATCCCCCTCGAAGCATTCTTTTCCGGGCTGTTTGAAAACAGCCTGGCCCCGGCCGAATTCGTCACGGCGATCAGGCTGCCTGTGCCGCCGCCCAACAGCGCCAGCGCGTTCATCAAGCTGGAAACCAATGCCAATGACCTGGCCATCGTCAATGCCGCGGTGGCCTTGACGCTGGATGGCGCTAACCGGTGCGAGCAGGCCCGTGTATTTATTGGCGGTGGAACGGGAGAGACGCCGGCGCGGGCAGGTTCGGCAGAGGACCTGCTGGCCGGCGCCGTTCTGGATGAAGACACCGTCAGCGGCGCCGGGAAAGCGGCGCAAGGTGACGTAGACCCCATCTCCGACCACCGGGCATCGAAGGAATATCGATCACACATGACCGCGGTGCTGGTGAAAAAGGCCTTGCAAAAGGCGCTAGCCAGGCTCGGAGGAGAAGTCTGATGAAACAGGTCATACAGCTTGACGTAAATAATGAAACGCACGAGATAGCGGTAGAACCCCATGACAGTCTGCTGCGCACCCTGCGGGAAACCCTGGGCCTGAACGCAGCCAAACGGGGTTGTGATTCCGGCGGATGCGGTTGTTGTACTGTCCTGGTCGACGGTAAGGCAGTGTATTCGTGCATGACCATGGCCATGCAGGTTGGGAACAGGACAGTGACTACCGTGGAAGGACTGGGTGGCGACGCCGGACTGGACCCCGTGCAACAGGCCTTTATCGACGCCGATGCGGTGCAGTGCGGCTACTGCACCTGCGGCATCATGATGGCCGCCAAACAGTTGCTTGCCGAGAACCCGGACCCGGATGAGGAAGCCATCCGTAAGGGCATCTCCGGGAACCTGTGCAGGTGTACCGGGTACCAGAAAATTATCGAAGCCGTGCAGCTGGCGGCAGCGGGTTGATAAATACAACATGGGGACAGATTTGAAATCTGTCCCCGAAGGACATAACTATGGCTCAATTGAATGTTGTCGGTAAAAATGTCGTACGTCCCGATGCTTATGACAAGGTAACGGGCGGCAAACACTATATCGTAAATTACAGCCTGCCCGGCATGCTGCACGGCAAGCTGCTGCGCAGCCCCTATCCCCATGCGAAGATCGTCAGTATCGACGCCAGTGAAGCGGAACGGCTGCCGGGTGTGAAAGCGGTGTTGACACCTGCCGAGGTGCCGCAGAACAAATTTACCCCCGTTTATTTCGTGCCGGCCCATGCCAAGAGCATGGTGCAGGATTTTGTCGTGATGAGCGACCGAGTACGCTGGGCCGGCCAGCCGGTGGCGGCGGTTGCCGCGACAACCCCGGAAGTCGCCGATGCCGCATTGCAACTCATCGACGTTGAATACGAGGAACTGCCGGCCGTATTCGACCCGGAGCAGGCCATGCAGGAAGGCGCGCCGCAACTGCATGACGACGCACCGGATAACATTGCCAAGTCGCCGTCCTTTAATGTTGGCGACCTGGAGGCCGGTTTTGCCGAGGCCGACCATATCTTTGAAGGCGTCTACCAGACCCAGCGGGTGCATACCTGTTACATGGAACCGCGGGTTTGCGTGGTGGATACCGAAACGGACGGCAGGATTACCGTGCATTCCTCCATGCAGCACGGTTTCGGTCTCAGGGAAAAAATGGCGGTTGCCCTGGGTGTGCCGGAGAGCAGTATCAACGTGGTCAAACCGGCCTATATCGGCGGCGGCTTCGGCGGCAAGCTGGATATCGGGCACCTGGAGCCCATCGCGGCATTGCTGAGCCGTAAGGCGAAGCGGCCCGTGCGTATAGAACACAGCCGCGGGGAAGATTTCATCACGACCACACGCAACCCGATCAAGGTGTATCTCAAGACCGGGGTGAAAAACGACGGTACCTACACCGCCCGCTATATCAAGAGCATACTCGATGGCGGCGCCCATGCCACCCACGGCGCAGAAGTAATCATGGTGCATGGACTGTACGGGACGTTTTTCCCATGGAAATGCCCGAACCAGGTCTGGGAGGGGTTTACCGTCTATACCAACAACATTATCGGCGGCGGTTACCGCGGCTACGGCGCGCCCCAGGGCTGCTTTGCCGTCGAGTCCCAGAACGATGAAATCTGCGAGAAACTGGGTCTTGACCCCATCGGGTTCCGTTCCCGGAATACGCACAAGGAAGGCGACCCCCACCCGGTGCTGCAGGGCCACACGCTGAACAGTTACCGGCTGGACGATTGTCTGAAACAGGGCGCGGAGCGTATCGGCTTCGACCGGCGGCGCCCTGCCGGCGCGGATGCAGGAAGCAAGAAACGCGGGATAGGCTTTGCCTGCCACCCGTTGTGGGTGAGTGGTTGCCTGGGGTTCCCGGACATCTACGAGCATGCCGGCGCGACGGTTAAACTGAACCGGGATGGGACCGCGGACGTGGTGTCGTCCTGTGTCGACCTGGGCTCCGGCCAGACCACCATGCTGACCCAGGTTGTAGCGGAAGAGCTGGGCCTGGCGCCCGGGGCGGTCAGGATCGTCTACGCCGATACCGATACCGCGCCGTTCGATGCCCCCACCCACGCCAGCCGCGCCACCTATTCGGCGGGTCTGGGGACCAAGGCAGCCGCCGTTGCGGTAAAACAGCGCCTGTTCCAGGCCGCGGCCGCCGTCATGGAGGCGAATGCCGATGACCTTTATCTTGAAGACGGAATGATACTCGTAAAAGGCGCGCCGGATTCCGGTGTGCCCATGACGGAGATAATCGCCCGCGCCGAGTCCCCGTTCATACAGATGACCGACAGCGGGCCGCAACCCACCACCATCGCGGAAAAAGGGACGATAATCGGTTCCGCCAGCCAGGCGCCGCCGTCCAACCCGTCGCCTGCCGCGGCGCAGTTCGTGGAGGTGGAAGTGGACACGGATACCGGCGAAGTCAGGGTGTTGCGTGCGGTGCATGCCACGGACATGGGCCAAGTAGTGCACCCCAAGTCTGCTGAAGGCCAGGTTGAAGGCGGCTTCCAGCAGGGCATGGGCTATGCGTTGATGGAGCACCTGCAGTTCGACCAGGATACCGGCGCCTGCCTGTCCGCCGATTTCCTGGACTACAAGATGCCGACGTCCATGGAGATGCCGCCGAAGGTCGAGAGCATTTTTGTCGAATCCAACGAGCCGACCGGACCGTTTGGCGCCAAGAGCATGTCTGAAGTCTGCCTGATCGTGCCCGCTGCGGCCATCGCCAATGCGATCTATAACGCGCTTGGCGTCAGGATAACCGAATTGCCGATTACCCCGGAGAAGGTACTGCAGGCCCTGGGAAAATTGTAAAAGGATTTTTTTGCAGGGACACAGGCCGGTTTGAAGATGCGGGTTGGTTCGATTATTGCGATTTTTGTCGCACTCTCTACAGCTGCCGGTATCGCTTTGAGTTACCGGATCAACGGCTCTGTGAATGCCTGTTATAGCCTGATGAGCCTGTTTTTCTCGGTCAACCTGATGGTCTGCTATTGGGAGATGTGCCTGTTCTGGCGCCGGGATTACATTGAGAAACGCGTTGGTTACTGGCGTGAACACTCCGCGGCAACCGGCCGGTCGCCTGCCGCCGGGTTTATGGCTGTCGAGGTCCCGTTAGGCAAAGTCCTGTCCCCGACGGTGTGGGCGGACGCCTGGGCGTCTTATTCCGTGTACGATGGTTCTTATGCCGACCGGCGCACGTACGGTTTCAACGTGGACATCGGCAACGGCTTTGTCACGGCAATTCCCTCACTGGTCCTGTACGCGGCGTACACGGTCAGTTTTCTGCCGGCACTGCTCGTGGGTATCCTGGGCGCCATGCTGTTCTGGCAATGGGTGTACATGACCTCGGTATACGTGGTGAGTTTTTATGTCGCAGGCAGGCATAAGCTGATTCGCAGGGGCGATACATACTTCTATATCCTGGGAATAAACTCTTTCTGGGTACTGTTCGCGCTGCTGGGGTTGTACATTTCCGTTCGATTGATCGTCGATGGCGACTACAGCGTGCTGGGCCGGAGTTAGGCCGGTAAATTTTCTGTTGCCGCTGGTTAATTGCCGGCTTATAACATCTCTGTATCAGGGTTTCCTGGCGCGCATCAGTACCCGGTCCGTCTTCAGGTAAATCTCCTCATCGTAAACCGCAAGACCGTGGTCGTCCGCCGGATTGGCGAACAGGTCGGATTCCGCCTCGATGATAAAGCCCGCCTGTTGCAGCGTGTCCCGGATAATGTCCGGCTCGATCCGGTGCAGCTCCCTGTTGTCGTGGTCCGCGCTGCCGACGTGGTCGGTAATACCCAGAATGCCGCCGGGCTTCAGGGTCTTTTTGATGCTGAGCAGGACCTCCAGAGCCGCGGCTTCGCCTTCCTCGTTGTAATGATAGTCATGGAAATTATTTCCCCAGAACGCCAGGTCCAGTTCCCCATCCAGTCCCAGGTCAGCGTATTCCTTCACGTGCAGCACCACGTTGGGCAGACGGTTGTTTGCCAACCGTTCATCCATGGTGCGCTTGTAATAACCGTCGGCAAATTTGTATAACACCCGCGCGCGGTTCTGTGAATAGACCTTACCTTCCGGTCCCACTGCCGCCGCCAGCATCTCGGTGGTGTAACCCGCAGCCGCCCCTACGTCCATCACCATCATGCCCGGCTTCAGGCCAAGAAACCTGAATGTCTCAAAGGGTTTCCTCGCCGAGTCCCGGCGAAAGTCCCACTTATGCCTGTCGGACGCTTTCTGTTGCAGTTCGATGCGTTGTTGCATTTCCGCGTAAAAATCAGCAGCGCCGACGGAAAGCGAGCATGAAAAGATAATAAAAAACAGTTTATATTTTGTACATTGCTTCCGCATAATGTTTTAATCCTTGGCCCACATCGTCGAAGCCGCGCCGCATGTACCCGCCGCAACACAGGTATACCAGCGGTGCAAGCACTCCGGACAAGCGGTCCGTATTATGGTAGCTGCAACCTGTCTCGCCTGCCGCTTCCAGGTGTTGCTCCCGTTGTGCGAACAGCAGCCAACGCGCCCCGAACGCCTTGTTCCAGGCAATGAGCCGGGGTTTATCGAACGCGCATACGTATTCCGTTATTTTCATTTTAGCAGGTCCCATCCTGACCCGTAAATGCACGGGTGATCCCATTTTAAAATCGGTGCGGACCTGCGGCGTGAATGGATTCCATGCGGCGTATTGCTCCACCCCGGTCAGAACGCGCCAGACGAAGTCTGCTGGTGCGTTGATCCGGATACGGTCGGAGCGTACTTCAAACCTGCTCATGTTCGACCCCGTCCGGTGTTACCAGGCCGGCGACCCACGCCTCCGACTTGTCCCACAGCAGTTTCGACACGGTTTCGTCTTTGCTCGCATCGGTTGATTCTGCGATAGCGCAGCGATCGTAATATCTTCCCCCTTGCAATGGGGTCTTACTGGCGCACATCACGATGGTTTGGGCCCCATCCTTGAGCGGCAGCAACACCAGGGACGCCAGCGCGGAACTGATTCGATGCAATACCTTGCCGGTCTTTCCTTGCGGCGCTTCCATCCGGGTGAGGTTGGTTTCGACCGATCCCGGGTGCAATGCCATGGAAAGCAGGTTGTACTGTTTCGCGAAGCGTCTTTCGATCTCGTACGCATGGTGAACCAGCGCCAGTTTCGATGTTCCGTACGCATCCCATGAGTGATAACGCCTGTTAGCGTCGAACAGGTCTGCGTTGGTTACCCTGTCATGCAGGTGGGAAGACACGTTGACCAACCGGGCATCTCCGCTCTCCAGGCCGCCTTGCTTCAGCAGCGGCAACAGCAGGCTCGTCAGGTGACAGGTCCCGAGATAGTTGATGCGCCAGTGAATTTCAAAACCGTCCTTGCTGATTGGCGGCCGGGTATGCGGTTTGAGGATATTTTTGTGAATACCCGCGTTATTGACAAGCACGTGCAGTTTCCCGTTATGGCTGTTCCGGTACCACGTTGTAAAGCGGTTGACGCTGTCGACATCGCACAGGTCCAGCGACCGGGCCGTGACGTTGTCCTCGTTGGCGCCCATCCTGCGCAGGTCTTCCTTCAGGGCACTCTCCATGCGCGCGACATGGCGTGTACTTGTCGCCACGACGGAAGCGCCCCAACCGGCAAGAACCCTGGCGGTCTCATAACCCAGCGAATTGGGGGAGGCGCCGGTGACGATAACATGCCTGCCTGTCATGTCGACTTTTTCCGCCACCGGTTTGCGGCCGAACCGGCGCCACAGGTGCCGGACGGATTTGTTGAACGTATGCAGCATGTTCAAGCGTTGATCAGCTCACTTTTCGTGATTCCGCCAGCAGCGCTCCGCTGGCTTCCCACAACCTGGTTCCATTGTCCGGATCTGCTGCTGCCGCTGAGACAGACTTCCGCTGCATCATATGCAGGTACATCCCTGTGGCAGTACCCGCTTCTTCAGCACAGCACAGGTAGATTACCGGCCCGATGGCCTGCTCCGGAGGTTGGAAAAAGTGCCCTAACAGCGGCTTGACCAGCGGTTTAAGCCAGACCGGCGCTTCCCTGGCAATATTCGTGGCAACCCCGCCGGGGCACATTGCATGCACGGCAACTTCGACGTTCCCGCCCGGGTTCAGGCGCCGGGAAAGTTCGGTTGCGAAGGTGCACAGGATCAACTTGCTGATGCCGTAATATTTGAGACCTTGCTTGATTCCGTAATCCCTGAACGCGCCAAATCGGTCGAAGTCGATAGTGTGGGAGGAACGGTGCGACTCCGAGGTAATAAATACGATACGCGGGGTCTCACCAGGCTGGACGGACGGGCGTATCACACCGTCCTGCAGCCAACGTTCGATCATCACCCGTTTCGAGAGGAAATGCACCGCGAACATCATCTCGTATCCCTGTGGCGTTTTTCTCGCCTTGCGCGGCATCAGGCCGGCGTTCATGAGTGCGATGTCAACGCGTATATTGCGTTGCTTCATGAGGTCGCATAAGCGGTGCACGGATTCCAGGTCTGCAAGGTCCACTTCCAGCATTTCCACCGTCCCGGAGCCGGACAACCGCATAATTTCGCCACGGGTTTCAACGTGTCCGGGGCGGCAGGCCAGGACCATGTTGCCGCCTCGCTTCGCAAGTTCGACAGCCGCGGCCTTGCCCAGTCCGCTGTTGGCTCCGGTAACCAGGCAGGTTTTACCGTCAATCCGGACATCATCCGCTACCGGGCTCAGTCCCCCTGCCTGCGGTTGGCGGAGGTCCCGGATTGCGCTGGTAATCGAATTGATGAAGGTGCCGTCACCGGTTTGTTTCAGTTTTCGTGTCATTGGTTTTCGAAGGGGATCGTGTATTTTTGCCGGTAAATAGAGAAGTTATGCTCAATGATTTCCTCATTCAGTCCGAAATCGCTTAACCGGTATGCGTGTCTGCCGAAACGGTTTTGCCTGTTAGCCTGTGTGTATTCCCCGGCTTTTCGGCGGGCTTCACCGGGAAAATCGATCCCCGCCAGGTGGTAAATTCGTTGCAGTTCGGCAATCGGATCATCCACCAGGTCGTAATACGATACGTCGATAAACCGGCCGGGGTCGTATTTTGTCCGGGTCTGCATGGCCATTTCAACCATCCTGCGCGTTTTTCGGCACCAGTGTGCGGCTATCGCCCCCGGGTCTACGTGGTCGCTGAAGATGCCGCGGGCGTGGGCTACCATGCTGCAGAAGGATGGTAATGTTCTGCGCGGGTCACGGTGAGTCTGTATGACCGTCGCTCCCGGAAATACTGCCAGGAATACATCGAGATATTCCATGTGTTGTGGCGTTTTAAGTACCCAGGTGCTGCCGGCGCGTTGCCGGCACAGGATCTGCAGGACCTTGCGCAAGTATTGGTAGGTACGCGTATGGTCTTGGCGTTCCAGCCAGCGTGAATATGCCGGTACATGCATGGTGGCCTCCGCGGTCTGGCTCATGAAGTTCAGGTCCAGCAGCATGACGTCTTCTTCCGGCGCGTTGTGGTCTACAGGATGAACCGTGACAAACTGCGGCGACAGGTAGGAAATCACCCGTTGCGCGAGTTTTGCGCGCCCTGCTCTTGTATTGCGTTTTCCTGTATGACCCGCAGGCACAGGTTCCAGTCCTTCCACACCGGACACGGTCCGGATGGCCGGATTGGAATTCAACAGGCGTTGCAGCAACGTGGTGCCGGTACGCGGCAGACCGGTAACCAGAATAATCTTGCCGAGGTCGATATCGTGTATTTCGGGGTATTTCTTAAGCAGGTCCTCTATACGCAGACGTTGAACCAGCGCATCGGTGAGCCTGGATTTCTGTATCAACCTGCCTGTGGTATTCAGTGCTGCCTCGTCATTGATGGACGTTACCAGCACCTCCAGGGCATGGGCATGGCCATCGTCTCCAAAATCCGCAAGCCCCGTCTTGCGTTTTGCGTAATCCATGAGCGTCCCAAATTGCAACCCGTAATTTATAGTTGTCCCAAATTGCAGTCCGACACGCCTGACTGATCGGCCTATGAAATTGAAAAGCCTGACCGGCAGGGGGCGATAGGGATTTCCGTAGTCGGTGGAAGTCACGAAGTTCCCTGCGGCCATGGCGTTATCCGGTATCCGGACGGTTTTTCAGGCTGCTGAGCCTGACCAGCCGGGTCCGGGGTTGTGGATGCTCCCGGGCCCGCACCCAGCGGAAACACATGGTGCCGGAACTGTGACCGGCGGTTTCGATCCAGTTGGGCAGGCCCGGGTCTTCATGCGCTACGACAAGTCGTACGGAACGGTCATCCTCATAATGGGCAAGAAATTTGTTCGTATGAATTCTGTGGTGGCGGTAGTCCAGGGATTCCATCCAGTAATTGTTCAACTGGAAGTTCCAGTAATCGCATTCCGGCGGTGTGACTTCCACCAGCAGGGCCTCGTCCTGCGCGATTGCCCAGTGGCTGTGGTAGTAGGTGATGTTGGGGTCGCCGCCGGCGGCCAGCGATACCTGCGGGTCGAACATCGGCAACTCGTTACTGTGTTTTTGAAAACCGCGCGCCCACCTGGCGAACAGTAACGGCGCCCCTGCCACCAGCGCGCCGGTCTTCTGCAACCCTTCATCCAGTTGCCGCGCCGTGAGAGGGGAGGGGCGGCGCTCATGCTCCGGACAGTTGATGCGCTCGATTATGAGGTCTGCCGGGGTTTCCGCTTCCCGGTCAAGGAACGTCTGGCGCACCACCAGGGTGCCGGTTTCCGGTGTCATGGGCAGCCAGTTCTTTTCCCGGCGACTGCAGCTGAGCACCAGTTCGAAATACCCGTCCCCGTCCATTTCAATCTGGTCGGATTCAATGTGTCCCGTGGGAGGCAGGCCGCCCCCCTGTCCGTAATTGCCGGACTGGGTGCCGAAGCTCAGGTACGCGACAGTGTTGCGCCGCCCGCTGATTTTGTACTCGTAGTCGCCGTTCAGGGCGGCGGTTTGATAGTAGTTGTCCGGGTTGTCGGCGCCCAGCTTGGTGGTCTCGTCGACCACCCGGTGCAGTACGGGCGCGTTTGCGTCGGCGTGCTCGATGAACGCCGTCAGGCCGGCCCGGGCGATACGGCTCAGGTAGCGGTACCCTTCCGCCTGGTTGAGCGGGTCCCGCGGCGTCCCCGGATACTGCAACGCGGCGCCTGCCGCTTTCAGCGTATCGCAGAACTCATCCCAGGACTTGCCGCTGACCACCCGGTGTGCGGCGCTATCGTCTTCCGTCCTGCCGCGCAGCTTTCGGATGAAGAGTGAAGTACGCCGGAACAGGGTGAGCAGACCGATGGCGAGCTTGCGCATGGTGATTATTCACAAGACAGTGCTGACCCGGGTACTCATTGCTGCGGGTCCGGCCACCCGCGCACCGATACGCGGTGCATGATTCGATCCTGTTCGGGCGAACGTGAGCGCTCGAGTAGCTCGGCGCTGTGCAGAAGCTGCGAGTTGTCCCAGATCACCACGTCGTGTTTGTTGTATGCATGCCTGTATACAAAGCGCTGATCGGTCGCATGCCCAGCCAGTTCCAGCAGGAACTGCCGGGCGCTGTCGCCGGACATGCCTTCGATGCCGATCCCGGTATCGGCGGCGCCGTACAGGGCGCGCCTGCCGGTTACGGGATGCGGCCGGACCAGGGGGTGGCGCACCAGCGGCATGGACCCGTCGGTACGCGCCTCGTAGCAGTGGAGCACGGTCATCGTATCGACCCGCTGCCGCATTGGCTGCGGTAACGCCTCGTACGCGGCAACCTGGTCGGCGAACAGCGTCCTGCCGCCGGAAGGCGGAACGGCAATTGCGTTCAGCATGGTGAAGCTGGCCGGTTCATCGGTGTGGACCAGGTCGGTATGCCAGTGGGCGCCACCGTTGAGTTGTCGGTCGTCACGGTTGTCCGCGTTCGATAAGGACATGACGCCGGGTAGTCCGTCAAGACGGAGATCCGCTTCGGTATGGTGAATGGGCTTGCCGAAACAGGCGCCGAAACCGGCCAGTTGCGCCGGTGTAAGATCCTGATCCGGGATACATACCACCGCGTGGCGGTAGAGCAGGTTCACGATCGTATTGATGGTTTCACGGTCGGCGCCGTTGCTGATCTGCAAGCCTGTCAGCGCCACGCCAATCCCGTCGGAAAGCGGTGTTAATCCCGGCGTCGAATCAATCATGGTCTGTCGCGGTCAGTGTGTAAGAGGGTGTGTTGTTGAGTATATCAATAGCAAAACCGGATCGCTGCTTGAACTCGTCAATCACGGCTTGCAGCCTGTCCATGCCGACATAATCATGGATGTTGTCCGCATCATCGGGACATTCGTTCCTGACTACCTCCAGCACCTCGTCGGGGCCGTTCTCGCGGCTGGCCAGCACCACCCGGTTCGCCTTGGGAAGCCGGTCTGCTTCATAGGCCTTGAGACCTGCCACCGGATCGCCCTCTCCTGACAGCGCAGAAGCCAGGGCCCTGCCGTCGATAATGGCGTGCACCGCGCCGCTGGAACTCACAGGTATCAGCGGGTGTGCGGCA
Organism: Gammaproteobacteria bacterium; assembly: GCA_965207165.1. Lineage (GTDB taxonomy): Bacteria > Pseudomonadota > Gammaproteobacteria > Eutrophobiales > Eutrophobiaceae > JAAXHV01. The sequence goes on along the minus strand of OZ242265.1, from coordinate 1,691,739 downwards.
TCGCCCAGCAGGCCGACCCTGTCGAATGCCCACCGTTGCAACGGGTCCCTGTCGTATATGGGGAACTCAAATATCTGCTCCGTCGCGGAAATGATGCCGGGTACGTCCAGCCAGTCGAATTGCCAGTCCCGATACAGTTCGACCAGGTTGTCCGGCCGGGTCAGTTTGCCCCAGTCTTCCTCCTGGCGTTGGTCCGTCACAAAAGGGACGGCGGCAATCCAGTTGATATGACTTTGTCCGTTTGCCTGCAACCTGCCGGAAATAGGGTACGACACCAGGCGCAGGCGGCTGTCGCCGCAAATGACCATGGACTCGCCGTCCAGGTATGGCGCCCCCTGCACGGCCCCGCGGAAACAGACCATGCCGGCATAAACCGCCGCGCCTTCGTCCGGATACAGCGTTTTCCTGGTTACCGAATGCAGGCCGTCAGCGCCGATGAGGATGTCGCCGGTAACGTCGGCTAGCGGTTGCTTCGATGCCGGGTCGATAAAAATCGCGGTTATCGAGTTATCATCCTGTCTGAACCCTGCAAGCTGGTGGCTGGCAACAACCCTGTCCGCGCCCGCGCGTTGTCTGAACGTTTCAAGCAGCAACATCTGCAATTCCCCGCGGTGCAGCGAGTACTGCGGCCAGTTGTAACCGGCATATTCACCGCATGGGACACTGATTGCCAGTTTGCCGCGCCGGGTAAAATATTTCATGGAGCGGGTGCGGATGGCGATCCTGTCCAACTCGTCCTTGAGGCCAAGCGCGATCAACTCCCTCGATGCGTGGGGCAGGATATTGATACCGACGCCCAGCGGCACAATCTGTTCCACGCTTTCAAACACGGTTGCCTCTATGCCGGCCTGTTCCAGGCTCAATGCGGCGGTGAGGCCGCCGATGCCTGCGCCTGCTATCAATACATGCATGAATGCCTCAGTAACCGCTTAGCCTGTCGGGATAGATAAAGTTGTTCTCCGTTGTGTAGTGTTCCCATAGTGCAAGCATTTCCTTGAGTTTCCCGGGGTTGGAATCTGCCAGGTCATTACTTTCCGCGGGGTCATCGGCAAGGTTATATAACTGCCACTGTCCCGGCTTCAGGACCGGCAGGCGCACGTCCCGTGACGGGATGCTGGGAATATAAAGTATCTTCCAGTCGCCCTGGCGGATGGCCTGCTTACCGAACAGTTCCCAGCCCATGTAGTCACCAGGTTCACGTATGGTCTCACCAGCACCGGTCAGGATCGGCATGGCCGAGCGTCCCTGCATGGCCAGCACTTCCCGCCCCTGGTACGGTCCGGCGCCGGGATGTTCGATGCCTGCCAGTTCCAGCAGGGTTGGCATGACATCTTTAACGGTGGTGATCGAATCGTTCATCACCCCGGACTGCATGGCGCGCGGGTAATGGAAAAACGCCGGCGCCCGTACGCCGCCCTGGCTGGGGTAACCCTTGAACATGCGCAACGGGGTATTGCCTGCCTGCGCCCAGTTCGGTCCCAGCCAGACATAGGAATCGGCATTGCCGATGTTCTCATAGCTGTTGTCGCAACACTCGTCTGCCCACTCTGCTGCTTCCGGGAAAGTCTTCTCAAAGTCATGGCCTTCGGGACCGTTGTCCGACATGAAGAAAATGACGGTGTTCTCGTATGCGCTGATCTCCTTGAGATAATCGACGATCCTGCCGATATACACGTCCACGTCGTCCACCATGGCCGCATAGATCTCCATGATTTTCGCCTGGTAGCGCTGTTCCTCCGCGCCCAGTTCATCCCATGGTTTCTCATCCAGCAACCTGGGGAACGGTTCGACGTCCGCAGCAACCAGTCCCCTGGCTTTCATATTCTTCAGGCGTCTGTCCAGTAACGCATCGTAGCCGTCATCGTAAACGTCCTGGTACCTGGCTATCGATTCCTGCGGCGCCTGCAGGGGCCAGTGGGGCGAGCTGTGCGCGAGATAAGCAAAGAACGGTTTGCCGTCATCCAGGCCGTCGCCGATGTATTCAATCATGCGTTCGGTGTAGAAGCGGGTGGAGTAAAAATCCTCGGGCAATTCTTCCACATTGACGCCATCTTCCCGGTAGGGAGCTTTGCCCGGGCCGACGATTGGGAGCATGTTGGCAAACGCGCCTGCGCCGCCCGGCAGCAGGGCAAAGGATTTTTCAAACCCCCGCGCTGCCGGGCTGGTTTCCTGTGTCAGTCCCAGGTGCCACTTGCCGGTCATGTAGGTGTTGTAACCGGCGTCCAGGAACAGTTCGGAAAGCGCCGCGACCTGGAAGTTCAGGTACCCTTCATAGCCCGGGTTGCCTGCCTGGTTCGGCGACAAGTCCTCCGCCATGTTGCCGAGACCGGCATTGTGGCTGTCGGTACCGGAGAACAGCATGGCCCGGGTGGGGGAACAGTTCGGCGCCACATGAAAATTGGTGAGAAAGATCCCTTCCCGGGCGAGTGCGTCTATATTGGGCGTCCTGATCTCGCTGCCGAACAGGCTGAGGTCGTTGAAAGCCACGTCATCAACCACGATAAGCAACACGTTCGGACGGGAATCCGCTTTGCCGGATGTATCTGAGTCCGGCCCGGAACACGCGGCGAGACAGCAACAGACAAGTGTGATAAAAATAGCAGGACAGTTTAGTGGTTTCATTCGAAGTGATAAGGATTTTTCATTATTGTCGGCGCCGTATATTACCACAGCGTTGTTACAATCTTGTCTGCAATAACGGCGAAACATTAGAGAGATGAAAGGAAAAATTGCTTTTGAAGAACATATGGCGATTGATGAGACCCTGGACCAGTCCAGGGCTGTTGCCGCCGGGTCGGGGAGATGGGATGAATTTACCCTGGAACTGCTGGACATGGACCAACGTCTCGCCGCCATGGACCGGGCGGGTATCGAACTGTTGATACTGTCTCTCAATGCCCCCGGTATCCAGTCCATCCTGGATCGGGAAGAAGCCGTAGTAACTGCCCGGAAAGCCAATGACCGGATAGCCCAATGGGTTAACAGGCATCCCGGCCGCTATGCCGGTCTGGCCGCGTTACCCATGCAGGACCCCGTTGCAGCCTGCGCAGAACTGGGGCGCTGCGTTAACGAACTGGGTTTCAGGGGGGCGCTGGTGAACGGCTTCACACAGAAAGGTAACCCGGATGCGGCGATTTACTATGACATCCCTGAATACCGGGACTTCTGGGCGACGGTGTCGGACCTGGATGTACCGTTTTACCTCCACCCGCGCACGCAGTTGCCGGCAACGTCGGGGAACTATGCCGGGCACCCCTGGCTGCTGGCCTCGCCCTGGGGGTTTGCCGTCGAGACTTCGATTCATGCGTTACGCCTGTGCGGTTCCGGCATATTCGACGATTTCCCCAACCTGAAAATCATCCTGGGCCACCTGGGGGAAAATATCCCGTTCGGCCTCTGGCGCATTGATGAACGCATGCGTTTCTCTCCCCGCGGCTATCGCGGCAAACGCCCGCTTGGCGAGTATTTTCTTGAACATTTCCATGTCACAACCAGCGGCAACTTCAATGATCCGGCTTTCCGGTGCACCCTGGACGTGATGGGCAGGGACAGGGTTTACTTCTCTGCAGATTACCCGTTTGCAAGACTGGAGGATGCTGCCGGCTGGTACGACACTACCGCCGTTATATCTGACGAAGAACGGCTGCAAATCGGCCGGAACAATGCGATCAACCTGTTCAGACTTGACCTGGACTGAACGTATATATCGACCTCAAGGCCGCCCCTCTCCGGTACATTAGGCTTCCCCCCGGGACCCGGCGCCCTGCCCGGACGGGTGGTGCGCGGTCCCGGCTGGAGCGGCTGGAGGGGCTGGCGTTAGCCGGTTACAAATTACCGCATCGCCTGGTGAGATAGTCGGGTTAACCCTTCGACCGAGCGCCGGCGGTTGACGGCGCGGGTCAGGGACAATTCATAATTCTCCCGGGCCTGGTCCGGTGCGCCGGTTTCCAGGTACGCGTCCGCCAGGGCTTCCGCTGCAGGTTGCGGCATGGCAGGGCCGATGGCGGGCGAAAGGGTCTGTTCCAGGTCAACCGCTGCCTGCATCTGCGCCAGTCCCTGCTCACGCTGCCCTTCGGCGATGAGTACCCGGCCTTCAAGCAGTAGTTTCAGTACCGTGGGCGCGGCGGCGCGGATGCTCCTGCTTTCCGGGTTCGGTGAGCGGACGAAGGCATCCGCGATCATCCTGGCCTTTCCCGGGTCTCCCCGGTGCAGCGCGCGCAGGCCCATGACGTATTGATCCGCGGCGATGACGGACGGCCATACCTTGTCGTAACTGATCTCCAGGTCCAGCAGCGGGTCGTCCCAGGCCTGGGTATCGATAATGTAGTTGCTGCGGCAGGTGATAAAGCCGTTGCGGTTGGCCGGCGTGTCGGCATCCTGCCATTCTTTCTCAGCGTAGCCCACCAGGCGCCGGGCTTCATCGAACCGGCCCTCCTGCAGGCGGGAATACAGCAACCATGACAATGAATGATAGGCCTGGCCGTTGTAGGGGAGATTTTTTTCCTGGATCCGTTCCAGCGCGGCCTCGAATGAGCGGGCATTCAGGTTGCCGGCCCGTTCATAATCGCCCAGGGCGAAAAAGATGTGCGACGGCATGTGCAGGGCATGGACCGCATCAGGCGCCACCTCCGAGTACACCTCCGCGGCGCGCCGGCCCAGGGGGGCATGCACGGGGTCGTCGTAGCTGTGAATGTTGTAGTGCAGGACACCGGGGTGTCCCGGCGCCCGGTCCATCAGTTCCTCAGTGATGGCGCCGGCGCGCATGAACTTGTAAAAATCCCGCCCATCGTGGCTGGTGGTCAGCACTGACAGGGCGTACAGGGCGCGGGCGTCTATATCGTCCGGCCAGGTTTCGCTGATCGTATTCAGCGCCGCGCTGTAGGCGTAATCCCGCGCCTTGTCATCACCTTCGCCGAACAGGGTATTGACCGAGCGGATATACGCTTTTTCCCGTTCGGTCTGCGCTTTTTCGACCCGGGCCTCGTCACCCGGGGCCAACTGGTTTAACACGGCTCTTGCAGCCGCCAGGTTCTGCTCGTTCCACAGCGGGTGTTCGTGTGTCAGGGCCTCGCCCCAGTAGGCCATGACGAAATCCGGGTCCAGGCTGCGCGCCTGCCGGAACACTTCCCGGGCATCCTCGTATTCAAAATTGTGCAGCATCACCAGGCCGCGAATGAACAAAGCATGGGCTGCCGGGTCGCCACTCGCCGGGAAGTCCGTAGACCCGTATTGCTGCGACTGAACCGGAACATTAAGAAGCGCAGTAATAACAACCAGTGCCGCCAGGTATTTTTTCATGCCGATGTCACTCCCCGGATTTGATCCTGTCCTGCATTGTAGCAACAAATTCGTTGCCGATTGAATCGGCAACCTTCTGCATCAGGCCGGAACCGAATTTTCCCAGCCGCCCCAGCATGTTGATCTCGGATTCGTAAGTCACCTGCGTCGTATTCCCTTCAAGTTGATTGAGGCTCAATGTACTCACGGCTTTTATCATGCTGGCCCGGCTGCCTTCCTCACCGGAGGTTGCATAGACGGCAAAATCCGGCGGTTGCTCCTCGCGGGTCTCGATATTGACCTTGAACGTGGTTTTTATCGGACCCACTTTTGTCTTGATCACCGCCCTGTATTTGCCCGGTTCCGTTTCTTCGGCCCCGGCACAACCGGGTATACACGGGGCGACCCGTTCCGGCGAGGTAATAAAATCCCACACCACCTGTTGCGGGGCTTCCACTCTAAAGGTTTTTTCTATCTTCATTCGAATGTCCGGAGATTATGTATTCCCGGTTTTCCATCCCTTGGTTCGTTGACGGCACTTCCCCCTGCTTGCTACATGCAGGGAAACAGCAGACGGTATTGATGCTGATTAGTGTCTTTATTCAGTGTAACCTAATGCGAAGAATTCGTAATTCGTAATTCGCAATTCGTAATTCGTAATTCGTAATTCGTAATTATTTTCTCAGTCGGACAGCAGGTCGCTGATCTGACTCAGGTCTTCTTTCCCGGCTTTTATTTCCTCGATGGTCAAACCGGAGAGTTCGTGGGGAAATACCAGCCATTTGTCGGTTTCGTGGATGTAGTAGTCCGGCACGATGCCGGTCTTGTTGTTTCCCGGCTTGTACCAGGGACAGGCAACTTTCAGGTCTGACGGCATGTTGCGCCGGGTCTTCTCCGCCAGTTCATGCAGTACCGCCTTGATGCTCCTGCCGGAATCGAATACGTCGTCGACGATAAGCAGCGCATCATCGGCATCCACGTTTTCAATGATGTAATGCAGTCCGTGTACGCGGATGGTGCTGGATTGTTCGCCGATGGCGGTGTAAGACGAAGTGCGGATGGCGATGTGGTCCGTTTCCACCCCGCGAAATTCAAAATATTCCTGGACGGCAATGCCGACCGGTGAACCGCCGCGCCAGATACCCACGATGAAATGGGGGCGGAAACCGCTGGCGTAGATCGCCGCGGCGAGCCTGAATGAGTCTTCCAGCAGTTCCTGTGAACGGATGTACAGTTTTTCCATGTCCTTGTTATTCGGTGTATTTATAGCCGAAGACCCGGAACCTGCTGATGCCGCCGTCGGGATGCATATTGATCCTGATATGGCTGACCGGCCCGGTGTCCTGCAGTTCTTTCCTCAACAGGTGCTCCCGGTCCGGCCCCATTTTGTGTTCAGGCAGGAGTGTCTGCCAGGTGGCGCCATCCTTGAGCAGCGCATCCGGGTCCTGCTCCAGTATCAGCCCCAGGACGTCGTGCCAGGCTACTTCTTCCAGCGTGGGCGCGTCCTTGGTGAACCCGGACAGGTACAGTGCGTCCAGGCTGACCCGGTCCGGGTAATTGCCCTTGAAAAAGGCGGTATCAATGTTGATACTTTCGATTATCCCGGCATGGCCCAACTGCAGGATGAGCCAGTCATGGCCGTCGTCGCGCCGGCGCCGCGTTTCCCAGCCGTCTCCCATATTGATGCCCCTGCCGGGCATATTGATGTTCCCCATGACGCCGAAATGCTCATCGTTGCAGGCAAGCGTGCGGCCGCCGTTCTCTACTGCAGCCAGGTCAATCAACTGCTCGTTGTTGACGTCGGACCAGTCACGGTAGACATTGCCGAATAAGCGCAGGCGCGCCACGCCGCCGTCCGGGTAAATATTCAGGCGGGCGTGGGTCCAGATATTCGTGTCATCGGAATCGAACAGGTTATGGGAATCGCCCTCCAGGTTGGACTTCGGGATGATCTCCGTCCACTGGGTCGTTTCGTCCGGAGGGCCTTCCGAATAGCACGCGTCGAGTGATGCCTGTGCCGGATAGTTCCCGGTAAAGTAGCTTGTGTCGATATCCACTGCCTTGATGATGCCCGATACGCCTAAGCGTATGATGCAGTAATCATGACCACCGGTGCGTTTGCGGCGGGATTCCCAACCGTCCATCCACTTGCCGTGCTCGGTAAACTCGCCGGGTCTGTGGACGGGTTCCGCCGGTTTCATCAGGTTCTCCATGGGCGCGAAGAAATCATCGGTGCAGTAAAGCGCCCTGGTGCCCATGCGCTCGTCGGCAAGGTCAACAAACGCATGTTTGATATCGTGCAGTCGTTCTTCTTCGCTCATGTTGAACCTGTTGGAATGAACCCGGGATTGGTGGTGCCGGCGCCATTATAATGGTTTTTTCCCGGCATGACCTGTAGAGTAACGCCGATTCGTATAATAAATGATTATACAGGTTATGAATGATACGGCTTACCCGCGTGATTTGACCGGTTACGGGGGGAATCCACCCCACCCGGAATGGCCGAACGGCGCGCGCCTGGCATTACAGATCGTGCTGAATTACGAGGAAGGCGCGGAAAATTCCGTATTGCACGGGGATGCGGCGTCCGAGACCTTCCTGTCCGAGATCATCGGCGCCGAGGCGTTCACAGGGGCGCGCCACAAGAGCATGGAATCCATGTATGAATACGGCAGCCGGGCCGGCCTCTGGCGGCTGCTGCGGATGTTCCGTGAACGGGACATTAAAGTCACCGTTTTCGGGGTGGCCATGGCGTTGCAGCGTAACCCGGAGGCCGTGCAGGCCATGCTGGAAGACGAACACGAGATAGCAAGTCACGGCTGGCGCTGGATCAACTACCAGTTTGTCGACGAGGAAACAGAACGCGCGCATATCAAGCTGGCCGTGGATACAATAACAGCCCTGACCGGTAGCCCGCCGCTGGGCTGGTACACCGGCCGTGACAGTCCGAATACCCGCCGCCTGGTCGTTGAGCACGGCGGATTTTTGTACGATGCGGACTCCTATGCGGATGATTTGCCCTACTGGGAACTGGTTAACGGCAAACCTCACCTGGTGGTCCCGTATACCCTGGATGCGAATGACATGCGTTTTGCCACCAACCAGGGTTTCAACACCGGGGAGCAGTTTTACACCTATTTGAAGGATGCTTTTGACGTCCTGTACCGGGAAGGGGAGACTGCGCCGAAGATGATGTCCGTAGGCCTGCACTGCCGCATTATCGGCAAACCGGGCAGGGCGGCCTCGTTACAGCGCTTTCTTGACTACGTGCAGCAACACGATGACGTATGGATCTGCCGGCGGGTGGAACTGGCCAGGCACTGGTATGACAAACACCCGTATCGCGGAAAATAAGAACAAAGCCCTGTTCGCCATCTTTGCGTGCGTGGCCATGTACGGCTTTACCCTGGGGTTGAGCCGGCCTTTGTTGGCCCTGCTCCTGGAAACGCGGGGCGTTGACCGCAGCATAATCGGGCTGAATGCCGCGATGCCGGCCATAGGCATATTCATCTCCACCCCGTTCATTCCGATGCTGGTCGAGAAACTGGGCATGCAGCGTTTCCTGATGCTGGCCCTGGCGGTGGACCTGATAGTGCTCTTGCAATTTCCCCGCTTTGATCACCTCTATGTCTGGTTTTTTCTGGGCATGTTCCTGGGGGCAATGACCAACTGCATGCTGGTGACCAGTGAAACCTGGATTAACGAGATCGTCGATGACGCCAACCGCGGGCGGTTGATGGGCCTCTATAACGCCCTGCTCGCCGCGGCCGTCGCCATGGGACCGCTGACGATACCGGCGGTGGGTATCCACGGCTGGGCGCCGTTCCTGGTCGGGGCAGGTTTCATTGCCCTGGCCGCGCTGCCCTTGCTCTGGACAGGTCCGCACCGTTTGTCGGCCCATGATGAGCCTACGTTCAATCTTTTCAGTTTCCTGTGGGTGGCGCCGGTCCTGGTTGCCGCGGTCCTGTTGTTCTCCCTGAAGGAAACGGCAGGCAATTCATTGTTGCCGGTATACAGCACGCGCAGCGGCATGAGCGAGGCCGGCGCCGCAATCATGCTCACCGTAATCGGCATTGGCGGGGTAACACTGTCTTATCCCATGGGATGGCTGGCGGACAGGTTCAACCGCTACAGGGTGCTGATTTTTTGCGGACTGGGCGCCCTGGCCGGTGCGGTCCTGCTGCCTTATGCCATGGATGCCGGCTTCCTGCTCTACCTGTTGCTGTTCTGCTGGGGTGGCGCTTTCGCCGGCATGTACACTGCGGTACTGACGATAATCGGCCAGCATTTCCGCGGCAGGGACCTGGTCACGGCGAATGTCTCCCTCGGTATGCTCTGGGGAATAGGCAGCCTGGTCTGGCCGCCCCTCACCGGCGTAGCCATGGACATCCGTGACCCCGGTGGCTTCCCCCTGGTGTTTATTGCGGTCAGCCTGGCGTTTGTCCTGTTCGCCTCCGGCAGGTGGCTGATGAGCAAGGATAAATCTGCGGTTTTGTAAAACAGGCGCTTATGCAGGATTATTCACCTGTCCGGTACGGACTAGACGAGATCAACGGCATGGACCAGGATGCCTTTGTTGCCGTTTTCGGCGGCGTATTTGAAGATTCGCCCTGGGTGGCCGGGGCGGCATGGCAGTCGAGGCCGTTCAAAAGCAACGCGCACGTGGTCGAAGCGCTGTGTGAGGTCGTCAGGAACGCCGGGCGGCACCGGCAACTGGCCCTGTTGTGCGCGCACCCTGAACTGGGCGCGAGGAAGCCCCTGACCGGGTATTCGGCACGCGAGCAGGACAAGGCCGGCCTGCAACAGGGACAGGACGAACGGGTGGCGCTGCTGGCGGATTTGAACCGCCGCTACCGGGACAAATTCGGTTTCCCGTTTATCATCGCGGTAAAAGGACTGGACCCGGACACGATCGTCGCGCGTTTCCGGGAACGCCTTGAAAACAGCCTGGAAGACGAGTTTGCCGAATGCCTGGGGCAGGTTTTCAGGATTGCCGGGTTCAGATTTGAGGAGTTGCTTGGCGATGTCGATGAGGGTTAAAAGCTACGACAGTTTTCCCAGCCAAAAATATGTGTATAATACACATTACTATACACATAAATGGGAATCCCGGAATGAGAACCAATGTTGTCCTGGACGAAGAGTTGATACGTGAGGCGTTTGCTCTCACAGGTATCCGTACCAAGCGCGAATTAATTCATACCGCGTTGCAGGAATTAATTCGTAAGCACACAAAAAAGGATCTCCTCGATCTGGCGGGTAAAATTCAGTTGAGGGATGATTTTGACCACAAGAAACTCAGGGAAATGAGTCGTGATACTGGTTGATACTTCAATCTGGGTTGCTTTGTTCCGGGACAGAACCGGTAAGGAAAAATCCAGGCTGGAAACATGGGCCAACGATGAAGACTTTGTACTGACCCGGTTCAACCAGCTGGAATTACTGCAGGGGTGCAAGGATGAGAGAGAATGGAATGTACTCGCCGGCTATCTTGATGCCCAGGAATACGTCGAAACAACTGTGGACACCTGGCCGGATGCCGCCCGTATCTATTTCGACCTGCGCCGCAAGGGCAAGACCGTACGAAGCCCGGTTGATTGCTGCATAGCCCAGCTTGCAATCGAGAGTGATGCCCTGCTTATCCACCGTGACGTTGATTTTGAGACAATCGCAACGATACGGCCCCTGAAACAACTGAAAATATAAACCGATAGTATAAATCCTGTCGGGAAAAACGGCTCTCAACCGGACGAACCGTACGGGATACGCTGCCCGCGTAACTCATAGGCGCGTTCGATAACATCTGTTTCCGTATCGAACAGATCAGCTTCCCCTGAGCCCGTTGCCTTCACCAGGCGCTGTTCAAATATTTCGTTGGTTTCGACGCTTCCGTCGCCCCGGATGTGGAGTATGGGATTGACCCGGTCGCGCAGGTGGCGGCAGATTAATATCGTTCTGTGACAAATCAGCGGATCTTCCTCGGCGCAGAGCAGGGCGGGCCTGGTTTCCCCGGCCTTGCCGATTACCCGGTTCAGTCCGTCTGCAAACTCCGGCCGGGCCGCGATCAGGTCAAACTGCACTTTACCATTGACGTAGCAGTCCGGATTCGGGCTCTTCGCACCCAGTTCCTTGCCGGAAAAGACGTAAGTAATTCCTTCCTCCGCCAAGCGTCCTGCCAGAGGCTTCCGGCTGAACTGCGGGTTGCGTCTGCTGTACGGAATGGAACGGACGTCGAAAACCAGCGAGACAGCATGTTCTTTTAACAGGTTGATGAAATGCTCAATGGGATGCCTGGAATGGCCGATGGTATAAAGGACTTTTTTCCTGGTCACTTTCCGATTGTTTGTCATTTATTAATACTTGTGCCGTCGTATTTTACTTCCTGGTCAATATGTAAGCTATTCATAGCAACATCGATTTATCTTATCTGACATAATCATGAAGAACTACGAATTCCGACGGTTCGCCGGCACAAATATTGACAGTTCAGAGTTTAGGTCTTAAATGAGGGCCCTGATTGACAGCCCTATTTTACGGTCATAAAAGGAGGTCGTGATGATTCAAGCCAAGTTCAGCCTTACAGATGCACAGGCCCAGTTTCTCGCACAGCGCAAACAGTATGGCTTTAAAGATAAAAGCGAAGTCGTGCGAACAGCGCTTGACCACTTGCAGGAACAATTAATTCAGCAACGTCTGGCTGATTCAGCAGATCTCTACACTGAAATCTACGCAAATGATAGTGAAACACAAGAATGGACTGAGGCGGCGTTATCGGAGTGGCCGACGTGAGCAGGTTAACCCGGGGAATGGTTATCGACGCCAACCTTAATCCTGTCAAAGGGTCGGAAGCCGGCAAAAGTCGGCCCTGGGTGATTGTCACGAACAACACTTATAATGCTCGCGTACCGGTTATCCAGGTTGTGCCTTTGACGGCATGGAGCGAGAAGAAAGCGCGTATTATCACCAATGCGGAAATTATGCCCTCGTCCCGTAACGGATGTACCAAAAAATCAGTAGTGGATTGCCTGCAAACGCGTCCCGTTGACCACCGCGCGCGGTTGGCTGATATACGTGGAGAGTTGGAAGACAGTGATATGGCTAAAATTGATGCTGCATTAAAAATTGTTTTCGACCTGACCCCGTTTGTGCATCGTCGGCAAGGTTCTGTGGATCGTTAGGGGGGTGTGAGGGGAGACGGGCGACCAACCGCCAGTAAGTCTCACTTGGCGAACCGGTGGCTAAGTTGCTGCGTATCCGGTTGCCCGCCAAAGGCGCCAGGTATCTCGACAGACTGAGTGACTGAACGGAAATGTGCGACACTACAAACACTCTCACGCAACTGGCTACCGACTTCTCCACGCGAGCGAGACAGACGACATTGCCAAGACTTCGACAGGGAAGTGGGATTCGATACGAACGAACGGGTCGTGTACGTGCGCCCATTCGACGGCGGGATTTGCCCAGGAGCCACCTGGATCTTCCTTCAACAGAGCTATCGAAGCAGAGGTAGGCCATGAACTTCGAAGAACTGTGGCGTCAGCGGCTCAAATCGATCCTCGAGCAGATCGCTACGGGTGAAACCGACTATGAAGAGGTGGCCAACCTCGCGGAACACATCGGCGCTGACTATCACGGTCGGTTTTTGGTTGAGCTGCTTCAAAACGCTGAAGACCAAACAACAAAGGCTGGAATATCCAACGGCCTTGCCGTTGTCGTGCGAACGGGAACACACGTTTATGTGTTGAACCAAGGATTGCCATTCGACGATCCCGGTATTCGCTCGATTACCTCCGCTGGTATCAGTCCTAAGAGAGCTGAGGAGTCGATTGGCAACAAGGGTGTTGGGTTCAAGGCCGTGTTTCAAGTCAGCAGTGCCCCGGAGATTTTCACTGCCGAGGAGGGTGCGATGCTGACTGCCGCAGATAGAGTGGCGTTTCGTATAAATCACGATTTATTCGGGGACAGCGTACTTTGGCAACGTCTGGAGACGACCACTGATGAGGTGTTATGCAGAGAACCCGACCTCCGAAGTCGGCTTGAGTCACAACTCGGGTCCAATATGTTGTTAAGCTTGTTTGACCACTTGAAGCGTGCTGCCCCTTTCAAGTTTCCCCGGGCTCTTGGTAACGACGAATTTGACGCGCACTGTGATTCGCTAACGATCCCGAGAAGGCTGCTTGACCGCATGACCACGCTCGTCGTCCTTCCACTGATTGGGGACGACAATACGTCCAGGGTCGTCGAAAGTGCGTTGGATGAATTGGTATCACTGGATAACCTCGCTGGCTCAGCTTTACTGTTCCTCCGAGGAATCGGCCGGCTTCGCATATACGACCGCGTTCGGCAACGCGCATGGTTCGTGTCGCGTCGTCAAAACGAAGGATCATGCCGCCTTGCCAACGGCGCGACGATCGTGCCGATTCGCACGACCAGCACCTGCGTCGTCGAAGCAGGACAGATTTCCGGAGCGCGTGCCGAATGGTGGCGAATCCGAAGACAGTTCGGTCGCGAAGGAGACGACGCTAACTCACAAGACGACGAGGTGGCGCGCATCAAAGCTGCGGTGGCACGACTGCCTGCCGGTCTACGCGAGGTCCGGACCGCCCATGCCTCGGTCGCGTTGCCGCGGTGCCCCTCAAACCAATCGTCACCAAAAGGGTTTCCGATCGCAGGAAGAATGTGCATTGGTCTTCCAACCCGAATGGCGACAGGAACTCCCGCGTGGTTGGATGGACCGTTTCACGGCAATGTCGCCCGTACCGACATCGACTTGGCGCCCGACAGCCAACCCTATAACAGATTGGTATTCGAGGAGTGCGTTGGCCTGTTCTGGCAGGCAATCGAACACGTGAAGGTGGTGGGCGGCATCGGTGACAAGCAAGAAATTCTGTTCTGGTTCGCTTCCGAGCAGGGCGCACTCACAACTCACTTTGAACGCGAGAATATGCTCTCGTCGGCAAACATCATTCTCTCGCGATCCGGAAGCGAATTTCTCTCGGCTGGAAGTCTCCAGTTGCCAGAGGAGGTGGACGGTCCCTACTTCGAATCTATCTTCGGACATGTCCCGAACCTGGAGGCCTTCGGCTTCCGGTTGCCGGACCCGTGGCTGATGCAAACAGGTCGGAAGATTATCGACTCCCTCACGGGTCAGCCGTGTTGTACCGTACCGATTTCTACTTATGTCGATCGACCCGAAAATGGCAAGTCCTTAATTGAAACGGGATGCCATCTCTCGCGCAATGACGGTCGGAAGTGGTGGGAACCCTTTTTTCATTGGCTTACTGCGCGACTTCAAACAGACATCTTGCGCAATCAAGCTATTCTTCCGGTAGTTGGTGGCAAGTTCGCTTGTCCAGACGACCGCGTCTTCCTCCGACCTCATGGCCTGCCGATAGAGGAAGATTCAAGTAGTGAGAACGACGAAGACGAAGAGAACATCGGTCATCTTGACGCGACCCTCGCCGCATCGCTCCGGCTTCTCGATGAAGAATGCGTCCATGTCCGAGTCGTCGATCGCCCACGTGACCTTACGGAGCTTGCACGAAAACTCAGTCCTGATGGCACCGCCGGGCTCGTCCGCCGTCCACGCCGTCCTGAGCTGATTAACGACGTGCTCGTCCCCGCCTTAAGGGAGCGCGTGCAGCAGGACCCGCGAGATACTCTCTGCATCAGGTTATTGGCCTGTATCGGTGAGTGGTTAGCTCTTATGGCACCGCAAGAAAGGGAGCGAGTCCGTCTCGAACAACTGCTCGCTCCCACTACGAATGATCAGGCCGCTTGGGTTTGGCGGCCAGCTGAAGAGATCTACCTGGGAGCAGGTTGGGTGAGTGATGACAACCACGAACACCTACTCGAACGTGCATTCGGCCATCGACTTGGCGCTCGACTGCCGTCCTGGGATGATTTTGACAGGTGGGTACGGGCTGGTGTCCGTCAAGATGGTAAGTCACCGGACCGCGATGAATGGCAGCGATGCATGAAGAAAATAGGTGTTCATGCCCAGCCACGAGTTATGGTTCATCGTCCCAAGCGGGGCTATTTCAAGAGTTGGTCTTACGATTTTCTTTCCTTGGAGGATACGCCACTTTGCCCGTTCGGCGCGGCAGCTGATTTGTGGCATGATTACCTGATCAACCTGTGCCAGAGGCCTGCAAAAACCTGTAGTGGGCAGATATTCTTCGCACGTCCACTGTCGTGGATAGACGGACTTGAACATCCGGATACTCGTGAGGCAGTGATGGAGATGGTCCTAAGGTGGCCAGAGAAGTACGAGCAATATCTCATAACTAACGTTGAACGCCAGAACGGTTCCGATTCACACAGCTTCCCATCGCTGTGGATGTGGGCCATACAGAGAGAACGCTGGACCGTAGTACCTTCGAGCGACGGGCCGAAACCGATCGATACAGTTTGGATTCTTCAAAGTGACCAACGACGTCGGAGATTTGTCGACAAGAAGTTGCTCGTTTGTATTCCTGAGAACTTCAACCGCTCACGCACTCTTACTGCAGCGTTGGGAGTGCACTCGCCTGACGATGCTCCGATCAAGAGAATTGCCCTGGAACTCCATCAAGTGGGCGAACGGTTATCGGCGGACGGGTCCACGGAACAAGCCACGAGAATGCTTGTGCAGACACTCTACGAATGGCTGGAGAACCGTTGCGAGAACCACGAGAGAGACAATTCTCGTCCCGATCTTACATGTCTCCTTGAACGTCCAGTACCTCTGATGAGAGGGGATCGAGTCGACAGTGTAGACCTGAAGAGCGGTGTTCGCGTGTATCTAAACGATGATCCTCAGAGATCGCCACACATCGCGGCCTTCGCCAGCGGCTACGCACTCCCGCATAGCGCCAAGAGTAGCTTCAAAGCGCTCTTTGACGGCCTGCAACTCTTGCTTGGATCTGATCGCGTGTGCCGCGTGAGCGAGGAACCCATCGACTTGGGCTTTTCTGAAGACATCGAAATCCCTGGAGGGCAACTGCTCGAACTGATTGAGCAATCCTTGGGAACAAGTTCCGGTGACATAGGGTTACAGTTCGCGGCCCTGATTGCTTACGGGAGATTAGAGCATCCGATGGACCCCGCAAAACAGGCATTCGGCGATCACTGGAGCCGGATGCGGAATTGCAGAGTGGTATTTGGCAGGTTCTCTGCTACCGGAACCGCCTACCAGGCGTTGTTTGACGCTAGCGCGTCGACCGGTCCAACCCTTTACGTCATCGCTGACGGTGCCGATAAAGATATTGCCGGTCGCAGGGGGGTCGACTTGGTGAGGCAGTCTTGGCGCGTCGTTGGGCCCGGGCATCGCGACGCGTTCGAGGCGTTTGCCGGAGTCCTGACGACCGGTCGACGAAGAGAGTTCCTGAGGGAGCGGGGGATTGGCGATGCTGAATTGGACGAGGTCCAAACAGTCATTGGTGCGCCGCTCGAACGAGGTCGGAAGCGCCTCCGCGTCGTCGCCTTCGCCCTGTGGCGACGCAGGTATCCACTTGGAACAACTTCAAAGTTCGAGTCTGAATGGGACAAGAGTGGTGATCCTTTGGCCGACGTAACGCATTTCTTCGACGTAGACGACGCCACTGCACATGCGCGGATTAACGATGCTCAGATCATTGCAGACGACGAGGAAGAAGCGGACATTGCGGAAGTTTTTGGTGTTACTACAGTAGAGTGGCAGGACGCAAGGGAACTACTTGGACTCGGACGTGTGCGATTCGGCCAAACCCTACGTGAATTCAAGAACGCACTACGATGGGTAGCAGGCTCTGTGGCTGTTGCTGCGTCACGATACGTTCGCCTGGAAGTGCATACAGTCAGACCAGCCGTCGATGAGATCCAATCCCTCGATTGCCCCATGGCCCTTGCAGAGACCCGTGCAAGAGATGGAGCGGTGCTTGTCGAGGCGCTTCGCCGATCGGCGAACGTGGTTGGGGAAGTGCCGCTCCCAGCGATGACACGACTGGCTGGAGCACTGAGCCGACAAGCGGACCGTGCGCCCCAATCCGTACAACAACTGGAATTGAGAGGTGTGCCGAGACGGGAACTCAACCATGTCGTGGACCACAAAGAGTCCGAAAGGGTCAGAATGGCCGGTGAGGCTGTTCAGTCGGTGCTGATCGTCGCGGAAGCGCTCGCGGCAGAGTATGGAGAGACGGTCGACATTGCGGCGCTTCAGGACGATACTCGGGTGATCCGTCACACCAAGGGATGGTGGGCGAATGCGTTCGCCGCACTCCGAGTCCTGAAAAGAGCGATCGCTTTACAGGCACCACGAACTGCAAGAATGCTAGGGCAGCGACGCGCGTTTGCAGCACCTCGCTCCCGACGCGAACTCTGGAATGCGTTCCCGGAGTTGGGCAATCCAGGAGGCGATGCTCTCGGCACTCCAACTCAGCCAAAGAAGCAGATTCTCGGGTTCGAAAAGACACAAAGTGAAATTGATGCGGACTTGGCCGCAGGCGGTGATGGCAAAATTGAGCATGAGCTTTGCCAATTTGTGCAGTCAGACCTCGACCTCAGTGCCTTAGCGTGCCGAGAGCGTGCGCCACTTGATCCTGAGTCCCGTGTCCGGAGATCCGGTGGAGCTGGAGGATGGAGAAACCCTCAGCGTGGAGATGAGGACAAACTCGTCGGATATCTCGGTGAGCGCTTGGTCCACGAGCATTTCAATGCCGCAGAATTTCCAGATTACGACGCTTCGTGTTGGGTCTCAGAGAACCGGGGAGGATACAAGGGACAAACCTCAGATCCGGTTATTGACGGCTGCGATTTTCGTTACCGCGATAGCGCTGGCCGACTCACCGGACGCGATGACGCGCCGCTCTGCTTCATCGAGGTGAAGGCGACGACTAGCGACGGGCGGGCACCGTTCCCAATAACATTCAACGAGTGGCGCCTTGCTCAGGAATGCCATGACGATGGAGAAGAGCGAGTCTACGTAATTGTCCGAGTTCGGCAGATACAGGAGGCACCCGAGATATTCGACGTGATCGTCGATCCTGTGAAAGCATTTCAGGATGGATGGCTCCGCACGCGAGACAAAGACCTCTACCTTGTGGTGGGCCATGCAGTCGACTAAGTGCCCAAAGTACCGAAGTAAGCTCGAATCTCATGGATCTAGTGGGAACGGGTCTATACGAGCCGCACGCCCGGCCAGGACCAGTGCGTGCACGCATGCACCAGCTCTCGACGGAAAAGTGAATTTAGGCTACGCGGGACCGCAGGTCGCCGACCACGAAGGTCCGTTCCGCTCGGAGATTGGCAGAATCGGCCACCTTTCCAACCACGCTCAACAGCAGCGGGTCTTCGGGGCGTGGTCATCATTGGTCTCCTTCAACTGGGATTGGCATAAGATCAAAAAAGGCGTCGCCCCGTTCGATCATTTTTTCAATCTCCTCGGTTTCGAAAAGCTCTGCTGCAATGCGGTTTTCGCCTTTTCCAATTGCCGCCATTGCAGCAGCCTCCCATGATCTTTGACACGGCCAGGTTTTCACAATGACCGCGTTCGGGCTGGTTGTCCTAAAGGTCGCGAGGCGTGATGTCGCGCTGACAGCAATACCGACCTTTACCCGACGCGGGCTAAAGGCCGGCTCCAAGTCGACGACATACAGCACGGAATTTTCCGGGACAGTGGTGGCTTTGTTTTCGTCGCCTATCCCAAAACCACTATCCGCTCGGTGTCGTCGCACGATATCAGCGTCTTGCGGAGTAATGGCATTCAGCGGCGATCCGCGAAAGCCTGGCTTACGCACTTTGAATGGCGCGATCCCAAGCCCAATGACACACTTTCTGGCATGGGATGGATCCATGCCAAGCTCTTTCGCCAAGTAGCGAACAAACACATGATTGCACATTAAAGTTTAGCCTTATATTGTGCCTAACCAATAGTGGCACATTATTTTTGGCATGGCAAGGAATGGTATTTCCAGATAATGCCCCACTTTCAGTGAGGGTTACCGGTATTGATGGAAGTGCAAACTCCGACCTACATACAGGATTGACAAACCATAAAACGTAAACTACAGTTCACACATAATGGAGATTCGCAAAACGGAAATTTTTTATCCACTAGCTTGACAATTTAAGGGAAAGCAGGGCCAAAGCCCGTATTATTACCAGGCTCGACAGGATGGAAATGGATAACTTTCGGCGACAAGAAATCACAACATGCAGACATCGCGAAAGCGAAAATGTTAGCTCGCAAGCTGGAGGACTGAACCATGGCTCTTGCAACAACCCGCTGGGATTCAGCGCAGCACCTCAAAACCGAGGAGGATATGCGGCTGTACCTGGAAGCCTGTCTTGAAGACGCAGGGGATGATCCTGTATTTATCGTGCATGCATTGGGTGTCGTGGCCCGCTCACGCAATATGAGCCAGTTGGCCAGGGATACGGGTCTGACCCGGGAGGGACTGTATAAAGCATTATCAGGTGATGGAAACCCCACCTTTGCAACCGTGACAAAGGTGGCGAAAGCCCTCGGATTCAAACTTACCGTACAACCAGTGGCTTGAGAGAACAACGGAAACTTACATCTTCTCCAAGAAATAATCGGTCATCCTGGTGAAAAGGTGCAGTCGCGCGTCGTCCAGGTTTCGTGCTGCCACTTAGTCCTTAAAATCAATTTTACATTTAGACGGCGATATGTAAAATACATATATGATTAATCGAAATATCTGGTTAAAGCAGCTTCAGAATGGATGGTCTCGCCGTTCTATCGTGTGGCTATCTGGTGTACGACGGGTTGGTAAGACAACACTCGCAAGGATGCTGCCCGATGCAGTCTACCTGAACTGTGACCTGCCTTCCGTGCACAGGACCCTGGAAGAACCGGAGTTGTTTCTCGATAGCCGGGATCCTGAGCGGGTATTGATTCTTGACGAGGTGCACCGCCTTGATGATCCCAGCAGGTTGCTGAAGATCGCTGCTGACGAATACCCGCATCTGCGGATACTGGCAACGGGTTCCTCCACCCTGGCGGCAACCCGCAAGTTCCGCGACTCGCTTACCGGGCGCAAACAGGCCATCCATCTCTGTCCGGTATTGTGGGAAGAGTGCGAAGATTCCTTCGCCGTTCGCGACCTGGACCGGCGTCTGCTGACCGGCGGTTTACCCGAAGCATTGCTGGCAGCCGGCAAGGACCCCGACTTTTACAATGAGTGGCTTGACAGCTTCTATGCCCGGGACATTCTGGAACTGTTCGGGATTCGTAATCGCCGGGGATTTTTATCTCTGTTCAGGCTCCTGCTGCGCCAGAGCGGCGGGCAATTGGACTATAGTCGCCTGTCGAGCCTGAGCGAACAGAGCCGCCCCACGGTCAAATCACACGTTGAAGCCTTGCAGGTCGCCCACGCAGCGTTCCTGTTATCCCCTTTTCACGGCGGGGGCAAACGCGAAATAGTCAGCCGTCCGAAGTGTTACGCCTTTGACACCGGGTTCGTCACCTTTGAAAAAGGCTGGGACATCATCAGGGAGGACGATCGCGGACTGCTGTGGGAACACCTGGTACTGGATGCGGTGCGCTTTCAACACGCTGATAAAGACATATTCTACTGGCAGGATAAATCACGCCGCGAGGTGGATTTTGTGGTCCGGCACACTCGTGACCGGGTAGACGCAATTGAATGCAAGATAAACCCTGACAGGTTCAATACCGCCTCCGTTGAAACATTCCGATCCATATATCCTCACGGCGAAAACTATATCGTCTCACCCCACTTGAAAAGCGCCTACCGCATACGCCGGAACAACATCATCTACACCGTGTGTACGCTTAAGGAGTTAATGCGGCTGCAAAGCCCGGAATAGCGCTGTCTGTCATAAGCAGCTTACAGCTTCTCCAGGAAATAATCGGTCATCCTGGTGAACAGGTGCAGGCGCACATCATCCAGGTCATGGCGCTGGTTCGGGTAGATCATCATGTCGAACTGTTTGTTGTTGGCGATCAGGGCGTCGGCGAGTTGTAACGTGAAGCCATACTTGACATTTTCATCGCCGCTACCGTGGATCAGCAACAGGTTGCCCTGCAGCCGGTCGGCGAAGTTCATCAGGTCGACATCGTAATAGCCCTGCGGATTGTTCTCGAAGGAATCCATCCAGCGTTCCACGCCGTAGGCCTGGTAGCGGTTCAGGTCGATGACCGGCGCAACGCTGACGGCAGTCTTAAACCGAGGCGCGCCCTTGGTCATCAACGCGGCAGCCAGGTAACCGCCGCCGCTCCAGCCCCAGAACCCGAGTCTCTCAACGTCGATGTAAGGCAATGATTCCAGGTAGTTGACGCCTTCCAGGTAGTCGAGGACGGCATATTTCCCGTAGTGACCGTAAGTCAGGTTTTTCGCTGCCTTGCCTCTTCCCGCGGTGGTGCGGTTGTCCACGGCGAAGATGATATAGCCCTGTTGCGCCATGTAGCGGTGCCAGATATCCTGTTTCGTGTCCGGTTGCCACGGAGAGGTTACCCACCGGTTGACGACTACCTGCGAACCGGCGTTGCCGTAACCATGACCTATGACGGGATATTTTTTACCGGGGTCGAAATCCGGCGGTTTGATCATGTAGCCGTCGATCACTATGCCGTCGCCGGTTGCTACCTTGATGAATTCCGTCCGGGGCATGGCGTATTTGCCCATTGCCTCGACCTTGCCGGGGTCCAGAACCCGGATCAGCTCCCCGCTTGCCCTGCGCAAGCTCATGCTGTGTGGCGTGTTGGCATCCGACCGGGTCTCGATGACCAGTTGGCGGTCGGGTGAGAGCTGCCACTCGTGCCAGCCGGGCTTTTCCGTGAGCCTTTCGAGTTTCGATCCGTCCAGCTTTACCCGGTACACGTGCCGGTCGATGAACGAGTCCTTCTTTGCGTGGAAATAGAGCCAGCCCGCGCGTTCATCCAGGCCGATGAGCGCCGAGATTTCCCAGTCGCCGTCGGTCAACCGGGTCTCGTTTCCTTCGTAATCGTAGAGGTAAGCATGGCGGTAGCCGCTTTTCTCGGAGGTCCACACGAAGCGCTCCTGGTTCCTGAACAGCAGCAGGTCATTCGTGACTTCCACCCAGGCGGGGTCCGTGTCCTTGACGATCACCCTGGATTTTCCCGTCACGGCGTCGGCAAGGAGCAGGTACAGGTTATCGTGATCCCTGGTTTGACGCTGGATGGCGAGGGTATCGGAGGAATTCGTCCAGTTGACCCTGGGGATGTAGCCATCGGGGGCGTCACCGGTATCCATCCAGCTTGTCCGGCCGCTGACCAGGTCGAACACGCCTATGCGCGTGAGCGCCAGACGTTCGCCGGTATTCGGGTATTTCAGCGGGCGGATGGTGTTGTACTTGCCCAGTTCATCCACCATGTAAAACACCTTCACGCCGGTCACATCCAGGCGCCAGAACGCGATCTTTTTCCCGTCCGGCGACCAGGACCAGGCCGGCCCGCGGGAAAACATCCTGCTGCCGTAGTCAAAGATGCCGTTGAATATGTTTGAATCGCCGTCAGTTGTCACGGCGCGGGTAGTCCTGTCCTTTAACGCGGTAATGTAGAGGTTGTTTTCCAGCACGTACCCGGCGTGTTCACCGTCCGGCGAGAGCTGGACGTGACGCAGGCCGGGGTTATCACCTGCGAGCGGCCAGAGTTGAGCCGTAGCGGGTTCATAGATGTAGTGAGGCGCTTCATGCCGGCCGTCCCAGGTCAGGTTAACCGGGCCTGCCAGCAGGATATACTGACGCCTGGCCGCCCACCGGTAACTGCTCATCCCGACAGGCTCACCCTGGTGCCGGAGCGCGTCTCCCCGGATGATTAAACGCGTTTTGCCGCTGCCAACCTCATGCTCATGGATATCCAGCAGACCGGATTCCGGGTCCTTCCGGGTGAAGGTGAACAGCCGGCCGTTGTCATGCCACCGGATCTGCTGCGGCAGGTTATTTTCAAAATCACTGCCGGCAAAAATACTTTCCAGGGTCAGCGCCTGTTTGTTCTGATCCGCAAGACAGGTGGTACTGCTGAGCATTACCAGGCAACAACAAACCAACGGATGAAAAATCCGGACAGGCATCACTCGATATTCTGGATCTGCTCACGCATCTGTTCAATCAGCACCTTGAGTTCGATCGATGCATTACTGGTATCTATGTGGGCTGATTTGGAACCCAGCGTGTTCGCTTCCCGGTTCATTTCCTGCATGAGAAAATCCAGGCGTCTGCCGACAGGCTCGGTATCCGTCAGGACCCGCTTTACTTCAAGGATGTGGGTTTCCAGGCGGTCCAGTTCTTCCGCCACGTCAAGTTTCTGCGCCAATAACGATATTTCCTGTTCGAGCCTGCCGTTGTCCAGTTCGATACCGATCTCACGTACCCTGGCCACGTGCCTGTCACTGATTGAGGCGATAATGTCCGGTATTATCTCCCTCATCCGGTGAACCTGCTGCAGCGAGAGATCGCAGCGTGTCTCGATCATTTCACTGATTTTTCCGCCTTCCCTGCGCCGGGTGTTGAGGAGGTCCTCGAGGGTCTGGTCCAACAGGGCAATAAGGGATTTCCCCAGCTGTTCCAGGTCGGGCGTGTTTTTGTCGATGACACCGGGCCAGCGCAGGATATCCACGGGGTTGATCGGTGCCGGTCTGGTTACGGGAAGGTCAGCGGATGCCTGGATGATCTTCTCGATGAGACCGGTATTGACACTAAAATCGCCGGCAGCCGATTCCGAGTTAAATCGCAGGTTGCACTCCACCTTACCGCGTTTAAGTCTTGCCGAGATACGTTCCCGCACCTCGCCTTCCAGGACGCGTAATTCCTCGGGCAGCCTGATGGAAATATCAAGATAGCGATGGTTTACCGTGCGGATTTCCCAGACTGCATGGCCCCATTCACTCGTGTCCTCGCGCCGGGCAAAAGCAGTCATGCTGGCAACCATTCCATTTCTCCTCAAGTAGCGGATTAAATAATGCTGTTATCATAGCATTATTACATCGTTTATCGTTACCAGGATGAAAAAGCTATAATGTCAACCTGGCGCCAGATCATGGAGAAGAAAAGAGAAATTGTAGTGGCCAGCGGCAACCCGGGTAAATTGCGGGAATTTTCGCAATTGTTCTCCCCGTACCGGATTACGGTATTACCGCAATCGGCATTCGCGGTGCCTGCCGTTGAGGAAACAGGTTCCAGCTTTGCAGAGAACGCGCTGCTGAAGGCCCGGCATGCGGCGTCCCATACCCGGCGTCCGGTTATCGCCGATGATTCCGGCATTGAAGTGGACGTACTGAACGGTGAGCCGGGGGTCTATTCGGCGCGCTATGCCGGTGAGGGCGCGTCGGATCTCGAAAACCTGCAATTATTGCTGCGCAACATTGCGCTAGCCGGGGTGCGCGACCCCGCGGCCAGGTTTCGCTGTGTCGTGACGTACGTGCGCAGTGGAGACGATACGGAACCACTGGTCGCGCAAGGGGTCTGGGAAGGCTTTATTGCCGATAAACCGGCGGGGGAGCACGGATTTGGGTATGATCCGGTATTCTACGTGCCGTCCCATGGTTGCACCTCGGCGCAATTGCCGACGGAGGTCAAGAATGTCATCAGCCACAGGGGGCAGGCCTTGTGCAGACTGGTGGAGATAATGAACGAGGTGAAGGCGCTTGAGTAAAACCGCAGCAACATATGCTGTTCATCATACGGGCGAACGCCGGTATCCAGTCAAATGATGAGCCGTTTGCGCCATATCTCCCTGTTTACCCTGCTGCTCGTGGCAGGGTTCGCCCAGGGGCAGGAAAACAGGGCAATACCGGTGAAAATCGTACGGCCCGTTGTCGCCCCCGTGTACGAGGAATTGCCTCTTACGGGCAGCGTCACCACGCGGCGGTTGTCGCGGCTTTCCCCGGAGGTGGCCGGCCTGGTTGCAAGGCTGCACGTGGATGAGGGGGATGAAGTCAGGCAGGGAGATGCATTGCTGGAACTGGACCGGGTCATAGCGGAAATCGACAGGTCCGGCATTGCGGCGCAGGTCTCGGAGGCGCAGGCAAGATTGAAAGAGTCGTTGCGGCAAAAGGATGAAGCGGCGCAACTGGTGGAGAAAAAACACATACCGCCGACCCGCTACGAAGCTGCCCTGGCCACGGTCGACATCGATACGGCAGCATTGGAACGCCTGAAAAGGGAACTGCAGCGGCAGGAAGAAATGATCAGGCGGCATACGATCAGCGCGCCATTCGACGGCGTCATTACGCAAAAGCTGGTTGAACAGGGTGAATGGGTCAGGATCGACACCCCGTTGCTCGAACTGGTGGAGATTGGCTGGCTGCGGGTGGACGTGCCGGTTCCCCAGTTTTATTTCAACAACGTGCAGCTTGGCACCCCGGCCAGGCTTACCTTCGATGCTTATCCGGACCGGGACTTCCTCGCCGGGGTCACCATGAAAGTCCCCATGAGCAGCGAGGCGGGCAGGACTTTTCCGGTGAAAATCGACCTGGATAACAGTGAGCGGTTGATCGCCCCGGGCATGTCGGTACGCGTCGTATTTCAACTCGGCGGAAGCGGCGCCGGGGACTCCCTGCTGCTGTCCCAGGACGCGGTCGTCAGGAAACCGGACGGCAGCAAATCCGTCTGGGTAATAAAGCCGGACGGGGACGGCATGAAAGCCAGGGAGGTGGATGTCAGCACCGGCCGCGCCTACCGGGAAAATATTGAAATCACCGCCGGCGACGTACAGGCCGGCGACCGCGTAGTGGTGCGCGGCAATGAGATCCTGCGCCCCGGCCAACTCGTCGAGATCAAGGAAGAACTCGAGCTTAACCTGTAACTTATCCGCGGGTGATTCATCCGCAGATTACGCAGATGAACGCAGATAAAACAAAAGTCTTAATCATGGGCTACTGGAAATTCAAGATTGAAAGCATGGCCTACACCAAAACATTGTATTCATCTGCGGTAATCTGCGTAATCTGCGGATAAATTATTAGTCATATGTTCAGGTTTGCCATTGAGAAGCCGCTGATCATCACGGTGGCGGTATTGATCGTCTGCCTGTTCGGCATCCTGGCCATTTTTCGCGTGCCCATCCAGATGATCCCTGATCTCGATGCCAGGGTGGTGACCGTGGTTACTTCATGCCCGGGGGCGACGCCCCAGGACGTGGAGCAGGAGATCATCATCGAGCAGGAGGAGTACCTGCGCCGGGTCACCGGTCTTGAGCGCATGATCTCCAGGGCCGTTACCGGGCGCGCAGAGATTGAACTGGAATTTTCCTACGGCAGCGACATCAACGAGGTCCTGATCCGGGTGAACAATGCCCTGACCCAGGTTCCGGGCTACCCGGAAAACGTCGATGAACCGCGCCTGGTGACCAGTACCGTTTCCAATAACCCGTTCCTGTTTTTCCTTACCCGGCCCCTGCCGGGAAATCCGCAGAACGTCAACATGGTGGGGATGCGGGATTTTCTTGAAGATCACGTGCGCGTGCAGTTAGAGCGGGTCCCCGGTGTTTCGGATATAAGGATGTGGGGCGGGGCGGAGCGGCAGGTCAAGATCTACGTGGACCCCGCCAGGCTGGCCGAGCGGCAGATCACGCTGACCGAATTACGCAACGCTATCCGTGCGCGCAACCGGGATGTATCCGGAGGCGACCTGGACAGCGGCAAGCGCCGTTACCTGCTCAGGACGATAGGCCGCTTTGAAACCACGGCAGAGATGGAGGACATGGTGGTTGCCTGGCGCGACGGCGCCTTCGTGCGCCTGCGCGACCTGGGCCATGTTGAACTGTCCCTGTTTGAAATCAAGTCCTATTCCTATGGCCGGGGCACACCCAACATCAGCATGGGTGTGCGCCGGCAGATTGGCTCCAACGTTGTCGAAGTCAAGGAAAATGTCATGGAAAAGGTGGAGCAACTGAATGCCGGCCTGCTGAAAGAACGCGGCTTGCACATGGTGCTCAATACCGATGACGTGAGATACGTATCCGCTTCCGTGGTTAATGTCCGCAAGAACCTGCTTATCGGCGCCTTGCTGGCGACCCTGGTACTGTATCTTTTCCTCAGGACCCCGTCCGCCACCCTCATCGGCGCCATCGGCATCCCCATCTGTACCCTTGCCGCTTTTCTCGGGTTGCTCATCAGCGGGCGTACAATCAACGTGATCTCCCTGGCCGGTGTCGCCTTCGCCATCGGCATGACCCTGGATAACAGCATCGTCGTGCTGGAGAATATCTACCGGCACATGTCCACAGGGAAGCAACGCCGGCGCGCCGCGCTGGACGGGGTTGCCGAGGTGTGGCCGGCATTGCTGGCCTCCACCCTGACAACGGTGTTCGTGTTCATTCCGATCATCTTTATCAAGCAGGAGGCCGGCCAGTTGTATTCGGACATTGCCGTTGCCATCTCTGCATCCATCCTGATGTCGCTGCTGGTCGCGACCCTGGTGGTGCCCACCTTGTGCAGCCGGTTTCTTACCCTTGACAGAGGCAGCGCTTCCGGCGCCGGCGTGTATACGTTGGGGCAGAGGTTTGGCGGCGCTCTCATTCGCTTCGTCCATTGGCTGATGGATGGAATAGCGCGCCGCCTGGCGCTGATAGCCGTGGTAGGCGGTATCACCTTGCTCATCTTCGCCTCCATTCCCAAGGCAGAATACCTGCCTGAGGGTGAGGAGCAGAAGATATTCATCCAGATGTTTGCGCCGCCCGGGTACAACATCGACGAGATGCACGATATTTACCGGGACATGGATGATTACCTGGTGCCCTACATCGGTGACGACCCGGAAAAATTTGCCAGGGGTGAAGCGGACCTGCCGGGTCTGAATTACGTGGTCGGCTACGTGGCCGCCGCACGCAACATGATTCTCGTGGAGTCTACGTCAACAGATCAGGTAAATGACCTGCTGGAGATCGTCGTGGGCAAGATCCGCGAAATACCGGGTATCCATGCCTTTGCCTCGCGGGGGTCTATTTTCTCCAGCAACTGGGGAGGTTCAAGGAGCATTAACCTGGAGTTGAGCGGCACCGACATGGTTGCCCTGTTCGACGCCGGGCGCAGGGCTTTTGTCAAAGCCCAGTCCGTGTTCGAGAACCCGCAGATCCGTCCGCAACCCTCCAGCCTGGCAATGGGGCAACCCATGGTTGAAATCCATCCCGACTGGGAGCGGGCCAGTGAACTGGGTATGGACGCCGCTGACCTGGGCTACACCATCTGGGCCTTCTCGGACGGTGCGTTCGTGGACGAGTTCTTCCTGGGGGACGAGAAGATCGACATGTTCCTGTATTCCGCCTACGGCACCGTTAAACACCCGGAGGATGTCGACAATATCATGTTGTATTCACCCGAGGGCGGCATGGTGCCGCTGGGCGCCGTGGCAGAAGTCAGGCAGACCGTGAATACCGAAACCATTCGCCGGGTGGACGGGGAAAGGACCATCACGCTCGGCATTGTCCCGCCGCGCGCGATTGCGCTGGAGCAAGGTGTTGACATGGTCCGGAGCGGCATTATCGAAGAACTGAGGAAAACGGGGCAGGTCGGGGATGACATCAACATGACCATCACCGGCGCCAGCGACCTGCTTGAAATTACCCGTAACGCCCTGCAGGGAAACTTTATCGTGGCTGTATTTATCTCCTACCTGCTGCTGGTCGCCATCTTCTCGCATTGGGGTTACCCGCTGCTGGTGATGACGACCGTCCCTGTCGGCATAGGCGGCGGGCTGTTCGGGTTGTGGCTGTTGAACGCGGTCGGGGGCAACCTGTCGCTGCTGGGCTTCAACAACATATTTCAGCCCTTTGACGTGATCACCATGCTGGGATTTTTGATCCTGATCGGCACGGTGGTGAACAATCCGATCCTGATCATCGACCGCACCATGCGCAACATCAAGAGCAGGGGGATGGCATCGGTGGATGCGGTGCTGGAGAGCACCCGCGCCCGCATCAGGCCGATCATGATTTCCAGCATCACGACCATATTCGGCCTGTCGCCCCTGGTGTTCAACCCCGGCGCCGGCACGGAGTTGTACCGCGGCCTGGGCGCCATCGTCATGTTCGGCCTGCTGTTCTCGACGCTGATCACGCTGACCTTCATGCCGACCCTGCTGTCGCTGGCGTTGCAGTTCCGGGACTGGCTGAGACCGTCTGCTGATTATGTCGATGTAAACAGGTGAATATCCACATAGAGTGCGGAGCAGATTTGGATGGGCTGTTCAAGACCCGCTGTGAATACATCCTTGTACGTTCATTGCGCCCATCCCTGGGCACAACCCTTCGGGCCGCTCACGCCGTGCAAATCGTCTATCCTGACGATTTGTTACCATCCGCTATCCCTGCGGATGATAGTCTTGAACAGCCCATCCAAATCTGTCGGAACCAGCGTATAACTCATCAAATTTATAACAACAGGTAAATATGTTCAGGTTTGCTATTGAGAAGCCCCTGATTATCGCGGTGGCGGTTCTGATAATCTGCCTGTTCGGCGTGCTGGCCCTGTTTCGCGTGCCCATACAGATGGTCCCCGACCTTGACGTCAGGGTAATCACCGTCATCACGACCTGGCCCGGCGCGACGCCCCAGGACGTGGAGAAGGAGATCATCATCGAGCAGGAGGAGTACCTGCGCCGTATCCCGGGCCTTGATCGCATGATTTCAATGGCTGAAACCGGTCTCGGCCGGATTGACCTGGAATTTCCCTACGGGGTGGATATCAACGAGGTCCTGATCCGGGCCAACAACGCTCTCACCCAGGTGCCGGGTTACCCGGAAAACGTCGATGAACCGCGTCTCGTCGCCAGTTCCTCCGAGAACCCGTTCATGTTTTTTTCCGTTCAACCCCTGCAGGCTAATCCGCTGGACGTGGACATGATGGAAATGCGTGATTTCCTGGAGGATCGCGTGCGCGTTCAGGTAGAGCGGGTGCCGGGCGTTTCGGAAGTGACCATGTATGGCGGTGCGGAGCGGCAGATCAAGATCCACGTGGACCCCGTCAAACTGGCCGAGCGTCAGATCACCCTGTCTGATGTCCGCAACGCCATCCGCACGCGCAACCGTGACGTTTCCGGTGGTGACCTGGATAGCGGTAAACGCCGTTACCTGCTGAGGACGGTAGGCCGTTTCAAGACCATCGCAGATATGGAAGAGTTGGTAATCGCCCGTCGTGACGGCGCGTTTGTACGGTTGCGCGACCTGGGCTATGTCGAACTGTCCACCTTTGAAGCTGACACCTACTTCTATTCGAAGGGATTACCGACCATCAGCTTTGGCGTAGTCCGGCAAATCGGAGCCAACGTGGTGGAAGTAAAGCGCAATGTCATCAGCAAAGTGGAGGAACTGAACGCCGGCCTGTTGAAAGAACGGGGCATGCGCATGGAATACAACTTCGATGACGTGCAATACATCACCGATTCCGTGGCCAACGTCCGCAAAAACCTGGTTATCGGCGCCTTGCTGGCTACCTTCGTCCTGTTCCTGTTCCTCAGGTCCCCTTCAGCCACCGTTATCGGCGCTATCGGTATTCCCGTCTGTACCCTTGCCGCGTTTCTCGGGTTGCTCATCAGCGGGCGCACGATCAACGTGATTTCCCTGGCAGGCGTCGCGTTTGCCATCGGCATGACCCTGGATAACAGCATCGTGGTGCTGGAGAACATCTACCGCCACAGGTCGGCAGGCAAGGATCGCCGGCAAGCCGCGCAGGACGGCGTTGCCGAGGTGTGGCCGGCCTTGCTGGCATCCACCCTGACAACGGTGTTCGTGTTTATTCCGATCATCTTCATCAGGCAGGAGGCCGGACAATTATACTCGGATATTGCCGTCGCGATTTCTGCATCCATACTGATGTCGCTGCTGGTTGCGACACTGGTGGTGCCGGCATTGTGTAACCGGTTTCTTTCCCTGGAGAGGGATAACATGTTCGGTGTCGCCGCGTTGTATTCCACGGGACAACAGTTCGGCGAGATGCTCAACCGGTTCGTACATTGGTTGATGGGGGGTATAACCCGGCGCCTGGCCCTGGTGGCCGTGGTAGCCGTTATCACGTTGTTCATCTTTGCCTCCATCCCCAAGGCGGAATACCTGCCGGAGGCGGAGGAGCAGAAGGTATTCGTGCGCCTGTTTGCGCCGCCGGGCTATAACATCGACGAGATGCACGCGATCCACAAGGGAGTGGACGACTTCCTGGTACCGCATATCGGTGAAGACCCGGAAAAATACGCCAGTGGAGCATCCGCCATGCCGGGGCTGAACTATGTAATCGGCTATGCCACCGCGAAATTCAGCGTGCTTATGCCGGAGGCCACATCCAAGCGCCAGGTTGACGACATGCTCAGGATAGTCCTGGGAAAGATTCGCGAGATCCCGGGGATACACTCCTTTGCTTCCCGGGGGTCCATTTTCTCCGGCAACATGGGCGGTTCGAGGAGCATCAACCTGGAGTTGAGCGGCACCGACCTGGTAGGTGTGTTCGGTGCCGGCCGCCTTGCTTTTGCCAGGGCCCGGTCCGTGTTTGAGAACCCGCAGATTCGCCCGCAGCCCTCCAGCCTGTCCATAGGGCAACCGCTGGTGGAAATACGTCCGGACTGGGAACGGGCCAGTGAACTGGGTATCAATGCCGGGGATCTGGGCTACACCATCTGGGCCTTCTCGGATGGCGCGTTCGTGGATGAGTTCTTCCTGGGAGACGAGAAGATCGACATGTTCCTGTATTCCACCTTCGGTACTATCGAACGTCCTGGAGACGTGGACAACATCATGCTGTATTCACCCCGGGGCGGTATTGTTCCGCTGGGCGCCGTGGCAGAGGTGAGGCAGACCGTCAATACGGGGACCATCCGCCGGGTGGATGGTGAGCGTACCATCACCCTGGGCATCGTCCCTCCCCGGGACATTCCACTGGAGCAGGGCGTCGAAACGGTCAGGCGCGATATTATCGGCGAACTGAGGAAATCAGGCGAGGTGGGAGATGACATCAGCATGTCCATCACCGGCGCCAGCGACCAGCTCGAAGAAACCCGTGATGCCCTGAAGGGGAACTTCATCATCGCCGTATTCATTTCCTACCTGCTGCTGGTGGCCATCTTCTCGCACTGGGGCTATCCGCTGCTGGTCATGACCACCGTCCCCGTCGGCATCGGCGGCGGGTTGTTCGGGTTATGGCTGCTGAACGCCGTCGGGGGCAACCTGTCGCTGCTGGGTATGACGGACATACACCAGTCCTTTGACGTGATTACCATGCTGGGCTTCCTGATCCTGATCGGCACGGTGGTGAACAACCCGATCCTGATCATCGACCGCACCATGCGCAACATCAAGAGCAGGGGGATGGCATCGGTGGATGCGGTACTGGAGAGCACCCGCGCCCGCATCAGGCCGATCATGATTTCCAGCATCACGACCATATTCGGCCTGTCGCCCCTGGTATTCAACCCGGGCGCCGGCACGGAGTTGTACCGCGGCCTGGGGGTAATCGTCATGTTCGGTTTGCTGTTCTCGACTGTGATCACGTTGACTTTCATGCCGACGTTGCTGTCGCTGACGTTGCAGTTCAGGGACTGGATGAGACCGTCCGCAGGTGCGTAACCTGCCGTTAGCGTTGTATGTACATCTGCCCTGGTGTGTCAGGAAGTGTCCGTACTGTGATTTCAATTCCCATGAAATCAAGGGCGGGACTTTTCCGGAACAGGAATACGTCGACGCGCTGGTGCGGGACCTGGAATTCAGCGCCGGGTTGTTCCAGGGCAGGGAACTTGCTTCCGTGTTCCTGGGTGGTGGTACGCCAAGCATGATATCGGCGGAAGGTATCGGTACGATCCTCGACGCTGTCGATGCCGTCTCCACACTGTCCGCCGACACTGAAATTACCCTGGAAGCAAACCCCGGGACGGTCGACAGCGAACGTTTTGCCGGTTACCGCAGCCTGGGCGTGAACCGGCTGTCCATTGGCGTACAAAGTTTCGATAACGCCAGACTGGCGGCCCTGGGCAGGATTCACGACAGCGATGAAGCGGAAGCTGCGTTTGAAACAGCCGTCGGCGCCGGGTTTTCCAACATCAATATCGACCTCATGTACGGGTTGCCGGGACAGACCGTGGAAGACGCCCTGTCGGACCTGGCTGCCGCGGCAAGTCTTGCGCCGGTGCACATCTCCTGGTACCAACTCACCATCGAACCCAATACCGTATTTCATACGAAACCGCCGTCACTGCCCGATGATGATCAGATCTGGGAGATGCAATCCAGCGGGCAGGATTTCCTTGCCGGGCAGCAATACCGGCAATACGAGGTGTCCGCCTGGTCCAGGGAAGCTTATGAATGCCGGCATAACCTGAACTACTGGGAGTTCGGTGACTATGTCGGTATCGGCGCCGGTGCCCACGGCAAGATCAGCGCCGGGACGGTAACACGGGAGGCCCGCGTGCGCGTGCCGGCGAGCTATATCCGTAATGCCGGGACCGGATCGGTCATTGCCGAGCATAAAGTGCTGACGCAGGAGGACCTCGTCCTGGAATTCATGCTGAATGCGTTGCGCCTGAAGGACGGCGTGCCGGCGGGTTATTTTACCGGCAGGACCGGTTTGGCGCCGGACGCCATTCGTGAGCAGGTCGATGCCGCCGGCAAAGAGGGCCTGCTGGAAGCGGAGTCGGAACGGATAAAGGCAACGGAAAAAGGCACGCGTTACCTCAATGACTTGTTACAATATTTCATGCCCTGAACCCGAATTCTTTGTAAATGGAGATAAAAGACCTCGTCAAGAGTCGTCGCACCATCCACCAGTTCAAACCTGAACCAGTGCCCGGTGAAGCTGTTGTGCGGGCGGCTATGGAACAGGCCATCTGGGCGCCGAACCATTACCTGACGCAACCCTGGCACTTCTTTTTGCTGGGTGAAAAAAGCAAAAACCGGATATGTTTATTGAACGCGGAACTTGTCCATGAAAAACAGGGTGAAAGAGCGGCAGAGATCAAGTTCAAACGCTGGCGCGAAGTTCCCGGCTGGCTGGTCCTCACCTGCCTGAAGTCTGACGACGAAGTCACCATGCGGGAGAACTACGCCTCCTGTTGTTGCGTCGCCCAGAACCTGATGCTGTTGCTGTGGGAGCAGGGGATCGGTGTGAAATGGACCACCGGCGCGGTGACCCGGACCAGGTCTTTCTACGAGATCATCGGCGCGCAGCGCGACCGGGAAGAAGTGGTGGGCCTGTTCTGGTACGGTTACCCGGCGGATATTCCGGGGGCGGAGCGCAAACCTGTGGAGCAGGTTCTTACGAAGCTGCCTTAAGAGATCAATCGAAATCAATCGGGTCTGACCCCTTTGATTTTATGCCGCCGCCGGTTTCACGCGCACGGTTACGATATCCGTGTCATGGAATTGCTGGTGGCGCACGGATGATGCCAGGTGCCGCAACAGCCGCAACGAGACCTCCCGCTCAATGGATATTTCGTCTGTCTGTTCGCCCAGCAGCGCAAGCTGGTCCTGCAGGTTCTCCTCCCTGGGCGCGATGACCAGTTCGAGGACCGCGTCGCCGTCTTCCCTGTATGCCACCAGTTGCATGCGGCGCCGGGAGCGCTTCTCATCGGTTTCTTCCTGCTGTAACAGGCTGAGCATGGTCTCCTCTACAACGGCGCCAAGCCGGTCCGCCATGGCGCTGTCCCAGTTATTCCTTGTTGCGAACCTGCCGAGGAACGACCGGATTGCAGACAGGGCGTAGGGACTGAACAGCGTCACGAGCCTGCTGCGCCGCGCCTCGGCCAGTTCCAGCAACAGCGTCATGATGATGGCGATGAAGCCGCCGGCGGTCATGCCGTTGCGCAACAGGCCGCCGGCGAATTCAGAGAGATAATCCGGGTATATCAGGCCGTACTGGCAGCCGATGCCGGCCAGGAAGGCCAGGCCGACGATCATCCCCTTGCGCAGGTCCATCCCGTCCTGAATGACCAGCTTCAGGCCCACCATGAACAGCAGCACCAGCATAATGAACAGGTACCCGGCGAAAACGGAATCCGGTATTGCCAGGACCACGGCGACCCCCTTCGGCAGGAACACCAGGAGGATGAAGATTGCCCCGGTGACCAGCCCCACGCTACGAGCAGCAACCCCGGTGAGTTCGGTCATGGAAACGCCGGTCGTTATGGCCGTTCCCGGGACCGTCCCCGCAAGCCCGGACACCAGGTTGCCCAGCCCGTCTACGGTCATTGCGCCCTGTACGGCGCGAAAATCCACTGCCTGTTGCCGGCGCCAGGATACCCGCTGGATGGCAACGGCGCCGCTCATGGTGCGGATGCCCGCGATCAGGGCCACCAGCAGGAACGAGGGAAGCAGCGTCCAGAAAGCCGGACCGAAATCGAGATCGAACCCCGGCCAGCCGACGTCCGGGATATCGACCCAGGCCGCGCCGGCGACGCGTTGCGCGTCGTAAAGCCCGAACATTGCGGCGAAAATCGAGCCGGCTACGATACCGATCACCGCCGCCCAGACGCGCCAGCGCGCCGGGGCCTTCAACGCAATAGCGCAGATTATGAGGGCCGTTGCGAAGAAGCTCAGTGCCGGGCCTTGCGTGGCGCCGTCCTCAGCGCCGCTGCCGAGGAGTTGCGAGACGACCGGCAGCGTTGCGATGGGGATCAGCATGATGACCGTGCCCGAGACGGTCGGCGTCAGGATGCGCTGGAACAGTGACAGCTTCCAGGACAGCGCCAGCGGGACGAAGGCCGCAATCACGACCAGGGTTGCCAGCATGGCCGGACCGCCCGTGCTGAGCGCCATGATGCACACGGGGATGAACGCCGCGGAAGTGCACATGACGATGATGTGCCCTGCGCCGATACGGCCGTAGCGCAGGGCTTGCAGCATCGTGGTCATACCGCAGATCGCGACTGACATAAGCACAGCCCAGGACAGGTAGGCCTCGGTCTCACCGGCGGCGCGCACGATGACCGTCGGGATCAGCATCACTGCGGCGATGTTGAGACCCGCAAGCTGCAGTCCGAGGCCGATGGTAAGTGTTACGGGTGGCTTTTCATCAGGCTGGTAACGGATGCCTGTCCGGCCTCCCGGTTGTGCCGCATTCATTCGTGTATCTGCCTGTCCGGTTATTCGATCCAGTAGCGCCGGCGCTGGAACGGGTAACCCGGCAATGAGATACGGCGCCGTTTTTCTCCGGCAAACAGGTCGGCAAAAGCAACCGTTTTGCCCGCTTCGTAGTCCCGCGCGGCCGTTGCCACCAACGCGTTCCTGCCTTCCGCCGCTGGTCCCTCGGCGGCCGGCCGGCCCGCACCAGACGGTTCAACCGGAGCCAGCGACGTTGTATCCGCCTGCGCAAGCGCGTCCAGTCCTTCCCGCAGCGATGCCGCGTCGTTGAAAACGATGCCCTTGCGGTACGCAAAATGTGCCCTGCCCGCGCCCGCGGTCCAGGCCATGTCGGCCAGCAATTCCCGGCTGACGCCGAAATCGGACGGGGTTTCCCCGGCGCGTTCGTCCAGCCATGACAGGTAGCGCTGCGCCAGGTCCCTGAGCGCCTCGCCGGTCTTGCCCGAGAGCGGCAGGAGCCGGTTCTCTCCTGCGCCGGAGTTGTCCTCTGCGGCAGACGTGTCCGTATATCCCTCCACTACGACGTGGGAGTTCGTTCCCGAGATCCCGAACGCGTTCACGCCGGCGCGCCGCGGGCGTCCGGGCTGGTCGGGCCAGTTCACGGGTTTCGAGGCCACGCGCACGGGCAGCCGTTCCCAGTCCAGGTGCGGGGTCGGATTGTCGAAGTGAAGCTGTTTCGGGATCAGGCCCCGGTTCATGGCCAGTACCGTCTTGATCAGGCTTGCCGCACCCGCGGCAGCTTCCAGGTGGCCGATATTGGTCTTTACCGAACCGATCAGGAGCGGGCGGTCAGCGCCGCGTTCCCGGCCGTAAACCGCGGCCGCGGCCTGTACCTCGATCGGGTCGCCCAGCTCCGACCCGGCGCCGTGGGCTTCCAGGTAGTCGACTTCGTCCGGCGCCACGCCTGCCCGCGCCAGCGCCGCTTCGATAACCTGTTCCTGGGCCGGACCTTTTGCCGCGGTGGGCCCGGCGCTGGCGCCGCTCTGGTTGATCGCACTGCCGCGGATCACGCCCCAGATGCGGTCCCCGTCGGCCTCAGCGTCAACCAGCCGCTTTAATACCATCATCCCGCAACCCTCACTGCGCACCGCGCCGTCTGCAGCGGCGTCGAAGGCCCTGCAGGTACCCTGCGGCGACAACATGCCGATTTCCTTCATTTCCCTCGTTATCTGGTGTGACAGGATTACGTTCACGCCTCCGACCAGGGCAACGTCGGCTTCCTGCCTCTGCAGGCCCATTACGGCATGGTGTGTGGCTACCAGTGATGACGCGCAGTTGAGCATCACCGGCAATGTCGGCCCCTCAAGGCCGAACTGGTAGGAAACCCGACCGACCGCCATGCTGGAGGCGGTACCCAGGTAATTGACACCGTAGTCGTGATTTGCCATCAGGTCCCGGTACTCACTGGAGGCGATACCGGCATAGACGCCGGTACGGCTGCCGCGCAACCGTTCCGGGTCCATCCCCGCATCCTCGAGAGCCAGCCAGCTTGTCTCCAGCAGGAGCCTCTGTTGCGGGTCCATGATGCGTGCGGCAATCGGGGAAATGCCGAAGAAACGCGAGTCGAAAAGGTCGATACCCTCGATAAATCCGCCGTACTGGGGAGCGGCATCGCTGCCGGAAGGATTTCCGTATGCGTCGTCCAGGGATTCCGAAACCGGGCGGCGATCCGTTACGGCATCAGCGCCGCTGTCGAGCAGGCGCCAGAATGCCTCGAGGT
Organism: Gammaproteobacteria bacterium; assembly: GCA_965207165.1. Classification (GTDB taxonomy): domain Bacteria; phylum Pseudomonadota; class Gammaproteobacteria; order Eutrophobiales; family Eutrophobiaceae; genus JAAXHV01. Next base: position 1,653,727 of record OZ242265.1, on the reverse strand, counting down.
CCGGCGCACCGGGGAAGCGGCATGCCATGCCGATGATCGCTATGCCGTTATCTCCACTCTCTCCTGCAGGTTGGGCTTGCGCCTCGGGCTGCACCGGGGCGGCGGGTTCGCTGCCGCCCTGGCCGAGCTCCCCGGCCAGGTGCGAGGCGAGGGTGGTGATATCGGGGTAGTCGAACACCACGGTGTTGGGGGCCGTGTACTCGCCCGCAAATGCCCGGTTCAGCCGGTTGCGCAGTTCCACCGCCATCAGCGAATCCATTCCCAGGTCGAAAAAGCCCAGCGCGGGTTCGGGCGCGCCAGGCAACCTCAGCACTGCCTGCACCTCCCGTTGCAGGAATGAGGTCAGCAGTTTTACACGTTCGTCGACAGCCGCGCTCCGAAGTCCGGACAACAAATCTTCCGGTTCGTCCGCCGCATCGGACCCGGCGTCACGGGTGGCGGAAAGCAGTTCTTCCAGCAGCGGCGGATGGTTATCGACGGCATCCCTGAAGACCTGCCAGTCCAGGGCGACTACCGTTGCGCTCGCAATATCCTGGCTTACCAGCCGGTCGAATGCCCGGATTCCCTGCTGCGGGTCGATCCAGCCGCTGCCGGATGCCTCCAGTTGCCGGGCAATGCGTTCCCGCTGTTCCTCCGCCTCGCCCAGCCCCGACCAGGCCCCCCAGGCTATGGCCTGTCCCGGCAGGCCCAGGGCGCGCCGGTGCGCGGCGAGTTGATCGAGGAACGCGTTGGCCGCGGCATGGTTGGACTGCCCGGGATTGCCCATGACTCCGGCCACGCTGGAGAACAGCACGAACAGGTCCAGGTCGCGCTGTGCGGTTGCCCGGTGCAGGTGCCAGGCGCCCAGCACTTTCGGCCCCAGCACCTGCTCGAATTTCTCCGGGCTCTGGTTGCCGAGCGCGCCGTCGGACAGCACGCCCACGCTGTGTACGACGCCTCCCAGCGGCGGCATTTCCCGGTCGATGCGCGCCAGCATGCGGTCCAGCGCGCCGGCGTCCGTCACGTCCGCCAGTTCCACCCGCACGGTCGCGCCGCGGTTTATCAGACCGTCTATCGTTTCCTGCGCGGCAGGGTCCGGCTCACGCCGTCCGTTCAGTACGATTGCGCCGGCGCCGCGGTCTGCAAGCCACTGTGCGATGAGACAGCCGATGCCGCCGAGTCCGCCGGTCACCAGGTAGGTCCGGTCCGGCCGTAACGGGCCGTGCATGAGGGGCGGATTCATAAATACGATCTTTCCCAGGTGACGGGCGGAACGCATGAAGCGCATGGCACTCCCCGCTTCGGCGAGCGGCCACCTGCTGTGAATAAGCGGTGTCACCTCGCCGGCCGCCAGTTGCCCCATGATTTTGTTCAGGGCAGCCCCGGGCCAGGCCGGGTTATGTTCCTTCTCGACGTCCAGTTCCAGGACGAAGTAAGCCACGTCGGGACGCAACGCTGCCATCTCCTCCTCGCTCAGGATATCCCGCCTGGCCAGTTCCACGAAGCGGCCGCCCTGTTTCAGACAGGACAGACTGGCCTCGATGAACCCTTCCCCGGTCAGGCTGTTTACCACTACGTCCACGCCTGCGTCGTCCGTGGCCTGGAGGATATCTTGTCCGAATGCCGTGCTGCGGCTGTCGAACACGTGTTTCACGCCCAGCGCGCGCAGGTATGCCTGTTTCGGTTCACTGGCGGTGGTGAACACTTCCGCGCCGGTCACATGGGCCAGTTGAATCGCGGCCAGCCCGACGCCGCCCGCGCCGGCGTGGATCAGCACCCGGTCCCCGGCCTTGAGACCGGCCAGTTCGTATGACAGCGCCGCGGAAACGAATACGGTGGGCAGGGTGGCCAGGGCCGAGACGGGCATATCCGGCGGGGCAGGCGCCACCATCTCGGCCCGCGTGACGACTTCCGGCGCGAAGGTGCCGAACCCGAGTCCGACCACCCGGTCGCCGTTCGCGACATGCGTTACCCCGGAACCCGTCTCGATGACCTGGCCGCACATTTCCCCACCCAGCAGTCCTTCCGGAATAAAGCCGATGGAACGGAACACGTCCCAGAAGTTGAGACCGGTTGCCTCGATGGCGACGCGCACTTCCATCGGTTCCAGCGCCTGCCGCGCCGTCGGCCTGGTGTCCAGCCGTTCCAGCGCACCGGCCGGGTCCGGCTCAAGAATCCAGTCCGGCCCTTCCGGCAGGGACAGGCGTTCCGCGCCGCTACCGGAGCGCACCAGCCGGGCTGCCTGGCGCAACCCCCTGCGGTAGGCGATATGGGTCTCCGCATCAGGGTAGAGCAGTTCTTCGCTAAGGCCGGCCGGCAGCGCGGCCGTATCGGGGTCGAGGTCGATCATGCGCGGCTGCAGGTGGGCCGCTTCCCGGGCCACGACCTTGCCGAAACCCCACAGCGTGGCGCCGGCGAGTTCCCCTGAACGTTCCTTCTCCAGCACCTGCCCGCCCCGGGTAACGAACCACAGGCCGTTGGCAGGCGTTACGTCGGCATCCGCGCAGCCCTGTACCAGCGCCAATGCGCTTTCCGTCGCGCGCCGTACGTCAGCCGCCATCTCCCCGGTAGACGCCTGCGCGCCGTGAGCGTCCAGCGCAGCCAGGTGGATGATGCCGCTGAGCGGCGCGTCCTGCGGCAGCTCCCGGAACAGCGCCTGCCACGCCCCGCGCGCCGTCAGATCCAGGGAAACCGGAATAACACCGGCCTGTTCCTGCCCCGGCCTGGCCCCGGGTTGTTCATCCCCGGCCGCCAGCATGACGGCCTGGTTGCGGGCCGTCAATTCGGCAGCCAACTCATTGACTGTTCCCCCGTGGTCCCCGGCCAGGACCCATAAACCACGCGTCTCCGTTACCCGGGACGGTCCCTGCGCGACGATCACGCCCCGGTCCGGCTTGCCGGCCGCCGCGGAGGTGTCAACGCCCAGGATCTCCGTTGCGGTGAAACCGGCATCGCCCAGCGCCTGGCGCCAGACTTCCGGGCTTGCCAGGGCATGGTGCGGCCGGTAGTCGTCGGCAAAACGCCACCAGCCATCCAGTTGTCCGAAGGTCAGGTCCAGCCAGCCCTGGCCGCGCAGGTTTTCCAGCGCCACCAGGTAACCGGACGGGGCGAGCACGTCCAGGCAGTGGGCCAGGGTCTCGTTCAGGTAGCGCGTGGCGTGCAGCACGTTGGACGCGATCACCAGGTCATAACCGTGCGCATCAAAGCCCTGCGCCATGGGGTCTTTTTCGATATCCAGTACGCGGTAATCGATCCCTGCCTCGCCCCCTCCGAAACGGCCTTCAGCCTCCGAGAAAAAGCCCGCGGAGATATCCGTATAGGTGTAGTCGAACCTTGCAGAGGGCAGTTCCGGCAGCACGGACGCCGTCGCCGAGCCCGTGCCCGCCCCGACTTCCAGCACCCGCAGGCGGCGCCCGTCGGGCATTCCCCCCAGCAGCGCAGTAATCGCATCCCCGAGCATCCGGTTCGCGGCGCGCGCCACCGGTGCTTTAAGATACAGGTCGGCGGCGGTCGGCTCGCCGCTGCTGAACAGCAGGGTCAGCGGGTCTTCACGTCCCAGCAGTACGTCCGCCAGGGCGCCGCCGCTGCGCCGGAACAGCCCGGTCTCGTTAACGCCGTGAGCGTAGCGCCCGGCCATACCGGCGGCGAACTCGTCGGGATCACCCGGCAGGTCAGCCGGCAACGGCTCTCCCGACCCGACTGCGACGCTGAACCCGTCTCCGTCAGCGCGCAAAACTCCGGCGCCGGTCAGTAACTCGAGCATACGCCGGAACAGTTTGCGGTGTTCTTCCCGGACCTGCAGCTGCCGGCGCAAGGCTTCCGGTTCCACGCTCGCACCGGCGCTGCGTTGCCAGCCCAGCTTATCCAGGGTAGCAAGGGCGAAACTGCGCGCCAGCACCTCCAGGTCCGCCAGCAGGGCTGCCCGGTCTTCGGCGCCGACGCTTTCTGCCTCCAGGTAGCGCGTGAACGGTCCGGAGCCTGCCGCAACGGTCGCGGGCTCGGGCAGGAAATCGGCGGGTAGTATGCCGGGAGCGAGAGTGCGGTCGCGCCAGGTAATCTCGTACAGGAGTTCGTTCAACCCTTCCACTGCCGCAAGCAGCGCGGCCCGCGTTGCCCGTTTAACCGTATAGCCGTTAAATTCACCGAGCAGGAGTCCGTCCGGGGCATAGATATGCAGGTCTCCGCCCAGGGTTTCCCGGGGCTCGCCGTTTGCGCCGGCAGGATTCTCCTTCATGCGCACATGGCAGAATACGCGCTCGGGTAACTGCTGCGCCAGCCATAACCGTTCCCACCCGAATGGCAGGTAGGTAACGCTATCATCGACTCCACCCGGATCACGCGCTGCGGCGAGTACCTGGAAGCAGCCGTCGAGCAGGAGCGGATGTACGTCCGGACCGGACTGCTCCAGGTTCCCGGGCAACGCTACTTCGCCCAATGCCTCTCCCTGCCGCGACCAGACATTCTCCAGCGTGCGGAATGACGGGCCGAGATCGATCCCGACTCCCGCCTTGGCCTGGTAAAAGGCAGGCACGTCAATCGGGGAGAGCCCCTTTTTCAGGCCTTCAAGGTCCGCCTTGTCGGTGCGTTGCCTGTCCCGCGCAGCGGATGGGATACTGCCCTCCGCGTGCAGGGTCCATTCCTCCCTGTCTCCCCCCTTGCTGAGTACCTGGACCCTGTGCGCTGATCCGTCCCCGGACCGGTTCAGCAGGACCTGTACCTTACGTCCCTGTTCACCGTCCTCATCACCGCTATCCTGTTCCGGAAAGATCATCGGATTATGAAACTGCATGTCTTCGACAACCAAGGTTCCGCTACTTTCTGGCGCAGCCGTTACCGCCATGGCCCCGTACAGCGCACCCGGCGCCACCAGCCGTTCGAAAACCCGATGGTCGTTCAGCCAGGCCGGATCCGACGGGAACAACTCTGTCTCAAACGAGATCTCGCCGCTTGCTGATTCGTGCCGTTCGCCCAGCAACGGGTGCCCTGTGTCCCGCGGTCGCCGCCTCAAAGCCTCGATCCAGAAGCGTTCGCGCTGGAACGGGTAACCCGGTACCGAGATGCGGCGCCGTGATTCACCCGCGAAAAGCCCTGCAAGCGACACCGGCAGGCCAGCCTCGTATGCTTTTGCTACGGCGGCGGTAAGAGCCTGGTCGGACTCCGTACGGGATATTCTGGATGAAGGGCGCAACAGGCTTGCTATGACCAGGGGAGGAGGGAGAACGCCGGTTCCGGCCTTGTTTGCGTCTGGCCCGGGCCAGGCCAGTTCCGTCATCGGGCCCAGTACTGCATTGGGGCCGATCTCTATGAGCGTCTGCACTCCCAGTTCTGCCAGCGTCTCAACGGCGCCGCGGAACGCCACTGGTTCCCGCGCCTGCCGCCGCCAGTATGCGCCGTCGAAGGTCGCGCCCGGCTCAACCGAAAGGCCTGTCATGCTGCTTACCAGGGGGATTGCCGGCGCCGCGAACGTCATTCCGGCGCACGCCTGCTCAAGTTCGTTCAGCGCGGGGTCCACCAGTGCGCTGTGGTACGCGGGACTGGCGCGCAGCCGCGCGACCCGGATCCCATCAGCTTCAAAACGTTCAAGCACGGCCTCGATGTCAGTCCTGGAACCGCTTATCGCCTGGTGCGCGCCGTTGTCCGCGGCAATGTTCACCACTGCACCGGGCGCAGTCGAGATGTATTCTTCCACCGTTGCCGCCACCCGCGATGCCGGTGCGAACACCGCGGCCATGGCGCCTTTGCCCGGCAACGCCCCCATCAGCGCTCCCCGTTGCGCCGCGAACAGCAAGCCCTGCTCCAGGCCGAACACGCCGGCCGCCTGCGCCGCGGCGATCTCACCGAGACTGTGCCCGACTATCACATCGGGCCGGATGCCCAGGTTCGACCACAGTGCGTTCAGGACGCATTCCAGCGCATAGATAGCCGGCTGGGTCCATGCCGGGTTGTCGAGTTCCTGTTCCACGCCGTTGCGGCCGAACATGATGTCCAGCAGGGAAGCGCCCCGCGCATCCTGCAGGATGCCGTCACAACGGTCCAGCACTGCCCGCGCCGCCGGTTCCTGCTCATACAGGGTTGCGCCCATGCCGGGCCACTGGCTGGCCTGCCCGGTGAAGGCAAAAACCAGTTTGCCCGTCTGCCGTCCCGGCTCAGGACCTGCTCCCGCGCCCGTTTCGGCAAGCGCGGCAAGGTTTTTCCGCAACGACGGGAGGTCTTGAAACACCACGCCTGCCCGGTGGCTGAAATGGCTGCGGCCCACCCCGGCCGTCCAGGCGAGGTCTGACAGCAGCGCTTCATCTGTGTCTCCGGCGGAAGATCCCCCGGCGCACCTGCCGAGCCATTCCAGGTGGTCCCGCGCCAGTTCCCGCAGCGCCTTGTCCGACCTGCCCGACAGCGGTAGAAAACGGATCCTGCGCGTGGTGATGCCTTCCGGGGTGTCCGATCGTCCGGCAACAGGTTTCGGCAGGGTGGCGTCAATCCGCTGCGCCGGCCCCATGGCCCAGCGGCTTTCGTCAGGACCGGCCGGGCCGGCATCCAGAGTCCCGTAACCTTCTACGATGAGGTGTGCGTTGGTGCCCGACCAGCCGAACCCGCTTATGCCTGCCAGCGCCTTACGGTCCGCACGGGCCGGCCAGGGCGTCGGTTCCGATGTCACTCTTAACGGCAGGCTTTCCCAGTCGATCGCCGGACTGGGATTGCGGAAATTCAGGTGGCGCGGGATCAAGCTGTGCTGCATCGCCAGGATGACCTTAATCACTGCGGCAACTCCCGCCGCCGATTCCAGGTGGCCGAAATTCGTCTTCACCGATCCGATCAGCAGCGGGTTATCTGCGCTGCGTCCATTGCCGTAAGCCGTCCCGACGGCCTGCGCCTCGATCGGGTCGCCCACCGGCGTGCCGGTGCCGTGGCATTCCACGTAGTCAACCTGTTCGGGAGGCACCCGGGCCGTCTGCAAGGCCGCCGCGATGACCCGCTCCTGCGCCGGCCCGCTCGGCACCGTCAGCCCCGGGCTGGCCCCATCCTGGTTGATGGCGGAACCCCGGATAATCGCCCAGATGCGGTCGCCGTCCGCTTCCGCGTCATCCAGCCGCTTCAGCGCCACGATACCGCAGCCTTCACCGCGCACATAACCGTTGGCGGCGGCATCGAAGGTCTTGCACCTGCCGTCGGGCGCCAGCATGCCGGCATTGCCGCGCAGTTCCAGCAGCCTCCCGGACAGGATCGTATGCACACCGCCGGCAAGCGCCAGGTCCGCTTCGCCGCGCTGCAGTCCGGAAACGGCCTGGTGAATGGCGACCAGTGACGACGAACAGGCGGTGTCCAGCGCCAGCGCCGGTCCCTCCAGTCCCAGCGCGTAGGCGACCCTGCCGATAGCCGTATTGAACGAGGTGCCGGTCACCGTGTACAGGCTCGATGCGGGTTCGGCAGTCCTGTTTGCGTCCAGGATCATCGACCGGTATTCGTTGTTGCTTATTCCGGCGTACACGCCGGTGCGGCTGCCCTTCAACCGGTCCGGGTCCATGCCTGCATCCTCCAGCGCGCGCCAGCTTGTCTCCAGCATCAGCCGTTGCTGCGGATCAAGAAATTGCGCCTCGACCGGCGAAATATGGAAGAACGCCGCGTCAAACAGGTCGATCTCGTCCAGGTAGGCGCCGAACCGGCAGGCCTCGCTCTGGACTGCCGCATCCGGGAACAATTGTCCTACGCGTCCTTTGCCGGACCCCGGTTCACCCTCGATTACCGCGTTTTTGCCGCCTTCAAGGAGTCGCCAGAAGGAGGGTATATCCGGCGCGCCGGGAAAGCGGCACGCCATGCCGACTATTGCGATAGGTTGTTCGACTTCAGACATGACTTACTTATTGAAGTCCGGCAAGCACATCCTGTTCAAGGAATTCACGCAAGGTCGCGACACATTCCTCCGGCTGTTCCAGTTGCATCAGGTGCGTCGTATCCGGTAGAAAATCATAGTCTACGCTCAGGATATCGCTCAGGTCTATGGTAGGCAGGTAAGAGTAAGGCAGGGTGGGGTCCGCGCAGATGGCTTTTGTCGGGCAGTGAAGATCTTCAAAATCCACCAGTGGAGAGAAAATCCTGGTGTAATCTATAATCCGGGCCTCGTACTCGGGCGGGCAGCAAAGCTCGTAACCCTCCCCGCCGCCGGCGTCCTGCAATGTTGTGAGCGCCATCAATTCGCGCACGCCGGGAACGACGTTTTTGAATGTCGGCAGAAATTCAAGGAGTTCAATAAACTGTTCTCTAGACTCGAACCGCCTGGAGCGTCGCCGGGTCTTTGCCGCGGTCTTTTCGGTGGCCTCGTCAAATTTCGCCTGGCTGACGCCGGGCTTGCACAGGGGCGGGTCGAACAGGACCAGCGCCGCGCAGGCGCTCTGCGGGGACGAGTTGCCTGGATCCGCCAATATTGAAGTCGACATAAGCGTTACCAGGGAGGAGACGGAATGATATACGCCGATTTTCGGTTTTTTCCCGTAAGTCTCGTCAATTGCCGCGAGGATGCAGTTATGGTCGCGCACCAGAGTCGGCACGTTATGCCTGGTGATGGCCCCGACTTTATTCCAGCCGTGGTTTCTCAGGTCATGGATAATCAGGTCGAAATCGTCCATGAGCAACGACCAGAAGGGAAAATACAGGTCAATTGCGAGACCGTTGCCGTGACTCAGAATCAGTCTCGGGCCTGCCGGATTACCGTGTCGCCGCAAGGTAATAACAGTGTCGTCGTCCGGACGAACTTCACAAACTGAAACGGGTTCAGGTATCTCCCACAGGGTTTCTGAAGCCATGATCATTCAGTTAATAAGCGAGAGCGGCAGTAATGCCGCATTATATGGCTGAAAACCGGTGAAGTTTACGGTTCCCCTATGGATAATCTTCCCAGCCTGTCCGGCTGCAGCAGCGCAGCGCCGGAAGGCGCTCCGCCGGCTTAGCCGCCGATGTGATCGATCAGTTTCCGGATGGTGTTGACCGTCTCGCAATCTTCGATAGTAAAGGCAATATTGAATTCCTTTGAAACCAGTTTCGCGAAGGCGACGATATCCAGCGAGGATACGCCAAGCTCGGTGAGCCCGGTATTCAGATCCTCCGACAGGTCCAGGGGTTGTCCGTCCACTTCCAGATTATCGCTGACGAGTTGTCTTACACGTTCTTCGGTTGTCGCCATGAGTTTGATCTCCCCATAGTTATAGTTGCAGGCAAGGGGGTAAAGCTACTGGATTTTTCAATTTCCGTCAACAAAGTCAGGCAGGAAGTTTATTCCCTGATATAATTCCTCGCACTATAACCAACAACTTCAATGGGAGGTCACAGTGACTGTACAAGCCGGAGATAAAGCCCCAGACGGGCGCTTCCATGTAATCAATGCAGACGGGCCGGGGTCGGTGAGCACCGATGAGTTGTTCAGCGGTAAAAAAGTCGTCGTATTTTCCGTGCCCGGCGCGTTTACTCCTACCTGCTCAAAAGAACACCTGCCTGGATTTGTTAACCAGGCTGACGCCATCAAGGCAAAAGGCGTGGATACCATCGCCTGCATGGCGGTCAATGACATGTTCGTCATGGACGCCTGGGGCAGTAGCGCCGGCGCCGGTGACAAGGTGCTGATGCTGGCCGACGGCAACGGCACGTATACCGCGGCCCTGGGGCTGGAACTGGACGGATCAGGCTTCGGCCTGGGCACCCGGGGCCAGCGTTTCGCCATGGTGGTGGATGACGGCGTGATTACTCAACTTCATGTTGAAGCGCCCATGGAATTCAAGGTCAGCTCGGCAGAGAGTATCCTGGGGAATCTCTGACCGGGCATCAAACTGGCTGGGGGCAGAGGATTCGAACCTCTACTGGCGGAGTCAGAGGAATTATTCCTGTTTCGGTAAGTCATTGAAATAGTTAATTTATCACTAATTCTGTGACTTTTGTTGTGACTTTGAATGTTACAAATTGTCACAACGAATTGCTCTGTCGCACACCTTGCTCAATCCCCGCGCGATGCCGGCCTCGGTGAATATTGTCCGTGCCTCGACACCTGGTAAATTGTTACTGGAATAAGTAACTCTTTTTTCGATATGGTATGCATTACATCGATAGGCAATGTTAGCATCAGGTCACACTTCGAGGGGGGATGGTTGTTAATCTCTGCAAATTAGCCTTCAATTCTTAATAGCCATGAGCGAATCCAGTCTACAAATAAATCGAGCGCGCAATAAGGTCCATTTCTCTTTACAAGTTGTCGTCAGTATCCGTAAAGAAAATGATATTTATTATATCGGGAGCGATGCGTTTGATATTCATAGCCAGGGCTATACAGAGGATGAAGCAATAGAAAATATTATTGAAGCAATCCAGCTTTTTATTGAATCCTGTTATGAGAGAGGAGTTCTTTCAGAGGCACTAAAAGAACTGGGATTCGAACCTGACAGAGAACACGCCAGTATAGGCTTTCAACAGGCTTGCTCTATGCTACAGGTTCCTGAAGATTCTGGTTCTCTAATGATTGATGTCCCTCTGCCGTTGCTGGTTGCCGATCATGTCCGACAGGCTCAAGCCTACTGATTGGCGAACACAGGAAGCCATTTTTGCAAAATTCGGGTTTGTTTTCGAAAGAGAGAAGGGGTCTCACCGGTCTTATACGAAGGAGGGCGTTGTAACCTAAGTTTATAGGCATTTATAGCAGAACTTTCCTATATAGGAATTCTGTGCTATAAATGCCTATATGAAAGATGATACGTGGCATTATCCCCGTGAGAACCTTGCTGCCCGGACGCTTAACGCACTTGTTGAAGGGCCGGCCAAGGCACTGACCTTATTTGCCCCCCGGCGTACCGGGAAAACCGAATTCCTGACCAAAGATTTGACTCCGTATGCGGAAAGCAAGGGGCACAAGGTGGTCTATATAAGCTTTTGGCGTGCTCCGCTCTCGCCGCTTGCGCTCATCCTGTACAGCCTTGAGGTTACGTTGAAATCAAAAACAATAATGGGCCGCATCGGTAGCGTAGCATCCATCTTGAAACCAAAGCTGAAACTCTCGGCGCCGATTGGCGGGGCCAGGGCGGAAGCAGAAATCGATCTTTCTTCGCTGAAAGGTGAACCACCCGCGGAACTCATCCTGTATTTGGACAACCTTCTTGCTCGTTTGGAAAACAGGAAAAAGCCAACCTTGCTTCTGTTTGATGAGGTACAGGAACTTGCGAAAGATAAGAACAACCGGTCCCTTATCGCTTCTCTTCGAACCAGCCTGGACACAAGGGACACAGGACTGAAGGCAGTTTTTACCGGTTCGTCGCGTGAAGGATTAAAGGCGATGTTCAGTGAAGCCGAAGCGCCTTTCTTTCATTTTGGAACCTCTCTGGACTTAGAGCCGCTTGACGAACGTTTTGTCGATCACCAACTCAATGCCTTCGAAAGGACTACCAAACAAAAATTAGGTCGTGACGTAGCGCTAAAAGCATTCGACGAACTGCATCAAAGTCCCTATTTCTTCCGTGCGTTGATTGAATTGTTGACTTTACGGGTGGATCTGACAATAGACGAAGGTCTTGTTCTTTTGCGTGAGCAGATGGCGGAAAAATTGGGATATACAGAACTATGGTTAAAGCTGACAGACATTCAGCGCGCCACAGTAGTCCAACTTGCGCAGGGTGCTGACAAACCGTTTTCCAAAGCAACACGCGATGAAATCGGGAAATCGCTGGGTGCAGAACCGCCATCGATTGACAAAGTACAATCGGCACTGAGACGGCTCACAGGTTCAGGCGTCGTTGATCGATGGTCGGGTGGCTGGATTATTGAAGACCCTGAATTCTCAATGTGGGTAAGGACACAAATTAAGGACAAACGCTGATAAAAAACTGAATGGCCGAACTAACGGGTTTCTAGGATTCCCGTGGCGATTCAGCTTCCCGTTCATGCGAACTCGCTGTATCCAGGATTTTGCCGCGCGCCCGTTTCGTGCTATCTTCACGCCGGGGTAAGGAAATGAAACATCTTGAAACAAATTGGAATGGCTGGGGGCACAGGATTCGAACCTGTACCGGCGGAGTCAGAGTCCGCTGTCCTGCCGTTAGACGAGCCCCCATCTGCACGAGGTTTCATATTATAACAAGATAAAGGGGACAGGTTTAAATCTGTCCCCATCCATGGTCTGACAGTGTTCATAAAACGGAAAATAGCGGTCCTGGGCGGGACCGGTAATCTTGGCTATGGCCTAGCCTGGCGCTGGGCCAGGGCAGGCCACGATGTGACTATCGGTTCCCGGGTTCGGGAAAAAGCGCTGAACGCGGCGGCCGAACTCAATGAGAGGCTTGGCGGCAGCCTGATCGGTGGCGCCGATAATCCCGCTGCGGCAAAACAGGCGGAAGTCGTTGTCCTGACCGTCCCGTTCGCCGCCCATGAGGCTACCCTGGAGAGCATCAGGCCGAGCCTGTCCGGCCAGATAGTTGTTGATACCACCGTACCGCTTGTGCCGCCGAAGGTGGCTGTAGTCCAGTTGCCCGGGGAGGGGAGCGCCGCGGTCATCACCCGCAATATCCTGGGAGAGCGGGCGCGGGTCACGGCCGCGTACCACAACGTGGCCGCCAACCTGCTGGAGCGGGACGTCGACATCGACTGCGATATCCTGGTGACCGGCGACGACCTTGAAACCCGCAGGGAAGTCATGCAACTGGTGGAGGACAGCGGATGCCGCGCCATCAATGCCGGCAAGCTGGCCAACGCGGCAGCGGCCGAGGCCCTGACCAGCCTCCTGATACATATCAACAAGACCTATAAGACCGGCCATTCCGGTATCCGCATCACCGGCATTGGAGACGCTCTATAGGACATCTGCTGAAGATTCATCCGCAGATTACGCAGATTAACGCAGATTATATTCAGTCATAAATCGGGTTGTTTCCTACTTGGACGATGGGCTCAGAGAGCATGTGTCATATTTGCATATTTCAAAATTCTGTTGTATCTGCGTTAATCTGCGTAATCTGCGGATAAATAAATCATGTGGGCGCTACTCCCGGTAAAGTTGCTTGACCATACCAAGTTGCGGCTTGCCGGTATCTTGACGCGCGCGCAACGCCGGCAGCTCAGTTACTGCATGGTGGAGGACATACTCGATACCCTGGATCAAACCTCCGTGGTCAGCGGGATTACCGTGATCAGTTGCGATGATGCGGTGTTCTCACTGGCACAGGACTACCAGGCGGAGGTATTGAATACCGGGGTCGATAACGGCTATGCCGCGGACGTGCTGAAAGGCGTCGAGGCCGTCAGCGACCAGGATATTGACAAGGTGCTCATTATTCCGGCTGACGTGCCTGAACTTGACCATTCGGATTTAATCCACCTGGACCGGGTTCACGAAGAGGGGATCACCCTGTGTCCGGCTGAGAAGGACGGCGGCACCAACGGGCTGGTGTTTACCCCGCCGCTGGCCGTCAGCCTGATGTACGGTGAGGACAGCTTTGCCGAATTTTGCAGGGCGGCGGAGGGACGGCAGGTGCCGGTCAATATCGCAACAGCCGGCGGACTGGCCCGGGACATTGATCGCCCGGACGATCTGCTCACATTACAGGCACAACCCGAGGGAAACCGCACCTGGCGCTACCTGAGATCGCTTGAGCTGGCAGATAGCTGATATAATTCAACAAAGACCCAACCGGAGGAGACCATGGCTGTCATCGACCTGACCCTGCCTGTCAATCGCCACATGCGGGGCATACCCGACTTGCGCGAGTATGAAGAAAACCCCACCCGTTGCGTGGTTCTGTCCTGTATGGGAGAGGTGCAAAAGGCGTACCTGGAGAGCCGTGACATCGAACTGGACGAAAACGTTGAATTCACCCCGCACATGCTGTCACGGCTGGAGATACTCACCCACATCGGCACCCATATCGATGCGCCCTGCCACTTCCTGGAAAGCGGCGGCTGGACGGTGGAACAAATCCCCCTGGAGCACACCATCGGCAGGGGCAGGGTCGTGCCGCTCACCCACTTGCAGGGGCGGGAACGGGTCACAGCAGATGAGATCATCAAAACAGGCGTTGAGATCGATGACAGTGTCATCCCGGTCCTGTATACCGGCTGGACGGACAGGGCCTGGGATACGGACGAATTCTGGGGGAATTCCATATACCTGGACACCACGGCAGCGGAGTATATCGTTGAGAAAGGCTGCAAGGCGGTCGCCCTGGACTGCTTCCCCGAAGCGCCGTTCTGGCTCGGCATCGAAGCGGATCAACCACCCGGGCGCAACCACAAGACACTGCTGGGCAACAAGACCATCATCATCCAGTTGCTTGCCAATATCGGTGAACTGGACGGCAGGGACTTTACCCTTTACGGCATACCGTTGCCCCTGGAAGGCCTGGACGGCTCCCCGGCGCGGGTATTTGGCATTACCGGATAACGACGCCAGTGGCTGAACGCTCATTCGCAAAGGAAGTACAGATGCTGCGCCTGGGGGACGGCGAAGAACTCCATGGCGAGGGTATTCTCGCGGTTACCAAGGCCCTGCTGCAATCGGGCGTATCCTATATCGGCGGATACCAGGGCTCACCCATCAGCCATTTGATTGATGTCTTTTCCGATGCCCGGGAGATCCTGGAAGAACTGGGTGTACACTTTGAGCAGTCCGCCAGCGAGGCCGCGGCTGCCTCCATGCTGGCCGCATCCATCAATTACCCGCTACGCGGCGCGGTGGCCTGGAAATCCACCGTCGGCACCAACGTTGCCTCGGACGCCCTGGCCAACGTGGCGTCTGCAGGCGTCAAGGGCGGCGCGCTCATTATCGTCGGGGAAGACTACGGCGAAGGCGCATCCATCATGCAGGAAAGATCCCATGCCTTCGCCATGAAGTCCCAGCTCTGGCTGCTGGACCCCAGGCCGAACCTGAACGATATCGCAGAGATAGTTGAGACGGGGTTTGAGCTTTCCGAAGCGTCCGCCACGCCGGTCATGCTGCAACTGCGGGTGCGCGCCTGCCATGTCCACGGCGTGCTGGATACCAAAGACAACCGGCGTCCGGCATTCACCGTGACCGATGCCCTGGATGCCCCGGCGCGGGATATTGAGCGTATCGTCCTGCCCCCGTTCAACTACCAGCACGAAGTGGAGAAAACCGAACAACGCTGGCCCGCAGCGGTTAAGTTCATAGAGGATAACAGCCTGAACGACGTGGTAGCGGGGCGCTTTGATGAGATCGGCATCATTGTGCCGGGCGGCCTGTACAACACCCTGAACCGGGCCATGGAACACGTTGGCTGCTCCGATACCTTCGGCAATAGCGCCATTCCCATGTACGTCATGAACGTGGTCTACCCGGTGCTGGACGCAGAGGTGGTGCGTTTCTGCCGGGACAAGAAGGCGGTTTTGCTGGTGGAGGAAGGCCAGCCGGATTACCTCGAACAGAACATCAACACCATCCTGCGGCGCAACGACATACAGGCCCGGGTACAAGGCAAGGATGTTTTTTCCATGGCAGGGGAATACACCTGCCAGTTGATGGAAGCGGGGTTGCGGAAATTCCTGGCGCGCTGGGAACCGGATGCGATCACGGTCCCTCCGCTGGAAAAGACCAATGGCGCGGACCGGGAAGAACTGGCGCAACTGGTTCCGCAACGGCCGTCCGGCCTGTGTACCGGTTGCCCGGAGCGCCCGTTCTTCTCTGCCGTCAAGCTGCTGGAGAAGGAATTCGGCAAGCTGCAGGTGAGCATGGACATCGGTTGCCACTCCTTTGCCACGGTCGCCCCGTTCAACATCGGCAACACCATTACCGGTTATGGCCTGGGCCCGTCCAGCGCTTCGGCGCTGATGGTGCCCCACGAAAAACGCGCCATGAGCATAATGGGTGACGGCGGCTTCTGGCATAACGGCCTGGCCACCGGCATCGGCAACGCGGTGGAAAACGAGCATGACGGCGTTATCGTGGTTGTCGACAACGGTTACTCCGCGGCCACCGGCGGCCAGTGGATCCCATCGTCCAAGGCCGATGCGGACCGGCGCCAGTACCGGGTGTCCATCGTCGATGCGCTCAAGGGCGCCGGCGTGAAATGGATCAGGAAAGTGCATACTTACGATATCCAGGAATCCCTGCATGCCCTGAGGGATGCCATGACCACCAAAGCGAAAGGCCCCAAACTCATCGTCGCGGAAGGGGAATGCCAGCTTAACCGGCAGCGGCGTATCAAGCCGCAGATAAGAGACCTGCTCAAGCAGAAGAAACGTTACGTGCGGGAGCGCTTCGGCGTCGATGAAGACACCTGCACCGGTGATCGCTCGTGCATCCGGCTGTCCGGGTGTCCGTCCCTGACCATCAAGGACAACCCCGACCCGTTGAGGAAGGACCCGGTGGCCAGCGTCGTCAACAGTTGTGTCGGTTGCGGCGTGTGCGGCGAGGTGGCCCATGCCGCGGTACTCTGCCCGTCGTTTTACAAGGCCGATATCGTTTATAACCCCAACCTTGCCGACAAGGCGCTGGCGGCCTTTCGTTCATTCGTCATCGGCGGGCTCCAGGCATGGTCGGACCGGCGTCGCCGCAAGCGAACCGTTGGTACAGTCGTCTCGACAACGGCAGCACAGGCGAGATCTTCCTCATCCCGGCAGGCGCTTGCCGGGGACGGACTTCAGTCCGTCCCCACGATGGATCATTTTCCGTCTGGAGGACAGGCCCAACCCATAAAGGTCGCGATCCTGGCAATGGGCGGGCAGGGCGGCGGCGTGCTCAGCAACTGGCTGATACAGGCGGCTGAGCGTTCCGGATACCTGGCGCAATCCACCTCCGTGCCCGGCGTTGCCCAGCGCACCGGCGCGACAGTCTACTACCTGGAGTTCTTCCCGCGGGACGCAGTCGGGGATGAACCCGCGGTGCTGGCGCTGATGCCGGTGCCCGGGCGCGTGGACGTGGTCATCGCCGGTGAATTAATCGAGGGCGGACGCGCCGTCTTGCGGGGGTTAATCACGCCGGACCGTACTACCGCGCTGGTATCCACCCACCGGGACTATGCCATCGGGGAGAAAACCGCGCTGGGAGACGGCAGGGCGAGTACTGAAAAAATCGCGGACGCGGTGATAGAGAATGCAAAGCAGTATATCGGTTTCGATATGGCTGCGCTTGCCGGGCAGACCGGCAGCGTCATCAGTTCGGTGTTGCTGGGCGCGGCCGCCGGTTCCGGCGCCCTGCCGTTCAGCAAGGAGACGTTCACCGGCATAATCAGGGAGGGAGGCGTTGCCGTGGAGGCCAACCTGAAAGGTTTCAACGCCGGTTATGAGCATGCGCAAAAACAACATGTGGAACCGGATCAGCCGCCGGCCGCAGACGTTCCCGCGTCTCCGGTCAGTGGAGCAGCACAGGCGCTGACGGAGCGGATCGAAGCGGCGTTCCCGGCGCAAACCCACGAGGTCATCCGGGCGGCCCTGGCAAAACTCGCAGATTACCAGGATATCGGCTACGCAGAGGAGTACCTGCGCAGGTTAAAGCCGGTATTGCAGGCAGACAGCGCGGGCAAGGACTACCGGCTTACCGTTGAGACAGCGCGTTACCTGGCCCTGTGGATGACCTATGAAGACGCCATCCGGGTAGCGGACCTGAAAATCCGCTCCAGCCGTTTTGCCCGGGTCAGAAAAGAGGTGCAGGCCCAACCGGGACAGGTCGTGACCTGCCGGGAATTCATGCACCCCAGGGTACAGGAGATTTGCGACATCATGCCGGCCTGGAAAGGTTCCCTGTGCCTGAATACCCCGTTATTGAGGAATTTCATCGGCCTGTTCTGCAGGCGCGGCAGGAAGATCAATACCACCAGCGTGTCGGGCTTCCTGTTGCTCTCCCTGGTTGCCGGCCTGCGGGTCATGCGCCGGTCCACCTTGCGGTTTAAAAGGGAGACTGCCGCCATGGAGCAATGGCTGGCGACAGTGCTGGACTGCGCCGCCGGGGATTACGAACTCGCCGTGGAAGTGGCCGAATGCCAGCGCCTGGTAAAGGGTTACGGCGACACCCATGAAAGAGGCCAGGCCGCTTTCAACCGTATAATGAGCACTCTTGAATCAATCCGCAACCACTCCGACGCCGCAGCGAAGGTAAAGGAATTACGTGATGCCGCCCTGGCGGATGAACAGGGCGAGACTCTGGCGGCCACCTTGAAGAAAGTTGCTTAAAGCAGCGCAGAAGGGATTTGAGGGTTTATTTCAAGACACGCTGTGAATACATCCCTGTACGCTCATCGTCAGCCATCCTGGCTGCCGACGTTCTTGAAATAAACCCTCAAATCCCGCCTATCTCAATTTATTGTACTTTTTTGACAAATCCGGCGGCGCCAGGTACCAGGCCAGGACCACCAGCGCAGCGAATGCAGTGTAGGCCAGGGTAAATACCCAGGCTTCCGCCTGGTAGAAGATCAGTTTATGCAGCCAGTGCTGGATGAACGAACCCGCATAAGCAACGTCACCCGCTCTCACCCTCAGATTGTTTTCCCAGGTCGTCAACGGGCAGACCACGCCCAGCCAGGACTGTGCGACCACGATGCCGATCGCGCCGAGATGCATGAACCGGAACCAGGGGTTCCTGACCCAGCGCCACTGCCAGGCAAGACCGGCGATAATGAATACCAATCCGAACACCACAAAGGCGATAAACAGGGTGTGGATGATCAGCAACCCGTCTGCGGCAAGCAATAACCAGGCCGGGGATAGCGTCACCTTACCAGTTGTTACGTATCTCCCGCAGTTTCAGGAAGACCGTTTTCTCATCGGGCTCGGCCGGTAAATCGGGGAAATCCTCGCGCAGTTTTTCTATGACTTCCGGGTTTCTCAGGCGGAAGAAGGTGTTGACGGCTTTTTCCAGGCCGATGGTTGTGACCAGGGCATCGCCAGGGTCCTGATCGCGCAAGTCATCCCTTAACGCCTCAGCGTCGGTGTTGCCGGGTTCCCTGCTCAGGGTGAATTGCAGGTTATTGATGATGTAGTCGTGACCCGGATAGACCAGGGTATCGTCAGGCAATGTCGCCAGTTGGCTGGAAAAAGTCATGTACAACTCGTTGGGATGACCGCCATTGTGGCAGTTTCCCGCCCCCGCGTTAAACAGTGTATCCCCGCAAAACAGGGCCTGCCGGTCCGTGTGGGAAAGCAGGCAGACGTGGCTCATGGTGTGTCCCGGCGTATCCAGCGCCTCAAGTTCCACGGTACTTCCGACTTTTATTACATCACCCGCAGATAACGGTCTGTCTATCCCGACAATCCTGTCCCTGGCGTTTTTGTGGGCGAGCAACTCCGCACCCGTCGCGTCAATCATTGCAGCATTGCCGCCGATGTGGTCATGGTGTTCATGGGTATTCAGCACCTGGGTGATATCCCAGCCCTGGTCCTGCGCGTGCTGCAGGCATTTTTCGTGGTCAAGGGGATCTATAGTCAACGCCTCGCCGGTGTCAGGGCAGGCAATGAGATAATTGAAGTTACGCCAGTCGTTACCTGTCCATATCTGTTCGACAATCATTACTGTACCCCGTTACAAATCAACCGTGAATGTACCCCTCCGTACCAGTTTAACCCATATCGATCGGTGCTATTCAATTTTCTTCCGGCAGGTGTCCGGCGCCTGTTTGAACGCCTGGTAAATCGGTCAGTGATCTATCCGGAAATCTGCAGTATAACAGGTGCAAATACGAGAAATTATTGAATCGAAATGACAAGACACACCCAGGCAACATGTTTAAACAAGCTGAATTCAGGCGCTCAGGGTCATTCCCCCGGGACCGGCGGCCACATCGGCAATCACCATGACACGGGGATGGCAGGAAACGCTCCGGCTGCCCTGGACCAGGTGGCGCAGAGGCTACTGGGCAACGGGCCGTCTGCCGGGTTGATGGATGCAATCAACACCAGTCAGGGTACGCTGGGCAACCGTAACTTCATGCAGTTCATCGAAGCTGCGCAGCAGCAAACCCGCGCCCTTGGCGTCCGCGGCATGGCGGCGCGGGCAGTAGTTAACGGAGATTTGCCGGAATCCCTGCCGGACCCGGTGGCGGGTGGTCCGGTGAAGGTTGCCCCGGGCTCAAATCACGATTATGGACCGTTACAGATGATGTGGCCCAACTTGGGCAGGCGGGTAGTGAATCCGTTGATGAGCCCATCCGTATTCAGACCGGGCGGAACATCGCGCACGCGGCCCGGACCCATGACTAACCTGCCGCTCAATCCCCGGCGCAGTGTCTGGGATAAGGATATTGTATTCGGTGCGGAATACCGGGATACCCAGGACTTGGCAATAAAGCTGGAGGCGTCAACCAATGCCGCTATTGCCAGGCAGAGGTTCGGGTATTTTAACAAGCCGATTCCTCCCGGATTCGGCGATACATTTTTATGGAGCAATCAGGTTTTTGGCTTTGCCGACCGCAACAAGTTAAAGAGAAGAGATTTGCCCTACATGGCTTATGCCCGTGAAGCGATAACAACGGCCCTGGCGCGCGGCGGCAAGATCAACTGGGCGCTCGGACACCTTGATTTCGACAAGGTGTTTGCTGAACTGTTCAGGGTAGAAACGGAGTACGGTACGGACCCGGTCAGGTACATGGCGGAGGTGTCTTTTCCCGCTTTGGTGGACAAGCGCGGGAAGTACATCGATGCCCGGACCGGCGAAGAAGTAGTTGAGCCCCAGATAAACCTGAGCAACCCCTCGGAAGATGTACTGGGAGAACTGGAAAAGTTCGGTGAGCGCGTGAAAAATGGAGAAATAAAAGACATCACACCGTTTCAACCGCGCATCACCACCACCGAGATCATCGGTTTCCTCATGGGGGACGAGAGGAAATACCTGGATAAAACCTCATTTTTCGATGCGCGCCACCAGGAAGCGGACCGGCCGGCATTTGTATCGGCTTTTTCCGGTGTCCTGGATCGGCTTCAGGCCAGAAGGCTGGAGATCGGCCCGGAAAATGAATACCAACTGGAAGCGCCGGTCTACCGGCCTCTCGATCGGTATAGCGGATTCCCGTGCGGGCAGTGTACTGCGGTTTTCAAATTCGGGTGGGAACTGGAGGAACACTGGAAATCCTTCCCGGGTCACAGATCTTTGAACCATGTCGACCGGCTACGCAGCCTGCACGCCCATCAGGTCGCCGGGGGACCGGCGGGGGTCATGCCCGGTACGGACAGCGGGAATGACCCCTTACAGATGATGTGGCGTAACCCTGGCAGGCGGGCATTGAGTCCGTTGATGAGCGCATCCCTGTTCAGGCCAGGGGTAGTCGCGCAACAACGGCCGGGATCCGGACGGAATTTGTCGCTCAGTCCCCGGCGCAATGTCTGGGATAAGGATATATTATTCGGTGTAGACCACGGAGATACGCTGGATCTGGCAATAAAACTGGAAGCATCAACTGATTCCATTGTTGCCAGGCACAGGTTCGGGTATTTCAACAAACGTCCTCCCCCCGGATTCAATGAAGCGCATTTATGGGAAAAATCGGGTTATGGCTTTGCTGACCGTAACAAGTTGAAGAGAACAGATCTGCCCTACATGGCCTATGCCCGGGAAGCGATAGCAACGGCCATGGAACGCGGGGGTAATATTTTCTGGGCACTCGGGCATCTTGATTTCGACCAGGTGTTTGCTGAACTGTTCAGAGTAGCAACGGAACACGGTACGGACCCGGTCAGGTATATGGCAGAGGTAACTTTTCCTGAGTTGTTGGAGAAACACGGAAAGTATATTGATGTCCGGACGGGTGACGCAGTAGCTGTGCCCCAATTAAACTTGAGCAACCCTGTTGATGCCGATCTGGAGGCGTTTGAACAGTTCAATGAACGTGTGAAGTATGGGGAAGTAAAAGACATCGCAACATTTAAGCCCCTTATTACCACCACTGAGATAATCGGGTTCCTGATGGGTGACGAGAGGAAATACCTGGATAACACCAGTTTTTTCGATGCAAGCCACCAGGAAGCGGACCGGGGAGAATTTCTGGCGGCTTTTTCCGGTGTCCTGGACCAGTTGCTGGCCAGAAAGCCGGACATCGGCCCGGATAATGAATACAAACTGGAAACGTCAGTCTACCGGCCTCTCGATTGGTATACCGGGTACCCATGTGGGCACTGCTGTGAAATTTTCAGAATCAAGAGGGAACTGGAGGAGCACTGGAAATCCTTTCCGGGTCACAGACCATAAAGGTATAGTTCAGGGTTCCTGCAGGAATATCGTTGCCGGGGATTCAAGGTAAGATTTCAGCGCCCGGATGGCGCGGGCGGCATCGTAGCCGTCGACGACGCGATGATCGAAAGAGGAAGATACGTTCATCATGAGGCGGGTACTGATGACGCCGTCCCTGACTACCTGGCGTTGTTGAGTCCTGTTGATGCCGATGATGGCGACTTCAGGATAATTGATGATGGGAGTGGATACGATGCCGCCCAGGGCGCCGAGGCTGGTGACGGTAACAGTCGATCCGGTGAGTTCTTCCCTGCGTGCGCGACCCTCCCTCGCTTTTTCTGCGGCCTCGTGCAGCGCCCGGGCGCATTGCCACAGGTCCAGGGCTTCGGCGTTGCGGATGACAGGCACCATCAGTCCGTCCCGGGTCTGTACGGCAATACCGATATGGACCGGATCAAACTGCCTGATGAGCTGTTGCTCATCGTCGAAGTGCGCGTTGCACTGGGGGAATTCTTTCGCCACCTTCACCAGTGCCTGCATGAAAAAAGGCAGGTAGGTAAGCTCTGTCCCGTGCCCCTGCCTCGTGCCGTTAAGGTGTTGGCGCAGCCGCTCCAGTTCGGTGACGTCGAACTCCTCGACATAACTGAAGTGCGGAATACGGCTTGCGCTCAGGGTCATGTGTTCGGCTGTTTTGCGGCGCAGTCCCTGCAGTTTTATGATGTGCGCCTCCTCCCGGTTCAACGGCGGTTCCGGGACGGGTCCCGGCGCACTGCCGGCGGATGGTTGCGCGGCTTGCTGCAGGATTGCATCGATATCTGCGCGGGAGATACGTCCGTTCGGCCCCGTACCCTGCACCTGGTTGAGGTCAATGTTGTTTTCCCTGGCCAGGCGGCGAATAGCGGGAGAGGTTAACGGTTTTCCGGTCCCGTCGACGGCTTGTTGAGGTTTACCGGACCCGAACCGGGTGTTGTCCGCTGCAGCAGGGCCGTTGATTGCAGTGTTGTCGACTTGCGCCGTCCCTTCCTTGCCCGTGGCAAACACCGCCAGTTCGGCGCCCACCGCGATGATATCCCCGGGTCCACCGGCCGTGGAAACCAGTTTACCGCTGACCGGGGCAGTGATCTCAACCGTGGCCTTGTCCGTCATCATGTCGACGAGTGGTTGATCCGCATCTATATGTTCCCCGATACCAACGCGCCAGGCAACGATCTCGGAATCGACGGTGCCTTCACCCAGATCCGGTAATTTAAACGAATAAGGAGCCACGTTCATACCCCTGATATCCGTACCAATGCCTCACTCACCCGGGCCTGGCCCGGGAAGTAGGCCCACTCCTGGGCGTGAGGGTAGGGCGTATCCCAGCCTGTCACCCGTTCGATGGGCGCTTCAAGATTCCAGAAGCAATGCTCCTGGACCTGCGCCGACAGTTCCGCGCCGTAACCGCAGTGGCGCGTCGCTTCATGCACGATCACGCAACGGCCCGTTCGGCATACGGACGTACAGATGGTATCGATATCCAGCGGCATCAGGGTGCGCACGTCTATGACCTCGGCGTCGATATCAGACTGCTTCGATGCCGCCAGCGCCACGTGCACCATGGTGCCGTAGGCGAGGATGGTCACGTCATCTCCTGCCTGGACGATTTCGGCTTTACCCAGCGGCACCCGGTAGTGGCCCGCCGGTACCTGCCCCTTGCCGTGATTCTCCCAACTGGTTGCCGGCTTGTCCGGGTCACCGTCGAACGGGCCGTTGTAAAGGCGTTTCGGTTCAAAGAAGATGACGGGGTCGTCATCCTCGATGGCGCTGATCAGCAGGCCTTTTGCATCGTAGGGATTCGACGGCATGACCGTTTTCAGGCCGCAGACGTGGGCGAACAGGGCCTCCGGTGTCTGCGAGTGGGTCTGCCCGCCGCGGATGCCGCCGCCGCAGGGGGTACGGATGGTAACCGGTGACCAGAACTGCCCCGCGCTGCGGTAGCGCAACCGGGACAGTTCGCTGGCGATCTGGTCGAAGGCCGGATAAATGTAATCTGCAAACTGGATCTCGACCACCGGACGCAGGCCGTTGACGCCCATGCCGATGGCTGTCGCCACGATACCTCCCTCGGCAATCGGCGTATCGAACACGCGGTCATCACCGTACTTTTGCTGCAGACCCTCGGTGCAGCGGAACACGCCGCCGAAGTAGCCGACGTCCTGACCGAAAATCACCACGCCGGGGTCTTTCTCCAGCATGACTTCCATGGCGGAATTCAGGGCCTGGACCATGGACATTGTGCGCGTCTCCTGCTTGCGGCATGTAGAGGCCGCCGCAGGAGGGCCGGCCGCTTCAGGCGCCGTACGCGGCACCCTTTCGTTGTCCTGAAGGTTTATAACCGCATTCATTTGGCGCTCTCCAGTTGCCGGCGTTGTTCCACCAGGTGGGGTGGTATTTCCTTGTAGACGTGTTCGAACATGGCAGAGGCAGGCGGGCGCGGTCCCTCGTTCAGCGTTCCCAGGGAAATGGCATCGTCCCAGGTGTTGCTCACCATTTCTTCCAGTTCCGCCTGCAGCTGTCCGTGCTTTGCCTCGGACCAATAACCCAGGGCGATTAAATGTTGTTTCAGGCGTTCGATGGGGTCGCCAAGGGGCCAGTGTTCCCATTCATCCGCCGGCCGGTATTTAGCCGGGTCATCGCTGGTGGAGTGGGCCGCGGCGCGGTAGGTATACAGTTCGATCAGCGTAGGACCGCCCCCGGTCCGGGCGCGCTGCGCCGCCCAGCGGGTTGCGGCGTAGGCGGCGAGGAAGTCGTTGCCGTCCACGCGCAGGCCCGGGATACCGTAACCGATAGCGCGCGCGGCAAACGGGTTCTGATCGCCGCCGGCGACGTTCTGGTGGGTGGAAATTGCCCATTGATTGTTGACCACGTTCAGTATGACCGGTGCGCGGTAAACGGTGCTGAAGGTGAGGGCATAGTGAAAATCTGCCTCGGCGGTGGTTCCTTCGCCGACCCAGGCCGCAGCGATGTCGCCGGTTTGCCTGTATTCGGCTGCCATGGCCCAGCCCACTGCCTGGGAAAACTGGGTGCCCAGGTTGCCCGAAATGGTGAAAAACTTATGTACATTTGAACTGTACATAACAGGTAACTGGCGCCCCTGCAATTTGTCACCGGCGTTTGACAGGCACTGGCACATCATCTCCGGCAGGGGATAGCCCCGCGTGATCAACAGGCCCTGTTGCCGGTAAGTGGGAAACAGCATGTCGCCGTCGTCCAGGGCCATGCACTGGGCAACCGATACCGCCTCTTCCCCGGTGCACTTCAGGTAGAAGGACATCTTGCCCTGGCGTTGCATCCTGAGCATACGCTCATCATAGAGGCGCGTAAGCATCATATTGCGCAATCCCTTATGCAGGACGCTTGCCGGTAGCTCCGGGTCCCAGGCGCCAACGGCCCGGTGGTCGTCATCCAGGACGCGAATCATGCTGTAGGACAGGTTTTCGGTCGTGTTGGCCGGCGCGAGTTCGTCCGGGCGGGGCAGTTCACCGGCGCGGGGCAGGTCTATGGCACTGAAGTCCGGTTGTTCACCGGGCCGGTATGGCGCTGCCGGGATATGTAGTCTGCTAGCCATTTCGGTTTACCTGGACAATGGAGAAATTATAAGCGGTATGAACGGGATTATTTTTGCTATTTTCATAAGAATCCATCATTATTAGCAAAATTATTCCAAATATCAGTGTAAAAATAGTATTTATGACCTATAAACTTGATAGCTTTGACAAGAAAATCCTGACTGTTCTGCAACAGGATGCCGGTTTGACGGTCAGCGACCTGGCGGCAAAGATCGGCCTGTCCACGTCACCTTGCTGGCGCCGTCTCAACCGTTTGATGGATGCGGGGGTGGTGAAGAAGCGGGTGGCGATATTGAACCATAACCAGCTGGGACTGGATGTGATCGTGTTTGCAGAAGTCAAGCTCGAGGCGCACGGCCATGAGGCGCTGCCGAATTTTCAACAAGCGGTAGAGAAACTCCCGGAAGTGCTCGAATGTTACACAGTATTGGGAGAGATGGATTTTTTGTTAAAAGTTGTGGCTACGGATATCCACGCGTACGAACGGTTCCTGCGTCACCTGCTGTCCTTGCCGGCCGTGCGCGAAGTGAACTCCAAGATGGTGGTGTCTGAAATCAAATGCACCAATGAACTGCCGCTGAGTTTATTGGCATAACCTCCGTTAGATTATCTTCCTCTCCCGCGCCGCGCTGATGGCCAGCAGGCGGTTGTGGACCTGGAGCTTGTGATAGATGTTCTTCAGGTGGAAGCGGATCGTGTTTTCCGAGATGCCGATGTTCCGGGCGATGAGCTTGTTGGACAGGCCCTGGGCCAGGTATTTCAAGACTTCATTCTCTCTCTTGCTCAGCAATTCGTCGCCGGTGTCCGGTTCACCGGCGGCGCTGAAGGAATTGGCTATTATTTCCGCTTGTTGCCTGTACTCAGGCGGGGGAGACGCATATTCCGGCGATACCATGTACAGTTGCAGGAGTTCCTGTAATTCGCTGCCGGCATCAATAAATGACCGGACAAAACCGGAACTCGCGGACAGTTGCAGCGCCTGCTCCAGATGTTTGAATGCCGGCACGTACTCTTTTTTCCCCCGATAAGCCATACTCTTTAATATTTCATACCTCAGGTTCGGTTTCAGGTGGCCGCTGGACTGTGCATGGCGGGAGAAACAGCTGAGCGCAGCCAGGGCTTCTTCATAGTTTTTTTCTCTGATCTGTAACAGGATAATCGCGTGTACCGCGGCATGGCGCTCGCGCCAGGCAATATCGCTCTGGCCCGGGTTTCTGTAGTTTTCCAGCCGTAGTCCCGAGTCTCTGAAGGTGCGCTGTGCCTCCTCCTCCAGGTTGGCGCGCAAAAACAGGTCAATACGCTGGAATAACAGCAGGTTGATTAAACGTTCCAGCTTTTGTCTCCCGGCATAGCTCAGGGCTCGGGTCAGGATGGCATCAGCAGCATCGATACCATGCCTTGTAAATTCGACGTTGCTTGCGGTGGTGTAACCGGCCGCATAGATATCGAACCAGGCTTCCCGTTCTTCCAGTTGTCGTGCGATGGAAACGGCCGTGTTGGACATGCCCCGTAGTTGATTCAGTTCGTAATTCAGCTCTGCCATCAATACTTTGGCGAGCAGCTTTATACTCATATCATCGTTAAAGTGCCGCCGGCACAGGTTCAGGCCGGCTTGGTAACTACTTCTGGCCTGTTCGCTGTTTCCTTCTGCAAAGGAAATATCCCCCAGGTGAAAATTAATGTAGGCTTCACCGTAGTACGATCCAAGCAGCCGGTATTCCCTTGTTGACTCCCCGGCATGGTACCTGGCTTCACGAAGCATCCCTCTTTGCGCGTAGGCAAAACAAAGCAGATTATGGTGGTATCCGAGGCTTGCATGATCGTTCTGGTCAATCCGGGAAATGTTCTGTGTGAATCGGGAACAGAACTGCTCCGACTGCATCTTTCCCTCGTAGCAGGCCAAGAGCGATTCCACCAACATGAGCTCATGGTCGATGCGTTGCCGGTCCGCCTTGGCGAGCCCGTGCTGCGTATGCCGGTAGCGCTCCAGCATGGCATTATAGCGTTTGCGAGCCTGGTAAACCTGGCCTTCCCTGATATCCAGGATACAGCGGATGGCCGTTATGCGGGGTGAGGCGGAAATGGAGTTCTCATCCAGCAGACCCAGGGCGGTCCTCAGACGCGTCAGTCCCTCCCGCAACCAGAGTGTGACGCCGCCCTGCTGCTCGATAATTTCCACGGCCTGTCGGGGTCTGCCCGCCTGTACCGCGTGTCTCACGGCTCGGACGAGATTGCCTTTCCCGGCGAACCAGTCAGCCGCGTGCAGGTGCAGGGCTGAAGCACGCTCCGGGCAGGCAAACAACAGCTTGTGCTGCAGGTAGTCCCGGAACAGGGGATGCAAGCGCCAGGTGTATCTCACCTGTTCCACAGGAGAAACCAGGGCGCTCAGCGTATGGCAGGCGTCAAACAGCGCTTCGCTGTCATCGGCTTTACGCAGGTAATCCGCCAGTTCACACGACATCCCGTCCACCAACGAGATGTCCATTAAAAAGTTTTGCAGCTTGCTGTCCAGTTCACTGAAAATCTGCTCTGAAAGGTAGGTGGTAATGATGCTGGAGGAGGAGGTCATACTGGCCAGGACACGGTCTATGTCCCGGTCGGCTTTTACGGAACTCCTGAGCATCTGTACGGCCACAGGCCAGCCTTCCGTCAGGCATCGGATTTCCTCTATGGTTTCTGCGGGCAGGTAATCCTCGAAGAACAGCCTGAGTTCATCCACCGTAAAATTGAGACTCCTTGCGGGCAGGCGCAACGCCAGGCCTTCCATTTCCAGCTTGGCCACCTTCAAGCGGCGGTCGTCCCTGCTTGCAACGGCGACGTGCAGGTTAGCCGGCGCATAGGTTAGCAACGGCTGGATTACCCTGTCGATTGTCTCTTCGTTGAGATTTTCAAAGTCATCGAAGATGATCACGGTTTTCTGCTCTTCGCTTTCAACGACGCGCTGTATGATGTTCAGGAGCGTGCGCGCCGAGAGATCGCCGGAGTGAAATTTTTCCGTTATCCCGGCTGCGGAAAAGTCCAAGCCGCCCTCATACAGTGAGTAGGCAATATAGGTCAGGAGTTGGAATACGTCGTTGTCATCCTGCTCCAGCGACAGCCAGCATGTCTTGACGTTATCCCGTATCAGCTTGTTGCGCCAGTCGGCATAGAGTGTGCTCTTGCCATAGCCTGCCGGGGCGCAGACCAGCGATAGGGTGGCGTCAAGGCAGGTATCGAGTTGCTTGATCAGGGACGGTCTCTGTAACACGTCCACACGCTGCCGGGTGGGGTACACCTTGGAACGCACAAGCCAGGCCGGGAACAGGGTATTAATATTTGGCCCATGTTTTTCCTTCATGCAGGCAACATTATGTTGATGTGTTTGACCTGTCAATAAAGTTTGCTGGCGACCTACCCGTTCGTGCAGGTAGCCAATTCGCAGATAAACAGGAGCACTACTCAATTCAACCGGGGAACCACACCACGGAACGGGTGATTCCAGGTAAAAATTGATTAACCTGAATGAGTGTCCCAACCCGGCAGGACGGGTATGCCCGGCGTTCCGATACCTGGAGGATATTGCAATTATCAGAATAGGCGTAGATGTAGGAGGAACGAATACGGATGCCGTGTTGATGGACGGCAATAACGTGAAGGCCGTATACAAGGCGCCTACGGGCAAGAATGTCGATGAGGGGATCATGGCTGCTGTCAGGAATGTGCTCAATATGTCACGGGTTGCCACGGGAGATATTCAGGCAGTCATGATGGGTACCACCCGTTTCACCAACGCCTTTGTCGAGCGTAAGCATTTACAGGAAGTGGGAGTGATACGTCTGGCTCTGCCTGCCACGCGCGGCGTGCCGCCCATGGTCGACTGGCCCGATGACATAGCTGCAGTGATAGGAAAACATCACTACATGGTAGCGGGCGGATATGAGTTCGACGGGAGACTGATTTCCAGGTTGGATGAACAAGCGATTGCTTCCGCTGCAAAAGACATGCAAACAAAAGGTATCCGGAAGGTCGCAGTCAGTGGCGTATTTTCGCCTGTCAACAGCGCAATGGAAGAGCGCGCCGAGGAAATCGTGTTGAACGAGCTGGAAGATGCGTCCGTGACCTTATCATCCCGTATCGGCCGAATCGGTTTACTGGAGCGGGAAAATGCTGCGATCATCAATGCGAGTTTGACCGGTTTGAGCGCCACGTTCGTGGCTTCGTTTGAACGGGCCCTGGCGCGGCTCAAAATAAGGGCGCCATTTTATATCAGCCAGAATGACGGGACCTTGATGAGTGCCGAATTTGTTGGGAAATATCCGGTCTTGACCTTCGCTTCCGGCCCGACTAACAGTATTCGCGGCGCCGCCTACCTGTCCGGCCTCAAGGATGCGCTGGTTGTGGACATTGGCGGCACCACAACCGATATCGGCGTGCTGGTCAATGGTTTTCCGCGAGAATCCGGTGTTTCGATGGATGTGGGTAGTGTGCGCACCAATTTTCGCATGCCGGATATCCTGTCTGTGGGGTTGGGAGGCGGCAGCCTCGTCAGCCAGAATGGAAAAGTCAGGGTTGGGCCCCGGTCAGTCGGTTATCACCTGGAGGAACAAGCGCGGGTGTTCGGTGGGAGACAACTGACGGCTACCGATATTGCCGTTGCCGCAGGTTTCGTTGAAGTCGGCAATCCCGGCGAGGTTGCAAACCTGCCCGAGTCCCTGGTGCGGGAAACGGCGAGCGCTATGCACAGGACAGTGGAAGAAAGCGTGGACCGCATGAAGACAAGCGCCCAACCGTTACCGTTGATCCTGGTCGGGGGCGGGTCAATTCTGATCCGGGAACATATTGCCGGGACGAATGAAGTGGTCGTCCCGCAGCACGCGCAGGTGGCGAATGCAATTGGGGCGTCTATTGCCCAGGTCGGTGGGGAAATCAACAAGGTTTATTCATACGAACAGGTCACCCGTGAGGAAGCCGTAAAAAGCGCGCAAGCGGAAGCCGCCAACCAGGCCAGGAATGCGGGAGCCGATGAAAGCAGCATTGAAATTATAGATTTTGAGGAGATGCCGCTGGCCTATATGCCGGGCAGCGCCGTGCGTATCCGCGCAAAAGCGGCGGGGGAGTTGCGCCTGTGCTGAATGTCGCAGAAACAACCGACAGGAGCTTGTTTATTACCGCAGCGGACCTGGATGATTTGGCCCAGGGAGCGGCGTTTCTCGGAACGGGCGGCGGTGGCGACCCTTATATCGGCCGGTTAATGGCAAAGCATGCCATTGAGGAATACGGAGCGCCGGAAATTGTCGAAGTCAGCGAACTGGATGATGATGCGACTGTACTACCGGCCGCCATGCTGGGCGCGCCGACGGTCCTGGTAGAGAAGGCCGCATCAGGTGAGGACATCGACCATTCCATCAAGCGCCTTGCGCAACTTATCGGCCGCCAACCGGACGCGATTTGCCCCATCGAAATCGGCGGCATCAATTCCATGATCCCCATCGTTGCCGCGGCGCGTCTGGGTCTGCCCCTGGTGAATTGTGATGGTATGGGACGAGCTTTCCCCGAACTGCAGATGGTCACGTTCCACGTCTATGGGGTGCCTGCCACCCCCGCGGTGATTGTCGATGAACACCTGGAGACTGTTATTGTTGAAACGAATGATGGAAAGCGCGCGGAAGATTTAATTCGAGCAGCCGCTATCCAAATGGGACTCAGCGTTATGATTTCCTGTTACCCCATGAACGGACGCCAGGTAAAGCAGTATGCGGTAAAGGGAACGTTGACTCTGGCGCTTGGCGTTGGCCGCGCGCTTTCCCAGGGCAGGAAAGAAGGCGAACCAATCAAGGCCTTGCTTGAATATTTGCGCTCCACTGAATACTACAACCACTGCAAAGTGTTATTTGATGGAAAAATCACAGACCTCAGGAGGGAAACGACCGGCGGTTTTTCCATGGGCCACTGTGAGCTTGCCGCGTTGGATGGCAGTGCGCGACGCATGACTGTGTTATTTCAGAACGAAAACCTGGTTGCCCGGGTCGATGGAAAGACACTCGCCGTCGTCCCGGATCTGATTTGTATTGTGGACCGGGAGACAGGCCGGCCCGTTACGGTCGAGGCCCTGAAATACGGTCAACGGGTCAAGGTTATTGGAACGAGCGCCGCGCCCATCATGAGAAGGCCCGAATCCCTGGCTGTGTTCGGGCCGCAGGCGTTCGGCCTGGAAGAAGAATTCATTCCCGTTGAAGAATCCGGGGAAAGGGGACGGATTTAAAATCCATCCCCGGAGAAACCTTGTGTAACAAAGAGGGTATTGAAAATGAAGACGTCAACTAACAAGTCAATAGTGAATGTAACCATTCTGGCAATTTTGTCAGTCTGGGCAGGCAATCTGGCGGCACAGACTCCCGGCTTGCAGATCGAGGAGATCATCGTTACTGCGCAAAAGCGCGAGCAGAACCTGAACGACGTGAGCGTAGCCGTGACCGTGTTCACCGGTGACGCGATCCGGGAACAGCGCCTGGGTCAGCCCGTAGATCTTGCCGCGCAGACGCCGAACCTGAATATCAACGAGACCTTCGGCAACAGCATCACCAACGTCAGCATTCGCGGGCTCGGGTTGAATGACTATGCCGTAAACAACAACCCGGCAGCCGGTATATACATCGACGAGGTGTACCTGGTCTCGCCC
Source organism: Gammaproteobacteria bacterium (assembly GCA_965207165.1). GTDB lineage: Bacteria > Pseudomonadota > Gammaproteobacteria > Eutrophobiales > Eutrophobiaceae > JAAXHV01. The sequence continues at coordinate 1,621,356 of OZ242265.1, read as the reverse complement.
GCCATGCTCGGCTTCCAGTTGTTTGACCTGGACCGCGTCGAGGTGCTGAAAGGACCCCAGGGAACCCTGTATGGCCGTAATACCACTGCCGGAGCCATGAAATTCATCAGCAGGAAACCGACGGATGAATTTGAAGGTTACCTGTCCGCCGATTATGGCCGCTACGACCAATTTGTCCTGGAAGGCGCGTTGAGTGGTCGGATAGCGGAAGGTCTGTCGGGCCGGGTTGCGGTGCAGACTTCCCAGCGCAATGACGGTTTTCAGTTAAACCGGGCAACCGGTGATAAAGTGGGCGAGATTGATCGCACTGCCTGGCGCGGCTTGTTGAACTGGCAACTGTCAGAAGATCTGGATATCCTGCTCCACGTACACGGTGGCGTCGATAAATCCGATACCCTGCTGGTCAAGGTGGACAACCTGTTCACGCCCGAAGACGACGGCATTACCGATCCGTACAGTTCCGCCGCCGGGAATGACACGGAACTGGATAATGAAAACTACGGGGTATCGCTGACCATCAACTGGGATCTGTCCGACCACTTGGCCCTGACCTCCGTCACCGGCTACGAAGACTATGAGCGCAGCCATGACGAGGACCGGGACGGCTCCGCCCTGGTACACCTGGACGGGCTGTTCCTGAATGAGATAGAACAGGTGTCGCAGGAACTGCGCCTGACTTACACAGGCGCGCGCCTGGTATTGATCGGCGGTGCATTCTACGGTCGCGACGAGGTATCAACGCGGGACATCTTTGACACCACAGATCTGCCTTTCCCCTTTACCTTCGTCGGTAATGAATATAGTCACGATGCGGATTCCTATGCCGTGTTCGGCCATGCCGAATGGCAGTTGCACGAGGACTGGAAGTTTATTGCCGGGCTGCGCTACACGGAAGAGGACAAGGAATTCAAGGACGCATTCACTTTCGCCGATTTCGGGAGGACGGGGATAGAGGGCCAGGCTTTTCCGCCTGTCAGCAATGATTACGACGTATCAAACCTGTCAGGCAAGGTGGGCATCGATTATACGGGATTTGAAAACGCCCTGTTGTACGCGAATGTCAGCCGGGGATTTAAATCAGGCAGCTTCCAGGGGCAACTCACATTTAATCCCGCCGACCTTGCCGGGTTCGATAAAGAGATTGTCTGGGCTTATGAAATCGGCGCCAAGACGCAACTGTTGAACAACAGTCTGCAATTCAACGTCGCCGCGTTCTTCTATGATTATAAAGGCGTGCAGATTTACGGCTCGATATATCAGAATCCCGTGGTCGGGCCTTTGTTTGGTATTACCAATGCCGGTGATGCCGAGGTATATGGTGGGGAATTAGAGCTGTTATGGAAGGTGGCGGAGGGTCTGGATATACGTTTGGGGTTGGGATTACTTGACACCGAAATCACGGATTCCGCTCTCGACCCGTATGTGGCAACCGGCAGCAAACTACCGAACGCACCCGAACTGAATTTTAATGCCCTTGTCAGCTACGAATGGAACCTTACCGGCAGCCTGCTCGCAGATTTCATGTTTGATACGGCCTATAAAGACGACGTGGTCTACGATATCGTAAGACAGCCGCCGGAAGCACGTGAAGGCGGTTACTGGATTTCCAATATTCGCGGTGGCATAAAGTCCGCCAATGGGGCATGGGGCGTGTATTTATGGGGTAAGAATATCACCGATGAGGTCTACCGCACCCAGGTCTTGACCTCGACGGTTGGCTTCGGCGAAAACTATGGTCTGCCCGCCACCTATGGCGTCAGTGTGGATCTTAACTGGTAGGAGCACCCCCCGATGAAAACCATCGTTCAATTAATTACGCCCATCATAACAAGAGGGATCCGGCAACTTGACGATGTCAGGGAACTGGAGCGTCCGGACCTTGAAGTGCGGCATTCCATCCTGGACAAAGGTCCCGCGTCAATAGAATCCGAATTCGATGAGGCCCTGAGCATTCCGGATACCATCAAAAAGGCCATAGAAGCGGAGCGGGGCGGCGCGCACGCCATCGTGATTGACTGCATGGGGGACCCGGGACTGGACGCCTGCCGGGAGGTCGTCTCCATCCCGGTGCTGGGGCCCTGCCAGACTGCGATGTATACGGCCAGTCTGCTTGCGCACCGTTTTGGTTTTATCACGGTACTGGGACGCCTGCGTCCCCTGATCGACAACATGGCGTCAAAATACGGGATCAACGCTAATTATGCTTCCTTCCAGGCCATCGACATACGCGTATTGGACATCAGCCATGATCCGGCGAAACTCAACGAGGCATTAACGGAAAAAGCCGTAGTTTCCGTGCAGCAAGAGGGCGCAGACGCGTTAATCCTCGGTTGTACCGGCTTCCTTGGCTGCGCGGTGGCCATGCGCAGAGGCTTACTGGATTCGGGACTGGACGTGCCTGTGATTGATCCAATTCCGTTAGCGGTACATACCGCCGATACGCTGGTAAAAACCGGTCTCAGTCACAGCAAGCGAACCTGGCCCCTGCCGGACATCAAGGGACTGGCCGGCTACGACATGCCGGGTTTTCCCGGGACGATGAAACAACGGGAGGTGGCTTAGCCCATCACCGTTGATAGGTGAGAGAGCGTCCGGCCAACAAATTAACTGTAAGGTTCTGAGGCCTGTTTGACGGTATTACTTTCCTTATGTGTTGTGACCTGTTTGGACAATGTCTGATACTCCCTCTAGAGCCCATTTTGACCTGTAAAAAACGTAATTTAAGCCTGTAATCACACGTTTATTTTGAAGAAATAGCCTTATTATCAGCAACATCCGCTAGTCTGACATGGTCCGACCCCATAATCCGCGAACCAGAGGAACCTTTCATCTCCCCCGTTGTCCCAAGGTATACAGGCAACTGTAAGGAGAAAACAGCATGAAACACTTAACCGGCAGTTCACAAAACCACCTGAATTCAGGCCAGACCCGTCTTCCATTTCAACTCGTTTTATGGGCGGCGCTGTCCCTGGCGTTTGCACAGAACGCGGTCGCCCAGAGTGATCAGGTACCGTCACCCGTGCAGTCCCAACCGAGCGCCGTGCAATTGACCATGGATACCGGTGTTCCCTCCGGTAATCATCCCGGACATCCCTGCGCGGGCCATCCCGGCCATCCCTGTGCCGCACATCCCGGCCATCCGTGTGCCGCACATCCCGGTCATCCGTGTGCCGGTCACCCCGGCCATCCCTGCAGCGGTCATTCCGGTCATCCCTGCAGTTCCTGAAGTATAAGGGGACGGACCTCAGGTCCGTCCCCTTAATGAAATTCCTAACGTATTGCGAGTTAATCCAGCACCGTATTATTCAATATCCGATCGAGATTTTTCAACGCATATTCGATTGGCAGAACTGTAATATCGTCTATATAAAGAGGGGCGGAGCCACCGTAAAACACGTAGCAAGTGGCAGGGGGGTAATCTTTCTTAAATTCCCTGAGAGCTCTTGTTTCTTTGTATTGAACCTGTCTTGAGCGTTTGATTTCAATTGCCAGTAAGCCGTTGGGACCATACAGAATAAAATCAATTTCCAGCTGATTTCGAGTTCGCCAGAAATAAATTTTGTAGCCGCATTCCAGGTAGTCGTTAATTGCTCTCAATTCCTGCAGTACCAGAGTTTCCAGCGCAGGGCCATCCATTTCAGCGTCAGAGTCCAGGGGGCCCGTCGGCCGTTAATAAATGAAAAAAATACGTATTTTTTAAGTTTATACTTGCATAATTATGATTTTAGTAACAGTACGGGTTATCTCCTTATGGTTTACTTTTGCCTGTGATCTCATGGTATCGAGACTTACTCAGAGGCACCTTCAATCTTGAGTTGTGTTAACGGCGTGATATATTGGCTGAACCGCACTGGGTAAAACCCCGGAATTCCTTGTTTCAATTACGGTATTGAGCCGGTTATGGATATGCTGACTGCCTTCCCTTACTGGGGAATAATCATCGTCATTGTCGTGAATGCCGTGATCGTCTCGCGCATGACGGTCCACATCAGCGAACAGCCTGAGGAAGAGGAAGGCGAGGGCGGGGTGGAGTGATCGAATACCTGGCCGGACATGCCATTGTCCTGGGCCTGATGGTCCTGTATCTGGTGTTCTGCCTGGCTGTCGGCTGGTATTTCAGGAGCAGGGCGGCTGCAGGCGTACAGGCGTTTTACGTGGCAAAACGGGAAATACCCGGCTGGGTTGTCTCCCTTGCATTTTTCTCCACCTTCGCCAGCACCAATACCTACATAGGGCAGGCCGGCAAGGCCTTCCAGTATGGTTTGTCCTGGGCCTGGGTCGGACTGATCTGGGCCATCTTCTGCGTCATTTCCTGGCTGGTGCTGGGCCCGCGCATGCGCAACCAGACCGCGCTGCTCGGCTCCTACACCATCCCCGATTATTTCCACCTGCGTTATAGATCTTCCCTGTCGAAGTCGATCCGGGTCCTGTCGGCCGTGGTGATCCTGTTTGCCACGCTCTGGTACATGGTGGGAATTACCAAGGGGCTTGGCCATGTGCTGACTGCAGTACTCGACGTGCCCTATGCCTGGGGCACGGCGTTTATGATCCTGATCACCACTTCTTACACTGTCTGGGGCGGCATGTACGGTGTGTTATGGACCGATGCCGTACAGGGGATCATGATGTTCGCCGTGGCCATCATCCTCGTCATGGTGCCTTGCATCTATGTCGGCGGTCCGGCTGAACTGATGGGCCGGATTGCCGAGACGACACATCCGGACCGGTTCGGACAACCCATGGGCAACGGACTGGTAACTTTCGGGCACCTGGTTTCGTTCTTTTATATCCTCGGTATCGGTCTTGCCGTCGGGATGAAACAGATCGCAGAACCGCGTTGCCTGATCCGGTTTTATTCCATCGACAACGCCCGCAGCATGAAGTTTGCAATGATCTGGACGCCTGTATTCCTCGGCATCTCCCTGATCTGCGTAATGGGACTGGGCGCGCTGGTGCATGGCATGGCGACGGAACAGGAAGCGGCTTACCTGGTACGGAACACGGACGAGGTCGTGGGCTTTATGCTGGCAAAGTTCGATGACCCGTGGGTAAGCGGCATCTGCGTGGCGGGACTGTTCGCCGCGGGCATGTCATCGCTGGCAGCGGTAATGCTTATCGTCGGTACCGCCTTCATCCAGGATATCTGGCACGTCGCAAGACCGATGGAAAAGGCCAGGCTGGTGCCGCGCACCAAGTGGACAATATTCGGCTACAGTATCCTGTTGTACGTGTTCACCCTCTATCCGCCGGCCGGAATTGTAGAACTGACTGCATTTTCAGGCGCCGTGTTTGCAGCCAGTTTCTTCCCGGCAATTTTCGGCGGACTCTACCTGCGCTGGGGCACCGACATCGGGGCACTTGCATCCATGCTGGCCGGTATACTGAGTTGCGTGATCTGGCGCTTCGCGTTCCGCTTCCAGTTTCCCGCATTACAGGACATCCATGAAGTGATACCCGCTTTTATAGTTTCCGTTTTTGTCTACCTCCTTGTCAGTCAATCCACCGCAAATCGACGCCCCGAGCAGAGGCACCTGGACAGGTTGTTTGGGGTCTGACCCCATAATCAGACCATAATCAGCCCACCCCCGGGGAACCTTTCCCGCCCTCCCGTTGTCCTACGCGATACAGGACATCATAGGGAGTGAACGTTATGGCATACCCGATCAGCAGTTTGCAAAGTCAACCCACCATAAGCCTGTACCAGGTCCTTATCCTGACAACCCTGTTACTTGGTCTTGCGCAGAACGCGTCGGGCCAGGAAACTCCCACCGTATCTATAGCACCGCCGACCCTGGCCGCAGGCGACGGCGGTCACCTGTTCGAGATCGAGGGCGATCCGGATGTTGCTGAGAATGTTCCGGGCGGCGCATGGGTGCTGACGCGTACGGGAGACAGCGCCGGCGAACTGACGGTGAATGTCACGGTAATGGAGCCCGTCAAGGTAGAGGATACCGACGGCGACTTCGTGCTCGCAGCGAATGAAGGCGCACAAACGGTGACCTTCGCCGACGGCGAGACCACGGCAACGTACCGTCCAATCGAGGACGATGATTCAAAGGAGGACAACGGCACGGTGACGGTGGCGCTGGCGACCGGCGCCGGTTACGCGGTGGACGACACGGACAACAGTGCAGCAGTAGCGGTGCGGGATGACGACGAACGTATGGAGTTCACCATCGACCCCCTGGACCTGACGGTAGTGGAGGGGGAGGATGCGCAATTCCACGCCGTGCTGCGGACCACGGACACAGACACGTTTACGGAGAGCGGGGACGTGGCGAGGGTGATGCGTGCGCGCAGCGGACTTACCCCAGGCCAGACGGCGCCTTACCCGTTGGCCTGGTTCACAGAGCCAATCGGGACGGTAGAGCCGCCCGACCATGAGGCGGTCTTAAAAGAGTTCAGCATCACCGCATCACAGTTTGTCGAGGACGGCGACGGTTACGCGGCGCGCCATGAACTGGAGAGCATCGGTACCTTTACCGACACGGATGACGAGGGTCCTGAGCGATTTATCGCCTCACTTCATTATCACGCCGGCAGTGATCCATCTATCGCCGTTCCCGCAACACGCGCAAACATTCCAGACTTGCTTGATGGGAGCGATGTCGTGGAGCTCGACGGCAGTGAGTTCATCGCCGCGGTCGTGACGATCAAAGATGTGCCGCCACTGCCGGGTGAACAATGCGCCGGCTCCGAAGATGATATACGTCTGGTGGACGGCGGTGACGAGAAGGAAGGACGCGTGGAGATCTGCGCTGACGACGACACCGGCGACAACACCCCCGCCCGCTGGGGCACGGTGTGCGACGACTACTGGACCGACGATGACGCGGACGTGGCTTGCCGGGCCCTGGGCTACGAGCGCTCCGAGCCTTACGCAGGCCGGTTCCGGAGCTCGCGCTTCGGCGCCGGTGCGGGTCCCGTCTGGCTGGATGACATGTTATGCGCCGGCAACGAGTCGAGCCTGCTCGACTGCCCCCTTGCGAGCGGCCGGACCGCGCGGGATGCCATAGGCGTGCACAACTGCAAGTCCGGCGAGATCGTGGGCGTGCGCTGCATGGCCGCGAGCGACGTAACGCGGCCATATGCGAATGGCCGGGTAGATATCACGGGAACGGGCGCGGACGGATATTACGGGCCTGGCGACACGATCCGTGTGACGCTGACGTTCACCGAGACGGTAACCGTGGACACGGCAGGCGGTACGCCGAGCCTGGGCCTGGCTCTGGTTACCAACGACTCATGGGTCAATCGCACGGCATCGTACACAGCCGGTTCAGATACGAAACAGCTTGTGTTCGAATACCGGACTACGACGACGGACGGGACATTCGACGAGTTGCAGGTGGTGCGGCACAGCCTGGCCGTGAACGGCGGGACGATCCGCAACGCCGGCGGCGTGGACGTGCTGTTGGTGAATCCCTTTGCCAGTGTCTCGCCGGTGAACAACCCCCAGGGAGCGGCGCTGAGCGTGGCGGATGCGACCGCGCAGGAGGGCGCGCAACTGGCGTTCCGGGTGACGCTGAGCAGGGCCTCGGAGCGGCGGGTATCGGTGAGCTACCGCACCGAGGACGGCACGGCCACGGCAGGCGAAGACTACAGCGCCGTGGACGGGACGCTCACTTTCGCCCCCGGCGAAACGGCAAAGACGGTAACGGTAGTTACGCTCGACGATTCAATCGACGATGACGGTGAGACCGTTACATTACGGCTGACCAGCTACTCCGGGGCGTACCTGGAAGACGACAAGGCGACGGGGACCATCCACAACTCGGACCCGCTGCCGCAGGGCTGGCTGAGCCGCTTCGGGCGCACCAGTGCCGTACACGTGGTGGACATGCTGAATTCCCGTTTTGACGAAGCGGTTGGCGCTGACAACCGTTTCACCCTTGGCGGGCGAGCCATGGACTATCGCTCGTCATCCTCGCGCTCCGACAGTTCGTCATTCCGGCGCAGCACGTCCCCGCACGCTGTAAGCGGGGAGCAGGAATCCAGTGACACAACAGGTCGCCCAATGCCTGTCCCTGCACAAGCCGGGGATGACACTGTATCCCACTGGATGCTGGGTCAAGCCCGTCATGACGAACAGGCAGGCCAGACCGGGGAGGCCACCCCACTGGAACGTGCGCTGTGGGAACTGCTGACGGTGGATGCTTCACAGTTTGACCAGCGGCAGTTCCTTTCCAGGAGCAGTTTCAACCTGTCCCTGTCGGGATCGCCCCCTGCAGACCTTGAGCGGGGGCAGGAACCCGTCGAGACTATCACCGCAGTTCCGGAGTCACCCGGCCACTGGTCCCTGTGGGGTCGCGGTGCGCTAACCCAGTTCAGCGGCCAGGACACCGGCGTCAACATCAACGGCGACGTACTGACGGGTCTCCTGGGCGTGGACTATGCCCGCAACCGCTGGCTGGCCGGTGTGGCGCTGGCCTACCACGACGGGAACGGGTCATACACGTCCACCCGCAACGCCGGGACCGGGGACCTGGACAGCACGCTTGTCACCGTGAACCCCTACCTGCGCTATGCGCTGACGGAAAGGCTGTCGGTGTGGGGCACGCTGGGGTATGGCACAGGCAATCTCAGGTTGACACAAACAGGGACAGAATTGAATTCTGTCCCCGGCGAGCCTGCCGGAACAGGGGTCGGACTTCAGTCTGACTCCGGCGCCGCACAGCAGGCCATTGAGACGGACATGCAGATGGCCATGGGCGCCCTGGGCCTGCGCGGAGTGGTATATGCGAGCGCAAGCACGGAACTGGCCCTGAAGACGGATGCCTTATGGGTGCGCTCGTCCTCGGATGAGACGGACGGCATGCGGGACGCCGGCGCCGAGGTCAGCCGGATACGCCTGCTGCTCGCCGGCCGCCACCAGCGGGTAATGGCCAATGACGCCATGCTCTCACCCTCCTTTGAATTGGGCATGCGCTATGACGACGGCGATGCCGAGACCGGTTTCGGGATGGAACTGGGCGGCGGACTGCGTTATGCGGATGCGTTGCTGGGCCTCACGGTCGAGACCAAGGCCCGCGCCCTGCTGGCCCACGAGGACGGCGGCTACGAGGAATGGGGGGTGGGCGGCAGCCTGTCCCTGGACCCGGGCCGACTGGGCCGGGGACTGGCGCTGCGCCTTGACTCCGGTTGGGGCCTGGCCGAGTCGGGTGCTCAGGCGCTGTGGCAGCGGCAGACCACTGCAGGCATTGCCCCGCAGCACGACCCATCCGCACAGGGGCGTCTCAGCGCCGAGTTGGGTTACGGGATGGACGTGCCGTGGACCTGCGGCATCCTGACGCCGTATTCCGGCATGGAGTGGACGGGTGAGAACCGCACCCTGCGCCTGGGTTGGCGCTACACCCTGGGCCGGCAACTCAGCCTGAGCCTGGACGGCGAACGCCGCGAGGACGGCCACACCCCGCCTGACTACGCCCTGATGTTGCGTACGGTGCTGCCGTGGTAAGGGAACCTTCCACATTACCTCGCAAGCCTAATCGATAGATGCAATCACAGGGAGCGAATGTTATGAGAACCCCGCAAATTTACTTGCTGTCCCTCCGCATTAACCCTGAACTGTCCACAAACCTGTACCGTACGGCGAATGGTTTGGCTCACCGGATTCCGGCTCCCCGCTTACAGCATGCGGGGACATGCTTCGCCGGAGTGACGGGTCAGTTTGCCCGTCTGCTGTCCGCCTGCATGCGTCCTGCTGCGCTTGCACTGTTATGCGCTGTCTCCATGGCAGGCATCACGGCCCCGGCGCAGGCGCAGACCGAACAGACGCTCGTATCCAATATCGGACAGGGTCGGGATACCTTTATTCTCAGGCAGCAGGGCGCCTACCAGGCATTTACCACGGGCAACAACGCCCTTGGGTACGTGCTGAATTCCGTGGAGTTGTATTTCACCAGGCGGTCCGCCTCGGCGAGCCATATCTCGGCAAGCCTGCACAGGATGGATTCCGGCGAACCCGGCGACAAACTCGCCGACCTGGGCAACCCGGACTCCATCGTTGTCGGAAATAACGTTTTTTCGGCGCCGGCAGGGACTGTCCTGAGCGCCGGGACCGAGTATGCCGTCGTACTTTCCATCAGCGATAACTGGTACCTGGGCGGAACCCAAATCGGCCGCGAAGATCCCGACAGCCAGTCCGACTGGTCCATCGAGGACACCTATTACAATCTTGTCGGATCCGTTTACACCGCCCCGGCGGGAAGGTTTTCATTGATGATTCGGGTCAACGGTATTATCACGCAACCGCCCAGCGGTGATGCTACTCTGAGCGGGCTGACGTTGACTGACTCCGACGGCGGAACGGTCGAACTCGACCCGGCTTTTGGCGCCGATAAGACGGACTACACCACACTCGTACCAAGAGACGTAACGAGCATCACGCTGGACGCCAGCGCCAACCATCCAGGCGCAGGACTCAAGTTCATGAACGGCAAGGGACTGCATATCACGGACATGGACCCGGACACGGAAGGCTTCCAGGTCGCGCTCGTGGTGGGCGAGAACATATTCAAGGTGCAGGTGGAGGCGGAAAACGGCAATAAGCGGGTCTACACGGTCAACGTGACCCGCCAGGGAGGTCCGATCAGCCTGAGCCTGGGCCCCATAGCGTCTGACGGCGTGGTGAACATCCGGGAGAAGGCGGACGGATTTACCCTGGCCGGCGATGCCGAGATCGATGAGATGGGGGGAGAGTCCGCGATAACGGTCACAGTAGAGATCGGCGACGAGACGTTGACTGGGGCCGCGGACGCAACCGGAATCTGGTCGGTGAGCGTGCCGCCGGATGCGGAATACATCAGCGAACCAGGCGTATCCGTAACAGTGAACGCAAGCGGACCGCACAGGTCCGTTGCCCCGGAAATGATCCGTGAACTGAAGGTGGACCTGACCCCGCCGGCGCTGGAATCGGCAGTGGTGGACGAGAACCGGTTGACACTGACCTTCGCAGAGCCGCTGGCCGAGCGCGGGGTGTCTCCAGGCGTTTTCTCGGTGTCGGTGAACGGCGAAGTCCGGCCTGGACAGGCAGCCGTTGCCGCAGGCGGCAACACTCTGACCCTGGGACTGCCTGTAACCGTATCCGCAGGTGATACGGTGACGTTCAGCTATGCCAGGCAGGAGGGTTCCGAACTCAACCCCATCATCGACGCGGCAGGCAACGAGGCAGAACCCCTGAATGACCACCCGGTGGAGAACGCCACGCCGATAGGCGAGCGCTGCGCCGGTTCCGAGGGATCGGTACGGTTGATGGACGGCAGCGATGAGCAAGAAGGACGCGTGGAGATCTGCGCTGACGACGACACCGGCGACAACACCCCCGCAAGCTGGGGCACGGTGTGCGACGACTACTGGACCGACGATGACGCGGACGTGGCCTGCCGGGCGCTGGGCTACGAGCGCTCCGAGCCTTACGCAGGCCGGTTCCGGAGCTCGCACTTCGGCGCAGGTCCCGGTCCCGTCTGGCTGGATGACATGTTATGCGCCGGCAACGAGTCGAGCCTGCTCGACTGCCCGCTAGCGAACGGCAGGCGGGCGCGGGATGCCATCGGTGTGCACAACTGCAAAGCCGATGAGATCGTGGGCGTGCGGTGCATCTCTGCGGGCGATGTAACGCGGCCTTATGCGAATGGCCGGGTAGATATCACGGGCACGGGCGCGGACGGGTATTACATGTCTGGCGACACGATCCGTGTGACGCTGACGTTCACCGAGACGGTGACCGTGGACACGGCAGGCGGCACGCCGAGCCTGGGCCTGGCTCTGGTTAATAACGACTCATCAGTCTATCGCACTGCGACGTACACAGCCGGTTCGGGAACGAAAGATATCGTGTTCGAATACCGGACTACGACGACGGACGGGACATTCGACGAGTTGCAGGTATTGCGGCACAGTCTGGCCATGAACGGCGGCACGATCCGCAATGCGGGTAGCGTAGACGTGTTATTGGCGAATCCGTTTGCCAGGGTCTCGCCGGTGAACAACCCTCAGGGAGCGATGCTGAGTGTAGCGGATGCGACGGCACAGGAGGGCGCGCAACTGGCGTTCCGGGTGACGCTGAGCAGAGCCTCGGAACGGCAGGTATTGGTGAGCTACCGCACCGAGGACGGCACGGCTACGGCAGGCGAAGACTACAGCGCTGTGAACGGCACGCTCACTTTCGCCCCCGGCGAAACGGCGAAGACGGTAACGGTAGTTACTCTCGACGATCCGATCGACGATGACGGTGAGACCGTTACATTACGGCTGACCAGCTACGCCGGGGCGTACCTGGAAGACGACGAGGCGACGGGAACCATCCATAACTCGGACCCGCTGCCGCAGGGCTGGCTGAGCCGCTTCGGACGCACCAGTGCCTCACACGTGGTGGATATGCTGAACAGCCGTTTTGACGAGGCGGGACGCGCTGACAACCGCTTGACCCTGGGTGGTCAGGCCATGGATCCTGGTTCGTCATTCCCGCGCACGCCGGAATCCGGTGAAACTACGGCCCGCCGAACGGACGACACAGTATCCCGGTGGATGCCGAGTCAATCCCGGCAGGACGCACAGGAAGGCCAAACTTCGGAAGCCACGCCGCTGGAGCACGCCATATGGAATCTGCTGACGAACAGCAACTTGCAGTCAGACACGCGCCGGTTCCTTTCCGGTAGCAGTTTCGACCTGTCCCTGTCGGGATCGCCCCCTGCAGGCCTTGAGCGGGGGCAGGAACCCGTCGAGACTATCACCGCAGTTCCGGAGTCACCCGGCCACTGGTCCCTGTGGGGTCGCGGTGCGCTAACCCAGTTCAGCGGCCAGGACACCGGCGTCAACATCAACGGCGACGTACTGACCGGCTTATTGGGTGTGGACTATGCCCGCAACCGCTGGCTGGCCGGTGTGGCGCTGGCCTACCACGACGGGAACGGGTCATACACGTCCACCCGCAACGCCGGGACCGGGGACCTGGACAGCACGCTTGTCACCGTGAACCCGTACCTGCGCTATGCGCTGACGGAGAGGCTGTCGGTGTGGGGCACGCTGGGGTATGGCACAGGCAATCTCAGGTTGACACAAACAGGGACAGAATTGAATTCTGTCCCCGGCGAGCCTGCCGGAACAGGGGTCGGACTTCAGTCTGACTCCGGCGCCGCACAGCAGGCCATTGAGACGGACATGCAGATGGCCATGGGCGCCCTGGGCCTGCGCGGAGTGGTATATGCGAGCGCAAGCACGGAACTGGCCCTGAAGACGGATGCCTTATGGGTGCGCTCGTCCTCGGATGAGACGGACGGCATGCGGGACGCCGGCGCCGAGGTCAGCCGGATACGCCTGCTGCTCGCCGGCCGCCACCAGCGGGTAATGGCCAATGACGCCATGCTCTCACCCTCCTTTGAATTGGGCATGCGCTATGACGACGGCGATGCCGAGACCGGTTTCGGGATGGAACTGGGCGGCGGACTGCGTTATGCGGATGCGTTGCTGGGCCTCACGGTCGAGACCAAGGCCCGCGCCCTGCTGGCCCACGAGGACGGCGGCTACGAGGAATGGGGGGTGGGCGGCAGCCTGTCCCTGGACCCGGGCCGACTGGGCCGGGGACTGGCGCTGCGCCTTGACTCCGGTTGGGGCCTGGCCGAGTCGGGTGCTCAGGCGCTGTGGCAGCGGCAGACCACTGCAGGCATTGCCCCGCAGCACGACCCATCCGCACAGGGGCGTCTCAGCGCCGAGTTGGGTTACGGGATGGACGTGCCGTGGACCTACGGCATCCTGACGCCGTATTCCGGCATGGAGTGGACCGGCGCGAGCCGCACCCTGCGCCTGGGCTGGCGCTACACCCTGGGCCGGCAACTCAGCCTGAGCCTGGACGGCGAACGCCGCGAGGACGGCCACACCCCGCCGGAGTATGTCCTGATGCTGCACACCAGCCTGCCGTGGTAGCGGGATGACAGGAAACTCTGTTATATCCAACCGGGGTTGGTATAATCCGGGACTATGGAGCATGAATTCTGGCATGAGAGGTGGGAAATCGGTGACCTCGGCTTCCACCAGGAAGATTACAACCCGCCGTTGCTCAGGCATTGGCACAGACTTGACCTTCCGGCTGCTGCCCGGGTGTTTCTACCGTTGTGCGGTAAAACAAAGGATATGTTGTGGCTGGCGCAGCAGGGTTATGATGTTCTGGGAGTTGAGTTGAGTGAATTCGCGGTACAGTCATTTTTCAAAGAACACGATCTGGATGTCGCGCAGGATAGAGTCGGGCCGTTTGCCCGCTACCAGTCGGATCGCATTCAGATTTTGTGCGGGGATTTTTTTTCATTAACGCCCGCCTTGCTGCACGACGTTGCGGCGGTTTTTGACCGCGGTTCTTTGATTGCGTTACCCCCCGCAATGCGTATCCGGTATGTGGGTAAGCTGAAAGCCCTGCTGCAACCGCCTGCCAAGACCCTGATGCTTACCCTGGCCCATGAAGAAGAGCTATTCAGCCCGCCGCCCCATCCGGTCTATGACGATGAAGTCAGGTCCTTGTACCAACCGTGGTGTGAGGTGGAATTTCTGGAGACAACCGAAACGGTAGTAAAAGGCTATACCATTCCGCAATCCTCTTATCTGCTGCAGGTGAAGTGAACCGTTGCCATTGTCTATACATGGTTGACAGCAATGAGTGACAACAACTCGAATACACGCCGTACCATCCGCACCATGTGCCCTATGAATTGCCATCCCACGCTGTGCGGGATGCTGGCCACCGTGGAGGATGATCGGCTGGTTGGCGTAAAAGGTGACAAGGAAAACCCGGACAGTCAGGGGTTTCTCTGCGTACGGGGTCAGGCTGCCGGAGAGATCATAGATAACCCGGAGCGTCTGTTATATCCCATGGTGCGCGACACGCGCGGCAGCGACGACTGGCGCAGGATAAGCTGGGACGAGGCACTGGACCGTATCGTCGCCGGTTTCCGGGCTGTCGGCAGGGAAGCCGTGGGTCTTTGGCCCGGACACGGCGCGCTGGCCAACGACTTCGGCACGTTCGTCCACGCCGAACTGGCGCTGAGGTTCGGCAATATGTACGGCTGCCAGTGGTGGGACCCGTGCATGATCTGCTGGGGACTGGGCGGCTTCGGCCTGGGCCTGACCGGCAACCTGGAGGCCAACACCAAGGAAGACATGGGCAGGCACTCGGACCTGATCATTCTCTGGGGCGCCAACATTGCGAGCCAGCCGAATACGGGCAGGCATATTACTGCAGCCAAACGGCGCGGCGCCAGGGTGGTTGTAATCGACGTGCGTGTGACGGAAGCATGCCGCCTGGCGGACGAGTATCTTATAATCAAGCCGGGGACGGACGCGGCATTGGCGCTCGCCATGATGCACGTAGTCATTAGCGGGAATAAGCAAGACCAGGATTTTATCGAGAACCACACAATCGGCTTTGCACAATTAAGCGAGCATGTTCAGGGCCTTACACCGGAATGGGCCGCAGCGATAACCGGTATCGATGCAGGACGTATCGGCCGTCTTGCAAATGATTACGCTGATACGGAAAAGGCAATGATCCTGCTCGGAGGCAGTTCCATGTACAAGGACCGGCATGGCTGGCAGGCAAGCCGCGCGGTATCCTGTCTGCCGCCCCTCACGGGTAAATCGGGGAAACCCGGCGCCGGCCTGGGTCCGCGGCATGCCGCGCAATCCCATGGATTTGCCACGCAGCATATCCTGAACTTCGAGGCGCGCCCGCCGGGCGATTATATCCCCAACCAGATGTCGACCATTCTGGATGCCATAGTAGCAGGCCGCGTACGCGCCTTCCTGATGCTGGGCACCAACATGTTGTCGTCGTATGCCGATGCACAACGCATGGAGCAGGGCCTGGCGCAGATGGACCTGATCGTCTGCCATGACCTGTTCATGAATGACATGGCCAGGCGCTACGCGGATATCATGTTGCCGGCTACGGCCTGGCTGGAAGATACGGGAGTAAAAGGCACGCATACCCACCTGTACCTTATGGACCAGGCCCTGCCGCCGGCGGGCGAGGCCCGTTCCATGACAACCCTGCTCAGGGACCTGGCGCAGCGGCTTGAGATCGCTGACTTCTATCCCTGGGAGTCCGACAACGGCCACATTGATGCGGTGCTGGATCACCCGTGTACCGGCCACGCCAGCGTTGCTTCCCTGCGCGCACAGGGGGGTATCGGCGAATTGAATATATCCCACGTTGCGCATATCGATCACCGCTACGCAACGCCGTCGGGCAAGATCGAGTTTTATTCGGAACGCGCGGCCGAACACGGGTTGCCGGCGCTGCCGGATTACCAGGCCCGTCCTGCTTCCGGGTTCCCGCTGGAACTGCGCAACGGCAGGATGCTGACGCATTTTCACGCGTTCTACGACCATGGGCGCGCACTGCCCTCGATTAAGCGGTTGGAGAAAGGGCCGACTTTATGGATATCACCCGGGGATGCCGCGGCGCGCGGCCTGACGGATGGCGCGCCGATCAGGATTCACAACGAGCGCGGGGAATGCGACGCCCTGGCCAGGGTAACGGACGACGTGCCGCCGGGTACCGTGTACATGCACGACGGCTGGCCGGGTTTCAACAACCTGACCTCCGGGGCCAGTTGCATCCCGGACAGCGCCGTCAACATGTTTCCCTTCAGTACCGGACAGGCTGCCTTTGATGCCAGGGTCGAGGTATCAGCAGGGTAGTATTGCCGGATGCGTTACCTTGCGGCCTGGACGAATCGATGGAAATGGGCCGGGAGTGTTCTTAAGTCAATGAAACGCCAACAATACCCGTTGTCCAAAAAAGTCCCGGCACTTTGCATGATGCTGGCGCTGGCGCCGGGCGCCGGCCTGAATGCCCAGGAATCCGGTACGGACCAGGTTATAGAGGAGATCCTCGTGACCGGTTCCCGCATCCTCAAGACCAACCTGGTCAGTTCCAGCCCGGTGACACAGGTAGAAGCGGAAGAACTGTTATACCAGGGGACGGTTCGGGTGGAGGACATGCTGCGTACCCTGCCCCAGGTTTACGTCAGGCAAAGTTCCGGCCAGTCAAACGGCGCAACCGGCACGGCCACGATCGACCTGCGTAACCTGGGTCCTGAACGGACGCTTGCGCTGATAAACGGCCGCCGAATGCCGGCCGGGTCCCCGTTGTCCTACGGCGCCGATATCAACCAGATCCCCGGGGCGCTGATAGAGACGGTCGACGTGCTGACCGGCGGCGCTTCTGCCGCCTATGGCTCCGACGCGGTAGCCGGTGTGGTCAATTTCCGCCTGCGCGATGATTTCGAGGGAGTTCAGGTCAGCTACCAGTTCAGCCAGTACAACCATGTCAACGACAACGACAGGTGGCAGGGCATCGTCAGGGATTCCGGTTATGCGAGCGCAGATGGTTCCAACAGCGATGGCAACATGTCAAACCTGTCAGTGGTGGCCGGCGCCGACTTCGCCGAAGGACGCGGCAACGTCACCGTGTATGCGACATACCGCGACATCGGGAAGGTGCTGCAGGCAGACCGGGATTACAGTTCCTGCTCTCTCAGCAATGACCTGACCACCTGTTTCGGTTCATCGACCATTCCCCAGGGGCGCTTTACCAATTTTGGCGTGGGCGGCCCGGCTTTTGACTATGTTGTCGACGGTGATCAGTTCGTGCCGCGCCAGGGGGAACTGTTCAACTACGGCCCTTTCAACTACTTCCAACGTCCCGACGAACGCTACAGTTTTGGTGCGCTGGCCCATTTCGAGGTGAATGCCGCCGCCGAAATCTATACCGAGTTGATGTACATGGATGATCAATCGGTCTCCCAGATCGCGCCTTCAGGCGCTTTCTTTATCACCAATACCCTCCACTGCGGCAATGCCTTCTTGTCCGAACAGCAGTTCAATGCCGTTTGCGGCCGCTTCGGGTTGACCCAGGAGGATCTACAGACAGTCTACCTCGGACGGCGAAATGTCGAAGGCGGCAACCGCCGGCAGGATTTGCAGCACACCAGCCTGCGTGGTGTTCTGGGGCTGCGCGGAGAGTTTGATGACAACTGGCGTTACGATGCTTTTGTCCAGTACGACGAGGTCAGCGTGGATACCGCCTACATGAACGACCTCTCGATCACCCGTATCGGCAGGGCGCTCGATGCAGTGAAGGATGCGGCCGGCAATATCGTTTGCCGCTCCGCGCTTGAAGGTACCGACCCCGACTGCGTGCCCTGGAATGTTTTCCGGGCCGGTGCGGTCACCCCGGAAATGCTCGACTATCTCGTGATTCCACTGTCTTCGGAAGGTGACGTCGACCAGTTTATCGCTTCCGGCTATGTGTCCGGCAACCTGGGTGGATACGGGTTGAAATCGCCGCTTGCGGATAGCGGCGCAGACATAGTTATCGGTGCTGAATACCGGGAGGAAAACCTGGACTTCAACCCGGATGAAGGTTTCCGCAGCGGTGATGGCGCAGGGCAGGGCGGCGCGGTACAGCCGGTGCGCGGCGGCTACAACGTGCTGGAGTTTTTCCTGGAAGCATCCATTCCCTTGATCGAAGGCGCCCGGCTTGCCGAAGACGTCACCCTGGACCTGGGCTACCGCTTCTCCGACTATGACTACGGCGAGACGGCTGACACCTTTGCCGCCCGGGCGGGCTGGGAGATGCATCGCCAGGTGAAACTACGCGGCAGCTTTCAGCGCGCCATCCGCGGCGCCAACGTGCACGAGTTGTTTATTCCCCAGGGGTTCAACCTGTTTGACATGGCCTCGGATCCCTGTGGAGGACCGGTTACCGACGGGGTCACACATGCCGGCCGCACCTTTGATGAATGTGCCCGTTCCGGCGTTAGCGCGGCTCAGTTCGGCAATGTCCCGCACTCGCCGGCGGGCCAGTACAACTTCCTGCAGGGCGGCAATCCGGACCTCGCCCCGGAACAGGCCGACACCTGGTCGGTAGGGATTGCACTCTCACCGGACTTTGCCGAGGGACTGGACGTCACGGTGGACTACTACTCCATCAGGATTGAACAGGGAATTAACGGGCTGAATCCGGAGTTTATCCTGAACCAGTGCCTGGACGGCAACCTGGCTCTGTGTGACTCGGTGAGGCGCGGCAGGGCCGGTGATATCTGGATCGGTTCCGCTCTCGGCGCCAGCGGTCATATCGTGGCGCTGCAGGACAATCTCGCTATCGAGGAAGTCAGGGGTTACGACATCATCCTCGATTACGTTGCCGACCTGGGCGGTTGGGGCAGTCTTGACTTCAACAACGTTACGGCCTATATCGACACCTGGGACCAGAAAGAGCTTGCAGGGGCGCCCACGGAAACCTGTGCCGGGTATTGGGGGGGGTCCTGCGGCTCTCCGACGCCCGATCTGAAGAACAGCTTGCGCGTTACCTGGACCACGCCCTGGTCAGTCGGCGCAAGTCTGAAGTGGCGCCATATTTCCGGAGTCAATGACCTGGGGGTGGACCGCACAGACCTGCACGGCGTGGATTACATCGATTTGGCCGCGTTATGGCAGGTAACCGGTCATATCACGGTGCGGGCGGGCGTTACCAACCTGTTCGACAAGGCGCCGCCGATTGCGGGCAGCGCTGCCGGTCCGTCCATACAGGGCAACGGCAATACCTTCCCGGGCCTGTACGATGCCCTGGGGCGTTACTGGTTTGCCGGGGTCAGCTTCGAGATGTGAACGTTATTCGCGCCAGTAATTATTCGCTGCCGCTATGGTGGCGAATTCGATGGCTATAACCTCTGCCGCTTCTATCAAAATAGCGCCGTCCCTGGAATAAACTGCTCTTACCTCTTTTTTGACAGCCGAATCCGATTGCATCTCGCCGATTGATTTCCTGGCCAGCTTGATAGCCAGTTGGCGCCCTTCATACGGCGTAGCCGTGATCAGGCTGCCCACGTAATCTTCATCCGCAACGGCGGACCCGGGGAGCAGGACAGACAGCAGTAACAAGAGTATTGGAAGTGTTTTAGCCATTATCGTTCTCCTGGCATTTCATAAAAGGCGTGGCAGTATAGCACACAAACACAGCCGGCCTGCCATATCACTCAGGCAATATACGGCATTACCTTTTCGGCCAGGGTGTTGATGACTGCATCCGGTTGTTTTGTAGCAATCGGCAGGACAAAATTCTCGATGCCCAGGCCGGTCAGTTCCCTTAACCTGGGAATTACCTCATCGGGCGTGCCGGTAATCGCCACTGCATCGAGGATGCGGTCGGTAATCAGCCCGGCCTGTTCAGCGTCCATGCTGCCGTGCTGCTGGTAGTCGTATTTCTCCTTCATGATCTGCAGGTCGCGGAGCAGGCCGGCAGGCATATCCTCGTGCGGCACGGCCTTGTGGATCGTGCTCGCCGCGACTGAGGCGTAGCCGCGCGCCTCGGCCCGCACCTGTTCGCGATCATCCGACACGGCAAAGGCCAGGCGCTGGTACAGCTTGATATCGGACAGGTCGCGACCGGCCTGTTCGGCGCCGATGCCGATGTTCTTTTTTGCGTAGCGCACCAGCTCCGGGTCAGCCCCCACCTGGAACAGGACGCCGTCGGCGATACGGCCGGCCAGTTGCAGGGATTTCGGCCCGGTGCAGGCAGTGACTACCGGCACCTTGCGCGGCGGCCAGCTTACCTTGATGTGTTGGCCGTCAAAATCAACCTCTTCTCCCGCCATCAGGCGTCTGAGTACACCGATGATATATTCCATGCGCCTGAGTTTGGCGGGTTTCTCCCCGATCGTATGGACCGCGCTGTCCCCGAGCCCTATGCCCAGTACCGCGCGGCCGTTGGAATATTCATCCAGGGAGGCATAACTGTGGGCCAGGACCGCGGGATGCCGGGTGATCACGTTGGTGACGCCGGTGGCCAGTTCCATGCGGCTGGTGCGGTCGGCGAACAGGGTCAGGGCCATGAAGGCATCGCGGAATACGGACTGGGAATCCGCCACCCAGACACCGCCAAATCCCAGGGTTTCGGCGCGGGCGACCCAATCGACAAAATCCGCCAGGGGCCGGTTGGGCAGGATGCCTATGTGGAATGATACGGCCATGTTCGGGTATTTGTAAGGGGACGGACTTAAGCCCGTCCCCGGATATACCAACTGTTCAACGGGTCTCCACGGCGACGCCTTTCTGCGACCCGCCGCCAAAGCGTTCGAACATGGACATGGGCGAGTTATGGGAGTTCTCTATGATGATGTCCTTGCCGTGCAGCGCATCCTGCAGGGCCGCGCACAGGGAGTGCAGGGGGCCGCCGCCCCCTTCACCCATACCCTTGGCGCCGTGAAAGGTGAACGGGGAGGGAGATTGCCGGTTGGAACACTTGAGTTCCGGCATGGTGCTGATGGTGATCGGCGCATAATCAGTGAAGGAACCGGCAATGGCGTTGCCGCTCGCATCATAGGATATTTCTTCGACCAGCGCCGCGCCGATGCCGTGGGCTGCCGCGCCGTGGACCTGGCCTTCCACGATCATGGGATTGATCACCTTGCCACAGTCATCGACGATGGCGTAGTCCAGTATCCTGGTCTGGAAGGTGTCCGGGTTGACTTCGACCACGGAGATATGCAGTTGCAGGGCGTAGGTCAGGGTCAGGTTGCCGATCTTTTTCTCAACGTCAGGGAGCTTGAACGGCGGCATGTAGACGTGGCGGGCGTTCAGCGACAGGCCGCGCAACTCGTCCGGCAGGGTGGCGCTGTTCGAGTTGATGAAGTTGGCCAGCATCCAGTAGTTGAGCGCCCGGTCAGTGCCTTTCACGCCGACCTGCGGACCCATGCCGCCGACGCCGTATTCCAGGTCTTCTTCCGCGGCTTCCAGGGCGAAACAGGCCAGTTTCGCCATTTCCGCCTTGAGTTTGAGCGCGGCGCCGTGGGCCGCCGACAGGCCGGTGACCGCAAACTGGCTGGCGTAAGTGCCGGACTGGCCGGTGTGGCTGTCGTTGAGTGAATCAAAGCCCGTCTTCACATGGACCAGTTCAGGCGGTATACCCAGCACTTCACCCACTACCTGCGCCGTGGTGGTTTCATGGCCCTGGCCCTGGGGGAACGTGCCGAGGCTCACCACGACCGAACCATCCAGGTCCAGCTTTATGGTTGCAGCAGTGGAATTGCCCGAAAACGGTGCGTCGGGGTTGACGTAGCGCGCCTGGCCCCAGTTATTGGTGCCCGAGTCAAGGGTGGTGCCGATACCGATGCCGATCAGCCGGCCTTCCTCCCGGGCTTGTGCCTGCTTCTTTTTCCACTCATCCCAGCCCACCATTTCCTTCGCCTTGGCGAGCATGGCAGGGAAATCGCCGGAATCATAAATGCAGCCGTTAGGCGTCTCGTACGGAAACTCCTCTACATAGTTCTTCAGCCGCATCTCGTCGGCGGGGATACCGAGTTCATGCCCGCAGATATCGATCACCCGTTCCATGAACCAGATATGCGGCAGCCGTGAGTAGCCGCGGTTGGGCGCCGCCGGGCCCTTGTTGGTGGTGACCTGGTTGAAATCGATGCTGATGTTGCGCAGCTTGTAGGACGCGGGCAGCACCTGCGACCAGATGACGGAACCCAGGGGTTCGTAACGGGGATAGCCGCCTATATCATCGATATGTTTCGACCGGATCGCCGTGATCACGCCGTCACTGTCCAGGGCGACTTCGGTATCCAGGTAAACGCGCTCGCTGCCGTGCCCTCCCGCCAGCATGTGTCCGGCGCGGGTTTCTATCCATTTCACCGGCGCGCCGTTCAATTTTTTCGAGGCCAGGCAGGCCAGGGCCAGGTACGGGTAATTACAGATCTTGTTGCCGAAGCTGCCGCCGATATCGTAGGTGCGCAGGCGGATCTGGTCCATCCTGACGCGCAGCGCCGGCGCCAGGAACACCAGGGGGACCGTCATGATGGTATTGGAAAATAAATCTATCTCGTCCCTGGGGTCCCAGGTGGCGACACAGGCGTTGGGTTCAAGGGCGGTACTGCCGAAGCGGTGGAACTTCAGTTTGTCAATCCTGACCACGTGGGCCGCGTCGGCTAACGCCTGGTCGACGTCGCCATAGTCATAGACGCCCTGGAAGGTTGCGTTGGTACCCGTCTCATCGTGGACGATGACCTTGTCTTCCAGCGCCTGTTCGGGGTCCAGCACTACGTCCAGGGGTTCGTATACCACCTCGACGAGCTGGGCGGCGTCCTCGGCGATGGATATGGACTCGGCTACGACTGCGACCACCGGGTCGCCCTGGTAAATGGCTTTGTCCGTTGCCAGGGCGTAGTCGGTAATGCTCTGCGGCGCACCGGCGCCGATCTGGATAAACGGGTCGCTCATGGCCATGACGTCCTTGCCGGTGAGGGTGCATGCCACGCCCGGCAGCGCCTCTGCCCTGGACACGTCGATATCGACAATGCGGGCATGAGCGTAAGGCGAACGCACCAGGGTCATGTGCATCAGGCCGGCGGGGCTGTAGTCATCGACGAAATACCCCTTGCCCTTGACCAGGCGATCATCCTCGCGCCTGGCGGGTTTTGCGTCCCGGCGCGGGGCGTCGAGCACGGCGTTGGCGCGTGTGCGCGCAGCATCGCGCCCGGCCTGCAGTTGTTCCGAGACTTCTGTAGTGTTTTGCGCTTCAACCACTGCCGGTGTTGCGGTCTCGCTCACGCCGGACAGCCCGCTCAGGATACGGCTGAACCAGCCACCGGTCTCAGCGGGCTCTGACGGCGCGGGCTCGGGGGAGAGCGCCGCCTCCAGGCTGGCGATGAGTTTATTGATCTCTTTTTCTGCGTAGCCGCGGATGCCGCCGCCGGCCAGGGACAGGATTTTGCCCGTGAGATGTGTCTCTCCCTGCCAGCTGATCAGCGTGCCGGCGCCGTCGTCGCTCAGGTCAAAAGAGGTGCGCAAGGTGTAGACACCCTGCATGAGCTTGCCCCTGCCTATGTATTCGGCCCGGTCTGGCGGTTCGGTTTCCCCCAGGCTTAATTCCGTTGATGCGATACCACCGATTCTACCGATGCCGACCCTGGCGCGTATGAGAGCGGTGTTTGCGTCTTTCATTTCCATGCTGTGGAAACCCGGTAACAAGGGCGCAAACTGCTCCGGGTCCGATAGCAGCGAGTAGACCTCCGCTTTGGGCAGGTCTACACTGAATTCGCCGGAAAAGTACATTTTCATGGTTTATGCCCCCTTTAACATCGTGGCTGCTGCCTGTACGGACTTGATGATATTCTGGTAGCCGGTGCAGCGGCAGACGTTTCCGGACAGCGCCTTGCGGATGTCCTGTGTATCCGGCTCCGGGTTTTCCGCCAGCAGCGCCACGGACGACATGAGCATCCCCGGTGTGCAATACCCGCACTGCAGGCCGTGGTGTTCGGAAAATGCCTGCTGCAACGGATGCATTTGCCCGTCCTGCTCCAGCGCTTCGACGGTGGTGATCTGCGCGCCGTCGGCCTGTACCGCGAACAAGGTGCAGGACTTGACGGCAGCGCCGTCCAGCAGCACGGTGCAGGCCCCGCAGAAACTCGTGTCGCAACCGATGTGCGTGCCGGTCAGGCGCAGTTCCTCGCGAATGAATTCAACCAGTAATTGCCGCGGCTCCACGTCACGCCGGCAGGCTTTTCCATTCACGCTGACATTGATGGTTACGGACTGTAATGGCTCAGACATAATCATGACTCCCGGTTACGGATTCACCCTTGGCCCTCTGCAAGGCCGTATGCGCGGTGCGCATGAACAATGAACGCAGCATAACGCGTTTGAACGCCGCGGAACCGCGCGCATCAGTAGGCGGATCGGATAATTCCACCAGCGCTTCGGCAGCCTGTTGCAGCTTTTCATCCGTGAGTGGATGGCCGACGAGCGATTGTTCAACCTCCCCGGAGGTTACCGGAGTCGGGCCTGCCGCGCCCAGTACCAGGCGGATGTCATGGCAGATATTGCCGGCTGTCAATGTCAGTTGCACGCCCACCGATGCGGCGGGGTAGGCCGGGGCAGCTTTCTTGAAACCGATGTATGCGCCGCCGCTGCGCGCCGGGGGAATGGGTACCTGGATTTCCGTAACCAGTTCCGCCTCGGCCAGGCTGTTGGTGTAGGAGTCCGTAATGAAATCCTTGATCGCCACAATGCGGGTTCCGCCAGGTCCTTTGCAGATAACTCCGGCGTCCAGGGTATGCAGCAGGGTCGGCCAGTCGCTGCTGGGGTCGGCGATGCTGACCGAGCCGCCGATGGTCCCCAGGGCTCTTACCTGCGGGTCGGCAATATGCGCGGCACAGTCCCGGATAATGGGGATCGCTCCGGCAACTTCGGACGCGGCAATCCGGGCATGGGTCGCCAGGGCGCCGATACAGAAACGGTTTTTCTCCTTGCGGATGTGCATCAACTCTGGCAGGCGGCCTATGTCCACCAGGTCGGAAGGTTCATCCATGCGCATCTTCAGGATGGGTATGAGCGATTGTCCTCCGGCCAGGGGTCTGGCGCCTTCCCCCAGTTCTGACAGAAGCGAGATCGCGCTATCGAGCGTACCGGGCCGGTGGTAACGGAATGGTGCGGGGTACATGGTTTGTCTGCCTCCTTCCGGCAGTTATTCTGTAATGCGAAATTATAAACGGAAATTAACGTGGATGCACAGGGTGAACAGGATAATCAGGTGAATCTTACCAAGGGGACGGAATTGGATTCCGTCATCCCAGGTGTTCACGTTGGGCTGGGATCAGTATTCATCTTCGCTGGAATACACAGTTGCACTGTGATAGTGTGAACGAGCCGAGGCGGTCATCCCGATTTCCCACAACGGGGAACGAATTTCCATGGCTAGCGAAACAGAAAAAACAACAGACAGTCAGCACGCTGGTTAGGTTGTGACGGAGATGAAACCCGGTTCAATGCGACACTCAAAAAGATAGCAAAGAGTAAGCCGTGGAAGAAAAACGCCAGCCGCCAGTCAGCGAAAAAATCAAATGACGGTTTCACCCGGCATCTATTCGGAGGATTATTCTGCGGGCAGCCTTTCACGGCCGCAAAAATACAAATCCGTCGTGATTGCAGCGCGCAAGGTTCTTGGCTTTATTTTATCGCTCAACTTTGTGGTCTTGTGGGCGCTTCCAATTTTCCTTCAAGGATGGGCATATAACTCTTTTTTGCACCGTTTTATTCGTCCTGTTTACAACCTGGCACACAGGTCTGTCCGGCTGCGCAGGTTTGCGTTCCGGTATATATATTGCGAACAACACCTGGTTGATTATTTTGCTTCAGCGGTATTTTTCCTGACGGGCTTCCTGGCTTCATTAACTTTTGTTTTTTATTGGCAGATAGCGTTTGGCGCATTACCCTGGTGGCTTATCGCGGTATATTATTTCTGCTGGGTAGGTTTTGGCGGTCGAAGTATGGGTGTCGCTTATTCATTCGCACACCGGGAGGGGCATGCTGCCGGAGGGGGGCTGTATCGACCCTGGATTCGTAAATCCGCAGGAAACATTTTCGGGAACTGGGTGGGTTCTTTTTACGGCAACGTACCGTACAACTTTGCAACTGCCCATATTCTGTTACATCACAGGCTGAACGGTGGCAAGGGTGATTCCGTTTACTTGTGGGACCTGGACCGAACCCGTTTCAGCGACATCCTGCTTTATATATGGCGCTTTTTTGTTTACATGACGGGGTGGAGCAGCCTGAAGATGTTTGCGCAGCACAGACATATCCCGGCGCTGGACCGGGCTTACCGCCAGCTCCGCAAGGGAATGATAATTTACTGGCTTATACTTCCCTTGGCCATCACGGTCGTGCTCGGGGTAACGGGCAGCAGTCCTGCAGCTATCGGAGTATTTCTGTTTTTTATTTATTTCCAGGCACTTACCGTCATGGCTTTTTTTGTGGCGTTCATCACCATAGCGCAACATGGCTTTATCGAATGCGATGCTGACGGGAAATTTATTCCACACGTCTGTTCCAGTACGATAGTTGACGGCAAGGATGACGTGTTTGGCGAAAATGACCATATCGCCCACCACTATTTCGGACAGGTATCCCATGATCTTCTGCCTGGGCACCAGGCAAGCCAGCACCCGTTATGGGGACGGCATCACGCTTCCGTGTTTGCGGACATTTCGATTATGGAATTAGGAATCTGTATTGTTTTCAAGCGGTTCAATAAACTTGCACGGAAACACTATGTGGATTTCAGCGGCAACCTGGATATACAACAAATTACAGAACTGCTTGAGACGCGCGCAAAACGAAAAGAAATGGATTATGAGGACTATGAATTCGGCTACCTGCCGAACCTGAAGGGCATGGTCGGCCGACTGGTCCGGAATAATGTTTGCACCAATGAACAACAGGCTTATGTTTATCAGGCGCATAGAAATTACAACTGTTTCCCCTGACTCTACGGCGCGGTGCAAATCCCAAAATTACTCAAAGACCTTCTATTAAACCAGCGCGGGCTGGTCATTGCCGGCTGCGCGGTGCCGGCCAGCTTCATCTACCAAAAGGTTGAAGACTTCAACAACTGGGTCTACAGAACCTTCAGAAACACCAGCGTCAGACATGACGCCGCCGTCAAGACGGTCCAGGACCAGGTACGGGCCGGCTACAACAGCGGCAAGCGCATGTGCACCGCACGCAAGCCGTGGAAAACGATGTCCTTGCGCAACGCCGATTTCAAGCAGGACATGCACCAGATACACATCGATCTTCGTAATGTCCTTGATATTGACGAGCAACGGCGCATCGTCCGCGCTGAACCGCTGGTCACCATGGGCGATATCACTCACTTCCTCGTCCCGAGGGGATTCGCTCTCTCCGTACAGGCTGAGATGGATGACCTTACCCTGGGTGGCTTGTGCATGGGTGTCGGGATCGAGACCAGCAGCCACCGCGAGGGCTTCCTGTTCGAAACGGTGGAAGCGTTTGAGATAGTCACCGCTGAGGGCAAACTTGTTCGAGCCACCCGTACCCGGAACGCCGATCTCTTCCACGCACTGCCCTGGTCCCACGGCACCCTCGGCTTCCTCGTAGCCGTCGAGCTTCGCATTGTCCCCATCCGGTCACACGTCAAACTCGATTACGAGCCGTTCCATTCTCTGGATGCGTTCTGCGCGCGTATCGAGGCGCTTGCCGCCTCTCCTGACGCCCCCCGTTTCATCGAGGGTCTGGTGTTCTCCGGGGATTCGGCGGTGATTCTCACGGGTAACTTCGCGACACCTCCACGCGGCGCGAGCGTTAATCGTATCAACGACTACTACAAGCCATGGTTTTACCGTCATGTCGAGCAAAGCCTGAAGCGCGGGCCCATCAGCGAGTACATCCCGGTGCGCCATTACTTCCACCGCCATACGCCGTCGGTCTTCTTCAATCTCAGGGATCTCATCAGCTTTGCCAACACTCCCTGGTACCGCTACCTGTGGGCCTGGATGGGGGCGCCGAAGGTCTCGCTGATAAAGCTTATGCAGACCCGGGAAGTGCGGCGCCAGGTCTTCGAATACCGTGTCGCGCAAGACGTCATGATACCGATTGAGCGCCTCACCGAGGCGCTTCGCCTCAGCGCCGAGCTTTTCGACATCTACCCGCTGTGGGTTTGCCCGGTGCGCGTTTTCAACCATGGGAGCCATGAGGGTTTTATGCGGAATCCGGTTGCTGGCGCCGACAGCCAGATGTTCGTCGACCTCGCCATCTTCGGCATCCCGCCAAGCGCCGAAGCCGGCTGTTACAATCAGGTACTCACTGCACGCCGCCTGGAGAAATTTGTCCGGGAATGCGGCGGCTACCAGATGCTTTACGCAGACATCTGCATGACCCGCGCGGAATTCGAACAAATGTTCGAACACCGGCTCTACCGGGCCATGCGTAGCAAATACAAGGCCGGGAACGCCTTGCCCGAGGTCTATGACAAGGTGACGCCGGAGAGTTGGCTCAGCGAGGAGATACGCGAAAAAACCTCACAGTCCGGGTAGCCGGCCCTGAACATGTCAAAATTAAGTTGAAAGAGTCCTAGGTTTCGGGGTCGTAACCCAGGCTGGGGCCCAGCCAGCGTTCCGCCTGGCGCAGTTCCATGCCTTTTCTCAGGGCGTAGTCGGAAACCTGGTCGCGGTTGATCTTGCCGAGGCCGAAGTAGCGCGACCGGGGATGGGAGAAATACAGGCCGCACACGGCCGCGGCAGGGTACATGGCGTAATTGTCCGTCAGGGTTATCCCGGTGTTTTCCGCCACTTTCAGCAGGTCCCAGATCAACGGTTTTTCCGTGTGGTCGGGGCAGGCCGGATAGCCGGGCGCAGGACGGATCCCCTGGTATTTCTCGGCTATGAGCGCATCATTGTCCAGGCTTTCGGCTTCCTGGTAGCCCCAGAACTCCTTGCGTATGCGCTGGTGCAGGCGTTCCGCCAGGGCCTCTGCCAGGCGGTCGGCCAGGGCTTTCAGCATGATGGCCCGGTAGTCGTCATGGTCCTGTTCGAAGCGGCGCAGTTTTTCTTCCATCCCGAACCCGGCCGCCACGGCAAACGCGCCGACATGGTCCAGTTTCCCGGTTTCTTTCGGCGCGACGAAATCCGCCAGGGCCAGGTTGGCCTGCCCCGGCGGTTTCCGTGTCTGTTGGCGCAGGGTATGTAACACCGACAGCAGTCCGGTGCGGTCACGGTCTGCGTAAACCTCGATATCATCATGACCGATGGAATTGGCCGGGAACAGTCCGAACACGGCACGCGCCGTGAACCACTTTTCCGTGATGATTTTATCGAGCATTTCACGCGCATCGGCGTACAGTTTTCTCGCTTCCGCACCCACTGTCGCATCGTCAAGAATGCGCGGGAAACGGCCCGCAAGTTCCCAGGCGGCGAAGAACGGCGTCCAGTCCATGTAGTCGCGCAGTTCAGCAAGGGAGTAATCATCGACTGACTGAACTCCGGTCCATTCCGGTGCGGGAGGTTCATAGTCTTGCCAGTCGACCGGCAGGCGGTTTGCGCGGGCTTGTGCCAGCGGCAGCCACTTTATCCCGGCCTGCCTGCCCTTGTGCCGTTTCCGCAACGTCTCGTAGTCCTGTGTTACCTGCCTGGTGAAACCGTCTTTCAGGTCCTCGCTGAGCAGGCTCTGCGCCACCCCGACGGCGCGGGAGGCATCCTTGACATGGATCACGGGCGGGGCATAACGCGGTTCTATTTTGACTGCCGTATGGGTGCGCGAGGTGGTGGCGCCGCCGATCAGCAGGGGAATCTCGAAACCTCGCCGTTGCATCTCTCCCGCCACGTGCACCATTTCATCCAGTGACGGTGTGATAAGCCCGCTCAGGCCGATAAGATCGGCTTCGTGTTCCAGGGCCGTTTTCAGGATGGTCTCCGCCGGCGCCATGACCCCCAGGTCGATGATCTCGAAGTTGTTGCATTGCAGGACCACGCCGACGATGTTTTTGCCGATATCATGGACGTCGCCCTTGACGGTGGCCATGACTATCCTGCCCCGGGAACGGGACGCTGCCGCGCCCTGTTTCTCCTCCTCTATGTACGGGACCAGGTAGGCGACCGCCTTTTTCATGACCCGGGCGCTCTTTACTACCTGAGGCAGGAACATCCTGCCGGCGCCGAACAGGTCGCCGACGACATTCATCCCGTCCATCAGCGGTCCCTCGATGACCTGCAGGGGCCGGTCGAACTGCTGCCGGGCTTGTTCCGTATCGGCTTCGATCCAGGTATCTATCCCCTTTACCAGGGCATGGGACAGGCGCTTTTCCACGCGCTCACGGCGCCAGGCCTGTACGTCCTCTTTCCTGGTACGGTCACCGTTGTCCTTGACGGTGTCGGCAAACTCGACCAACCGGTCGGTGGCGTCCGGACGGCGGTTGAGCAGGACGTCTTCCACGCGCTGCAGCAGGTCCGGCGGGATCTCATCGTAAATGCCCAGTTGCCCGGCATTGACAATCGCCATGTCCATCCCCGACCTGACCGCGTGGTACAGGAACGCGGTGTGCATTGCCTCGCGCACGGGATTGTTGCCCCGGAAAGAGAATGACACGTTGCTTAAGCCGCCGCTGACCGCGGCGCGGGGCAGGTGTTCCTTGATCAGGCGGCTGGCTTCAAAAAACGATACCGCGTAGTTGTTATGTTCCTCCATGCCGGTGGCCACGGTGAGGATGTTTGGGTCGAAGATGATGTCTTCCGGCGGGAAACCGACCTCGTCCACGAGGATGCGGTAGCAACGTTGCGCCACCGCGAAGCGCCGTTCGGTGGTGTCCGCCTGCCCGCGTTCGTCGAAGCACATCACGACGACGGCCGCGCCGTAGCGCCTGACCAGGCGCGCCTGCTGCCTGAAGATTTCCTCGCCTTCCTTCAGGCTGATGGAGTTCACTACGCACTTGCCCTGTACGCAACGCAGTCCGGCTTCGATGACGGACCAGCGCGACGAATCGATCATGACCGGTACGCGGCTTATATCCGGTTCGCCGGCAACCAGCATGAGAAAATCCTGCATCAACTGCTCTGAATCCAGCAAGCCCTCATCCATGCATACATCGATAAGCTGGGCGCCGTTTTCCACTTGCTGGTGGGCGATTTCCAGGGCGTCGGCCAGGTTGCCGTCCTTGACAAGTTTGAGGAACCTCGGGGAACCAGCCACGTTGGTTCGCTCACCTATATTGATGAAGTTGGCCGCGGCGGTAACGGTGAGCGCCTCAAGGCCGCTCAAACGGCAATAAGGCGGGATTTCCGGGATAACCCGGGGGGTGCGCCTGCAGACCTGGTCGTGGATACGGCGGATGTGTTCGGGGGTGGTGCCGCAACAACCGCCGACGATGTTGAGAAAACCGCTTGCGGCAAACTCCTCGAGCACATCCGCCATGTATTCGGGTGTCTCGTCGTATTCGCCGAATTCGTTGGGGAGGCCGGCGTTGGGGTAGATACTTACGTGGCTGTCGGCTATATTAGAAAGTTCTTGAATATATTGACGTAAGTCTTTGGCGCCCAAAGAACAATTAAGACCTATTGCGAGTGGATTGGCATGCCGTACCGAATGCCAGAACGCGGCAGTAGTCTGGCCGGTAAGAGTCCGGCCCGAGGCGTCGGTGATGGTGCCGGAGATGATCAGGGGCAAGCGCCGGCCGCTTTCCTCAAAAAAGGTCTCGATCGCGAACAGGGCGGCCTTGGCGTTAAGCGTATCGAATATGGTCTCCAGCACCAGGATATCCACCCCGCCTTCCACCAGTCCCCGTACGGACGTGGTGTAGGCCTGGGCCAGTTCCGCGAAACTGATGTTGCGGAATCCGGGCCGGTTGACGTCCGGAGAAATGGAGGCGGTACGGTTGGTCGGACCCAGCACACCGGCTACGAAACGGGGTTTCTCCCGCGTCGATTTTGCATCGGCAACGTCCCGGGCCAACACGGCGCCGGTGCGGTTCAATTCATATGCCTGGTCTGCCAGTTCGTAATCGGCCATGGCGATGGCGCTGGAATTGAAGGTGTTGGTGCAGATGATATCGGCGCCCGCGTCGAGAAACGCGGCGTGTATGGCCGTTATGATACCCGGTTGTGTGAGGGTCAGCAGGTCGTTGTTGCCTTTCAGTTCACAACCGTGACCGGCAAACCGCTCGCCGCGAAAATCGCTTTCCTGCAGGTCATAGGACTGGATCATGGTGCCCATGGCCCCGTCCAGCAACAGGATGCGTTGCTTCAGCAGGCTGCGTAATTGTTGTTCGGTCGCGCCACCCATGTCGTCAATTCAGTTACGTCCGGACAAGGGGCAGGGAAGTGATCAAGCCGGTCTGCCTCACTTATCTTGTTATTCAACAATTTAAGTGAGCGCCGTTTGTTAATGGAAACTCCGCACAAACCGGAGTTTGCTCATCGTGTTTATCTGAGCCTGGCAGGTCCGGACTGGTGCCGCACCCGTCGCAACGCTCCTCAGATAACGGAGGTATATTACACCGGGGCAATTATAGTACAATCAGCACGTTAATGTAACCTGCGCAACGTACGGGGACGGATTTGAAATCCGTCGCCAGGTAAATATAAATCAGCCAGCCCGGAAAACGTGAGCGATAAACAAAATACTCTGAACCGCCGCCAGTTCATCGGCCAGTGCGCCCACACGGTGGGCTCCATGAGTATCATGGGCCTGTTGCTCGGCTCATACTCGAAGCAATCGGTTGCCACGCCGGCCTGGGCCATCCGTCCGCCGGGGGCGATTGCGGAAGAGGATTTCCCCGGGGCCTGTGTACGCTGCGGCCTGTGCGTCAGGGATTGCCCCTACGACACCCTCAAGCTCGCCGAATTCGGCTCCGAAGTGGCGACGGGAACGCCGTATTTCATTGCCCGGGACATACCCTGCGAGATGTGCGAGGACATTCCCTGCGTTGCGGCCTGTCCGACGGATGCCCTGAGCAAGGAACTCACGGATATCCGGGACGCGGACATGGGCGTAGCCGTGCTGACGGGTCCTGACACCTGTTACAGCGTAACCGGCATGGCACATTGCCGGGCCTGCTATATCGCCTGCCCGATCAAGGATGAAGCCATTACCATGGAGCAGAAAAGGGCAGGTACCCGCACTTATTTCGAACCTACCGTACACGCCGGGAGTTGTACCGGGTGCGGGAAGTGTGAAGAGAACTGTGTGACGGACGAGGCATCCATCAAGGTCCTGCCCAGGCATCTCGCCAAACACGATACCGGCAAGGCTGCATGAGTGTTACCGCGCCGGCGACTGCCGTTGAGCGCAGTTTCCGGGAAAGGAACAAATGGTTAGTGCTGCGGCGAAGCACTCAATTCTCCATTTTGTTCCTGTTTTTGCTCGGCCCCTGGTTCGGTATCTGGTGGCTGAAGGGCAATCTCGCTTCCAGCGTGTTTCTGGATACGGTCAGTCTGACCGACCCGTTCATCCTGCTGCAATCCCTGGCTTCGGGGCATGCCGTGGGGCAGCCTGCGATCATCGGCGCTATCACGTTGTTCCTGTTCTATTTACTGGTCGGCGGCCGTGTCTATTGTTCCTGGGTGTGTCCCGTCAACATCGTCACGGATGGCGCCAACTGGTTGCGCAACCGGTTGCAGCTGAACCTCAGCTGGTCGGTAAAAAAATCGACCCGGATCTGGATCATGCTCACGGCGCTGGCTGTCTCGGCCGTCACCGGCACCATTGCCTGGGAGGCGGTGAACCCGATCACCATGCTGCAACGGGGTCTGGTGTTCGGCATGGGGCTGGCCTGGGTTATCGTCCTGGCCGTATTCCTGTTCGACCTGCTGGTCACGCGCCGGGGCTGGTGCAGCCACCTGTGCCCGGTGGGCGCATTTTACGGCCTGATCGGAAAACGCTCACTGGTGCGCATGAATGCTGCCGGTCGCACGGCCTGCACCGACTGCGGAGACTGTTTCCGGGTGTGCCCTGAACCCCACGTGATCATCCCGGCCCTTAAACCCGAAACCGATACCGGCACCCCGGTGATCCTGCACAGCGACTGTACCAATTGCGGCCGCTGCATCGACGTGTGCGATGAACGGGTATTCAGGTTTTCGACAAGGTTCGGGTAACCGGGTAATACGCCGGCTGTTTCGAACCTCTGGTCACGCCAAAACAGCCACCAAAGCCCTTAATCGACAAGGGTGCTCTTTGTTTTTCCTGTTTTTCGGGAAAAATTCCCGTTATCATGCGTGATCGTTTCACTTGGATAAAACATGAAGTTTCCCGTACTAAGGAACCTCTCTTTTTTCATTGCTGTCATTCCCTTTGCGTTGCCCGGTAACGTCCGGGCCGACCTGACGGACATGAAGGTGTACTCGCCCATCGTAGAGAAGGGGGACCTGCAATTCGAGATTATCGGAAATGTCGTCATTGATGACGATGAGGAATACCACGGGTTCAAGCACCAGGAGTTCGAGCTTGAATACGGGGTGACGGATAACTGGGCAACGTCCATTACGGCCAGCCTCATAGAACCTGCCGGGGAAGCACTAAAATATGACATCCTGGGGTGGGAAAACACGTTCCAGCTTACCGAGGAGGGCAGGTACTGGCTGGATTTCGGCTTCCACATGGAAGTCGAAGTAAACGATGAAGGCGACGAACCCCATAACCTGGAAGGCCGGTTCCTGTTCCGTCGCGTCTCAGGCGCGTTTGAGCATATCCTCAACGTGAATATTGAACAGCAGTTCGGTAGCGCCGCTGACGAGAGCACGGAAATCGAGTATATCTGGCGCACAAAGTACAGCCTCGATGACGACACCGCCGTCGGCTTCGAGGCATTCGGCGTCCCCGGCGAGGTTAAATACCTGCCGGCGTTGTCCGAACAGGACCACAGGCTGGGACCGGCGTTTTATCGTGACTTGAAGGTCGGCGACGTCACGGTGGAACTGAACCTGATCTGGTTAATCGGCCTGACCCAAGGCAGCGCCGCGCACACCCCGCACTGGCAGATTGAAATAGAGTACTAGCAGCGGGTGATATACTGTCCTTATTTTTTACATGAGCGGTACTGATTTTTCAATTCATTATCCCCTGGAAGCCACTCCTGAAGCGGGCGGCCACCTGGAAATCCGGCCGGGTATATTCTGGTTGAGGGTCCCGTTGCCGGGAAAGCTGGATCACATTAACCTGTGGCTGCTGGACGACGGCGACAGCTGGACTCTGGTCGATACGGGCATTTCATGGAGCGAAGCGCGCACAGCCTGGGATAAGCTGGCAACCGAACTGGTGCAGGACAAGCCCGTCGGCAGGATTATAGTTACCCATTTCCATCCCGATCACGTTGGAATGGCCGGCTACCTGGGCGATAAATTCCAGGCGGAACTGGCCATGACCGAGATGACGGCAGTGAGGACCCGCTTCCTGCTTGACAGCAAGACCGCTGACTGGAAAGAATCCGTTAATGCATTTTGCCGGTTACACGGGATCCGGGAACAGGACCAGTACCTGTCGTTTACTACCGGGCAGCTGTATCGAACAGTGGTCACGGCGTTGCCGGAAACCGTAACTTATATTGACCACGAACAGCCCATACCCATAGGCGCGCACGAATGGCAGCCCATGGTGGTGTGCGGCCATGCGGAAGACCACCTGGCGCTGTACTGTCCGGCCCTGAAACTACTGATATCCGGCGACCAGGTGCTGCCGACCATTACCAGCAACGTGGGCCTGCACGTCAACAACGACGATGAAGACGCCCTGGACGATTACCTGTCCTCCATGACCCGCTTTGCGGAATTGCCGGAGGACACGCTGGTGTTGCCGTCACACGGCCGTATATTCACCGGGTTATACAAGCGCATCGACGCGATCAACCACAGCCACGACAGGCAATTAAGCAAGGTCTACGACTTGTGCAAAGCCCCCGGCAATGCCTGGGACGTGGCGCCCAGGCTGTTTACCCGCCGGCTGGACGAGTTCAACCGCATCATGGCCTTCGGCGAAACCCTGGCGCACCTTGAATACCTGCACAACCGGGGGAAACTGACAAAAGAGATGCGCAACGGAACCTGTTACTACGCCCAGGCGGTAAACTGAAAGAGGGGACGCCGGGTACGCAATGGAGATATGGGGACGCATTTTAAATCCGTCCCCTCGTATTTTACACCGTTGAAAGCACTTTCAGGTGCTCCTCGATACAGAGCGGCAGCATCGCCAGGTTATAGCCCCCTTCCAGCACAGAAACGATACGTCCCCCGGCGTGTTTGTCCGCCGCCTCCATCACCCTGGATGTCATCCAGCCGTAGAACCCGGTGCTGAGGTTGACGTCGCCCAGAGGGTCGTCCCGGTGGGCGTCGAACCCGGCGGAGATGATGACGAATTCCGGCTTGAATTCGTCTATCGCCGGCAGGATCTTTTCCATGAAGGCGGCTTCATAATCTTCATCTCCGCTCCCCGCCGGCATCGGGCAGTTCACGGTGGCGCCGCTGCCTTTGCCGATACCCGTCTCCGACCAGGCGCCGGTGCCGGGGTAAAACGGGTACTGGTGGGTGCTGACGAACAGCACCGACGGGTCTTCCTCGAACGTATGCTGCGTGCCGTTGCCGTGGTGCACGTCCCAGTCCAGGATCATGACCTTGTCCAGGCCGTGGTGCGCCTGCAGGTAGCGCGCCAGGATGGCCACGTTATTAAGGATGCAGAACCCCATGGCCTGCTCATGCTCGGCATGGTGCCCGGGCGGGCGCACCAGCGCGAAACCATTGCTGATTTCTCCGTCGATCACGCCATCCGCCAGCGCGATGGACGCACCGGCCGCCTTGAGGGCGATGTCGAAGGATTCTTTG
The DNA here is from genome assembly GCA_965207165.1 of Gammaproteobacteria bacterium. Lineage (GTDB taxonomy): Bacteria > Pseudomonadota > Gammaproteobacteria > Eutrophobiales > Eutrophobiaceae > JAAXHV01. The sequence continues at coordinate 1,584,202 of OZ242265.1, read as the reverse complement.
CTTACCGTGGTGTCCATACTGTCAAGAAAGGCGCTCCCGCCAAGGCAGGTGTGCCGGGCCCGGGCCAGGTAGGCGGCGGAATGGCTGGTCTCGATGAATTCCTGTTGCGCCGGCAACGCATCGAGGAAATTCAGCTTGTCATACAAGGGCAGGGTAGTGAGGTGATCCATAGTTGCGCTGAGGCGCTGCGCGCACTCCGGATGCCCGGCGCCGGTCCGGTGCGACAGGAATACCTCGTCAAATACAAAACCGGTGGTCAATGCCGATCTCCTGAAAAAGTTGCCTTGGAACAATATAGAACAATGCGCAGGATAAGGCTAAAGTTATTGAAGTTATCGGCAGAATCACAGAAAATATCCCGCTCAATGCCGGAATAGCTCAGTCGGTAGAGCAACGCATTCGTAATGCGTAGGTCGGGAGTTCGAGTCTCCCTTCCGGCACCGTTTATCACTTCGTTACCCGCAAACATCATGGGAGTTGCATGTTCAATTCCCACCAGGATGTCGGACAGGTGAATTCATATCTGGTCTTTAGGCACCCTCTTTCCGATCTCAACCAGGCCGATACCCTCTTCACCCGTATCATGCAGCTTCAAAGGGGCGAAATTTTCGACGATGCCATAGACAAACGGTGTCGGCCCCGGCTTTTCTGATTGCAGGGGTACACTGGCAAAACGATTTTGCAAATCCGCAGACAGCGAAAAAGTTTCGCCGTAGATGTCTGTTAAACGAAATTCAACATTCGCCGGTTGATTATCCGGTCCCTCTCCCTTTCCTTCAAACTCTATATCTCCAAGTGCCCGCAGTCCCTGCCGTTCATCAAATACATAGCCACAGAGGGTCGGCAGATTGGGCCGAAGCGAGCTGGTTACCGTCATGACACCAAAAATATGTTTTGGAAAATGCAAACCGGTCCATATATGCCTGAGCACCAGGTTGTCCGAGCGAATGCTGCGAGAATGGTCGCGATAACCAAGCGCATCAATGTCAAAATCCCGGGTTGCCGCTCCATTGGTGTTTAACGAGAGTTTTCCGCGCACCTGCATACCCTGTTGCTGGTGCACATGTTGTTGATTGGTGGCAATGCCCATGACTTCTTTCAATAGCACTTTATCCGGGTTCGCCGAATCATAATCATCAAAATTGAACAAGGGTCCACGTTTTAAAAAACTGACCTCCAGCACAAGGTCGTCATTTTGCAGCGAAAGGTCAATTTGTTCGTGGGCCTTGATGAACCGGACAGTCAAATACCCATCTCTTAGTTCACTGGAAAATGCGAAGTCATCAGGGAAAGGAATCTGTCTCCCGTGCTTGAACAGCTTGCTCTGGATACTTAAATTGCAGGCAAAGCTTATGCGCTCAAATATAGGTTCGCTAACAACGTGTATGGCGCCAAAGATATCGTTCTCTTTATCAAAGATCAGAAACAACCAGTTCTCCTTGTAGCGCAGATAGGCGCTTGGCGGGACTGGATGAGGCATGTCGTCATTTGTAGTTACCATCGATGTATGCTCCTTGAAAATGCCCGTCTTGCTTTGTGGTTTGTGTAATCAGGAGTGATGTATCCGTTCCATCAATTCCGAAATTCGAAAAATTGATTCATTGACATATTGGTGTGAGACAACCCGGGCTGCCTCCGGGCCACTCACCACGCCGGCGTTAAAGGCGCTATGCACCTGGCAGCATTGTACTCCCACCCGGGTAGCCGCCAGGAGAATATTGTAGTTAATCTGGTCTTCATCCGGCAGCGGTGCACCAGTGTTTTCGTAAGCTTCGAGGAATAACGCCCAGGAGCCCAGCGCCTGCGCCATGAAGTAGAAGTAACCCAGGTCATAGGCGGGGTTGCCGATATGAGCAAACTCCCAGTCCAGGATCGCCATGACCTGACTGTTTTTTATCAAGATATTGTTAAGTCCGTAGTCACCATGTACCAGTGTCCTTGGCGCTAGATCACTCAGGCCTGCATTTTTTCTCAGCCAGTGGAGCGCAAGTTCAAACGTGGCGGATTTCACATCGGTGGCCCGAAAATCCCGCTCAGCCAGACCGAGCCAGAACAGGACTTTATCGCTGGTTTTCCCCCGGGCATTATCGATTGACTCGCCAAATTCCCCGGGCGCTATTTTATGTATAGTTGCCAGGTTGCTTGCAACGTCAGCAAGAGCCGTAGACTCTTGCGCCGGCATTTTGAACATGTGGCCGATTGATTCCCCGGTTACACTCTCTGAAAGCATGAAAGGTGTGCCAAAAACTGTTCCGGACTCTTCCAGTGCGAGGGGTTTGGGGACATTCACATTTTTATCAAAAAGAATAGTTTGTAAGCGGTATTCATCTACCACACTGGCCCCACTGAACCTGCCGCTGGCATCACTGCGTAGAATAATTCGCCGGGGTAGTGTCGTTACATCCGATAGTTCAATTCTCAGAGTGAGTTTGGACTGCCCGCCTGATATGAACCCACTGTGTTCTATTTCAACTCCCTCGTTATCCGGAAACCGATCCAGGATGAAAGCCAGCAAGGCGCCTTCATCATAGTTTTTCTGATTTGAGGCGCGAGTGTTGCTGATTTCTCCTGAATCCTGCGGTAACGTCAATCCAGCAGTAAATAGCGCTTTGGCGTAGCCGGTGTCGGCGTTTATCAGGGAATGTTTCACAGCGTCTGTCTTTGTTGTGCTACCCTTGTTCAACTCCGACTGCAGCTTTGCTACCAAAGTCACAAAGGTATCAAGTTGTTGCATGTCTTGGTTACCGCTCAGGTCTTTCAGTTGCTCAACGATGTGATCTACACCTTCATGCAAAATCAGATTGCCTTCCGATAGCAGGCGACCGACTGCATCGAAATACCTGGTAGCGGCCTCCGGCGCGATTTCTGTCTCGATTTTCAGGATGTCAAGCAAACGTCGGGCAATCATCAAGTCCTCAGCGTGTTCCCCGGTGAGTTCTCCTGATGCAGCAACCCGCTGCAAGATATCAGCCACTGAATTCAGGTAATGCATAATTCGTTTTTCCATAATGGGTGTTGCCTATTCTCTCGTCAGGGCCTCGGCACAACGCCTGCCGCAAATTACCGCGCCTTCAATACCGGCAGAAATGAATTCACCGGCGAAAGTCACCCTCCCATCCATGAATTCAGGCCGGGCTTTTGTTAATGATTTGTACACCCCGACATAACGCTCGTGGTCAACGTATTCCCAATTATGGAGGTTGACCATCTCTACCTGGTCTTTAAGGTCACCCATAAACGGCTTGACGGTATCAAGTGCGTTATGCGCCACCTGCAAATCGTCCAGATCCTGCTGTGTTTCAGCCCATTCTCCCGTCATATGAAGAGCGATTAAGCCTTTGCCCTCAGGTGCGCGACCAGGACATTTGTTATGCTCAAGGACAATGCCCAGTACGTCTTTTGCTTCAATGCCGGGCACCATTACCAGGGATGCAGGACTGTCTGGCCGGGACTTCAGGCCAACATGGACGGTCAAGCTGGGGACGCCCTTTATCTTATCAAACCATTTGCGTTGTCGGCCTGACATCCATGGGGCGATATTCAGCGCCAGTTCCGGGGGGATCGCGATGACGGCGGCGTCAAAGTTGTGGGCTTCACCATCCACTTGCAGGACGACCTGGTTATGTATCATCTCAATTTTTTCAACGCGGGCATTCAGTCGAATGTCGCCAAGTTGAGCAGCAATGTTTTCAGATAAGGCGCCCATCCCGCCTTTTATCTGCACGAACTCTGCACCACTGAACATCTTCATCAGCCAGATGATATCAACGGCGGAAGACGTTTTCGTGGAAGAAAACATGTTCATGCGAATGACAGGATCAACCAGGTAATCGTGTATTTCCTTGCCCAGTTTCCGAATGGCGAACGATTCACAATTCTCCATATCCAACACCTCGAGCTGTGCCATATCTTCGAAGTCGCATTTTGACCAGTAGCGGAGCAAGGTTGGCAGTATTCTAAAAAGTTTCAGCTTTGCTCCCAACGATAAAAATCCTGTCTTCAGTCCGGATGAAACAATTTTCGACAGATCGATATGGTGCAATATTTCGTCTCTGGCGATTGCCAGTACGGGTTGGGTATGAACGCTCATTGCACCGGCGCCAGTTTCATGGAGGAGTTGCAGTGTCTCTTTATAGGCAGGCGACAGGGTGATAGCGCCGGGGTCCATGATATAGCCGTCTTTTTTTATGGAAATGGTCCTACCGCCGACCTCAGAATTTTTTTCGAATACGGTTGTTGTAAATCCTGCGTTCTGCAAATGCCAGGCGGCAGACAACCCTGCCATACCTGCTCCAATGACGGCTATGTCCTGTTTACCGCCCATCTTGTCAGGCCCCTGTCAAGTCGCCAACACAGATGCAATTGATGCGGTGTATATCCAGAGAGATCAATTGCCTAACTGAGGAGGTCGTCCGGCACATCCAGTTCCAGGTGCAGTAAACCCAGGCCGTGCACCTTGCCCTGGGCGTCCGTGATCAGGGTTTCCGTGCCGCCGCCGCCCAGGGAATTTTCCAGGATAAAGTTAAGCGACTGAAGATTGGGAAGCTCGTAGCGAGTGACAGCGCCATGACAGATTTCCCTGAAGAAACCCTTGACTACAGCGGCAGTGAGTTGTTGTTCCAGAAATTGGTAAAGTTCGGGTGTTTTTGCCATAACGCCGACATTACTGGCGTCACCTTTGTCACCTGAACGGGCAACGGCGATTTCAAACAGTTGTATTTTTGCCATCTTAAACTTCCTCAACTACAAAGCTGGTATTGATGAGGGACTTGTCGATCAATGCCGGCCAGTACCCTATCACTTCGGTGGCCCTGGGACGGCCGGCCGCTATGCCGGTCACGCCGGGAGGACCAGATGTGACAGCCGGTGCGATTTCCGTACCCAGCGTATTGAGCGCCTTGGGGTCATCGCCTTTTGCGCCAATACGTAACAACAGCTCAAGAGGCTGGTCATTGTTTTCAACCATTCCTTTATATAATACGTTCGTGCCAAACAATTCGACGAAGCGATCCTCCTCAGGAATGCGGTAGCCGTACATTTCCATACGCTGGAATATCATGTCGGCAATGATATTGGCTTTTTCCACTGCATCAGGTCCCGCAATGCAAAGGGTGCCGAGGATTTTGTAACCTTTGGAGTGAGAAACAGACACCTTGTAGGTTGGTGTGGGCGGACCGCCCCTGATACCGGAGAAGGCAACACGGTTTTCACCCTGCTGGCTGATATTAATCGTGGTGAAATCGGCAACACAGTCAGGCCCCAGATAATTTTTTGGATCACCCAGTTCGTAGAGTATCTGCGAGGTGACGGTTTCCACAGTTACAAGGCCACCGGTGTTGTCATGCTTGGTAATCACGAAGCTGCCGTCCGCACTGGCTTCGGCGACAGGATAACCGATGCGGGCAAAGTCTTTAACCTGACGCCAGCCCGCGTAATTACCGCCGGTACATTGAGGTCCACACTCGACAATGTGACCCATGACCGTGGCAGAGGCAATTTTATCGTAATCTTCCATGGACCAGCCGAATTCGTATACAAGGGGGGCCACCACCACGGAGGGGTCACTGGCGCGACCGGTAATCACAATATCCGCACCGGCCTGCAGTGCTTCAACAATCGGTCCGGCGCCGATGTAGACGTTGGCGCTGGTGATCTTGTCACGGATGGTCGAGATATCCTCGCCAGTTTCCATGTTCTGCAGATTCTCATTGCCGGCCGTAATCTCATCAAGGCGATCCATAATGTCATCGCCTTCAACTATCGCTATTTTCATGCCGGTAATGCCCAGGTCTCCAAAAACCTTTTTGCTGGCTGCCAGACAGGCCTTCGGGTTGACACCGCCGGCGTTTGCTATGATTTTGATGCCTTTTTCCTTACAGGCGGGCAGAATTTTCTGGAGCATGAGGATGAAGTCCAGGGCGTAACCGGTTTCAGGTTTGCGCATCTTTTGCTTTTGCATGATGCTCATGGTGATCTCGGCCAGGTAGTCGAAGGTGAGATAGTCAACCGGGCCTTCTTCCACCAGGCGGATCGGACCCAGCAAGCTGTCTCCCCAGAAGCCCTGGGCGTTGGCTACGCGGACAATCCTGTTGTTAGTCATCGTTTACTCTTCAGTCCAGTTGGGTGGGCGTTTTTGCAGGAAGGCATTGAGACCCTCCCGACCCTCATCGGAATCACGTACATCGGCAATCAGCCGCACGGTAGCGGCGATCAGCTCTTCGGAAACCGGGCGGTGGGACACATCAAAGGTCAGTTGCTTGGCCAGGCGCACGGCATCGGGACCGTTTTTCACCAGGGTATCCGCCAGCGCCTCCACGGCGCTGTCCAGTTTCTCTTCAGGAACCACGTCGCTCAAGATGCCCAGGGCCACGGCTTGCTCGCCCGACACGGGCTGCCCGCTCATGAACATACGCCGCGCGGCCTTCTCGCCAATCGTGGCAACCACGTAGGGAGCGATAGTAGCGGGAAGAACACCCAGTTTTACCTCACTGGTTGCAAACCTGGCGCGAGGGGAGCCGATCGCGTAGTCGCAGCAGCACACCAGGCCGACACCGCCGCCCATGGTTGCGCCCTGAACCCGGGCAATGGTAGGCTTAGGCAGGTTATTCAGGGACTTCATCAGTTGCGCCAGCTGACCGCCGTCTGCGAGATTTTGCTCGTAACTGTTTTCTCCCATGCGGCGCATATAGTCGATATCGCCTCCTGCAGAAAAGCTCTTGCCGGCGCCGGCCAGCACCACTACCCGAACATTATTATCCGTTGCAGCAGTCTCAAAAGCCTGGATCAGGCGCTGTACCTGGTTATCGTCGAAAGCGTTGTGCACCTCGGGACGGTTCATGGTGATCGTCCGGATACCCTTTGTATTGGTTTTGATGTCTAGTACGCCGGTTGTTGCCATTGGCCTCCGTTGAGGGCTTTTCGGTAGAAATCAAGGGTCAGGCTGCAATGAGTAACAGTGCGATTAACAGGGTGCAAACTGACACGCACCAGCCGTCGGCAAGTAATTTGAGGGGTAATGGCGCGATCCTGGCCTCCATGAATTCCGTAATCACGAAGCGGACTTTGACAAAAGCAATGATAAGGATAGCAATACTGGCGTATTGAGAACTACTCGACCCCTGTCCCTGGTCCAGAAACCAGGACAGCAATGTGGCGCCGACAAGCAGGGCAAGAATTAAGGAAATTCGAGTTGCGATCAGTGTTCTCATGGTGTCAATTCACCAGGTACAGCAAGGCAAACAGGATAATCCACAGCAGGTCAACCAGGTGCCAGAAAATGCCGCCGCTCTCAAGATTCTGCAGGTCCGATGTTGACATCGAGCCGCGTCGTGACCAGCTATAGTTGGTCAGATAGGCCAGTACTCCGATTCCGATCAGCACGTGAAAGGCATGGACACCGGTGAAAATAAAGAAATACATAAAAAAATCGTTGGTATTGACAGTAATGCCCGCCTGTATTTTTTCACCGTACTCAAAGGCCTTGTTAATGATAAAAACCACGCCGCATCCAAGCGCCATCAGGAGCATGACCGGAGGCGTCTTTTCGACTCCTGAGCGGGCGCTATGCACTGCGGTTGCCACCAGCCAGGAACTGCTCAAAAGCAGAACCGTATTGATCAGGCCAAATACCTGGTTGAGCTGCGCCTGGGAAGCGTTGAACAACTCAACGTCAACACGCCTGTAAAACAGAAATACGGCGAAAAATAGTGAAAAAACCAGTAAATCGCCAAAGATGAACACCCAGATTCCGATTTCGCCCGGAGTGCGGTGAATTCCCCCGTCTGGTTGATTTAACCGTGTGTCAGATGCGATTGACGACATATACCGGTAATGGATGAATGAAAGTGCGCTGTATTATATTATAGCGTATGCTATAATAGCACATGCTATATATCAATGGCAAAATGTCATCTGGGCCAAAACCGTAAGGATAAATAAAATGAATAAACGTAATCAGCTGATCTGTGCGCACAGCGGACTTGTCTTCGCTGTCTTACTTGGTGCAGGGTGGTTTTTTATTCCTGGTTGGTTCCCTCCCATTGAACCGGGGCTCAATGCTGAAGCGATTCAGGCGATGTATTCCGCCGACAGACAATATATTCGCATTGGTATCAGCCTTTGTGTTTTCAGCGGTGTATTCTTCTGGTCACTTTCTGCTGCAATCGCTGGTCAAATGAGACGAATAGAAGGATATGAAGATCCCATATTATCACGCGTACAAATGGCGTCAGCCTCAGGCGCAGTATTAACGGTGCTCTTCACAGGGTATTTTGTGCTTGCCGCTGCCTACCGGCCGGATATGTCGGCTCAAAACATCCAGATTTTTAACGATTTGGCATGGCTGATGTTTATTGGCGCCTATCCGCCGCTGGCTATTCAGGTCGTAGCGATCGGCTTATGTATTCTTGGTGACAAGAGTGACAAAACCCTCTTTCCCCGCTGGCTCGGGTTTGTTAATTTCTGGGTCGCGGTCCTTTTCCTTCCAGGTGTGCTGTTGCCGTTTTTTCATAGCGGCCCTTTCGCCTGGAATGGCCTGATTGGATTCTGGCTCGTCGCATTCTTTTTCTTTTTGTGGATCGGCATCATATGGCGGTACACGGTCAAGGCGATACAAAACCAGGATTACACCAGGGTCGCAACCTGACGCGACACCTGACGTTTATGCGTTTGGGGCGCTTGCCTGCTTTTTGGGCACCCAGACAAGACCGCGGCCGGTCGCCACAAGTTCGCCCTCGACAAGGCATTCGGCATCCAGGGTCACTTGCTGTTTTTCAACGTTTACCTCGACTACTGTCATGGTTGCAGTGACCGAATCGCCAATACGCACCGGTTTCAGGAACTTCATGTCCTGCCTCATATAGGCACAACCCGGCCCGGGCAGTTTTGTACCAACAATGGTTGACCAGAGGCTTGTTGTCAGCATTCCGTGTGATATTCTGCCTTTGAATCTCGTTTGCGATGCAAACTCTTCATCGAGGTGCAGGGGGTTGTTGTCGCCTGAAACACCTGCATAGATCAGAATGTCAGATTCGGTAATTGTTTTTGTAAAGTCATCACTCATACCGACACTGAGGTCTTCCAGGTAATAGCCATGTAAACGGTCGTAGGTTGAAGCAGGCATAATCTTCGAGTGTCCTCATCGTAAATATTCTTCTTTCAGCAGGCGTTTATACAGTTTTCCCGTCTCGTGGCGGGGGATCCGGGAGCGAAAATCAATCGTATGAGGACATTTGATTGCGGCGATTCTTGCCCGGCAATAGTCAATCAATTCAACCGAGAGCGCCTTACCCGGAAGACTCCTCCCGGCGGGTTGAACAACGGCGTGAAGGCGCTCACCACTGTCACCATCCGGCAAGCCGAAAACAGCGGCATCAATTACCTTGGGGTGATTGATCAGTAACTGTTCTGCTTCGAGAGGATAAACATTGACACCGTTGATAATGGCGACGTCGGTTTTACGGTCTGTGAGGTAAAGGTAGCCATCCTTATCCAAGTAGCCAATATCTCCAAGGGTACTCCAACCCCTGTCGTTATAGGCTTCCCTGGTTTGTTCCGGGTCCTTGTAATATTCAAATTCAGGTCCATCAAAATAAATTGTACCTACCTGGCCGGCGGGTAATTCGTTACCATCGTCGTCGACAACATGTACTCTACAACCCACGGCCTTGCCCACTGAACCCGGGTGTTGCAGCCACTCCTCTGAATTAAGCATGGTCGCACCATTACCTTCCGTACCCCCGTAGGCTTCTTCAAGGATGGGCCCTAACCAGTCGATCATGGCTTGTTTGGTTTCCACTGAAACCGGGGCGGCGCCGCTCATGACAAATTCAAGTGAACTGATGTCAAAAGCCTTGCGCACCGCATCAGGCAATTTCAGGAGCCTTACCATCATGGTCGGAACCCAGTGGGCATGGGTGATCCGATATTGTTCAATCAAGGCCAGGTCTTGTTCTGCCTCAAACCTTTCAGTCATTACGACGGTGCCGCCGAAATAATGTTGCGCCATGGAAAAACGCAACGGCCCGGAGTGGTAGAGCGGTGCAGACATGAGATATTTCGTCTGTTCATTCCATTGATAGCGCCGGCCGAAGAACGCATAAAGCGCGGCCGGTTCATCGATGGCAGCATCCTCGATCGGAATTTTGATTGCCTTGGGTCTTCCGGTTGACCCCGAAGAGTACAGCATATCCACTCCCCGGGTTTCCTTCCCGGACGGCGTAGTTGGTTGCCCTGCTATGGCAGACTCGTAATTTTCAAAGCCTTCCATTTCCCCACCCGCCATAAAACAGGAGAGTCCTCGAGTGGTCTTGCCCAACCGTCGGCAAAGCTCCCTCTGTTGTGTGGATGAAAACAATACCCTGGCGCCACAGTGTTCGAGGATATACGCCACTTCTTCAGGTTTGAAGCGCCAGGAAATAGCGGTGAAATAAAGTCCGCTCCGTTGCGCCGCCCAGCTGATTTCAAAAAATCGGGGATGATTTTCCATGATCACTGCCATGTGGTCCCCCGGCTTTAACCCTGCCTGACGCAACAGGTTGGCACATTGAACAGACCGGTCATTCAGCTTTTTATAGCTGATAGTTTCACCGGCAGTGACAGCGATTACAGCAGGTTTGTCGGGGTAGACTGCTGACCAGTGGCGTGGATGCATGACTTAGCCCCTGTCATCACCGGAATGTGTATAAAAAATTTCTCTCCAGTCAGTCACCAGGGCGGGTTTATCTGCCCCCTCAATTTCAATCACGCAGTTAATACTGACGATGGTGCCGCCTTTTCGATCCTCCGGTTCAAGCATGGTGGCGCGTAAGCGTACGCGGGTACCACTGGTTACGGGATGCAACCACCGGGTCTTGTCCAGCCCATACATGTAGCCGTAATCCCACCCTGTTATCTCAGCGATGCTGAGCCAGTGTGCCGGAACCAGGGACAGCGTCAGAAAACCGTGACCAACAGTCCCTCCAAGCTCGCGCTTTGCCCTCTCAACATCCACGTGAATCCAGGTGTGATCACCGCTGACGTCCGCAAACGCGTTAATCATATCCTGGGTTATTGTCTCCCATTCTGAAACGCCAATTTCCTGACCGACTAAATCGGGTACATCCTGAAGTGGTATTTTACGGATCATTTTAGCGAAATCACATTAATCCGAGAATAGAAATTGCTGAAATGCTCAGGTATGGAACGCCGCCGAGATTGTGTGCCAGGCCAATGCTGGGGCTATCCAGTTGTCGTTCTCCGGCGCGGTCCAGCAACTGAGAGTAGATCTCGTAGGCCATGCGCAGACCGGATGCCCCGATAGGATGACCAAAGCACTTGAGCCCTCCATCTGTCTGGCACGGCACTCCGCCGTCGCGATCATAAAACCCATCCATCACATCTCTGGTTGCCTGTCCCTCTTCGGACAGGAAAAGGTCTTCCATGGTAACCAACTCGGTAATGGAAAAACAGTCATGCACCTCAATCAGGCTGAGTTCTTCCCGGGGCTTGTCGATCCCGGCCTCCCGGTAGGCGCGCCGGGCGGCAATTCTGGTATTTCGGACATGGCTGCCATCCCAGCTATTGGTTGTGGATTCCATACCGGAGCTGATGGAAAGCTGCAGGGCCTTGATGGATACCAGGTCTGACTTACCCAGGGAGCGTGCGATTTCCGGGGTCGTGACAATGGCGCATGCGGCCCCATCCGATACACCGCAGCAATCAAACAGCCCGATGGGATCGGATATCATGGGAGCGTTGAGAATGGTCTCCATGGACACGGCCTTACGCAGGTGCGCCTTGGGGCTGAGAGTACCATTCTGATGGCTTTTCCAGGAGATATGGGCCATGGCCTGCTTGATATCTTCCCGGGATACGCCATGTTTATGTTCGTAACCGTGTGCGAGTTGGGCAAATCCCGCCGGGGCGGACCCCAGTGGTAACCACAGTTCGTTGAAGTTACCCTTGAATACGGGTGGTAGCCCGCCGTAACCGGTGTCCTTCAATTTCTCCGCGCCGATGGCGAGCGCGATGTCAGCGGCGCCGGCAGCAACGGCATAAGTTGCGCCGCGTAGCGCTTCCGTTCCTGTGGCGCACATATTTTCCATACGGCTTACCGGGATACCGTCAAGCCGTAAGGCAGTGGATGCAGGTATCGCCGAATTCCCAACGTTGACCGCGTCGGTGCAACAACCGTACCACGCCGCATCGATCTGATTACGCTCCACACCGGCATCCAGCAGCGCTTCATCAAAGGCTTCCGCCATCAAATCGGGTGAGTCTTTGTCCCAGCGTTCGCCGAATTGCGAACAACCCATGCCCAGTATTGCTACTTTATCTTTGATGCCGGATGCCATGTTCAGTCCTCTTTTATCAATGCGGGGGTGGCTTTCCAGAAATATCTGCGATAACACCGTTGCCAGTCAATTTCCTTGATCCTGAAAACGATACGCATGGGCACGCCAACGGCAAGTCCACCGGGGCCTGCATCGACCATTTCCATTGACACCCGCGCGCCATTGTCAAACTGGATAAAGCCAACATTAAGGGGTGGGGCAGGATGATAGGAGAGCCAGTCATTGGTGAACGTGAATACCTTGCAGGGTTCGTCTACCAGGGAGACATTTTCAAATTGTTCTGACGGCGCCCGGCATCTGTCATTAACGCAGTACTGTAGTTGTGGAAACTGTATGGTATTACATTGTGCGCAACGTCCCGCATTAAAACCGGCTGTCTGGTTCAGGGTTCGATACTGGGCGGACAACATGGTTTTGGAGTTCTTTTCTGAGCGCATACCCCAGTCCAGCTCTATCCCCTGGTAGAATGAAAGCATGCGCAGGTAATCATAAGTGTCCAGTTTGTCAGCCAGGCTGCCCTTGACTCCCCGTATCGGTTGATGCGCAGCCAGGTGTTCGGTTGTTCGCAGCAGAATGGCATCAACACCCTGGCCAAACCCGATGAGCAGTATGTATTCCCCGGCTCCGGCCTCTTCAAGTACGCCGGCCAGCATTAACAGTGGGTGCGCGGCACCGGTGTAACCGCAATTCTGTTTCAGTTCATCCGCCAGTTTACCCTCGAATCCCAGTTTTCGCGCAACCGCCTGGGCCGCGTTTCGTTGAACCGGCGGCATGATCAGATGATCCAGCTCTCGTACGCTGATACCGGCCTGGTCAAGTGCGGAGGCAGCCGCTTTCGGTACCAGTTTGAGGATTGCTTCGTCACGGACCCATCGATCTTCCCAGTAATAGTTATACTTTTCCTCCGCGGCGCGAAAATGGTCGACAAAATTGGCTGTCACGGTAGCGCCGGCCAGGTACCCGGCAATCACGTCCTTACTGCCGGTGGTGATTGCTGCCGCGCCTGCGCCAAAGGCCAGTTCCTGAGCGCTGGCCGGTTTGGCCACGGGACGTTCCGATCCAATGATAAGGCAGGACTTTTCCGATTGCAGTGCCCGGAAAAGCCCGGAGGTGCCGCCCCGCTGGGAACCGGCAATGTCCATACTTTCAGTGCTGGCTTTCAATTGCAGTGCGCTGGACACGACTGCACTGTTCTGCAAATCGGCGAAGGGCAGGGTAGTTGAGACCAGGGCAACGCTCTCTATTGATTCGACGCCAATGCCGCTCAGGCAGTCACGTCCTGCCTCAACGGCCATGGTGATCGCATCCTCGTCCCAACTGCAAAAGGCCCGTTCACCTTTTGCTGCGCCACGCAGTGATGGCGCCATCCAGGCGTGAGCATCCGCGATCAAGCTGCGTTGGATGCGAAGGCGGGGAATGTAGGCCCCAAAGCCGGTAATTCCTGATGAACTCATAGTTGATTCCCCGGTAACCAGGCAGACACCGTAATTTCCAATTCAATATAGCATACGCTATATTAGTTCAGCGTTTCAAGCTACAGCAATCGTACAGGAAGCAGTTCTTGAAATAAATATAGCATATGCTATATTAATGTGGCGAGGTAACGGCCTCGGGTCCCGCCGGCGATCGTCGGATTTGCCTTTTCGATAAACCCGGATAGGATTCCAGGTTGATGTTGAACATGATGCTTACGGAAAAATATGATACGCAGAACGATATTTAACGAGGAGCATGAAATTTTTCGTGATGCAGTTCGCCGGTTTATAGAAGTTGAAATCACCCCCTACCATGATCAATGGGACAAGGATGGTGTTGTGCCGCGGGAGCTGTGGCTGAAGGCCGGTGAGGCTGGGTTGCTCTGCAGCAATGTTGAAGAAGAGTACGGCGGGCCCGGCGCTGATTTCCTCTTTAACGTGGTTCTCCACGAAGAACTTGCCGAGGCGCTTGCCACAGGCCCCGGGTTTGCCGTCCACTCTGATATGGCTGCCGTGTATATCACCCGGTTCGGTAATGAACAACAAAAGAAAAATTGGCTGCCCAGGATGGTATCAGGTGAGGTGATCGCTGCGATAGGGCTTTCCGAACCCGATGCGGGCAGCGATCTTAAAGCAATCAAAACCCGCGCCGTTCGCGACGGGGAACACTATGTAATTAATGGCCAGAAAACCTGGATTTCCAATGGACAGCTCGCAGATATAGTTATTCTTGCTTGTAAAACCGACCCTGCAGCCGGCGCCAGGGGCATGAGCTTCATTATCGTTGAGACCAGCCGGGAAGGTTTCGCCCGTGGCCAGAACATAGAAAAGATCGGACTCAAGGCGCAGGACACCTCTGAATTGTTCTTCCAGGATGTGCGAGTGCCGGCTGAGAACCTGATAGGTAATGAAAATGAAGGGTTCAGGATCGCCATCGCAAACCTTGCCCATGAGCGTATCACCATCGCCTGCTCTGCAATTACCATGGCTGAGGCGGCGATCAAATGGACGGTGGACTATACCAGGGAAAGAAAGGCATTTGGTACGGTGGTGGCCGATTTCCAAAACACGCGCTTTGTGCTTGCCCAGTTGGAAGCCGAAATCTCCGCCCTGCGTGTATTCATCGACAGGTGCCTGGAGTTAGCGAACGTCAATGAATTGAATGCCGTTGACGCCGCCAAGGCCAAGATGCTGTCGACCGAATTGTTAGGTAGAACCGCGGACCAGTGTCTCCAGCTCCATGGTGGATACGGTTATACCCTTGAATACCCTATTGGCCGTCTTTTTATCGATAGTCGAGTTCGACGAATAGCCGGTGGTTCCACTGAAATCATGAAGGAGATTATCAGCAGGGACATTTTTTCCAAATGAGTTTGTGGCCCCGGGGAATACTATGGATGTTGATTTGACTGAAGAACATCTCGCTATTCAGGATGCCGTCGCCAAAGTTTGTAGTGATTTCGATGATGAATACTGGACCGAGAAAGACACAAAGGCCGAATTTCCCCATGAATTTCACCGTGCCATGGCAGAAGGAGGTTGGCTGGGCATTACCATGCCTGAAGAACTCGGGGGGTCGGGACTTGGGGTAACAGAAGCAGCATTGATGATGAATGCCGTGGCCAAAGGGGGAGGTGGTGCTGCCGCCATGTCCACCCTGCAGATCAACCTCTTCGCACCACATCCCATCGTCGTCCTTGGGACCCCGGAGCAGAAGGAACGCATGCTGGCGCCCCTTATCAGTGGATCTGAAAAGACCTGTTTTGGTGTCACAGAAGCCAATGCGGGCCTGAACACCACAGCCATCACGACATTTGCCGGGAGAGTAGACGGCGGCTACGTGGTCAATGGCAGTAAGCTATGGACTTCAACGGCGCAGGAAGCCGATAACATCCTGCTGCTCACCCGAACCACGCCGCTGGCGGAATGTACCAAGCCTACCGATGGAATGACGATATTTTTCACCAGGCTAAATCGAGAGAAAATCGAGGTCCAGCGGATCCCGAAGATGGGCCGGTGCGCAGTGGATTCCAACGCGATTTTCATCGAGGACCTGTTTATACCGGAGGAAGATCGGATCGGCGATGAGGGCAAGGGGTTTTATTACCTCCTGCACAGCCTGAACCCCGAACGAATTATTGTGGCTGCGGGGGCGGTCGGTATTGCCGAGGATGCGCTGCGTCGGGCGTCGCGTTACGCGCAGGAACGTGAGGTATTCGGCCGAGTCATAGGGCAGAACCAGGGCATACAGCACCCGCTCGCGGAAAACTGGTGTCAAATTGAGGCCGCCAGGATGATGATGCTGAAGGCGGCCAATCTCTACGACTCCGGCAAGTCCTGCGGGGCCTATGCCAATGCCGCCAAGTTCCTGGGTGGTCGCGCTGCATTTGACACCGCAACACAGGCCGTTCTGACCCACGGTGGTATGGGTTATGCAAAGGAATATCAGGTTGAGCGTTTGCTGCGGGAGGCAGTGCTGCAACGGCTCACACCCGTATCGGAACAGCTTATCCTGTCCTTCATTGCTGAAAAGGAACTGGACTTGCCGAGGTCATACTGAATAAAGTCATCTCCGAGGATTGAAAGCCCGATGAACCTGAACGCTTTGCGTGACCATGTATTTGAGACTACCGTAACCCCTTATACTGACCGTGATGTGATGCTGTATGCACTCAGCCTGGGTGTCTGTGACGATCCCCTTGATGAGAATGAGTTGCCGTTTGTATACGAGAAGAACCTGCGGGTGATTCCGAGTGTGACCGCGGTATTGGCGCATCCGGGCGCATGGATTGCCGATAAAAAATTTGAAGTGAATTTCGTAAAGCTGCTCCATGGTGAACAGCGGGCACGATACACCCGGCCCCTGCCGCCGTCAGGCGAGTTACGCGGCGAATACCGTATCAGGGCAGTGGTTGATAAAGGCGAGGACAAAGGGGCGCTGGTCTACTTTGACAAGATACTCTCGGATAATGGAACCGGCGATCACCTTTGTACGGTTTCATCAACCCTGTTCCTGCGAGGTGATGGAGGTTCAGGCAGTTTCGGTGAAGCGCCGGCACCGCTTGCAAACGTGCCGGACAGGGCCCCCGATTTCAATGATGAATTGCCGATCGACAAACGGGCGGCGTTGCTTTATCGCTTGAATGGAGACAGAAACCCAATCCACGCCGATCCGGACATTGCCAGGAAAGCCGGTTTTGATGTTCCTATTCTTCATGGCTTATGTACTTATGGCATTTGTGGTTACTCATTATTACGCAGGGCATTCGGTTATGATAGCGCGCGTATGAAATCACTGGATTTGCGCTTCAGTGCTCCGGTACTGCCGGGAGAAACCTTGCAGGTACAGGGTTGGATGAACGAAGGGGGGGTATCTTTTCAAGCCAGAGTCAGGGAGCGGGACAGGATAGTCATCTCGAATGGATTCGCGGCTGCCGGTATCTGAGTGAAGTCTTCTATATCACATAACTTGCTATATAATAGGTGGTTTGATTGACATAGATTATTCGTAATATCTAGTCGGCTTGTGTCCGAACAATTCTGATAATCACCGAAGGAGGGCAGTGTTGTAGTTGAACGTTGCATACATAAGATAAACATGACTAAGACATCAAACAAAACAAATGCAAAAAAAATCAAGGGCGGTAAGCGTAGAACCGCAAAAGCCAGGCAAAAGCACAGTGGCGGATTGAGTACACGGGATTATATTCTTAAAGAAGCTACCCGATTGTTTGCCAAGGAAGGCTTTGACCGTGTAACAGTTCGCGATATCTCATCCGCGACAAACCTGTCCATGCCAACCCTGTATCACTATTTTGGCGATAAGGAAAAATTGTACCGCGAGGTCGAAGCCGAGATCTACGGCGCATTACGTGAGCGCCTGCTCAACGCATTGGAAGGCAAGGGCGATCCTGAAGAAAGACTACGCTCCTTCGTCGCCGAAATGTACGATGCGTTGTTGAGGGACGTTAATTTTCGGCATATCGCGGTACGCAACATGCTCGACCCAAGCGCGGTCAACCATAAATTTCTGGTTGGTGTCTCCATGAAACCAGTTCACAGGGCGCTGGCCGATTTAATGAATGAGATCCGTCCAGCCGGTGGCGACGGGCCTGCGCCGATCATTCTCATGAGCGGGATTCTTGGTTTCGTATTGATGAGCCCGGCTAAAAGACAACTAACCGATTATCCATTTCGGCGAAAAGCCGATTCCAAACGGGAAAGGGAAGCTTTTCTTGACTATATTGTGAGCACAGTCCTCAGGGAATAGCTTTCCGGATTAAATCTGCATTTTTATTCCTGTCTTCACGTTTTTCACGGGCTGAAAATCCCTGCTGTGCTGATATCGGCGCCTCACGGGTGTTGATTTAATATAGCAAATGCTACATAATATCGTGAACTGCATCTATTGTTAAATGCGGGGATATAAAATGAACTCTATCTTCACTCACGAGCATAATATTTTTCGCGATACCGTCAGGAAGTTCATCGAAAAAGAGATGGAGCCCAGATTGAAATCCTGGGAGGAGCAGGGGAGTGTTGACAGGGACATATGGAACAAAGCTGCCGATGCAGGACTACTCGGTATATGTATCCCGGAAGAGTATGGCGGGCCTGGCGGAGATGACCTCTTTAACATCATTCTGTCCGAGGAACTGGGACACTACCCCTGTGGCGCGATTTTAGGCGCATCGTTCACCAGCGATATTGCTTCGCATCTGCTGGTACATTTCGGTACACATGAACAGAAGGCCGAGTGGTGCCCCAGGATACTGTCCGGTGATGCGATTCAGGCACTCGGTTTAACTGAGCCGGGGGCGGGTAGCGACGTGTCGGGCATTACTGCCACAGCGCGACGAGACGGCGATGAGTTTGTGATCAATGGCAATAAAACTTATATCAGTAATGCGCCGATTGCTGATTTGCTCTATGTGGTGGTGAAGACGGAGGCAGCCACTGGCCCACATGATATGAGTATTTTCCTGGTTGATACACGTACCAGGGGCGTTGATATCCGGCCGTTGAAATTAATGGGGGCCGCCCTCTATCCCGTGGGCGAGATTTTCCTCGATGATGTGCGCGTGAGTGCGGATGACATGCTTGGCAGGGAAAATGGTGCATTCAAAGTCCTGTTGTCTACATTCGCTCTGGATCGTATACAACTTGCAGCAAGGTCTCTGGCGGCCGCAGAACTGGCATTCGACCTGACACTGGATTTTGTAAAGAACCGAAAAGCATTTGGTAAAACGGTTTTCGAATTTCAGAATACTCAGTTCAAGCTGGCGGAAATGAAGACCGATCTTACGGTCGGCCGCGATTTTTTAGACGCCTGCCTGGTGCGTTATGCCAATTCAGAACTTGATTTAAACATTGCTACCATGGCAAAAACCTGGATCTGTGAGATGGAACAGCGAGTGGCCAATGAGTGCCTGCAGTTACATGGGGGCGCCGGTTATATGGACGAGTACACCATATCGCGCATCTATACCAATGCACGGTTGCAGACTATTTACGCCGGTACGACCGAGATCGGCAAAATATCCATCGCAAAATCGCTGTAATGAAAGACCTTATTGAACAAAATGTGACTTAAACCAATTAAGAGGGCAAAACCATGACGGTAGATTTCAGATACGGTAAACCGGGTTATACGGTACTTAATGTCACGGACCTGGATCGAACCAGCGAATTTCTTACCAATATATTCTGGATAAGTCCCGCGGGAGAAGGACCGGGTGGAGAGCGTTTTTTTCGCAGCGGGCCACAACACCACGATGTCGTGCTGCACCAGAATGACCAACCCGGTTTTGTTCGACATGCCTGGGAAATGGAATCTGAGGAGGATGTGCAAAAGGCCTATCGTCATTATGAAAGTATCGGGCTCAAACCAAAATGGCTTTCGAAGGAAGAAAGCCAGGTGCTGGGCCTGGGCCTTAATCCGGTCTTTCGCGTACGGGAACCCACTGCGGGCATTTACTTCGAATATTATTCCGATATGTTGAAGATTTCCTCACCATTGCCTATCCGGGGTACCGAGTTTGAGGGTTTTCTTCATTCGGCTGTAAACGTCCCGGACGTGAAGGCCAGTACCGAATTCGCGGTGGAGAACATGGGGTTTGTCGTATCGGATATCCTGGGTGATTACATCGGCACGCTGGTCCGGGCGTACCCCATACCGCACCACCATACGTTTGCGTTCTTGCCCACATTCGGCGGTCCGCCCGGTTTTAACCATGTGGCCTGGAAGGTCAAGACAATCGATGACATAGGTCGATTCTACAATCGAGCCAAGAACAGCGGGATTACCGTTGGCTTTGGTATCGGGCGACACCCCACGTCGGGTAGTGTCCACACTTATATACATGATCCTGATGGGATGTCCTGGGAATATTCGCAGGGTATGGAACAGTTTCCCGAGCAAAATTACCGGCGCGCCCGCTATATGTCCCCTGCCCCGGAGGATTATGATCTCTGGGGAGCCAGGCCCCATGAAGCTTTTGGAAAGTCGGGAAATATAGTCACAGCCGGTCCAGATGAATAAATCGAAAAGAAGGTAATCAAACCGTGAATACCAAAGCCATTCAAGAATCGCTGATAGAGGTTGACAAAGACTGCAGGACCTTCCGTATCAACAGGGAAGCATATTACAGCCAGGAAGTGTTTGAAATGGAGAAGGCGCTGATATTCGACAAATGCTGGTTGTATCTGGGGCACCGCTCCGAAATTCCCAATAAGGGCGATTTCCTGACCCGCACGGTCATGGGACGAAACCTGATATTCCAGCACAGCCGGAAGGGGGAACTGGTGGCCTTCTACAACACCTGTACCCATCGTGGCGCGGCTGTCTGCTGGGATAGAAAAGGTAATAGTAAGGTACACTCCTGTCGATATCACGGGTGGGTATACGATACGGAAGGAAAGCTGAAATCGATGAATACCGAGACAGGCTATCCGGAAGATATCAACGCAGATGGGCACCTGGACCTGCCCCGTGTGCGAGTAGAGGAATACGGTGGCCTCAACTTCGTAAACTTTAACGACAATGCCATATCGCTCTACGATTTCCTTGGTGAACAGGTCAGAGACTTGCTGGACTCGATAAATGCCCAGTCGGCGGAAGAAATGATCATATTGCCGGGTGAGCACGCCTATTCGATCAATGCAAATTACAAATTCCTGATAGAAAACAGCGCGGACGGTTATCACCTTGGTCCCGTACACCAGACCTATCTTGAGTTTCTTGCCGATAAGTACAGCGGCACCAAGGAATCCGGGGTCTTCGCAAAGATGGCCAACTTCCAGGAGAAGGGCGGGGCGTATGCTATGGGCAACGGACATTTCCTGTTGTCATCTAATGTGCCGACCGGACGTCCCGTCGGTTACTGGATCGAGGAATGGGGCCCGGACATAAAGAAGGAGATCGGCGCCAACAGGCAACGGTTGACCGATCAGCTTGGTCAGGAAAGGGCCGACTACATTTGCGATATGCAAAAAAACTCGGTGATATTTCCCAATCTCGTTATCAACGACATATTAGCCCTGACCATACGGGTTATCGAGCCGGTTTCGCCTACAGCCATGAAAGTCAATGCCTGGTGCCTAGCGCCAAAGGAAGAATCCGATGAATTGAAGGAAATTCGGCTGGACAATTTTGTGTCCTTCCTGGGCCCTTCCGGGTTTGGGTCCCCGGACGATGGTTCAATGTTGAACAGCGCCCAGAAATCCATAACTGCCTGCCCGACAGAGTGGACCGAATTATCCAAGGGTATGCAGGGTGTCGACGACCTGCGTGTTGCATCCGGCATGACGGACGACGAGACCCATATGCAGGGATACTGGACACAATGGGACATGCTGATGCGCGGCGCTGTGAGCCTGGAACAGCAGATATAAGCCATCAGGAGTAAATTATGTCGCAGAATCATATGATTACACGCCAGGAAGCAGAAGACTTCCTTTACTACGAAGCTGAGCTTCTGGATGACTGGCGTTTGCTGGAGTGGAAAGAGCTATATACAGATGACAGCAGTTATGAAGTCGCATCAACTGACTGTGAAGATCCTTTTAATGCCGATCCAGCCAGGTCGCTGTTCGTGCTTGCCGATAAGAAAAGCCGGATTGACGCAAGGGCTGTTCGCCTGATGAAGCGCGCCGCACACTGTGAGTATCCACACTCCAAAACGCGACACCTGTACACCAATGTTCGAATTGCCGGTACCCGGGGTAATGAAACCAGGGTCCGGGCGAATGTCGTGGTATACCGCACCGGCAACGATAAAACCACGAATTTTATGGGTGAGATGCGTTATGTGCTGGTGCGGGAGGGGACCGACATCAGGATCAAGAGTAAACGCATTGCCCTGGACCTTAACAGCCTCAACGATGCGGGGCAGATGACAATTATCATCTAGGGAATCTCTGAGATTAAGTCTCAGAGTTTCCCTGGAGACGGTCTACTCCAGGTTATGATTATCACCTTATTTTGTAAGCTCATTGGTGATTTTCCTTGTGTGAGACTTAATAAAATTATTACCGCTAAACGACAGCCCGGTCCCGTAAGCCGGCGATTTCTTCGCCCGAGTATCCCAGCTCTGCCAGTATTTCGTCTGTATGCTCGCCCGGAAGCGGCGGTCCGTTTTCAATGGTTGCAGGTGCGTCGCTGAGTCGGTAAGGCGGCATGATATAAGGCACGGGTTTTTTAATGCCCGGCACATTTACCTTGTGCAGGAATCCGGCTGATTGAACATGGGGGTCGTCCAGGGCCTGGCGCGGACTCAACATCGGCCCTGCCGGAATTCGAAACTCAGCCAGTATGTCCAGACACTCGTCAGTCGATTTATCTGCCGCCCAGCCGGCGGCCAGCCCGCTGAGTTCAACACCATTGTCTGCCCGCAGTTCATCCGTGGCGAACCGGGGTTCTTCGGACAGTTCAGGTTGACCGATCATTTTACTGAAGCGTTTGAACATAGGCTGCCCGAGGATGGCAATATAAAAAGCGCCGTCCCGGGTTTTGATCAGGTCACAGGGGGCGCCTGATGGCGCGCGGTTTCCTATTCCGGTCCGGCCCATACCGGTGAGCTCTTCCTCGATCAGGAAGTAATTGATGATGGACATGGCCGATTGCAGCAGATTGACTTCAACTTTTTGTCCGTTTCCTGTTTTCTGCCGGTGAAGAAGCGCAGCAAGAATGCCCGTCACTGCATGGTTTCCTGTTGTCATGTCAACCCAGGCAGCCGCATTCTTCATAGGTTCTTCCGGCCAGCCGGAAAGATAGGTAGCGCCGGACATGACCTGGGCGATGGCATCAAATCCCGTACGGTCGGCGTATGGTCCTTCATTACCGAAGGTAGTCACGTGGGTAAAGATAATATCCGGCTTGATGCCTTGAATTGTGTCGTAGTCAATTCCCAGACGGGCCATTGCTTTGCCGGGCATATTTGCCACCAGGATGTCGGCATTCTCCACAAGCCTGTAAAGTATATCCCTTCCTTCCTGGCAGGCGAGATCGAGACCAAGGCTTTTTTTATTGCGATTACACTGTACGAAGCCAACACCGGCGGGATAATCCGGATCAAATGGCAATGGGGTGCGGTCTTCACTGCCACCCACATTTTCGATGTGAATCACTTCAGCGCCGAGATCAGCCAACTGGGCTGTGCAAATAGGACCCGCCACGTACCTGGTGATATCTATCACTCGTACGTTATTCAAGACTTTACTCATTGTCGGATAATGACATTCCGATTTTATGGCTTGCGTAACTTGTATAGCATGCGCTATATTAAAGGCTTAGTCAATTCATCGGACAGGGGAAGCCAGGCATGACCATCATCGATTTTCACGCACACATTGTACCGGACAGTTATCCTGCCCGGCCCGGTGGTGTGAGTGAGCCGGCCTGGCCTGAGATGGCGCCTGTTAATGAAAGCCTGTCCAGCATGATTATTAATGGCAAGGAATATCGAAAGTTCGAGAGTTTTTACTGGGATGTGGACGCACGCATTGAGCAAATGGGAAATAATGGCATTGACATGGAGTTGTTATCGCCCCTGCCTGAGTTGCTTTCCTACTGGCTGGATGCTGACGCTGCCGTAGTCCTTACGGACTTTATGAATGAATTCGTGGGAAACATGGTGCGAAAGGCGCCGGACCGTTTCCAGGGGCTTGGCTGCATTGCGATGCAGGATCCTCAGCAAGCGGTTGGACAACTGGAACGTCTTCATTCCGAGCACGGTCTGAAGGGCGTTCACCTGGGCAGCCATATCAATGGTTGCTCACTGGCCGATGAGCGTTTCTATCCCGTTTTTGAAACAGCGGAAGATCTTGGTCTTGTCCTGTTTATCCATGGGATCAAACCGGGATCTCTGGACAGGCTGCTGGGTTCTCCGCTTATGGGACCGGTGCTGGGTGTGCCCCATGAGACAACAGCGTTAATTGGCTCTTTTATCATGACTGATATTTTAGGGAGCTTTCCGCGCCTGAAGCTTGTTTTCAGCCACGGAGGCGGTGGTATCGGCGCGGTCCTGGATCGTTTCGATATGGTCTGGAACAAGTTCGACGTGATGAAAGTAAACGGAGACATCAGACCCCTGGACTATGCCAAACGGTTTTACTATGACACGGTGACATTCAGTTCCGACTATCTGGGTTACCTGGTACGCCGGCTGGGAGCAGGTCGTTTTGTTGCAGGGACCGACGGACCTACCGAGATTGGGCAGAAAGATCTTCCCGGGTTCCTGTCCCGGGCTGGCCTGTCAGCGAGTGAAAGTGCGCTGGTCACTCATGAAAATGCAAAGCAACTCCTGTCACTGTAAACAGGAAATGCGTGAGAGAGGGCAACCTGATGACTGACGACGACATGAAAACGACATCCGCTGCAAAAACGCGCCTCGTGCGCGTGTGCGCAGTTGAGGACGTCGATGAAGAAGATACTTTACAGGTTGAAGTAGAAGGTGAAGACCTGTCTGCCCTCGCGGTTTACCGTGTCCAGGGAGATGAGATTTATGTCAGCGATGATTTTTGCACTCATGGCAAGGCATCACTGGGTGATGAGGGTTACCTGGAAGGACACATTATCGAGTGCACATGGCATGATGGCAAGTTCGATATCCGCACTGGCGAACCTGTTGCCTTACCCTGTACGGAGCCAATCAAGGTGTATCCCGTCACAGTAATAGATGGCGAAGTTTACATTACTGTCAAGTGAGCCAGTAACCGGAATATCCACCGAGTAAAAACCAATGACAACAACCAATGACTAAAACAGCTGTTCAACTGAACGACAAATATACCCGAACTCAAGGACGGATTTACCTCAACACTCTGCAGGCCATGACGCGTTTGCCCATGATTCAACGGCGGCGTGACGTTGCCGCGGGGTTGAATACGGCAGGCTTTATCAGCGGTTATCGGGGATCACCCATCGGGACTTATGATACGGCATTGTGGTCTGCAGGCGATCTGTTGGAGGAACATCACATCAGGTTTATGCCCGCAGTGAACGAAGAACTGGCTGCGTCAGCCATCAAGGGTTCCCAGTGGCTGGATTTTTATCCGGACAAGAAAAAATACGATGGTGTTTTTTCCCTGTGGTACGGAAAAATGCTGGGTACAGAACGGGCGATAGAGGCCATCAAAGCGGGTAACTTCACTACCGGTACTTCCAGGTATGGCGGTGCCCTGATTTTTACGGGGGATGATATCGGCGCCAAGTCATCGATTACCTCTGCCTCATCGGACCCCATGCTGGTGGGCGCCTATGTGCCGATTTTTTATCCTTCCTCCACACAGGAGTATATTGAATACGGCCTGTACGGCTGGGCGCTTTCAAGGTTTTCAGGGCTCTGGGTAGCTCTTAAGGGCGTGACCGATACAATTGAGTTGACTTCCACTGCCGAGGCCGATTCGGAAAAACTGGAAATTATCACACCGGAAGGATGCACCTTCCCGCCTGAAGGTGTCAATGCCGTTCACAACGACTTCATGCCCCTCGTTCAGGAACGCCGGCTGGTTCAATTCAAGCTGCCCCTTGTCGATGCATTTGTCCACGCCAATGGCTTGAACAAGGTGGTGCAGGATAGCGCCAAGCGCAAGTTAGGCATTGTCACAGCCGGCAAGCCCTATCTTGACCTGATGGAAGCATTACATGAGCTGGGCATCGATACGGCCATGGCTTCTGACCTGGGTATCCGCATCTACAAATTGGCCGTCACATGGCCCTTGGAGCCGCAAGGCATCAGGGAGTTTTGTCTCGATCACGATGAAATAATGGTGGTGGAAGACAAAAACCCGATTATTGAAGATCAGTTAACGCGCCTGCTTTATGCATTACCCCAGGCGCAGCGTCCTGTTATCACCGGTAAAAAGGATAATGAAGGTAACACCCTGGTCCCTGAGTTCGGCGAAACCAATGTTAACCTCATGGTTGACGTACTGGTACGCCGGTTAAAGGTACTGGATATCAACTATCCACAAATGCATGCCAAGGTGGCTGAAATTGAAAATCGTCGCAGCAAGGTTGCACAATTGCCTCCGGTCAATGCTTTTCGCACCGCCTACTTCTGTTCGGGGTGCCCCCACAACACATCCACCAAAACCATTGATGGCAGTCTGACGTTCACGGGTGTGGGTTGTTATGGCATCGTGCCCCTGGTGATGCCTGACCGTGAAACGGAATACGCGGCGCAAATGGGAGCGGAAGGCTCACTTTGGGTAGGTTTGCACCACTTTATGGATCTGGAACACTCCTTCCAGAATCTGGGGGACGGGACTTATTTTCATTCCGGCCTCCTGGCCATACGTTCAGCCCTGGCCGCCGGAGCAAATATCACTTACAAGCTATTGTATAACGATGCTGTTGCCATGACCGGAGGGCAGCCAATCGATGGTGAGCTTACGGTGGAGATGATGGCCAACCAGATCTATTGGGAAGGGGTCAAACCGATTGCCGTTGTCACCGATGAGCCCGAAAAATACCCTGCATCCGTGCACTGGCCGCCCCAGACCAGGGTCTATCACCGTGATGAACTGGAATCTGTTCAGCGGGAGATGCAAAAACAGAAAGGTGTTTCGGCCATTATCTATGACCAGACCTGTGCGGCTGAGAAACGTCGCCGCCGCAAACGCGGCCTTTTCCCCGATCCGGACAAGCGGCTGTATATCAACCAGGATGTCTGTGAAGGTTGCGGCGACTGTTCTACGCAGTCCAATTGTATAAGCATCCAGCCGGTGGATACCGAGTACGGCCGCAAGCGTCGAATTGATCAATCCAGTTGTAACAAGGATTACAGTTGCCAGTACGGGTTCTGCCCCTCCTTTGTGACCGTGGAAGGAGGACAGCTACGCAAGGCAGAGCAAGCCCGCACGGAACAGGAACAGATCTTTGCCGGCTTGCCTACACCGGAAACCGTGTCAGGAGATGGCGCCTATAACATCCTGATTACCGGGATTGGCGGTACGGGAGTACTCACTGTCGGGGCAATTCTCGGTATGGCAGCCCACGTGGAAGAAAAAGCCTGCAGCGTTCTTGATATTACCGGCATGGCCCAGAAAGGCGGTGCGGTATTGAGCCACATACGTATTGCGCCCGACACAAAGAGTATCAATGCCCCAAGATTGTGGAGCGGGGCAGCCGACCTGGTTATCGGTTGTGACCTGGTGGTGACATCCGGCGCCCAGGTAACCGACCTGGTACGTTCCGAGTCCGCCAGTATTCTTGTTAATAATGATGTTGTTCCTACCGCCCAGTTCCAGCGCAACATGAATATCGATTTCGGCAAGGATTCCATGCTGGCCGTGCTACGGCAACTGGTCGGTGATGATAGCCTGTCAGATGTTGCGGCAACCACCCTGGCAACCAGGCTGACGGGCGACAGCATTGCCACCAACGTATTTATGCTGGGTTTCGCCTTGCAAAAAGGACTGGTTCCCCTCACCGTAGAATCGGTAGAGACAGCAATTGAACTCAATGGCGTGGCCGTTACAACCAATCTGCATACCCTTGCGTGGGGTAGAATGGCTGCCCATGATCCGGAGGCGGTGGAGCGTTATATAGCAGAATCATCTCTGGATGATGGTGAACTGCAGTTACCCGAATCTGTGGACGAATTGATCGAGCGGCGTATCAGTGACCTGACGGACTATCAGGGAGCAGGCTACGCCGGTGAGTACAAACAACTCATTGACAAGGTGCGGGCTGCGGAAGATGCCCTGGGCGGTGACAGTACGGAACTGGCAGAATCCGTGGGCCGCTATCTCTATAAACTTATGGCCTACAAGGATGAGTACGAGGTTGCCCGTCTGTATACATCAGGTGATTTCGAACGCAGGTTGAAGCAGCAGTTTGAAGGTAACTACAAGCTGAAATTCAATCTGGCGCCACCCCTGCTATCATTCAGGAGCAAGCGCACGGGTCAGCCCGGGAAGATTGAGTTTGGCCCATGGATGTTCACGCTATTCGGTGTTCTTGCAAAGCTAAAGCGGCTGCGGGGAACGGCTTTCGATATCTTCGGGTACAGCAAGGAACGGCAACGCGAAAGAGCGCTTGTCGTTGAGTACCGCAGGCATATTGAGCGTATCATTGAGACATTGAACAAAGACAACTACGCGCTGGCAGGAGAAATTGCCGCGCTACCGGAAATGATAAAGGGTTATGGCCACATCAAGGAGGATAATATCCGTCACTACGACGCCCAATTGCGTAATAAACTGAAGGAATGGGATAAGTATCCGCAGCGGATTATGGCCTCGGCGGCCTGATCCTGGTCCGGAATGAAATTTCTTGTCATCGGGGCAACCGGCAATATCGGCTCAAGCCTCGCCGAGCAGTTAAGTGGGGAAGGTCGGCATGTTTGTGCGGCGTCAAGAAACGTACAAGGAATCCATGTACAGGGCGCGCTGGATAAGGTCGTTTTTGACTACGATGATCCAACCAGCTGGATTACGGCCCTGTCCGGTGTTACGCGCATCTTCATGATTCCCAAGGCAGGCGATCCCTGTCCGGACGAGACGCTTTTGCCTTTTATTGATGCGGCTGCCGCTGCCGGCGCAGAAAGGATCGTGTTTTCCACTGCCATGGGTCTCGATAAGGATTGGCGGGTCCTCTGTGCTGCCGAGGACCACCTGATCAAATCCGGTCTTGAATATACGATCCTGCGACCGGGATGGTTCATGCAGAACTTTACCCGCGGCTTTCTCAGTCAAAGCGTCAAGAGCGGTCTTATTGCCTTCCCTGCAGGACGCGGGAGCAGGCTCAGCTTTATTGATACCCGGGACATCGCCGGCGTTGCGAAAGTTGCCTTGTGCGACGATGACCTGTTGGGTGGCGAGTTCACATTGACAGGGCCTGAGTCACTCTCCTGGGATGAAACGACCGGTTTGCTCTCCGCTGCTTATGGCGGGACAGTCTGTTATGAAGAGGTAACAGAAAAACAATGGCGTGATACGTTGCTCTCAGCAGGGCTTCGTCCTTATCGCGTGGAGCAGATGCTGCAAATGGCGCGCGGCATGCGTGAGGGGCTTTATGAAAACGTGACCGAAACCGTAACGGCAATACTGGGGAGGCCGGCCTGTGGACTGCAGGCGTACCTGGCGGAGCATCTTTCATGACTGAATCGGACAGGATAATATGGATAAATGCTATAAATCACGCTTCCTGAATATCAATCCGGCAGAAAAGACTTTTCTGGTTCACCGCGACGCCTACAGGGACCCGGAAGTCTTTGCATTGGAGCAGAAAAAAGTCCTGCGCAAGAGCTGGATCGCACTGGCCCACGAAGCGGAAATCGCCAAACCGGGTGATTTTATAACCCGAACGGTGGTTGACAAGGACCTGGTTTTGAACCGCGACAGAAACGGGGTGGTTCGTGCGTTTTATAACAGTTGCCGGCATCGCGGAGCGGCGGTCTGCCGGGACCGGGGCGGCAACAGGAAATCCTTTGTCTGTCCGTATCACGGTTGGGTCTATCGCGATGATGGTGTTCTGGTTTCCACCGGTTCACCCGAAGCCGACGCGGCCTTTCCCGACGGTTTCTGCGATGGCCGTACTACACTGCTGAGCGTGCCGAACCTGCAGCAGTATGCGGGTTTTTACTTCGTTAATTTCGATCCGGATGCGCACTCACTGGAGTCGTTCCTGGGTGGAGCAGCCGACTGCCTGCAAATGATCAGTGAACACTCCGCAGTGGGGATGGAAGTCATAAGCGGTGTTCATGAATATGAAATTAATGCCAACTATAAATTGCTGTGCGAGAACAGTTACGACGGGTACCACCTTTCATCTGTTCACGCAAGCTATGTAGAGTACCTGGTGGAAACGATGAAGGGCTCCGGAATGGAGCTGAAGCCTGTCGGTGCCGCCCGTTCATTTGGTCACGGACATGCCTGTTTTGAAATTGCCATCAAGGCGGGCAGGGCGGTGGCGCAATGGATCCCCAGCATGGGTGAAAAGGTCAGGGAAGAGGTAGAGGCCAAACGTGAGGAAGTCATCGCACGCGTGGGTGAGGAGCGCGGAAATGTCATCTGTGATACCCACCGCAACATGGTGATCTTTCCCAATTCCGTCATCAATGATCAGCAGTCAGTGCTTGTACGTTCGATTGTACCCACGGCGTATAACAGGATGATGGTGAGGGCCTGGACACTGGGTCCCATTGACGAATCGGACACCCTGCGAGAGATACGGCTGGATAACATGTTGTCATTCCTCGGCCCGGGAGGCTTTGCTACCCCCGATGATGTGGCCATGCTGGAATTATGCCAGCGGGCCTATGAGGCGACGGACGTGGAATGGAATGATTTCTCAAAAGGTTTCAGTGCAGAAGAGATTACCCGTGAAGGCGCTGAGGCTGATCTGTACGATGAGTTGCAGATGCGTGCTTACTGGCTCGAGTGGGACCGCATGATGAATGCCTGAACATCAGCGGGGTGAACAGAACGTGCAACAACAAATTTGTGGATTGAACCGGTCTGAAGTAGAGGATTTTCTGTACCTTGAAGCGGACCATCTCGACCAATGGGCACTGGACGAATGGTTGGGGCTTTGGTCGGAGAGCGGCGAACTGAGCTACCAGGTGGCGCCGACGGGTGAAGACGACCCTGGATCCCTGGAATCTTCGAGTACCATGTTCCTGATTTCGGACAATCGCTATCGTCTGGAACAGCGCATCGTGCGCATGAAGAAGAACAGTTTCCATGCCGAGTATGTCCGGTCTCGCACCCGTCACATGTACGGGCATGTAAGAATTATTCACCAGGATGCGCGCCAGGCTGAAGTTCAGTTCAATGCTTCGGTTTATCGCAGTAAAGGTAGTGAGACCGTGATCTATCCATCCCTGGTCCGGGCCACGCTGGCCCGGACACCTGGCGGACTGCGTCTGGTCAAAAAGCGTGTCGAACTGGACCTGTATCGTCTGGCCACAATGGGGGCCTTGACCATTCTTCTGTAAAGCCCTGGTAAATCGTTTATATGAACCCATCCGTTCTGGTTGACCTGATACGAAGCCTGTTAACGGCCCTGCGTGAAGACATAAAAACCAATGTGACTACAGCGCAGGCCAGGCACCGGGCAGAATTAATCGACATGATGCTGGTACGTGTTGCCGCCGAGGTTGAAGTTTCATCGGAAGAACATGGCGCCAACTGTCCCCAGGGCATATCTACGGCAGACCTCGCTGCGCTTTATGATAAATCAATCGACCGGAGCAGAATCCCGGAACTGGCGGCAACCATCGCTCGGTTTGCCGCTGCAGACCGGACCCGCCGTGATGCTGTTGAACAACGCCTGGTGGAGATCGCCGACAGTACCGCGCCCGAAGGCAGTTCGGGTGACGAACTGAACATTCCGAACGAAACCTTCAGTAAATACCTTAAAGAGAAATTCCCGGACGATCCTGTTATCGAAGTCTCCGGCGTGAAAGTGATACCCGGCGGGAGGTCAAAGGGTACGATGTTACTAGATGTACAGGATCAAAATGGCGCGCGTTCCATCGTCATTCGGCGCGACTTCTCCCATATGGTCACAGGGGTTTCCGTCACCTATGAATACCCCGTTATCGTGGCATTATGGAAGGCCGGCATCCAGGTCCCGGAACCCCTGTGGATTGAAACGGACACCTCCGTCATCGGGGGGGCATTCATCGCCTTTTCCAGGGTGCCGGGCCAGGCCATGGGAACCCTGTTTCAGAGCGATGCCCCGCCGGCAATCGCAAGAGCTTTCGCCGCCACATTGGCCCGGGTACACTCAATTGATATAAAACGCAGCAGTCTCGCCGGCAACTTGAACTGGGGCGAGGAACAACACCCCGTCAGGGCCATGGTTGACAGTTTCTACCGGCGTTACACGGAAAAAGTAGCCCCGACGCCGATACTCGATACTGCTTTTGCCTGGTTATACCTGCAAATGAATAACATAGGCAATGAGCGCAAGCTGGTGCATGGTGATGCCGGGTTGCACAATGTGATGGGGGAGGGCGACCAAGTGACAGGTCTTCTTGACTGGGAGTTCGCCCACGCCGGTGACCCGGCAGAAGATCTCTGCTATTGTAAGGGACTGATTGAATCCATTATGCCGTGGTCCGAGTTTATGGAGGTCTATCGCAGCAATGGGGGCTGGAAGATAGCAGATATCCGCATGCAATTTTTCACCATCTGGCGATCGGTGATGCTTGCAATTCAAATGGGTGGCGCTCATTCCATGTACACATCCGGTGTTGACCGGGACCTGCGAATAGCCGCCATTGGCTTTAATTCGTTCCCCAAGATATTGAACGACCTGGCATCGGATCTTGCCGGTTTTACGAACTGATCGCAGACCTGATCGAACAATGATAAACCCGTGATATCCGGTAAACAAACCAGGTGTTACGGGGATTGTTTAGGCAATTTTTCTGGAGAGCATTTATGACGGCACGACAGGATTTCGATATCGACCTGCTGAGCGATCCCCAGCGCGGCGGTCTGGATTTTATCAATGACGTTAACCAGTTGCGGGAGATGGAGCCGGTCCATTGGAGTAAAGCCTCCAATTGCTGGATAGTCACCCGGTTCGAAGACGTCAGCGATGGCTTTGAATGCCGGGTCCCGTTGTTAAATGCGGGCCGGAATGAATTTTCACTGGCGTCCATCCCGGTCGAGGAACGAGAACTGCGCATACCGACTATATCGCATTATGTAAATCATTGGATTGTCGGTGTAGATGGCGAAGAACATGCGCGTTTGAGAAAACTGGTGATGAAGGCCTTTACCAAAAAAATGGTGGAAAAATTGCGGCCCTATGTAAGGGAGCGTGTCAACTTTCTTTTGGACAAGGCAATGGAATCCCCGGAAATCGAATTCAATGAGCAGATTGCCCGTCCGCTGCCGGGTTATGTGATATTTAAAATGGCCGGGATCCCGGAAGAACATTTTGCGTCACTGAGGGAATGGGCGAACGCGGTTGTCGAAGGCATGACCTCATCCATGCCGCCGCCTGAGGTCCTAGAAAAAACCGAGAAGGCAACCGTGGAAATGGGGGAGGTATGCAAGGTGGAACTGGAAAAGCGCAAGACCGATCCTAAGGATGATTTATTGACCGCGTTGCTGCAGGCGACGGAAGAAGGTGACAGGCTTACCATGGACGAACTGCTCGCGACAATGAATGTCGTGATTATCGCCGGGCACGATACCACCAGCAATACCATGACCATGGGTGTCGAAGCACTGAGCCGGCACCCGGAGGCCTGGCAATACATGTATGAACACCCGGACAGGATGCAGGACTGTATTCTCGAGTTGATGCGCTACATTGGCATGTCATCCGGCCAGCCTCGAATTGTCGGCGAAGACTTCAAGTGGCATGGTAAACAGTTGAAAAAAGGCGATATCGTGTTCCTGTCCGTTATCGGAGCGAATTTCGACCCGCGGGAATGGAGTGAGCCGGACAAGCTGGATTTTTTCCGGAACAATTCCAATTCACAGGTTTTTGCCCCTGGCGTGCATCATTGTATCGGGCATCTGCTGGCCAAGCTGCAATTGGTTGAGTTCTTCACGGCACTGGTGAACCGGTTTGAGTCGGTGGAAATCCTGGACAGGAAACTGGATTTTATGCCTGTGGGAGTTTTTCGCGGCCTGTACGGCATGAACGTCAGGTTTCACCCGCGTACCTGAATAGCAACCCGAAGGTTTTACCTGACAAAGGAACTGATTTTCGGGTTACCGATAACCCGGTTGTGTATGGATTCCGCCGTAGCAGGCTGTCTGCCTGTTAAGCCTGTTGCTTGTTAAATATAGCATATGCTATATAATTAACCGCCAACCAGGAATAGACAATGGAACAGGGAAACGCGGTAATGTGCTCCATGTACGCGTAGCACACTGATTACAGCTCGGTATCCGGGCCGATTTCAATAGTTGGAGATAACAGCAATGTATTACCCACACAACCCAGCTCTCTGGGATGAGGAACACGAAATTTTCCGCCAGACATTCCGGCGCTTTCTGGAAGAAGAGGTAGAGCCCAACGTTGACCGTTGGATAGAAATTGGTGGCCCGGAACCTGAGTTCTGGTTGAAAGCCGGCGAGGTCGGCATTTTAGGTGTGGATATTCCCGAAGAATACGGTGGACCTGGTGGGGACTTCATGTACCGGATGGTGATTGCTGAAGAGTTGGGATACAGCCCGGCCGGGGCCAGCATGGGTCCCGCTTTGATTGGCGATGGCTGCAGTGAAATTCTCTATCGAAACGGTACCGAAGAACAACGCAGGAAATGGTTGCCGGCTATGGTCAAAGGGGAAGCGCGCGCCGGTCTTGCCATCACAGAACCCGCTTCCGGTAGCGATGTTGCCTCCATGCGGACCACGGCTGTGCGGAAAGGGGATGAATGGGTAATCAACGGCTCCAAAACCTATATCTCCAATGCGAAGGACGCCAAATTCTTTATGGTGGGTTGTAAAACCGATCCGGCAGCGGGCGCCCAGGGTATCTCGGTCATCATTGTTGAGGCTGATCGCGGGGGATTTCAATTGGGACGTGACCTGCACAAGATGGGTAATCATGCCAGTAATACGGCAGAAATATTTTTTGATAATGTTCATGTTCCAGCCGGTAATTTGATGGGGGTTGAAGGCAAGGGTATGGGTATTCTGCTCGGCGGTGTCAACATGGATCGCATAACATGGCCCCTCATTGGTCACGCTGCAGCGACTCGGGCGTTTCATGAAACTGTTGAATTTGTAAAGAACCGCAACAGCTTTGGTCAACCTGTTTTTGAGTTCCAGAATACCCGGTTCAAACTGGCGGAAATCAAGACGGAGTTAGCTGTTGGCCGCGCCTTCCTTGACGAAATCATTCGCAACTACAGGGCAAATGGCAAGCTGGACATGGAACTTTGTGCCATGGCGAAACTCTGGGTATGCGAGATGGAAGGCAGGATTATCGATCAATGTGTTCAATTCCATGGTGGGGCAGGCTATATGGATGAATATAATGTCTCCCGTTTATATACAGGGGCTCGCCTGCACCGTATTTTCGCCGGCACATCCGAAATAATGCGTTTGATAATCAGCCGTACAATCTGATCAATCGAACGTGAATATCGATGCGTTTAAAAAGTTTGATCTGACCGGTAAAACAGCCTTTGTCACCGGGGGAGCCACCGGCCTGGGATATTATATGGCCAGGGGCCTGGCCCGATCCGGTGCGGGTGTGATGATAGCCGCCCGTCGTGAAACAGTCCTTAAAGATGCGGCAAAACAACTTTCTGAGGATTCCGGCAATGCCGTAATTTACCGCAAGATCGATCTGTCGGACAGGGAAGACATTGAGCACTCGGTGGACTATGTTATTGATACACTCGGTGGTGTTGATATCTTTATCGGTAATGCGGGACAGGAAGCAAGACTTGGCGTCAGTGATGACCAGGAGAAAATAATGGCAAACCTGATGCAGGTCAACTTTGCCGCGAATGTCTCCCTGGTAACACGTTTTCTACCCCATATGAAAAAAAAACAATGGGGCAGAATTATTTTCAGTTCATCAGAATCTTCCCTCAGAGCTGTATCAATCGGCCAGTCGATGTATGCAGCGTCGAAAGGGGCGATTAATGCCTACACCCGGATGGCCGCGGCTGAACTGGGCCATGATGGTATTACCGTGAACAGCCTGATCCTGGGCGCCTTCCACACAGACATGATGCAAACCAACGTAGTTGAACTCCTTGATCAAATGGATGGCCCGGGCGCCGGCGAGGCTTTTGTTAAGGATTTTGCCGGTAATTCGGCCCTTGGCCGGTTGGGTCGTCCCGAGGAAGTTGAAGGCCAGGTCCAGCTATTGGCCAGTGACGCCGGTAGCTACGTTACCGGTACGGAGGTCATCGTAGATGGCGGCATGTCCATTATGATGAGACCCAACCCTGCCCGGGAAAGAATCGGACATTCGGACTTGCTCCGGGAAGAGTAGAGTAGCTTCGCCAATAAGAATGATAATTCAGAAACTGACCGTCAAACTGACGCCATAGGTTCTCGGTACAGATGGCGTTGTAGCATCCTGAAGCAGTGACGAGGTAGCATACGATGAATACTCCTCCTCAGTAAGATTCTTGCCCCAGATTTCCACAGTATACCTACCGGTGGGATTGGTATAACCGATTTTGGCATTGACCAGTGAATAGGAATCCTCCCGAACCCTGTTATCCGCTTCCCAGGGGTGGCCATCATTGTAGTAATAGGTCAACGTAGAGTTTACGGCACCAGCGTTGTTATCCAGGACCCACTCATGACCAAGGGCCAGGTTCAATGTCCAGTCAGACGTTCTTGGTACTGTGTTGCCAGTCAGATCCTTTCCCTGCCCCGGCACATCTTCATCTGGGATATTTCCAACACCGGCGGGATTAGGGATTGTCGCCAGGCCATTAGGGAAATCCACAAATTCAGCGTCGGTATAGGCTAGCCCCCCGGACAGACTGAAACCCCCAGTCATAACAAGCTGCCCCGATAATTCAAAACCTTTAACTTCGGCTTCTGCCGCATTACGTTGTATGCTTCCACCGACAATCTGCTGCGAATATTGAAGATCATCAATTTCGTAGTAATAGACAGCCCCCGTAAGCGCCAATGAATTATTAAGAAATTGCCCTTTAAAACCTATCTCGTAACCATCCATGGTTTCCGGGTTCACCGGCGCACCCAGCACTCCGGATGTAACAACACCATTAAACGAACCTGCTTTGAAACCGCGGGTGTAGCTGGCATACGCCATGACGTCATCGGTAATCCAGTGATCGAGAACGGCGCGCCATGTCGGTTCAGACCAGGTTTTGCTGCCTGAGTATGGGACACTGTTGGCAATGAAACCGCCTGCACCGTAGTCAGTTCGTCCGCGCAACTCCTTTTTGTCTTCAGTATAACGAAAGCCAACTGTAAAGTTGGTTGCATCTGTAAATTTATAATTACCTTCCACGAAACCCGCATGGGATGTTGTCTCGGCAGTATTTCTGATGTCGATAAAGTCCAACGGCAGAAAGAAGATTCCCTTCAGCCGCAACGGATCATAGTCGTGTTCAGCATTCAAGAAGTAATAACCGGCAATCCAGTTGAACCGGCCGTCATAATTTGACAGCACCTGGATCTCCTGGCTGACTTGTTTGTTGCGGTGAGTAAGATCGGCATCAATGCCCGGTAGTGGGCCAACGTCCTGATCGACGATGTAAAATGAGTCCTGGTCAAGCCAGCCGGTAATGCTGACCAGTGAATGGTTGCCGATATCATGATCGATACGCAACGTGACAGCCCTGCTTTCGAGCTCCAGGTCAGCTCCCTCAAACTCTGATCCGGTGTTCGTGCCGTACGTGTAGTTCTGCTGGATCTGTTTATTTCCGGCCAATGGCATGTTTCCCAGTACATTTGTCCCTGATGAAATGACGCGTTGTCCTCCTACGCCACCTTCTGTGTCTTCAAAACTTGCGGATAGCCTGACTTCCGTATTTTCGCCTGGCGTCCAGAGCAGTTTGACTCTTGCGGAATACCCGTCTTTTTTACTGACATCGGTGTCGTTAATGGTATCGTTAAAATATCCCTCACCCTGATCTTCATATTGTACAGCGGCATTGACGGCCAGATCTTCAGTTAGGCCCGTTGTTCCAAAAAAGTCAACATTAAACGTTTCATAATTGCCATAACCCAGTTTGAGGGTGCCCGAGCTCTCATGCTCCGGATCTTTGGTGAATATATTGATTGCTCCCCCCGTAGCATTACGTCCGAACAGGGTGCCTTGCGGGCCTTTAAGAACTTCGATGCGCTCGATGTTATTAAACCCGATTGCGTTGGAAACCGGTAAAGACTGGTATATTCCGTCCACATACATCGCGACCGAGGCTTCCGTACCGATTGCAGTATTCTGAGAGCCAATACCACGTATAAACGGTACGAAGGCCGATATCTGCTTTCGAAATGAAGCAGCAGGCACCACTGCTTGCAGATCATCTGTTGTTCTGACCCCGGCATCCAGCAGGCTTTCACCGCTGATCGCGGTAATGGAGATCGGTACCGCCATGATATTTTCCGAACGTTTTTGTGCCGTGACGATGATCTCTTCCAATTGCGCCGGCACATTAAAGGAAACTGACAGGCAGGTAATAAGTATGGTAGCTGAAGCGACTATGTTTCCGGACGTTTTAGTTTTCATGTAAACCCCCAATTTGCTTTTGTATATATTAACCATGCATTGTCGTTAAACGTCTTGTGTACCCCTGGGTATTTGATACAGCAATAAGTTTGGTATTATCCAGACGATTGCTTAACTATCGCAATAATTATAGCATATGCTATATTAACAAAACAAGGCCCGGACAGGATTGCATCTCTCGCCTGTCAGGTGGCATACCGGCTTAAATATGGCCCGAGCCGCATGCGCTGGTATGGCTATCACTGCACCTTGTTACGTTGAAGTTAAAAGAGCCATGATTCCTGATGACACAGGAGAGGAGAAGATTAATGAGTTTATGCGATGGTAGAGTTGCAGTTGTTACCGGTGCAGGTAGAGGAGTAGGCAGGGCGCACGCGCTTATGCTTGCCAGGCATGGCGCAAAAGTAGTTGTGAACGACCTGGGTGGGGAGAAAGACGGCACAGGACAGGATAAAGGGCCGGCGCAGGAGGTAGTCGAGGAAATTACCTCCGCCGGTGGTGAGGCCGTTGCCAATGGAGCCAACGTAGCAAAGTGGGATGAAGCCGGGGCCATGATACAGCAGGCGATCGATACCTATGGGCGCCTGGACGTACTGGTAAACAATGCCGCCATCCTTCGGGACAGCATGCTGTGGAACGTCTCGGAACAGAATTTTGATGCCGTTGTAGAAGTGAACCTCAAAGGCACTTTTGCCCCAATGTATCACGCGGTGAACTACTGGCGCCGCCAGTACAAGAAGACCGGCGAGAAATTAGACGCCCGCATTATTAATACAACTTCGGGTACCGGTTTGTTCGGCAATATCGGCCAGACCAACTATGCCGCCGCGAAGGGGGGTGTGGCTATCCTGAGTGTTGTGGCTGCCCTGGAGCTCAAGCGCATGGGTGTCACCGTTAATGCCCTGGCGCCTCGTGCAGAAAGCCGTTTGACCGAAGGTTTGATTGAGCGTACGGAAGAGCAGTTGGCCCGTCGAAACCCTGATTACGTTGCTTCCCTGGTTACCTGGTTGGCAAGTACGGAATCTGCAGATATTACCGGACGTTACTTTGAAGCCTGGGGGAATGGTTATTCAGTATTACAGGGAACAAGTCACGGTGCGCGCTGTGATGCGACGCTTGACGACCCGGCAAGCCTGAATGAGCCTGTTCATGGGATTGTGCGTAACTCACAGACGCCGGTTCATTATGAACGGGACATGTTCCACGATCTGTAAGACAATCATACCGAAGACGGCCCGTGCTTGCGTGGGCATTTTTTATGGTACCTGGTTTAATAGTTTCCGAGGTTTAATATGAACGAACCGCTGCTGTATTCCGTTGATGACCATGTGGCGACCATCACCTTGAATCGCCCTGACACACTCAATGCCATCGATGAAGCGACGCATATCGCCCTGGTCGATTCGTTGCTGGAGGTACGCAACTCCCCGGATGTCCGCGTGATACTCTTGGCCGCCGAGGGAAGGGCATTCTCAGCGGGTGGTGACCTCAACCAGATTGTGCGTCTTCAGGAGGATGCGCAATTGCGGGAGCAGACGTGTGATGTCGGCATACGGTTAATCGAGGCATTGCTCGACACTCCCGTACCTGTTGTCGCAGCATTGCAGGGGGATGCCATCGGCCTTGGGGCGTCCGTGGCCTTGTGCGCAGATATTATTGTGGCAAGCAGGACCGCGCACCTGGCGGATACCCATGTGAAAGTGGGGCTGGTCGCCGGTGATGGCGGCTGCCTGACCTGGCCCATGGCCATGGGGTTGAATCGCGCCAAGCGCTACCTTCTCACCGGGAAGATGCTGTCGGCGGAAGAAGCCTGTGAGTTTGGGCTGATAACCGACTTGGTGGATACGCCGGAGGAGGCATTGCCTGCGGCAAAGGCCCTGGCTGAGGAAATTGCCGCCCTGGCGCCGCTTGCCGTCAAGGGTACCAAAAAGGCGCTCAATCAGTTGAGCAAAGCCCGGGCGAACGAGGTATTTGCCATCGGGATGGCTTATGAGCAGATATCCCTGGCTTCGGAGGATGTGCTGGAAGCGGTGGCCGGTTTCAAGGAAAGGCGCCGACCCCGGTTCAGCGGCCGTTAATCATAAAGCACAATTATTGGGGAGAGTTCATGGATAAATCGGGACCGAATGCAGACTTGTTGACCGTCGTCGACGGGCCGGTCGCGCGCATCACCTTTAATCGGCCGGGGGCAAGGAATGCCATCACCTCGCAGATGGTGCTGGACATGGCGGTATTTCTCGACAGGGTGGCCGCCGATGGCAGCATACGCTGTGTGGTGTTGACCGGGGCGGGTGACCATTTCATGGCGGGTGGTGATGTTGCCGGTTTTGGACAGGTCCTCGAAATGTCGCCGGACGAGCGGCGTGAAGTATTTCAACAGAAGGTTGCCGCTTCGATACCTATCTTCAGGAACCTGCTGACCATGCCGCAACCGGTCATTACGCGGGTACGGGGCGCCTGTGCCGGCGCTGCCGTGGGATTCGCCGCGAGCAGTGATTTTGTTATTGCC
The DNA here is from genome assembly GCA_965207165.1 of Gammaproteobacteria bacterium. Classification (GTDB taxonomy): domain Bacteria; phylum Pseudomonadota; class Gammaproteobacteria; order Eutrophobiales; family Eutrophobiaceae; genus JAAXHV01. The sequence continues at coordinate 1,543,231 of OZ242265.1, read as the reverse complement.
GATGAGACTGCGTTGTTCCTGGTCGCTCACGTGAATATCGCAACCAGTCCCGATGGCGCGACCAGCTATGCGCTGCCGCGCAGGATTGGTCCGGCCAGGGCGCTGGAAATGGCGATGCTGGGCAGGAAGGTATCGGCCCGGGAGGCCTACGAGTGGGGCCTCGTCAATACCCTGGTTACTCCGGAACAACTGGATGCCGAAGTCGAGTCGCTGGTTGCCCGTATTGTTGCACTGCCTGCATCGGCTGTCCGTAACATCAAGTCACTGTTTGGCCAGTCTTTCCATAATGTCCTGGCGGAGCAACTGCAGTTGGAAGTCGAAAAATTCAGTGACTGCGCGGCACATCCCGACTTTGTCGAGGGTGTAACTGCATTCCTGGAAAAGCGCAAGGCGAACTTCAATTCTGTATGAACCTGTACTCGTAACCCGTGGTCATGTGATCGAGGAGCAAAACCCATGACCCCGAATTTCAATCTCGTCAATCCCCCTTACGATATGGAAATGCCCGAAGCACGGAACCAGGCGTTACCGTCGCCTGACCAGGCGGGGACACTGCGCGTTAAACCCTGTCATGCCCTTGTTCCTGGATCAACCGGATAATAACTTCCTTGCTTATGAACACTCGCCAGGCACAACGCCCGGCGTTGTGTTCTGCCCGGGTTTTCATTCGGAGATGTCGGGTAATAAAGCCTTGTTTCTCGAACGACATTGCCGGGAGCAGGGACGCCAATTTTGCCGGTTCGATTACTATGGCCACGGGCAATCATCCGGAAATGTTGAGGACGGTACGATCGGACTCTGGCTGCAAAACACGCTGGATATCCTCGACACGGTTACAGAAGGCGAGCAACACCTGGTCGGCTCTTCCATGGGTGGCTGGCTGATGTTGCTGGCTGCGAAGAACAGGCCGATGAAAATATCCGCATTAGTGGGCATTGCGCCTGCCCCGGATATGACAGGATTCCAGTTAAGGCGCCTACCCGGGCATCAACAGGCATTGCTTGATGAGCAAGGGTGGCTGGATATACCCAATAACTATGATGACAGGGCACCCTATCGGGTGAGGAAATCCTTTTTTGAAGAAGCAAAAAGACACTATGTATTACACCGTGCTATTCCGCTCAATATTCCTGTGCAAATATTGCACGGGCTGGATGATCAGGAAGTGCCCTGGCAGCGCTCCATGGAACTGGTGGAAAAACTGGAAAGTAGGGATGTGGTCTTGCAACTGGTTAAGAACGGCGATCATCGCCTGTCCGGGCCGGATGACCTCCAACATTTAAAACGAGCGCTGAACGGAATACTTGTGGCGTCTTCGCCGGCATAAATGAGTCAACAGATACAGCGAGGTAGAGAGTATGAAAGTGATACAAAGGCTGCGTAGTAATCACTCCGGCAATCTGAACAATGTGTTGCCCGATTTTTTACACAAAAGAAAACTGGGATATAAATCATTCTTCGGTTTCGAAAACAAAACAAATCCGTTTTTCCTTCCATTGATGTGCGCAAGCCATGATAAAGAGGCCGAATTTGCGACTGCCATTGCCGTGGCTTTTTCAAAACCGCCGATGGTAATGGCTATGGAGTCGTATTCATTGAATCAGTATTGCGAAGGGCGCTTTACTTTAGGTCTGGGTTCCCAGATAAAACCTCATATCTCCCGCCGCTTTGGTATGCCATGGAGCGATAAACCGGCGAGTCAAATGCGGGAATATGTAAATGCCTTACACGCTATCTGGGACTCATTCGAGAGTGACGATCCCTTGAATTTTATCGGGGAGACGTATCGACACACGTTAATTACCCCGGAATTTAAACCGTGGATTGGTGGTTTTGGGCGGCCCAAAGTAATGCTTGGCGCCGTGGGACCGGGCATGACCAGGGCTGCCGTGGATGTAGCAGATGGCCTGATGACCCATTCTTTTGTATCTGAAAAAACCCTGCGGGAAATCAACTATGCGGCAATACGGGAAAGACTGAAAAAGAACAATAAACCGCGCTCGGAATTTGAAATACAGGTGCCTCTTTACATCGTCACCGGCAGTAATGAGGATGAGTTTAAGTTTAACGATGACTGGCATCGCCAACGCCTCGGTTTTTATGCCTCTACGCCGGCTTACAAGGTCGTACTCGATATGCACGGCTGGAGCGACATCCATCCGGAATGCAGGAAAATGACCAAGGAAGGGAAATGGGACGACTTGTGGAAGCCCATTACTGATGAAATGATGGATACCTTCACGGTCAGGGGTGAACCAAAAGACATTGCGCCGGTAGTCAAACAACGCTTTGGTGATTTTATTGACACCATTCAATGTAATCTTGAGCTGGTTGATAATGAAATTCAGTATGACATTGTCAAGGCCATAGAAGAAATCTAAGGAGCTGGAATACGTTGGTGGATCAGCCGGAAACCATAATAATTATCGGTGCGGGGCTTGGCGGAGTCGCGGCGGCAGGGGCGCTCAGGCAGGCGGGATACAGCGGACGCATAATTCTGATAAATGGTGAGACTGAATTACCCTATGATCGCCCGCCACTTTCTAAAAGCGTTCTCCAGGGCGCCGATGCCTTGGCTGACATCTATCTCAAGCCGGATACCTGGTATGAAGAAAACAACCTGGAGCTGCTTTCCGGCGCTCAGGTTGTGAGTATTGAACCAGGTACCCGTCGACTCGTATTGGAAGATGGATCTGCCCTCGCATACGACAAGCTCCTGCTGGCGACCGGTGCGGACGTGCGCCGAATACCAGAACTGGAGCAGGACAGGATACCTTACCATTACCTGCGCAGTTACCAGGATGCCCTTGCATTGAAAGCCGGACTCGGCTCCGGCAAGCGTTTGGTGTTGATAGGCGCCGGGGTCATTGGCCTTGAAGTGGCAGCCAGCGCGCGACAATGCGGCAGTGAGGTTTCCGTCATCGAGGTCGCAGACCGCGTCATGGCCCGGTCGGTGCCGGAACATATCTCGGCATGGTTGCAGGAACAACATGAGAACCGGGGTGTGAAGTTTTTCATGGAAGATTCGGTTGCCGGGATTCAGGATCAGAATGCGGGTCCCCGCCTTCAACTGTCCAGTGGAATGAGCCTGCCTGCAGACCTGATGCTGATTTGCGTGGGGGTTGCGCCGGCTACCCGGCTGGCCCGGGAATGCGGCATTGAATGCGATAACGGTGTGATCGTGGATGAATATTGCCGGACCAGCGCCGAAGATATATTCGCCATCGGCGATGTCGCCTGTTACCCGGATGCCTGGGAGGGCAGGATCATGCGTAGTGAAAACTGGATGCATGCCCAGAAGCAGGCCGAATGCGCTGCCTTGAATATGAATGGTGAAAAAAACCCGTATACCGACATACAGTCTCTGTGGACCGATCAGTATAATTTCAAGCTACAGTTGGCGGGGGTCATCTCCGGGGACCAGGAAGTCATACGGGGAGATATGGACTCCGGTAACTTTATGATATTTTACCTGCGAAAAGATGTTGTAGTCGGGGTGCTGGGTGTCAATCAGCCGAAACTCATGCGCATGACGCAGAATGTGATCAAGTCCGGTTCACAGGTCGACGTCGCTATCCTGGCGGACAGCAAGGCCAATATAAAGAAGGCAGTTTTGGTAAACGCCTGATACCGGAATCAATCAAAGTATTTCCCAGCAGCGGCCTCCTGGTTCACGGGATTGCATTAAAGCGCTGCAGTAAGGATCCGATTACAAGTTCAATCTGTCTCAAACCGGCAAATGACGTGGCTCCCTTAATGAACTCACTGGTCCAGCCTTCCTCGAAATTACGGCTCGACACGGCCACAAGACTGGCGCCTTTCAAAAAATGCAGAACCATCGCCAGTTCAATTCGCCGCGCCGGCACAGGCGGGCCGCCGGCTTCCCTGTACAGGTGGATGAATTCCTCCCAGGCCATAACATCTTCGGCATAGACCCTCGCTATCCCCAGGTCTTCCGCGGGATCACCCAGGTGGGAGAACTCCCAGTCCAACAGCGCAGTGAGCCGGTCATTTGCCACCAGCATATTGTGAGGCCCGACGTCACCATGTACAACCGCAACCGTTCCCGGGTCCTGGCGGCACATTTGTTTTGCCCAGCAACAGGCGAAGTCGATGATCGGCGACGGTTTATTGGAATATTTTCGCCATTTTTCCTGGTAGCTGCCGATGAGGCGCATGAGGCTTTGTTCCGGGTCCCCGTCGGGAGTAAACCCCAATCCATCCGGAGCAGTCTGATGAATACAGGCCAGGGTATTGGCGAGGTCGGCGAATGCGCCGGGACATTTATCGCGTAAGCCGAAATAGGTGCCTGGCGGCGCGCCTGCGCGCTTTTCCATCAACATAAAGGGCTGTCCCAGGCTGGTCTCTTCGGTTTCCAACAGCAGTGGCGCCGGCACTGGCAGTCCAAGGCCAGAGAATGTCGCCAGCGGCTCATATTCATTCCGAACCTTGGTTCCCTCGTAATGCAATTGATAATCCTGGCGCATGACCACTTCGCCCGGAAGGGCGTCCGTATTTTCAATGGAAATGATCCAGGTTTTTTTCGACCTGCCGCCGGGAATTGCTACGACACCGGTAGCCTTAACGGCGGGAGAGTCCGGGTAGCGTTGACGGAGATACCCCGTAACGGATTCGGGGCTTAACTCGATACCGGCCGGTGCGGCAGAGTCCTTGTCCTGGCCGCCATTGACATCCTGCTGCTTTTCTTCCCGTACGGAACCGGCCGCGGCAACAGCATCCAGCAAGCGCCGGTCCTGCGCCCCCAGGGTCGCCGCCACGGTTGATATCGTGCTATGCGTATCACCCTCTGGTAGTTCATCGCATCGATCGGCGCAGGCTCGCAGAATATGTGCGGAAAGATCGCGCAAGGTGCGAATTTCCCGTTGGCAGGCAAGGCCTGTCTCAGGTGCAATTGCGTCAAGACGGCTGAGCCAGTTCTCCAGAAGTTCCGTAAACACCTCCCGTGGCAGGGTTCCAAGTACCGTTTTAATCGTTTTCCGAAACTCAGGGGTGTGGACCTCGGCTACATCAGCCAGTGTATCGATATCAGACGCCAGTAACTCAAGGACCTGGGTCGAAAGGGTGGCTCGTTCTATGGCGTCGGCAGCCGTGAGGTCCGGAATAATCCTTTCCCTCAGTTGATCGCTGATTGCACGCAGCAATAATGCAGAAACGTCCCGCATGATATATTCCCCTTTCTATAGCATGTGTTATATTTAAACCTGGTGGCTATGCTGCCACAACCCAGGGAGAATGCCAATGACCAATGCTGCCCCTCTCACACACTCTCCATTCACTGTGCGCGATGAACTTCGCCACCTGGCGGGAGAGGAGTCCATATGGCAGGAAAGTGCCTTGTTGCACTGGTATGACCGCGATCACGGAATCGGCGGATGGCACCGGGTCGGCCACGAACCCAATAACCAGGGCGGTCGCGCGGTCATATGGAGTTACCTGTTCAGCAAAACCGGTTGGCAGTATCGTTGCTGCACCGATATGCGCTTGGCCGCAGGAGACGAATTTGCCAACGGGTTCGGCGCCGGCGAACGACTCCGCTGCCAGTATGAGGATGATGCGTCCATCTGGTTGATTAACGATGGCGACCTGATTGCCCGACTGTCATGCCGTAATTTCTTTGACCTCGTGGACCCTTTCCCGCCAGGCGACGAATTGGCTGCCAGGCGCTTCCCCCACCATTTTGAAGTGGCAGGACAGGTCACTGGTGAGGTCAGATACCAGGGGCAATTAATCCCGATAAAAGGTCTGGGTTACAGAGATCATAGCTGGGGAACCCGTGACTGGGAACGGGGCATGCTAAACCATCGCTGGTTCACCGGCACTATGGGTGAAGCCTTCTCATTCGCGGCCATCACTGCGCAGGCGCCCACGGGCAAGCTGGTTCGTGTAGGTTATGTTGTGCGTGATAACCGGCTGTCGAGAGCAACCGGGATAGACGTGATTGCCTATATGGAACCGGATGGGTTGACCCACCGCGGGGGTGAGATCCGCCTGACCCTTGAAGGTGGAGAGAAAATTTACCTTGAACTGACTGCTATGGCCGGAGTGCTGTTCCAGCGCGGTACTGTTGTGATGGTGGAGATGATGTGTGAGGTGGAAGGCCATGGCATGCAGGGATACTGCGATGCCGAGATCTCCTCCAATGCTCGAAGTGGCACCGGGCCGGTACACTTGGCGCTCAATGCCGATACCGGGGAGGGATTCTCCCCATTCGAAATGTTGAGTTTTCCCCCGGAGTAGCCTGGTCCACCCATTGCGTGTTGGGCAACTCCGGAGTTGAGTGACTAGCCCTGCTTGGCGACGTAGACAATGTGGCGTTGCGTGAATTCTTCCAGGCCTTCAGCGCCCAGTTCCGTGCCGTGGCCGGATTGTTTGGCACCGCCTACCGAGACAGCAGGATGGACAGCCAGATGGGCATTCACCCAGCAGATGCCGGTGTGGATTTGCCTGGCGACCTCGGCGCCTCGTGTTGCATCGGAGGTCCAGACCGTACCACCCAGGCCGTAGTGCGTGTCATTTGCCCTGGCGATGGCGTCTTCCAGATCATCGTAGCGGAGAACCGGCAGAACCGGCCCAAACTGTTCCTCCTTAACGATACGTGCATCCTCGTCGACATCACGGACTATCGTGGGGCGAATGAAGTAACCGGGGCCATCCATGGTTTCACCACCGGCGATGATTGTCCCTTCCGCCTTCGCGGATTCGATTAAGTCTTTCACCTTTTCGAATTGCATCTTATTCTGGACAGGACCCATCTCGGTATCAGGCTGGCTGCCGTCTCCTACCCTGGTTTCATTGGCCATGCGAGCCAGTTCATCGCAGACCTCGTCATAGATAGATGCAGGGACATAGGCTCGCTTGGTGGCGAGGCAAATCTGGCCACAGTTGAACATGGCGCCGGCGAAAAGTTTCGCCGCAACATCCCTGGGGTCGACGTCGTCAAGCACGATCGCAGCATCGTTTCCCCCAAGTTCGAGAGTAACCCGCTTCAGGCTTTGTGAACCACTTTCCATTACCTTCTTTCCGGTAGCGCAAGAACCTGTGAAGGAAATTTTTGCCACGTCCGGATGACGTGTGAGGGCCGTACCCAGGTCGTTCCGGTCAGTGATAATATTAAACACGCCCGGGGGCAGATGCGCGTCCGCCATTTCTGCGAATAACAATGAAGTCAGCGGGGTGGTGGGAGCCGGTTTTGCCACCACGGTATTGCCGGTGAGCAGGGCCGACGTCATTTTAATTGCCAGCAGGGTTACCGGCATATTCCAGGGCGTAATCGCGGCCACTACGCCTAGTGGTGAGCGATGCTCGATAAATTTTCCTGATTCATCGTCCATCACAACTTTTTCCGGCAATTCCATGCTCGCAAGCGCCCGCATCATCATCGACGTCCCGATAATTTCTTCAGTAGCCTCTTTAATCGGCTTGCCTTGCTCTGCTGTCAGCAATGACGCGAACTGCCCGGTCTTTGCCTCAAGACCGTCAGCGATGGCCATCAATTTTTGGCGCCTGTCTCCGATATCCAGCATTGACCAGGCGGGAAAAGCTGCTTTAGCCGCTGCCACGGCTGCATTAAGCTGATTTTCATCCGCCCGGGGGCATTCGGCGATAACCTGACCGTTTGCCGGATTGATAACATCCATGCTGGAAGCGCCGGGAGTGAGTTTCCCATTAATCAATAATTGAAAATTTTCCATATTCGTTTTACCTGTGCTTACCTCAAGGTTGCTGTAAAGTGACAGTGATTTTAACAGACCATTTAACCTGCCCGGTTTAGCCCTCCCGAGGAGCAGGATTTCAGTCCTTTAAAAAACGGCAGGATATTCGGGTCATACTTCGCGACCGCTGACCGGGCCTCCTCCGGCAGTTCGCCCAGAAATTCAGTATAGAGAGTGGAGAACTGCATGAGTTCGCTGTGCTTTTCATGGGCGTTTTTCATATGGGCGAACATGCCTTCCGCGTCCTTATAGATATCCATGGTAGTGCACTGAAAGTTTTCATCATCGTAGAACCAGTCGTAACGTAGCGTCTCCAAATCATCCCGTTTTACAATTTCAAGGAGTTCTGAAGCGGTTTGTTTGAATAAATCATAATGCTCCGGTTCAACGGTGAATTGGGCGTATACCTCGATGTGACTGCTGCCGCCGGGTATCTCAACGGGTGAAAATCCTGAAGCGGCTGACTCGTTTCCCAGACCGCTATGGAAATCAAACAGACGGGGCTTGAATTTCATGACTTTTTCACGCGCGGGTTCAGAAGGCAGGCCCAGGAATACGACAGATATATCCGAGCATTCCAGCACCGCCCCCATATACTTTGCGGCATTTCTCTGGTGGGCGTACATGGATTCCTCATCGATGTAGGCGTCCATTGCCACACACTCCAGTTTATCGCTATTGATAAACCAGTCGTAACGCAGCGTGCCGGGGTCCTTCTCCTGCACCACATCAACCAGGGTTTTGACACGGGACTGGAACTCAGTCAGGCAGCCTTCGTGGACGGCAAATTTCGCGTAGGTCTCGATATGGTTCATCAGTTGTCTCCGGGAAAGCCATGTAAAATAAAGTCCGGTGGAGGATGCGCTGATTGGTCCCGCCGTTTATTAAATATAGCATATGCTATACTCACGGTCAAGCGGGATGTCAGGATCTGTCAGTAACAAATAAACTGTCATTTAAATAACGGAGTACAAGTCTAATCCAGATGAACAGTACAGAATTACACAACAAGGTCGACATTGCCATTGATCTGATCCGCACCGAAATCCCGTCAGATAAGCCTGACTGGACGGAGAATATTTGCTGGACCATGCACGACCCCGGCACCGGCATTTGCCTGTATGGTCATATGGGACGGATGCAGCCGGACCGGTCCATGTGGGAAGGCTTGTCCCTGGTCTTTCTGCCGGAAGGCGGGGTGCTGGTCAATCGCAGCCTGGGCGTCAACACAAGCCAGGCGCGAAACAGTGAATACGAATGTAAACCGATCATCGCCAACAAGGTATGGCAATACCGCTTTGAAGGCACCATGCAGCGGGCGGATGCCAACGTGCTACGTACGCGCCCGATTGGTGTCGAACCGTCAGAAGCCGTGTCGTATCACCTGGTCTATGATGCAGTCCAACCTGTTTACAATATGCACGATTCCAACCTGGGCTCGGAACGTATGCACCTGGAACAGGGTGCCCTGGTCAGGGGATACTTTGTTATTGGAGGTAAACGTATCGAGGTCAGCTGTACCGGTTATCGCGATCACTCGGTCAGCCGTCGAACGTTCAGGACCCTGGACTCCGAAACCTGGGCACATTGCGCCTTTCCCAGCGGAAAGGTTTTCAGCCTGTTGCAGGTCAGCCGGCAGGAAGTGCAGATATTGAAGGGTCAGGTATTTGAAAAAGGACAGATGCGGATTGCCGCCTCCGATTGCTATCCCGACCTGGTGGATACCGCCGGCAACCCACATATCGGAGTGGTGCGACTGCAAACGGATGCCGGACAGGCGGAGCTCAAGTGTGAAGTGCCGAATGCCCGGTTCGTACCGTTCAACCTGCTGCCGCCAACGGGCCTGAGACCCGGTCTCGATCTTTCGAATGCCGGGTACATGACGGCCATAGAATGTCCCGCTATCTATACCTGGGATGGTGAAACGGGCTACGGCTGGCTGGAGCGGATCCGTCCCACCAGGGCAATTGCATGATTTCCAGGTCCCTCTGATAAAGTGTTGCCGCTTTCAACAGCCCATTTGCCGCAGGTTCGTGATTTGTGTTCTGCTTTGTTATTAGGAACAGGTAAATAACTCAGTCAGGTATAATCGCCTGTGCGCCGAACCCGGCCCAGGCAATGGGCGCTTTGGATGCGGCCAAAGCTTCCTCCAAAGAAGCATTACTGCCCCAGGCAACACCTCTAAAACGGCAGGCGGTCACCCCGTCAGAAAAATCAGAAGCCAGCCATAATGCCGGCCCAACCAAACAGTCTGCGCTGATTAACTGATCCTTGGGCAGCCCCATATCTTCAGGAATCATTCGTGTATTTGCCGGGCCGCCCAAGCCCCCGGGCGGCGCCTGTGACGATGACTCGTTTACCCGCAAGATTATATTCAGGCATAACTCCCTCCCGAGTCATTGTTTTTTCGCAGGGGGACTCATAACGAGGCGTGCTGCAAGTGCTACAGGTCCTGGAGCTTGAGCCAGGCGGGACGCTTCAGACAGCGTTGCAACCATGCGGAAGTCCTCGGCGCTGTCTCCATATCGATTCCGATCACGGGGACCATATAGACCACAGCGGCGACATTCAGATCCGCCAGGCAGAAATTGTCGCCCATTAAATAATCACCGCTGTCCGTCAGGCAGGATTCGATAGTTTCAAGCGCCTTGCTTACATGTTCTTTGCATTTGCCGGTGAGGCCCGGATCAGCTGAGTCGCCAAGTCTCATTTCCCGTACCACCAAAGTGGCAAATGGTTCGACTTCGGTGACGGCCCAGAGGGTCCATTGATCAATCTTAGCCCGCGACACGGGATCGGCCGGCAATAACCGTGTGGGTAACTTGCCGGCAAGATAGCGGGTAATGGCCATGGATTCGGTCAGGACAAACTTTTCTTCCACCATAACCGGAACCTTACCGCTTGGATTCAGCGCCAGGTATGCTGCCGACCGGGTTTCCCCGGACCGGGGGTCAATGTTTAGGTGTTCGTAATCCAGCCCCAGCTCTTCAAGCACCCATAGGCATCGATTCGCACGAGACAGGACAGAACCGTATATCTTTATAATCGTGCTTCCATTCATCTGGACAATAATATATCAAATGCTCTATGAGAGCAATGTCACTTTGCTTATTTTCACCGAGTGATGGAATATTATATAGCAGTTGTTATATTAGTGACGGATATAATCCCCGAACATTAAAAGACCAGGCTGTTGCCGATTTCAAGAGTCGGGAAACTACTCAAAAAAAAGGTGGGTATGCGTACTACAGGCGAAACATTTATATATTTTCCTTAAGCTTCAGTTTTTATGCGTTGTTTGATTTGCGATTAGACGATGGTGCTTTTGCACTGCCTTGAACATGACATAAAAAGCGACGTAGTACCACAAACAAAATATACCGGCGCCTGGCCACCAGCCGAGTAAACCATTCCAGGCAAAGGGCCCGGTCTTAAAAAAGAGGACAAGATTATTAAGCAGGATAACCGTGGCGCCCCATATGTTGAACCAGGCAAACCAACGGGGAAATAGTGGCTGCTCACTTTTATCCCAAAGGATTGCCAGGGCAATCGCCAGCCACTGCACCTGGGTTGGGCCCACCACGTTGTCAAAAATGAGCCAGCCCAGGTCATTGCCAAACTGGGTAATCTCCTGGGTCCTGTCGAGACGAAATGCCGTCGCTGCAAAAATTTCCGTCGGGATAATAAAGATCAATACCTGTATGGCTGAGGTAGCGAGGTTAATATACGCAAGTACGGGAGATGGGCCTTTCATTCGCAACATGTAAATTGTGATAATTGCCGCAAATACGAGTGTTAACGGTGCGGCAAAATTGGTTATTACCGCAGTGCCGATTTTTATCCCGATTGTATTTTTCAGGTATACATCCGTTATTTCAGTCGCGTTCAAGTCTGGCGGTGGCGGAAATAGCCATTCCACAGCGACTATCCATGTAATTACAAAGAGCGTAATACTGACGAACCCCGCCCAGACACACATCATTTCACCAATGGCCTGTTTGTCCGGCAAGGTTTGTAATTGCTTATTCATGTCTGTAAAACTACTGTGTCGCTACCGATCATTTGTTACACCCCGGGTATAATGCTTAGCCTCCTTCCTTGTATTCCCTGCATTCAATGGCTATTCTGGAGCGAGGCCGACAATAGGGATTGAATTTGAAAAAGCTGCTCACAGGTTTCTTTCTTTCATTAACATTTTCATTTCCCGGCGCCGCTGCTGACAAGGAAGAGGTCCAGCAGGCAGTGTCTGACTTTTATACGGCCTTGAATAATGGTGACTTCAAGACCGTCGAAGGCTATCTGTTACCTGAAGGGTTTACCGAGTTTTCCAGCCGCGGTGGAGTTATAATCGACATCCCGGTCAACCTGCTGAAAAACCTTATTGAAAACGGACTTGCGGTAAATGTCGCCCTGCAGCATATCGAAACCTATGTATCCGGAAACATGGCCTATGCCGTCTATTATCGCACCGGAACGATAGAACGCCCTGATAAAGACAACAATGTGCCCCCGCACACTGCCCGCGTCACTTCCGTCTGGATCAAACAGGATGGCAACTGGTACCTGAAGCATGTTCATAATTCCAAAAGCGGACACTGACCCTTGCCGTTATCCGATTGCGCCGGCGCTCCTGAGCCTGGCGATCTCTGCGTCCGCAAAGCCATAGGCCAGGAGTACGGACTCCGTGTGCTCCCCGGGTTGCGGTGGAAGCGACTCGAGGCCTCCGGGAGTACGGCTGAATTTGGGCGCAGGCACTGCCTGCAGTACACCATCCGGGCTTGCATAGGTCCCCCGGTGCCTGTTGTGGGGGTGCTCAGCGGCTTCGGTCAGACTTAAAACCGGGGTAACGCAGGCATCCTTGTTCTCGAATATCGAGGTCCACTCGTCTCTTGTCTTTTGCCTGAACAGGTGCGTGAAGCGTCGTTTCATTTCCGGCCAGTGCGTGCTGTCCATTTGTTTGGGCAAGTCGGCCGGGTCCAGTTCGAGGCCATCCAGCAGCTCGGCATAGAATTGCGGCTCGATTGCGCCAACCGCCATGAAGCCAGCATCGGCAGTTGCGTACACATCGTAAAAATGGGGGGCGCCGTCAAGCAAATTGACGCCCCGCTCGTCCTGCCAGATTCCCGCACCCCGAAGGCCATAAATTGCGGCCGCCATCAGTGCCGATCCTTCGGTCATGGCCGTATCGACGATTTGACCTTTACCGGTCAGTTTTGCATTCAGTAGCGCGCAGACTATGCCGTAAGCCATCAACAGTCCGCCGCCTGCCATGTCGCCGATGATGTTCAGGGGGGGGAGGGGGTTTTCATTACTGCGCCCCAGCATGCTGAGGATACCGGAGATAGCCACGTAATTGATGTCGTGCCCGGCCCGCCTGGACAGAGGCCCGTCCTGCCCCCAGCCCGTCATGCGTGCGTACACCAGGGCGGGATTTGCTTCCAGGCATACATCCGGACCCAGTCCCAACCGCTCCATAACGCCCGGCCGGAACCCCTCCAGCAACGCATCCGCGTTCCGGAACATGTCGAGCACGGTGGCAACCGCCTCGGGATTCTTGATATCCATTTTGATTGAGCGGCGGTTACGGTTCATGAGCTGGAAGCGGGTGTCGCGATCAACTGCATCGCTGTTACCGGCCATGCGGTCCACGCGTACCACGTCTGCCCCCAGGTCGGCAAGCAGCATTGCGCAGAACGGGCCGGGCCCGATGCCTGCCATCTCGATGACCCTAATGCCTTCCAGCGGTCCCAAATGACAACTCCTAGGCAACGATATTCCGGCTGTACAAATCGTCGATCTGTGCGTCGGAATAATCGAATTCGGCAAGTATTTCCCTGGTGTCCTCCCCCGGAATTGCCGCACGGCCGGTGCTTTCCAGGTCAGGCTCCATGCCGGAAAACCGTACGCAGTTACCTATCTGCTTGATGTTGCCGCGCTCTCCGTGCGGGTATTCGCGCAGCAATCCGGAATCTTTCCATGCCCCGGAGTTAAACAATGTGTCATTGAAATCGTCGCGGCATGCCTCTGCCCACACACCGGCCTCATTCAATAGTGCAATCAGGTCCCGGTTATTGTGGCGGGCCGCAGCGGTTGATATTTCCTGGTATTCTTCATCACCCCAGTCATCCAGTAGTGCAGTGGATGCCGTTGCAGCGCCCAGCGCTTCTGCCAGGGCCAAACCTTGTTCATCGGTTCGTGCAACGATCGCCACCCAGCCATCCTGTGTCCGGTAAATCGAGCGCGCCGGGTGGACGCCTGTCATGCTGGAATTCATCTGAGCCAGTTGGCTGGCCTTATCCCGGCCGTCCCGCAGCAGCTCCGAGAACAGGAATATCCCAGCGTCGAGTAAATTCGTGGTAACGCGGCTGCCCTTGCCCGATCGCAACTTTCGGTAATGCCCTGCCATCATACCGATTGTGCTCAGGTAAGCGCAGGTAAAATCAACAGGCGCCCAGCGCATCCACAGGGGTTCGTTACCTTCACCACCGCAATGGGCTTCCAGGCCGCACATGGCCTGTATCATCATGTCGAAACCCGGCATCTTTGACATGGGACCGGTATCGCCGTACGCACAGGATTCCATGTAAGTCAGCCCCGGGTTTTGTTTGCTGAGTTGTTCGTATCCCAGTCCCAGGCGCTCGGCGACTCCCGGCCGAAAATTGTGGGAGACCACGTCTGCAGCGATACAGATTTTTTTGGCTATCTCGATTCCCCCCGCTTGTTTCAGATCGATGAGAATGGACCGCTTGCCCCGGTTACAACTGGCAAACGGGCGCCACATGACCCGGTTGGGGTCACCGGTCAGGGGTTCGATCTTGATGACGTCAGCGCCCAGGTCCGCTATGGGTACCGAGGCATATGGTCCGGCCACATACATGCCAAGGTCAACAATACGCAGTCCTTTCAAAGGTGCATTCACCGGGAACCATCCTCGCTAGCCGTCTGTGATAATGATCGCTTCAACGTTATAGCCCCTTGAGTGGAAATCCCACGTACTGACGATCGGCTTCATCTGTCTCAAGAATTTCATTGGCAGCGACCTGGGCATCGTCCCAGCATTCGCCTGGTTTTTGTGCGAGAGAGCATGGGAACCCGTTGTCCCATAACAACTTGATAAATTCGTCACTGTTGTACTTCGAAATCGGCATAGAGAATGCGTCAATATCGCCCCAGAACGTGGATGGGTCGCCCATGCCGGTCGGCATACCCCGGTCATCGAGTGTATCGGTGAATTCGCCGGATTTAAGATCAAGCAGCTTGTAAAATCGTTCCTTCGCGCCCGGCGTTCCCATCATCAGGTGGACGTATTTTCCGTCGGCACATCTGAATATGGTCATGCGCGAGTTCTTGGGGACGGCAGCCATGAAACGTCGGTCTGGATTTTCAGCCGTGAACCAACTGGAGCGGCATGCATCAAGAGCGCCTTCTACCAGCGAGACGGAAACCACCTGTCCCTCGCCGCTTTGCTCACGGTGGACAAGTGCGGCAAATACGCCGAATAAGGCATTAAGAACAGCCCCGTAGGTTGCCACCGGAAAGTTGAACATTACAGGTCGATCACTGAAATGTTCGTAACTGAAGCCAGACCGGGCCTGTGCAAGCAATTCGTCCGCGGGCAGGGGCGCTTCCCCTGTGATTTCAGGTGCGGCTTCGATGTTGACCACCACCAGGCGCGGATTGGTCTCGACAAGTTCAAGCGGGTCAAAACTCCATTCCATGTCCGGATGGCCCTCACCGCCGATAACGCAAATGTCGACATCTGCGGCAAGTTGTATTGCGGCATCAGCACCCGCGCCGGCGGGTAGTATCTCCTTGTGCTGTTGCCAGACCTGGTAAGCCGGGTAAATGTCGTAGAACGGGTCGCCCGCCGGGGGTTCAATCCGGCTGACCTTTGCGCCGGCCTCCCGCAGGAACTTGCACACCAGGGCGGCCGGCATGCCCAGCCCGAAATCGGCAACAGAAAGACCCTCCAGTACTGATGCAGAACGGCTCACTTGATTTTTTCTCCCGGCCTCACGGGTTGTAACGAATATAGCACATGCTACAATAAACTTATTGTTGGAAACCTGCAAGCCGGAATTAATACAAAGTCTGCAACCACACGATGGGCGACAATATATGCTGGAATCGATCTATAAAATCTTTGTGCCTTCAGGGTTGATACTTCTGATGTTTGGTATGGGTATGCAACTCGTGCCCGAAGACTGGCGCAGGGTAGTACGTTATCCGCGCGCGGTTTTCGTGGGTTTGTTTGGCCAGTTTGTATTGTTACCCGCCATTGCCATGGTGCTGCTTTACGGCACGTCACTCCCGCTGGCCGTTTCTGCTGGTGTTCTTATCCTGGCGGTGTGCCCGGGGGGTGTCGTTTCCAATACGGTCTCCTATCTCGCCCGTGCGGATATCCCCCTGTCGGTCACGCTGACAGCCATGTCCAGTATCCTGGCCCTGGTCACCGTACCACTGGTGCTGCATTTTGGACTGGACCTTCTCCAGAGTGCGCGGCAGGTGGCAGGTGAAGCAGACATAGTTGCGTTGCCTGTCCGGAGCACCGTAATACAATTGCTCGTACTGGTATTTGTTCCGCTGCTGGCCGGGATGGCGGTGCGCCGATATGTGCGCGGCTTTGCAGTCAGATCTGACCGCTGGATGCGGGGTGCGGGTATTCTCATCCTGCTGGTATTACTCATTGGGTCGGTGGCGCTGGAATTTGACTTCTTCATGCAAAACCTGAATCGTCTCTGGTCTTTGCTGCTGGTCTTCAACCTTGCAACCTTACTGGGCGGGTATGCACTGGCTTTTGCATTTGGTCTGGATAGAGTACGACGGCTCACCGTTGCTATCGAAGTCGGTATCCAGAATGTCGCATTGGGCGCCATGATCGCACTGAATATCCTGGAGCAACCTGAGTGGGCCGTGGTCCCGAGTGTTTACAGCCTGGTCATGATGTCCACGGCATTTATCCTGATATTCATCGGCTCAGGAAGAAGCAGTGATGCATAGAGTTTGTCAAACCTTGCAGGAGAAATGAGAATGGCAGGTTATGCAATAGTAACGATACAAGGTATCAACGATATCGAGAAACTGCAGTTGTACCGTGAAGCGGCTGTGCCGATTATAAAGCAGTTTGGCGGGGAAGCGCTCGTTACATCGAGGGGCAATCAGCAGTTCGTTGAAGGTAAACAGGGCGTTTGCGTAATCGTGTACAAATTTCCCAGTTATGAACAGGCTGTAAACTGGTATAACAGTCCTGAGTACAGTGAAGCGAAGGATACGCGGATAGATGCTGCCGAGGTCCAGTTCGTACTGGCTGAAGGGCTGGACTAGACGCTACAACGTTAACCCTGGCGAGGCAAACCCGCCAGGTCACTGAAATAGTGGAAGTAGGTCATGGTGTCCCGTCCGGGGGGGCCGGACTCGACAACTGCTTTCTGAAGGGCGGATACTGCGTTGGCCACCGGCGGGTCGATGCCCAGCCGCGCTGCCTCAGCGAGGAACAGCTTGACGTCCTTCACGCCGATTTCGACTGCACCGGTGCCTTCGAATTTTCCCTGCAGTATGAAATTGGGAACAACAATTTGGGAAAAGAAATTCGCGCCACTGCCCTGATTGATAATGTCGACGGCCGTTTGCATGCTTAAGCCCGCTTTCATCCCGACGGCAACGGCCTCGCAGGTGGCCAGTAAGGCCGCGTAGGCAACGGAGTTGTTCACCACTTTTCCGGCCTGTCCCATGCCGGCCTGTTCTCCGAGGTGAAACAGTCGGCCGGCAAACGTTTCCAGCGCATATTTCGCTTGTTCAAAGGCCTTTGCGGGCCCGGAGGCCAGTACGCCCAGTGTACCGGCCTCCAGGGCCGGTACGCCACCGACGATTGGTGAGTCAAGCAGGGTAATGCCGCGTTTCGCGAGGCCTTCGGCAATTTCGATGACCGCTTCACCACCCATGGTGGAGGTCTCGATATAAATTGTCACCCTGTCACCATCGGCGATGCCGCCGGGGTCCAGCGCGACGCTACGGCAGATCCCTGCGTCCGGCAGGCAGGCAAATATAATTTCAACATTATCAGCAACTTCCTTGACGGATGCTGCGGGTGTCACCCCGCTGGATGCCACTGCCTTGAGTGTACCGGGATTGTTGTCGTAGGCCAGCACGGGCACCCCGTTTTCGATCATTCGCGCAGCGATAGCGCCTCCCATCATACCCACGCCTATAAAACCTACTCTTTCCACGCTATATCCTCCCGCGTAACCGATTGTTTTTTCTGAAATATAACTGGTTTTAGCAGGTGAATGCAATGCACCCGCAACATTAGCTGCCTTTTCATCGGCCTTTATCCTTATAGCATATGCTAGTATAGCAATCGATATAAACCTATTATATGCTCTTGCGCAGGTCAAGAGGCTGTTGTACGTATATCCATACTAATTTTTGATGTCGGATGTGTTAACCAAGTTAAGTGGAGTTTTCTATGCGCACAAATGAAGGTGTTTTTGATATCAATCTTTCAGCAGGGCCTGCAGAAATGGGAAATGAGTTCCTGACACTTTTGGATGAATTGCGTGAATATGACCCGGTCTATTGGAATAAAACAGCCAATTGCTGGATGATAACTCGCCATCAGGATGTTGCTGATGCTTTTAACTACAAGTACCCCGCCTTGTCCTGTAAAGGTCGTTTGGTTTCCAGCGTAATGTCGAAAATCCCCCCTGATGAGCGCTCCAAGAAATTTCCAGTGCTTTCAAAATACCTTCCACTGGTTATTGTCGATACCGAAGCGCCTGAGCATACACGCCTTAGAAAGTTGTTGATGAAAGCTGTCACCAAAAAAGCCGTAGAACAAATTCGCCCCATCGTTCGAGAAAAGGTTCGAGATCTCTTGAGAAAAGCAGTTGACTCCCCTGAAATTGAATTTCAGGAACAGATTTCAAGACCCCTACCCGGCTTTGTTATTTTCAAAATGCTGGGAATTCCTGAAGAGCAGTTCGCCAATATGCGTGAATGGTCTAACGCCATAATGGAGGTGACTTCCTCGATTGGGTCCACAGAAAAACAGATAACACGCGCTGAAAAATGTGCCTCAGAAATGAATGAGCTTGGCCGAATTGAAAGAGAAAAGCGATTGTTAGAGCCAAAGGATGACCTCATTACTGCCTTAGCCCAGGCAAGTGATGAAGGTGAAAAACTCACAGAAGATGAATTTTTTGCTCAGATGCAGATTTTGATTGTTGCCGGTCATGAGAGTACCTCCAGCACAATTACCATGATCGTTGAAGCACTGAGTCGACACCCCGAAGCATGGCAGTATATCGAGGAGTGCCCCGATAAAATCACCGACATTGTTAATGAATTCATGCGCTATGTTTGCATGAATGCGGGCCAATTACGTGTGGCCAGTTACGATTTTGAATGGCACGGTAAACAAATTAAAGCAGGTGATATGGTCATGCTTTGCGTGGCGGCGGCTAATCGCGATCCGAGAGTTTATGATAACCCTTTAGGTCTCGATTTTAGTCGTGACAATACCAACTCCATGGTTTTCGCTCCTGGAGTACACCACTGTGTAGGGCATATGCTGGCAAAAATGGAGGTTGGCGAGTTTTTATTGGCTATGGTCAAAATGTTCAAAGGTGTTGATGTTCAAGACGATAAGCTTAATTTTATGCCCATGGCTTTTTTTCGGGGTTTATATGAACTTAATGTCAGGTTTCATCCCCGGTAATAAAAAAATGAGGTCTCCGATGGATATAACGGTTATGTCGTTGATTCGGCCTCCCTGTAACGTGGTGAACGACTGGTAGCGGTAATGAAAATGAGTGATGTTGCATCCTTAGGTTATAACCGGGAAGTATTTCAGCCTGAACACGAAGCCTTTCGTGAAGTAGTGCGACGATTTTTTCAACAGGAGGTTGAGCCGAATTACCGGCAATGGGAGAAGGATGGCTTTTTCCCGGCAGCACTGTTCAAAACAGCTGCCGAATACGGGATTCTCTGTGCCGGAATACCTGAAGAGTATGGCGGTGGCGGTGGTGATCTACTGCATCAGGTAATACTTCACGAAGAGCACGGTTTTTCTGCAAGCGGCGCTTCACTTGAAGCTGGGTTATGTACGGAATTAGCAAGTTATGTGCTGCTCGATGGAGGAACCGAAGAGCAAAAGAAAGAATGGCTGCCATTTTTTGCATCAGGAAAGGGAATCGCTGAAGTTGGCCTTTCTGAATCCGGCGCCGGAAGTGATGCTCGAGCCATTAAGACATTTGCCCGCAGAGATGGGGATGATTATGTCATTAATGGTTCAAAAATGTGGATGTCGAATGGGCCGCTCATTTCTGTGTTGTTTGTTGTGGCCAAGACGGAAACAGAGGGCAACAGCGACGCTATTTCGATGTTTATCGTTCCGTTTGAGGGAACAAAAGGTATAACCGTGAGTAAACCAACACCACTGATGACGAAGGGCTGCGGTGGTGTGGCGGAGATATTTTTTGATGACGTCCGTATTCCTGCCCGCAACCTTATGGGGGGTGTGGAGGGGAGGGGCTTGCGCTGCGCCATGGGCTCTATCGCAACGGGCAGGATGGCAACAGCGGCACGTTGTGTCGCCGCCTGCGAGTTGGCGATGGCTTTGACGATAGACTATACAAAAGAGCGCAAGGCCTTCGGGCAACGGATATTTGAGTTCCAGAATACCCAATTCAAACTGGCATCCGTAAGAGCTGACATTGCGGCAGGGAGAGCCCTGATTGACAGTTATTTGAAGAAACTGAACAAGAATCAACTCGGCGCTGATGAATCAGCGATTGCCAAGCTCTGGGGCAGTGAACTTGAGGCGAGGGTTATGGATGAGTGCTTGCAATTGCATGGAGGCATGGGGTACAGCGACGAGATGCCGATTTCCAAAATGTATTCTTTCGCACGGGTTCACCGGATATTTTTAGGCACCTCCGAAATTATGCGTTCAACAATCGCAAGAAGTTTGTGACGCACATCAACAACGCTCTAAACCGGACAATTCTAATTGTTGACAACATGCTCGGCTATGCTCATGCTCAGCTGCTGTTTTTTCTTATAACATCTGCTAGTATAGCAAACGTTCTACAACTATTATATACTCTTGCGTAGGTCAAGAGCGTGTACGTATATCAATGTCTGACGACGGGGGAATTCGATGAAAATTAAACTATACATCATTTCTGTCATTACAACCGGTCTGTGCCTGTCGATGACACCGGCACTGGCACAACTGGAAGAAATCATTGTCACCGCCCAGAAACGTGAGGAATCCATCCAGGATGTAGCCATTTCGATTTCTGCACTCACAGAGGAAGGGCTGGAAAAAGCGGCGATTACTCGTACGGAAGAGCTTGGCACTGCCATTTCCGGTGTTAACATGATGAATACGGGTGGCTACCTGATACCGGTCATCCGGGGGATGGGCAGTATCATACCGGGCGGCGCTGTGTATATGGGTTCCACCATCAATGTGGATGGTGTGTATATACCACGTTCTTATGCCAGCAATGTCGGTGTTAACACGTCCAGCGTTCAGGTTCTGAAAGGTCCACAGGGAGCGTTGTATGGGAAAAACTCAACCGGCGGCTCCATCGTCATTGAGACCAGGAGACCGGAAGTCGGCGTTGGACCGTCCGGTAATGTTAAAGTCGGCTATGGCGAACATGACGCAATAGACCTGAGTGTTTATGCAGCAACGGGCCTGACGGATAACACTGCTCTCAGTCTGGAAGGTTTTTTCAAGGAACATGACCCGTTTTACGACTTTCTGCCCGACAGCCAGAACCCAGCCAGGGGTGGCATACATGATCTGGAAGAATGGGGGTTGACCGGCAAGTTATTGTTTGAACAGGACAATATCTCGGTGCTGCTCAAGGGCAGCTATTTGGACCAGCTTGACGGGGTTAATGTCTACTATGGATTATCCGATCGGGAGCTACCCTCTGCGGCACAAATCCGGCAGATTGATCCACGCACGGCTCCGGGTGGTCCATTGGCAGCAATTGGCCTTGATGCCGATACCTTGGCGGCAAACGGTCTGAGCAGCGGTGAAGTCCTTATGGCCGGGATACTGGGAGGCGGATTCGGACTGCCGCCCGGTGACCGGAATACACCCTTTTTGGTTATACCTACGATTGGTCCGATACCCACTGCCATCGGTACCGCAGCCGGCATCGACTTTTCCCGGGGGAGAGGCGGCACTCACGCCAACTTGATTAACAGCAATGAAATTGCAGGCGCCGGCGCTGGCGGGGCGTTGGTTGCGGGTACTCTTGGTAGTGCATCGCCCTTTTCCGGTTCCGGCCATCAAGTCGAAGAGACCGCTTTCAGCGGTCGTATCGACATCGATTTTGAACGGTTTACCCTGACATCCATTACCGCGTATGCGGACATCGACTATTTCGGCGCTGCAGGTGTGGGTAATATCGATCCAAGCAGTCCGGGGGCCGTGACCCTGGGCTTGTTGGGCCTGCCAAATCTCGGCCTCGGATTTACCGGCCAGTATGAAAACGACATGTTTCAGGAGGAAATCCGTCTGGTGTCGAATGATACCTGGGACTGGGACTGGCTTATCGGCTTTAATTATTTTAACGAGCAGCAGTTGCATGGTGTGGATGGCAACAGCTTTGGTGGTTTTAACATAAGTACCCGGAATGAATGGGAAACCACTTCCTACGCGGTCTATGGGCAGATTACCTATCCGTTTACCGGTAACTGGAGCGTTACCCTGGGTGGCCGCTATAACAGGGACGAACTGGAGTTGCAGGATCATACCGATCTGACCAACCCTTTTACCAACCCTGTTCTGGTAATATTGAATGCCAATGCCGGACTAATTGAAAGGGAAGACGATAAATTTACCTATACGGCCCGGCTGGAATACAAGACGGATAGCTGGATGTTCTACGGTGGTACCTCCACCGGTTTCAAATCGGCCTACCTGAATGCGGATGGCCCCGCATTTGGTGTTTCCGAACCGGAGGAAGTCACATCCTATGAAATAGGTTTCAAGTCGCAATGGATGGGTGGTAACCTGCTCGTTAATGGTGCGGTCTGGTACTATGATTACGAAAATCCCCACATCAGCTTCATTGATAACAACGTCGGTGGCCAGGTTATCTATAACGTGCCTGAGGGTGAGCTGTACGGTGCGGAACTTGATCTGAGCGGCCTGATAAATGACGGCCTGACCTGGTATGTGAACATGACCATTACGGATTCTGAATATGAGCAGGATTCACCCTTTTTCAATACCCTTGCCGGCACTTCAGGCTTTGCGGCGACGAACGGTAAGAAATTTGCCGGCGCCCCGCCCTTCACACTGGCAGCCGGACTGGATTACAGGGTGCCTTTTCTCACCAGCGGTGAGCTGAGCATCACACCTTCGCTGCGCTACAACGTTGGGTCATGGTATGACGCAGAGAACCGCGTTGGTTCCGGCGGCACGACAGATGCCGGTTATGCGACCGTTAATCTGAACATGCAGTACATACCCAACAACGGCAACTGGAAGCTTGGTTTTTATGGCAGGAACCTGTTTGACGAGGGCTACTTCAAAACCGGGGCGGTCGGCAACGGCTTCCTTCTTTTTGGTGTCCCGGGCGATCCGAGACAGCTTGGAGGATATATTGCATACGATTTCTAGTATGAACTCGCAATCCGAAATAACGAAGCCACCAATAGCAACACTGGTGGCTTTTTTTGTAAACGAAATCTCAGTATGGTAGGTATAGTATATGCTGATTGATCGCCGTATCTGGCGCTGAATGAATAATGGGTGTAAAGGAGTTTAAAGAGGGGGTTGCGGTTGTTGCCGGCGGTAGCGGGGGGATCGGCGCGGCAATCGTAGAGGCGTTTGCGAGGTCGGGATCGCCGGTGGCGTTCACCTATCACCTGAACGAGCAGGGGGCGCGACAGGTAATACAATCCTGTGGCTCTTCAGACATTGCAGTGGACTACTATCAACTGGCTTTGCATGATGAGGCTGCAACCCATACATTTATGCAGCAGGTCAAGGAAAAGTACGTCGCCGTCCATAGCGTTGTGTATGCAGCAGGTCCGGCCATACCCATAGATTTTGTCGGTTCCACAAGTCTGGAAGCCTGGAAAAACATCTTTACGCAGGACACCCATGCCTGTTTCAACCTGATCCAGGCTGCGCTTCCCGTATTGAAGGATACCGGCGGCGGCAGTATTACCGCAGTGACCACCACCCAGGCGACACGACACCTGCCGAAGAGTGTGCTGTCCAGCGCGCCCAAGGCAGCCATTGAGAACCTGCTGGAGGTGGTGGCCAGGGAAAATGGTCGCTATGGCATCCGGGCAAACAGCATCCGTTCGGGCTGGTTGGCAGGAGGAAAACTGGCAAGAGGTATGGACGGCCAGATGGACGAGAAGGCCATCAAGGCGATTACCGCGCAAGTCCCCCTGGGTAACCTGGGTACACCTGAAGACATCGCCAATGCGGTAGTCTTCCTGGCATCAGAAAAAGGCAGGTACATATCAGGTGTGAACCTGGCCGTCGATGGGGGTTGGCAGCTTTGACTGACCGGATACGGGATAGTCTGGACTTTGTATTCTCTCCTGCCATGTCGTTGCGCGGCCTTGAACGCCTGCCCGTTAAACTCAACGAACGTACTGGGAGCCAACCGGAGGCATACCCAATTACTGCGCCTTATAAGTTACTTGCACAACATCCGGGCTGGTGATAACTTTTTTGTATAGCGTTTGTTATAATATGGGCTGAAATTATTCGTTCCTAAACATCCCGCAAGGAGTTTTAGACATGACCGGTCCTAGTCAAAGTGTTGCCAGCGAGCTGGATTTCCCACTGGACATACAGAGCCTGGGTAGTTCCCTGACAGAACGCCTGGACGATTTACGAAAGACCAGCCCGATATACTGGAGTGAGATCAACCAGGCCTGGATGGTGACGGGTCATCGCGAAGTTCTCAGGGGTTATTCGGGAAAACTCCCACTATCCAATGAGAGGTTGCCGTTTTTTGCCACCGCACACCTGAGCGATGAAGAGAGGACGCAGATTCCTGCTGTGATGCAGACGCCGAAGACCTGGCTGCTGAACATGGACGGTGACGAGCACCAGAGAATACGTCGCTTGATTCAAAGGGCATTTGGGCGCGCAGTGGTAGAAGCGATTCGTCCTGATGTGCAGCGCTATATTAAGGAGGCGCTGGATGCGGTTGCAGAAATAGATGGCCCGGTTGAATTTGTTGAAAACGTGGCACGCATCATTCCGGCTCGCATGATCCTGAAGGTCTGTGACTTTGACGATACATTGATTAACGAGATGCAACGCTGGTCAATCGACTTGAATACCATCGGTAACATCAATGTACCGCTTGAGCAATTATTCAAGGTTGACGGCGTCATCAATGAGTTGAACGAATTATTCAAACCCAAGTTTGAGGAAAAACGCAAAAATCCCACCGGCGATTTTATTTCCGAATTGGTATTGGCGGTTGATGCGGGAGATAAGTTAACAGAGGAAGAGATGCTTGGCGTTTGCCATATTGTGTTGATTGCCGGTCATGACACGACTGTGAATACCATGGCATTGGGTGTGGCTGAACTGGCTCGTCAGCCTGAAGCTATCGACAAGTTACGACAATCCGACGATATTGACATAGACGCGATAATGGAGATTCAACGGCGCGCACAGATGTCGACCTTCATGTCTCGGGTTGTCGCGGAAGATTTTGAGTGGGATGGAAATATAATAAAGAAAGGACAATTTGTGTTGCTTTTTCAAAGTGCAGCAAACCAGGATCCGTCTGTGTTTGCTGAGCCTCATGAATTTAATTTTGAACGGGATCAGGGCCAAAACCTGGTATTTGCACCGGGCATGCATCACTGTATTGGTCTTCGCCTTGCAAAGATGGTATTGAGTGAATTTTTTCCTGCCTTTATCGAGCGTTTTGAATTTAGTTTGGTAAATGATGAGTTGGATTTTTCACCGCCCATGACCTTCCGGGGTCTTGAAACACTACCAATGATAATAAGCGAACGTAATTAAGCAAGACGGACTCAGGGGGAAGTAATATGAAAATAAAAGCTGCTGTTGCACGGGAGGCAGGAGGTCAATTTAGTGTAGAAGGAATAGATCTGGCAGACCCAAATGACGATGAATTATTGGTGCAGATCGTCGCCACTGGAATTTGTCATACGGATTTGTCAATCGTCGACCAGATCATGCCTTTGCCGCTTCCCTTTGTACTTGGACATGAAGGTGCAGGTGTAGTCGAAAAAGTGGGGGCCAATGTCAGCGGCTATGAGCCGGGTGATCACGTCGTTCTTACATTCAATACCTGCGGGGCCTGTGCTCCCTGTAGCGATTCACACCCAGCCTATTGTGAGCAGTACATGCCTTTAAATTTCATGGGGCGTCGTCTGGATGGTTCACCCACATTGCATGCCGAAAGTGGAGAAGCCATTGGCGGTGGTTTTTTTTCCCAGTCTTCCTTTGCAACTTACTCTCTGGCGCAGGCGCGGAATGCCATCAAGATCCGTAAGGACGTACCACTGGAGCTCATGGGGCCACTAGGCTGTGGTTATTTAACAGGTGCCGGTACAGTGATGAATGTATTAAAACCAGGGCCGGACACGACACTTGCTGTATTTGGCACCGGTGCCGTCGGTATGGCGGCCTTGATGGCTGCGAAAGCCACGAATACAGGCAAAATTATTGCAGTGGACCGAGTTGAGAGCCGTCTTGCTTTGGCGCGTGAGCTTGGAGCCAGTGATTCTATTAATACTACGGACCAGGATCTTGCCAGCGAACTGGCAGAACTGGGTGGGATTGATCAAGGTGTTGATACCAGCGGTGTACCGGCGCTTATCTCTACTGCGGCTGACGCTTTAAAAACACGTGGAACATTGACCTTGCTTGGTGCCTCGAAGGAACCGCAGGTTACACTAAATGTGCTACCACTGATAAGCGGTAAAGTCATTCGTGGTGTGGTAAATGGTGATTGCGATCCAGTTGCAATTATTCCGCAACTGATAGAAATGTATCTTGACGGTTCATTCCCAATGGACAAGCTCGCGGGTTTTTATTCGTTGGAGCAGATCAACGAAGCGGTTGCCGACACCCATTCCGGTAAAACAATCAAACCTATATTAAAAATGGATGAATAGATGAAGATGTCGTAAGAATATTAGAAATTAAATTGTACTCCGGCACCCGCAACGCGTGGTGGTGCAAATGCCACCAGATCACCAAACTGACCTGTGTTGGTAAATATGGAATAGTCTTCTTCAAACAGATTTTTTGCCCAAATTTTAAATTTCCACCTTTCGTCGGCACTACTTAGAGAAATTTCGGCGTTGACGACATTGTAAGAACACTGAGAGCCAACCGGAGGCATAATTTCAGAAGTAGTACGCCAGCTCCACCTGGACAAAATTGTCGCCGTCATAGAATTGCAGGGGGTCACCCTCAGCGACGTTGTTAATGCCGCGGGCTTCCACGGAGAGTTTGAAGGAATCCCCGATACGCCGGCTGGCCTCCACAAAGAAATAGCGTGACTGATTGTCCAGGTCCTGCACCACGGCGGCCAGAAATTCGGTCGAATCGATATCGTTCAACGTCAGTCTCATGCCCAGGCTGAGATCATTATCGGTACTGATGAAAAAATTCCGCTCATCGTAGAGATACTCGGTGACCAGGCCGATATCGATACCGTAGCCGGAGATATCGAAGAAGGTGTATTCCAGTCCGACGGCGCCGGCGAAAAACGCATCGTCCTGCCCATCCCGGTAGATGGCCTCCAGCTTCCACAACCACGCATCGAAGGTGCCCTGCACGTCAACCCCCGCCTGGTGAATGATATCGTAGACAGGCCGCAGGGTTGTTACGCCTTGCTTCGTTATGCTTGAGAACATCGGGTCGAAGCGCGGCTCGCGGCTGGTGCCGTAGAAATAGGAAGCGCCCAGGTCCCAGTTGCCGATATAGTGGCTCCAGCGCAGGGCAAAGTCCGTGTGCCATTGTTCCGTGCCGGACTCATAAACGGGATTGTCGGTGTCCACCACGAGGGCGGATCCCGGGCGTCCTTCTGTGCCGGGATAGGAACGTTCACGGAAGTAGGGCAGGACAAATAAACCCAGTGTTCCCCAGTCCCGCACAAGATCGAGGCGTATCATGGGTTGCCCGAGCAGGTCCTCGCCATCCGGGTTCTCCACAAAGTCCTGCTGGTTTATGATATTGACCAGGTGAATGGTCTCGGTGACACCCCAGAATATCCGGTCGACTCCCAGGGTCAATTCCCAGCGGTCCGCCACCTTGTGCCATTTCATTTCGCGTATGTCACCATGGGAGCGCTCATCATCGTGCTCGTCCAGGCGCAGGAACGCCGTGAGACGCAGGCTGTCGCCGGAGGCGCGGACGGGATAGTAAAGCTCCGGTTCGGCGACAAGGGAAACATTGTGCTGGTAGCGCGCCCCGCCGGCGCCGGCATCCGTGAAATACCGGTACTCCCCGCCCACGTGGCCGGACCACTGCATTTTCTCCGGATCCATTGCAATGGCGGCGGGTGTAGCCAGGATACCGGCCAGAATAGCGCCGGATAGCCTGGCGCCCGTACCGAAACGGTTACTTGGCACGCCTGAGGGAGTTCTGGTCGAACTCACGCTCGGTCAGACCTGCTCCCAACTCAATATTGTTGAAGTGGAGCAGGGTGGCCTTGCCTGTCTTGTGGTTGGTCATCTCCATCTTCAGGGGGCGCCAGAAGCGTTCCCGGTAAAGTGAGTAGTCGTTAAGCACCAGTGTTTTCAGGTGCTTGCCGACTTTATCGTAGAACTCTATTTTCTGCTCACGGTATTCCTCCCGGTCGTGCCAGACTTCGATCCGGGTGTAACCGGAGTGCTCATAGGCGGGCACCCACTCGGAGACAAAACAGCTGTGCTCGCCACACGGCTCATCACGCAGGTATCGATAGCTGTATTTTTCCAACTCGAAGTCGCTCAAATCCTCAAAGGCAAACTCGCTGCCCATGAACGGCCCGGAGCGATTTTTGGAGGAAATTCGTTTCACGCGTTTTAAGGCCGGCAGGTAAAGCCACTGGTCGTCAGGCTCCAGGCCGTGGCTGTAGGTGAGCATGGCGGTGCCTTTAACGTCCGCCGGTTCGTCGAAGATGGTCAGGCTCCAGTCGCCGTCATCAGTGCGTTCCAGGGTTTTCGTGCGCAGGGTACGAAAACGTTCGCGCCCCTTGCTGTCCCGCAGCACCATGGTGAATGACTCCTCGCTGTCCACGTAACCGCTGTCGCGGCGATCTGCTTCGGCGGCGATGGCGATGCCTTTTTCCACGGCGTCCCGATCATGGACCGCCTGTGCAAGCGCCGGGGAGCTCATGGCCAGGGTAATCAAATACATGTATTTCTTTGCAAACATGACGATCTCTCATAATGTGTGGGTTGCGGGCGCCGGATCACTGACAGTGGCCGGTTCGTATTCCGGCCCAAAGGGCTTCAGCACCAGCACCAGGCAAGGTAACAGGAACAGGTCGGCGACCAATGCCGAAACCATGGTGGCAGATAGCAGTATCCCGAAATCTGCCAGTATTGCCATATCGGAAACCGTGTATACAAGGAAGGACAGTGAAAGGATGATAGTGGTAATGACAAGAGCCCGGCCCGTGCTCAACAGGCTGGTCCGAATGGCTTCCTCGTAGTTGCCGGAACGGTGGAACTCTTTTCGTATGCGGGTGGAAATGTGCACCGTGTCGTCAACCGCGATACCGATGGCTACCGTCGCCAGCATCAGCTTGAAATAGTCCAGTTGCATGCCGTTCAAGCCCATAAAGCCCAGAACCAGAACAGCAGGAAACAGGTTGGGAATCATGACAAGCAGGCCAACTTTCACTGAACGGAAAGCCAGGCACATTACCAGGGCGATGATGATGAAGGCAAGCCCGTAGCCCCACATCTGGCTCTCGGCGATATAACTGGCTAACCTGACCCATAATAAACCCATGCCTGTGATCCGGATCTCTGCGCCGGATACAGGGTGCGCCGCCATATAGCGCTCCAGGTCGTCGATCAAGGCCTTGATATGTCTCGAATCAGTAATATCCACCCGCAGTTCCAGGGCAGTCCGGCGGTAGTCGCCACTTACGAAATCACTGAGTTCTTCGCCACCGGAGATCTCATACAACAACAGGTACTGTGCGATTAACTCGCCGCTTTCCGGCAGTCGGTAGTAGGCCGGGTCATCACCGTGAAAACTCTGGTTTATATCCTTGAGAATATCGACCACAGAGTAGCTCTTTTCGACAATGGTTGACCGCTCAGCATAGGCCTGGAGCCCTTCAAGGTGAGCAAGCATCTCGCTGCTCTTGATGCCGTCGGCCTTACCGCTGTCGTAGATGAAAACCACGTTAAGCATGCCGCCCATCACGTTTTGTATGTGGTCGGTATCCAGCCGGAACCGGGTATGTGGTTTGAATTCCTCCAGGAAGTTGAAGCCTACGTGCAGTTTGCCGATCCCGATCATGGAACCTGTCAGAATTACACCGAACACCGCCATGATGGCGAAGGGACGCTTAAGGTTCAATGCTGCAACGCGGTGGAGGAGATAATACAACAGGCCGGACTTCCTCTCCGACGGATCGAGTGATTTGTGCGGTCTGTCTTTGCCCATGGACATGTAACAGACCATGACGGTGATGCTGGCAAGGAAGGCAAGCATCACACCAACGCTCTGGTACACGGCTATTTCCGACAAGGCGCGCAGTTTAGAGGTCGCCATGACCAGGAACGCTGCCGCCGTGGTAAATGCTGCCAGGAGGCAGGGCATGGCCACGTGTTCCATGGCCTGTTTTACTGCCTCTCGCCGGTCCAGGCCCCGGGCGCGCATCAGGTTGAATTCGGTGATCAGGTGTACCGACTGCGCAACACCGATGGCGGTCAGGAAGGTGGGCACAATAAGGAACAGAATCCCCATCTCGTAGCCGATCAGGCCCATGAAGCCTATGGTCAGGATCAGGGCGAGAATCACAACTGAAAGCGGCCCGGCCAGCCCCAGAAGCTGCATGCGGAAGCATATCATGGCAATGATACTGACCAGGGCCAGTGTCAACAGGGTTTGCCGGACCGTGTCACGTGTGATGGTCTCGTTGTAGGCCGTGCTCATCTGGACATCACCGCCCAGGTAAAAATCAATACCGGTGTATTCCGGCCGGGACAGGATCTCGTCGATCTTGTGTTTGGCCGCCTGCGGATACAGGTTGGCCAGCCCGTCGCCACCTTCCGGGTCCAGTCTTATTTCGTCCAGCGGATCGTTGATGGCAATAGTCATTTCCAGGATGATAGCGCCATGGGTGGCCTCGTTGTTGACGATGGCGCCACGGTAACTGGGCTTTTGCATCATCGCCTGACCGCGTTCCAGCAGGCCGGCCTG
Organism: Gammaproteobacteria bacterium; assembly: GCA_965207165.1. GTDB lineage: Bacteria > Pseudomonadota > Gammaproteobacteria > Eutrophobiales > Eutrophobiaceae > JAAXHV01. The sequence goes on along the minus strand of OZ242265.1, from coordinate 1,512,082 downwards.
GTCCTCCGGCATATCCAGCGCCAACTCGTGGATCTCAAGGAAATCGCCATCCGCAGTGATGAACTCCACGTTACTCAGGCTGGTTACGTCCCTTACGAAAGGCACCTCGTATTCCAGGGCCTCGGTCAGTTGCGCTATGCGCTGCATGGCGTCCAGGTCAAAGGGGCCGTAGGGACTGTTGGGAACCGTGTAAAGGATATAAGCCACCTCGTCTGAACCGAACTCATCCTGGTAGGTTATATAGGCGTTATAGGCAGTGTCTGTCGCATCAAAAAAACTGTCCAGACTGTTGTCGGCACGAGTCTTGCCGGCGAAGTAAAGACCGGTGACCAGTAATCCCAGTGCGCACAGCAGGACGATGAGTTTGTGGCCATACATCCAAAGGCCCAGGTGACCGAACATCTCATCGGCCTTGTGCAGATAGTCGTTTTTTCCCTGCCTCATGACCGCTGTACTCCGTGCAGGAGGAGTTCCGTAATGTGTTCAGCCAGCACATCCAGCTGTTGGTGTTTACGTTTGCCTCCCGGCAGGAAGGGACTGAGCTTGCGCGCCTCAAGGTGGTGGCAAACCAGGCCGCCGAGTGAAAGCAGCATAAGGTGAGAGTCCATTCGCGGCGCCAGTTCTTCCAGGAGAGCAGTCAGGGTGACAGCCAGTTCGCCAAACACGTTGTCTGCCAGTACGCGCAAACGCTCTTCGTCATTCTCCAGCAGTTCGCGAAAATAGAGCTGGCGAAACTGTTCATCTTCCTCCACCAGTTCAAGCAAACGGTGCACCAGGATTTTCAAACGCTCTTCCGGATCACTGACCTGGGCCAGATCATCAGCCATGCCACTGGACTTAGCATCAAAATGTCTGGCCAGCACGGCCAGGTAGAGGGCGTTCTTGTTTGGAAAATGGTGGTATATCGCTGCCTGGGTCGTCCCGACAGCATTGGCGATGTTGCGCATGGAAGCGCCTGAATAACCCTTTTCGGCAAACTGCTTTGCAGCGACCGAGAGCATGTGTGTAGCAGTGGCTTTCATGAAACGTCTCCTGACTGAACGTTCGTTAAGTATAAGCTCACCTGCAATTAAGATCAAGTGACTTGTAGTAGAGGCGCGGATGTGCATAATACAAATTCCAAGCCGCAGCAACTGAAGTGGGCCGGGCTGGGAATTTCGCACAGCATGACATTAACCCTGTACCTGAACACGGAGCTTGAGATGAAATTTGCAGTCTGGAAAATAGCGGTCGCCATGTGTTCGTTGCTCTGCATTGTCCCCTTTGTGGCGTCAGGCGCTGAGCTGCGCTATTCGCCCTATGCAGATGTGAACTATCCGACACAACCTCTCTGGGGTGATACTCACCTGCATACCACCAACTCTCTGGATGCCCGCGCGACGGGAGTAACTTTGACTGTCGAAGACGCGTACCGGTTTGCCCGCGGTGAAAAAGTAGTTTCCAGCAGCGGCCAGGCCGTGCGCCTCGCCCGTCCCCTGGACTTTCTGGTGGTATCCGATCATTCCGATGCGCTGGGGGTCATGGACCAATTGATCCTGGGCAACCCGGCACTGCTGGAGCATCCCGAGCTTCTGGATATGCACAACGGACTCAAGGCGGGAGGCGAGGCGGCGAAGGGTGCAATGCGTGTGATCATGCGCGTGCTCGATGGTGACTATTCAGGACCACTCCTGGACCAGACGATCATGCGCTCGGTCTGGGAACGCTACGTAGAGACGGCGGATCGGTACAACGATCCCGGGCGCTTTACCGCCCTTATCGGTTACGAATGGACGCCGATGAAAGGTGGAGACAAGCTGCATCGCAATGTGCTCTACCGGGGCGGGGCGGATAGCGCGCGCAAACCGCAACCGTTCACGGCCGCCGACAGCATTAATCCTCAGGACCTGTGGAAATGGATGCAGCGCTACGAGAAGGAGACCGGCGGCAAGGTGCTGGCGCTTGCTCACAACGGCAACCTGAGCAACGGCCAGATGTTTCCGGTAGAGACCAACCCCAACACGGGGGCTGCCATTGACGCGGAATATGTGCAGACACGTGCCCGCTGGGAACCGCTCTACGAAGTGACTCAGATAAAAGGGGACGGCGAGGCCCATCCCTATCTCTCTCCCACAGACGAATTCGCGGATTTCGAGACCTGGGACAGAGGCAACGCCACTTTAGCGAAGTTGAAAACACCCGGCATGCTCCAATACGAATACGCCCGCGAGGCGCTGAAAAACGGCCTCAAACTGGCGCGCGCCCTCGGCGTCAACCCGTACCAATTCGGTATGGTGGGGTCCACGGACAGTCACACAGCACTTTCAACTGCCGGTGAAAACAACTTCTTCGGCAAGTTCGCGAGTTACGAGCCGAAGCCGGCCCGCATGGCTTTGCCCATGGCGGCTCCGGATCTGCCTCAGTGGCGGGTGTGGGAAACCAGCGCGTCCGGCTATGCGGCGGTATGGGCGGAAGAGAATACCCGGGAGTCCATATGGGATGCGATGCAGCGCAAGGAAGTCTATGCCACCACCGGGCCGCGCATGACGGTACGCTTATTCGGCGGTTGGCATTTTTCCGCAGAGGATGCGAACTCGCCGATGCTGGTACCCAAGGGGTATGCCGGGGGAGTGCCCATGGGAGGCACCCTGCACCCTGAAACGGGACGACAGGCCCCCACCTTCCTGGTAGCCGCGCTGAAAGACCCCTTGAGCGGTAATCTCGACCGTATCCAGATCGTGAAGGGCTGGCTGGATGGCGGCGGCATGACCCATGAGAAGATATTCAACGTGGTCTGGGGTGATGCGCACCGGCGCGAACCAAGGCACGACGGCACGCTGCCTGCGGTAGGGAACACAGTGGACGTGGCCAATGCCAGTTGGACCGATTCGATAGGTGATGCACAACTGGTTGGTTTCTGGCAGGACCCGGAATTTGATGCATCACAGCCGGCGGTGTACTACGCGCGCGTGATAGAGATTCCGACCCCGCGCTGGACGGCCTACGATGTAAAGATCTTCGGTGACGAACCTGCAGCCGAAACGCCGATGTTTCTCCAGGAGCGCGCTTATACATCACCGATCTGGTATACACCAACAGTTGAATAGCCGAATGCCGGGACGATTATTACCGCTGGAGGGCGGGGTCAACTTTCGCGACCTTGGGGGTTATCCGACGGTCGACGGGCGGCGGGTCAAGTGGAACCGGTTATTCCGGTCAGGCCAATTGAGTGACCTGACAGACAGGGACATCAAATATCTTTCCGGTCTTGATATCGTCTATTGCTGTGATTTCCGGGGGCAAAGTGAAAGACGAAAGGATCCCAGCCGATTGCCCGATAACGCTCAGGTTATGCAGTTGGCGATCGATCCGGGACAAATGGAATCCTATGTGAAACCAGGACCGGGAAAGAGAATCTCCATACAGTGTATAGACGACATGATGCGTGGTATATATGTTGAGTTTGCTTCAAGCCATGTTGATGAATTCAGCGGCATGTTCCGGCGCCTGTTTGAGCTTGAGCATGGGGCGATGCTCATTCATTGCTCGGCCGGCAAGGACCGCACGGGTTTTGGCTCAACTCTCCTGCTATCGGCCCTGGGCGTACCCAGGGAAATTGTTGTTGAAGATTACCTGCTTTCCGGCAAATATTTTGTGCCTGAACAGCAGGTTGCCCAGGCTTCGGCCAGGTACGGCGGCGGGGAGGGCACCGGGATGGACAGGGCCTCTGTCCTTGCCATGCTGGGCGTAAAATCAGAATATATATTGGGCGCCCTGAACTATATGGAAGACAATCACGGAACAATTGAGCGCTACCTGGAGGAAAGATTTTCAATTTCAGCCGCTATGCTGGAAGATTTGCGGCAACGGTTCACCGAATAAGATAGCAGTACTGGCTCTGAAATCGCTCGTCTTTATCAATCCAAATCTTGTTGGGAAAATCGTGGGATAAAAGGCAAGGAGATGATATTAAATACATTAAAAACAATAGGTTATTAGTGTATTTCTATTCCCCCTTCCGGCACCGTTTATCACTTCTTTACCGGCAAACAGCAAGGTCAAATCCGTTACAGACAACGATACAGGCAAAATTGTGAAAGCCAAGAACCTCAATCTAACCGGCGTTGTCACGATGGAGGTCGTCCATGAAGTGATATCTAACGCACTTACCGGAAATCTTGAATTTACAGGTGTCTAGTACTCTTTCAACTTAATATTGACATGTTCAGAGCCACACAGCGACGCCAAGACAAGGCGCAGCCCGCAGAGAATGGCGCGCCCTTGTCAAGGGCTGCAACGCCGTATTGGCGTCGCTGTGTGGCTCCCTGCGGGCGGGCCGGGAAGCGGTCGCCCGCGGCGTTACGCCGCTTGGCAAGGACGCGCCATTCCCTGCGCGGCGCGCCTTGCGCGCAACCGCTTCCCGACCCGCTGAACATGTCAATATTAAGTTGAAAGAGTACTAGTTCCGGGGCGAGGGTCAGTAATAGCATCTGGCGTAGCAGGTAATGGGTGAATCCCGTGCCAGAGAGGTCAAGTAACAGGCGGGTCAATTTTTATTGCGATAGACGGTCAGGCAAGTAATTTCAGCATAAAATACTTGACATATATGCCATATAAAGGGGAATATCCTCCCAATATCCGCAAATATTGACAAGTTTTGACTCATGGATACTGGCACCTTCTTGCAAACGCACCGGGTCTTCAATCTCGATGAAGCCGCACGAGTATTGGCGCCGTCCGGCGGGCGTAAAGCAACGTTGGAGCGCCTGAAATACGCAGCCGCACGAAACAAGCTGAAGAAGCTCACACGGGGGGTCTATGCCTCGGTGCCACCGGGGGTGGATGCTGCCAAATTTCAGCCGGATCGTTTTCTAGTGGCAGTGGCGATGCGACCCGATGCGGTCTTTTCCCATCATTCGGCGCTTGAACTGCTGGGCGCCGCGCATTCCGAATGGCGGCTATGCACCGCATACAGCGCCAGGCGTTCACAGTCGTTCGATCTGGATGGCCTTGAACTGCGCTTCCTGTCCCACCCGCAATCACTGGTGCACCATCGGGCTTTTGATCGGGGCATACGCTCCGTCCACCGGCTTGATCGTGAATTACGAGTTACCGGGCCCGAACGTACTTTGATCGATGGTTTCCGTCGGCCGGACCTGGTGGGCGGGCTTGCGGAGTTTGTCGAGTCGGCGGCGGGGTTCCCTGTTCTGGAGTTGCCGCTGTTGCTTGAGCTTCTGGATGTTTTCGGACAAAAGGTGTTGTGGGCAGCGGTCGGCTGGTTCCTTGAGCTGTATCGAAAGACCTTTTATGTCAGTGATGGTGATCTTGCATTAATAGAAAAGCACGTCCCAAAGGCGCCGCTTTATCTTGCCAGGGACCAACGTGGCGGCGTACTGGTACGACGATGGAATCTGATCGTCCCGGGCGCAATACTGGAGGGTATGGAGCCGGATGAATCTCAGCGCTGAATTCATTGAAGGAATCGCAACGGAGACTGGTTTTCGTACGGAGACATTGGAGAAAGTGATCCGCCTGGGTGAATTAGCCGCGGATGTTGGGCGTCATCCGTTGCTATCACGTGTATTGATATTGAAAGGTGGTACGGCATTGAATCTGTTGTTTGGCCCCCCGGCCCGGCTTTCGGTTGATCTGGATTTTAATTATATCGGGCATGAGGATCCGGCGGGTATGCAAGCTGAGCGCCCGAAGGTTGAACGGGCTCTCGCTAATATCGGAGAGGGGCAGGGATACCGAGTACAACAATCACGCGATGCCCATGCCGGACGGAAGTTCTATCTCACCTACACAAGTTCGGTCGGTACGCGAGACCGTATTGAGATCGATCTCAACTTTTTATTTCGCGTACCACTCGGTGAAGTCACAACACGGCCGCTCTGGCAACCACCGGGAATTTCATCCCCCGAAACTCGGGTCGTGCCTATGGAAGAACTGTATGCCGGTAAGCTGCGCGCGACTCTGGATCGGGCGCTGCCGCGTGATCTATTCGATACCATTCGATTGCCAAAATACGGAGCGGATATTTGGGGTAGCCAACGATTGCGACGTATTCATGTGGCGCTGGCGGTTACACTGCCGCTTCCGCTTTATCAATACGGACAGGATCGCTTCGCGCGTGTCACCGATAGAAGCATAGAGGAACAGCTTGTACCGATGCTTCAGGGTAATGTGTGGCCAGTTGCAAATGAGTTAAAGAAACAGGCATGGTTCGTTATGAAACCGCTGGTTACGCTTGATGAGGCCGAGCGGGAATATATTGACCTGGTGCATGCCGGTGAACTATCGCCTGAGTTGCTGTTTCCTGACGATGAGAAACTGGCAGGTCGATTGGCGCGATCTCCGGCACTATTATGGAAAATCGAAAATGTGAGACGGCATATTCTCAGATGACTTCAGCAATATACGCGCCCCTGACAGGATTGTCCGCCCCTGGGATTGGCATATATGTCAAATACAAGCCTGTCAGAAGGAATTTCTATTCCTGTTTCTTCATATAGCCATTCAGAAATGGAGACGAATTGCTCCTTCAAAACTGTCTCATTGATATGACTCTGATCTCGAAGCGTGAAATCTAAATCTTCTGAAAATCTGTAAGTTTCAAAGTAGCATTTCTTCAGACAAGTGCCTCCCTTGAATACCCACGATTGCGATAAGACAGGGTTCGAATTAACTGCAGCGAGCAACCAACCGAGCACATAGTCTTTCTCTACAACGTTCGGCGTTAAACCCGTCTCGTCGGCAAAAGCCAGTATTTCATCCTTGACAATCATTTCGCCCTATCTCTCGGTACCCATAAATTCCAGCGTGTAACCAGACGATTTTTTTCAGACTTTTTATCGAGAGTGGAATAACCCGATGTAATTCGTTGCCGGCATGCATTGATAAAAGAAGGCTTGAACTCAAGCGTTTCAGCCAGGTAACCCAGTTTTTTGAATAATGCGCCGTTACCTAATTGGATGGCATATTTCAATAATGTATTAAGATCACTCTGTTTATTGAACACTCGCGCAAATTCGAGCAAGCAGTCTGTTACATGTTGCAAGCCTGCGCCCAGGTCCGGGTCATCGATACAATCCAACAGTGTCTTGTATGGGTCTGAAATCAGTATCTTCGTATTTCCCAACCATATGGATTTTGTCCCGAATAATTGCTTTTCAGCGACATGTTTGATAAAGAAGTTGACACCTTGATGAGTGATTACACCATTGGCCACGCGCTTAGGAGTAAGTACACAGACTGACCGGAAAAGCTGTTCTGTCAACCCCCAGTGTTCCAAGGCGCTCCAGCCACCGACGTAACCTGGTGTGTATAACTCGGGAACCAGCACCCAGGGGTCTTCAAGCACCTGTTTTTGACCCAGGGCAGACGGCTGAACAGGAACATACAAGCCGTGTGCAACCCGCCTGATAACCCCTTGTTTATGCCATCCCGCCAGCAATCTGGATGCATGTTGCCGATCGACGCCAAGAACCCGCATGGCATCAGACCCACGGATTGTGCCGGACGTTGCGCGTATTAATGCAGCTAATCGCTGTTGTCTTTTTGAAGGTTGGCTACCCATAGTGCTATACCATAGTACAAATTAGTTCTAATAATAGAGGATATCATGAAAAATAGTATAGTACTACTATAAATAACAGTAACAGGAAAGAAAAACGAAAAATATTGTATTTTGATATAGTTACTATGTACAACTTCAGACTACATTTCTTTGCCCTGGTCGGCTTGGTAGAATTCAGGCATTAAATATTGACTTTATTGGTTAAAATATTGTTGGGATAAACGTTGGGTATAGAGCATGGGAATAATATAAAGCACTTTAAGAACAATAGGTTATTAGTGTATTTCTATTCCCCCTTCCAGCACCGTTTATTACCTTTTGGTTCTGGCTGGGCCAGGTTCGGTTCTGTGACTCCGTGTAGCCGCACCTTCATACGACCTCCTTGAACCAGTTTTCCAGCCGGAGATCTTCTACCTGGGAGAAATGTCTTTGATTATTCGTCACAAGCGTAGCATCGACTATCAGGGCATGTGAGGCAATCATCGCATCAGTGAAGCCGATAGGGTTGCCCTTGTTCAGCAACACAGACTGTATAACGGCAAACTTATCCGCACACTCCGTTGTCCAATCCGCCACGTAATCAAGTCGTTCGCATACCTTATCGATACGATCATGGTAACTCTCAGAGCCAACCCGTTCGGCGCCAAAGCGCAACTCCTGGTAGGTAATTACTGACATACAAAGGATATAACCCCTGCTTGCCCTGTCCTGCAGGGCCTCAAGGACGGACCGGGAGTGCTGCCGCATGATGTAGCTGCAGGTGTCCGTATCAAGCATATAGATCATTCACGTTACCCGGCTTTCATCAATCGCGAACATATCCGGACGTTCGGCCAGGAAGTCATCGCCGACCGGCGCGCTTTCATCGTTTAACGTCAACCAGGATTCATGAACCGGTTCCAGGATCAGCTTCTGCCCTAGTTTCTGTACAGTAAGCTCAGTCACACCTTCAAAGGCGAAGTCTTTGGGGATGCGGACAGCCTGGCTGCGGCCGTTCCTGAAAATTTTTGCAGTGCGCATGAGCTTCTCCTACATTGGTATATGACAGCATATACCACATAATATCATGGGAATAATCAATCAACAAATCATGGCGCGCTTGGCGATTAGTGCGGGGAAGTTCCTGACCATTCATCGACTTTCAATGCGGGCACACGGGAAAACTCCCTTACATTCCTCGTGACCAGTGTGCAGTCCAGCGCAAGTGCCTGTGCTGCGATGAGCATATCATTCGGGCCTATGGGCGTGCCCCGTTCTTCGAGATAAACGCGAATCTTTGCGTAATGATGGTCGGCAGGCGCCTCGAACGGCATGACTTGTATGGCCGAGAGGACCAGGTCAAGTTGCCGGGTCAACTGTTCGGAACCACGCTTGCGGGCGCCGAAACGTAATTCGGATGCCACAATGATACTGGTGCAGACATTGTCTTCGCCCTCCAGCGAAATTCGCTTTGTGATGACACCATGGGGGCGGCGCACCAAATCCGACAGCACATTGGTATCCAGGAGATAAGCCGGCTTCAAGATTACAACTCCACGTTGTCGGGAGGCAGCAATGCTTCATCCATTTCCGGAAAGGTAGTCTCGATATTCTCCAGGGAAGCCAGCAAGGTGAGTAATCCGTCAGTCCTGACAGGCTCTATGATGAGTTTGTCACCATCCTTGCGGATAATAGCTTTCCCGGCCGGCAACTCAAACTCCCGGGGTATGCGCAAGGCCTGGTTACGGCCGTTACGGAATAAACTGACATAGCGTTCAGGCAACATGTTGCTCCTCCTTTATTGTCATGGCATAGGCCATAGCATAGGCTATAGAGGCGTTTTTGTCAATCCACTTTGTTCATTTCAAATTCACAAACACGTTCGGATGCTGCCCGGCAATGCGCAGGCCGGGAGTTAAGGAGGTCAAAGCTGGCTGGTGGCCGTTCCCAAAACCATTTTAGAATCAGTAGACGACGTCCCCCACGCAAAAGTGGGCCATGTGCTTCTCAGCCAGTCTGCTGTGGTAGGTGCCGAATTCTGCTGTGGCGTCCTTGCCCGCATACATCCGGGCCACAAAAGGTCCTCCCGGATGGTGGTCCTTCCACTCACTGAAGTCGTAGACCTTGCCATGAATTATGATCCAGCAATCGTCAAAGGTGTTATGTTGCCGAACTTCCTCCAGGGTCACCTTGCGATCGCCCTTCAGGGACACCTCGGGCACCCAGAGATTGCGCACCACCTCGATCCTGGCCTCACGGACTGCTTCCACCGAGCGGAAATCCCAGGGGCCGAGTCGCTTGGCAGGTATCTCGCCGCCGATATCCCGGGCATCAAAAGCATACAACCAGGAATCATCGCCCCCCGCGCGTTGAGCGTGATCAAAAACCGGATAATCACGTTCGTTCAAAGCCTTCAGTATCTTTTGCCGCTCCGGGGAATCTTCCGGCTCGAGATGCCTGAGCAGGAACTTGGAGGCAAACTGCACCCGTGTGCCGCGGTAATGACGGACCCGCTCATAGTGCAGCAACGCACTGTAGACGTCTTTTCCATGCAGCTCGAAACATTTGCCGAGAGCAGCGCCATCTTCGATCGCCAGCGCAGCGCCCTGGCCGAACGTCGGCAGTACCGCGTGGGCGGCGTCGCCCAATACGGCAACCCGTCCGTTATGCCAGCTCGGAAAAGCGTCGAGATCGTACAACCCCCACTTCGTAGGCTTTACAACGCTACCCGCCAATGCAACCACATCACCCATGCGCACATCGTCCTTGAAGGCTGTTTTCATGTTTCTGATCATCTCCGCACGGTCTGCGGGAAACCAGTCGCCTTCATCTCCTTCGAATTCATCCGCATTCGGCTCGTAGTAACCCATCCAGACATTAAGCAGCTCACCGCCGCGCACCCAGTATGTGACCACATAACCGAATTCCGTTTTGCGCGCATCCATACTGGCTGAATCGATGGGGTTGTAATCCATGGGGCTGCCATCCTCCTTGGTAAGTTTCGCCACTTCCTCCCGTGGGATGAGGCCCCGATAGCAAACTACAAATGTCCAGCGCCTGGGGGGTGCATCGGGGTAAACGAATTGGCGGGTTACGGAATTGAGGCCATCAGCCCCTATCACCAGCTCTCCCGTATCCGCAGTGCCGTCCTTGAATGTTACGGTGGCCACATCGTCAGTCTGGGATACCGAAGCCAGGCGTTTTGCCATATGTATCCGGATTGGACAATCTTCACCGGAATCAGGAGCAAATTCGTAGCATCGCTTGTACAGGCACATCAACAGGTCAAGACGGTGCATATGATGAAAACCAGCGCCATCATTCGCCGCGGTATTATGATCCAGGGGTTTCACCGATATTGATCCGTCATCCATTACCATGCGTGTTGTTTCAAGTATCGCAGCCCGGCCGCCATCCACGGCGCCGTGCGGACCCTTCGGATCGCCGCCAATGAGATCGACACCGAGCCATTTGCACAGGCGGGCGCCATTGGGGGGCATGGTAATACCCGCACCGGCGGTACTTGGGTTGGCGGTCTGCTCGTAAACATCAACTGAAGTGAACTGTCCGGATTCACGCAGGGCGAGGGCGGCAAACAGTCCACCCATTCCTGCCCCGATTATGATTGCGTGCATAGTAGAAACCCTGGGGCGTTTAGATAGTTGAAATATTGTAGTGTATCAGCATCCGGCATTTGCGCGGCAACCCGTGCGCTCAATAAACAGGCTCAAGATCAACCGGGATGGTAGGCGCGCCGTGCTCCCGCAGGATTTTTTGTCCCTCCCGTCCTTTCGCATCCGGATACATGTCGTGGAAGAACTCGAGCTTGTTACCGTCGGGGTCAAAAAAATAAATGCCGATCCCAACGGCATGGTCGGCAATCTTAAAGACCTCAACGTCATGTTTTAACAGACGACCGTATAGCCGGCGTAATGCATCCAGGCCGCCCCGGATGCTGAACGCCGCATGGTGCATTCCCACATCGCCGGATTTGACGGGCTGTGTATTTTTTGCCTGGATCAGCACGATATCATGGTGTCTCTCGCCGAAAGACAGGAATACGGCCGCCTCCTGATGTGAGTCATACCCCGTAACGATTTTCTTCATGCCCAGGATGTCGCAGTACCACCGGGCAGCAGAGACCGGGTCGCTGACATTCAGGCCCATGTGTACCAGGCCGTCAATTTGTATGGCGCTATCCGACATTGCAAATAACTCCGGGCTTCACGCATCCCGCCCTGGTTGACGACAATCTGGCTGGCCGCACCATGATCAGCTGGAACAGTTTGTTACGGAATTGGGCGGGTTTCTGTAATAAGAGAAAAGTGCAAGGCTACTGAGCAAGATGGGCAAATTTCTCCTGTAAGGATTCGACGATATACCCAGGCGCCTTTGCAGGGGAACCGGCGTTAAACGGCGGTTCCGGATCGTACTCAATGATCAATTGAATTTCCTGCGCAACATCATCTCCGTATTCCGCGGCAGCCAGGAACAGCGCCATATCAATCCCGGATGACACGCCTGCTGCGGTAATCACCTTGCCCTGGCGGACTACCCGTTGCAGGGTCGGGGTTGCGCCGAAATCTTTCAGTGCCTCGTGAGTCAACCAGTGGGTGGTGGCCGTCAGGCCGTCAAGAATACCGGCTGCTCCAAGGATCAAAGCACCGGTACACACGGAGGTTGACCACTTCGATGTGGCATGCGCCTGCCGTACCCATGCAATCGTTTCCCCGTCGCCTGCCACGTGCGACGGATCGGGACAACCCGGTAACAGGAAGATATCCGGTGCCGGCATATCGGAAAGGGCCATATCGGCATGCAGCGCAGGAACACCGGCATGGGTGGTGATGACCCCCGGTTTTTTGGCAACGAAATGTACCTCTGCATCCGGCATACAGGCCAGTACTTCATAGGGGCCGATGGCATCGAGTGCTGTGACGCCATCATAAAGTAGTATCGCGATGTTCATTGGGTGCTCTGTTTTTTGTTGACTCCAGACTAAAATTATACCATGACAGACTTGATCAAATCGTTGCCTGCCCTTAGCGTAATCCTGCGTTTCCGCCCCCGGAAAAATTCGACTGATAAGGACGTTATCCGTGTTTCACCCTGAAGGTTCAGGTTGATTTCAGCAGGGAGAACAGTTCGGCACGCGTGCTGGGATTGGACCTGAAAATACCCAGCATGGCCGAGGTTTTCATCACGGAATTCTGTTTTTCCACCCCGCGCATCATCATGCACAGGTGTTTGGATTCGATGATCACCGCGACGTCTTCAACTTCTGTCGCGGCGTTCATGGCCCGGGCGATGTCCATGGTGAGGTTTTCCTGGTTCTGCAGGCGGCGCGCATACATATCGACGATACGGGCAATCTTGGACAGGCCGATGACGAACTTGTTGGGTATATAAGCCACGTGGCATTTGCCGACAAACGGCAGCAGGTGGTGTTCGCACAGCGAGTAAAGTTCGATATCCTGGACCACCACCATTTCGCTCCGTTCCGTGGGAAACCTCGCATTGTTGATGATTTCTTCCAGGTTCTGGTTGTAGCCGCGGGTCAGGAAGCGCATGGCATCCGCCGCGCGTCCTGGTGTGTCTTTCAATCCTGTCCGTTCAAGGTCGTCTATTGCTCTGATGATATCTGCGTAGGCCTGTTCCATATTCGATACATCCCGGTTTTTGCACAAGGGACGTAAGTGTACCCGTTTTCGAGTTCCGGAGACAAAAAAAAGGGACGGATCTTGAATCCGTCCCTCATGCGGCAGAGGTTATGCGCTACATACTCAGCTTGATACCGACAAATCCTGCGCGGGGTGCGCCGGGCCCGAGAAAACGCGGGCTTTCGTAGTCTTCAAACTCTTCGACCGGCACCTCATCGGGTTCCTCGCCCAGCAGTCCGAAGCTCTCGTAGTCCTCGTCAAACAGGTTGGTGACACGGCCGAATATCTGGATATTGTTATTTACCTGGTAACTGGCGCGCAGGTTGACCACGGCGTAACCGCCAACCGGGTTCAGGAAACCCTCGTCATCCCTGTCGTTGCCCTCGTTGCCGCGCAGTTCTTTTTTCGACGTGTAGGCCACGTCGAAACCGACATTGAGGCGTTCGAACAGCAGGTAATCGGCGCCCAGTTTCAGGGTATGTTCGGGCAGCCCCGGAATACGATCCCCTTGTTCCACCTCGATATCATCGCCCAGCGGGTGGTTTTCGTTCTCGACCGCGGTGAACTCGTCCTCAAAAGTCGCTTCCAGGTATGTGTAGGCCAGGAACCAGTTGAGGTTTCCGGTCGAGCCGTTCAACGCGCCCTCAAAACCCAGGTGCCGGGTCTTGTCCACGTTGGCGAACAGGCCGGTGGCCCTGCCGGTGGTCTGGAACAGGATATCGTCATGGTTGGTGGTGTGGAAGAAACCCAGGTGGTAATCCACCAGTCCGATATCGCCGCGCACGCCGGCTTCAAAACTCTTGCTCACGACGTCATTCAGGGGTGGGTCGGCCAGGAATGCGTTGGGCAGGCGGCATTCGAACTCCACGTCATCCGGGTCGTCCGCGAACGCCTGCGCACGGGTATAGACACTGTCGTTGCAGGCAAGTTCGATAGGCGTCGGCGCGCGGTTCGATTCGCTGTAACTGCCGTAGATGTTCATATTGTCGGTGGGTTGAAATGTCAGACCCACCGCCGGGTTGAAACGGAAGAAGTCGTGTTCGCCGTTCAGTTCGGGACGCTCTCCCGAGAGGTCCTGGAGGTCGATCAAGGTGTTGTTCAGACGACCTGACACCACCAGGGTAATCTGATCCGACAAACTCAGCGCATTCATGAAGTAAAAACTCATTGTCTCCGTTTCCGTTTCCAGGTTGGTCCTGGCATCTTCGAGGAATACGCCGGCGCCCAGTCCGACAGTGCTGCGGGTCACCGGGTCCAGGTCGGCTATTTCCGTTTCGGAGCGAAACGTGCTTTCCCCCTTGTAATAGGCGAAACCCGTAATCAACTGGTTCTCCATCCCCACCAGGTCGTTCAGGAACGTCAGTTGGATGTCTGTGCCGTAGCTTTCCTGCCTGCGGCTGCTGGTGTTGTTGATGGCAACGATGCCGACATCTGACAGATCGCCGTCGCCGTACGTTTCAACGCCTTCCAACTCTTCGTAGTCGTCGGCATCGTCATCATGGCCATTGTCGTCATCATCATCGTCGTGGCCGTTATCGTCATCGTCGTCATCATGGCCATTGCCGTTATCATCATCGTCATCGCCGTTGCCGTTTTCGTCGTCATCGTCGTCATGGCCGTTATCGTCGTCATCGTCATCGTCGTCATCATCTCCTTCGACCAGCAACCACATGGCGTCATCATCGAACTCGATGCCGAATTCGCTGCCGTCGCCGTTGAACGATGAGCCGTCATTTTCCCGATAGAAAAAGTTGACGTTGAGCTTCACTTTGTCGTTGAAGTTGTGGCTGCCGTCCAGGCTGACCATGATCAGGTCATTCTCGGTGATGTCGGGAGCGGTAAATATTGCGTCACGGTCATCGGCCAGCAATTCCGCGGGGATGGCGCCGTTGCCAATCAGTTTGCTGTCGCCATGCTGTACGTTCAGGTTCAGGCGTGACATGGCGCCGCGCCAGCTCAGGCTGCCGTAGAGGTTAAGCGCATCAGACGGCGATTCATCGCGCCAGCCGTCCTCGTCGAAGTAACTGACGTTTGCGTAGTAGCCCAGGGATCCGTTGTTGCCGCCGCTCTCCGCCGACGTGACGATGCGCTCAAAAGAGCCGCCGTAGACTTCCACACTGTGGCCGTCGCTGTTGAAACCGTCCTTCATGTTCACCGATAACGCGCCGCCCACCGTGTTCAGGCCGAACAGGGGGTTGGCGCCGCCGATGAGGTCAATGCTGTGTATCGCCGATTCGGGCAACATGTCCCAGTTCACCGTGTCCCCCAGGGGTTCGTTGATGCGCACGCCGTTCTGGTAAACCGACATGCCCTGCGACAGGCCCAGCAGGGGAGAGGCGGTAAAGCCGCGATACTGTATATCCGGCTGCAACGGGTTGTTCTGGGCATCGTTGTGGGTGACGCTGGCCAGGTTGTGTCTCAGGTAATCGGATATGTCCAGGCTCTGCGAGCGCTCGATATCCTCCGCGCTGGAGGATTGCACCCGGTAAGGTATTTTTTCCTCCGGCAACCCCGCCCCGTCGCGGGAAGGAGTGACACCGATAACAACCATCTCTTCGACGACTTCCTGCCCGATGGTTGCAGAGGGCAGAGAGCAACAGGTGATTAACGATGCAAATACGGCGATGCCTGTTCTGTTCATTGGCGCAATATCCCCGGCGGTTTAGTAGATCAAGGTTACAGTGCTTACATACATCCGAAGATGTGTAATGTAGCTATTTGATCTACAAGTGAATACAGGGAAAAAAGAATAAAAGACCGGGAATTTTTCCCGTCCGTGGATAGAAGTATCCGCAGGTAGCGCAGTGATTCATCCGCAGATTACGCAGATGAACGCAGATAAAATAAAAATCGTTTATTCCTGCTCCATTGCGGTATCAGTCTCACCGTTTTTTGCATTGATTAAATCATCTGAGGTAATCTGCGTCATCTGCGGATAAAAATCATGACATCGTCTTGGCCAGGGCGAAGATCTCCTCGGCGTCGAACACCTGGTCGTTGCTTTCGAACAGCTTGGCGATGCAGGCCCGGTGCAGGGCGAGTTTCAGGGTGCCGAAACCGATAGCCCCCCAACAGGTCTTGCCGCTACGGACTTCGCCCCGGTCCATCATGTCGACGCCTTCTATCCCTAACGGCGGCGTGGCGTTGGCGTCGGCGAGCATCTCGATAGCGGCGTTGCTCTCCCACGCCTCCCGGTCGAGCAACTGCACGCCTGCGGCGCCTGTGGCGATGACGATCTGTGCATCCTCCACGGCGCGGGCGCGGTCTTCACTGGTTGCGGTGCCCAGGGGGGTGATATCAACGCCGAAACGATCCTTTATCGCATCGCAGGCAGCCTGGGCGCGTTCCTGGCCGCGGGAACATAACACCACGTCGGCGCCTTCCCGGGTCAGCATGACCGCGGCGCGCTGGCCGACCGGCCCCGTCCCTCCCAGGATCACCACTTTCTTGCCGGACACGCCGCCGCTGCTCATGAGTTTGGCGGCCGCGGCCGCGGCCGTGGTATTGCTGCCGTTGCTGTCGATCATGACGGAGACGCGAAAATTGCCAAAAAAGACCTTTTGCACTGCATCCAGCAGTTTTTCGCCGGCAACCATGTCGCTGCCGCCGATGAACAAGGCGGTATTTTTCTTTTCTTTCGGGCTGCGGGTAAAGATGGCGCCGTCTACCAGGGCGCGCACGTTATCAGGCGTGCAGCCGCCATGGCCGATGACATGGTCGGCCCCGCCGTCATATCCGACCACCGTATCGAACACGGCGGCGTGCTGGTCGGTATCCAGCTGGAACAGAAGTTTTTTCATTACATTCTCCTCTGGGTATTGGAAAGTCGTCCGCTATTGTTGAAGCAGCAGCGCCTGGTGCGTTAAGTTGATTGAAACCGTGCGGAAACCATACCGGTTCAGTGTGACACAGGTCAGGGGAAGTAGCGGGAACGAATAAACAGCGCACATCTGCGTCATCTGCGGATAAATCCGTTATACTCCCCGGCGCATTGAAATTATCTTACATTACAACACTGAAACCTGTAAAGAGGTAACACCCATGTTCAAGGAACAACAACTACAGACATTTCTCGACCAACTCGCCTCCAGTGCGTCCACCCCCGGGGGCGGCAGCGCGGCGGCGATCATGGGCGCGATGGGCGCGGCGCTGGTCAGTATGGTGGCCAATCTTACCGTCGGGAAAAAGAAATACGAAGAGGTCGAGGAGGAGATGCAGGGATTCCTGGAACAATCCGAAGCGTTGCGCGAACGGCTCACCGGCATGATCCAGGCCGACGTTGACGTGTTCGACCAGGTAATGGCGGCGTACGGCATGGCCCGGGAGACCGAAGAGGAAAAGGCCCGGCGCTCGCAGACCATCCAGGCGGCCCTGAAAGAGGCTACGGATGTGCCGCTTGCCTGTGCGCAACTGTGCGCGGACGTGATCGAACTGTGCCGTCCGGTAGCCGAAAAAGGCAATCTGAACGTGATCAGCGACGCCGGCGTCGCGGTACTGGCGGCCCATGCCGCACTGCGCAGCGCGGCGTTGAACGTTTATATCAACATAGGCGGGATCAGGGATGCGGAATTCGTAAACGACAGGCGCGCGAAACTCGAGTTCGTGCTGTCCGGCGCCGGTACCGCCACGGAAACGGTCTACGAACTGGTGAAGAGCAAGCTATAAAGACCTTGTTACATCCATGTTAATTTAAGAACGTCCGTGTTGGCACAAGATCAGGCCTGCAGGATGTTGTGGCGGATGGCCAACCGGGCCAGTTCGGCGGTGGTATTGACCTGTAGCTTGTTTTTTATCTGAGAGCTGTAGTTGGCCACCGTTTTATAGCCGATGGACAGGCGGGCGGCAATCTCATTGGTATTCAAACCCTCCGCCAGCAGGCAGAATATTTCAAATTCCCTGGTGGACAGGCTGGAAAACGGCCCGATTTCATCGCGCGCCTTCTGGAACGCCAGGTGTTGCACCAGCCGGTCATCGATATAGACCCCGCCCCGGGCGATCTCTTCAATGGCCTTGATCAGGGTTTTCGGGGCGCTGCTCTTGCTGAGGTAGCCCCGGGCGCCGGCGCGCAGGGCCTGGTCTACGAATACCGTGTCTTCATGCATGGTGAACACCAGGACTTTGGCATTCGGGTCCTTGCGGATAATACGCCTGATTGCCTCCAGCCCGCTGATACCCGGCAATGACAGGTCCATGACGACTATGTCCGGGTCCACGTCGGTAAACAGTTTGCTGGCCTGCTCGCCGCTGGATGCCTCGGCAACTATTTCAAGCTTGTCCGATTGCTCCAGCAGCATTTGATAGCCGGCGCGTACCACGGCATGGTCATCGACCAGGAGAATCCTGATTTTTTTATTTACGCTCTGCATGCTTCAGTCGATAAAACAGTTGCCGGCGGCGACACATCTGCAATGTATCAGGTATCCGCCGATTCATCAGGTATTAAAGGCAGGATTATAGTGATATTTACACCGTTATTCCTGCCTGAGACCAGCCGGAACTCACCTCCCATGCTGTCCACCCGTTCCTGAATCCCCGGCAGACCCATGCCCTTGCGCGTCCTGTCCGGGTCAAACCCCTGGCCGTCGTCACCGATTTTCAGCTCCAGGCTGCTGCTTCTTTCCTCTGAGCTTACCAGGGATATGTATACGTTTTTTGCCGATGAATGGCGGGCAACATTGGTCAGGCTCTCCTGGATGATGCGGTAGATATTGATCTTTACGGCATCAGCCGCGGCGGAGCAGTCCGCCTTGATATCCAGGTGGCAAAACGTATCGGCGTGGGCCGAGTTCCACTCGTCCACCTGTTGTTGCACGGCCGGCACCAGTCCCAGTTCATCCAGTACTGCGGGCCGCAACTGGCGGATCATGCGCCGCGCCGCACCGTACATGTTATCGGCGGTGGTCTTGATGAGCCCCGCACTCTCGATGGCGTGCCGGCCATTTTTCGCGCCGGGTTGTTCCATGGACGTGGCAATCGCCTTTATCGCGCTCAGGGACTGGCCCAGTTCATCGTGTAATTCCTGCGCCAACCGGCGCCGTTCTTCTTCCTGGATTTCCAGTGAACGCCGGGTCAGGCGCCTGTTTTCTTCCCTGTTTTGCAGTAATACCCCTGCCAGGTGGTTGAAGCGTGCGGAAATGCGCGAGAACTCAACAGAGGTGAATTTCGGCAGTTGCAGCCGGTAATCGCCTTTTTCAATGCGCTCCAGTCCGGTGAGGATGGCCTCGATGGGCGCCAGGTCCCGGCCCAGGATGATATAAATCAACAGGTTGGCCAACGCGGTGAATAACAGCAGCAGCAGGAGAAAATTGCGCGTCTCCAGCCAGGCTTCGTCTATCTCCGCCGAGGGATCGGCGCGGATGATGATCTCCGTGCCGGTACCTCCCGTACTGGTAAATACCCGCTTGAATTCCATGACAGGCGGTTTGACCAGGTCGACGAACCAGGCCGGCGCATCGGCATCAAGGGGCAGGGCAGGTTGCAGCGGCAGTGCGCTGCCTACACTTAGATCAAGCGAGATCAGGATTTGCAGGTGGCGGGTCGTTTCCAGTTTGCTCAGTTCGGATAACAACCGGTTATACAGGCCCTGGTCTTCCGAACCCTGTATCGTGGAGATGGATGCGCCAAGCATGTTGGAGGTCAGCAGCGCTGCGGATTGAATTTCTTCGGTGACGGTCTTGCGCGCGGAAATGATCGCGTAACTGCTGCCGGCGCACAGGACGGCGATAAACAGCAGTGTAAGCAGCAGGATGAGGCGGAAACGCAGACTCATGCAGGGCCGGCGTCCGGGTCTGACAGCAACATCGAAAAATCGATTGCGCGCACGTTCTTGGTGAGCGCCCCCACCGAGATGAAGTCGACCCCGGTAGCGGCCAGGGCCGCAAGATCGGCAAAATCCACGCCACCCGAGACTTCCAGGCGCGCCCTCCCGTCATTGAGTTGCACCGCCCGCCTGACCTGGTCCAGGGTAAAATTATCCAGCAGTACGGCGTCAGCGCCGGCAGTGAGCGCTTCCTCGAGTTCCTGCTCGTTTTCCACTTCGATTTCCATGTACCGGTGTGTCGTTTTAGCCTGCTCGAGCGCGCCGGTGATGGACCCGCTCGCCCTGATATGGTTCTCCTTGATCAGCATTGCATCGTACAGTCCCATGCGATGGTTTGTCCCGCCGCCGCACAATACCGCGTATTTTTGTGCCGAGCGCAGGCCGGGCAGGGTTTTGCGCGTGTCCAGTAACCGGGTTGCCGTATGGGCTATGGCAGTCACGTGCTCCCTGGTGGTGGTTGCCGTACCTGATAACAACTGCAGAAAATTCAATGCGGTGCGCTCGCCGCTGAGCAATGACCGGGTGGATCCCGAGAGGGTGCAAACGGTCTGTCCGGGTTTGACGGCGTCACCGTCCTCGCAGCGCCAGTTGATATTGACATCTCCGTCCAGTTGCCTGAATACTTCGGAAAACCAGGCAACCCCGCACAGGATTGCACTGTCACGGCAGAGCACAGCCGCCGCACTGGCTGCACCTTGCGGGACCAGTTTAGCCGTGAGGTCTCCCGTCCCCAGGTCTTCATTCAATGCACGCCGTACGGTGCTGGCAATATCAGCAGGCAGGACTCGCGTCGTCATCTCGCATTCCGGTATGGTAACCCCGACAGTTTACTTAACTCGGCAGATTTAAGTAAACCGAATCGCTGTCCGTCCCCCTTTGCGCACCCGGGGAGATGTGCCGTTTTCAGACCTGGGGACGGAAATCCAGTAGAATACGGAGTCGCCCCCGGCGGCACATTAAAACCCATGAAAGCAAAACTCGATGCCAACGCGCAATGGCTGGAAAATGCCCGGCGTGTACCGTCCCCCAATCAAGATGACAGGCCGGAGGGGACGGACATATGCCTGCTGGTCATACACGGTATCAGCCTGCCTCCCGGGGACTTCGGTTCACCCTGTATTGAGCAGTTGTTCTGCAATACGCTCGACCCCGGCGCACATCCTTATTTTGAACAACTCAGGGGCCTGAAGGTGTCCGCGCACCTGTTGATCGACCGTACCGGGGATATCATGCAATTCGTGCCGTTTCACAAGCGCGCCTGGCACGCGGGCCGATCGGCATTCGACGGCAGGGAGAACTGCAATGACTTTTCCATCGGTATCGAGCTGGAAGGGACCGATGACGTGGACTATGAAACTGTCCAGTATGAAGCGCTGGCACAGGTCATAACGGAGTTGCAACAGGCCTGGCCTGCTCTGGCGGGCGCCAATATCAGGGGTCACTGCCATATCGCCCCGGAGCGTAAAACAGACCCGGGCCCTGCGTTTGACTGGAGCAGGTTATATTCGTTACTTGGGGAAGCCTGATGTATTTCCCCGGCAAATACATTATCATTTTCCCATGAACCTGATAATGGTATTGATAGCGCTTGGTGTGGAGATGCGCCTCGGCGACTTTGACAGGTACCGCAACCTGGCCTGGTTTGAGCATTACGCGAACTGGCTGGAATCCAGGTTGCCGGGGGCCGGTTTCTGGAACGGCGCAGGCGGTGTTCTGGTCACCCTGTCTATCCCGCTGCTGTTGCTGGGTGTCCTGGTATACCTGGCGGGTGAGATACATTTCCTGCTGGGTTTTGTACTGTCCCTGCTGGTACTGATTTACAGCTTTGGTCCGGCGCTTAATTCGCTGGTGAGCAGCTACACGGATGCACTGAGCAGTGATGATGACAGCGCCTGCCGTGAAATCCTGGACCAGATACTGTACGGCGACGCTGGCGCCGACGGGACGGACCCGGACCGGGTGATAAGCTCAATCATGTTGCGCGCCCATGAGTACCTGTTCGCCGTCGTGTTCTGGTTCGTGCTGCTTGGCGCGGTGGGCGCCCTGATGTATTGCCTGGTGCTGAACCTGGCGCACAGGTATGAGAAGACCGATAGCGGCTATGCCGGCGCGATCAGGGACCTGCACAATATATTGATGTGGCCGTCAGCCCGCCTGCAGGCGCTGGGATTCGCCCTGGGCGGCAGTCTTGTCAGCGCCCTGGAAAGCTGGCGCACGGTATCCGGCAACACCCTGGATATAAGCCGTGAAGTGATCGCCGTTTCCGGTTTTGGCGCCCTGCATTATGCCCCCGCAGGGGAGGGGGGCGCGGAGGCCGAGGAGGAGGCGGAAACGGAGCAGGATACCGGCGCGGACAAGGAAGTGTTAATTGCACGCATCGGGGAGACCCTGGCCCTGGTCAACCGCACCTTGGTCGTATGGTTGATCGTGCTGGGCCTGATGACCATCGCCGGCTGGATCAGTTGAAATATCTGCGTCATCTGCGGATAAATCTCTTTAATTCGCCGACTTGATGTACTCCTGCACGCGCAGGAGTTTCCGTTCGCCGTTGCGGCAGACCAGCACGGAATCCTCTTCGTACCAGTCGCCCAGCACGATGCGGCGCGCCGGTTGCCCGTTCAACTCAAACTGATGAATGCCCGGCCTGTGGGTATGGCCGTGTATCAGTTCGCTGGCGCCGTGCCCGGTCATGTATGCCTCCACGGCAGCCTGGTCGACGTCGATTATCTCCGGCGCTTTGCCTGCGGCAGACTTTTTCAGCAGCGGCCGGAGTCCGCGTGATAAGCAGACCCGCAACCGGTAGGGCAGGCCCAGGTACAAGCGGCGGACGAACGGGGTTTCCATGAACTTGCGATACAACTGGTACTTTCTGTCCCGGGTGCAGAGCAGGTCGCCGTGCATGATCAGTGCCGGCCGGCCGTCGATATGGATTACGTCCTCATCACCCAGCAGCCTGCATCCGGTCAGCGCACAGAATCCCCGGTCCAGCATCAGGTCGCGGTTGCCGCGCACCAGGTATACCTCCGGGTTGTGCCGGCAGCACTCCCGCAAGACATCGATCACCTCTGCGGCGGGCGGGGTGCGCTCGTCGTTGCCGACCCAGAAGTTCTCGAACAGGTCGCCCAGGATGTACACGGCGCGCGCCGTACGCGCCGGGCCGTCGAATAATTGTCTGAATAACTCGATCTTGCCGGGCCGTTCGGTCGACAAGTGCAGGTCGGAGACAAATAACGTGTCCATCAATCGCGTTCTTTTGATACCATGCCCGTTTTATTTCAGCAACAGTCCGTCTTTCAATGCTGACTATATATAACTCATTAACGCGACAAAAGGAAAAATTCCAGCCGATCGAACCGGGCAGGGTGCGCATGTATGTTTGCGGCATCACGGTATACGATTACTGCCACATCGGCCATGCGCGCATGATCCTGGTGTTTGATATGATCGTGCGGTATTTCCGCTTTCGCGGCTACGAGGTGGACTATATACGCAACATCACCGACATAGACGACAAGATCATCAACCGCTCACTGGAGAACGGCGAACCCTTCAACGAGTTGACCGGGCGCTTTATAGAGGCGATGAACGAGGACTTTGCCGCACTCAACGTGCTCATCCCCGACCAGGAACCCAGGGCAACGGATCACATCGAACAGATCATCACCATGATCAGCCGATTGATCGAGAACGGTTATGCCTACCAGGCGGAGAATGGCGACGTGTTTTACGACGTCAGCGCCTTCGCCGGGTACGGGAGACTGTCCGGCAAGAACATCGATGAATTGCGCGCCGGCATCCGCGTGGATGTGCAGGACGTCAAAACGGACCCGGTCGATTTCGTATTGTGGAAGATGGAAAAACCCGGCGAGCCCGCCTGGGATTCGCCCTGGGGCAGGGGACGGCCCGGCTGGCATATCGAATGCTCCGCCATGTCGACCCATTGCCTGGGTCCCGATTTCGACATACACGGCGGCGGCCAGGACCTGCAGTTTCCGCACCATGAAAATGAAATAGCCCAGAGTTGCGGTTCCGGCAGCGAGACCTTCGTACACACGTGGATACACAACGGCTTCGTGCGGGTTGACGATGAAAAGATGTCCAAGTCCCTGGGTAATTTTTTCACGATCAGGGAGGTTATGGCCCGTTACCTGCCCGAGGTGATCCGTTTTTTCATTTTGTCCAGCCATTACCGCAGCCCGTTGAACTATTCGGATACCCACCTGGACGAGGCCAGGGCCGGCCTGACCCGGCTGTATAACTCCATCCGCGATATCGACCCCGGGGAGGGGGAGATATCGCCTGACTACGGGCAGCGCTTTGAACAGGTTATGGACGACGATTTCAATACCCGCGCCGCGGTCACCGTAATGCATGAGTTGGCCGGTGAGATTAACCGCCTGGACGACAAGTCAACAGCAGAGGCCGCACGTCTTGCCAGGACCTTGATTCAGCTTGGTGACGTGCTGGGCATCATGCAGATGGCGCCCGCCGAATTCCTGCATGCCGCAGCCGACAATAGCGACATCACCCCGGAAGAGATTACCCGCCTGATCGAGGAACGGGCACAGGCGAAAGCGGGAAAGAACTACGCGGAAGCAGACCGGGTGCGTGAGCAATTATCCGAACAGGGCATTATCCTGGAAGACGGCCCGGGCGGTACGACCTGGCGCCGGAAGTAATTTTACGATAACGGGGGTCAGAGCAGTTACTCTGACCCCATAAATCCTTACGCCACTTGTTCCTTGCGGTCTGCTGGTAGTATGCCCTGAAGTCTGAAGGTAGTCTCGAGAGTTGCCTCAACCCGCGCCAACCGAACGTCTATAGCCTGGATGTCATTATGTAGTCCGGTAAATTGTTCGCCGGTTTCCGTGCGGGCCGAGTCAAACCGGCTATTCATTTCCTGGTGCGAAACATCGATCCGGGCGTTAGTTTCTTTGATCCGGGTATTAGTTTCCTTACTGGCAGCGTCAAACCGGGCATTCATTTCCCGGCGCAGTGAATTGATGTCACTGCGCAACCAGGCAAACAGCCCGATAATCAGGCCGGTTTGAGCAAAAAAAGGCATCCATTCAGTCATAGCGTCAGAATAACTTCTCAATATTTACAGTATTATAGCGCATACCGGTCAGCGAATATGTGGGAAAACTCACAAGTCCTGGCATTTAACCGCAATCAATTGACGTGTATCCGGTCAGGACGTATCATTACGCGTCTCCCGGACGTGGCTCGGGGCATGGCGCAGTCTGGTAGCGCATCTGCTTTGGGAGCAGAGGGTCGGGGGTTCAAATCCCTCTGCCCCGACCAATTTTATATATTTTACTGACGAAGAGTTGCGCTCGTAGCTCAACCGGATAGAGCATCGGCCTTCTAAGCCGAGGGTTAGAGGTTCGAGTCCTCTCGGGCGCGCCAATTATCGTGTGGTTTCGGCCTGTCCCGGCAGGTGGTAAGCCGGGGACCGGCACAGGTATGGTGAGTGTAGCTCAGCTGGTAGAGCGCCGGATTGTGGTTCCGGTGGTCGTGGGTTCAAATCCCATCACTCACCCCATATTTTAACTAATCAATCGGGCCGTTAGCTTAGCTGGTAGAGCAGGGGACTCTTAATCCCAAGGTCCAGGGTTCGAATCCCTGACGGCCCATTTTCTTTCTGATTCTACAATTTCCCTATTGTTCTCTATCCCTATTGATTTATATATGTTTTTTTGCTATAATAGGTGTTAACAGGTTCTTTCAATTCCCATATATACCGATATATCGCGTGGGAAACCGCGTGGGAAAGGAGCAAGCACGGGAACAAAAACATGAAGCAACTCACACACAACGAACTAAAGGCAATCACTGAACCGGGCCACTACCGGGCTGGGGAAACGCTGTACCTCTTTGTCACCAAAACCAGGGCCAAGTCCTGGGTGCAACGGATAACGATACATGGCAAGCGCCGGGATATCGGCCTTGGCAGCTTCAAACTGATCTCTTTATCGAAAGCACGTCAACGAGCGCTCATTAACCGGGTGCTTGTGGCGGAAGGCGGCGATCCGCTGGCCGAGAAACGCAAGGCTAAAATGCCGACCTTCCGGGAAGGGGCCATCAAGACTTATGCGGCACTGAAACCCCGCTGGCGCAACGACAAGCATGCAAAGAACTGGATGCAGATAATGGAGAAATACGCCATCCCGGTTATCGGGTCCGAACCGATAGACAGGATAGGCCGTGAAGACGTATTGCGCATACTGACCCCCCTGTGGAGCAAACGGGCGGAAACCGCGCGTCGGTTGCGGCAGAAAATGCGGGCAGTATTCCGCTGGGCGCAAGCCCATGGTTTTATTGAAAACAACCCGGCAGGCGAGATGATTGACGGGGCGTTGCCGAAACAGCGGGCTATCAAGGAACACTTCCGGGCGTTGCATTATAAGGACGTTGCCGGGGCGCTGGACACCATAGCGGCGTCAGGCGCGTCACTGCCTGCAAAACTGGCGCTGCGGTTTTTGATATTGACCGCGGCCAGGACCGGGGAAATCCTGGGCGCAACGTGGGATGAGGTTGATGTTGAAACCAAAACATGGATTATCCCTGCCGACCGCATGAAAATGACCCGGGCTCACCGCATACCGTTGTCCGATGCGGCGCTGGACGTCCTGGAACAGGCCCGGATACTGGATGATACATCAGGCCTTGTTTTCCCGTCGGTGTCGCGGCCCGGTAAACCGATGAGCAATATGACGTTAACAAAACTTCTTAAAGACAACGGCCTGGCTGACCGGGCGACCGTGCACGGCTTCCGTTCCAGCTTCCGGGACTGGTGCGCTGATACGGGCAAGCCGAGAGAGATAGCGGAGGCCGCGCTGGCGCATGTGGTGAAGGGAACCGAGGGCGCTTATTTCCGTAGCGATCTGTTTGAGCGGCGGCGTGCCTTGATGAGCCAATGGGCGGACTACTTGACCGGGCGCAGGGCTGACGTGGTGAAGCTTCATGGATAAAGAACCGGCGAACAGGCCGGGAAGCGGTTATCGGTAAAAATACAAATATGTTTTCTGATATCCCTTGAACACAATTCAGTCCTGCGACATGTTCTTTTTTCAATAAGGTGTTTACATAGTCTATCAATTCGGACAAGTCATCCGTTAAACTATGCATCAGCAACTGATGTTCACTTGAACATACCAGGCTATTTCTCAGCACCAGCGAGACCGAATATGACGAATATGATTTCCATAGTCCCCGGTGTAACAACCGCCCTGCAACATATCGTTCCACTCTTTAACGAGGCGCTCGGGCCCGACATCGACAAACTCCACCTTGGTGGCGGCACTGTCCTGGCGTCGCGTTGGCAACACCGTCTGAGCACAGACCTGGATTTCTTTCTCCATGAAACCAATCCAGCTGACGCGCGCACGCTGTTGTCTGCGATCAGCAAGCGTATTAAACAGCCTACTCACACCTATGCGCTGACTGATATACAGATCGCCGGCAGACACCTCAGTTTTAAAACACTCAACACCCGAACCAGTATCTTTACTACCCCGCCGCAGACCGACAAACTATCCGAACAACGTGAGCGCGTGACGCACATCTTACTGGAATCAACCGAGGAAATACTTGCCAAGAAACTATACGGGCGAGTCATCGGTAACGGCGAATTTACCAAGCGGGACTTCTATGATTTCTGTGTTGCCGAAATTCAAGAACCCGAAGCGCTCAACGCGATATTGCAAAGCCTGGGTGATGAAAGGGAATTAATTCACACAGAGCTGAAAAATAAATATCGTTCCGAGCTGATACGTGATGCTGAACATGGCCCACCCTTGCTGGAGCCCGCTTATCCTGACATTGCCGGCAATCTCTGGGATCGTGCAGCCAACCTGTTTCAAAGGGAACCGACACGGTCACGGACAACAGATGACCGCACTCAAGACGACTATGACGTTGAGCGATGAGTAACGATTTTTTCCCTCCTCGTAATCCGCCCTTACCACTCAGCTGCTTCACATCTGAGGCGGCCAGGTCCACAGCGCCATTTAATCACCGGCCGATTAACTTCATGATTGGCAAATATGCCGCCGGATTACTGAATCGCCCGACAGCTGAGCAATTACGAAACTGGATGAATAATGAAACACCTGTTCCTGCCAAATACCACGCTGTGCTTCGGGATGTGATGGCCAAAATGACAGGCCGGGATCTGATGATATTCAGACAAAGCTGCGGATCGTCCATTCGGGGGTTTGCGCATCTGATTCACGAAACCCGGGCTTACAGCGATATTGTTGTTCATTACATCGACAGTTGGTCCGACATCGGCGATAAACGCCCACGCTGGGACCGCGGTTATGCCGGATCACGGA
Organism: Gammaproteobacteria bacterium; assembly: GCA_965207165.1. Classification (GTDB taxonomy): domain Bacteria; phylum Pseudomonadota; class Gammaproteobacteria; order Eutrophobiales; family Eutrophobiaceae; genus JAAXHV01. The sequence goes on along the minus strand of OZ242265.1, from coordinate 1,483,726 downwards.
TTGGGCTGTGACTGCCTCCAATCCCTCTGTGTCTGATAGTCATACTGATTGACATCTCAATACATGGCCGCTTAATACTGAACTGTCACATCAACACACAGGACTTGTTCAGCTACACAAATAGTATGCTTTATCAATCAGCCTGCACCTGAGCCGGATCCCCTGTTGGAGTAATCATACCGGGACGATAATACAGGGTGGCGGAGTTGTTCTATCCTTCTACCGGAACTTTCTCACCGATAGTTCTTTTTACTTCACTCCGGAACAGTGCCACGCTTCGCCGGGAATCCGTTAATGCCTGCAACCCGCAGAGAGGTCGGCCCCATGACAAACAAGCTGCTTCGCCGTGATGACGTCGGGAGACTGTGCAGCCTGACCGCCGCGGCGCTTTATCGGTTGCTAAGCAAAACACGGTTTGACAAGCGGCGCGAGCCGGGCCGCACTCCCCGCACCGTCCTGCAGCAGTCGACATCAAAACCGGTTGTCATGAAGAGACAACTTCCTCCGTCAGGCAACGAAACGATAGCAATCATCGAGTGCCTGGATGGTGGTGTGTTTGTCTTTAACGAGGCGCTCATTGCCGATATCGGACCGTATTACGACGGAGTGGATCTCAGGGCACTGATTATCGATCTGGCCGACTGGTATGCGGCACACCCGGCCAAACGCGCCAGCCGGTCCGTGCTTATGCGGGATCTGGTGAACCGCCTGGCCGGGTGGACAACTATGGATAAGTACGGCTAATCGAATGACTGGATTCGCGTTGGAATGAGTCTTTCGATAGACCACCGGATTATGCTGTCAGGGAACAACACGTTCACAGTCGATTACTGTTATTCACACAGGGGCGAGACTACTCCTGTATACAAAACTGCGTTTTGTAACAGGAGTCTCGCAAGGGGGGGCGAGCCCCCCTTGAACCCCCCGCTTAACAGCGGACACACGACAGGGTATACACGCTGAACTCCATCCATGGCGCGTCCCCGGAAATCACGTATTGCGCTGGACAAGGTCGTCTCCGTCCGCATCGACAGCGCCACGTATGCAACGTGGTCTACGCTGGCGAAGGCGTCCGATCTGACCATCGGCGAATGGGCGCGCAGCATGCTGCAGGGCAACCACACAGCATTGCCGGTCGTGCGCCGCCGTACGCCCCCGCCCGTTGATCCCAAGCTGCAGGCCGCAGTGGGCCGGTGCGGCAACAATCTCAACCAGATTGCGCGTGCCGCCAACCGCAACGAGCTGGACAACCGTAATGTGCGGTCAGTGATTGCGCGCCTGGTTGATATCGACCGTCGCCTTGACGAGGTGCTCAATCATGATGATTAAGTTTCACAGGCCCGGCCGGGTGGGCGCTGCTGCGGCCGACTACCTTGAGGATAACAAAGACCACAAGGGCCGGCCGCGTGACAGGGTTGAAGTGCTGCGCGGGGATCCGTTCCGCGTGGGACAGATTACCGACTCCCTGGCGTTCAAACACCGCCTCACGGCCGGCGTGATTGCCTGGGCGCCGGAGGACAGTCCCTCTCCCAAACAGATTGACGAGGTGCTGGACCACTTTGAACGCCTAGCCTGGGCCGGGATGGACCCGGAGCGCACTGCCTGGTCCGCGGTCCGGCATGATGAAGCATCCGGCGGTGTCCACGTTCATATCATGGCCGCCCGGGTAGACCTGCAGACCGGGAAGTCTCTGAACATCGCACCCCCGGGCTGGCAACGCGACTTTGACCCGTTACGCGACATGTTCAACATCCGACACGGCTGGGCCAGGCCGGACGACCCGGCCAGGGCAAGCAAGGTGCATCTTGCATCCCATGAGAAAAAAATCAGGGCGGACGCGGTCAAATCCGGCGAACCGCCCAAGATACTGGATATTGAATCATTGACCGGTTATCTGATTGACCATATCCGCATGGGCCATATCAACCACCGCGCCGATATCAAAGCGGCGCTGGAAAGCCTCGAGGGTGTCACGCTCACCCGCGCCGGCAGGAATTACATCAGCGTGAAACTGCCGGGGGCCGGTAAAGCCACCCGGCTGAGAGGGGACATCTACGATGAGCAATTCAACGGAGAGCTTTACCGACAAACTGAAGCGGCAGCAGGACGAGGAGGCGGAATCACTCCTGACACACACCCGGCAGACCGTGCAGCCGCTGAAGAGCGATATCACGCAGCTATACGGCGACGTGCAGACTTCAATCGAGGAAAATACGGCGAGCATCAGCCGCTTGCTGAGAAGGAATCTGATGTTCAGGTGGTGGATATACCCGCTGAGCGCAACAGTCGTCCTAGCGCTCATCATCGTGCCGGGCATGTGGCTAGGCGGAAAATTAATAGCGGCACACCTGGATACGGAAATCACCGCACAGTTAATAGAGATACACAGGAACAGGGAAAGCCTGAAGACCATGCAACCCTGGGGAATCGTACCAAGAGTAGCCAGCGACACGGGCCAGCGCTACCTGGTGCTGCCCAAGGGCTCACCCCGGCCCGAACTCCGGGTAAACGGCGCCGGTTACCGATTCGTGATGCTCGGCGTCTACGAAGACGTGACAAAGGAGGACTGACTGATGACCGAACTCGAAGAGAAGCTCCTGGCCGAAGTGACAAAGCTGGAGGATGGCATGAACGCCTTGTCCGGGCGATTAGAGACAACCAACAGACGCTTGGACGCCTTGACGAAACACATGCAGACATTGCAAGGCGATTTAACGACGTATTCAGAGGCAGAGCAAAAACTATCGCCGATGTTGCAAAAGTTACAAGAGCACTTTACGGACTAGTAAAAATGGTTACGTCGCCCAAGCACTCCCGGCCTGGAGACGTGGACGGACCCTTACGACGAGCGGTATCAAAAAATAATACCGGTTCGGACCCTGGCGGTGGCGTCACATTCAATCTCTGGAATGAGGAAGATGAGAAACGACACAGACGCGCCTGGGGCCTGGAAAAGTAATCAAACAGTTGCCGTTTGTAGGCAGCCAGGGCGCGCCCTGTCTGTGACCCGGGTTGTTGTGTCGGTGTACGGTAATTGATTGATTGGGGTCTGTGGCGGCAACGGTCGGGGTAACTCAGTCAGCCGGCAGCGCAGTAACCCTCTGCGTCTTTGGCAGCCACGTTGTTCAGCGCTCCTTACTGGGAAATTCCTTAACGGCGAGGGAGTCAGTGGTCAGGAAAACTGCTGAACTACTCAATACGATGAGCCCGAAGGAGCAGATAAAAGCAAGTCAATGATTTATTTATTGACGAGTTAATTGAATCCGGGACGTTTACTTCACCAGACTAATCTCTAGAAGTTCACATTTTCTCACCAGCCGCCCGATATTCCTCATGGGCTCGGTCCCATTCGACATGTGAAAACGCTTGTTTCACTGAATGTAAGAAATCCGCTTGTTTCAGCGTCTCGTACGTAACATCCTTATATCGGACAATAACCTGCATTTCCTCTACATCAGACTTCAATCTGTCGAACGCCTTGTCGAACAGCTTCTTGAGTTTCCCATCAAGCCACTCTCCCGCAAGCCGCTCACGCGCTTCTTCGTCAACGGGCCTGTCAAAACTGATTTGATAACCCAAGTCAACCGGAGGTGATTTCAACAATATCGGGAGATAATACTTTACGATTTGTATCCGAGCGTTTTCTATTGTTTCACGCAGTTTTTCCCTTACCAGTTCCCGGTGTTGTTCCAGCTCCTTTTTGAATTCTTCCAGTTCCTTATCCAGTTGCGGCTTCTCAGATTTGAGCACAATACGGCTGGCGTCGTCAGGGAGTTTTCTGGTCAAGTTGTCCCGAATATTATTAAGCTTATCGTTCCTCTGTCTCCATGACCATGAAATCATGCTATTTTTTTCAATGACTTCAAACGTCGTTCGCAATCTGCCCCGTAATTCTTCACTATCGCCAAGATTTAGAACATCTGGAGGGATAGTCAGTCGACGGCGTTGTAAAGCTGCCCCCCTCAGCTCTAATTCCACATATTGCAGGTACGAGCTATAGACGCGCACCTGACGCTCAATGTCGAACTGAACAGGTGGGATTTCGGTTAATCGTCTTTCAACTTCCTTGACCTCTTGGTCCGCCACCGGCTCGGAAGGCACCTCCACGGCCTGCCCGCGAATCCGCTCCCGTTCTTCTTCCGTATCCGCGTGCGCTATAGCAATAGCCTTGGCGACGGGAGACAGTCTTGCAAGGGCCTCTTTGGCTTGTTCCCGTGAGAGCCGCATCGCGTTGGGTGCATCCGTTGGTCGGTCCTCGGCCTCCAGGTAAAGAGCGGTTGGAGTAAAGATGTGACCTTCACCGTCGACGATTACGAGGCCCGTCCGCATACCATGAACAGTACGCACTTCGATATTGGCGTCCCGCAAAGTGTTTACAGCCTCCATTTCGCCAAAGCCCATTCGCATTACTTTTTCATCGAAATCGAGGCAGACAGTAACGAGTTCCGGACCAATCCGGGCAGCAACTTCTGCCATTGCCTTAGCAGGTTGTTGAAGAATACCGGGTGCGGCGAAACATACCGAGCGCTGTGCGGAGCGAATTAACTCCGCAATTTTAATAGAACTCAAGGAACGGAAAAGCGGATCAGGCATAATGTAATCTCCTCCAGCTACTATAGCTGGTCGTTCTATTATTCCCCTCTCCGCTCAGTCAAGTCAAAGTCAACTTCCCAGTGCCATGTTGATATTTTGTATAATGACAATATACGCAACTACCCATATCGGATAGTAGCTGAGAACCGCTATTCCGGCATTGTTGTGCGTCGCTCAATCTCAATGTATACCCCATTCATTGAAATCTTCTCTAATGAGTATCTATACCAACCCAGTGTACGGCGACACAGCTCGGCAATACTGTCTTCGCCGCGCAGGACTTCCAGGACAATACGGATTTTCTCTTCGGCAGCGTATTTTTTGCGGGTATGTCGGCGAATATCGCGCACCGTCTTTTCAACATCAGGTTTTTGCTTCATCATTCTCTCCTCCGGGAGTTAACGATGAGCTAAAACCGTCTCTTAAGTAATCAGGCTAATCTGTCCAACTGGGGCTGACGGGGTACAATTGGCACAACCTAATCTGATTCAGCCCTCCACAAACCCCATAAACCCTTACTCACCCTTTTGCAGGTTAAGTTGCAGGAGTTCAGCCAGAGCATCACCATCTGAAATATCTATATCCCAACCATAAGCCCTTGCAACAGCGTCATCAATGGTCTTATGCGCGTCAGATAACCACCGTGGATATTCATTATACAGATTGGTTAGAGTGCGTTTTTTCAACTGTTTTTCTGCGTCTTCGTTTATGGCGACTGGGCGGTTCGGATATCCAGGCACAGGTTCATCCTCCCATACAACAAGATCAGGCGGATTAAGCCAGAGATTGCGGCGATCATCTAATTTCTTGGCAGCTTTGGCAATAGCAATAGCGCGAGGGGTGCCAGCATATACATCAGCTGGCACGTCTGGCGACAAGCCATCGGGAAATGGAAAAGTCTCAAAACATGTCGTGGGAGTGTATCTGGGTCTGTCCTCAAGGCTTGTTCCCATCCTCAAAGACCAAGCTTTGTGAAATCGGCTGTGAAGTATACCAAACGTTGTGTTGTCGTCGCGGGCGATGGCGATCAATGCACTGTCGGGGCAGGTAGGGATGTTGAGCCAAACGAAGAGGCGATGCTTGGCTACTCTTGGCGTTACGATGTACCGTGAGAGACCCTCCAAGGCGCTCCACATCCCTTGCCTTGGCTCCATATGTCGCCACCAGTTGAGGCGGTAGGCCTTGCGCCGGTTCTTCTGCCGAATCGGCTGGACGTAATCGCTAATGTGCTCGAAGGGAGCCTCGTATAGAGCGGCCTCGCCCTCCGCCATCGCCCACCCAAAATCGACGATCCACTCGTCGGCCGACCGCCTGGTAATGGCGATGCCGTTCATCCATGGCTTGAGTACATCGTAGTTTGGTTGGCCATTTGGGTTGGTTGGCAGTTGCAACCACTCGCGGGCTGTGTTGCCAGGAACGTTGAACGGGCCACCTTTGGTGACGCCCATGAAGGCGACATCAGCGTATGGGGCGATCTGCCTCGCTCTTGTCAGGTTAAGTCCCGCATCGCCCCGACGGGCTGTCAGATCCGTGTAAATCTCGTCCACCGTTTCGCCATCAATGCGGCGTTCCGTCGAGGCATTATTGTCTGTGGATGAAAAGCACACCAGCGAGACGCGGACAGCGGCACCGTCGATCACCCACGGCTCGTCGCTCCACGCATCAAAGATCGCCCTGCCGCCCGTTGCTCGTCCGAGTGCCTTGCGGTTCGCCCCTCCTCGTATTGAGTTCGTTGCGACAAGCCCCACCCGCATTGAGATATCGTCACCCAACCGTTCGCCTGCCTTCACGAACCAGTAGCAGACCAGATCAGCCTCGCTGGGAACCCTGCCCTCATACAAGCTAAAAAGGTTCGATGTGTATTCCTCTCCGAGGTTCGAGATGAGTCGCTTCCCGCCCAAGAACGGTGGGTTGCCGATAATAACATCAGCTTCAGGCCATTCTGATTCCTTCCCATCAGGGGTTATGATAGCGTCCCGGCACTCAATCGCATCTAAGGGCCTCAATACAGGGTCTTTGTGCGAACCGTATCCATTTTCTATCATCCATTGAATTTCACCGATCCAGATTGTCAGCCTGGCGAGCTCTGCCGCATAAGGGTTAATCTCGATCCCTTTAACATTTTGCGGTCCTACAACAGGGAGCTTTGGCAGCAAACGCATGACTTGAGCATCGAAATTGACTTTATGCTCAATGTCTTTGAGTGCGCGCAATGCAAGATACAGAAAATTGCCCGACCCGCAGGCCGGGTCAAGAACGGTAAAGTCTTCCAGCTTCTTCCTGAAATCATCCAAGATGGAATCAGCTTTTTTATGATGGGAACGACGTATCAGGTTTTCTATTTCCTTTTTTCTTTCTTCCCACTCTGATAACAGAGGGCGAATAATAACCGGTTCAACTATCCGCATTATTGTTTCGCTATCAGTATAATGTGCACCAAGTTGGGATCGCTTTCCCGGGTCCAGTCCCCGCTCAAACAGTGTCCCAAGAATAGACGGCTCTATTACTGACCAGTCCAGTTTGGATGCCTTATAAGTCACCTCAATTTCATTTTCGTCCAAAACAAGCGTTCTATTATCATTAAACAGCCCTCCATTGAACCAATGTATCTGGTCAAAACCAACAATTCCGCCCTTTTCTGACATGGCACCAAAAAGGTTTGAGGCAAAAGAGGGAAACAAATCAGGTCTTCTTTTTGACTGTTCAAGCATCCGACTGAATAAATCATCGGGCAGCAGCTGAACATCTTCGGCAAACATGCAAAATATCAGACGGTTTATAAACTGCGCCACATCATGCGAATCATTGCCTTTTTCTCTCAATGAGTGAGCAATACGAGCGAAACTGCTGGCGGCTTGTTCTGTAACCGCTTGCCGGGTTAATTCTGGCTTCAGGCGGTCCGGATCTGTCATTGCCCATTTGAGCTTGTTCCTGCATTTAACATCCTCCAAATCACGAAGACCTATCTCATGCATTTCGCTAACGGTATTTGTCCAGCATGTATGAATGCGGATAGTCTCCATGTCTGAGACGATTAACAACGGCGGGTTATCAAGGCCGGGAATATAACGCCGAACGTAATCAAGGGCTTTATCAAGATTGGCGTGTTTGCCCTTATACTCCCAAGCAAAGCAGCCGCTCTTCCATACATCGGCAAATCCATCACCTCCCATATCCTTCTTTGCTCCTTTCTCAAAACAATATTCCTCTCCGTCCGGGTCCGCTTCTGCGGGCGTTGGCAGATCAAGCAGCCTGCATAAGTCAATAAAATGCTCTTGTGATGCCGAACTCTCCTTTAGCTTGGATGCGCTCCATTTATTGATAAACGTCAGTGGCGTCATGATTCTTTGCCGCCATTTATGATTTCCTTTGGTCGGATACGTATTCCCATTGTGTCTCAGTCCTGAAAAAGGTCCCTATTATATTCCAAAATTGTATTTCCCCAGTTCAAAACATTAAATTTTAGCTTTACGCGTTCACTTACGCCGCTGCCTTTATCCCCTTGCGCCGGTTGCGTTTCGGGCGCGGCACCCGCTGGCCGGGCCACAGGATATCCTCATAGCGAAGCGGTTGCTTCAACATCCCCAGCCGCATGGCCGGCGTTTTCCGTCCTTGCCCACCAGGATGAAATTATTCACGGCCCGGGCGATGGTGAGATAGGTCTGCACCATGGACGGGTTATACGGGGCATAGCCATGCCACACCATATTATTTCCTGATGAGGTTCCGATGAAGATTTGAATATAGTAGAAATTAACCCACAGATAAACCAGCGCATTTTATATGCTGTAGTATATCTTCTCAGTTACCGGGGCACATCCAATCTTAGAGATTAGAAATATGGAAAAACACAAACCAACATGCTTTGTAATACAAGAATTTGATGAGGGGAAAAAGTTTGATAAACGTTACAATGAAACCATTGAACCAGCACTCATTAATGCAGAAGTAGAACCATTACGGGCTGATAAGATTCTTGGATTGCAGCCAGTTATTCAAAAAATAGAAACAGCAATACAGAAAGCTTCAATATGTGTAGCCGAAGTAAGTACTGACAATCCGAATGTCTGGCTTGAACTCGGCTATGCTCTAGCAAATAATAGACCGGCTGTCATACTGTGTGACAAAAACATACGTGACAAACTGCCTTTTGATATTCAACATCGGCCAGTCATATTCTATAACACTGATTCAAGAAGTGGTTACGACGAATTAGAGCGACGCATAATTGAAGAAGTAAAAGGTCAAATAGAACATGGTGAAAATGTTGCTTCCGCTCCAACTATTAAAGGCGGCGCTGATGAACTCGAAGATTTGAAAGATTATGAAGTAGCCATTTTATCTGTTCTATTAGCATCATGGCCCAGAGATTCGGAGGGCATCAGTTACTGGGAACTCGAAATAGCATTGAAAAGCACCATGCATAATGACCTCGCATTGAGTCTTGGCATTAATAATCTAATACAAAAAGAACTAATAGAGAAAAGCATGCAATGGGAAGGATCTGAAAATGAGGCTTTCGTGTATCGTATAACACCAAACGGAATAGTCTGGTTGGATAAGAGAAAAGATAAATTAGAACTAGCGAAAAATTTACCTGAAGATAGTCCAACATTTATTGATGATGACATTCCGTTTTGAAGGATATTCATTCAAACCAATAGCATGGCCGATGTCGGTAGAGCCTAATTTATCAGGAGTGCAGGGGAACCCATAATGCAGGTCAATGTAAAAAAGGGACTGTTGTGATTACCTTCCCACTCTTCATACACGAAAATTATGCAAACGCTATTTACAAAACGGACAAGAAAGCCATTCAATCGGAACCACCGCGCCCTTCATTCTCCAAGGTTGATGATGACCTTTCAGTTGCTATAAAAAAGTTGCCGTAAAGTGTGAATGCATTAAAGACATGGTATCGCACATCGGATTAACGCTATATGAAAAAGAGAGAACCTTAACTTGCTCTTAACTGCCGTCAGCGCCTTCGCAGTGAACCGCCCCGGATTTGCCGCCGACTCGATTTCTTGAGAAGATGGAGTAATGAACAATCACAAACGCTATCCCCCGGACATCCGGGAACGGGCCGTGTGCCTTGTCCTTGAGCATCAGGAGAACTATCGCTCAGATTGGGCCGCGCTGACTTCCATCTCCGAGCTGTATATTCCTGTCTATACCCAACGGTATTGTTGGAAATAGCGTGGGATATATTATGTATAATTTCTTAATAAGTTAGTAAAAACAGTGGGTTACATGTGTAGCTAGAATCCCTGACGGCCCATCAAATATCCCTGTCGGATCATTCCATATAGCCATGGCAATGCGAACCGATATAGAACTGATTGAGGGCTTAAAAAAGCAAAACCCTGTTGTCTTCATGGGAGGTGAACGGGTGGAAAGCGTGGTTGATCATCCGATCCTGAGAACGGGCTTGAATATGATTGTTAAACCCTGCCAGTTCGCATGCGATGAAAATAACCAACCTCTTACCATAGTGAAATCTCCTTATACCAATGACGATATCAGTCGCTGGGTGCATATCCCGACCGGCCAGGAAGACATCCTGTCCATGGTTGAGATGATGCGTGAGTCGAACAGTTGTGGCTCGGTTTGCACCCTGAAGCACACTTCGTACGAAATACTATCTGCAGTTCTCTCGGTTACGCATATGGTCGATGAAAAGTACGTCTATGGGAAAATTTTGACCTTGACGCGTACAGACTGTCAACGGATGGATTTCTATGAGCTCGTTCCTCTACTCAAGAGATACAGGAGACTCTATCTGTCACAAGATGGTGAAAAATTCTTTACTTATCAATCAGTATCCCCAAAACAAGGACTACTTCCTTCAAAGGCCTACCTGGGTATGATTATTGATGGATTAAAAGCGGGCGGATTCACCCCCGAAGAATATATAAAAGAGATAGCGTCGACAAACTGTCTGGCGGAGATGACTATTACAAGCAACCTGAACTTCCTTGTAAGATATGATGACTCAAATAAGAGCATCGTCTCACGAATTCTAAGAACGTATGATAATGGTCTGCTCTGGATATTTATAAATGTATTCAAGGGAGGGTCATTGACGGCATGGCTAATTAAAACCTGAGTCGTTTTCAGGCTGTATAGAGATCAGTATTAACATGAAAAAGTCCACCAGGGTCACACATCCCCGAAGAATCAAGCTGCCAGAAGACAACCTTCCTCTCACGAGCCCCATTTACCAATCCGTCAAGTTTGAATTTCCAAGCCTGCAGGATCTGCAAAAAGCAGGGGCTAAAGAGAGGGAAGGTTTCTTCTATTCCCGTCTCTCTAACCCCGGTGTACGAGAGCTGGAATGTCTGCTGGCCGACATGCAGGGTTGTGAGGACGGGTTCGCAGTCGGTTCCGGGATGGCGGCCGTAGCAATGACCTTGGTTAGTCTCACTCAACAGGGTGATCACGTTATCACCTTCATTGAGTCCTACAAGCCTATCCGCGTATTCATTAGGGAGGTACTGTCAAGATTTGGTGTGACAAACTCGATTATTTCCATAGATGACCATGAGCAGTTGAAAAACATCATGGAAAACGAAAACGTTCGTCTTATTTTGTTCGAAAGTCCCACAAACCCCATGAACAAGGTAGCGGACATAGAGAAAATATGTGAACTGGCACATAAAAACAATGCCCTCGCAATTCTGGATAACACAGTAGCCGGACTTCATAATCATGCCCAGTTTGAAGTTGATGTCTACATACACAGCCTTACAAAGTACGCGTCAGGACATGGTGACGTGCTTGGTGGAGCTATTCTAGGTAGCGAACAACTTATTTCCAGAATCAGATCCAGGGCAGGTCTGTTTGGTGCAACACTGGATGCCCATGCTGCATTTCTTATCATGCGTGGTCTCAAGACCTACTTCGTGCGTTATCAGAAACAGGTAGAAAACGCAGCTGAGGTAGCGAATTGGTTAAATACGCGGGAGCATGTATGCAACCTGTATTATCCTGGAATACCTGATGATCCCTATCATTCACTGACAAAGAAGCAAATGCAGGATTTCGGCACCATCGTTAGTTTTGATTTGAGGGCTACAGATAAACAATTTCATACCTTTATCGATGCCTTGCAAATATTCAAACTGACCTTCAGTCTTGGCTCAACGGAATCACTGATCATGCCGCCGGGAATATTTAACGTGGCAGATTTGGATGAGGCAGAGCTGGAAGTTTCAAGAATAACACCTTCTTCCATACGCCTCGCATTCGGAATAGAAGATAAGGAGGATTTAATAGATGACCTCAAACAGGCATTCGATATTGCCTTTAATTCCGATTGAGCTTTTGGGGACACGTTCAAAATCCCTCTCCAGCCAGCTTGCGATAAGGCGAGTTCGGTAGCTTATTGTACTTTTACGTGTTGTATCATTGCGTTTACAACACTGTTCGTATGCGTTACTTTTATGGAGATTTCCGGGTACTGGTTGTTAAACACCCGGAAAACCTCATCCGCGAAACCCTGGCCTATTGATATGTGCAACCTGGTGATTTGTCAATTAATTGTCAATAATGAAATAAATATTTGTCAACCCAATGACAGCAGGCAACTCCATATAAATCAATAACTGAAACCATGTTTGCCGATTTCGAACGGACGTCTCAACCTGTTAACGGTATTAACATTCACTACCGTATCGGGGGTGCGGGGCCGCCCCTGTTGCTGCTTCACGGGCACCCGCAAACCCATGTCATGTGGCACAAGGTCGCCGGACAGCTCACAGAACATTTCACGGTGGTTGCCGCGGACCTGAGAGGTTATGGGGACAGCGACAAGCCCCCTGTATCGGAAAAGAACCACCCGTATTCAAAACGCGAAATGGCGCTGGATCAGATTAGTTTGATGAGTTCCCTGGGTTTTGGCCGCTTTGACATCCTGGCCCATGACCGGGGCGCGCGGGTCTCTCACAGGCTGGCGATCGATCACCCTGACGCCGTCAACCGGATGATCCTGCTGGACATTGCCCCAACCCTGTCCATGTATGAGCAGACCACGGAGGAATTCGCCAGGGCATACTGGCACTGGTTTTTCCTCATACGTCCGGCGCCGTTGCCTGAAACACTGATTACGGCAGACCCGGAAAGCTACCTGCGCAACATGTTATACCGGCTCAGTGCGGGAGAGAATTCGTTTACCGGTGAGGCATTTGCCGAATACCTGCGTTGTCTGAGACTGCCCGGTACCGCTGCCGGGAATTGCGAAGACTACCGGGCAAGCGCAGGTATCGACCTGGAGCATGACCGGCAGGACAGGGCTGCGGGAAACAGGATAACCTGCCCTCTGCTCGTGTTATGGGGCACGGAGGGTGTTATAGGAAAGTTGTTTAACCCGTTGCAGGAATGGGAAAAAGTGGCCGGTGACGTGCAAGGGACCGGACTGCCGTCGGGCCATTTCATCCCGGAGGAGATCCCGGGAATTTTGCTTGAACATGTATTGAACTTTCTACATTATGCGAACAGGTAATAAAACACGGGGACCGGGTGGTGACAGATAATAACAGGGAAATTCATGCCGATGCGGACGTCATCGTCATCGGCAGCGGCTTCGGCGGATCCGTGGCCGCAGCGCGGCTGGTGGATGCCGGGATGTCGGTACTGCTGCTCGAGCGCGGTCCCTGGCGCGAGACGGTGCCTGTGCGGGAAGCCGGTATCACGGACACCAGGCCGTTGCCCCGCAGCGGCGGCATGACGAGCGTGCTGCGCTCGCTGCACCTGCCGGTTGGGCCGAAGTCCGGGATCAGGTTGAACAAAACCGGTTTCCTGGATGTGTGGGTCGGCCAGGGCGTCAAAGCTGTCTGTACGTCCGGTGTGGGTGGGGGCAGCCACATCTGGGCCGCCACGCTGGAGAGCCCCCCCAAAGGATTCTGGAATAATCGTGCTGACGGACTGGACGATGGGGTTCTTGCTTCCCATTACAACCGGGTAGGGAGAGAGTTGAAGGGCACCCAGCCGACGGATGCCAGGCGCGTGCCGAACCATACCGATCACGCCTGGGAAGGCGTGGACCACTTCACGCCGCTGGGTGTCGGCGAGCAGCCGCCCATGGCCGTCCTCTACCCGGAGACGGCGCGCGTCACGGGACCGCTAACCGATGAGCAGGGCATTGTGCGTATGCCGATGGATTTCCAGAAGGATCACGGCATGTTCGGCAGCCCGGACGGGTCCAAATCGACCGTGGATGCGCTTTACCTGTTGCCCGCACTCCAGAAAGGCCTGGTGATAAAGCCGATGCACGAAGTCCGGGAAATCCGCCGTGACCGGGACAAGGGCTACCGCCTGCGGGTGCATGATCTGCAGAAACAGGAGGATCTCACACTCAGCGCGCCCAGGGTTGTCCTGGCAGCCGGCACCATGAATACCAACTACCTGTTGCTGCATTCACGCCAGGCGGGCAGCCTTGGCGAACTGCCGGGGCTCGGGAAAGGCTTTGGCGTGAACGGCGACCTGATCGGTTCCTGGCCGGTCCCGGGGGATGGTTCCCGCAATTCCGTACCGGGGCCGCCCGCCCACGGCCGCATCAAGATCGCCGGGCATGAAAACAGTTGCTATGTCCTTCTCGCCGGCGGGGATACGCCTCCCGCACCCGGATTCCTCCACGCCAGGGCACGGGCAAAAGCCGGCCGGGCATTTGACGTGGTGGCCATGTCGCAGGATGCGGCCGACGGCGAGATCCGGATGCACAAGGGCCGCATGAAATTTTCGTTTTCCATGAGCGGTTCACCCAGCTATGCCGCCACCATCAATGCGTTTGAATCGCTTGCTGCCCAATCGGGCCGCCCGGTCAGGTTTGACGGCAAAAACGTGTTCACGGCCCACGCGCTGGGCGGTTGCCGCATCAGCGATGACCCGGCAGCAGGCGTGGTCGATGGTGAAGGCCGGGTGCACGGGCACCCCGGCCTTTATATCGCGGATGCGTCCGTGTTCCCGCAACCGGTCGGCGTGCCGCCCTCGCTGAGTATTGCGGCCTGGGCGTCTCACGTCGCCGGCCGGATGCAGCCCTGAGCGGGTACGGGATCCGGTTGGGAAAATGCGGGCATTAACAGATCGGTAACCACGTGTGACACGGAGAGAGGACATGCCAAGAAAAGTTGCAATTATCGGCGCCGGGGTATCGGGACTGGGAGTGGCCTGGGCGCTGCACCGGCATCCCGATAAATACGATTTTCGGCTGTACGAGGCGCAATCCCGGATAGGCGGCAATGCCGTTACGGCCGACATGCCGCAGGACGATGGCAGCTCGATCCCGTTCGATATTTCCGTCACTGCGTGCATTCCCTCGGTCTACCATCATATTCTCCTGTTCATGCAGCAACACGGTATCGAACTGGTCGATACCCGGTTCAGTTACAGTGTGAAGTATCGTGGCGGCGTTTACGCGCACGACTTCGATTCCGATATCAGGCAGCAGTTACAACCGGAAATCGAGAAATTCCAGAAAGTGCTGAGACGCCTGAAATGGTTTGGCCGGCTGAACACCTCCCGGTCCCGGTTGCTCAATGCCCTCAACCCGTTCAACTACGTCAGTATGGGCGCGGTCCTTAACCTGGGCGGGTTCTCCGGAGATTTCCGCTACAAGATCCTTAAGCCCATGTTCGTCAACTTCCTGATGGCCACGAACGTGTTCGACATGCCGGCGTCCCTGTTTTCCCGCTACCTGGAGTTCTTCGATATCGAAACCGCAACACCGATGCAGACCTGGGACCAGGGCACGCGCCGTATCTATGAAGCAATGTCGGCCGCTTTTCAGGACAGGATATATCTTGACCGGCCGGTTCGAAAGGTATACCGGCGCTCCACCGGCGTCGCCGTGGAGGATGAAAATGGGAAGACCGAGACATTTGACGATGTGGTATTCGCATGTAACGCGAACCAGACGCTGATGATGCTGGATAAACCCTCATTCCTGGAGAGATGGCTTCTGTCTTCGATCCGCTACGAGAGCGAACTGCACAACCATACTGTCGTGCATTCGGACGCCTCTGTTCTTCCGGACACCGAGGTCAAGGAACTCGCCACCCGGAGCAACCATATCGAGCAATACGGTGTGCGGCCCGACAACTACGAGATCACCTATATCATGCACAACCAGCAGCCTTGGGCGAAACGCTCGGACAAACCGTGCCTGGTGACCTACAACCCGATCAGCCCCATCGACGAAGGCAGGATCGTGAAGAAGTGGTGGTTCCAGCACATCGTGCACGACGTGCGTCACGTGGCCCTGCTTGTCCATATGTTTCGCTTCATCCAGGGCAGGAGGCGGACCTGGCACTGTGGCGCCCATACCCTGATCAACAGCCAGGAAACCTGTTTCGTGACCGGCCTCGTTACCGCCAGGCAGATGGGTGCGGACTATCCGTTCGAGGATACCGAAGCGAGGAAGTGGTTCAACTTTTACGGGCGTCTGATGTATGGGTGGAGGCTCAGGAAAGCCTGACCTGGGGCCAATTTGGGACACCCATAAATTGTCACTTTTCCAAAATTCATGGGTGTCCCAAATTGTTATTTATTCGCTGTCTGTCTTGCTGATCGACTGGAATGATTTGAGGAAATCAATCGGGATGGGGAAGGCGATGGTGGAGCTTTTCTCCCCGGCGATCTCGGTGAGGGTCTGCAGGTAGCGTAACTGCATGCTGTTGTTGTTCTTGCCGAGCACCTTGGCGGCTTCCAGCAGTTTCTCGGAGGCCTGCAACTCGCCCTCGGCGTGGATGATCTTGGCGCGCCGCTCGCGTTCCGCCTCCGCCTGCCTGGCAATGGCCCGGATCATGCTCTCGTCCAGGTCGACGTGCTTGATCTCCACGTTGGCCACCTTGATGCCCCAGGCGTCGGTCTGCTTGTCCAGGTCCGACTGGATATCGTTATTGAGTCGTTCCCGCTGCGACAGCATGTCATCCAGTTCGTGTTTGCCCAACACCGCGCGCAAGGTGGTCTGCGCCAGTTGGCTGGTGGCTTCATGGAAATTCTCCACCTGGATGATGGCGCGTTCCGGATCGATCACCCGGTAGTAGAGCACCGCGTTGACCTTGACCGACACGTTGTCCCTGGAGATGACGTCCTGGCTGGGCACGTCCATGGCGATGGTGCGCAGTTCCACCCGCTCAAGCTGTTGCACGATCGGGATGATGATGATCAGCCCCGGTCCTTTCACGGATGTGAAGCGGCCGAAAGTGAAGACCACTGCGCGTTCGTATTCGCGCAGGATCTTGATGAACATGGGCAACAGGATGGCGAGGCCGATAATCAGGTACAGGTAAGTCATCATGAGGATTCCTCCGGTGCTGGTTCGACATGCAGGATCAGGCCGTCCCTGCCGGTGACGCGAGCATTGTCACCGCCACGCATGGGCGTGTCGGATTGTGCGTTCCATTGCTCGCCATGGATATAAATGACCCCCGTACCGCTGAAGTCGGCCGCGATGCGGCCTGTAGCGCCGATGAGCTCTTCTGAGCCCGCCACCACGGGACGTTGCCTGGACGCGTACAGTGAACGGATCACGATCAGGAAAAAGCCTGCGGACAACACGGAGACCGCAATGATCAAGGGCATTGACACGGCAATATTGCCGCTTTCCCGGTCGAACAGCAGGATGGAGCCCAGGACAAAGGAGACAATGCCGCCGATTCCCAGGATGCCGAAGCTGGGCATGAACAGTTCCCCGACTATGAGCGCAACCCCCAGGAACATCAGTCCCAGGCCGGCGTAGTTCACCGGCAGTACCTGCAGTGCGTACAGGGCCAGCAATAACGATACCCCGCCAATGACCCCGGGCAGGACGTACCCGGGATTGGCCAGTTCGAAAAACAGCCCGTAAATGCCCAGCAGCATCAGGATATAGGCGATATTCGGGTTGGTAATGATGGCCAGCAGTTCGTTGCGCCAGTCAGGTTCGATGGCTTCCACGATCAGGCCGCCGGTGTTCAGCGTCCGTTCCCCGTTCTGCAAGGACACCGTTCTGCCGTTCACCTGTTGCAGCAGATCGGCGATATCCCCGGCAATAATGTCGATGACACCGGCTTCCAGGGCTTGCTCGGAGGACAGGCTGACGCCTTCCCGCACGGCCTGTTCCGCCCATTCCGCATTGCGCCCGCGCATCTCGGCCAGGCTGCGGATATAGGCCGCGGCGTCGTTTACTATCTTCTTGGTCATCGCGTCCGCGTTGCTCAACGGGTCTTTCGGCGCGTCCTTGTCCTCATCCTTGTCCGCTGCTTCGCTGCCGGCCTCATCGTCCGCCGCGCCCGGGGCAGGTTTTTCCGGCGGCTCCATACCGGGCATGCCGCCCATCTGCACGGGGGTGGCAGCGCCCAGATTGGTGCCCGGCGCCATGGCCGCGACATGCGCGGCATACATCATGTAGGTGCCGGCGCTGGCAGCGCGCGCGCCGGGTGGCGCCACATGGATGGCGACCGGTATCGGGGAGGCGATGATGGCGCGGATAATGCTGCGCATCGACAGGTCCAGGCCGCCCGGGGTATCCAGTTGAATAATAACGATTTCCGCGCCTGCGTCGTTTGCCTTGTCGAGGCCGCGTTCGATATAGTCCGCAATCGCCGGACCGATAGCGTCATTGACGCTGAGCAGGATTGCCTTGTCGCGCGTCTCTGCGTGAAGCAGTGCCGCTGCCAACATTACGACAAGAACTGCAAGCAACTGGCGCATGTTGTTCCGGTTAAATCGGTTCTCCGGCATTCAGTTGAGGGGTTTAATCGCTTTTATGGTTTTAACAATATCGAGGAACAGGTTGTTCACTTCCGTCACTTCAAATCCGGCCGCCCTGACGTTTCCCACGGTGTTCCTGTTCATGTCAGGACCAATTTTGCTGGTAATGAGCGTCATGAAATCCAGCATGTATTTAAAGGGAAAATACCGGCTTCCCGTGTGCTCGAACATGCACAGCGAGGCGCCCGGTTTCAACACGCGGTTCAATGCCTGTAACGCGGCAACGGGATTCGGCACGGAGCAGAAGGTACAGGATGTGAATACCTGGTCAAAGTGGTTGTCCGGGTACGGCAATTCATGGACATCCACCAGTTCGGCTTGGATTTCTCCGTCGTAGTCGTTGATGCGCGGTTGCGCCCGTTTCAGCATTTCCGGACTGATATCGATGGCCGTAATCGTCATGCCGGGCGGGAATGCCGGTATATCCAGTCCGGTGCCCAGGGAGGCAAACAGTATATTGCCGGGCTGCATGTGGCTGAACAACGCGCTCTTGAACGGGAGCCAGCGTTTCAGTTCGCCGGTGCCGGTCATCAGGTCAAGGCTGGCAGCGGCCTTGTCCCACTTGTCTTGTGTGGCCAGGTCGACCATCAGTTAATCTCGGTTAAGCTGATGCCGCGCAGGCATGCATTGACGAGCCAGATGATACAGGTCACGGCAAACCCGGTGATCGCGCCAAGCCAGACCAGGTGCATGAGGGGAACCGCCGTCATGGCCAGCCACATGGCGCTGATCATCCCGCTGAACATGCCGGTCAGCATGACCGGCACCATGACTTCCATGGCGCCGAAAAATATGCTCAAAACCAGCGACAGGAACAGGCCTGCCACCATTCCCAGCGCCATCATCACGATCATGGCGATAAACATGTTCCAACCGGTGCTGATTAACGGCACGGCCGAGATGGCGATGAGGATGCCGGCGCTGAGATTCGATACCAGATCGCCGACTATGAAATAGAGCCTGTTGTCCATGATGTAAGCAAAGTTGTCCGCACAGCTTCTATATTAAGCCAATTTGGCTGGTTTGGGTATGATCATGGACTTCGGTCGATTAACAGGACTGTTAGTGAACTTTTTTCCTGTTGCCAGTCTAAAATTAATATTGTCTAATAACGAAATGAAAACATGGCTGATGTGAATGTATTTTCTGACTGCCCTTGTAATAGCCGCCTCTGTATTTGACGTTTCGTCGTCAATACAAGATCCCTCCGCTGCGCCCCGCGCGCGGTCGCCAAACCCTGCCCCGTTTATCCTTGCCCAGGAATACGAAAACGACGATAACAAGCCGAAACCTGAAACCACCAGCATTCAATTACCCGCCCAGAGTCAGGAATTCCGGGACAACAGAAGGTGTATGACAGTCTGTTCCGGTTGGGGAGAAGAGTGTGTAATGGTCGATACCGAAGCGGACTTTGTAACCCGGAAGTGCATGCGAACCTGTACATCGTTTGCCGAGGAATGTCTCTGAATAAACTGTCCCGTGTATAATAACGGGAGAGGAAACCGGAGCAACAGTCCTGCAGGCCTGCTCTGCGTTTCCTCCGTAGTAATGCAGCGAAAGTGGCGGAATTGGCAGACGCGCTGGATTTAGGTTCCAGTGGGGTAACCCGTGAGAGTTCGAGTCTCTCCTTTCGCACCAAATATCAACTTGCGCAAATGACGGGAAGCCGTATACAGGATAAAAAATATGTCAGTAGCAGCAGAAACAACAAGCTCTCTTGAGAGGAGCGTCACGGTGGATGTGCCGGAGGAACGTATCTCCAGCGCAGTGGAAGAACGGCTTAAATCCATGAGCAGGACCAGCCGGGTACAGGGGTTTCGCCCAGGCAAAGCGCCCCTGCGCGTGATGAAGCAGCGCTTCGGCGCCCAGGTCCGCAAGGAAGTGGTGGAAAAGCTGGTCACCTCGTCCTTCTACGAGGCAGTGAACCGGGAGGAACTGAAACCCGTCGGCATGCCGTTGATTGACCCCTTGCAGGAGAAGGTCGGTGAGGGCCTGTCCTATACCGCGACCTTTGAGGTGTTGCCGGAAATCAAGCTCAACCCCGTCGAAAAGCTGGAAATAGAGAAACCGGTTTGTCCCATCTCCGACACAGACGTCGACGGGATGATAGATAAGCTGCGCCGGCAACGGCGTGATTTCCGCGTGGAGGAACGCGCCGCGCAGGACGGCGACAGGGTCAACGTGAATTGCCGGGGACAGGTCGACGGCGAAGCGCTCGATAACCTCACGATGGACAACGTGGATATCGAACTGGGTCAAAATCAGTTTATCCCGGGCCTGGAGGAGGGGCTGATGGGCGCCTCTGCCGGCCAGTCGCTTACCCTGGACCTGACGTTTCCGGACGATTACAGTAATGAAGAACTGGCCGGCAAGCCGGCGCTGTTTGAACTGGAGGTCAACCACGTCGCGGAAGCCGTCCTGCCCGAGCTGGACGCGGCGTTCTTCGAAGCGTTCGGCGTGAAAGACGGAGATGAGCAGGCGTTCAGGCAGGAGATCCGCCAGCACATGGAACGGGAAATCGAGGCCGCGACCCGGACCCGCTTCCGGGACGAGATAATGAAGTCCCTGTACGAGGCCAACGAGATAGAATTGCCCAACACCCTGGTAAACGCGGAATTCCAGCGCATGCGGAACATGTTTATCAAGGATATGAGTGAGCGCGGCCTCTCCAGCGAGGCATCTTCCGAGCTGCTGGACTCCGATTACGTGCAAAACACGGCCAGGCGCCAGGTCACCCTGCAATTGCTCACCGCGGAGATCATCAGTTCACAACAACTAAGCGCCAACCCTGAAAAAGTCAGGGAAATCATAGAGAAAAGAGCACAAAGTTATGAAGATTCTGCAGCCCTGGTCAATTGGTATTATAATGACAAGGAACGCCTGGCGGAGGTACAAGCCCTGGCGCTTGAAGACGAGGTAATTAACTGGGTTGCCTCCAAGGGCACGGTAAAAGAAGTGCCGCTGTCGTTTGACGAACTGATGAATAAAGGGCAGACTCACCAACATGCATAAATCGGAAATACAGGCGCTCAACCTGGTTCCCATGGTTGTGGAACAGACTTCGCGCGGCGAGCGTGCCTATGATATTTATTCCCGCCTGTTGAAGGAACGGGTGGTGTTCCTGGTGGGGGCGGTCGAGGACCACGTGGCCAACCTGATTGTCGCCCAGTTGCTGTTTCTCGAATCGGAGAACCCCGACAAGGATATCCATTTTTATATCAATTCACCGGGCGGGTCGGTTTCTGCGGGTCTTGCGGTTTACGATACCATGCAGTTTATCAAGCCGGACGTCAGTACTATGTGTGTCGGCCAGGCGGCCAGTATGGGCGCGCTGCTGCTCGCCGGCGGTACCGAAGGTAAACGCTTTTGTTTACCGCATTCGCGGGTTATGATTCATCAACCCCTGGGGGGTTTCCAGGGGCAGGCGACGGATATCGATATACACGCACGGGAGATTTTGAAGGCGCGCGAGAGGCTTAACGAGATTCTCGTCAAGCACACCGGGCAATCTATTGATAAAATACAGCAGGACACGGAGCGTGATAAATTTATGAGTTCGGAAGAGGCAAGCGAATATGGGCTGGTCGACGCGGTGCTGTCGACGCGCCAGTCTGCGCCGGTTCCGGACGATGCGTCCAACTAGTTACGTCGGAGGGCGGGTAACAGGCAACTTCAATGATTCGCAAGGTAAGTTATGAGCGGCAACAAACAAGGTAAGGCAGGCGAAGGCGACAGGCTTCTTTACTGTTCGTTCTGCGGCAAAAGCCAGCATGAGGTGCGTAAACTGATAGCCGGTCCGTCCGTATTTATCTGTGATGAATGCGTCGAGCTGTGCAACGACATCATCTGGGAGGAAATCCAGGAGCGCTCGATTTCCGGGGCTGCCAGCAGCTTGCCGACCCCCCATGAAATCAACGATATTCTGAACGAGTACGTCATCGGCCAGGATATCGCCAAGAAAATCCTGTCGGTTGCGGTTTACAACCACTACAAGCGTCTTGACCAGGGCGTGAAGAAGTCCGACGTGGAACTGGCGAAGAGCAACGTCC
Organism: Gammaproteobacteria bacterium; assembly: GCA_965207165.1. GTDB lineage: Bacteria > Pseudomonadota > Gammaproteobacteria > Eutrophobiales > Eutrophobiaceae > JAAXHV01. The sequence goes on along the minus strand of OZ242265.1, from coordinate 1,461,332 downwards.
TGCTCATCGGCCCCACCGGCAGCGGCAAGACCTTGCTGGCGGAGACCCTGGCGCGCTTGCTCAACGTGCCGTTTACCATTGCCGACGCCACGACACTGACCGAGGCGGGTTACGTGGGCGAGGACGTCGAGAATATAATCCAGAAGCTGCTGCAGAAATGCGACTACGACGTGGAAAAGGCCCAGACGGGCATCGTCTATATCGACGAAATAGACAAGATTTCCCGTAAATCCGACAACCCGTCCATCACCCGCGATGTCTCCGGTGAGGGTGTGCAACAGGCCCTGCTGAAGCTGATCGAGGGCACCGTGGCGTCGGTCCCGCCGCAGGGAGGACGGAAACACCCGCAGCAGGAGTTCCTGCAGGTGAACACGGCCGACATCCTGTTCATTTGCGGCGGCGCGTTTGCCGGACTGGACAAGATTATCCGTGAACGCTCGGAAAAGGCCGGCATCGGCTTCTCCGCGGAAGTGAAGAGTCTGTCGGACCGCAAGAGCTTGAGCGCCTTGATCCAGACCGTCGAGCCTGAAGACCTGATCAAGTACGGCCTTATCCCGGAGTTTGTCGGCCGTCTGCCGGTCGTTGCCACCCTGGATGAACTGGATGAAGAGCAACTCGTCAAGATACTGCTCGAGCCGAAGAACGCGCTGACCAAGCAGTACGAACGCATGTTCGACATGGAAAACTGTGAAATAGAATTTCGTGATGATGCGTTGCGCAAAGTCGCCAGGAAATCCATGGAACGGAAAACCGGCGCCCGCGGCCTGCGCTCGATCATGGAAAATGTATTACTTGATACCATGTACGACCTGCCGTCAACGGAAGGAGTCACGAAGGTGGTGATTGACGCAGGTGTGATTTCCGGCGAGTCCAACCCGTTGATGATCTACGAAGGCGGCGAGCTGCCGAAGGCGGCGTCGGACGCGGATTAGCGACCGAGGGCGGTCCGGACCTTGAAATCCGTTTTGGTCGCCCCCATAAGTAGTAGAAATCACACAATCATGAGCTGAGATGTCTACAGAGTCCGATCTACAGATGCAAGTGTTACCCGTTTTGCCATTGCGCGACGTAGTGGTGTATCCCTATATGGTGATTCCGCTGTTCGTGGGGCGGGAGAAGTCCATCAAGGCGCTGGACACTGCGATGGCCGGCAACAAGCAGATCCTGCTGGTTGCCCAGAAAAGCGCCGGCGAGGATGACCCCGGGACCGACGAGATCTACGACATCGGATCGATGTCCAATATCCTGCAGTTGTTGAAGTTGCCCGACGGCACCATCAAGGTGTTGGTGGAGGGCGCGCAGCGCGCCCGCGTAGCCGATTTTATCGAGACGGATTCGATGTTTTTCGCGAACACGGAATTGCTGGATGAGGAACTGCCGGATGACCGGGCTGTGGAAATACTGTTACGGCCGGCTTTGAACCAGTTTGAGCAATACGTCAAGCTGAACAAGAAAGTACCTCCCGAAATCCTGTCGTCACTGTCCAGTATCGACGATCCCTCACGCCTCGCCGATACCATCGCCGCGCACATGTCGATCAAGATCGAGGAGAAGCAGGTGGTGCTGGAGAAGCTGGACGTGCGTGAACGCCTGGAATACCTGATCAATCTCATGGAAACGGAAATTGACCTGCTGAATGTTGAAAAGCGCATTCGCGGACGGGTCAAGTCGCAAATGGAAAAAAGCCAGCGCGAGTACTATCTGAATGAGCAGATGAAGGCGATCCAGAAGGAGTTGGGCGAGATGGATGAAGCGCCCAACGAGATGGAAGAGTTGAATGAAAAAATCACCAAGTCCGGCATGCCCAAGGACACCAGGAAAAAAGCGGACGCCGAACTGAACAAACTGAAGATGATGCCGCCCATGTCTGCCGAGGCAACGGTGGTGAGGAATTACATCGACTGGCTGGTAAACGTCCCCTGGAAGAAGCGCAGCAAGATCTCGCGGGATATCACCAAGGCGGAGATGATCCTGGAAGAGGATCATTACGGCCTGGACAAGGTCAAGCAACGCATCCTGGAATACCTGGCCGTCCAGCAACGGGTAAGAAAACCCAAGGGCCCGATACTGTGCCTGGTCGGCCCCCCCGGCGTTGGCAAAACGTCGCTTGGCCGCTCCATCGCCAGGGCCACGAACCGGAAATTCATCCGCATGTCCCTGGGTGGCGTGCGGGACGAGGCCGAGATCAGGGGGCACCGGCGCACCTATATCGGTTCACTGCCGGGCAAGATCCTGCAGAGCATGGCCAAGGTCGGCACGAAAAACCCGTTGATGCTGCTGGACGAAGTGGACAAGATGGCGATGGATTTTCGCGGCGACCCGGCTTCTGCGTTGCTGGAAGTCCTGGACCCCGAACAAAACCATACGTTTGTCGACCATTACCTGGAGGTGGATTACGACCTGTCCGAGGTAATGTTCGTGACGACGGCCAACAGCCTTAATATCCCGCCGGCGTTGCTGGACCGCATGGAGGTCATCCGTATTTCCGGTTACACCGAAGACGAGAAGATCAATATTGCCCGAAACTACCTGATCCCCAAGCAAATGGAACGCAACGGCCTGAAGAAGGAAGAAGTCAGCCTCGGTGATGCCTCGGTCAGGGATATCGTACGCTACTACACCCGTGAAGCGGGGGTCAGAAACCTGGAGCGGGAAGTAGCCAATATCTGCCGCAAGGTCGTTACCCGGTTATTGCAAAAAAAGGACCTGAAACGGATGTCCGTGACGGCGGCCAGGCTGGAGAAGTTAATCGGCGTGAAGAAATTCCGTTACGGGCGCGCAGAGGAACAGGACCGGATAGGGCAGGTAACCGGGCTTGCCTGGACCGAGATAGGCGGCGACCTGCTGACCATCGAAGCGACCGTGGTGCCGGGCAAGGGTGAAGCCATCCGTACCGGCCATCTCGGAGACGTGATGAAGGAGTCCATCGAGGCGGCGCGCACCGTGGTGCGCAGCCGTTGCGACATCCTGGGCATCGACGCGGATTTTTACAAGGAGACCGATTTCCATATCCACGTTCCCGAAGGCGCAACGCCCAAGGACGGACCCAGCGCCGGCGTGGCAATGTGTACCGCGCTGGTATCGGCCCTGACCAATATCCCGGTGAAGGCAAACGTGGCCATGACCGGTGAGATAACCCTGCGCGGGGAGGTATTGCCCATCGGCGGACTGAAGGAGAAACTGCTGGCGGCGCTGCGCGGCGGTATAGAGACCGTCATGATTCCTTCCGAGAATGAGCGGGAACTGATCGAGATTCCCAGGAATATCAAGCAGAACCTGGAGATTAAACCGGTGCGCTGGATCGACGAGGTGCTGGAAATAGCGCTGCACCACATGCCCCGCCCCCAGGCGGAAGAAGGCGAAACCGCAATCGTGCAAAAGGAAGCAGTCGTCCCTGACGAGGGCCAGGAAGCGATACTACCGCATTAACAAATCGTCGTTCCTGCGCAGGCTGGGATCCATCCGCGCTGGGGCAGGCTCCGGCATCCTGAGAGATTCCCGGCTCGCAGGTACACCTTATACAACAGGGGCAGGATTCAAGTCCGTCCCCGGGAAAAATCGGTTTTAAAGCCCTGGTTCAAAACCCGGATCGCTTTCCAATTCTTGATCAGCCTGATGCCAACCTTTATCCCAGTCCTTATACTCCCGACTATCGGGATCATGTGGATTATCTGTTCTAAGTTTCCCTGATTTCCTTGCCTGATAACCATCGTTATGTATAGTCATAATTTTCTCATTACACCTCATTCAAATGCCACATTAGCAATTTAACAATCTTAAAGAATGTAATTTGTATGATATCGATTACATATTCAATTATACATAGTAAATTAGATTTTGTGTTTGATCAATTATTTCCACTGCATATGCAGTTTTCTTTTGTTTATCGCACAATCCCTCAGATAAAGATTTATTAGGGTTTGATAAGGGATGCCTGATTCCTTGGACATCGATTCAAAATACTCCACGGTATCCGAATCCAGTCGCATTGTGACAGGCTGTTTCAGGTACTTGATGTAAGGGTTTTTTTTACCCTTCATTTTCGAAAAATCGTAATGGTCTCTCATCTTCTGGTTTAACAGCATTTTCAACTTGCAGGTTATATCGTATCCATAGATTGCAAGTGTTCAAGGATTTTGTTTTTTTGTTATAATGCGTCTGCTGGGTGCTTAGCTCAGTTGGGAGAGCGCCGCCCTTACAAGGCGGAGGTCGTGGGTTCAAGCCCCTCAGCACCCACCAGTTTATGGAGTGGTAGTTCAGTTGGTTAGAATACCGGCCTGTCACGCCGGGGGTCGCGGGTTCGAGTCCCGTCCACTCCGCCAGACATAATATATCATACTGATATTAAAGGGAAATATTATAACAGGCAGGGTGATTTATCACTCTGCCTGTTGTTTTATATGGCTGTCCCCTGATGTCATATCCTGGCGTTGTGAACCTTGCCATGTTGTAATTGTCAGAATGTTAATGCACATGAGCACCAAGGTGTAAATATGACCAGGGTGAGAGAGAATCAATCCGCAGACGCGGCGGCAAACGCGCAGACGACATACAGCCTGTCTGTCGGCGGTACCTTTAACGGTGTATTTGACGGCAAGCAGGACAACGACTGGGTCAGGGTCGAACTGGTTGAAGGAAAAACCTACCGGATTCACCTGGCCGGCGCCGGGGATAACCGTGGTGCTGATACTATCCTGAAGGTGTTCAATTCGGCGGGCGAGCAGGTTGCCGTCAATGACGACTCAGACTTTATTGCAGGGGAACTCGACTCACGGCTCAGTTTTACCCCGGATAGCAGCGGCGTTTATTATCTCAGCGCCGGCCTCTACCTGGGCAACCCCGCGCAGGACCACGCCGGCGCTTACACCCTGACGCTGATTGACCCGGAAGCAGGGGACGCGGGCAGACCTGTCGATGAGGGTGTCGATCTCAGCGGCGGCGCTGGCAGTGACGATCTGCGCGGCGGTGCCGGCAATGACAATTTGCGCGGTGGCCCCGGCAATGACAGCCTCCACGGTCTCGGCGGGCAGGACTTCCTGACCGGCAACGCCGGCGATGACACGCTCGAGGGCGGTGATGACGACGACCTGTTGCTGGGGGATGACGCCAACCCGTTACAGCAATTCTTTTTTCAGCTGTTTCCCGGCGGGATGTCGGTTGACGATGCTGACAGCCTGGGAAACGACAGGGGTGCTGACCTTGATGTATTCGACGCTGCAGGCAGTGACTCCGTACCGGATACAGATGTTATCTCCAGCGAACCCGGGTCTGGAAGTCAGGGCGTCATCGACGATATCGGCGGGGGTGTTGATACCCTGCTGTCGATGCTGTTTCCCGACCTGACTCGCGCCGATGTGCTGGCTTATCTCAGCGACCGCTTGCAGGGCGGCGACGACGTGCTGCGCGGCGGCGCCGGCAATGACTGGCTTGAAGGCGGCGCCGGGAACGATATGTTATTCGGCGGCGATGATGACGATTTGCTTGTCGGCGACACGTCGTCAACAGCAGGACTCGGCGCGCCGTTGCTGATCGGGCTCAATGATGGCATGAGCCTGGATGCTGCGCTTGCCCTGAGCGGCAGCCGCGAGGGTGAGAGCGCACTCGACAACCTGTTGCTGATGGTCATTATCGATGAGTTGACCGGCGGCGATGACACTCTGGAGGGCGGCCCCGGTGATGACATCCTGACCGGCGGGACCGGCAACGACAAACTGGGCGGCGGGACGGGCGCCGATTTGCTCGACGGCGGTGACGGTCGTGACGAACTGGCCGGCGGGCCGGGCGATGACTACCTCCACGGCGGCAGCGGCGCTGACCGGCTGGACGGCGGGTCGGGCGCTGACTGGCTTGAAGGCGGCGCCGGCAGTGATGCACTGGAAGGTGGAGACGGCAATGACGTCCTGGTCGGCGACGCCTACCTGGTGCCCCGGCTAATTGAACCGGTGGATGGCAGGTCCATTGTGGTTACTAATGATGGGTACGACACTGATGACGCTCTGTACGCAAGTTCACCGATTCCTTTCCTGGTTTCCGGGGGTAACGATATCTTGTCCGGTGGCGCCGGCGATGACCTGCTTGTCGGCGACTACGGCAACGACGAGTTATCAGGTGGGCAGGGCGCTGACGTCTTTGTGTTTGCCCACGATGGCGGACACGACGTCGTCACGGATTTTCAGATTGACGAGGATAGAATTGACCTCAGCGCGTTGGGCGGAATTGACGCACTGGACGATCTGGACCTGGAACAGCGGGGAGACGACCTCGTCATTGACCTGCTCTCCCACGGCGGTGGGGAGGTCACGCTGCAAGACGTCAACCAAACAGATCTGATCGATACGCACTTTATTTTCCATATCAACCCCGAGCCCGCGGAGGTAGCCTGACCGGCAAGGCAGCGGGCAGAATTCTAAAATAACGTTAATTCGTACAACATCCACCACTCTGTTGTATTGGTGGGCATTTCACCGTGCCATATGAACAGAATACACAACAGTCGCCCGCTTTTGGTCGCAATAACGTGTCACAATTATCGCACTGGTAAAACCATTGACATGCATCAGTAGGCATTAATTCTATTTTCTTGTGTGTGCAGTTTGGACAAGTAATCTCTGATTCCAAGGTGATGGCTTGACCCATAAATATATCCCCCGTCAACCGTTGATGGAAATCCTGTATTTGCTGTGACTTGAATCAATCAAGGGTGTCATTTTCCCGCAGGACATCTGGCGCAAGCTACAGGCCTTCCCGTGAGGCTTTGCGCCGCTGGCCTTGGCTTCATAGAATTTGTCGAAACTCCCCGCAGGGTAACAAACCAAAAAAAAGCAATCAAGAAAATGAGTTATGCGAATGAAAAATGGCTTTTTTCGGGGGTTTTCACGGCCTCAAGAATCCTTATCGGAATCGGTTGTGGATAAGAATGTTATTTCCTCCCTATTCAGCCAACGTTCCCGAGTTGAAAGGGGTTAATTTCGAGGGAAAAGGTCAAGTTTAGTCTCGTGTCCTCTGAATGGACAAAGCATCCTGGACGCAGGCCACGTCTGCTGGTTTGACGAGTGTACAACACATCGAATCCGAGGTACAAAAAATATTCTACCAACTGGTTGAACATCAACCCGGATACAGATATACTCAACCAAATGGTTGAACATGACCTGAACCACATCTTCCACGCACTGGCTGATCCCACTCGCCGCGCCATCCTCGATCACCTGGCCGACGGGGAGGCAACCGTCAGTCATATCTCCGAACCTCTGCCCTTGTCGTTCGCTGCGGTCTCGAAACACCTCGGTGTGCTCGAACGCGCGGGTCTTGTGACGCGGGAAGCGCGGGGTCGGGAACGGGTGTGCCGGCTCAACCCGGCCGCACTCAAGGATGCCTGGGCCTGGCTCGAATTCCACGAGCGTTTCTGGACCGGCAGGCTGGATGCGCTTAACGCACTGGTCGGGACCGATACGGGCGAGTCGGGCGATTCCCGGTGACAAATCTCAATCTGCCGGGATGAGCCGGCGAAACAAAGGCCATTCGGAGGAGCGCAGCATGGCAGGGCAGCAACATGGGCCGGGGGACATCTACCTGACGCTGAATCGCGTGATCAACGCGCCGGTTGAAGCAGTGTATACCGCGTGGACCGATCCGGAGGTGTTGCGGCAATGGCTGGCGCCCGGCGACGCCATCGTCACGCGGGCGGTTGCCGACCTCGTGGTCGGCGGGACGTTTCTCATTGAGATGCGCGGGGCGGAAGGGCGCAGGTTTGTCACTCGCGGCGTGTACCGGGAAATCGTACCCAATCGCCGTCTGGTACACACCTGGCGCTGGGAGGGCAGCGACGTCGAGTCGTTGGTGACTGTCGAGTTCGAGCCGGAATCGGTCGGCACGACGCGCCTGACTCTGACGCATTCCCTGTTTACGCAAGAAGCGGCCCGTGACGAGCATGAGCGTGGCTGGATCGGGTGTCTCGCCAGGCTCGAGGAGATGTGGGCCGGATGAACCAGCTTGCATCGACCCATCGCCCTGACTGGGTATCGGACGACATGTATCCGTTCGCGAGCAAGTTCTTTTCCACCCAGTCGGGGCAGCGGATGCACTTCGTCGACGAGGGCGAAGGGGAACCGATCGTGTTTATTCATGGCAATCCGGCCTGGTCTTTCGAATTTCGTCATCAAATCCGGGCGCTTCGGTCAGAGTTTCGATGTGTCGCGCCCGACCATATCGGTTTTGGCCTGTCGTCGCGCAGCGAGCGGAGCGAGGACCATCATCCGCAAAGTCATGCGCAGCGGTTCGCCGGCCTGCTCGATCACCTCGGCCTGCGCGACATCACCCTGTTCATGACGGATTGGGGCGGGCCGATCGGTCTTGACTTCGCGCGCCGGCATCCAGATCGCGTCAAGCGTCTCGTTATCTCGAATACCTGGTGCTGGCCGGTCGGCGATGACTTTCATTTCAGGTCGTTCAGCTTCCTGATGTCGAGCAGGATCGGCCGGTACCTTATACGCCATCACAATATATTCGTGAACCAGGTGATGCCGATGGCGGTCGGCGACCGGCGCATCCTGACGCCTGAGATCATGGCCCATTACCGCAATGCACAGCCATCGCCCGGCGCACGCGACGCCAACGCCGCACTGCCGGGTTACATCGTCGGTGCGGGCGACTGGCTGCACTCGATCTGGGAAGACCGCGCGGCCTTTGTGGACAAACCCGCGCTGCTCCTCTGGGGGTTTAAGGATATCGCATTCCGCAAGAAGGAACTTGAGAGGTGGAAGTCCGTACTGACGGATTTCGAACTCCGCGAGTTCGAGGATTGTGGGCATTTTCTGGCTGAAGAGGCGCCCGGCAGGGTCGTATCGTCGTTGCGGACCTTTCTTGGGAGTACGTAGTATCGACCCTTGATTCAGTGTCTGGTGTTCAGGCTACCCATCTGGCATTATCCCTGATGACTGACAACCTGCTCCCAGTCCCGGCAAAGACATCAATGCCGTTTTTCTGCAGCAGCTTGTCCGCTGCATGTATCGATCACGAACTAATGGGGAGAGACCGTGATTGTACTGAAGTCCATCGAAGAGGAATGGGCAAGGCTGGTTTGTACCGGCCTGTTATTGGCGTCGCTGTCCGTCCAGGGCCATCCCGGGAGAACGGATGCTGAGGGGTGCCACGCCGGCACACAGCCGCGGCATTGCCACGGCGATAAACAATCCGGCCGGCCTCCTGGTTCACCGGCGCAAGAGGCTGACCGGTCATCACCACGCACAACCGGCTCGGAAGATGACTACAACCGCCGTTTTTGCGCCACGGTCAACGGGGAGACGGAGACCCGCCACGGGTACACGTATGCCGGCGGCCGCAGTTACGTGATGGTGGATTGCGAGACAACCACAACAGTCTACGAGGGCGGCCTGGACAAGCGCAGCAGCCTGGACAGCCTGCAACAGGCGCTGTTTTTCAGTCATGTGACCGGCAAACGGCCGGCAGTGGTGATTTATGATACGGACGGCAGGGAAGGGCGCTTCGAATACCGGATCAGGAGCGCCTGCGAGAAGGCAGGGGTACAATACCGGGTGTTTCGATAGTAAGGCCGTGTCATAACGATGTCTGTGTGTTCTTCTTATCTAACAACAAGTATAATGGACCCGACTTCTGGACATGACAGCAGGACATGAGCGATAAAATTGACAAGGGCGGGCAGTTTCCCGATATCGAACTGGCCATCGCCGGGGGCGGCAGGTTGCGTCTTCCCGCCGATATCGATACCCCTTATGCGTTCATCCTGTTTTATCGCGGTCATTGGTGACCTTTCTGTCGCCGTCAGTTGGGCGGCTTCGAAAAACAGCGCAAGGTCCTGGCGGAACTTGGCGTCAGTATTGTTGCCGGCTGCGTGGATTCGGAGGAAAAAACAGCCGAAGTGGCGGCTGACCTGGGATTTCCCGTCGCCTGGGGCATGACCCGGGAGATGGGCGGGCAAGTCGGCGCCTGGTGGGATGAAGGAAGGGATTTTATCCAGCCCAGCGAATTTTTTGTTACCGGCTCGGGTGAGGTGCTCGCCTCCACCTACAGCAGTTCCCCGGTGGGACGGATGGACCCGGAAGACGCCGTCACCCTGGCGAAATTTCTGATAAGCAAAAGGTCAGGAAGATAGTTCCCCGTCGTTGCCGTACCGAAGTAGATGTTCTATGGGTTTGACGGTTTTTGTCTTTCCTGTTGATTATCCGCTTTCACTGTCTTACACTTTTCATACCATGATAAAGCAAGGAGTTGTATTCGGTTTTGCTCTGTTCGTGGTGTTTGCCCTCACGCCCGCGCGTGGTAATGAAGCGGCGCTCACCAACGAGGACATACTGCGCCTGACCCAGGTCGGGCTGGCGCCCGCCATCATCATCACCGTTATCCAGGACAGCACGACCGATTTCGATACGTCGGTGGACCAGTTGGTTACGCTCAAGCAAGCGGGTGTCGCAGATGACGTGATTGCAGCCATGGTGGGCCATGATGAGGGTGCGCCGCAAACAGTTCCCTCCGAACTTGCAGCGTCCGCGCCGGTTGCGCGGGTGGCAGGCAGCGCCTTTCGCGACAGGCTGCGTACCGGCGGCAAGGGCCCGGAGATGGTGGTAATTCCCGCTGGCCGTTTCGACATGGGCTGCGGGTCGGACCAGGGTTGCGCTGAGGCAGAGAAACCGCGGCACGAGGTGGTGATCGCCCGCTCCTTCGCCATCTCCAGGTACGAGGTGACGTTCGAGGACTACGACCGGTTTACCTTCCCGTACAAGGTGGATGACGAGGGCTGGGGCCGCGGGCGGCGTCCCGTTATAAACATTTCCTGGGAAGAAGCGGTGGAGTATGCCGCGTGGGCCGGGGCGGGTCCTGGTACGGCGGCCCCGGGGTCCTGCGCCCCGCTTCCCGTAACGGGGGCGTCAGCGCGCTGCGCAGTCACCTTCTCGGCTTTCGCCTGGTCCAGGACTTGTAGTATAGTAGGGGAATGTTACAGACCATAAGAGACCAGGTGAAAGGCTGGCTGGCCGTAGTAATTTTCACCATCATGATCATTCCCTTCGCGTTCTGGGGTATCAATTATTATTTCGACCAGTCCGGCGGGGTGACCGTGATTGATGTCAACGGTGAAGAAATTTCCCTTGCGGACTACCAGAGCGCCTACCAGGACATACGCCAGCAGTGGCAATCCATAACCGGCGCGCCGGTCGGCGAAGAGACGGAGGCGCTGATTAAACAGCGGGCGACCGAAGACCTGATCCAGACGGCGTTGCTGAACCAGGCCGGGAACAAGGCCGGTTTATTCGTGGGCGAAGAGGAGGTTTGGGAGATTATCCGCCAGATCCCCCAGTTCAACGATGACCAGGGATTTAACATCGCCCAGTTTGAACTTGCCGCCAACCGCAACGGGCTGTCCCCTGCGGGCTTCCTGACCCGGATAAGACAGGATATGGCAATCGAGCAACTGCGCAGTGCACTGTTCGCAACGGACTTTGTAACGGGATCCGAGCTTTCCGCGTATTCCGGCATCATGCACCAGACCCGTGATTTCGTCTGGTCGACCATCTCTTCTGACGAACTGAAGGAAACCATCGAGGTGACGGACGAACAGGTCCAGTCATATTTTGATGAAGAAGGCCGCTTCATGGACCCGGAACAGGTCCGGATTGCCTACCTGGTGCTGTCCCTCGCCAAAATCGCCGAGGAAGTCTACCTTGAAGAGGGTGAGCTTGAGAGCTACTTCAGCGACAACAGGCACAATTACGAGGTCGAGGGAACCCGCAAGATCAGGCAGGTCTTCGTCAAGCTGCCGGAGGAGCCTTCCGAGGCGGAAGTCGGGGAGATGAGGGCGAAGGCAGACGAGTTGTACGCGCTGGTCAGCGGCGGTGAGGATATGGAAGAAGTCGTGGTAAATGAATCCGGCGAATACGGGGATTCCATTGAGTTCAGCGAATTCGGCTTTCTCACGAAAGGCGCGCTGGAGCCGGAAGCCGACGAGGTTGCCTTCTCCATGGCAGCGGGAGAGATCAGTGAGCCGGTACAATCCACCGTTGGTTTCCATATCATAGCTGTCGACGAGATCCAGGGGGGCACCGAAGCCGCGCTGGGTGACATCCGTGAAGAAGTGGAACAGGACCTGCGGGAAGAGAAGGCGGCGCAGCAACTGTATGAACTTAGCGACCGGCTGTCGGTCCTGACCTATGAAAGTCCTGATACCCTGGACATCGCGGCGGAAGAACTGGAACTCCAGGTGCAGAAGAGCGACCTTATCAGCAGGGAAGACCCGGGTGTCGGTATCGTTTCAGAACCGGGTGTCGTTGAAACGGCGTTCACCGATGAAGTGTTGTTGGAGGAAAATAACAGCGAACTTATCGAACTGGATAACGACCGTTACATGGTCTTGCGCGTCCTGGAACACCGGCTTCCCATGAAACAACTGCTTGACGACGTGCGGGACGAAATCGTGACCCGGTTAAAATTCGAGCAGGCGCGGGACCAGACCCGGGAGCAGGGCGAGGCAGTCCTCGAGCAACTGGAGCTGGGCAAGTCAAAGGAGGAGGTGGCCCTGGAATTTGGTCTCAACTGGAACAATGCCACGGATGTTACCCAGGATGATGAGACTATCAACCGGGCAGTGTTGCGCACCGCATTCAGGGCGGGCGTACCCGAGGCTGATCAGCCTATCCATGACGGCGCATCCCTGGGGACCGGGGACTACACCGTCGTCATTGTCTATTCCGTTAACGAGGCGGACCCGGATGCCATAGACGAAGACGAACAGAACATCGTGCGCAGCCAGTTACTGCAGGCAAGCACCGCCTCTGCCTGGGCGGAATTCAACAGGAACCTGCGGTCAAATGCCGATGTCACGGTTTACGAGGACATGCTCTAGGCCGGTACGGGCTGTTATTTAAAACAGAACTTTTCAACCACCGTCGAACCGACGCTGTCACCCCATACGTTTACCGTCGTCCGCAGCCGGTCCAGGAACCAGTCCACGGCCAGTAACAGGCCGATGCCTTCCATCGGCAGACCCACGGCGGTGAGTACGATCACCATGGTGACCAGGCCGGCCTCGGGGATGCCGGCCGCGCCGATCGCGGCCAGGGTGGCGGTAATGAAGATCAGCACCTGGTCCATCGGCATCATGTGGATGCCGTAGGCCTGGGCGATGAACATCACGGCCACTGCCTCGTACAGGGCGGTGCCGTCCATGTTCACCGTGGAACCCAGGGGCAGGACGAACTTGGCCGCCCGTTTATCCACGTTGGCTTCCAGTGCGCATTCCATTGTCAGGGGCAGGGTTGCCGTTGAACTGGCGGTGCCGAACGCGGTTACCAGGGCCTTGGACATCGTGGTGATGAACTGGCGCCCGCGCCGGCTGACGACAACCAGGATCGTCATCAACACGAAAAAGTGCAGGGTCAGACCGACGATGACCGTCAGCATGTACTTGCCCACGCCCAGGATTTCCCGCCAGAAATGTTCGCCGCCGCCGCTGTCGCCAAGCTTTGATGAAATCAGGGCAAAAATACCGATGGGGGCAAAATACATGATCCAGACGACGATTTTTATCATCACGTCATTCATGCCATCGAAGAAAGCGACCAGGGGTTTGCCCCTTTCCCCGACCGTTGTCAGCGCAGCGCCGAACAGGATGGAAAACACGATCACTTCCAGCAGCTTGGTTTCAGCCGCCGAGGCAATGATGTTGTCGCCTATCAGCGAACGGATAATCTCCACGATCCCGGTCTCTTCCTTGCCGCTGACACGGTCCGGAACCACCTGGCTCACTTCGGTGATACCGGCGCCGGGCTGGATGATGTTCACGATAATCAGTCCCAGCAGGACCGCGATTGCAGTGGTACAGAAATAGTACAGCACGGTCAGCCCGCCCAGCCGTTTCAGCCCGCCTGAAGCCCCGCCCAGGGAAGCGATACCGCTGATAACCGCGGCGACGATGAGCGGGATGATGACCATTTTCAGGGCATCCAGGAACAACTCGCCCACCCATTCAATGGCAAGCATCGATTGACCGAAGAACCAGCCGCAGAAGATGCCGGAAATGGCCGCGGTGAGTAGCGCCCATAACAACCAGTTACTATTTTTCATTGGTGAAAAGCCCTTGATAGTCAGTAAGATAAAATTTCTATTCAGAAGCGGGAACGAGTCTGGAACTACTCCTTCCCTTCGCTGCCGGTCACGCTGTAACCGCAATCGACGTAGGTGATCTCCCCGGTAACGGCGGACGCGTAATCGGAACACAGGAACGCGGCCACGTTGCCCACCTCTTCGATAGTGACGTTCCTGCGCAGGGGTGTAACCTGTTCGACGTGATTGAGGAACCCCCTCAAGCCCTTGATGCCGGAGGCTGCCAGGGTGCGGATAGGTCCGGCCGAAATGGCGTTGACGCGGATACCCTCCGGCCCGAGGCCGGCGGCCATGTAACGCACGTTGGCTTCGAGGCTGGCTTTGGCGATCCCCATCACGTTGTAGTTCGGCATGGCCCTGACCGAACCGATATAGGTGAGGGTCAGCATGGCGCCGTCCCGGCCCTGCATCAGCGGGCGCGCCGCCTTGCCCAGTGCGGCAAAACTGTAGGCGCTGATGTCCTGGGCCCCGAGAAACCCCTCCCGGGTGATACTGCCAAGGTAATCCCCTTCGAGCAGTTCCCGGTCCGCGAACGCGACGGAATGGACCAGGATATCGAGGTGCTCCCAGTGTTCTTTGAGGCGGGTAAATACGTTGCTGATCTCGGCATCATCTGCCACGTCGCAGGGCAGGGTAATGTCCGATCCCGCTTCCGCGGCGAACTTCTCGACCCGCCCCTGCAGTTTTTCATTCTGGTAGGTGAACGCAAGCTCCGCCCCTTCCCGGTGCATCGCCTTGGCGATCCCCCAGGCAATCGAACGGTTACTTGCCACCCCCACGATCAACGCACGTTTTCCTGTCAACAGACCCATGCTTTCCCCTTGTTTATCCTGATACACATGGAATTATTTTGCCATGCAACAGTGGAATTGTACATCTGTGGATTATTACCTCTCGCTCAGGGCGTCGCGCAGGCCGTCGCCGAGGAAGTTCAGGGAGAACAGGGTCACGGACAAGACCGTCGCCGGGAAGATCAGCAGCCAGGGGTATTCCTCCATGGTCTCCACCCCGTAGGAGATGAGCAGGCCCCAGGAACTCTGTGGCGGCTGGATTCCCAGGCCCAGGAAGCTCAGGAACGATTCCAGCAGGATGACATTGGGTACGGTGAGGGTGGCGTACACTATCACCGTTCCCATGATGTTCGGGATCACGTGCTTCCTGATGATCTGGAAACGTGACAGACCCAGGCTGACGGCTGCCTCAACGAAATCCTTCTGCTTGACGTGCAACACCTGGCCGCGCACGATGCGCGCCATGGTCAGCCACTCAACGGCGCCGATGGCCAGGAACAGCAGGATGATGTTGCTGCCGAATACCACCATCAGCAGGATGATGAAGATGGTGAAGGGCAGGGCATACAGCACGTCGACCGCGCGCATCATCAGGGCGTCGACCCGCCCACCCAGGTAACCGGCCACGGCGCCCCAGGTCACGCCTATGAGCAGGGCGACGGCAGTGGCTATGAAACCGACTGCGAGTGACACGCGGCTGCCGTAGATGATTCTCGTCAACAGGTCGCGCCCGAACAGGTCGCTGCCCAGCCAGTGTTCCGGGGAAGGCGGGCTGGGACCCAGTTCAAGGTCCTGCGCCGAATAGGAATAAGGCGTGATCCAGGGGGCCAGGAGGGACAGGACTACCAGCACGGCCAGCACGGCCAGTCCAAACATGGCCGCCTTGTTCTTTTTCAGCCTGCGCCAGGCGTCCTGGCGTGGTGACGTGCTGATGCCCATAGCTCCAGCGCCCACCGGGGTCAGGTTTGCGCCAGGCTCAGCCATGGACGGTTTCCTGCCTTACCTTGGGATCGAGCCAGGCCAGCATTACGTCGGCGATCAGGTTGAAGACGATGATCAGGGAAGCAAATAACAGGGTCACGCCCAGGATCAAGGTGTAATCCCGGTTGAATGCGCCCTGCACGAAGTAGCGGCCCAGGCCGGGGACCTGGAAAATGGTCTCAACCACAAAGGAACCGCTGAGCAGTCCCGCCAGCGCCGGTCCCAGGAAGGAAACCACGGGCAACAGGCCCACCCGCATGGCATGGCGGAATATGATCACGGCCTCGGGCATGCCCTTGGCCCGTGCGGTGCGGATAAAATCCCGGGACAGGGTTTCCAGCATGCCGCCGCGGCTCAACCGGGCGATGTAGGCGGCGTACACGGACCCCAGGGTGATGGATGGCAGGATTTTATCCCCGGGTATCAGTTCCCACCCGGCAACAGGCAACCACTCCAGCCAGATGCCGAATACCAGCACCAGTAACGGGCCCAGTACGTACGCGGGCAGGCAGATGCCGATGGTGGCAAACGTCATGGGAAGATAGTCCTGCCAGGTATTCGGGTTCAACGATGCGCACACCCCGCTGCCGATGCCGATGAGCAGGGCAAACAGCAGGGCGTAACAACCCAGTTCCAGCGTGACCGGGAAACCGGCGGCGATGATCTCGTTCACCGACCTGCCGGGGTATTTGAAGGACGGCCCCAGGTCTCCCCGTACGGCATGGCTGATGTAGTCATAGAACTGGACATGGATCGGCTGGTCCAGCTTGTAGCGTTCGTTCAGGTGCTTGAGCACTTCCGGCGGCACCGCTTTCTCCTCGGCAAACGGCCCCCCGGGCGCCGCATGGATCAGCAGGAAGGTGATGACGCTGACAACCAGCAGTACCGGGATGGCCTGCAACAAGCGTTTGAGTATGAATTTAATCATCTGCAGATGGTACCAGGGAAATATATTTAAACGGGTGGATGTCCAGGATATTCGGATGCCAGCCGCGTACGTCCGGTGAGACCAGTGATTTGCTCACGTAGGTGTAGATGGGCATGATAGGCAACTCGGTCATCAGGATGGCTTCGGCATCCTGGAACAGGGCGAAGCGGCGTTCCTGGTCCGTGGTAGCGCCGGCCCGTGCTATCAGCGCGTCGTAGCGCCGGTTCGACCAGCCCGTGTCGTTATTGCCGCTGCTTGTAGTGTACATATCGAGAAAGGTGTTTGGGTCCAGGTAATCACCGATCCAGCCGGCCCGCGCCACCTGGTAGTCTTTCCCATCGCGTTTATCCAGGTATACCTTCCAGTCCTGGTTCGTCAGCGTAACGACGATGTTGAGGTTGGTCTTCCACATCTGCTGGATGGCTATGGCTATCCGGCGATGCCCCTCGGAGGTGTTGTACATTAGCTCCAGGCCGGGAAAACCTGTCCCGTCAGGATAGCCCGCTTCTGCCAGAAGGGCCCTGGCGCGTTCCAGGTCATAGCGTACCTGCGCGGTTGCCGTGTAGCCGTTGGTATCGGGCGGGGTGTAGCTGAATGCCGGGATCTCTCCCGCCTTGGTGATCTTATCCACTATCTGTTGCCGGTCGATGGACATGGTCAGGGCCTGCCTGACCTTTACCTGGTCGAGCGGCGCAGCAGTGGTATTGAAGAGATAGTAGTAGGTGGAAAAAAACGGGAAGATTTTCAGGGTATCGGGTCTTTCCTGCCGATAGTGCGCTATCTTGTCAACCGGCATATTATTGGTGATGTGCAACTGGCCGGCGCGGAACATGCGTTCTTCCGTGGTTGCATTCTGAACCGGGTAGAAGACGATCTGGTTCAATTTCACCACACCGGCATCCCAGTAATGTTCGTTCTTCTCCACGACGATGCTGCGGTTCAGCACCCACTCCTTCAGCTTGAACGGGCCGTTTCCCACGTGGTTCCCCGGACGGGTCCAGCGCGTGCCGCGTTCATCCGCGGCGCCGAACGCTTCGACAGTCGCCTGGTGGACGGGGTAATAGCTCATGTGTGTCAGCAACTGCAGGAAAAACGGCGTCGGGTTCTCAAGCTCGACCACCAGGGTCAGTTCATCGGGCGCCGTGATGCCCACCTGGGAGAAATCCGTTATTTCCCCCTGGTGGAACCGTTCTGCGTTCCTGATGTAATACAGCATATAAGCATAGTTGTTGCCCAGGGCAGGCAGCAGCGCCCGGCGCCATGAATAGACAAAGTCCGCGGCCGTTACCGGGTCGCCGTTGGACCATTTTGCGTCTTCACGCAGGTGAAACCGGTATGTTCTGGCGTCTTCGCTTTGCTCCCAGGATCTGGCGGTGGCGGGGATCAAACGCTTTCCTTCGGGATGCCAGCCGACCAGGCCTTCCAGCAGCGCCTGGCACAGGTCGGACTCGATGCGGCCGGTTACGACATGGGGATCAAGCTCCCGGGGTTCGTCGCCGTTGCCGATATGTAATATCCCCTCACGCGTGCCGCTCTCTACGTTCGTTTCGTAATTGAAGCCGCATGAGGCAACCAGCAATAATGTCGAAACAAGGCCGGCCGCTAACCCGGTTCGACCTGTCCGGCTCATTATTTTTTTCCCCGCATGCGCCGGCGGCGCTCGATATCGCCGGGGACGGGGACAGCGTCCAGCAGTGTACGGGTGTATTCGTGCTGCGGGTTGAAGATGACGTCCTCCGTCCTGCCGCGTTCCACGATCCTGCCCTGGTGCATCACCAGGATCTGTTCGGACAGTTGCCGGACGACGCTCAGGTCATGGGAGATGAACAGGTAGGCGATGCCGTGGCGCGCCTGCAGCCGGCGCAGCAGGTCGATGATCTGCGCCTGTATGGTCACGTCCAGGGCGCTGACGGCCTCGTCGCAGACAATGAATTTCGGCTCCAGCGACAGCGCCCGGGCGATACTGATACGCTGGCGTTCACCGCCGGAGAACTCGAACGGGTAGCGGTTGGCCATGTCCGCCCTCAATTCGACCTCTTCCAGCAGTTGCACGGCCTTGTCCTGTTTCGCCATGTCCAGCAGGCCGTGCTCTTTGAGGCCTTCCGTCAGGATATCCATGACCGTCATGCGCGGGTTGAGCGATGAATAGGGATCCTGGAAGATCATCTGCAGGTTGCGGCGCCAGGGTTTCATGCGGCCCTTGTTCAGGCCGCCGATTTCCGTGTCTTCGAAGACGATGCTGCCGTCGTTGATGGGTTGCAGGCCGATGATGGCCCGTCCCAGGGTGGTTTTGCCCGAACCCGATTCCCCCACCAGGCCCACTGTCGAGCCTCTGCCGATGGCCAGGTCGATATCATCGACGGCCTTGACGTGCCCGGCCGTGCGGGCGAACAGTCCCTTTTTCACCGGGAACCAGACGCGCAGGTTTTTCGTCCTGATTAATCCATCACCGGTATCCGCTGCCTGCTTTCTTCCTGTTGCCGTTCTCCTTTCCGCTTCCCCTGCCTGGTACAGCCGCGGCACGGCTTGCAGCAGCGAACGGGTATAGGCATGGGCAGGCTCCTTGAATATGGGTTCGATCGCGCCGCGTTCGACCACCCTGGAGTTTTTCATGACGTAGATGCGGTCGCACACCTCCCAGACGACCGCCAGGTCATGGGTGATCAGCAGCATGGACGTGTCCGCATCCTTCATGCTCATCAGCAACCTGAAAATCTGTGCCTGCACCGTCACGTCCAGGGCGGTTGAGGGCTCGTCCGCAATGATCAGTTGCGGTTTCAGCATCAGGGCCATGGCGATCATGACCCGTTGCCGCATGCCCCCGGACAAGTGATGGGGATAGAACGACATGCGCTCCTCCGGGTCGGGCAGTCCCACCTTGTCCAGCCATTCCGTACCGAGTTTCCAGGCCGTTTCCTGGTCCAGGTCGGTATGGAAGCGCAGCATTTCGCTGAGTTGCCGGCCGACCCTGTGCAGCGGCGAGAGTGCAGTCATCGGTTCCTGGAAGATCATGCTGATCTCAGCGCCGCGTATTTTCCTGAGGCGCTCGATGGGCAGCGCCAGCAGGTCTTCGCCGTTGAAAACTGCTGCGCCCCTGACGAAGCGTGCCGGCGGGCGCGGGACCAGGCGCAGGATGCTCTGTGCGGTTACGGTCTTGCCGGAACCGGACTCACCCACCAGGCCGACGATCTCGCCGCGGCGGATATCCAGGCTGACGTCGTTGACCGCCTCGACGACGCCTTCATCGGTGTCGAAATGCACCGTAAGGTCGTTGACGGACAACAGTTTTTCGGACGATTTCACGGGTTGATCACTCCAGCCGGGTAAATTTCCTGGGGTCGAAGGCGTTGCGCACCCCCTCGCCGACAAACACGCACAGGAGGATAACCAGGAACAGGGCCAGGCTCGGATACAGGATCAGCCACCAGTAGGCCTGTCCCTGGGCCTGCGCCAGCAGTTGTCCCCAACTGGCGGTGGGAGGGGGCAGGCCGAAGCCCAGGTAATCCAGCGCCGCCAGGGTGCCGATGGCGCCTACCAGGGAGAACGGGAAGAACGTCGTCAACGGCACCAGGGCATTGGGCAGGATATGGCGGAACAGGATCTTCCGGTCCGGCAATCCCAGGCACTGGGCAGCCTCGACGAACTGCTGGTTGCGCAGGCGCAGGAACTCGGCGCGCATGTAATAGGAGATGGCTATCCAGTTGAACAGGCCGTAGACGACGAGCAGCAGGACGAAACTGCGGCCGTACACCGACCCCAGCAGTATCAGCACGTACAGGAACGGCAGCGCTTCCCAGATCTCGGTAAGGCGCTGGCCGGTGAGGTCGATTTTACCGCCATAATAGCCCTGGATGGCACCGATTACCGTGCCGACAACCATCGAGGTGATGACCAGCAACAGGCCGAAGTTCAGGGACGTGCGCAAGCCGTAGAAGATGCGCGCCAGTACGTCCCTGCCGCTGTCATCCAGGCCGAACAGGTGCGGGCCGATCGGGCGGAACGGGAAGCGCACGTCTTCCTTGATGAATTTTATCCGGTAGTTCACGCCGGCGTGCTCCAGGCGCAGGGTGGCGACGGGTGCGAGCAGGCGTGCTTTTGCCTGTGCCAGTATCTCATCCCTGTGGCCGCCGGAGAATGCATCCCACAAGCCGCCACCGGTAGCTAGTTGTCCGTCTTCAGGTGTGTATATCCATTTCTGTTCCAGGTCCTGCTGCAAGGCTTCGCGCAACAATATCCTGACGGTTGCCGGGTTTCTGTTGCGCGGTTGATAGGGGGAAAGGCTCAGAATGACCTGTTTTTCGGCCTCGCCAGGCGGGTATGAATAAGACAAGGCCGGGGCTGGTTGATTGGCGAAACGCAGCACGACGGCTTCCATGAAAGCTTCGGGGATGTCGTAGCTGCCGAGAAAATCCATTCCCGCCACGGGCCCCTCAGCCGGTGTGAAAAACCACTCCGCGCGCTGCTGGCGGCGGACAACGAAGCCGGCGTCGATATTGACGGAAGCGACCCGCGGTTCCCGCTGCACAAGGACTTCCACCTGGTCATCAACCGGGATGGACGAGGCCTGGATAATCTCCTGCGGTCCGAAGGGTACCAGCGGGAAGACCATGAAATTATCATCGTTTCCGGCGAACGCGGGAGAGGCGTTGATGGTCTTGTAATCCGGACGGGTCAACAGGCCGTTGCCCGTGAAGGTATCCTCTGGGTAGAAGAACAGGACGGGGAAATAGGATTTGCCCTCATAGTGCAAGTAAAGGGGTCGGTCATTGCAGAACAACTCCGCAACCAGGCTCGTCAGGTACAGGAACACGATGATGAGCAGGGAATAATACGCACGCCTGTAGTCGCGAAACCGCTGCAGGCGCTTGCGCGTGATGGGATCAATCCAGTCAGGCATCGAAATGTATCCTTGGATCAATGAACATGTAACAGACGTCGGAGAAGATCCTGCCGATCAGCCCGAGGATGGAGGTCAGCGCCAGGATGCCCATGAACACCATGTAATCCCGGCTGACGATGGCGTCCAGGCTCAGCAGGCCCATGCCGGGTATTTCAAAGACTTTTTCTATCAGCACCGACCCGGCGAAAATCAGGGTAAAAATGCTGCCAAATCCCGTCGCAATGGGTATCAGGGAATTACGGAAGGCATGGCCCCAGATGGCCCGGTTGAAGGTGGCGCCCTTGGCCAGCACCGTGCGCACGTAATCCTGGCTGATCTGTTCCAGCAGGCTGTTCTTCATGAGCAGGGTAAGGACTGCGAAATTGCCTATCATGTAGCAGGTGACCGGCAGGAACATGTGCATGAACAGGTCCCTGGCCTTGTCCGCCGTTGACAGTTCGGCGAAATTCTCCGAGGTAAAACCGCTGACGGGGAAGATATCCCATAGCCCCTCCGTGGTGCCGGACAGGAACATCTTCAGCAGCATGCCGAAGGCGAACGCGGGGATGGCGTAGCCGATGAACACCAGGATACTGCTGCTTACGTCGAACCAGGAACCGTTTTTGACGGCCTTGGCTATCCCCAGGGGGATGCAGATAAGGTAGGTCAGGAAGAAGCCGGTCAGCCCGAAGATCAGCGAGACCGGAAATCGCTCGATGATCAGTTGCAGGACGGTCTTGTTCGGGTATTTGTAGGAATCGACGGCCATGCCGATGCGGTCGGCGACCAGCCATTTCCAGTAACGCTCAACGAGCGGCCTGTCGAAACCGAAATGCTGTTCAAGGGCCTTGCGCTGGTCCGGGGATATGCCGCTGGGTCCGGCGGCCGCGGCCGCATCGACGGACTCCGCACCGAGCCCGCGCATGGCCATGATCGCCTGCTCCACCGGCCCGCCGGGGATGAACTGGCACAGGGCGAAACACACGAAAGTAATGCCGATGAACGTGGGGATGACCAGCAGCAGGCGCCGGATGATGTAGTGGGTGCGTTCCATTATTGGTGAAATACCTCGTCGAACACGACAATTTCATCCCGTCCGGGCAGGGGTTCGTCCGTCTCGCGGGCGTAGTCCAGGTCGGCGGCTGAATCCTCGTCGTACCACCAGAACAGGTAAGCGCCTTCTTCCCCCAGGAACTTCGCTAACACGGTCTCCGGGGTGCCGAACTTGTTCCAGTACAACAGGCGGCGGTAATTGAGGTTCCAGAGCAGGACATAGGGGATATCATTTGCCAGGATGGTGTCAATGCGCCGTATGATGTCATGGCGTTTACGGATGTCGAATTCCGTCCGCAACGTATCGATCATGGCGTCGATTTCGGCGTTTTTATAACCGGTGATGTTCTGCCCGCCGGCACGGTCGGCTTCCTTCGAATGCCACAGGGATTCCGGGTCCTTGAACAGGGATGCGCTCCAGGCCGCCCAGGTCATGTCAAAGTTGAACTCGTCCATGTCCTTTATCCAGGCGGCCCAGTCCTTCCTGACTATCTCAAGCTGTATTCCGACGTCGTTCAGGTCTTCCTGGTAGATGGCCAGAAATTTATCCGAAGTCGGACTGCGGGTGAGGAAGTGGATGATGAACGGCTGTCCGTCTTTTTCCAGTAACCCGGTGTCCTTGTTGACTACCCAGCCGGCTTGTTCCAGCAGGCGTCTCGCTTCATCCTTGTCGAAACGTAGTTCCGGCCCCCGGCAGGGTGTCTGCCCGTCGTACAGGTCTTCGAAATAACACCGGTGCAGGAAGTAGGCTTCGTGCATGATCGCCTGGTTCATCCGCTCCCGGTCCAGCAGGTGGGCGAGGGCAAGCCGGACCCGCAGGTCGGCAAACTTGGCCCGCCGCAGGTTCATGGCAAACCCCTGGAAGCCGATGGGGTGATAGTTATACACCTCCTGCTTGATGATCCAGTTATTGTCGTATGCTGCGCCAGTGGTTTCCGTCGCCCAGCGGGAGGCGGTATAAACCGGGTAATAGTCCAGGTTGCCGGTCTTGAACTCGGCAAACGCGTTTTCCCGCTCAGTGAAGAAGCGGAACTTCAGCCTGTCGAAATTGGCAATCCCGCGGGTGCTTGCCCGGGCCCACTGCCACCATTGCGCGCGGCGCTTCAGCGTCAGCGTAATGCCTTCCCGTACCGATTCAACTGAATACGGACCCGACACGACAGGGAACTCGAAGTTGATCTTGTTGAAATCCAGGTCCTTGAATACGTGGGAGGGAAGTACATGGAACGTTCCCAGCGACAACAGGTTTTTCCAGTGAACTTCCCTGGCCTTGAAGCGGATCGTCTGTTCGTCAATAACCTCCGGCCGGTAAAACCGCTCAAAGGCAATCTTGTGGGGTCCGGTCAGGTTTTTCGGGTCCATGATTGCATCATAGGTCCAGGCGACGTCACGGGCGCTGACGGGAACGCCGTCGCTCCACCTGGCCCGGTCGTCCAGCCTGAACTCAAAGGTGGTGCGGTCCCCGGAGACGGACCACGAAGCGGCGAGGCTGGGTTCGAATTCCAGGGTTAAACCATTGACGGTAAGCAGTTTTTCAAACAGGAGATTGAATAGCCGGCTGGATGTCACCGTGGTATCCAGGTAGTAATTGAAACTCTTCGGGAAAGGCCCTGACCAGAAGGAGAATTCCCCGCCCGGGTAGGCATCAGGACTGGCGAGCGGCGACATCTGCTCCTGCCATCCGGGCCGGGGGTATTCCTGGGCGCCCGCCGCGTGGATGAGGCTCACCGATAGACTCAGCAGCAGGCACAGCTTGTACGTGATTATTTTCATTGTTTATCCGCAGATGACGCAGATTATCGCAGATTAAATTATAAAAAAATTTACTGATTAACTGTTTTTCAGCTTCCGGATAAAATCAGGTTTAATTTATCCAATTCTGAACCAGACAACTTCAATAATAAATTTGTATTTTTATCTGCGATAATCTGCGTCATCTGCGGATAAATAATCATAATTCTCAATATGACAGCACTGCTGGACGTAAAATCCCTGGAAGTCAGGTTTGCCGGTGAAGGCCTCCCGGTCCGGGCTGTTGACGGAGTGGATTTCCGCATTGATGCGGGTGAGACCCTTGCTTTACTGGGCGAGTCCGGCAGCGGTAAATCCGTCACTGCGCTGAGTATTACCCGCTTGTTGCCGAAATCGGCTGAGATCAGCGGTTCCGTGTTGTTCAACGGCGCCGATCTTCTCGCGCTGCCTGAAACAAGCATACGGGCCTTCCGCGGCGGTCATATCGCCATGATATTCCAGGAACCGCAGACCTCCCTCAACCCGGCGCTGAGGGTGGGAGTACAGGTAGGGGAGAGCTTGCAGCGGCACCGGGGACTGCGCGGGAACGCGCGCCGGGGGAAGGTGATCGAATTACTGGAAGCGGTGGGTATTCCGGAACCCGCACGGCGCGTTGATGACTACCCGCACCAGTTCTCCGGGGGCATGAAGCAACGGGTCATGCTGGCGATCGCCCTGGCCGGGGAACCGGAATTGCTCATTGCCGACGAACCGACTACCGCACTGGACGTTACAACGCAGGCGCGCATGCTGGAACTGCTGAAAAAGCTGCAGCGCGATACGGGAATGGCCATGCTGTTTATCACCCATGACCTGGCCGTGGCGTCCCGGGTATCGGACCGGGTTGCCGTCATGAACGAAGGCAGGATCGTGGAAACCGGTCCAACCCGCCAATTTTTCGACCAACCGCAGCACCCCTACTCAAGAAACCTGCTTGCTTCCCTGCCTGACGCCCAGGCAAGGCGCACGGAAAAACCGCCGGCACCAGGCACGCCCATGCTCAGGGTGTCCGGGCTGGAAGTGCAATTTCCCACGCAAACGGGTTTCTTCGGCGCTACTGCCGGTTACCTGCGCGCTGTGGATGGTGTATCACTGGAACTTAAACAGGGACGGACCCTGGCCGTCGTGGGCGAATCCGGCTCCGGCAAGACGACGCTGGGTAAAGGTATCCTGCAACTGCTGAAACCTGCAGCGGGGACGGTCTACCTGGACGGTGACAACCTGCTCGACCTGTCACCGGCGCAAATGCGCCGGCAGCGCGCGCACATGCAGGTGGTGTTCCAGGACCCGTTCTCGTCCATGAACCCGCAAATGATGGTCAAGGATATTATCGAGGAGGGCATGCTCTCCCTCGGGACCGGGGAAAGCGCCGCGCACAGGCAGGCTGTCGTCGATGATCTGCTTACCCAGGTCGGACTGGAACCGGGATTTAAATACCGTTACCCGCACGAGTTTTCCGGCGGGCAGAGGCAGCGCATCTGTATTGCCCGGGCGTTGGCCGTCAGGCCGAAACTACTGGTATGCGATGAACCGACCAGCGCCCTGGACGTAACGGTCCAGGCGCGCATCCTGGAGTTGCTGGCGAGCCTGCAGAAGGAACTGGGACTGGCTTACCTGTTTATCACCCACAATATCAGCGTCGTTGCCAGCTTTGCCGATGACGTGGCAGTAATGTACCGTGGCAGGATAGTGGAGCAGGGCGCGACAGACACGGTGTTGGCATCCCCGCAGCATGAGTACACGAAAACCCTGCTGGCCGCGGTGCCGACTGTTCGCAAGAAAAAAGGATTATCCGCAGATTACGCAGATTAACGCAGATGTAATACAGTTATTGCTATTTACTCCAACCACTCCTTGAAGTTAGTGATGTTCTCTTTAACTACAAGGATTAAAGTTATTAAGATGTTTTATCTGCGTTAATCTGCGTAATCTGCGGATTGTTTTTTCATCAAGTGGATGCTGTCAGCCAGTAATGAGACGGCGATATCGCCGCCTTGTTCGAGGCGGTTGCGGCGGGCAACGTGCGTCGGCACCGACAGGTAGATAAACCGGTCCTGTCCGGTCGACATGGTGACTGAGGTGTTCTCACCCAGTGGTATCAGTTCATCGATGAGTCCCTTGACGGGGTTTTCCCGTTCGCCCTTTGACGGCCTGTCCCGGCGGTGCAGAATGATACTGTCTGCAGGGATAACCCAGTCTGTTTCCTCGTTGGTCTCAAATTCGGGGCGATAATGCGCGCTCAGGGTATGGTCCTGCCATTCGATGGTGGTGGTTTTTGCATCGTGGTCATGGCTTATCACCCTGGCGCGGAATATATTATAGTGGCCTATCAGGGAGGCGATGTCGGCACTGTCGGGATGGTTCATTACCTGGTCCGGGGTATCGCTTTGCAAGGTCTTCCCGTGGTGTATGACGCAGAGCCGGTCGGCTATACGTCGCGCCTCGTTCAGGTCATGGGTGACGTGGACGATGGGCAGCCTGAAACGTTGCCTCAACCCGACCAGTTCGCGTACCAGTTTCCTGCGTGTCTGCTGGTCAACCGCGGAAAAGGGTTCGTCCAGCAATAATACCCGGGGGTCGCGCGCCAGCGCCCGGGCCAGTGCGACGCGTTGTTGCTGACCGCCCGATAACTGGTGCGGGTAACGCTCCCCCAGGCCTTGCATATTCATGGCCTGCAGCAGGTTTTCCCCGACACTTCGTTGTTGTTCCTTACCGGTCCGGGTTAACGGCAACATGATGTTCTGCAACGCCGTTTTATGGGGGAACAGCGCGTAATTCTGAAACACCATGCCGATGTTGCGTTGCTGTACCGGCAGGTCGACGCCTGCTGCCGTATCCAGCCACTGTTCCCCATGGCAGCGCACGCTACCTGCTTCCGGCGTGTAGAGGCCGCTGATGGCTCTCAGTATGGTCGTTTTGCCGCTGCCGGAAGGACCCAGGATCACCAGGATTTCTCCCGTCTTGCAGGACAGCGTCACGTCCAGCGGGATCGGCTCGGTTTGCTCAAGCCGGACGTGAAGGGTGTCAGCGCCGGACATTGTTGGCGGCCCGGTCAGTCAGGAAGTAGATGAGGGTGATGGCAACCAGTGAAATCATGAGCAGAGCTGCTGACATGGTTGCCGCGCCGGCGTTGTCGAACGCCTGGACGCGATCGTATATGGCAATGGCGACGGTGCGCGTCTCACCGGCCAGGTTGCCGCCCACCATCAGGACCACACCGAATTCACCCAGGGTGTGGGCAATGGTCAGGATCGCTGCGGAGACGATCCCCGGCCAGGCCAGGGGCAGTTCAATTTTCCAGAAAGTCTGCCAGCCGGAAAGGCCGCTGCACCATGCCGCCTCGCGGATATTATGAGGGATGGCCTCGAAACTGCGTTGTACGGGCTGCACGGCGAACGGAATATTGAATATAACCGAAGCCAGCAGGATCCCTTCAAACGAGAAAACCAGGGACTCGCCTGCCATGCCCTCGTACAACCTGCCGATAAATGACAGTTCTCCCAGGCTGATCATCAGGTAAAAACCCAGAACGGTCGGCGGCAGTATCAACGGCAGGGTAATCAGTGCCTGGATGAGATTACGTCCATGGAACTGAGACCAGGCCAGCTTGCGCGCAACGATAATGCCGACCGGCGTCAGGATGAGTGCGGTCAGCGCGGCGAGAAGCAGGGAAACGTTTAGAGCCTGCCAGTCCATATAAATTTGAATTAGGAATTACGAATTAGGAATTACGAATTAGGGATACGTTACTCTAACACAAGTTCTGAGCAGTGCTGATTTGGTACGGCCATCTCGAAAAACACAACCCCGCCATATACAGTCATTCCCAATTCCCAATTCCTAATTCGTAATTCCTAATTCGTAATTCGTAATTCTCAATCCCCAATCAAGATATAGCCGTGTTTTTTGAAAACGGCCCCGCTGGACACGGATGACAGGTAGTTGAAATAGCGGTTTCCCTGTTCGTCACCATCATCGAGCAGCACCGCGTACTGGGTGATGGGCGGGTGCCAGTTCTGCGGGATCAGAAAACTGTTTCCCTTGCCGGCGAACTGTTCCAGCGTCAGGAAAGAGCTGGGGATGATACACATGTCCACGCTCCCCGACAGGCAGAATTGCATCGCCTGGGCGGCATTTTCCCCGATCAGCAGTTTTTTCTGGCTGAAGACCCATACGCCGGCATTCACTAGCGCTTCCCTGGCAGCCTGGCCGTAGGGCGCATGTTCCGGGTTGGCGATGGCCATCCTGCCGAAGTCGCCGTATTGCATGCTCTTCAGCGCATCGGCCAGCGTCGCCTGCTGTTCCAGTTTCGACGTTTCAGGGATATACAGGCTGAGGCGGCCGTGAACCAGCGGCTTGAAGTCGTTTATCTCTCTGCCGTTGTCGCGGATAAAGTCAACGTATTTTTCACCAGCGGATATAAAGACCTGGTAGGGTGCCCCCTGGACAATCTGCCGGGCGAAATTCCCGGATGAACCAAACGTCAGGTTGACCTTTTCCCCCCCATCCCGGAAAAAAGCCGTGCTGATCTCGTTTATCGTGTGGGTAAGGTTGGACGCGACCGCGACGTTCATGGATTGCGCATGGGCGCCGGGAAACCAGAGCAACACAGCCAGGCAAAATAATTTCCTCATGCGGTAAAACTATATCAGGGTACAATCTGCGATATAAGTGATAATCCGCAGATTACGCAGATTAGCGCAGATTTTTATATTGTCACAGAGGACACAGAGAGTACAGAGTTATGATTTTATTCACGGGACTCACCGGCGCAGTCGGTACGGAAATACTGAAACTTCTTCCTGAATATAACATTCAGGCCAGGGGATTGATCAGGGACTCGGGCAAGGCAGGTGTATTAACGGATGCGGGCGTCGAGGTGGTCTGCGGTGACCTGGGAGACCCGGCTGCCGTTAAGGAAGCCATGCAGGGTTGTGACAAGGCATTTTTACTGATGGCGAACGCCAGGGAGCAACTGGACCTGGAAAAAGGCTTTGTTGACGCGGCGCGGGCAGCCGGAGTCAACCACCTGGTAAAAATATCGGCAAACGGTGCGAATTCGAATTCAACTTCGTTACTGAAGCGCTATCACGGCGATGCCGAGCAATATATACGGGAATCCGGCCTGGGCTATACCCTGGTACGTCCGAATTTCTTCATGCAGAACATGCTGCACATTACCGGCACCATCGTGGCGGAGGATAAGTTCTACATGCCGATGCGTGACGGGCAGGTGGGCATTATCGACGTGCGGGACGCTGCGCGCTTTATCCTGGATGTATTGACCGGTTCAGGTCACGATGGTGAAACCTACGAGATCACGGGGCCCGAACTGGTCTCGTTCCACGACATCGCGCTGCAGTTATCCGAAGTGATGGGCAGGGAGATCAGTTATGTTGACGTTCCGGCAGAGGAATTCAAGCAATCGCTGGCGCACTGGGTCCCCGACGACTGGTACGTGGAGACCGTCTCGGAGATGTTCGAACTGACCGCACAAGGCCGCGGCGCATTGCTCACTGATAACTATACCCGGGTCACCGGCAGGGCACCGGCCACGTTGCGGCAGTTCTTCCGGGACTACTCCCCGTTTTTTGAGAAAGAATAATTAATCCGCAGATACGGTTTCAATCCAATCGCGCAGGAGATAGATATTATGTCATCCGATATCAGAATCTATAACCCGGATACTCTCGGCGCACCTCTCGGGCAATACACACATGTCACGCGGGTGAAAGCGAATGAATTTTTATTTATTGCGGGCATGTTGTCGGCAAACAAGGAAGGAGAGATAACCGGGAAGCTGGACTTCGATGCGCAGTGTGTCCAGGTGTTTGCAAATATTGAAGCAGCGTTGAACTCCGCGGAAGCTGATTTTTCAAATGTTGTGCAGTTTACTACCTACCTGGTGCATCCCCGGTGGATTCCCGAATTCATGGAGTTCAGACTTAGAGAGTTTCCAAAATTATTCCCGAACCGTGTTTACCCTCCCAATACCTTGTTGATAGTTGACCGGTTGGTTCACGAAGATTTTCTGGTAGAAGTACAAACCATCGCAGCGATCTGATTATTCAGCCGCTTCGTCAGTGTCTGACGACGGACAGACGGCATCGATCGCCGCGGCGGAACCTGCCAGCGACACCCGCAAGTCCACCACGTCTGCATCGGGCGGGCTGATCCGAATGAACACGGACCAGTTTTGCGTCAAGTCTTCGATGAACCATGCAATGTCGCGGTTGATGGGGCGCACGCAGTCGAGGCGATAAGCGCAAGGCTCCCAGAGGCCCAGGTACCCGCCATGGTCCGGTCGCGTCAAGTCCAGCCCCCATCCGGTGTGGATTAGCGCGCCCTGGTACCAGTCGAGGCGCCCCTTCTCGTCAGTCGGCATGGATGCCAGCACCGGATGCGTCAAGGTAACTTCCGGTTCCGGTTGGCAGCGCACTTCAAGCGACGCAGGAGCGCCGTCACTGCTGACGATGCCGACAGCATGGGCAATCTCACCGTCCTTTATCTGCCAGTCGTCGCCCCAACAGATGGATGACGAAAACAACACAATACCCGCTACAAGACTCGACTGTTTCATTTTTACCAGCTTCGTTGCCCTTCATGTTGCTTAGACACGAAACGTTGGTATTTTCTCCCGGCGTGCGCCAGGTGATATAAATCGGCGTCGAATATGAGACAGTTATTCTTTGCACTTCAAACGGGTAATGTAATCAGGCGCTGACGAATAAGACGGTTTCTCAAGTAACTTCCCTGTTGGTCGGTGAGGGTGCAACTGATTCAGCATTTCTCAAGCATATAAAGTCTCTATACATCAGCCGGGGCTCCGGCGTAAGCGCCAAAATTCGTAATGCCCAGCGGCAAACAAAAACGCGCCTATAAAAATCAATAATGGACTCATGTTGTATCTCCTCCGAGGATGATTGCACGTCTACCAAGTAACTGCGAAACGGGGGCGTCCATGAAATCGCTACGCATCGCTGGCCACGAAGCAACCCGCACTACGCAACTGTACAACAGCACCGGTGAGGAACTCTCGCTTGATGAAATCGAGCGTGTGCATATTGTGCATATTGTGCATATATAGACTATCAACCTGCCAGGTTTTTGCGAACCGTAGCGATGCTGATGAACATTCTCAATGGGCGCGCCGGTAGCGATATAAAACCCATTCCGGCATAAAACGCAAGGCGTTTTTCCGTAATATCGGGGCCACCGTCCTCAATCACGTCGAGCACCACGGCTTTCAGTCCGATTTGGTCGGCGGCCGCCGCCGCTCGCGTCATCGCATCAATGAGCAGGATGCGTCCGATACCGCGTCCTTGGTGGCGGCGGTCTACCGCGATCATCGAGAGGTAGGCTGTGGGGATACTTCCGGACCGGGGTGCGTGTTTGGTCAGGCTGGGCGGGAGACCCTCGCTTTCCAGCGAGTGCGCGTTCAGCGCGTAATAACCCAGAATTTCATCCCAGCCGTTTTCCGTCGCAACCCAGACCCGTGTAAAGTCACCTGACTGGTGTTTCCTGGCACTGCGTTTGAGAAAATTGTCGAGACGGATGGTCCCGCATGAGAAAGACGCCCGGTTGTGTTTCTCCGTGTCAAGCGGTGTGATGGATATACGCCGTGGTTCCTGCCCAGATTCAGTCACCCTGCACCACTCGGGCGGCGTGCATCGCCATGGCCTCCCGCAGTGCGTCGGTCGGTAGAGCTGGGTTATCCAGAGCGGCCAGAACTACTTCACGGTCTTCGGCTGTGAGGACCGTACGTTCGTGGTCGGCTATCGTTGCCCGGGCGCGCTCCAGCGCCACACTGGTTACGAACGTGGTCTCGTCAACGCCGAGCAGGTGCGCCGCCTGCTGGATCTGTGCCTTTACGTGTGGTTTGGTGCGCTGTTCCATGCGCGCCGTTTTCGGCTCATCAATGGCTGCAGCGCTGTCTTTGAAATTCAACATGGTATATCTCCGTTGGTTCACTTAATTGTACGGAATGTTGCCGGACATTACAAGAACCTGTTCTGACCAGGGAAAAATAGGGGACAGACCACGTTATAGCCTTCAGAGAAAATGTGGTCTGTCCCCTGTTTCCCTCATGAATTTTCCTTCGGAGTAATCTGTATGTGTTCTATGCTACAGGTTCGCGCATAGTGACAAATTCCTCGGCGGCAGTGGGGTGAATACCGATCGTGGCGTCGAATGTTGCCTTGGTGGCGCCGGCCTTGAGGGCGATACCTATGCCCTGGATGATCTCGCCGGCATCTGCGCCGACCATGTGTACGCCCAGGACCCTGTCGGTGTCCTTGTCGACGATGATCTTCATCAATGTCTTTTCGCTGTTGCTGGTCAAGGTGTGCTTCAGGTTGGTGAACCGGGACTTGTAGATTTCCACGCTGGTATATTCCTGCCGGGCCTGTTCCTCGGTGAGGCCCACGGTGCCCAGGTTGGGCTGGCTGAATATACAGGTGGGGATGTCGCGGTAATCGACGCGTCTTGACTGGTTGTTATAGAGGTTGTTGGCCAGTGCCGTTCCCTCCGCTGTGGCGACGGGGGTCAGGTTCATCCGGTCGGTTACGTCGCCGATGGCATAAATGGAAGGGGTTGAACTGCGGTATTCGGCATCGACCACGATGGCGCCTTTGCCGTTGAGTTCCACCCCGGCCGTTTCCAGCCCCAGGCCGTTCGTGTTGGGCCGCCGGCCGGTGGCATACATGACCAGGTCAGTTGTTATAGTCCCGGTATCGGGGGAGTTCACCAGGTAGCGGCCGTTTTGCCTGTCTATGCTGTCTATCCGGGTGTTGAACAGCAGGTTGATCCCTTTCTGACGCATTTGTTCTGCAAGAAACCCGCGCATCTCACCGTCGAATCCCCGCAGGAACAGTTCGCCGCGATATACCAGGGTAGTGTCCACGCCGAGACCGTGAAATATGCCGGCAAATTCGACTGCAATGTAACCGCCGCCGACGATTACCGCACTTTTTGGCAGGGTCTCGAGGAAAAAGGCTTCGTTGGATGAAATGATGTGTTGTTTGCCGGGGATGTCCGGAATATGCGGCCAGCCACCTGTTGCCACCAGTATCCGCTGCGCGCTGATACTCTCGCCGTTGATACGAACCGTATTCGGCCCCCCAAGTTCGGCCCTGCCGTCAAACACGCGCACTCCATTACGTTCCAGTAAATTCTTATATATACCATTTAGTCTATTGATTTCTTTATTTTTATTCTTCAGAAGTTCATCCCATTTAAAAACAGGTTCGGGGACATGCCAGCCGTAACCCGCCGCATCATGAAAATCCTCGGCGAAATGCGATGCGTAAACAAACAACTTTTTCGGGATACAACCGACATTGACGCAGGTGCCGCCCATATAGCGGTCCTCGGCAATGGCGACTTTCGCGCCGAACCCGCCCGCCATGCGCGCCGCGCGCACACCGCCGGATCCGGCGCCGATAACAAAAAGGTCATAATCAAATTCAGCCATATTTTTCGGGTCACACAGGTAAGGATTTATCCGCAGATGACGCAGATTACCGCAGATGATTTATTTTATCTGCGATCATCTGCGTAAATCTGCGGATAGATATGATTTTATCTGTACTATTTGCGGAGTCTGCGCTTTTTCAGGTAATCCACCGTCTTCTTCGCGAGCAGCGGGAATATGCCGAGTAACGCAAAGGACAGGATCAGTTCGAGCGACAGGATATCCTTTAGTTGTTCAATTTTCGCGATCTGGGTGCCGGCGTTCACATAGACGATGGTCCCGGCAAGCATCCCGACCTGGCTGACAAGGAAGAAGGTCAACACCCTGATGGTCGTCAGGCCCATCACCAGGTTGATGATGAAGAACGGGAATATCGGCACCAGGCGCAGGGTGAACAGGTAGAACGCGCCTTCCTCTTCCATCCCCCTGTTGATGGCAGTCAGCTTGTCGGCAAAACGTCCCTGTATGGCTTCCCTGAACAGGTAGCGGGAGAACAGGAATGCGAGTGTCGCCCCTATGGTCGAAGCAAAGGACACGACAACGGTCCCCCAGAGCACCCCGAATATGGCGCCGGCAGCCAGGGTAAGGATAGCCGCCCCGGGCAGGGACAGGCCGGTAATAATAACGTACAGGAGAAAGTAGGAGACGGTTGTCGTTACCGGTTCCCGTTCATAGTAGGCGTCCATGGCGGCCTGCTTCTCCTTCAGGTATTCCAGGTTGAAATACTGGCCCAGGTCGAAGACAAAAAACAGGGTCACCAACAGGATGATAACGGTAAATAAGGTGATCTTGGTTTTATTCATAGGCTGTTCCGGCTGTTGTAATCCAGCGCCAGGTGTTAAACTTTCACAGTCTTTGCAGTAGCGGCAACACTGTCATACTCCCGGCAAAATTACAAATACGGAATCTGCATAATGCAAACTGAAACAGCCCCGGTCAACCAGAATATCCGCTATGAGCCTGATGAACGCCTCTCGCATAGCCTGACTTTCGGCCTCGGATTCCAGTACGCTGCGCTCATTATCGGCGGCATCGTACTGACCCCGGCCATCATCGTCCGGGCTGCCGGCGAGAGTGAGGCTTACCTGACCTGGGCCGTTTTCACCGCCCTCGCGGTGAGCGGGCTCACCACGGTGATACAGGCGGTCCGGGTTGGCCGCATCGGCGCGGGATACCCCTTGCTCATGGGTACTTCCGGCGCGTTCATCGCAGTGTCCGTAACAGCGTTGGCGGAAGGTGGTCCCGCGCTGCTGGCGACCCTGGTGGTGCTCTCGTCGCTGTTTCAGTTCGCCCTCTCGGAGCGCCTTGCCCTGTTCCGGCGGCTTATTACGCCGGCCGTAGCCGGCACCGTCATTATGCTGATCTCGGTCACCATCATGCCGATAGTCTTCGATATGCTGACCCAGGTGCCGGCAGGGATACCGGCCGTGGCCGCGCCTGCCAGCGCGATCACAACATTTGTTGTTACCCTGGGAATGATATTTTGCGCCACGGGGGTGTGGCGTCTGTGGGCGCCGATGATCGGGGTTTTAATCGGCTGTTTTGTCGCTGCCGGCTTCGGTCTCTACGACATTAACCGGGTGCTGGAGGCATCCTGGATCGGTCTGCCCGACGCGGCCAGTTGGCCGGGTTTCCACCTGGAGTTTGATTCCGTCTTCTGGACGCTGTTGCCCGCTTTCGTTTTCGTCACGCTGGTGGGCGCCATCGAGACCATCGGTGATGCGGTCGCCATCCAGAAAGTGGCGTGGCGCAAGCCGCGCGCCACCGACTTCCGTACGGTGCAGGGGGCAGTCGCCGCCGACGGCCTGGGCAACCTCTTGTCGGGGCTGGCAGGCACCGTGCCCAATACCACCTATTCTTCCAGTATCGCGCTGACGGAAATAACCGGGGTTGCCGCGCGCCGTGTCGGGGCCTGCGTCGGCCTGCTGTTTTTGATAATGGCGTTTCTGCCCAAGCTGATCAGCCTGTTTCTGGCAATACCCGACCCTGTTATCGCTGCTTACCTGCTGGTGATCCTGGGGGTTCTGTTCGTACTGGGTATGCAGGTCGTCATACAGGATGGCGTCGGCTACCGCAAGGCTGTCCTGGTGGGCGTATCTTTCTGGGTGGGTGCGGGGTTCCAGAACGGCGTGTTGTTCGCGGGCTACCTGAACGACTGGTTAAGGGACATGCTTGGCAACGGTATGACGGCCGGCGGCCTGACGGCGATCCTGCTGACGGTATTTATCAACCTGACGGGACCGAAGCGGCGGCGGATAGAGACGGAACTGGACCTGAGTGCACTGGACAGGGTCCGGGAATTTCTCAGTGGATTCGTCAAAGGCAAGGGCTGGAGCGCGGACGCGCTCGACCGCTTGTCCCTGGTTGCAGAGGAGACACTGCTGATTCTGTCCCAGTTGGATGATAAAACCGGGACGGACAAAAAGCGCCGCCTGCTGTTGGTGGCCTGGGAAGACAGCGGCATGGCGGAACTGGAATTTATCGCTGCGTCGGATACGGGTAATATCGAAGACCGTATCGCCCTGCTCGGCAGGCAGGCTTCCGAGGATGCGGTCGAGCACGAGATTTCACTGCGCCTGCTGCGTCACTTTGCCTCGTCGGTGCGCCACCAGCAATACAGCGATGCGGATATCGTCACCGTGCGCGTCAAGGCATAAGCGCCGGCGGGGGACGGAATTAAATTCCGTTCCCGGCGTCACCGTCCGATCAGCTTTACCCTGACTGATTTCACCGCGTTATCGGTTACCTGGGTGATCTCCAGGGTGAAATTGCCGAGTTTCAGGGTCGTCCCCGGCTCGGGCATGGTCTCAAGCTGTTCCAGGATCAGACCGTTCAGGGTCTTGGGCCCGCTGGCCGGCAGATCCCATTTCAGTTCACGGTTAATCTCGCGCAGGGTTGCGCTGCCGTCGATGATGAACGAACCGTCGTCCTGCCTGGTGATGTCGGCACTGTAGGTCTGCAGGTCCGTCGTGAACTCGCCCACTATCTCCTCGAGGATGTCGGCCAGGGTAACAAGTCCCTGGATTGTCCCGTATTCGTCAACCACGAATCCCAGGCGCTTTTTGGTCCGCTGAAAATTCAGCAGCTGTACGTTCAGCGACGTGCTGAGCGGTACGAAGTGTGGTTCTTCAGCGATCTCCTCCAGTTCTTCCAGGGTGATTTCGCTGGTGTCCTTCAGCAGGCGTATGACGCTCCGTACGTGAATGATGCCGATAATGTCATCCAGGTTGTCGCGGAAAAGCGGCAGGCGGGTATGGGAGCCCTGGCTGACGTAATTCAGGTTCTCCGTCAGGTCATCGTTGATATCCAGTCCCGTGATTTCCGCACGGGGCACCATGATGTCTTCCACCGTCACCTGTTCCAGGTCGAGTATGCCGATCAGCATATCCAGGTGCCTGGCAGGGAGTAACTTGCCCGCTTCCGTGAGTGCGGTCCTCAGTTCATCCCGCGACAGGCTGGTATTCTCCACGCCGTCGATTTTGAAGTTGAGCAATGCCAGCAGGTTATTCGACAGCCGGTTGATGGTCCAGACGAAAGGGTGGCAGATGAACGACAACGGCTTCAGGACGTATGACGCGGGGAACGCGTACCGCTCCGGGTGGAAGGCAGCCACGGTCTTGGGGGCCGCTTCGGCAAAAACCAGGAACAGAAAAGTGAGTATCACCGGCCCGAGCGCGTAACCGATATCACCCATCAGCCTGACGGCAATGATGACACCCAGGGACGCCGCGTAAAAGTTGACAATGTTGTTGCAGAACAGGATCAGGCCGAGCAGGCGGTCCGGGTGTTCCAGCAGAGTGGAAGTGAGCACAGCGCCCTTGTGCCCGTCATTGGCCAGGTGGCGCAGGCGGTAGCGGTTTACCGCCATCATGCTGGTTTCCGAACCGGAAAAAAACGCAGCTATGCAGATCAGCAGGACAAGAAAACCGGACAACAGGTATAGTGAAACATCGTCCACGGATATAGCCTCAGTTTGAAGTGGACGGATATTGTCTACTTATTTTATGGCGAGGTGCAAGCCAAATACCCGCGGGCAGTCAAACCCGCTGCAGAATAAGTTCCAGTACGAACTTCGACCCGAAATACGCCAGCAGCAGGGAGGCAAAGCCGCCGAGGGTCCAGTGGATCAGTTTACGGCCGCGCCAGCCGCGGGCCCATCTGCCCCAGAGAACAACCGCAAAAATGACCCAGGCCAGGACGGACAAAACCACTTTATGGGACAAATGCTGGCCCAGCATGTCGTGCATGAACGTCAGTCCCGTGGCCAGGCTCAGGCTGAGGAGAAAAAAACCGATGGTCAATACCTGCACCAGCAATTCCTCCAGGGTTTGCATGGGAGGCAGGATATTCATGATTTTTACGGGTTGCTTCGTGCGCAGCCTGGTTTCCTCAAAAGCCAGGATCAGCGCCTGCAGTGCGCCCAGCGTAAGCAGACTGTAGGCTGCTACCGACAGCAGGATATGTATTTTCAGGCCGGCAGCGATGCCGCCGGGGATAATATTGGCGCCCGGGAGAACAACTTCCAGCAGCAGTGCGAGCGCCGCAACCGGGAAGAAGATGATAACCAGGTTGCTCATGGCGCTGAACAGCCCCGTCAGTACGGCAAGCAGGGCAATAACCCAGCTTACGAGAGAAAGCGCATGGTAAAAGCCCAGGTTAAAACCTGCCTGGACCAGGATTTCCCGGTAGAGGATCAGGCCGTGGCCCGACAGCGCCAGGCCCGCGAGCGCGGCAATAGAATGGTTGAATGCATCCGTAGTCAAGCGCAACCGGAATATCCTGTTGCCCAGCCAGCCGGCGGTCAGCAAATAGAGCAGGATTGTTCCGACACTGATGATAAGACCTGTTTGCATATATTTTATCCGCAGATTTCGCAGATGCACGCAGATGATGATTTAAAATTAATAATAGTAATACGCATCATCGCTTTACGGTTTTAATAAAGCGAGTTTACTCGAATTGTAAACTGATGTCAGATTGCCTGCTGTATTTCGACTGATACCATTTAATTCACATATAATCTGCGTAAATCTGCGTCATCTGCGGATATAAACAATAGGGGACAACATGTTTGAAAATTTAACAGGACGGTTCAGCCGTATCATCCAGCAACTGAGAGGGCATGCGCGCCTCACGGAAGATAACGTCGCGGAAGCCATGCGTGACGTGCGCAGGGCCTTGCTGGAGGCAGACGTGGCCTTGCCGGTCGTCAAGGCGTTTATCGAGCGGGTTGAAAGCAAGGCGCTGGGCCGCGAAGTGGCAACCAGTCTCAGCCCCGGACAGGCCGTAGTCAAAATCGTGCAGGACGAATTGATCCACCTGATGGGGGATGAGCAGGCGTCGCTGAACTTGAGTGTCGCGCCGCCGGCGGTAATCCTGATGGCAGGCTTGCAGGGCGCGGGCAAGACCACCACGGTTGCGAAGCTGGGCAACTGGTGCCGGGACCAGCACGGCAAGTCCGTAGTGGTGGCCAGTTGCGATATCTACCGGCCCGCGGCGCTGGAACAGTTGCGGGTGCTGGCGGAAGATAACGGGCTGGAATATTTCCCGGCCGACAGCCGGCAGAAACCCGTGGATATTGCGAAAGCGGCGCTGAAACACGCCAGGTCCCGGTTTGCCGATGTCCTGATCGTCGATAGCGCCGGCAGGTTACATATCGACGAGGAAATGATGGCGGAGATTCAACACATCCACGGCGCACTGGACCCGACCGACACCCTGTTTCTGGTGGACAGCATGATGGGACAGGACGCGGTAAACGCGGCGCGGGCCTTCAACGATGCCCTGGACCTGACCGGGGTCATACTGACGAAAGTGGACGGCGATGCGCGGGGCGGGGCGGCGCTGTCGGTCCGGCACGTGACCGGGAAACCCATCGTGTTCCTGGGCACCGGTGAGAAGACCTCGGAACTGTCACTGTTCCACCCCGACAGGATTGCCTCCCGGATACTGGGGATGGGAGACGTCTTGAGCCTGATTGAGGAAGTAGAGTCGAAAACGGACCAGGAGAAGGCCAAAAAGATCGCCAGGAAGCTGAAAAAGGGGAGAGGATTCGACCTGGATGATTATCGCGACCAGGTCCGGCAGATGCAGCGCATGGGCGGGCTGGGCGGTCTCCTCGACAAGATGCCGGGGATGCAGCAGATGCCCGCGAACCTCGCCGGACAGGAGCGGGAAATGGGCAAAATGGTGGCGATCATCAACTCCATGACACCCGGGGAGCGGCGCTTCCCGGCCGTCATCAACGGTTCGAGGAAAAAACGCATCGCCTCCGGTTCGGGCACGCAGATACAGGACGTCAACCGCCTGCTGAAACAGTTCAGCCGGATGCAGAAAATGGTGAAAAAACTGAGCAAGAAAGGCGGCATGGAGAATATGATGCGCACGCTGGAGAGTAATATGCCCCGCGGCTTCCGCCGCTAACCCGCCGTTCCTGCTCTCGCAGGAATGACGGACTGGTATACAAGCATCACCGAAAACGCCGCAAACCAGAACAGGCTCCACTCGGCAATACTCAGGGACAGGAAGGTCCATACTGTTTCGGCACACTCCCCGGACCCCGTAAAAATCAGCTTGAGCGCATCGAGCAAGGGAAAGGCCTGCATGATGAAATCAAGACCCGGTCCGCATTCGGGCACCAGGTCCGGCGGCAGGTGTTGCAGCCATACCTGCCGTGCCGCAACAGCAGCGCCGGCCAGCGCACAGACCAGCGCAAGCGTTCCGTAAATACGTCTCGCTGAACCATGGAAGTACCCTGCCAGGCACACGAGTGCGACGCCAAGATAAGCGGCCCGTTGCAGGATGCACAGCGGGCATGGGTCCAGACCCTGTACGAATTGCAGGTAATAGCCGAAGCCCAGCAGCAGCAGGCAGGCCAGGGCCGTAAACAGAAAAAATCGTCGCTCAGTATAGATACCCATCAAAAAATTCGATAATCCTTTTCTCCAGCCAGTACGAAGCATAACCCGGCACCCTGCCGCTGACAAATCCGATGTGCCCGCCGCTATCAGCAAGCTCCAGTTGCACATATTCCGAGAGTTCATCATCCTCCGGGATGACCTCATCGGTCATGAACGGGTCGTCCCTGGCGTGGAGCAGCAAGGATGGTACGTTGATGTTTTTCAAAAACGGCAGCGAACTGCAGCGCGTATAATAGTCCATGACCCCGGCAAACCCGTGCAGGGGGGCGGTGACCCTGTCGTCGAAGCGGAAAAAATCATTCAGTCTGGAGACTTCGTCGAGGTTAAAAGGGCAGTTTCTCCCATTGAATTTACCGGTGATTTTGCGTTTCAGGAGGCTGAGCAGGCGCCGCTGGTATACCCTGGAGAACCCGGTCTTGAGCTGTTTGGCGCCTTCGGCAAGGACGTAGGGCACGGAAACGGCGGCCGCAGCCTGGACCTGTCCCTTGCGGTCCGCCTCTCCAAGGTATTTCAGCAGCGCGTTACCACCCAGTGAATAACCTGCCGCGGCGACAGGAACACCGGGATAGAGTCTGTGCAGGTGGTTTACCAGGAATGAAATGTCGCCGGTGTCTCCCGAGTGATAACTGCGCTCCAGACGGTTATATTCGCCGCTACAGCCGCGAAAATGCATGAACACCCCGTGCCAGCCACGTTTTTCAATGGCCGCCAGCAACGGTTTGACGTAATGGGAGTCAACGCAGCCTTCGAGGCCGTGAAAAACTGCTACGACAGGAGCACCGGCATTGGCGGTCAAACACAGGTCGACAAAATCACCGTCCGGCAATTCCAGACGCTCGCGGGCCAGGTCCAACTCCGTCTTGCGGCGAAAGAAATACGGCCACAGGGTCTGTAAATTAGCGCCCGGCAGCCACCATGCGGGTTTGAAACGACTTGCGACGATCTTTCCGAGCTTCATGGGCGGCCATTATATTCTGCATTCCGGGTTTTGGATGCTCTTGACATTAAGCTTTCAGTTGCTCGCTGATATCAAGCCGATGCTCAGTGACCTGAAGAGATGCTGTTATGGAAACTCCCATAGACCTGGAGAAGGCAATCGGGGAAATCCCTGGCCACTACCTTTCCGGCTTCGATGTGGTCCTGCTCCAGGACGACCAGTAGTTCCTGCCGTTTATCCGTGATAGCTGAGTTAACGACGGTACCGATATTCTTCTCATCTCCGGCCAACGTCAGTCCTGCGCCTGGTGCAAGCAGGGTGCTGTTGTCCGTCACGGCATGGCATACACTCCGTTTAACCTGGCCGCGAAAGCGCAGGCGAGCGATTATCTCCTGCCCCGGGTAACAACCTTTCGTGTATGACAGGGCGTCCAGGTGGTCCAGCTTGAGTTCCTGGGGCAGGAAACGTCCGCTGGTTGCCGGGGTGATCCAGGGTATTCCATGCCTGATGAATGTCGCCTCCCAGCCGCAATCATCCATTGCGGCTACATAAGTGGGTAATTCAGGAATGCTTTCCTCCGCGGCGCCGGCGTCGACAATGTTTACGTCTGCGCGCAACACGTACATTTTCATGCGCGTCATGAATGTCTGTTTCAGCGTCTGGGGCAGCAGCAACCAGAAAGTCTCTTCAAGGCGCGCCAGGATGAAGGTGGCGAGCACCCTGCCTTTGGGGTCGCACCAGGCACTGAAGCCGGTTTGTCCGGGCGCAAGCCCGGTCACGTCGGTAGTGAATTGTCCGTGGAGGAAGCCGGCAGCGTCGGCCCCGTCGAGCCTGAGCGGGGCCAGGAAGTCGATTGCACCGGGGTTCACTGGTGCGTCCCGCTGATTTTTTCTACGAGAGACAGGTAATCGGGATTGGCCGGTTGCGCCTGGCCGGTGATCCAGGCATACAGATCGGGATCGGCCTCATCCAGCAGGTCCCCGAACAGTGACTGGTCCCCGGCGCTTAACCGGGGATAATCCTGTTCCAGGAAACGCAGCAGCAGCATATCCATCTCCCGGGTGCCGCGCCGGCAGCGCCAGCGTAACCTGTTGTCTGCGGGCGTCATCACAGCATTTTTTTTGCCAGCAGCTTCTTGGTTTCAGCAATGGCCCTGGCAGGATTAAGCCCTTTCGGACAGGTGTTCGTGCAATTCATGATCGTGTGGCATCGATACAGGCTGAACGGGTCTTGCAATTCGTCCAGCCGCGTCTCGGTGTTCTCGTCCCGGCTGTCGACGATCCAGCGGTAGGCCTGCAATAATATCGCCGGGCCGAGGTAACGATCGCTGTTCCACCAGTAACTCGGGCAGGAGGTGGAACAACAGGCACAGAGAATGCATTCGTACAGGCCGTCGAGTTTTTCCCGGTCTACCTTGGATTGCACGCGTTCACTGTCTTCCGGGGGAGTGGAACCGGTTTGCATCCAGGGCTTGATGGCGGCGTACTGCGCGTAAAAGTGGCTCAGGTCAGGGACCAGGTCCTTGACGACCTGGGTGTGGGGCAGGGGATAGACCTTGATGTCTGACCTGATATCGCTGATGACCCTGGTGCAGGCCAGCGTGTTGACACCGTCGATATTCATGGCGCAGGAACCGCAGATGCCCTCCCGGCAGGAGCGCCGGAAGGTCAGGGTCGAATCGATTTCATTCTTGATATGGATCAGCGCATCCAGCACCATCTGGCCGCACTTGTCGAGGTCGACTTCGTAGGAGTCCACCCTGGGGTTGTCGCCGCTATCCGGATCCCAGCGGTACACCTGCAAGGTCTTTTTCCGTTTTACCTCGCCGTTCAGAGGAAACGTTTTTCCCTGCTTCACCTTCGAATTTTTCG
This sequence comes from Gammaproteobacteria bacterium, assembly GCA_965207165.1. Lineage (GTDB taxonomy): Bacteria > Pseudomonadota > Gammaproteobacteria > Eutrophobiales > Eutrophobiaceae > JAAXHV01. Next base: position 1,417,576 of record OZ242265.1, on the reverse strand, counting down.
GCAATGTGAACTGCGCCATACCGGGTCTCTTTATTTATCCACAGATGATGCAGAGTAACGCAGATTGTATTTTGATTCATTTCTTTTCATCTGCGTACATCTGCGTAATCTGCGTATTATTATTTACGGATTAATACACCCGCTTTTTCGGGGGGATTGTCTCCACCTCGTCCGTCAGGGTGTTAAGGTGTACCGGCCGGTAATCAAACGCCACCCTGCCGGATCCGGGTTCCAGCCATGACATGGTGTGCTTCATCCAGTTTTCATCGTCCCGTTCCGGGTAATCTTCCCGGGCATGGGCGCCCCGGCTCTCCTTGCGGTTTGCCGCGCAGCGGATGCTTACCTGTGCGCATTGCAGCAGGTTCTCCAGTTCCAGGGTCTCGACCAGGTCGGTATTCCATACCAGGGAGCGGTCCGTGGTGTTCACCTGGTCGAATGACCGGTAAATGGTATCCATCTTCTCGACGCCTGCCGCCAGTATTTCACCGCTGCGGAAAACCGCGGCATCGGTCTGCATGGTACGCTGCATGTTGTCCCTGATCCCGGCAGTGCGCAAATCGCCATCGGCATGGCGCAGGCGGTCAAACCGGTCCAGAGACTGCTCCGCCGCCGCAGCGCCCAGCGGTTTGTGGGGAGTACCGGGACTGATCTCCCGGGCTGCGCACAGGGCCGCGGCGCGGCCGAACACGATGAGATCCAGCAGGCTGTTCGAACCGAGGCGATTGGCGCCATGCACGGAGACGCAGGCCGCCTCACCGATAGCCATGAGACCGGGAACGATGCTGTCGGGGTTGCCGTCCTTCAAGGTGACCATCTGCCCGTGGTAATTGGTCGGGATTCCGCCCATGTTGTAGTGCACCGTAGGCAGCACGGGTATAGGCGCCCTGGTCACGTCCACCCCGGCGAAAATGCGGGCCGACTCGGCAATACCGGGCAGGCGTTCGTTGACCACGTCCGGTCCCAGGTGTTCCAGGTGCAGGAAAAGGTGGTCCCGCTCCGGTCCGATCCCGCGTCCTTCCCTGATTTCGATGGTCATGGAGCGGCTGACAACGTCCCGGGAAGCCAGGTCCTTGGCGTTCGGGGCGTAACGTTCCATGAACCTCTCGCCTTCCGAGTTGGTCAGGTAGCCGCCTTCACCGCGCACCCCTTCCGTGATCAACACTCCGGCGCCGTAGATGCCGGTGGGGTGGAATTGAATGAATTCCATGTCCTGCAGGGGCAACCCGGCGCGCAGGATCATGGCGTTGCCGTCGCCGGTGCAGGTATGGGCCGAGGTACAGGAAAAATAGGCGCGACCGTAACCCCCGGTCGCCAGGACGACGGTATGGGCGCGAAAGCAGTGCAGCTCGCCTTTTTCCAGGTCCCAGGCCAGTACGCCCCGGCATACGCCTTCCTCGTCCATGATCAGGTCGATGGCAAAATACTCGATGAAGAACTCGGCATCGTGTTTCAGCGATTGCTGGTACAGGGTATGCAGGATGGCGTGCCCGGTACGGTCCGCGGCGGCGCAGGTACGCTGTGCGGTGCCTTCTCCGAAGTTCGTCGTCATGCCGCCGAAGGGGCGCTGGTAGATCTTGCCGTCGGTGGTGCGCGAGAAGGGGACGCCGTAGTGTTCCAGTTCAATCACCGCGGTGGCGGCTTCCTTGCACATGTACTCGATGGCGTCCTGGTCGCCGAGCCAGTCCGACCCCTTGACGGTGTCATACATGTGCCAGCGCCAGTCATCTTGCCCCATGTTGCCCAGCGCCGCGCTCATGCCCCCCTGGGCTGCCACGGTATGGCTGCGGGTGGGGAATACCTTGGTGACGCAGGCCGTTTTCAGCCCTTTCTCAGCCATACCGAAAGTGGCGCGCAGCCCGGCGCCGCCGGCGCCGACCACGACTACGTCGTATTCATGCTGGATGAGTGGGTAGGCGGCGCTCATCAATTACAGGCCGAGGCAGACCAGCATGACGGCAAGGATGGCGGCGAATGCGCACAACGCGGCAAGGAACCTGACCAGGATGATGGCCGCCGTCTTCTGCTTCCCGTCGGCAAGGTAGTCTTCGATGACTTCCGTCATGCCGGACTGGGAATGGTAGAACAGAACCGGGATCAGCAGGATGAACAGGATGGCGCTGGAGGGAGTCGCCAGCCATTCACGAACGACCTCGTATTCCAGTGAGTCCAGCGTGGACAGTTCGTAAATAAACCACAACACCAGAGGCAACAGGGCCGTGGCGGAGAGCCGCAGGTACCACCAGCTACGGATACTTTCAGCGGCGCTTCCCGGCTGCGCAAACAGGAGTTGCCTGATCACGCCATGTCCCCTGCACAGACGGTAATGACCGTGAGCAAGATCGCGGCAAGCACCACCGCGTAACCGCTGCGGTATGTCGTCGAGATCTCCAGTCCGACTCCCAAATCCCACAACAGGTGGCGCACACCGTTGCAGAGATGGAAATAAAGCGTGAATACGAACCCGGTAATAAAGGCCTGTCCGTACCAGGCAGAAAAGTGCCGGCTGACCAGGGCGTAGGTCTCCTCACCCGCTGCGATTGACACCAGCCAGCAGCTTAACAGGATCGCACCGACGCTCAGAATGACACCGGTAATGCGATGCATGATGGAAAGCACCGAGGTCAGCTGCGGCCTGTACTGCATGAATGGCGCCAGCGGCGTATGCGAGTTTGTCATTCGATTCCCGTTCGAAAAAGAGCGTATTATACCGAAACCATACCATTCCCGCACAAGCCTGTCCCTGCGCAAGCAGGGACCTGCCCCTGCGGGAGCGGGGGACGGGGGCTGCCTACTCCCTGCTTTCGCAGGGACAGGCTTCGCCGTGGCCGGACAGGTCGAACGTGGCAAAAAGGGGCAGGTGATCCGAGTATTTCTCCGCCCCGGTATCAAAATACGTTTTTTCCTCTACAACCAGGGCATCCAGGGCCTGGTTGTAAATGATGTGGTCGATGGCGTAGGGAAATTTCGGGTTGTAGGGCTGTGGGTGCGCCATGCCGTGCAGCACTTTTTCCAGGTCGGTATGAGTTCCCGACATGCCGCCTGCTTCCAGTCGCAACCATACCTCGTCGCTCAACTGGTCAAGCTGCCGGTTGAAGTCACCGGCAATGATGAAATCCTGCTTCAAAAGGTTACGGGAGTTGATCCAGCCGGACAGCGCAGTTACCTGCCCGTGGAGGATGGCGCAGTCCGGCCTGGTTTTCATGCCTGTCAGCGCCTGGTACGTGCACCTGGATTTCAGGTGCAGGGACAGCAGGTGCAGGGGAGGGTGCGGGGGGATTGAACCCGCCCTGTCCGCGACGGCATGCTCCAGGGTGAGGTGGACGCCCCAGCGGCCGGCATCGTGCCCGCCCTGCAACTCACTGACGTCCGCTTGTCGTACCGCACGCAACCCCAGCCGGGCGCTGATATCCTTGCGCACGGCAATGCCGGTACGCTGCATCAGCCTGGGATTGGAAATATCGTAACATTCGGGGAATTGCCGCGCAGGACGTTCCGAAACATGAACGACATACTCTGAAGCAGGGAATATCCTGCTCGCGGCGCGCAGGTTTTCCACTTCCTGGAATGCGATCACGTCTGCCCCTGCTTTGTCCAGGTATGTTCTGATGGCTGTATAGTCGGCAGAGTCCCGCGGCCTGCAGCCTTCGCCGTCATCAGCAGCGAGGTGTTCGATATTCCAGGCAACCAGGGTAAGGTTCCGGTCGGCGGCGATACCGGAGAACGCTGCCAGTGTCAGCCATAGTGCGCTGATTATCCTCGCCGGACAGACCTCAAAAATCGACACAACGGCCTTTTCTTTCCCAGTCGCCGTAACGGGTGGGCTCAGGTCCCTTGGGCCCGCCGAGTTCACCGGTTTCTTTCTGTTTGCTGTTTTCAGCGGGCCGTTCCCGTCTGGGCCGGATTTGCTGTTTGGCGGTTTCTTTTTTTGCCATTGACCGGTTTAACGAAATCTTCAGTGTCCTGATGGTTTGAAAGTTCCACACTGATGCTTGTTTTCAGGGTGGGATCAGCTACAGTATGTAAACGATCAAAATGGAATGCAAGTGAAAGGACTGTGAACTACGACAGAATGGAAGCTCCGCTGGAACTGCCGATCTTCATCCACTACCGGCCCTCGAAGCGAATCGGCATATTCAATGCCCTGGTGCATGCCGGGGCGATTTTCTGCCTGTTTCTGTCCGACATTCCCGCCGCTGCAACGGTGCTTATCGCGGCCGCTGTCCTGACAAATTACGGTTTCTACCTGAAGCGGTTCCTGTTTACGGACGGCGCCTGCTTCAGGCTGGATAGACACGACCGGTGGCAGTTGTTGCTTGGCAACCATGAAGCCGTGGACCTGAGATTGCTGCCCGGCGCGCTGGTTCACCCGAAAATCGTAGCCCTGTGCTTCAGGGAACCGTCCGGCAGGACCCGTTACTGCGTGCTGACCCATGACAACCTGGACAGGCAGACCCTGAGACGGTTGCGGGTCAGGCTGCGCTGGCCTCATTAAACCGGGCTGGAGTCAAAGAAGAATATAGAATCAATCGTTCGCATTTCATGATGTAGAATCCCGGGAGAAGATAACAATTGGAGGTCAAATACGATGGGGATGCTTGGATTTACGCTGACTTTTGTCGGGGCGGTACTTTTAATCAACGGTATGGGCGGGCTCAAGCGCATCGATGACCGCTCAATGGCAGTGTTCAATCTCATGGTGGGCTCCCTGTTCCTGTTCGCGGCCCTTTTGAGTCTGGTCCGTGCTGAAACTGCCCAGGACTTTCATGGAGTGGTTGCGATACTGTTGTTCGCTTTCACCTACCTCTATATAGCCGTGAGTCTCTGGTTTGATCTCGATATGCGTGGCGTGGGGTGGTACTGCTTCTTTGTTGCGCTGACGACTATCCATTATGCCGTACTCAGCTACCAGGGTGATGATTATCGTCTGGGTGCGATGTGGTTGATCTGGGGCGGGTTGTGGTACATGTTTTACCTGTCCTGGGTACCGGGTAAAAACCTGGGCAAGCTGCTGCCCTATGCAACCATTGGCACCGGAATCCTTACCGGCTGGATCCCGGGTTTGTTGATGCTTACCGATAACTGGTAACTGGATTCCTTCTCCTTCCTGCACGGGCAGGTATCTACCGGGTTCCGGCTTTCGCCAAAACGACGGGCTAGCGGGCCGTCCGCCAGGCGATCCAGAGCTTCCTGATCGGGGTCAGGGAAATGCGGGAGTCCGTGATTTGCCCGGGATCGGATTGGTATTCCCGGCACAGGGCGAGCTGTATTTTCAGCATCACCCGGGAGAACAGCAGGTTACCAGCGTCTTCACCCTGCAATCCGGCAAGACAGTTTTCCATGTCGTTGTGAAGCCGTTCAAAAAGGTCGGCGAAAAACCTCTTCGCTGCTTCCCCGTAATCAGGCTGGATGACTGTTTCGAGAAAGAGATTGTGGCCGGTCAACAGTTCTGAAGGAAGTATGTTAAGGCCGAGCCTGGCGAAGTGCCGGAGGTGGTGCAGCAACTCAAACGCGCCGTAGCAGCAACCGGCGTGCGCCAGTACGGCCAGTTTGCCGGGGTCCGTGCAAGCGCAGGCCTGTCCCGCCGCCTTCCAGATGGTTCCGGATGCGGCGCTGTGCCGTTCCAGCCAGTCGCGGTAGGCGCCGGTCTCCGGTGTATCGAGAAATTGCGCCATTGCCGCAACACAGCCCATCAGTTCCGGTTGGGAAAGATAGTTTGCGCTGTCGAGTTGCGACAGTTCCCGGGTGATGGGGTGTCTTGCCTCGCCGGAAAACAGCCTGCCGATCTCCTCAAACCACCAGTACAGCGTAACCCTTGCCGCACCGGGATCCGATGACTCGCACAGGACCTCTCTGAGTTCATGGTAAAACGCAAACAGGGCATGCAGTTTCCGCCTGACTTGCGGATCATGGTACAGGGTGGAGTAATACAGGTTGGAACCGGCGGGGGCGGCCTTATTGCGGCAATATTCTTCCGGTGTCATGTACCGTTAACCCAAACCCATGCCAGGATTTCTTCCGGGCTGTCTACCAGTCCGTCGGCCCCCCAGTCGTCCGGGTTCTCTGCCTTGTCGATGTATCCGTAGGCGGCAACCAGGGTTGTCATCCCGGCGCTGGCGCCTGCCTCGATGTCGCGCCGGGCGTCTCCCACGTACACGGTTTCTCCAGGGTTACACTGCAGCAGTTCGCAGGCATGGAGCAAGGGTGCGGGATGCGGTTTGCGCTGTTCCAGGGTGTCCCCGGAGACGATGCAACCGGTACGCGCATCCAGTTGCAGGTCCTGCATGAGCGGATTGGTCAGCCAGGCGGGTTTATTGGTAACGATACCCCAGGAAGCACTGATCTCTTCCAGCCCGGCCAGCACCAGTTCCATCCCCGGGAAAAGGCAACTCTCGCGGGACAGGTTGTCCCGGTAAATTGCCAGGAATTCTTTGCGCAACCGGTCCAGTTCCGGATCGGCTTCATCCAGTTCGAACGCCAGTTTCACCAGCGCAACGCCACCCAGGGAAACGCTGGGGCGGATTGTCTCGAACGCCAGCGGCTGCCTGCCGTGGTTGACCAGGGTCCGGTTCAGTGCATTGGCCATGTCGGGGGCGGTATCGACAAGGGTGCCGTCCAGGTCAAACAGCACACAACTGATGCCGTTGTCAGGTTGAGCAGTTGTCATTGAGGTTTCACTTGTTCAGGCTGTAAGGATTAGGAGTCGAGGAGCGCATGGACCAGGTAATTTACACCGGGATCGTTGGTCAGGGCGCAATACCTGAGGCCCGGGAGGTACAGCATTCCCCTGATATCCATAACGTTGAAGTGCGCCGTACGCAGCCAGCGGTCCAGTTCTGAGGGACGGATGAAGGCGCCGTAATCATGGGTTCCTTCGGGCAGCAGGCCGAACACCCTTTCAGCGCCGATAATGGTGCTGAGATAGGACTTGATGTTGCGGTTGATTGTGGACAGGATTAAATCGCCCCCGGGTCTCAACAACCGGGCGCAGGTTTGCAGCAATGCTCCGGGGTCCGGTACGTGTTCGAGCAGTTCCATGCAGGTGAGCACGTCAAAACAGTCCGGGTTTTCTGAGGCGAAATCTTCAAGTTTCCCGGCGACATAGTCTATTTCCAGGCTGTTTTCCCGTGCATGCTCCCTGGCGACCCGGACCACGTCATCGCTGGCGTCCAGACCCTGAACCCGTGCGCCCCCGCGGGCCAGGGCCTCGGTCAGAACACCGCCTCCGCAGCCGACGTCAAGTACGCGCCTGCCCTCGAGCGCCACTTTGCCGGTGATGTAGTTCAGCCTGGCCGGGTTAATATCGTGCAAGGTCCTGAGCGGACCGTTGCTGTCCCACCAGTCATTGGCCAGTCGGTTGAACTTGTCAACCTCGTCCTGGTTGATGTTTTCCTGCTGGTTGATCATGGCAATAAGATAATTAATAATCCCGTTTTAGATTACTTTGCGCGTTTACCGAATAAGTGCTAATTTACTACAGAGCAACAGAGGTGTGATGAACTATGGCGTCTATTCTAGATGATCGTGCCGACAGGCCACAAGAAATTATGGAAACTGTGCAGATGGAAGCACGGAATGAAATAATGCCGTTGCAACGTAATGAAGCCCGTTTGCTGGAGATTATCTCCAGGGGTTTCCGGGGGGGCACGGTCAGTTTTGACGTGATCCTTCAGGACGGGAGTGAACACCGGATTGGTACCGGTTCCCCGGGTTTCAAACTACGTATGACCCACCCCAGAGGTCTGCGGGCCATTGCGTCTTTTGATGAAGGAGTAATCGCCAATGCCTATATTGACGGCTGGTACGAGGTCGAGGGCGATATCATTGAAATGTTCGATTTGCGCGACAAAGTGCAGGACCGGCACCTGTTCAGGTGGCTATGGCGCTTCATCGCTCCCGTGCTGCTGGGGCAGGTCAGGGTCAACAAGTCCGCCATCAGCCGCCATTACGAGCGCGACCATTCATTTTACCTTTCGTTTCTTGACGAGGAATTCCGCTGTTACACCCAGGGTATTTTCGAGTCGGATGACGAACCCCTCTCGGTTGCGATACGCCGGAAAATGGACTTTATCCTGGAACGCTGCAAGATGAAGCCCGGCGACGAGGTGCTGGATGTCGGCGTAGGCTGGGGTTCGTTCGCGGAGCACGCGGCGCGCAAAGGTATCAAGGTAACCGGTCTTACCATCGCCAGGCAGTCGCTCAGGTTCATGCAGCAGTTGACCACCGAAAAGGACCTGCCGATCACTACCAGCTTGACGGATGTACTGGAGTACAAACCCCAAAAGCAGTTCGATGCCATTGCCATACTGGGCGTCATGGAGCACCTGCCGAACTATGACGAGGTTCTGAAGTGCTTCGACCGGTTGCTCAAACCGGGCGGTCACGTTTTTCTCGATGCGAGCGCCATCCCCCGGAAATACAAGATGTCATCTTTTACTACGCAGCACATATACCCGGGCAACCATTCCTTCTTCGTACTGCACGATTTCCTTAAATCGCTTGCATCGATGCCATTTGAGCTGAAGGGAGTATGGGATGACCGGCACAGCTATTACCTGACGTTTGTCCACTGGGCTAAACGTTTCGATGCCAACCGGGATTTCATCATAGAGCAATTCGGTGGGGCAGATTACCGGCGCTTCCGGTTGTACTTGTGGGGAGCGGCCAACTGCTTCCTGCGTAACCGCCTGCAGTGCTACCGCCTGGTGTTGCAAAAGACAGCTGCGTAATCTGCGGATAAATTACCTATCACAGGTTCTGCAGCAGGATGCCGCCGCGTTTCTTGAATCTTGCCGTGGCAAGTTCCGTGAACCGGTCGATAATGCTGCCCTGCACCGAAGGCCGTGACAGGATTGCGTCACTCCAGGCCAGCACCCGCTTGCAACCCGGCGGAACCAGGTTATCAACCGCCTGTTTCAGCAGGTATTCCATGCGGATGAAGACCGGCGCATAGGCCGCGTCGATCAGCGAGAAAGCCGCACCGTTGAAAAATGGTTCGGCCGCCAGGTTCTTTTCCAGAAACTCGAATTTATCCCTCAGTCCCTGCACGGATTGCTCCACGACGTTTTCGTCATCCGTAATCAGCATCCTGAAAGACAGGTTGGATAATTCCGAGCCGTATTCAATCCAGGCCCGGTTCACCGCTTTCTGCAACGGGTCTTGCGGATGCATCGACGGGGGCGTGATTTCATCCAGGTATTCGTTGATGACGGCCGATTCAAACAGGATGTTGCCGTTAATTCTCAGGACGGGCACCTTCCCAAGGGGCGATATGTCTAAAAACCACTCAGGTTTGTTCGCAAGGTCGATATTTGTCCGTTTGAACGGAATTTCCTTTTCCAGCAGGGTTATGACCGAGCGTTGTACGTACGGGCACAGGTCAAAACTGATCAGTTCAATTTCCATGTCCGCAACAGCGGGAGCGACCGACCGCATAAATCAGCGGCGCTTTTTTCCTCTCTTTCCCCTGGGTTCCTGGAAGTTGACGCGCAGGTAGTTGCCCTGGTAGAGCTTGCCGTTCAATCCTTCAATCGCCGCCCTGGCCTCGTGCCCTTCCATGTCGACGAAGCCGAATCCCTTGCACTTGCCGGAAAAAACATCGGTTGCAAGCTGAATGCCCCTGACTCTCCCAAATTCCGAGAAGAGTTCGGTGAGGGCAGCTTCATTCGTGTCCTGCGGCAGACTTCCAACAAACATTCTTTTCAAGACAATGTCCTCTCCGGAGACCCGGATTGTGGAGAAAAGTTATTTTCCCCGCTGCAAACGGGGGCGCCTGAGAACAGGCGTCAGGTTAACTGAACGTTAACGGCCTGATCGCCTTTATCACTCGCCTGTTTCTCAAACGAAACTGTCTGGCCTTCGCTCAAGGTTCTGAATCCATCAGCCTGAATTGCGGAGAAATGTACGAAGACATCAGCGCTTCCATCATCAGGAGTAATAAATCCGTACCCCTTGGTTTCGTTAAACCATTTAACAGTACCATTTGCCATATATCACCTCTAAAATAAATTAAATAATCCCTAACATCGTAATGTGTTGCAAATTCTAAAGGTAATGCAGGAAATACCAACCGGAATTACTGATGACCAGAGAAAATATGCAAACTAAGTGTATAGTGTGTACGAAGATTGCATAATAATCAAATCATTTTGTTTGATTGGCCTAATCGCGCACAATTCCAGTAATTTACCACTGATTTATCGGGACATATACCATGGTTAACGAAAACCCGGCAGAGCACGACATGCTGACACGCATCTTCAGGATGCAGACGGAACTGAACGATTACGTTTTCAAAAAGAATAACCTCAAGGATATCTCGGGAAATTCCCTGACCATGGAAACCATTTACGCAGATGTCAACAGCGGCGCACTCAAGGTGAATGACTTGCCGAATACCTGGTTGTCAAACTACTCAAGGGCAATGCGCGAGGAGATAACGGAACTTGATGAGGAGTTGTTGTGGAAATGGTGGAGCAAGGATGAGATCGATATCCAGAATATCCGGGTCGAATTAATCGACATATTGCATTTCCTGGTTTCCGCAATGATATGCTCAGGCCTGACGGCGGAAAAAGTGTACGATATTTACCGCCAGAAACACGCAGTGAACCTGAACCGGCAGGACAGCGGATACAGCAAGGACACGAAGACCGAGGAAGACAACAAGAACATCAATTAGGAATTAAAATCTTGAAAACCCAATTCCCAATTCCCAATTCCCAATTCGTAATTCCTAATTCGTAATTCGTAATTTCTAATTTCTAATTCCTAATTCCTAATTCGTAATTGATCAATGATAAAAGAGTGTCGTCGAGGCTGTTGCCTTGTATTCCTGCTGATCATCAGCGCGAGCTGTATCGGCCAGGCCTCTTTCAAGTCGGGTTCGCTGACCATCAACACGAAATTTGAAGACCTGAGCTACCGGGTTGAGGTTGCGGATACCAGGCGCCTGAAGAGTATCGGCCTGATGTACCGGTCTTCCCTGCCTGCAGGCCGGGGAATGTTATTGCTGAATGAAAAACCGCAGGCACTGAACGTGTGGATGAAGAATACCTTTATCCCGCTTGATATAATCTATATCGATACGGATGGGTATATCGTCAAGATCGTTGAGAATGCACAGCCGGAATCCACGGCTGTGATGCCCTCTGAGGGCAAAGTGAAGGCCGTCCTGGAGTTGAACGCCGGGCAGGTGCGACAACGGGAAATCGCCGTCGGGGACCGGGTCACCTACCAGGTTGATTAACGCAGTAAAAATTCATCTGCGTCATCTGCGGATAACAACAATATGAAAATTATTCTTGCACCCGATTCATTCAAGGGAAGCCTGGCTTCCATGGACGTTGCCGCGGCCATGGAAACCGGGATCAAAAGGGTAATCCCTGGCGCTGAGTGCATTAAGATACCCATGGCCGACGGCGGGGAGGGAACGGTGCGGTCCCTGCTCGACGCGGCAGGCGGAGAGTTGATAAGTTGTACGGCGAAAGGACCTGCCGGCCGCACGGTTAACGCCGGCTACGGGATACTGGCTGACAACAGGACTGCGGTCATCGAAATGGCCGCGGCCTCCGGCCTGTCCCTGGTCAGCGGCAGCAGCAGGAACCCGTTGAAGACCACTACCTTCGGTACGGGAGAATTGATGTGCCACGCCCTTGACCGGGGCGTGGAGACTATCATCCTGGGCATAGGCGGTTCGGCCACCAATGATGCTGGCGTAGGCATGGCCCAGGCCCTGGGGGCGGTATTCCGCGACAAGGGCGGCCGCGTTATCCGCCAGAACGGCGCCGGGGGGATGCTGCAGGATATAGCGTCTGTGGACCTGCAGGGCTTGCACCCGGGATTGCGCGATACCAGGGTCCTGGTCGCTTGTGATGTCGACAATCCGCTGTCCGGAAAAAACGGGGCCGCCCACGTGTTTGCCCCGCAGAAAGGCGCAGATGCCGCCATGGTGAAGATTCTGGATAAAAACCTGAAACACCTGGCCGGGGTCATCAAGCGTGAACTGGGTATTGACGTGGACAAGGTGCCGGGGGCGGGCGCAGCAGGCGGACTGGGCGCCGGACTGCTGGTATTTGCCGGCGCGGAGCTCAAGAGCGGGATCGAAATCATCAGCAAGGCAACCGCCATTGAAACGCACCTGCGCACGGCAGACCTGGTTTTCACCGGTGAGGGCAGGGTGGACTTTCAGACCGCGTTCGGCAAGACGCCGGCGGGCATCGCCAGGCTTGCCGGGGAATACGGCGTGCCTGTGATCGCGATCGGCGGCGGTCTGGCTGACGATGCCGGAGCAGTCTTCAACCATGGGATCAACGGCCTGGAAGCGGCCATTGCCAGGGACATGCCCCTGGACGAGGCGCTGGCGAACTCGGGGGAATATATCGCCAACGCGGCGGAGCGGGCCATCCGGCTCATAAAAATCGGTCAGGGGATGGGAAAAGAATGAACATTCATAAATACGACTAACAAAATAATGAAGCTTTCGAGGTTTGCACAGCGCTTTTCCGAGCATTCCGGCATTATCCTGCTGATGGATGACCTGGGAGAGGCCATGGCGGGTGATAAGGAGGTATTGATGCTGGGCGGGGGCAATCCCGCGCATATCCCCGAAATGCAGGCGCTGTTCCGGGGGAGGATGCAGCGCCTGCTGGACAGTCCGGCGGAGTTTGCCCGCGTCATCGGCGATTATGACCCGCCCCAGGGGAACAAGGCATTTCTGTCAGCGCTTGCAGACCTGTTGAACCGTGAGTACGGCTGGGGGCTTGGCGCGCAGAACCTCGCGCTCACGCCGGGGAGTCAATCGGCTTTTTTCATGCTGTTCAACATACTTGCCGGTGAATTTGACGGTAACCGGAAGAGGAAAATCCTGTTGCCCATGGCGCCGGAATATATCGGCTACGGCGACGTCGGGTTGACGGACGGTATTTTCCAGGCGCACCGACCGGCCGTCGAAAAGCTGCCGAACCGCACCTTCAAATACCATGTCGATTTCGACCGGTTAAGCGTGGATGACTCGACAGCAGCCATCTGCGTATCGCGCCCGACCAACCCGACGGGGAACGTACTGACGGACACGGAAGTGGCCAAGCTTATCGATATTGCTGCAGACAACGCCATACCCCTGATTATCGACAACGCCTACGGCATGCCGTTCCCCAATATCATTTTCACGGAAGCGGAACTGGTCTGGAACGACAATATCATTCTGTGCATGAGCCTGTCGAAACTGGGCCTGCCCGGCACGCGCACGGGAATTATCGTCGCCCGAGAGGATATCATCAGGACCCTGAGCAATATCAACGGCATCCTGAACCTGGCGCCGGAGAGCGTGGGCCCGGCGCTGGCGTATGACCTGATCAAGTCCGGTGAAGTGACGGAAACCAGCAGAACCCTGATACGGCCGTATTACGAAGAGAAAGCGAAACGGGCGATCGCGTTGCTGCACGAAGAACTGGCCGGGGTGGATTATTTCATACACAAGGCGGAGGGCGCTATTTTCCTCTGGTTGTGGTTTCCCGGCCTGCCTGTCTCCAGCCAGGAACTTTACCTCCGTTTGAAGCAGCGGGGCGTTCTGATCATACCGGGACAGTATTTTTTCCCCGGACTGGACGACGACCCGTGGCAACACAAGCAGGAATGTATACGCATGACTTATTCGATGAACGACGACGTGGTGCGGGAAGGTATCAAGATCATTGCGGAGGAGATAAAGAAACTATGATAAACCTTGAGGGTAAAGTTGCGATTATCCCTGGCGGCGCCACCATGATTGGCAGAAAGGTTGCCCATGAGTTTTTAAGGGCAGGGGCCAGGGTGACGGTCTGCGATATAGACGAAGCCGGCGGGCATGAACTGGAACAGGAAGCGGGAGACGGGCTGAAGTTTATCCACGCCGACATCACGGACGATGCACAAATCGACGCGGTGATAGAACAAACACTTGCCGCCTGGGGCGGGATTGACTGCCTGGTGAATGTCGCCTGCACCTACCTGGACAACGGCATAGCCTCGTCCCGTGAGGAATGGCGCCAGGCCCTGGATGTGAACCTGGTTAGCGGCGCCGTTTTCGTGCAGAAAGTGGCGCCTCACATGCGTCGGAGAGGCGGCGGCGCCGTCGTGAACTTCGCCAGCATAAGCGGGAAGCGGGCGCAACCGGGACGGCTGCTCTATGCCGCGTCCAAGGCGGCGATAATCGGCGCCACGCGCAACGAGGCATTGCTGCTGGCGGAGGACAATATACGGGTGAACTGCGTGTCCCCCGGCTGGGTATGGTCAAACGTCATACGGGACATGAGCGGCAACGACCGGGCAAAAGCTGACCGGGTTGCCGGAGACTTCCACCTGTCCGGGCGCACGGTCGACCCGGAGGAGGTTGCCAGGAGCGTGGTATTTTTATGTTCCGATGCCGCCTCCGGGATCAGCGGCACCGACCTTGCGGTTGATTGCGGTTATACGGCGATAGGGGCCGAGCAGAAGACGGACAAGGTGGCGCAGTTAATGGAGTAATTTGTACGGGGAGGAACTTCAAGTCCGTCCCCACATCCCATGAACATTACCGGGATTGGCTCAGTTCCGGCAGCCACAGGGCGATCTGCGGGTAAAAAATCAACAGCACCAGCAGGATCGCTGAACAGGCCATGAAGGGTATGGCTGCGAGCCAGATGTCCTGCATGCGGGTACCGGGCGGGGCTACGCCTTTCATCACGAACAGCAACAGTCCCATGGGCGGCATGGTCAGGCTCATTTCCATTGCCAGCAACACGATTACGCCGAACCAGATCAAATCGAAACCGTAGTAATGCGCCAGCGGGATGAATATCGGCAGTGTCAGCATCATCATGGACAACTGTTCCATGAACGCGCCGAGCATCAGCATGATGACGAACATGATGAGCAGGGCCGCCAGGGGCGCAAGGGTGAGCGTGCCGACCCATTCAACCAGACCGGTCGTGGCGCCTGAGAAGGCAAGCACTTTGCTGAAAGTCGAGGCGCCCAGGATAATCATGAACATCATCACGGTGACCCGGGTGGCGCCGAGCAGTGATTTGACTATGACCTCCATTGCCAGGCAGCGGTAACAGGCCGCGAGAATGACCACGCCGGCGACACCGCAGGCTGCCGACTCGGTAGGGGTTGCCCAGCCCAGTATGATCATGCCGACTACCAGGAAGACGATAAAACTCATCGGCAGCACGTCCCGGGCGACCAGCATGATTTTTTCCTTCACTGATATTTCAACCACGTCGTAAACAGGGGCCGAATCCGGGTCCAGGCGGATACTGATGACGATGTAGAGCCCATACAGCGTTGCCAGCACCAGTCCCGGCACGATCCCGGCAATCAGCAACTTGCCGATATCGATATAGGCCAGGCTGCCCAGCAGTACGGCAAGCGCGGACGGCGGGATGAGGATAGCCAGGCCGCCTACGCCCAGTATGGGCCCGATGGACAAGCGGTTTTTGTAGCCGCGTTTTGACATCTCCGGCACCATCAGCGTCCCCAGCAACGCGGTGGACGCCATGCTGGAACCGGACAACGCCGCAAACATGGTACCGCCGCCCACGGTAACGAACGACAGGCGTCCGGGCAGTCGCCCGAACAGTTTATCCAGCGCATTGAATGCGCGGAACCCCAGTCCGGAATGGAAAAACAGTTCGCCCATGATCAGGAACAGGGGGACCGGCACCAGGGAGAAGCGGGTGAGCGCATTGGCCGCATTCCTGACCAGTTGCGCCAGGCCCGCCTCGCCTCCCATGAACATGATGACACCGATGACGTCGGCGCCGAGGAAGGCAAACGCAACCGGCAGACCCAGGGCAATCAGGAAAATCGTGATGCCGAGCATCAGGGCAAATGCTGCAAACCAGGCGAGGTACATTATTCGGTCCTTATGGAACGCCGCGGTATCATGTTACTCATGGATGCCGATTTCTCTGTCGTACATGCTGTCAAAGCCTGCCAGGTACCGGCTGAATTCGATTGTCAGCAGGGAGAACGAGACGGGCATGACGGCGAATATCAGCCAGCGCGGCATATCGAACGAGCGCACCTCCTGGTCGCCCCGGATCCATGCCTCGACCGTTACCTGGCCGGCGTAGTAACAGATCAGCCCGCAGGTGATTGCACACAGCAGGTAGCTGAGTTTGCAGATAAGCGGCCGCAACGCAGCAGGCGCAACCGCCGTAACCAGTTGCATGTAGACATGGTGTTTTTTCCTGACCAGCCAGGGCGCGCCGAGCAGGGTAACGTAGTACAGGCCGTATTCCGTCAGCGCCAGGGTGTGGGTGAACGGCGGGAAACCGGTATTCCTGGCGATAACGTCATAGAGTATGAACAGGGTAACCAGGGCAAGGATCCCCGCCCCTGATGAGAACAGGCAGAATAACAACCTCTCGTACCCGCCTGCCGGTCTGTCGGTCATTCCTGCCGCACCTCGTCGGCGCGGTAAAACTTGTCGAGCAGTTCCGGGTAATATTCCGGTGAACGTTCCCGTAAACGCTGCCAGATGACGTCATGGGCAAGTTGGCGGTATTTCCTCTCTCCATTGTCGTCCAGCGACACGGCCTCCATGCCGAGTTGGCGCATGCGCTCATCCAGTTCCCGGGTGCGTTTTTGGAAGCGGTCATAACTGTTTGTTTCATAATCGAGGACAGCCTTATGCAGTATGTCGCGCACGGATGCGGGGAGCTGTTCCCACCTGTCCTGGTTAAAAATGATGCCTACGTCGCTGGAAAATACGCCCGGGTCTATGCGGTACTTCAGATGCTGGTGCCACGATGAATCTTCCAGGCCGACTATGGGCCAGCCCACGCCCTGGATCATGTTGCGTTCCAGGGCCATGTAGATGTCCGGCGCGGCGACATTGACGAAGCGGGCGCCGAGACTGTTGATAAAGCCGCGCCACACCGGGCCGCCGCGCACCAGGGTGGAACGCAGGTCCGGTATGCCGTCGGCATCCAGGGGCGGCTTCTCACGGGTGAACACATGAAATTCGATGAACATGGCGCGGGCCAGGTAGCGCACATCCAGTTTTTGCCGGTGTATCCTGTCCATCAATTCGATGCCGCCGTTAGCCCGCGTTTCCCGGGGAGTAAGATTGCTGGAAAACAGCGCTTCGACCTCGGGCAGTAATCCCATGTAATAGGTGGCCGGTCCGAACACCATGTGTACCACGCCGGTGCGCACCGCATCGGCCTGTTCAAACGTCGGTATCGCCTCTGGGCCGCCGACGAATATAATCCTGAATTTATCCTCGCCCAGTTCGTTGACCTGTTTGATCCACTGTTCAAAATCACGGGTGTAATCGGTCTGTCTCGGCAGCATGCTGATGGCGCGGATGATTTCAATATCCGATTGCTGGCTGCACCCGGCCAGCGCCAGGATGGAACATAACAGTATCGATTTGATAAGATGGCCGGGAAACATACGATATTGTTCAATATAACATACGCAAATTAAATAGACGCGCCCATGGAACTACCGTAATGAATCTCCCTGCAAGGCTGGACGGCCGCACCAGGCCGCAGTTGCCTCCTACCCATTACCTGGATAACCGTATTTATACCGATCCTGACGTGTTCGAAACGGAAAAGGAGTCCATTTTTGCCGGAACCTGGCGTTTTGTCTGCCATGCTTCCGAGATTCCGGAGCCGTTCGATTATCGCCTGGTTACGGTTGCAGGTCATGAACTGGTCCTGGTCAGGGGAAAAGACGGGGAGATCCGGGCTTTTTACAACAGTTGCGCCCATCGCGGCGCACGGGTCGTCAGAACTGCGGCGGGCAGGCTGGAACAGGGGCGTATGACCTGTTTCTACCACCTCTGGAGCTATGATGACAAGGGGCGCTGTACCGGCATCTCGCGGCCGTCAGGCTACCGTGAATCAGCAGTACGCAAGGACGCGACCGGGCTGAAAGCGGTGCGCGTCGAAACGCTGTTCGGCCTGGTCTTCGTATGCCTGGATGAGCAGGCAAGCTCCCTGCCTGATTTTCTCGGAGAGGCCGTCATTGAAGCCATGCGCACGCCCTTCGGCATAGCCGACCTCGAAGTATTCCACCTGCACCGCACGGAAATCCAGGCCAACTGGAAACTGTTCGTCGAAACGAACTACGAGGGATACCACGAGTTATTGCATTTATTGAACAGGACCACCGGCGTTGCCCAGCAGGAATACCAGGCGCGGCAATGGACGAACCATAAACGGGGTCACGTCAGCTTTGACCACGCCAGGATCAGTTACGGGAACCTGAACTACGAACAACGGGAAGCCAACATGATGCCGGGGATGAAGCCGAACGGGCACGTGGTCATCAACCTTTTTCCCGACATGTTGCTGAACTGCCGTTCAACGGTTGCCCGTATTGATTCCCTGATGCCCCTGTCGCCCACGCGCACCTTGCTGGAATGCCGGGGCCTGGGCCTGGCCGGTGACACCGGTACGGTGCGCGCCATGCGCGTGCGCCACCATAACCAGGTATGGGGTCCGACCGGCATCAACCTGGCCGAGGACATGTGGGCGGTCCAGGCACAGATGCGCAACATGGAAAACGGCAGCAGCCGTTACAGCATTATCGCACGGGAGGAAGAGGGGCCCATGGATGATTCCTCCCTGCGGAATTTCTACGCGGAATGGGGTCGCCTGACCGGTTACAGGCCGCACGATCTCAACTCCGGGCGCACCGGCAATTCGGGGGACGGCAACACGGGGGACGGATTTAAATCCGTCCCCGGATAATGCCGGATAATGTGATAACGGGACCGGAGATGTCAGTGGAGATGGCTGAACAGTCAGCATTGAAGCGCCTGATACATGCTTCCGCCCGCTACCTGGACGACCATGAGTTCCAGGCGTACCTGGACCTGTACCGGGAGGAGGGTGTTTATTCGATTGTGACTAAAGCGCCGGAATTGCCCGAGCCCATGATATGGATGCAGCGCTCGCGCGCTGAATTACAGGAACGTATTTCCGCCATGTCCGAGCACGAATGGGAGATTGCCGGGGTGGAACAGACCCGTATCGTTTCCGTTGATATCGTCGAGGTTAACGGCGCAACGGCGGACACGTCCAGCAGTTTTGCGCTATACCATACCGGCCAGGAAGGCTTGACGTCGTGTTACGCGGTGGGCCGGTATGACGATCACTGGGAAAAAGCTGCAGGTACCTGGAAACTGGGCAACCGCCGGGTCATGCTGAAGACCCGGCAACTGGGCATGCTCTCGCCGTTGCCCATATAAACCAGGAGACCTCCGGGGGGATTAATCCCCGGAGGTCTCTTAAGCCCCTGTGCAGTTCCCGGCGCTGAATTTGTTTCTTCGGGTTGCCGCCGGACGAAAAGCCTTGCATACTGCTTATAAACAGGTAATATTTAATCCGATTTGGTACCAAAACTCGCAAGCATGCAGGGCCTTTGGCCGGGGGAGGAAAAACTATGAATGTCTTGTTTTCAGTCAACGGCACACAGGTCGGCGGTGATGTGGAACCGCGCACCCTGCTGGTTGACTTTCTCCGTTACGAGCTTGGTCTGACCGGCACGCACGTGGGCTGTGACACCAGCCAGTGCGGCGCCTGCGTCGTTCACGTCGACGGCCGCTCGGTCAAGAGTTGCACCCTGCTCGCAGTACAGGCTGAGGGCACGCAGGTCACGACTATCGAGGGACTGGCCGACGGCGACACGCTGCATCCCATGCAGGCCGCGTTTCGCGAAGAGCACGGCTTGCAGTGCGGGTTTTGCACGCCCGGCATGATAATGAGCGCGCTCGACCTGCTGCAGAACAACGCAGAGCCGACGGAAAATGAGATCCGGGACTGGCTGGAAGGCAACCTGTGCCGGTGCACGGGCTATGACAACATCGTCAAGTCGATACAGACGGCGGCGAAGGCGAGCTGACCCCCATCTTCATACGCACGGCCAGGCAAGAGGAAACGAATCATGTACCAGTTTGATTATCAGACACCCGACTCGCTCGAAACCGCGCTGGCGGCGTTGCGCGGGAATGACGAGGCGAAAATCCTGGCCGGTGGTATGACGCTGTTGCCGACGATGAAGATGCGCCTGGCCCGTCCCGAAGTGCTGATCGACATCAACCGCATCGGATCGCTCGCCGGGATCGTGAAGGAGGACGGCGCGATCGTGATCGGTGCGATGACGCGCCATGCCGACGTCGCCGCCTCGAAGCTCGTACGGGATAACATCCCCGCTCTCGCGCACCTGGCGGAGGCAATCGGGGATCCCCAGGTGCGGAACCGCGGCACGCTGGGCGGCTCCGTTGCCAACAACGACCCCACGGCCGACTATCCGGCCGGACTCGTCGGTCTGGGCGCCACGGTCGTCACCGACCGGCGCGAGGTTGCCGCCGATGATTTCTTCACCGATATGTTCGAAACCGCGCTCGAGGACGACGAGATCATTACCGCAGTGCGCTTCCCGGTTCCCGAACGCGCCGCTTACATGAAGTTTCCCAATCCCGCCTCGCGCTACGCCATCGTCGGCGTCATGGTGGCGCAGGCCGCCGACGGGGTCCGTGTCGCGGTTACCGGCGCCGGGCCCTGCGTGTTCCGGGTTGCGGCAATGGAGGATGCGCTGGAGCAGGATTTCACGCCGGACGCCATCGCGTCGGTCGCGGTGGACGGCGCCGAATTCAACGAGGATATTCACGCCAGCGCCGCGTATCGCGCCCATCTCGTGACCGTGATGGCCAGGCGCGCGGTGGCTGCGTTGGGCTAGCCCGGGATTGTCAGACCGGTTTCGGTGGTGACCTGAGGCCGGATATCGTTGTGGCGGCGGCTTGCCTCAGTCGGCGGGCATGTGCGCGATGAGTTCTATCTCTACCAGGCCCCTGTCGGGGAACAATTCGCTGATGCCGATCGCCGTCCAGGCCGTGTAAGGCGCCGGCAGGTACTCATCCTTTACCGCCATGAACGCGCCGATGTGCGCGCCCTTGTCGCCGTCGAAATGGGGACTGTCGAAGACGTGAAAGGTCGTGAGCTTTACGACCTGGTCGAAGCTCGCGCCCGCCGCGTCCAGCGTCGCCTTGATGGCCGAGAAAGCCTTATGGAGTTCTACCTGGTACTGTTCCGGCGTGGCGGAACTGTCCCCGGGGGCCTCGGCCACGACGCCGGAGAGGAACAGGTAGTCGCCCGCACGGTAGGCGGGAGAAAAATGGTATAGCTCATAGAGCTCCATATCCTGGCTGGTGGCGATGATCGCCTCACCGGCCGCCCCGGTCTTGTTGAAATTGTCGCCTGCCGCGAGGGGTGCCGCGCACAGCATTGCAGTTGCCAGTACCAGTGCGAATCGGTTCATCAAATGCTCCCGTGAATTGTGTTTTAGATGGTTCGGGCTCAGGCTTTGGCGGCGACCAGATCGACCTCGACCAGCCATTCCTGCTTCGCCAGCGCCTTGACGACAATGCCCGTGGACGCGGGCCGCGCATCGCCGAAGAACCTGGCGCGGACCTTCGCCATCGGCCAGAAGTCTTCCTCGTTCGTCACGTAGGTCGTTACCTTGACGACATCATCGATCCCCATACCGGCGGATTCCAGGATGGCCATGAGATTGACCCAGGTGGCTTCAGTCTGGGCCTCGATTCCTTCGGGCGTGGTGCCGTCGGGCAATATGCCTACCTGCCCCGCGGTGTGGAGGACGCGCGCGTTCGGCGGGACCTCGATGCCGTGGCTGTAGGCTGCGAGCGGCGCCGCGATCGTGTCGGGTACATGCTTCTTGTTCATGGGACCTCCCCTGACTGTGGCTGCAACATGATGATTTTGCTATTAATAATGGGGGCAGGATGTGTCTGTCCCCAGCCTGAGTTACATTTCGTCGCTCTGCGCTTCAATCGAGTTGTGCGACACACTCGATCTCAAGCATCATCTCCGGCGCCACCAGGCGCGAGCAGCCTATCCAGGTCGCTGCGGGCGGCGCCGACCCGGCGTCCTGGTAAAAGCCGATGCGAACGTCATTGTTGGCCACCAACGCATCCATGTCGGTGGTGAAGACGTTTTCCCTGATTACGTTCTGCATGGTTGCGCCGTTCGCTTCAAGCGTTTCCTTTAGTTCAGTGTAGACCTGCTTGACCTGCGCTCTCATGTCGCCCGCGCCGATAATGTTTCCCTCGGCGTCCCAGCTGACGCAGCCCGAGACATACAACATGTTCCCAGCCTTGCAGACCTGCGCATAGTAGAAGGCTTTCTCCAGGTCGGGGCGCTTGTGGTAGATCTGGTTGGCTTTGGGCATGGTGATTCCTCCGGATTATCGTTATTGCTGTGTAAGTTCCGGGGACGGAATTAACTCTGTCCCCGGCCTCGGACTGAAGCGCCGGGCGGGGTCGGTGACCCCGCCCGGCCGCATCGAGAATGTACACGCGTTGGCGGCTCGCACCGGGCCTCGCTAGAAGTTGATGCGCAGCGATCCCGCGTACCACCTCGGACGATTGAAGAAGCACTCGACGCTGTTGAAGTCCGTCCCGACGTCGTAGATCTGCGTGCAGTAGAACTTGTTACCGATATTGTGGACCGCAAACGACGCCTCCCAGCGGCCGTCTTTGCTGGTATAGCTGGCGCGCGCATTGACGATCGCATAGGCGTCCTGCTCTCCGGCGGGCGCTTCCGACAACAGCATGTTCTGGTCGCTGCGCCAATTGAAATCCGCCTGCACGGCGAAGTTGCCCCCCAGGCCGGTGTTTTCAAACGAGACAGGCCACTGGTAGCGCACCAGGCCGTTGGCGGACCACTCCGGCGCTCTCGGGAATTCCCGATCAAGCGGCTGGGTAAACTCACGGCCGGTGTTTGAGTCGGTGAACGGGAAAGTGACGTCATAGGCCTCTGCCTGCAGGTACGCCACGCCGCCTTTGACATTCAGGCCCTCCACCGGCGAGCCCTCGATCTCGAGTTCGCCGCCGTAGATTTCGGCGTCCTGGTTGGATATAAAGTTCGCCTGGCCCTCGAAAATGAAGGCCTGGAAATCATCGTAGTCGTAGTAGAACGCGGACGCGTTCACGCGCCAGCGGTTATCCGCCAGGGTTTGCTTGAAGCCGATTTCATAGGCCTTGAGCACCTCTTCCTTGAACGGAACCTGCTCGGGCCTTAACGAATCGCCCACCCCTGACCCGTTGAAGCCGCCGCCCTTGACGCCGCGGTTGAACGTGAAGTACGTCAGCAGGTCATCGTTGACCTGCCAGTCGAGCCCTACCTTGGCCGACCACAGGCCTTTATCATAGACGGCAAGGTCGCCGGCCGAATCCTTGTTGTGTACGACCAGGTAAGCAGCGGGTTCCGCAGGGGCCAGGTAACCTCTTGGCTCGTCAGCCGGCCAGACGTCGAGCAGGAAGATGTAGTCTATTTCTTTCTCCTCTTCGATCCAGCGGAAACCGGTGGTCAGCGTCAACTGGGACGTCAGGTCGAACTCGGTCTGGGCGAATATCGAATACGAATCCGTTTTCTGTTCCCAGTACCCGGACGCGAGGAAGATACCCGCATCATGTGACGTGGGTTGCACGCCGCAGGTCTGGGGTAAATCTTCGAACCCGCCCCCCCCAAAGCAAGGAATTTCAGTGCCGACGGCGCCAATCAGCCAATCAGCCGGTACTATGGAACCTCTGTCCTGAGGACTGGGCGAACTGCCGATCGTCTCTACGTCGGAACGTAACGTGACGCCCGTACCGTAGTCGCCACGGATACGCAGGTAGTAGCCCCCTGCCACCCAGCTAAAGCGCTCCGCCTCCCCGCTGATACGGATTTCCTGCGAGAATTGTTCGGTGTCGTTCGCCAGGAAGGTTTCCAGGACCGGAAACGGCGTACCGTCGCTGTCCTCCATGTACTTTTTATCGACGTGGTACCAGTCGGTGATCGAGACGAAATCGAAGTTTTCGCCATCCACGTCAAGGCGGGCGCCGCCGCCCCAGGTGTGCAGGTCGGAGAAGCCGATGAAGTCATGGTGTACGTTGCGCCTGCCGTCGTCCGGCTCCTTCCAACCGAAATAATCGCAGCCGGGACAATCTACCGAGGGCTGAAGACCGTCTTCAGGTGAGCCAGCCAACGGGTTTGCTGTGACCTCATTTGGTCCTCGAATATAACCGAACCCGGTGTCCGGGTCGTAGCTGGCCGGCAGGATTAACAGGGCGCCGTCGATGAGTTCGCTGTAAGACCCGCGGCCGTTGAGGAGCAGGGTCACGTTATCGCTGATCTCGAACAGGACCTGACCGCGTAACGAAGCCGTGTTATCGTCGAACGGGTCCGGTCCGAGGGAGTTTTTGGCATAGCCGTCGTGCCAGTTCCCGGTGCCGGCGAAGCGGACGGACACCTTTTCGCTGATACCGCCGCCGATCGCGGCCTCGAAACCCACGTTATCGAACCTGCCGTACTTGGCTTCGGCGTACGCCTCGAATTCCTGTGTCGGCTTGTTGGTGGTGAACGATATGGCGCCACCGGTAGCGTTCCTGCCCCACAGCGTGCCCTGCGGCCCGCGCAGGATTTCGACCTGCTCCAGGTCGAACAGCTGGAAACCCGAAGCGGAGGCCTGGCTGACGTAGGCCTCGTCGACATAGACCGCGGTCGGGTGCTCCTGGTGATCGGCGAAATCGACCTGGAGGACGCCGCGCACGGAGAAACCGTATGACTGGCGGGAGTTGGGCTGCACGAGCTGCACGCCGGGCGCCATGTCGGGTACCCAGGTTGTATCCTGCATGCCGAGTTGGCGAATCTGATTGCCCGTCAAGGCGGTGATGGCGATACCGACGTCCTGGATGTTCTGCGCGCGTTTTTGCGCGGTGACGACAATCTCTTCCAGCACCTGCGCAGCGGCGTTCATGCCGGTCAGCAATAAAGTCGCTGCAAGGATTGAGATGAGCGTTACGGATTTCGGACGCTTTTGCCCGGATGTCTGTTGATACATGGTCAGCTACCCCTCTATGTTAATTCCGAACGGCAAAAAGTGATTTGGTCCCTACCGACGATATGGTACCAAAACAATAAAATTAGTACCAGTCCATCAGAATATAGCACAAACGGCGGGGAATACAACCGTTTTTGGTACGAAATATTTAAAGAAAGTACCAAACCGTCCGGACGTATCATAAACGGCTATGGGAACGCCTCATCGATGTTCAGCGCCGGTGCGCTTCCAGCGCGGCATGATCGCACTATCGGGTAATTTTTTTCTAGATATGGTACCAAAAACGTTATATGCTTACGGCACGACCCTGGAGGTCGGCATTACAATGTACGCAACCGGGAGATAGAACGTCATGAGCAATCGGCACCTGTTACACCTGTTAACCCTGTTAACCCTGTTTGGCTACCTCTTCCCGGCAACGTCGGGGGCAACCGATATGGAAGCGGCCCCTCCGCCGCCTCCCGGAACCAAGTTTAACGTGCTCAACAGACCGTCGGGGGAGCCGAACGCTGCCGTGATTTACGCCCAGCGTTGCGCTGAATGCCACTCACGCGCCTTTTTCTCGCCGACCATAGAACAGATGTCGAACCTGACCCCGGAAGAGGCGCACAAGGAGTTGACCTGGGGCGTTATGATGGAGTTCGCCAACGGCCTGGACGATTTTGAGCGATGGGAACTGGCCAAGTTCGTCACCAGTTTCAAAACGGACGAGGAAAGGGACCCGCGCGGCCACGGTTCAAAGATGTGCGAGGACAAAACGCCGCTGGTGACCGATGCCGAACATGACTGGCCAGGGTGGTCCAAGGACAACCGCTTCCATGCCAATGCGACCAATTCAAAGCTCACCGCCGCCAGCGTGAAAAACCTCAAGCTCAAGTGGGCCGTGGGATTTCCGCAGGTCCATTCGTTCGTCAGCGGCGGGCACAAGGTCGCCGTCGTCGGCGACCGCGTGTACGTGGGCAGTCTCAATCACTGGGTCTACTCGTTCGATGCGGACAGCGGATGCACGCACTGGGCGTTCGAGGCTGAATTCCGCATCCGATCGAACGTCACCGTGCGCGATGGTGTCGCGGTATTCGGCGATACCGGGGCGAATGCCTACGCAGTGGACGCGGAAACAGGCCGGCTGCTCTGGCGCCAGAAAGTGGACTGGACGCCGACCTCCCGCGTGTCGGGTAATATTACGGTGCACGACGGCGTCGTCTACGTGCCCATATCCAACTACCAGGAAGTGCTCAACATGGGTGGCCGGACCCTGGAATTCCCGTGCTGTACGACACGCGGCTCAATCTCCGCCTTTGACCTGCATACCGGTGAGCGCAAGTGGAAGACCTATACCATCGACGAGAGGTCCGAGTTTGTAGGCTTGACGCCAAACGGCGTGAACCGCTACGGCCCCTCCGGCGTCACGGTATTCTCGGCGATCACGGTCGACGACAAGCGCGGCCTGCTGTACGTGCCGACCGCCAACCAGCAGACCGAGCCGGTCATTCCCGAATCCGACGCCGTGATCGCGCTCGATATGAAAACGGGCGCCAAGGTCTGGGTCAGGGGACTGGCACCTGAACAGTTCGGCGGCCAGGACGTCTACCACCTGGGCTGCGAAGCCTGGGTCGATGCCGAGCGGAAAACCTGCTCGCCCCTGAACCCGAAGGGGCAGGGTGACCGGGATATCGTGGCGCCCGTGATACTGGTGGAACGAGCGGACGGTAAGGAAGTCCTCATGGCCGGATCCAAGGACGGCATGCTTTACGCGCTGGATCCGGACGCTGAAGGGGAAGTCCTGTGGCAGACCCGCCTCGGCAGAGGGGGGGAAGTCGGCGGCATCCAGTGGGGTTTTTCCAGTGACGGCACGAATGCTTACGTCCCCGTCCAGGATATGGATGCGGACATGCTGGCGGATGGCTCGTTTAGCGCGGTCGATCTCGTGACCGGTGAACAAGTATGGCGCGTCGAGAAAATGACTCCCGACTGTGAAGGTAAGCCGGCGCCGCCGTGCAGCAATGCCTTCGGCCTGCCCAGTACCGTGTCGAACGACATCGTTTTCACGGGCTCCGCCGACGGCCTGTTGCGCGCCTATAACAAGGCGACCGGGGAACTGGTGTGGAGCTTCGATACGGCGATCGACTATGAAACCGTCAACGGTATCAAGGGCTACGGCGGCGGCCTGGGCTACGGCGGGCCGGTCATCGTGAACAACAGGTTGTTCCTGACATCCGGCAACGACTATGCGCAGTTCGCGATGCCCGGGAATGTTCTGCTCATGTTCGAGCTCGACGAATAGCATGGCATGGCGGCGCTTCGATCGAAGGGCGTCATAGTGGGCATCACCGGGTGTGAAGGGGTAGAGCAATGACCGAGATTGGAAAATCCGTACGGCGTAAGGAAGACCGGCGTTTTATCACGGGCGCGGGGAGATACACGAGCGATGTCGAGTATGCCGGACAGGCGTATCTTTATATCGTGCGCGCGCAAACCGCACATGCCCGGATACTTAACATCGACACGTCGGCGGCGCGGGCCGCGCAAGGCGTTGTCGCGGTCTATACTGCCGCGGATCTCGATGCCGGCGGGATAGGCGATATGCAGGCGGGCTGGATCATGTACAACCCTGACGGATCGCCAATGCATGACGCCCCCCGTGAAGCGTTGGCGCGTGGGCGCACCCGCTATGTCGGGCAGCCGGTGGCGGCCGTGGTTGCTGAATCGGGTCTTCTTGCGAAAGACGCAGCCGAACTGGTCGAACTCGATCTCGAGGAACTGCCTGCCGTTGTGAACATAACCGACGCGACCGCTGAGAATGCCCCGAAGGTCTGG
The DNA here is from genome assembly GCA_965207165.1 of Gammaproteobacteria bacterium. Taxonomy (GTDB): domain Bacteria; phylum Pseudomonadota; class Gammaproteobacteria; order Eutrophobiales; family Eutrophobiaceae; genus JAAXHV01. The sequence goes on along the minus strand of OZ242265.1, from coordinate 1,389,877 downwards.
GACCACATCCCTGCCAACCAATGCTTCGAGTGGATCATCGGCGATACCGGCGCGGTAGACGAGGCATTCGCGTCGGCAGCTCAAACCGTGGAGACCGACATCGTCCAGAACCGCCTGGTGGCCAATGCGCTCGAACCGCGCGCTGTGATCGCCGTCCATGATGCGAACAACGATGAATATACGCTTCATGCGTCGTGCCAGAATCCACATCTTCTGCGGACCTGGACCTGCACAAATTCGTTGCCGGTACCGGAATCCAGGCTCCGTATCGTTTCGGACGACGTCGGCGGTGGTTTCGGCTCCAAGATTTACCAGTACTCGGAGGACCTGGTTGCCTTGTTTGCAGCCAGGGCCCTGGGCCGGCCGGTGAAATGGGTGGGCGAACGCAGCGAAGCCTTCGTTTCCGATGCCCACAGCCGCGACCATGTAACCCATGCAAGCCTGGCGCTGGATTCTGAAGGAAAGTTTCTGGCCCTGCGTGTCGATACTGACGCCAACCTGGGCGCCGGGCTGTCGCAATACGGCGCCGCCATTCCGACCGTTTTCTACGCCACCATGATTTCGGGTGTGTACAAGATCCCGGCTATGACGATACGAGTGCGCGGCATAATGACGAATACGGTGCCGGTGGACGCATACCGCGGGGCCGGACGCCCGGAAGCAACGTACCTGGTGGAACGGCTGGTCGATATCGCTGCGGAAGCGACCGGCATCGATCGCATCGAGATCAGGCGGCGCAATTTCATTCCGCCGGCGGAGTTCCCGTACCAGACGCCCCTGGGACTCGTTTATACCGAAGGCGCGTACGATGAATGCGTCGACCGCGCATTGGAAAACGCGGACCTGGAAGGGTACGACGCACGCAAGGCGGCATCACAGGCCACCGGCAAGCTGCGTGGATTAGGCCTGATCGTGTATACCGAGCAAGCCGGCGCGGCGCCATCCCAGGCGGCGATTGCTTTCGGCTCGGGACACGCTTTTTTCGAGGTTTCGACGGTCCGGGTAAACCCGGATGGATCGGTGCGCGTCCTTACCGGCGCACACAGCCACGGACAGAGTCACGAGACGACGTTTGCCCAGATTGTCTCGGATCAGCTTGGCCTGCCCCTGGACGAGATCGAAATAGTCCACGGTGATACCAACCAACTGCCGTTCGGCATAGGCACATACGCATCGCGCTCAATCAGCGCAGGCGGCAGCGCGGTGCTGTTAAGCACGGAGAAAGTCATCGCCAAGGGCAAAAAGATCGCGGCACATATGCTTGAATGTGCGGCCGACGACATCGAATTCGTCGACGGGTTTTTCAAACACAAGGATGCGGTCCACAGCTTGTCATTCAAGGAAATTGCACGCACCGCGTATGTTCCGGGGAACTATCCGATGGATCAGCTCGAGCCCGGGCTTGAAGAAACCACTTTTTTCGACCCGCCGAACTTCACTTTTCCTGCCGGCTGCCACATTTGCGAGGTCGAAATCGATCCGGAGACCGGCGAGACAAGGATCGATCGTTACACCGTCTGCGATGATTTCGGCCTGGTGATCAATCCGATGGTCGTACGCGGCCAGGTTGTCGGCGGCCTTGCCCAAGGTATTGGCCAGGCGCTTCTCGAAGACGCTGTATACGATGCCGATTCCGGCCAGCCGTTGAGCGCGTCCTTCCTCGATTACGCGATGCCGCGCGCGGATGATCTGCCGGCATTCGATGTTTCGGAACTGGATACGGTCTCGATATCAAATCCACTGGGCGCCAAGGGCGCCGGCGAGGGGGGAACCATTGGTGCGCCGGTTACCGTCATGAATGCCGTCATCGACGCGCTCAAACCCGCCGGTGTCACCGACCTTTCAATGCCGGCAACACCCGCAAGGATCTGGTCGGCTATTCAAGCGGCAAACACCGGCTAGGGCCGGATCGCATATAGTTCGTAAACCATCCCGCTGCAGGCCGGGCAGGTGTCGAAGACCTGTTTAATGCGTTGTGTTCAGGGACGGCGAGGTGTGGCGGATTGCCGCCCGGCCCTTGGATCGCGCAGCCCCCGCCAATGCTGACTCGCCGGGAGAGCAGGCGTGCTGTGGTGCAGGAGCGAGTGCAGCAGCATTTCGTAGAGATCGTGGAATGCCTCCGATATCGTCAGCCCCGTGGAATCGGTGAAGTCTGGCTCGCGTAACCGGTTGATGCTGGCGAACACGATTTCGGCGACGAACGCCGGCAGCACCTCCCGGAACACGCCGGCCTTGACACCGTTTTCGATAATCCGGCACATGCCGTCGATACGCAGGCTTATGTGCTCCCGCCAAAGCGTTCGAGCCGGCTCCCATTCGTGGATGTCGGCGACCACGGCCTGGCTCAACTGCTCGGCGGCGCGCGCGCCAACCTCGAGGTACTCGTAGACCTGGCGTTCCGGATCCAGGGCGTTATCGGTCATATGGTCGGCTTCCTGCCTGATGCGGTTGAAAAAGTTGTCCAGCGCCTTCAGCACCAGCGCCTTCTTGCTCGGGGCAAGCTCATAGAGGGTGCGTTTCGAGCACTTGAGACGCGCCGCGATCTCGGAGACGTTGAGCTGCGAGAACCCCTCGGCGAGGATGAGCGCTTCAAATGCTTCGAGAGTCTCTGCGCTGCGCTTGCTGATCGTTTTGCTATTCATACTCCTGGTCCATTTCCCGCAGTTTTGTCTTCAGCACCTTACCGTAGCTGCTTTTGGGCAGACTGTCCACCGCACGATAAAACCTGGGGCGCTTGAAGCGCGCGATATTTTCGATGCAGAAACTATCGAAGCACGTTTCATCAATTTCCCCGTCCGTCGATGTCACCACGTAGGCAACGACAACCTCACCCCATTCGCGATCGGGCCGTCCGATAACCGCTACTTCCGACACGTCAGGATGCTTGATCAGGACTTCTTCCACCTCACGCGGATAGATATTCGTTCCGCCGGAGATGATCAGGTCGTTTGAGCGATCCTTCAGGGTCAGGAATCCTTCCTCGTCAAAACAGCCGTAATCACCCGTGTGCAACCAGCCGTTGCGCAAGGTCTCCGCACTCGCGTCCGGATTACGCCAGTATCCGTTCATAACGGTTTCTCCCTGCACCAGCACCTCTCCCACTTCCCCCGTGGGAAGCCAGTCCCCGTCCGGGTTGGCGACACGTACCTGGACCGCACTCTGCGGCGTGCCCACCGAGGAAAGCCTCCGGCGCCAGCGGGGATGATCTTTCTCTGCATGTATGCGCGAACTCAAGGCGGTAATAGTCATGGGGCTTTCCCCCTGGCCGTACAGTTGCGCGAGCTTTGGTCCGTATCGTTCCAGTCCGGCAAGACAATCCTCCAGGTACATGGGGCCGCCGCCATAGATAATGGTTTTCAGGTTGGTGGTGTCGGTATCGGCCTGGTGATCCAGCAGCCGTTTCACCATGGTCGGGGCTGCAAAAAATACCGCGGCAGGCCAGGATTCGATCAAGTGATAAATCTCTTCAACATCAAATCCACCGGTTTCCGGGATCACGTGACAACTTGCCTGCATGACATGGGCGAGTGCATAAACACCTGAACCGTGGCTCATGGGTGCTGCGTGCAGGATTGTCCGCCAGGGCGATTCCTGGTCGACATCCGCAAAATAACAAAACGAACTGGCAAGCAGGTTGCGATGACTGAGTACCGCACCCTTTGGTTTGCCCGTAGTGCCGCTGGTATAAAACAACCAGGCGGGATCCCGTGGTGCGCGGGACACCATGGGTAACGGATCACATTCAAGTAACTGCCGGTAATCCTGAGCGGAAACGTCAACGACAGCTTCGAGCGTTTCCCCCGCAAGTGGCGCTATGGTCTCGACGAGATCGTGTGTGGCAAAACAGATCTTTGCCTGGCTGTTTTCCAGGATGTAAGAGAATTCGTTCTGGTGAAGTTTGGCATTGACCGGTACCGCGACCAGTCCTGCATGCCAGCACGCATACAGGATCTCCAGGTATTCCGGACAATTGCACATCGTCAAGGCGACACGGTCTCCCTGCTCAAGTCTGAAGTGCCCGGTCAATGCGGAGGCGAGGCGGGATACGCGTTCCGCCACTTCATTGTAGGTCCGCAAAACCGTCGAGCCTTTTGCGATAGCAGGATACTCCGGGAAAGCACTCCCGGCTCGTTTCATGTGTATCGCAATGTTCATATCCGGTCAGTCAAAACGGGGACCTCGAGCCAGCGATGAGATCATTACCTTTGGGTGTTCGATCAGAATTTTTTTTGTGGGTCGTGCAGTAAGCATATACCGTTTATGGTACCAGAGCGAATAAATAATTACCCGGCGGTGCGATTACACCACGACGCCGGCAGACACTAGCAAGTGAGGGTTTTATGGTGGCTGAATTCGAACGTTACATTACGTCGTCAGCCGGCGGTAGATGTCGGCGACTTTATGAGGAAGCTTGTGCACCTCATCGATCACCGCGTAGTTCGCGGCGCCGTACATGTGCGGCAAATACTCCTGCGCCTCGTTGTCGATGGTGATGCAGAACGCGTGGATGCCGCTCTGTTTCATTTCGAGCAAGGCGTGCCTGGTATCCTCGATGCCGTATTTGCCCTTGTAACCGCCGTAATCCTCGGGCCGCCCGTCCGACAGCGTGATCAGCAATTTGGTGCGGGCGCTGGTCAGATGGAGCAGTTGGCCGAGATGGCGGATCGGCGCGCCCATGCGCGTGTACGCCTTCGGCCGGATCCCGCTGATCCGTTGCCGTACCTGCAGATCGTAGGCCTGTTCGAAATCCTTGATGCGATACACCTCGCAACGCTTGTTGGTGCGCCCGGAAAATCCGTAGATGGCATAGCGATCGCCCAGCATTTCCAGAGCCTCGCAGAGCAACACCAATGCCTCACGCTCGGCGTCGTTGACCCATCCGAGCGTCGAGCCACTCATATCGACCATGAACATGACCGCGATATTACGCTCCTGGTTGCGGTAGCGCGTGTACAGGTACTCGCTCATTTCCCGGCCGTGCGCGACATCGGCATAAGCCTCGATGACGGCATCGAGATCGATGTCATCGCCGTCCGATTGGCGCCGCTGTAAGCGCGACTCACCCAATACCGCCTCGAACGTCTTCTTGATCGATTTCAGCAAACCGCGATGTTTGTCCAGGGTTTCATCAACGAACGATTCATCGCCCGGAGTCACCGCGAGTTCGCTCAGGGTGCAGAATCCGTCCCGAAAGCGTTGCCGTACATAATCCCATTCGTCGTACTTGAACGACCCTGGCAAGTTCGCATCGGTTTCGTTATCACTGCCGGTACTCCCGGCTTGTGGTTGCAGCTCATCGTTGTAATCGCCGAGGTCTATCGGCTGCAGGTGCTGCTCGGGAATTTCGCCGAAATCCGCCATGATCGAGCCGATGAGCTCCTGCACGTGCTCGGGAACGTTGACGGCCTCGCCATCCATGGTCAACTCAACGTTGAGCCCGGCGTTCTGTTCCCCGCCTTCGCTCATCGTGAACTCAATCATCTGCTTCGGCGACTCGTCCGCATCGTCGCCGCCGGGGGCCGCATCCTGACCGTCGCGCAACGCCTGCAACGCACGTTGGAACCGGGTCTTTTCGCGATCGATGCGCGCGTACATGGCCTCGCGCACTTTGCCGGGGAACATCTCTCCCTGGTAATGCTTGAGGGGGGGCAGGGGCAGTTCCGTGAACTCGTCTATCAAGCGTAGCGAGTCTTCGGCCGTCGCGCCGGGTTCGAGGAGCGCAGCGGCGCGCGCACGCCACTGCGCCCACTGTGCGGCGGCGTCCGCATCCTTGTGCCCAAGGGCCTCGAATTCACGGTACAACCCGGGAAAATCGCGCGCCACGCATGCATCGAGTCGCAGGCACTCAAGCCGATTGAAAACCGGTATGGCGTCCCCGGTTGGAAAATGCCGGATCAGTTTTTCCACGACCTGGTAGCGCCAGGTCCCGTACCAGGTTTGCGCCCACAGGTGGGTGGCCGTCAGTTTATACAGCGCGAAGTTGTCTTCGACAACGGGGAATATGCCGAATGCGTCCGGCAGAAACAGCGATTCCGTGTCGGTGAACGTGGAGTGGTCACTGGCGATACGCAGTTCGCGTCCCCCCAGACCACGCACGAAATGCCGCAGGAAGCTGCCGGCGTCATCGAATTCGCAGCGCACGGAGCGCTCGGCGTAATCGGCAGCGAAGGCACCGACACCTTTGAGTATCTCGATTGCAGAGCCGAGGCCGCGGTTATCGAACGCCGTCATGGCGTGGTTGACCCAGTCGAGGACGCCGTCGCGGCCCAGCTTGCGGAACGCATCCGGAGCCATTGCGATAAATTGGGCAGCGAGTTCGTTATTCGAATGCGCGATTATCTCCGACCACTCGTAGATGAAATCCTGGTGTGCCCGGTCCAGTGCGGCAATCTGCGCTATCAACTCATCGATTCGGGAATAGCGCTCGACCGCGCCCCCGGTGAATCGCTCCAGGTCCTTCCGGATACGAATACGGTTCAGGAAGTTCTGTGTCGCTTCCTCGCTCATCTGGAGGCGCGCCGAATCTAGAACACGGACCGGCTGAGTTCGTGTATTGCCTGCAGCGTGTCTTCGTCGTCGGTCAGGGCCTGGGCGATAGCCGTGTCGGTTGCGACCACGGAGGCGATGCCTTCGCACATGAGCCTGGCCGCATTGACCAGTAAGCGCGTGCTTGCGCCTTCATCCAGTCCGTTGCCTTTGAGGTTGCGCGTCATCGAACCGAACCTGACCAGTTGCTGCGCGGTGGCCGCTTCGATACCGGTTTCCTTCTCGATGATCGTCTGCTCCAGGTCAGCCTCCGGATAATTGAACTCCAGGGCGACGAAGCGCTGGCGCGTGCTTTGCTTAAGGTCCTTCAACACGCTTTGATAACCGGGGTTATACGAGATTGCCAGGCAGAATTCCGGTGGGGCGGGCAGCAACTCGCCGAGTTTCTCGATGGGCAACAGGCGCCGGTCGTCGCACAGGGGATGGATGACGACAGAGGTATCCTTGCGCGCTTCGACGATCTCGTCGAGATAGCAAATGCTGCCGTTGCGCACCGCGGAGGTCAGCGGGCCGTCGACCCAGACCGTCTCGCCGTCCTTGATCAGGTAACGGCCGACCAGGTCCGATGCCGTGAGGTCGTCATGGCATGCAACAGTGACCATCGGACGCTGCAGATACCAGGCCATATATTCGATGAACCGGGTCTTGCCGCAGCCGGTAGGCCCTTTGAGCAGCACCGGCAACTGGTTCCGGTATGCCGCGGCAAAGACGGAGATCTCATCCGCTATGGGTTCGTAATACGGTTCATCGGTGAGAACACTCGGTTCCATGTGCATGGCCGGCGCAGACATGCGCGCAGAGCCCCCGACGTTCCAGTGTTGGTGACTGACTGTTTTGCTATTCATAGTCCTTATCCATTTCCCGTAGTTTTGATTTCAGCGCCTTGCCGTAGTTGTACCTGGATAGACTGCATACCCGGCAACCAGGCATGTTCTTGCCGGTACCGATCCAACTGCAAAAGGGAGGGGGACGGACCAAAGTCCGCCCCCGGATTAAGAATCTAGAAGCGGTATTCGCCGGTCAGGTACCAGGCAAAATCCCGGGCCAGGACGTCGTTCTGCGTGCGCGCCGACCCCGAAAGCTCCGTGTAGATGGTGCGGCGCTTGTCGAAGATATTATTCGCATGGAAGATAAGCGAATATTTGTCGTTGGCGCTGTCCCAGCCGAGGCTGGCATTCATCAGGCCATGGGACTGCATCACGCTGCCAGGGTCGTTATCCGGGGCAAAGAACACCTTGGTCCGGTAGTTGTAATCCAGCCGTGCGATAAGCGTACCCATATCGCCGAGGCCGAACTCCTTGATGAGTGAGGAGGACAGCGACCAGCGCGGCACCTGCGGCAACCTGTCGCCCTTGGCAGGGCCTCCGGAGTTGAATACCGAGGGGTCGGATTTCGTGATCACCGCATCGAGATGGCCGAGGGCCACTTCAATGAACAAGGTGTCAAGCGGCGACCACCGTGATTCCAGTTCAAATCCCTTGATCTCGCCCTCACCGGCATTATCAAGCTGCGGGGCGATACCTTCGGGCGCCAGGGTTTCCAGTTGAATGTCCGTGTAATCGGCATAGAAGGCGGCCACGTTCAGGACAAAGTTTCCGTTCGGGTGGTTATATTTGAAACCGACTTCGAAAGATTCAACAAATTCCGGGTCGTAGGTGGGCGCCGCGGCGCCGAATACACCGGCATTACGCTGCTGTACGCCGCCGCTCTTGAACCCTTCCGAGTAGGTGAAGTAGGTCATCAAGCTGTCGTTCCAGTCGTAGGAAACATTGGCCATGGGGGTCCAGTCGTCGGCCTTCAGGGTAGTGGTGCCGTCGGCAATCAGCTTCACCAGAATTCCGGTGGGGGCAATTACCGGAACCGCGGATTGAATATTCACAACGCCACTGTTACCCATGGGAAAGTGAACGCCGGGTGTACTCTGCATGCCGTCACTGGTGACGATGAAATCCTTGGTATCGTCGGTGTAGCGTATACCGGCGGTAATATGCAGCTTGTCCGTTACGTCAAACGTACCCTGGGCAAAGCCGGCGATACTCTCATGGTCGAACTTTGCGCCGCTCTCAATGTCAATCCCGGCAAAATCCACCGGGTTGTAATTGTTGCCGTCTTCCGTGAAATAGAAGCCCCCTACGATCCATTGCAGGCGGTCGTTGACAGCCGTACCCAGCAACTGTATTTCCTGGGTAAACTGCTCCTGCGTGTAAATCTCATCCCTTACCCAGGACAGGAAGAAAGGGGTGCTGTCGCCATCGTGGGCGAATTCACTGTCGACGTTACGGTAGGCGGTGACAGACTTGATTTGCAGGTTGTCCGTGAGCTGCCAGTCAACCGTACCCGAGAAACCATAGATATCGTGATTGGAGTAGGTCGGCATGGTGCTGGTATTCTGATTCAGGGCGATGGTGTTGGCGTTGGCGCAATCCGGGTGGGTCCCCGCGATATTCACAGGTGTGGCGTCGCAATTACTGAATCCCCTGGGGAAAGGCGTACCGGGGTTGCCGAAACCAGCCGGGCCACCCAGCCCGGGGCCGCCACTCGCAGGATGAAATGGCGAATTGGCGCCCAGTAAGACATTGTGCGTGAAAATATTTGCCCCGGGCGTCAGGTCCACGACGCGGTTGGGATTTTGTGTAATCACACGGGCCTGGCCGTTTTCCCGGTCACGGGAGTAGTCGCCGCTGAAATTAATCTCGACGTTGTTGTTTAGCTGCATACGCAAGGCGCTGCGAACGGCAAAGGTATCGTCATCCCCGGTATCCATCCCGTTGATGGGGTTCACCACGAAACCGTCCTGGTCAAACTTGGCGACGGTAGCGTTCATGAACACCTTGTCACTGATCGGGACATTGACCTTGCCGAGTACGTCAAGCCGGTCGTCGATGCCCACTCTCACCCGCACCTTGCCTTCAAATTCCTCATGGGGTTTCTGGGTATGTATGGATATGGCGCCGCCCGTGGTGTTGCGGCCGAACAGGGTGCCCTGGGGACCGCGCAGGACTTCGACACGGTCAATATCGATAATGTCCAGCACCGAACCGACGCTGCGGGCGTAATAGACGCCGTCCACGTAGATGCCCACACCCGGGTCCGCGGAAGGCAGGAAGTCCCGTTGTCCGACACCGCGCAGGAACACGGCCGCGCTGTTGCCGCCGCCGCCGTTGGTGTTGATATTGTCGAAAGACATGTTGGGTGTCAGCCCGGCGATTTCATCGATCCTTTGCACCCCGCGTGCTTCCAGGCTCTCGCCGCTGAACACGGATACCGCGATAGGGGTATCCTGTAAGCCTTCTTCACGTTTCCTGGCTGTCACTCTGATTTCTTCCATCAGGGCGTCGATACCGCTTTCCTGTGCGTGGGTGAAACCACCCGGCTGTATCATAAACGGCAGTGCCAGGATTGCCGCCAGCGTATATCTCTTCGAATTTGTTTTAGCCCGATTACTGATGTTTTCGGTTACCGGTAACGTCTTCACTAATCTTCCCCTCGGTTTGAATTGTAAATTTCGGGGCGTACTTTATCTTTTTTGCGCCGTCATTGCAATCAAACAGGCTAAATATATGCCTAAATTCATTAAATATTCGCAATACAGCCGTCTTCCCGGCAAAAAAAAGGAAGCAGGGGAAACTGTCCTTCCATTTTTTCGCAATAAATCATACTATTCCCGGGTGATGATTTTACCGGGTACAGTGTGAAACACGCCTCGAAAAGAAACAAAAACGGCACCACTCCAGGCCGCCAGGTGGTACGCTACCTGAAGGAAATCGGCTTCATTTTCAAGGCGGCGGGTGCGCTGTTTGTCGCCCTGTCGTTAATTACTTACCATCCTTCCGACCCGGGCTGGTCCCAGGCGGTCAGTGTCGATGAAATCCACAACGGCGGCGGAATTGTCGGGGCGTACGTTGCCAACATCCTGCTTTATGTTTTCGGTTACCCGGGTTACCTGTTCCCGCTTGTTTTGATCCTGGACGGCTGGCGTGTTTTCACGTCGCGCCGGGGTGAACTGTCCGTCAACCATATGGTGAGCGTAGTGGCGGCCAGATTTACCGGTTTAATCCTGCTGTATTGCGGCCTGTGCGCGTTGGCCTGGATGCATATGCAGGGGGGAGCGGAGTTGCCGGCGCATACGGCCGGGGAGGCCAGCAACGCCGGCGGGATCCTGGGGATAGCCCTGGGCTCATTGTTGTACGACGTGTTCGGTTTTTCCGGCAGTACGCTGCTTATGCTGGCCGCGCTGCTGGTGGGCGTCACCTTGTATGCCGAACTGTCATGGCTGTGGCTGATCGAGAGGACTGGTTATATTACAATAAGAATATTCGGTAAATTAATGATTTATTCGAATAAGTTAATGCAATATATTCAGTCTTTGCAGGTAAAGAAGGAAAGGGTAAGCCTGGTTCGGAAACAACAGCAGAAAGACAGGAACAGAGCGCCGCCGCGTATTGAACCGGTAATTGCCAAAGTGGAGAGCAGCGGCCGCGCCGAGGCGGAAAAACAGGCGCCCTTGTTTGAGCCATCGCCTGATTCAGCGCTGCCGCCGCTGGGATTGCTGGACCCGCCCAAGCCGTCACAGGGCAGCTATTCGGAGTCGGATCTTGAGGCCATGTCGCGCCAGGTGGAGTTGAAACTGCTTGATTTCAACATCCAGGTGGAAGTGGTTGCTGTCCACCCCGGTCCGGTCATCACCCGCTTCGAACTGCAACCGGCGCCGGGTGTGAAAGGCAGCCAGATCAGCAACCTGTCGAAGGACCTGGCCCGCTCGTTGCTGGTGGTCAGCGTGCGCGTCGTTGACGTGATTCCCGGGAAATCCGTCATTGGACTGGAAATACCCAACTCGACCCGCGAACTGGTCACCCTGAGCGAGATATTGAGTTCCAAGGAGTATGAGGAAGTCAATTCGCCTACGGCGCTGGGATTGGGGAAAGACATCAGCGGCCACCCCGTTGTCATGGACCTGAGCCGCATGCCGCACCTGCTGGTTGCCGGCACAACCGGTTCGGGCAAATCCGTAGCCATTAACGCCATGGTCCTGAGCCTGCTGTACAAGTCTCCCCCCCGTAAAATCCGCTTGATCATGATCGATCCGAAGATGCTCGAACTGTCCGTTTACGAGGGCATACCCCATTTATTGACGCCGGTAGTTACGGATATGAAAGAAGCGGCAAACTCCTTGCGCTGGTGTGTGGCGGAAATGGAACGCCGTTATCAATTGATGGCGGCGCTGGGGGTAAGAAATATCAACGGTTATAACAAGAAACTTGAAGAAGCCAGAAGCCGGAGTCAGCCGCTTACGGATCCGTTTTTTATACCCGTCAATGACGAGGATGAAGCGCCGGAACTGGAGGAGCTTCCCTACATTGTCATCCTCATCGATGAACTGGCGGACATGATGATGACCGTGGGTAAAAAAGTGGAGGAATTGATCGCCCGTCTGGCGCAGAAAGCCCGGGCTGCCGGTGTACACCTGATCCTGGCTACGCAACGCCCGTCAGTAGATGTCATTACGGGCCTGATCAAGGCCAACATTCCCTGCCGGATTGCATTCCAGGTCTCTTCCAAGGTCGACTCCCGGACCATCCTGGACCAGATGGGGGCGGAAAACCTGCTTGGACACGGGGACATGCTGTTCCTGCCGCCCGGCACCAGTGTGCCGATAAGGGTGCACGGAGCGTTTGTTGATGACCATGAGGTACACAAGGTTGTCAAGGATATCAAGAGTCGCGGCGGTCCGAACTACATTAATGATATCACCCTGGACCAGGGCGGCGGCGACGTCGCGTCCATTCCGGGCCTGGAGCCTGTCTCCGATGATGCCGACCCGCTCTACGACGAGGCCGTCCGGATTGTGACGGAAACCCGCAAGACGTCCATTTCCTATATCCAGCGCAGGCTCAAGATAGGTTACAACCGCGCCGCCAGGATCGTTGAAGAGATGGAAGCAAGCGGCCTGGTAGGTCCCCTGGAAGCCAACGGCAGCCGGGAGATACTTGCGGGGCCACCGCCGCCTGTGGACTGATATAACATGAAACTGATAAAGACACATATATCACGGCACAGGTTCAGGTAAGCCTTGCAAGACCCGCTGTTAATACATCCCTGTACGCTTACCATCCGCTTTCCCTGCGGATGATAGTCTTGCAAGGCTTACCTGAACCTGTCGGAGATGACGTGTTTATAACGAAGTTTTTTATCCATCTGCTGGTATGCGCGATGATTCCGGTCGCGTTTCAGGTATTTGCCGTAAACTCTGAAAAAAATTCGCTGGATGTATTTCTCGAGGGCCTGGAAACGTTTTCGGGCGATTTTGAACAACAGTTGATCGATTCATCCGGTGAGGTGCTGGAGACGAGCAAAGGCTCCGTGCTGTTGCGCCGTCCCGGCATGTTCTCCTGGTCTTACCGCGAGCCTTATACACAGGAGATCATCAGTGACGGCAAGTCCCTCTGGGTGTACGAGGAAGACCTGGAACAGGTTACCATCAGCGATGCATCCGAAGCCGTCGAAGATACTCCCGCGCTGATTTTCAGCGGCCGTTACAGTATTGACGAACATTACGTGGTTCATGAACTTGAGGACGAGACCGGACTCGCCTGGCTGGAATTGACGCCCCGAAACATCGAAGCACAGTACCGCGCCCTGCGGCTGGCATTCGCCGGTGCAGAGCTTTCCGGCATGATACTGTTTGACAGCCTGGGGCAGACACTGTTGATTTCCTTTGAGAACACCCGGCGCAACCCGGACTTGAAGCGGGATCTGTTCCGGTTTACGCCTGCCGACAACATTGACGTCATCGATGCCAGGCAGGCTACCAACCCCGCTCTCCCGTGACCTCTGAAACCAATGAATACCGGCCGCTGGCGGACCGTATGCGTCCCGGGACCCTGGCCGATTTTGCCGGACAGGAACACCTGATCGGACCGGACAAGCCGTTGCGCCTGGCCATCGAGAGAGGCCAGTTGCATTCCATGGTATTCTGGGGCGCACCGGGCACGGGCAAGACGACCCTGGCCCGTATCATATCCACCTCGTGCAATGCCCAGTTCCTCACCATCTCGGCGGTATTGGGCGGGGTAAAGGAGATCAGGGAGGCTATCGACAAGGCGCGCCAGTACCGGGACGTATACGACAGGGATACCGTATTGTTTGTCGACGAGGCGCACCGTTTCAACAAGTCACAGCAGGATGCGTTCCTGCCGCACGTGGAAAACGGCACCATCACGTTTGTCGGGGCCACGACTGAGAACCCGTCATTTGAACTGAATAACGCCTTGTTGTCGAGGGTGCGCGTTTACGTCCTGAAGCCGCTGGCGACAGAAGCTGTTCGCAGGGTTGTTGAACAGGGCCTGCAGGATTGCGAGCGGGGTCTGGGTGACAAAAACCTGCAAATCACCGGCGAGGCGCTGGAACTGCTGGTAGAGAGTGCCGACGGCGATGCCAGGCGCGCCCTGAACCTGCTGGAGATTGCCGCCGATCTGGCCGCCGCCGACGGCATAACCGGCGCACTGGTGCAGGATGTGATAAGCGGTTCGAGTTACCGCCGCTTCGACAAGGGCGGCGATATGTTTTACGAACAGATATCCGCATTGCACAAATCCGTACGCGGCTCGGCGCCGGATGCGGCCCTGTACTGGTTTGCGCGGATGCTTGATGGCGGCTGCGACCCCCTGTATATTGCGAGGAGGGTAGTGCGCATGGCCTCTGAGGATATAGGGAATGCCGACCCCAGGGGATTGCGCCTGGCCCTGGATGCCTGGGAGACGCAGGAACGGCTGGGTACGCCGGAGGGCGAACTGGCCATTGCCCAGGCATTAGTCTTCCTGGCTTGTGCTCCCAAGAGTAACGCGGTATACAAGGCATATAATGCTGCGCTGGAAGATGTCAAGTCCACTGCCTCGGCAGATGTGCCGTTACACCTGCGTAATGCGCCTTCAGGACTGATGAAGGAAATGGGTTACGGCAAGGAATACAGGTACGCCCATGACGAACCGGATGCCTATGCGGCCGGAGAGAGTTATTTTCCCGACGGTATGACGGCCCGCCAGTATTATTACCCCGCGAACCGGGGGCTTGAGATTCAGATAGCGGAGAAACTGGCCCGCCTGCGAAAACTGGATGAAAAGAAAGTCAGGGATTAGGGGTTAGGGACCAGGGATCAGGGCAGGAATCAAGAATTACGATATAAACCTAAAATCAGAAAGCATGCTGGATCCACACCTGTTACGTAATGATATGGAGGCCGTCGGCAAGGCGCTGGCCAGGCGCGGCTATGAGCTGGATACGGAGCGGTTCCAGTCCCTGGAGTGGCGGCGCAAGAAGGTCCAGGTGTCGACGGAAAAGCTGCAGGCGAAGCGAAACCGACAGTCGAAGCAAATAGGCAAGGCAAAAGCCGCGGGGGAGGATATCGAGCCGTTGCTGGAGCAGGTCGCGTCCCTGGGTGAGAAACTGAAGTCCCGCCAGGCTGAACTGGACGCGATACAGGAGGAACTGAACGAGTTGCTGCGCGAAGTACCTAATATCCCCCATTCCAGCGTGCCCGCCGGCGCAAAAGAGGAAGATAACAAGGAAATACGGCGCTGGGGCGTATTAAGTCCGATGGATTTTGTTCCCAAGGACCATACATCGCTGGGTGAGGCACTGAATTTACTTGATTTCGAAGCAGCTACCCGGATTGCCGGGTCACGTTTCGTCCTCATGCAGGGCGCACTGGCCCGTCTGCACCGGGCCTTGATCCAGTTCATGTTAGATGTACATGTAAATGAACATGAATACCTGGAGGTTAATGTCCCTTACCTGGTGAATCCCGACAGCCTGTTCGGCACCGGGCAATTGCCCAAGTTCGCCGATGACCAGTTTCATGTTGAAAAACAGGACCTTTACCTCATTCCCACTGCGGAGGTGCCGGTTACCAACATCGCCAGGGACATGATCTTCGGCAATGCGGAGATACCCCTGAAATACGTTTGCCATTCACCGTGTTTTCGCAGTGAGGCGGGATCCTACGGGCAGGATACCCGGGGCATGATCCGCCAGCACCAGTTTGAAAAGGTGGAGCTGGTACAGGTTGTCCGTCCCGATGACTCCTACCAGGTCCTGGAAGAGTTGACCGATCACGCCGAAACCATCCTGCAGCGATTGCAACTGCCGTACCGGGTGGTAACCCTCTGCGGCGGCGACCTCGGGTTCTCGGCTGCCAAGACCTACGACCTGGAGGTATGGCTGCCGAGCCAGCGACGCTACCGGGAAATATCTTCGTGCAGCAATTTCGAGGATTTCCAGGCCAGGCGCATGAGGGCCCGCTGGCGCAACCCTGCCACCGGCAAGCCGGAACTGGTGCATACGCTGAACGGGTCGGGCCTGGCCGTAGGCCGTACCCTGATAGCCATCATGGAAAATTTCCAGGACGGGGACGGCCGCATCCATATACCGGAAGTCCTGCATCCCTACATGGGCGGGATCACCGTCATTCCTGCGGATCAATCTGACTCCCGCGCAAGCGGGAATCTATAACTATGCTTCCCGCTTGCGCGGGAATGCCGGAATAGTCGCGGGAATGCCGGGAAGCTCAACAGGCTGTAAATGAACAGTTAAGAACCGTGCGCGGCCGCGACATCAAGCTGGCGCTGCTGCTTGCGGCTATCGCTGCCGGGTCTATCGGCGGTCTTGTCTATAATGTTTTCCCCTTGTATATGGGGCCGCTCCAGGACTCCACGGGGCTGAGTAACAGCCAGATAGGTTTTATTGCCGGCGCCTTCTTCTTGGGTACTAACCTCACAGGTATTTCTGCTTTCTTCTGGGTCAGAAGCGCTTCGCTCATGTCTATAGCACTGGCGACAACCCTGTCGCTTGTCCTGTTCCTGTTGCTGGCTGCCCGTATCGACAGCTTTATATTGCAACTGGCCGTTACGACTTTAATCGGCGCGGCATCAGGCGCCCTGTACGCCATTTCAACCACGTTGATAGGCGGTACGCGCAATACCCCGCGCTGGTTTGGCATCAAGTTCACCGTCGAGTGCCTGGCAGGCGCCATTTTACTGTTTGCCCTGCCGGTCACGCTGATACCCGGGCTGGGTTTTACCGGGGTCGTTATCGGGATGGTGTTGATGATCCTGGTGTTTGCGCCCGTACTCGCGTTCATATCGCGCCGCCGGCTGCCTGAGCAGGAGGAAACCTCTCCGATCACCGCAATCGGGGCCGAAAACACAAGACTGCCGGTCTGGCTCGCCCTGGCCTCGCTGGTATTCTACTTTATCGGCGCTTCGGCAATCTGGACCTTCCTGGAACGCCTTGCGACTGATAATCAATTTGACCCCTCGGCCACAGGCCTGATGCTGGGCATCACGCTTTTGTTTGCCGTTATCGGTTCCGCGCTCACGGGTATCACAGGCAACCGTTTCGGTAATTTCCCGCCTTATATCGTGTATAGCATCATGCTGGTCGCGGGAGTTTTGCTGCTCTGCCTGACGGATAATTTCATAGTCTTCTCCGTCGGCGCCTATGCCTTCATGCTGGCCTGGTCCGCATCGGACGGGTACCAGTATGCCATCGTGGCAGACGTTGACCCTGACGGCAGACATATCGTGCTGGCCGTGCCTGCGATGGGTGTCGGGTCCATGATCGGACCCATACTCGCGGGCTATCTCTATTCAGGCGGCACAAGCGCGTGGTTGTTCATCATGGTGCTGGTGACGATCGCAATTGCAGTCCTGCTGGCGCGCACAAGCAGCTCAGAGTAACCAATATTCAGCAGCTACAGTAAACTGATATCAGCGTATCTCAGTAATCAATATCAGGAACTGAACTCCCTTACCAACGCGCCGATGGATTCCTTGGCGTCCCCGAACAGCATGCGGGTGTTCTCGCCGAAGAACAGCGGGTTGTCGACACCGGCAAAACCGGCCGCCATGGAGCGTTTCAGCACGAATACCGTCCTGGCGTAGTCCACGTTGATGATGGGCATGCCGTAAATGGGACTCTCTTCCATCTCCCGTGCCGCGGGGTTGACCACGTCGTTGGCGCCGATGACGATGGCCACGTCCATCATCTCCATGCGCGGGTTGATGTCCTCCATCTCGATAAGCAGGTCGTAGGGTACGTCCGCTTCCGCCAGCAGCACGTTCATGTGCCCGGGCATACGGCCCGCCACCGGGTGGATGGCGTAGCTGACTTCTGCGCCGTTTTTCTCCAGCAGTTCCTGCAGTTCCTTGACCACGTGCTGGGCCTGGGCCACGGCCATGCCGTAACCCGGCACGACGACGACACTGCTGGCCGCTTCGAGGATGTAATAGGCGTCATCCGGGGTGATGGGCTTGACCTCGCCCTCCACCTTGGACAAGGCTGTCTTCACCGCGCCGAATCCGCTGAACAGCACGTTGGCCAGGGAGCGGTTCATGGCCTTGCACATGATGTTGGTGAGGATGATGCCGGTGGCGCCCACCAGGGAACCGGCGACGATCAGGATGTTGTTGTTGATGGCAAAACCGGCGGCACAGGCGGCCAATCCGGAATAGCTGTTCAGCAGGGAAATCACCACCGGCATGTCCGCGCCGCCGATGGGGATGACCGCCATGACGCCGAACAGGAACGACAGGCCGATCAGGACATACAGCAAGGTGGTATTCGACGGATCCATGCAGAACATCACGCCGACGATGATGATGGCGAGGAGCAACAGGCTGTTGAAGATGCGTTGCCCGGTGAATATGTAGGGACGCCCCGAGATGACCTCGCTTAATTTGCCGTAGGCGATGAGGCTGCCGGTGAATGTCAAACCGCCGATCAGGATCGACAGGAAGATGGTCACGACGCTAAAGGTCGATACCGCGCCCGAATGCAGCGCGGCCCAGCCGACGAACAGGCTGGCGATGCCGCCGAAACCGTTGAGCAGCGCCACCATTTCCGGCATGGCAGTCATGGCAATCAGGCGGGCGGCCAGTGCGCCAATCATGCCGCCGACCACCAGGCCGACGATAATCCAGCGGAAATCCACGATGGAATGATCCAGCAGGGTGACGACGATGGCGAGCAGCATGCCGCATGCTGATACCAGGTTGCCGTTGCGCGCGGTGGCCGGCGAACTCAGCATCTTCAGGCCGAATATGAACAGTATGGCCGCAGCCACGTACGTCAGGTTGATCAGCAGTTCATTACCCATTGCTATTCACCTTCCTTCTTTTTGAACATGGACAACATGCGGTTGGTCACCATATAACCGCCGACCACGTTGATGGAGGCGAAGGTAACGCCCAGTGTCCCCAGGATGGTTGCCATTTCAGCGCTGCCGGCGCCGGCCGAGGTCAGGGCCCCGACCAGGGTGATGCCGGAAATGGCGTTGGCCCCGGACATCAAAGGCGTGTGCAGGGTTGCCGGGACTTTACTGATCAACTCAAAGCCCAGGAATATGGACAGGACCAGTATGAATGTGAGGTATACGGCTTCCATTGTTAGCTCCTTAGCGTTGCAGGTTCTTGATGGTTTCGTTGACGATGGCGCCGCCGTGGGTAATCAGGCAGCCCTTGATGATCTCGTTCTCCTGGTCGAGGACAAAGGACTTGTTTTCCTTGTCCCAGTATTCGCTCACCATGTTCAGGAGGTTGGACGAATACATCTGGCTTGCATCCCGGGATACGAAATTGGGCCAGTTACCCTGGCCGATGATGGTGACGCCGTTGACGACGGCTTCCTGCCCGGCGACCGAGCCTTCCACGTTGCCGCCGGTTTCCGCAGCCATATCGACTATCACGCTGCCGGGCTGCATGGCTTCCACCATGTCATGGGTGACCAGTACCGGCGCCTTGCGGCCGAACACCTGGGCGGTGGTGATGACGATATCGGACTCGGCGATCGCCGCCTTCTGGCCCTGGCGTTGTATCTCGATCTGTTCCGCGGTCAGCTCCCTGGCATAACCGTCTTTGGTCTCGCCCGTTTCGCCCAGGTCTATCTCCAGGAATTTCGCGCCGACCGAACGTACCTGTTCGGCGACCACGGGACGGGTGTCGAAGGCCGTCACCCTGGCGCCGAGACGTTTGGCGGTGGCGATGGCCTGCAATCCGGCCACGCCGGCGCCGATGACGAATACCTTGGCCGGCTTGATGGTGCCGGCGGGTGTCATCATCATGGGCAGCAGGCGGTCCAGGCTGTTGGCGGCCATCATCACGGCGACGTAGCCGGCCAGGTTGGCCTGGGAACTGAGGGCATCCATCTTCTGCGACAAGGTGGTGCGCGGGATCATTTCCATGCTGATGGCGCTGACGCCGCTTTGTGCCAGTGAATCCACGAGTGCACCCTCGTTAAAAGGATCCAGGTAGCTGATATGAATACAGCCCTGTTTCAGTTTGCCGGCGTCGTCCGCTTCAGGTTTGCGGATACGCAGGATAATATCGGATTGCGACAGGATATCGTTACGGTTGGAAGCAACCGTGGCGCCGGCATCGGCATACTCGCTATCGGCAAAGCCGGAACCTTGCCCCAGCCCGGCCTCGACCGTCAGTTCCGCACCGAGCTTGACCAGTTTTTTCACCGTATCCGGGATAACAGCTACGCGATTCTCACCCGGATGAGTCTCCTTAAGAACACCAATTAGCATAAAATAGCCCCTCTGGCTGGTTTGTTAACGTCAGGTATTAAAACGCCGGGTTTCATGCCCTCTGCATCCGGTATCCGGCGCGTTCATGTGGCGTGTGTTGGCAGTCTAACGCCGCCATTGCTAAAACGGCGCACATACTAACACAAAGAAAAGTTGAAAACTACCCCGCGCCCGTCGTTCCCGCTCTCCCGTAGTTCCCGCGGCAACATGCCCCCTGTTTCCGCAGGGGCAGGTTCTGCGAAAGCAGGTGCGAGAACCCGGCGCGCCCGGCTATTCGGGTAATGCGAAGGCGACGAGTGCCGCGTTTGATCCCTTGCCCGTGGCGATAACGACAAACTGCCGCCCCGACCGCGCACGATAGGTCATCGGGTTCCCGTACGTGGAAAACGGCGTCGCCCCGCGCCAGACCTCGGCGCCTGTCGCCTTATCGAACGCATACAGGTACGGGGCGCCCCCACCTAGGAACACGAGCCCGCCCCCGGTAACCAGCGGGCCGGAGTTGCCGTGCGTGCCGAGCCGTTCCGGCAACTCGACGCCGCGCAGCAGCGGGTGCGTGCGAATTTCGTCGCTTCCTTCCCCGAACGGCACCTTCCACGCGATCTCCCCAGCGTTGAGATCGATCGCTACCAGGTGCGCGTACGGCGGCTTGATGAGCGGGATCGGGCCGAGCCTGTTCTCCGGGGTCTGCGCGGCGCCCGGGCCGCCGGCCTCCCGGTACATGACAAGCGTCGCCCCGTACGGGCAGTTGTTGCTGTACTCAACATCCACTTCCAGGTCGTCACCCGCATTCAAACATACCTGGTTCGTGTCGGCGTCTTCCGATGTCCGCACGTACAGCAGAGAGGTCTCAGGATCGAATGCCGCACCGCCCCAGTTCGCACCACCGCTCGAACCGGGGCGCTGCAGCGTCCCCTGCAGGCTCGGCGGGGTGAACAGCGGTCCCAGCCGGAAGCGCCGCATCTCCTCCAGCGCCAGGGCGTGGATCTCCGGCGTCAGGTCGTTCGCGTCCTCCAGCGACACTCCCTGCCTGCTGAAAGGCGGCGGCCTGGTCGGGAACGGCTGTGTCGGGTACAGCACCTCGCCGGGCACGTCCGTCGTTGTGTCTACCGTACGTTCCTCGATCGGCCACACCGGCTCGCCCGTCACCCGGTCGAATACATAGGTGAAGCCGTTCTTGGCCACCTGCGCCACTGCGTCGATCTCGCGCCCGTCCACCGTGATAGACACCAGGTTGGGCGCGGCTGCCAGGTCGTAGTCCCAGACACCGTGGTGCACTGTCTGGAAGTGCCATTTTCGCTCGCCCGTGCGCGCGTCCAGGCATACCAGCGACTCGGCGAACAGGTTCGCCCCCACCCTGCGCCCGCCCCAGTAGTCGCTGCTTGGTGTGCTGGTCGGCGCGTACAGCAACCCGCGCCCGGTGTCGACCGACATCAGCCCCCACACGTTGGCGTGGCCGGTGTAGCGCCATGATTCGTCCTCCCAGGTGTCCGCGCCGAAGTCGTCGCCGGATTGCGGGATGGTGAAGAATACCCAGCGGCGTTCGCCCGTGCGGGCGTCGAACGCCTGCACCGTTCCGGGCGTGTCGAACCTGCGCTGCAACCGGTCCGGCACCCGGCTCCCTACGATCACCAGGTCCTCGAACACGACCGGCGGCGAGGTCTGGTCGAATCCGAAGCGGGTTGCCGGCCGGCCGTGGCCTTCCGTCAGCAGAATGCTTCCGCTCTCGCCAAAGTCCGTCACCGGCTCACCGGTCGCGGCATTAATTGCGTACAGGCGGTCGCGGCTGTTGAGGAAAATGCGTTCAGCGTCCCCGCCCCTCCACCAGGCGATACCGCGGTGGATGAAACCGCTCGGCCTGGCACCCTTGGGCCCGCCTTCGTAGGCCCCGGGATCGAACGTCCACAACTCCGCGCCCGTCTCCGCATCCAGGGCTGCCACGCGCGTGTACATGGTCGAGAGGTACAGGACGTTGCCGATCATGACAGGCGTTGCCTGGAATGGTCCCGGGCGGGTGCCGTACTCCTGGAGGGGCATCTCGTTCGGTTCCCATTTCCATACGATCTCAAGTTCGTCCACGTTGGCGGCCGTGATGTCACCGGCTGCAGAGTACTTGGTCTGCGTCTGTTCGGAGCCGACATACGGCCATTCGATTATGACATCCTGTTCATTCGTGCAGGCAAGGGCGACAGCCAGGAGGGCGGTCGTCGCAATAAGTCGTTTCATTGAGGAGAATTCAATATAAATCCCGGCTTTCATAATATGTCTACCGGCAGGTTCAGCGCAAGCGGAGCCTGTCCCTGCATGCTTTAAGTGAGGAGAGCCGCTATCCTGCCAGGTACTGAGATACGCTATACTTGTTCAAATATTGAACTGGCATTGCAGATAACTCTGGAAGAGTTGGAGATTTAAGGGTTGGTTCCATATTCAGCGAATGAAAGTCCTGGGCATCGATTTCACAAGCAGTCCCAACCGCCGCAAGCCGATCACGTGCCTTAACTGCACATTCAGAAAATCCGTGCTGCGCGCCGGGAAGCTCGAGGAATGGACCGAATTTTCAGAATTTGAAGAAGCGCTGCGACGGCGCGGCCCATGGATTGCCGGAATGGACTTTCCGTTCGGCCAGTCCCGCAGGTTCGTTGAAAATATCGGTTGGCCCGGGGACTGGCGCGATTACGTGATGTATGCCCGGTCGCTCGGGAAAAAAGAATTCCGCTATGCGCTTGACAGCTACCGGCAATACCGGGCGAAGGGCGACAAGGAACATCGGCGGCAAACCGACGTTGCCGCCGGTGCAATCAGTCCGCAAAAGCTCTACGGCGTACCTGTCGGCTTGATGTTCTTTGAAGGCGCGCCGCGCCTCGTGGAAGCGGGAGTCACCGTTCCTCACCTGCAACAGGGTGACCCGAAACGTATCGTCATTGAAGCCTATCCCGGTGTCCTGGCCCGCCAGATCATCTACCGGCGCAAATACAAGGATGACACGAAGAGAAAACAGACTGCAGAGCAACGCAAAGCCAGGTACGATATTTTGGCCGGGTTGCGCGGAGAATATCTGGGCGCGCGTTACGGTATCGAGATAAAAGCGCCTGATTCACTGTGCGAAGACCCCACGGGTGATCAGATTGATGCGCTGCTCTGCGCGATCCAGGCAGCCTGGGCATGGAAGCACCGCAAGAATAACTTCGGTGCGCCACTTTCCGTTGACCCACTGGAAGGGTGGATAGCTTATCCGACGGTGTTTTAAAAAGAACCTGGTCGTCGTGCCGGCGCACGCAGGAACCCGGTAAACCAAGGGTCTCCTCCGGCGCCACTGTATTGCACTGGTTGCCGGGTCAAGCCCGGTACGACGAACGGGGGACAAGCCCGGAATGACGGGGTAGAATATCCGGATGAAACTCGGTCTTGTCATCGGTTACTCGAAGAGTGAATTCAACCTGCCCATGGCGGAGATCCTGGAGGCAGAACGGCTCGGTTTCGACTCCGTCTGGACTTCCGAGGCCTACGGTTCCGATGCGCTGACGCCGGCCGCTTGGATACTGGCCAGGACCACAAAAATCAAGGCAGGGACCGCCATCATGCAGGTTCCCGCCCGTACCCCGACCTCTACCGCCATGAGCGCCATGACCTTGCAGAGCTTGTCCGGCGGGCGCTTCATCCTCGGTCTGGGTCCTTCCGGTCCCCAGGTGGTGGAGGGCTGGTACGGGACAACCTACGCCAGGCCCCTGACGCGCATGCGGGAATACATCGACGTCATCCGCCAGGTCATTGCCCGGGAGGCGCCGGTGCAGTACGACGGTTCCCATTACCAGTTGCCTTACCGGGGTGAGGACAGCACCGGCCTGGGGAAACCCCTGAAGAGCATCCTGCACGGCGACCCCGCCATGAAACTCTACACCGCGGCCATTACCGCCGGCGGAGTCAAACTCGCTGCGGAACTGGCCGACGGATTTTTCCCGGTGTGGATGAACCCGAATCGGTATGACCTGTTCGCCCCGGCTATCCAGACCGGACTTGCCGCGGCAGGCAACGGGAAAACCGAGGAAAACTTCGACGTAGCGCCCTTTGTGCGTGTCCGTATGGGGGATGACCTGGACGCATGCCGCATGCCGGTCAAACAGGAACTGGCCCTTTACATCGGCGGCATGGGCTCAAGGGACAAGAACTTTTACAACGATTATGCCAGTGAACTGGGCTACGAAGAAGACGCCGTAAAAATCCAGGAATTGTTCCTCTCCGGCAGAAAACCGGAGGCGGTCGCCGCGGTGCCCGATGCACTGGTGGACGACGTCGCCCTGGTGGGACCGCCCGACCGCATCAGGGACTACCTGGTGCGCTGGAAAGAAGCCGGGGATAAAGGACACGTCGGTTCCCTGCTGGCCTCCGGCGCATCGAGCGATGCACTGCGCCTGCTAGCGGAAGAACTGGGTTAAGACAACCGACCAGTACCGGGAACCGCATCTTATGATCCATCAGTTATTTCCCACGACCATATACTCGGCACAACTTGATTCCGACGATGATACCTGGCACGCCATGTTCGCCTACGTGGAACAGTTCAGGTTGAAAACGCAGCAGTCGGAGACAATGGACAGCAACCTGTTCACCGGAGATATTTACTCGGACTACGTCATTCACCTGAAGGAGCAGTTTCAGTGGCTCAATGGCCAGATAGGTCGCCACATGCGGCTGTACCTGGAGGAACTGGGTGTGGATACGGCGCAACTTGATATTTATGCGCAGAAGTCATGGCCCACGGTCTGCAACAAGGAAAACGGGATGGTAGAGGAACATACGCATGACAATGCGCACTTCAGTTGCGTGTATTACCTGTCCGTCGACGAGGACAACTATTCCGGCAACCTGTATTTACGCAACCCGAATACGCTGAACGTGAACAAGTTGCCCGTGCCGTTAAAAAAAGCCAATTCCAGTAACGACACACACCACCAGATCATCCCGAAAAACGATTTACTGGTCATATTCCCGGCCTATTTGCCGCACTATGTGTCGGTCTATAACGGCGATGATTACCGCTATTCAATCTCCTACGATGTCAGCGTAACGGCGCGAGCCGAGACCGACAAAAACGAACACCTGGTCTCGCATCTCAGCCAGTGGACCGCGCTGGAAGATGCCGACTGACATCTTCTGATTTTCCTGCCTCAAAGGCTCAAGGATGATCCTCGCATTGGCGTTATATCGTCTGCAGCACTGATTGACAAGTACACAAATATGTGTACAATAGCTGAATGAAAAGGAGAGACTTGGAAAAGGAACTTTCCAAACTGGGCTGGTATTATCTGCGGCACGGAGGAAATCACGATGTTTGGACCGACGGAGAACGGCAAGAAGCAATTCCACGGCACAGAGAAATTAATGAATTGCTTGCTAAAGCGATATTGAGAAGAGCACAAAAATGAAGTTTCAAGGCAGAGCGTTTAAAAACGGTAAATTCTGGTTGGCGGATATTCCGTTCCTTGAGTTGATGACCCAGGGCCGAACAAAAAAAGAACTTCTCCTGATGGTTGAAGATCTGTTTATTACCCTGGCCGATAAAAAAGGTTTTGAGGTATATGTCAAATGCTCAAGGCATGGCATTCTGGAAATTGGATCGAATGACAATAAGGTGATGGTGGGCTTGCTGCTTAAACGCAAAAGGCAGTTAAACAACCTGACCGTTCAAGAGGTAGTTGAACGACTGGGCTCGACATCGAAAAACGCTTATGCCCGCTATGAACAGGGGAAAACCCTACCCAGTATTAATAAACTTCAGGAATTGTTGAAAGCGACCGGCTCAGTTTCCGATCTAGTGATTTCACCGGCACAGCTCGCATAACAGAACCGGCCGGTGCGCAAGCGCACACCGGCCGGGTTGACAGGGAGGGTTCAGCGCTCCTGGCCGGCAAACATGGCCAGTATGTGGAGCAGGCTGGTAAACAGGTTATAGATAGCGACATACAGGGTAATCGTCGCCATGATGTAGTTGGTTTCGCCTCCGTGGATCATCTCGCTGGTCTGGTACAGAATCAAGCCCGACATCAACAGGATGAAGACGGCTGATATGGCCAGCGACAGGGCCGGCATGTTGAACAGTACTGCACAGATCGCCAGCAGGAAAGCAACCAGTATCCCGACGAATACGAACCCGCCCAGGAAACTGAAGTCCTTGCGGGTGGTCAGGGCATAGCCGGACAGTCCAAGAAAGATGACGCCGGTGCCGCCCAGGGCCAGCATTACCAGTTGCCCGCCATTTGAGAAAAACTGCAGGTAGGCATTAATGAATGGCCCGAGTGTCAGGCCCATGAAACCCGTCAGGGCGAATATCGCGGCCAGACCCCAGACGCTGTTTCTCAGTGCGGAAGTCAGGTACAACAGGCCAAAATAGCCGCCAAGGGTAATGAGCAGGCCCATGCTCGGGAGATTCATTGCAATGGATATCCCCGCCATCAACGCACTGAACAACAAAGTCAAGGACAGCAGGATATAGGTATTGCGTATCAACTTGTTCGTGGCCAGCACCGATGGGGCCGGACGCGCTACTGCATAATTCTGATTCATGTTAAGCCTCCAATCATTACGTCAAGATTGATAGTGTGGGTTGGAACGATAAATTACAATCTCTATTTTCAATATTAACGCAGTTTTTTGAAAATTCAATGACAAGTTCGGGTTAGAATATATGCTTGCCCACAGGGGTGGCCTACAGGGAAGGGGTCACACAAATTCGCCTGGAGCGAATTTGGACAGTGCAGCGCAAGCGTAGCTGGCCCCGGAGGGGTGACCTACAGGGAGGCAGGTCACACAAATTCGTCTGGAGCGAATTTGGACAGCGCAGCATAAGCGTAGCTGGCCCCGTAGGGGTGACCTACAGGGAGGTAGGTCACAGTGCACCGGTCCCGGTGAATGTCAGCAAGAATGATGATAAAAAGGATCAAATACTCAAAATCGGAGAGGTGGCAGAGCGGTTGAATGCACCGGTCTTGAAAACCGGCAAGGGTTGATAGCCCTTCGTGGGTTCGAATCCCACCCTCTCCGCCAGTTGATTTTCCGATGCTGTCTTAGATATTATATAACTATATTGATATACAAAGGTTTTTTCGTATAATCATGTCTTGACAATTCCCCCTCATTCTCTATACTACCTGTATCAGAGGGTGGAATTTGCGTTGGTAAGGGGTATAGAGATATGACAAAGAAAATGACGTATGCTGAAGCGAAATCGCTCAAGAAACCGGGGTTTCATTTTATGGGCGATACGCTGTACTTGCGCATCGGGACCGGCGAGGGCAAAAGCTGGGTCCAGCGCCTCACCATCAACGGGAAACGCCATGATATTGGTCTCGGCAGTTTCAAACTCGTGACCCTGGCCGAGGCCCGGGACAGGGCGTTTGAGAACCGCAAGGCCGCCCGTATTCATAAACGGGACCCGCTGGCTGAAAAGCGCAAGGCCAGGCTGCCGTCATTCCGGGACGCCGCCGAGCAAACCCATGAGGCACTCAAACCAAGCTGGCGCAATGGCAAACACACCAGGAACTGGCTGCAGGCAATGGAAAAGTATGTGTTCCCGGTTATCGGCCCTACCCAGATAGACCGGTTAGGCCGTGAGGACGTGTTGAAAATATTGACCCCGCTCTGGACAACACGGCCTGAAACGGCGCGCCGGCTACGCCAGAAAATGCGCCAAACGTTCCGCTGGGCAATGGCGCACGGGCATATCGAAAACAATCCGGCAGGGGAGATGATTGAGGGCGCCTTGCCGAAACTGCCTGCTGTCAAGGCACATTTGCGGGCGTTACCTTACCGGGATGTGCCGGCGGCACTCGAAACAATCGGGCAGTCGGGGGCGGGCATTGCGGTAAAGCTGGCCTTTCGCTTCCTGGTACTGACTGCGGCCCGGGCAGGTGAAGTCCGGGGCGCAACCTGGGACGAGATTGACCTGGATAACAAGACCTGGACGATCCCGGCCGAGCGCATGAAGGGCGGCAAGGTCCACCGGGTGCCGTTGTCCAATCCGGCCCTGGCCGTATTGGAGCAGGCCCGGATACTGGCTGACGGGACCGGGCTTGTATTTCCAAGCCCGCAACGTCCGGGGAAACCGCTGTCCGATATGGCCCTGACCAAATTACTGCGGGACAATGGCCTGGCAGACCGGGCGACTGCACATGGCTTCCGGTCCAGTTTCCGGGATTGGTGTGCGGACACCGGCAAGCCGCGGGAGGTTGCAGAGGCGGCACTGGCTCACGTTGTCGGTGGCACGGAGGGCGCTTACTTCCGAAGCGATCTCTTTGAACGGCGTCGGGGGGTGATGAATCAATGGGCGGACTATGTGACCGGTGTAAAGGCGGACGTGGTCGAGTTACTTCCTGGCTGATACCAAATCGAGAGAGCAAAACAGGGAAATGTGTATCCTACTGATTTCAAGTTGATTCTGAATGCAGTCAATGACCTGTGCGATGCAATCCTTATGTAAATTTCGACATACAGCGCGAATAATGACAATGCCTAGGATAAAGTAGCTATTTCTCTGGATCACATCCTTAAGGGTGGTAGATTCACAAGAGCAGCCAGGATCAATACTGACTGTAATATGATGTCACTTATCTACACAAGAGACGTTGTTTGGGAGGAGGAGTTGAAATCATTATCGGACAGGTTTGATAGCTGGTTCGACAGGCTCAAACGATAAAAGTGATCACACCTAAGATGTATTCTGATTTTGGTTGAACGTAAACGCTGATTCTGATTGAATTTGAACACCGATACCGGCTCAACATGAATACGTTTCGAGACATACCATAATTGCTGTTCATATTGAACTGGAATCACACTCAATGAATGTGGCCTGTAAGTCGTCATCAGGATTAATTAATGACAAAATCACCGGTAAACCAAGATGTTTCGCATAGTCGATACTAAGCTGTCGATGAAGCGAGCGCTTTCTTCCTTATCATTTCTCTGGAAGTCGAATATTGACATATCTCCCGCGATATCAGTCCTTGTATGGAGTACATTCCTGGGTCTATTATGCCCGTCATTTGTTCTATTTTTTGTTGTGCTGACTTCTGATACAGATGATGTAGTTGTCACAGCAGCAATCAAGTTTTTTGATGTGAGTAGAAAGCATGAAGTTTTGAATTTCTTGGGAATCTGTATGAGCGGCCTTCTATTTGGCTTATACGCTTTCATTTCCTATAGACGCGTTAAGACTATGGAAGATGCCGTGGAAAATGCTGAAAACGGGAAGCGGCAGGAACGCTTGAAGAATGCTATTGAACACCTTGGCCATGACTCGGTTTCTATTCGCCTGGGTGGTGCTTACGAACTTTTTCATTTGGCGGAAGATACCGAGGAGTTATGCCAGACAGTATTGGATATTCTTTGTTCCCACATTCGTCGAACTACCGCCGAAGACGACTATAGAGATAAACATAGTTCAAAACCGTCCGAAGAAATTCAAAGCCTGCTGACCCTATTATTTGTGCAGGAGCACGATATTTTCAAGGGTCTCCGCATTAACTTGCAGGGAAGTTGGCTGAACGGAGCTGGACTTAGCAGGGCACGTCTGGAAAGTGCTGATTTGCACAAGGCGCATCTACAGGGAGCTTGGCTTAGTGGGGCCAGGTTACAAGGAGCCAGACTTTTCATGGCACAACTTCAAAGGGCCTTCATTCCCGATGCAAAACTTCAAGGGGCTACACTTGTACATACAATGCTACAGGAATCCGACTTGAGGGGAGCGCAGCTACAGGGGGCTTGGCTGGCTGATGTAAGGTTACAAGGTGTTGAGCTTAAAAACGCAATGTTGCAAGGAGCAATACTTCACGACGTATTTTTGCAAGGAGCCGTTCTTGTAGATACTCAGCTACAAGGAGTTACAAGCGGCGAGCATTTTGCCACTTTTTCATTCGAAGCTACCATAGGTGATCGTATTGGCGAGGAAAGCGATTTATCAGGGGTGACATTTGAAGGTGGCTTGTCAAATGAGGACATGGACTCTCTGGTCGAAGGTATGTCTAATTATGCCACACAGGCACTAAGGAGAAAGCTGGCACAACATATTGACAAACCAGCAAGTCATGAACTACCGGAAAAAAGCAGCGCCATTACCGGAAGCTACACCAAAGGGGAAGCTGAACAATGGATTACCGAATACCAGGAAGCTGTGCCAGATGATTCGGAGGAGGATAATAGCTGATGCCAACCCTGAACTGGCTGACACGGGATAAGGATATTCGCGCTGCGGCAGGTGTGCCATACCGGTTGTTGGGAGAGGTATCAGAGTTATCGGCGGGTGATGCGAGTGCGGGCAATATGTTGATTCAAGGTGATAACCTGGAAGCCTTGAAGGCACTTTTACCGTTCTACGCCGGGCAGGTTAAGTGTATTTACATCGACCCGCCATTTAATACAGGCCAAGCCCTTGAGCATTACGATGACAATCTTGAGCATTCGATCTGGCTTGGAATAATGTATGCACGCCTTGAACTGCTGCGCGACCTACTTGCGCAGACAGGCACGATAGCAATCCACCTAGATGATGAGGAGCTTGCTTATTGCATCATTGTGCTTGATGAAATATTTGGCAGGAAGAACCGAATCAATATCTGTACGTTTCGTCAAGGGGCAGCCGTAGGCCACAAGGCTATCAATCCAGGTGTCGTAACAGTTACAAATTACATCGTTATATATGCAATCGATAAAGCTAATAACTGGCAACCAAACCGGGTTTTCACAAAGCGCCGACGTGATCCAAGGTATGCATCTTACATTGAAAACTATGAGGAGAATTACGCAAATTGGCGTCTTATTCCTCTTTCACAAGCTTTTTCGCAAACATCAGGCGAAAATCCACGTGAAAAGAAAAAACGTCTCGGTGAACAATATGAGAAAGAAATTAGCGAATTTGTGTACAAGAATGCCGACCGTGTCGTTCGTACTGCTCGACCTGCCTATGAAGGCATAGGCCAAGAAACCCGTAACATGGTTGACAAATCTAGGGATGATCCGAACCGTGTTTACCTTCAGGTGCGACAGGGCTACTCCGATATTTATTTGCAAAACGGCGAGCGATGGCTATTTTATCGCGACAAGCTTAAAGAAGTTGATGGCGAGTCAGTTTCAGGCGAACCGCTTACTAATCTTTGGGATGATCTGCGTTCAAACAATCTCCATAATGAAGGTGGTGTAAAATTTCCTAAAGGAAAAAAACCAGAGGCACTTATAAAACGTATATTTGAATTATTTTCTGATCCAGGCGACCTCGTTCTCGACTCCTTTCTAGGCTCCGGCACTACGGCAGCCGTTGCCCACAAAATGGGGCGCCGTTACATCGGCATCGAAATGGGTGAGCATGCCATTACCCATTGCCGGCCTCGCCTGCAGAAAGTAATTGACGGAGAGCAGGGTGGAATTTCCAAGTCAGTGAAATGGCAGGGTGGCGGCGGTTTCCGGTTCTATCGCCTCGGGCCCACCGTGTTCGACGAAGCGGGACAGATCAGGCGGGATATCGATTTTAAGGTATTGGCTGCCCATGTATGGTTCAGCGAGACAAAACACCCGTGGAATGGAACAGGCGACTCGCCACTGTTGGGTCTGCACGATGGCCATGCTTATGCCTTGTTGTATAATGGTATTTTGGGCGACAAGCGACCGGCTGGAGGCAATGTACTCATACGTGCAATACTGGACCGGCTTCGAGATGAGATTGCTCGAATAACTACCGGCTTCGACGGCAAGTTGACGATCTACGGCGAACAGTCACGCCTGACACCGACGACGCTTGATCGTGAAAATATAGTCTTCAAGCAAATGCCTTATGACCTGAAGGCGCAGACCTGAGCAACCCTCCGAATGCAACTGAAACAGTACCAGACGAACACGCTGGCCATCCTGCGACGTTTTTTTGAAGAGGCTCGTATTGCAGGACCGAAGGCTGCTTATGAAGTTCTTGTCAGCGAACCGAATCAAGCGTCTAGGCTGGGCCGCTATTCCGGTGAATATGTGTCGCTGAAGGAACTCCCGGAAGTACCTTATGTCTGCCTGCGGTTGCCAACGGGGGGAGGTAAAACCCTGCTGGCGGCTCATTCAGTGTCTGTCGCCCGCGATGCCTGGATTGAAAAAGACTACCCGCTGGTTCTCTGGCTTGTTCCGTCAAACACCATCCGGTGCCAGACCGTTGAAACATTAAAGAACACCAGCCATCCCTATCGGCAAGTGCTCAATGAAACCTTTACCGGGCGTGTGCGGGTGTTTGATATAGCTGATTTTGCGCAGGTTCGGCCGCACGACCTGCGTGATAATTGCTGTATTGTCGTGGGAACAATTCAAACGCTCCGTGTCTCAAATACGGATGGCCGCAAGGTATATGCCCATAATGAAGAACTGGAACCCCATTTCTCCGCGATGCCCGGACGTGTATCGGGACTGGAAACATTTGCAGATGGAGCCGTCAAGTTCTCTTTTGCCAACCTGATGCACCTGCATCAACCCCTGATGATCGTGGATGAGGCGCATAACGCGGTGACCGGCTTGACCCGTGAAATGCAGCAGCGCGTGAATCCCGCTGCTATTATCGAATTCAGCGCCACGCCTCGGTCCAGGTCCAACATTTTGTACAGCGTCAGCGCCCTGGAACTTAAACGAGAACAGATGATCAAACTGCCGATCATATTGTCCGAACACGATAGCTGGCAGAATGCAGTGAACGGCGCAATCGCCGCCCGCTCTTCTCTGGCTGAGGAAGCATTAAACGACCCCGGCTACATTCGGCCGATCGTCCTGTTTCAGGCGCAACCAAGAAACCAGGAAGTCACGGTCAAAGTCTTGAAGGACTATTTGCTTGAGGTTGAACGCATCCGCGAGGAAAAGATAGTAGTTGCCACCGGCGAGCAACGGGAATTGGACGGTGTCGACCTGTTTGATCGCCATTGCCCGGTTGAGTACGTCATCACTATCGAAGCGTTAAAGGAAGGGTGGGACTGTTCCTTTGCCTATATCTTTTGTTCCGTGTCCCGCGTTCGCAGTGCAGTGGATGTGGAACAACTGCTTGGTCGGGTATTGCGGATGCCTTATGCCCAGAGACGCAAAGCCAGGGAGTTGAACCAGGCTTATGCCTTCCTTTCTGAAGCGGACTTTGGCGAAGCCGCTCGTGCCCTGGTTGATAAACTTGTTGCCATGGGTTTTGAAGAAGACGAAGCCAGTGAAAATATAGAGTATGTGCAGCCAGGATTTGAATTTGGCGAGGGGGTCGAGTTCCCGGAGGTGGAGGAGGCGCCAGATTTGACGTTCAAGTTCTCCCTGGCCAAGACGCCTGACGTGCTGGCTGCTTTGCAAGACACCGAACAGCATGGCATAGCCGTGCATGAGACCTCCATCGACCGGATTGAGGTTGAGGTTAACAGTCCGATAGACACGGAGTTAGAGCAGTTGATTTATGCTGTCGTTCCCACGTCGGAACGCGCCGGGGTTGCCGAAGCGATTAAGTCCTATCAAGAGCAGGTGCAACGTCGGTGGTCGCCAGCCAGACGTGGTGAGGTATTCAATGTTCCGGGACTCAGCACGGAAATCCAGGGTGAGTTGAAGTTTGCGGACACTGATATGCTCATGGAGTTCCACGATTGGTCATTAACCGATCATCCGGCCAGGTTGGAAGAGAACGAGTTTTTCATCCGTGAGACCGCCCATAGTTTCAAGATCGATCTTGACGGCAAGCGAGTCACCTACAAATTCGCTGGCGAGCAAGAACAGCTAGGTCTGGATGTAGACGTGGAAGGCTGGACGCAAGACGGGCTGGTCCTCTGGCTCGACGGCCAGTTGCGTCAACTGGATATCAACCAGTCCGATTTGATCAGGTGGTTATCTGACCTGATTTCCTTTTTAATGAATGTCCGTAAATTGCATATCAGCGCACTGATGCGATGCAAATTCATTCTGGCTCGGCGGATACGCGACAAAATTGATAATATCAGGCGGCAGGAACGTAACAAGGTTTATCAGAAACATCTGTTTAACCCCGGCGCAAAAGTAGAGGTTTCTTTCGACCACTTTTTTGCGTTCAGGCATGACATGTACCGGGGCCACCGTCTCTATCGAGGACAGTGGAAGCCCGCAAGACATTTCCTGGGACCGGACCAAGTTCCAGCTTTTGACGGTATACCGGGAGGCGAAGAGGAACAGTGCGCCCAGGTTATTGACAGCCTGCCGGCGTTAAAGTACTGGATTCGTAACGTGGCGCGGGACCCTGCTTCGTTCTGGCTACCCACAGTAGCAGGTAGGTTCTACCCGGATTTCGTCGCTCAGTTGGAAGATGGACGCCTGCTTGTCGTTGAGTATAAGGGCGCGCATATTGCCGAGGGACCGGATACTGCTGAGAAACGGGTAATTGGTGAACTATGGCAACGCAAAAGCAAAGGCAAAGATATATTCGTTGTCGTTGAAAAAAATATTAATGGGAGGGATATGCGCCAACAGCTGATGGACTGTATAAATCAGTAGTTTTCCTAAGAAAATAAGGAACCAGTATCAACAAAATCAATCCCTGATATAATGGGTTAATTCTGATTGAACCAATTTTCCAGGCGAAGACCTTCGACTTGGGAGAAATGCCTCTGGTTGTTGGTTACAAGTGTTGCATCGTTTATCAGGGCATGGGAGGCAATCATCGCATCGGTAAAACCGATCGGTTTGCCCATTTCGAGCAGTGCTGTCTGCGTAGCAGCAAACTTATCCGCACACTCAGTTGTCCAGTCTGCCACATAATCAAGACGTTCACATATCTTATTGATGCGATCATGGTAACTCGCAGAACCGAC
The DNA here is from genome assembly GCA_965207165.1 of Gammaproteobacteria bacterium. Classification (GTDB taxonomy): domain Bacteria; phylum Pseudomonadota; class Gammaproteobacteria; order Eutrophobiales; family Eutrophobiaceae; genus JAAXHV01. The sequence continues at coordinate 1,354,939 of OZ242265.1, read as the reverse complement.
CCGTTCAGCACCAAAGCGTAACTCTTGGTAGGTGATTACGGATATGCAAAGGATATGACCACTGATTGTCCTATCCTGCAGGGCTTCCAGGACGGATTGTGAATGCTGCCGCATGATATAGCTACAGGTGTCTGTATCGAGCATATAAATCATTCACGTTACCCGGCTTTCATCAATCGCGAACATGTCCGGTCGTCCGGCCAGAAAGTCATCGTCGACAGGCCTGCTTTCATCGTTCAACGTCAGCCAGGACTTACGCTTAGGCTCCAGGATCAGCTTTTGTCCCACTTTCTGTACAGTAAGCTCAGTCACACCCTCGAAGGCATAGTTCTTCGGGATGCGGACAGCCTGGCTGCGGCCATTCTTGAATATCTTTGCGGTGTACATGATCGCCTCCTACATTGGTATATGACAGCATATACCATATAGTAGCATAATCCGGTAAATATAGGTTGAACCGCCCCGGAATTTAGCGGGAACTGCTGCCGGATTTGCCGGAGACTCCAGTCAACCCAGTCTATTTCCTTCACATCATCTCCTTCCGCAAGTCGATAAGATAGTCAATCTCCTCTTCGGTGTTGAAGAAATGGGCGCTGATGCGCAGGTTACCGATGCCGCCCAGGGTGCCCAGTGAGATCTTGATGGGCTTCATGCAGCAGCGCCCCGGAGCTGCGCAGTGCTGGAAGAAAGCCGTGTCCTTCTCGTAATCACCCGTGGTGTAGGTGATCAGGCCGAGGCGTTTGTTCGGGTCCGTGGGGCAGGTCACCCAGCAGCCGATCTCCTGCCTCCTGTTGATGGTGTAGGCGCCCAGGCACCGTACCCGTTCTTCCACGTTTTTGATACCGATTTTCTCATAGAACTTCAGCGTGGCCACCCAGCCGAACACTGAGGGGCCGATGGTGGTGTCCTCGGAGAAGCGGTTGGCATTGTTTACCGGGGGACAGGTCCAGCCTTCGATGTTGTCATGGCCCGGGTATGGCTGCCCAGCCAGTCGGGGAGCGCCTGGGTCCAGGTGGCCTCGGCGAAGGTGTAGTCGGAGGCGCCCAGCAGCGCGACAAAGAGTTGTGCCGGGCGCACCTCGCCGGTGGCGCCGTCCACTATCGGTACGGTGCTGCCGCCGTAATCCACAAAGCACTTCTCGCCAGTCGGGTGAGGCTGGCGCATGGTGCGCTGTTGTTGGCCGAGCCAACGGCGGTATCGTTCGCAGAACTGGGAGTAGCCGCAACACCGGTTCGGGTACTGTTGCGTATAGTCCTCCCAGACCAGTTGCTTGGTGACATGGGGACGCTTCAGTTCGTCGTGGACCGCCGCCCAGTCTGGGATTTCACCACGCGCCCCGGCGCCTGCGTCGGCATCGGGGTAGAACAAGGCAGTCAGGCGGGCATCTTCCAGCACCGCCGGCAATGGCCAGGTCAAGCTCAGGGCATCGGCCCGGCTGAGGAGTTTCTGTACCCCGCCGACACTCAGTTTGGTGCTGCGGCCGAGGGCGCGGACGGAGAGGCCGATTTGCAGTCGGAGCTGTAAAATCTCTCGTAGTTTACGCATGGTCGTTCTCTTGTTGGACATGGCAGGTTGCTCCTAAGAAAACAAACAACGTACCACCGGATTACAAGTCCCATGCGTTGGGGGTAATTCCGGTTCAACGTGAACACTGTTTCCGGGAATGTGACACCGATTCCGGAAATACCCGAAAAGTGTTTACGTTCAACCAGAATCCGTGTTCACGTTGGGCTGGAATACGCAGCTGACAGCATATGCGTCAAATGGGTCGCAACTTTGCCGATGAAATACGCAGCCGGGTCGCGGCGAGCGGTCTCCACCGCCAGCCTGGCGCTGCGCATTTGCGAGCGTTTCATGCCGCCTTCATACACCGGCACCGACAGGTTGACGCCGCCGACGATGTCGCGGGTATCGATATCCCCGAAGTGGCCGGCGCTGGCGTTCACCTCCAGGCTCAGTGTCGGCCAGAGTTCGGCCTTGCGGTAATCCAGTTCACCTTCCGCGGCCTCCAGGCGCATGCGTGCCCGCAACAGGGAGGGCGACCGGTTCTCTGCCTGGTTCAGCGCATAGTCGAGATTGGCCGGCGTCGCCAGTTCCATGCCCGCCAGGGAGGTGGCCGCCAGGTCGTCGTGGTCCGCCCCCGTCAGGCGCACAAGCTGTGCCCGCGCCACCCGGTAACGGGACTGGGCCTCGATGCGTTGCGCCCGCGCCTGGTGCTGGCGGCGCAGGACCTCGAACAACTCGGTGCGGTCCAGGGTGCCCAGTTCGATGCGGCTACGCGCGGTGGCCTCCAGGTCCCCCAGCAGTTCCTCGAAAGCGCGCCGGCTCTCGTAGATACGCTCGCGGAACAACTGTTCGGAAAAGGCGCGGGCTACTTCCGCCAGCACCTCCTGGCGCACCTGCTCGAACGCAAATTCCGCTTCGGCGATCTGGGCCTCGGCGGTCCGCTGGCGGCCTGCCAGGCGGCCAAAAGTGAACAGGTTCTGGTTGAAATTCAGCCTGCCCCGGTATGAATGGCCCTCATAAATCTGCGTAAAACGCGCCTCGCTGCGGTTATGGCTCAGGCGCGTGACGAACGCACCTTCATGGTGCCTCGCCTGGCTGGTTCCGCTGCGACGCGCCCAACCCCCGCGCCGCCAACGGCAGCGGCCCGGTCAGCGCGTGGTTCGGCACCGTCGGCATCCGGCGGTTCTTGACGGGGGCGACCCTGCGTCTCTGTTCCGGCCGGTGCACCCGTCCGCCCGTGCGGCGGGGCTTCAGCGAGCGCACTACGGTCAGGTGTTCGTGTCGCGGCGCCGGTTGACGCGGCTGGGGCCTGCCGTTCCTGGCTTCCGGATACCATCAAAGCGGCAGCCTGCCGGTGAAGCCCATCGGAGCATGGCCTTGCGGCGTTTGCCTGGGTTCATTGGCGATGCCTGACGGCCCGCGCCCTAGTCGGCTGCGCCGACCGGAGCCCGCGAGCGGTCTCCGCCCATGCGGGTTACTGTCGCTATCGCTTCCGCCCTCCGGGCGGTAATGCAGCAATCACAGCCCCGGCAGGCCGGCACGCCACGGCCCGCCGTCGAGTTCGCGCAAGCCGTCGCCAAACCTATTCCCGGGTAGTGGCCGGCGGCGTTGTCCGTCCGCAGCCTCTGGATGTTGAGCCGCCGTATCCGGGACGTCCCCCCCTCCCGGTGGCATCCGGAGCTGCATTCCGTGTTCGTCCGTCAATGTTGCGGGACCTGTCGCCGTTTCCATCCGTCTTGCCGTGAGCTTCGTCAGCGTCGTACCCCAACTGCTGCCCAGATTGGCGTAAGTGATCCCCGGCGAGCCGGATACCCGCGTCTGGTTCAGATTCATCCAACAGCCTGTACAGGTCATATCCTGTTCAGAACACCGGCGTGGTGGATTGTGTGTTGCGAAAAACGCCTGGAGGATTGCAGTTTCGCTCATTGCCGGAAAGCATGGTTACCGGCTGTGTGTGTGATGTTCTCCGTATGAACAAATAACACGCCAACACAGTCCGTTTCATCCACCCAGCGGTCACTGCGCCGGCGACCCCAGCCGTCACCGGTGCCCGCACTCTACCCCGGCCCGGTTCACCCCGCTGCGCCTTGCAGAGGTCCGTGACCACCCGGTGTAGCTGAACCACCATAGAGACAGCCATGCAATATTCCCTGTTCCAACCGGCATCCTGCACGCTGCGCGATGGCGGCGAGCTCTCACCGAGTGACAAACTGAAACATGCCGGTCCCCACGCCTTGAGCGATGCCGAACTCATCAGCCTGTTCGTATCATCCCGGTCTTTCGACAAGATACGCGAGCAGCTGTGCCAATACCGGGGCATCAGAGGCCTCATCGACAACGCCCGGGACAGCAGCCTAGGCAAGACATTAACAGGGCGGCTCGAAGCGGCCCTGGAGCTGTCCCGGCGTTACCTGGAGGCGGAGCTGCGGTCCAAGCCCGTATTAAACAACCCGGACAAGACCAAGAACTACCTCAGGGCCTGGCTGAGCCGTTTCGAGCACGAGGTGTTCGCCTGCCTGTTCCTGGACAACCGCCACCGCATCATCAGCAACGAGATTCTGTTCACCGGCACCATCGACGGCGCCAGCGTCTACCCGCGTGAGGTGGTGAAACGCTGCCTGCAGCTGAATGCCGCGGCCATCATCTTCTCGCACAACCACCCCTCCGGCATCGCCGAGCCGAGCCAGGCCGACCGGCAGATTACGCTGAAGCTGACCCAGGCCCTGGCCCTGGTGGACGTGCGCGTGCTGGACCACCTGGTGGTCGGGGACAAGACGGTGACGTCCATGGCCGAGCGGGGGCTGATGTAACACGAAGCCACCCTGCCCGATATCACCCACTCACCCCGGAGGCATCATGCCCGATAACACCGACTCACCCCGGGAGACCGGCAACGCACCGTTCCTTTTCGGTCTTGACACCTGCAGTAACAAACCGGACACCTTCCACCTGTGTCTTCTAATCGGCAACACCTGGTATGAAACCAACGCCGTCTTCAGCGAACACAGGCAGGCCAGCGAATTTATCTATGACCTGAACAACACCATCACTGCCGAACACAACCCACTAATCCAGAGCAAGTCCATCGCCTTAGCGTTCAACACCCTCTATGAGCAAACCCATGACAGCCTGAACTGCCCCGGGTTTGCCGGAGACTCTATTTCTTGAGAGGATGGAGTAATGAACAATCAAAAACGCTATCCCCCGGAGATCCGGGAACGGGCCGTGCGGCTGGTGCTGGAGCACCAGGAGAACTATGACTCCCAATGGGCTGCACTGACTTCTACCGCCGACAAGATTGGCTGCGCTGCGGAAACGTTGCGTAGATGGGTGAGACGCGCTGAAGTGGACCAGGGTAACCGCCCCGGTGTCAGCAGTGCTGAGCAGGCGCGCATACGTGAGTTGGAACGCGAGAATCGGGAGCTCAAGCGAGCCAACGAGATCTTGCGTAAGGCGTCGGCTTTTTTCGCCCAGGCGGAGCTCGACCGCTGACCGGCGAGATGGTGGCCTTCATCGACCAACATCATGAGGGACTTGGGGTCGAGCCGATTTGCAAGCACTTGCCGATCGCCCCATCGACGTACTACGAGCACCGGGCCCGGGCTGCGGACCCTGGGCGGTTGCCGGCCCGTGTGAAGCGGGACCAGGCGTTGTGCAAGGAGATACAGCGTATATGGGGCGAGAACTACCGGTTATACGGCGCCAGGAAGGTCTGGCGGCAACTCCAGCGGGAAGGCCATGTCGTGGCCCGTTGTACGGTGGAGCGGTTGATGAGGCGGCTTGAAATACAGGGCGTGCGGCGTGGCGCAAAGCGCTGGACGACGGCGCGGGATGAGACCCTGCCGCAGCCGGCAGACCGGGTGAACCGGCAGTTTGCCGCCACCCGGCCAAACCAGCTATGGGTGGCAGACATCACGTATGCGGCGACTTGGTCCGGCTTTGTCTATGTGGCGTTTGTCGTGGATGTGTTTGCCCGGCGCATCGTGGGCTGGCGGGTCAGTCGTTCACTGCGTACCGACCTGGTGCTGGATGCGCTGGAACAGGCCTTGTGGTCGCGGCGTGAGCGGGACGGTTTGATTCATCACAGTGACCGCGGCAGCCAGTATCTCTCGGTCCGCTATACCGACCGATTGACGCAAGCCGGCATTGAGGCGTCCGTGGGCAGTGTGGGGGATTCCTATGACAATGCGTTGGCGGAAACCATTATTGGTCTGTACAAGACGGAGGTGATCCGGGTGCGGGGCCCCTGGAAGACCTCAGATGACGTGGAATATGCAACCCTGGAATGGGTGGACTGGTTCAACCAACGCCGTTTGCTGGCGTCCATCGGCAATGTGCCGCCGGCTGAATTTGAACAGATGTACTATGATGATGTAAATAACGGGTCATGCAAAGCCGCATGACCCACATTAACAGGTCTCCGGAATTCCCGGCGCGATTCAGCCACCGTCTCATCATCCACCTTGCACACAGCGTCATCCTGACCGGCTACCTCATCGACACGGACACCATCAGCCCCGACAAATTCTGCCATGCAATGAACCATCAGACCCGTTTGTCAGAGAAGGAGCAACATGATCTGATTATGAACTCCATCATCAGCCAACCTGACATCAACACCCCCGTTTCACTGCACTGAAACACGTTCCCGAATAATGTATACTAAATAAAATATATTCCTTTAATCAGTTTAAGGGGAATGAGGCAAGATAGGCTTTGTGTGACACAAAGGCCGAGAGATAGACCCCAAGAACCGCAACCACAATTACCGCCATGACCACGACAACAACTCACTGATGACGACGACTACAAACCCCTGACAGTGACAATTTCCCCAACCATAACACCCCTGACCACCCGGACTCTGCCGCGCACCACCCGGTGCCCATGGGCACCGGTCAGAAATTACCCCGTTTGAGTAGCCCACCATAACCGTTATACCGGACAACAGCGATATCCACATGAGGCTGCCCCTGGCGCACAAGCGCCGACTGCAAACCCTGGCGAACACACTCAGTGTCAATGCCAATTGAAAATTCCCCAAAAGTGCCAACTGAAAATTCCCCACCCCTGTGTATATCTGATAATTCATTAATCGCTCCCTGCGGCTGACCGTTGCCGTGTCCTACGGGGTTTGCGTTTGGGTTTCTCCTCGTGTTGTACGGCATGGCCTTTGAGGCTGTCGGGCACCAGGTTGGCGTGTTCCCGCAGCCGGTAGGAATGGCCTTCTATCTCGACGACAATGGCATGGTGCAGCAGTCGGTCCAGCAGGGCCGCAGCGACAACGTTATCGCCGAAGATGGTTCCCCAGTCCTTGAAGCCGCGATTGGAGGTGAGCACGGTGGCGCCCTTCTCGTAGCGGGCGTTGACCAGTTGGAAGAACAGGTTGGCGCCGCCGGGTTCGATAGGCAGGTAGCCGACTTCATCGACTATGTTGAGCTCAACATAACTCGATGACTGGGGACTGGTCAAACTGAACGCAGAGCAGCGCCGTGACCTGCTGGAAATCCTGGAAGACCGCCACGGCGCACGCTCCACCCTCGCTACCAGTCAATTACCGCCCGAAAAATGGCATGACAGTATCGGCGACCCCACCCTCGCCGATGCCATCCTCGACCGCTTGGTGCACAATGCTTACAAAATCAACCTCAAGGGAGAATCCATGCGAAAACAGAAAAAAATATTGACGACGATGACCCCAACAGAGTCATAATGACGAACACCCACGTCATCACGCGCCCGGGGGTGGCAGCTTTGCTGCGTTCCGGGTGGCAGCCTTCACGTGAAACGGGTGGCAGGATTCAGTGAAATACGCACTATCACAGTTGATTGTATTAGAAACAATGAAAACTAATTATCAAAGGACTGGTTCAAGTAGTAATGCTTATGTTGGGAAAGAGTTTGAAAAGATTGCGGAGAGAGCGTTAACTGAAAACGACGTTATTGTAACATCAGGTTATTCCATCGAGATAGGAATAAGAGAACATAAGAAATCTCACAATTTTGACTTTGGTTCGACCGAGCCTCCGATTTTAGTTGAATGTAAATCCCATCGTTGGACATCCGGAGGCAATGTGCCCAGTGCAAAACTTACGGTATGGAATGAAGCCATGTATTATTTTGCATGTGCACCGGAATCTTATAGAAAGATATTATTCGTGCTACGAGATTTTAGAGAAAAAAATAACGAAACATTGGCTGAGTATTATGTGAGAACGCATAAACACCTAATACCATCTAGTGTAGAAATATGGGAATACGATGAGGAATCGACTGAAATTACAATTGTGTTTTAGTCTTTTGACATCAAACACCAAAAAATGTATACAACACATAAGTAGAAGATAGAGCTGCTGAGGAGACCTGAACTTCTACAATTCATGCGATTGTTTGAACTTTCCCGAAATAAAGCTTCTCAATACCGTTCGTTTTAATTGGCCCAACTATCATCCCACCGCAGAGTGAATATTGTTTCCCAAATACTAATCGGAGGAAATTATCCAGGTCGGAAGCATTTTGGCCGCGTTTTTTACTTGACGTAAGTGATGTGACGAACTCATGAATTATTACAATGGCCCGTTGCGCCGCAATCCGCTCAGCCTCAGCCAAGTGACCCTGTCCCCTTTCTTGATCCACGAACCATTTAGGAAAATTCACAATGTGAGCCTCACCCCGGAACTAGACACCCGTAAATTCAAGATTTCCGGCTTTCTGATGTTGCTGGTAAAACTCCTCCGGTGTCAGGTCATCCAGCGATGAATGGGGTCGATACTGATTATACTCCATTCGCCAGGCTTCTATTTTCTCTTTCGCATCGTCCAGGGACAGGAACCAGTTCGTGTTCAGACATTCATCCCGGAAACTGCCGTTGAACGATTCAATAAACGGGTTATCCGTGGGTTTTCCAGGCCTTGAGAAGTCGAGTATGACCCGGTTTTCATAGGCCCATTTATCGAGCGCCTTGGAGATGAACTCGCTGCCGTTGTCCACCTGCACCCGTGAAGGAACACGCTGCTCACCCAGTTTAAGCCGCTCCATGATGTCTACCACATGTTCGCCCCGGATGGACTGCTCCACGTGGATCGCGAGGCATTCACGGGTAAAATTATCGACTACAGTTAAGGCCCGTATCCGGCGCCCGTTGAACAAATTGTCCGCCACAAAATCCATGCTCCAACAGTGATTGACCCCATGGCTCTCAGGACGGGCCAAGCGATGTGCCGCTGCCCGGCGCCGACGCGGCCGTTTACTGCGTAAGTTCAGCCCCTCCTCGCAATAAATGCGATACACCTTCTTGTGGTTGACCTGCCAGCCCTCACGCCGCAACAGGACGTGGAGACGCAGATACCCGTAGCGGACCCGCACCGCCGCCAGTTCCTTGAGCCGGTGGCGCAAGGCCGCATCCGTGGGACGAGTGGATTGGTAGTACCAGGTCGCGCGCGGCAACCCGATGACCTCACAAGCCCGCCGGGTACTCACCCGGTAAGCGTCCTGTAACGCACGCAATTGCCGGCGTTTGTGCGCCGGCTTCAGAGCTTTTTTGAGAGCACATCTTGTAACATCTGCTTGTCCAGACTCAAATCCGCCACCAGCTGCTTCAGCTTCCTGTTCTCCTCTTCCAGTTGCTTCAGGCGCCGCAGCTCCGGCACCCCCAGGCCGCCGTACTTCTTGCGCCAGTTGTAGAACGTCGCATCGGAAATGCCCAGCTTGCGGCATACCTCCGCGACGCGGGTGCCGGTCTCGGCCTGGCGCAGGGCAAAGGCAATCTGCTCTTCGGTAAACTTGGTCTTCTTCATGGCAAAACCCTCCTCTCAGGATTGTGATTTTGCCAGAAATCTCTAGTTTAGAGTGGTCCAGTTTTGTGGGGGGAGGTCAAATGACTATCAGTTGCGGTGTGTGATTCATAGACATCCATCTTATTGAAAGGATGTCTATGAATCACAGAATTTAAGGGACAAATCAAAAGCTGGGGTTATCGACAATATACTACGGATAGCTATTCGGGACTCCCGGTTTGTACTTGTTGATTTGACCCATGATAATCGTGGCGCGTACTGGGAAGCTGGTTAAGCAGAAGAGCTGGGCAAACCGGTGATTTACACCTATAGAGAAGGAACATTCAAGGAAGCAAGCACCCATTTCGACACGAACCATTTAACGACAGTTCTCTGGACTAAAGATGAAGAAGAGGATTTTTGTAATGCGTTGATAGCGACCCTTCTCCGGTCAATTGATTCTTGACATCTTCCCTGTGAATCACACACGTAATGACTGCTCTCCTGCTTTTTGCACAGGCGGCGAGTCAGTTTGAATTGTCTTTTTTTATCTGCTTTTCTATCTGCTCGTCTAGTATCTTCATGTCGGCTTCAATGGTTCGAATCCATAATTTCCTCACCTCTGGATCGCCAATATAGCCTAACGGTAGAGAAAAAAACCATTGTGTTCATCTCTCGCGACGTGGGCCATCTTGTCCAAATGGTGGAGATTTTTGTAGGTTTTATCCGGGTCCATCTTCTTTATTTTCGTGTATATCTTTCCCAGCTTGTATCCCAAGGGCGCCTTCAAATCTTCCTCTACCCGGTAGACCCAATTCAGCAGGCCGAAGCCTGAAGCGAGAAAGAGAATTATTATTGGGACCGCTACAATCAAGGGCATTTCGACATTTGCGAGCAACACCGTGCCGACTGCTAGGAGCCAGCCGCCGAGGATTTTTTGCCAGACCATTCGTTGATCCTTTTACACAGACCCTAAATCGATATCCAGTACGGTAATCACAGCGGCTACCTTTAAGACCTTCTTTATCTCTTTCTTTCTACGAACGGAAGGGCGCCGCGCAATTAATCTGTCATATAAACTTACAAGACTAACAAATTCATTTAGACTTTAATTATTGGGCATCGTTATCGCCCAGAATTGTGGTATAGATTCAACGGTCATTGTATAACTACCGCACCCGGGGCTACCTGAGTTTGCGCCCCTTCCCTTGTGTTGTTAATACTTCCTACAGTGCCATATATTGTTATGTCCGCACCTTCATTGATAACTGTGCCAACAACCGTTCCATAAATATTAACGCTGCTTCCGGTTTTAGCTATGAGATTTCCTGAGACCATTCCTTGCAAATCTAAATGAATTCCGCTAGCTGTCGTAAGGTCTTTTGTGACCATGCCTCTCAGTATCGTATCCTGTTCAATTTGATAATTGCCTTCAATTTTATGATCGATTTCTCTCATGTTTCACCACCTTAAAATAATAACATTTTATTACGAACTGTCCTGACAGTTATGACTTATCTACACTTGCTGAATAATTATTACTTTCCCAGTGAACTACAGGAGCACATTCAACGCTTCGTCACCTACTACAACCACGAGCGCTATCATGAATCACTGGACAACCTGACACCGGCAGATGTGTACTATGGCAGGGGACAACAAATACGAGAGGAAAGAGACCTGATCAAATTAAATACCATGGTCCAGCGCCGACTATTACATTATGATCGACAATTGACAACCAACCAGATGAGCTGAACCGTCTCTTCAATCGGGTGGGCAACGGTCCAAATAGCTTTGACGACGTACAATGTTCGACAATGATGATGAGAAGAATGAACATGCCTCGATCAACCAACTTATCCGTGACAGAAAAAATGAATTCACATTGGCTGAGCCGTTCGAATTCAACAAATGCCTGGAAAAGCACTTGGCGCTGACGCTGCCAGGTAGAGCCGACCAGAAGCCTTTGCAGATACTGAAGGCTCTTGAGGATAAAACGATCACGGCTGAACAGATCACAGAATTGCGGCAGGCATTCTGCCAATCGCTAGCAATTTCTGATAGTTAACCATGGGCGTTGTCCACGTTTTTGACGGGCATATAGGTCAGACCCCCTGCGGTAGAGAACGCTGTGTTGTTGAGTTTAAGGTGTTCTTGACATGGCCTGCTGGATATCGTCGAGATGGAAAAGAAACAGGAAATAAGGAGGCAGGTTAGTGAAATTCATCCACGCAGCAGACATCCATCTAGACAGTGCTCTACACGGATTAGAGCGATACGAGGGTGCCCCCGTAGAGGAAATCCGCAGTGCTACGCGCCGTGCCTTCGACAACTTGATTGAGCTGGCGATCGATGAGCAAGTGGCATTCGTGTTACTGGTCGGGGATCTGTATGACGGGGACTGGAAAGACTACAACACCGGCCTCTATTTCGTTGAGCGAATGGGAAAATTGCGCGACGCCAGTATCCGTGTCTTTATCGTGGCTGGTAACCATGACGCAGCCAGCCAGATTACCAAGCACCTTCGCTTACCTGACAACGTCACGCTATTTTCAACCAGGAAACCTGAACGGGTTGTTCTGGACGACCTGGGTGTGAGCATTTGCGGACAGGGTTTCGCAACACGGGCAGTCACGGACGATATTTCACAAGATTATCCGCAAGGCGATCCACAACTCCTGAATATCGGCTTGCTGCATACCTGCCTGGACGGTAAGCCAGGCCATGAGCCCTATGCTCCTTGCACGGTTGATGGGCTACGCTCCAAAGGATACCAGTATTGGGCATTGGGCCATGTGCATAAACGGGAAGAAGTTAGCCAATACCCATGGATTGTATTTCCAGGCAATATCCAAGGAAGACACATTCGTGAGATAGGACCAAAGGGCTGCACTTTGGTCACGGTGGATGGTGGGGAGATTGTTGGGGTGGCACACCGCGACCTCGATGTGATGCGTTGGTCCATTTGCGAGCTTGATGTTTCTGCTGCTGAGACGGTCGATGACATTTATGAGCAAGTGCGAGAGGGGTTGCAGTCGGCATTGGATGCTGCTGAAGGGCGGCCGGTGGCTGTGCGTCTGGTTCTGTACGGGGCTTGCTCTGCACACCTGAAGTTGCATGCTGACCGTGAACGCTGGATACAGGAGTATCGGGCCTTGGCAACTGGGCTCGGCGGTGCTGGCATCTGGTTAGAGAAAATTTCCATCAAGACGAGGCCCGCCATTTCCACGGATGAAGTTCTTGAACGTGATGACGCATTAAGTGGCCTGCTACGTGCCATCCACGACATGGAGCTGGATTCCTCGGTTCTGGACGAACTGGCAGACGAAATGTCCGTGCTTCGTCAGAAACTCCCCGCCCAACTGCTGGCTGGCGATGATCCCTTTGAGCCAACCAACCCGGAGTTCCTCAAAGAGGCGCTGGAAGATATCAAGGAGCTTCTCGTAAACCGCTTGCTATCCACGGAGCATAGGTCATGAAGATCCGGACATTGAATCTGACAGCATTCGGGCCTTTTACCGAGAGGGAGCTGGTGTTTGACGAGGTGGGATTGCATATCGTCTATGGCCCTAACGAGGCGGGAAAGAGCTCGGCTCTGCGCGGTTTAAAAGCTCTGCTTTATGGTATTGATGAGCGTACGCTTGATAACTTCATTCACGCGAATGATAAGCTCCGTATCCACGGCCATTTACAAAATAATGATGATCGTGAACTTGCTTTTGGCCGGCGTAAAGGCCGGAAAAATACCTTGTTGTCTCCCGATGGTGAAGCGCTTGATGAACAGGCACTGGCGCCTCTTCTCCAGGGCGTCACACCGGAACTCTTCGAATCGCTTTTCGGGATCGATCATCAGGCATTGGTGCAGGGTGGGGATGAGATCCTTGCGCAGAAAGGGGAGGTCGGTCAGGCACTGTTCTCCGCGTCGCTTGGTAGTCGCGCACTGCACGCCGTACTTGGGGACCTGGATGATTCGGCGAAAAATCTTTTTCTCCCCGCTGGTTCAAACCCGCTGATCAACTCAGCCATTCGAACACATGCGGATCTGAGGGCTGAGATTAGAAAGTGCTCGCTCTCGTCCAGAGAGTGGGATGAACATCGCCGTACATTGGCACGTACAGAGGAAGAGCTGAAGCGAATTCAGGCTGAACTGGCAGACAACCGGACGGAGATAAATCGTTTACAGCGTATCCAGAGCGTTTTACCGAAACTCTCAACGCGACGTGAGCTTTTTCAGGAGCTGGAATCGCTGGGCGACGTTGTCATCCTTCACGATGATTTTTCTGGACGTCGTCGGAAGGTAGTCAATGCGTTGGAGACCGCTCAAGCCATCGTGGGCAAGGCAACTCCTCGCCCCGAAGGATTACAACAGCAACTTGCAGGGTTATCCACCAATCAGGCCTTGCTGGAACAGGCAGAGAATATTGAAGATCTTCATGCGCGCTTGGGTGGTCATCGAAAAGCAAAGCAAGACCGACCGCATCTTGAAGCAGAAACCAGGCAGTTATTGGCGGATGCCGAGTCCATACTCAAAGAGAATCACCCTGATCTTGAATTCAAGGACATTGAGCAATTACGACCCGTAGTGGCAAAGCGGCAGCGTATTGCCAATTTGGGCAATAAAGAAGCCGTCCTGAATGCTCGGGCAGATCAGGCAGAGACCAGTCTGCGTGAAACAGAAAAGCGCCTGCAGACCGCCTGCAAGGAACGTGACGAGATCGCCGAATCAGGTTCTACGGATGCACTGCACCGGGCAATAACCGCCGCTAGGAAGCAAGGAGAGTTGGACGCATCGATCCAGTCCACTCAGAGTCAACTTGCAGGCCAGCAAGCAGAATGTGTTGCCGATCTTTCAAGACTCATGCTTTGGCAAGGTGAGCTGGATGAAATGGCCCGCTTGGCGTTACCAAACCGGGAAAGCATCCATCAATTTGAAGAGAGCTACGCTGATCTCTCAAAACGTATTCAGCGGCTTGAAGAGAAAAAGGACGAGCTAATCGATGCTTTGCAGGATACATCGCAGAGGCTCGATGAAATAGAGCGAGTCGGGGAGGTGCCGACGGAGGTTTCTCTCAAACAAGCTCGATCAGAACGCGATGCGGTCTGGCAGTTGCTGCGTCGCCAGTGGATAGGTAGTGAAGACGTATCAGTCGAAGCGAGTGAATACCAGAGTGAAGGCACATTGCCTGATACCTTCGAAAATCGCCTTGCAAGCGCCGATGAGGTGTCCGATCGGTTGCGCCGTGAAGCAGACCGGGTTCATGCGCTGGCAACCCTTCAGGCCAAGCTGGAGGGAGGGCAACAGCAAGCTCAGAAGTTAGCCGAGCAGCTTGAGGCAACAAGCGCCGAGAAGGCTCAATTGGATGCTGGCTGGCAAGCAATGTGGGCTTCTTGCCAGATTATTCCACGCACTCCGCGAGAGATGCGGGCCTGGCTGGATGCCTTTGAAAAACTTCGTGATCAAGTGGCGCAGCTTAACCTGTTGCGCCAAAAAGTGACTGAGCTTGAGCAGAATCGTAGCACGCACCTCCAGAGACTTAATGCACAACTGATACAACTGGGAAGCGCTGCGTCCACATCAAACGAGCTTGAAATTGTGCTTCTGGAATGCGAGGCGTTAGCCGGTCAGCTTGATGAAGCCAAACGCAAACGGGATTCATTGAGTAAGGAAGTTAAGGATCGGGAATCTGACGTTGAATCATTGAATGAAGAGCATCGATTGGCAACAGAGGCGCTCGAAGCATGGAAGGCACAGTGGGAAGCGCAGATGCAGAGTATTGGTTTGCAAAGCGAGACATCACCATCGGAGGTTGATGATTTCTTTGAAAACCTCAGAGCATTGTTTTCGAAACTTGGGGAAGTGGAGAAATTGCGGATAAGGATCAGTGGTATCGACGATGATGCAGCCACATTCCGAGCCCAGGTGGAGGCTATGGTAGCCACTATTGCCCCCGAAATGGGTGAGTTGCCAGCCGATGATGCGGTTGTGCGCCTCAACGCACTGCTATCTGAAAACCGATCAAGGCAGACAAAGCGGCAACAGATTGAAGAACAGATCGAACAGGCAACGCAGGAGATACAGGATTCGAACGCCTCCATAAAGACTATGACGGATCGTCTGGATACATTATGTGTGGAAGCAAAATGTGAGAGCTACGATCAACTTGAGGAGGCGGAACGCCGTTCGGCAGATTATCTTCGCATCAAGGAGGCAATTGATTCGATAGAGCAGGAGATCCTGGATGCCGGTGAGGGCAGTACCATTGCGGAATTGGAAGCTCAAGCGGAGGGCATCGATCCGGATAGTTTGCTGGGACGAATCACAGAATTGAACAACAAGATTGAGGATGAGCTCGAACCCAAACGTACTGAGCTCGCATCGGCAAAGGGGCGTGAAGAAAAGGAATTGGAACTTATGGATGGCAGTGATCAGGCAGCTACGCTCGCCGATCAGGCCCAGGCCACGCTTGCAGGTATTCGCTCAGACGCTGAGCGCTATATTCAGGTGAAGTTGGCTGGCAAGATATTGCGCGATCAGATTGAGCGTTATCGCCAGGAAAACCAGGGACCACTGGTCAAGCGCGCCAGCGAACACTTCTCTGCACTGACACTTGGTTCGTTCGATGGTCTCATGACCGATTTCAATGAAAGAGATGAACCCATCCTCGCGGGCATTCGTCCAGGGGGAGAGCGTGTGACTGTGGAAGGCATGAGCTCAGGGACGCGGGACCAGCTCTACCTGGCGTTGCGTCTCGCGTCTTTGGAAAAATACATGGAATCGTCCGAACCGATGCCTTTCATTGTGGATGACATACTTGTGGACTTTGATGACGCTCGTTCACAAGCCGCATTGCATGCACTCGCTGAATTATCTGAGAGGACACAAGTCATTCTGTTTACTCACCATTCTCGCGTTGTTGAGCAGTCGAAGAAAGTCCGTGGAGTGGTTAATGTACAAGAGCTGTAGTTTACGATGAGATTATGTTTTTTGTTGATAACTAAGCCCAGTTCACTCTCAGTTATGGCTTGAACCCTTGATTGTTAGTTGCATGTTTATTCATAACACCGGCATCATCAAGGGTATTTTTCATGGTATTTATTGCGGGTAGCGGGGCAGAAAGCCGCGATACCATGAAAGGCAAATTGACGCTGGCATGGTATCTGTGAGCTTGAATTGCGCATGCTCTGGACAAAACCGGATGCGCGCTGTGCGGCCGGTCCCAGTTGTAGTAGTGTTGCCATTTCGCCAATAACAGCTCCAGGTTATCATCAGTGAAATTAACCGTTGCATAGAATTCAGTCCTGTCGGTTTGGTGTGACCGCTCCACCTTTCCGTTCAAGTGGGGTGAGCCTAGCTTATTGGGGCTAGATGCTGAACGTGATATATTCAGGTAAGCTTTGTTCAGTCATGGTTTTGGTGCAGATAAAATAGTGATTTCTTTATATACATTTTTTAGATGATCATCAGACATATCCAAAATCGGTTCATACATAAATGAATTCAAATGAATGTTTTCCGGGGTCATTAAAACTACTTTATCCAGTACCTCAATAGTCTGGTGCTCGTTTGGATATTCCTCCTTGAACTTGCTCAGAAGTTTAGTCGTTTGATTTTCAGAAATATTCTCGATGAAATTAGGTTCATTGATATACTTAATCATAAACTGTTCCGCTTTCAGTCTACTTGCCATTGATAGCACCACTTTGTTCTCTAAGTGAGAACCATCGTATGCTTGCAGACATTCATTTGCTTCTGCAAAAATTGAGTCAAGTATTTTTGAATTGTCATTACCTATCGCCCCATCTTTTCCACCAAATAGTCTTTTATAGATCTCCAATAGATCGTCTTCTTTCAGATTCTGTGTTTCTTTCTTTATGTGCAAAAGGCTACTGAGCTTCTTATAGTCCTGTGTATTCTCTCCAACTGTATACTCAATCAAGTTTCGCATAAAAGGTATCGATGCAATACGTTTCCGGCGGTCATTAGCGAAATTTGGCTTCCAATCTTTTACAAATACATTCCGTATCCCCTTTGCTGGTTCAATCTCTATCCCTTTTTGGCCGCGGTTTGCAAGAAAACAGGAGCTGTAATGAATAAATCGACTTTGTATCGTTCTGAGGAAATCAAAGTTATGTGTCAATATGAGTAGGCGAAAGTTCTTATTTTCAGAAATTTCTTTCAGATATTGTACTATCGCATATTTATTTTTGTAATCGAACGAGTCGGCTACATCATCAATAACAATAACAGTTGTATCACCGCTACGTAGTCTCACTTCAATTTCAAAAATAACGTTTAATATATAGAACGCTTTTTTTTCTCCCGTACTGAGTACTTCCAGGAGTTCATCTCTCTCTACATTTCTTCGATTTTCCCCTTCTTGAAATGTGAAACCTAATTTCGGAATCGCTTCCTGTCCCAACATAACAGGAATTCTATTTTTAACTTCTAAATCAAATGGCACATAGAACCGAGAATTAAATATACCAATAACCCTCTCCCAGTCGGTTCTTTCCCTCTGTGCTACTTTTTCTACTTCTGTCCTACGATCTTTAGCAGAACGAATTTCCTCTATCAGCATTTTAAATAAATCGATGTTTGCCCCAAAATAACTCTTCCAGACCAACTCTTTAAACTCTTTCACATTCCCCAACGCTGGAAGTAGATCTTCATTTTCAGAAATAAAACTCTGAAACTTACGCATGCTAACGTTCTTGATTAAGGAGCTCTCTATCTTTTCAAAAGTCCTTCTGAGGTCTGGATCTGAAGTTACGCCTTCCTTTTCTTTCTGAATAAGTGTCTGAAGTTCTGCGCTCGTCTTAATTTCTACTGATTCATCTGCGTTTAAATTAACCGAGTGTGATGCATCGAAGAAGCCATTTGACTCCAGAGTTTTTGCAATCACTGATGCATTATAATAGTTAAAGGTACCTTTCTTAAAATAAGTGGACTGCTCGATCAACTCGTTATATTTTCTAATATAATCTTCGATCATCCCTTTTACTTCCTCCGATTCAAGAAACTCCAGTACTTTCTGATCAAAAACTAAATCATACGGAATCTCCGAAAAAGGAAAATCATCTTGTGTGAAAACCTCATCAGCTACTCTCAGGACGGCGCGTTGGAACTGATTCGGTGATGGCGAAAACGTAGACGAAATTTCTGTCTCCATGTCTTTTTTAGACTTCGACTGTGTTTTCATTGCTTTAAGAAATTGTTTTTTTGCATCCTCAAATTTTGCAATAATATCCTCGAATTGTTTTCTAAGATCTGGATTGACAAGGAGTGTAGATGTTTTCTCTGAGCTACCTAGCTCTTCATCATAAGGTCTAACCACCAGCACTGAGCCTACTTTTAGTGGGCTATCGTTTTCGTCAACTATGTGACGCTCCGTTTCTCTATCTGGAAACATACGATCAGAAGAAGCTTTGTCTTCACTTAGATCCTGAAATGTCTTTGCTAATGAAGATTTCATTGCTCCATTTGGAGCGTATATGGCAACTGCTGGACAGTCACCAAATGAAAATTCCGTTTTAAGGCTTTGAATGCCGTAGCAATGTTTCAGATCTAATTTTAATTTTTTCATGGACAACTCCACTTAGAATCCCTAGGGTCAATATATTTTTCATCTTCAGGCGATAGATAGCTGTACAACGGAACTATGGGGCATTATAGATGAAGTAGTCATGATGAGTTGGATTGAAGGTGTTGCTTAATGTATGAACTCAAGTATTGTGGCTAGGTGTTGGAATAGTCATTAAGAGGTGGCCCCGGTTATCTGAACAACTTTTTTCATTTCTTAAGTGGATCCGCAGCCCCTGTTATGCCGCCTCCTGTGAAGGCAGCGAGTTAAAGTAAACCTGATCCGGTGTTTGCCGGTCAAGTGTTGAGTGTGGCCGGCGTTGATTGTAAAAGGTAAAGTAATGGGCGATCTTCGATGTTGCGTCACGGGTCGATTCATACGCATGCAGATACACGTGCTCGTATTTCACCGTGCGCCAGAGGCGCTCAACAACGACATTGTCCCGCCAGGCCCCCTTGCCATCCATGCTGATCCGGATACCGTTGTCGGATAGATACCGGGTAAAGGCCAGGCTGGTAAACTGGCTGCCCTTGTCGGTATTCATGATCGCCGGCGGCCCGTGTTCCCTGATGGCCTGTTCAAGCGCATCCAGGCAAAACTGTGCATCCATGCTGATAGAGACCCGATGAGACAGCACACGACGGGCATACCAGTCCATCACCACCGTGCATCAGACCAGTCACATCCGTCTTGCAACTCAGCGCCAGGCTACCTCGCGGCTACATTCGCTCAATCAGGCCAGATTCGGAAGGCTATCGAAATCGTCTCCCTTATAGACGAAGGAGATGACGATGACGATTATTTTTATCGCTATGACTACATGGCTGCTTTGGCAGAAATCGCCCAAGCACAGGCTGAAGCCGAAGATAATGCAAGCGCTATGAAGGCAGCGTTGAGTATTAATGATTACAATTTGCGCGTCCGCGCTCTACTAGCCATTGCCAACATGCAGGCAAAAGGAGGCGACTATGCAAATGCCATCAAGATAGTGATGAGTATTGATCCTTCCGAACTTGATGACGATGAACTTAGTAGAGTTGGTTCATTGGCAGCTTTGGCGGCAATACATATTACTCCTTGGCAATTGGCCAGGGGCGATTACGAGGGTGCAAAACAAACCATGGATGCCGCGACACCCCATGGATTTGTTTCATTGATAATTTCGGCGATTGTTTATGCGAAGAATGGCAACTTCGCGGCCGCACTGGCGATTGCCGACGGTTTGGAAGACGGAAATGTGTGGCTACTCAGTGAGATTGCCGTCTTGCAAGCCCGAGCGGGAGACGGACAAGCCGCCCGACAGACACTGAAAGCCGTCCTCAAAGCTACCCGCGACATCGATGAAGCACTACACCGCTCACGAAACATTAGCATGGTGGCTGCCGCGCATGCGAAGGCGGGATATCCTCAGATAGCCAGACAGTTGTTAGATAAGGTCCAGTTAACCTTAGATGTAGCAAGAAAGGCAACCTCCGAGGATGACGCCCCACAACTAATTGGTACTCTGAGCGAAATAGCTGGATTACAGGCTGAAGCCGGATATGCAGCAATGGGAATCGAAACGGCTCTTGGCATCGATGTCCAGTCCCGGAACTACTATGGAGAGGCACAACGTGTTGAGGCGCTCATATTGGTCGCACGTCGTCTTGCTGGGAAGCCCCCGCTCCCTTGGATGTATCCACGAAAAGAAAATTTCTTCTGGCAATTCTAAGGTACCATGTGGTGGTCGAGATGGAGCATGATGTCCAGTCTATAGCACTCAGACAACTCGACACCGCTGTTCGTTTGTATTTTGAAGGAGAAGATTACTATTCCGTAATCACATTGGCAGGGGCTGCAGAAGAAATTTTGGGAAAACTACTAATCGTTTGTAGCGGCGAAAATTCATTGAATTCTCTCAAGAAAGCTGCCGGAGCGGTTCATGAAGTGCTCTACAGTCAAGATCTTAAGGATAGTGAAGTTTCCGAGCTGGCAAATGCAGCGCGTAACGCCATGAAGCATTGGTCACCTGACAAGCCAAGAGTTTTAGAATTTGATGCGCGAGCCGAGGCGAAAGACATGCTGAACCGTGCCATTGATAACTACTATAACTTGACTGGAAGTCTCTCCACATTAATGACACGATTTCAGGAAGAGACAGTAACAAATAACGCCCAGATTCGCTCCTGATGTCAATTGATTATTAGACATATCGACTAAAGAATACGCAGATACGAAATGAATGCTAATTCCCTTGCCTACAGTTCAACCACTTCGGCTTTCTGGAGACTTCATTTCTTGAAGATATGGGATCATGAGCATAAACGAATGCTATCCCCCGGTACAGCTTTTGCGCTATCTGGCATTAAGGTTGCTGTAACATCTGGTACTCTTCCCAAATATTCCATATTTTACTGAGAAACCCCGTTGGTTTTTCTGATGGTATGTGTTTATAGCCTTTGATATAAATCTTTAAATATCAAAAAGATATATGGTTTGTACGATTCCCACCCTCTCCGCCATACGATTTTTGTAAGTGATTGATTAATAGAAAGAAAAAATGATTATCTATAGTTAAAAGTGTGCCTGTATGTTACTTTGTGCGTAAGATTTAACTAGACAAACTGAAACAATAACGGGCAATTAAAGGGCAATAAAAGTTAATAGAACAATATGACAACAGATATGACAGATGAACAATCAGAGAACAATGAGAGTTCATCGCAGTACGACAGGGTCATCGACCTTTTTCAACTAATATTCAAGTCTTTAATAATAATAAATGGGGCTGCTTCGATAGCTATATTGACCTTAATAGGCAGTATATTGTCGTCGAATTTGGAATTGGATTGGGTAGTCTTCTTCTTGACTATGGGTGTTGGTGCGTTCGGTTTCGGTGTACTGTTTGGAACAGTAGCGATTGACAGAGGTTACAACAAGGAATATTCCGATTTACAATTTAAAGATAGCCGAGAAAAGGCCCTTGGCCAGGCTAGTTTATCTAGTGAGTTGAGAAAAGATTACATGAAGATAGTGCAAACCTGGATTGATTTGCGCACCAACAATACTGCACTGGCAGACAAATTTATTAGATATTCCATGACATCATTTGGTGTTGGTTTAGCACTCTGTATGATTGCGTTCCTTTTTGTATTCGTCTACTGATAAGCCCCTCAGATCACTACTGCTGGCAACGGGAAACAGGGTCAGGCTGATCAATACAGGGATTCGGCTATCGCCGCCGCGGTCCAGATATTTCTATCCGGGTGATGGCCCTGGATATCGAAAGAACGATACTAACCGCAGTTGTAATCAGGTTGATATACGGGGTCGAATTGCTGATATAGACCGGCCCCTGTTCCAGCTTGTATCCCAGGATATGCGCCTCTTGGCTTGCCTGTAACGCGGCAGCTTTTTCAGGGTTGCCGTGTTCCCCTACAGGTTCAGGGACAGGCTGATCGTCGATAATCCAGTTGGCGCGGGCATAGCCGGTATCTTGTGGGGTTGATTGCTTCAATCCTTGCGCTACTTCCAGGGTGATTTCAGTAACGGCGCTCTCGGTGAACCGTTCCAGTTCTTCCGTGATCGCTTTAATCTGTCTCGCTTCGTCAGGCATGGATAGGTGTCTCCCGCTTGGCTACTCGGTTCAGGATGTAATGCGCCCCGGTTCTATGGTCCGGGCATAAGCCGGTCTGCCCGTAGCTGACCTGCCCCCTGCAACTGATCCATCCGGCGCTTAGCAATTCATCCCCAGGCAGCTCGTTGTGGTTGAAATTGATCAGGATGAACTGCTTCCAAACCGTAAGGCGCCAGGCGGTCCTGCGGGGAGTCCTTCAGGTTTGCGCTGACAATCATCTGGGCGCTGCACTTGACGGCCGCTGCCACTACATGACGGTCCCTGGGGTCCGGCAGGGTTATGCCGTCAATCAGTGATTCGTAATGCGTGACCAGGGCATCGGGGATGGCGGTGTCCATCAGCCTTCGTGTCTGTTGAATGCGCTCCTTGATCTCCGGGCGGTCCTTTAGCAGACTGGTCATCCACTCCTGGTGAATGCGCTCCGTCCATTTGGCCTGCACCAGGTCTGAGATGGTAATCTCCATAAGCAAGTCCCTGACCGGCGCGGGATAGAGCACGCACGCATCATAGACAACAACAAAACCCATCAATAGCCCAGATTGTTTTCCTGGGCAATCTTCACCAGTTCATCCATGGCGTCTGAACTTTGTTGCCTGGTTTTGTCCTTGTACGCCATCAATTCCCTGAATTGGATGCGCCGGTGGGTGCCTACCTTCGTATAGCGTAATTCACCTCTCTCCAGCAGCGTAATCAGGTAGGGTCTGGAGATATTCAGGAAATCGGCCGCCTGTTGTGTCGTCATTTCAGCATGAAGGGGTACGATGGCGACCGCATCCCCCTGGGCCATGTCAGCCAGCAGGTCCCTGAGAAGAACGAGTGCCTGACGCGGCAGGATCAGATCCTGTCCGTCCAGTTTGACGCGGGCTCTGTCCGATTCCGGCAGGTTGCTCAACAACCGTTCCAGATCGGACGCGCCGGCACGAGCCAGTTGTACCGTTTCCTGGTCCGGTAATTGCTCATGAACTCGTTCAATCATCAAGGTGGTTCTCCTGCACGGCTTGTTCGGATGTGTAATTCCGTAGGTTAATTTGGGAAATCAGTTCACTGATATTAGCCTATAATCGAAATAAACGCAACAAGCCTATTGACAGTAAATTGTATTTTCCCGGTGTGCCCCCCTCCCCATAACCTGATCCACCCGCCGCTCACGATTTCCCCACGGCACGCCTTGACATTAAAACCATAAACTGCTATATATAGCATGTTATGAAACATAAGCCACAATCTATAGCAGTTAATAAAACATTAGCCCGTTTAGGCAGGGACATCAGCATCGCCCGCCGTAAACGTCGCATGTCGCTTTCCGACCTGGCATCCAGGATGCGTATGTCTGAAGGCACAGTCAGGCGCCTTGAAAAAGGTGATCCCGGTGTTTCTATCCAGGCGCTGGCCATGGCATTACTGGCCTTCGGCGAAATCAGACGCTTGCATGACCTGCTGGATGTCGCATCAGATGATACAGGCCTGGTCATGGATATTGAAGCATTGCCGAAGCGGATTCGCCGCTCGAGTGCAAACAAGAGCCGGACAGCGGTGAAGCGCACTCCATGAACAAGAGAGTGGTTCGCATTCAGGTTGTGCTGGGCAGCGATGCTGTCAAGGTCGGTGATCTCGTATTTGAAAAAGAAGGTGACCGCCAGTTCAGCATGTTCCGATATTCACCGGCATGGCTGGAACGAAAAGACGCCTTCGCAATTGCCCCGGCCATGCCGTTACTTGACGCGCCTTTTTTCAGTTCCGGTACCCGGGATGAGCCCAGACTGTCTCTGCCGGATCCGTTTGGCGATGCGTCTCCTGATTCCTGGGGGCGTGCCCTGGTAAACGCGACAATGGACCGCGGGGCGGATGAAATTGATTATCTCATCAGGGCGGATGACTTTACCAGAACGGGCGCTTTGCGCTTTCAGGATGAGAATGGAGTCTTCCTGTCAACGGCAACACCACGAGTACCGGTTCTTGCTGACTTGCCGGACCTGCGCCGGCTGGCACATGCCTGGGAGACGAACTCGGCCATGGAAAAGGAGGTGCTTGATGAATTGCAGGGTTATGTCGGCTCGCTGGGCGGGGCGAGACCAAAATCCAATATAGATGACAACGGTGTGCTGTCCATCATCAAGTTTACATCAACGCATGACAGGGTGCCGGTTGAACGGGCCGAAGTGGCGACCCTGAACCTTGCCGGCATCACCGGGATCAATGCTGCTGTTTCCCGTATAGAATTGGGGAATACAGACTACCCTGTTGCACTCATTACCCGATTTGACCGGGACCGCCAAGCGCGCGTCCCCTACATTTCTGCAAGAACGTTCATGGGTCGGGAAACCCCTGAGCCTGTCTACTACACCGATATTGTCGACATGATGGTTGCCCATTGCCAGGAACCCAGACAACAAATGCATGAGCTATACCGCCGCATTCTGTTTTACATACTGGTCTCTAACAATGACGACCACCTGCAAAACCATGGCTTTCTCTATGCGGGCGATAATCGGTGGCAACTCTCACCAGCCTTTGACATAAATCCGCAACCGCTACGCCACCGTTCGCTCAAAACCGGGATCAGCGAACTCAGCGGCAATGAAGCCTCCATTGAGGCGGCTATTGAAGCGGCGCCCTTTTTTGATGTGGAGCAGGACATGGCCGTTCAAACACTGAACGATATGCTAGACGTGATAGACGGGAGTTGGCGTAGCCTGTTCAGGGACGCAGGCATGACGGAGAGTGAAATTGATTATTACGGCCCCGCCTTCAATCATGAAGAGACACAGAAAGCCAGATGGATCACTGGGGCCGGGAGGTTACGGGGACAGGGTCACCGGGGACATAGTTTATAGTTGTTGCACAATAAGTAGCAACTAAATAATAGTTGCACATAAAGCTCTATTCCCGTATAATTCAGCTATGGGA
This sequence comes from Gammaproteobacteria bacterium, assembly GCA_965207165.1. Classification (GTDB taxonomy): domain Bacteria; phylum Pseudomonadota; class Gammaproteobacteria; order Eutrophobiales; family Eutrophobiaceae; genus JAAXHV01. The sequence continues at coordinate 1,329,551 of OZ242265.1, read as the reverse complement.
AGGCGTGATAAGTTAATAGCCAAATTTTTGGATGGCGAACGGTCTGTAACCTGGAATGAATTAGTCACGCTGCTGAAATCTTTTGGCTACAAAGAGATAAAGGGAGATGGCTCAAGGGTAAAATTTGATAACGGTAACCCCAACCATGCTATCAATTTACATCGGCCACACCCGGACAACCAGGTGAAACGTTATGCGGTTAAATTGGTTGTAGACAAACTGACGCGAGCGAAAATGTTATGAGTTTATTCAGATACAGAGGCTTTTACGGCTCTGCGCAAACCAGCATAGAAGATAATTGCCTGTTCGGGAAACTGGAATTCATCGAACCGTTGGTCAGCTATGAAGGTCGAAATGTAGAAGAACTGGAACATGCCTTCAAGGATGCAGTGGACGATTATCTGCTGGATTGTGAAAAGCTTGGCAGGGAGCCTGCCAAGCCCTGCAAAGGTTCATTCAATGTGCGGATTGGTCCGGAATTGCACAGGCATGCCCTTATCGCGGCGAAACAAAACAATCTCAATCTGAATGAATTCGTCAAGCGGTCTATAGAACAGGCCATAAAATAACTCTTTCAAAGTTACAGAGTTGCTTATAGTTTTAACGCCTCTTCCCACAGTAGGCTTCCCAGCCGCGCGAACTGATTACGGTACCGGAGATCCCGACTGTGCCTGCGTGACAGCTCACCAAGTATTGTAATACAGACTGTAATACATCAACATGAGGCCCTATCCATGAGTATCAGAACAGTCCGGCTCGACGACGATGTGGCGGGAACAAACACAGATGGAACCAATCTAACGTGATAGTTCACATCTCGAAAGAGAAACCAAACCACGGGAGTTAGCGATGCAACAGAATTGGGCAAGGGTACTTCTAACGGTCCTCATCCACGTAGCAGTGCTGTTCGCACTCCTTATTGCTTTTTACTTCGCTTTATTTCTGGGTTTGCAAGTTCATCCCATGCTCGGAAATCTCGGGGTCATCACGGTAGTGTTGCTGGCAGGGTTGTATGTCTATATCGGCTGGATCAAGCCGATGAGGCGCGCAAAAACTGCATCAAATGACGAGAACTAACCCAGGACGTAAAACCTCAATGTCGAGTTCTACGGGTCCGGAACAACATATACGAGGAAGCGCGTTATAACCCGTCGGCCAGCAGTACGGTGATGTCCACCGCGCCTTCCCGCAGTTTTTTCAGTTCCTTGTATTCGTCTGAATGCCACATTTTGCGGGCCTGGTCCATGGATGGATACTCGACTATGACTGTTCGCGCTTATAACAAGTGGATGGGGTCAACGGCAATAAATGGATATATTAATCGGAAAATAGGGATGTTTGAATTATCAGCCGGTTAGGTCATGAACTCTCGCCCCGAAGGCCCGCTTGGTGCGACTAAGCAAACTTGAGACTACTACCTGACCCGTTATATCGTGATCGGAATGTGGCATGCAGTATACTGGCAAGCAAGCATAAAAAGCTGTGCTCTTAACAGCCATACATGAATACTCCCAAAGGAAATAAAAATGCGAACAGGTGGTAACAGGCTGGACGTAGAAGGCATAACGGGTGCGTGGGCTGTCATTCCCACACCCGCCGTCACGGCAGGTGATGATTGGCGCACTGAGGACTCGGTCGACTACGACGAGGTTTCGAGGGCCGTAGCCGGCCTGATCGACGCCGGCGTCGATGGCATTATGTGCCAGGGTACGTTTGGGGAGGGAGCCACTCTTACCTGGGAAGAAAAAAGAAAGATGACTGAGGTCATGGTGGCAACGGCTGCGGGGCGGGCGCCCATCTTCGCGGGTGTTACCACGCTCAATACACGTGAGACTGTCAGGCAACTCAAACATGTGCGGGATATAGGCGCCGACGGCACCATGCTGGGTGTGCCCATGTGGCAGGAAATCGATGTGCCTGGTGCAGTACGGTTCTACCGGGATGTTGCCGAAGCCGTTCCGGAACTGGCTATTTGTATCTACGCTAATCCGGAGGCATTCAAGTTCTCTTTCCCCACGCCATTTTGGGCGCAGGTGGCAGAGATCCCGCAGGTTGTCAGCTGTAAATACATCAATATTGCCCAATTACAGCTCCATACCATGGCGTCGCGTAAACAATTGCGTTTTCTGCCTCTGGAGTTCGACCATAGGGACGCGGCCAGAATGGACCCCGGGTTCCATACGGCCTTCTGGTCGCCGTGTGCTTGCACGGGGCCTGAGCTGACCATGCACTGGCGCGATATTGTCAGGGAGGCGGCCCGGACCGGTGATTGGTCACAGCCGGATGCCCTTTATCCGCGTATAATGTCGGTGTTGTCGAACTTGTTTCCGCCCGGGGGGTTTGCCGAGTTTTCACGCTATAACATTCAGTTGGAGAAAGAGCGCATCAACGCGGCAGGCTGGATGAACGCCGGACCCTGCCGCCCGCCATATACAACGGCGCCGGAGAGTTACCTGGCCGGGGCCCGCCTGGCGGGGACCGGTTGGGCGGAACTTAACCGGGAACTCTTGAGTGGAGCCCTCTAACACCCCGGAATCCATCGCCTGCCGGCAGGCGACTGCCCGGAATGAACATTATATGACCGTGAGTACAATTCCTGGCAATGGTGGAACAGGTGTTGGGAAAAGGCCTGAGCAGTGAGTGGTGAGCTGGAATATTATTTTGACTTCGTGAGCCCGTTCGCCTATCTCGCGCATGATCGTGTGTGTGGGTTAGCCAGGGGGTATGGCAGGAAACTGACCTACATGCCGATCGATCTGCCGGCTGCGAAAATTGCCGCCGGCAATACCGGTCCGGCCAATCGCGACATACCGGTCAAGTTGCGCTACCTGATGGCCGATATTGATCGATGGGCGAAGAGGGTCAATCTGCCGGTCAGTTTTCCCGCATCACTGGATTCTCACAGGATGAACGCCGGTACCTTCTATGCGCTGGACAGGGGGCTCGGGGAAAAATATGTCAGGGAAGGCTTTAACCTGGGTTGGGGATTGGGCAGTGATATAGGATCTGATGAGACACTGGCCCGATTGGCTGAAATAATGGGCTGGTCAGCTGCGGAATTTATCGAATATGCCGGCGCGTCCAAGGCCTTGCCCGAATATGTGGCGTCGAATCGACAAGCGGTGGGAAAAGGCGTTTTCGGTGTTCCTACCATCATTGTCGATGGTCAGATGTGGTGGGGTAATGACCGCCTGGATTTTGTCGAGGAATACCTGGCCGGATCCGACGGCGCAAATTAGCCTCCTTCCGTGCGGCGATCTGATTATTCAGCTGATATTGTCGTAATACCAATGACCCGCAGCGTTGATGCGATAATCGTCTGCCGGCGGTTTCATAAACTGTTCGTATAAAATGGATATATTAATTCCCGGCATGTTATTCCTGGCCGGTCTATTGGCCGGGGTCAGTAATGCCGTTGCCGGTGGCGGCGCGTTTTTCACGTTCCCGGTATTTCTGGCTGCGGGACTTCCACCAATTGTGGCCAATGCTTCGAATTGTATTGCGGTCTGGCCTGCTAATGCACTGGCTGTCGTCGGCTACAGAAATGTACTACGCAAACATGCCCGCGGAATAGGGAACTCAATATTGATAGCAGTTTTGGGGGGCGGGCTTGGCGCGGGCACGCTCATACTCACCGGCAATACGGCATTCGTAAAACTGATCCCGTTTCTCATACTGTTCGCAACCCTGCTTTTCGCTTTCGGCAGTCGCTTCAGCGGCATGATTGCGTCATATACCAGCAACCAGTCAGTTACCAGACCCGGCCTGGTTACCAGGTTCCTGGTATTTATCGTAGCGTTCTACGGCGGTTATTTCGGCGCAGGCCTGGGAGTCATGCTCATGGCGGGATTACGCATGCTGGGCGTTCATGATATCCAGGCGAATAATGCGTTAAAGAACCTGCTGGCTTCGGCGGCCACGAGTGTTGCTTTGGTAATATTCACTTTTTCAGGCATCGTGGCCTGGCCCTATGCCCTTACGGCATTCGCGGGCGCTGTCATAGGGGGGTTGCTTGGCGCCCGTATCGCGCAGTGGCTGCCTGCCGTGTACTTCCGGGGAGTTATAATAGTCATCGGCATGTTTTTAAGTGTTTATTACTTCATCAAGTATTACGGTTGAGCCCGCGCCGATAAATCTGTTCCCGGCTTGGCAATCTCATCAGATAGACCACCCCCCATCAACGGAAATTATCGCACCGGTGGTATAGGAAGATTCATCGGCAGCCAGGTACAGGGCGAGGTTGGCAATCTCTTCTGCCGAACCGAGACGCCCCATGGGCTGGCGGTTTTCGAAATCCCTGCGCGCCTGCACCGGGTCGGCAAAGGCGTTCAGGCGGTCCTGCAAAGACGGCGTATCGACCGTGCCCGGGCAGATCGCGTTGCAGCGGATATCCTGCTTGGCGTAGTCCAGGGCGACGGACTTGGTCATGCCGATGACCGCCGCCTTGGTGGCGCCGTAGACAAAGCGGTTCGGCGCCGCGGTCAGTGTGCTGACGACGGAGGACATGTTGATGATAGCGCCGCCGCCCGCTGCCAGCATGGCGGGGAGAAACGCGCTTATCATGCGGTACATGGACTTGACGTTAAGCTCGAAAGAGAAATCCCAATCGTCTTCGGCACACTCCAGGATGGGCCCGTTGGCGATGTAGCCGGCGCAGTTAAAGAGGATATCCACGGCGCCGAGTTCCCCGGCAAGGTCCTCGATGGCGGCCTTGTCGGTCACGTCCAGCCGCCGTGTCCTGCAACCGGCCAGGTTCCGTAACGCGGCCTCGTTGATATCGGTGGCGATGACCTGTGCGCCTTCCCTGGAAAAAAGTTCGGCAGTTGCTTTGCCGATTCCCTGTCCGGCAGCCGTGATTAACGCGGTTTTATCTTTTAAACGGGGCATGGTTCCGACCGTATCAGGGATGGAAGACAAACCCGGAACCGTCCACAAAACGCTCGTAACGGTAAGGCGTGACGTCGAATTTCGGCGCTGCGCCGGTAACCATATCCGCCAGCGCCTCGCCCGCGGCCGCGCCCATGGTCAGGCCGTATAACATGCCGGCGCCGATGTAGAGGCCGGGAATACTGTTTACCGGCGAAATGACCCCCAGGTTGTCGATAGTGGACATCAGGGATCCCGTGTAGACTTCACGCACCTTGCAATTTGCAAAGGCGGGTATATATTCCCGCATGCCGGCCAGGGCCTTGCCGGTGATACCGCTGACGGGTTCCGGTTGCAAGATACGGTTTTCTTCGAACACGGAAGGCCTGTCTTGCCGCCTTTTCCGGTGGGCCTTGAGGTCCCAGAAAAACGTGCGCAGGTTCATCACCGGCCGCATGTCCTGGTCCACGTCCGTGGGCGCGGCCATCAGCTTGCGCAGGTTCTTCACGATGGACATCGTTATGGGAATACGGCCGGCCGCAGCGGAGAGCATGTAGCCGCCGTCGGGTTCACGGCGGTAGTACCCGGCGGGGGTCATGCCCGAGATGGCCGGGCCGCCGGCTACGGGTTCGACACTGCTCTGTTCCGCGAAAATCATCATCTGCGGCAGGTTAAGGTCCAGGTGAGCGGCCAGCATGGCGGACCAGACGCCGCCCGCGATGACCACGTTGGCGGTCTTTATGCTGCCCTTTTCAGTGATGACACCGGCAACGGCGCCGCCCTGGCGTTCAATGTGCCGGACCGCGCAGGACTGCAACAGCTTTGCGCCCCTGGCGCGTGCCGCCCGGGCAATAGCCGGCGCTGCCAGGCGGGGTTCGATGGCCGCGCCGTTGGCCTGGTGGAGGGCGGCGTGCCAACCGCTGCCCAGTCCCGCGTCAAGGGCGCTTATTTCCCGGTCCGTCAGCATGCGCGCATCCACGCCCGGCTGTCCCTGCATGTCCTTGAGCCATGCCGCGGCAAACTCTGCAGGCTCTTCCTCCTGGTAAAGACTGACCAGGCCCGGCCCTGTATAACCGATGTCCCCGTTGACCCGCCCTGGCATGGCGTGCCAGAGCTCGATGGACTGGGCGATGAGTTCCATCTTGATGGGTGACAGCAGTTCGTACTCGACCAGGCCGGCTGCGCGCCCGGAGGCTTCGCCGGCGACTACGCCTTTTTCACACAGGACGGTACTGACGCCTCTCTCCGCCAGGTTCAGGGCGGTGATAACACCGAGCAAGCCGCCACCGATAATGACCGCGTCAGCTTCTGCCGGCATGTCATGGTCGCTTTCCACGGCCTGCGCACGGGTAACGCCCGGCACGATGCCGCAACCACTGAATTCAATCATTGTATTGCTCCAGCACGGGATCCCCGCGGCGCTCCATAATAACCCGTATTCCATATATTCCGGTGATTTTCTGCTACCTGCCAACTATACTGCAGGCGTTATGCCCGATTCCAAGAGCAAATTCGACGTGCGCGGGGACAGTTTCCTGGTGCATTGCAAGCATACGATCGTATTCGCTGTCTACGTACTGCAGACTTTCCTGGCGTGGGTGTTTCTGGGGGGGCTGGTACGCCGGGCCTACAGAAAAGCGCGCAAGGAAGGCCGTCTGTTTTATGTTGATCGCTTACCGTCAGGCAAGAACAGCCAATGAGACCCAAGGACCCGCCGGCGCCCGAGTACGATTTCGCCTATGTAAACCCGCCGCGTTCGGGTAACGAGATCAACGGTGTGGGGGTGGCGGAAAAAACCCTTCCCAGGAAGATCGCTCCGGACGACTTCACCATTACGGACTATGACTACAAGGCCTTGTTCGATTTCTTTTTCATGACAATGCAATGGCCGATATTCAGGGAATTTGTCCTGGGCATGTTCGAGAGCAGAAAGGCGCGCGGCCGGGTCGCCCGCGAGCGCGCTGAAGTCGATGATCCTGTTTCCATGGCGGAACAGGTCAAGAAAAAGGCAAAGGAGATCGGTTTTGACAGCGTCGGAATCACGGAAGCCAGGGATGAACTGCTGCTTTACGAGGGTGATGAATCATACCCCTACAAGTACGCGATTTGCCTGGGGACCGAGCAGGATCACAAGACCATGGAGCAGGCGCCCCGGCCGGAGGCAGGCCTGGAGGTGGTAAGAACCTATCGCCGCAGTTCCACCTATTCCAACCGGCTGGCTGCGTATATTCGCTCCCTCGGCTGGCCCGCGGAGGCCTTCGCGATCGGCAGGGATATCCTGATGATGCCGTCGGCCATACAGGCGGGGCTCGGACAACTGGGCAAGCACGGCTCATTGATAAACAGGGAACTGGGGTCGAACTTCCGGTTGACCATGGTATTGACGGATTTGCCGCTGGCGACCGATGCGCCGGTCGATATCGGTGTGGAAGACGTCTGTGCAACCTGCCGCGCCTGTACCAGGTATTGCCCGCCGGAAGCCATATCTGATAACAAGACCCTGGTCAGGGGAGTGGAGAAGTGGTACGTGGATTATGACCGGTGCGCCTGGTATTTCTCCAAGACAACCGGCTGTTCGATCTGTGTCGAGGTATGTCCCTGGTCGGAGCCGGGGCGCGGTCCGAAGCTGTCTGAAATAGTGCTGGCCAGGCGCGGGAAAGACACCGCCTCAACTACAAAGCCGTAGATACCCGGTGACTGGCAACCGGGTGCGGTCAGCAACGGGCTAGGCCGGCAGGATGTTGGCGTTTAACCTGAACAGGTTGCCGGGGTCATATTTCCGCTTGACCTCGCGCAGGCGCCGGTAATTTACACCGTAAGTCTCTTTGACCAGGCCTTCGCCGTCTTCGTTGTAACAGGTCATGTTGAGATAGCCGTTGTTGCCGGACGAGAAACGGGCCGCCATGTCATCCCACACCTTGCGGGTCCAGGCGATGTTGGCGTCCGTATCCCCGGGGTCTGTCCACGATGAGTTGAACTCCATGAGATACGGCATGGCGCGGCTGCCGAACGCGGTTGCCGCGGCGTCGACCCGGGCGCTGGCGCCGCGCAGGTCGTGCAGTACGAACGGCGTGCGTCTGGCAGGGCGTTCGTTAAAGACCGTGATCAGCGCATCGAGCACATCGTCCGTCATACGATCCAGGTACAGCGATTTCCAGTAATTCAGCAGTTCACCTTTCGGCAGGTACACGTCGAACATCTGCTGCACGGCAGTGAAAGGCCGTTGGCCACTGAGATCGACGAGCGGCGTCGCAAGCTCCCGCAACGGTTGTACGTAACGCTCGCCTTCATCAGCCGGTCCGGCGTAGACGCCGGCCGGGATGACCACATCCTCGCCGCGCAGGTCCGGCGGGAAGGTGTCGTGGTCCGGTATGGTCCAGAAAAAGAATTCGGTCGTGAATTCATCGGGGGCCGTCTGCATGAACTCCCGCCAGCCCTGCAGGATCTCGCGCGCCTGTGTCCCGGCGTACACCGGCGCGCAATGCATGACGACGGGCCCCAGCGGATGCAGGCGGAATTCGAAGGTCGTGACGATGCCGAAATTACCGCCGCCGCCGCGTACCGCCCAGTAGAGGTCCGGGTTCTCCGCTGCGTTTGCGCGGCGCAACTCGCCGTCGGCAGTGACGATGTCGACACCGATAATGTTATCGACTGTCATTCCGTACTTGCCGCGCACCCAGCCAAAGCCGCCGCCGAGCGCAAGACCGGCAATGCCCGTTTCAGACACTACGCCGGCCGGTACGACCAGGCCGAACTGCTGGGTTTCGTGGTCGATGTCGCCCAGGGTGGCGCCGCCGCTGACCCAGGCAACCCGCTGCCCGGCATCGACCCGGACGCCGCGCATCAGGGACAGGTCGATCATCAAACCGCCATCGCAACTGGCATTGCCCGCCACCCCGTGGCCGCCCCCGCGCACGGCCGTCAGCAGGTTGTTTTCACGCGCCGTATTAACGCAATGGCGCACGTCTGCAACGCCCGTGCAGCGCACGATTGCCGCCGGGCGTTTGTCGATCATGCCATTGTGCAGGACCCGTGCTTCGTCGTAACCCGCATCACCCGGGCATAATACCGCGCCGCGGACGTTGGCCTGCAGTGACTGGATATTGAAATCGTTCATATAGCGGAGTTTTATGCGTGGTGTCTGTTCATGATTCCATCATCTCAAGAAATGGAGTCTCAGACAAATCCGGGGCGGTTCAGATGGAAACAGCCATAAGCTGGTTCCCTTCGATAACTTTACTCGTTTTCAGCGAAATGAAAATGACAGCAATCACAGGAACTCGCGCAATTCCGCAACAAACTGTTCAAGCTGGTCGTGGTGCGGCCAGTGGCCGGCATTTTCGTACAGGGAAACCTCCGCGTTGCGGAAATAAGCCAGCCTGCCGTCCTCTGCCGGGTTGGACGCCCAACTGTCCTTGCCGTAGATCAGGCGGGTAGGGCAGGTAATGGAACCCCAGAGCTGTCTGATGACATCCGGTTCCAGGTCATCTGGCGGGAAAATGCGCGCGCAGTTGTCGAACTTCCAGCTATAGGTGCCGTCTTCGTTCTGGATTATGCCGTGATCGGTGAGGTGGCGGGCCTGCTCATCCGTCAGGTAGCTGTTTGCCGTCTTCATGCGCTGGTACGCGTCCTCCAGCGATTTGTAGCGCTTCGGCTGCCTGCCCGCCATCTGCCGCCGTTCTTCTATCCAGTCGCGCATACGCTGCGCCATGGACACGGCCTCCAGTTCTGCTATATGTTCCGGTCCCAATGCCATGCCCTCAACAACAACGAGTTTGCGCACCGCGTCCGGATACAGGCCCGTGTAGCGCAATGAAACGGAACCGCCCAGGGAGTGTCCGACAATCGTGACCGGCCGCAGTTCAAGCTGGTGTATCAGTTGGGCCAGGTCATAGACGAAAGCCGACATCGAGTAGGTTCCATCCGGTGACCAGTCGCTGTCGCCGTGACCCCTGAGGTCGGGCGCAAGCACGTGCCAGTCCCGGGCCAGTGCGCGCGCGGTCCAGTCCCAGCTTCTGCAGTGATCCCTGTTGCCGTGTACCAGCAACAGGGGCGGCGCGCCGGGGTTCCCCCAAGCGACGTAGTGCAGCCGCAGGCGCTGGGAAATATAGATATGGGAGGTAGGGCCGGTAATCATGCGCCTGTTGTTTCTCAACGTGGTGGGTTTTTTAATCTATACTGTCACTCATGGGTAAGTATAAGCATTATTTACTGCTGCTGGCTTTGTTTTTATTCGGCCCCCAGGGATTGGCGAATGCCTTTCAAACCTGCCAGGAGACGGCCCGCGCCCCTGCTGAAGGTCAACCTGGTGTAAGTGAGACGGCAACCGGCTGCCACCAGACCGAGGCAGAAAATAACAATAGCCCGGATACCTGTGATGCCCAGCATTGCTGCCCCGGCGCCACGTTCTCCGCCGTGTACCTGTCCGGCCACTCACCGGTAGACATGGATATGGAACGCATCAACTACCCGGGTCACAGCTATATTTATTCCGGTCCGGAAGATATTTTTCACCCCCCGAAGTTATCCCTTTAACCCGTATATCCCAGCCGGGGTTACGGACTGTCTTTTTATTGAACTCACTGCCGTTGCGGGGTAACCGGCCCAGTCCCGGGAACCTGTCGTGTTAACGGCAATCCAACCTATTAACCGGGTCATGATGGATGCGCAAGTCTGTCCTATACGTGTTGTTGATTGTCCTGTCCATGCCGTTCAGGGTTGCGGCAGGCACGGTCGCTTATGAATTTGATATTGATTACCGGGACATAAACATTACCGGTGAACCGGTTCGCGCCCTGGTCATCGATGGCGGGATCCCGGGGCCGACTATCGCGGCTGATCTGAACGACACGCTCAGGATCACGTTCAACAACCGCATGGACGTGGATACCTCGATTCACTGGCACGGCGTGCTGCTGCCCAACGACCAGGACGGCGTGCCTTACCTGACCACACCGCCCATCGCCGCCGGGAGTTCCCTGACCTTTGAATACCCGGTTACCCACACCGGCACCTACTGGTACCACGCCCATACGGGTTTGCAGGAGCAGCGCGGGCTCTACGGCGCCCTCGTATTCCGCGACCCGGACGAGACACACCGGTACGACAAGGACCTGGTCGTGGTCTTGTCGGACTGGACCGATGAACACCCGCATACTGTGTTGCGTAACCTGAAGCGCGAGGATGATTATTACTCGTTGAAAAAGGATACCGTCCAGTCCTGGCAGGGTGTCCTGAACAACGGCAAGCGGGCGCTTAAAAACAGGATCGACGGCGCACTCATACGCATGGGCCCCATGGACCTGTCCGATGTGGGCTACGATGCGTTCCTGATCAACGGACAACAAACCCTGCATAATGCCGGGATTAAACAGGGCGAGAGGGTCAGGCTGCGCATTATCAACGCCTCGGCCTCAAGTTATTTCCACGTCGAGTTCAGCGGCGGCGACATGCTCTTGATCGAAGCGGACGGCGTGCCTGTCGTCGACAGGGCCGTGGAACGGTTGCGCCTGGCAACGGCGGAAACCTATGACGTGATCGTCGATATCCGCGCAGACAAACGCTATGAACTGAGGGCCACGTCGGAAGATGTTTCAGGGCATGCTTCCTATTACCTGGGTAGCGGTGATGCAGTGCCGGTTCTGCCGGCGCTGAAACCCAATCTTTACCTGGTCGGGCACGGCAGCCACAGCCGCAGGCGCGGCAGGATGGTGCATGCCGACCGGCACGGCTCAATGCACCATATGAGTGAATATGCCGGCCTGAAGGCGAAGAACCCGACTGTTTTCGACGCGGGCCGGGATACCAGGGAAATCGACCTGAGGCTGACCGGGAGCATGGAGAGATACACCTGGTCATTCGATAACAAGACCCTGACCGAGGTCGACAAGATCAGGATTAACAAGGGTGAGGTCGTACGTTTCAAGCTGATTAACGAGACGATGATGCACCATCCCATCCACCTGCACGGTCATTTCTTCCGGGTGTTGAACGGCCAGGCCGACTATGCGCCGTTGAAACACACGGTCAACGTGCCGCCCCTGGATACGGTCACCATAGAATTTGCCGCCGACGAGGAAAAAGACTGGTTCTTCCACTGCCACAACCTCTACCACATGAAAAGCGGCATGGCGCGGGTGGTGAGTTACCTGCCCGCCGGCCAGGATGACTATTTCAACTCCAGGTTCTACCGGTATCACCGCAAGAACGATGATCCCTGGTACCTGTTTGCAGACACGGCATTCCAGTCGCAGATGATGGCCGGGCGGCTATGGGCATACAACAGGCGCAACGGTTTTGAGGTGGAGTATGATTTTGACTACGGGGACGAATACGATATCGACGTTACCTACCGGAGGCAGTTAACCCGCTTCCTGGCCCTGTACGCCGGCGCCGGTCTGGAACGCGAGGAAAGCACTGAGAACACGGGAATAGCCGGTGCGGCCTACGTCCTGCCGTTGCTGATCGATGCGGACCTGCGCATCGATAGCAGCGGTCATTTCCGCCTGGAACTGGAAAGCGAACTGCAGTTGACGGACCGGGCGCGCTTTCACTGGAACTGGAATAGCGATGCTGAATACCGGGTGCAGCTAAGTTATGAAATCAACAAGAAAACAGCCATAACCGGCGGTTATGATTCTGATTTCGACCTGGGGGCAGGGTTTGAATACAGGTATTGAAGCGGGCTTTCCATCCAGCGCATGGTATCCAAGGGTTCAGGCCGTTGCGCTACCTGCCACCTGCCGCGTCTATAGAGCACCCACGCGAGTTCGAAGAAACCGGTTGATACCGTTGACGTAGGCATCCCTGCTCAACAAAAACCCGTTGTTGTGATCCCCGGAAATGGAGAGAAACATTTTCGGCTCCGGAGCGTAGCCGAACAGGCGCCGGCCTAACCTGGCCGGGATCACTTCGTCCTGGTCGCTATGGATAACCAGGACCGGGCTGTGGAACGAGGCAATATATTCATCTACCGGGTAATGTATCCGTGAGATCCAGGCGACAGGCAGGTAGGGATAATAGTGTTTTCCCAGTTCCTTGACGGACGTGAACGTTGATTCCAGTATCACTGCCGCGGGCCTGACCTTTGCGGCTAACCAGGCGGCTACCGCGCCGCCCAGGGAGCGTCCGAATACGATGATCTCATCCGGGCGCAACTGCCGTTCATCAACCAGGTAGTTCCAGGCAGCCATTGCATCCCGGTAGGTCCCGTGCTCGGATGGCCGCCCGCCGCTTCTGCCGTATCCGCGGTAGTCGATGATGAAAACCGACAGGCCCAATTCGTGAAATATGGCAATTGAATCAAGCCGGTGAGACAGGTTTCCGGCATTGCCGTGAAAAAACAGCAGGGTTGCGTGTGCGTCCGGATGGGGAACATACCAGCCGTGAATTCTAATCTTATCATCCGTGGTCAGATGAACATCTTCATACTTCAAACCGGCAGCCTCAGGGGTGTTGCCGATCGTCTTTCCGGGAAAAAAGACCATTTTTTCCTGGAACAGGAAGAGCAGGACCATCAAGCCAAGAAAAAGTGCTGAAATGACAAGAACAAGGGAACTCAGCATACGCATTAATTGCGGCATCAGGAAAGTAAAAGACCCGGAAGTCCGGATATGGTACGTTAATTGGAAAGTGTAAAAAAGGGGAATCACTTATGGCTGACCTTTGGGAACTGGGTGCCCTGGAACTCGCTGCTGCTATTCGCAATGGCGAAGCCAGTGCGCGTGACGCAGTTGAGGCGTGTATCGATCGTATTGACGCAGTCAATGGCGGGGTGAACGCGGTTACCGTCGTTTATGCCGACGCAGCACGCGCCGCCGCCGCGGCCGCTGATGCGAAGCATGCTGCGGGTGAAGCCCTGGGACCCCTGCACGGAGTACCACTGGGGGTGAAAGAGAATATCGACGTGCAGGGCTGGCCCACGACCTGGGGCGTGCCGGCGTTTGCGGAGGCGCCGGCGCCGCAGGACGCGCCGATCGTAGCCCAACTGAAAGCAGCCGGCGCCATCCCGCTCGCGGCTACGAACCTGCCCGACTTTGCATTGCGCTGGCACACGGACAGCAGTTTACGCGGCGCTACGCGCAATCCCTGGGCTCAGGACCGTACTCCGGGCGGATCCAGCGGCGGTTCGGCAGCCGCGCTTGCGACCGGTATGGTGCCGCTGGCGCTCGGTAACGACCTGGGTGGTTCACTGCGGGTGCCTGCACAGTATTGCGGCGTCTCATCGGTCCGCCCCAGTCACGGCCGTGTTGCCCGGGCCAGCGCCACCATGCCCGCAGAACTGCCCATCAGCTTCCAACTCATGTACGTCGAAGGCCTGATGGCGCGCAGTCCAGGCGATGTGCAGTCCGCGCTCGCAACCTGCTGTCACTTCGATGCGCGTGATCCCTGGTGGGTCCCCGCGCCGCTGGGGCAGCCGGCAGGAGCACTGCCGAAGGTCGCAGTCTCGATCGACCCGGGCGGCATGGGTGTCGATCCACAGGTTGCCGACGGCGTGCGCAAAGCCGCTGATGCCCTGACTGATGCCGGTTATCAGCTTGAAGAGGTCGATCCGCCGGACGTGGCGGAAGCGCTCCGGACCTGGCAACTGCTGCTGTTCAACGAGGTGCGCATCATGATGTTGGATACTATCGAGCAACTCTCAATGCCGGATGCGCCCGCTTCCCTTGCATTATGCGATCCCTTTGTCCCGACCCTGGACAAGGATGACCTGGTACGCACCTTCGCAGAGCGTACCCGGCTGTTGCGCGATTGGTTGATGTTTTTTCAGCGTTACCCTTTGCTGCTCGGCCCGGTCTCCACCGAACCGCCTTTCACGCTCGGCGCCGACCTGGAAAGCACCGAACGCTCAAAGCGATTAATGGACAGTATGCGACTGGTCGTCGCAGTCAATCTCCTGGGGTTGCCCGTATCCGTGGTGCCGGCCGGTGTCGCCGAAGGGCTGCCGCAGGCGGTGCAGATCATCGGCCCGCCCTTTGCAGAGGCGCGCTGTTTGCAGGCCGGGGTGGCCGTGGCAGCGGCGCTCGGAGCGGTTACGCCGATCGATCCCCGTTAACGCCTGCCATTGTCAGGACAGGTGGATTGTGCGGCAACCCCGCAGTTCGCCGGCCGCATAGTCCAGTTGGTAGGTGTTCCGGTCCAGGTGATGGCCGATCCCTGCTATGTCTACCAGGTTCTTTGCGCTGTCGATGTGATAAAACACGCTGCAGCTTCCCACGCCGGGTATCCCGGCCGAGGCATGCAGCAGGCCCGGGTAACCTGAGGTGGGCTTGCCCCGGCCGAACTCCATGTCGTTCAGCGCCTGGCTGATAAACCGGTGGTAGGCCGGGTCCAGGTATTTCCCGATCTCAACTTCCGCGGCGTCGGAATCCAGGTTCCCCCTGTTGCCAACTACATACCGGGGGGAAGTTGTGTGCGGTGGTACGGGATCTGCCTCCGCAGCGATCAGATCATGCCGATGCCGCCGCTGCCGCCGGGTACGCCTGCGCTCCCGCTCCATGCCGGCCAGCCGGTTATAGATCACACATAGCATGTCGATGTTTGCGGCTGCCCTGACGTCCGCCATCAGCCAGATGCCTTCAGCCGGGTCGAGGGTCTGGTTGTCAAGCTTTTCGAGCACCTCGTTGATTAGAGCGTCCTTTGCCGTAACCAGGGGTGGCGGCGCCTGTACCTGGCCAGGTTTGATTTCCGGAGGTTGTCCCTCGATGGCAGCCGGACTGTCAGGACGGGGTACAGGTGTGGTTGCCCCGCAATCCGTGAATGACGGAGTGGCAGGTGTCGCCGCCGCCTGTATCGACCGTGACGCCGGAAACCAGCCGGGCGGCGGCGTCGACGGTGGGGTCCACCATTCCGGCGGCGGTGTGGTTGGCGGTGTTGACCACACCGTCTCATCTTCCGGAGAGGGCCTTTCAAGCCGGTGGGTACGTACCGGTTTGTTCAGTTTATGCTCTCCCAGCAGGTCAGCTAAATCACGCCGACCCATGAGCAGTGCAATCTCAAAAGCCGTGAATTTCTCCCCGGCCACCAATACCTGCAGGTCAATATCCGCTCCGGCGTCAAGCAACCTCTTCAGGATAGCAGGACGCCTGTAAACAACAGCGAGGTGAACCGGAGTTGCGCCGATATCGCCGGATATATCCGGATCGGCCCCTTTCTCAAGCAGTAGCCTGACGATTTCTTCGTGTCCTTCCTGGGAAGCAATGCACAAGGCGCTTGCCCCCTCACGGGTTACAAGGTCAACCTGGATATCCGGTTGCTGCAGGAGCAGCCTGACTACCTCAAGGTGATTCCGCATTGCAGCCAGGATCAAGGGGGTCGAGCGGCCTTCCAGTAACCTCAAGTTGGCGTCGGCGCCCTTTTTCAGCAACAGGTCGACAACTTCCGGCAGGTTATCCTGGGCTGCTATCAGGAGCGGCGTTGCTCCATTTGGTTTGCGCGCGTTGACATTTATTCCGGGACTTGCAAGAAGCAACCGGATTACTTTCTCATCTTTTCTTTCGACAGCAAGATGAAGCGGAGCAAATTCGTCTGACAGTCCCAAATTCGCATTTGTCCTGTGGTCTGCCAGCAACATCCTGACTATCTCCTTGTGCCCTTGCTGTAGTGCGATATAGAGTGGCGTGTGCCCGCCCTGACAAGCCAGGTTAACATCGATATCCGCAGCGGACAGGAGCACTCTGGCAACCGCCGCGTGCCCGTAACAGACGGCGTAACCCAACGGGGTCCCGTCCGTAACCGCCATGTTGATATCAACCTTGCCATACCTGAGCAGGCGTTTTAAGCGACCGGCATGACCATAGTAGCAACATTCAAACACGTCTTTTTCCTTTCTGCTCAGTTCTGTCTTTACTTGTGCCTCGACAGGCTTTTCCATAGCCCGCACCACGGATTTCTTTTTCTTCTTTTTCTTCGCCGCCGGCCGGGACGCGCCGGCGGACTCTGACCGGGGCAGGGTCTCCCGCGGTTCAGGCGCGGGCGCCGCGCCTGCCTGGGGTGTGGCCTCCGGTTGTAACTCCGGCGCCGCCGCTACAGGCGCTTCTTTTTTCTTCTTGCTGCGCGGCTTCGGCCCGAACTGCAGGGGTGCAGTATCCGCCGGGGTAGGGCACAGGTTTTGCGAGTCCGGCGCGGCAGTCGGCTCTCTGTCAGGCTCCAGGTTTGCTGCGTGCAGATGTCCGACCCAGTGCAGGAAGGCGCGGTTGCCCAACAGCACGTTCCCCGCATGGATGGAGTCCATGAATTGAAATGGCTGGACGCCGGATGTAATCGCCGCAGCCACTGACAGCAGAGGGGGCACACCATCCCTGCATACCGTCATGCCGGTTGCGACAGCGCCTGTCCCTGTCCTGGTGCATTGCCCGGTTTTATCATGGCCAACTGTAGCGTTGGCTATACCCGGATAATTCTGTTTGTGGTGCATGAATAACGGTTATGTATAAGTGTGATGCCGGAGATTGCTGGAGCAGACGAAGGGTAAAATTTCCCGAGTATAAAAGGTTTATATAGTCTTGCATCTGAAAAAAAACAAGTATTAACTTACCAGGCCGCCGGAGGATTCCAGTTCCGCGAACAATACGTTCGGCTTTTAACCGGTACTGGTAAATTGTTCCTTGACGCTGTTTGAACAGATAACTATAAATTACCCCTAGACTGGGATATAAATATCTCCAGGTCCTCAAGCGGAAATAAAGAACCCGTTCCGGCGTGCCGGTACGGGTTTTTTTCTGCCCGCTTTTCAGAACTAGCGAACTCGCATGATTTTCAACACCGGGGTAATGAAGATGACAATAGAAACGTACGATAAGGAAAAACATATCTTACTGAGGGACATGGCGCACAAAAGCTGTATCCATACTGATGAGGAATATGAAGAATACAGGAACAATGTTCAGGCCGAAGGCATAGAAATCTTTGCTGTTTCCGTTCCCGACTGGCCGCCTGTTCCCAAAAGCAAGCTGGTATTGATGTTCGGTGGCAGCGGCCCTTTTGAGGGACAATCCTGGGGCGGTGTGCAGGATGCCTGTTATAAAGAACCGTTGAACAGCAGGGTAGTCAATAAAATCGGCCGTGAGATGGTGCCCGACCTGTACGACCAGAAACGCGTGGCTTATCGTTGGCAGGTTCCTGAATTTGATGAAAACATACATGTCATTATCAGGTATTACCTGGCTGAAAATGAGGTCGATATCGTGGATTTCTACCGCAAATATTTTCCGATACTCAAGACCGAACTGGGGAGGGACCCGATAATCACCGTGACCAACCCGTACGTGAAACAGGAAAAAGAGCAACATGGAAGTTACAGTCCGACCAGGCGGGCAATGACCGCGGATGATATTGCTCATTTACAAAAATACGTCGAAAAATCAGATAAGTTCACTTACGAGCTTAACCAGACCGTCACCTGGCAGTTATCCAGGGACCGGCGTACCTGGGAAGCCAGACGACAGGTGGCCCCGCAATCTGCGACCTGGATGGACCACAAGTCTTTTCTGATGCGTCCCATTGGTGATGGCGCCTGGACCGAAGCAGACCGGGATCCGGAGACAGGCTACGCGTTTGGGCCGTTTATGGAAATTGAAGGTGATCAACTGCGGGTTTATATCGTGAACAGGGCTATCCGGGTATTGCAGGATGCGCCTATGGTAATTAACGGGGTACCGGTCAGCCTGGGGGTTCTGGATGAGAGTGCCGCGTGTTCGGTTCTCAAGGCGCAACTGGACGATGTGCAGAAGGAAACTATCCTTTCACGACGAATCGATACGTCAGGCGGGACTGAAGATAACCGCCGGACAGATAATTCGGAAGCGGCCGATGCAGGCAAGCAGGACCGGGATGAAGCGGCAAAGACGGATAAGGATGATGCTTCCTGGAAAAATGTAAAGTTGTCCTTTTACCGGCGCGGCAGGTTTTATCTCCCCGTGAAATCAACGGAACTGCCAATGCAGTATCACAGGAAAAGAGGCAACCTCATCGTATTGAGAATAGACGGGGATAACGGTCGTGTGCGCGCTTTCGGCGACCCGGTACTGGCTACGGAACCCGTTACCATTAATGACGTATCCATCCGCCTCGAACACTGGAAACCGGGTGGCTATCAGGCGTATGTCGACGCCCGGGTCATCAGGAGTATTCTCGGAGAATCCGGTGAAGAGACGAAACCGGTTCCTGTATACAAGGATGAAGAGTACATCCAGAGCGACAAACCGAAGGTGGCCGGGTTGATGAGAGGGGCGGTGATCTATACCGCGGCTGAAGTCATAAGGGCCTTGCAGGAGGAACTGAGCGACAACTTCCGGCTGTTCGGCGGGCAGGCATCGGATACCGCGGTCGTTGCACTGGCCAAACAATCAGCCATGAAATTTATCAGCGAGGACGCCGTCGACAGGCGCACCTATGTGCTGGATACCGGCGGACGCAATTACGACTGCGATAATTTTGCGGAAAGTCTTCGTTGCCACCTGGTGGAACGGCATGGGGTGAACAGCATAGGGGTTATCTGGGGTGACAAACATGCCTGGAATTTTGTGGTAACGGCCGGCGAAGACGGTCCCGAAATACTGATGATTGAACCTCAGAACGATCAG
This sequence comes from Gammaproteobacteria bacterium, assembly GCA_965207165.1. Lineage (GTDB taxonomy): Bacteria > Pseudomonadota > Gammaproteobacteria > Eutrophobiales > Eutrophobiaceae > JAAXHV01. The sequence goes on along the minus strand of OZ242265.1, from coordinate 1,310,103 downwards.
GTTGTGACGCCAGGTTCGGGCATATATTCCATGGACAGGCGTTGTGAACTGCTGCTGTAATCAGGATTCTGAATGTATCGGTAACGGCGCAGATCGGCACAGAACCGTAATCAGCGTCGAGGTATCCATATGGTCACTGGTGATTTAAACTGTACATATGGTTGAGAAGAAAAAACAAACCCCGATAGAAAAATCATTTACCGAGAATGAAAGTTCGCTGAAACGATTTCTGGAACGTTTTTTATACAACACGCAAGATGTCGAAGATGTTTTGCAGGAGACCTTTCTGGAAACCTGGAAGATCGAGAAAAGACAAAAGATCAAACTACCGAAATCGTACCTGTTCCGGGTCGCCAGGAATTTGGCCCTGAAGGAACTCAGAAAAAAGTCCAGGCAACTGGACGCATACATGGTCGAATTGAACAATAACAGGTTCCTGTGCAACGAAATTTTCGTGGATGATAATTTTGAAAGCCGTGAGAGACTGGTCCTTTTTGAAAAAGCGATCACAACGTTATCACCCCAGTGTAAAAAGGTGTTTGTATTGCGCAAGGTTTTCGGTTTCTCGCAAAAGGAAATCTCCACGCGCCTGCATATCTCGGAAAGCACCGTAGAAAAACATATATCCAATGGTATGCAGCGTTGCAACGTCTATTTGCAGGCATACGGGGTGGATCATCTATGTCTGTGTAATCCACCCAAATTAGTAAAAAGCAAGGTGGACAAGATAAAAGAATCCTGATGACAGATTTCATCAAAGTGGCGAAGCCAAATACTGTGGAAGCGGAGGCAGCCGACTGGATTGCCCGGCTGGATCGCGGTGGCTTATCGAAAGACGAGTGTCATGCTTTGCGGGAATGGGTGGAGCGCAGCCCGGAACATTATGCGTTGTTGAACCGTTTTGCCGCTATCTGGCAGGATCTGGACGGACTGGCAGACATACTCGAGGAAACGGAGCCGCCTGTTACGGTTAATGACATGGAGCGGAAACAACGCCGGTTGACCCTGTTCCCCGGCGCCGCGATCACTGCGGTCATATTTGCGGTCGTAATCGGCATATTTGTAGTCAATAACGATTACTTCAGACCGGTATCCCTGGAGGGCCAACCCGCACAGGTATCCTACTTGACGGCTATTGGCGAGCAACGAACGGTCACTCTGCAGGACGGTTCACGTACACAGTTGAATACCGATACGGAAATCAATGTCGATTTCGACGATCAGTATCGCCGGGTACACCTGGTGAAGGGTGAAGCCCTGTTCGAGATCGCCCCGAAGGCATCATGGCCGTTCCTGGTCTACGCCGGTACTAATGTCATTCACGTAGTCAGTACGGCATTCGTCGTAAAAATGGTTGAGGATCAAGTTGAGGTGACCATAAAAGAAGGCAGGGTTGAACTCAAATCGTTTCATGGCGGCACATGGAACGAACATGATAAAAACATGAGTCTGTTCTCTACCGTCGTCAATACCAGCCAGACTGCGATAATCGATCGGAGAAAACACGTGTTGAAGCATAACACCAAGGAAGAAATAGAGCGCAAACTGGCTTGGCGAGAAGGACTGATTATCTTCTCCGGAGAACCTCTCAACCGTGTTGTTGAGGAAATTAGCCGTTACATCCCGGTTAAGTTCGTCATAACCGACCCGGAGCTCAACGGGGTCAGGATAGGCGGCATTTTCAGGATAGGCGATACTGCGGCCATGCTTGATATTCTGGAAACGGGTTTCGATGTCAATATCAGCCGCTCAGGCAACAACCTGGTTTACCTGAGCCGCGGATTCCAGGAATAAAACAGGTTCGCTGAAGTAAATCCCTATGGTGGAAAATCGCTATAAATGTCTCATATATATGTAAACCATTACAAAAATAATTGCACAAGGCTGTGTCCGGACCGGACATAGCTGTCCGGGAGAGGATGCAACCAGGAGATATCCAGCCGGATCATTTCCCGAATCGAATGAGGAATAACAGGGTATTCCTTATATAAGTCAGTAAGTTAAGTCAGGAGTACGATATTTACCCGGAGTTGAAGAAACCCCTGGTAAATAAACTCTTGCACGAGTTCAGACAAACATCTATAAATCAGTACTAGAGTGGGATGCCTGTGTTTGCATCCAGGCAAGATGCCGGTTGTCGCTTCAGCTCGATCGATTCAAAATGAGGGTGAAGCAGAGCCTGGTAGATCTTTTCTTGCAACTGTTCATACAGGAAGTTATAAAATGATTACATGATGGAATTCCTGTAGTAACCCTGTTGAATCCTCTTCAATAATAAATCAAAGGGTTTTCATTTTGATAAAACTGCCCGTGCCTTGACCCACGGGCATTTTTATTGTGTCAAGTTTGCAGATGAAGTGCCGGCCGGGATACACACCCGCAGGTGGATGTGTTGCCTTGCGCCGGCATTTATCCGGCAATATTTCGAGCTCACTCAGCAGTAAAAAATCAAGCAGTCACACATCTGGTAATTACCCGCTATTACCTCCACAGGACGTCCTGTAGTGACTGCAGTGCGTTCGATAAACATATAACAAAATATAAATCATGAGAGGAGGTGGTATATGGATAATAAAATAGCTTGTATTCTCAACGAGCAGATGAAAATCCTATTTCGCGGCGATGCGCTATCTGTCCCGAGTAGGCATATATCAGTCAGTGATATGTATGAGCTCAGGTGTTTCGATATAGAGTTGATTAAGGCGTATATGCCTTACCTTGACGAGGAGGAAGCAAGACGCGCCAGAAAGACGATTACAATGCTGGAGGCGCAGTTGGATGGTATTCGTTACATCAAGTTGATGCATTGATATGAAAAGGCGTAATTCAGCACAAGTTATCGAACCCACAGCCATCGTTGAAATAAGTCTGTCACACTGGGCCCGCTGGGCCAGGGTAAAGCGTAATTTCGGGTTGGGTTTCCCGAGTGAAACCCGGGAGAGTAAATTGCGGCGCGAGGGGTTCACCCTGTCCAAAGGATATCAATCCAGGTTACCGGAAGACACGGACGCCGAGAAAACCGAAAAGGCAATATGTGAGATGCCGGAGAAACTGAAAGCGGTAGTGCTCAAATATTACCTGCATCCGGGCAGCGTGATACAGAAAGCCGATGAATTGAACATGAGTCGTGTCACTTTTCATGAATACCTGCGTATGGCCAAGTATTGGCTGCTGGGGAAATGGTCGTAAGGTATATTTTAACAAGCTGTTTCCGCAACGAGTAGGGCATCCGGACCAGTTACATGGCAAAACCTAGTGATCTTGAAGACCGTTCGGCACTGGAACAACGGCTTACCACCGTAGAGGTCGGCTACCAGTCCCTGGATCACCGGCTTGAGGATATCCAGGAATCATTTATCAAGCGGTTTGAGGAAATTAAATCTCAACTCTCCCAGGTAAGCCGTGATTTTTCCCATGCCCAGAAGTTTCCCATCACCACGGTCATCAGTGCTTGTACATTGATCCTGGGAATAATTATTGCCCTGGGCACTGGATATATCGGCAAACCGCTGACGGAAGTGAAGAACAAGCAGGACTGGGTGCTGGATCGTCTGTGGACAATGAAATATGAAGCCGGCAGGAGCGAACAGATAATCAAGCGAAACAAGGAAGATATCATCAAGCTCGACACGAACCTGCAGCGGGAAATGCGCGACCGGGACGAGGTTATCCGGCACGATCTTGAAACAAACATTGAAAAATCAGCAGCCAGTATCAGGCATATGGAAGAGATAATCCATGGTTTGCAGGAGAGTGAAAAAGACAATTTCAGCATGTCGGATTTTCAATGGGCTTTTGAAAACTACCTGAAAAAAGAAGAATAAACTATTTGTTTTTATAGTTTCGATTAGCAGCGGCAGGCATGGTTCCGGCGGAGTTTTCTCTCCATACTACCCTCCCCCCAAAACTCCGCCAACCAGGGGCACCGGATCGTAGTTGATCTGTTTGGACATATCCCGCCCCTTCAAATGTTAAATTTGATTCGGATATGTCCCTTTTTCCCGGTAGAAAAAAAATGGACATTGTTTGAACGAAGAGATATAAATTACAGGCATGCTGATATTCACGCGTTCGCGCAAGGGCAATGCCCGCGAGGGCTGGTCCATTTCTGCGGTGAATAACAGAATGTCGCCTGGTGGTAGATAAATTGTTGACTTTGTTTTAACAGGAAAACAATAATTACGGCTATACTGGTGACAGTCTTCACTTGAAGACGCCAGACAACAAATCAGACCCGTTCCGGCATTCCGGAGCGGGTTTTTTTTTACTTGCCCGGTTGCGATGAAAGCCGGTCAAGGCACACGGCACGGCGCGTTCGCTCAGCGCATTTATTCAGTGACCTGCAAGGGTTACGAACAAAGCTCACGTTTAATCATAATCAATGAGGAAATCACAATGGTTGACTATAAAACCCCGGATGTCTACACGCTGGAGAAATCCACTCTTCCCCCTTCAATCGTAACGGGCGCTTCGGCGATACCTGCGTTTGTCGGTTATACAGGAAAGGCGCAGGATAACAATGGTAACAGCCTGGTCAATGTGCCGACCCGCATCAGCTCGGTGCGTGAATTTGAAAGCCGTTTCGGCATGGCGGAGGAAACAAGGTTCAGTGTTGAAATAGACGCTGGTACGCAGGCCGTGACCATCACGACCAATCCCGGGTTGTCCTACCTGATGTATCATTCACTGCAGATTTATTTCGCCAACGGCGGCGGCGCCTGCTACATCGTTTCCGTCGGCGCTTACGGATCCGCCCGTCCGAGTTACGCAGCGTTGAAATCCGGTCTGGACCTGCTGGAAAAAGAAGATGAACCGACGTTGCTGCTACCGTGCGATGCCGTCAACTCGTCCTCTTATCATAATTATGTGGCCGACCTGCTTGCGCAGTGCAGCAGGATGCAGAACCGTTTTGCCGTTATCGATATGGACGGCCGGGACGCGGATGTATTCAGGACGGCAATCGGTTCGGAATACCTGGATTACGGTGCGGCCTATTATCCCTATCTGCACACGAATTTCCCATACCACTACGTTGACGAGGGCGCCAATGCGGTGCAGGTCACAATCCATGACAGCGCCGCACAGGCGCAAGCATCCCAGAATGCCCAGGAACAGCAGGCCCAGGCGCCTGAAGCGGTTGACCTGGCTGCCCTGAACGACCCGGCACATGCGAATTACAGCGTAGCCAGGTATCACGCCGTCAGGGAACTGCTGGACAAGCAGAGAGTTACGCTTCCACCCAGCGCGGCAATCGCCGGGGCGATCGCCAGGACCGACAGCGAGCACGGAGTCTGGAAGGCACCGGCAAACCTCAGCCTGAATGCAGTCACCGCTCCTGTCGTAAAGCTGGACAACGACCGCCAGGCTACCCTGAATGTCGATGCGACGGCGGGCAAATCAATCAATGCGATACGTTCCTTCAACGGCAAGGGCACGTTGGTCTGGGGCGCCCGCACCCTGGCGGGAAACAGCAACGAATGGCGTTATGTTCCGGTCAGGCGGCTGTTCCTGCAGATGGAGACGGATATCAAAAGGGCTACGTCTTATGCCGTCTTTGAACCGAACAATGCCACCCTCTGGACCCGCCTCAAGACCCAGGTAGAGAGTTACCTGACACAACTGTGGCAGGACGGTGGGCTGGCGGGCGCCACGGCCGACGAGGCCTTTTTTGTCCGGGCAGGTTTAGGCGAAACCATGGATGAGCAGGATATCCTGGAAGGTCGTTTGAACATTACGGTAGGCGCAGCGGCGGTACGGCCCGCGGAATTCGTCATCTTCACTTTCACCCATAAGTTACAGGAAGGGTAGAAGACAACAAAGCAAACACATTATTTTTTGTTCAACCAGAGGACACTGTTATGACTTTTAAAACCCCTGACGTATATATTCAGGAAAAATCCGTTTTCCCCCCATCAGTCGTTACTGCCGATACGGCAGTGCCGGCGTTTATCGGCTATACCGACAAGGCTATGGACGCGGATGGAAACGACCTGACCAATGTGCCGACACGGATTCGTTCCATGCATGAGTATGAAAGCATGTTCGGCCTTGCGGAGGTAACCGAATTCAACGTAACCGCCGATAGTGACGGAACCTACTCGGTCAACTCTCCCGGGCTGAACTACCTGATGTATCACAGCCTGCAACTGTTCTACGCCAACGGCGGTGGTGACTGTTACATCGTATCCACAGGCAGTAACGGGGCTACGACAAAGGCTACAACCAGGTCGGCTGCGGACATCCGGGCAGGGATAGATACATTGAAAGCCGAGGACGGACCGACCCTTGTCGTGCCCGTTGATGCTGTCGGGACAGTGTCGGATACTGCTGATTCCGCAAAGGCGTACGCCGATTACAAATCGATTTGTGACCATGCCCTGGCGCATTGCGCCGCCATGCAGGATCGCTTCACGCTGCTTGATGTCTACCAGAAACAGGCAGGGAGCAAGATTAAGAAGACGGACGATGTCAACTTCAGGACCGGCGCTGTCGGCACCAACAACCTGAGTTACGGTGCGGCTTACTACCCTTACCTGAACACAAACCTGCGTTACCGCTACTCGGACAGTTCGGTAAACGTCAGCGGCGCAGGCCTGAGCGGCACCCTGGATGCCCAGACCTCGGATCAATACAACAATATCAGCGCAGTTTTATCCCGGCAAACGGTAACGTTGCCGCCCAGTGCGGGGATAGCAGGAGTGATTTCAGGCATTGACCATTCAATCGGCTCGTGGAAGGCGCCCGCAAATGTCAGCCTGAACGCGGTCAGCGGTCCGGCAGTCAAGATCAGCAGTAATGACCAGGCCGGGTTGAATGTTGACGCATCGGGAAAATCGATCAATGCGGTCCGCTCCTTCAACGGTAAAGGCACCCTGGTCTGGGGCGCCCGCACCCTCGAGGGTAACAGTAACGAATGGCGCTACATTCCGGTCAGGCGGCTGTTCCTGCAGATGGAAAGCGATATCAAACGTTCTACGTCCTATGTGGTGTTTGAGCCGAATACCGCGACAACCTGGTCCCGCTTGCGGACCCAGGTACAAAGCTACCTGACGCAACTGTGGCAGGACGGAGGTCTGGCCGGGGCGACCGAGGACGAGGCCTTCTTTATCCGTGTCGGCCTTGGTGAGACCATGGATGAGCAGGATATCCTTGAAGGCCGTCTGAATATTACGGTCGGGGCAGCTGCAGTACGGCCCGCTGAATTTGTAGTCTTCACATTCACCCATAAACTGCAGGAGTCGTAACCTTCGATGTCTTTCAGTACTCCAAATAGCTATTTGGAAGAGCAGACTGTCCAACCCCTGTCAATTACTCCCGGGGCAACAGCGCTGGCAGTATTTATCGGTTATACCCAGAAAGCGGCCGATACGGACGGCAATGATCTGACAGACGTGCTGACACCGGTCGGTTCGCTGCCTGATTATGAAGCGTATTTTGGCGGCGTCGAGTGTGCCGGTATTGACGTGCACATCGATGTAGACGGAAATGCTGCGCATGTCAGTGAGGCGGCTACACGTCATTACCTGCATCAAAGTATCGATTTGTACTTCAGAAATGGCGGCGGCAGTTGCTTTATCCTGTCGGTAGGAAGTTCCTCGGGCCCGGTAACAAGGGAGGATTTCGAGAGGGGGCTGACCGTTCTGAAAAATGATGACAGGCCGACGCTGGTCGTGCTGGCCGATGCCGTCAACCTGGGCGATGCCGATTACTACATGCTGTGCAATTCCGCATTGGAGCAATGCAGCGAATTGAAGGACCGGTTTGTCATCCTGGACGTAAAAAATAACGATGTCACGACCTTCAGGAACGGTATCGGTATTGCCAATCTCAGCTATGGCGCAGCCTATTATCCTTATCTCAATACCACATCCGTCTCTCCTTGCGACGAGAGCCTGGTATCGGTAAGACGTGGTTACGGGTTGTTCGAGAAGGAAAACTGTATCCGCATAAGCTATGCCGGCAGGCCCGGAGAGGGCGCGGCTATCAGCATCGCTGAAGCCGCGGACGACCGGGAAGACACCCCTTATGTGAGCGTGGCCGGCAACAGTATCTCGCTGGTTGTCGACCCCGGAACGGGGTCGGCGCCGGCCGCGATCATCGATGCATGGAGGAGAGTTTCTGAACCCGGGAAGTTTGCTATCGGCGTTGCGGGGACAGGACAGGAAGCCCTGGCCCGGCAACAGGCGGAATTCGTTTTCGATGAGGAAATTGCCAAATTGGCTGATAACAGGATTAAAATTGACAACCCGTCAGTTTACGCCAATGTCGTTTCCACGCTGCATCAGCGGAAAACAACGTTGCCTCCCGGTTGCGTGGTCGCGGCAGCATATTCGCAGACCGATACTGTATCCGGACCCTGGAAAGCGGCGGCCAATATAGTGCTCAACGACGTCACCGGCCCGGTTCTGGAAATCAATAATTCCGGGCAGGAATTCCTCAACAATTCACCGGATGGCAAGTCTATCAATGCCCTGCGCAGCTTCGTCAACAAGGGGACGTTAATCTGGGGCGCTAGGACACTGGACGGGAACAGCAATGAATGGCGCTATATTCCGGTCAGGCGATTGTTCATAAAGGTGGAAAGCGATATCAGGAGGGCAACCGCCTTCGCCGTTTTCGAGCCGAACAATTCGTTTACCTGGTTGAAGATCAGAACCATGCTTATCGGCTACCTGGATGAGCTCTGGTCGGCAGGCGCCTTGAACGGGACAACCGCTGAAGAAGCTTATTTCATCAGGTTAGGCCTTGGTGAAACGATGAACGACGAGGATATCCGCGCAGGCCGCCTGCATATTTCCGTAGGCATTGCAGCGGTAAGACCGGCAGAATTCGTGGTCATGACGATCACCCATAACCTGCAGGGCTCTGACGGGTGATGAGCCGCAAGCATCAATAATGCGGAGTCTGTTTATTCGCCGGCAAACTGCCGGAGCAGGAATCATGATCTGCGGCGGCAAACCGGCATCCTGACTTCCCATATTTTATCGGATGGGCGCTTCTTGAAGGCGTTCCTTTTTTTATAGTTAAACCAAGAGGAAATTAAATCATGGCAACTACTGCACAAGCTATTATCAATGACTTTCCCGTACCAAGTTATCGTTATACCGTTGACCTGGGCGGAGAACAGTACCGTTTTCAGGACGTCAACATAGGTGACTACGGTGTACAGAACATTACCTACTATGACGGCTCGGGCATTATCCGTATGCCGGGCAGGCAGGTTGACGAAATCTCCGTCACACTGACCAGGGGTGTCGTCAGGCAGGCCAGCCATTTGTACGACTGGCTCATGAGTAGCAATATATCTATAACTCGTTGTTTAGTATAGTATATTATAAAATACGGCCTGTAATTTTCACACAATCCGTCCCACAGATTGTGCAGGAAATTTAATCACTATTTCCGCTATTATAAATCCGTTATACATGTGGTGTCATTTTCCCGGTTTTCTTCAATAAATTCCCCAGTGAACGTGACCGGTCGCCGGGAGACAGACCATCCGCTTTGACTCACGGCTGCATCTCAGGTCGGGGTTCCGTAGCCACGAGCAGGGCAATCATCCGATCAAATGGCTGTTCTGGAGAACCATATCGGCTGCGCGCCTCACGGCATGCGCTCATCGTTCCGGCAGTGGGCTGCCGAGCGGACCCACCAGCGGTGTGAGGTGTGCGAGTTGGCCCTGGCGCACGTCAATTCGAACCGTGTTGAGGCGGCGTACCAGCGCTCTGACCTGTTTGAGTTGCGGCGGCGGCTGATGGAACAGTGGGCCGGTTATCTGGCGGCTCAGAAAGCCTCCGTTACGGCTATACGGTAACAAGACTCCTGGCGATATAACGCGCAGTTCCAAATCCAGCCTTATATGTGTATTTGATAACAACCCTGAAAACCGTCACACAGGCGACACAGCCCGTCCAGGGCACCGCAAACCGTTGCCAATGTACCAGGGGACCATACCGGCATGATGGAACCGCGGGGCGGATTATTTCCATCAGACCGTTCCTGCACCGGATTCGGCTCATCAGAACGACCTTACCCGAGCAATATGACAGGGTGGCGGGACAGTCTTGTCTTGATGCCGGAACAGGTTCCTGCAAGTGAATATGGCGGCGCGTAACAAGTGGCAGGACTGGGCACAGGACTTAGGTCCGCCCGTTCGGTTGTGTAATGGTGTCCATGGGCACCGGCTGGCCAGGGGTTGTTCATGGCGGCAGTGGCTGATGTAGTTTTGGGGGTCTATCTCTCGGCCATTGTGTCACACAATGCCTATCTTGCCTCACTCCTCTTAAAATGAACCAGGAAGGTATTTTTTGCCCGTATACGTTATTTGAGAACGTGTTTCAGTGCAGTGAAACCGGGGTGCATACTTCATAGCAAAGCTGCCACTGATTACAGGGGCCGGAACCGGTTTCAATTTAACGTATCGGGAAAAATAGGGCGAGTGAGCAAATTCCGTTTTGCATGGCAAGCCATACGGCCCGAGATACACACATCATCGAGCAGACGGGACCAGCGCAGCCCGCAGCAGTCGATAACAACAACGGCAGGTTGAACAGGACGACCCCGCTCCCAGGCGCTGAAACGATGGCGAGCATCGAGTGCCTGGCTGGGAATGTGTTTGTCTGTCATGAGGCGTTCCTTGCGGAGTTCGGGCCGTATTGCCAGGGGTTGACCTGTGTGCCCTGATTGTTGCTTGGGTCAGGTTGTACAGGATGAACCAGGCCAGATGCGCCAGCCGGTCCGTGCTCCTGCAGGATAGGATTAACCGCCCGGGTGGGAGGAGGGAAATGGATAAATGCCAGCAAATCGAACGACCGGAGTCATCCTGTGATATGTTATCCGACAGACCACCGGGTTATGCTGTCAGGGAACAACTCGCACACGGTCGATTACTGTCGGTAACGGCAGGGGCGAGACTACTCCTGTATACAAAACTGTGTTTTGATACAGGAGTCTCGCAAGAGGGGGACACCCCCCCTTGACCCCCCCCCCGTTTGCAACGGGGCCTGATGATTAATTGACATAACCCGATGGCTGAGCGCACCACATCGCACGCGCCGCCGGACCAGCTGCGCGTGGCGATGGAGCCCCGGTCCCGGTGGTCAATCCTGGCGCAGGCCACAGTTCGCCGCTCGACAACTGGATTCGATGCCGGTCCTGGGTTGCTACGGGCGCGGCCGGCACACATTGCCGCGGCGCAAACCGGCAGGATTACCGGGGGTCTGGATCGCGCAGGCAGGCCCGCAGTCAGGGATGCAGCCACCGCGTTGTCGCCACCCGGTACGTGGCCATGCCGCTGGACCAAGCCCGCCGCCGCGCCCGCGATATGCGCGACCGCATCCGTTCGGGCGAGAACCTGCCGCTGGTCTGCAAGCTGCTTGGTCACAAGAGACACTGGACAACGGCGGGCGACGCCCACCTATCCGACGCCCCTCTCGTCGATGCGGCGGAGAAGGTGGGGAACATTCTCGCCAGGGAGATGCTATCAACAAATCAACGCGCCCACGTTTGAAGTAAGCGACCCTCCCGTTGAGGAATTGATTCGCAAAGATCAGTGAACCGTATCAGCCTTTTCTCGCCTTGCGAGAAGTGCGGGAAGGACGTCGTAAAGAAAGCAATGGGAAAGCGAAAAAGTATCGACGACTGCTAACTTGCGCCTGTCAGTTTCCACGCGTATGTAGGGAACAATATAAGCGCCTCCAGATATGACAGTCATTTTCTCCGGAAGCGGCTCAAATCCGACCGTCATCTTTCTGGAATGGATGATACGGTTGCGAGCGTCCCGCAAATTTCCTACTACTTCGCCGTCGACCGTCGGCTGCCACTCATATCTCGGCTGACGAAGCTTGAACTCCAGATCATTTAGAACTTCCATCGCACGACGCGCACTTAACGAAAAGGCGCTCGCGCTTTCGACCACCATGTACTCAAGCCTTGCTTGGATGACCACTCCGTCTTGTATGGGATATGAGGCGCTTGCAAACGACCAAAGCCTTACGGCTCCGTCCGTAGCGCGTTCGACGGAATGCTTCGTAATGTCTTCCATGGGCGCGTTCTCACCAGTAACTCCACTCACCGCCTTCGGCCCCCCGTTGCTGGCGCCAGCGGAGTATGCATCCTCTCATACAGCATGAACAGGTGCTCGACGCGCTCGCGCTCGGAAGCGAACCCGTTGCGCCGGTAGAGGCGATCCACGGCTCGATCAATCGCCTGATGCGCCCGGCGCAGGTCCGGCGGCATCAGGTCGGGATCGTAGAGGTTGGCCAGGGTTGCGCCCGGATGCGCGGAGCGGGCATCGAGCACCGTTTGCGCCAGTGGCTCCAGCCTCGACAAGTCGGCCTCCTTCGGCGGCAGCGGGAAAGTGTTGTAAACAAGTCCGATGGAATAGCGGTAGTCGCTCTTGAGCCGCCCGCCGATATGGCGCAGCCAAGCCATGTGCATCGCCGAGGTCAGCAGCGCGAAATCAGCCAAGGTGGCGTTTTGAAGCACGAACACAAGATCGCTCGGGACAGTCGGCGGTTCCAGCCATCCAGCCGGTACATACTCTCGCCGTTCTGAACTCACTTTCGGCACGACCAGAAACGGCGCGCCGGGAATGACGTTCACATGATAGAGCGTCGGAGTCCCCGCGAGCTTCCGCGTGGGCGCGCTCTTGCTGGCCTCGCGGTAGGCGCGGACGGAAGCGATCCGCTCTCGCAGTCGCGGCAATGTCACCAGCACTTCGGGCGGCGTGTCGTGCAGCACCAGAATGCGCCGTTCGCTGCCCTGCAAGTATTCTCGCGCTCCCACGTAAGGGCGAAGGTAGGGAGCGGCCTCCGGTTCCGCTTCCAGAAACGCGGCGCGTTCCGCCGCCTCGAAGATGTAATTGCCGCCGTCGACGGGCTTGGAGCCGATAATCAACCGGCTCATCCCGTTAATCGGCGATTTCTCTCCCCGCACCACCAAATGGGGGTCCGACAGTCCGCCCGCCTCGAACAGGTAGGGCGACAGCGCAGCGTGGCCGCTTTCCTCCGGCTCGCCGTTGATGTCGGGATAGCTGAACAGCCGCTTCTCGGATCGCGCTGCCTCTCGCCGGTCGAGGCCGAGAATGACGACGTGCACATGCGCCTTGCCTCGCGCGTCCGAGCCCCACGCGAACGTCCGATGCGCGAACGCGATTTCAAGCCCGCAACGTCCGAAGAGGACCGGCCACAGTTGGGCGACCTGCTCGCCCTGCGTGAGCGAGTTGGTCGCGACGAAGCCAATCCGGGCATCGGTGCCGTTCACGTACTCCCCCGCCTTGATGAACCACGCGGCGACGTAATCGAGCGTGCCGCCGCTCTTGCCGAGCGCGGCGATCCCCCGCACCTGCTCGCGCTGCTCCCGCGTCTGGAATTTCGCACCCACGAACGGCGGATTGCCGAACACGAACGAGCAATTGCCCGGCGGCAGCAGACCGGACCAGTCTGTTTCCAGCGCGTCGCCGTGGACGATGTGCGGTGACTTCTCGAGCGGAATTCGTGCGTAGGTCTGGCCGAACTCAAGGCTCAGCCGGTTGTTCATGATGTGGTCCATCATCCACAACGCTGCTTCGGCGATGCGGGACGGGAACTCGCCAAGTTCGATCCCGTAGAACTGGCCTACGTCCACCCCCGACAGGTCAGACGCCAGGGCGTCCATCTGCCTCCCCATTCGTGACTTCGGGTAAATCTCCCGCAACACCTCGATCTCAAGCTCCCGAAGCTCCCGGTAGGCGATGATGAGAAAGTTGCCGCAGCCGCACGCCGGATCGAAGAAGGTCAGCCCGCCAAGCTTGGCCTGAAACTGCCGGAGTGCCGTGAGCCGGTCTCGGCCTCGACGCGCCCGAAGCCCCTCGAACTCTGCCCGCAGGTCGTCCATGAACAATGGCTCGATTACCTTGAGGATGTTCTTCTCAGTCGTGTAGTGTGCCCCTCGGGCGCGACGCTCCGCCGGGTCCATCACCGACTGGAACAGCGCGCCGAAGATCGCGGGCGAGAGTCGCGACCAGTCGAACCGGCAGGCATCGAGCAGCGCCCCACGCATGGGCGCGTCGAACGAGAACGTCCGCAGGTGTCCCTTGAACAGGTCGCCGTTGACGTAGGGGAACCGCGCCAGGTCCTCGTCAAGCGTCGCGGGCCGGCCGCTTTCGGGTGTGTCGAGCACCTCGAACAGTTGCGCCAGCCACGGGCCGAGATCGGCCCCGTCCTCGCCGGTTCGCGTCTCAAGGAAATCGAGGAAGATGTCGCGCGGCTCGAACACCCCGGTGTCGTCGGAGAACATGCAGAACACGACGCGCACAAGAAAGCGTTCCAGATCGTGGCCCTGGTGTCCGGCATCAGCAAGCGCGTCGTGCAGCCGCCCGACCAGCTCGGCCGCCTCGATGTTCGCCGGATCTTGATCGCGGAACGTGCGGCGCTGCACGCCAAGAATGAAGCCGAAGGACTCGACGTGCGCGGGCAGGTCCGGGAGCGCGAATTCGACAACCGTGCGCTCGTCGAGATCGTGAAGCTCGAAGGTCTGGAAGTCGCTCACCAGAACGAATCGCGGGCGGTCGCTCTCGCGCAGCGCGTCGAAGTACTCCCCGGCTTGTCCGTAGGCTCTTTCGAGATCGAGCCCGACGCTCTTCTGCTCGACGATGAGGACGCCGGGCCAGAACAGATCGATGTAGCCCGAGCGGTTGTTCAGCTTCGTGACGTGTTCCTCGTAGCGCGCCACCGAGCGCCGGCGAGCCCCGAAGACCTCGAAGAAGTCGTTGTAGAAGCTCTGCGTCTCGCCCTTCTCGTAGGCCGCATCCCGCCAGTCGTCCACGAACCTGGCGGCGCGGGCGCGGACCTCGTTCCACGACAGGCGCACGGCCTACGGCGCTTCCTGATCGAAGTAGTCGTCGTCGATCCGCTTGATCTTGTGAAGGGTGCGCGTTCTCACGCCGACTCCGTACCGGACCATCAGACGTGCGAGTTCCGCACCGTCGATCAGGACGATCCGTTTCGGGCTTCTCGCCACATAGGCTTTGGCGGCACGCGTGAATCCGGCGGTGGTGACAAACACGCCCTTGGTCGTGCCCGCGGCGTCAATCGCGCCCGCGAAGTTTCGCAGGTCACTTTCGCCGACAGCATTGCCTTCAGCGTATTTCTTCGCTTGCACGTAAACTTCGTCCAGGCCGAGCGCGTCCTCCCGGATCGTGCCGTCGATTCCGCCATCGCCCGAACGCCCCGTTACGCGGCCCATCGTGGCATCACCGCCGCCGTAGCCCATCGCGATAAGCAAATCGACAACCACCCGTTCGAGAAATGCAGGGGCCGCATCGCGAACCCGATGCAGCACATCGGCTTCCAGAGCGCTGGTCAACTGTTGGGCGGCCCGGTCCAGCACCTCCTCCGGCGTGTCAGTGACATCACCGTTCTGCTTGGACGCCACACCCTTGCTGGGAGACGGGCCGTTCGCCCGGCGCAACCAGTCGGTGAAATCGGGGTACTCTCCAAGCAGGTTCAGATCAATACGAGAAGGCTTACGGGACAGCAGGCGTTCACCCTCTTGCGTCAACCGATACACGCCGCGACGAAGGCGCCCCAACAGCCCGGCGCGCTCCATGTACATTACGGCCCAACTCACACGATTCACAAAGACTGACTGCCGACCGCTCGGTAACATTTCCCGAACATCTTCGGCAGAGAGTCCTTCGGCAGCGGCGACCCGTTCGCGGACTTGCGTAAGCGACGACTCCCCACCGCCAGCGAACGCCTTAAGGGCAGGGAGCATCAGCGACTGAAAATCAGGAACGGGCATCGGCCGCCGCGCCCGTTGCCGCTGCCTGCCGGGGTGCCACACACTTCGCGATCTCGCGGCCCGTTGCGATCTCCGCTTGGCGAAGCTCCCACGTCTTCTGCAGGTTCATCCAGAGTTGCGGCGTCAACCCGAAATACCGCGCAAGCCGCAGCGCTGTGTCCGCGCTCACGCCCCGCTGGCCGTTCAGGATCATTGTTACCCGGTTTCCAGGCACGCCCAACGCATTCGATAGCGCGTTGGCGGCCAGCCCGAGTCCGTCGAGTTCGCCGCGCAGGAAATCTCCGGGATGCACCGGCTTCATGCCGTTTCTTGCGTTCATGTCAAACTCCCTCAGTGATAGTCCACAATATCCACGTCGCACTGCCTGATTGGCGAAGCCTTGAAATACAGCGACGCGGTATCCCTCGAAGAAGCGCCGCGTCGCCGATTCTTGAAGCTCCGTATCATGCGCTCCAACGGTAGCTTATTTTACGCCTTCCGTAAACTGGTTTGCCATCCGACCGATGTTCTGCACCTTGCCTGCACGCCTCGCAATCCCTGGAGCGGACGAGTCCGCTGCCGCAAACGCCGCGTCCTCGGTAGCATGTGCGCCACCCGGTTCTGCGGTGAACAAACCTGTGCGGCAGTCCCTGTTGCGTGACTGTGACGAACAAGCTCGCACCACCCCCGACAGTGCGCTCCGCATCTAATTTGTCGCGGTGTGAGAAATTTGTCTGGGCAGTCTTATCCAACAAGGTTACGAAGCTTCTGATTTATCCCAGAACCCTATATCAGTAAATTCAAGGTTTCAAGCTTACGCTTGATGTACGCTTGATGTAACGATTAAAACTTCTAGTGCTTGCAAAGCCCTTCCGGTTAAGGGTTTCAACGCGAATTCAACCTCACCACCTTCGCCGGACCCGCACCGGTGATATAATCCGCCCATTGCTGCATAAGACGCTCACGCCGTGCAAACAGGTCCGATCTGAAATAACTGCCTTCAACTCCAGGAACAACATGCGCCAGGGCCATTTCAGCAAGTTGCCGATCCTTACCGCTTTCGGCGCACCAGTCACGGAATGACGATCTCAGGCCGTGCACCGTTGCCCGGTCAGCCAGCCCCGCCCTCTGCAGAAACATCATCATCGTTGCATTAGTTAACGGCCTGCCGTTGTTTCTTGGTGACGGGAAGACCAGATCTGACTTGTCCCGCAGCACTCTCGCCTTTTCCAGTATGTCTATCGACTGGTCCGATAACGGCACTCTATGCTCCCGGTTCGATTTCATGCGGTCCGCCGGGATTGACCAGGTTTTGTTATCAAGGTCAATCTCACTCCATCGTGCCGCCCGTGCTTCATTGCTCCGGACAGCCGTTAATGCGATAAACCGTAGGCACAGTTTCGCAGCGTCGCAAGCAGTTGCGTTGTCGGCTTGGTTCAATGCGTCCTTGACCTCAGTATGGTTCAATGCCCTGTGGTGCTTTATTTTACCAGCTCCCTTTGGAAGTACAGCGCTGATGGCGTCTGCAGCCGGATTAATGTCAATATAGCCGAATGCCTGCGCCCATGAGAAAACGGCCTTGATCCAGCCCCGCAACCGGCGTGCCGTTTGGTTTTTATTAGTCCACAAGGGAATCAGAATATTAAGAATGTCCGTCCGGTCTATCAGGTCTATTCGCTTATGCCCGATATGCGGAATGATATAGTGGTTCATGCCCCGCAGCCATTCCTTTTCAGTCTTGCCACTGCGCCATGTCGGTTGCAGGGTTTTCAGAGATTTCATTGCCGCCGCTTCAAAGGTCGGTATCATCGCCTTGCGCTTTTCCGCCAATGGATCCCCGCCTGCTCGGACCCGCCGCCGGTTGAGAAACGCCGTCTCCCGGGCCTCGTCCACACTCACGACGGGAAACGCACCCAGACCCAGATCGTGGCGCTTGCCTTTAATCGTGATTCGCTGTACCCAGTATTTACCCCTGTCCGTGATTCTCAGATACAGTGTCGTGTCCACCGTGTGAAAGCCGGGGGCGCTTAGTTTTCGTGCTTTTGCGTTGGTAAATTGTTGCATGTCATTTTCTCCTGATCCTACGATTGATCCAACGATACGCACGGAACTGTACAGGAAGGAAAAATAACCGTCAACAAAATATGTATAATAATATCAAATAGTTAGGGAATAAAAGGGAAAGTCTTGGAACGCAAAAAACGGTGGTTTTACTCTTGGCTCAAGAGCGTCAATCTCAACGTTGTCGAGAAAAAAGACCTGACCATAAGCCTTACCGATGACTCCGGAGAAAACCCCATAGTTACCTGGCGGGTGTTCAACTGTTTCCCGACTACTATGACGGTTCCGGACTTCAGCGGCTCAAGTAATGACATCAGCATCGAAACGGTCAACATTATTGCTGACCAGGTAACGGTCGAATTCTGATCGGGTTGATGTCGCTGCGACAGGGGCAGGTGAGTAGCAGGGACAACGTTTTCCTGCTACGCGCCCCCGCAGCTTAACGCAAACCGGCAGGTCCTCAGTTTCGATTGAGTGACATTGCAAGCAATACCAACAGGAGCAGATCATGTTCGAACCCAAACTCCATGTCGATTATCGTTTCGGCGTGTTTTTTCTTATTGGCGGTGCGCTCCCCAACCCGTTGGACATGCGCTTCAAGAGCGTATCCGGCATCAGCGCGGACATTTCAACATCCGATGTGAGAGAGGGTGGACAGAATTTGTACACTCACCGGCTGCCGGATCGGGTCAACTACGGCAACCTGGTGTTGTCCCGCGGCCTTGTCGTGGGATCGCCGCTCAACATTGAGTTCAACATCGCGCTCAGCGCGTTGAAGTTCTCCCCCTCCAATGTGGTGGTAACCCTGCTGGATACGAATGGTTTCCCCACCCTGGGCGCAAGCTGGTTGTTCCTGAAGGCCTATCCGGTCAAGTGGGCAACCTCCGACCTGAGCGGCAGTAACAATGATGTGGTTGTCGACACCATGGAACTGGCATACAGCCGGTTTCAGAGCGTGAGGGTCTGACCATGGCAGTTGTCGTCAAGGAACTGATCATCAAGGCGGTAATCGAAAACAAAAAAGATGAACTGCTCCCTCCTGTCATAAAGAATGAAATTGTCCAGGAAGCGGTCGAGCAGGTAATGAACATCGTTCATACGAACGAAGACGATATCAGGTAAATCATAATGGCACTAGCTAATCCGTTTAAACTCCAGAAGCTGTTGATTGAAGCATTCCAGAATGTGGAGAGGACAAAACTGGCAGGGCAGTTTGAAGCGATGTTCAACCCTGAGACACTCACACAGAATAACAGGAATATCAATTCCAGCCTGCAGGGACTGGTTACAAGTGGCCGGGAGAACAAGTATATCCTGTCCAGTCCCACGACATTGAACCTGACGCTGATACTGGATGATACCGGTGTCACCAGTTATGGGTTGACGAAGGTGGCCGGGGCGGGGGCTTCTGCCCTGGGCCTGTCCTCCGGCATCGATGCGCTGGATGACGCGCTGGACGATGCCGGCAAAAACCTGAATGACAGGCTGACGGAGTTACTGGACCTGGTTCAGAAATACGATGGTGATTTGCACCAGTCCCACTTTTTGAAGGTAACCTGGGGGAGCCGTTTAAACGGGTTTGAGTGTTTCCTGGAGTCGGTGGATATTACCTATACGCTGTTTGCCCGAAATGGAGACCCGCTACGGGCCGAGGTTCATCTCAACCTGGTAGAGGACAAGTCAGCGAAAAAACGCAAGGCGGAAGAGGCCACGTCTTCACCGGACCTGACCCGTTTCCTGGTCGTAAAAAGCAGCGACACCCTGCCGCAACTGGCAACTGGCATTTATGGCGACCCCACGTTCTATATCCAGCTGGCACAGGTTAACGGTTATGACAATTTCAGGAAACTGCGTGAAGGCAGCACCATCCAAATCCCACCATTGAAGAACTGACCAGTATGCCCGGACAATTTGTTATCACCATCCTGAGCGGTGGCGAAGAGATGGACTTTCGTTATGAAGTCATGTCGGTCGTCATCGATAATCCGGTTAATAAGATTGCCTCGGCACAGGTTTCCATACTGGATGCCGGCAACCCGACCACCAATCTCCGGTTTCTCGATGTCAGCGACGCGGAGTTTTTCAAACCCGGGAACGAGTTTGAGATAAAACTGGGTTACCTGGACCAACCCCGTAGCGCTGACAAACAGGTCTTTACAGGCATCCTGGTCAAGCATCGTATCAGGATGTCCAGCAAAGGGGCTTACCTGGTAATCAGTCTTAAAGCGCCGGCCATCGGTATGACGCGGGTGCGCCGCAACACCGTCTTCCCGAAAGACATGACCGACTCCCGGATCGTCGAACAGATAATCGGCGGGTACGACAGGATTGTACCCGGCACCATCGACGCGGGTGATTATGCGCATACCAGTGAAACAGTCCAGTATTATTGCATGGACTGGGATTTCATTTTGTCCAGGGCTGCGTCAAACGGGCGCTGGGTGCTCTGTGACGGAAACCGGATCTCCGTCATTCCGCCCGAGGTAAAACCGGCAGCGGATTTCACGCTGGATTTTTCCATTGAGGATTGTTATTCGGCGGACATGGAAATCAGTATCCTGGACCAGGTGCCTGCGGTTGCGACCGGCGCCTGGGACCTGGGAGAACAGACATTGCTTGAAACAGAACGGTTTCAGGCGGAGCAGCCGGATCAAGGTGATTTGTCTCCCGGGGAGATGGCCCGGGCCCTGGGAATTCCGGATGTCAGGTTACAGTCGCTGGTGGACGCCGATGCGGAAGAGGTTGAATCCTGGGCCGGAGCCAGGCTGCTGCAATGCCTGCTGTCACTGTACCGGGGCACACTGGCGCTTCCCGGTACGACTGCACTGAAAACAGGCGATACCATTGAGTTCGCCGGGCTGAACGAACGCTTTAACGGAAAGACAATTATCTCCGCTATCCGCCACGAGGTCACGGTAGACAATGGCTGGCAAACCCATGTCCAGTTCGGACTGTCGGCCGGCTGGATAGAGCACGCCCGCATGATCACGGACGTGGATGCGGCCGGCCTGGTGCCCGGCATCCACGGTCTTCAGGTTGGGGTAGTCCAGGACTTCAGCAAGGACCAGGCCGGCAAGTATCGCATCCCGGTCCTTGTCCCTGCTTTTTCTCCTGCACCCGGGACCGGGGACGATACCGGCAACATCGTCCTGGCCAGGTTGGGCAAGGTCGATGCCGGCAACGGGCGCGGCGCCTTTTTTCATCCGGAACCTGGCGATGAGGTCATACTGGGATTTATCAATAACGATCCGCGCCAGCCGGTGATCCTGGGTTCGCTGCACAGTCCGAAAAACAAGCCTCCCGATGACGCGCTTGACGACAATACCGGATACAGGTTCAAGGGCTTCGTAATAGATGAAAATATCAGCCTGCGGTTTGACAAGTCCAGCGCCCCCGCGCTGGTGGAGTTGACAGCTTCCGACGGCAACAGGATTGCGCTGACAGCCGATGATCAGGGCAGCCTGGTGGTTGAGGCCAAAAAAGGCGTCCTGATGGAACCCGCAGAGTCCCTGGAAGTGAACACCAGGAAAACCGTGCTTGATACCACCGAGTCCCTGGAGGTGAGCACGAGCAAGACCAAGCTTGATACCACAGCCTCGCTGGGCGTCGATACCAAGGCGACGGACGTGAAAAGCCAGACCATATCGGTAACCGGCAAGATGGATGTGAAGTAACGACCAGTTACCAGTATTTTTCGTAGTGAATAAACTCAAAGGCTATTTATATGATAACTGAGAATAAATTTCTGGGTGGCGGATGGCAGTTCCCGCCGGAGTTCTGCAAGGGTGAAGCTGCAGCTATTACGGCGATGGCGTCAGGCGCTGAAAATATTGCCCAGAGCCTGACAGCGCTGCTTGGTACGGACCTGGGTGAACGCCTGATGCACCCGAATTATGGTTGCGGGATATCCCGGCTGTTGTTTGAACCGGTTGATCAAAGGACGATTACAAAAATCCAGAACAGTATTTCAGACGCGATCCTGTTATACGAACCGAGAATCAGGCTGGTCAGCGTCAATATTTTTCAGGACCGGAATGAGACAGGCCTGTTGAAGATCAACATTGAATATGTCATCAAGGTTACCAACAGCAGGTTTAACCTGGTGTATCCGTTCTATATCAATGAAGCAACAAACGTGGCCTGATTGCGCCTTCACGTCCGGCCACAACTCTTACACCTGGTCCCCCGGGGTTTTTTCCCGGCTACAGGATTTCCGCTTAACAAGCTGCTTTTGACAAATAACAGTATAAGGTAACGCAGTGAATTTAAAAGAGAAAACATTTCGAGACGGCACCAGTCGCAGAAACAGGAAAAGTGCGGAACTGGATGTAAATCATATCAGCATAGAGGAACGCTCCATAGCGGATTTGCTGAGGTTTATTCTCAGGTTTGCTGAACAACTTAAATATTATGACAAGGCCAACCGGCCTGACGGCAACTGGACACTGTTTTTCGGGGGCGATACGCTCCCCGGGCAGACCCGTGATCAGACCGGGTTGACGGATGCCGAACAGACGTACATCAACGATATGGTCGATTACCTGCAGGATCCGCGCAAGTTCACAGACGATACGCAGAAACGTGAACTGTACTCGGCTCCCCACAGGGTGTTGCTGTTGACCTGGTTAAAGCTGCTGGATTATGCAAGACAACAATTCAGTGACCTGACGGGCAGGCATCTGGATCATTATTACCGCACTGTCCTCCAGTTGAAGGAAAAGCAGGCAGTTCCGGACCGGGTAAACCTGGTGTTCGGGCTTGCCGGTTCGGAAACGGAATACCTGCTGGCGCGGCATACATTGCTGGACGGCGGTCAGGACAGTTCAGGCAACCCCCGCCGTTACGCGCTGGATGATGACATTTTGCTGAACCATGCGCAGGTGGCCAGGATAAACACCCTGTACGTGCAACGAAGGATTATCGACCTGAAATCAATTCACAATTCGGACAGGGCAAGGGATACCGAGGCTAAGTCGGATGATAATTTTTTCGCCATGCTGAAATGGGCCCTGGGTTATCCGAACCAGGGCGATGACCTGCCGCTGTATCCCCGGAACGATGCCGCAGCGAATGATAACGCTGTCGCGCTTGCGGATTTAACCGGGATTTACTCCGCGATAAAGGGACTGGACCATATAACAGTCCTGAACACCCGGCCGGATGATTACCGTTACATTCTGGAGCAGCTGTATTTCAACCGGCTGGAAGACTTTACCTGCGTGATGGGATTACACGAACGCCAGCAGGATTCCAGTCTGGCCGACATGCCTGCCGATGCGGAATGGCAGCAAGGTTACGAACACCTTGAAAATGCCTTCCTTAAACGCAGCATCAGGACAAGACAGGATACGCTCAGGAAAATTAATGAAAGTGTCCCGGATGGTGGTTTTATCGCCATGAACGAACATGCCCTGGGCGCTGGAGCCGGCACCTGGTTGCCCTCGTTCATAGACAATCCTGGTGCCGGCAGTGAGCAGACCCTGAATAAGGTATTCGAGTTGCTGAGGAATTTTATCCCCGGGCAGGCGCAGTATGATAACGCCCGGAGTTATGTAAGCAGGCAACTGCACATGAGCACGGATGATTTCCTGTTCATAATGGATGCGCACAATACTGCCGCAGAGCAGAATACGGATACCTGGCAGCGCGTCTATGAAATAGTCGAACAGGCCCAGAGGATACGGGAAAACTATTCCCCTTCATTGAAAAGTGTTCAGGTGCAACGGTTGTTTCCGCAGGTGTTGTACGCTCGTGACAACATTGCGCTCCCCGATTATTTCTCCCCGTTTGGCGAGGTGGGACAGTTCTCCTCCGGCGCTGAAGTTGATGCGAAACCCCATAGCCTGGGCTTTGCCGTCAGTTCTCCCTTGCTGCTGTTGAAAGAGGGGAAACGGGCAATTACCCTGGATTTCACTTTCAACCATCAAATTGATGAAGAAACGTCGGCTGCGCTGGTTGAAGGTCTGACCCTGGAGTTCAGCGGCGGCGAGGAAATGCCCTGGTTTAATGCAGGGCGTGATGATATCAGTGTCACAGCCATAACCGGCGCAAGTGCAAAGACACTGAACCTGCAGATCACGCTGGAAGAATCCGCGCCGGCCATGGTAGCGCCGGTCAACGACAGTTCAGCTTTCTCCCCGGTCCAGCCTGTTACATCATCGCATCCCGTCATCAGGCTGTCGGTGAAGGAAATCATTGAAGACGGCAGCACCGGGGACAACCTGTACTATCAGAGGCTTAAAGACCTGCAATTGCAACGGTTGCGCCTGGAAGTGAACGTCGGCAACGGAATTGGCACGGGACTGAAGGACCTGGCGTTGCGAAACGACGATCATGTTTTAAGTCCGGACGGCACGCTGGCGCCTTTTGGGCAGGAACCGCACCGCCTGGCCGGCCTCTTTGTCGCCAATGACGAAATCAGCCGCAAGTGCCTTGAGAACATCACTTTTCATATGAACTGGGTCAATCTGCCGGATAGTTTCAGTTCCGCTTCAGGGTATTACGCGGGTTACAAGGATATCAACGGCGCGACAATCGAGGTAAACGATGAGGATTTTCAGGTGGATTTGCACGTGTTCGAAAATCGCATGCTGGGTACCGTAGCTTCGGCAAGACTGTTCAACGAGGAAACGATAACGGATGCGGATGGGACGCACACCCGCCTCAATCAAGTCAGCAGCCTGCAGTATGAGTTTGACCCTGCAGCGAATCATGAGGTCAACATCGACCTGGAACAGACGGGATCTGTCGACCCTTACGACTGGGCGCGCTATTACAAACTTGAACTGAGTGGTGAAAACTCCACCTTCCTGCAGGATGCCTATGTCGGCACACTGCAAAACTCCGGGGAGGGAGAGAGTGTCAACCAGCCCTACACCCCGCAGATCCGGCAGATTACGATAGATTATTCCTGCGCCGGCACAGTGGATTTTACCGCACGGGAACTGTCCGCTGCCCCCGTGCAGGTCCTGCAGATACACCCGTTCGGCCAGGTTGACCTGGTGAATACCGATGCCTTGACCAACGAGTATGGAAATCAAGTTGGATATCATCTGTTACCCCAGTACGACGATAGCGGCTACCTGTATATCGGCGTGGAGGGTCTGAAAGATAAACAGGAACTATCGCTGCTGTTCCAGGTGGCGCCAGGCACGGAGAACACGGAAATCGGGCCGTCCCGGGTTGACTGGCATTACCTGAGCGATGACCGCTGGAACGAATTCCGGGAAGATGAGATTTTATCCGACACTACTGACGGGTTGCTGGATACGGGTATCATCCGCTATCATCCGCCATCGTCACTCAACGGGACGGCAATACATCCCCCGGCAACCGCGTCCAGCCAGCTGTTGCCGAACGGCTTTCACTGGGTCGGGGCGCGCGTGCCGGAGAACTCCCATGCTTTCCCGAAACTAATCACGGTGCTCTCCCAGGCGGCAAGCGCCACGCGCCTTATGCAGTCGCCTGATGCAGAATTTACCGGTGAGCCGGCGCCTGCGCAGGCCGTGACAAAGCCGGTTACACCGATCGCGGCCATCGACAGCGTAACGCAGCCGTTCAGCTCACTCGGCGGCAAGGGACGGGAGGATAACGAACAATTTATAAAACGCATCAGCGAAAGATTACGGCACAAGGGACGGGCGCTGTCAACCTGGGACTATGAACGCCTGGTGCTGGAGCGGTTTCCCGAGATCTACAGGGTGAAATGCCTGGCTCAATCAGCGCAGGATAATGATCCCGCAGAAGCAAAGGTAAGACTGGTAGTCGTCCCTGACCTCGTAAACCGCACCCCGTTTTTTCCGCTGCAGCCCAAAGTCTCACATAAATTACGCAGAAGGATTGCGGATTACCTGCAGGACAGGATCTCACCGTTTGTCAAATTCGAGGTGGTCAATGCCCGTTACGAAGAGGTCAGGTACCGGGTAACGCCGGCATTCAGGGAAAAGGAAAACGAAGGACTGTATATAAGACGGTTGAACCAGGATATCATCAACTACCTGTCTCCCTGGGCATATGACAGCGAGGCGGAGTTGACTTTCGGTGGTTCCATTCACCGGTCATCATTGATCCGGTTTATTACAAACCTGCCCTACGTGGATTTTATCGGCAGCCTGGAACTCGTCGATCACTCACTCATCGGCCAGGACAATGATGGTATGGTTACCAGGCAACTCCTGACCCCGCTGGCCCAGGATCTTGTTGAAACCCGTTTCCCGGATTCCATCCTTGTTTCGTCGCCAAACCATTATATTGATCTGGTTACGGATCAATTCGAAGCTTTTCAGTTCAGCGGGATTGGTTATATGGCGGTGGGCGCTGACTTCATCGTTACCTGAACAAATTGTAACCGGAGCCCAGCGGGGTTTGTGACGCGCAGATTACGCCGCTTCGGTTATCCGCATGTAATTGAAATTCGTCATTATTCCCCAGGAGGAGTACAACATGTCTCAACAGAGCAGAACAACTTTAAAATCCTATTTCAGGACCGGTAAAAGACCGACGCAGGAACAGTTCGCCGACCTGATTGACGCAGGTCTTAACCTGGCCGACAGCGACCTGTTTGAAGCTGACGGCAGCCTGGGTCTGGGGCACGACCAGCCGCTTGCCAGGTTGTCGGTCAGCGGTAACCTGAGCGTATCGCCAAACAATGACAGTGCGCCTGATAACGGCCTGTTCGTACATGGAAACGTCGGCATTGGTGCCGGTTTTACGGAGCCGACGGCACGACTGGCTGTCAACGGCGGCGTTTATATCGGAGATACTGCAAATACCGACCCGGGCTCGAACGGCTTGCGCGTTGATGGAGATGTAACGACGGGCGGCAACCTCACCCTGGACAACAACAAACACGTAGCGGCCGACAGGGTGCAGGCGCGTGACAGCGGGGGGCTCAAGTTTGCCAGGAGTAACGGTACGACGGAACTGAAGATCCATAACAACGGCAAGCTGTCCATCGGTACCGAAAATACAACCTGGGCGAAGGTGAATGTCGAAGGCAGTGTACGGGCCAGCAACTTGTTACAGGCAGCATCGTTGAAACTTACCGGTGACGTACAGCAAACCGGTTTTCATGGCTACAAAGATGGAACCAAATATGGAAACTGGATTATTGACGTCCCGGACAACAAGGTTGTGTCAGGCATCCATTTTGAAAGGTGGAGGGAAGGAGACGCGGACAAGGACTTCTACAGGATTGCACTGCGCTATAAATAGACACAAGCGCCTATTTCATTATCCGGGACCCGGAGCAGTTGAGGTAATCATGGATCAGCAGATTAATGCGCGGCTCGCTGAGCTGAACCAGCAGTTCGAGCAGGGTAATGCCAGGTTGCAGCGCCTGGAACGGGAGCGGACGGAACTGCGGGAGACGCTGTTTCGAATCCAGGGCGCGATCCTGGTTCTCAAAGAACTTTCAGCCGAAGATATAACACACCCCCAATCGATCGAGGGAGAGTCACATGATTGAACCATTAACCATCACCAATGAACCACTCGAGCCCGGTATGGACTATGCGCGGCTGCGTGCCGAAGGACAGCAGATCATAGCCGGCCTGGCCGGCCATGTCTGGACAGACTATAATCCGACCGACCCCGGCATCACCTTGCTGGAAACTCTTTGTTACGCCATCACCGATTTGAGTTACCGGCTTGGATTTGACGTGCAGGATCTGCTGGCGTCCAATCCGGACGGCAGTTCTTCCGGTAAACAGTTCTTTTCCGCCAGGGAAATTCTGACGGTCAACCCGCTGACTATCATGGATTACCGTAAGCTGTTGATCGACATAAAAGGCGTAAGGAACGCCTGGCTGGAAAAAGCGGAAGCCGCCGAAACGCCGGTAGTCTATGACCAGGCATCGGCATCGATCAGCTTTCCGTTCACCGGAGCCGAATCCGGCCAACAGCCTGGACTGAACGGTTTATACAGGGTCCTGCTCGAACTGGATGGCAGCGACAGTGACCAGCGTGTCATAAACAATGTATGGAAGCGGATGCGAAAATGTCGCAATGTCGGGGAGGACATCGCGCAGGTACACGTACTCGGTGATGCAGAAGTAACCATCAAGGCGGATATCGAAATTGACCGGAATGCCGACGTTAACGAGGTTCTTGCCGGCGTCTATGAACGTTTGCACGGTTACCTGTCACCGCGCCCGGCATTCCATACACTGGAAAGCCGGCTGGAATCAGGCCGTGAAGTTGAAGAGATTTTCAACGGACCGCCGCTGGATAACGGGTTTCTGGATGATGGAGAACTGGAGAGTTTTCAACGCATAACTGAAATCTTTACGGCGGATATCGTTACTGTATTGATGCAGGTTGAACGCGTCACTGCGGTCAGGAACGTCCTGTTGTCACAGGGCAGGCAAACGCCCGTAGAGTGGGTATTGAAACTGCGGGACCCGGTTAATTCACGACCGGTATTGAAGCCGGTTGGACAGTTTCTCTCGGACGGAGACATTACCCTGTACAGCCATGATGGCGCAAATGTAGTATCGCCCGACAATGACGTTGTTGTAAGTAAAGTGGAACGGCGGCAGGAGCGGGAAAGAAAGGCGGCTGACACACGGGTAGTGTCTGCGGATTTGAAGGCGCCTGGCGGACAGCACAGGGACCTGACTGATTTTGTCTCCACGCAGGAAGAATTGCCGATCAATTTCGGGGTAGGCAGGCATGGCTTGTCCGGTTCGGCGGATGATCTGCGCCGGGCCCAGGCAAAGCAGTTACAGGCGTACCTGCTGGTATTCGATCAGCTTATGCTGAATTACCTGGCGCAACTGGCTAACGCGCGGGAGTTGTTCGCAGTTAAGCCGGATAAGGAGATTGCCGCAACGGATATGCCGGCGCCGACGTACTTTGCCGCCCCGCTGCCGGCGCAGGTGGCAGGGGCTGAAGATGTCATTGCAAACTATGATGCCGGTTACCATGCCTGGCTGGATGAACTGGTCGCCGACCCCGAGGTCGATGCCGACCGGATGAACCGGTTCCTGGATCACCTGCTGGCGCGCCACGGGCAGGACTTTACACCTGGAGGAGCGTTGTATCCGATCGAGGAAACCGGCGCTTCAGGAGAACCGGTTCCCGCCACGGTAAGGGTCATCCCGGCAAAGCGGCGTTTCCTGCAGGATTGCGCAGAGTTGAGCCGGAACCGCGCCAAAGGCCTTAATTACACGGACGGGAATACCTGGGACACCGACAATGTGTCGGGGCTGGAAAAACGTATCAGGCGGTTGCTGGATATCGGTAGTGATGAACGTCATTCGCTGCAGGGTGTTGAAGGGTTCCATCTGATCGACCATATCCTGTTGCGACCGGTGTTGCCGAACGGGCACGTCACCTTTCAGGGGGCGGATGTGCCGGATAAGGTACTGTGCGCCGGGAGGCGCAAGCACGGGTTGCAGGACCAGGATGAAGTAGGTTTTATGCAGACGCCGGGGGGCAATTACCTGCAATCCGTGTACCCGGTTGAAGTTGTTGATGAATATGACTTTCTTATTCCGGACACTTACGTAGCTCCCGCAGACCCGAACATTCCTGAAACCGGAATCTGGATAGCGGGATTACAGAAACAGGATTCACTCATTTCCTTGTCCAGGGGTATCAGCAAGATCGGCGAGGGAGAGCAACTCCTTGACGAGACTCATCATACAACGGCAATTACCGCACCCGGCCTGCACGGTCTGGACACGGGGGATACGATCTTTATCAGCGGGTCCCGGGCAGACGCATTGAACGGTGTACACAAGGTCCGCTGTGACACGCCGGGTTGTCTTGAAATAGACGTGCCTTTTAAACCGGCGTTCAAGAAGGAGAATAAGCATGCACGCATAAATCGCCATCCCCTGTACCCCGACCCGTACTCCTGCCGGCTCAGCTTTATTTTCCCGGCTGCGGGGGCCAGGGCTGCGGCCGTCACAGTTGGACAACGGTTTCGCGACCTGGTGGCTGAAGTGATCAGGAAAGAAACGCCCGCACACATCACCCCGCACCTGTACTGGCTTGAAGACAAGATGCTCAAGAAGTTTGAAGTTGACTACAAGGCATGGCTGCAGGCAAAAGCGGCAGCCCGGACCAACAGTCAGAAAATACGCACGGCTATAGCAGCGAACAAATTACTCGGCTGGTTGGTATAGTTCGGTTGAGCCGGACCCGGTCATGCAGCAGCACGTTATCAAACGGCTGACTTTCAGGTTGCAGTTCCCTGCGCGTGAGCAGGCAGTGCAACTGGAACACAAAATAATCAATATTTACCGGCACAGGATTGAACAGTTGCTGGACGAGTGTTTTTCAGGGCTCGCCGGCGCGGATACGGAGTATCGAATCGACAGGCTTGAACTGGACCTGGGCAATATAAAACCGGAAAACCTGGCTGCCGAGATACCAATGCGTGTCGCGCAGCAACTCGGCAAAATTGCCGATGACAATCACACTGCAGCAACAGTATCCAGGCAGGAAAGGCAGTTAACCATATTCCGTTATTTTCTCGAAACCGGCACCTTGCCCTGGTGGGCGGAAAAGCTCGATAAACAGGCGCTGGAACAATTGGTGGAACAGCTTTGCGTTAATTATCCGGCTGAACTAAAAGAATTGCTGCCGGATGTGCTCAGGGATGGAGTCGCGGCCAGGCGCCTGGTAAACCAGTTTTCCGATAACTGCCTGTCCCGTATCGGCAGGCTGTATCTGCCGGAAAACAAGGTCAAGCTGGCAGTTCAGTGGTTGAGAGACGCAGAAGCGTTATTTGCCGGATTGAAGAGGCAGGAGAACGTACGCAGCACCAGTCCGCCCGGACGGCTACCGGCCGGAGGACCGGCTTCCGAAGGAATGCGCCGGAGTATCGAAGATGCTGCACCGGTGGCGCCGGACAACCGGGAGGGCAATTACGGAATTGGCGCTTCAGGGCACTCGCCGGAGGTCTATTCGGTGCCTGATGCTGCAAGGTTGCGGGAGCATTACTGGCGTAATGTCCTGTCAGGGCTCGTCCGTGGAACGGCCGGTGGATTCAATCCCGGAACAGCGCTGCAGGAGACATTGGTATCGATTAGCGGCGGCAATTACGCCGTCTGCCGCCGCCTGCTTGCCGTATTGGTGGAGGCTGCCGGGCCGTCAGCGCAAAGGCGTCACAGATTCAGTACTCCTTTGCCCGATCTGGTTAACAGGTTGAGCGCCGGCCTCACAGCGCCAGGGCCGGGCAGCGGTGTGGAAAGCGGCTTGACCTCCGGTGCCCGGGGACAGAAGCCGGAAACGGGGGAAGCAGGAGCAGCAACGGCAAACGTCCGCACCCCGTCACGGGACCCGTTCACTGACGCAGACGAGGATTTTATCCATAACGCCGGCCTGGTCATTCTCTGGCCGTATCTGCCGAGATTCTTCAGGAACCTGGGCCTGGCGGACGGCGGCAGCTTTATTGACGATCTTGCCGCGCAACGGGCGGCATTTTTATTGCAGCACCTGGTCGCGCCCGATCCGGAAACTCCGGAATCACTGTTATCACTGAACAAGCTGTTATGCGGCCTGGAATTGTATCGCCCGGTTCCTGCCGGTTTTACGCCGACGGAAAGGGAGCAGGGTGAATGCGATGCGCTGTTTGCGGCGCTGAAGCTTCACTGGAACGTATTGTCCAATATGTCTGCCGACCGGATCAGGACGGACTTCCTGCAACGCGAGGGGATCCTCCGGCCATGCTCAGGAAACTGGCAGTTGCAGGTGGAAAACCAGGTACAGGATATCCTGATACAACGGCTGCCCTGGCCGATAGGGGTCGTGAAACTGCCCTGGATGGACTATGCGATCCTGGTTCATTGGGGATGAGTCGTATTAATTTAACCAGAGGAATAACCATGCAATTAAACACACCTGACACTTATATCGTGGAACAAACAGGTTTGCGCACTCCGGAGTTATCCGGTTCGGATACTGTTGCCGCATTTGTCGGATATACGGAGACGGGGCCGCTCATGAAACCGGTCCTGGTCCGCTCACTCAGGGAATATGAGCAGGTGTTCGGACAGGCCGAGGCAACCCCGTTCGACGTCGCCATCGATACCTCCACAGGGGATACTGCGGCCTATGCCTTGTCTACCGCACCCAGGCTTGTTTATTGCGTGTATCACAGTATCCAACTGTATTTTGCCAACGGCGGCGCTGCATGCCGTGTCGTATCGGCCGGGTCACATGCCGATGCGATCAATATCGACCAACTCCTGGCCGGGTTGGAATTACTGAAAGACGAGGAAGTCGACCTGCTGTTGCCGGCGGATGCAGTACAGTTGCCCGTTGACCAGTATTATCGTTATTGTCAGGCGATGTTGTCCCAGTGTGGCGGAGCAGGGGACCGTTTAGCGCTCATAGATTTGCACCATGCGGATACCATATCCAACTTCCGCAGCGGCCTGGGTAACAGCTTCCTGAATTATGGCGCAGCTTATTCCCCCTATCTGCAGTCGGTGCTGCGTTACCGTCACACAGACGCTTCCGTCAGCATTGTCATTGACGGCGCTGCCCCGGTTACCCTGGCTGATATGACCGTCGATGCCCATATCAAGGGGGTCAGGAGGTTGCTGGGGAAACCTGCGGTTTCCTTGCCGCCCAGTGCTGCCGTCGCCGGGGTTTATGCGAAAGCGGACCATCAGCGCGGCGTGTGGAGAGCCGTTTCCGATATCCACCTGCAGGCAGTAACCGGGCCCGTAATAAAATACAGCAGCCTCGACCAGGGGCCCATGAACGTGGATGCCGGAACAGGTAAATCGATCAATGCAATTCGCACATTCAGGGACAAGGGGACTGTGGTGTGGGGAGCCCGGACGCTGGACGGCAACAGCGATGAATGGCGTTACATTACTACCAGGCGTTTATTCCTCAAAATCGAACGGAATTTGAAGCAAATCACGGCGGCAGCGACCGGTGATGCGAACATGGGCCGGACCTGGAACAGGCTGAAGACGGCCGTTGCCTCCTACCTCGATAATTTATGGAGGGACGGCGCGCTGTCGGGGACAAAGGCATCTGATGCTTACTTCGTCCAAATCGGTCCGGACGGGGATGCGCCCCAGACCAGTCTGAATATCAAGGTAGGCCTGGCGGTATTCCGCCCGGCAGAATTCATAACAGTTTCCTTTCTCCTCTGAAACCTGGAGCAGGGGGGCATGGATTTAGTCACCGTACAGGGTATGGGCAGGAATACCGGGAAACGGCTGTGAGCAAGACTTATTATGAAACGTCGATTGAGCATTTACTGGCTGAGTTGAAACGCATAGATCTGATGATCATGGCGGAGGTGGAAATCGTCCGCCGGCAGGTGAGTTCGGAAGCCAACCTGATGAAGATGTACGGAATATCAGAGTATGAAATTGACACTTTGATACAGGAAGCGGTTGCGGCAATAACAAAAGAACCGGCAAAACAACCCGAACTGAATGTCCGGCTTGAGCAGATGATGGAACAGCAGAAAAGGGAGATTATCTTCAGGAAGACAGGGAGTTACGAAAGGAATGTCGCCCTGCGCCTGGAACGGCTCAGGGAACTGTTCCAACTCTCGCCTGATGAAGTCGATATCCTGCTTATCAGCCTGGCTCCGGAAATGAGTAACCGGTACCAGCGTTTTTTTGCATACCTGCAGGATGACAAGAACCAGATAAGACCGAACGTAGGCCTGGTCCTGAAACTGTTACAGGGGCCATGCAATAGCGATTACGGCAAGATAGGAAGGTTCAGCCTGTTTGCAACTACTGCCCCCCTGGTTCGGGCAAACCTGATTTACCTGGAGGATGAAACTCACCGGCCTGGCCAGCCGTTACTTAACCGGGTAGTCAAAACGGATGGACGCATAAGGGATTACCTGCTCGGTTCGGATAATATGTCCCCTGAGATGGACGACTGTGCCACTTGTCATGAGCCCCGGCTGTGCCTGGACGATTTACTGATAAGGGAAGAATTTAAAAACAGCCTGCTGGCGCTGGTGCGCAATATGGATCTTGAACAGAAATGCGCAATATTGTACCTGCAGGGGAGGTATGGAACAGGAAAGCATTCCATAGCCGAGGGGTTGTGCCAGGTTGCCGGGCTTAAACTGCTCAGCGTCAATCTGGCATCAGTCATCCAGCTGAAGCCGGCTGATTTCAGGCGTAAACTCACAGGGCTGGTAAGAGAGGCGGAATTACAGGAGGCCGCACTTTATTTTGATAATTTTGATGATTTGCTGCCTGGCCAGCCGGAGGAAAAGAACAACGCAAAGGAAACACCCGCGACCCGGCATGATACGTTGTTGCATACCTTTATCAGTATCCTGGTCAAGCGTAACGGGCTGATCTTCTTCGCCGGGAAGCAGGTATGGGAACCCAGGGACCTGTCAGGCAGGTATTCATTTTTTCGTATCCCCGTACCAGGTGCCGACACGCAGGAAAGAGAACAGTTCTGGAGGTTAATGCGAAAGGCATATCCGCGACTTGCCGATGATATCGATTTACCGGCAATTTCCGACCGCTTCAAGTTCAGCCCCGGACAGATACACGATGCACTGGCCACGGCAACAAGTATCAGTCGTTGGCGTGACCCGCTGAACACGGTTATCAACAATGAGGACCTGGGCCGCGCCTGCCGCCTGCAAAGTAACCGGGGACTGGAACGGCTCGCACAGAATATCAGCAGCTGTTACAAGTGGGACGATTTGGTGCTTGCTCCGGGACCCAGGTCGATGCTGGAGGAAATCAGGGCAAGGGTCATACATCGCGCCCTGGTGTACGAACACTGGGGATTCGACAACAAGCTGGCCATGGGAAAGGGTCTGCACCTGCTTTTTTCGGGGCCGCCGGGGACGGGCAAGACGATGGCGGCAGACGTACTTGCGAACGAGTTTGCCTTGTCATTGTACAAGATTGACTTGTCGTCTGTGGTGAGCAAGTACATAGGCGAGACGGAAAAGAATCTCAGTGAAGTATTCCACGAGGGCGAAACGAGCAATGCCATATTGTTCTTTGACGAAGCGGAGGCATTGTTCGGCAAACGCAGCGAAGTGAAAGATGCCCATGACCGTCATGCCAATATCGAGGTGGGTTACCTGCTGCAAAGGATGGAACAGTATGCCGGGATAGTAATCCTTGCCACCAACTTTCGCCGCAACATGGACGACGCATTTACCCGGCGCCTGCATTTCTGTGTTGACTTTCCGTTGCCGGACAGGGAGGAGCGATTGAAAATCTGGAACAAGATCTGGCCGGAGGAACTGCCCCGGGCGGCAGATCTGGATATGGAATTCCTGGCTGACCGGCTGCATATTTCCGGGGGTTATATACGGAACATTGCCCTCACGGCAGCGTTTCTGGCGGCAGAGGAGGGGAGGCACGGACAAGTGGAGCCGGAAGTGACAATGGAACATTTACTGCACGCTACCCGCCGGGAGTATCAAAAGATGGGACAAATACTGAAACAATCAACGCTCAACAAGTAAGCATAAGGAAGTTTAGAATGAGTTATGTATGTGTAAACGGCGCCCAGGTGCAACTGCAGCCAATGGGGCCTCAGCAATTGATGCCGCCGACCAGCATCATTCCGGCACAGTTCCAGAACGTGCTGGCGGTTGACGGCCGTGCGGCGCTTGTTCCTGCGGACATTCAGGCCTGGGCTGCATCCTACACGGCAGCCTACGCCAATCCTCCTTACGCGGGCGGCCAGGTACAGGGCAGTACGGTACAGATCAGCGGCCTGGCGACCGCTACGTCGACCATGAGCCAGATGGTGTTATTGCAAAGCTCGCAGCTTGTGCTGACGGTAAATGTAACCACGAAAGCAAAAGATCCTGCCAGCGGGAGTGAGGACACTGTTTCACAATTCCCCGTCCAGGTCATCTTTACCGATACCGGACAGATCAAACTGGTTTCAACCTGAAGCTGCCGGATTTATCCGGGCAGTCGATAATTTGAATTTGCGCCTGCACTGCCGGCGTGTCCTGCTCAAACCAACATTCAAGAATAAATCTCATGATTGAAGATCTCGATGCTTCGATAAAGGCCCTGCTCGAGTATGAGTTGGCTGATATTCATCCAAATCTCAGTATCAGCTTCGAAAGCCCGGATGATGATTTTCCGTCCGGTATCGTCACGGCGCCGGCAGTCGACCTGTTTCTTTACGATATCAGGGAGGACCTGGAGCTGCGCCATAACGAACGCTATATCCGCTCAGGCGGTCCCGGCGGCACAACATTGCTGACCCGGGAGCCGGTGTATGTGGAATGCACTTATCTGATCACGGCCTGGAGCGCCTCGATCGAGACGGCAGCCCATGATGAACAGGTAATCATTTCCGACGTGGTGCGCGCACTGTACCGGTATGTGTCGATACCGGAGACCCTGCCGGACAGGAATGACCCGGACGGTCAACCGGTACAGATTCTCCAGGGAGAATTGTCGGGTTCGGACCCTCTGCCCCGGGCATTCACGATCCAGACCGGGCACATGCAAAACCCGAGTGAATTCTGGTCGGCCATGGGGGGCAAACCCAAGCCGCAGTGTAACTACCAGGTGACCTTCCCCATGGACGTATTCTCACCAATTCAGAGCAAGCCGATCCAGGGCGTAAATTTGAGCCTCCCTGAGGAATGATATTCCTTCAGGTTCGGGTGTGACACCCCGGATTAACGGTTTCACATCAACCAGTGAGTCAAGAACATGAGCTTTATTTTGAGCCCGCGCTCGCGGCAACGTCTGCAGGGCGTCCACGAGGACCTGGTGCAGGTCGTTGAACGAGCCATCCGGATCACGGAAGTCGATTTCGCCGTGCTGGAAGGTCTGCGCAGCGCGGAACGGCAGCAACAACTGTTTGAGAAAAAAGCGACACTACTGAATGGCGTGACCAGGAAAAGCAGGCACCAGACCGGACATGCCGTGGACCTGGGAGCATTGGTTGATGGTGAGGTACGCTGGGATTGGCCTTTGTATCACAAGCTTGCCGCGGCCATGAAAAAAGCCGCTGTTCAACTGGAAACAGCGCTTGAATGGGGAGGTGACTGGAAGCGCTTTCCTGACGGACCGCACTACCAGTTGCCGAGACAGAAATATCGCGCCTGAACTGTTTGCGTTAATAGAAAGACACATGACACAAAGCAGCACAACGTGGTGGATCCAGATTTTTGATTACCTGGCTCCGCACTGGTGGGGTATTGCCGCTATCGCTATTGCGCCGTTGATAGGTTATGCGGCCGCGCGCCGCGTCAGGACGCATTCCAGGCGTGAGCCCAGCAACCTGGCGCTGGCAGCTGTCTCCGGGACAGTGACGTTCGTGCTGTCGCTGCTGATGTGGTGGAAAGGTTATCGCGATATCGAGGGCGCGGTGTTGATCGCAGTCATTATGGGCATCGGTTATCCCATCGCGTTTACCGCCATCATGGGGGCGTTTCATAAATGGTGGCCGTGGGGATATGAACGTCTCAGCGGCAGGCCGGCCGCAACCAGTGAAAAGCCGGTGACAAGCGGCAGTTCCGTGAAGCCCGGCAATCGCTTTTCTCCCAGGTGGTAGTTTAGCGTCATGCTGTACGGTCTGGCACTGAAGGCAGGAGGATTGATCGTGCTATGCGTTGCGGTGTATGCGGGCATCAATACTTTAGGCAGGCTCCTGAACAACCATATAAACGAGTATCTCGGCACCAGGGAAACATTGATGGCCAAACAGATTGAAGTGGCCGGCATTCAGGCACATAACGATTATCTGAAGCAACTGGCAGAAGTGACCGGTACGTTCCGGAGGGAGAAAGACAAACTGATGGAGTCGACGCACCAGTCCCTGCTGGATGCGCGCACGGAATTGTTACAAGCGCAGAATAGCTGGCGGGTTGAAGATATCCGGCAGCGCGCCGCCACACCCGCAGGTAATGCCGACCTCAGCATACGTGCGGCACGCGCCACCGGCAGGAAAAAAGAACTGCTGGAAAAACTGTCCGACTGGAATACGGTGTATGAAAAGGCTGGTAACCCTGATTAGCATCCTGCCCCTGCTGGCGGCATGCGGCGGATTCGGCGCCAGGACAACAGATGTTTCCGTGCATGTACAGGATATCGAGATCCCGGAAATTGATTGCCGGCCTTATCCCCGGCCCAGCCTGCTGGAACTGGGTGATATTGAACCTCAAAGCCGGGCAGACGGCTGGTTTATCAGCCATGAGGATTACAAGGAACTGTCCGATATGTGGGATGCAACCATCCTGTACATGAAACAAACCAGGGCAATTGCGAAGTATTTTGCCGAGTGCATCGAGAACTATAACCGGTCTCTGGCGGAGCTTGACGGACGCACTCCGGAGGCCGGAACGTCCCCCGGGGAGGCACATCGTGAAGATATTCGCCTGCCCCGTATTTTCCGTGACCTTTTCAGATAAACAGACCTGACATGATCGAAGACCTGAGTAACTCCATTAAAGCCCTGCTGGAATATGAACTTCTTACGCCGGGACAGGAAATCATACCTGGCCTCAGTATCAGCTTTGCCCAACCGGATCAGAACTTTCCACCCGCCAGCGTTACCAAGCCGGCGGTCAATGTATTTTTATATGATGTGCGGGAAGACCTGAACCTGCGCCATAACGAATGGTTCAGGTATTCGCCGGTACCGCCTGCAGGTTACCAAGTGAAACGCCAGCCATTGTTGATCGAATGTTCTTACCTGGTCACTGCCTGGAGTGACAGCGCGACGGCAGCGGCGCACGATGAACACACGGTATTGTCGGTGATCATCAAGGCATTGCGCCGCTACAATGACCTGCCCGATACGTTACCCGATAAAACCGACCCGGCGCGGCCGCCCGTCCAGATCCTCCAGGGCGACCTGGCTGGAGGCGACCCCCAGCCCCGGGCGTTTACCATACAGGACGGTTATTTACAGAGCCTGGGTGAATTCTGGCGCAGCATGGGGCACGGCCCCAAACCGCGCTTCAATTATTCCGTCACCATCGCTGCGGATGTACATGACCCGATCGATAGCGGGCAGCTCCAACAAGTAAATTCCAGTGTGGGCCAAAGCGATAAGTCCGGCGCCGGATGATCTCAAATCAGAACCTGCCTTACAGGAGGTGGAAATGAAAATATTTGAAAAGTTAAAGTCCGTGTTTCAATCACTCTGTGGAAAAGGTGCTAAGCCGAAAAGCAAGTCACTTTGCAATATAGCGCAAAACAAGGTGGTCTTGTGCGCGCTGGTTGGCTTTGCACTGATAGCACTGGTGATACTGTCATCCTGAACCGGCCTGCGACGCGTGCTGAAAATGGGAAAACTGACACAAGCATTTGATAACACCGGAGAGTTGGCCGGGCTCACTGCACCAGAGACCGGCCGGCAAACCGGGAGTCAATTTGACATTGGACAGACGGCAGCCGTTCCGGCTGCCCTGGACCAGGTGGCGCAGGGGATACTGGGCAACGAGTCCTCTGCCGGGTTGATGGATGCAATCAATACCGGGCAGAGTGCGCTGGGCAATCGCCACTTTATGCAGTTCGTTGAAGCGGCGCATCAACACGGAGCGCCGGCGGATGCACACAGTATCGCTGCACAGGGGATGCGAGGTACGGGCAGTCCCCTGACCCACCTGGCAACGATTCAAGAGGCGTTCGGGCATCATGATGTACGCGGCATGCGGGA
Source organism: Gammaproteobacteria bacterium (assembly GCA_965207165.1). Lineage (GTDB taxonomy): Bacteria > Pseudomonadota > Gammaproteobacteria > Eutrophobiales > Eutrophobiaceae > JAAXHV01. The sequence continues at coordinate 1,270,668 of OZ242265.1, read as the reverse complement.
GCATACGGGGAGTGCGGCGCGGACATCACTGGATACGCTGGGTGCGGGTAGTTATGCGATGCGCGGACAGATGGCGTTCGGTGGCGCGCCGGACCTGTACAGTCAGGCGCATGAGGCGGCGCACGGTGTGCAGCAGGCGGCGCTGGGCGGGCAGATGAAGCTGGAAGGCGGGATAGGCAAGGAGGGAGACCGCTATGAGCGTCACGCGGATGCGGTGGCGGAGGCGGTTATCAATGGCGAGTCGGCGGAGTCTTTGCTGGATGAGATGGCCAGCGGTCCGACCAGGGTCACCCCGGTAACAGGCGGGGGTAGTGGAGCAGAGTAAGTGAAATAACTCCATCTGCCACAAAGCCGCAGCACCGGTTACAAAAGAGCACCCAATTTCGCGCCTGCAATCAAGGTTGTATCAATTGTTGCAAAAAATATTGATATGGACTATGATGCAACTTATAATGTAATGCATTACATCTCTATTTATAAGAACAATTGTTGCGTGAGGGGTATTCCAATGAGTCAATTCAACTTTGTACGAGATAACCCGGGTGTCTTCCTGAAGAAGGGAGTGTTCCCATTTTTTATTCTGGTTGCAGTTGCTGTTTTGTATCCGCAAACAGAACTGCAGGCACAGGACAGCGAAGTAACCGAAGTGGCTGGTTCCGGCTGGCTTGAGGAAATTACGGTAAGGGCCAGACGCCGGCAGGAAGGTTTGCAGAATGTCCCTGTTGCCATTACTGCCCTGTCTGCGAGCGCAATCCGCAGGGCCGATATCAGAAGCGCAATTGATTTACAGCGCCATGTTCCGTCTTTAAGCGTCATCGGCACCCTGGGTCGCAACGAGGAAGCCCTCACCATACGCGGCCTGCGTCCGACCGGGGAGTTTCTGGGTGCGGGCGCCGGCCCTTCCGTTGTCAGTTATTTCGCCGAGGCGCCCAGCCGTTCAGGCGGGCCCGGATTGTACCTTGATCTTGAAAATGTGCAGGTCCTGAAGGGGCCGCAGGGCACCCTGTTCGGACGCAATACGACAGGAGGGGCAATCCTGTACGAACCGGTGCGACCGTCCAACGAGTTTGGCGGCTACGCACGCGGTACGGCGGGCAGCTACGGCCGTCTTGACGGGGAAGCCGCGGTGAATGTCCCGTTGATAAGGGACAAGCTCCTGGTTCGTGTCGCGGCACAAAAACAAAATCGTGACGGTTTCACGAAAGATGTAAACAGGGACATCGATTACGATGACCGTGACAACTACTCAGCGAGACTCAGCATCCTGTTCAGGCCCTTTGAACAGTTGGAAAACCACCTGATCGTGTGGGCCAGCGAGTACGATGAAAATGGTCCCGGCACCGTGCTTACGCACAACAATCCGGCAGGGCCGTTTGCACCGTTCCAGACGCCTCTTTACGAGGAACAGCATGAACGGGGCATCCGGAAAGTTGCACTGGGTTCCAGGTCAAGGGATTTGAACAGGACACACGGTGTGCTTAATAGAACCGAACTTGATGTCACCGAATACCTGTCTCTTACCAACATATTCAGCTATGCGAGACAAAAAGGGGACCGGGCATATGATCTGGACGGTACAACGCTTCCGCTGACCGATTCCCAGGGAAGAACGATACCGGGAACATTCAGTCCCGACGATTCGACGATTACGGAAGAATTACAACTGTCCGTAACCGGTTTTGACGGTATGGTGAACTGGCTCATAGGCGGTTATTACGAACGCACCAAATCGGAGAGACCGCAAACCTATTCACAAATCCTGAATGGCGGCTTCACCACCCATCAGCTTGATGCGCCCGTTGACAACGAGAGCTATGCGATATTCAGTCATGTGAACGTTAACCTTGGTGTCGTGTCCGAAAGCCTGGATGGTGTGAGCCTGTCTGGTGGATTTCGCCACACGGAGGACGAATATTCCCTCGGTTTCGATATTCTCGGCTATCCCGGTGTGTATACGGTGGAGCAGTTGCCGGTACCGGATTCGACGCATTTCTGTCCGTTCCAGCTGGGTAAGACCTATCCGGATTGCCTGGTCGTCAATGGGTCGAAAGGTGACGGCCAGTCCTGGAATGCCGGACTGGACTACCAGGTAACTGACGATCACCTTTTCTATTTCAGTTACCGGCGCGGTTACAAGAGCGGCGGGTATAACCCGGCTATCGGTATATTTTTCGGTACTGATCTTCCTGAATTCGGATTCGGGCCGGAAAAGGTGGACGCGTTCGAACTGGGCGTAAAATCAGAATGGTTGCTGGGTGGAATCGCCGGACATACCAATATAGCGCTCTACCAGAGCAACTATAATGATGTACAGGTGCTGAATGACGTCATTATCGGGATCGCTGCAACTACTGCTACACAAAACGCGGCTGAAGCTACCATCAAGGGTATTGAAGTGGAAGGCACAATCCGCCCCGTAGAAAACATTGTCCTTTCCTACGGCTATGCGTATACCGATGCGGAGTATGATGAATATATTACGCCGGCAGGGGCTGATCTGAGCGGACTGGCGTTTCTGAATACACCGGAACATATGCTTAATCTCAGCCTCACATTAAGTCGGCAACTGCCGGGCAATTATGGCGAAATGAGTTTTCTTACCATGTATTCCTGGCAGGATGATGCATTCGCCGGCTTCGTGGATATGCACAGTCCGGGCGCCATGCTTGGCTCATACGGGCTGCTGAACATGCGCATGCAATGGGACCGCATTTTTGCGAGCAGAGTCAATGGCGCAGTCTTCGTCAACAATGTAACCGGCAAAGATTATGTTGTCTCCAACAGCCCGCGTTATGCGAGTCTCGGCAGGGTCATATCACTGTACGGTGAACCACGAATGTGGGGTGTGTCCCTGGGTATTGATTTCTAAATCAGGACACACAGTACTGGACCTGTTCGTTGGATGAACTCGCAGGTCCAGTACGGAAGAAGCGATGCAGCCCGCAACTATATATTCAGTTGCTGTTCATGCAGGATGTGACAAGCCCCGATTAAAGCCGGGTACTCGGCTGTGACAAGCCATACAGGAATGTCATTCATAAAACTGTATAATTTCCGTTTCGAAGTAAAACGTTTGCTGAATGTACTGGTAACCAGTATCGGCACAATTCGCGGCAGGATACCCCCTCCCAGATAAACGCCACCTGAAGCGCTTACCGTCAGCGCCATGTCACCGGCGTACTCACCTAACATCCCACAAAATGTATTGACGGTTTCAATGCAAACCGGATCGATTCCCTCCAGGGCAAGCTCGGTAATCCGGACTGCGGTAACTTGTTGAGGCATGAAATCGTGGATAGTGCAAAGTGTATTGTATAGTAATACCAGTCCACTTCCGGAAAGCAGGTCCTCAATTACGACACGGCCAGTGCGCCTGTGCAGGATCTTCATAATATCAATTTCCAGCGGCGTAGCAGGGGAGAAGCCTGTGTTTCCGCCTTCGCTGGCCACTACATGCCAACTGCTACCGACCCGCACCAGCACAGCCATACCCATACCCGTTCCCGGACCGAGAGCCAACCTGGTTCCGGCACGATCCTGCTCACCGGCGCGAACACTCACCACTTCATCCCCGGGAATAGTTGGCAGATAAGCCGCGAATGCGGCGAAGTCATTTACCACCTCGATATTTTTTGCCCCGGTAGTCCGCGCCAAGGAGTCCTTTTCAAATGACAGGTTATTGTTTGTCAACCGGTACGCCGGCCCCCTGGCAGGTCCGGCGATTGCCAGGCATACATTTTCAACAGGACTTGACGACGTCTTTGACAGGTACCATTCAACCGCATCATTCACCGAATTGAAACGACTGGTTGGAATAACGCAGACGCACTCCGGAACCGGATCAACGAGAGAGCGGAAAAGAGCAAATCTCGTATTCGTGCCGCCCAGTTCTATTACAAGATGCATGACAAATTCGCACTCCGGATAACTCATCATAGACCCCGGCCGTCAAGTGACCTGGTGGAGAGCCGGTGCGTAACACTGCCAATCGAATTAATTGACTGATTTATATGATATTTACGCATATGTTATAGGCATATCAACCAGGGAGATAATATACTAAATGAAATGCATTTCAAAATATATTATAAGCCGGGTATAATATTTTGTGCAGTTTATTAATCTAAAAAACATAGCATGCCGATATCAACTGAACACGCTTTCCAGACAACGGATTACAAGCTTCGCAGGAGTAATTCCGCACCTGAGAATTTGCCCCAGGGGGCATCATTATTCAGTGTTGGCAATGGTTTCATCGGGATCCGCGGAATGATGGAGTCTATGGGTTCCGGCGATGCCGGCAATGCCGGGACCAGTGTTTTCCTCAACGGTGTCTACGAGCGCCGCCCGGTCAGCTACCATGAAGAAGCTTATGGATTTCCGAAAGTCAGTGATGTACGGGTTCCGGTGCTTGATTGCACGGGTTTGATTCTGGAAATCGAGGGGCGGGATCTGTATGCCGCCGGCTGGCACAAAATCAAAGACAACCGCGAACTGGACTATGGAACGGGAATACTGTCCAGGGATATCGTTTTTGCAAAGGATACGGGTGAGAAACTGATGCTCGGACTTGAGCGTCTGGTCAGTTTGTCACGGCGTACGGTCACCGCGAACAGGCTTCAAGCCCGCGCGGATGGTTTCAGCGGTTCAATCACGCTTCACGCAACGATAAAACATCCTTTTGAGAATGTTCCTCTGCAGGAAAATGTCGTTGCCGATGGTATGCCCGATCCACGAATAGGTCCGGTGATTTCCGGTAATCCCTGGAAAATGGAAACGGAGTTCTACAAGGACAACACCTGGAATTTTCTTTACCGAAGCAACATTGCGGGAATCGGCGTTGCTACGATGGATAGAATAATAGCGGCGGACCCGAACACTGTTTATCGTTCAACGCCCGACTATACCGATGGTTTCCGGCAAACACTGACATTCGATATTTCCCCCGGCAAACCCGCGGACCTGTTCCGCTTGACTTGTTACGAGACTGATCGCGGAAACAACAACATCGACATGCTTGAAATTTGCCGCCGTGAATTGGCAGGAGCCCAGACTGCCGGTTACCATGCGCTTGCGCAGGAGCAGGCCGCAGAGATGGCAAAGTTTTCCGCAAAAGCCTTTGTGAGTCTGCCTGAAGACGGTGACATGGAAGGCGCAGTCAATTTCAATTCCACGCAGTTGTTTATGGCCGCCGGCAGGGACGCGGCCAGTTCAATCAGTGCGAAAGGGCAGACGGGTGACGGATACGAAGGGCACGTTTTCTGGGATGCAGAAATATTCGTATTACCGTTTTTCGTATTTACTTTACCGGACATTGCAAGGGGGATGCTTGAATACCGGCATTCCATGCTCGACTATGCGCGTGAAATTGCCGCCACGATGGGGCATTCGAATGCCGCGCTGTATCCATGGCGGACTATCAGTGGTACGGAATGCTCATCGTTTTTTCCTGCCGGTACTGCCCAGTATCATATCAACGCAGATATCGCGTATGCGGTCCAGCAGTATGTTGAGGCGACGGATGATCTTGAATTTCTCAGCGGGCCGGGAATTGAAATGCTGGTCGAAACCGCGAGAATCTGGCCGCAGGCAGGATTTTTCAATCGTCGCAAGGGCGGCGCCTTTTGCCTGAACCGCGTCACCGGCCCCGATGAATACTCCGCGATCGTAGATAACAATCTCTACACAAACGTTATGGCAAAGGGACATCTTGAATACACACTTGCTGCCATTCAGATAATAAAGCGACAAAGCCGTGATTGTTATCACTCACTCCTCCGGACTATGAATATTACCGATGAGGAGATGTTGTTGTGGGAGAAAATTGCGGCAAATTTCTTCCTGCCATACAGTAGTGAGGAGGAGATCTATCTGCAGGATGAGCATTTTCTCGAAAAAGAAATGTGGGATTTCGGTTCGACACCTGCAGACAATTACCCCTTGCTGTTGCACTACCACCCATTGACGATATACCGCTATCAAGTCTGCAAGCAGGCGGATGCGGTCCTGGCCATGTTTCTCAAAAGCAGCGAATTTCCCTATGAGCGCAAAGCCGCCACGTTGAAATACTACGAAGGAATTACCACCCAGGATTCCACACTCTCACCCGGTACCTTTGCAATCGTATCAGCGGAGTGCAACGAACTTGAAAAGGCGTATGAATACCTCAGCAAGACCTCATTTATTGATATTGACGATTTGTGCGGCAACTCCAGTCAAGGCTTGCATATGGCTGCTCTTGCCAACTCGTGGAACAGCCTGGTGTTCGGGTTTGGCGGTATGCGCAGCCATGGCGGGGTATTGAGATTCAACCCGAGGTATTCGAATTCTCCCGGCGCTTATTCATTTTGTGTCAACTTCCGCGGACGGCTAATCCGTGTCGATGTTGCCGGTGACAGGGTGGATTATCATTTGCTGGAAGGTAAGGAAATTGATATCTATCACGGGAACACAGCCTGCGGTCTGGAAGATCGGCTTTCGTTCGATAACACGCATACATCTTAATCCAGTAGACTGAAGCGTTATTCGATGCATGTAGCCGCTGCCATATTTGACCTTGACGGTGTCCTCGCCGACACGACGCAGGCCCACTATCTCTCATGGCTGCGCCTGGCAAAAGAGAAGGGGATATATTTCGACAAGCAAATCAATGAACGTCTCAAAGGTGTGTCCAGGATGGCTTCACTCGAAATCTTGCTTGAGCGGTCGGAGCGAGAGTTTTCTGCCGCGGAAAAAGCTTCCCTCGCAGCCGGGAAAAACAATTATTACCGGGAAATAATCGGTTCACTTACACCGGAGGACCTGTTGCCGGGAGCGGTTACCGTGCTTGACGCTTGCCGTACCCGGGGCATCAAAACCGCGCTTGCCTCGGCCAGTGAAAATGCGCCGGCCGTAATCAAAAATCTCGGAATAGCACCACTACTGGACTACATCGTGGATGCAAAATATATTACGAACCCCAAGCCGCATCCGGACATTTTCCTGTCTGCAGCAATGGGGGTAGGTGCGGAGCCGCGATTTTGTATTGCTTTCGAAGATGCGGAAGCCGGTATCCGGGCAATACGGGCGGCGAAAATGATGGCTATAGGAATTGGTTGCCGTAAGCGACTTTGCCAGGCGGATATGGTATTCGATTCACTCGCGGATTTTTCCCTGGGAATGATCCCGCCGCTCTCCGTATAAATCGATCCGAATATCCAAACCATCAACAGGCTTACAACCGGGGGAAGTTTCCAAGTCTTCGGAGCCCGCCATATGCTCTCAACCACATGGCGTGCATGTTCCGCCCGGCAGTCGGCATCGGGTTTTGCCGGTATCCGTGCCCCCCCTGCGGGTGCGCCCCGGACCACAGGTTTCGGTGGTGCGGCATCAGCAAGCGGGCTCCGAGCGCAGCCGTTGAAGTTTCATCGCTTCTATTAAATGAATAGGGGGACGCTGCTCTGCGGTCAACACCGGATTTACCGGCATCGCTCCTGGCTGAGCCGGATGAAGGAAATTCATCGCTCGTATCAAAGGCGGGGTCTTCAAATTCAGGCCTGGTTTCTTCCGGCTGCGGCTTCAACAGTTGTTCCAGGAAATCCGCGGCCCACTTATTAACCTCATTCTCACGCACAAAGGCCTGCATCGACTTGTTTCCGGCAACCAGCTCTTCCATTTTTTCAGGGTTCTCTCTGGTTGCTATCACCTCATCGATTGCGCGTTTCAGTTGTCCTTTCATCATTTCCGGTTCCATCGTCCTGTCCAGCGTATAGCCATGTTTGGCGAATCCCTCGCGCCTGCCTATTCCTGCGCCCTCACTCAACACAAACACGGCGGGATGGTGATCATGCTCATCGTCCAGGTGTTTGGCGGACACGACTTCCATCGGCGTGAGATTCATACCGTCAGCCAGTGCAGTGATGATAAAAACGTCATATGCTGCGAACAAATCCGATTTTTCTGGTTCAAAAACGGCACCGGTTAAAACAATGGGAGCATAGCCCAGCTTACCCTGGTAGCTTTGATTGACATGGTTTATCTTTTCATGAAACGTATCTACATATTTTTTATAGGCAGGAATGTTTTGGGAATTATATACGATAGTGCCGAAGGTTAGCCGATGACATCCCACTTTCGCAGGTCTTCCTCGCAGTCCAGTATCTCAATGGTGTTTTCATCGATCTCGCGCATAATGCCTTTGAGTGTTTCAAGATCGGGGTATTCCTTGCTGTCTATTTCGTCTTCATTGGCAGCAGGGATATATTCTGAATCTTCAACCTTTGAGGCCAGTGATCCACGCCAGTGATCTATAGCCTGGATAAACTCTGTTGCCTTTTCCTCAAGACATTTTCTCTTCCGGCGAGCGATTCCTATCTGATTAACAACCCTGGCTTTGTTTGCATCTTCACGTTTCAGCATTTCATCTTCTGTCATGTCGAAAATCCTCAATAAATCTGAAAATATTTACAGAAAAGTGACGAAAAACGATTGACTGTTTCGGCACTATTCTGTAAAATTGTCTGTAACAACTTTGGAGATTATAGATGGCAAACAACGCACCCGGCAAGCACTACAGAAAAGGCATCTCCCTGAGAGAGATTTTCAAGAAGTTTCCTGATAGCAAAACCGCCGAAGACTGGTTTATTCAGCAGCGTTGGGGCGGCAATCCCTATTGCCCGCATTGCGGCTCTGATAACATCCAATCCGGCGCCAAGCATCATTCCATGCCCTTCCGTTGCCGTGAGAAGGACTGTGCCAAGCGGTTCAGCGTCAAAACCTTCACGGTCATGCAGTCGTCCAATCTCGATTATCAGGTCTGGGCAATCGCCATGTTCCTGATGATTACCAACCTCAAAGGCATATCGTCCATGAAGCTGCACAGGGATTTGGATATCACTCAAAAGACAGCCTGGCACCTTGCCCACAGGCTGCGGGAATGCTGGGATAACAAGGGCGGCATGCCGTTCTTCGGCCCGGTCGAAGCGGATGAAACCTATTTCGGCGGCAAGCGTAAGAACATGTCAAACAGCAAGCGTAAGGAACAGCACGGGCGCGGGCCTGCCGGTAAGGTTGCGGTCCTGGGCGCAAAGGACAGGCGGAGCAACTCGGTTAAAGCCGGTACGGTAAAGAACACGGACAAGGAAACATTGCACGGATTCGTCGAAGGGATTACGGATGAGAACAGCATCGTTTACACGGACGAGGCGCCCGCTTATTCCGGCCTGAAAAGAGAGCATGAGACCGTTAAGCACTCTATCAGCGAGTACGTCAGAGATCAGGCGCACACCAACGGGATCGAGTCCTTTTGGGCAATGGCCAAGAGAGGCTATCACGGGACATACCACCACTGGAGCGGCAAGCACCTGGATCGGTATATCAACGAGTTCACCTTCCGTCACAATATCCGGCCACTGGACACGGAAATGCAACTGGCCGGTATGTCCTGGAGCATGGAGAATAAGCGGCTGCGGTATCAGGACTTGATCGCGTGAGACAAAGCCCCGCACAGAGTACGGGGCATATCTGGTTACGATTACCGCTTCTTAATAGTGATCCAAACAGGAAGGTACACTATCTTCCCGTTCACGATCACCTTCTTATGCACAAGTTTTCTCATGCTAAGAACTCCTTGCCGCAACGCGGCATTATCAGTACGAAAGGAATTGACAAGAAGATCAAGCATGCTTACTATGGAGTGGCTTGAGACTCTTGCAACCGTTGTCTGAGGTGGGCAGTCTCCTCCAAAGACTGCCCCCTCAACCCTAAGCATCCCTGTTCATACACACCCACATCATGTAGTGCCTCGTATACAAACACAGCACACAATGTAGAGTCAACCGCGCAAGTCTTTGAAAGTATACGATTTATCTTGATATTTGCGGCCTTTCACCGTAACCTGATTCCTTGCAACTACTTGCGGTACCCGAAGTCGGGTTACCTGCTAAATACAACAGCCTTCTGTACCTGACGGAGATTAGCTATCCCTGTCGTGGTGAATAGGCAGGACTCTCCTTAACTGCGAGTAGTTGCAAACGGCCCGGCGCCTTATGCCTGGCATTCGTTCATGCAGAGTCAGAGGGCTTGCTATGAATACCGCAATTGCTTCTTATCTATCCGACGGATATTGGGAATCATCAGGGCGTTCTGCCCGTTCATTTGATGTATCCCCGGGCAGCGAATTAACTGTCAATATCACCAATCTGACACCTGAAGGAAAACAGCTTGCGCGTTGGGCACTGGATGCATGGGATGAAGTGACAGACATCACGTTCCGTGAAGTCAGTCACGACAATGCCGACATCATGTTTGATGACGATGATGAAGGTGCCTGGTCAACATCAACCGTCGAAGGCAACATCATCATCCAATCTGAAATCAATGTCTCCGTTGACTGGGTAGATACCTATGGCACCAGGATGGACAGCTATTCGTACTCCACTTATCTGCATGAGATAGGCCATGCCCTGGGCCTTGGTCATTCCGGCCCGTACAACGGCGGTTATCCCGTTTTCTTTGTGGATAACGTATTCCTGGGTGACTCATGGCAAGCGTCTGTCATGTCCTACATCTCCCAGCTTGAAAATCCGATGATTGTCGCCGATTACGCCCATCCTGTCACGCCCATGCCAGCGGACATAATCGCTATTCAGGACATGTACGGAAAACCAGACAAGGCCAATGCCGGTGATACTGTCTATGGCGTAAATGCAAATGTTGATGACCACATGAGCGAGTTTTATCCAATCTGGACCGGCGAGAGAAATCCGTTTAAAGACATTTTCACACCCTTAACCCAGCCCACATTCGTTGACCTGGATAATGACGGCGATCTGGACATGGCGGCATTGCTTGTAGAGCGAATCATTATTATCTACAAAAACGAAGGAACTGCCACCGATCCTGATTTCAGACCCTCCCACAACGATACAATTGTCTGGCCCAGACGGATAAAGGATTATGAATTCATGGAACTGTTCGGGAATGATGGCAAGATAGATTTATTTGTTGTTGACGAGAGGTATATCAAGTTCCACAGCGATATATTAGGCAGCGAGGTTATTGGCAACGGGACAAGACATTCTGGTTTTAACGCCGATGTGGAATTCGTGGATATTGATGGAGACGATGATTTAGACATGTTCTTATTTAGTCCGCAAGGTATAGGGTTCAGCCGTAATATCGGGACTCCGGATGAATCAGACTTTAGCGGTGACGACGTACTAATTCCCTCAGACGCTTTCACTAACACGAATGATATTAAGTTTGCTGATGTTGATACCGATGGCGATTATGACCTTGTTCTGGTTGACGACTACGGAACTATCTTCTACGCGGAGAATATCGGCTCTGCTGAATCATTGGATTTTGATGATGTGACTGCTCATGTTAATCCTCTGGATGCAGCTACTTACGGAGACGGCCCTGTGCATGCCATCCAGGATTTCGCATTTGGCGATATAGATGGTGACAGTGATATGGATATGCTCTCATTCGATGCAGATGGCAACATCTATTATTTCGAGAATGAGGGCAATGGTACGGCATTTCACTTCGACCCCACCACCTTCAACAGTCAAACAACGCTCACCCTATACGATACTGATGGTGTTGATACGATTGATCTGAGTACCGATACAGATGATCAGGTTATCAGGCTGGGTGTCGGTGAAATATCGGACGTATATGGATTGATCGGCAATTTCATCATCGGTCCGGATACGGTCATTGAGAATTTTACTGCCGGCTCCGGGGATGATTTCATTTTCGGTAATACAGCAAACAATATACTCAAAGGTAATGACGGTGATGACCTTCTATGGGGTGATGCAGGGAACGATACACTTCGAGGAGGCCACGGTACAGACATCATAAACGGTGGCCTTGGAAACGACGTACTGGGAGGAGGTTATGGTGATGATGTTTTATCAGGCGGGCCAGGCAGGGACAGATTTGTGGTTACGCCGGATAATGACGGAAGCTTGGATCTGATTATGGATTTCAGTAAGGGAGAAGACAAAATATATCTGGCCCGTTTCGATGGCCTTGAATCTGCCGATGAGCTTGACCTGTTGAGAATAGACAACAATCTTGTTGTTGATTTAAGCAATGTCGGCGGTGGACAAGTTGCATTGAATGACTATGACGGAGAGCTGGATACATCAGATTTTATAATTGCATAGGTTAAATCTTGGGGGGCATTATGAGGCCGATATTTATGTCAGCGATCCTGTCTGGTCTGTTTATTTCCGGTTGCACCACAGCACCATATTTCGTGTCCGGTGGAAACAGGGCCGGAGGTTCAATAACCATGAATTGCAACTACAGTATAGTGGAGTCGTGTTCTCAGGGTGTTACAACAGAAATGATGCACCAGGCAGCAGAAGCCTGTGCGCGGTGGGGGTACGAAAGCGCAATACCATTCGGGGGGATAAAGCGGGTCCCACACAACGAGTACGAGGGGAGAATAGAGATCGATTTTCAGTGTATGGGTGATCTGGAATTATGATCGACAACGAAACCACGCCACCCGAACCCAAAAGCGAAGCCGACTTCAACGCCCTGTTCTGCGCCGAGGCCGGCGGCGAGCAGGAAACCCGTCATAACTACAGCTACGGCGATGACAGGGAAGGCTACGTGCTTGTCGATTGCGAAACCGATACGATGGTATGGGAAGGTGGCCTGGACAAGCGCAGCAGTCTTGACAGCTTGCAGCAGGCCATGTTTGCCAGCCTCCTGACAGGTAAACGTCCCGGCATCGTGATTTATGACACTGATGGCGTTGAAGGCCAGTATGAGTTCCGTATTCGCATGGCGGCGGAATTGGCCGGAGTGGAGTACGTCAGCTATGACTGGCAGGAGGGATTACAGGACGAATCGGAAGAGACGGAAGCGGTTATGCCTGAGATCGATATTTCTGACTTGTTCTGGGGATTTTGATTATACTGAATGTGGGAGGACGCATAAATGACAAAACCGAAGCAGAAACCGAAACGCAAGACGCTGTATCTCAAGCCGCCGGACTATCAGCCGAACAAGGCGGAACTTGAGGAAGAGATCAAGATTGATGTGCCCGGCGATACGCCGGATGAAAAGATGGACAACCTGGCAAAGGCTGTCTTACAACCCGCTGATATCCGCTATCGTGACTGATGGCGGTTCGGCACTATCGTATATAATTCCCAATGTTTTCCCTGCTTGGGGCGAGGGTAAGAACAAAAACGGGCTTGTAGCCGGATTCCAGTAAATCGTCTATGTTTTCCCGAAAGTAAAGGTCAATTGCATCAACCCTCTGGTGCAGACCTTTAGTGTAATCAGCCCGTTCGACACCGCCTATCCATATGGATTTCGGGTCATCAATAGCCGCTTTCGTAGCTTCGACATCAGCAACATCATAGCGCCGTTCCACGCCGCCTTTCGTCTTCGCAAAACGGTGTACCTGCGTATCAAATGTCCGTTTAACTACTTCACGCGCCTGCTTTACACTGCTTGTTGCGCCGGTTTCATGTTGTGCCTCGTAGTCTATGCTGATTGGATAATCCCTGACCGTCACATCCCTCCCTTCCATGGCAACTGAATAATGACCCCGGCCGATCTGTTCAATTTTTCCTTCATCTATCCCCAGCTGTACTGCCACTCTTTTAACCAGCTCAATAAAATGATCTGAATCGTCATGCGTCTGTAGTCCCACCATGTCGGACTGGAGCAGTGAGTGCAGTATTTCCACTGTCTTTTCTTCACCTAAATACTCAATAAATGCATCAGGACTGGCGACAGGGATGTGAAGAAAAAAACCGATCTTGTCAGTATTTTTTTGCAATTTCCGCCTTAACATTCCCGGCGTCAGCAATAACTGGTAATCCTGTATCCAGGCTATATTCTCTTTTTCGTCCGAAAAACTTGCAAACAACGCATCCGCAAAAGCCTGATTGGTTTCCTGGTATATGTCCCAGTCCTGTGGCGCCGGTACCACATACTCCAGCAGATCATGAAATATCGGCCACAGCCATCCGTTCACCACGCCTTCATAAAATTTAGCGAATACAGCTTTATCCATGCTGAAATGAGAGACATCAAACGGTTCTGTATTCTCGACATCGCCTGCAAGGATACTTTTATTCACACCTGGCCGATATAATCTGCTGCCGTGAAGGCCTAGAGGATTTATCAGGCTTTCGTAATGCTGTGTATCGGGGCTGAACTGATCAACAGTATGACTGTCTCGCTCCATCCGCTCAGACAGGGCATGTACCGGCGGGTTTTTACCGGAATTACTTATCCAGCTTCCCCCGCTGTTAAGGGCACCCTGCATGGCCGTAGCCAGTCCCCCTGCAGTCAGGCTTAGTTTGCCTTTTTTAACGCCTGGTCCGCGATTGGAGGCAATCATGAAATTCTTGTCCTTCAGGAGGCTACGTATTCTCGCCTGGTCCTTGCTTTTCGTGAATTGCACAGCTTCCCCTGCAGGTGCAGGGCTACCGGTTGTCCCATCCAGCAACCCCTCTGCCGATTTTCCCTGCACCACGGCATCCGCTACAGCATCCGCATTTTTTTCCCACCTGTCATTTGCCTGTCCTGCTCCGTTATGCAATTGCGCGCCCGATACTCCCTGTACTGCATGGGCCGCCTCGTGAGCCGCAACCTGCAAGGTAGGTAAATCTCCGAAGGCGACGTGGCGACCCTTATGGTACGCATCCGATCCTGCGAGAGTATTGGCTTCCCTGGCCTCCGGTCCGGTATGGGCAGTTAAGTCGCGGATATCGTGTTTGCCGAAGCATGCTTGAATCTGTTCCATGAACGGGTATTCCATACCCGGTCCACCCAGTCCCCGGCCGGTGATTTCGTGGATGTGTACCGCCTGGCGTCTATCATACAAACCTTTTGCAAACTGAAGGGTGTTACGCATACCGTAACAACTGTTCATGGTATCGATATGGCCGGAAAGGAGGTCCGGTGAACCCCCGTAAAGAATCCCGGTTTCTACACCATGCCGCGCGGCTTCGCCACGGTAAGCATCCGTGAGATACGCGGTTTTTCCCGGATCGGCACTCCTGTCGTGATCCGGGCTCTCGCCAAATTGAAAATGACTGATTGTCCTGGAAAGCATACTCATCAGTGGTTCATATAGAAATGAAAACGATTGCATCCCTTATAATTTATAAGGGAGCTCTGTGGCAAGGAATAATTTACCAGACAAGTAATTGAATCCGCAGGCTGGTAAATTACCGGTTGTAACAACTCAGGCCATCATGCACCATTTCCTGGATGGTATCTTCTTAATTGGTATACTATTTGTGAAAAATATCGCCTATCTATTTGAAAGTAAGGCACAATATTCTCCTGAAGACGTCAGTGATGAGGTGCCGGCCCGGTATGGGCGTCAAACTTCCCGTGATCATTCCCGAACCGGTTACGGGGATTGCAAATACGGAATTGATTTATCCGGAACGCTTGACGACGCATTACAAAAAATCCGCCATTGCATAAATAACGGCATCTCACCTGTTTATTGCGCCGGCGCCATCTCTGCCGCCAACGGAGGACTGGGCAATCGAAACTTCATGCAGCATGTACAGGGATTAGAGCAGCAGCGCAAGCATACAGATGCCCGTCGTGTGGCGGATAATGCGCTACGCGGAGCAGGTCGACCCCTGACCCACCTGGACGCTATCCAGGAATCCTTTGGACACCATGATGTGACCGGTATGCGGGAAATTACCGGCAGTTCTGCCCGGCAGGCGTTGACGTCCCTGCGGGCGGAGGGATTTACCGGTAATGGACGCATGGCTGTCAGCGCTGATCCGGACCTGTTTACCCAGGCTCATGAGGCAGCCCACGGGGTGCAACAGGCGGCGCTTGGGAATGACCTGGGGTTGAAGGAGGGGATTGGCGAGGCCGGCGACAAATATGAACGTCACGCGGATGCAGTGGCGGAAAAAGTCCTGCGAGGCCAGTCTGCCCAGGCATTGCTGGATGATATGGCAGGCGGAATGCATACGACAGTTGAAGCAACCAGTTATACCGGGTCGGTACAGTTTAACGAAGAAATCACCGACAAATTTAAAAGCAGCAAATCCCGATTGATACTCCTGGATTATGACGGCACCCTGGTGGGCTTTTACGAGGATCCCATGAAGGCTGTTCCGGACGACGAACTGCATGACATTATTGAACGGTTAACCCGGTATGAAAATACGAAAGTTGTCATCAATACCGGCAGGAGCAGGGATGAAATTTTCAAGTTCCTGGGCGGGCATGAAAAACTGGAATTTGTTGCCGAGCATGGGATGTGGAGGAAAAAAACGGGGGACAAGGACTGGGTGCCGACAATGGAGCTGGACCTTTCCTGGAAAGAAGAAGTCAAACCGATCTTCCAGAGGTATGTTAACATTATGCCGAATAGTTATATCGAGGAAAAAGTCTATTCATTAGGGTGGCAATATCGCCCCGTGCAGGACACTGAGGCAGCTGAGCAAGCAGGCAAGCAACTGGAAGCGGAACTGAAAGAATACTTCAGACAAACAGGTAAGGAAAAAGAGTGGTTGGTTACGCATAACAATATGGTGGTGGAAATTAATACAGCGGGAGCGGATAAAGGCACGTCGGCAACTGTAATTGCAGGCGAAGCAGATTACGACTTTATTCTGGCTTTGGGAGACGGCAGCACGGATGAATTTATGTTCAGGGCACTTCCCAATCATCAGACTGTCAAAGTGGGTACAGGTAAAACATCTGCCCGTCACACGGTGAAAGACGTCACAGCAGTACGTAATTTATTGAAACATTTAGTTGTATAGAACGCGTCAGAGGCTTGCAAGAAAGCGGATAATTGTTTTCCGTCACCTGATGAAGTTAGCCCGAAAACAGGGGTAGGGGGCTTTCATGGCAAAGAAAGTAAAAAGAGGCAATATAAAAAAACCGGCTATACCTGATATATCGAGTGCAATGACGATGGATCACATTGCGCAACTGACAAACTTGTCCAAGGCGACTGTATCAAGGGCCTTACGCGACAGCCCCCTCGTGACCGTAGAAACCAAGTCGCTTGTAGTTGAGGCCGCGACAAAATGTGGCTATACGGTTAATAAAAACGCCAAGAAACTGAGAGATAAACGCACCAATACCATAGCGATTGCCCTGGACTTTCCCTCATACCCCGGTCAGCGTATATCCGACCCGTTTATTTTTGAACTGCTCACCGATATTGTTAACGCTCTCTCCGTTCGTGAACAGGATGTGCTGCTGTGTTCTCCCGCTGTAGATAACGCGCTTTCTTACCAGAATATTCTTGCTGCAAAAAGCGCGGATGGAATTATTTTTCTGGGCCAGGGAGATAAGGAGCAAATTCTGGAGGACCTGGCGCAGCTCAAGGCGCCCTTCGTCGTCTGGGGAGGTGTGACCAGCGATCCGAAGTACTGTACCGTGGGGAGTGATAATTTATACGGGGGACACCTGGTCGGCAGCAGGTTTGCCAGTCTTGGTTACAATAATATCCTGTTTATGGGAAATTCCCAGCATCTTGAATTCCGCTTACGCAGGGAAGGTATGCAAGCAGGATTACAGGAAGGGGGAAAGCAAGGCAAAATCACGGATTTGATAATAACGGATTTTACCTACGAGGCCAGTTACAGGGCGGCAAAACACTTTCTGGCAAACTCAAGCGGGACTGTAGATGCGGTATTTGCCGTCAGCGATATTATGGCAATCGCGTTTGCCGCCGCGTTAAAGGAAACCGGGAGGACCCCGGGTAAGGATATTGCCATTATCGGTTATAACGATATACCGGTCGCCTCTTATTTTTCACCTGCAATCAGCACCATCCGGCAGGATACTGTCAAGGCGGGAGGGCTGCTGGTTGAAAAACTCATGCAGATACTGGACGGTTTCAATCCAAAATCGGTAATGCTGCCGACAGATCTTGTCCTGAGAGAGACCTGACATTTTGCTGCCGGTCCAATCCGGAAGGCGAAGGACTGGATTACGGTAACCGCGCAGCATAATTTGCCACTGTCAATAGCATCCTGAACGCAGCTTCAGGGATACCGCATATACCCTGTAATTCCCGCAAATGTCATTCGTATGTAATCAATTACATGTTATGATGCAATGAACCCGGATCAGGACCAATACGTTGTAATATGCCGATAGATCAGGATATCCGGAAGGTACTTGGTAATGTGCTCAGCCAGCCGCCCGTTAACGCGGTAAACAGCACCGTGGCTGAACTCAGGCGAAACAAGGAAGAACTCGAGTTGAAATATGACTTGCCGGAAGTTTCCATGTACCAGGAACGCTCGCTGGATATACCCGGCCCTGCCGGTCCGGTCCCCGTGCGATTATACTGGCCGCGTAAGCTGGACCGGGATGAGCGGATACCCGTCGTGGTATTCATGCACGGCGGCGCCTGGGTATTCTGCAGTATGGACACGCATGAAAATATGTTGCGTTACCTGTGCGGCAAAGCAGACGTCATTGGTGTTAACGTCGGCTACCGGCTTGCTCCCGAGCACAAGTTTCCAACTGCGCTTGAGGATTGTTACGCGGTACTGGAATGGATTGAAAGACATGTGGAATCGATCGGGGGGCGTCCTTACAGGGTAAGCATCGCCGGCGACAGTGCAGGAGGGAACCTGGCTGCAGTGCTGTGCTTGCTGGCGCGCGACCGCAATGGTCCCGATATAGCTGCGCAACTTCTGTTTTATCCCAGTGTGGCTGCCGGCGTTCTGCCCCGTTATCCCTCGTGGAACGAGTATGCGGCTGGTTCAATCCAGGACTTTGAAGCAGAAATCAGTGTATTGCTGGACTACTACCTTGGCTCGTCCGGAGAACTGAAAGATTACCGGGTGAGTCCGGTCCTGGCAGACCGTCATGATGATTTACCTCATGCGCTCATCATCACTGCAGAATACGATTCGTTTCGTGATGACGGTGCCGTATATGCCGACAAGCTGGCTTCATCCGGCGTCAGTGTCGAACACAAGTGTTTCGATGGCGCCGTGCATGCATTCATGAGCCTGGCCGGAGGCATGTCACGCGGGTATGAGGCGTTGGATTACACTGCTGAATATTTGAGAAAATTAAATTCCGGTAGTTGAGGACAATTCAGAATTTATCATCATCATCATCATCTTTCCCGGGTCTGAGTGACGGATCGAACAGTTTTTTCGTATGGATATATTCGTCAGGGTCCTTGACCCGTAAACTGTGCTCAGGATCATGTTTCGTAGGTGCCGTATTGTGCAACCTGGGGTTAGGGAATCGGTACGGCAGGGGTCCTTCCCCGCGTTTTTCAATGCTCGGGGCAATAAACTGATCCAGCCATGCATTGAATAAAGCTACCCGCTCGGCCATATCCGGTTGGTCCGGGTAACGCAGGTAGCCCATTTTCTGTAACATTTCCCATGTCAGCATCATTTGTTTCATTGTTTGAAACGTCGGGATTTCAAGACCAGGGTGATCGGTCAACTTCATGTGGCTTTCCAATGCCCGGGCGTACGACAGACAGTTTCTCGCCTCGCTGGTGGAATTTTCCAGGTCCCAATACGGCCCTGACTCTTCGATGTTTTCCTTCGAGTACAGGGACTCGGCAATCCGTTCCCGCATTTCATCAAAATTATCAATGGGATAAATGAACATTGCATGACGTCCTCTAAGGAACTTGTCGGGGAAGCGCATCTCTTCAACATACGAGCGCGATATATATCCGAACATATTCCCTTTGGTATAAGTGGATTCATCATACTGGCCGACAGGAATCCGGTAGGGGACATAGGTCCTCTCACGTGTAGCGGGGTCCTCGTCGTAATCTTTCCGAATGAGATGGACCCAGACTCCCTTGTCCGGACGGTCGGTTTTATACAGGCCGAAAGATGAATGTGCAACTGCAAAATCGGGATGATTGCGGATCCTCGGACTCGAAAGGTATGCCGTGTAAGCAAAATCCGTGTGTCCTTCGGGACCGGGTAAGGGGCCGGGAATGTCCTTGAACGGATCCAGCAGTGACGTTCGGTACGCGTTGGGATGGCGTTCCTGGGCACGCGTCAGGGCAGGCATGCCGGCAAAATATTCCGGATTGACCTTATATGCTTTTTTAGTGCCGATCCATTCCCGGAACTCCCTGGTGATATCGGCTGTTGCACCGCCAAACTGCTCATTATGAATACGCGGGTCAGGCAAGAAGCCTGTCGGTTCATCACCGGTTCTCTTGTAGATCCAGTCGTTAAAAACTTGTTCAATACCCATGTTGAAGATGTGAATTCTGTTTACGGAACTTTCATCGTCATAGAAGCGGCCGTAGCCCAGGTTGAAGGCGTTGTGGAATGCAGCCATATATTCCCGTAGCGTATTTGACTTGCGCGCACCGGCGTATAGCTCGGTCAATCGCGGGTCCATGAGCTTCGTCAGTCTTGCCTGCTCCCCCGCATAATTAAAACAATTCACCGGGTAATCGGATGCGGGCGACTGGAGTTCCCACCACGGGTAGTTTTCGGCGCCATCTTCCGCCTTTTTCGGGGTCATTGACCTGATGAGCCTGTCCCGCATCTCGTAGAAGGTCTCTTCCGTGACGGGCATGACAACCGCGGCGACACCCCTGGTAAAATTGTAATCGACATCCCGCGCCTGAATGCGATACAGCTTGCCCAGCAGGTTTCCCTCTATAAAAGTAGACCCGGCGGGGGCGTCCACTTCTGTCCTTGTATTAATCATTATTTCCATCGCTGCGCCTTGTTCCTGCCGCTGAGTGTCGACTACGCAGATGTCGGCATGCACCCCAATGGTTCCCTGCACAAATTTTATATCCTGGGAAAATCTCAGCACGGCAAAATACCTGTGACCCGCGTTCCCGGGAAGCGGGCGAACCAGGTTTTTAATGGGATCGAACCCCGCGGAGGTAAACTCAATGTTCCCGTAGGCATAAACGGGCGACTCGCCGAACTTGTTTTCCCGGATTTTAAACGTCCTGATCACTTGCGGATATGATGAAGCAACGGAATCATCGGCCTCCCGGTCGTCTGCGTGCAATGATGTCCAGTGATCGAATGCCCCGCCGTTCTCATAGCCCGGCATGACGGGAGCAGTATGACTGTCATGCCGCAGGGGGCGATCCTTGTACCATTGATACGGACTGCGCCAGTTTTGTCTTTGCAGCCATTCGCTCCCGGGCCGGACCACCCCTTCAACCGCGCCGCCGACAGAACCATCCACTACCGAACAGGCGAGCACTTCGCTGAACCTGTTATGTTGGTCATCGGGATAACGGTTCATGATTTCACCCAATATTTTTCCATCCAGCGCGCCTAGTCCCACACAGCCGATAGACATGAAGGCGCCACCGAGTGAATTGGCAAAAACACTGCCTTGAGGAGGCGCAGTGCCCAGTTTGTCCCTTTCTTCCGCGTTCCGGGTTCTGATAAACAGGGAGTTGCTGCCGACAGCGCCTACATTTGCCTGTTTCAGGGCAACCTCCATCATTGGACCGTCGATCATTTTCAACGACGTCCAGATAGGATTTTGGATGTAAGAGAGCGGGATGGTTTTTTTAACGCCTTCCGCTATTTCCTTGATTTCGTTAGAAGGTACGTCAAGAGCCCACAAGGATGTATATAATCCCACTGCGCCAATACCTTGTCCGGCCGCCGTAATCATGTTTGGCATACGGCCGCGCCGTGGGTTGGGTGCGTAGGAGAATTTCGTATACTCTTCAACCATCGGCATAATGCGCGGGACCAACAGCGCGCTGGCTCCAAGCGCTACGGCTCCCGCAAAAAACCTTGACAGCGCCGGACTCAGGCCCAGGCCCCAGGGTCCGCACGCGGCAAATGTTATTTGCCCCAGGGCGTAGCGTGATATCGCAGTCCCGAGAATATAGGCGGCTATCCTGATGGGAGCCGGCGCGAGGCTGCGTCCGTCTGCGATGCAAGCCATGACTTCTTCAAAATCTATTTCATGGCTGTCCTGTCCACTGGGCATTACCAGGGGATCTGGACTGCTCTCCCGTTGTGTCGCTGTACGCGCGCGGTTAGTCCAGTAATCTATTTCATTGCTGTCCTGTGCACTCGGCATAACCATGGGATGCATACCCCGTTGCGCCGGCGCGGCACGCCGGCCGGACAGGGCATGGTGTCCCATCCGGCCGAGACGCCGCAATACGCGTCCCCCGGCCATTTGCAAGGGTGAATCGGCAATGTTCGCTGGCGGAGCATCTGCAGATGCAGGTACCTGATCCAGCATGGAGGCTGCGGATTCGCCCCTGGTTACGGCGCCGGCTACTCGGTCGGCGTGTGTTTCGTAGCTGTCGTTGGCATTTCCCACCCCTCCCTGTAACCGGGCGGCGTCGAGATGTTGCACGTAGTGGGCCGCCTCATGGGCTGCATGTTCAAGGGTGGGTGTAGTGCCGAATGCCACCCGGCCGCCTTTGTGGTAGGCATCTGAACCAAATTCAGAATTGGCGGACCTGGCTGCGGTTCCCGTATAAGCCGTCAGACCGTCGATGTTGTGCTTCCGGCCGAATGCCTGCTGGATTTGTTCCTTAAAAGGGTAGCTTTGAGGCGCATCGCCAAAGCCTTGCATGGCAAGGGCATGAATATCTTGATATTGCTGTTGTGCAAAAGCCAGGGTGGCCCGGTTTCCGAAGCTTGCCTGTGCACTATCAATAGCCTGTTTGAACATCAAGGGAGAACATCCGCTATTGATGCCGTTACTGATGTCACCCAGGGAAGCGAAGGCATTCCCTTGATCCGGTTGGTCCGGGCTCGGTGCAGGGAGGATGCCGGGGGCTGCAGCCGATGCAAGAGCAGGGTTATGTTCTGCTGCAATATTTTCTTGTTCGAGGGGTGCGTTATCCTGTTGCTGCTCGTATGGTATATGAGACATGTAATACTTTTTACCTTATGAAGTCCGTGTGAATAAACATCGTGGCGCATGCCTCGACGTACGAATAAGATGCGTCTGCATACTGCAAGGCTGCTCTGGCAAGAGCAATGATTTATACTCAGAGCCCGTTACCGGTTCCGGGCAAGTGCGGGTAGTTTGGGGTTAACAGCCTGGTATCAGAAAAATGGCGAGACCGGAGGCATCATGATGTGTAGATTAATATTGGCCGCGCGTCAGACGCATTTCGCCAAGTCTATTGACAATTTATAATCAAGTATTCAGATAAATGCAATATTTTAGTTACCAGTGTGACTCCGGCAAGTGATGTCAGGCCATAAGCCGGATTCCAACTTTGTTTGTCAGGTATTGCCACACGTCCGGCAATAACCGTAAACAGTAAACAGTAAAAGGGAGACAATCAGTAGTAATACAGGTTACAGCAGCGATTTGTCCCTTGCCATCCTGACGGCGTCATCCCGGGACGTAACATTCCATTTTCTGAACAGTTTTTTCAACCGGTACTTGACGGTATCTTCGGTGATGTAAAGGTTGGATGCAATTTCCTTGTTGGTTTGTCCTTTCGCCATTTCGGTGATTACCCTGAATTCCTTATGGGTCAGGCCATGCAGGCAGGAACGCGTGTTAACGGTACAGGACTCCTGCCGGACGAGACGGTTTATCTCCCCCATAAATGTCCTGTGGAAGCGGTTGCTGTTTTTCACCGACCGGTGTTCATACAACCGGTCATATATTCCGGTTATTATTTTTCCTTCATCTACGAAGGGCCGTTTGTAATCCTCATATAGCGCGATGTCAACCGCTCCGCTGAGCAGGTTTGCTGCGTTTTCAAAGTCATTCAGGGCATAAAATGCCCGTGCCAGCAACAGCCGGACCTCAACCAGGAGCCGGTAGCGTCCCTGTTTCTGCAGCGTGGCGGCCAGGGGTCGCAACAGGTTCAGCATCGAATTCTTTTTATGTTGCATCAGCAGTAACCTGGCCGACACGATGGCAGCTCTTTCCGGTATAAAGACGGAGCGGTTCTCCGGGCCTGTACATTGCCGTGCGAGCCCGTCCAGGTCTATGGTGTCTGCCAGTTCACATGCCGGCTTCAAACGGCCTGCCAGCAACAGCAGTTTCACTTCCATCAGGTTGCCCAGCAACGCCAGCCTGGACAGGTTTCGCTCTGCGGCAATACTGCGCGCCCGCTCCAGCATGGCGCAAGCCTTGTCCACACCGTGCGTGATAAATGCCACGCCTGCGGCCGTAGTGTAGGCCCGGGCATATAAATCAAACCAGCTGTCATGTTTCTCGATATCCGGCAATGCCGTGTCTATACACTGCCGGGCTTCCTCGATGCGGCTCTGCATGAATGCGACATCGGCGAGGTATACGGATGTATTGGCTGCTATATTGGTATTGGTATCAAGGTGCTCGCGAGCCAGGTCCTTTGCCTTGAATAACTCTTTGCGCGCGCCGTGTAATCTTGCCCGTTCCATTTCCAGGTTGGCGCGGTGATAATAGATAAAGACCGCGCCGTAATAGAAACCTGCATTCCGGTACATGCGCGTTGCCTGGACAATATGCCTGTTTGCCTGCTTCAGCAGGCCGGCGTCGAGGTAGGCGCTACTCAATGCGTCATGAAGTAAACAGCGTAACAGCTCATCATCCTGGGGAACGATTTTGAGACATTCCATGGTAAAAGACAGGGTAGCATCCGAGACGGGCTGGTCGGTGTAATTATCCAGGATAACCCGCCTGACCAGTTCAAGCTCGATGCGAACCGTCCGTTCCAGCGGTTTTCCAGACCTCTGTTCAAAGCTGCTCGTTCCATTGTGAAGCGCATTCATCCGTTGCCTGGCGTCGTGTGGTTTGCCGCGTTTTACCAGCAGCAACAGGTCTGCTATGAACAGCCTGGGATAGGCGTCGATTACGGTCCTGTCCAGGCGCGCCAGGACTTCAGCCAGCCAGTCCAGCCTGCCCTGGTAAATCAGCCGCCAGCCGCCGGCAACGTCGACCATCCTGGCAGCTTTGTCCTGGTCCTGTCCCTTCAGGGCATGCTCCACCGCCTCCGGCACATAGCCTTGCTCAAAGAACCAGTTGGCCGCTTTAAGGTGCAGGTCGAGGATGCGATCCCCGTCATCGCGGCGCAGACGCTCATACAGGTACTCACGGAATAGCTGATGGTAACGGTACCATGTGCTCTCCGTATCCAGCGGGATGAGAAACAGGTCCTGCCCCACCAGCGTTTCCAGGATGGACCAGCAATCCTGACCCCCGCACAAGGCGTTGGCCAAATCACCGGTAAACCGGTTGGCAATCGACGTGTGCATCAACACGGTCTGTTCAGGCCCCGTAAGCGAGGCAAAGACCTGTTCGGTGATATAACGCGCCAACTCGGCCGTGCGTCCGGAGAAGGTGTCGATGTGGTTTATATCGAACAGCCGGTTTCGTATCAGCGTTTTGATCATCCGGCAGGCAATCGGCCAGCCTTCGGTCCGGTTCCATAATCGCTTGAACACCACTTCGTCAAACCGTTCGGCGATGACTGAACTCACTTCATCCGGACTGAAACGCAAGTCGGCAATGGCGATTTCCCTGACGTTGCCCTGGTTACGGAGACATTGTACCGCCAGGTCCGGATAAATCCGTGAAGACAGCACCAGGCGCACGTTTTCGGGCAGGTGGACAACCAGTTTCCGCAGTAATTCATTGATCTGATCATCTGAAACCAACTGGAAGTCATCAAAAAACAGGACCAGGTCCCGCTGAAACTGCGCCAGTGTATGAATGATGGGGGCTGCGATGGAGCGGGCAGGGAGCTCATCGACTCGCTGGCCCAGTAATGTGTCAAGCGGCATGCAGGGGACGCCGGCCTGCTTCAGGGCAGCTGCCAGGTATCTGATGAAGGAACTGGGCCTGCTTTCCTCGATGTCCAGGGATAACCAGCTTGCTGCGCCGTAGTGACTGACTTGAAGCTCGTACCATTGCTTGAGGAAAGTCGTTTTACCGTAACCGGCCGGGGCGTGGACAATCGTTAACTGGCAGCCGCGGGCGGATACGGCCCGATCCAGCAATTGCCGGCGCTGTAGCAGGCCGGCCGGCAGGTTCGGCGGAGACAGTTTTGTCCTGATAATCCAGTTGTCGGTACTGGGTCTGCTCTGTTTCATGATGCGGACACATTGTAATGCATTACATTATACATTACCAGAGACGTGAGCGGCACAAAATAATGCCGTCATACTGGACTGAAGCTGCAGTGAACAGTTTCAGACCGGCAAAGGTATGATTTTTTTGTGGGGAGCCGGTTTTATATTTACAATTTGTCGAATGACAGTATTTGACTACAAGTCCTCACTTGAGAAAATGACCCACCACCCGGGCGTATACCGGATGCTCGATGCCGATGGAACCCTGATCTACGTGGGCAAGGCCCGGGATTTGAAGAAGCGGGTTGCAAGCTATTTCGGCAAGAAGCCGGATTCACCGAAAACCAGGGCCTTGGTAAGGCAGATTCAAGCGGTCGAGGTAACGGTAACACGCACCGAAGCAGAGGCCCTGCTGCTGGAAAGCAACCTGATAAAACAGCATAAACCCCGGTATAACGTGGTGCTGCGGGATGACAAGAGCTATCCGTACCTGTACCTGTCGTCCGACGATCAATACCCCAGGCTGAGTTTTTATCGCGGGGCAAAGTCAGGAAAAGGGCAGTACTTCGGTCCTTACCCCAGCGCCAAGTCAGCCAGGCGCACACTGAACCTGACCCAGAAACTGTTCAGGATAAGACAGTGTGATGATACCTTTTTCAACAACCGCTCCAGGCCGTGCCTGCAGTACCAGATTAAGCGCTGTACCGCGCCCTGTGTGGGACTGGTCGACGATGAGATTTACCGGGAAGATGTGAAACACTCGGTCATGTTCCTGGAAGGCCGCAACGAGGAAGTCATCGAGGAACTGACCGGGCCCATGCAAAAAGCAGCCGACGCGCAGGATTACGAACGTGCGGCCCAGTACCGGGACCAGATAGTCAGCCTCAGGAAGATACAGGAAAACCAGTATATCAGCGCACCCAGGGGTGAGCTTGACATCGTCGGCTGTTACATGGAGAACGGGTATGCATGCGTACAGGTATTCTTTATCCGCGGCGGTCTGAACCTGGGCAACAAGGCGTTTTTCCCCGGGCACACCGGTGACTTGAGCGAAGAGCAGGTCCTCAATGCTTTTCTGGCGCAGTATTACCTGGCTGAAACCCGCCACAGGCGGGCGCCGGGAGAAATCCTGCTCAGCCACCGGGTCGCAGATGCTGATACCTTGATGACACTACTTAGCGAGAGAAGGGGGAAAAACGTCAAAATCAAACATACCCACAGGAGTGAAAGAAGGAAGTGGGTAGAAATGGCATTGAACAATGCAGAAATAGCGTTAAAGACCCGCTTGTCCTCGAAAGATAAATATATATCCCGGTTTGAGGATGTACAGGGGGTACTGGGATTGAGCGAGCCGGTGGAACGGATAGAGTGCTTTGATGTCAGCCATGTCAGCGGCGAAGCGACGGTCGCTTCCTGCGTGGTATTCAACCATGAAGGCGCTGTGAAAGCCGATTACCGCAGGTTTAATATCAAAGACGTGACTGCAGGAGATGATTACGCCGCCATCTCCCAGGCATTTCAACGGCGCTATTCCCGGATAAAAAAAGAGGAGGGTAAATTGCCGGACCTGATACTGATAGACGGCGGCAAGGGGCAGGTGAGTTCTGTCAGGGCCGTTGTCGAGGAACTGCAACTGGATGAAATGGTACTGCTGGGTGTTGCCAAGGGCAGTACCAGAAAACCGGGGATGGAGAGGCTGGTTTTTTCAGATGGCAAAGGTGAAACAAGCCTGCCGGCCAACTCTCCGGTCCTGCACCTGATCCAGGAGATCCGCGATGAGGCGCATCGTTTTGCCATTACCGGGCATCGCCGGCAACGTAACAGTAAAAGGACCAGGTCAGTCCTGGAGGAAGTGGAAGGGATCGGCGCAAAACGCCGCCGGGAACTTATCCGTTTCTTCGGCGGTCTACAGGGGGTATCCAGGGCAGGTGTTGAAGAGCTTGCCCGGGCGCCGGGCATCAGCGACAATCTGGCTAAAAAAATCTATGCTTCATTCCATGGGGATGAGGCGTGATTTTATTACTCGTGAAAAGGTATTAAACTGCATTGTGAACAGTTTATCTGAAAGAAACAATTATATATAATAATATCAATAATATATAATATGAACTTACCAAACTACCTTACATTGATTCGCATTGGCTTGATCCCGGTTTTTGTGTTGATATATTACCTGCCGTTCGAATGGAGCAACCTGGCAGCCTGTATTATCTTTGTCGTGGCAGCCATGACCGACTGGCTGGACGGTTTTCTGGCAAGAAAATTACAGCAAATCTCCAAACTGGGCGCGTTTCTCGACCCGGTCGCAGACAAACTGATGGTGGCAGTCGTGCTGGTGTTGCTGGTTGAACGTCATCCCGGCCTGGTATTGGCCTTGCCGGCAGCCGTAATCATCGGCAGGGAGATCACGGTCTCGGCACTACGCGAATGGATGGCTGAACTGGGCGCGCGCAGCAAGGTGGCCGTAACCATCTACGGCAAGATAAAGACCATAGCCCAGATGGTGGCGTTGCCGTTGTTAATCTACTATGATCCGCTTTACGGCATACCCATCTATACCGTAGGCTTGGTCCTGCTTTATATTGCCGCAGGCCTCACCCTGGTTTCAATGTATCAATACCTGGCAAGCGCCTGGCCAAAACTCAAGGAAAGCACGGAAAAACAATAAGTTACGTAGATTATAGAATTTACCGGACTTGACATCCTGCAACATGGGGTTATAATCCTGCGCCATATCCTGAAGGTGTCCGGACAACGTCAGGGAGGGCGAAATAACATAAATGAATATTGCGGGAATAGCTCAGTTGGTAGAGCATCACGTTGCCAACGTGAATGTCGCGAGTTCGAGTCTCGTTTCCCGCTCCAAATGTTTCCCGGCTCAGGTCCGGGGCAGGTACTGAACTGGGATAACCCCGGGCTGGCCTCGGGGTTTTTCTTTTGGGAAACTCTGAGGATTTAATCTCAGAGGTTGCTTTATTTGGTGAAAAACCAGGGCTGGGTGGCAGAGTGGTGATGCAGCGGCCTGCAAAGCCGTCGACGCCGGTTCGATTCCGACCCCAGCCTTTTTTTCTTCTTCTTGACCCTTCCAAAAAGTTCCCTAACTTATTATAATAAAAGGGAAATATCTGTTAATTCATTCTTGACAATTCCCGGCTATACCCTACAATACCAACATTCATTGTTGGTATTTACGTGGATAACCATTTTTCAGGAGAGCAGAATTCATGAGACGAATCACGTATGCGGAAGCAAAATCAATCAAGAAACCCGGGATGTACCGGGCAGGGGATACGCTGTATTTGCGAGTCGGGTATGGTAAAGGTAAGAGTTGGATACAACGACTCACCATCGACGGCAAGCGCCATGACATTGGCCTTGGCAGTTTCAAGTTGTTGACGTTGACCGAGGCGCGAGCAAAGGCCTTTGAAAATCAAAAGGCAGCAAGGATAGAGGACAGGGATCCACTGGCTGAAAAGCGGCGAGTTAAACTGCCGACATTCAGTCAAGCGTCTATACAGACCTGGGAGGCCCTTAAACCCCGTTGGCGGGATGGCAAGCATACACAGCGCTGGATCAGAACACTGGAAAAATACGCGTTCCCGACGATCGGAGACAGACGCATTAACAAAATAGACCGGGAGGACGTGTTGCGGATACTAACACCACTATGGACGAAGCGGCCTGAAATTGCGCGGCGGCTACGGATGAAGATGAAACAAACGTTCACGTGGGCACAAGCGCATGGTTTCATTGAACACAACGTCGCTGGCGAAATGATAGACGGTGCGCTGCCGTCCATGCCTGCCGTCAAAGCGCACTTCCGGGCCTTGCCATATCAAGAAGTTTCAGCAGCATTGGACACTATAGAGCGATCCAGGGCGAACATCGTGGTAAAGCTGGCCTTTCGATTCCTGGTACTGACCGCGGCCCGCTCCGGTGAGGTCAGGGGCGCAACCTGGAGCGAGATCGACCTGGAAGCACGAACATGGACGATAAAGACCGCGCGCATGAAAGCCGGCAAGCCGCATAGAATTCCGATATCCGATGCGGCGCTTGTTGTATTGGAACAGGCCCGGATACTGGGTGATGGATCGGGGTTTGTTTTCCCGAGTTCACATCGTCCAGGTCAGCAATTAAGTGATATGACGATGACTAAACTACTGCGGGACAATGGCTTGGCTGATCGGGCAACCGCACACGGATTCCGATCCAGTTTCCGGGACTGGTGTGCCGACACCGGCAAACCGAGGGAGATTGCGGAGGCAGCACTGGCTCATACGGTCCCCGGCGTTGAAGGGGCTTATTTTAGGAGTGACCTGTTTGAACGGCGGCGGCTGTTGATGGATCAGTGGGCAGCGTACCTTACAGGTACCGGTGCCGACGTGGTGATGTTGCACAATGGCTGACGCCACATACGAAACTGACAATGAGATACTCACAGACATGGTGCCCACGCCTGACAGCACGCAGACCGGCCAACTATGAAGACTTTAAGAGACATTGTCATCAGGCATGTTAAAAATCACCTGATCAGGAAAAAAGTCTCGGTCAACCCGAATAATAGACTTTCCTTATTTCAAGAAAACCCTAACCCCTTGTATTTAGAGGGGTTATTGCGTACAGCCTATCCCCCATTTTCGTTATTCTTCCCGTTTTTGGAGATTTTGTCATGCAAGGGGATTCCAATATATGGTTATATTATATTCCATAACCTGCTGATATTAAACGAGTGTTATTATGGCATCTCGTAAACCCAGGCCTCCTCGGGTGCCGCTGGCCGAAGTAAACCCGGTGCCTGATCCCGGTACCACCATCCAGGTAATGCCAATATCTGCTTCGAAGATTTCTTTGCCCAGGATATTTTGCAAGTGCTTCAGCCCCATCTTGCAGCTTCAACCGGCTCTGCCTGCACATCGGGAATCCCTGAGCCATCCCACGTTCTCAAAGCCATAGGTCTCTCTCCTGAAGACGCCGAAGCATCCATCCGCTTTAGTCTCGGCTTTGACACTATTGATGCAGATATTGATGATGCGATGAACATGATAAGCGATGCGCTTGACAATCTTTCAGGTGTAGAGATTAAATCATCAGCGATATAGATAACCTCAATAAATACAACTCTAAAATCTCTGTCTCCACCTCAAATAACGTAAACTGGTTAAAAATAACCTCCTTAAATCATTCTAACCCGTATTTCTCACCACACCAAATTTTAGGCGGTTTATCTTACTCTCCTCTATATTTATACGATTAGATCATCTGCAAGCACCCGTGTTTGCGTTGACACGGCGGGTCACGCCAGTCTGCCTTCCGCCATTTTTTGGCCCTCCTGTGTCGTTTTTCCAAGTTCCAGGCGCAACGCTCCCCAGGTCTGCACCCGTTACCGTCCTGCTGACTCCCGGCAGGCCTGCTAGGCTAACAGCGTAGTGGGATCGCCTGGAGCCGGGGCAGGACCTGCCGGAATAACGCTGCGTACGGGTAACTCTCGGCAAACGCCAACCACACCTTACGCACGCTGATACGCACCTGTGCGTCTGCCTGCCGCACGACATGCGGTGCCCATGGGCACCGGTCAGAAATCACCCCGTATGAGTAACCGGCCATGACCGACCCACCGGAACACAGCGATATCCACGTCAGGCTGCCCCTGGCGCGCGTTCACCAGGCCGGGTTGTTGGGGCAGGCGCCGGTAATGAAACCGGAACAGTTGGCTGAAACGAACTGATACACATGATGACTGAGACAGCTATTTATTTATCCACCAGGGGACATTTGAGAATCCTGAAAAGTGGATATTTCCGGTTGACACGGCCCCAGGCCATCGTCAAATCTGCCTCCAAGCTGAAGAGCGCCGGCAGCATCTGCAATTCGGCGTTTGCCTGGGTTCATTGGCGATGCCTGACGGCCCGCGCCCTAGTCGGCTGCGCCGACCGGAGCCCGCAAGCGGTCTCCGCCCATACGGGTCACTGTCGCTATCGCTTCCGCCCTCCGGGCGGTGATGCAGCAATCACAGCCCCGGCAGGCCGGCACGCCCCGGCTCGCCGTCGAGTTCGCGCAAGCCGTCGCCAAACCTATTCCCGGGTAGTGGCTGGCGGTGTTGTCCGTCCGCAGCCCCCGGATGTTGTGCCGCTGTATCTGGGACGTCGCCCCTCCCGGTGACATCCGGAGGTACATTCCGTGTTCGTCCGTCAATGTTGCGGGACCTGTCGCCGTTTCCATCCGTCTTGCCGTGAGGGTCGCCGGCGTCGTACCCCAAGTCGTCCCCAATTTGGCGTAACTGATCCCCACCCCGTAACCGGATCTGCCCGCCGCTCAGGCATTTCCTAAGCAACAACGCATCAATCCCATCCCGGTGCTCAGAGCGTACGGTGATGACGCGGATGACCTCCCGGCACGAACCCTCAATCCCCTTACCGACAATCCGGACAGCACCTGCTGGTCCAGGTTCATCCAACAGCCTGTACAGGTCATATCCCGTTCAGAACGCCGGCATGGTGGAGTTGGGGTTGCGGAAAACGCCAGAAGGTCTGTGGTTCCGCTCATTGCCGGAAAGCATTGTTGCCGGCTGTGTGTGTGATGTTCTCCGTATGAACAAATAACACGCCAACACAGTCCATTTCATCCACCCAGCGGCCACTGCGCCGGTGACCTATGGCGTCACTGGTGCCCGCACTCTACCCCGGCCCGGTTCACCCCGCTGCGCTTTGCAACGTCCCGTGACCAGCCGGTGTAGCTGAACCACCATAGAGACTCCCATGCAATATCCTCTGTTCCAACCTGCAACCTGTCCAAAGCGCGGGCGCGGCGAGCCCGCACCGATAGACAAACTGAGACATGCTGGCCCCCATGCCTTAACCGATGCCGAACTCATCAGCGTGTTCGCATCATCCCGGTCCTTCGACAAGATACGCGAGCAGCTGTGCCAATACCAGGGCATCAGAGGACTCATCGACAATGCCCGGGACACGTCTCTCGGCAAGACCCTGACAGGGCGTCTCGAAGCGGCGCTTGAGCTGTCCCGGCGTTACCTGGAGGCGGAACTGCGCGCCCGCCCGGTGCTGAGCAACCCGGACAAGACCAAGAACTACCTCAGGGCCTGGCTGTGCCGCTTCGAGCACGAGGTGTTCGCCTGCCTGTTCCTGGACAACCGCCACCGCATCATCAGCAACGAGATTCTGTTCACCGGCACCATCGACGGCGCCAGCGTGTACCCGCGCGAGGTGGTGAAGCGCTGCCTGCAGCTGAATGCGGCGGCCATCATCTTCTCCCACAACCACCCCTCCGGCATTGCCGAGCCGAGCCAGGCCGACCGGCAGATTACCCTGAAGCTGACCCAGGCCCTGGCGCTGGTGGACGTGCGCGTGCTGGACCATCTCGTGGTCGGGGACAAGACCGTGACGTCCATGGCCGAGCGGGGGCTGATGTAAGCCGTCGTCAACATATCCATTCACACAGGAGGCACTATGCCCGATAACACCACCTCACCCCCGGAGACCGGCAATGCGTCGTTCCGCTTCGGCCTTAATGCCGCTGCCAACGAACCGGATACCTTCCACCTGTGTCTACATATCGGCAATACCTGGTATGAAACCAACGCCGTGTTCGGTGATCACCTCAGGGCCAGTGAATTTGTCCGCGGCCTGAACAACGCCGTCATCACCGGACAAGACCCGGTCACACAGGACGAACACATCGCCTTCGCGTTCAATACCCTGTACGAGCAAACCCATGACAGCCACCGTCTCATCATCCACCTCAAGGACAGCGTCATCCTGACCGGCTACCTCATCGATACGGACACCGTCAGCCCCGACAGATTCTGCCATGCAATGAACCGTCAGACCCAGCTGAACGAGACGGAACAACATGATCTGATTATAAACTCCATCATCATCCAACCTGACATCAATACCCCTGTTTCACTGCACTGAAACACGTCCCAGAATAATGTATACTGAATAAGAATATCTTCCTATTATTAGTTCATATGGTAAGAGGCAAGATAGGCTTTGTGTGACACAAAGACCGGGAGATAGACCGCACAAACCGCAAGCACAATTCCCGAAATGACCACGACAGCAACAACCCCCTGACGGGTACAATTCCGCTGCCCATTGCCACTCCCCGCACCCTGCCTGCCCACCACCCGGTGCCCATGGGCACCGATACCCGCGACCCGACACACAAACAGGCCGATATAACGACACCGCGGGACTAATCGACTACACCCATCCGGAATCCGATGCTTCAGCAGACCCTCACAAACCGCCTGCTACCCGCGGCAATCGGCCGCAAATTCATGGCATTGTCCATGCGCCGCGCCGTCGCACCGGTCAGAACTTGCGCCGTTCGAGTGACGGTCCATGACCGGTACACCGGAACACTTGGCTGAAACGAACTGATACCCATGATGACGGAGACGTCCATTTTTTATCCACCAGGGCACATATAATAATCCTGAAAAGTGGACATCTAATTTCCTGTTGACTCCCGCCGCCTGCGTGCGCTCAGGGATCGCTGAGCTGCTGGGGCAACTCGTATCGGCTCAAGGATAAGCTTAAAGCCTGGCTGATTCGGGCAGTTGATCCTGCATTCGATTAAACCATGGGGAATTTTCAATCGGCACTTCTGGGGAATTTTCAATTGGCATAGACACAAAGAAAGACCACAAGCTTTAGACAGTTAGTTGCCGCCCTGTTGAACAACACATCCAGCACGTGGCAGCCTTAATGCTCCATCCTGTCAGCCGCAGACAGTAACGTAGTTATTAGAGAGCAGCGCAGAGTCCCCCTCGCTTTTAAAACTCCACTAATCGGTGCCAAGCACACCATCTACGTCAACTAATGCCGTATGCTGAATTACGATAATTTCGGGGTCCAGTTCCAAGCAAAGCAAACCCGGCCCCTCCGAAGACAGGGATCTGCACTACAAGGTGGAGCCAAGTCTAATGCCGCCATCGTCGCCGAGACTGACCGGCTGACCCGGCGCTACCTGTCGGAGAGAGGATTGTTATTGCATGAAGGGACGATTGTGGACGCCAGCATCATCAGTGCGCCGAGTTCGACGAAGAATCGGGAGTGGCAGCGAGACCCGGAGATGAAACAGATTTCGATAAGGCAATGCCTGGTATTTTGACATGAAGACGCACATCGGCACGGACACGCAGGGACGGGTTCACAGTGTGGCGGTGACCGATGCGGCGGTACATGATTCGGTCGTCATGGACGAGTGCCTGCATGGTGAAGAGGCGGTTATCTACGGGGACAAGACGGATGCCGATGCAGGGCGCCAGCAGGCGACGCTGGCCCGGGGCGTTGACTGGCGGGTGAGTCGCAAGGCGAGACGGGGCAAGCGGCTCAGTTGTGCAGACCGGTCGTTTAACCGGAAGAGTAATCGTACCCGCTCCCGGGTGGAACATGCCTTTGGCGTGGTCAAGCATTTATGGGGGTATCGGAAGGTGCGTTACCGGGGGTTGGGAAAGGGTGGAGCGCAGGTCTTTGCGCTGTTCGCCCTGGCCAACTTCTACCTGGCCAGGCGGGAATTGGCCGCAACATGAGGATTGATCTCTCTGCACATGAGAAAATCGCCTCACAGCGATGAAGAAAACCTAGTGGACGAACCTGATGTGACCCGATTGAGCCAATAACTCGACAATATTTTAAAAGCAGGACTTAATCAGAGCATCCCTAAATAATCTTAACGCTTTCTTTTTATTCCACCCGAATTCGGGAAAATTTTTCTGATACTATACGTTATAGGCTGCTGCTTGAATTTTCGTATTCTTTATCAACAGACTCATAGCCAGAAGGAGGCGGGCGTGACTGCGTATAAGGCTGCAGTGGACAATCTCTGTAACCTTCTATTCGCTACAGGTTCATCCGGAACAACACATTATTGTAACCTCCGGCGTATTGCCTGGCATCCGCCGCAACGACGCGGAAACAGCATTAACACGGTTTCGTAATCAAGTGGGAACCTCACTTACTGAGTACATCGAAATACTCATCGAAACGTTTAACGCGCAGTATATGACCCGTTCACTGAAATTTCTCCTGGGACACATTCAGAAACCCACAACGCCGCAGAATCGCAGGACAATCTATAGAATTTGGAGTTAGCATAGCTTTGTATATAGCATCCATGTCATCAGCCTTTTATCCTTGAAGTTCAGAAACTTGAAGTCTGTGCGTTGTGCTTGATTAACTTTTTCCTGCTTTTTTCAGGATAACAGTAAAGCCATCTGTACCACCGAAACCCTTGCCGCCTGGAAGGCCATTACCGCCCTGATTTCCACTATTCCCTATATTTCCTTGAAAAACAATTCGCTGTTCAGCATCAATTATTTGTAGAGAAACCTCAACAATCATTTTATCAGGGAAGAAACATATTTCACAATCGTTGTCTTTAATCTTGTTAAGAATTGACTCAACTGAATTACGATTTAAACCAAGAATAGATTCATTTCCACTAGCTTTTATTGCTTCTTCATGACACAAAAGCGCTTCCCTAAACTGTCCTAAAATCACTAAAAGATTTCCTTTGTTGAAAAGCGCTCCACTAGAGCCAAGATGTACAGCTTCATCATAGTCTTTTATGGCATCTTCAAATTGTTGTAACATAGCCTTGGCATTCGCTCTGTTAAAGAAGAAATCCGAGCGTTTGCCCCATTCTTTTGGATATAATCTGACGGCTTCAGTGTAATCTTCTATCGCTCCTTCATAATCCTCTAGTTCAGATTTGACGTTCCCGCGGTTAAAATAAACTGGATAGTTAATATTTAGATTGAATCTAATATTTGTTTGTGACCTCATACTGAAGTATGGTTTGTCTTGGTTTGCAACAGCTAAATCGTAATCGAGTTTGGCGCTGTGATAGTCTTTTTTTTCCGCTTTGGCGTTTCCCCTTAAGAAATATAGTTCACTGACATCAGGTACAAGTCGAACACAATCATCGTAGCAGCTTATGGCTTCGTCATAGTCGCCTTGCTGATAAAATTGATTGGCTTGAAATAGATAGTAGTTCGGATCATCCATTCTCTGTATTGATGCTTCTGCATCATTCGCTATTGCAAAACCATGTACGTCCTTAAACAGTGACAATTCATCAATGTCGAATATATCTTTAAGTTCTTTTCGAAGCTTTGCCTTGTCGGATGCGTTTATTGCGATGATTTCTGCAAGGTCTTCGGGAACCACAGGGCGTCCGATAACGAACACACTGCGCTGACGAAGAACTCTTGGCGTCGCTTCGCCGTGAGTTATAGGTTCCCAGTATAATTGCTTGGCAGGGTTACCCTGAGATAAGAAGGTTTCTTCGAGACCTTGATTTTCTGTGTTGCTGGAGATTCGTTGAAACTTCACCGGATCGTTCAGGTCAATCGCGAAGACTTTTCCGTCACAATTGTCTTGTTCACATGCGAACCATAACGCCACTAAGGGATCCCAAGTGAAATCTAGCAATCCAGTCGCTGCACCAAAATGTTGTAACTTAGCGAGGAGCTGTAAATCGGAAATTTCATGACCGTCATCAATACCAAATCCATTTGTTCGAGCTGGCTCTATGAGCACATCCCGATGATAGCTTATGTAAGTATCTGAGAAGATAGCTCCTTGTGTGATGTTTTCACCACCAGAGTGCTTGATCAGACGACGTGTGGCTGCAGAGTGCAATTTCCATTTGCTATCTGCTTGGCCACGAAATGCGCATCTACCGCGGAATGTGTTGATGTCATTGAGATATTTTTCGATAGTGATAGCCATACTTCCTATACAATATATTGCGACGAGGAGAATCAGGTATCGTTTTTTACACTTTCACGTCCCATTCGGTACTTGATGTCATAATTAATGATGAAGTCCAGTTCTTCGACTGTAAAGCCGTAATGTTTTGCCAGTACGCGGTCGATTTCGTCAACGGTGGGTTTTGAAGGCTTCTGATCGAACTCATCATAGACGACTTTCCCTGTCGTCTTGTATTGGGTTTCTTTGCGTTTTTTGTGGCGTTTAAAACTTATCATCAGTTGATTGGACAGTTTTGCAAGTTGACCTTTCATATCTTCCGACATCCGGTCAAGCCCTAAGGGAAAGCTTTCAATCTCTCTTAGATTCAAATGACGACAGTCGGACATAATTAAAAACCACCAGTAAAACAGTGAACTGTTTAGAGTGGCAACAATTGCATCAGCATTAATCTTCGATGTTAAATTTAATAACTTGACCTGTGTGGAAATCTGGTCGCCGTCTCGCTCATTCCAAAAGTATGGTGCAAAGTCCATTGCACGTATCCAATATTGGGGAGCATTGTGGTAAAAAACGCGACTAGATCCACTCTTAACGCTATGCTTTAAATTGTCATAGTTTGTAATTCGCTGTGCTACCCTCGAACCCATCTCATGTCCAATTTTCGGAATTGACCCCCGCAGGATATCTAAATGAGAGTCGATATTGATAAATTCTATCGTATCAAACAACTGAGCACGCGCTACAGTATGCCAACGAGAGTAAGATGTTGACTGAATATTTCTACCCGTTTTGGAACCCTTTTGGGTTAGGACGATCGTTGCGCGTATGTGTTGTAAGCCATCAAATAATTTGGCAGGACGATCATCAAAATGGGCAAACCAGATATTTCTACTTTCATCAAAACACTTATCTTGTATCGGTGTCATCCTTTTTGTGCAGGATACTGACAGCTGTACTATCATCCCCATATACCCACCGTTACACAGCGTGTTGAAAGATCGTTCGAGTACAAAAGCATACAGATTGCCACAACTCAATGTCTTATATCCGGAGACCGTATAATCCATCGTTACCTTTTGGTACTCGACATATGGTGGATTACCGATAATCACATCAAAACCGCCATTGTGCATAATTCCATAAAATTCGACGAACCAGTGGAAGGGGTGGTGGCCATCGTGCCATTGTTTGTATGTCTTCTGGTCATCAGTCTTAACGCCATATTCGCTCGCAAGGTAATTGTCTAATTCTGCCCGTAAGTCATCCAGCCTGTTCCGCAGGCCCAACTTCGCATCGACATATACCTCAGCATCCATGCTGTGCTGCGTCTGCATTTCACGGAACTTGCGAAACGCGCGGTCAGCAATCTCGGCGCGCTCCTCGATGTTGGGAAGGGAAGATTCGCTAATCCAATCGCCCGCCACAGCCCGCTTTAGTTCATCCATTGAAGCAAAACCTACCAACGTGTTGCCGGCCCTGACATTGAAATCAACATCGGGTAGAGGCTCAATCTGATCATAGCTCTCCAACTGTGCAACAAGCTTGAGGAACAGCCGCAATTTGCAGATTTCCACGGCCTCTTCCATGATGTCCACGCCATACAGGTTATTTACGATTATGGACTTGAGAATAAAGTAACGTTCACTGGCGTGTTCAGAGACCTGTTCCAGAATCTTTCGGAAATCATCCATTTTCTCAGGGCGGTGTTTGCGTTTTGACCGCTCCAGGTCATCAAGGAAACCACTCATAGACTCCAGGCAAGTTGTGTATAACGGTTCCAGGATATTAAGCGCCGCGAACAAGAACGCGCCCGAACCGCACGTGGGGTCAAGGACAGAAACCCTGTTGAGGGCTTTCCAGAAAGCGCGAACCAGTTCCGGGCCTTCACTGCTTGTAATTACATCCTGAGCGAATTTCTCGATGTCGAGGTTATAGGTGATGAGGTCATTAATTGAAGTTATTTCGCCGGATTCAAGTTTGGAATACACTTCTTCGTAGCGTTGGCGCCGTGCAACATGTTCCCGCCAGGTTTCGGTCGGCAGTGCATAATCGGGAGACGCAGGTTTGTTCCAGCCGCCGCGTTGTGACACATCGTTCAGACCTCCGGCAATCTCATGGGGCAACTCACGTTTCTCAGTCAGCATCTCGTCTTTGTTGATGTCATAGGTAATGCCATGTCTGACTGACTCGTAGAAATACCTATCCGGATCATCTGACAACAGCCGCCATACTCCCCCACCAGGTTTGAATGCGATAGAGCAATCTTTTTTTGCCTGGTCGAACAGAAAAGGAATGATGGCGTTGCGGCTGATATATCCGGTGATATCTTCCTTGGTATAGTAAGCCCCCATCTGTTTCTGGTTGATATATTTCTCAAAGATATAGCCCAGAACATCAGGATTGATCTCATTGTCTTTGTGCAGTGGTCTATCGTCCAAGTGCCATTGGTAGACGTCAAAGAAAGTAAAGATTTGCTCGAATGCTTCATCGGGAATGTGTATTTTTGGGTTATCACGCTCCAGATCATGCACATCAAATAAGCCGCCGTTGAGATATGGAACGCGGCCTAACAATGTGGACAATTCGGCACTGCGGTCAGATACTGGCTGCCCCAGTCCTTCGTGAAACAGCCTTAATAGAAACAACCGATAAAATGTTTGAAACTGGTCTTTCCCGAACGAGGTTTGCGTACGTTGCAAACGGTTGCGCAAATATTCAGGGTCGCTGTCAAGAAGTCCCTGCTTCTGGATGAAGTAGATGAACATCATCCGGTTCAGCATAAGTGACGCATACCACTCCCGGTCGGCCAGGTTCCTGAGGCCGTCTATAAGGTCTAAAAATGTCTGGTGTTCTTTTTTGAAGCGGTCATAGAATTTCCTGGTAACTTTCTCGACATCGAAAGCTGCTCGTACCCGGCCCGAGACATCAACGATGGTGAGGTCGACTTCCTCATCCAATGTAAAGACAAGCTGTTCGAGCTTTTGAATTAACGCCTCGCCTGACTGTCCTTGATGATAATTGTGCTGGTGTACTCGTTCAGGACGTCCTTGTTCGCGTTTTACCCACTGCCAGTATTGAGCGCGTTTATCGTGGGTAGCGTAGATGATGATATGTTCGCGTACTGTCTTGGCAACGGCTTTTTCTATCTTACGACGGATGGGATGATCTGGAAATCCGTCGTCAGGGCCGGCAGTATATCGATATGCAACCAAGCCGCGTTTGTGAGCGATAGCTTCAAGAATAAAAGTTTTGTCCGTGACTGTGACCTCGATATTTGCTCCGCCGTGGTCCCATCCCATTATATTGATGAACAGCGAATGAAGATCGAAATCTTCCAGGTATTCCCTGACTTTTGTTCTCTCAAGTGAGATCGGCATTTCAGCTATTGGCCTGCTCAATTAATCCTAGGGAGCAGATGATGCGCGGTTCCTGGGGTTCGTCTTCTTCATGTACCAGACAAAGTCGCTCATCGTCCCTGAGTTCTATGGTTAATTCAGCAAGCTCATCATCTGAAATTCCGCTGCGCAACTGGCGGTTCAATGTGTCTACTGCTGCTTGACGCAGGGGATAACGATAAATGTCGCCGATTGTACGACGCAATGGCTCGGTATCGAATAACGTTCCTTCGACACGTTCGGCATAGCTCTTGAGCCGTTCATAGGTACGGAACCGTGCGCCCGATGGACGGCCTAATTGTCCGCCGACCTGTTTTTCATCTTGCGCAATTAGGTCTGCAGCCTTCTGAACCAATTCATGGTGATTATCGTGGCGCGGTAGGGCAGGTTGGTCTGGCAGGCATTCTGCAGCACGCAGAATCTCGAATTGGCTTTCCGTGACACTGTTGCCATCGCGGTCGACCCACGCCATTGAGTCGTGCTCTTGTGCAGTACGCATGTATACAAGCGCCCCTTCGGGTCGCTCCGGTTTCAACTTGTAAGCTATTGAGGAATAGACAACGGAAGGAATGGCCTCAATCTTTTTCTTAAGAGTCGGTTCGGCTGTTATTGCATTTTTCCAGATCTGGTAGGCATAGGAGGATAAATCTACATCTGCCTCATCATCACCATCAAGTATTCCGGCTTTTTCATTATAAAGGTCAAGAATAGTTCGCTGATCTTCATCTTCAAAAAAGGCTTCATCAGTTCCGACCACTTCGGCGTTTTCATGAAGGCGTGTCCGTACACGCGAACGTAGATTAAGTAAACGTTCAATTCCTTCAGCCGGCAGGAAAGAATAACAAAGAATATCTTGTGCCTGTTGCCCGATACGATCCACCCGTCCGGCTCTTTGAATCAAGCGAATTATGGCCCACGGCAGGTCGTAATTGACGACGATAGCGCAATCCTGGAGGTTTTGTCCTTCACTCAGCACGTCTGTGGCAACCAACACTCGTAGTTCATCATCAGAAGAGATGTGCCCCTCTTTCTCGTTGCTCCTTGGACTGAAGCGCCAAGCCAGACCAGTAGGATCGGTAGCAGCGCCGGTTACAGCAGCTATCTTTGTGATCCCGCGAACCTTTAGCTGGCTTTCCAGGTATCTCACGGTATCTGCAAATTGTGTAAAAACGAGAACCTTTTTGTCGGGGTGTTCATCTGTGAGTATTCTCTGCAACGCCTCAAGCTTAGCGTCCTTTGATACATCCCAATCCCCGGAATATTTCAGTATTTCAAGCAGGGTGGACGAATCAGTCAGCAGGCCTTCTTCCAGGTCCTTAATGAAATGGTGTGCACCCAGCCAGCGGAAACGGTTGCTGTATTGAGTCCGGTACAGCGTATATATTTCTGCAGCCCTATTGCGGAATTCCTCTTCCGTTCTGAGCCGATTAGTTGTCACAACTGTTGCGCCCTCCTTAATATTTTCGTCATAAAAAATATCACCGATGACGCTGTCAGAATCTTCATCGAAAGAATAAGAATCGAGAAGGCTTGCATCAGTCGTGCCGATTGGAAGAGGTTTTTGATTTTCAATTGCATGCAAAAATATAAAGTTTCGGAGAATATGCCATTCCACAGACAACAGGAAGGCATGTCCGCTGCTTTCCAAACGTTTGAAAAGGTTTGTTCTGCAGAAACCCATAAGCCGTTTGCCGGCGCGCGAGAGGTCATTTATTATCTCGCTTTCTGTGGGAGTCGGTTCAATACTGGGTGACTCCGTCACGAAATTGCCCAACCCGTAGCGCGGGAGTTCTAATCCATTAATGGCAAGAATCACATTGTCAGTAAAGAGTCGCGAGTATTGATTGTCAATAGTGAAACGGGCAGTTTTTGGTACGCGAACAGGAAAATAAGATCTTGCCCCATCCTCGAAAGTGAGATATTTCCGCCCGTTTTCAGGATCTGTTATAGCATAATTATCCTGGATAAAACTACGAGTGCGGCGCACAAGATACAGGCGCATGAGTTCCCGCCAGTCGTCGGCATACCCTGACTTGTCGAACGCCGCAATGGAACGAACGTGCGCCTGGTGTCTTCGTATGAACTCGGTCTCACCAATCTCCCGCAGCAGGCGTTCCGGACGTATTCCCAAATCTTGATCATCAAGCACGAACAAGCGGAGCTGACTGGATAGATCGAGGTACGTTTTGTTGTATGGAGTTGCGGAGAGCAAGATGCATTTACTTTCGTTTTCAGCAATATATTCGTGGATTGCTCGATATCGTTTTCCTTCCCGGTTTCTCAGGTTATGGCTTTCATCAATTATTACGAGGCGAAAACGACGTAACTTGGGGAGTTCATTTATCACTCTACTGAGCGATAGGACGCGCGCGCGCATTCGATACTGATCCCGGTAGTCTTCCCACATGGGGACAAGGTTTTTTGGGCAAATGATCAGTGTCTCAAGTCCATGATCGTCTTCAAACACTCTTGCGAGTGCAGTTGCCATGAGTGTTTTACCCAGTCCGACAACGTCGCCTATGATGACACCGCCCCGCCGGTTGAGATGGTATGCTGCTATTTTTACTGCCGCCGTTTGAAAGTTCAGAAGTTTATTGCCAAAGTCTTTTGGAATACGAAATTCAGTCAGGCCGGCTCTGGCTTCCTGCGCTAAGTGATAAGCAATTTTGATGTAGATATGGAAAGGCGGTATCAGTTCCTCTCTAGCCCAACTTTCCTCGATTATCTCGATAAGTTCTTTTGAAATATCAACACACCATCGGTCATCCCACTTATCTTCGAACCAATTTGACAGCTTTTGGCAAGCATCGTGGTCGAGCACGTCCACGTTAAGTTCGCCCTGAAGAGACAATCCTGATAATGTCAGATTGCTGCTTCCCAGGTATCCTACTATTGGATTAATGGGGTCAGGACGAAACAGCAAGTAAAGCTTGGCATGGAGAGGATGTTTAAGAAACAGTTTAACCACAAGCTTTTTTGCTTTGATCTGTCGCGCTAATCTTCGTAAACCGGCTTCATCTTCATTGGTGGGTGCTCCTATTGTCAATTGTTCACGAAACTCTTGTGCCAGCACACGTTTCCATTGAGATGCCGTCTGATTATCCAGCCTTTCTTGATTACCGGAGAGAATTTTTGCTATTCGAAGTTCGTCATGGGGCAGTCGTTGCATACCGACAAGGAGACGGCAGCAATGATTTTCGCCGCCTTTCCATCTTTCAACGTATTCATCGAGTG
Source organism: Gammaproteobacteria bacterium (assembly GCA_965207165.1). Taxonomy (GTDB): domain Bacteria; phylum Pseudomonadota; class Gammaproteobacteria; order Eutrophobiales; family Eutrophobiaceae; genus JAAXHV01. The sequence goes on along the minus strand of OZ242265.1, from coordinate 1,226,307 downwards.
TACGCCAGCCGCGTAGATTGAAATAGCCGACACAGAAGTCTGCGCGTTCGGAAATTTTAATAGTCTCGGCTAATACTGGACGTAGGTGTTGTTTTATATTATCGAAAATGCGCGGCATTGATCTGATGTCCGTTTAAATGAACTCTGCGATTAATTTTGTCCTAATATCCATAATAAGTGTCAATAGTTTACTGGATTCCGGCTTTCGCCGGAATTACGAACAATGGCGGGCGCCAGCATGACGAACAGAAGGCAATGTTTTGACTACCATAGGTTATTCAATATGAGAGTACGCGCTGCCGCAAGTTTATTCTTATTCCTTGTTCAGGGCCAAGGCAAATGGGCCGATATGATCAAAGGAAAAAAGTTTTGGTGCAGGTGATAAACTCTAGCGATTTTCAGGTGCTCACATCTGACAGAATCCCCTTGAAGCCCCCCCTAAAATCAATGAAGTAGTGAAGGATATCCTACGGAAGGAGGTGAGTATGCAACCTGAAGATTTTCTCCTTCTGAAAGAATTGATTAATGCCAGAATTATTGAAACAAATTGAGTTGAAGAATAAGCTCCTGGTTTGATACAATACGTATAGCAATAGCGAATGAGTAGTTGGCGAGATACTATTCTAAACGAATTGATTCCGGGCCTCAGTAAACTGACTCTCATCGCAGACCCGGATAATTTGTTCACCGAGGAAAAGCTGTTATCGGAATTGCGGGCACGCGGCTTCGATCTGCTTGATTTTAATGACCCTGTCGAATTTCGATACGCCTTTGAGACCGGATATCGTTTGCTATGGGATCAAGGAGAACATACCAATTTGGTAGTTACTCTTCATAGCGAGGAAGCCGGGTTGCAATCAATGCCCTGTGACCTGTTGCAGGCCGGCAGAAACCTTGTTTTCAATCTTGGTGAACTTTTTCCTGGCATGAGCTATCCGGTTATCGAGGGACTGGACCGGAGTCTGCTGGATGATTTATTTGATGCGCAAACCAGGTTTCCGACTGGTCGCATGGGTGAAAACGCTACCGGCGATTTCATCCTCCGGCACATTTTCGGCATCGCGGTGGAACTGTTCAATTACGCGTAATCACCCCGTGTCGCGAGGAAAAAGCCTGAGTGATGATCTGTAAACACAATCCTAGCAGCCAAGTCCAACAGACTGCTAGATGATGAGTTGCTGAAATTAGAATTCGAATAAGATTATCGTCTGTGGATGAATATCCTGGGGTGATGATTGACCAGATTTATTTCTAGGAAGCATAGCTTGCTCATTCACGGACGCGGATAATTTTATGTTATTTTTCAGACGCGACAGTACAGAATGCGCGCTTGATGGCAAAATATTTATCCACATGGCGCAAGATTCCCAGCTATAGAAAATCAAGTCGGCGTTAAGCTTGAACAATAATTTCGACTATCACTTACTGCCTTCTTCCCTTGAATGCGCTATCAGTGGGAACAGAATTATTATGCTGAATTGTATCGATAACTACCGTCATTTTTTTTGCAAGCAACGTATCAATCGGGGACTACGTCTTGTTCCTCTATTTTGGGGGTTTTCCTTAGATCGACCCTCTATGGTATTATTTAGCACCTTATAAACATTAATGTAGAAACACAATGGGAATAAGTATTGCGTATCATAGCCCAGATATGAGCACTGTTTAGGATCAACTGATTGAAATGAACGAAACACTGAAAAAGATGAAATAACACCAATTGTGAAACAAAAGTATTTATAGGGAAACTTGGTGAGAATTTAGTTGAAATCCTTGAACGTACAGGAACTGATTAAAGAAAAATCAAGGAACTGAATAGTGCAGTTCGATTCCTAAAAATGCACGAAATCAATAGAAAATGCTGTTGGTATCTTCGTTGGTATTTTCTGATATTGCTAAAATAAAAGATTTATATATCAACCAGTTGGCTGGATATTCGAGTCCGACCCCAGCCTCCATTTTTCTCTACAGCAAGGCCCGGGTGGTGGAATTGGTAGACACAAGGGACTTAAAATCCCTCGGGGGTAACTCCGTGCCGGTTCGAGTCCGGCCCCGGGCACCATTCTCTTCCTCTCCCTGTCACTCGCTGTTGGTCCGGCGCAGAGTCAACAATCTTCCAGATAAGCCCGGTCCCCGGAGGTTGTCGGAGAAGCTGACAGCATACGTAAGCGGCTTGTAGGCCACGCCCTCAAATTCAAGACTCACCCAGCCTCCAGGAACGCAAGCAATTCCGTCGGGTCAAGAACTTTCACGATTGAGCGTTTAAACCCCTTCGTGTCCCGACTGATTATCGCCTGTGCACCGACGAGGTGCGCAGATTGCTCTATTACGGCATCTTCAAAGTCCTCTATTCGGCTCCCGAGCGCCTCTTCAATGACAGGTCGATTGACCGGCGCTATTTCAAACAACTCCAGCAACCGATGCAAAGCAGCGCGGGCCTCGGACTTGTCCAATACCTGTGATAACAGGTAGTCAACCGTCGTGACGGTGGTGGCACACAAGTAGGACTCCAGTTCTGATTGCTCAGTCAGGGCAAAGATATTAGCGGCGGATTGCACGAACGGTTCTCTGGCCAACAGGAGGTCGAGCACCACGTTTGTGTCGACCAGTACTTTCAGAGGTATTTCTCGCGCAGGTGTTGTTTGTGAGCAGACTCGTCAATGTCCTGTCCTTTGAGTACGCCCAACAGTGCTGCGGTAACGGGAGGAAGTTCATTGTCGGCTTCTTGCCCGGAATTTCCAAGGTGAGCAAAAAACTCACCCACCATTTGCGAGACGGATTTGCCGCGCCGGGCGGCCTCAGATTTGGCCGTTTTAATAAGCAACTCGTCCATTCGCAGTGTAATCTTTGTATTCATGACGTACACTATATTTGTTTTTGTACGTCATGGCAAGCTGATTTGTTTATTCTGAATTCTTTTGAACCATTTTTAAAAGTGACATCGCAAGCAACCCACTTTGCTCAGCCAATGTTTCCAATATCTCGAAGTGGTTTAAATCAATCCCGATTACATAGTCCACAGTCTTGTTGACGTTTTCAATAGCCTGTGCAAATTCGTTGGATTGACGAACAAACTCCGGTGATTCATTGGTGCCATGACTGATAATGACTGGTGCAGATAACTTGTCCAAATGTCGCTGCGGACTTAATTTGTTTTCCGTTTCCTCCGTGATATTCAGATATTCACTGCGTGAAGACAACCTTACCGGTTCGAGGTCATACATGCCACTGCAACACAGTCCGCCTTTGATTATGTCAGCAGGTAAATTAAACCCGGATTGCCAGTCTGTTGTCAGGCAAACAGCAGTCAGGTGTGCGCCTGAAGAATGGCCACAAAGGTAGATATTGTCTTTATTCCCGCTGAATTTGTTTGCGTTATTATAGACCCAGGCAATAGCACGTCTTACTTGTCCGGCTAATACCATCAAGTCTCCCTCAACATCCAACACGGAATCAAAGTCTATTGCTATCCAATGTATCCCGGCGTTTGTGAACAGGGGAGCGGGAAAGGCGTAATCGTTGGCAAAGCCAATGCGCCAGGCGCCTCCATGAATAAAGATGATAATCGGAGCATTACGTTTTGCAGTGCTATATACATCCAATTGTTCTATGTCTTTTGGACCATATTGAAATCGCTTTGGCTCACCTGTCTCATGTCTGGCTTTTTCGCTGTTCGATTGATAGCGATCAACCACTTCCTGCAAATTAGATGCATAGTTACTTTGTTCATAGGCAGCATCCAGCGATTCCTGATCCATCTCTCGCCAGACAAAAGTGCTGTTGTTATTATCTGCCTTCATTTACGTGGTCGTGAAATATGAAGATTCTCTGGTTTCTATAGAAACGATCTGAAATATATATGAATAAGTATTTTAGTTATGTTATCACTAAAAATCGTAATTTAAGTTTTCGTTTTCTGAAACGTCTACAGGGGGAGCACTTGGTGGGGAAATCACCGGAAGCGTTTACGAGTACACATTTCGCGGCAATTGCCGTGTGTTTCGTGCTGCAAATCATCGATGGCATGGACGTGCTGGTGGTGGCTTACGCCGGTCCGCAGATAATCGAAGAATGGGGCATCACCAAGGGCACCTACGGCTATATTTTCAGCGCGGGCGTCGCCGGCATGACCATGGGTTCGTTTTTCCTCACGCCATTTGCCGACATCATCGGCCGGCGCCGGGCAGTGCTGGCGGCGGTCACAATCATTGCCTCGAGCATGTTGCTCACGGCCTTCGTCACCTCGATTGCGCAGTTGCTGGCCTTGCGCTTCATCGTCGGACTTGGGATCGGCCTGGCAGGACCGACTCTGTCGACCATTGGTGCGGAATACTCGCCACCACGCTACCGGCATTTCGTCGTGTCGATGATCGGCGCCGGCTATGCCGTGGGCGCTATGCTCACCGGCGTCGTAGCCGCGTACATCGTGCCCGAGTACGGCTGGCGGGCGATGTTCATCGCTGCCGCGGCGGTTACCGGCATCATGCTGCCGGTCGCATTCGTGATGTTACCGGAGTCTCTGGAATTCCTGCTGAAAAAACAGCCCCCCGGCGCGTTGGCGCAGGCAAACCGACTGCTCCGCCGACTCGGTCGCCCGCAGCTGGAGGAACTCCCCGCCGCCACCGCCGAAAAACGTAGCGGCCTGGGCGTCGGCAACCTGCTCGTCGAAAACCGCCGGCGCTCCACCCTGGGACTCTGGATGGGCTTTTTCATGGTCTATGCCACCGTGTATTTTCTGCTGGGCTTCGTCCCGGCAATTGTCAAGGACATGGGTCACCCGGAGCAGCATTACATACTGGCGGGCACGGTTTACAACCTCGGCGGTCTGGTCGGCATCATCGTCCTTGGATCGCTGTTCACCCGCTATCGCCTGGCCGGGGTCATTATTGGTTTTCAAGTGGCTTCAGCTGTGTTCATGGTGGCATTCGGTGTGTTGACGCCGCCGCTGGCGATATTGTTGACGTTGATCGGCGTGTTGGGGTTTTTCAGCCAGGCCGGCCTCATCGGCATGGTGGCGGCGGGCGTGCGCCTTTACCCGACTGAATTGCGCGCCACGGGTGTCGGTTGGGGTCAGGGTATGGGCCGTGCAGGCGCCATCATCGGCCCCATTATAGGCGGACTGCTGATGGTGCCAGGGTATTCGCGCGCCCTGAATTTCAGCCTGTTTGCCATACCGTTTGTTCTGGCCGCGCTGGCGGTGATGTTCATCCGCTTTCCGAAGGAGCCTGCTGAAACCTGACCCCGGGCGTGCTGGTGTGAACGTGAATACGGTCACGGCAGGGATCATCGTGTTTCGATGGATTTTTATTGGATTTTATTGAAGGTCAGCGAAAACGGCATTACTATAGGGCAGTTAAACGAATTAGGGGGAGGTCTTAGTAATGACTCAACGCACGATCCGCTCACGCGTTATCAGCATGTTTGTCGCCACAATAATCGCCGTGGTTGCGTATTCTGCCGGCGCCGAGACGCTGGAAGAAATCATCGTCACGGCGCAGAAGCGCGAGCAGAACGTGCAGGACGTCGGCATCGCCATCAGCGCGTTCAGTAGCGCGCAGCTCAAAGAACTGCGGGTGACCGAGAGTACCGACGTCGCCTTCATGAGCGCCGGCGTATTTGTATCCGGTAGTAGTGCCGGACAGACCCGCGAGTTCACGATTCGCGGTGTCACCCAGAACGACTTCGCCGATTTTGCCGAGAACCCGAATGCTACCTACGTCGACGAAGGCTATATCGGATTTCGCCAGGGTAATGTCTTCGCGGCTTTCGACCTCGAACGCGTCGAGATCCTGAAGGGTCCGCAAGGGACGCTGTTCGGACGTAACGCTACCGGTGGTGCGGTCGCTTACCACACCAAGAAGCCCACGGAGGAGAGCGAAGGTTTTCTCGATCTGACCTACGGTCGCGAGAATACCTTTAACGCCGAGGGTGCGATCAGTGGCAGTCTCAGCGACCGGGTTCGCGCACGGCTGTCGGGCATGTATAAGCGTCACGATCCCATCCTTAACAATGTCTACCCATTGGATGCGATAGATAATCCGGCCGGCCCCGGCAGTCCGCCGTGGTTTGGCTCGGCGACCAGCGATGCAGACGACGTTTGGAACGACAATCAATGGGCGCTGCGCGGCCAGTTGGAATTCGACCTTACCGATAACGTCCAGTTTCTGGTTTCCGGTTTCGCCGGGCGCGCGAAGATCAGTACCTCCCCCAACCAGCACATTGCGACCACGGGGGTGCGCATCGACAGTGATGGCGATGGCGCTCTGGATGACACCATCAACAGTATCTTCGCTGCGGACGATCCGCTCGGCTGTGAAGTGATAAACGGCGACACTGGCGGTTGCCTGCCCATCAGCCTGACCGACGGCGAGTTCTTTCCGGGTCCTCCGCTCTACGGCCGGTCTGATGCCGTGCGTCCCGTAGTGGGCGGTGACTTCTGGGGACACATCGATCCCGATGGTGATGGTTTCGATATTTCCAGCGACATGACGTCCGATGACTTCAACCGGAATGAAACCGAAGGCGTCACCGCGAAGATTACGTGGGATATCAGCGAAGATATGACCCTGACATCGGTTTCGCATTACATGCATTTTCTGATGCGCGAATCGATCGACGTTGAGGGTTCTCCGGTCGCGCAAGGGGCCATCTCACGCGATACCACTGCCGACAACTTCGCCCAGGAGTTGCGCCTGAACGGCCAGTTCGGTCGCGTCGATTACGTCGCCGGTTTGTACTATCTATGGATGGAAACCAACGACCGGAACGCATTCGACTTCTCCGAAGGCGGGCCGTTAACCACTGCCTTGACGCCGTTTCTCCTGTCGTTTTTCAACCCGTTCGGCGTGGCTCCCTATCAGCCGGGCGGCGACCGGTACCCCGGAGCGGTCGCCTCCAACAACATCGTCGATCTGGAGACGAATTCCTACTCGATTTTCGGCCAGATGGACGTCGAACTCACGGACCAGTTTGAACTCGTTCTCGGCGCCCGGGTGGTGTTCGAAGACAAGGACTACGACTTCGTGAACGAGTTTTACGGGAACCTGGACGATTTCCGCGTCGAGTTCGACAAGCGCGTTCCGCTGGTGATCGAGTTCGCGCCGTATTCGGACAACACCAGCGAGACAATGTGGACGGGCAAGGCCCAGCTCAATTACCGGCCCAATGATGACTGGCTGCTGTATTTCGGCGTCAATCGCGGCGTCAAGGCCGGCAGTTTCAACGGTCCGGTGAACGCCGGCCAGGCCCGGCTCGCCGACGAGCAGTTCCCCTACGATTCCGAGGTGCTGCTGGCCTACGAGGGCGGGTTCAAGGCCACGCTGTTCGGCGGCAGTACCCGGCTGAACGCCAGCGCGTACTATTATGATTATTCCGATTACCAGGCCTTTCTGTTCATTGGTGCGTCGGGCGCCATTTTCAACAACGACGCGACTTACAAGGGCGTGGAACTCGAGCTGCTGTCAAGCCCTGTCGACAACTTCACGATCATGTTCAACGCATCCTACATCGATGCTGAAGTCGAGAACCTTGCGGTCGCGCCGAACGTGGAGCGGGATGTCGATCCGGCTTTCACGCCGGACGTGCAACTCAGTGGTCTGGCACGCTACGAGTGGCCGGACTCATTGGCCGGCGGCACTGTCGCCCTACAGGCGGAATTTGACTATGCGGCACATCGTTACCAGAATATCCGCAACTTCGACGCGCAGAGGATGCCGTCGTACGTGATGGGCGATGTGCGGGCACACTGGACCAGCGTCGATGAGCGTTGGGAATTCTCGGCGTTCGTCGAGAACGTTGCCGATGAGCGTGCCATGTTCACCGGTTTCGACTTATCGACGCTATGCGGGTGCACGACGGTAGGTTACTATAAGCCGCGGTGGTGGGGGATCCGGGCACGTTATAACTATTTCTAATCCAGGTAAGGGGCTCGACTCAGCTTCATGCGGTTCGAGTTGTATGATGCAACATAGCGTGGAGGATTGAGGCGATGGGTATTCTTGTAGACGGTGTCTGGCATTCGGGCGATCATCACGAAACGGAAGAGCACGGTGGAAAATTTGTCCGCAAGGACAGTACGTTTCGAAGCTGGGTGACGCCGGACGGAGCAGCCGGACCGAGCGGTGAGGACGGGTTCCCGGCCGAACCCGGGCGTTACCACCTGTATGTGGTTGCTGCTTGCCCGTGGGCCCACCGCACGTTGATTGTGCGGCGCTTGAAAGGATTGGAAGACGTGATCTCGGTGACGCGCATGGTTCCCGAGATGACTGAGAACGGATGGTGCTTTGCCGAACCCGGCGCCGAGCCGCGGGCAGAGCCGGATCCGCTCTACGGGGCAAAACATCTCTACCAGATTTATTTGCGTGCGGATCCCAGATGCAGCGCGCGCCCGACCGTTCCGGTGCTTTGGGACAAGCAGCGGGAGACCATCGTCAACAACGAATCTTGCGAAATTCTGCGTATGTTCAACAGTGCCTTTAATGACTTTGCCGGTAATCCCGCTCTTGACCTGTATCCGGAAGACCTGCGGAACGACATCGACGAGCTGAACGCTGAAATATACACAAACGTAAACAATGGCGTTTATCAGTGCGGATTCGCAACGACCCAGGATGCATACGACGGCGCGGTAGCGGCCTTGTTTGCAACCCTGGATAAGGTGGAGGCGCGTCTCGGTAACCAGCGTTATTTGATCGGCGAGCGCCTGACAGAGGCCGATTGGCGACTCTACACCACACTGCTGCGCTTCGATGCTGCATATTTCAGTTTCTTCAAATGTAACTTGCGGCGTATCGCGGATTATCCGAATTTGAGCAACTACCTGCGGGAGCTTTATCAAATCGACGGGATCGCGGAACTTCTGGATATCCAAGACGCGAAACGCCAGTACTACTCGCTGGAAAAAGCCTGGTACGGTCGTCCCGCGATCGTGCCGCGCGGACCGGTGCAGGACCTTACCGCTCCTCACAACAGGCAACGCCTGCCGGCCGCGGCTTAAGCTCGACCGCCAGGGACGGCGCAAGTGCGGGTTCGGTTTTTGTTAGCGAATTAATGGATTTTGATTTAGTATTTGCCGATAACATTATGTAAAAACAGGTGAAAAACATGAGCGAAGCACAATGCCCACAAAATGGTCCCTATGGGGTCGAAATTGAAGCGGGGACTTATTTCTGGTGTAGCTGTGGTCGTTCTGACAACCAGCCTTTTTGCGACGGTTCCCATAAAGGCAGCGATTTTACGCCGGTAAAATTCGAACTCAAGCAAACCGAATCCCTCTGGTTATGCGGTTGTAAACGAAGCGGTAAGGGCTACCTCTGCGACGGTAGTCACAATAACAGTTGAGTTAAAGCATCATGGATACCACCGTCAAAGACCAGGAAGAATTAGCCAATACACTTATCGACCGGGCCAGGGGCGTCGCCGTCGGCTTGCGGGAGCGGGCAGGAGAGGCAGAGCAGCAACGCCATATCCATGCGGAGTCGTTCCGGGCAATGAAACAAGCAGACCTGTTCCGCGCCTATGTACCGGTGCGCCATGGTGGTTATGAATTGCATCCGCGTTATTTTTGGCGCATTGCGGCTGAACTTTCCAAGGCTTGCCCCTCATCCAGTTGGGTGTATAGCGTGATGTCCTGTCATACCTATTTGATGGCGCTGTTTCCGGAGCAGGCCCAGGAAGAAGTGTTTGGCGCTGATCCCAATGCCGGGATATCGGGTATTCTTCCGGACCGCACTACGGCAACAAAAGTCGATGGTGGTTTTGTTTTAAAGAACAGCGTTTGGCCATTTGGCTCCGGTTGCCATAACGCGGACTGGTTTCTGTTGGGTGCGCATCTACCCGGACTACCGCCGGGACACGACAAGGCGTTTTTCATGGTGCCGCCTGAGGACATTGAAATTAATGATGATTGGTATGTGGCCGGTCTTAAAGCGACCGGCAGTAACAGTGTCAAGTTGAAGCAGGACGAGTACTTTGTGCCTGATCACAGGATGATGAAGGCGGAAACTGCCCTGGTGCACAAATGCGGCAGGTCAAGACCATTGTTGTACCGCGCACCATTCGGTGCGATTATGCCGGTCTCATTGGGGGCAGGGACTACCGTCGGCGCCGCAGTCGCAGCACTGGAATTTCATGAAGACCTGATTCAAAACCGCTCGGCGAGACCCATGGTGTATACCGCTGACATTCCAAAAAAAGAATTACCCTCAACCCACCGAATCCTGGGTGATGTTACGGCTAAACTGGAATCCGCTATCCTGTTGACAGATCGTGCCTGTGATCTGTGTTTTGACGGGGCTGTGCATAGTGAAAAGGTAATGAGTGCACAGGACCGGGCGCGCATCAGGTTGTTCGGTGTCCATGCCATGCATCTATGCCGGGAAGTCGTCAACATCCTGTTCCAGGACTCCGGTGGTTCATCATTGAGTGAACGCTCTCCTATGCAACGGCTATATCGTGATATTAATGCCATGACCATGCATGAGGCCAATCATGAAGAGATTATCAAGGAAGTGTATGGTCGACTCCGTTTGAATCAACCCACCACCCACTGGTTGTTGTAGACGGAGGTATACCCTTGATACAAGGGACGGACGCCTTTCTATTTTAGTTTCTTGCGGGCCTGAAGGCGGGAACCATCACGCTTGATCTCAAAGATATCGATACATTGTGGTCCGGCATTCACGCCTTTGCCGGAAACAAGATTGAATATGAAGCCGTGGAGTTCGCAGCGGAGCATTTTGCCATTACCCATGACTTTGCCGCGACGGACAAAGTCGCCATCTTTATGCGGACACAAACGCTGGGCGCCACGGTAATCGTCACCGATCCGGAAAATGACGATGTCTTCACCGTCAACCGTGGTTGCTACCGGGAATTCCGACTCCTCTGCGTCGATCTCCCGGAGATCATGCCACTCTCCTTCACCCATACAAAACGCTCCGCCTAGGCGGCCTTCTGGAATCCGCCTCCCACCTGCTGGATTCGGTCTATGGCAAAGCCACGTTCAATGCGGGTAAGAAATAATCCAATCTGGTAAGTGAACGGTTCTTCCAGGAAACATTTATAGGTGGCGGTCAAGGCGTCCGCAAGCGGCAAGCCGACTTTGTCGCGTGTCCCGAAGAAACATTCCTGGACCCGGGTGGCGACGTCGAGATCAACCTTTGTAGCGTCCCAGTTTAACCGGGCAAGATCAGCGGCCAGCGTGTCCAGGAAGGCCCTTTGACCAGGTTCCAGAGTGGCGGCGCGTTGCGGAATAACGTCTTCATCCATCATCGGCAGCCAGTTGCGTTCGTTGCGGGCCAGGGTTACATCGCAGTCGTAGCGCACACCGCGTTTGAATGCCATCACCGGCAGGATCTGGCGGTCGGTCTTGCGGGTTTGTTGCTCACAATCTTCCACTTCAAAATCGCCGTCTTCAATTTTCATCACACTGACATCCGCCGGCCTCCCAACCGCCAGGCTGCCTGCGTGATCATCAATGTTAATGGCGCGAGCCGCCGCGATGGTGATGTATTCGATGATTTGTTCAAGCTCGAGTCCCAGTGCCAACATGCAGGTCAGCACATTAGTGAAAGATTTCACCGGATTCATTACGTTGAATTGTTGCAAGTCTGAGCTGATGGTGTGAGGCAGCAAGTCCTGGGCGATGGCTTTTTCAGCAATATCAAAAGAAAAATTTGTTGAGCCCATGCCGATATCGAATAACACCCCGCGCTTTTCAGCGGATCGAACTTCACGCCGGATTTTACCGTCCTCGTCCAATATTGTGCCGGGATTGCCATGATATATATGCGTAATCATGTCACCGCGCTGAGCGACCTCGAAGGCAGGCCCGGTAGTGTCGCGCCTGGGCGCAACCTGGAAGTCACCGATATGGGTATAGGTAGGCAACTCGAGAATCTCAGCCGCGCCTTTGCCCATTCGTAGCGGCCCCCAATCATGGTCACCAAAGGCGCCGAGCTTCAAATAAGCAAATGTGTCACGATTCTCATCGACGATGTCGAGCCAGGCCGCAATATCCCATGCGCCTAAAGTGCGGACATCACCTTCAATATAGGCCGAGGTGACGATACCCAGCGGCCGCACATACGGGCCGCAATACAGATCGGTAACGGTGGCATCGGTCATCAAGGCCTTGAATTCCGGGAAGGCGCCAAAACCAGGTCCACCGGCATCGACAAACGTTGTGACACCCCCATAGATGCCGATGTAATCGGGATAGGCGAAGCCGAGGTCGCCATAGGCATGGACGTGTATGTCAACCCAACCAGGGGTGACGATCAGACCGGAGACATCAACAACGTCGGCATCTGCGCTTAACTCGGAATCACCAATGGCGGCAATCTTGCCGTCAGTTATAGTGAGATCGGTAAACCTGTTCAGACCCTGGGACGGATCGATTACCTGACCTCCGCGTAATATAGTGGATTGAGACATGGAGCAACTCCCAATTAATGGACCTGCCGGCTAGTATAGAAGTTGTTTGTAACGAAGTCGAGCGATTTGCACGATGGTTGTTATAGATTTACCTGCGTATTCAAATCGATGGAATACCAGAGCGCGCATCGTGCACGATGCGGCCGTCAACCACCGTCAATAGCGGTGTCAGTTGAGGCAAAAGGTCTAGGTCACAGGTCAGCGGATCGGCATCGAAAACCATAAGCTCCGCCGCCATGCCCGGTGCAATGACTCCCCGGTTGTCTTCTTCCCAGTTAATGTAATGGGGACTTTGACAGCAAAGGCGTAATACTTCCTCACGTTCCAGGCGAGAATTACCCAGGTGTTGTTGTCCGGTTTCATCCCAGCGTACCAGTGCTTCCCAGGCGGTGAAAAACATCGAGGGGGGTACATTGTCCGAACCCAGTGTTACAGGGATACCTGCATCGAGTACCTCGCGAATGGGGCAGGCGTCCTGACCCAGCTTATGCAGATGGAGTTCAGCCGCATGTGAATAAATGAATGACGGCGTGATGGTAATGATCAATCCGAGCTCCCGAATTCTGCGAAGTTGTTGTGCGCTTGCATTAATCAGGTGAAAGCCAACGCAGCGTAAATCTCTAATCGGCGCCTGTTTATCAATTTGCTCGAGCATGTCAAGGGTGCCGTCAACACTGTGATAAGGTGTTGTAGCAATCAGGAAATTCAATCGCAGCTTGCGCTGCGCGGCTGCAATGCCGATTTCAACAAATTCTGAACTTGTAATACCCTGCTCGAAATTTCCAGCCCATTGAACGTAGGGATAATCCCTTGCGATGATTGCAGCTATGTTTGGATCGGAATGGTCGAGGGTAACGCCGGAGATACGAAAGTTGCCGCTCCCCATACCGCGGCCACCTGCCGCAGGCGCCCATTGATCCAGAACATCAATAAGCCGGCTGCGATTCATGGAAGAGGTAGGGAGGCTCACTGCTGCAGACATACGCACCGAGAGTTCACCTCGCTCATCAATTTCTCGATAGGCGCGTAATAACTCGGGTGTAAGACCATGTGCCTCGTATGCTGATGTGGTACCTAAACTGCTGTAAATTTCAGAACTGCGACGCACCGATTCCAGTCGATCTTCATAGGTAAAGCGGGGAACATTACGAAACAATGTGTACTCGAGTAAGGAAGTCCGGTTGGTTTCAAGGAAAAGACCGGTTGGTAAACCACTGGGGTCGCGAACAATTTTTATATTATAGGGATCAACTGAAGCAGCGCTGATATCACAGCGGCGCAAGGCTTCACTGTTCGCAACTGCCGGAAAGGGAGGACGGGCCCACCAACCCCAGACGCCGCGAATGAAAACCGGATTATCGGGTGCGACTTCATCCAGATCATAACGATTGGGAAAACGTCCTTCCTCAAGCATTGAGGGATTGTTTACATAGTCGAAAGGCGGTCCACCCATGGGCATGAAGACGAGCCACTCACCCGGCTTTGCCCTGGTTGCCGCTGCTGCAACACGCTCGACAATTGCCGAAACCGAATTGGCGCCAATCAGTGACTCACCACCCAGGGTCTTTAATCCTTCCCGATCCATGTGAGCGTGGGTGTCAAAGAACCCGGGCAGGAGTGTTTGACCCTGCAAATTTATCCGGCGGGTGTCCGGGGCAACGCGTGCTTCCAGGTCTGCAGTTGTACCTACCGCCACTATCTTTGAACCACGTATTGCCACCGCTTCGCTTGTGCTGGAAACACTGTCGAGGGTGATAATATTTCCATTAGACAGAAGCAGGTCAGCGCGTAAGGTTGAACCTGTCTCAGAAGAGACACGGGCGCTTGATACTTTTTTTTCCCGCCCCGGCACCATTTTCTTCCTCCCCCCGTCACTCGCTGTTGTTCCGGCGCAGCGCCAACAATCTTTCAGACAAGCCCGGCCCCCGGCCCGGTTCCGACCAGGGGCAGACTTCCAGGCAGATCCCGCATCCGTAAGTACTGCAGAAGTAGGGGGTGCATAAATCGAAATCTACGTACCACTTTTTCGTACCTCGCACCCATTGCTTGTCGGAATAAATTGCGTCGGGCGGACAGGCTTTGCTGCAGGCCTGGCAGGTCATGCAGACATCGTCTACACCGATATCCACCGGCGCATCCGCTACCAGCGGCAGGTCGGTTACCACCGTGGTGAGCCTGAAATTGGAGCCGTATTCCTTGCAGATGAGTGAGCCATGCTTACCCAGTTCACCGATACCGGCGGCGATGGCGATGGGGATATGCAGGTATTCACTGCTGCTGTTAACCGGCAGGCCCTGTGCAGGCCAGCCCAGGGAGCGGATGTGCCGGGCCAGGTCAACCGTCAGGTAAGAGGCCTTTATATATACTCTCTGGACTTCCATGGCGCTGGTATGCCCCGGCACCTGCAGCATTTTTTCCCTGTCCATGGGCAGACCCAGTGCTATGGCAAAACGATATTTGCTTTTTTCTCCTTCAACCAGGTACTCGTCTTTCAGTTCGCAGATCCCGACAATACCGGCGCCGAGTTCCTGCGCTTTTTCCTTTATCTGCCGGGTCATTTTCTCAGCATCGGTCACGTTCTGTCTCTTGTCGCTGAGTTTCCCCTGGGGCCTGAATGTTGCCCAGGCAGCCTGGATGATCATCGGCAGCATCCTGGCGGGATTGCTGTACCTGAACACCTCCTGCATTTTGTCAAAGGGCAGGGGGCCGGATTTCCCGTTGGAATGAAATATGTAACTGGCGCGCCTGAATTCCTTTTCCCCGAGGCCGTTGATGGCATTTCCGGATGCGGGCGGGTTCCGGTAGCCGACAGTCGCTTCTTCCGGCGCTTTTGAATGGAGTTTCATCCAGTCAGTCCCGCTCCTCTTCTATGATCCATTTCTCCCCTCTTGCTTCGAGCCTCTTCAACTTGTTCCGGACCAGGGCGCCCACCGTCAGGTGGCGAATGGAGTAAGCGGCAATCATGGGGACAAACCTGCAGACAGCCTGGAACAGGCCGGGATTATCGTCATCAGCTACGACGGGCCGGTGTGACTTACCCATTGAATTTTTCCGGTTTCAACAGCCTGATAACCTTCAACGGGCGGGGGATAGCGAACACTGCCCCCGGTCCGGGTTCGATTCCACCTCGGGCAGGTCCAGGATGCCCTTCAATTCGTCCGCGCCGCCCACGTAGCTGCCGTCCAGCCAGATCTGCGGTACCGTGACCGGGGTTTTGGGGCCGATGATGGGTTTTACCCGCGCCAGCATTTCATACAGCGCCCGGGGGTCCTTGACCACGTCGTGGTAGCGGTAGTCAACACCCGCCTGTTCCAGGTATCCCTTGGCGCGCACGCAGTGCGGGCAGGTGGTCTTGCCGTATGCGTGGTTACCCTGTACCGGTGAGTTGCCCGTTGCTTGCTCAATGACTGACTGGGTCAGTACGCCCCGGTTCAAGGCCGCTCCCTGGGATATGATCCTGTCGTTAACCAGCACAATCGGGGCATGCCAGCCTCCCCTGGGCAGGGGCTTCCACCATTCCGTGAGCCAGTCGCGCATGTCGAGTTCGACATCTATTCCTGCCAGGTCCGTATCCATACAGTCCTGGATAATGTCCTTGGTCAAGGCGCATTCCCCACAGGGGATCTTGACCTTGAAGGGACCCCAGGCGCCGGCCCAGCGGAAGACGGTGATGTTTACCGGGTTGTTCATGGTTCACTCCTGGTTGATATATGGTTTGCAGTTCTAAAACGGCTTGGGGCCGCCTGATGCCCAGTCGAGCAGTTCTGCCGTATGTACAAAGGGGACATCGGTGAATTGCCGCAGGTGCATCATGCAGGCCATGTTGCCGCTGGCCACGACGTCTACGTCTGCCTGTTCAATATAGACCGCTTTTCTTTCCCCCAGTTCAGCGGCGATCGCCGGTTGCAGGATATTGTAGGTGCCGGCCGAACCGCAGCACATGTATTTCTCCGGCAGTTCCTGTACCTTGAAGCCGGCTTGCTGCAACAGGGTCAGCGGTTGTGAGTCGATTTTCTGGCCGTGTTGCATGGAACAGGGACTCTGGTAGGCGACACGGACCTGCTCCATTTCGCCGTTGTCGGTCACACCATGCTGCTCGGACAAAAATTCCGCTATATCCCGGGTCATGCCGCTGATTTTACCGGCAGCAGCAGCCAGGGACTCATCATGGCGAAACAGGTGGCCGTAGTCCTTGAGCATGGTTCCGCAACCGGAGGCATTGACGATCAAGGCCTCGAGTCCGTGTTCATCAACGTGTTGTATCCAGTCAGTGATGTTTTGCCGGAAGCGTTTTTCCGCCAGGGCTTGTTTACCCAGGTGGTGTTCGACTGCGCCGCAGCAGGCCGGTTCCGGCAGCAGGTGGACGCGCCAGCCCCGGCGCTCCAGCAGGCGGATACTGGCTGAATTGATATCCTTGCCGATTACCTGCTGCACGCAACCGGCGACAAGGCCCACGGCTTTTCCGGTCCTGGCCTGATCCCTGTCCTCTTTCATTAGCTTGTTCCGGGTTGCCGGCGGCCGGAGTTTCAGTGCGCCATGGAAGCGCCGGGGCAGCAGGCGCCTGACGGGCAGGAGCAACATGGAGAAGAACAGCAGCAACCGGAACCGGGCCGGATAGGGCAGGGTCGCTGCCAGCAGGCGCCGGAACAGCCGGTCCCGGAGCGGGCGCCTGAATTTTTTTTCGATATAGCTGCGCCCGGCATCGACCAGGTGCATGTAATTGACGCTGGAGGGGCAGGTGGTCATGCAGGACAGGCAGGACAGGCACCTGTCGATGTGGCTGACGATTTTCCCGGAAGGTGTTTCATCGTTCTCCATCAGGTTTTTCAGCAGGTAGATGCGGCCGCGGGGTCCGTCCAGTTCATCGCCAAGCAGTTTGAAGGTAGGGCAGGTGGAGTTGCAGAAACCGCAATGCACACATTTACGCAGGATGCTGTTGGCCTCGTGCAGCCCGGGGTCGGTCAGTTGTGCGGGGGTGAATTCGGTGCGCATTATTTAAACAGAGCCTGTCCCTGCCAAAGCCGGGGCGGGGGAATCACGTGAAATGAGGCGGCCGGGGTTGAAGATGTCTCCCGGGTCGAAGCTGTGCTTTATCTTTTCATTCAGGCGTTTGATTGATTCGCCGGAGAACGGGTAAATACCGGTATCCTGTTTCACCGCGGCGGGGGCGCGATAAATGGTCGTGGCGCCGCCGGTAGTATTAACCTCCCGGATTATGGCGTGTATTTTATCTGTCATCCCGGCCTGGCAGATGCCCACCCATAACCAGCCCCCTGCAGCATCCAGGTACCAGGTGCAGCCGCGCAGTTCGTCGATGAAACGGGCCAGGTTCCAGGCCGATGCCGGGGGGAGTGATATTTTCAGGATGCCCGGGGTGCGTTGTGCGTCCTGTAATGGCGCCGTGTTGCCGATCAATGACCAGGCTGCAATCGACGCTGCCTGCTCAAGGACGCTGTATTCACACCCGTCAGGCAGCCACCCGGTGATGCTTTGCAAGCGTTCCTTGACGGACAACTCCGTTCCTTCCAGTCTTGTCAGCGTCAGCGTTTTACCGGGGAAAGAGGCGCCCTCCCGTCCGATTGCCGTCAGCGCCGCTTCGGGCAGGTACGCCAGGCCGGACGTTTCGCAGGGGGTGGAGATCACCTGCGCCATCAGGGCCGTTCCCAGCCTTGCCGAGAGCCCCCATACGGCCAGGCTCCGGGTTACCGGCGGCGCCGGCAGGACTTTAAACGTCAATTCAGTGACCACGGACAGCGTGCCCCAGGAACCGGTAACCAGTTTGCTCATGTCATAACCACTGACGTTTTTTATGACCTTGCCGCCGGATTTCCAGGTCTCGCCGCGGCCGTTGATCGCCCTGACACCCAGGATATGGTCCCGCGCACTACCCGATTTGAAACGCCGCGGGCCGGCCAGGTTGCCGATGAAACTCCCGCCGATAGTGCCTTCATCCTCTACCTGGTACAGCCTGTTCAATGCCGGCGGCTCAAAGGCAAGATGCTGGTTGTGTTCTGTTAATGCTTCACGTATTTCGGTCATCGGCGTACCCGGCAAGGCGGTCATGACCAGTTCCTCCGGGTGGTATTCCAGTATCCCGCTGAGCTTCTCGAGGGACAGGGTACAATCCGCGCTGACAGGCAGCCCGAAACCGTGTTTCGTGTTTTTTCCCTGGACCGAAACAGTCCTGCCCTCGGCGACGGCCCACCGGACCAGTTCCCGGGCCTGCTGTTCCGATTCCGGTAAAAACCGCTCGCCCATCAGAACCTGGGTATGTCGGGGAACGGAATTTTGCCTTTGTGCACGTGCAGTTTGCCCAGTTCCGCGCAGCGGTGCAGGACCGGGAATACCTTGCCCGGGTTCAATTGGCCTTCCGGGTCAAAGACGCACTTGATGCGCTGTTGCTGCTCCAGGTCCTGTTCATTGAACATCGCGGGCATGAGCTCTTTTTTCTCAAAGCCGATACCGTGTTCACCGGACAGGACGCCACCGACGTCCACGCACAGGCGCAGGATATCCGCGCCGAACTCTTCGGCTTTTTCCAGTTCCTCCGGGTCGTTCGCATCAAACAGGATCAGCGGGTGCAGGTTGCCGTCGCCGGCATGAAACACGTTCGCCACCTTCAATCCGTACTTGTCCGACATTTCCCTGATGCGGGTCAGTACGTGCGAGAGTTCCCGGCGCGGGATGGTGCCGTCCATACAGTAGTAATCCGGCGAAATATCCCCCAGCGCCGGAAAGGCCGCTTTTCTTCCGGCCCAGATGCGCACGCGTTCTTCTTCTGATTCGCTGACCCTGATAAAGCTCGCCCGGCAACTTTCGGCAATTCTGCGGACCTGTTCTATCAGTTCGGTCACTTCTCCTTCAGGCCCGTCCAGTTCCGTGAGCACCAGGGCAGGGCAGTCTACGGGATAACCTGCATGGACAAAATCCTCTGCCGCCTTGATGGCAAACTCGTCCATCATCTCTATACCGGCGGGGATAATGCCCGCGCTGATTATCCCGGCTACACACTCACCCGCGCTTTCATTGTCGGGAAACCCGAGCAGCATGGCCCTCGCCGTCTGCGGTTCCTGCAGGATCCTTACCGTTACCTCCGTGATGACCCCCAGTAACCCTTCCGAGCCGGTCACTATGCCCAGCATGTCGTACCCGGCGGGGTCGAGGTACTTACCGCCCAGGCGCAGTATCTCGCCTGCCATGGTCACCATTTCAATCCCCATGACGTTGTTTGTGGTCAGTCCGTACTTGAGGCAATGCACGCCGCCCGAGTTTTCACTGACGTTACCGCCGATAGTGCAGACGATCTGGCTGGAGGGATCAGGGGCGTAATAGAATCCCTTGTGTTGCACCGCCTCGGTGATTGCCAGGTTGGTCACGCCTGACTGGGCGACCACGCAACGGTTGGCGAAGTCCACCTCGAGGATCCTGTTGAATTTACCCAGCCCCAGAACGATCCCGTCGGCCAGGGGCAGGGCGCCGCCTGATAACGATGTGCCTGCGCCCCTGGGTACGACCTTGATATTCATGCGGCCGCATAGCTTCAAAACGGCTGCGACCTGGGTCGTCGTTTCCGGTAATACGACCAGCATGGGCACCTGCCGGTACGCGGTCAGGGCATCGGTCTCGTAGACGCGCAATGCCCCCTCATCGACAATCACGCATTCATCGGGAAGAATTGTCCTGAGTTCTCTGATCAAAGCCTCCCTGTTTTCCAGGGCGGCATTATCGACAGGCAGTGTTTGCATGGGCTTGAACCAGTATAACAAATTAAATCGAGCCGCCTAAGGCGACTCGTCCATACCGGGCGTAAAAGGTTTCAAGCTGCAGGGATAGTTTCCTCAGCGCTTTTCGTACAGGTCGTAGGGGGATTTGTGCATGCCGAGGCTGGTGTAAGCCTGTTGCGCAATGGTGTTGGTGCGCTCTACATAGAGGCGTATGCCGCAACTGTCGCCGCGCCTCGTTGCGACGGATAGCACATGCTCGTATAAAGCCCGATAGACGCCTTTACCGCGCCAGGCGCTATCGACGTACACACTTTGAATCCAGTAATAAGTTGCGTTATTCCAATCGCTCCATTCATAGGTGATCAGCAGGCTTCCCACGACCTGTGCGGCGCCTTCTCCATCAGCATTCACGTCCGCCACGATGTAGCAGCCCTTTTGCGGCGCGTCGAACACGGCGGATATACCTTGTTTCAGCGTCGCTGCATCCAGTGTTCTGCTTTCGGTCTCCAGCGCCATCGCCTGCTGGAACTCAGCGATATGTTTTATGTCTGCGCGGGTTGCCTCTCGTGTGCTTATGTTCGTCATGCATCCGGGTCTTTATTTTGCCACTCCCCCTCGCGCAACTCCACCCGGCGGATCTTGCCGCTGACGGTCTTGGGCAAGGTATCGATGAAATCAATCCTGCGCGGGTACTTGTAGGGCGCCGTCACCCGTTTCACGTGGTCCTGGAGTTCCCGTTTCAATTTATCGGACGCGGCATATCCGGGGGCCAGCACCACGAACGCCTTGACCACCTCACCGCGGGTTTCATCCGGGCTGGAGACCACCGCCGACTCGGCTACGGCCGGATGTTCGATCAGGGCGCTTTCGACCTCAAAGGGCCCGATCCGGTAGCCTGCCGACAGGATTACGTCATCGGCGCGGCTGACGAACCAGAAATAGCCGTCTTCATCCCGGTAGGCGCGGTCGCCGGTGACGTACCAGTCGCCCCGGCGGGTGGCGGCCGTACGTTCGGGGTCGTTGCGATACTCGCGGAAAAATCCCTGGGGCGGTTGCGGCCTGATACGCACGGCGATATCCCCTTCCGTATCCGGCCCCACTATGTTTGCTTCATCGTCGATGACCTGCAGGTCGATGCCCGGCGCCGGTTTGCCCATGGATCCGGCCCTGGGTTCGATACAGGGGAAACTGGCACACAGGATCACGGTTTCGGTCTGCCCGTAGCCGTCCCGGATGGTCAGGCCGGTTGCTTTCTTCCAGGTATCGATAATCTCGGGGTTGAGCGGTTCGCCTGCCCCTGTGCAGTGCCTCAGCGTCTTGAACCGGTAACGGCTGAGATCCTCCAGCACCAGCATGCGGTAGATGGTCGGCGCACCGCAAAAAGTGGTAACCGGGTATTTTGCCAGGAGTTCCAGGGTCTGTTGCGGGTTGAAACCGGAGGGATGATGGATGAACAACGCGGTCCCGCACAGCCATGGGCCGAAATAACTGCTGTAGGCGGCCTTGCCCCAGCCGGTATCGCTGACGTTCCAGTGCAGATCCCCGGGTTTCAGGTCCAGCCACAACTCGCCGGTAATGCGGTGGCCGATGGCGTAGTCCTGGGTATGGATGCACATCTTGGGGTAACCCGTCGTGCCCGAGGTGAAATAACAGATAGCCTCGTCGTCAGCGCCTGTGTCTGCAGCCTCATAATCGGGGACTGCCGCCGCCACGGCCTGGCGGTAATCGATCCAGCCGGGCCGCTGTCCGTCCGTGACAATGCGCGCCGCCAGGGTAGGGCACTTGCCGAGCACTGCGTCCACCTTGGCTGCATTGGCGCTGTCCGTAATGACGCAGGTGGCCGCTGCCGCATTGATGCGGTATTCCAGGTCTTTTTCGGAAAGCTGCACTGTTCCCGGTGATATCACCGCGCCCATGCGCAGCGTGGCGGTAAATGTCTCCCACCACGGGATCACCCTGGGCAGCATCACGATGACCGTATCGCCTTTCCCGACCCCTGCATCGGTCAGGACGTTGCATAAGCGTCTTGACGCCTCGCTGATCTCGCCGAAGGTTTTGCTGATCTCGGTGCCCGCGTCATCGACCCAGAACAGGGCTGCCTTGGACGGGTCCCAGCGGTCGATCACATCACGGGCAAAATTGTATTTTTCAGGACGGTCCCATTGAAACGAGGAATACGTTTCCTGGTAGTCCTGCATGTTGTAGTCGTTGTCTCTCATTTGGGAGTAAATGCCTCAGACCTGATTATACCGTTATTTATCGCTCATCTGCTCAAGCCGTTCCCGGCATTGTGACTTGAATTCCTGTAATTCCTGCATGACGATCTGTATGTCCTCCAGTTGCCTTTCCAGGAGGTCGATCTTTTCGCTGATTTTTTCCAGTATGTGGTTCAACTGGGCTTCCTCACCCGGTTCGGAATCGTACAGCAGGAACATCTCTCCGATCTCGTTCAGGGAGAACCCCAGCCGTTTTCCCCGCAGGATCAACTTCAGGCGGGTGCGGTCACGGACCGAATACCGGCGGTTGCGTCCTTCTCTTAACGGAGACAGCAGACCGGCATCTTCATAGAACCTGATGGCGCGGGTTGTGACGTCAAATTCCTTTGACAATTCTGATATAGTATATAGCTTTCTTCTATAACCTGTTGAAATATCTTTCTTTATGCCTTGTATTGCCATAATTTCCCGGGATCGGTGCGGCGATAAAAGTTTTAATTGACGTTTACGTAAACGTCAATATAATATATTTATGGGTCTGGGACAAATAGAACCGGGAGATATGTCAACAGAAACCAAGCGCATCGGGTCTGCGGTACGTTTTGTTACGGCAGCCAGCCTGTTCGACGGCCATGATGCCGCAATCAACATTATCCGGCGCATCCTGCAACAATCCGGCGCGGAAGTGGTACACCTGGGCCATAACCGTTCGGTGCACGAGATAATCACCACGGCGCTGCAGGAAGACGTGCAGGGAATTGCCCTCAGTTCATACCAGGGAGGGCACCTGGAATATTTCAAATACATGATAGATATGCTCCGTGATCATGACGCCGGACATATCCGCGTGTTCGGCGGCGGAGGCGGTGTCATCACCCCTGATGAAATACGGGAGTTGCATGACTATGGAGTAGCCAGGATCTATTCTCCGGAGGACGGACATGACCTGGGATTGCAGGGAATGATCGATGACATGCTCGAGACCTGCCGCGCTAATCTTATCTGTACATCAGAATGTACACTAGATCAGCTGCAATCCGGTGACGGGATTGTTTTATCCAGGATAATCAGTGATATAGAGAATGGTGCGCTGACCCCGGAAGTTACGGCTGATTTGAGAAAGCGGGCGCTTGACCGGGGCGCGGCAACGCCTGTACTGGGTATTACCGGCACCGGTGGAGCGGGCAAGTCCTCCCTTACCGATGAAATCATTCTGCGCATGCGCCTGGACAGCAGGGACAGTCTGAAAATCGGCATTATCGCGATAGACCCTACCCGCAGGAAAACGGGTGGCGCTTTGCTGGGCGACCGGATCCGGATGAATGCGATCTACCACGAATCCATTTTTATGCGTTCCCTTGCCACGCGTTCCGCGGCGACGGAAATCCCGGAATACATGCCCGATGTTCTGAATGCGGTGAGAGTGTCGGGGTTTGACTTGATCATTGTCGAAACACCGGGCATCGGCCAGGGTGATGCCGGGATTGTGCCCCTCGTGGACGTTCCCCTGTACGTGATGACGCCCGAATTCGGCGCCGCCAGCCAACTGGAAAAAATCGACATGCTGGATTTTGCCGAGGCCGTCGCCATCAACAAGTTTGAGCGCAAGGGGGCAGAAGATGCCAGGCGGGATGTGGCAAAACAACTGCAGCGCAACCGCCGGCAGTTTTCCGAATCCCCGGATGATATGCCGGTTTACGGCACTATCGCCGCGAAATACAACGATTCGGGCGTTACTGCGCTTTACCAGGGCCTGTTACCGGTCCTGAAAGCAAAAGGCCTGCCTGACTATGAAAGCGTACTGCCCGTTGTCAGGGAGAAAACGTCCGGGGAACGCTCCGTAATCGTTCCGCCGCACAGGACGCGTTACCTGGGAGAAATAGCGGCTGCAGTCAGGGACTACCACCGGCATGCGGCGGACCAGGCCGGCGCGGCGCGGGAGCGCCAGCAGTTACGGGCCAGTATGGCCATGCTGCAGGCTGCCGGCAACGGAATTGACCAGGAGACCGGCGCTGCGCTGGCGCAACTGGCTGAGCAAAAAGAAGGCATCCTGGACCCGTACAGCAGGGAATTGCTGGCGCGCTGGCCGACGCTGAAGCAGCAATACCAGGGTGATGAATTCGTCACGCAGGTACGGGACCGGGAGATCAGGACAAAAACCACGTTCACGACACTGTCAGGCACGGAGGTTCCCAGGGTCATGCTGCCGCGTTATTCCGACCATGGTGAGCTGTTAAGTTGGTTGATGCGGGAAAACCTGCCGGGTTATTTCCCCTATACCGCGGGCGTATTCCCGTTCAAGCGGGAAAATGAGGACCCGACCCGCATGTTTGCCGGGGAAGGCGACCCGTTCAAGACCAACCGGCGCTTCAAAAAGCTGTCGGAACACTCAAGCGCCAAACGCCTGTCCACGGCGTTCGATTCGGTCACCCTGTACGGTTTTAACCCTGACGAGCGGCCGGACATCTACGGCAAGGTCGGCAATTCCGGTGTTTCCATCGCCACTCTGGAGGATATGAAAGCCTTGTACGACGGTTTCGACCTGTGCGACCCCGATACTTCCGTTTCCATGACCATAAACGGTCCGGCGCCGGCGATCCTGGCGTTTTTTCTGAATACCGCGATAGAGCAGCAGGTGGAACGATTCAGGGAGGAACATAAACGGGATCCGGATGCTGAAGAAGGTGCCGGGATCAGGTCGGACACCCTGGCAAATGTACGCGGCACCGTGCAGGCCGATATCCTGAAAGAAGACCAGGGCCAGAATACCTGCATTTTCTCCACGGAATTCAGCCTGCGCATGATGGGGGACATACAGCAGTACTTCATCGATAACAACATCCGCAATTTTTATTCGGTCTCCATATCCGGCTACCACATTGCCGAAGCCGGGGCCAACCCCATCTCACAACTGGCGTTTACCCTGGCAAACGGATTTACCTTCGTCGAAGCCTACCTGGCCCGGGGCATGCACGTCGACGATTTTGCCCCCAACCTGTCGTTTTTCTTTTCCAACGGCATGGACCCCGAGTACACGGTGCTGGGCAGGGTGGCGCGACGCATCTGGGCCGTTGCCATGCGCGACAGATACGGCGCCGCTGAACGCAGCCAGAAGCTGAAATACCATATCCAGACCTCCGGGCGCTCCCTGCATGCCCGGGAAATGGCATTCAACGATATCCGCACCACCTTGCAGGCATTGATAGCCGTCTATGACAACTGCAACAGCCTGCACACCAATGCCTTCGACGAGGCAGTTACCACGCCTACGGAGGAATCAGTGCGGCGCGCCCTGGCGATCCAGCTGATCATCAACAAGGAATGGGGCCTGGCCATGAACGAGAATCCCGGCCAAGGGTCGTTTATCATCGAGGAACTGACCGACCTGGTGGAAGAGGCGGTATTGCAGGAGTTTGAACGTATCTCCGAGCGTGGCGGGGTGCTCGGCGCCATGGAAACCGGCTACCAGCGCGGCAGGATCCAGGACGAATCACTTTATTACGAGCACCGGAAACATGACGGCAGTTATCCCGTCGTCGGGGTCAACACTTTCCTCAATCCCGCTGAGGAAGAGAGTTCCGGCACACTGCTGAGCCGCTCCACGGAGGAGGAAAAGCAGAGCCAGCTACGGCGCCTGAGGGAGTTCGAAGAAAGCAACAGGGATGCGGCAGACGCGGCCCTGCAGCGTATCCGCAGAGCGGTCATCAACAACGAGAACGTATTTGCGGAACTCATGGATGCGGTACGCCATTGTTCCCTGGGCCAACTCACCGACGCCTTCTTCGCCACCGGCGGCCAGTACCGGCGCAGTATGTAACAACTCCGCCGTAAATTACCTGGCTTCAGTCGGCAAACGCGCCGCCGGCAACAGCAGCAGCAGGCTCAATACCACGCCCACGCCCGCAAGCACATTCACCACGATAAAACTGCCGGGCGTGATCAGCATAGCTGCGGCGGCAGGCCCGATGGCGCCTCCTGCCGCGTGGAACGCCGGCGCCGCAGCAATGCAGCGGCCGCTGTCATCGGCTGTGGCAACGACGGCATACTGGTAGGCCAGCGAGTAGTTCCAGGCAAAATTATAGAGCGCCAGGGCCAGCACGAATATTACCAGGCTTGCTTCAGGAACCAGCGCGGCGACTGCTATCACAGTGCCGATGGTGCCGATGACCAGGGGCATGACCCGGCCCAATCTGGTGCCCAGCCAGGAAGCTGTTAATGCACCCACCATACCGACCGAAACGCCGAGCGCCAGGCCGTTTCCCAGTGCCTGCGCAGAAAAACCGGCGGCAGAACCGATGCGTTCCAGGTAGGCCCAGATACAGCCGACGTTAAAGAAAAAGAACAGGCATCCGCAAAGCGCCGACAGGGCCTTGCGCTGCCGGAACAGGCCGTTGAAGGAAAATGCCGGTGTTTCCCTGCCGGAAGCGGGTATATGAAAAGCGAATAACAGTCCGGTACCGGCCAGACCCGCAAGACACCACATCAGTTCATCGAATTTGCCGGGTGTGGAATATCGTGCCAGCAGCAACATGCCGGCGACCTGGAAGGCTACCTGCAGCGTGATGGAAAAACCGAACAGGCGCTCCGGTTGCCGGTGGTCCGATATGGTCGTGATTGCCAGCGAATAGACCGCTCCACCGCCCAGGCTGACCAGCAGGAAAGCGCTACCGGCGCCGGCAAAACCCTGTGCCTGGGTAGCCAGGGCATAACCGCAGCCCTGTACCAGCAAGCCTGTCAGCGCGGCGCGGCGCCAGTTGACCGCTCTTACCCAGAACAGCGCCGAAACGGCAATGATGGCAGCGCCCGTCATCGACAGCGCCGCGAGGAAGCCCACTTCCTGGTCGGACAGGTTGAATTCCTGCACCGATGCAGCAAGTATGACCGGCATGATGAGAAAGCCGGATGCGCCGATCATCGTCAGCGCGATGACTGCGGCGGTGCTACGAAAACTGTTCATATAGCGCTTCCCGGTGTTAATTGCCGGTTATTCCAGGCGGCCATATTTCCTCATCAGTCCGAGCAGGCGCTGGTGGTCGATTGCCTTGAACGCATAACCCGGCGGCTTGACCAGGGGCAGGGTTTGCGCGGCCAGCAGGGCGTTGATTATGGCCTCTTCGACCGATTGCACGACCGCATCGTAAATATCGTCGAAATAATGGTCGTTTATATGCTCCATGCGGTAGGCAGCAGGTTGCTCCGTATCGCCAAGCCCGGGCAAGCCGTTATCGTTGGCCACGGAAAACGCCAGCATGATGTCGCCGGAATAATGCCCGCCGGGGGAGCCGGTCCTGGCTATGCCCAGCGCCCCGCGTTTTGCCAGGCGCCGCAACTGGACCGGCAACAGGGGCAGGTCGGTGCCGATGATGACGATGATGGAACCGGTCTCAGGATGTTGCATTTGAGTTAACGGTGCATCCTCCGGCCATTCCCTGCCGACCGGTACGCCCAGTATTGTCAGGTCCTTGCGCGAGCCGAAATTGGACTGTACCAGGACGCCCACCGTGTATTCCGAATCTCGAATTCTTACCAGCCGGGACGCGCTGCCGGTTCCGCCCTTGAACTCATAGGTCATCATGCCGGTGCCACCGCCGGCATTGCCTTCCGCCACGGGCCCGTCGCTAGCTGAATCGAGGGCATGCAGGATGTGTTCCTCCGTTACATGCATGCCGCAGATATCACTGGCAAGACCGTCATAAGTCTCGCCGATGACCGGCATGGCCCAGGCGTGGTCGTCCAGGAAAGCAGGGTATTGCCGGATCATCCACTTCACGGTGGCGTGGTGTGTGATGCCTACTGCGTGGGTGTTGGTGAGGCAGATGGGACTGGTGAAATAGCCCGCATCGTTGATCCAGTGGGTGCCGGTCAGTTCGCCGTTGCCGTTCAGGTTGTAGTGCCCGGCCCAGACGGGGCTGAGCCTGTCCCGCCTGCCGCGCGGCAGGATCGCAGTGACACCGGTATGGACCGGGCCGGTACCGACTTCCAGCGAGTCACGATCACGGTTGAGCGTGGTGAAACCCACCAGAACGCCGGGGACGTCGGTGATGGCATTATGCTTACCGGTCTTCCCTGCGAATGGGAGTCCCAATTCCCTGGCGCGCGGTTTTGAAGATGTCATGTCAGTTTTTTCCTGTTTTCCGCGCCAATACTTCCAGTTCCTGCTGCCCGCGTGCCAGGTAAGCCTGCAACTCCTGCCACTTGCCGGGCCGGTGTGCCGCCATGCTGTAGCGCTCCTGCGGATCTGTGCGCATATCGAACAATAACAGGACGTCGTGCGCCGGCAACCGGCGGTCGATACCGCGATAGCGCGCCTGAACCAGCATCTTCCAGTTCGGGGTGCGCAGCGCAGCGATTCGCTCATCGCTGAAGTAATACAATACATCATGTGGTGATTCGCTGCCGCCCCTGAGCAACCCTCCGATATCTCTGCCGTCAAGTTTCAGTCCGGCAGGCAACGAAGCGCCGGTAATGACCCCCAGGGTAGGTAACAGATCGATATTCATTGAGATGCCGTTGGATACGGCCCCCGCAGGAATATGGCCGGGCCAGCGCGCGATGAACGGGACCCGGTAACCTCCTTCCCAGGGCGTGCCTTTACTGCCGCTTAAGCCACCCGTACTCCCTTGTGGATAAGGTCCGTTGTCGCTGGTGAATATCACCAGCGTCTGCTCATCCAGTTCCAGGCGCTGTATGGCATTAAACAGTTCGCCCATGCTCCAGTCCAGCGCTTCGACAACATCGCCGTAAAGACCGGCGCGTGATTTACCGGCGAACCTGTCCGACACGTGCAGCGGCACGTGCGGCGCCGTGTGCGGCAGGTAAATGAAAAAAGGCTGGTCGGGACGCTGCTCGATAAAGCGTATGGCCTCGGCGGTAAACCGTTCGATCAGCGTTGCCTGACGCACCGGTTCCTCGATTTTCCTGCTGCCCCGGTACAGGGCAAGAGGTGTTGCATTGTTGCTGTACGGCAAGCCGTAATAGTAGTCGAACCCCTGTGTGGTCGGCCAGTATTGCGGCGTGTGGCCGAGATGCCATTTGCCGATGATCGCGGTACGGTAACCCAGGGGTTTCAGCATTTCTGCGATGGTGATTTCCTCTGCCGGCAGGCCGTGTTCATCCGCGACGAAGATGACCTGGTGCGCCAGACCGGAGCGCACGGCGTAGCGGCCGGTCATGAGCCCTGCGCGGCTGGGCGTGCAATTGGAACCGCTGGCATAGAAATCAATCAACCGAACCCCCTGGCGCGCCATTTCATCGAGGTGCGGCGTCTTGATGTGCGTAGCTCCGAAACTGCCCAGGTCGCCGTAACCCAGGTCGTCCGCCAGCACCAGGATGATGTTGGGCGGGCGCTCAACCGCCGTTGCCGTTAAGGCAAACAAAACCAGGCATACCAGACTGATGGCGTCAAGACGCCAGTGATTGTTACCTCTTGCAGATGCCGAAGACCTTGGAGGCTTCTCAGTTCTTGTCCAGGTCTTCATACATTTCGCTGTCAGTGCGGGTCGACAATACTTCAAGCGTCTCGCGTCCGTGTTTCAGAAGCGTAAGGAGTTGTTGTCCGGCGTCCTTGTTATCGCGGGACATGTCGTACTGTTCACCGGGGTCGCTGAGCATATCGAACAGCAAAATCTGCCGCATTCTTGTTGCTTCGAACAACACAGGTTTTGCGTCGCGCCAGGGGGGGTAGTCACTGAGAACCATGCGCCAGCGACTGGTACGTAGCGCCGCGATGCGATCATTATTGAAGAAAAACAGCACTTCATGTGGTGAATCGACCGTATTTCCGAGCAGGACAGGCAGGAAATTCCGGCCGTCAATTTTCTCGGACTGCGACAGTGGCGCACCGGTAATCGCAGCAATGGTCGGCAGCAGATCGATGTTCATGGCCATCGCATCCGCAATCCGCCCCGCAGCAATATGGCCAGGCCAGCGGGCGATAAACGGGACGCGATAGCCGCCGTCCCAGGCCGTACCTTTGCCACCGCGCAATCCGCCTGTGCTGCCCTCCGGAAAGGGGCCGTTGTCGCTGGTAAAAATAATCAGCGTGTTATCGGTGAGATTATTGCGTTGTACGGCATCAAGCAACAGTCCGACGCTCCAGTCGAGTTCCTGTACAACATCACCGTAGGCGCCGGCCCGGGAAGTGCCGGCAAAGTCCGGAGAGGCGACCAGGGGAATGTGGGGCGCAGTGTGAGACATAAACAGGAAAAACGGCTGGTTTGAGCTATTCTCGACGAACCTGACCGCTTCCCCGGTAAAACGCCGGGTCAGGGTGCTTTGTTCAAAAGGTTCATCGGTCACCTGTATATTGCGGTATATCGGCTGTTCGGCGTCATTGGGATGCAGCAGGCCGTAGAATTCGTCGAAACCCTGTGCATTGGGCTGTTGTGCCCGTGTGTGATGGCCCAGGTGCCATTTCCCGATCAAAGCCGTGCGATAACCGTGTTGTTGCAGCAACTCGGCGATTGTCGTCGTTCCTGCCGGCAGGCCGCGCTTATCTTTGACGGTAATGGTTTTATCGGCCAGTCCGTCCCGGATTGCATACCGTCCGGTGAGCAGTCCCGCGCGCGATGGGGTGCAAACATTGCCGCTGGCATAGAATTTCGTCAGGCGTATTCCTTCTGCTGCCAGGCCGTCCAGGTGTGGGGTCTTGACCAGTTCAGCCCCGTAGATGCCGACATCGCCATAACCCAGGTCATCGGCCAGGATTAGAATGATGTTAGGCGGTGTTTCAGGAACAGCGATGGATGGACTGCCAATAACTTGCAGTATTAAGGCGAAGAACAGGATAATGACACGGAGTTTCATTGTGTTGAAATATCTACAGTAATAATACATTAATACTGGATTACTGAAAGGCAGTTCATTTATGACAAAACCAGAAAAAATGAAAATAATAAAGTTAAACAATGCTCGTCTCATGACGCCCGCAGGGGAAAGCTGGGAGCACTGGTTTGACGGGCCGGGAGTCTCGGATGACTTTATTACAGAACGAGAACAACCGGAACGTGAGGAAAGAGAACTATTTTAACAAGTGCCGAGCTTGCGTATCGAAAACCAGACTGATTAGCTGGAAGCAAGCTTTTAACGGCATTTTATTGTACTCATTGATCGTTCATTATTATTGAACTATAGTTCACTATTGATGAACTATTGGTATAGATAATCGTGAGTCAATTAAGCGGTGCACTCTTTACGGTTACCCAACAGAAAGTTTTGAGCCTGTTATTTACACAGCCAGATAAAAGCTTCTACGTCAAGGAAATACTGCGGTTGACAGGGATGGGGGTAGCCACAATCAAGCGCGAACTGGACCGGATGCGGGCTGCCGGCATTCTTCGAATGACAAAGATCGGAAACCAGCACCATTACCAGGCGAATCCAGACTGCCCGATTTATTTGGAATTGTCAGGATTAATAAAGAAAACTTCCGGTATCGTCGGTTCAATCAATTCGGCATTATCCGACTTGTCGGAACAGATTGACTGGGCATTTATATTCGGTTCAGTAGCCAGTAATGAAGAAACAGCGGATAGTGATATTGATTTAATGATTATCGGAGACATAAGTTTTTCCCAAGCGGTGAGTTTGCTGTATCTGGTTCAGAAAACTCTGGGCCGAGAAATCAATCCAAAGATCTATAGCAGGCAAGAATGGATACTGATGAAAAAAAGTAAGAACACTTTTGTAGAAGAATTGTTGTTGAAACCGAGAATGGATGTGATAGGTGATGGCCATGGGCTTGGATAATCTGGTAGGGATATCGCTTGACAAAATCGACCCTGATGCGGCTGTAATAAAACGATTAATCTCAGCAGCCGAACGTAATATTAAAGATGCCTATGTCACGGAGATCAGTGCCGAAAACCGGTTTGATGTCGCCTACAAGGCCATTATGCAGTTGGCTAATGCTGCCATACAGGCAAACGGATACAGGACACTGACAAATAAACCAGGGCATCATGTGATAATGATACAGTCGCTTACCCAGACGATTAGCCTCGATAATAGAACAGTCATCGTGCTGGACGCGCTAAGAAAGCAGCGTAATGTAGCTGATTACTCGGGAGATATCATACCCGTAAGCGCAGTAGATGAATGCATCTCACACGCGGAATATCTGTTGAGCGTTCTCAGAAACTGGTTGAAGGAAAACAAACCGGAATTGAATGAATTGATAATCTAGTACTCAGCAAAGCACAAAATCAGTTATGAATAATGAGCCCAAATTATTTGAAGAATACTTTGTTATCTCTAAGCGTAGTAGTGCACCACTAGATGACATATGTTATCTTTATTATCAAAAGGTTGTATCAAAATGGGCTGGTCCGACCCTATACTGATCTCTCAAGCAGTTCACGCAGGTATGAGACGTGATTTTGAAAAGCCTGTTGTCCCGGCGCAGTAATCCCGACCCGGGTTCTGGGTTTCTTGCCGGCGAAGTCCTTTACGACCTTGATATAGCCTGCTTTCTCCAGAGTGGTCAGGTGCGCCCCCAGGTTGCCGTCCGTGGCTTCGGTAATGGTTTTGAGTCGGACAAACTCCAGCAATTCCTTGCGCGGCAGTGCGTTCAGTGCGGACATGATCCTGAGGCGCACCGACTGGTGAATGATTTCGTCGGGGGCGTTCAATCAGGCTCTCCGCATCCACAGACCGCCCAAGATTAGCGCCGCACCGCCGAGTATCGAGACCATCAGCGGAAACTGGGCCGGGGTGTAGAAAAAAGCACTTGTCACCAGGATAGCCAGGACTAAGCCAATAACCGCAAGTCTGTAACCTGTCCACAAGCCCAGGATCATATAAATTGCGGCGATCAGTATGGTGATGAATGTTTGAACTTCAACTCCGGACACTGGTGCAAAGACCAAAAACGTCATGGTAAGGAACGCAGTTAATACGGCAACAGTCGCTCCGTAACGTAATCCCTCGCTACGCTCACTATCTTTAGGTATACGTCGCGCGTCACAGGCGACAAGATAGCCGGTGGCGACAATACCGACAGTATCGACTATCAGCCAAGCAATGTTGGTGTGCTGCGGCGAGAAAACGCCGACTATACCGGCAATGACCCACAGTACTCCCCAGAGCAGCAGGTAGGGGCTTGCCATCTCGTAGTTAAAAAGGGCTTGGCTGTGTTCACCAGCCTGGCCTGCATCGCGTAATGCCGCTGCAGCATCATCTCTTGTTATGTTCATGGTTTTTCCTCCACATAAGTAACTGTCATATGGAAGTATAAGCATGCATTGATACTCTGTCAAGCAGAGTTCTCTGAAATATTTATATCTATGGTCTGATTTGTAGGAAAGGAGGGTTGTATAATCAGAAAAGTGAAGAGAATCGTATAAAAATGCAGTCACCGCCCATCCAATCCATCGTCGTGCTGACCGGCGCCGGTATTTCCGCCGAATCCGGTATCAAGACCTTTCGCGACAGTGGCGGTCTGTGGGAAAACTACCGGGTGGAAGAGGTGGCGTCCCCCCAGGGTTTTGCCGCCGACCCGGTGCTGGTGCACCGATTTTACAACATGCGCCGCCACAGTCTTTTGCACGGGGGTATCGTGCCTAATCCGGCACACCTGGCGCTGGCCAGGCTGGACCGGGAGTTCCCAGGTGAGTTTCTGCTGGTTACACAGAATATTGATAACCTGCACGAGCGAGCAGGCTCTTCGCGGTTGCTGCACATGCACGGCGAGATTCTGAAGATGCGTTGTTCCGACACCGGGCATGTTTATCCCATAGACGAGGACCTGTCGGTGGAAGACCGTTGTGAATGTTGTAACTTGCCGGGCAGGCTACGTCCCAACGTCGTCTGGTTCGGCGAAATGCCTATGGAGATGGACAGGATTTATAGCGCCCTGGAGAGTTGCGATTTATTCATTTCAATCGGCACTTCCGGTAATGTATACCCGGCCGCGGGTTTCGTTCAGATTGCTCGTAACACAGGCGCCCATACAGTAGAGATCAACCTGGAACCGTCCGCGGTCGGATCTGCTTTTCATGAACATATCTACGGGTTGGCTGGTGAAAAGGTCCCTGATTTTACGAATGATCTGTTGAAAAATACGATGTCATAGTGATCGTTTTGCATAACGTATGGATGGTCAACACCCGGAATAATATATGAGCACTAAATCATTAAGTGGTAGTTGTCTTTGTGGCGGCATCACCTATGAAATATATGCACCGTTGAGTGATGTGATAAATTGTCACTGTTCCATGTGTCGTAAAGCACATGGGGCGGCGTTTCGTACACGGGCTTCAATCAAATCAGCAGATTTCAAATTTCTGTCCGGGGAAGGGCTCCTGACATACTATGAATCATCTCCTGGTGAATGGCGTTCATTCTGCAGTATTTGCGGTTCTAACCTGATTACGAAGTTTTCTCAATTCCCGGATGTTTATGGATTTCCACTGGGAACATTGGATACCGATCCGGAAATCAGGATTGAACGTCATGTCTTCACGCGCTACAAGGCCTCCTGGTACGACATTACGGATGAACTTCCGCAAATTGAGGACCTAAGCGATGCTGAATTACGCGAGGCTAAGAACAAGTGATTCGGATGTTGGTGTTGCCCCGGCGTAATATGGAAACTTGGAGTAGCAGTAGTAATATCTTGTATCGCGAGTGAGGAGTAAAAAATAAGCAGAGTTCCTAGCCCTTCTCCCGGCATCACAGGAAGAACTAATGATAATCGATAAAAGCGTAAATATCAGAAATATGAAACCAGACACAGACTTATTCAGGACCCACGACTTTCATACATAAAACCGGATTTAAGGGAGGAAGTACAGATAGTTACCCAGGCTCGACCCTGTTCTCGACAGTGGTCGCAGGCTCAACCAATCCCAGGTGTTCCACAAACGGCTTGAAATCCTTGTCTGAAAAAAGGAGAGGAATCCGTTGTTTGATACAGAAAGTGGCAATAATCACATCGGCCGTTTTACGTATCGTAATCCCTTTTGTGCGCAGAGAACGAAAATTTTCAGCGCTTGCCAGCGCCATTTCCCGCCCCAGCATTTCGAAGATGGTGACCGTATCAAACAGGGCTTTTGCCTTTTTATAATCCCTGTCGTGTCTGAAGCCCTGCAGGACCTCGGCAAGGATCAAATCTCCCGCAGCGACAGCCCACACGCCAAGCATCCGGTCAAGCGTCTCTGTCTGTTTATTATGTACACCTGTGAAATAATCAATCCAAACGCTGGAGTCCACCAGAATCATACGGATGTTCTCATATCATCAAGATTCCCGGTCCATTCCAACTTGCCGCGAAAACGCCTGATATTTTCCTGTTTCTTCAACCTGACCAGGGTTTTCAGGCCGAGTTCCACGGTTTCTTTTTTGGTTTTCAGACCGCTGACCTTGATCGCCTCGTTCATCAGCTTATTGTCTATCTCGATATTGGTTCTCATTGCTGCCTCCGGAGCTGTTTCATCTATGTGTATAAAGTATGATATTTATACACATCAGTCAAGCGTTCAGGAAGGTCTCAACGAAGCGGCCGTAGTTTGTGTCTCGCGTGAACGATTAAGTGCCGTGCAGACATTATTGGATTTGCCTAATCCGCAAAAGAAAATTATCCTTGAGGAACACATTTGATATCTCTGCTGCTAGTAACCGGACAATGGAAATTTTGCCATGAACTATCGTCAAATTTTCACCTTCTCAAGACTCTGGACCATGTTCGGGGTTTCCCTTGTCGTGATGTTCGGGATCCTGCTGCTGGTCGGCGGCAGGGCATTCCAGGTAATGCCGCCCATGCCGGAGGCGGTTGTCACAGCGGACGGCGATACCGCCGGTGTGATTTTCACCGGTGACGATATGCGGAAAGGGCGCGACGTATGGCGCCGCCTCGGCGGCATGGAACTCGGTTCCGTCTGGGGTCACGGGAGTTACCTGGCGCCGGACTGGACGGCCGATGTGTTGCACCGGGAGGCCATGGCGATGCTGGATGCGGACGGAGACTTTGCCGTACTTTCCGAGCCTGCCCGCGCTGCCCGTATCGCAGAGTTTGCCGCCAGGCTACGCGTCAATACCTATGACGTTGAAACGGGCCGGATCAATATATCGCCGGAACGGGCGGCGGCTATCGCCGAGGTAATTACGCACTACCAGGCATTGTTCGGTGGCAGTGGCGACGGGCCGGAAGCGGAGGCGCTGCGGGAAGCGTACGCCATCCCCAACGCACCGCTTGGTTCGGATCCGGACGAGGATATCCGCACACTCGTGTCCTGGTGGTGGTGGACATCCTGGGCTGCCTCAACGCTGCGTCCGGATGATACGGTCACCTATACGAATAACTGGCCCCACGAACCGCTGGTCGACAACAAGCCCAACAGTTCCATCTTTATCTGGACGTTTGTTTCCATCGTGTTGCTCATCGCCGGTATCGGCGCGCTGTGCTGGTTCTTCCTGCGCGAACGGGAAGAATGGCAGAAGGATACCGAAATCCCCGAAGGTTACCCGGACAGGAGTCCGATTGCCGCAGTGTCACCCACCGCCTCCATGAAGGCTGTAGTCAAGTATATCTGGATCGTTGCGGCCCTGCTCGGACTGCAGATTTTCCTGGGTGCGGTCACGGCGCATTACGCCGTGGAAGGCCACGAATTCTACGGCATACCGATTGCTGACATTGCCCCCTACGCGTTGACGCGCACCTGGCACGTACAACTCGCGGTGCTGTGGATAGCCACGGCTTGGCTGGGCGCGGGACTGTACCTCGGCCCGATGATAGCCGGGTCCGAACCGCCATTGCAGAAGCTGGGTGTGGATATTCTCTGGGTGGCGCTGGTGATTGCAGTACTGGGCTCGCTGACCGGTGAATGGGCGGCGCTGACCGGCAGGATGACGGACCCTGCCATGGTGTACTGGTTCGGCCACCAGGGCTATGAGTTCCTGGATATGGGACGTTTCTGGCAGATACTGATCTTCGCCGGCCTGCTCATCTGGCTGGCGCTGATGGCCCGTTGCGTCATTCCTGCCATACGTGCGGGAGGGCCTGACAAACACCTGCTGCTGCTGCTGTTTATTTCTTCCGCGGGTATCGGGCTCCTGTTCGGCGCCGGGTTCCTGTACGATCGGGACACCCATCTCACCATCGCCGAATACTGGCGCTGGTGGGTCGTGCATCTCTGGGTGGAAGGCGTGTTCGAGGTCTTCGCCACCGCCTGGGTCGCCTGGGTATTCGTCCACATGAGGCTGTTGCGCGCGTCGACTGCAGCGGTCTATGTCATGTTCTCGGCCATGATTTTCCTGGGGGGTGGTGTCCTGGGCACGTTCCACCACCTGTATTTCTCCGGCACGCCGGAGCCGGTCCTGGCGCTGGGCGCGGTATTCTCCGCCCTTGAGGTGGTACCGCTGGCGCTGATAGGCTTCGAGGCACACGACCATTGGCGCGCGGAGCGCCACGCACCCTGGGTGGCCCGTTACCACCTGCCGCTGATGTTCTTCCTGGCCGTGGCGTTCTGGAACCTGGTCGGCGCCGGCGTTCTAGGTTTTCTTATCAACCCGCCCCTGGCGCTGTATTACATGCAAGGTTTGATGACGACACCGACCCACGGACACGCTGCGTTGTTCGGAGTCTACGGCATGCTGGGCATCGGCCTGCTGCTGCTGTGCCGTCGCGACCTGCCACAGGTGGAGGGCGCCTGGTCTGATCGGACCCTTAAATGGGTGTTCTGGCTGTTCAACGGGGGGCTGGCGCTGATGGTATTCGGATCGCTGCTGCCCCAGGGGATCATCCAAACGCTGGTATCGTTTGACCAGGGCTACTGGTATGCCCGTTCCCCGGAACTTCTGCATTCGCCGGTAATGGAGGCGCTGGTCTGGTTGCGGGTGCCGGGCGATGTTGTTTTTGCAGCAGGTGCCATACTGCTCCTGGTCTTTCTCGTGCGGCTCGAAATGCCGGCAAAGCGGTAATCCTTGACCTGCCTCACCGGTTGAGGCAAACAATTCAGGAGGGGAATATGGCTCTATCTCGTCGTGGGTTTCTAACACGCACCACTGTCACGGCCGCGAGTGCGCCGCTCTTGCTGGGGTTTGGTATGGATTACTGTGATGCCACACCATCCTCGGTCATTAATTGGTCCATGGGTTTCCCCGAGGGTGCCGTCCTGCTGAATCGTAACGAAAACCCCATCGGCCCCTCGCCATTGGCCATTGCAGCTGCCAACAAGGGTATCCCGAGGTCATTTCGCTATGCCGACCCGGACTATATCCGCTCTCTCCTTGCCGGACACCATGACATTGACAAGGACTATTTGCTGGTGGGAACGGGATCGGGTGAAATCCTCAAACTGGCGCCGCTCGTTTTTGCGCGCGAGGGTAACGTGGTATCCACGCTTGAGTCTTACAGGCAAACTCCACGCTTTGCTGAAAAGCTCGGTGCTGAAGTGAAATGGGTAAACCTGCTGAAACAGAATAATTATGCCTATGACATTAACGGGCTCCTCAGTGCAGTGGATGCCGATACAAAACTGTTGTTCACAGTCACACCGAATAACCCTACCGGCACCTCATTAAGCTTCGCTGATATGCAAAAACTGGTTGATGGGTTGCCGAAGCATGTACTGCTTGTCATCGACGAAGCCTATGTTCACTTCCAGGCTGGGGGGAAAACCGGCATCGACCTGGTGAAAGAAGGTCACCGGAATGTCCTTGCAACACGCACTTTCTCCAAGGCCTATGCGCTTGCAGGATTGCGTTGCGGTTATGGTGTCGGGCATCCCGACATTATGAAAAAAATCGCTCAATTCGGTTGCGGACCTACCAGTACGAACATGGCGGGGTTTGGCGCTGCCATTGCTTCACTCGAGGATCAGGCCCACCTGGAACGTTCAAGGAATTTTGTAAGTCAAGCCCGCGCCTATTACGAGAAGAATTTCCGGGAACTGGGAATATCTTATGTATCGGGCCCCTCGACTTTTATCCTGGCCGAATTAGGTAAAAGAACTACCGCTATCAGGGATGAACTCCGTAACAGGAAAATCTTCGTACGTGACGGAGTCGAGTGGGCGCTGCCCGATCATTTACGCATTTCCTATGGGCATGAATGGGAAAACCAGGCATTCTTCAGGGAACTTACAAAATTGATTTAGCATAATGTCACTAATTACGCCATGACCCAAACCACACATCAAGTTTCCCGTCGATTATTTATGGGCGCCGGTGGCGCTCTCGCTACGGCCTCCGGGCTGTCTACACTGGTTGCTGCAACGGAGAGTACGACTGCGCGACCCACCCGGTTCAGTGGCGTCAGCGTCAGTTTGATTGCGGATTCGTTAAGAAAGATCGGACACAATCCCATGGAACTGGTGATGACGCCTGATATCAAACCGCTGGTGAACGTGGGTGAAACGGTTATCGGTCCTGCTGTCACAACCAAATGGGAAGTCACCCGGGACAAGGGAAACGCCGGAGACGTACGGCGTTTTGTGTTCCGCCCGCTCGACAAGGCCGCAGCCGGCTCTGTCTGGGTCGTTGCCAGCGGCACTGAGCAGA
Source organism: Gammaproteobacteria bacterium (assembly GCA_965207165.1). Taxonomy (GTDB): domain Bacteria; phylum Pseudomonadota; class Gammaproteobacteria; order Eutrophobiales; family Eutrophobiaceae; genus JAAXHV01. Next base: position 1,186,436 of record OZ242265.1, on the reverse strand, counting down.
TACTGAGCATGTTTGGCGATGTGATTGCCCGTGCCTGTTTGCGCAATGGCCTGGCGGGAGCCGTCACGGATAGCGGCTGCCGGGATATCAAGGGAATGCAGGCAATCGGTTTTCCCGTATTCGGCAAGGCCTCGGTTCCCTACGGACCGGGAAACATTATCCGGCCGGTTGCCGCAAACGTACCGGTCACCTGTGGTAAGGTAGAGGTTCATCCGGGCGACCTGGTCGCGGCAGACAGCGACGGTGTCATCGTAGTGCCGAAAGCAGTCATTGACGGACTGGGGGCAAGTATCATGGAGCGGTCTGCCCATGAAAAGGAAATGCGTCGTAAAATTGATGAAGGTGAATCCTTGGAACAGGCTTATTCTTTGTAACAAACCGGAAAATGCAGGCGTGATATCGAATACGGTATGAAATCAGCAATGCAATCTAATCTGAACCGAAGTTTGTGCAACCTGCTCGGTTGTCTGCTGCTGTTGTTCTCGGCGGCCGCGTGCGAGCAAAGCAACGAAACAGACGTATCGGCAAATAAAACTGCAGAAAGTGTCAATTCCGAAAAGCTCATCCTGGTCTCCGGCGCCACCGGCAGGCAGGGGGGCGCAGTGGCAAGGGAATTATTGTCCCGGGGCTATCCCGTGCGCGGTTTGACCCGTAATACTGAAAGTGAACGGGCGCAACAGCTTGCCGGGCTCGGCATCGAGATGGTCAAGGGTGATTTCGATGACGTCGATTCACTGAATAGCGCAACGCAGGGTGTATACGGCGTTTTTTCCGTCCAGAATTTCTGGGAACACGGGAAGGAGGGGGAAATCAGGCAGGGGAGAAACCTGGCCGATGCCGCCAAACGGGCCGGGGTGAGCCATTTTGTCTATACATCGGTCGCCAACGCGGACAAAAACACCGGCATCCCGCATTTTGACAGCAAGTACGAGATTGAAGAATACATTAAAACCATACAGTTGCCTTACACGGTAATAAGACCCGTTTCATTCATGGAAAACTGGGAATATTCCCGCGCCGATATCGGCAACGGCATAATTTACGGTCCGCTGTCACCGGGAACACGGAATCAACATATCACCGTTAAGGACATAGGCCGCTTTGCCGCCGAGGCATTCGATAATCCTGCCGAGTGGCTGGGTGTATCCATAGACATTGCCGGTGACGACCATACTCAACAGGAATTAGCCGGGTTATTCTCGCAGGTTACCGGGAAAGAAGTCAGCTATGTGCAGGTACCATGGGATGAATTTGAAGAACAGCAGGGCGAAGAGATGGCCATCATGGAAAAATGGTTTGAAGATGTCGGTTACAGCGCGGACGTGGCTGATCTGCGCAGCAAATTTCCCTGGCTTACTTCCCTGGAGCGGTACTTAACAGAAAACGGTTGGTAAAATTACTGCTTAATGAGCATCTCCGCCGAGATACATAGTGTTACTGAAAACACCGGACCGGGACAACTCGCCGGCAGGGTAAAGCAGTTCGCGCTGGACGCCGGCGCCGACGTAGTGGGTATCGCGCCCGTGGAGCGCTGGGACAAGGACGTGCCGGAAGGGCACAGGCCGGTTGACGTGTTGCCCGGGGCGCGCAGCGTCATCGTCGTGGGCGCCCGCGGGCCCACTGCCGGGGCCTGGCAGTCGCCCAATCACCGTTTCATGGAAGTCAACGGTTATGATTTTCGCAATGACCTGGTGGTCCATATCCTGGCCGACTTTATCGAAGCTGAACTGGACCACTATGCCATACAGGCGCCGGCCCTTTCCGTCAGCGGCCATAACCCGGTCATGAGCATGATGCATGCCGCGGTCCTGGCCGGCCTGGGCACGCGCTCGCTGGCGGCCAATATTATTCTCAACCCCAAATACGGTCTGCTGTATTACTCCGCCTGTGTCACCACCCTGGAACTGCCGGGTGATGCCATGCTGGAACAGAACGTCTGTCCCCACCCCATGTGTGTGGCCACCTACCGGAAAATCGGCAAGACGCCGTGTATCGCCGCCTGCCCGTCCGATGACGGTGGTTGCCTGGACGGAGAGATTGACGATCAGGGTGAAATCTCCTATTCCTGGTACGACCGGGAACTTTGCACGTCACGGGCGATGAATTTCGGCATCAACAGCTTCCAGAAGGCCATGGCGCAGATCGTAACGGAAGACGACCCGGAGGCGCAGACGAACATGGTCAACTCCGATTTTTTTACCCGTTCCTGCAGCGCCGTCAGTTTTTTCAGGGAAAGTGTTGCGCAATGTTTTGAGTGTATGCGCGTGTGTCCGATTACGCGGCCGGAGAGAAAACTGAAATGAGCGCCCCCGGTTCCGAAATCAGCACGTACAGGCAGGAACTCGACAAGCTGTCCCGCAAGGGTGGCGCGGTCATTACCGGAGTCGCCGATGCGACGGCGTTCACCGACTCACCCGAGGGCCAACGGCCGACCGATCTGTTACCCAAAGCCAGGGTCGTTTACGTGGTCGGGGGCGCCCAGCCGCGGGCAGGCGACTGGTTGAGCCCCGTCTACCAGCACATGGAAACCACGTCGTTCGGCGACCGTATGCATAACCTGGCGCAAAGACTGTCCCGTTATATTGAAGACAATTACGGCTATTACGCGATCTGCGTTCCGCCGGGTACCGACAGCGGCAACCGCCCCTTCGTCAGTTTCGCCAGGGCAGCGGAACTGGCGGGTTGCGGCACATCCAGCCTGGCCGGACCGGTGCTGAATCCCGAGTATGGGTTCATGTATTACTCCGTTGTCATCAGCACCTTGCCGTTAGAGGTCGACGGGCCATTGGCCGAACCGGTCTGCCCGGCCCCGGAATGCCGGGATATGTGGGAGGAACAGGGGACCACCCCATGCATGTCGACCTGCCCCATAGATGACGGCGGCTGCCTGGGCGGGCGGCTTGAAAGCGGGCGCATCGCGGAACGGCGTTATGACGCGGCCCGTTGCAGTTCACGGGTGGAAACCAGTTGGGTGCCGGGCTTTCAAAAAGTCCTGGACGCAACCCTCAAGGAAAATGACAAGGAACAGCAAAAACTGATGCTTTACTCTTCCCTGTTTTCCCGCACACTATGGTCCATGACGTACGCCAACGTGAGCCAGGGTCAGTGTTTTGAGTGCATGCGGGTATGCCCGGTAGGCGGCAAACACCGGCTGAAACAATAACCACTGGTACAGGAGATCGTCATGGGCTTTTATTTCGTTGACCCGGAGACCTATAAAAAATACAAGGACGAGATCCTCTCTTATTCCCAGTCCGTGCAGGTTAACACGCAGGAATTCCTGCCCGCAGAGAAACGCAAGAGAGCCTTGTCCGACAAGGAAATCGCGGCGAAGATGGGGCTGGAGGAACGGGTCGTACGGGAAATCCGGGTAGTGGCGGAACGGGATGAATATCCTATCGATGAATGGGAAAAGGCGCTGGAGTTCAAGGACAAGGCCTGCCGTGAATATGCCAGAAGCGGCCTGTCTTCGGTGACAAGGAAATACCTGAAGAAACCGTAAGGACTTAATGTTTGAATTTTCGTAAATACAACCGGAGGTAACCATGCAACAAGCAGACAAATTGAAAAATTTGACCATCGCACTCTACGTCTTCGGGATCATCTACCTGGTCGGGGTGCCCGTTCTGATGATGGGGTTCGAGGCATCAGGCTGGACCTGGACGCCCAGGCAACCGGAGTATGAGCAGATGATCATGGGCGTGTACGCCACCCTGGGGGTGTTTCTCATCATGGCGGCAAAAAATCCCCTGGAGCATGCCAGCCTGATCTGGTTCACCGTGTGGTCGAATATCGTGCATGGCGGAGTCATGCTGTTCCATTCCATCATCGATGTGACCGAACGGTCCAACCTTGTCGGTGACGTGCCGGCATTGTTCATCGTTGCCGCCATCCTCTGGTACCTGATGCCGGGACAGGCAGCCAGTCAGGAATAACAGACCTGAACTGCTTCCCGCTGTTGCGTTGTTTGGCGGGAAGCAGGTGGTAAGTGCAGCGCTTGACCATCAGTAATCAATATTGACGTCTTTGGCAACACGGACGTCAACCGCATTATGTGAAGACTTTAACAGACGTTCTTCTGAATAACGCCGGGACACGCGGCGCCGCGACTGCCGTTATCGATGGTCGCATCAGTCTTCCCTGGGTTGAATTTGTCCGGCGGATTTCAAAGCTGGGGAGCGTTCTGAACCGGTCAGGGATAAACCGGGGCGACAGGTTCGGGATCCTGGCCCTGAATTCCTGGCGCCAGGCTGAGGTTATCCATGCGGGACAGTGGATCGGCGCAACGCCGGTCCCGGTTAATTTCCGCCTTGCGCCGGTTGAAATGCAATCCATCTTCCATGATGCGGGTTGTAAATTGGTCGTAGTGGACAGCCAGTTCAGTGGGTTACTGGAAGCTCCCGAATTGGCCGCTTGGAAAGACAGCGGGCTGTTAATCGGTGATGACGAAAACAGCGCTTACGAAAGATCGCTCATAACCGCCGAACCGGCAGAACCGGTTAGATGTTCGGCAGACGATGAAGCGCTGTTACTGTTCACCGGCGGTACCTCGGGCAGGGCAAAAGGCGTGCCGTTGACCCACGGCAATATCATGGCCAATGCAAAGCAGGTGGGCAGCAGGTGGTCTGCGCGGCCTGACGACGTGGTGTTGCACGTTCCCCCCATGTTCCATTCGGCGGAACTGGTAAAGACCGTCTATTTAATACAGGGCGCAGCCAGTGTCTACCTGCCGAAATTCGACCCTGACGCGTTGTTGCGCACCGTTGAGGAATTTAAAGTCAGTTTTGCCCTGCTGGTGCCGACCATGTTAATGCTGACCCTGCAGTCGGGGAAAGTGCCGCAATACGATGTCAGCTCACTCAAACAGATCATATACGGGGCATCGCCCATGTCGGCAGACTGGGTTAAAGCTGCATTTGAGGCTTTTCCCAACGTGGAAATAGCGCAAGGTTACGGTCTGACTGAAACTGCACCCCTGTTGACCATGCTGGATCACCGGTCTCACGTGGACGCACTGGCGACAGGAAACCCGACCCGGTTATCCTCATGTGGCCGCGCACTGGAGGGCGTGGATATAAAAATAATGGATACTGTTGAGGCAGAGTGCACAACAGGGCAGGTGGGCGAGATCTATGCCCGCGGCGACAACGTGTTCAGGGGTTATCTCAACCGGACAGAACTCACAAAAGAAGTCCTGGTGGATGGCTGGTTCCGTACCGGCGACCTGGGTTACCTGGATGAAGAGGGGTACCTGTACCTCAAGGACCGGAAACAGGACATGATTGTCACGGGTGGCGAAAACGTCTATTCCGGCGAAGTTGAGGCCGTGTTGAACCGGCACCCGGCCGTACTGGAGGCCGCCGTCATCGGTATTCCCGATGAAATCTACGGCGAGCAGGTGATTGCCGTGGTAACGGCCAAATCCGGGCCCGACCCGGCACAGGATGAGCTTATGGACTTCTGCCGCGGCAGTATTGGCGGTTACAAGATTCCGAAGGAAATATATGTTGTTGAAAGCCTTCCGAAGAGCGCTCTGGGGAAGGTGCTGAAAACTGAATTAAGAAGAAAATTTCAATAGTCGAACACCTTTGCCCCGGCCGCTGCAGCAGACGTTACTCAGTAAACAACGGGAACAGGTAATACAGTAAATGAGTATAATATCTGACGTTCATGACTTTCAGACTCCAACGGACCCTAAAGTCCTTCGCGCTTGATACCCTGCTGCTTCCCGAGCGCTGGCGTACCGGTGTTGCCTATAACCCGTTGTCGGATGAGATGGTACGGGATCCGTATCCCGTTTACGCCAGATTGCGGGAGCGGTCTCCGGTACATTACAGCCGTTTGGCGGATGCCGTTGTGCTATCGCGCTACGAGGACGTAGATGCAATTTTGCGCAACCACGCCAGGTTCACCGTTAACCCAGACCTGAGACAATCGCGCAAGGCGAGATACAAACCACCCCTGGAAGAAAGGTCCATATTGTTTATAGACCCGCCGGATCACACCCGGTTGCGTTCACTGGTCAACAAGGCCTTTACGCGCTCGGCCATCAATGCCCTGGAACCGCGTATCAGGGAGATTATGGATACTTTGCTGGGCGATATCAGGGACCCGGCCGGTTTTGACCTTATGCAAGCCGTAGCCATCCCCTTGCCGGTGATCGTCATCGCAGAGATGCTCGGTATCCCCCGGGAGGACCGCGCCCGGTTCAGGGTCTGGTCCGATCAGCGCGCCCGTCTGCTGGAGCCTATGTTGACCCGGTCTGAACGTAAAACAGCGGATGAGGCATCGAAACAGCTCAGTGAATATTTCCTGTCCATCATCAGGAGCCGTCAGGGTGAGCCAAGGGATGACATCATGACCCGCCTGGTGCTAGCGGAAGAGCAGGGCGATACCCTCAGTGAAACGGAAATGCTGAACATGCTCAGATTGCTGCTCATTGCAGGAAACGAAACGACCACAAACCTGATCGGCAACGGCATGCTGGCCCTGTTGCGCCATCCTGATGAACTCCAGGCCCTGCGTGATGACCCGGGCCTCATCCCTGCGGCAGTGGATGAATTGTTGCGCTACGATTCGCCGGTACAGATGACCTGCCGCTATGCCGTAGAGGATTGTGATATTAACGGGATACCGGTGCGCGCCGGCCAGGATATCATCCTGCTGGGCGGCTCGGCCAATCGCGATCCTGATGCGTTCGAATATCCGGACCGGCTCGATTTCAACCGGTCGAAACTGGACCATATTTCGTTCGGCCGCGGCATCCATTACTGTCTTGGCGCGGCCCTGGCGCGCCTGGAAGGGCGCATTGCTTTCGAGATGCTGTTGGAACGGTTTGACTCGCTGCGCCTGCTTACTGACCAACCGGCATTCCGCTACAGCATCGTGCTGCGCGGTCTTACGTCCCTGCCTGTAGGTGGATGATTGGATATCTACGGACTTTCAGCGAGCGGCCCGGCCATCAATTCCCCTGTTGAAGCCACTTTTCCGAAGTGGTAGGCAAAATGGGTCAGAATTACTCTCTGCAGGGTAGCGGAGTCCACTGCCCCCCAACCCTGGTCAGTGATGCCCGAGGCGGCTGTAACATCGCTCAGCATGTAAACGAAATAATCCCGTGAGACCGCATCCCTTGCGGTGGATTCAACACAGGCGCCGGTAGCTACGCCTGCCATCAGGAGATTCACCACCTTCAATTCCTTGAGCGCCGCGTCCAGCCTGGTGTATGCAAAACCGGATTGCCTGATCTTCTCGATGACGATATCACCGGGTTGTGGAGCAATCTCCGGCCAGATACTGACACCCTCCGTGCCGGCGCGCACGGCTTTCCCGTCGCGGATAACAGGAAAACGGTCTGCCAGGGTGCCCTTGTCGTTGGCGCCTGGATGGTGCACATGATTCAGATAGATGATCGGCAGTTTTACCTCACGGCAATGGTGGATAAACCTGACCAGGTTGGGCAACATATCCCGTCCTTCTACAGTTTCAAACGGCGCGCCGACCTGTAAAAAATCCAGGCTCATGTCAACGATAAGCAGGGCTGTATTTCCGGGGGATAATTCAGGGAACATATTATTCTTGCCTTACTTAATCATGTGGTGGAGGGACAATGGTTGTTACCGTGCTATATAAACACCTGCAAAGGTTCGAAGTAAGCGTCACAGTTTATTAAATCTACCCGTTTGAGACTGATTTTAAAACCCTCGCTTTGCCGGCGCAGGTGGTAACGGTAAACGCCTGCAAACAGGCGCTGCTCTCCCTGCTGGTGTTCGATCACCTGGAACCGGGTGGTAATTATCAACTCTCCCCTGTCGGCATTAACGGCTTCGATCACCCTGTCTCCCGTTACGTGGCTGGTAGTAACGGGATGCTCCAGGGAATGCGCGCGCGGGTGCTGAATCCTGCTGATGCGCATTTCCATCAGGTCACGGTCTTCGTAAAACAGGGATATTTCATTAACCGGGTCCGTCTGATCTTTTCTTGCCGGGACCCAGTACCTGCAGTCATCGGTAAACAATGCCAGCCACTCATCGTACCGGGCCCGGTCCAGGAACTCCGTTTCCCGGTGCAGCAACAATTCAATGGCTTCCAGATCGTCCCCGGTTAACGCGGTTGACGTTGATTTGTCGGCAAAAAAAATCACGCTTCAACAGCCCTGATTAATCATCCCCGGGACTGCCCGGGTTGCACATGTATGCCAGCCACGACCGGTACTGGTTACGGATATACTGCTCGCTCAACGCGGACTGCGGCGAGGCATCGTCCGTGTCCGGGCCAAACAGGCTGTGCTGGCTTATCCATTCCTGGCCGGTTGAGAGTAATCCTTCCTGTACCCGCCGGTAAGCTTCCAGGTCGTCGGGTTTGATCAGCGAGGAAGGAGAATGGATGGTGTTGGCGTAAACGATATTTCTTTGATTGATTTCATCCGGAGCGCCTTTCCAGCGGAAGACGTTGATCTCTATGGCTGTGCGGTCTACGGAAACCGGCCTGATCACGCGCATCTGCAGGAAACGCGGATGGGCTGATGCGTTCGGATAGAAGTTCACATTGTGCAGGTTGGTGTTCAGGATTTGCGCGGACTTCTCCTCACCATAACTTTTCCGGTGGCGCCTGACATAGTCACGATAGGTGGGATCGGCATCATTATCGGGATTACGAAACCCGCGCATGTCGCTGTGACCGTACCTGTAACAGGTTACTTCAAGCTCTTCCATTTGCCGGTAACCCTGTGCATTTGCCTGCACCAGTTGCAGGGCCAGTGGAGGAGTTTTCCCCGATGTTTTTTTAATCCTGCTGAGTTGCTCCCGGCTTGCCGCAATGGAGGATTGATGCACGTTGAGCGGATGCATTCCGTCGTGAAGATTTTCCAGGTAAATCTTCCAGTTGTTGCGATAGAGGGCGCGGAAGGAACTCCTGACCACTTCCAGTTCGCCTTCCGGGGAACGGTCAACCATATTGTCCAGGGCGCGCCAGGCTCCACCCAGGTATTCGGTCAGATCAGGGGCGTCAGCGTCCAGGTTGGCAAAAATAAAACCTCGATAGCTGTCTGTCCTGATTTCAGTCAGTCCGTAACCAGCCAGGTTTTCGTCAACTTCCGTACCCCGGTAATTGTCCCGGCAGGGGATGGACAGCAACTCGCCGTCCGTCCTGTAGCTCCAGCCGTGATAGCTGCAGGTCAGGACTGTTGCATTACCTTGCCGCTTGCCCAGCACCTTTGCGCCGCGATGGGCACAACGGTTATGCAGGGCCCTGACAAGATTATCTTCACCCCGGATGACGATGATGGGGTTGCCGGCGATATCAGCGGTAAGGTAATCCCCGCTACAGGGCAACTGGCTTTCATGGCACAGGTAGTTCCAGGTACGGGCAAAGATACGTTTTAGTTCCAGTTCGAACAGGACCGGGTCCAGGTATACGTCCCTGTGTACGCAATCAGGCCGTACCAGGGAGCGGATGTGGTCTGTAGCGTAATTGTCCTTCATGTTTGTTCAGGCTGAACTCCCTGCATTGCCTGCTCAAAATCCGCGCACAAGTCCGCCGCTGCCTCAATGCCGACCGCCACGCGAATCAAGCGCTCGGATATCCCCGCAGTTTCCAGTTCCTCGGCATTCAACTCTGCATGCGACGTTTGTACGGGCCGGGTGATCAATGTTTCGACACCGCCCAGGCTTGGTGCGGAGACCGGTAATTTCAGCCTCGATACCAGTTCGTCAGCCACGCGGTAATCGCCCGCCACCTCGAAACTCAATACCCCGCCGCATCCGTTAAACAGCGTTTTTGCGCGGTGGTATTGCGCATGGTCGGGCAGGCCCGGATAGTTTACCCGCACCACGGCCGGATGCGCTTCCAGAAAAGACGCCAGCGCCTGTGCATTTTCATTTTGTTTTTCCACCCGTAGCGCCAGGGTTTTCATGCCGCGCAGCAACAGGGAGCAGGCGTGCGGGTCCAGGCAACCACCCATAATATTTAAACGGTGTGTAATGCGGGTAATCAGGTCGCTATTGCCAATCACACAGCCGGCTACAATATCCGAATGCCCGTTCAAATATTTTGTGCAACTGTGCAACGAGAGGTCAAAACCCATATCCAGGGGCCGAAAATTCACCGGCGAGGCGAAGGTGTTGTCGATCATGGACGTGAGATTATGGGACCGGGCAAACGCAACAACAGACGGGAGATCGGCAACTTCCAGCAGGGGATTGCTCATGGTCTCGACGTAAATTGCCCGAGTATTTGGCCTTAACCGTTCTTCCCAGGCACCCGGTTCGTTTCCCGGCACAAAATCCACCTCAATCCCGAAGTCGGCGATATTGTGCGCCAAAAAAGATTGCGTGCCGCCATAAAGACAATTTTGTGCCAGCAGGTGGTCGCCTTTTTTTAACACGGTCAATAAACCGGTGGTAATCGCAGCCATCCCCGACGCGGTCACCACGGCCTGCTCACCGCCGGCAATCCGGGCCAGTTTTTCCTGGACTGCGATGTGATTGGGGGTGTTGTTCAGGCGAATATACTTCTGATCGTGGTATTCGGTTCCGCTGCGATAGGCAAATGTTGCACTCTGGAATACGGGAAGCGAGACTGCTCCACTGTATTTTTTATCTTCTTCACCTGCATGGATTAACAGTGTTTCAATATTCATGCTCGCGTCCTCGGTTACAAGTGTTCAGCGATAAATGGCAGTCCGGATCACTCGTTATCCATACCGCTGTTGTTGTCTTTTGCTCATGATCTCATATCATGGAAACTTGACAAGGGTTCCTTGAACGATGGAAGACAAACAATAAAGAAGCTGTGGAAGATCGTATCACTTATCGCGGCTGGTGGATCGTGGCAATTGCCGCCGTTGCCATGTCCACCGGGCCGGGGCAATTTGCCTTCGGCGCGCTAGGCCTGTTTATCAAGCCCCTGGGTGAAGAATTCGGCTGGAGCCGCGCCCAGGTGAGCCTTGCCGCAACCTACTTTACTATCGTTCTTGCGTTCAGCATACCCTTCATCGGCCAGCTAGTGGACCGTTTCGGCAGCAGGCGGGTGCTGTTACCCTCAACCCTGGTCTTTGCCGTATTGCTGGCGCTGCCTGCCTTTTTGGTCGATACCCTGTGGAAACTGTTTCTCATCTACATCCTGATGGGTTGCCTTGGCGCCGGCGCCAATGCACTGCCTTTTCTGCGCACCATCGCGACCTGGTTCGACCGGCGGCGCGGACTGGCAATCGGCATTGCCATGGGGGGTAGCGGCATGGGTTACGCCTATGTGCCGCCGATGGTGCAGTACGTAATCAGCGGCTACGGCTGGCGTGCCGGTTATCTTTGCCTGGCAGTCGTCATCGTCATAATAACCATTCCGCTGGTGTATTTTTTCCTGCGTGATGCACCGGCAGGACAGGGCAGGGTAGATGAACGCCGGGAAGACCCCGGGGGAGCTTCACTGAAGCTGTTGCCGATACTCAAAACACGGCTGTTATGGCAGTTGTTCCTGATTTTCTGCCTGTTGTCATTCGGTCTGTACGGCGTGCTGGCGCACCTGGCGCCGATGATGTCCGATCGCGGTATGACGCTGGTCGATGCTGCCCTGGTGCAGTCAACCCTGGGTATTGCGATCGTGATCTCGCGTGTTTTCGTCGGTTACCTGATTGACCGGTTTGTCGCCACCCGGGTCGCCTTTGTCTGCTTTTTGATCAGCGCCTGCGGGGTGGGCGTCCTGGCCGCCGGTGCAGCCGGCACACCGGCTTTTCTGGCTGCGCTCGCCATTGGCCTGAGCCTGGGCGCGGAGATAGACATGCTGGCCTACCTCACCAGCCGTTACTACGGCGTGGACAATTTCGGCAAGATCTACGGCATCCTGTTTGCCTCTTTCCTTATCGGCACCTCACTCGGCCCCTATGCATTCGGCCTGGCTTACGAGGTGTACGGTTCTTACCGGGAAGTACTGATGGCAGCGGCCGGTGTCATTATTGTCTCGGCAGTCACGACCCTGTTGCTGCCGGCGTATAAAAAGACAGGTTATTGAGCGCAGGTGCTATGCCAATGCCAGGGATTATCCGGAGCGGGCGCGGGAGGCGAGCAAAAAGATGCACCGGCCGGATGAACGATAGCAAGCAAGAGATGATTACATGATCACAGCCAGTTTACGTTTCTACGGTGAATTGAATACTCATCTGGACCGGGCATTCCGGCAGCGCCGTTTGAATATCTCCTGTCCGGAGCAAAATACGGTGAGGAATGTGATTGAATTACTGGCTGTTCCGGTTACGGACGTGGATTTGATCATCGCAAACGGCGAATCGGTGGATTTTACCTATGCCGTGCAACAGGGGGACCGGATTAGTATTTACCCGCTGTTCAGATCGATTGATATTTCGCCGTTGAAGAAGTTACATTCGTTGAATTAAAGACGGGTTAATAACATCCGGCGACGCGCGCCCGCTGCCGTACCAGCGCCAGTACCAGGTCGATGACCGGCGTTGCCACGCCAACCAATTGCCCAAGTTCTTTTACCGCGCCCAGCACGGCATCGATTTCCATGGTCCTGCCGGCCTCAAGGTCCTGCAGCATGGACGTCTTGTGTGCGCCCACGGCCGCGGCGCCGTCAATTCTCTTTTCCACGTCAACCCCGAACCGCACCCCCAGTTTTTCTCCGATAGCCTGCGCTTCCAGCATCATGGATTTTGCCATGGCGCGGGTGCCCGGTTCCGTTGCGATCACGTCCAGGGTGGCGTGTGTCAGGACGCTGAGGGGATTAAAGCAGAGGTTGCCCCACAGCTTTACCCAGATTTCGTTGCGTATTTCCGACCTTACCGGTGACTTGAAACCGGCGTTGATTAGCGCTTTGCTCAGTTGCATGCAGCGTTCCGATTTTTCACCACCGGGCTCCCCCAGGGTGAACCGGTTACCCTCTATGTGCCGGATAACTCCCGGCTCGCTGATTTCGCAGGCAGGGTAGGCAACACAGCCGATAACCCGCTCCGGACCGATCTCGTCCCACTGGCGGTTGCCGGGGTCGACACTTTCCAGCCGGTGATTTTCCCAGGGTCCCTTGAGGCCGTAAAAATACCACCAGGGTATCCCGTTGGTCGTGGTTACCACGCAGGTTTCCTTTCCCAGCAACGGTTGCATGGCGGACAGGACGCCCGTCACCGACGGAGCTTTCAGCGTGATGATCACGTAATCCTGGAGACCCGCTTCGGCAGGATTATCTGTGCATGTCGGATGAGTTATCGACTCCTCACCAGCGGCAATTATCCTTAAACCGTTTGCTTTCATCGCCTGCAGGTGTGGTCCGCGGGCGATCAGCGTGACGTCTGCGCCGGACCGGGATAACAGCGCTCCCATGTACCCTCCGATAGCGCCGGCGCCGTAAATACAGATGCGCATCACGCCAGTCCCAGTTTTCCGGCCAGGCCGATGCGTTGCACTTTTCCGGTGGCGCCTTTGGGAATGTCATCAAGGATCAGGAGTTTCTTCGGCACCTTGAAACCGGCCAGGTAATCGGCGGCAAAGGCGCGGATGTCGCTTTCGCTTGCAGTCTGGCCATCGTTCAGTACCACCGCGGCCGCCACTTCTTCACCCAGCTTGTCGTGGGGGATGGCAAACGTGACGGCCTGGCTTACCGCAGGATGGTCCAGCAATATTTCGTCCACTTCACGGGGTGAAACCTTTTCTCCGCCCCGGTTGATTATTTCCTTCAAACGGCCGGTTATCGTCAGGTATCCGTCTTCATCCATGACGCCTTGGTCGCCGGTGCGGAACCAGCCGTTGACGAAGTTTTCGCGGTTTGCGACCGGGTTGTTGTCATACCCTGACGTGACGTTGTCCCCCTGGATGACCACCTCGCCCGTGGAACCCTGCTCCAGCAGGTTCCCGGCTTGATCCATTATGGCTACCTTCGGTCCGGCAGGGATACCGACGCTACCCGGTTTTCTCGTGCCGGGGGGCAATGGGTTGCTGGTCATCTGGTGGGCGGCTTCCGTCATGGCGTAAGCCTCGATAACCGGTGCGTTAAACGTTTCCTCCAACTCGTGCAAAACACTGGGGGGCAATGATGCGGATGAAGACCGGATGAACCGCAGGGCGGATTTCCGGACTGTCTCCTTATTTTTACCGGCCCTGGCCAGTATGGCCTGGTGCATGGTGGGGACCGCGGTATACCAGCTTGGCTGCGCTTGCTCCAGCCAGGCAAAGAATTTCAATGCGTTAAAACCCGGCGTACAGAAGATGCCCGCGCCGGCGCTGATACTGGCAAGTATGGCTGCGATCAGGCCATGGATGTGAAACAACGGCATTACGTTCAGGCAACGATCCCGGGCAGTGAGAGCAAGGGTGGTGCGGATGTTTTCAGCGCTGGCGCATATGTTTCCCTGCGTCAGCGGCACGATCTTGGGGCGTGACGTGGTCCCGGACGTGTGCAGGACCAGGGTGACGTCGTCCCGGCGGGCGTATTCAGGGGTAGCGACGCTGTTATCCGGTTGGGAATTCACCGGTTCAAGCACAAATTCGCCCGCTGTCGCAGTACCGCCCTTTTTCAACAGTAATACGGGGATATTCAACGCCCTTGCAGCTTCAAGGGACGGAGAACTGCTGTGTTCCTCCACGATCAGCGCACCGGCGTCGAGATCGGACAGGTAGAAGTCAAATTCCGGTTTCCGGTAGGCCGGGTTAAGCGGCGCGGCGGTTGCGCCGCAGGAAACGGCTATAAAAGCTGCTGCCATTTCCGCGCCGTTGGGTAGCACGATCGCGACCCGGTCATTCCTGCGAATGCCGCTGCGGTTGAGTGTCAGTACCGTGTTCTCAACCAGGTTCAGCAACGCGCCGTAACTGAGCGACTCCTGCCCGGGGGCGTCCATTACCACGGATGTGCCGGTTGCTTGTTTTAATATGCCCAATAACGGCATTGTTTCAGACATAACACTGGTCGTCCCGGAAGTGTTCAATATATGCAAGTTATAACATTATGCTGAATGTAAGGCTATACGGTCCAGGCTTGATTAGCCGTGTTAAACTGGACGTTATCGGTATTAACAGCGGGATTAAGATGTTGTTGAATAAAAAAAGCCACGTGCTGGCGCTTTTGGCCTTGTGTTTTCTGCCTTCAATAGTGCAAACACAGGAAGGTGGAGTGGGTGATACGGCCGCGCAGTTACGGGATGCCGGCATGAAGTCCGGTCTGGCCTGGGAAATCGTCGAGGGGTTGACGACGGAAGTGGGCCCGCGGCTTGCCGGTACCGAGGCGGATCACCGCGCCGTCGAATGGACTAAACGGAAGTTGGAGTCGCTCGCATTCGACAAGGTATGGCTGGAACGCATCGAGTTTCCGGTCTGGGTGCGCTACCATGAATCTGCAAAGATCGTAGCCCCTTTTCCACAGAAGCTGCATATCTCCGCGCTGGGTTACAGCGGTTCCACCGACGGTGAAGTCACGGCGGACGTGGCCGGTTTCACAAGCCTGGAGGCCTTGCAGGAAGCTCCCCTGGATCACGTAGACGGCAAGATTGTCTTTATCAATTATTTTACCGAGCGTACCCGGACGGGCGCAGGTTACGGCCATTCCGTTAAAGTGCGCTACGACGCGGGGCAGCTGGCCAAAGAGAAGGGGGCGGTCGCGGTATTAATCCGGTCTATCGGCACCGACAGTCACAGGTTTCCCCATACAGGAGTCACCACCTTGTCCACAGACCCCCTGCCGGCTGCAGCCCTGTCTGCCCCGGATGCGGATCAACTGGCGCGTATCATGGAACGCGGAAATGCTGTCAGGATTTCCCTGTTCATCAGAGTCGCCTACCGGGAAACAGGTTATTCCTGGAACGTCATAGCCCAGGTGAACGGCCGCGAAACGCCGGAGAAGGTGGTCCTGATCGGCGCCCACCTGGACTCCTGGGACCTGGGAACGGGAGCGCTGGATGACGGCGCCGGTGTTGCCATCACCGCCGCGGCGGCGCACCTGATTGGCGAGTTGCCGCGTAAACCGCGCAGCAGTATCCGCCTGGTGCTGTTCGGGAACGAGGAAGCCGGCCTGTGGGGCGCAAAGCAATATGCCGCCGCCAATGCCGGTATCCTGGGCGACCACCTGTATGCATCCGAATCGGATTTCGGCGCCAGGTCGATCTGGCGCTTTGACACCGATAACCCGGCATTGATGGAAGCCGCCATGCCGGTGCTGGAAATGCTGGGCATCGAGAAAGGTGAAGCTGCCAGTTCCGGCGGGCCTGATATCGGGCCGTTGCAGGATCGGGGCGTGCGCATTTTCCGGTTGCGGCAGGACGGCAGCGACTATTTTGATTATCACCACACCGCAGACGACACCCTGGACAAGATTGACCCTGAGCAACTGAGACAGAACGTTGCCGCCTGGGCAGCGGTTAGCTACCTGGCGGCAGAACTGGAAGATTGAACTCAAGAATCCTAATTCTTGCAGCGGTCATCGCTCTGCCGTTGAAGGCAGAAGACGCACCGATTGATTTTCAGCAGTATGAACCCAAAACTGAAATAGCAAGAATCGCCGGCAGCGAAGCGCCGAAAATCGACGGCGACATCTCCGACTCTGTCTGGTCGAAAGCGACCCGTATAGACAAGTTTTACCAGACAATACCGGTCCGGGGCGCCAAGCCTTCGGAACTCACGATTGTTTACATGGCATACGATGAAAATAACCTGTATTTCGCGTTTGACTGCCGGGATTCACAACCGGATAACATCCTGGCCACCGTTATGCAGCGCGACCGCGAATTATGGCAGGACGATAATGTTCGCATTTACCTGGATCCGTACAACAGCGCCAGGGACGCAGTGGCCTTCATGGTCAATTCCCTGGGCACACAGTTGGATTTGCTGATAGAAAACAACAGCAACTTTTACCCCGAATGGGACACGATCTGGGACGTGGAGGCCAGGCGCACGGATGATGGCTGGACTGCAGAGATGGCAATCCCGTTTCGCAGCATCTCTTTTGACCCCGGTGTCGATGAGTGGGGTTTCGAGATAATGCGGCAAATGCGCCACAAGAACGAGACAGTAAGATGGTCCCAGATCGATCAATTCCTTCCCCCCTGGAACGTTTCGGAAATAGGTAGACTTTCCGGAATACGGGATACCAACCGGGGTCTTGGCCTGGACGTGCAGGCGTTCGGTAAGATCGATTATGAAAGGGACTGGATGCAACGTCCCCGCGATGACAGTTTTACCCCGGAGGCGAGCGGGAATATTTACTACAAGATAACGCCGTCACTGACGGGAATCCTGACGCTTAACACGGATTTTTCCGATTCCCCCCTGGATGAACGGCAGGTAAATACGGGTCGCTTTTCATTGTTTTTTCCCGAGACCAGGGATTTCTTTCTCCAGGACAGGTCAATATTCGAGTTCGGGGGCAGGGCTATGACCCCGCCGAACACGGCCATAAACGGATTACCGTTCTTTACCCGCAAGATTGGTATCGTGAATGATGAGATCGTCGACCTCGTCGCAGGTGGAAAAATATCCGGCAGGATTGGCAACCTGAACGTGGGCGCCCTGGGTGTAAGAATGGATAATTCGGACAATATCGATGCGGAGACCCTCAGCGTCGCCAGGTTGTCAGCAGACATACTTGATGAATCGCGTATCGGCGCGATTTTGACCCATGGCGACCCGGACAGCACGGGTAATAATACGCTGGCGGGCGTCGACTTCCAGTACCAGAACTCCAGCATGTTCAACCGGGGCCGTTTTCTTGCCGATATTTTCTACCAGCGCAGTTTTTCCAACGATGTCCATGGGCCTGCAGCGGGAAAGGATGATGATATGTTCGGGTTTTTCCTGGGCTACCCGAATGATTTATTACGCTGGTTTATCAGCGGCAAAGAGATAGGAGAGCGGTTTGAGCCTGCCCTGGGATTTGTCAACCGCCGCAATATCCGTGATTACAACGGGGACTATGTCAGGAGGAAACGGTTTCAGGACGGCTGGTTTTTGTGGTGGGAAGGCGGCGTGATAGGCAATGTTGTTACCGACCTGGATAATAACATTGAAACCCATAACTACACCCTGGTTACGGCATTCCGGAATCGAATTGAAGATGAATTCAAGGTTAAAGCCAGTAATTTACGGGAGGTGATCAATCAACCCTTCCTGATAGCCGGAGAGCTTCCGGTCCCTGTGGGAGATTACCATTTCAACCAGTTTGATGTTTCACTGGTATCTTCAAGATCAAGAAAAGTCATTGCCTATCTCGGCGTAACGTGCTGCCGCTTCTATGATGGAGACTACCTGGGGCTGGACAATTCACTGGAATTCAGGTTGTCCAAACATTTCCGTTTGACGGCCAAGCACATCATGCAAAAATTTGAATTGCCGGCGGGAAACCTGACGGTGCATATCGGCTCGCTGGACGGCAGTATCAATTTTACTCCCGACATGCAGATCGATACCCAGATGCAGTACGACAATGTTTCGGATCGGTTTTCCTTTTCAGCCAGGTATCGCTGGTTTCCCCGGCCGGAAACCGAGGTATTTGTCGCGGTAGGCCAGAGTGCGGAGATGAGAAGCAGCCGTTTCCCCGGCCACTTTGACGCGGACCAGACACAGGTTACGATCAGGCTGGGGCATACGTTCAGGTTCTGACCCCATTGATTATTCAGAAGTCTCTTCTTAGCGTCAATCCGTAGGTGCGCGGCCGGGCAAAGGACATCTGGGTATTGCCGGTGAATCCTGAATTGTCAAAACCTATGATACCGTGGTCCGAGTCGAACAGGTTGTCGACAAAACCGCTTACAGTCCATTCGTACCCAGGATCGGACCAGCTGAGACGGATATCGATAACTGTGTGGCTTTCTATCTCGTGGGCGGTGAAGTTCCTGGCGTTATGGAACACTTCGGAGCGGAAAGAGCCATTGAGTTGTGCTGCAAGGTTGCCAAAACCCGTATCCCGGTTATAGCGTATGAAACCCGAGGCCTGAAATTCCGGCGTAAAGGCCGGGCGCGTATTCCGGAATAAACCGGGGGCTACCTCCAGTTCAGTCACTTCGGCATCTATCCAGGAACCACCGAATATGATATCCAGTGAATTGGCCGGGGTCAGAAACAGTTCGAGTTCAATACCGCTAAACTCAGCCTCCTCGTTCGTCACTGTGCTGATGTTGTTAAACCAGGAGAACGATTGATAGTCCGTGTAATCGTAATAGAAAGCGCTTGCATTCAGCTGGGCCCTGCCGTCCCATATGGTCAGTTTTGCCCCTGCTTCATAAGCCTGTAATATTTCAGGCTTGTAAGTATCAAAACCGCCGAGCAGGGGAGCGCTGAAACTGCCGGCTTTGACGCCGCGGTTAAAGCCGATGTAATAGAGGCTGTCCCCGTCGGGCGAGTATTCAAGCTGGACTTTGGCCGACCACAGGTCCTGGTTATTTTCCATTGCCGCGCGTTCCAGGGTAGCCATACGGGTATCCGTCTCTATTGTCCTGTCATCGGTATTCCGGAACAGACCGATATCGCCCGACAGGTTTTTATCTTCTTTTACATAGCGTAATCCCAGTACGGCAACCAGACTGGGAGTCAGGGAATAGTCAACCTGGCCGAAAACGGAGTAAGAATCTGTTTTCATGGAAATGATCGTATTGAATTCCCGGCTGGGTCCGACTACGAAAGATCCGGCGCTGCCCGCCAGGCCCTGGGTAAATTCCGTGTCTATACCCAGATAATACAAACCGGCAACCCAGTTCATGGAGTCGTTCAGCCCGGAGATTCTCAATTCCTGGCTGACCTGTTCGATTTCACCATCGGATTGAAATATAACTTCAGGTGATGCGCTAACATCAGGATCTAACCCTATAATTCTGCTAAAGTATTTATAGTCAGTTATGGATATAAATTCAACTCCGCCGAAGTCATGGTCAATAGTCCCTGTGATCCCATGCGATTCAATCCGGTTTTGATCGTCGTAAGCAAAGTCCCGGTCGATACGCCTGCCGCTGCCGTCCGGGTCGATATTCCCGCTGAAATCGCCCCCGGGAACGGGACGATAGGGGCTGGTACCGGCATCGAGCAGGGCATCGACACACCTGCCCAGTTGTATCTGATCGCAGCCCAGCGGGTCATCTGCAGCGTGGATGACGTCAATGACCGAGCCGTCGGCGTTCAGAATTTCGGTGGTATTGATTACCTGGTACGGCCCTTCACTCTTTGTCGTATCGGCCCAGTTGGCGCTCAGCAGCAGACTGCCGTTTTCATTGAAATCATATTCGATATGCGCGCGCACCGCCTGGGTGTCATCGTTGTAGGTGTCTTCACCGCCGCCGGGAGAGCCGGGCCGGGTATCCGGCGCGGCGCCGTCCACATAGACATTTTTCAATATTTCTCCCTGCAGGTTGGACAGGAAGGCAACCCGGGCGCGTAACCTGTCGGATAACGGACCGGAGAGGGCGCCTTCAAACCGGTACTGGTCAAACCTTGCCGCGGTGAACTCGCCGTATCCTTCAAATTCGGCAGTCGGTTTGACAGTTACGGTGTTGACCAGGCCGCCGGTGGCGTTCCTGCCGAACAGGGTTCCCTGCGGGCCTTTCAATATCTCTATGCGCTCGATATCGAACAGGCCGAAGGTCTGGGCCTGGGTACTGGCCAGGTAACTGTCGTCGATATAGACGGCCACGGGGGCTTCTGCATGGTCGGCGTAATCGTTTTGCACCACGCCGCGGATATTGAAGATGGCGCGCTGACCGCCGATGTCACCGGCTAGGGAAACGCCGGGCGTGAACGCGATCAGGTCGGTGCTGGACTCTATTCCCAGCGCATTCATCTGCTCCCCGCTGAAGGCGGTCACCGCAACTCCGACATCGTTGATATTCTGCTCCCGCTTCTGGGCGGTCACGACAATTTCTTCCAGTCCCCAGGCGCCCGCGCATGCCGTCATGCTGATGATGAGTAACCATGCCATCTGCCAGCGAGTATTGGTATTCATTGCCGTACCGATGCCTGATCCCGAGTGTATTTATAGTAAACTGAATAACGGGGACTTGAAATAACTAAATTCAGACAACCATGTCACGTTTACAAAAACCGCGGGAGCTGACGGCGATGGACGTCTTTTCACGGGAGAGGTCTGTTGTCATCGCCCGGTAAACAATACGGTAACAACATTACCCGGTTACCCGAGGTCGGTGAGAAAGACCGTCTGCTCGCCGAGGCAATCGGCGCGCAGATCCGGGAATTTCGCAAACAACTGAAGATGACTGTCGTGGAGGTCTCAAAGCAGTCAGGTTTATCCCAGGGTATGCTGTCAAAAATTGAACGGGGTGTGACATCTCCATCACTGAGCACCTTGTCCGCTATTGCCGGGGCATTAAACGTGCCGGTTACCGCTTTTTTCAGGAAGTTGGTAATATTCTTATACTGTTATCGACCTGCAGGAATATTGTCATAGCTTATGTGTGGAATAGTCGGCCTGTTCAGCAAGTCCCCCGCCATTGAAAACCACCTGGGAGAACTGGTATCGCGCATGCTGATCGAGATGAGCGAGAGAGGCCCGGACAGTACCGGCATCGCCGTATATCGTGACCCGGCCCCCGGCACAATGACCAAGGTTACCCTGCTCAGCCGCGCGCTCGAGTTTGACTGGGAGAGTATGGCTGATGAGATAAACCGGGTTTTCCCCGGCCACAACAGCGTCGTACCCATGGAAAACCATGCCGTGGTGACAACCACAGCGAGACCCGCGCTATTCCGGGAGTGGATCGCCCGTGAATACCCGGAGTTGCATGTGAACAGTACGGGCGCTGCTATCGAGATCTACAAGGAAAAGGGGCTGCCGTCCGATGTAATAAAACGTTTCGGGGTTGCGCAGATGCAGGGCACCCATGCCCTGGGGCATACGCGCATGGCTACGGAGAGCGCAGTAACCACCGAACACTCGCATCCTTTTTCGACCGGTGAGGACCTGTGCCTGGTCCATAACGGCTCTCTCTCCAACCACAACCGTTTACGCGGGTTTCTCAAGAGACGGGGTATCGAGTTCAACACGGACAACGACAGTGAGGTGGCTGCCGGTTACCTGACCTGGCGGTTGAGGGAGGGTATGTCGCTCGATGAGGCATTGCAGGCGGCATTGCATGACCTGGACGGTTTTTTCACCTTTGCCATAGGTACGGGTAACGGTTTTGCGGTATTGCGCGACCCGATTGCCTGCAAGCCTGCCGTTATGGCGGAGACGGCCGATTGGGTGGCAATGGCGTCCGAGTACAGGGCAATTGCGGTATTACCCGGCGCCGAGCGGGCAGAACGCTGGGAACCGGAACCGGCCAAGGTTTACAGCTGGAGTCACTGATGGCCATGCACAGGTTTGACCTGGATCAAAACAGCGTCAGGGAACTGAACCAGGCACTGCACGAACATAACGGCAGTAAGGAAAACTCCACGTGGATGGTGACCAATCCCAAGGGGAAACATGCCGTTGCCGTCGGCATAGACGCGCCGCTGGATGTCATGATAAACGGGCATGTCGGCTATTACTGTGCCGGCATGAACAAGCAGGGAAGAGTCGTCATAGACGGCAATGCCGGGCCGGGTGTTGCGGAAAACATGATGTCGGGACAGGTACGGGTGACCGGCAGCGCCTCGCAGTACGCCGGCGCCACAGCCCATGGCGGCCTGCTGGTCATCGAAGGCAATGCCAGCTCCCGTTGCGGCATCTCCATGAAGGGGATCGATATTGTTGTCAGGGGCTCCGTCGGCCACATGAGCGCATTCATGGCCCAGAAAGGGCGCCTGGTCATCTGCGGCGATGCCGGGAATGCCCTGGGTGATTCGCTGTACGAGGCGCGCATCTATGTGAAAGGGGATGTCGCCGGGCTGGGGGCGGATTGTGTTGAAAAGCCGATGACGGCGGAGCATGAACAGGAACTGAGCGAATTACTGGAACAGGCGGGTGTTAGCGGGATAACAGTGGCCGATTTCCGCCGTTACGGCTCGGCCCGCAAGCTCTATAATTTCGATATCGATAATGTGGATGCTTATTGATGGCTGAGAAAAATAATTTGGATTGGCTGCGCGAATCCGCGACGTTTCCGCGGCCGGTTATCGCCGAGATCCAGCGCGCCGCGCGTACCGGGATATACGACATACGGGGGTTCGGCGCCAAGCGGCAGTTGCCGACGTTTGACGACCTGGTGTTTCTCGGCGCCAGCATGTCGCGTTACCCCCTGGAGGGCTACCGGGAACGTTGTGACACCCGGGTGACGCTGGGCACGCGTTATGCAACAAAACCGCTTGAACTGAAAATACCCGTCACCATAGCCGGCATGAGTTTCGGCGCGCTATCGGCGCCGGCAAAAGAGGCATTGGGGCGGGGCGCAACCGAGGTCGGCACCAGTACCACCACCGGTGACGGCGGCATGACCCCGGAAGAACGGGAACATTCCAGGCTGCTGGTCTACCAGTTATTGCCGTCGCGCTACGGCATGAACCCGGATGACCTGCGCAAGGCCGACGCCATCGAGGTAGTGGTGGGGCAGGGCGCCAAACCCGGCGGCGGCGGGATGTTGCTGGGCCAGAAGATCAGCGCCCGGGTTGCGGAGATGCGCGACCTGCCGGAGGGGATTGACCAGCGCAGCGCCTGTCGTCACCCGGACTGGACCGGCCCGGATGACCTGGAGATCAAGATCCGTGAATTGCGCGAGATCACTGACTGGGAAAAACCCGTATTCATTAAAATCGGGGCTGCCCGGACCTATTTCGACACTGCCCTGGCAGTCAAGGCGGGGGCGGACGTCATCGTCGTAGACGGGATGCAGGGCGGCACGGCGGCGACCCAGGATGTGTTCATCGAACACGTGGGCATACCCACCCTGCCGGCAGTGAGGCAGGCCGTGGAAGCCCTGCAGGAACTGGATATGCACCGCAAAGTCCAGTTGATTGTATCCGGCGGGATACGCAGCGGCGCAGACGTGGCCAAGGCACTGGCTATGGGGGCCGATGCGGTTTCCATTGGGGTTGCAGCCCTGATCGCCCTGGGTGACAACAGTCCGGAATATGAAGAGGAATACCGCAAGCTGGGTACCGCCCCCGGCTATTACGATGACTACCAGGACGGCCGGGACCCGGCAGGGATTTCAACGCAAAGCGATGAACTCGCAGCCAGGTTCGACCCGGTCAAGGGCGGGCGCCGGCTGGCCAATTACCTACGGGTATTGACGCTGGAGACCCAGACCCTGGCGCGGGCCTGCGGCAAAAACCACGTGCACAACCTGGAACCCGAGGATCTTGCCGCGTTGACGATTGAAGCCGCGGCCATGGCCGGAGTACCCCTTGCGGGCACCGACTGGGTCCCCGGTCACAACAAGATTTGAGTCTGCAGTTCAATATGAGAAACCGTGATATTCAGTAGTTGACCGGGAGGACACCATCATGACAATCGACCTGGCAAAAGTTGCCGAAGAGAAGGGCATCAAGTATTTCCTGATCAGTTTCGTCGACCTGTTCGGCACGTTGCGTTCGAAACTGGTACCGGCGCGCGCGATCGCCGGCATGCAGGCGGACGGCGCCGGTTTTGCCGGTTTCGCCGCATGGCTGGACATGACCCCGGCGGATCCGGATATGTTCGGCATACCCGATCCGGACAGCCTGATCCAGTTGCCGTGGAACAGGGAAGTGGGCTGGCTGGCTTCAGACCTGTGGATGAACGGCAAGGAAGTGGAAGCCTCGCCGCGTGTTGTCCTGAAGCGGCAACTGGCGCAGGCGGAACAGGCAGGCTACTACATGAAGACCGGGGTCGAATGCGAATATTTCCTGATCAACCAGGAAGGCACGGCCATCTCCGACCCGGCCGATATACAGAGCAAGCCCTGTTATGACCAGCAGGCGTTGATGCGCCGTTACCCCGTCATCAAGGCCATATGCGACTGCATGCTGGAACTGGGCTGGGGTCCTTACCAGAACGACCACGAAGACGCGAACGGACAGTTTGAAATGAACTGGGACTATGCCGATTCCCTGACGACGGCAGACCGCCACGTCTTTTTCAAGTACATGGTCAAGACCATTGCGGAGCAGCA
This sequence comes from Gammaproteobacteria bacterium, assembly GCA_965207165.1. Lineage (GTDB taxonomy): Bacteria > Pseudomonadota > Gammaproteobacteria > Eutrophobiales > Eutrophobiaceae > JAAXHV01. The sequence goes on along the minus strand of OZ242265.1, from coordinate 1,161,433 downwards.
CGGCTACCGCGCAACGTTCATGCCGAAACCCTTTGCCGACCTCACCGGCAACGGCTGCCATACCCACGTCTCGATGTGGGATGCGGCGGGTGACGACAACCTGTTTCTGGACGAAAACGATGACCTGGGCCTGTCCGGGCTGGCCTACCGGTTCCTGGGCGGCGTCATGCACAATGCCACTGCACTCTGCGCACTGTTCAACCCGACCGTCAACAGCTACAAGCGTATCGATGCGCCGCGCACCCTGTCCGGGGCAAGCTGGTCGCCAAGCTCGGTTACCTACACCGGGAATAACCGCACCCACATGATCCGTATCCCGGACCCGGGCCGGTTCGAACTGCGCCTCATGGACGGGTCCACCAACCCGTACCTGTCGCAGGCCGGCATACTGGCCGCCGGACTGGATGGGATAGATAACGAACGCGACCCGGGCAAACCATTGCATATCGACATGTACGCGGAGGGACACAAGGTGAAATCCGCGCGCAAATTACCGTCCACCCTCCTCGACGCCTTGCGCCTGCTGGAAAAGAGCAAGGTGCTGCGCGCCGGCCTGGGTGACGAGTTCGTGGATTCCTACATCAAGCTGAAAATGCAGGAGTGGGGAGAGTACACCGCGCACCTCAGCGACTGGGAACGCAGGAATACGCTGGATTGCTGAACAGGGTCGGCTTTAGTGCTTCAGGATTACTCAGCAGACTGAAACAAGGCACGGCCGGCTTTCAGGACAGATGCTCCGTTAACGCTCGCCTCAAAGCCCAGGCGTCCGCTTGCGGTTTTGCCGGCGGCGATATTGATGGTGTCGCCGGGCATTACCGGGGCGGCAAGACGGGCCTCCAGTTCAACCAGCCGGGTGGGATGTGCATCGACGGCATCGGCCAGCTCCCTGGCTGCAATGCCCAGCGTACAAAGTCCGTGCAGTATCGGACGCTCAAATCCATTTGCCCGGGCCACATCGACATCGATGTGAATGGGGTGCAGATCGCCGGTCAGCCGGTACCAGGCAGGATGGTCCGGCATGCTGGTGTAACTGCCGTTCCAGGTGTAGTCCGGTATGTCTTCAGTTGTTGACGCGGCCGGACCGCGTTCGCCGCCCCAGCCACCGAGACCGGGCAGGAAAATACCGTAGGTGGCGGTGAAGAATTCCGAAGAGACTTCGATATCAACTATCGATGCTTTGCCTTTATCCCACACACCGGTCACACGGCCTTCCGATTGAATTGGACCTGTTGCCGGCATGGGCCTGTGCATGGTCAGCTTTTGTGATGTATGCAGGGAGAGTTTGCGGTCATAGGCGCCCAGTTCACCGGCGGCTTCCACCGCCCATAAACCCAGGGCGCAGGCATAACCAGGCAAGGCTAGTAAATCCCTTTCATAAACAAGTTCCAGTTGCCTGCTGCTGGCGCCGACGGCGAGGGCGTATAGAATAGTATCACGCTCACTGTAAACCAGTTCGTGCGATCCCAATTCATAATTGATTAAGTCTTTTAGTTGCATTATCCACTTTCCTGAAAGGTTATCCGGTTTGGAGGGACACGGACTTTTCCCTGGCGCGGGTAATTGCCTTGCGGCGTTCCGGCGATGCAAGGATATCCTTATAGACGGCGCGCCAGTGCGCGGGGTCATATCCATCGTTATACAGGGCATCAAGCAAGTCCCTGGTTTCGCTGATCGCCCGTCCTGCTTCAGTGTCCGGTTTCGCTGCCGGTTGAGTCCCCGTACTTTGCCGTCCAGTCACGTGCGTGACAAGGCCGGCTTGTATTGCATCGGCAGTACTGAATCTTTCTCCGGCAACAAGTAAACGGGTCAAGGTGTCGCGCGGGAATATCCTGCTCATGCGCGCAACGGCTTCCGGGTTATACAACAGTCCCAGGCGCGTGGCCGGGACCTGGAAATAAGCATTATCGCCGGCAACACGTACGTCACAGGCCAGCGCGATATCCACTGCGCCGCCTATGCAGGCTCCTTCTACCAGTGCAACCGTAGTCATGGACAGGTTGTGAATATCATCGATCACCCGGCTGATGGACATATCCATTTCCTTATCCCTGGCCGTTCCGGCCAGATCATTCAGGTCTGCGCCGGCGCTGAAGCAACGGCCATTGCCGGTTATGATCACGGCATGGCATCCGCTCTTTATCTCCCCGTTCAACACCTGGTGCAGATCCTCCAGCAGGGAATAAGACAGCGCATTTCTCAGGCTTGGCCGGTTTAATGTCAGGCACAAGGTGTTACCCTCGTATTCAGCCAGGAGTTGTGCCATCAGGCAATCTTCAGGTCATGCAGGGGGGTTGCCCATTTCTCCACAATCCAGGTCCGGTCCAGGTCCAGGGCTTCTTCCAGGTCTTCAGCGACATTGAGCATCCGGGACTCGGCAAAAGCCGGGCCGATGATCTGCAATCCGACAGGGAGTGAACCAGCCAGGCCGCACGGCAGACTTGCAGCCGGGTTTCCGGAAACGTTAAACGGCGCAGTACAGGGAAATGCACCCCATAACCAGTGCACGTCCCGGCTGTCAATTTCAGCCGGACGCTTGCCGACAGGGAATGCCGTCACTGCGGTAGTTGGCGTGATGATCAAATCGAAGTCATCGAACAAGGTCTGTATGCGCCGCCTGTATTCGGCATGGAGACGGCGTGCATTTTCAATATCTTCCGCCGACAACTCCCTGGCCATTTCCAGTGAACGCCTTTCGTAGCCAGTAAGAATATCCGCAGATTCCTCCAGCAGGTGAGCGCGCTCACGATATTCGTTATGCAGGACCAGGGGTCCAAAGGCCTGTTCCCAGCCTTCAATATCCAGGTCATACTCGATGATGTTGTGGCCAAACTCTGCGAGTTTGGCAACGGCGGCCTCGGTGATACTGATCACCTGCGGATCGTGCGGCCGGTTTCCCGGGCGAGGACACCAGGCAACGCGCAGCCCCGGTTTGGAAGAAAGCCTCGGGTATGCCGTTTCCGCCAACACCGACAGGAGCATGCGGGCATCTGCAACCCGCCAGGTGAGGGGGCCCGGTGAGATGAAATCACTCATGGCATTCAGTCCGTTTTCATCATGACACAGGCCATAGGTGGGTTTAAGTCCGAATACGCCGGTAAATGCCGCCGGAATGCGGATGGAACCTCCGCCATCGGCGCCGACGGCCATACTCGATAAACCCGCTGCAACGGACGCGGCCGCGCCGCCGCTGGACCCCCCCGAGGTACGGCTGATATCCCAGGGATTATGGCAATCATCGGCGAACAGGTTTTCGGTCGTGGCGGACTGGGCAAATTCGGAAGTGTTGGTTTTGCCGGTAATCACTGTTCCCGCGCTGCGCAGTCTTTTGACTACGCCGGAATTATGATGCGATACATTTGCCCGGTAGGCTAACGAACCAAATGTAGTCACAGAACCTGCCAGGTGAAAAGTATCCTTGACGGAAACGGGTACGCCGCTGAGTATCCCGGCAACGCCTTTAGCGTAAGCCTGTTCCGCCTCCGCCGCCTGTTTGCGCGCCAGTTCGTCAACCCTGCCGAGAAATGCATTCAGTACCGGGTTGAACGTATCGATGCGATTAAGCGTATCTTCAATGACGTCAACCGGCGACAACTCGCGTGAACGGTATGCCGCAACCAGGTCACTGACGGACCAATAGACAGGTGCTTTGGAGGCCGCAGCGTCAGGCATGCGGATAAACCCCGCCACTGACCCCGTAGACTTCACCGGTAATGTATCCGGCTTTATCACTGGCCAGAAATGAGACGATATTGGCGACGTCCCGGGGTTGGCCGACCCGTCCGACCAGGGAGCGGTTGTCAGCGTACCCCTCGAAGAACTCATCGGGGTAGATTTTTCGCAAAAAATCGTTATAGATGAGACCGGGCGCTACCGCATTGACACGAATCCCGTACTTGCCGTTCTCTGCTGCCGCGACGCGGGTGAGGGCGTGCACGCCTGCCTTGGCCGCGGAATATGCCGCGCCGTGTTCGGTTGAGGTTTCCCAGGCTGCTATCGAGGAAATATTGACAATGACGCCGCCACCGGCCTTGATCATGTGGGGCAGGGCGTGGCGCATACAGTTGAAGGTACCGTTCAGGTCGACGTCAATACTGTGCAGCCAGGTTTCGCGCGCCATCTCCGAGACCGGTTCTATCTTGTTCCAACCCGCATTATTGACCAGCACATCAAGCCTGCCACAGCGCTCGACAACAGTATTAATGACCTCACCGGCAGCATCATAATCGGTGACGTCAAGAGGCAGTGCGACGAATTCCCGGCCGAACTCCTTTGACCATTTTTCGGCGTATTCCCTGCACCGGCGCTCGTGTGCGTCAGTAACTACGATATCCATCCCATCCTCTGCCAGTTGCCGGGAGATGGCAGCGCCGATCCCGCCGCCGGCAGCGGCGGTGATCATTGCAACTTTATTGGTGTCCATCAGTTCTCTCTCCAGGGAGGATGATATAAATCAGCTTTCAGCCAACAGGCGAGGAATGAGTTCGTTCGCCAGTTGATCAATACGTCTTTTACGGCCGCCCGACAGAAGAGCAAAGGTAATCCGATCGATATCGAGTTTCGAAATTTCCCGAAGGCGTTGCAGGCAGTAATCAAGATTACCGGCTATCGCGACATTTTGCACCATATCGTCGCTGATCAGGTTCTTGTGTCCTGCGCGCAACGAGAGGTGGTCCTTGAATTCGTATTTGTCCCTGGCGAGGACGAATTCAGCGCGGTATTTTTCCCATTTTGCGGGTAATTCCTTCCAGCGCGGGAACTGGGCCGCCTGGCTGGTAGCCCATGCCCGCACGTCACTCAAGGCCTGCTCTATATCGTCATCGATACTGGCCGTAATTATTAAATCGATGGTGAACTCCTTACGCTCCCTGTTTGCCTTTCTCAGCCCCTTGTAAATATACTCCAGTTGCCACTTGCAAAAGTCCGGGTCTGCAGCTCCCATCAAAATCGTGCCGTCGCAGAACTCACCGGAAATCTCCAGCATGCGCGGTTGCGATGCGGCAAGAAAAATGGGTATTTGCCGGCGCGCCGTTGCTAATTGGAGACTGGTGCCTTCAAGATCAAACTTCTTTCCCGAAAAAAGCTGCCTGAAAGCGGGTATCCATTTGCGCAATTCAGCCATTTTTGACTGATCCTGACCAATTGAATGCACCGCAATCCAGCCGGCCCCAAGACCTAACAAGGCCCTGCCGTGAGAAAGCTCATCCAGGGCCGTAGTTGCATTTGCAGTGACCGTGGGATGTCGCGTTTTCAGGTTGGTTACAGCCGAGCCTATCTCTATTTTAGCGGTATTCAATGCGGCGATATTCATGGCTGCATAAACATCCTTCATGCCCAGTTGATGGTCGATGAACCATAACACCTCAAAACCGTTGTCCTCACAGATCCTGGCGGACTCACCGACACTTTTCAGGTCTTCCCTGGGGCTGACTCCGCGAGAAATGCCGAAACGTTTAATCATGTAATTCTCCTGTCCAGTATTTTTTGTAGCGTATCGGAATAAACAACAGGTTGATCGATACTCATCAGGTGGCCGGCATCTGCAATTTCGTGGTAGGCAACGTCAGTGAGTGCTTCGGTGATCATGTGCGCGGCTTTGCGCGGACAGAACACATCCTGATCTGCCCCTATGACATCAACGGGGCATCGAATTTTTTCCAGCAAAGGAGTGAGAGGCTCATCATGGAGCCCCATCATTGCCTGCGCGGCATTGATATATCCAGCGCCGCCATGGATGCTTTGCAGGCGCTTGCGGGCCAGTTTCTCAACGTCGATCCCCTTAGATACAAGCTGTGCAGCAGTATCCCGGTACAGGGCTTGTGCAAAAGCGGACTCATCATTTTCAACGAGTTTGATACGCTCCCGGAAAAACCCGTTGGCGGTATAGCCCACCTTCACGGAGGTCCCGGCCACGACTGCGTGAAGTACAAGATCGGGACGCATCGCGGCTGCCCATAAAACGATGGTTCCTCCCAGTGAATAACCGACACAGGCAGCCGGGCCGGTAACCGTCTCCAGGAAATCCCCCAGGTCATTGCCCAGTTGCGCCAGGGTGCCGTCGGCATTACCCAGGTCAGTATCACCGTGGCCGCGCAGGTCGCAGGCAAAGGTATGTACCCGGCGCAAGCGCGCCTGGACATCGGCAAAACTGTGGCGGTCTTCGGCCAGGCCATGCAGCATGACAACCTTTTGGCCCTGGCCCGTGTCACTATAGGCAATATCGATATCGTTGATGCGCTGTTTCATGTTCGCGTAACCCGGAGGTCCTCGCCGTTCCCGGCGATCCGATCACGCAGGTCGGCTTTGCGTATCTTGCCGCCTGCTGTACGAGGCATCTTGCTGACAAAGCGTATCACTTCCGGACAAAAACGTTTTGTTAATCCCTGTTCGTTGCAAAACGCCAGCAGTTCTTGCGCTGTCGGTCTTCGACTACGCGGCTGAATGACGGCACAAATCCGCTCACCCAGACGCTCGTCCGGGAAACCGATGACGGCAACACTCTCGACCTCGGAATGTCTGGCAAGAGCATCTTCGATGGGAATAGGTGAAATATTGATGCCGCCGCGTATAATCAGATCTTTCAGGCGACCGGTAATACGGACGTAGCCTTGTTCATCGATTTGCGCCAGGTCGCCGGTACGAAAAAAACCGTCTGCTGTCAAAGACGCCCGGTAGAGATCATCCTGCCCGGCATAACCAAGAAACACTCCCGGGCCGCGCATGACCAGTTCGCCTTCGCAGTTGACCGGTAATTCTCCCCCTGCAGCGTCCAATACGCGTAATTCCAGCCCGGGCAAACCGATACCTGCCGTGGTGATAATCTTATCTGTTGGGCTGTCAGGGACACAGGTCACCAACCCGCCTTCCGTCATGCCCCACAGGTTGGTAACAAACGTATTCGGGAACTCCTCCCGGCTTTGTTCCATCAGTACCGGAGGAACCGGCGCGCCGCCACATAAAAAAGATTTGAGACTGTTGAGTTTTACTGATGATCCGGCCCAGTCGGCATCAACCAGATCTTTAAGGAACGGGGTAGCGGCAGCCGTAAAAGCGCAGTCGAATTGCTCTATCATCTCCAGGGTCTTGACTGCATTCCAACTATCCTGCAATACCAGGCAGGCGCCGGTGAACAAGGCCAGGCGTGCGCCGTGATAGGCGCCGACGCTGTGACCCAGGGGAGAGGCCATGAAAATAGGCTGGTCCGCTCCCAGTGAAAACCTTTCGACGAAAGTCTGGTTCAGGGCGCCCAGCGAATTGGCGCTGTGCAATACAGCCTTTGGATAACCGGTGGTGCTGGAAGTAAAGGCAATATGGTCTATAGTTTCCTGGTACGGAAGTGATGGTTGGGCTTTGGCCGGCAGCCGATGCCATCGATATGACAAATCGTATCCCAGAGACAGCAACCCGGGGCTGTTGTTTGTCTCGGCAATAGCCTTGGCGCACGTTAGCTGCAATTCTTGTGCACCGTGCTGACCAGTGGTTATTACCAGGGAGCTACGGATCAGGTCTATTGAGTGTGCCAGATAATTTATTTCTGTAGTTATGGGAATTGAGGCCGGTATTGCCTGGAGTTGCAATATCGCCAACAGTGCGATTTGCCATTCAACCCGGTTAGGAAGCACGATAAGTATCCGGTCACCTTTATTGATACCATGGTTTGAGAGCTCATATCCCAGTTCCATTGCAGCTTGGAATAATTGTTTATGTGTCAGTTTGTTGCCGGAGTCATCGGCCACGGCGAATTCATCAGGTCGTTTGCTTGATAGTTTTTCATAGCGATTTTCCAGACGTTCATCCTGCCACCAGCCCATTTCCCGGTACCATTGTTCACGTTCTTGCCGCGTGGCGGAGCTATCCGTAATTTCATGATCAACAGGTAATTTTTTTAACATGATTTCAGTCTGTACGGACTACCCGACAAGCAGCAGTACCAATATTGTGTGTATGGCACAGATTTATACCATAACTAAAAAATAATAACAGATGTCACATTTTTATATTGAAGACATCATATTTATTACTCTGGACACGGACAGGTAAAAATATGCGTATCGTGGCTGCTATTGGTCTTATCCGGAGGAGAGCGCTTGAACAGCCACGGTATCCCAAGTTCCAGTAGTTGAACTTATCTAGCAATTCACAGACAAGGCCTGAGTTTTTATTTAAAGAATGCCTGGTGCCAGATGATGGTTACCACTTTTGATGCGATGTCTAGCGGCAAGTGGTCGACGTACAATTCCTCCTGTGCATACCAACAATAGGCGGACTGCTCGACCATGGATGCCATGGCTTCGGTAATGACAGTAGCGTCTACACCGTTTACTTCCGTTATGCCGTGATATTTTTTGAGTGAGTAAACAAATCGTTCAACATGATGCGAGCGCATCGTCCACCATATTTTCCGGTAACGTTCATCGACGGTCATGGCCTCAAAAAATGCCCGCATTACATCTCGATTTTCATAATAATGCTCGAGATAGCCTCGATTAGCTTCCATTAACGCGGCGTAAGGGTCACTGTGAAAATCTGCGTGTATTGTACGACTGGCTTCCAGCAACACCTCATGGATGTCTTCGATCAGATTGGCAAACAGGTCTTCTTTGTTTTCAAAATAACGATACAGGGCGCCCATGGATAGTTTCGTCCTGGTGGCGACATCAGACATCCGCATGCCTACATAACCATGTTTGGCAAAGACTTTACGCGCAGAATTTAAAATCATGGTGCGTGTCCGCTTGCCTTTGGGTGTGACTGGGATTACTTCCATATTTATGTTCTGAACAGCAGTATTTTTTGAACCCGTATCATTTTTAAAAACGAAAGTAATTCTATCACCTGCCGGAATTGATTGCCAGTATATCGGGGTACATGGGTTGAAACTCAGCCCGTCCTGTTGTCAGGGTGGCGTCGACGTTAACATCAGCATGATTTGTTTCTGTCAGTCTTAAAAAAAATATATAATTTTTAAATTAGTGACATCGCTATTATTTTTTACTATACTTTATGAAGGTACGGATACATCAATGGTCTAATGCGCGTTGACTGCACACCTGCATTACAAATTGCCGGCACAGGATTTTACATTAACCCGACATTGAAGAGGGTAGAGCTCATGACCGCTATATTTAAAAATATTCAGTTTGCAGGTTTAGCGCTGCTGGTATTAATTTCGACGACGATAGTTTCCGCGACGGTATTGGAGGAGGTGGTCGTTACGGCACAAAAACGTGAACAATCGATACAGGATGCCAACCTGGCTGTGACTGCTGTCCACGGTGATAGGTTGGAAGACGGCCTGATTGAGAACGTCGGAGATTTACAAACTGTTGCTCCAGGTATATCTGCCGGCGACGATTTTGCCTTTGCGAAGATTTTTATTCGCGGTATTGGTTTAAGCACTTCGTTTGCCGGTGTTGACCCATCCGTTGCGCTACATAATGATGGCGCCGTGATTTCTCAGGCCTATGCACAATTAGGTTCCTACTTCGACCTGGAACGTATCGAAGTATTGCGGGGGCCGCAGGGTACCTTGTATGGCCGTAACGCTACCGGTGGCTCAATCAACCTCATCACCCGTAAACCTACTGAAGAACTGGAGGGTTACGGAAGGGTAAGCTATGGAAATTATGATATGTTGCAGTTGGAGGGCGCGCTCAGCGGCCCCTTGACTGACGGGGTGCTGGGCCGTATTGCTTTCAAGAACCTGGCGCGCAACGGCTATGGCGAAAACGAGGTAAACGGGGCCGACATTGATGATGCCGACAAACAATCTCTACGCGGTCATTTACAGTTCAATATTAACGAGGATATTGATTTACTGCTTACCGCGGAATATCACAATGAAGACGATTCCGCACTGGGGTTGAAGTTTGTGGAATTCGGCAACAATATCGATAGTTCATTTGCCCCGTCGCCGGGCGCTGGCGGTATCGCCAGCGGCAGGCGCAACGTGGCATCGGAGGCTGACTACCGTAATGACAGAGATACCTGGGCTGTCACGGCAACCTTGAACTGGCAGTTGAACGAGAATTATTCCATTAAGTCGCTTACGAACTACCGGGAACTGGATGTGTTATTAAAGCAGGACCTGGATATTTCAAGCAATATAAATGACGATATCCAGAATAATGCTACGACCAGTGAGCATTTCAGCCAGGAATTGCAACTGAGCTATGATGGGGACCGGTTACGAGGTTTAGCCGCGGTTTATTATTTCAACGAAGACTTTACTAACGATAACAACATTGGTTTTGACCGCGCCGCGGATGGTTTGACGACCTTTGTGAACCTCACCGGAGACATTGATATAGAAGCCACCGCCGTGTTTGCGCATATCACCTATGACGTTACTGATCAAATTTCTCTTAACGCAGGCGGGCGCTACAGTTATGAGAAACGCAGTGGTGTCACGACTAATGACGTGTTGCTTTTATCCCGGTTTGGCTTTGCAATAGATTTAATTCGTTCGTACTCAGACAGGCGTAGTTTCAACGATTTTTCACCTTCTGTTGGTATTGAATGGCGGCCTCGGGACAATATCCTCGCCTACTTCACCTATTCGGAGGGCTTCAAGAGCGGTTCATTCCAGAGTGGACAACTGGTCAGGATTCTGGAACCCGAGTCAATCGAGAATTACGAGTTCGGTATCAAAGGAACCTACCTGGAGGACCGCTTGCAACTGAACCTGGCTGGTTTTTATTATGAGATCACTGATTTACAGGTGGACCGTTCCATCCCTTCTGCCGGTGGCGGTTTTATTACTGTTTTTGAAAATGCGGCAGCTGCTGAAGGCAAGGGCGTTGAGGTCGAGATGAGTTGGCTGGTCACCAATAACTTCAGGCTGGACGGCAATGTGTCCTACCTGGATGCTGAGTTTGAAGAATACGATGCAGCCAATCCCTTGTTCCCGAGTAACGGCGCACTGGTAAGCCTGGCCGGCAACAGCCTCAGGCAATCACCCGAATGGAGCTGGAACCTGCGGGGCGAGTATGAATGTCCTCTTGTAAACGGAGGTAGCGTGGTATTGGGAGCTGAGGCATCATTCAAGGATGATCAATTCTATACTGAGTTTAATGACGCCATAACCGGACAGGACGACTACACCCTGGTCAACGCCAATATAAAATATACGTCACCAAATGAAAGATTAACGATAAATGTGTGGGGCAAAAATATCACTGATGAATTCGTACGTTCAGGCATATTTTTTATATCCACTGGTCGCACGGTATCCGCGTCGCTGTTGCCGCCGGCGACAGTGGGCGTGACTGTCGGATATAACTTCTGAACAAGACTTCACCGACGCCTTTGATGTTTCGAATTCTCAGACAGGTTTCAGAGGCAATACAAGACGAACCGAAACTTGATAAGTTATTGAGATTATGACTGATCGGGAATAATCTGTACTCCATGCAAAGTCGAAGAAACGTGCTGTGGAAATCATGTTGCGCAGTGGTGATTCTTTTGTCAATTTTATGTTTTACTCCCATTGTCATACCTGCGGGGCAATATCAGCCGACATTATTGGGCTTGCCGCGCAGTCTTTGGGCAGGGATATTGATTGCCTTTGCTATTCTTGGGGTGGCGTTTATCGGCACACTTGTTCACCCGGATAGAAAAGACATAATCGGAAAAGGGAAAACATGAGCATCTGGTTTTTTATACTGGGCGCTGTATATCTTTGTGCATTGATAGCAGCCACGGTGAATGCTCGGCGTCATAACAAGAGTTCTGACGATTTTATGATGGCGGGTCGGGACCTGGGCTTCCTGTTAGGATGTTTAACCGTTGCTGCAACCTTGTTCAGTACCTTCACCCTGCTAGGCATGCCGGATTTTTTCCGCCAGCATGGAGTTGGCGCCTGGATATTCCTGGCAGTATCGGATGCTGCCATGGTATTCTGTATTATCTGGTTTGGCGCAAAGTTGCGCCGTCATGTCTCAGGAAGAAATTTCACAGGGATTGCCGGATTGATGTCCGATACTTACGCCACCCTTTGGGCAGGCTACCTTTACCTTGCCGGTATCTTTTTATTTCTCATTCCCTATGTTGCCGTACAGATTCGCGGTATCAGTATCTTTATGAACGCAATCATCCCTGAGACATTACCGGTGTGGGGGTGGGCAAGCCTCATCGTCAGCATCATGCTGACCTATAGCGAGCTGGGTGGATTAAAGGCAATAATTTATGCCGATGCCATCCAGGGACTGATCCTGCTGACGGTAACAGTCATTATAGCGGCCGGGTTCGTTTTAAATTTTGGGGGTATCGTAGAGATGTTCGAAGCTGTACGGGTAACGAACGAAGCATTATTATCTGTTCCGGGACCGGAAGGGTTATTCACAACACAATTTCTGGTCGCTTCGTTTGTTGCTATCGTGCTGGTTTCAATTACCCAGCCACAGATGACAATACGGCTGGTTATCATGCGTGATCTAAAGTCACTCCAGCGGATGGCGCTATTGTTGGGTTTGTTTGCAATGATTATTATTTTGGCGACGATTCCCATCGGCATGTATGGCGCGGTCATGTATGCAGACCTGCCTTCCTCAGACTTTCTTGCGCGAGCATTAGCTGACGATCAGTTACCCATCATTGCGGCCGCGGTTGCGATCGGCTTGATTGCGGCAGCAATTTCCACGGCGGATTCGCAACTGTTTGCGCTGGGAAATGAAGTGCATTCCATGCTGACCGGAGATGAGCGGCGTAATATGCGCTACACTAAAATAGTAATCTTGTGCTTCGCGCTGGGTTCCCTTCTTGTGGCGATTCTCAGTGGCGATCAACTGGTGTTACTTGCTCGAGTCAGTTTTGCCGGTACGGCTATTATGGGACCTTTCATTATAGCGGCGGTCCTGGCTCCCGAATCGTCCGGGAAGGAAATTATTGTTACTACTGCTTTGGCGCTACTGGTATTTTTGTGTTCCCTGGCACAGATCATACCGGCCACCCTGTTCTCGATTCGAGTGGACCTGTTACTGTTTTTCTCCATGTTCATGTTTACGTTTGTTTCAGTAATTTATCGTGGCGGCATAGCTCATGGCAAACCCCGGTAGTTCGCTGGCAGCATCATAGCACTGGCAGGAACCTGCGGACTTTGAAATAATCATGGCTTCTACCGAACATTATCGATTAAAACGACCGGAACATGACCGTAAGCAATCCAACCGAAAGGGCGGACGTTCACAGTTTCTTTGACGACGAGACCTGCACGTTCAGTTACGTGGTTGTCGACGGGCAAACGGGGGAGTGCGCCGTCATCGATTCGGTGGCCGGGTTCGATTATGTTTCCGGCCGTACCAACATGGCCTCGGCAGACAGGATTATCGCCTTTGTCAGGGAACGCGGTTATGCCGTCAAATGGCTTCTTGAAACGCATATCCATGCCGATCACTTGTCGGGAGCGCCCTATATCAAGAAACGTCTGGGCGGTACTATCGGTATCGGCCAGAACATAGTGGAGGTTCAGAGAAATTTTCACCATATCTTTAATACGGAAGATGATTTCGAATGTGACGGCCATGATTTTGACTACCTGTTTCGAGCCGGTGAACGTCTGAATATCGGACAACTGGCCGGCAAGGTCCTGCACACCCCCGGCCATACGCCGGCCTGCATGTCTTACCTGGTCGGCGATGCCCTGTTTGTCGGAGATACCGTCTTCATGCCCGACGTGGGCACGGCAAGGTGCGATTTCCCGGGTGGAAATGCAAAAACGTTATACCGCTCGATCAGGGAACTGCTCAGCCTGCCCGGTGATACGCGCCTGTTTGTCTGTCACGATTATCCTCCGCCTGGCCGTTCACCGGCATGTGAAACGACGATTGCCGCACAACGCGCCGGGAACATACACATCAATGATGAGACAACCGAGGATGAGTTTGTACACATGCGGCATAACCGGGACAAGACACTGGACATGCCGGTGCTGTTGATACCTTCCATACAGGTCAACATGCGGGCAGGCCGCCTGCCGGAAGTAGAGCGGAACGGCGCCCGCTATATCAGAATTCCGATCGATATGTTTTAACGAATTTAGCCCTTACGCTCAACAACAAAATCAGCAGGGAGAGAGGCCCACCATATCTCGCCGCGGCGCACTACCAGTCTTCCTTTAGCAATGAAGCCCATTGCATCTCGGCCAGGGCTTCGTCAACGCTGGATGACTCCTCGGTATAAACATTGTCAAGAGCATCTTGCACCCTGTCATGCTTGTGCTCTTCAATATAATTCTCAAGCGCATGGCGGTAAACCTCACTACTCGACATCCCCATGCGTTCGGCGAGTGATTCGGCCGTACAGAACAATGAGTCGGGTATGGATATTGCTGTCTTCATGCTTTGAGTATAACCCGAGTTATACCGGCCGGCGAAAGTTAGCCGGTATTTCTCACCGTTATTGGATATAAGTTTGCTGTCTATGCCGGAAATATGTTAAATAAGCATTGACATCCGGTTATAAAGTTCTCCATGCCAGATACTGAACAAAAAGACTACCCGAACCAGGCCTACGCCTGGTACGTCGTCGGTGTATTGACCGTCGCCTACATCTTTTCGTTTATAGACCGGCAGATATTGAACCTGCTGGTCGAACCGATCCGGGAAGACCTGCAACTCTCGGATACGCAGATATCGTTGTTGCAGGGTATTGCCTTTGCCCTGTTCTACACCCTGATGGGCATTCCCATCGCCCGTCTTGCCGATGTCGCCAACCGGCGCTCCATTATTGCCGCCGGGGTGTTCCTGTGGAGCCTGATGACTGCCATGTGCGGGCTGACAAAAACATTCTGGCAGTTGTTTGCCGCGCGCATAGGGGTGGGAGTAGGGGAGGCCGCACTGTCGCCGCCATCTTATTCGTTGTTCACCGATTACTTTCCGCCCGGCAAGGTCACCAGGGCCATTGCGGTCTTTACCGGCGGCAGTTTTCTCGGTGCTGGACTGGCGTATATCATCGGCGGCACCGTGGTCGATTACGTCGCTCAACTGGATGTTGTCACCGTTCCCGTTTTCGGGGAGTTGCGCGCATGGCAACTGGCATTTATCGTCGTCGGCTTGCCGGGGGTATTACTGGCGTTGTTGATAATGACACTGCGCGAACCCCCACGCAGGGGTCTGCTCGGCGATCAGCAGGGATCGGCGCCGAAAGGTATTCCAATCAAGGATGTTATCGGATTTTTGCGCAAAAACCGGCATACCTACGGGCATCACCTGATCGGTGTTTCCATGTTCGTGATGCTCGCTTATGCGATTTTGGCCTGGACGCCGGCATTTTTTATCCGTAAATACGGCTGGACGCCGGGGGAGGTCGGCCTGGTATACGGAAGCATGCTGCTCGTCTTCGGTACTTCCGGTGTGGTCGGCGCCGGGTGGATCGCGGATGCGCTGCGCCGGCGCGGTTATACGGACGCCAACCTGAGAGTCATCATGATCGGGGCGCTTTGTTCCGCTCCATTCGGCATAGCCGCGCACCTGGTCAACGATGTCTGGCTGGCATTGGCGCTCATGGCGCCGTTTACCTTCCTGTGGGGTCTGCCGCACGGGATAGCGCCTGCCGCGATACAGCCTATTACACCCAACCAGATGCGGGCGCAGGTTTCAGCCCTCTACCTGCTGAGCGTCAACCTGATCGGGCTTGGGATTGGCCCGACCTTTGTTGCCTTGCTGACTGACTACGTATACGGAGATACTGCCCTGGTGGGTTATTCCCTTGCCACGGTAGTGGCGATCTCGGCACCGTTATCTGCGCTCATCCTGTATACGGGATTGAAGTATTACCGTGCCAGCCTGGCGGAGGCAGAACGGGGGTGGCAGTAGTTGTAAAGTAACAACACTGTCGATTATGTAGGACAGTTTATTGACTTTCCAACTGAATAGTACTATCCTCTGGTTAACAGAGAACCTATTCAGATGCATAACATGGCATTACCCGGCCAGTTCGTGTTTAGCTTGCTAATCATGATGCCATGCCATGTTGCCCGCACTGCCGATTCGCTTGTGCTGTCCTGGCAAAATAAAAACCCAATCTGGAATCACTTCTACGACTCTGGTGCCAACGAAGGCATCGGATTTACCTGATAGTTTTATTTGCGCTGTATAAGGGGGGGTATCATGGCACACGTATTTCAACACCTGGTGTTAGTCAGTAGTCAGTATTTTCGTCTGGGTTTGTTCATTTTCGCAAATCTCAGTTTATTGGCCGCGATCCCAATGCATGCTGTACATGCTCAGACGACGGCAATCGAAGAAATTGTTGTAACCGCTCAATATCGGGAACAGCGGATACAGGATATTCCCATTTCGATGCAGGCCTTCAGTGGAGAAGACCTGTTGGGAATGCGCATCCACACGCCGAAGGACCTCGCGAGCATTGTTCCCGGCCTGTTCATGAATGAAAGTTCCCTGAACCAGACAGACCCGGAGTTTACTCTGCGCGGTATCGGCACCAACAGTAATTCAAGTAATCAGAATCCGACACTTCCACTTTACGTTGCCGGCGTCGCAGTCCCCTACAACGGTATGATTGCTCATGCCTTGTTTGACATGGACCGGATCGAGGTATTAAAAGGACCGCAGGGTACCCTGTACGGCCGCAATACAACGGGTGGAGCAGTTAATTTTATCCCGCGCCGACCGGGGTCGGAGTGGGGTGGTTATGTCAGCGCGTCGTATGGTAACCGTAACATTACCAACGTCGAGGGGGGAGTCGATATTCCGGTCGGTGAAT
This sequence comes from Gammaproteobacteria bacterium, assembly GCA_965207165.1. Lineage (GTDB taxonomy): Bacteria > Pseudomonadota > Gammaproteobacteria > Eutrophobiales > Eutrophobiaceae > JAAXHV01. The sequence continues at coordinate 1,144,714 of OZ242265.1, read as the reverse complement.
CATTGGCCCTGAGAGTCGCAGGCGTGGTCGCGCTTGAAGATGGATGGCAGACCATAGATAACCGGCATATCTTCGATAATCCCAGTCTTGGCAGCCATCGTCGTAACGGTGATATAGACCGCAATGCCGTTCGCATAAGTTCCCTCTGGCAGCCCACATCTGATTTTGAAGTGCTGACGGCAATTGATGCCGGTTGGGACGATTCCCAGGTAATAGCCATGAAACATGCCGGCAATACCATCCACACAGACCCGAATACTTTCTGCAGTTTTGCCGTCACTGGAGTACGGGATGAAAGCCAGTGTGCCTCCTTTGGCTATAACACTGCGAATGCCGTACATATCCCTGTCCACATCAGCGGTTACGACCTCACTGTACAAAGCCCGACGGACCGTGGTGTTCTGACCGTAGTAACTGATCCCAACCCGGATCCCAGAACTACTATCAAGGAGTTCGGGCTCGGCAGCAATATAGATGCTCAATCCATAGGTCTTGCCAATACGATTAACTGGAACCTCGAGCGTGTGACTCTCACTTCTGTTACCGGCTATCGGAATTTTCAGAGAACGACCGGTATCGGTCAGCAGGGTGGGCCGTTCAAAACGATAGGCGGAATTTCCAAGCAGAACATCAGCGTAGTCACCCAGGAACTCAGGATAGCTTCAGATGATTCATGGGGTAACTTCAATTGGGTCGTGGGCGCCTATTATTCGGAAGAGGAACAGTACGACCTGCTGGTGCCCGATCTCAGCGAGCACCATCTCTTTTCTACCATCTTTCACCACAACACGGAACAGCAGACCGACTCTGTGGCCGGATTCGGCCAGGTCGAATGGGACATGACTGAGCAGATTCAGTTGGTTGCGGGCATTCGATACACCTCGGAGTCCAGAGACTTTCAACAAAACGGCCACCTGGTCGGGACCCCACTTCCGTTGGTTAGGGCTTACAACGGCACCATAGATGGTGACCAGGTGACCTGGAAAGCGGGTGTCAATTACAGGCCAAACGAGGATTGGCTGGTTTATGCCAGCGTCGCCACCGGCTTCCGCGGACAGAGTTTTCCCGGTTCCATCAGTTTTGGCGATCCGGATCAGTTTCAGCCCTTTGATGAAGAAAATATTATCGCGTATGAAGCGGGCTTCAAATCCCGGTTGCTTGACGGCAAGCTGAAATTCAATGCAGCTGCATATTATTATGACTGGGAGGATTTCCAGGCCTCTACCGGGGTCGACGTAAACGAGATTCGCCTGATCATACTGGGCAATGCCGGTGATGTTGAGATTTATGGTGTGGAGGCTGAACTGGTATGGTCGCCCACTGCTGAACTCTCATTTTACCTTGGCGCCAATTACGTTGACTCTGACATAGTAGCCGGTACTTACGAAGGAGACACTACCACCCGCACACCGGAAATTTCTCTGAATGGTATGCTGCGCTATGATTCAGAAAAAACTTACGGACCGTTTCAGCCTTTCGCTCAATTCGACTTCAGCTTTACGGACGATGTGGAATTCCAGTTGCCAAATCACCCGGGATCTTCGGGTTATTCGTACTGGCTTGCCAATGCATCAGTTGGCGCGAAACTCCCGGATCAGAATTGGGAGGTGTCATTCTGGATGCGGAATATCGGTGACAAGACATACCGGACCGAGGCTTTTGGCGCTGCTTCCACGTTTCTGCCGGCAGGTATCCTGTACGGTTCACCCCAAACTTACGGTGCAAGTGTTTCCTACAGCTTCTGAGCCGTTACTTGTCGCTGAAGCGCGTAATTGCTAGCCACCGGCGCTTACCAGCCGGTGGCGGAGCAGTTCGGCGTCACAGCCGGGAGGGAGATCACGTACAATATGTCACATATAAGAAAGTCGCCGGTCAGAATAATTTATAGTATGCTGGCCGTGCTGTGTAGCTGTTACATTAGCCCGGCAGCAGCAGAAAATGGTGAAACTGCATGGTCACTGGAGCGCCTGTATAGCGACCCGCCATTTTTGGGAAGCCCTCCTGAGCAGTTTCACTGGTGCGGCGACAATCAGCGCCTTGCCTTCCTGTGGAATGAAAAAGGTGAGGCAACCCCCTCAATCTGGCTTTATTCAACAGCGACCGGCAGTAAACAAGCTGTTGTTCCTGCAATGCCCGCTGAGGCCGGCAAGTCTGTCATCAATGAAGTCAGGTGTCTTGCCGATGGACGCATAATTTTTGCGGGGGATGGACGCCTTTACCTGGCCGCGAGTGATACTCGGCCGGTTATGCTGCAGGAACATGCATCGGGCATCAGCCAGCTATCCCTCTCTCCGGATCAGCATCTTCTTGCCTACCTGGTTGATGGACAACTCTGGATACGCAACCTTGGTGATCGAAAGGCGAAATCCCGGCGTCTGATAAGCACAGTACAAGAGAGGGTGTTTATTGAGAGTTATCGTTGGTCTCCCGATAGTAAACTTCTGGCCTTCGTTGAAATCGACAATCGCGATGTACGCGAAATAGAGGTGTATTATCACCAGGACAGAAAAGCCCAGGTGCACCGGGTGACACGCGCCTTTCCCGGTGACCGGACGCCTGGACGCAGGGTGGGTGTAACAGTAGTGTCGAATGGTCAGATACGCTGGCTCGACGCAGAAAACCCCAGAGACAAGATCTGGGGCTATGGCTGGTCCGCTGACAGTGCCTCACTGTTTGTTGACAACACTGATTTCCTTATCAGTGAGCGCAACATTTTTGTGTATGACGTGGCATCAGGCAACCGCCAGGTCCATTACAGTGCGCACGACAGTAACCGTAATCACACCGGCTGGTCTGCCGCCTGGGCGCCCGGTGACCAGGGTCTGGTTATTCTTTCGGATCGCGACGGTTATTATCATCTGTATCACCAACCACAAGCCGGTGGTGCGCTTGTTGCGCTCACCGGCGGCAAATGGGAAGTGGCCGACTTTATCGTCGATAGTAATCATAAACAAATCTATTTCATCGCCAACCGTGAGCATGTCGCCGATCGCCAGCTATATCGTGTCGCCGTTGCGCCCGGGGCTGCGGTCACTCGTATCAGCAAGGCGCCGGGTACTTATGAACCGGTATATTCCCGGAATTTCAGTCAGGTTGCTTACCGTTTCTCGGACGACCATACTCCAGCGGATCTATACCTTGCCGGGACCATCAACAAAAGTCAGCCGGCAAAGATTACACATTCGCCGTCACCACTTTTTACGTCCTACGCATGGGCAGAAGTAAAATACGTAAAATTTACCAGTCACATCGATGGCGTACCCCTGGTCGGTCGCCTGTACCTGCCAGCTGATTTCAACCCGACGCAGCGATATCCACTGGTAGTCGGCTCGGCCTATCGCGATACCGTGCGTAACCAATGGGGAGGGAGTCAGAATTCGGGCGGTAATGCACCGCATCCGACCTGGGGCCTTGACCAGTTGCTGGTTGCCCGGGGTTATCTGGTTTTCAACGTCAACGTACGGGGCAGTTGGGGTCACGGACGCGCCTTCCGGGAGGCCCTGAAAGAGTATGGCAGCATTGAGGTGGACGATATTGAGAGTGGTGTTCGTCACCTGGTGGCACAGGGTTTTGTTGACCCGGAACGTGTAGGAATATGGGGATTGAGTTATGGCGGCCTGATGACAACCATGTCGCTGTTCAAGAAACCGGGGGTATACGCCGCCGGTGTCGCCGTCGCACCTGCTACCAATGTCTGGCACGCCTACCCTGAGCAGATGTGGGTGATGGGTGAACCCCATGGAAATGACTACCCGGGACGATACGAAAGACAGTCAGCTTTGTACCAGTCTTCCGGGCTTCAGGATCCACTGATGCTGATTCATGGTACCCGTGATACTGTCGTACTCTATTCGGACACCATCGCGCTCGCGGAAAACCTGATCGCTGAAAATCAGCCTTTTGAACTGGTGACCTTGCCTGGGGCGAATCATGCCATTGCAAACGACGGTATTAAACAGACCCGCTTTGCTTTCGAAAAGATAGTAAATTTTTTCGACAGACATCTTAAACTCTGAGTGATGTAATAGTCGTATGCCGGCAATTTCGTCTTCTCTCAAGTCATGGCCCATCTGCCCATGCATACCTTACGGCGTTGCCTAGCGCGCTATCGCGGCCACCACAAAGTCGAATCCTTCTTCTGCCTCGACCAGTTCCTGCCCGAACCGGCCCGATGTCCCTAATCAACAGGCAAGAAGACTACCCAAACCAGATCTACGCCTGGTACGTCGTCGGTGTTTTGACGGTTGCTTATATCTTTTCCTTCGTCGACCGGCAGATTATCAACCTGCTGGTCGAACCTATCCAGCAAGACCTGCAGCTTACCGACACGCAGATATCGCTCCTGCAGGGGATTGCCTTTGCCCTGTTCTACACCCTGATGGGCATCCCCATTGCCCGTCTTGCAGACGTCTCGAACCGGCGCGCCATCATTGCCGCCGGCGTGTTCCTCTGGAGCCTGATGACCGCGCTGTGCGGACTGGCAAAATCTTTCGGGCAGTTGTTTGCCGCGCGCATCGGGGTGGGAATAGGGGAGGCCGCGCTGTCGCCGCCTGCTTTTTCGCTGTTTACTGATTACTTCCCGCCCGGCAAGGTTACCCGGGCCATTGCAGTATTTTCCGGGGGCAGCTTTCTCGGCGCCGGGCTGGCATATATTATCGGCGGTTACGTAGTTGATTTTGTCACCAGGCTGGACGTTGTTGATATCCCGGTTTTCGGACAGCTCCGCGCCTGGCAGATGGCATTCATCGCCGTCGGCTTACCCGGCATTTTACTTGCGCTGCTGGTGCTGTCCCTGCGCGAACCGGCACGCAGGGGACTGCTCGGAGGTCAACCGGGCGCAGTTCCCAAGAGCATTCCAATCAGGGAAATCATTGCATTTTTGCGCAAACACCGGGGCACCTATGGGTATCATTTTATCGGGGCTTCGCTGTTCGTGATGCTGGCCCATGCGATCCTGTCCTGGGCCCCGGTATTTTTCATACGCAAGTACGGCTGGATGCCGGGAGAGGTCGGACTCATCTACGGAAGCACGTTGCTGATTTTCGGTACTTCCGGCGTGGTCGGAGCGGGATGGATCGCGGACGCATTGCGCCGGCGGGGTTATACGGACGCTAACCTGAGAGTTATCGTGATTGGGGCTCTCTGCTGCACTCCGTTCGGCGCTGCCGCCTTCCTGGTCGACAATATCTGGCTCGCCGTGGCGCTGATGGCGCCGTTTACCTTTCTCTGGGCCCTGCCGCACGGTATCTCTCCTGCCGCGATACAACTGGTCACACCTAACCAGATGCGGGCCCAGGTCACGGCGCTGTATTTTTTGACTGTCAACCTCATAGGACTTGGTATAGGTCCGACCTTTGTGGCCTTGCTGACCGACTATGTATACGAAGATCCGGCCCTGGTCGGCCATTCCCTGGCAACCGTGGTTGCAATATCGGCGCCGCTGTCGGCGCTCATCCTGTATCCAGGACTGAAATATTACCGGGCCAGCCTGGTGCAGGCAGAGCAGGGCTGGCAGAAGTTGTGAAATAACAACACTGTCGATTATTGACAATTTTACGCGTAATCAATATCCTGTAACAGGCGCAATGCTCACTTACCGAGGGGGGGAGGATGATGATGAATTACTCGATTGGCCGATTTTCCATTTCTTTTCAATCTATTACAATACTTATTTCATGTATTACTTTATTTTCTGCACCTGTTTCCGCCCAGATTGAAGAAATCATCGTCACGGCGCAGAAACGCGAACAGAACGTCCAGGACGTATCTATTTCCATAACGGCATTTACCGGTGATACGTTACAGGACCTCGGTGTTGCTCAACCCCGGGACCTGGCGCAATTCACGCCCGGGTTGACGGTTAACTCCAGTTCCTCCTACGAGGGCGATTCGGTGTTCACCATTCGCGGGGTGGGGATGAATGACGTCACCAGCAAGCAGAACCCGGCGGTCATGATCTACCTGGATGAAATCGCCCTGCCGTCGCACGTCATGCTGGGCTTCCAGATGTTCGATGTGGACCGGGTCGAGGTACTGAAGGGACCGCAAGGCACCCTGTATGGCCGCAATACCACGGGCGGCGCGATAAAGGTCGTGCCGCGCAAACCCACCAAGGAGTTCGACCTGCAGGCGCGCTTCGATTACGCGGAATATGACAGGACGGAGTTGGAACTGGGTGTCGGCGGTCCTTTGGGCGATACCTTGTCGGCGCGGGTTGCCGCAAACATCAACGTATCGCAGCACGGCTGGCAGACCCTGGAGACAATACCGGAAGTACCGTTCGGTCCGGGGGTGGATCCCGATAACGGGGAGATTGACAGGAAGGCCTACCGCGGATCGATACTGTGGGAACCCACTGAGCAATTTGACATCCTCATCAGCGGCGACTATTCAGAGGATAAATCCGAGGTAATGGCATTCAAACATGCGGGCAACCTGAGGGCTGACGGTAACGGTTTCTGTTCCTATGCAACCGAAGGCATACGCAACGAGGTGGAATGCGCCTCGTTCGCGCAGATACGCGACCGCACGGGCGGGATGGCTTTGACGCCAGAACGAGAGATAATCCAGGACCGCAACCCGGATATACGCACGGTACTGGGCGAATTCTCCACCGGCAACCAGGTAGATGCCGAATCCTGGGGAATTTCAGCGACTGTCAACATTGATTTCGACCGGTTTACCGCCACCTCCATCACCGGTTACCGGGAATTTGACCGGTACCAGCCCCTGGACCAGGGCGGTTCGCCTGCGTATATACATGAAATCAGGAACTGGGAAGATATTACCAGTTTTACCCAGGAAATACGCTTTGCCTCCGATGACAGCTGGGGGCCGATAGACTGGATCGTCGGCGGCTTCTACAGTAAAGATGATAATGACTTCTTCTCGGATACCGATTTTCGCGACCATGCCTCATTCTCCGGTTTTTTTGAAAGCGGATCAGACCAGGAGACGGAAGGCGTCTCCGCGTTTGCCCAGGTTGACTGGCGTATGCATGAAATGTTCAAACTGTCGCTGGGCATTCGCTATACCGATGAAGATCGCGAGTTTTCCTTCAGCGGTAAGATTACCGGCAGTGGCCCGGTACCGCTTCCTTTGTTCACGCATCCGAAGCTGAATACCGAGGAGGTCGGCGGCAGGGTGGCGCTGGAGTTCACGCCGAACGACAACCTGCTGTTTTACGCCAGTTTCAACCGCGGGTTCAAGAGCGGCGGGTTCCCGGCTTCGATTGCCTTCAGCCGCAACCAGCTTTTGCCGTTTCAGTCCGAGGAATTACTGGCGTACGAAGCCGGCTTCAAGTCCACGCTGCTTGACGGCAACGTACGCTTCAACGCCGCGGGCTATTACTACGACTGGAATGACATGCAGGCGCGCGCGGCGCTCGACAGGATCGACCCCGTTTCGGGACAGAATGTCAGGGTGATTACGTTGGGCACTGCAGGTGACGTTGAAATCTACGGCGCCGAGGCGGAGCTCACCTGGCAGCTTACTCCTGAACTGCTGGTCTATACCGGCGTTAGCCTGATGGATGCGGAAATTCAAAACGGGGATTATGAAGACCAGACCCCTGCCCATGCGCCTGACTTCACGATAAACGGCCTGGTCAGCTACACGGCGTCACAGGGAATAGGCGGGTTCCGGCCTTTTGCCCAGTTCGATTACAGCTATACCGATTCAAACCAGTTTATCCTGCCGAATCACCCCGGTGCCGTGCAGAATTCCTATACGCTGCTGAATGCCCGAATAGGTCTCAGGTCCGATGACGGGCACTGGGAACTGGCGGGCTGGGGCCGTAACCTGTCGGACGAGGAGTACTTCAGTGAGATTTTCGGGCCTGCTTCAGGCTTCCTGCCCGGCCGTCTTCACTACGGTCCGCCGAGAATATTCGGGGTAAGCATCAGTTACAGTCATTAAGCAACATAGTAGTCGCGCATCTTGTTCAGACGGGGTGCGCGGTTCCTGCTCCATTCCTGCTTGCGCAGGCACGACGGGGAGACACAATCAAATGGTTACCATGAGAAATATTTTTTCAGTCATCACTTGCTTTCTATTGTTCAGCGCACCAGGTATCAGTGCGGCAGAAACCACCACTTTCACTACCACGGACGATACCAGGCGGGTGCCGGTTCCACCCCATGATTACTCTGCAGATCCCTTGCTCGTATTACAGGGCGGGACCCTGATTAACGGTACCGGCGCTGCCCCCGTAACCGACGCGTTGGTGACGCTGCGCGGCGACCGGATAATGTATGCCGGCACTGCGGCCGGAGCCGAGGTTTCGACGGAAGAGGAAGCAGGCCAGGTTATCGACACGTCGGGCTTGTATATCGTCCCGGGATTGATTGACCTGCATATTCATTTCACCCAGCAGCGCGGCATGGATTTCACCCGCTACCGCAACTCGGATGCGGCCTCGGCCATTCGCGGTGTACTGCTCCTGGGGCAACTGGCTGACGCAGGGGTTACCGCGGTCCGTGACGTGGGTACGTCCAACGATGTTGCATTACGGATCAAGGAGGCGGTTGAACGGCGCATGGTCGACGGGCCGCGCGTGTTATGGAGCGGTAATCTCATTGCCGCGAGAAGCGGGCATGCGGATGAGACCACGTCAACCGCGACAGGCAGGCCGAAAAGCACGGGACCTAACAGCCGGACACGTGTCGCGAACGGTCCCTGGGACTGGAGGCTGGCCGTCCGGGAACAGTTACGCAAGCATGCGGACTGGATCAAGCTGACTGCGCCGTATACCCGGGAAGAAGTTACCGCTGCGGTTGATGAAGCCCACATGCAGGGTATCCCTGTTACTGTTGACTCATTCGGCAAATATACCGAGTGGGCGTCCGAAGCAGGTATCGACTCGATCGAGCATCCTTTGGCACTGGACGAGCATATTATCGCAGTCATGGCTCGCAACAAGACGGACCTTGTCCCGACACTGACCGCATTCTACAACGTGGAGAAAACGGGCTATCCCTCGGCGGGAATACCCTCCGGTGGTTTTTTCTACACTTTTTCTCGCCGTTTTCCCGTCGTTCATGCGCAACATCTTGAGATGGTCAGGCTCGCGCACGAGGCTGGAATCCGCATCGGCGTTGGTTCGGATGTCCCGTTTGAAAACGACGTACGCTATCCCCAGGATTATTATGTAGAGCTTGGCCTGTTGAAAGATGCGGGCCTGTCTGATGAGGATGTATTAGCCTCAGCCACGCGTGTCGGTGCGGAGATACTGAAAATGGAAGACAAACTCGGCACCCTGGAGGCAGGCAAGCTGGCGGACATCCTTGTAGTCGGCAGTAACCCCCTGGAGGACATACAAAACCTCCAGGATGTGAAACTGGTCGTTGCGGACGGCAGGGTGATACGCGATTTCACCCAGTGAATCGCATCATCAGGTTTACCGAGCCCCGGTCCGGACTATCGGCGAGGTGTGTTCTACTCGACGATAAAGCTCCACATTCAGCCGAATTTTTATGGCGACTGGCGCAGACCCGGCCCACGCGCGACGCCATCCATGCCATGTGGACAGGACCGGAACTCTCCTGTCCGCTACCCGCTGCAGTATTGCCTGAGGAACTCGCGCAGACTGATATGCCATTGGAGAATGCCAGCTCATTTCCCCAGGCAGGGGAAATTGTCCTTGCCTATGCCAGGTCGGGCAGCATAAAAGGAATCCCGCCCGGGGCGTTCTTTGACCTGGGCATTTTCTATGGGGATGGAGGTCGCCTGTTTTTCCCGTTCGGCTGGATGATGGCCAATATCTGTGGTGAGATTGTTCCAGAGGACCTTGCTGATGCGCAAAGCTGTATCGGTCAGATCCGGAATAACGGTGCCTGTAAGTTGTCCGTAGAACCGCTGGACTGATCAGGACCCACCATGAGCGCGGGTGGGGTAGAAGAAAATACGCTTTGGAGCAAAGTTACGCCGTCTGTGTCAGGCTTTACCTCTTTGACGGGTATCCATGAAACTGAAATTGCAGTCGTAGGCGGCGGGGTTGCCGGACTCTCGCTTGCGTACCATTTAACCAAAGCAGGCATGGCGCCTGTGGTATTGGAGGCGCTAACCCCTGGTGGTGATGCTGCCGGGAAAAGCGCCGGTCTCGTAGTGTCTCTTTCAGTCCGCCACAGCCCGTATGAATTACTGGAACAATACGGTGAAGAAAAAGGCCGATGCCTTGTGAACATGATAGGAGAGTCCGGGGAATACGTGTTTTCCCTGGTGCGTAAACTGGGTCTCGATTGCGCACCCCAGCAAACGGGATTCCTGGGCCCGGCGAGAACCGTTCGGGAGGTTGAACGGGTCAACAAGGTAGCTTCAGAGTGGCGTTCGTTTGGGTACGGGATTCAAACCGTTGATAAGAACACAATCTGCCGCCTGACAGGACTGGATACCTACCAGGGGGCGCTGCTGGACCCGGCCGGCGGCGCAATCAACCCGCTTGCTTATGTGCGGGAACTGGCGCGGGCGGCGACAGGGCAGGGCGCCCGGGTATTCATTAACAGCCCGGTGTTTGAAGTACATAAGACCGGCACAGGATGGCGCCTCGAGTCAGATAAATTCCGGGTTAATGCAAGAACAGTCGTGCTTTGTGCAGGTGGAGGCAATCGAAAACTGTCTGCCGGCCTCGCCAACACGGTCCTGCCGTTCAGGGTTTTTCAGATGGCAACGGAACCTCTGGATAGTGAAATAAGGGAAGTAATCCTGCCTGAAAACCACTCAATGACAGATGTCAGTCCGAATATTTATTCGATGCGTTACGACAGGGATGGACGGCTGATTACGGCCTGTCCTGCATTTATGTTAAATAATGCCAAAAGCCGGATTGTCCATTTTGTCGAAGAACGGCTAAAACACTTCTCTCCGCTGCTGGCTTCGGCCCGTATCCGCTACCTGTGGATGGGGACGACGTGGATAAGCCGTTCCATATTGCCCAGGTTTACGGAATTGTCGGAAGGATTGTTTGCCATGCAGGCCTGTAACGGCAGGGGCCTGGCGATTAACACGGTTCTCGGGCGCGAAGCCGCCGGATTTATTAAACAGGGACACACCGGAAAACTGAATTTATTGATTGAGAGACCGGATGCAATTCGCCATTACCGTTTGATGTCACACTTACCCGCTATACTTATCAATGCTGCCAGGCTTCGCTCCCGGGTAATGCATAGAATCACGGGTCTTCACTGTTACAACTGAGTACATGCATTTCCAGCGACAAATGGAACAGTAACTTATCAATTCCGGAGAACACCATGAAACACATACACGCAGATTTCCTGCCAATTTTAGTTGCCTTCGCTGTTCTTTGCAGCGGCTGTGCCGAACAAAATCGGGCGGCAGACCTGATTATTCACAATGGGAAAATTGTCACGGTCGACACGGATTTCTCCATAGCTGAAGCCGTTGCGGTCAAGGACGGGAAGTTCATGCAGGTGGGAACGGAAGATTCGGTCCTTGAGAGCGCGGGCCCGGGTACGATGATGGTTGACCTTGGAGGCAAGACGATCCTTCCCGGGTTCAACGATACCCACAGCCACATGACGACAATGGGGATCAACCTGCCCACCATGATAGACCTGACCGAAGTAACTTCGATCGACGACATAAAACAGGCGGTTGCCGAACGTGTCGCGGTCACGGAAAAGGGTGAATGGATTTTCAGTGAAGGCGGCTGGTGGCAGTTCATGCTGGAGGATGGGCGCCTGCCGAACCGGCATGACCTTGACGAGGTCTCACCCGACAACCCGGTGACGCTGAAAGGCGGCCATTATGTCATAGCCAACAGTATGGCGCTGGAACGGGTAGGCTACGACAGGGACAGCGAAAACCCGCCTGGTGGAGAGATATGGAAGGATGAGGAGGGAGAACCGACCGGCTTTCTTGTACGCAATGCCATGTACCCGTTTCTGGCTCATTTTCAGACACCGGAGAGGGAAGTGCAGTTGGACGGTATCCGCCAGGCAATCAGGCGGGTGAACAGTTGGGGCATGACGAGCCTGAGAGAACCCGGCGGTAGCCGGGAACTTGTCGATATGTTGCGCGAACTGTATGAAGAGGGGGAAATGACCGTCAGGATAGACTGGTGTTACGACGTCGATCCCAATACCCCGGCAGATGAGATCGACGCCCTGTTTGAGACCCTGGGCGACCCGGAAGAGAAATGGGGGGACGGCATGTTCAGGACTGACGGCCTGGCGGAAATGATGCTGGACGGCGCCGAGGAATCAGCCCAGATCCGCACGGAGTACCTGGGCCGGCCCGGCTACTACGGACTGCGCCTCGTTGAACAGGATCAACTGAACAGATTTGTGCTGGCAGCCGCGCGGCACGGATGGCGTCCGGGCCCCCATGCCGTCGGCGGGGCCTCCATCGATCAGCTACTGGATGCTTACGAGTATGTCAACGAACACATCGACATTCGCGACCAGCGCTGGATTGTGGACCACGGCATCCTGCTGCAACCGGATCATTACGACCGGGTCAAAAGTCTCGGACTGATCGTGCTGCCCCAACCCAGGCACCTGTATATCATCGGCGACAAATTCATAGAGCACTGGGGTGAGGAACTGGCGCATAAATCCTATCGTCTGAGGGACTGGCTGGACAACGGCATAAAACTTTCACTGGGCGCGGACAAGCCGGTGTCGTCCCGTTCAAAACCGATAATGCAGATTTACGTCGCAGTCACGAGAGGAACAGGCTGGGGCGGGGTACTCGGTGCGGACCAGGGACTGACCCGGGAAGAGGCCATACGCGGCATTACGCTGGATTCGGCCTACACCAGCTTTGAGGAAGATGTCAAAGGGTCAATCGAGCCGGGCAAGTATGCGGACTTTGTGGTGTTGTCGGACGATATCCTTACCGTGCCGGCCGAGGATATAAAGGACATTGAAGTCGATGCAACCGTGCTGGCGGGGAAGGTCGTATACGGTTCATATCCGGCAAACTGACAATTAATCTTATATATAACAACCGGCCACAGGAAGCCGGTTACTGATGCCTGACTACGGGAGATCTGATAATGAATTTCCAGTTTTTCCAGAAGTTACTCATGACAGCCGGAAAAACAGCTTTGTTGCTGTTTTGCTGTAACGCGTTTGCAGAACCTTATTGGATAACGGGGGGTACTTTGATTGATGGGACCGGGGCCGAGCAGAGACCCAATCCCGGCATTCTCATCAATGAAGGCAACATAGTTTCCCTGGGTAACCCCGGCTCTCTGCCGCAAGATGCACGGGAAATCAATGCCAAGGGGAAATGGCTGCTGCCAGGACTGTACGACCTGCATGCGCACATTACCTTCAAGCTGGCGGGCGCCCGGGACCTGGAAGACGATGTCATCAATGCCCTGCGATCCGAACGTTTCCTGGAGCGTTACCAGGAAATAGGCGTCACGGTGGTACGGGACGTGGCGTCCCGCTACCATGTCGGTTACTCGCTCAAGCGGGCGCAGCGGGACGGGCTTATCGGGGGCGCCAGGCTGTACGTATCGGGTCCGTTGATTACCACGACCGGGGGACATGCCACGGAATTCCAGCCGTTAATACCGCCAATATGGGCAGTGGAAGCCGACGGCCCCTGGGAATTCCGCAAGCGCGTGCGCGAGGCGGCGAAACTGGGAGCAGACCTGATCAAGACGACGACCCCGTATACGCGGGAGGAACTCAGCGCCGCGGTTGAGGAAGCACATTTATGGAAGCTGCGCCTCACTGCGCACCTGGGCGGCGCCCAGGACCCGTATCATACCTCCGGACGGATAGCCGTTGACGCCGGTGTTGACAGTATGGAGCACCTGTATCCGTTCGGTGATGATGGAGTGTACCGGGATATGGTGAAAAAGAGTATCAACCTGGTGCCGACCATCGGCTACCACCTGCGTGAACTGGATGGGCAGTACACGTATCCTCCGGACTACCTGGCGAAACACCTGGGTCACACCTACGACGGCATGGTCGAACGGTTCAGGAGAATGCACGAACTGGGGGTGAAGTTTGCCGTCGGCACGGATTCCAATGCAAAAGACCTTCCGACCATTGACAAGATCTATTTGCAGGAACTGGAGGGCTTCACATTAGGTGGCCTGACACACATGGAAATCATCCAGGGGGCTACCTTGATCGGCGCGGAAACGATGGGACTTGACGGGGAGGCGGGCAGCATTGAAGTAGGAAAATGGGGGGATGTGATACTGCTCGATTCAGACCCTCTAGAAAACCTGGAAGCGTTGGTAAACCCAAGCCTGGTGATGCAGAACGGAGAGATTGTCTTCAAGAACGATTCGGAATAGTGTCTCAGCACAAAGTTTAATACACGTTCAACAAAAAAGAGTATGTTATGTTAAATAGACAAAGTCTATTTAACATAATATATATTATGCGCATAATGTGGAGGTATGACAAAGCTGCTTAAACAGAAACCTGTAGTTCTGAAATAAATACCTGATTGAAACCAGCGGTACCGCGCCTTACTTTAAGAGCCGAATCAGTTTCAGTAAAGGTTGTCCTGGTATTCCTGGTCCACTATTCCCTGTACTTCTTCCTTTGACTTGGGTACACCTGACTGATCCTTGATAACCTGGCCGAATGGCGTTATCACACCTTTTGCTATGTGCTGGTCGGGGTCCCAGAGTTTTGAGCGTATCAAAGCCTTGCCGCAATGCATGTATGCTTTGGTAACTTTTATGAGAGTGGCTGTTGCAGGCAATTTAGAACCAACCTCGCCCAGTTTGAGGAGTTCTGTGTCCAGCACAATTTCGGCTTCACCATGGACACGTACTGTTTCCATAATACCTGGAATAAAAAATATCAGGGAAACCTTGGGGTTTTCCACAATATTTCCGAAGCCCTCAACTTTATTATTCCCGGGCCTGTCAGGTATTAGCAGTGTTTTCTCATCAAGAACTTTAACAAATCCCGGAGCATCCCCTTTGGGTGATACGGCCGGTTGACCAGTGGCCCCGGTGCTGGCTAAACATATGAATGGAGAATGTTCTATAAAGCGTCGATGATGCTTGTCAAGTTGTGGCTTTTCTACTGCAACGGCGATGTGCAACGGTTCGCCAAAGTGCTCGCGTAATTCCTGTGGTTCAGTTATTGTATCCAAAGCCATGATTTATCTCCCGTGTCTTGATGAACCCGGTTGTCAAAATAGTTGATATCTTCTATACGCTTGATACCCTGAGTTTAATATAATTACAACTGTCGAAAAATTAATTTCTGTCCAAGCCCATGCAAAATTATTCCCTGCTCCTCGTTATCCTAATTCAACTGGCATTCAATGTATCCGCAGATTCTACGCTTAAAACTGCGATACAAGATGATTATCCTTATCTTGAAGCCCTTTATACACACCTGCACATGAATCCTGAGATTTCTTTCCAGGAAGAGAATACCAGTGTACGGATGGCGAACGAACTCCGCAGCCTGGGGTTTACGGTCACCGAAAAAGTCGGCGGTTATGGTGTCGTCGGGGTATTGAAAAACGGTGAAGGTCCTACTGTACTGCTGAGAACGGACATGGATGCCCTGCCCATCCTTGAGAAAACAGGAAAACCCTATGCAAGCACTGCAACCACCGTAGACGAGCACGGAAATACGGTCAGTGTCATGCATGCCTGTGCCCATGACGTGAATATGACCGTTTTTGCCGGTGCTGCCAGGCGTCTCACGGCCATGACTGACAAGTGGCAAGGCACCCTGGTGATGATTGCGCAGCCGGCGGAGGAACGCGGCGCCGGCGCCCGGGCGATGCTGAAAGACGGCCTGTTCGAACGCTTCCCGCGGCCCGATTACAACCTGGGCATGCATGTGAGCGCATCCTTGCCGGCCGGGACAGTGGTCCATACAAAGGGTTATGTGATGGCCAGCGTTGATTCCGTGGATATCACGGTATATGGCGTTGGCGGTCACGGCGCCTACCCACAACGGACAAAAGACCCTGTCGTGCTGTCGGCGCAGATCATCAATGCCCTGCAAACCCTTGTTTCGCGCGAGATTAAACCCATAGATGCCGGTGTCGTCACGGTTGGTTCCATACATGGAGGGACCAAACACAACATCATTCCCGATGAAGTGAAACTGCAACTGACGGTACGTTCATATACGGATGAAACGCGTGCCAAACTGCTTGATGGTATTAAAAGAATAGCCAGGGGCCAGGCCATTGCCATGGGACTGCCGGATGACAAACTGCCCGACGTTATAATTGCGGACGAATCCACCCCTTCCACGTATAACAACCCTGAACTGGCTGATCGCATAGTTACCGTGCTGCAGGCAAAACTGGAAGATGTACCGATAATCCCCGGTGAGCCGGTCATGGGTGGTGAAGATTTCTCCCAGTACGGGCGCGTTGAACCTAAAATACCCAGCCTGTTCCTGTTTATCGGCGGCGTTGATGCTGACAAGTATGCAGCGGCCAGGGAAAAAGGTGAGGTGCTGCCCTCCCTGCACTCCCCTTTCTTTGCCCCGGACCCTGAACCGACCATCCTGACCGGCGTTGAGGTGATGACGACCAGCGCCCTGGAGTTACTGGGTAAAGCCGACAAATAACCGGGTTAATTCAGTCTGCTTTTTGGCTGCGTCTGCCTTATTCTATTGCAAAAGCAGCAAAACATAGTAATATAACAACATTAAAACATTGTGATATTGCAACAACAAATACGGGTAACGCTGCAATGGCCAGATTTGAAACTTTACTGGCGAATTCTCTGGAGCAGGCCAGACAAGCGGCACAGGATAATATCGTACAATCCGGCGATCTGTCACGCGCTCACCGGGAACGCCTGCTCAAAGCGGGCTGGTTGACGCAGGTTATCCGGGGTTGGTATATCCTTGGTCATCCCGGTGAGCAAGGAAAGACGACACACTGGTATGCCTCGTACCGGGACTTCATAAGCCAATACCTTAACAAACGATTTGGCGCCGATTATTGCCTGGCGGCGGAATCTTCTCTTGAGTTTCACCTGGATCAGAATGCGGTACCATCTCAATTGGTTGTGATGACCGGGAAAGGCGGCAGTAACCAACTTGAGCTGTTACACCAGACCTCTCTGTTCATGTATGAAACAGCAGAGTTACCCAGCGACAGGGAAACCCGACTTGGGGTACAGACACTACCTGTAGCGCCCGCCTTATGCCGAAGTTCCCCTGCCCTGTTCAGCCATGAGCCCGTCAAGGCGGAAATCGCGCTTCGCATGGTTGAACCGGCAGACCTTGTCAGGATATTACTTAGGGGTGGACACACCAGCATTGCCGGCCGACTGATTGGGGCCTACCGTTTTTTAGGCGATACTGACGCAGCACGATTTATAGAAAGCAGCATGGCCAGTGCCGGATACCAGGTAAGACCTGAGAATCCTTTCGCAGCAAATCAGCGATTAACCGGTTTTCGGGATCTTCCCGATTGACGACAGGTTCGATTGCTTCCATGAAGGAAATCGAAGAGTTATATCAACATGATGCCTACCACTCTTTATCCATTGAAGGCTATGAAGTTACACCGGAGTTGATTGAGCGCGTTCGAACCGGCGGATGGAATCCTGACGCTGTTCAATCCGACGCAGAGCAACGTAATGCAATGGCAGCAAAAGGCTATTTTGACGCATTCAGTGTTGTCTGTGAGAGTGTGCAAAGAGTATTCGATGGTGGACATGCCGGAGCAACCGTAAAACAGGATTTACCAGACTGGTACCAGGCGTTATTTTCGCCTGGCGTTCAGGCGGGCATCATTAAACCTGTTGAACTGGCGGGCTATAGAAATGCTCAAGTCTACATTCGCGACTCAGCCCATGTTCCTCTACCGAAAGATGCCTTGCTTGATGCCCTGGATGCTTACTTTGAGTGCTTGATCAATGAACCGTCACCCCTTGCCAGTGCAATACTGGGGCATTTCTTCTTTGTTTTTATCCACCCATACATGGACGGCAATGGCCGGATTGCTCGTTTTCTTATGAACGTTATGCTGGTATCAGGTGGTTATCCCTGGACAATTATTCGATCTGATAGATCACGCCGCGAGCAATACATGCAAGCGTTAGAGCAGGCTTCCGTGCATAAGAATATAATTCCGTTTGCCAAGTTCATCGGGGAAGAAATGGCGGTGGAATGGAAGAGTTGACAAGAATCGACGCGTATTTCAGGAACACAGATGGCACGCTGCACACAAACTACGCTTTAACCGCGTGCAGGATACGCTGTGCCAATCGTTCGCTGAGTTGATCCCAGTAAGGCGCGTACTGGCCATGATCTGCTGCCGCTGTTTTTCGCCCGGCCTGCAATTTCTCGAGGATGACAACGTCCTGCGTGTTGATTTCGTTAAGCAGTTCGGCAAAGCCGGCACGATATTCTTCCAGGGAATCTGACATCATGCCGTCTCCCACCAGGTATCCGGCAAGCAGTTCATGTGTCAGCGCCGGGCCTTGTGGCGCCAGGCTGATAAGCTGGAGCCAGCTCGGCGTAATCATGAGGAGTGTATTCGGGAAGATGAAAACAAGATCGAGCGCATATTCGAAACGCGCCTCGATGCCGGGAAAGAGGGCTGGCACAAATTCCGCCTGATCCCGCCCGCGATCAAAATCAGGTTTGATAAACCCAAAGATATCATCGCTGAGATAGGAAAACTCCAGACCTGAAAACATTTCGTCAGGGCCTCCCAGCCGGCTGTGTACCCAGGGAACATGGTACGTATCCAGAAAATTTTCACAGGCGAGCTTCCAGTTTGATGAGACCGTGTATCTGTTCGAATAAGCAAGTCGAAGCAAGGACAGTTCAAAATGGTGCCAGCGTTGTTGTAACGGGGCAATGAATTCCTCGAAAGGTTGTGCCTTGCCCGACAAATTCACAAATATTATGTCAGCCCATACAGCAAACCGGACGGGCAGTAAACCCGATTTCTCCTTTGTAGTGTTATCAGGAAATGAATCTTTATTGCCATCGAAATAAGGGGTTGCCATCAGTCTTCCATCGAGGGCATAACCCCAGCTGTGATACGGGCAACTGAGTAGTCCGCTGCATTTTTGCGGCAGTTCGCCATCAACCAGCTTTAATCCCCGGTGACGGCAGATATTATAAAAAACGTGCACCTGGTTTTTGCTGTCACGGGTGATTATCAATGGTTCGCCTGCAGCATTGACAGGTAATATTTCCCCGGGAGAGAGAAGCTGTTGAGTAGTAGCGATGCTGATCCAGCCTGTGCGGAAACAGCACTCGATTTCCCGGTCGAACTGTTCCCGGCTGGTGTAACAGCTTGCCGGCAGGCAGGTGGCGTCTTCCATGAAGCCGGGTGGTTGTTTCGGCATGTCAATATTAACTGGAAAGGGTACTAGTTTACTTCATCTCATCTTTATGGAACAGCTTGATCCTGCCGTATTCGCCGTCGTAACCGGCCTCGCGTATTACATCACCATTTCGCATGCGGGCGATGGCTTCGGGAAACAGCGGCGAACTGGAATGGCTTTGTATCTCCTCCAGGGGAATGTCGGTCAGTATCGGCAGTTCAGCACCGAGTTTATTCAGTACCCGGTCATATTCTCTTGCGACTGTTTTACTGCCGGGACCGACGCCCTGTGTTTCGGCAATCACCTCCGGTAAAGGGATCAAGCTGACGAACGGCTCGGTGATTTCCGTTTCAGCCTGCTCTTTTCGATCGGCCAGTTCCCGCACGCGGTGCATTACACCCAGGGTCAGGGGTTTGTTGCATACAGGGCAAATACCGTCAAGTTCACGGCTCTCATCAGGAGACAGGCGGATATTGCACTTGCGGTGACCGTCCAGGTAGTACTTGCCTTCTTCCGGGAAAAACTCCACGGTGCCGCCGTAACCAGCACCCGTTTGCAGGGCCCGGCGCATGGAAAAATAATCAAGATCGGTAGTGAAGATACACGCTTCGCGTCCCAGTTTTGCCGGGGAATGTGCGTCCGAATTGGAAACCAGGCGGTAACGGTCCAGGTCGGAAACCAGCCGGATCATTTCCGGGTCGGCCGAGAGGCCGGTCTCCACGGCAAAGATATGCCCTGCCAGGTCGCCGTAACACTCACCGATGGAGTCAAACCCGGATTTTGACCCAAGCACAGCAAACCAGGGCGTCCAGATATGGGCAGGCACCAGGTAACAGCCCTCCCCTGCCTCCAGCACGATTTCCAGCAAATGGCGGGAATCCAGTCCCAGGATGGGGCGCCCGTCGGACTTGATGTTGCCTATGCGCTCAAGTTTCCTGCTGATAACTTCTGCCTGGTGTAAGGTCGGCACATAGATCAGATGGTGGATTTTGCGTGTCTTGTCACCCTTCTTGTAAATAGTGGATATCTCTACTGACAGCATAAACCGGGTTTTACCCCGGCAGCTTCCCGGCAATTTCTCACCAGTTTCTCTTTCCAGGTCTTCACGCAGACGGAACAGGCCCGGTTCAGCAGGCGCCAGTTTTTCCTTGATTTCCCTGAACCATGCCGGGTGGGTAAAGTCACCCGTGCCGATAACGGTGACGCCTTTCTTTTGCCCCCAACAGCCCAGGTGTTCCAGGTCGCAATCCTTGCTGGTGGCGCGGGAGTACTTCGAATGGATATGAAGATCCGCATAAAAACGCATTTCTGTAATCTGGAATCAGGAATTAAGAATCAGGGAACCAGTATCGGCGAGCCAATGATGGAGCGGTTTTCCAGGTGCCTGTGCGCCGCTGCAGCGTCCCTCAATGCAAAAGGCACGCCTTGCTCAATGGTCAGCAACCCGTTCGTGATGGCCGAGAAGTATCGCCCTGCAGACAGTAACAGATCATCCCTGACATTCGCATAGCCGTACAGCGTCGGCCGGGTCAGGAACAGGCAGCCGCGTTTTGCCAGTTCCAGGACATCCAGGGGGTCCGGTTTCCCGGAAGCATTGCCGAAGCTGACCATCATGCCCCTGGGCCTGATACAGTCCAGGGATTTCATGAACGTGGACTTGCCGATCGAGTCATAGGCGACATCGACCCCCTGCCCTCCCGTCAGTTCCTTTACCTGCGGGGCAAAATCCTGTTGGTGCAGCAGCGCCTCCGAACAGCCGTTTTCCAGGGCGATGTCCTGCTTGTCTTCGGAGCCGACCGTACCGATAACGGTTGCACCGATCCTGGCAGCCCACTGGCACAAAATCCTGCCGGTACCGCCGGCCGCGGCATGAACCAGTACCGTCTCGCCTGCCTTCAGTTCATACAGCCGATGCGTCAGGTACTCGACAGTAAGGCCGCGGGTCAGTGTTGTCCCTGCCACCTCATCGGATATAGCGTCCGGCAGCGGCACGAGCAGACTTGCATCTATAATTCTTTCCGAGGCATAGGCGCCGAGCGGTTTCGAAGCGTAGCCCACCCGGTCCCCCTGGTTGAATACGTCGACGCCGGGACCGACGGCCTCGACGACCGCCGCAGCCTGGTCGCCGGGTATCAGCGGCAATGCGGCCGGATACAAGCCGGAACGGAAGTAGGTATCGATGTAATTGACGCCGATGGCCGTATTTCGCACCAGGACTTCACCCGGACCGGGTTCACCTGCCTGGTAATCCTCGTATGACAGTACTTCGGGACCGCCGTATTGGTTGACAAATATCGCCTTGCTCATAATCCTGTCCGCTCCTCTTCTTTTTGTTCTATTATGCGGTACTAAAAAATTATAACAAGATTGCGAAATGTTGGAGAAACATATCTGGATGGGTTTTCAAGACCCGCTGTAAATACGTCCTTGTACGCTTACCATCCGCTATCCCTGCGGATGATAGTCTTGAAAACCCATCCAGATATGTACACATGATAAATTATTGGCATGAGCGATACACAATCAATCCAGGAACTGATTGAAGACCATGCACTGGAACGGGTGCCGGATAATGAACGGCATGGCTGGCTTGCCATGTCCTGGAACACGGTCGGCATCGTTACCACGCTTGTACAGATCTATGTAGGCGCGCTCATCACGTTCATTGCCGGCATGAAAATAGCGTTGTTGTCCGGCGTCATCATTGCGCTGGTGGGTGGCGCCATCGGCTGGAGTGTCGGACATATCGCTTTCAGGACCGGCCTGGCCAGCGGGGTAATGGCGAGAATTCACGGCTTCGGGATTAAAGGGTCGGCCATCGGTTCCTCCATCTATGCGTTTATGCTGATCGGTTTTATCGCCGCTGAAAACGTGTTGCTCTACCGGGGCTTCCTGTTTTACCTGAACCTGGAAGACACACTGGTAAACCAGGTGATCATCTACGGCATTTTCACAATTGCCTGGATCCTGCTGACCGCTTACGGTTTTAAGCTGGTCACAAAGGTGTCATCCAGCATGGTGATCGGTTTTCTTGTTGTCCTGTTGTACATCTTGCTTGCTATTATTTTTTCAAGTGAACAGAACTGGCTTGACGTTCTCTTTTTCGATTCCCAGGTCTCCACGGAGACCCTGGTAAATACCGGCGCCACGACTGACCTGGCAAAGCTGGCATTCGGCGTCAATATCCTGGCCGGCTCTGCCGGCGCTCTGGCGTTGCTCGATGCCGACCTGGGCCGTTATGCGAGGAGTTCCCGGGATATCGGCATTGCGGCTTTTATGGGCAACTTTGCGATGGATGTATTGATGATATTCATAGGCGGAGTAATCATGTATGCGGGAATGCCGGTACTGGTCGATTACTATGTCAATTCTGCCGGCATGTCCGAAGCGGATGCAATGACCGTCGCCATCGAAAATCCCGACCGGGTCGCGGCGGCATTCATCATCTTCGGGGGCATACTCGGCACCATACTGATGGTGCTGGCCAATGCAAAAGCCCAGGTGCTGAATACCTATTCCTCGTCATTGTCCCTGACCAACATCATGGATGCCCTGTTCGGCTGGAAGCCGGGCAGGATTGTCTTCGTGGTCGTCGCCAACCTGCTCTCGCTGCTGTTCCTCTACGGTGAGATCATAAGCTGGTTCAAATCATTCCTGGTGATCCTCAGCGTGCTGACCATCAGCTTTTCCGGCATCATGATTGCTGACTACTTTATCGTAAGGCGCTGGCTGAAACATGAATATGCGTTGCCCGGGCAAAACCTGCAGGTAAACTGGGCCGGTGTCATCACCATCACTGCCTCGTTTATCCTGTCCCACTACGTATTCAACGAGATTATTACCGTCGAGTTCGTTACGGCCATAATCGTCTCGTTATCCCTGTATCCGTTATTGAGGATATACTTAAGACGCAGATAGTCTCTACAGGGCCTCAGCCGCTTTCCGGTGGCTGGCAAGCAGGCCGGGAACCCGCTTCGGGTCTGCCCTGCCCCATCCACATTCCGTGCCTATGCCGAAATCTCCGGCATGTGGCTGCGCCGCCTCGATGCGTCGCCGGTCACCGTCTTCATCATCGTGGTGTATCAGCCCCAGGTACAGTTTTGTCTCACCCCTGAAGTTCTCCAGCGGCATGAAATAGCCACGGTCGGTCCGGTTCCTGGGCACGGGGATATGCAGAAAGTCCACCTTGCGCTTAACGCCGCCCATGATACCGTTCATCAGTTCCACCAGTATCCCCGCATCTTGCGGCATGACCAGGTGTTCATCGTAAGGGGTGCCGTAGCACAGGTGATAACCCAGTCTCACGTCTGCCGGCACGGCATCGCCCAGTACGGCCAGTTCATTGAATATCTGCTCCTTGTAGTCCGGGGGACGGTGCGGGAAGTAATCCTCGAAGATCAGCACTTCCTGGCACACGTCATACTGTATGTACAGGTCTTCATGGGGGATATTGTCCAGTATCCTGTTCAGGGCGTTCAGCAGTGATTTAAGGTAAACACGTTGATAGTCATCGTAGGATTTGTGGCTGACATACATGTAACAACTGGACATGGGTGTGGGCAGGCAGACCTGGAAGCGTACTCCGGGGGAGATGACGCCCTCCTCTCGCAGCCGTTGAAATACGCCGTAAGAATATTCCGCTGCCCTGTCGTAACCGGTTGCAAATTCGACCTCATCCAGGTCGATACCTTCCCTGAAACGCAACAGCGGCAATGAGCGCAACAACTTGCCGTCCCATTGGTGTAGTGCCAGTTCAGGCACCGTCGGATCGATTTCCATTGCCGGATGCTCCATCAACATGGTCCTCTGGAAATAGATCCAGCGTGCCCGCTCACCGGTCTCGCCATCGGGTATCTTGTCAAGGTATGGGCCCAGTTCAGCGCTGATTTCCCGAAACACCTGCTCGCAGTTGTCCATGGCGATGCTGCCCACAAGATGGACGGCACCGGATCCTGCTGGTTGGTTCATAGCGTTTCTCCCGGTTGCTGAATAGATAAATTATGCAGAGGGTGCCGCCTCGACGCGCACCGTGACCACGTCAGTATCATGATACTGCTGGTGGCGCACGGATGCAGCATAATGGCGCAGCAGGCGCAGGGGCATCTCCTCAATGGAACCACCTGCCGCCCAGTTACCCAGCGCCACCATCCGGTCTTCCAGATTGGTCTCGTCGGTGGCCGCGATGAACTCCAGGTCCGCGGCGCCACCGTCGTCGTGCACTATCAGCAACAGGCGCCGTTCGTGCTCCGGTTCCCCGTCAACCTTGTGTCCCATCAGGATGTTCAGGGTTTCCTCTCCGACGGCGCGCACGCGCATGCTCATCTCCTCGTTCCATTTTCTCTGTGCGGAAAACCCTGACAGGAATTCGTCGACCTTTGCATGGGAATTGGCATCCAGGCCGGTCTTGATACGCCGCCGCCGGCTTCCCGCAGCCTCGCTGAACAGCGTCAGCAGAATCACGGTAAGACCGCCCGTGGTCATGCCGTTTGCCAGTAGATCGCTCCACGCTCCCTGGAAGTATTCCGGGAAGATCCAGTCAAGCTGGAAGCCCAGACCGATCCAGAATGCGACGCCTACCACCAGGCTCTTGCGGTAGTTCAGGCCGTCGTGCAGGAGAATTTCCATGCCGAAAACGAAGATGAACGCTACTATTATGACGAGAAATGCAGCGGCTACCGGCCCCGGTATCGCGATAATGGCAGCCACCAGCTTAGGTAGAAACGCGAGCACGATAAAGATAACCCCGACACAGACGCCTACCGAACGTGCGGCCACGCCGGTGAGTTCGGCTATAGAAATACTCATTCCGTAAGTCGTATTGGGGACCGTACCGGACAAGCCGGACAGCAGGTTGCCGAGACCGTCAGCCGCGATCGCTCCCTGGATCGAGCGGAAATCGGTCGAACGCTGCTTGCGCCAGGAGATGCGCTGTATCGCTATACTGTCACCCAGCGTGTCCATGGCCCCGACCAGGGTTACCATCACGAATGCCGGTAACAGGGCCCAGAATTCCGGCCCGAAGCTGAGATCGAAGCCCACGAAGGCTTGCTCCGGCAAACCTACCCAGGAGGCCTCCAGGACACTGGCGCTATCGTATATACCGAATACAAAACCCGCAGTCAGGGTGCCGGAAACTATCCCGATGACGGGCGCCCAGAGCCGCCATACCCCTGCCGAGCGCAAGGCAATCACGAGTATGACAAGCAGGGTGATCCCCGCTACGACCGGTGCGGTCGCTGCGGCAGCGCCTTCAGGGACATCATAAAGCTTGCGAATGATGAGCGGCGCAATCGTTACCGGGATCAGCATGAGCACGGTGCCGGCGACGGTAGGTGTAAATATCCTGCGCAGCAGGGACATCCTGGCGGCAAGGACGAACTGGACCAGCGACGATATGATAATCAGGCTGGCCAGCAAACCCGGCCCACCCTGCTCCAGCGCGGTAATGGATACGGCCAGGAATGCGCTGGTGCTGCCCATGACAAGTATATAACCGGCCCCTACCCGGCCGATGCGTATTGCCTGGACCATGGTGGCAATCCCGCTGACCAACAGGGCGGCGAATACCGCCCAGGTCAGGTACGCATCACTGCCTCCTGCAATGGTGATCATGACGGTCGGCGTTATAACGATACTGGCGATGGCGATCATCGCATACTGGAGGCCCAGTCCTGCCGTAAGCAGTAACGGCGGTCGGTCGTCGGGTTCGTAGCGTACGTCACGGAGAGATCGGGTGGCTGTTTCCATGCTGCTATACCAGGAGTTTCCGCATGCTGTTCAAGGCTTCGAACAGCATCTCCACATCGTCATAGTTATTATAAAAATGAGGCGAGACCCTGATGTTGCCATCGCGACAGGATGCAGTGACCCCTTTTTCCTCAAGCGCTGCCACCAGCCGGTACATGTCTGTTGACTTGATGGTAACCAGTGGTCCGTGGCTGTTGTCTGCTGCGGGCATAGCCAGTTGGAAGCCGTTTTCCTGCGCCTTCTGTTTGATGGCCCGGGTAAGTGTCCTGACGTGGTGTTCTATCGCTTCCAGTCCCACTTCACCAACCAGTTGCAGGCCGGCAATGGAGGCATACAGGCTGGAAACGGCAGGGGTGCCGGTCTCAAACCGGCGGGCATTTTCTGCCGGGTCGTTCCGGTAGATGTCCATGGCATTTATGTCCGCCTGGCTGAACCAGCCGCTGGCGCCGGGATAGAGCTCGTTGACCATGTCCTCTTTTACGTACAAAAAAGTCAACCCGGCCGATGAAACCAGGTACTTCAACGTGCCGGCAGCGGCAAAATCAACGTCCAGGGACTTAAGATCGATGGGCCTGGAACCGGCAGCCTGGTAGAAGTCCAGGAATACCAGGGCGCCTCTTTCATGGGCAGCGTCGATGATCGGTTTAATATCCAGCCGCGCGCCGTTGCGATAGCAGATTTCGGGAACAGACACAACCAGCGTGGTTTCGTCGATGTGCTCGGCGAACCGTTCAGGCGGTATTGTCAGTTCACCCGGATGGCAGGGTACGCAACCGATGACCGCACCCCGTTTCTCCTGGGCGCGCCAGATCTGTGCCGTGGTGGGGAAATCGAAATCCGTGAGCAGGACCTTATTGCGTTCGCCGGAAAAATCAAACGCGCTGGCCAGTGAATTCAGGCTGTTACTCAGGCATGAATTGGTCGCTATCTCATCTGCCGAGACATTGAACAGTTGCGCCAGCATGGCTCTCAAGGTCTCCAGCTTGCCGGCCCAGACCTCCCAGTGGGAGCCGAAGCGGTCCCTGTCGTCCAGGTAGGTCAGGTAGGCTTGCCTGACTTCGTCAGACAGGGCGCCATAGGAACAACTGTCCAGGTAAGCCCTGGACCGGAATATCGGAAAGCGTTCGCGCAGTGGCATAGGTCAGGCTCTAAGGGGTGTCTTCAAAGTTGTCCCCTTAATTCGAACAAGGTTTCATAATTCCGTGTCGTCGCCGTAATTATCTCTGACAGTTCAACCTGGTGTAATTCAGCAAGTTTCTCCGCAACATGGCGCACATAGGCCGGTTGATTCTGTTTGCCGCGGTTGGGAACCGGCGCCAGGTACGGTGAATCCGTTTCTACCAGGAGTCTGTCCAGGGGCAACTGTCTGGCCACGTCCTGCAGTTCCTGTGCATTGCGGAACGTGACGATACCGGAAAACGAGATATAAAAATTCAAATCGATGGCCTGCCGAGCCGTTTCCAGGTCGCCGGTGTAGCAGTGCATTACTCCTCCCACAGCATCAGCTTTTTCCTCGGTGAGGATTCTTATGACGTCATCCCCGGTCTCGCGGCTGTGTATGATAAGGGGCTTGTGAATCTGCCTGGCAGCCCGGATATGGGTGCGAAACCGTTGTCTCTGCCAGTCCAGGTCTCCCTGGCTCCGGTAATAATCCAGGCCGGTCTCGCCAACGGCGACCACCGAGGGGTCTTCAGCCAGTTCCAGCAGGATATCTTCGGATAATTCGATTTCCCTGTCGGAATTCGGGTGTACGCCTGCCGAGGCCGAAACGCAGGAGTAGGAATCCGCCAGTTGTTTAATTTCAGGGAAGGTCTCGAGGTCTATGGAAACGCACAGCATATGCCCTACCCCGGCCTCCAGGGCCATATTGATCACGGCATCGGCACCCCCCTCCATCTCGATCAGAGGAATATGGCAGTGCGAATCGACTAAATACGGGTTTTGCATAGCTTATGTATCCGCAGATGATGCAGATTATCGCAGATATAAAAGATTGTATCTGGAAGTAAAACTGTCAGTTTCATGCCCTGTATGTCCGGGAAAAAGACCTGAAGACCTGTTTTTCATACATCTGCGTTCATCTGCGTAATCTGCGGATTATTATCTGTGGACTGTTTGCCAGTGAATTATTATTTCTTCCAGCAGGCCCTGTTTATTCAGGTTGTACTCTCCGGTAATCAACCGGTAGTTCCTGGATACCAGATCATAACACCCGATGACCTGTGAGAGGCTCAACCCGTTTACAAGGCTGTGCAGTTCACGGTCTATGAAGGGTACGCTGGTATCCTCCGACACTTCCGCACAGCGCATGGCAGCCATTTTGCTGAACAGGAAAAGCAGCCAGGTCAAAATCTCGATTACATCGTGTTTCTGCCACTTTTCAGCCAGTTTTACAGGATCAGCGTGCGCCTGCCGGGTTTCCTGCAGGTCCGCCAGTACCTCACGCCGTACCTGCACGGCATCCGTATCGTTCAGCTGAAGTGCCTTGAGCGGCGCCCCTCCGCTCAGTTCAAGCAATGTGTCAGCCTGTTCAGGGTCGTTTAGCTGTTCACCCAGCCAGGTGCGAGCAGATTGCCTGTCTACGCCGTTGAAGCTGATTTTCTGGCAGCGGCTGCGTATGGTAACAGGCAATTTGCCGGTCTGGTAGGAAACCAGCATCAGCAACGCCGATGGCGCCGGTTCTTCCAGGGTTTTCAGCAGGCTGTTAGCCGAGTGCCGGTTCATTCCCTCAGCCGGTTCTATGATGACAATCTTGTACCTGCCGTAGTGGTTGCTGAGTTGCAGGTAAGCGATCATGTCGCGCACCGCCTCCACCTTGATTTGCGTTGCGTTGTCTTCCGGGTTGACCACAAGAATATCAGGGTGGTTGCCGGCGTTGAACAGGAGGCAGGAACGGCATTGTCCGCATGCCGCCGTGTTTGAACCTGCTTCACACAACAGCAACTGGGCGAACTCAAGGGCAAACCGGTTGATGCCGCAACCTTCGGCCCCGCTCAGTAAAACAGCGTGCGCCAGCCGGTTCTGCTCGACGGCAAGCCGGGCCTGTTGCCATTGTTTGCTGTGCCAGGGGTAAGGCATCAATAACCGACAAGGCCGGCGGGTATGGTTGCGGGGGTTATCAACATAACCCTTTAGCCTCAAGCAAAGCCGTAATTTCCCGTGTGACATCGTCCGCTTCTCCTGCAGCGTCGATCACGTGGATTCTTTCAGGGTATTGCCCGGCCAGTTCCAGGTACTTGTTCCTGACCCGCTGAAAAAAATTCATCGTTTCTGCCTCGAACCGGTCTGGTGCGCCGCGTTCCCGCATGCGCGCCAGGCCCACCTCCGGTGCAGCATCAAGCAACACGGTCAGGTCCGGCCTCAGCCTGCCCTGTACCATATCCTGCAGACGGGAAACCAGTTGCTCATCTACACCGCGGCCGCCGCCCTGGTAGGCGAACGTCGCATCGGTAAAGCGGTCGCATAAAACAATCATCCCCGCGTCCAGGGACGGCAGAATTACATCCTGGATGTGCTGGCGGCGGGCGGCGAATACCAGGAGCATTTCCGTGATTCCGTCTATCCGGCCGGTGTCTTTCTGCAGGATGATATCGCGAATAACTTCGCCTGTGGGGGTGCCGCCGGGTTCCCTTGTGATAATGACGCCCCCGGGATGTCTCGCTGAAAGCAGATCAAATGTTCTTTGTACCTGCGTGGTCTTCCCTACACCCTCGATGCCTTCGAATGTGATAAAAGCACCCGTCATTATATTTCAACTAAAGAGATCACGAACTCTCTTGCAGGTTTGGACAGGTCTTTCAAGACTATCATCCGCAGGGATAGCGGATGGTAAGCGTACAGGGATGTATTTACAGCGGGTCTTGAAAGACCTGTCCAAACCTGCCGGCACTCTCTATGTCTGTTCTTGATCATCTGAGTTGATACCTTGCCACTGCCTGGTTGTGTTCGGCAAGCGTATCGGAAAAGTAATGCCGGCCGTTTTCTCCTGTCGCGACAAAGAATAAAGCCGTCCCGGGTTCCGGTTGCAGCGCGGCGCGAATGGAGGCCCTTCCGGGCGCTGCTATAGGCGTAGGCGGAAGCCCTTTGTAACGATAGGTGTTGTACGGTGAATCGAACTCCAGGTCCCTGCGCCTGATATTCCCGTCATAGTTTTCTCCCAGGGCGTAAATTACGGTGGGGTCCGTTTGCAGTTTCATGTTTTTTTCCAGACGGCGCACGAATACCCCGGCAATCCGGTTCCTTTCGTCGGCTGCCGCAGTTTCCTTCTCAATCAGGGACGCCATAATCAAAGCCTCGTAGGGTGACCGGTATGGCAGTCCTGCCATGCGCCGGTCCCATTCCTGGGATAAAACAGCCTCCATCTGCTTGAACGAACGGCGCAGAAAATCCACGTCGGCCGTCCCGGCAGGGAAATAATACGTATCGGGGAAAAAACGCCCCTCCGCGTGATACCCCGGATAACCTATTTCTGCCATTACGCGATCGGGCCGGGTCGAATTCAATTGTCTCCTGATATACCTGCTATCGTGCAGCGCAGCCATGACCTGGGGGAAGGACCAGCCCTCCACTATGGTCAGTGCATGCTGGGTTACCTTGCCGGCCACTATCGTGTCGAGTAATGACGATGCTGTGGCGCCGGGTTCCACCTGGTACTGACCAGCTTTTATCAAACCGTCAACACCCCTGATTTTACCTTCAAGCTGCAGGTAAAAAGGATATTCGAACCAGCCCCGAGCCGCCAGCCCTTCCGCTACGGCAAGCAGGGGCATGCCGGGCTCTATGGAGAAATACTCCTGCCCGTCAATATTCAGCGGTATGTTCAATTGCTTTTCCATATCCTGGTAGAACAACCATCCGGCCAGGACGAGAACAAGACCGGAAATGAATACCGCGATCTTCATGATATGGGTACGATACAATTGTCGGAAATTAATTTCCCCATTATTTCCAGGCCTGCATCAATACTGTCAAAGGCTTTGCTGCCAATACGCCTGACAGGCCAGATGCCGATCACGCTGTTGCAATAGAATACCTCATCTGCCTCGAATATTTCCTCGCGGGCAATAGTCCTGATGGCGGTATCACGGCCTGCAGCCTTGTCCAGTTCAATGATCGCTCTTCTTATCACTCCGGCAACACCGCACCGGGACAGGTCCGGGGTGATTAAACCAGCGTTTTTTACCATGAAGATATTACTCATGGAACCTTCTACTATGTTGTCATGCGGGTCTAGTACGAGACCTTCAGGGTATGGCGTGGCAGTTACCTCCCGGCGCAGGAGGACTTGTTCCAAACGGTTCAGGTGCTTGACACCGGCGAGTTCGGGTTGATGGCTGATACGGCGGTCACAAACGTATGAGTCAATGCCGTCGCGATAATAGCCGGATGGATAAACCGGTTGCTGGTGGACGCTGAGTATCCGGTTGGCCGGGATATTTTCAGGCGGTTGATAACCGCGCCCTCCCGTTCCCCGGGTAATGATGATCTTGAGTACTGCTGATGTAAGGGATGCGCAGAGCCGGTCTGCTTCCCGTTCGAGCAGGTTCCTGTCCGGACAGGTTATCGACAATTGCCGGCAACCTGTTTCAAGACGGGTAAAATGCGCATCCCGGCAAAGCAGGTTACCGGACTGGACGGCTATTGTCTCGAACACACCATCGCCGAACTGAAGGCCGCGATCGTGAATGGAAATGGCATCACCGGGCATGCCATTGACCAGTGTGTCAACCACAGCTGCCCGTCATTCCGGTGTAACGTCATTCCGGCGCAAGCCGGAACGGAATCCAGTAAAAATGATCATCCTTACATAATAACTCAAGCTGGTTGAGCCGTTAGCTAGATGCGTTTCAGGATTATACACCCGTTTGTGCCGCCAAAACCGAAGGAATTGGACAACACGTGGTTCAATGCCATGGGCCGCGCGTCATGGGGTATATAGTCCAGGTCACAGGCCGGGTCAGGATTATCGAGGTTGATTGTGGGCGGAGCCACCTGGTCGCGTAATGCCAGGGCGCAGAATACGGCTTCCACACTGCCGGCGGCTCCGAGCATGTGCCCGCACATGGATTTTGTGGAACTGATTGCCAGTTTCCGGGCATGGTCGTCAAAAACCTGTTTGACGGCATTATCTTCGGCAATGTCACCCGCCGGCGTCGATGTGCCGTGGGCATTGATGTAGTCAATTTCCGTTCTATCAATACCTGCGTTGCCGAGCGCATTCTGCATACACCGGATCGCGCCTGCGCCGTCCACTGCGGGTGCAGTCATGTGGTAGGCGTCGCCATTCATTGCGGAACCGGTAATTTCGGCATACACATTTGCCCCCCTGGCCCTGGCATGCTCGTATTCCTCCACAACCACGGCGCCGGCGCCGTCGCTTAAGACAAACCCGTCCCGCTCCAGGTCCCAGGGACGGCTGGCTTTCTCCGGTTCATCGTTGCGTGTGGACAATGCTTTCGCATTGGCGAACCCGGCCATGGATGTAGGTGATGATGCATATTCAGCGCCACCTGCTATCATTAAGTCGGCATCACCGTATTCGATCAGACGGGCCGCTTCGCTGATGTTATGGGTACCGGTCGCGCATGCGGTAACAATGCAGAAGTTGGGTCCCTTGAAACCGTATTGTATCGACAGGTTCCCCGAGATCATATTAATGATGTTACTGGGCACGTAGAACGGAGAAATTCTCCTCGGACCACTGTCCTGGATGCTCCCTGCCCCTTTTTCTATACCCGAGATGCCGCCTATCCCCGATCCGATAGCGACGCCGACCCGGTGCGGGTCAACGCCATTAACATCAATTCCCGCATCCTCTACCGCCTGGATTCCAGCCACCATGCCGTAGTGTATGAAGGTACCCATTTTTTTCTGTTCTTTTCTGGGTATATAGGCATCCAGTTCAAGATTATTTATCGAGCCGGAGATCCTGACGGGATAACTGCACGCATCAAAGTGGCTAATTGCGGATATACCGCTGTTCCCTGCCAGAAGGTTCTCCCAGGACTCCTTGACACTGTTTCCCAGAGGAGTCACCAGGCCCAGCCCGGTAATGACGACTCTACGTTTGTTCACTGTTCGGAAAGGTTGTCGGATGTACGAAAAAAGGCCGCTTTAGTTCAACTATGAAGCGGCCTTGTTAAGGTTTTATCTACAGCAGTTATTCAAGATGCGTATCAATATAGTCGATAGCTTGTTGTACAGTAGTTATTTTTTCTGCATCTTCATCAGGTATCTCAATTTTAAACTCCTCTTCCAGAGCCATTACCAATTCGACGGTGTCCAGTGAATCAGCTCCTAGATCATCAACAAACGATGCTTCACTGGTAACTTCTTCCTCTTTAACCCCCAGCTGTTCTACGATGATTTTCATCACTCGTTCTTCAACATTGCTCATGAGAAATAACCTCCTTCGCGGTACCAAGACCAAAAGCGGGTGTACGATAAGCTAAATATTCCTTGCTTTCAAGTTATTTTATAAATTAAAAAACAGCTCTTAAAGAATAACGCAATATATTATAGTCCCAACGGGATTGAAAAATCCACTCTAAATGCTGTTCCCCAATCCTGTATGACGATAACTCATGGTGGGTAATATCGTGGTTATACAACCGGTAAGGACCCGGTTCACGCCATATACATCCCACCGTTTACATTCAGCACTTCCCCGGTAATATAGCCGGCGGCCGGGGAGGCAATGAACTCGACAGCGCAGGCGATGTCTTCAGCAAGACCGAGCCGCCCCAGCGGAATTTGCTCAAGCAGTTTTGCACGTTGTTCGGCAGAAAGTTCCGCAGTCATGTCCGTATCAATAAACCCGGGAGCGATACAGTTGACCGTGATGCCGCGCGTGCCAATTTCCTTGGCCAATGCGCGGGTAAAACCGATCATGCCCGACTTGGCCGCAACATAGTTGGTCTGGCCCGGGTTGCCCGACAGGGCTACTACGGAAGTGATATTGATAATCCGGCCGTAGCGCGCTTTGACCATGTCACGCAGGCACAATTTACATAACCGGTATACTGAATTCAGATTGGTATCTATAACCTCATCCCACTCCTGCTGTTTCATCCGCAGCATCAGGTTGTCCCGGGTGATGCCGGCATTGTTGACCAGGATAGAAGGTCTTGAATCGGCTGACTTCAGGGCCTCGTTCAGATCGGCGACGGATTCATCCGCTCTGATATCCAGGACGTATCCCTTGCCGTTTATTCCCGCATCGCTGAAAAATGCCTCAATCCCGGCTGCGCCGTTCTCCGTGGTGGCCGTGCCTGCCACGTAGGCGCCTGCCCGGCCCAACTGTTCGGCGATTGCTTTCCCTATTCCCCTGCTTGCTCCGGTTACCAGGGCGACCTGATCTTTCAGTGTAATGTTCATAATTTTATCCGCAGGTGACGCAGATTATATTTGGTTTCATTGAGGATTACATCGACAGGGCCGCATCCAGGGATGCTGTATCGGAAATACCGTTGCAGGATATATTTTTATCGATACGCCGGATCAGCCCGCTGAGCACTCTTCCGGGACCGCACTCTATAATCCTGCCGATGCCATTATCCCGCATCAGGGCTATGCATTTCGACCACAGGACTGGCTGATGCATGTGCAGCAGCATTGCTTTCTTTATCTCACCGGGGTCGGTCCGTGCGCGGGCGTCGACATTCTGTACAACAGGAATAGCCGCGGGCGCAAAATCGATCTCATTGACGCGCAGTTGCAGCCTGTCTGCGGCAGGCAACATTAACCGGCAATGGGCAGGCACGCTGACCGGCAGGGGCGTGACCCGTCTGGCTCCTGCTTTTTTCGCCAGCTCACATGCCCGTTCCACCGCAGCGGCATTACCGGCAATGACCACCTGTCCCGGGAAATTAAAATTCGCAGCCGAGACCACCTCCTCCTGCGCCGCCCCGGCACACACGTCAATGACGGCATCATCATCCAGACCGGAAACAGCCGCCATCGCTCCCGCGCCGTGTGGCACGGCATCCTGCATAATCCGTCCCCGGTCGGCGACCAGTTCGACTGCGTCGGCAAAATCCAGGACTCCGGCACAAACCAGGGCCGTGTACTCGCCGAGGCTGTGTCCGGCAAGGAACCCGGGGCGGGCGCCCCCGTTATCTTGCCAGATGCGCCAGATAGCGTAACTCGCGGTCAATAACGCGGGCTGGGTATACTCCGTACGGTTGAGCTTATCCTCAGGTCCGTTGAGGCATAATGACAGCAGGTCATATTCCAGTTTAGCCGATGCTTCGGCGAAGACCCCGGCTACCGCGGGGACGTTTTCCGCCAGGTCGGTGAGCATGCCCACGGATTGGGAACCCTGCCCGGGGAATACGAAAGCCAGACCGTCAGTCGTCATGATGCCCAGGTTCTCTAATACCGGATCAATGCCGAGCCCCAGGTAAACCCGCCGCCTACAGCTTCCATGAACAGGGTGTCCCCTTGCCTGATGCGGCCGTCGCGTACGCCTGTATTCAGCGCCAGGGGGATGGATGCCGCTGACGTGTTGCCGTGTTCCGCCACTGTCAATATAACATCGTCCATACTCATGCCGAGTTTTTTAACGGTAGCTGAAATGATTCTGAGGTTTGCCTGGTGTGGCACGAGCCAGGTTATGTCCTTTCTTGTAAATCCGGTATCCGCGAGCGTTTCATCCACGATTTCGTCCATTGCCTGGACGGCAAACCTGAAGACTTCGTTGCCATGCATACGGATGAAGGGATCGGCGGTCGGGTTGGATACCCCCGAAGGCACCTGGAGGTGTTCACTGTAACTGCCGTCTGCATGTAATAATGTTTTATAAATGCCAGGTTCGTCACTTCTGCCGAGGATGACGGCGCCGGCGCCGTCGCCGAACAGCACGCAGGTCGTCCGGTCCGTCCAGTCGAGTATCCTGGAGTTCATGTCGGCGCCGATAACGAGAGCCCGTCGCATCGTACCGGATCTGATAAATTGATCCGCAATACTTAACGCGTAAATAAACCCGGAACACACGGCCTGGACGTCGAATGCAGCGGCGCCGTTACGTATGCCGAGCCTTTTCTGGAGCAGGCACGCGGTACTCGGGTAGATGAGGTCAGGAGTGGAAGTGGCAACGATAATCAGGTCGATGGAACCGGCCTCTATCCCGGCCATATCAATGGCGCCAAGGGCTGCGTTACAGGCCATCTCGGACGTGGTTTCGTCTTCCCGGGCAATATGTCTTTGCCTGATCCCGGTACGCGTCCGGATCCAATCATCCGATGTGTCAACCAGGTCTTCCAGTTCCGAATTGGGCATGACCCGTTCCGGAAGGTAGCCGCCACAACCTATGACCCGGGCGTAATTCATCGGTCAGTTCCTGATTAATAAGGCTTCAAGCTGGGAGGTGATACGGGCAGGGATGTTTTTCTCGACTTCAAGTATCGCCTCTTCCAGCGCGTGTGCGAAAGACACCCGGTCTGCGCCACCGTGGCTTTTGATGACAATTCCGCGCAGTCCGAGCAGACTTGCACCGTTGTAGCGCCTGGGGTCGATTTTTCTGCGGATGGATTTCAGCACCGGCATCGAAATGACCGAGGCAAGTCTGCCGTAGTAGTTTCTTTTGAATTCACTGAACACATGGTGAGAGAAAAAATCGGCTACCCCTTCGCTGGCCTTCAGTGCAATATTGCCCACAAACCCGTCGCATACGATTACATCAGCGTAACCGGAATAAATATGGTTGCCCTCGACGAACCCGATGTAATTCAGGTGGCTGCCGGACAGCAACCCCGCGGCCTGTTTCACCCGGTAGTTGCCTTTATTCTCCTCGGTGCCGACGTTCAGCAGTCCTACCTTCGGTGAAGCAATATTATTAATGGCGCCGGCCAGCTCTGCGCCCATTACCGCAAACTGAAATAATTGCTCGGCGCTGGAATCAACGTTTGCGCCGAGATCGAGTATATGTGTCTGGTTGTTGATGCCGGGGATAGTCGTACAGATGGCAGGCCTGTCAATACCCGGCAGCATCTTCAGGACGTAGCGCGAAATGGCCATTAACGCACCGGTATTGCCGGAACTGACACAGGCATGTGCCAGCCCCTTCTTTACCTGTTCAATCGCGACCCGCATGGATGATTTTTTCTTGTTGCGCAACGCTGAAGAGGGCGCCTCATCCATGGTAACAACTTCCGGCGCATGGATTATCTGAACCCGGACGGACAGATCAGGGCTCAGAGACGACAGCCTGGATTTGACTACGTCTTCCAGCCCTACCAGTTGAAGCTCCAGTTCCGGGTGTTTTTTCAGCGTATGGATTGCTGCGGGGATAATCTCACCAGGCCCATGGTCTCCCCCCATGGTATCGAGCGCAAGACGCAGTGCCATTGTATCTAACCGGCTAAGGCCCGTTGCTGACTCACGCTTTCATGACAGTCCGTGCAGGCCAGTACCTGCCGGACGGGCTTATTCATTATCGTCTTCGGTATTCAGCACTTTTTCGCCCCGGTAGTAACCGTCGGGGCTGACATGATGACGTCTGTGAACTTCGCCGGTAGTCGGTTCAATTGACAGGCAGGGAGATTCAAGCGAGTCGTGGGCGCGGCGGGTATCCCGTCTGGAAGTGGATTTCTTTCGTTGTTGTACAGCCATGGTAACAGCCTCCTGATTATCCCGATTTCAGTTTTTTCAGTATGTGGAACGGGCCGGACCCAACAGGATCGCGTTCCGCTGCCTGTATTCCTGCAGCACAATCCTCCAGCCGATGCA
Source organism: Gammaproteobacteria bacterium (assembly GCA_965207165.1). GTDB lineage: Bacteria > Pseudomonadota > Gammaproteobacteria > Eutrophobiales > Eutrophobiaceae > JAAXHV01. Next base: position 1,106,967 of record OZ242265.1, on the reverse strand, counting down.
TCGGTGAAATCGGCAAGCCCAGTAATATTTCGTCTTCAATAAAATCTGTCAGTTGCATGGTTTCCTGTTTGAGCACCAGGGGTTCCATAGACGCCGGTATTTTCTTAAGCGTTATTCCTTCAAAAACAATTCCCACCTTGATAGTATGGGCCAGCTTTACCGCAAACGGCTCCAGGCAACGCTGGCATACCAGCAGCAGGTCTGTCCTGTACTCGCCGTTAATGCAAGTGATCCCGTCCTCGGAGCGGCTGAAAGCCAACTTCAGATCAACCGTACCCCGATTATCGCTCAACAACTCGACAAGACGGGGCATTCTGCTCAACTCAAGCTGCCCTTCAACACAGGCGCCCGCTTCCGCGAGATGCCCGGGCACTATTTTGTAAGGCAAATCCGGAGACATCAGGGACGCAAGTTTAACTACCGGAGAACTGAGTGTCAAACTATTGACTTGACAGTAGGTTAGAGAACATTATGTGTGAATGACAACACCTGCAAAACTGGTTCTGGCATCTTCATCGGTTCACCGCAAGGCTTTACTGGGGCGGCTGGGGCTTTCGTTCGTTTGCCATTCCCCGGATATCGATGAAAGTATCAGAGACGGCGAAGCAGCGCCTTCACTGGTAGAACGATTGGCGCGGGGCAAGGCCGTTACTGTAGCGAAAGAGTACCCGGATGCGCTGGTGATAGGTTCTGACGAAGTTGCCGCAGTTAACGGACAGATACTGACGAAGCCTGAGGGCTATGAGGGCGCCGTGCAGCAGCTCAGGATCATGTCGGGAAACCTGGTGGAATTCGTGACCTGCGTCTGCCTGGTCAACAGCCGGTCAGGACAACAGCAACTTGATACTGTAACAGTTGAAGTCCGGTTCAGGGAATTAACGGATACGGAGATTAGCCGTTACCTGGATCGGGAGCAGCCCTTTGATTGTTCCGGCAGCTTCAAATCAGAAGGCGCCGGAATAACCCTCGTGCACCGGATCAGCAGCGATGACAATACAGCCTTGCTGGGACTGCCTTTGATATCCTTGCAGGAAATGTTGCGGAATGAAGGTTATATAATACCTTAGATAATAAATATAATATATTGATTTATCTAAAATTATAATGATATTCTTTCTGTTGTAACCGGTTTGTGAACAGCGTGCCTATCTCGCGTGAGATCTGCTCAAGCAGAGTGTCCCTGTAGGTAAAATCCACTATCTCCTCAACGCCGATAACCTCACGGGCGACATAATCGGTATTGCCCAGTTCGTCAATCAGGCCCAGTTCAATGGATTGCTCACCTGTCCATACCAGGCCGGAAAAGATTCTGTCATCTTCGGCCAGGCGGTCTCCCCGCCCTTCTTTCACAACCTGCACAAACTGCCGGTAAATTCCATCCAGCAATTGATCGACATGTTCAACTTCGTCATCCTGTTCCGGCGAAAACGGATCCAGGAATGCCTTGTGCCTGCCTGCATGGTACACGCGCCGCTCGATGCCCAGTTTGTTGATGGCGTCGACAAATCCGAAACTGGACATTATCACCCCGATCGATCCAATCAGGCTTGCCTTGTCCGCATAAATCCCGTCTGCCGCCACGGCAACGTAGTAACCGCCGGATGCGCAAAGATCACCGATTACCGCGTAGACCGGGATGTCGGGATGTGCGTTTTTCAGACGCTTGATCTCATCGTTGACATGGCCGGCCTGCACCGGACTCCCGCCCGGACTGTTAATCCGGAGTATGATGCCGGCCGTATTACTGTCTTCATAGGCTGCGCGCAGACTTGCCGTCACGTAATCGGACCTGACCTGCCCGTTGCTGGAAATAACACCCTGGATATCTATCAGCGCCGTATGTTTGCCATTCGTCAGGCTGCCGGGCGTAATATCCGTTTTGCCCAACAGGTAGGCCACCAGGAAAATTGCCATAAACAAGGCAATAAACAGCTTGAATGCGATGTTCCAGCGCCTCGCCCTGCGTTGCTCGGCGAGGAATTCCCTGGCGATCTGGTTCACAAGGGTCTGTTCAAACCGTGAATCGTTGTCATCGTTATTCTGTTGCCAGGGGTCGGTCATGGTCAGTTTGCGAGATTGTTACCTGCTAAACGTCATTCCTCCGGGGTAGCGGTAACCGCAACTTCTTTTTTCTCAGTTGTATTTTCCGTTTTGGTACTGCTTTCCGGACTCTCGCTGGTCTGCTTTTTCTCACGTGTTCCCCTGCCTCTCGATGAAGAACGGGATTGCCTGCCTTCATTTCCGCCCTGGTCCCGGTTTCCCTGCCGGCGCTGATTGCCCGATCCTGTATTTTCGTTTCTGCGGGGATTCCTGCGTTGTTGTTGCCTGCCGGAAGAATTACCTGAATACCTGTTTCTGTTCCTGCTGCGTGACGACTGTGGCTTGTTGCGAGGCGATGGTTTGCTCTCCTGCTTCTTTGTTTCCGTGCCGCCGAACAATTTGTTGAATAACCGGCTCATTATTCCAATACCTTTATTCGCTTGAGCCGTAGGTACCGGGCTTTCCGGGATAATCTGGGTCAGTGCAGGTTTCTCCGGCGGTTTCCGGTTTTCGTTGGTAATGGCTGTACCGGGATTATCCTGTCTGACCTCCGCAAACTTGTAGCTTTCTTTCTGGGATGAATCTGCCGCGGACTCGGACAGGTTCATACGCTGGACCAGGTATTGTGGGGTTTCCATCATAGGGTTGGGACTGATGATAATCTCCACATCGAGGCGTTGCTCTATATCGCGTATGGACTGGCGCTTTTCATTCAGCAAAAAGGTAGCGGCATCCACCGGTAACTGGGCCACCACCTTGGCGGTCAGTTCCTTCATGGCCTCTTCCTGGATAATGCGCAGGACCGCCAGTGACAGCGACTTGATATCGCGAATAGTTCCTTGTCCGTCGCAGCGCGGGCACGGAATGTGGCTTGATTCGCCCAGTGAAGGCCTTAATCTCTGGCGCGACATTTCAAGCAGGCCAAAGCGCGAAATTCGCCCGGTCTGTACCCGGGCCCGGTCCACCTTGAGGCCGTCCCTCAGGCGGTTTTCGACATCGCGCTGGTTCCTGTTGCTCGCCATATCGATAAAGTCGATGACAAACAGGCCACCCAGGTCGCGGAGACGCAACTGGCGTGCTATTTCATCGGCTGCTTCAAGGTTGGTATTGAATGCCGTTTCCTCAATATCCTCACCCTTGGTGGCGCGTGCCGAATTGATATCTACGGATGTCAGGGCTTCGGTATGGTCGATGATCAGCACTCCCCCTGAAGGAAGTTGAACCTCGCGGGCATACGCGGTCTCTATCTGGCCTTCAATCTGGTAGCGGCTGAACAAGGGGTCGCTGCCGGAGTAAAGCTTCAGCTTGGGCAGGTTATGGGGCATAACCTGTTGCATGAAGTCCCGCGCCCGGTGGAAGATATCATTATCATCAATCCAGATCTCGGCGATATCGTTTCTCAGGTAATCCCGGATGGCCCTGATAATGACTTCGCTCTCCTGGTAAATGAGAAACGGCCCCGGCTTTTCCTTTGCGGTTGTTTTGATTGAGTCCCAGAGTACTTTCAGGTAATCCAGGTCCCATTGCAGTTCTTCTGCGCTTTTGCCGACACCGGCAGTGCGCAGTATCAAGCCCATGCCCTGAGGTATTTCCAGGGTGCTCATTGCCTCCCGGGCATCACTGCGGTCATTGCCCTCAATCTGTCTTGAGACGCCCCCTGCCCTGGGGTTATTAGGCATCAGCACCAGGTAGCGCCCGGCAAGGCTGATGAAGGTGGTGAGCGCCGCGCCTTTATTTCCGCGTTCTTCCTTTTCCACCTGGACAATATATTCCTGTCCCACTTCCAATGCGTCCTTGACGTTTATGCGGCCGCGATTATCCTCACTGTTCTTGGATTTGAGAAGGGAGCGGGCTATTTCCTTGAACGGCAGGAAACCATGTCTTTCGGCTCCGAAATCGACAAATGCAGCCTCAAGACTGGGTTCAATCCTGACAATCTTGCATTTATAGATATTTGACTTCTTCTGTTCACGCCCTGTTGCTTCGATATCAAGATCGTACAGGCGTTGGCCGTCCACTAGCGCCACTCGCAACTCTTCCGGCTGAGTTGCGTTAATCAACATTCTTTTCATTGTAAATATCCTTTACGTACCGGCTCGACCATGTTCTGACCTACAGTCAGGCACCAGCCATCCCGGCTGACAACTGGGAGCCGCGTAATTCTGTTTTCGTGCTGCTGTTGCGCAGCCGCTACTAATCCCGGGTACACCGATACGGGTGTACTTTGTAAAGCGTCTGTCCCGACGATTTGTTATTCCCGGGCTTTCATAAATCACTTTCCGCCTGATGACTGCCTCGAATCCGGGTTACCGGTGTTCATCAGGCAATGTGCTTTCCTGCAACAAACACTTGATCCTTCCCTATCGCTTCGCTGTCAGAGCTGGAGCGCCATTATGTCAATCCATACCGGATCGGGTTCCGGTTCTCAAATTCTACCGCTGTTAAAGACAGGCGCTTTGTAATGGCTTATCCTTGCAGGATATCTGATTTTCAGCGTCAGCAAGTGTAAATATAACAAACTTGCGGCCTTACGGCAATCTCATTGTTTAAAATGTCACAATTCAGCAGCAACAGGAGCAGAGCGGAAAATATTGCCGTCAGTCCTGAACAGGCGGGCCGGCGTATCGACAACTTTCTGCTTGCCCACCTGAAAACAATACCAAAAAGCCGGATTTACCAGATGCTGAGGCGCGGGGAAGTCAGGGCCAACGGTGGCAGGATCAAGCCGGACTATCGTCTGCAGCCAGGTGATGATATCCGTATACCTCCGGTGTTTGAGCAACCGCGCACAGACCCCGGTAAACCGCCGGCGCGCCTGGTCGATATGATCCGGGCCTGTGTGATGCACGAGGATGAACGGATCGTCGTTGTCAACAAACCCCCCGGCGTGGTCGTGCATGCAGGCAGCGGCAGCGCCTTCGGCATTATTGAAGCATTGCGCGAACTGTCCCCGCCGGCGCAGACCCTGCACCTTGTCCATCGTCTGGACAAGGAGACTTCCGGCTGCCTGTTGATAGCGAAAGACATGGTTGTCCTGCGCCAGGTCAACCAGGCCCTGAAAAACGGGGAAGTGAAGAAAGAATACGACGCTTTGTTGCAAGGCCGCTTGCGCAAAAAAAATCTCAGGGTGAATACCCCGTTGCAGCGTCACAGGAACCGCCAGGGCGAAGGCCAGGTCAGGCCGGACGAGTCCGGCAAATCCGCCATCTCCGGATTTTCAACGGTAAAAGTCTTCCGGGGTGCAACCCTCGTCAAGGTCAGGACCGCCACCGGCCGGACCCATCAGATCCGGGTGCATGCCGCCTCCATCGGTCATCCCGTTGCCGGCGACGGCAAATACGGAGACAGGGAATTCAACAGGAAAATGCGCAAACTCGGTCTGAAGCGCATGTTCCTGCACGCCGGCAAACTCGCCGTGCCCGTATTGAAAAAGACCGGGCAGTACCAGTTCAGCGCGCCGTTGCCGGATGACCTGGAACAGGTGTTGACCCGCCTGAGTCAAGCACAGGCTCAGTACCACCTGCCCGGGTGAATGCGGGCGCTGTTCAGCCGGCAGGTGACGTGTTATAGAGTTTGTCCCTGGGCGGTTGTCTTACTTTGGCAGCAGCGATCGCCTTGTCACTGATGTCGAACACCATGGATTGATTGGGGCCGATGCCTTCCGTACGGATACATTCCGGGCAGGCATCATCCTTGTGCGTAAACCCGGCGCCGTCGTTGAAGCGCCATTCGTCGGCCAGACATTGCCAGCCGATGTCAGCCATCTGTTGGGCCGTGATTTTCTCACCGAAGAACGGTGACAGATAACGGGCAGTCTCTTCCAGCGTAGGACCCAGGAAGATACAAAAACCGGTTGAGTCCCCGACCGCGTTGATGATCTGCAGTTCCTGGGAGCGCCGTACCGCCTCTGCTTCCGTTAAATCCTGGTCGAACACGAGACCTGCGGTATGGTCGGCGCCCATGGCGCTTGAGCAGTAGGTGATACCCGTGGCCTTGAACGGCCGCGGGTCGAAAGCCGGGATCGCCTGCCCTTTGTTATGGGGTATGCGGTGATGCCCGCGCGCAGTGCCGATGGCTAATGCCCCGTTGCCGATTTGTCTGCCCAGCTCGGTTGCATTGGCGACATCATTGCGGATGATTGCCTTGACCCCTTCCGCATCGCCCCATTCCAGTCCGCCGGAGTCCATGTACACGGCAAATGCCGCGCCGGTCTCGATGGTGTCTATGCCCACTTCGTCGCACAGGCGGTCCAGGCGGGCGATTTCTTCCCAGTCGTTGATGGCGCAGTTCGAACCCAGCAGGGTGATGGTTTCAAATTCCAGGGCGGAGGTCAGGTAATGCCCGTGTTCATCGTGAACCACGTTGGAGCAGCGTACGATACAACCTGTCAGGCAGTTGTGCATCCCCCCTCCCCTGGTTTCGAAAGATTCGAGTATTCTTGCCCCGTCCAGTTTTTCCCATTCCGGGTTCTGGCCCGAAGTCCGGTTTTTGTAGGGGAACGCGTGCAGCATATTGGCAGTGGGCACCAGGGAACTGGTGCCGTATTTGAACGCGTCGTGGCGGCCGTTGCTCAGGTAATCCTGGCTGAATGATTTTTTATACCCGGCGAACGCCTTTTGTTCCTCAGCTTTTCGCAACGGCGCCCTGCCTGGGTCGATCAATATCCATTTAAGGCATTTCGCACCCATTACGGCGCCCACGCCGCCACGCGCCGCGTGTCTGGCGGGGTGGCGGCCCTTGCTGCGATCGGTGCAGGCTATAGAGGCAGCAGCCAGCATATGCTCTCCTGCGGGACCGATGGATATGGCGGATGCCGATTCAGGGTGTTGAGCCAGCAGTTTTTCGCAGCAGGCATAATTCCACATACCTTTGAATTCATCGGCGGCGACCAGACGCACGGTTTCACCGTCGATGATCAGCCCCCAGCGGTGATTTACCCCTGCGGGCTTTCCTGTGATCACGATCGCCCTGTATCCCAGTTTCATCAGGTCCTGGGCCGGTTCGCCCCCGACATTGGCTTCCTTTATGCCGCCTGTCAGCGGGCTTTTGCAACCGATGGACAAACGCCCGGATGTCGGCGCCATGGAACCCGATAACACGCCCGGCGCAATCACCAGCACGTTATCAGGACCCAGGGGGTCACATTGGGGGGGACATTGCTTGAGAAGGATCCTGGCAATCAATGCGCGCCCGCCCAGGTATTTCCATTCAGCAGGGTAAATTTCGACCGAGACCGACCCGCGCGTCATGTCGACACGGATAATTTTATCGTTGTCCCAGGCGGCCACGGGAAGCCTCAACGTCTGGCCTCATCCATCAGGGTTTTCATGTCCCGCACAGCCTGGTAAAGCCCGGAAAATACAGCCCGGGCAATGATGGAATGGCCGATATTCAGTTCGGCGATCTCCCTGATCGCAGCGACGGGGTTGACATTGTGATAGTGCAATCCGTGCCCTGCATTGATTTGCAGCGTTGTTTTGGCCGCATGTGCGACAGCCTGTTCGATTTTATGAAATTCAGACCGGCGTGATTGAGCGTCTTCACAATCCGCGTAGTGGCCGGTATGAATTTCTATCATGTCCGCGCCGGTGGCGATTGTTGCGTCAATCTGGCCGGCGTCTGCGTCGATGAACAACGATACCTTCGAGCCGTTTGCCTGCAGCCTGGTGCAGGCTTCCCGGATCCTGTCTTGTTGCCCGATCACTTCCAGGCCGCCTTCCGTAGTCAATTCCTCCCGGCGTTCGGGGACGAAGCAGCAATAGTCCGGTTTCAATCTCTCCGCAAATTTCACCATGCCATCGGTAACGGCCATTTCCAGGTTTATCGGTATCGTCAGCACGTCCTTCAGCATTTCCACGTCCCGCTCCTGGATATGCCGGCGGTCCTCGCGCAGGTGTATGGTAATTGAATCCGCCCCCGCCTGTTCTGCGGTCAGCGCGGCGTGGACCGGTTCGGGATACCGTGTCAGCCTGGCCTGGCGCAGTGTTGCCACGTGGTCGATGTTAACACCCAGTTTTATCGGCTTCATTGACTGCTCCGGCGTCACGTACCCAGGCTGTGCTTGTACAGTTCCCTGCTTGCCAGTGGTTTGTCGCCCAGTAAATTTCGCAACACCATTCTCATCAGTTGTTTGGCCTCAGCCAGTATGGATTCATCGATAAACTCCTCTTCCGCCAGGGCCCGCAACGTCCGTCCGGAGACTGTCAGGCCGCCTCCGTTGGCCGCGGCAATTGGAACCGGCCCCTGTTCCGGCAGGTAATTATAATGCCCATCCGGGCGGATGGCATTGCCTTCCGTATCCGCGTCCAGCACCAGTCCATAACCCAGTGCTTCGAGCAGGCGCTTTTCAAATATCCTGAGCGTCTGTTGTTCCGTAGACATATCATATAATTTATCGATGGCTTCTTCATAGGCATCGAAGAGTTCCGGATGCGGTTCGTGCCGGTGCAGCAGCCTGACCAGCAGTTCATTTATGTAAAAAACGGTCAGCACCCCCCCTGTTCCGCAAGGCCGGCTGTCCTGGCAGGGTTCCACCAGGGTCAGGGTGCCCAATTCCCGGCGCATCGACCAGGCGATATTGATTTTCCGTCCCGGTTGCAATAATGCCCGTTTGTTATTTTTCTGTTTTCTGGCTCCTTTAGCGACCAGGCTGACCCTGCCGTGCAGACGCGAAAACACATCCAGCAAGAGGCTCGTTTCACGGTAGGAACGATTGTGCAGGATGAAGCAGGGATTAAGTTCAGCCCTCACGGCTATTCAATTCCTAATCATACCCCAGTGTCTTCAGGGCCTTGACGTCATCCGTCCAGCTTTGTTTGGTTTTCACCCAGGTTTGCAGGTACACCTTTTTTGCCAGGAATTTTTCCAGTTCTATGCGTGCTTCAGCCCCAATTGATTTTAACATCTTGCCGCTGTCGCCGATGATTATGGCGCGGTGTGACCGGCGTTCCACCCAGATAGTGGCAAATATGGAGAACAAGCTTGTCTCTTCATCGAACTCATCAATTGTAACGGATACCCTGTAGGGCAGTTCATCTCCCAGTTTTGCCATCACCTTCTCCCTGATATATTCAGCCGCCAGGAAGCGTATGCTTTTATCGCTTACCTGGTCATCCGGGAACAGGGGTTCTCCTGCAGGCAGCATTGAAACGATTTTACGTTCCAGCGCAGAGATATCGCGCCGGCGTCTTGCGCTGAGCGGCATGATTTCCGTGAATGACAGTTTTTCCTGCATTGTATTTATATACGGCAGCAGCAAAGTGCGGTCCTTGAGCAGGTCCAGTTTATTGATAACCAGCACAACAGGCGCACTGACATCCTTTAACAGATCGGCAACGAAATCATCTTCCCGGTACCATTTTACGGCTTCGACCACGAACAACACCACGTCGAGGTGAGCCAGTGAATTTACTACCTCCCTGTTCATGTAGCGGTTGATGGCGCTTTTATAGGTATTCTGGTAGCCCGGTGTATCCGAAAAGACTATCTGGTAATCCGGTGCCGATTTGATCCCCCTGATCTGCCAGCGCGTGGTTTGCGGTTTTCTGGTGACAATACTGATTTTTTGTTCAATCAATCGGTTCAACAACGTCGATTTACCGACGTTGGGCCGTCCCACTATGGAAACGTAACCGGCCCTGAAGCCGTTGCCGTGCTCAGCCTTGATCGGCATCCAGGGCTATCTTTTCCAGCGCCGTCCTGGCTGCCGTTTGTTCAGCGTTTCTTTTGCTTTTGCCTTTTGCGACAACGGGTTCGGCAAGGCCGTCGACGTAACACTCTATGGTGAACAGTTTATCGTGCGCTCCACCTTCTTCGGCAATCACGTTATAGGCAGGCAATGATTTTTTGTTGGCCTGCAGGTATTCCTGCAATTCGGATTTGGGATCTTTCGGTACGTTCCCGGCGCTCATGGTGTCAAGCAGGGGGGCATATATCCGCTGGATGCACAGACGGCAGTTGTCCAGGTCTGAATCCAGGTAAATTGCCCCGATTAACGCCTCCAGGGCGTTTGCCAACAGTGATTCCTTGCGTCCTCCTCCACTTCTGGATTCGCCAATTCCGAACCTGATGTGATTTCCCAGGTCGAGATGTCTTGCGAGTAGCGCAAGCGTGTCCTTTTTCACCAGGGATGAACGCATACGCGTCAGGTCGCTTTCTGCTGCTTCCGGAAACCTGGTGAACAGTTCGTCGGCAATGAACATGCCGAGCAACGCATCTCCCAGGAATTCGAATCTTTCGTTATGACCCCTGCTGAAACTGCGGTGGGTTAATGCCTGGGTCAATAATCCGGCATCGCTGAAGGCATGCCCTGTGACATCTTTGATATGCAGTAGTAAATCCTTACCTGTGTCAAGCTGCGTCATACGGGGTGAAGTGTATCATGACTGGATCACCGCGGGCACAGGATTGGTCCGCAGGCGAACTAGTTGATATCAGACCCAATCCGATCCCAATCCACGTCCCAGCTGCCGAGATCAAAGATACTGTCGTTGCTCCAGTTCATCCAGATATAAAATGCCCTCCCCACGAGGTTCTCATCGGGGACCAGGCCCCAGTAGCGGCTGTCCCTGCTGTTGTCGCGGTTATCTCCCAGGACAAAATAATGTCCTTCCGGGATTTCCCGGTCAACCACCACGGACGAGGGTTGTAACGGATTGATGAGAATATCGTGGTCGTGTTCGCCCAGTTTTTCCGCTAACCGGTATGAGCCGTTCTCTCTTTTGCCTACACCGTTACTGCGATAAACCCCCTTGAGTTTGAGGTCGACTTCCACACCGTTTATGGTCAGGCTCTTGTCTTTATACTGCAGGTGGTCCCCCGGCACCCCCACAACACGCTTGATAAAGGGAATGGTTGGATCTTCAGGGTAACGAAAGACGACAACGTGGCCCCGGCGCGGTTTCCCGTTACCGAACACCTTGGCGTTCAGCACAGGCAGGCGCACGCCGTAGTCATACTTGTTTACCAGGATGAAATCCCCTCTCAGTAACGTCGGCATCATGGACGCGGACGGAATCCGGAACGGTTCAATGATGAATGAGCGCAACACCAGCACGATCAGGAACACGGGAAACAGTGACCGGGCGTAATCGACGATTAACGGTTCGGGACGCGCCTCGCCGGCAGCAGAGGCTTTTCTGCCCCGGGCAAAAAACAGGCTGTCCAATCCCCAGATTATTCCGCTGGCAACGGTGAGCAGTACCAGCAAGGCGGCAAAATCAAAGGTCATTGCTCGCCTCCCACATGCAGTATTGCCATAAATGCCGATTGCGGTATTTCAACGGAACCCAGTTGTTTCATTCTTTTCTTCCCGGCTTTCTGTTTCTCAAGTAATTTTCTCTTGCGTGTGACATCGCCGCCGTAACACTTGGCCGTGACGTTTTTGCGCAGTGCCTTCACTGATTCCCTGGCAATAATTTTAGAGCCTATGGCCGCCTGTATCGCCACTTCATACATCTGGCGCGGCACGAGTTGTTTCATCTTCAGCGCAAGTTCACGCCCGCGCCGTTGCGCCAGGTCCCTGTGCACGATACATGACAACGCATCCACCCGGGCGCCGTTAATGAGTACATCCAGCTTGACCAGGGGCGCCTCTTTATAGTTTTCAAAATGGTAATCAAAAGACGCGTAGCCCTTGCTTACGGACTTCAGCCTGTCAAAAAAATCCAGCACGATTTCACTCAGGGGCAGGTCAAACGCGATGGATACCTGCCGCCCGGCATAGTGCAATTTCTTTTGTTCTCCCCTTTTATCGATACACAGGGAGATGACATTACCCAGGTATTCCTGCGGCGTAAGTATATCAGCCCGCACGATGGGCTCCCGAATTGCAACCTGCTTGTCCGTGCCCGGGAGGTCGGCGGGGTTGTCGATGTACAAGCTTGAGCCGGAAGTGGTTTCGACTTCATAAACCACGGTCGGCGCGGTAATTATCAAGTCAATATTGTATTCCCGTTCAAGACGTTCCTGGACGATTTCCATATGCAGCATACCCAGGAAACCGCAACGGAAGCCGAACCCCAGGGCCTGGGAAGTTTCCGGCTCATAATGCAACGCAGCGTCATTTAGTTTGAGCTTGGACAGCGCCTCGCGAAAATCCTCGAAGTCGCTGGAATCGATAGGAAACATGCCGGCAAACACGCGCGGTTTGACCGGCTGGAAACCGGGGACCGGGCGCTCGGCCGGCTGCCTGCTCGAGGTGATGGTATCACCTACGGGAGCACCGAGGATTTCCTTGATACCGGCAACGACGTAGCCGACCTCCCCGGTGGCCAGGCATGTTCCCGGCGTTCTTTTCGGGGTAAAAGAACCAACCCCGTCGACCGTGTGATCCTGGCCGGTCGAGAATATGCGGATCTTGTCCCCGACACTCAACCTGCCTGCGTTTACGCGCACCAGGGAAACCACGCCGAGGTAATTGTCGAACCAGGAATCGATAATCAACGCCGTCAGCGGCGCGTCGGCATTACCTTCAGGCGCAGGCACGCGTTCGATAATGGCGCCAAGCAGTTCCGCCAACCCTGCTCCGGTTTTGGCGCTGACTTCGAGAGCTTGCTGTGCGTCAATGCCAATCAACTCCTCGATATCAAGCATCACCTTCTCAGGATCCGCGGCAGGCAGGTCGATTTTGTTCAATACCGGGATGACTTCCAGTCCGTTATCTATGGCCGCAAAACAATTGGCAACTGTCTGTGCCTCTACACTCTGGGAACAATCCACAACGAGTAATGCTCCTTCGCACGCGGACAACGAACGGGAAACCTCGTAACTGAAATCAACGTGACCAGGGGTGTCGATTATGTTGAACTGGTACTCTTCACCGTCATGGTGGATGTAGTTCAGGCGCACGCTTTGCGATTTGATCGTGATGCCGCGCTCCTTTTCCAGTTCCATCGAGTCCAGCACCTGGGCGGACATTTCCCGTTCGCTCAGCCCGCCGCAAATCTGGATAAACCGATCTGCCAGCGTAGACTTGCCGTGGTCTATGTGCGCGATAATTGAAAAGTTTCTGATCCGGTCCATATAGACAGCATTGTACAGCTAAGGTTTATCCGGATCAGCCGAAGTTATTCGCCTTCTTCTCCAGTCAGTTTGAAAGCCAGGAATGTCGGTGCACCGCGCCTTTGAATCAGGATAGGAACGGAACGGTCGCGCGGCAACCCGGCAAGGAGTTGCTCGAATTGCGAAACGCTTTCCACGCTTACGTTGTTCACTATCAGGATCACATCGCCTCTCCTGATTCCTGCTTCGCTGCCGGATCCCTGCATGACCTTGTCGACCAGGATGCCGCCTTCAGGCAGTTCCAGTTCTTTCCTCTGTTCTTCGGTAAGATCCCTGACCACGAGATTCATTTCATTGGGCGGCTCGTCCTGGGTTGCGGCGTCTTCAGCGCCGGCCAGTTTATCTTGTTCGGGCAACTCGGCGATCAACACCTTGAGCTGTTTCCGCTTGCCGCCACGGATGATTTCCAGCGGTACTTTCGTATCTATTTTACTGTTGCCGACCAGAGGCGGCAGGTCAGATGAAAAAGCGATCTCGGCCTTTTCGTACCTGATAATGATATCTCCCACTTCAATCCCCGCCTGTTCTGCGGGACTGCCGGCCAGCACTTTTGCAACCAGGGCTCCGTGGGGCTTTTCCATGTCGAAAGACTCGGCCAGTTCCCGGGTTACGTCCTGGATCACCACACCCAGCCAACCCCGGGTGACATGGCCGCTTTCCCGCAGTTGTGAATACACATTCATGACTACGTCAACGGGAACGGCAAAAGACAGGCCCATAAATCCACCGGTGCGGCTGTAAATTTGCGAGTTTACCCCAATCACTTCACCGTCGAGGTTAAACAAGGGTCCCCCGGAATTACCGGGGTTAATGGCAACGTCGGTTTGGATGAAGGGAACATAATTTTCATTCGGCAGGCTTCTTCCTATCGCGCTGATTATGCCCTGGGTGACCGAGTAGGCCAAACCAAAAGGCGAACCTATCGCCAGCACCCATTCCCCGACCTTCAAATCAGCAGAACTGCCAAGTTTGACCACGGGCAGTTTGTCCCCGTCAACCTTTAACAGCGCTATATCGCTGCGCCTGTCCGTGCCGACAATCTCAGCAATAAATTCCCTGCGGTCGTTCAGTCTTACAATGATCTCGTCTGCGTCGGCAACGACGTGACTGTTGGTAATGACATAACCATCCGCTGAAATGATAAATCCTGATCCGAGGGATGCCGCTTGTCTCGGCGTACCCGGGTTGTCCGGATTCTGCTCCTCAAAAAACTTGCGGAAAAAGTCATAAAACGGACTGTCTTCAGGCACGTCGGGAGGAAACGGCGTCCCGGGAGCACCGGGGTTCTCTTTCCTGGCGGTTGTGCTGATATTCACCACGGCCGCGGAATTCTCCTGTACCAGATCGGTAAAATCAGGCAGGGGCGCCGCAACGGCCACCACCGTATAAAACAACAGCAGTAGCGGCAGGAAATATCTGGCGTGTGTTGTCATCATCGACAATTCTCCCCGGTTTTATCTTCCCCGGCCCTGCTCCCGGCAGCCTGCTGCCCATTTTCCGGGTCCGGCCCACCGTTCCCGGCCGGTTGACCGTTGCATTCGCCGATGATTTCGGTACTTGCCGAACTCACCTGGCGCACCGGCGCGTAGACGTTTCCGGTGCCGCCGCCGGGCGCTGATTGAACCAGCGTGCCAGGCGCCTCGTGGGGTCCACCCGGTTGCTGTTGCTGTATGCCTAAAATCGCCAGGGCAGCTACGGAAGCGGCAATGGCAAAGCCGGCGACGGGCTTGAGGTATGTGTGCGTGGAACGGCCGGGAGCGACAATGGCGGGTTCATTCCGGAGTGAGTCTGATACGTTCTTTGCCAGGGTTGTATCGACAACCTCGGGCAAACCCTGTTTGAGACCGTCCGAAATCAGGTGGTACCGGGACCAGGTGTCCAGCAATTCCGGGTCCTTCAGCAGATCGTCGACCAGATCTTCGTGCCGGCCGTCGATTTCATCATCCATGAATGCGGACAACCGTTCTTTCTTTGTTTCGTTCATGTCAGTCATCTACAAGTAATGGTTTTATTCGTTTATCGACCGCCTCTCGTGCGCGAAATATACGTGAACGCACCGTTCCTACGGGACACTCCATGACTGTTGCTATATCTTCGTAGCTTAATCCGTCAAGTTCGCGCAGGGTAATTGCCGAGCGCAAATCCACCGGCAGAGCTTCGATAGCTGTTATTATAGTCTCCTGCAACTCACGCGTGAGCAGCATGCGCTCGGGCGTGGCATGTTCCTTTAGAGTGTCACTTTGTTCAATTTGTTCCATTTCATCAAAATCTGCGGCCGTATCGAGTGGCTGGCGCATCCCGGAAGCCAGAAAATTTTTTGCCGTATTAACCGCAATTCGATAAAGCCAGGTATAAAATGCACTTTCGCCACGAAACCTGGGCAAGGCCCGGTAAGCCTTGATGAAAGCCTCCTGGGCCACGTCGCTGGCGTCATGGGGGTTGCTGACAAAACGGGAGATCAGGTTCAGAATTCTGCTCTGGTACTTTATTACCAGTGCGTCGAATGCTTTCTTGTCTCCGCGTTTAACCCTTTCCACCAATACCTGGTCGGATGTGTCGGGTTCGATGGTGACGGTTGCCATGAGATATGAAATGATCCCGGAAACGGTATTATCTATATAGGAAAATGAGCAATTATATTACCTTGTCTCTTATATTTCACCTACATGACAATTGATCAGCACCAATCAGACGTACTGATTATCGGCAGCGGCGCTTCCGGGCTGAGCCTGGCCCTGCAGTTGGCCGGGCACGCTCATGTCGTCGTTATCTCCAAGGCGGATGTGAAGGAGGGAGCGACGTTTTATGCCCAGGGAGGTGTGTCGGCTGTCCTGGACGCGGAAGATTCGATCGAATCGCATATCAACGACACCATCGATACGGGATGCGGTTTATGCAAATCCGACGTGGTCGAATTCGTTGTTGAAAATGGCAGGGAAAGCACCGGCTGGTTAATCGATCTTGGAGTCAATTTTACCCGCCTGCCGGAATCGGACGGTCAGGAGTTCCACCTTCACCAGGAGGGGGGGCACAGTCACCGGCGAGTCCTGCATGCGGCCGATTCGACGGGCAAGGCGATTGAAAGCACCCTTGAGAATCGGACCCGCGCCCACAGCAATATCGAACTGTTTGAATTTCACACCAGTCTTGACCTCATCATCAGGGACGGCCGCTGCGTCGGCGCCTATGTTTATGACCAGGTTAACGACCGGGTCAGGGTGTTCCGTTCCAGGTACACGGTACTGGCCACAGGTGGAGCGGGCAAGGTTTACCTGTATACAAGCAACCCGGATATATGCACCGGAGACGGCATAGCCATGGCATGGCGCGCCGGTTGCAGGGTTGCCAACATGGAGTTTGTACAGTTTCACCCCACCTGCCTGTATCACCAGGAGGCGAAATCTTTTCTGATTTCAGAGGCCCTGCGCGGCGAAGGCGCGCAGTTGCTGCTGCCCGACGGCTCACGCTTCATGGAAAAATTTGATGCGCGCGGAGAGTTGGCGCCCAGGGACGTGGTTGCACGGGCCATTGACCACGAGATGAAGCGCCTGGGCAGCGATTATGTGTACCTGGATATCAGCCACAGGGGCAGGGATTTTGTCATAGACCACTTCCCCACCATTTATGCCCGCTGCATCCAGTACGGCTTCGACCTGACCAGGGAGGCCATTCCCGTGGTGCCTGCAGCGCATTATACCTGCGGCGGCGTAGTCATCGACAAAAACGGGCGGACTGACGTTGATGCGCTTTACGCGATCGGCGAAGTATCGTACTCGGGCCTGCACGGCGCAAACCGTATGGCGAGCAATTCCCTGCTCGAATGTGTGGTGTTTGCCCATGCCGCCTACAAGGATATCCGGCACAATCTCGACCATGCCGTCCCTCTCCCCTCCTTGCCGGAATGGGATGAGAGTCAGGTTACCGATTCGGACGAGGAAGTCGTGGTCTCCCATAACTGGGATGAAATCCGCCGCTTCATGTGGGACTACGTAGGTATTGTGCGCACCGATAAGCGCCTGCAACGGGCCAAGCACAGGATCAGGCTTCTGCAGGATGAGATCTATGAATATTACGGCAATTTCCGCATCAACAATGACCTGATAGAGTTACGGAATTTATCACTGGTTGCAGACCTGATCATCGAGTCGGCGTTACGGCGCAAGGAGAGCCGGGGTTTGCACTATACACTTGACTACCCGGCGCCGAATCCGGGCGTGCCGGCCAGAGATACGGTTCTGCAGCCGGAATAACAAAATTTAAACGTCCTCGTCCCGGCCCAGGATCTCAAACAAGCCCGCTTCATCGAGGACCCGGACATCCAGGCTGCGGGCCTTGTCCAGTTTGCTGCCGGGATTTTCACCGGCTACCAGATAATCAGTCCTGGCCGACACGCTCCCGCTCACCTTTGCCCCTCGTGAAATCAACCGTTCCTTCGCTTCATTGCGGCTCAGGGATGCGAGCGTTCCCGTGATGACAAACGTTTTTCCCTGCAGTTCGTCAGTACTGCCGGTGTGCATGCTGTCCCACCTGACGCCGGCGCTGATCGCCTTGTCGACAATGACGACATTCCGCTCATCCCTGAAGAAGCGGACTATATTGTCTGCGACAACGGGGCCGATGTCCCGCACCTGGCACAGGTCTTCCTGCGTTGCCTCCTTTATCTCGTCAAGCTGAAAGTGCGCAGCCAGGTTGCGGGCAGTCGTTTGCCCCACTTCCCGGATACCCAGGGCGTACAGGAACTTATCAAAACGGGTATTTTTGCTGGTTTCAATCGCCTGCAGCAGGTTTTCAGCCGATTTATTGCCCATTCGCTCAAGTGCGGCAACTTGTTCATGTTCCAGGTGGTACAGGTCGGAAATATCGCGAATCAACCCTTCGTTAAATAACTGCTCTACCAGTTTGTCCCCCAGACCTGCTATATCCAGCGCCGTGCGTGAGGCATAATGGAAAATGGATTCGATTGTCTGCTTACGGCAATACAATCCGCCGGTGCACCTGATCACTGCCTCACCTTCGACCCTCTCCGTCGGTGAATTGCATTCCGGACATTTATCGGGCATTGTGAACGGCAGGCTCGCCTCCAGACGTTTTTCAGGTATTACCCGCACGACCTCGGGAATCACGTCCCCAGCCCGCCTGATGATGACCGTATCGCCCACCCGGATGTCCTTGCGTTGTACCTCATCCGCGTTATGCAAGGTCGCATTTGTCACTTTCACGCCGCCCACTCGTATTTCTTTGAGCCGCGCCACCGGCGTCAAAGCGCCGGTACGGCCGACCTGCACCTCGATATCCAGCACTTCTGTTACAGCCTCTTCCGGCGGGAACTTGTAGGCGATGGCCCACCGGGGAGCCCTGGAGACAAAGCCGAGTTCAGCCTGGTGTTCCAGTTCATCGACCTTGAAGACTATGCCGTCTATTTCATAGGGCAGTTGTGAGCGTATATCCGCAATTCTCCGGTAAAAGCCGATACATTTCTCCATGCCGGCAACCCGTTCCGTTTCAGCGGACACCGGCAGGCCCCATGATTTCAGGGATTGCAGGATATCGAAATGAGATTCCGGTATTTCTCCCGCGTCGACGATGCCGATGCCATGGGCGAAAAACTGCAGGGGACGCGCCGCGGTGATCCTGGGGTCCAGTTGCCGCAGACTGCCCGCAGCAGCATTCCTCGGGTTGGCGAAGATTTTTTCCTCCTGCGCCCGTTGTCTGTTATTCAGTTCCTCAAACCCGGTTTTACTTATAAATACTTCTCCCCTGACCTCCAGCCTGGCAGGGAATCCTGTCGTGCGTAATGCCAGGGGAATACTTTTGATTGTACGGATGTTGGAAGTGACGTCCTCGCCGGTCGTGCCGTCCCCCCGGGTTGCCGCCCGGACCAGTTTGCCGTGCTCATACAGCAAGCTGATTGCCAGGCCGTCCAGCTTTACCTCCGCGGTATAATAAACTTCCGCCAGTTCCAGTCTGTCCCGAACCCGTTTGTCGAAGGCGTTCAGGTCTTCGTTGTTGAACGCGTTATCCAGGGACAACATCGGTATTTCGTGTGTAACGTCCGAGAATTCGCCTAGCGGCTGTTCACCGACGCGCTGTGTAGGAGAGTGCCGGGTAACCAGTTCCGGGTATTCATGTTCCAGTCTGACCAGTTCCTGGTACAACCGGTCATATTCCGCGTCGGGTACTACCGGGTCGTCCAGGACATGGTAGCGATAGCTGTAGTCGTTTAACTGCCGCCTGAGTTCGTCCAGCTTGCTTTCAACCGATCCCATAGTCAGTTCAAGGTCGTGGACTCCGACCGCGCAAGATTATGCTGAAGCAGCCATCTCCACGGCTTCATCAATGTCAACCGACACCAGTCTGGAAACGCCTGCCTCGTGCATGGTCAC
The DNA here is from genome assembly GCA_965207165.1 of Gammaproteobacteria bacterium. Classification (GTDB taxonomy): domain Bacteria; phylum Pseudomonadota; class Gammaproteobacteria; order Eutrophobiales; family Eutrophobiaceae; genus JAAXHV01. Next base: position 1,087,483 of record OZ242265.1, on the reverse strand, counting down.
GCCGAGTAATTGCCGGGTGATTTCCATGGTGATTTTATTATGGGTAATGATAATGAATTGCACATCTTTCGACATTGCTTTAACCATATCGCTGAACCTTCTGACGTTATTGTCGTCAAGGGGCGCATCCACTTCGTCGAGGATACAGAATGGCGCCGGGTTCAGTTTGAATATGGAAAACACCAGGGCGACGGCAGTCAGGGCTTTTTCACCACCGGATAACAGGTGGATATTGCTGTTCTTCTTTCCGGGTGGGCGCGCCATGACAGTGACGCCGGTTTCCAGCAGGTCCTGGGCGGTCATTTCCAGGTAGGCGTGGCCGCCACCGAATAACAACGGGAAATTATCCTTCAGGTTGGCGTTCAGCCGGTCGAAGGTTTCCTTGAAACGAGAACGGGTTTCCTTATCGATCCTGTGTATGGCCGCTTGCAAGGTCTCCAGTGCGGCAGTCAGGTCACGGTACTGGCTGTCCAGGTAATTTTTCCGTTCGCTGAGTTGTTCAAATTCGTCAATGGCAGCCAGGTTGATCGCTCCCAGACGCTGGATCCTGCTCTCGGCGCTGTTGATCTTTTCCTGCCATAACTGCTTGCCGGCACTCTCATCCAGTCCCGACAGCAGGGTTTCAGGGGTATGTTCCATCGCCTCCAGCCGCTCTTCCACAGTCTGCACTCTTACCTTGATCTCCTGTTGGTCTATCCTGGCCTGCTCCAATTCGCCGCGCAGGTCCTGAAGTTCCTGTTCGCGTTCACTGCGAACCTGTTCCTTTTCCCTGGACAGTTTCTCCTGTTGCTGCACCGCCTCCCTGGCAGCCATCAGGCTGGTCTCAAGGTTCACTTTCCCGGATAGTTTGATATTCAGGGAATCGCGTAACCCCTGCAACGGCCCGTACTGCGCCTGCAATTCGGTTTCAAGTTCAACGATGCGTGCTTCGGTAGTTGAAAGTTGTATCTCACAGCGTTGTATAGACTGCTCAACCGAATTTTTTCGTGATCTGGCAGCTTCCAGTTGTAACGCGATGGCGTGCCTTTCATCATTGGCAGTTTGCCAGCGGGACCGGGCATCACCCAGCACGCGGTTATGTTCCGACCTTAATCCTGCCAGGTGGTCGTGCTGTTCCTGTAACTGCTGCCTGGCTTCCGTGTCCTGGTTCAGCAGGTTTTCCAGGTTTGTCATCTCTGCCTGATCGGCTGTCTTCTGGCGCTGTATGTCCGACAATTCCTGCGCAATCCGGGCAGTCCTGCCGTGCGCCTGCTCGAAACGGGTCTTGAATTCCGTGTACCGGGCCCTGGTCGAGGCGGCAGTCTCCTGTTGTTCATTCATTTGCGCCAGCAACTGTTCTGCTTGGCGTTCCACCTCATCCATCAGCTTGTTTTTCCCTGCAGCCGCCTGTTCCAGTGAGCTGATCTCCTGTTCCAGTTCCATGCGGACGCCTTTCAGTTGTGACAGTTGCTGTTCTCTTGTCAGCATGCCGGGGGTGTTGTCTGCCGGGCGCTGGATCCTCACCCAGTAACTGTTTATCCAGACCCCGTCTTTCGTGATGACCGACTCGGTTTCATCCAGTTCCCGGCAGATTTCCCTGGCCTGGTCCAGGTCTTCAGCCAGGTAAATCCTGTTCAGGATGGCATCCAGGGGCGTTCCCGCGCTTACCTTGTCGATGAGTCTGGGGTGGGATTTGGGCAGGTACCGGATATGCTCTGCGCTATTGAGCATCAAGCCGGCCTTGCCGGTTTGCAAACCCGCTAAAGCGCCTGCCACATCGTGCAGATCGGCAAGGCTGACATCCTGTAAACGCTGCCCGGCTACGGTTTCAAACGCTGTCTCCCAGCCTTTTTCCACCTTGATGGTGTCAATCAGTCGCGGGGCATCTGCCAGGCCCAGACCGGATAACCATTGTTCCAGGGATTCCTTGTTGTCAAGGGTATCTTCATGTTGCAATGCCTCCAGGGAGGCAATTCCGGACTCATTTTTCTGCAGGTCTGCGCGCAATTCCAGGATTCGAGTTGTGATATCCGCCAGTTCGCTACGATAACGCGCCAGGTTTGCCGAGGTCTCGCCCAGTTCATTTTTCTGCTGCTCCAGCAGACTTTCACTACCTGAACTGGCTGCTGATAATTTTTCAATATCCTGTTCAAGCCCCTCCGGAGCGAGCCTGCGGGCCTCGGTCTCAAGGTTACTGCGGCGCTGGTCCAGGCCTGGCAGTCTCGAGAGGAGCAACTCCTTATGTGTCGTATTCACTTCCAATTGCTTGTCGATACGCGCTATGTCGAGGTTAAGAGCATCCCATTGAGCCTGCAGTTGTTGCCATGTCTCCTCGGCCTCGCGCAGTTCGCTGCGGGCTTCGTCACAGCCGGTTTCGGCCCTCTCAAGGTCCGGCGCCAGCAAGCGCATTTTTTCCGTGGCTGCGCCCAGTTCCTTGCTGTCGTCATCCAGTTGCTGTTGCAGTTCCTGCTCCGCCTGTTGCGCTTTGTCAGCTTCGCCTTTCAGTGTTTCAATGCGTTCCTGGGTATGGTTAATCTGTTGTTCTGCATGTGAGATGTCGCTGCCGATCTGGTAAAAGTCGGCCTGGACACTGTTGAATGCCTCGTTTGCTGCGCTGTAATTTTCCCGTTGTATCTCTATGTCCGCTTCCACCTCGCGCAGTGCGGCCAGCCCGCCGTCCACGCGTGTTTCACAGGTACGGACGACCTTGATTTTTTCCTGAGCGTTATCCGACAGCTCTTTCCACTCCAGGGCCAGTAACTCCGCTTTTAAACGGCGTTCTTCCTGCTTGAGTTCCTTGAAGCGTTCTGCCGCCTTAGCCTGCCGTTGCAGGTGTTCTGCCTGTTTTTCCAGTTCTTCAAGAATATCCGTCAGCCTGCTGATGTTCTCCTGTGTACGCCTGATCCGGTTTTCCGTTTCCCTGCGCCGTTCCCTGAACTTGGATATTCCCGCAGCTTCCTCGAGAAAAACGCGCAATTCCTCCGGCCTGGCCTCAATCAACCTGGAGATCACGCCCTGTTCGATGATGGAATAGCTGCGCGGCCCGATTCCCGTCCCGAGAAAAATGTTCTGTATATCCTTACGGCGGCACCGGGTATTGTTCAGGTAATAGGTGGAAATCGTATCCCTGTTTAACACCCGCTTGATGGAAACCTCGGCAAATCCGGCATAGGCGCCACCAAGCTTACCGTCCGAATTGTCAAATATCAGTTCTACGGAAGCCTGTCCGACCGGTTGCCTGGCACTGGAACCGTTAAAAATGACATCGGTCAGCGACTCTCCACGCAGGTGTTTGGCGGAACTTTCGCCCATAACCCAGGTAACCGCATCGATGATATTGGATTTTCCGCAGCCATTGGGACCTACGATGCCGACCAGGTTGTCAGAGACCAGCAGGGTGGTAGGATCGACAAAGGATTTGAAACCGGAGAGTTTGATTTTGCGCAGGCGCATGAGTTATAACAATACCGTCTAGCGCTATAATATACAAGTGAAACACAGGAAAAAAATGGCGATCAATATCTTTATATATTAGTTTAATAAAACCATTTTACTATTTGATTTATAATAATATATAAACGATATATAAAGTAATGTCTTAGACACGGAGCGATTAAATGATATATTGCGATTTCCGAATCGCATGATAAAGGAGAAGTATGACGACAAAACCATCCAGAGAGCTGGATACTTTCGCAAATCCGGAACCTGACCGTGATTACACTATCAGCATGAAACTGCCGGAGTTCACCTGTTTGTGCCCGATGACAGGCCAACCGGACTTTGCTGCCTTGCACCTGCACTACGTTCCGGACCAGTTGTGCGTGGAATTGAAATCGCTCAAACTCTATATCTGGTCATTTCGCGATGAAGGGGCCTTCCATGAGGCGGTAACAAACCGCATCCTGTCGGACCTGGTAGAGGCCATTTCTCCCAGGTATATGAAATTGACTGCGGATTTCAGCGTGCGCGGCGGTATCTATACGTCAGTGACGGTTGAGCATAGAAAAGATGGTTGGCGCAGCCCGGATGCGGTAACACTGCCCTGACCCCATTAATTTGCCGGAAATACGTGACAAATGGACTTAAAACAGTATTATGCTCGCTTGCTAGGCCATTGACACGAAGTGATAATATGGTTTCAAATAGGCAAACGGGCGATTGAATAAGCGCCCGGATGATGCGTAACAGAGTGTGGTTCGGTACAGAATGATATGAAAAAGGTCGTTACCGGGGAACAACCCCCTGAAAGTACCCCTATCAGCGTTGAAGCTGCGGCGGGGGAATACATGAATCCGGCGCAGGTTGAGCATTTCCGCAACCTGCTGATCGACTGGAAGCAGGCCTTGATGGAGGAGGTCGAGCGAACCGTACACCATATGCAGGATGAAGCGTCCAATTTCCCCGATCCCAACGACCGGGCAACCCAGGAAGAAGAATTTGCCCTGGAGTTGAGGACGCGGGATCGCGAGCGGAAACTCATCAAGAAGATCAATGAATCGCTGTTGATGCTGGATTCAGGCGATTACGGCTACTGTGAGATCTGCGGCGGTGAGATTGGACTTAAACGGCTTGAAGCAAGACCTACGGCGACCTTGTGCATCGATTGCAAAACCCTGGATGAAATCAAGGAACGTCAACATGGGTGAACCGGGTCAGGTAAGACAGATTTAACCTGTACTGTCCCAGTCAGGCGCAACCAGCCTGCGGCGGCCGTCCCGGGACAATGCAACATCCTGTGTATCCAGCTGAAGCCGGTCCCACAACTGGCAGGTTACCTGTTTGTGCTTGGTATCCAAGCCTTCGCAGTAGTTGGTATATTCGCACACTCTTACCTGGTCCCCCTTCCCCAGCCTGAGTTTCAGGAACCAGTCGGGGTCGGCAAGACTCTGGCGGGCGGCGCCTATAATGTCCGCCTTGCCCTCGCGTAACAGGGCTTCCGCCTGTTGAAACCCGTGTATGCCGCCGATAACCACCACCGGAGTGTTGTAGCCGGCGCCGTTAACCGCCGCTTTTATCTGCGCAACGGGTTCGGTGTTCCGGCCGAACGGACCGAAATCATCTGAAATATAACCGGGCATGCATTCGTAACCGCTTCTCCCCGTATAGGGATAGGCAGCCCAACCGACCAATGGTTGCTTGGCGTCATCGAATTTGCCGCCACGGGACAACGAGAGGAAATCCATGCCGGCTTGCGCAAATTCGAGTGCGAAATAGCGGGCGTCATCTACCGTATTGCCGCCGTCTATGCATTCATCACTGAGAAAACGGCAACCGACGCAATAATCGTCCCCGACCACGTTGCGGATATGTTGGAATATTTCCAGCGGCAGGCGCACCCTGTTCCGGCGCGGGCCGCCATAACCGTCCGTACGCCCGTTCGTGGCAGACAGGAACGAAGCCATCGTGTAGGCATGGGCATAGTGTAGTTCAACGCCGTCTATCCCCGCCTCGCGGGCGCGCCGCGTGGCCTGGGCAAACAGGTCAGGCAATACCCGGGGCAGGTTTTTCACGTGGGGCAGGTGCAGGTCCGTAACCCTTTCCCGGTAGCCCATACGCAGCGCCTCCAGTTCAGGTTCGGTCAAAATTGTATCGAGTTCCGCGTCAGGCAGACCGGCCAGGTGCTCCCTGATCTGCTGTTCCGTCCAGTCGTGGGCTTCAAGCCGTTCCCTGTGCTCGTCGGTAACGGCCAGAAACCGGGCAAAATATTTAGCCGGTTCGGGACGGCGGCGGATAGTGAGGAAATCAATTATCTGTATCAGCAGACGCGTTTTCCCCCGGCTGGCGCTTCTCACCACATCAGCCAGTTCCGTCAATCCCGGGATAAACCTGTCATCACCGATACGCAGTAACGGCCCGCTGGGAATATCGCGTATGCCGGTAGCCTCGATGACGATGGCGCCAGGCTGCCCTTTGGCAAACCGCTCGTACCAGTCCAGTACGTCGTCGGTAACGAACCCGTCTTCATTGGAGCGCCAGGGCACCATGGCCGGTACCCAGGTGCGCTGTTCCAGGGACAGGGGGCCGAGTTTGACCGGTGTAAACATCAAGGCCGAACGTGCCTCCTCCGCGCTCGGATTCAACCCGGGTTGCGGCTTGTACTTTATTCTCTCAGGAGGTTTCCACATAAGATAGTTATCCGCAGATGACGCAGAGTAACGCAGATAAAAATATATTTTGTTTTAATGGATGGGCAATAAGCACATGGAGCCTGAATTTTAATTATAGTGCTTCATGGATCAGAAAATAATCTGCGTTAATCTGCGTCATCTGCGGATAAATCATCTGCTGATGAGACCATGTAGTTTTTCCAGGCTTGAAACTCGTGGCGGAATACGATATCGCTGGTGCCGAGGGCCTGGGTCGTACCATCGCCGTTATCCTGGTCGCGCCCGTAGTGGCGGTGCTGGCTCACCCACTCCAGGGCATCAGTCTGCAGACCGTGCTGGATACGGTGGTAGGCTTCGTAGTCGTCGTGTCCTGCTATGGAAAACGGGGAGAAGATCAGCTGGTTATACAGTACCGAGGTATGCAGCATGTCGTCGGATACGCCGCCGAGTTTGAATGTCCAGGTTTCCTGGATAGACTTGTCGACAGCAATGGGCCGGTAGACCCGGATCGTTTGCAACGCGCTCTTGAAGGCGATACTGGGGTAAATGATGGTGTTCTGCCGTTGCATGGCCAGGATCGAATTGGTTTTCTCCTCGCCGTAAGCTTCCACCATATCCCGGACATATTTCGATTCGCGCGGGTAACCGATATGGATGGTGGCGTTGCCGCCGGAATAAGTGTGGCCGTTGCCGCAGGTTGTCATGGCTATGGTATCGAAAAACTCGTAGCTGGAACCAAAGGGTTCCAGCATGGAGAGCGGCAGGGGTTTTTCATCCTTGGGAAATTGCCGGGCCATTTGTTTTGCCGGTTGCCAGGCAGACTGGTGCGTAACGGCCGGATGCATGTTGTCGGACACGTTTTCCAGCAGGATTTTCCAGTTGGCGTCGTGCATATAGCGCAATACGCCGCCGGTTACCTCTATTTCGCCCGTTGGTGAACGCTCAACTGCGTTGTCAAACGAGGTAATGGCCGGTCCCAGCCAGCTTTTCAGATCCGGTCCTCGCGCTGCCTGGTTGGCAAAGATGAAGCCGCGGTAAATCTCGACGCGTGCGACTTTACGGATATTTGCCGCTGGTTTATCGCGCCCGAATACCGAATCCGCATATCCCTCTTCCCTGGGAATATGCAACAGGTTGCCGGCAGTGTCGAACACGTAGCCGTGATAGGCACAGCGCAATTGCTGTGCATGACCGCAGGATTCACCGACCAGTTGCGCGCCCTTGTGTGCGCAGCGGTTGTACATGATATGGACCTGGCCGTCGTTGTGCCGGGCGACGATGACAGGTTGCCTGCCGATAGTGGTGGTGAAGTAGTCTCCGGGTTTTTTTACCTGGCTTTCATGGCCGATAAAGATCCAGGCATTGCCCCAGATGCGTTCCATTTCCAGGTCGAATATGGCTGGGTCCGTATAAACACGCTTGTGTACCCGCGTGGGTTCGACCAGCGAAGCGATCTCTTGATCACTGACAGGCATGCTTATCCGGGAGGCATACGGCCGGGTTACTTGACCGCCAGTCCCAGCAGTATGGTGGTGGTGCAATGATAAACGTTATTGCTGGCGCCCATGCACCAGTTGATATCATTGCTCTTTGAAGGAAAATAATTCGGCAGGTCTCCTTCGTTGCGGTTGCACATGCAGCGATTGCAGGTGCTTTTTCCGCAGCAGTCGTTGTAGGCGATGATGTAATCGCGTCCGTCCGCGGGGTTATTACAGGTGCCTACCCAGGTCATTGGCGCCATTTCCGTGCCTGGCGGACAACTGGTGTGGCTGCCGCCGCAGCAGGTGCAGAGAAAGCCGTCCATGCCGCAGTTGCGCCAGTATTCACATTTGCCCGGATCGCCTTCGGGCCCGGAAATGGAGCCGTCATCCGGCGCCGTGTTCGCCTTCGCTACCGGCAACAAGGGAATTGCACCTGCCCCGACTAGTACCGTCCCTGCTTTCTTCAAAAAGCTCCGGCGCGAAGTATGGCGCGCCAGGGAGCGGGTTCTGTCTTGAAACCAGCGATCAAAAAACCTCATTATCGGCCCTCATTATCGTCGGTGGAATATATGGATACCCTGCCTACAGTAACGGCAGCGGTTGAACCAGGAATGGCGTGACGCCGAGTTCGCCGATTGAGCGCAGGTATTCTCCGGAACCTGCATCGTAGATATCCAGGGCGCTCAAATCCTCGGTGATGGTGTAGAGGAGCGGGTTGTCATCCTGGCTCACGGCTATTGAGAGACTTGGATGCCTGGTAGTTATTTTTTCTACCCGTGCCCGGGTTTCCAGGTCATAGACCCAGATATCAGTTCCCGGTAATTCGTAGGTGAAGAAATCGCCCTGGTGCATCACCATGTAGAGGTGTTGCCTGGCGCTATGCAGGGTAACAGGCTGCATCCCGCCGATACGCCAGTTTTCCGCCTTGTCCTGCTCATCCAGGTAACTCCAGGTATCGGCAAAGACCGGTCCGTCCGCGGATATTTCAACAGGATGAACCTCTCCCAGCACCGACATGAAATACCAGGTATCCCCATGCCGTACGCCGGTCTCCAGGATAGGGTCTTCAAGTGCGTTGAAAAAAGGTTCGCTTCTTTGCACACTGGCTTGCGTGCCTTCATCGGTAAGGTGGATCAGCAATAGCGAACCGTCGCTGCACAGCGCAAAAAACCGCCTGTCGCCCGCGGCATAAGCCATCGCGCAACCCGGCGTTATAACTTCCCCGGCAAAACGGCGCTGCTCGACATCCACGATACTCAGTGAGGCTGCCGGTGTCAGGTTGAAAACGGCCATGAACCGGTCATCGTCGGTCAATGCCGAATCAGCCAGTCTCGGCAGGGTGGATACGCGTTTGGCGGGAATTTCTATCTCTGCGACCGGGGTTAACTTGAACGGGTCATAAATACTGACAACGTCGGTGCGTTCGCCGCGCGTATGTCTCGAATAATAGGTTTCGGCCGAGTAGACTTCCCGGTAGTGGCCCGGGATGTTCAGCGCGTTGAAGGAGTAACCGGTACCCAGTAATCCCATCATCCGGCCCGTGTCTCCGTCATACAGGTAGGCGCGCCCGTCCGGCATTGAAGATGCCGCCATGTCGTAAACCCAGACCCAGTGCGGATGCGGCGTCTCCGGTAGCGCTGTTACCTTGCCGAAAATATCATTGGATAAAGGCGTCTTGCTCACGTCTACATACGCGTCACCGGCGTCGGAAGCCGTTGCAGATGAAGCGGGTTCATCTGCCGGTTGTTGCGCGTCACAACCTGCCAGGAGCAGGAGAAGAAGACCGTACAGCCACAGCTTGCTCCGTGAAGCAGAGTTTTTATCCATGGGACCCGTAAACGTTTTTTAACCGTACTGTCATCATCTATAAAACCAGGGCAGTATTCAAGAACTTTAATTTAATTCCTGCAAGGATATATATCTATATCACATGGTCTAAGTAAAGGATACCGGTAAACCGCATACAATATGGCCGACAAGGTAACAATCTTCTGGTTCAGACGGGACCTCAGGCTCGAGGATAACTGCGGCCTCTATCATGCACACCGGGAAGACTACCCGGTACAACCGGTATTCATCTTTGACACCGACATACTTGACGGACTTGAACAGAGAAAACATGCCAGGGTCGAATTTATCCACCGGGAGATTTCCCGTTTGCAGGAAGACCTCAGTCACCGGGGGGCATCTCTTGATGTCAGGACAGGCAATCCCCTGGAGATGTGGAAATTACTCTGCGCCGATTACCGGGTAAATACGGTATGGGCCAACGCGGATTATGAACCCAACGCCAGGAAACGGGACCGGGAAATAACTGAATTCCTGCTCGGCAAAGGCATTCCATTCAGGACAATAAAAGACCACACGATATTTGAAAAGGATGAAATGCTCAAAAACGACGGTGCCCCCTACCTCGTTTTCACCCCCTACAGCAAGGCCTGGAATAAAAAACTGACGGAGGAGCACGTAAAACCGTACCCATCCGGGGAGCAGCAGCACTGGTTAAAGAGCGCGGAGAAACCCCTGCCCCGCTTGCAGCAGCTTGGATTTGAACCGGCCGGAATTGGATTTCCTGCCCGGGAACCGGATGAAAGCATAATCAGAAACTACCATAATACGCGGGATACTCCCTGGCTTCAGGGCACCACGCGCATGGGGGTGCACCTGCGCTTCGGAACCGTCAGCATCAGAAGACTTGCCGCGCTGGCCTTGCGCAGCAATGAAAAATATCTCAACGAACTCGTCTGGCGCGATTTCTACCAGGCGATAATCTGGCATTTCCCGCACGTCACGGAGCGCAATTTCAACCCGGGCTACGACGGCATCCGCTGGAGGAACGACCCGGAAGCGTTCCACAAGTGGTGCGCGGGAAAAACCGGTTATCCCATCGTCGATGCCGGGATGCGCGAACTGAATAACACCGGCTACATGCACAACCGCCTGCGTATGATCACCGCGAGCTTCCTCAGCAAGCACCTGCTGATAGACTGGAGACGGGGTGAAGCCTGGTTTGCGGAGAAACTGCTGGATTATGAACCGGCAAGCAATAACGGCGGCTGGCAGTGGGCCGCGGGCACGGGTGTGGATGCCGCACCCTATTTCAGGATCTTCAATCCGTATACCCAGGCCGACCGGTTCGACAAGGATAGAAAATACATCCGTCACTGGGTGCCTGAATATGATACGCCGGACTACCCTCCACCCATGGTTGACCATAAGACCGCAAGAGCGCGTGCGCTCACGGTTTACCGGGAGGGAATTAAAAACCAGGTAAGAAATTTGGGGCTAGAGTAAAAATAACCGGCGATAAACTGATTACACCCACCGGGTTGTGAGAATTTTTACTCTGACCCCAAACTTTCTCTCTCAATGAGCAGGAAGTCTGCAATAGCCTGGGCCGTCTCTGCAGGACGCTCGATTGAAATGAAATGGCCGCAGTTTTCAAGAGTGTCCAGCTTTGAATTTGGGATTAGCCTGTGCAGGTCCGTCATGCCGAGGCCGCTTGGGGACGCTTGCATCGGCGTCATGATATCTTCATCGGCGCCGAGCAGCAGGGTCGGCGCCTGAATATTTGTGGCGTCGGCGCTGATATCCAGGTTTTCTATCAATGTGAGATCACGGAGAAACTCCATGGGCGTCATGCCCCGCAGCGCGTAGAAAAACGCATCCACCGTGTTTTCGCTCCCGGGCCTGTCCCAGAAACCCCGGGAGAAACCCTGGTGGCTGGTGACCAGGGCCAGGGCCTCCACCCCGGCTGCTGCGGCCACCCTCCAGGTTTTAAAGATAACATGGCTTGCCCGGTCAAATCTGGCGAAGGAGCAGGTGATGGCCAGCCTGTCGATAAGTTCCGGCCGCGTTCCGGCAAGCACCATTGCAACGCATCCGCCCATCGACGTCCCATGCACGTGTACCGGCGCAAGTTCAAGGGTTTCAATGAATTCTGCGACGCTGTCGGCAAAATAATCAATACCTCGCTCACCGGGTCCGCATTCGGACTCGCCGTATCCGGGCAGGTCGATATCGTAACTATGCAGGTGTTTCGACAAATGGGGAGTCAGCAGGTCGAAATTATTGTGTCCGGTACCCAACCCATGGATCTGGACAACGGTGACGGGATTGTCTTGGCCTGCCTCCCTGTAGGAAGTGGAAACGCCTGAGTTCAGGTTGATTTGGGCAATGCCCATCGTTAAATCGGCTCAGGGGTTATTATTCACTTGGAGGAGCAGAGTCTCGCCACCCGCGGCATGACTTCTTCGGCGAAACGCCGCATCTCACGCTCAAAAGGCTGGAACTCGAGCAGTATTATTTCAATGCCCGCATCATGAAACGCAGCGATGCGCCGTGCAACTTCATCGTATGAACCGGTGAAACCGCAACCGGTGCCGTTGCCGACGCCGATACCCGGTACCTTGGCTATCACTTTGGAGGTGACGACTTCCGGGTCCGCATTCCTGTGCAGTGCCTCATAGACTTCCCTGTCCTTTTCACGCAGTTCAAAGGCATAAGCGAGCGCTTCCTCCGCCTCGGACTGTGTCGGACGCGCGAAGGGAAATGCCGAAACCCCGTAACTGAGTGGTGTGCCGCTGCGCGGGCGCTTGCGCATGGCGGCTATCTTTCCGGCGACATCTTCCAACGGTTGCCCGAACATGAACCAGGTATCGCACAACTCGACGGTGAGATTGAGCGCCGCTTCCGACTCGCCGCCCGAGTAAAGCAATGGCCGTGGCCGCCATTTTGACGCTGGTTTAAACTGGTAACCGTCCAGCTTGAAATTGTCTCCGTCTACGGTTACCTGTTCGCCTGAGATGAGCTTCTTGACGACTCGCAGCCATTCTCCACCGTAGACGTAGCGTTCGTCATGCGGGGGGAAAGGGATTCCCGCTTTCTCGAACTCGGGCCGGAACCACGCATTGACGAAATTGAGCGAAAAACGTCCCTCGCTGATCTCTTCCAGTTGCAATGCCATCTTTGCGAAAACGGCCGGGTGGAACAGGTAAGGCTTGATTGCAGCGATAATCTCGATATTTTCCGTAAGCGCTGCGAGCGCCCCACAGGAAGTCAGGGTTTCCAGCTGGTCGAATTCATCTCCGAAGGGGTTGACGATGTGCTGGGCTACCAGCACGGAGTCGATGCCGAGAGCCTCCGCCTCAAGCACCAGGTCCCGGTTGCGTGCCCACGATGCGTCGGGCGGGTCCTCCGGGTGATGGAGTGATGCAGAAGTACCGTAGACAACCGCCCAGATGCCGAACCGGGGGACGGGACGTTTCGTTGCCGCAGTCACGGTTCAGTCCGCATGGCAATAAAAAATATCTGTGTAGTCATGTAAGGTATGCATACGTACTTAACTCCATAAACATTATAAAATATTTAAATACTGGTGTATTTGAATAAAAAATATCGTATTGCCCATGATGTTGTTTTAGCATGGGATATGGGAGAATGAATACGCGTTGATCTGACGATAAGTTTGGGACACCCATAAATTTGAAACACTCATTTTAATTTATGGGTGTCCCAAATTACTCTGACAACCTGTTCCATACTTATGTTGAATAAACGGATTGCAGCTTTCGGGGCGAACCCGTGAAGGTAGGCTACGGCCTGATCTCCTGCCAGGCCCATGCAGATGACAGGCGCAGTGAGGCTGAACGTTACCAGGATGCAATAGAACTTGCCGTCGAGGCGGAAGTTCTCGGTTACGATTCTGTCTGGGTATCGGAGCACCATTTTGTAGACGACGGTTACCTGCCGTCGGTACTGCCGATGTGTGCGGCAATCGCCGCACGCACAAACCGGATTGAAATCGGAACGGGTGTGGCATTGGCGCCTCTGTACGAACCCTTGCGGCTGGCGGAAGACAGTGCAACCGTTGACCTTATCTCGAATGGCCGCCTCATCCTCGGACTGGGCCAGGGCTGGCGCCCGGAAGAATTTGCAGCACTGCACGTGCCCTTGAATAACCTGCACAGCGTGCTGGAGGACACGGTAACTGTCCTTCGCCAGGCGTGGTCAGACGGAGTTGTTACCGGTGGCGACGTGCTGAGTTATCCGGGAGTCGCGGTCCGACCCAAACCGGCAAGACCCGGGGGCATACCGATCTGGATTGGCGCTACGGCAAAACCGGCGGTGCGCCGTGCGGGCAGGATTGCTGACGGGTTCATTTCGAGCGGGAGTTTTGACGAGGCGTTTACTCCTGAATATTTTCGCAGGCAAATGGCCTGGATACGGGACGGTCTCGAACAAGAAGGCCGCCCGCCCGGCAGCTTCACGGCGAGTATGTTTTTGCCGACTTTTGTGTCGAAGCAACAGGATGCCTGGGAACAGTTGGCTGAGCACATGCACTACACCTATTGGAAGTATAGAGACATAGCCGGTGCGCGCGGGCGCGTTGACCCGCCAGTCAAGGCGCCGCCGCTCTCCCCACAGCGCGCAGAATCGCTGCGCGCCAGCGCCCTGGCAGGCACGCCGGATGACGTGGCGGAAAAACTCAGGAAATACCAGGATGCCGCTGGAATTGAGTTCCATTACATAGCTCGCTTATACTGGCCGGGAATGAACCGGGATCTGCAGCGCGAAACGATGCAGGTGTTTGCCGCTGAAGTAATCCCGCAACTCCGCTGAAAAGCAGCGATAGATTTGGGACACCCACAAATTTGAACCGCTCATTTTAACTTATGGGTGTCTCAAATTACCACGTCCCAAATTACCTTAATTTATGGGTGTCCCAAATTATCACGAGATGGTCAAATACAAAATCCGTGGTTAAGATAGCCGGATGAAACTGGAACGCAGGTTGTTCACTATTCTTGGCCCCGGGCTGTTGATGGCTGCGGCGTCCATAGGTGTGTCTCACCTGGTGCAGGCTACCCGTGCCGGGGCATTGCACGGGATGGATCTGTTGCTGTTCGTCCTGCTGGCCTTTGTCATGAAGTATCCCACTTTCCGTTTTGGGCATGAATACGCCCGTGCGACCGGGCAACATCTGCTGGCCGGTTTTCGCAGGCAGGGAACCTGGGCCGTATTGCTGTGTGGCGTGATCATATTCTGCATGATGTTTACCGGGTTTGCGGCAGTCCTGCTGGTAACATCCGGGCTGGCTGTCATCAGCTTCGGCCCGGACCTGCCAATCGGCCTGGTCGCTGCCTGTCTCTGTGTTTTTTCCGGTACCTGCCTGGTGGTAGGGCAATATCGCTGGATGGACGGTATCATCAAGGTGTTATTAATCGCCCTGCTGCTCTCGACGCTTGTTGCAACGGCATTATCCGTTCCCCTGATCGAATGGCAGCAAACCGACATCCTCACTCCTGATATAGCAAACAGGGCGTCGCTGCTGTTCCTGGCCGCCTTGATCGGGTTTATGCCGGCCCCGTTTGAGACCTGTCTCTGGCAGTCTTTGTGGGTGCTGGAAAAGGACAAGCAGGACAGTCTGTCAGGTGACGAGGTAAGGATGGATTTCCATGTCGGCTATTTCTCAACCTTGTTGACGGCAGTGTGTTTCCTCATGCTGGGGGCTGCCGTAATGCATGGCTCCGGCTTGCAGTTCTCGTCCAGTTCGGCAGGGTTTGCAGCCCAGCTTATCAACATCTATACATCGCTGCTGGGCCAGTGGACCCAGCCTGTCATTGCCGTTGCCGCCTTTGCCGTCATGCTGTCAACCGTGCTGGTGATCCATGACGGCTACCCGCGTACCGTCTGTGCCCTGGTCGATTGTTTCCGAAAAGAGAAATTACCGGAAAAACAGTGGTTCAGGATCTACTTTGCCGCGATCCTGGCTATGGTCCTGGTTTCCCTTCCCGTCATCATGTATTTTACCCGGTCATTCAAGACCCTGATAGATATTGCTACTACCCTGGCATTTCTCACCGCGCCCGTGCTTGCCTGGCTGATCCACCGGGCCATGCATTCGGAGGACGTGCCTGCAGCAATGAAACCGGGGCCGGGCCTGACCCGTTACAGCGTAGCCTGCATCTGGGCACTGACGCTGTTTGCGTTTTTTTACCTGGTGTTGATTATAGGGGGACGGATATAAGTGCCAACGCAGGGGGGCAGATTTAAATCTGTCCCCTTTTATACCGCATAATGACAAAAATCGTAGCAGATATCATTATTGCCAATGCGGAGCACACGCCGCACGACCTGGCTATAGTTGACCAGGGCAGGAAATATACGTTCCTGCAACATGCGAACCGGGTCCGGCGACTGGCCGGCGCACTGTCGCAAGCCGGTTGCCGGCGCCGGGACAGGGTTTCCGTCCTGTCCAGGAACTGTGCGGAATACCTGGAAATATACGGCGCCTGCGAACTGCGGGGATTTATTGCTGCGCCGGTAAACTATCGCCTTACTGCTCCTGAGATCAACTATATTGTCGGCAACACCACACCGTCCGTAGTGTTCTATAGCGTGGAATTTCTGTCCGTTGTCAGTGAGATAAGGTCTGCCGGCACATTATACATACAGATTGAGGGGGGAGATTTGCCGGAATGGGCTGTTCCCTATGCGGATTTCATCGAAGGTGACGGGGTCGAAACACTGGACACGTTACCCTCACCCGGCGATCCCGTATATATCGTTCACACCAGCGGCACTACGGGCAATCCCAAGGGCGCCGTGTTGAGCCAGTCCGCACAGTACGGGACCGCACGGGTCATCAGTGATGCGGCGGAGATTACCCGGGACGACCGGTTCCTGCTGGTCCAGCCCCTGTTTCATGTCGGCGCCAAATTCCTGCAACTTGCCCATCACCTGCAGGGCGCGGCGATTTACGTTCAACGGGAGTTTAATCCGCGGGTAGTCTGGAATACCCTGCAAACAGAGCGGATCACCACCTTGCAACTGGTGCCGACCATGATAGAAATGCTGCTTGCCGATGAATACGCAGAGGTCCGCGAACCGGCCCGGGTGAAAACCATATTCTACTCCACCGCGCCGATACGGGAGACATTGTTGAGAAAGGCATTGAGCGTATTCGGCCCGGTTTTTATCCAGCAATACGGTTCCACGGAAGGCAGTTCCATTTCCAACCTGACGAAACCACAGCACCAGCCGGACGGGACTGCGGCCCAGCAGCGCCGGTTATTGTCGGCCGGGCAGGCCTGTGACGGGGTTGAGATAAAAATCGTCAAGTCCGACGGGGCTGTTGCAGGCACCGGTGAACCGGGAGAGATCGTCGTGCGCCACCCGGATATCATGCAGGAATACTGGAATGATCCGGCCGCGACCGGCGAGGCCATAAGCGCCGGCTGGTTGAACATGGGGGACATCGGTTACCTTGATGAGGATGGCTATTTATTCATTGTTGACCGGAAAAAGGACATGATCATATCGGGTGGCGAAAACATCTACCCCAGGGAAGTTGAAATTGCACTGGAGCAACACCCGGCAGTCGGACAATGCGCCGTGATCGGCATTCCCGACGAGCGCTGGGGCGAGGCCGTCTGCGCGTTCGTGGTCCTGTCCGCCGACTGTACGGAGACCGAACTGATCGAGCACTGCCGGACATCAATCGCCAGCTACAAGAAACCGAAACAAATCCGCTTCGTGGAGGAACTGCCCCGCCTTGCGACAGGCAAGGTCGACAAGGTCAGCCTGCGCGCACCGTACTGGCAGGGCCGGCAATCAAGAATAATCTGATTCGGGAGAGGCAGGCGTATCAAAGAGCCAGCGACCCCAGGCTGGCGCCGCCGCAGATATACCAGGTCTGGCCGGTGATGAATCCGCTGTCTTCCTCGCATAAAAATTTGACTACGCGGCCGATGTCTTCCGCTGTTCCCAGGCGCTTGACCGGGACGCTTTGCGCTATTCTGGATTTCTGTTCGCTTTCTTCCGGGACCAGTTCGTGAAACATGTCCGTCACGATGGGACCGGGAGCGACACAGTTTACTGTGATCCCGTCTTTTGCCAGTTCCAGCGCCCAGGTGCGGGTAATACCGATCTGACCGGCCTTGGTTGCTGCGTAATTCGTCCTGGTGACCAGGCCCAGTACGCCACGGGATGATATGAGGATGATCCGGCCGTACTGCGCGCTGCGCATGGCAGGAATAAATTGTTGCGCGAGCGTGATAGCGCTGCCCAGGTGCAGTTGGGTCAGGTAGTCCAGGTCTTCCAGTTTCACGTCTTCCAGTAAATCCGGACGGATCACGCCGGCGTTGTGAACAAAGTCCGATACCGCATGTTTTTCCGCTATCTCCATGCCGACTTGCAATGTTGCCTGCGGATCCGCGAGATCGGCAGTGTAGTTGACCAGGCGTTCGTGGGAGAATTCAGGGGTCTGCCGGGAGATATTGACCACCAGGTAACCGCTGTCAAGAAATCGCCGGGTAATATCGGCGCCTATACCCCTGTTGCCGCCCGTGATGACTACCACTTTATTGTTATCTGTCATAATCTACTCCTCCAGGAGTTTACTGTATTCAGCCGCCGGATCCGTATCCGGCGGTCCGGCAAGGAAAACGGTCTGGCCGGACTTGTCCGGCATGCCCGTAACCTGCACCCTGCTCCCCGTATGTAATGATGCTGCAACCAGGTATCCGATCAAAACCGGGCCGCAATCCAGTTTAACCATGCCAACGTGAAAAGGTAATATACCCTTGAAAAACCGGTTGGTGCTGGCATGGGTTGTGGTCCAGGAAAGCACTTCGCCCATAGGGCTGACCTGCTCCCACGGCAATTCGTCAGCCAGGCAATGACTGCAGAATTCCTGTGGCGGGTACTGTACCGTGCCACATCCTGAACAGACCTGCAGCCTGAACAGGCCTGCAGCAGCGGCCTCGTTAACCTGTTGCCAGAGCCGGGAACGAGACGCCGGCGGTATCAATTGCCCTGTCATTCGCCTCCCCTCCCCAGGATTACCGCGCTGGTGCATAAACAGCGATCATAATTGACCATGCCGTACCCGCTTGCCATGCCGTTCTTCGCTCCTGCAACCTGGTTGGACAGGCCGGTTTCGGTCAATTGCCGGATCGCCTCAACCGTGCCCAGGAAACCGCCGGCAGCGCCGGCCTGTCCTGCCGACAGTTGGCCGCCGCAAGTATTATGGGGCAGACCGCCGCCGTTCCAGGTCAACGGGCGGGTGCGGATAAATTCGGCTGCCTCGCCCTTTTCACAAAAGCCCAGGTCTTCCATCTGGATCATGGATATCACCGGGTAGTCATCGTAGGTCTGAAGAAAATCCATGTCGCCAGGCCCGAGTTCGGCCTGCTCGTACATCTGCTCGCGATACAGTCTCCATCCGGCGCGAAAATGCACGTCGTCATCCGGCCAGGCATTATGCCGCTCTCCTGCAGCCAGGACCCTGGCGTAAGGCAGGCCGAGCGACTCGGCCCGGGCAACCGTCATGGCCAGGAAACCGTCCGCCCCGGCGACCGGCATGACACAATCGAACAGGTGCAGGGGTTCGCTGATGGGACGGGCGGCCAGGTAGTCTTCCATCGACAAGGGTTTGTTGAAAACAGCGGTACCCGCGGCCAGAGCGTTTTCCCGCTGGGCGATGCAGACGCGGCCGAAATCTTCCCGCTCTGCCCCGTATTTCTCCATGTAGTTACGGGTAATCATGGCGAAGATGGTATTCGGTCCGCCTGCGCCGTAAGGGAACACGGCATCGGTTGAAAACCTGCTGAAATTCTCGACCAGGTCCGCGAAGGTATCGGCCGATGCCGTATCAGCGCCGATGCAGGCGACGATTTCAGCGTCGCCGGCCTGAACTGCACGGGCCGCACGCCGGGCAGCTACCGGGCCGCTGGCGCCTCCCATCGGGATCTGTTCCAGCCAGCCGGGCGAGATACCCAGGTATTCGGTCATGCTGACAACGCTGTCGGGCGCCAGCGTGAAGCTGGCTATGGCGAGGCCGTCAATATCGTGTTTCTGCAGTCCCGCCCGGTCCAGCATCCGGGCGAATGCAGTGCCGGTGAACCAGGCCGCGCCGCGCTCGCTGCGCCGTTCGTACGGCAGGCTGACCGGGGCGACGAGTGCAATATCATTGTAAGGCTGCATCTTTTCTCTTTCTCTTGCGCTCCCGGAGGTCAATACAATGACCTTCTTCCACCAGCCTGCCGGCCAGGGCCTTGATTTCACCCCGCTGGAGTTTCTGTGATGCGGTCATGGGCAACTCGGTTACAAACAGGAAGTAAGCCGGCACTTTGTAATAAATCAGCCGTTCATTACAGAAATCGTACAAAATACCGGCCGTAGTCTCCATGGATGCCTGTTCCGGAACGGCAGTTTCATTCAGGATTATACAGACGCCGACCTCTTCGCCGCGTGTTTCATCGTATATGGGCGTTACCGCACAGTTGGCAACCGCCGGGTGCTGGAACAGGACGTTCTCCACTTCCACGGCCGCAATGTTTTCGCCGCTGCGCCGGATGATGTTCTTGCGCCGGTCTACAAAATGAAATGAGCCGTCTTCGCTGATACGGACCACGTCTCCCGTATGGAAATACCCTCCTTCCCATACCTTCGCCGTCTCCTCCGGATTTTTGTAATAACCGGAAAAAAACCCTTTGTGCGGGTTGTCGCCCCTGGCGCGGATCAGCAGTTCACCCGGTTCCCCCGCCCCGACGTCGTTACCCTCCTCGTCCACCAGGCGGTACTCGATGACATCCGGCGCTTTGCCGATGCAGCGCGTGCCGATATGGCGCGGTTCCTTGTTGGCCGTGATGCAGACGTAGGTGCCGGTTTCCGTCATGGCCCAGCCTTCCACCAGGGGGAAGCCGAAACGCTGCTCAAAGCGTTGCAAGTGCTTGGGGTCGACACCTGCGCCGAAACCGAATTTGACCTGCTGTCCCAGGTTGTCGCCGGCCGTCTCAGGCTGGTTCAGTAAAATTGCCGGTATCACGCCGAGGTAATGCAGACAGGTCGCATTGGCCTCGCGCACTGTCTCCCACCAGGTCGAGGCATGGAAGCGGTCTAGCTGGATGATACAGCCGCCGCTCATGATCATGGCCATCATGGAGCACAGGGCATTCATATGCACCAGGGGCAACGGCGTCAGCATCCTTTCCTCCCCGTAGGTCAGCCGGCAGTAGCCGTCAATATCGGCGTACCATTGCCCCATGCAGGTAAAATACTCGTTGTTCAGCATGCAGCCCTTTGGCGTCCCGGTCGTGCCAGAGGTATAGAGTACCGCCACCTCGGTCTCCCGGTCCGCTGTGCCTGTTGCCGGTGCAGAGGCGCAGGACGGCAACTGTGACATTGATTCGGTATCGGCTATAGGCATGGCCGTGTCCCGGCCGGCCAGGGCTGTCTGCACTTTGTCCCGGTAACGGGGCAGGCACAGCACGAGACAGGCGTCGCTGTGATTGATGACATAGGCGATTTCCCGCGGCAGGAAACCGGAATTGACCGGCACGACGCTGGCGCCGAGCTTGTTCAAAGCCAGGAAATGCAGAAAGAATTCGGCCCGGTTGTCCAGCATGACGGCAACCCGCTGTCCGTAGCCGTATCCTGCCCCGGCGTATTGCTCACTCAGGGTGTTGACTGCCTGCAGCGCCCGGGCATAAGTATAATCAATGGCTGCCGGGCCGTATTCCCTGCTGGCCTGGCGCGGGATGTGCAGGAACGCCTGGGCTGAGACCTTCCCTACGGTTTTCAGAAATTCGGCGTATACGGTAGTCATTGTTTCAGTGAATTATGCCTTGGCCCGTGCGGTTAAGCCAGGTGACAGTTCGCCGACCTGGGAGCGCCGTAACTGATCGGCAAAAGCGTCTGCTTCCGCCGCGGCGCGCCGGCTCTTGTCGGTAATCGAGAATAGCCAGGCGAACAGGAAACACGCGCCCATGGAAAACAGTGTCGGGTACGCATAGGGGAACAACGGTTCGGCATAACCCAGCACGTTTACCCACACGTTAGGACCCAGAATTATCAGGCTTACGGCGAGCACGAGCCCGGTATATCCGCCGGCTACCGCGCCCCGCGTGGTAAACCCTTTCCAGTACATGAACAGGAGCAGGATGGGAAAGTTGGCGCTGGCCGCAATCACCAGCGGCAGCGTAGCCAGAACGGCAACATTCTGCCCCTTGAACTGGATGGCCAGCAGGATACCGGTAATGCTCAACAGTACCACCGTGAGCCTGGATACGCGTAATTCCTCCGCATCGGTACACACCCCCTTGCGGATAACACCGGCAAACAGATCATGGGATATGGTGGTTGCCGCCGACAACATCAACCCGGATACGACGGCAAGTATGGTGGCGAATGCAACCGCACAGATAAAGCCCATGAAAATGCTGCCGCCGACAACCTGGGACAGGTGAATTGCTGCCATATTGCTGCCGCCGATAATATCCAGGCCGCCCCTGGTAAATTCCGGATTATCCGTCACTAAAGCGATGGCCCCTAAACCGATAACCAGGACGATGAACTGGAAGTAACTGATGATGCCCATGGCCCAGGCCGCGGAGCGCCGTGCCTGAATGCCGTCCGGCACGGTAAAGAAGCGCATCAGGACATGAGGCAAACCGGCAGTGCCGCCGATGAAAGCCAGGCTCAGGGAGATGACGGAGACGATATCCGGGTAAAGCAGGCCGGGTTGCATGATGGCAAGTCCCTGCGGGTGCGCGCCAACGGCCTGTCCGCCCAGCCGGTTGATATCGAAATCGAATGTAACCAGCACGCCGATGCAGAGTATGGTGCCGCCTCCTACCAGTAGTATGGCCTTGATGATCTGTACCCAGGTAGTCGCTATCATGCCGCCGAACGTCACATATATCGTCATCAGCACACCCACGATCAGCACACCCTGGGTATAACTCAGGCCAAACAGGGATTCCACCAGGGTGCCCGCGGCGACCATCTGTGCCAGCAGGTAGGGCACGGCTATGGCGAGGGTCGCGGTTGCGGCGAGAATCCGTATCGGCCGGGCCGCCAGGCGCACGGAGACCGCATCGGCAAAGGTGTAGGAGCCCAGGTTGCGCAGTTTCTCTGCGATCAGGAACAGCACTACTGCCCAGCTCAGTATCAGGTTGACGATGAAATAGATGGTGTCGAACCCGCCGATGAACATCAGGCCCACCAGGCCGAGGAAAGACGCGGCCGACATGTAGTCCCCGGAAATGGCAATACCGTTCTGTAACCCGCCGATGGAGCTTCCCGCGACATAGAAATCCTTCCTGGAGCGCGTGCGCCGCGCCGCATAGACAGTGATAAACAAGGTGGCGACAATAAACAGCGCAAAGGACCCGATGGCCGGGTAATTCAGGTCAGTCATCACCCAGGGATTTGCGCATTTCAAGGTACGCTGAATTGATGCGCCTGACATAGTGCAGGGCAGCGGCCAGGATAACCAGGATAATGAGCAGCGCGGCAGCCATGCCGTTTGAGAATACGCTGTAATCGAGCAACGGCGCGCCCATGAATTGTTTTGCGTAGACGCAGAGCAGGTCAAAAACCAGCACCAGGGTGATCAACGCGATGATCAACGTCCTGGACAGCCTGCCGTGAGTACGGCTGAATCTCAGGAATGCTGCGGAGGTAACGGAGTCCCGTTGTTGTGACGGCATTTACTACAGATAGATGAGGATATTTTCCAGCGGCGCATCACAGTTGAGCAGGTCGACGCGCTTGGCGGCAATCCTGATTTCATCTCCGCTGACGACCAGCCTGTGTGTATAGGAACCGGCAAATACGTCCTGTTTTTCACGCCGGTACTGCAGCATGATAAAGCGCGACGTTACCAGGCATTCTCCCGTTGTCTCATCAAAGTTGTCCAGTATGACGTTGCTGACCAGGTGTACGCTGCGCGGTCCGGGCTGCAGGGAAAAGGCGTTTGGGTGTTTGTAGCGTTTCACGCGCACGGCCCTGAGCAATCCCGTCTCGTAAATTAACGAGATGTGATTTTTCGGGTCCGGTTGCCCCGGCGTTGCCGGTATCCAGTACTCGGCATCTTCCAGGTACAGGTCGTTCCACTCTTCCCAGCGCTGTTCATCCAGCAGGCGCGCCTCGTGGAACAGGAACTGTTCCAGGGTCCTGGGATCGGGTGGATTGACCGGTTGTCCGGTCTGCACAGGGGTATTGTCCTGTTCGGGATTTATTCCAGTCTGCATAAAGGCGCTGTCCTGTCCGGGAAAGAAGCCGGTCTCTGTAGTTTTAATGAAATGTCGGTGCGTGAACCGTGGTGTCACCCGGTACTGGCCATGTAATCTTTCCAGGTCTGGAACTGGTGGCGAAAGACCATGTCGGACGTGCCTGCCGAGTGTTTTGTCCCGTTCTCTTCAACTTCTTCCTTGCCCAGGAAACGGTGTTGACTCACCCACTCATTGCCGTCCTGAATCTGCAAACCGGATTGCAGCCGGTGGTAGGCCTCGTAATCATCGGGGCCGACCAGGTTGGCATGGGAATTAATCAGGTTGCAGTAAGTGATGGAACGCTGGAACAATTCCTCCGGCGCCCCTACCTGCCGGAACACCCATGATTCGATAACGGTCTTGTCTACCGCCACGGGTTTCACGACGCGTATCGAGGTGATGGCGCCCTTCAGGGTAAAACTGGGATAAACCACGGTGTTGTGGCGGTTTACTGCGAGGATCTCCCGTGCTTTCTGCTCTCCGTACTTGTCTATCAGGGCATCCATGTAACCGGGGATGGGTGAATAAGCCGAATGGATGCTGAATTTGCCGCCGGTGACGCTGTGCCCGTAATCCCAGGCGGTCAACCCCATCTTTTCAAAAAAATCGTAGTTGTTGGTAAACGGCGCCAGCATCTCCAGTTCAAAGGGTACCGGGTCCCCTTCCTTCAGGCGCTCATCGAAGACCCGTTTGGCGGTGCCGCTGGAAGACTGGTGTACGACCATGGGATGCATGGCGTCGTTCAGATTTTCCACGAACATCTTCCAGTTTGAGTCATGCAGGTAGCGGAAACAGCCGCCGGCTATCTCGATACGGCCTTCAGGCGACCGTTCCACCAGGTTGTCTATGGAGACCGCCGCGCCGCCCAACCAGGTTTTCAAATCAGGGCCTTCCGGGGCCAGGCTGGCGAACACCAGGCCGTGGTAGCTGTCTACCCGCGGGACCTGCTGCATATTTGATTCCGGGTTGCCCTTGCCGAACCCGGCGCCGTTATAACCTTCTTCCCTGGGTATGTGGAGCAGCGTGCCGTCGGTATCGAAGACATAGCCGTGATAGCTGCAGCGCAATTGCTGTGCGTTACCGCAGCTGTCGCCGATCACCTGGGCTCCCTTGTGGCTGCAACGGTTGAACAGCACGTGAACCCTGCCGTCCTTGTGGCGGGTCATCACCACCGGCTGCCGGCCTATGCTCGTGGCGAAATAGTCACCCGGCTGTTTTACCTGGCTGTCATGGCCCACGTAGATCCAGGACCTTTTCCAGATGCGTTCCATCTCCAGGTCAAAAATCTCGGGATCGGTATAGACTTTTTTATGTACGGAATCTGCCCTTATCAATCCGGCCAGTTGCTCATTGGAGTAATGTGACATTTTCGATTTCTCTGCAGTACCAGTCGCCTGCTTCAGACACCAGGTGGATTATAACGCATGATCAGTCCAATAGCACCTCGCCGCGGGCTATGGCTACGGCCAGCATTTCCTGCGGATCGGGTGGTTTTGCGTTGGTTCTCAGTTCAATTTCTTCCCGGTTAATTCTTTCGGCATTCATCTCTGCCGCGAATTTTCCCGCAGCGTATTGATCAGGCCAGTACTGTTCCCGGTAACCGTAACGGGCGGCGGCATTCAGGACGAACTGCGGTTCGTTCATGATCGGCCGCGCCAGGGCCACCAGGTCGGTTCTCCCCGCGGCAACCAGGGTGTTGACCTGGTCTGCGCTGGTAATATTGCCTGCGACGATGGTCGGCATACCCATTTCATTGCGGATCCGGTCGGCAAACGGCGCCTGGTACATGCGGCCGTAAACCGGTTCCTCGTGGCTGACGACCTGGCCCGTGGAAACGTTGATGATATCGGCGCCGTTCTCCTTTAACAGATGCACCAAAGCCGTCAAATCCTGTCCGGACAAGCCATCGCTGATCCAGTCCGTTGCTGAAATTCTTACCGAAATTGGCCGCTCCGACGGCCAGGCCTGCCGGACTGTCTGCACTATGCGTAGCGGATAGCGGGCGCGGTTTTTGATGCCGCCGCCATAGTCATCACGGCGCCGGTTGGTATGTGGACTGATGAACGAAGATAACAAATAGCCGTGTGCCAGGTGTATTTCGAGCATGTCAAAGCCGGCGGCCAGCGCATTCCTGGTGGCATTGAGAAAGTCCGCTTCAATCCTGTCCATGTCATCTCCCGACATTTCCCGGGGTATCCTGCTGTGTTCCAGGTAAGGTAGCGGCGATGGTGCGACGATCTCCCAGGCTCCTTCCGGCATGGGTTCGTCTATGCCTCCCTGCCAGGGTACGCAGGTCGCCCCCTTGCGGCCGGCGTGGCCGATCTGCCCGCAAACCTTCGCCTTGCTGTTGGCATGGATGAACGCGGTAATCCGGCCCCATTGTTCCGTCTGTTCGTCGTTCCACAGGCCTGCGCAGCCTGTTGTAATCCGCCCATCTGCCGATGTGCACAGCATTTCCGTGTTGACGATACCGGCGCCGCCTATAGCCCGGGCCCCGTAATGAACAAAATGCCAATCCCCGGGCAGGCCGTCAGTCGCACAATATTGACACATGGCGGAAAGCTGGACCCGGTTTTCGACGCGCATTCGACCGATCCTGAACGGCTGGAACATCGGCACCGCGGGGTTTTCCGTATCGATGTCGTCGTAACCCGTCACCTTGCGGGCATACCCGGCAAACCATTGGTCCATCGAACGGATGAACCCGGGATCGCGCAACCTGAGATTGTCATAGGTCACGCGTTTTGAGCGCACCATCATGTTGAACGTAAACTGCTCCGCATCCTGTTGCGCGTAGCGGTCGATATTTTCAAACCAGTGCAGGCTGGTGACGGCAGTCCGCTGCAACCGGTCCGCCTCGGGTTTGCGCGCCTGCTGGTAGGTTTCCAGCGCGGCGCCGACCCGGTTGCCCTGCTCCCGGAAGATGTCTGCCAGGGTGATGGCGTCTTCCATGGCCAGCTTGGTACCGGAACCGATGGAGAAATGCGCTGAGCGCCCCGCATCACCCAGCAACACGATGTTGTTGTGATAAAGACTGGCATTCCTCACCACCGGGAAGCCCCGCCAGAGTGACCGGTTGGTGATGATGGGATGACCCTGCAGGTCCTCGCTGAAGACCTCTTCGATATAACGTTTTGTATCCTCTTCGGAGAACGCATCCATGCCGGCATTCATCCAGGTCTCGTGGCTGCATTCCACGATCCAGGTCGACATGCCCTCTTCATAGCGGTACCCGTGTACCCACCACCAGCCGTGTTCGTTCCTGCGGAAAATAAAGATAAAACTGTCCAGGGACAAGGTGGTAGCCAGCCAGCAGAAGCGATTGGGGCGCCAGTCCAGCCTGGTGCCGAACTCCTCGGCGTAGGCGCTACGCAGGATGGAGGTAATGCCGTCACCGGCGACCACCAGGTCGTGCTTGTCGATCTCCAGTTGCGCCAGGTCGGTGATATCGGTATTGAATTCCAGGTTTACGCCCAGTTCATCACAACGGTCGTGGAGCGCGTTGAGCAACTTCAGGCGCGACATGCCGCAGAACCCGTGGCCGCCGCTGATCACTTTTGTATCGTGTATGCGGGTCTCTATCTTGTCCCAGTAGGCGAACTGCTCGACGATGCGCTTGTAACTGGGCGCATCGGCTTCCATGAAGCCGCGCAGGGTTTCATCGGAAAATACCACGCCGAACCCCCAGGTAGCGTCACGAGGGCCACGCTCGATCACGGTAATATCGTGCGCGGGATCAGCTTTTTTCATCAGGAGGGAGAAATACAGTGAAGCAGGCCCTCCGCCAAGACAGACTATTTTCAGACCGTTCATGTAAGCCACTCCAGTTGCCCGGAGTGTAAACGGATTTATCTTACATGTAAACGTTTTGTTGTGTGCCGTGAGACTTCCGGGGATTAAGGCTCAGAGTTTCCCTTTTACTACTCCTCTTCCAGCCGCTCTCTCACGGTTTTCAGCAGGCGCACCAGTTCCGCCTGTTCCCGGGGATTGAGGACACTCAGTATTTCGTGGGTCCAGTTCTCATGGTCGGGCGCCATCTGGTTGAAAAGTTCAGCGCCTGTTCCGGTCAGGCGGATATTGTGAATGCGCTTGTCCGTCGTGTGCTGATACCTGATGATAAGCCCGTCCTGCTCCATCCTGTCGAGCAGGCGGGTAATATTCCCTTTCGACGCCAGCAGCTTGCCGGCCAGTACGGAAATGCTCAAGCCATCCTTGCCGGCCAGGTCCAGGTGTGCAAGCACGTCAAATCTCGACAGGGAACTGTTATAGTGCTGGCGCAACCGGTCCGACATGATCTGGTCCAGCTTTTTCGAGCACTTGAGCAGGTAAAGCCAGGCTCGTAACGAGTGTTTGGAGCCGCTCTCGCTGTTATCCGGAGAGGCTGTTGCCAACCCTGTCGGTGGTGCGTCTGCCAAGGTGTGATTCCTCAATCCGGTATAACCGCCGTCGTTTCTATTTCCACCTTTGCCTGCTCCTCTATCAATGCAGAGACTTGCAGCATGGCCATGGCCGGGTAATTGTTCCCCATGATGTCCCGGTAGACGCGACCGATATCTTTCAGGGAAGACTGGTACTCCTGCTTGTCAAGAATGTACCAGGTCATCCTGGTTACGTGTTCGGGCCTTGCGCCTGCCTCCGCCAGCACCGCTACCGTGTTCAGCAACGTCTGACGGACTTGTTCGGCGAGATTGTCACTGAGGATATATTCATTTCTGTCCCAGCCGATCTGGCCCGCGACAAAGACCATTTTCCCCTGTGCTGCAATTCCGTTGGAATAGCCTTTGGGCCTGGGCCAGTCCGGTGGTTGTAAAATTTGCATTGACGATATCCTTGGTGATGACACTGACACAGCAGAATTATAACCGGAATTACGAATTAAGAATGACGAATTACGAATTAAGAATTACGAATGAACGTGCCGCCTGCGGCGGCTGTATATCAATGTGTCTCAGGCTTTCCCCAGGCTGGATCAAAGTACACTGTGATATAGCACCCTCAATTGGTAATTCGTAATTCTTAATTCTTAACTTATAATTGAACCTTAACACGGCACGCGAATTCAATTGTTTCTTGTTGAGAGATAAAACCTTATGAAACCCTATTTTGAGAGGATGCAACGGTTTGGCAAAGAGCTTAAGCAAGGCCGGATCAAGCGTGCGTCTGCAAGCATGGAACAGCTCAAACAGGTTGAAGCGGAAATCGGGCAACTGAAGAAAGGTGTCGAGGATGCGGGGTTTTCCACTGAGCAGATAAACAAGCGCGGCGCCATGACCGTATGGCAGCGCCTGGAATACCTGGTAGACCCGGGCACCTGGCGGCCGTTGCACAGCCTTTACAATCCCATGGACAACGCCAACGGGGCAACCAACGTGGTTGACGGCCTCGCCAGGGTGGCCGGACGCTGGGCGGTCGTGATTGGTTTTGACAACAAGGTGCTGGCGGGGGCCTGGTTGCCGGGACAGTCTGAAAACATACTGCGCGTCACCGATCTTGCCGCCCGCCTCCATATCCCCCTGATCTGGCTGGTCAACTGCAGCGGGGTCAAGCTGGATGAACAGGAAAAGTTCTACGCCAACCGGCGCGGGTCGGGCACGCCTTTTTACCGCCATGCTGAATTGAACCAATTGGGGATCCCCGTCCTTGCAGGTATTTACGGGACCAATCCTGCCGGCGGTGGATATCAAGGCATCAGTCCCACCATACTTCTGGCCCATAAAGACGCCAACATTGCCGTTGGTGGTGTCGGTATCGTCTCGGGCATGTCGCCGAGAGGGGGATTCAGCGCAGAGATGCTTGAAGAACTGGTCGAAAAAACCCGCACGTTCAGCGCCAAGCCGCCGGGCCGCGTTGAGACTCATTACCATGAGACCGGGTTTTTCTCGGAAGTCTTCGAGGAAGAAACCGAAGTGCTCGACGGTATCCGCGATTACATGGAAGCCATACCTGCATACAAGCCCCGTTTTTTCCGTGTTTCCGAACCTGCGGAACCTGCTTTTCCATCTGCAGACCTGTATTCCTTGCTGCCCTTTAACCAGAAGGAGGTCTATTCATTCGACGAGATTCTGGCCCGGCTGGTGGATGCCAGCGAACATATGGAATTCCGCCCGGATTACGGCCCCGAGGTCTATACGGGGTTGTGCAGGATTGACGGGTTCCTGGTCGGTTGCATAGGCAACCGTTCCGGCTACCTGGGCAAAGGCTACCCGGAATACGCCGATTACCCGGGCATGGGCGGTAAACTCTACCGCCAGGGACTGATAAAGATGAACGAGTTCGTCACCCATTGCGGACGTGACCGCATACCTGTCATCTGGCTCCAGGACACCTCGGGCATCGACGTGGGCGACCTGGCGGAAAAAGCCGAACTGCTCGGACTGGGCCAGTCCCTGATATATTCCATACAGCAGACGGACCTGCCCATGATGCTTGTGGTACTGCGCAAGGGGACGGCGGCGGCCCATTACCTGATGGGAGGACCGACCGCAAACCGGCATAACGCGTTTACCCTGGGCACGCCGGCAACGGAGATCGCGGTCATGCATGGAGAGACCGCAGCGGTTGCCATGTACTCGAGGCGCGCCGTCAAGGAGAAGGACGCCGGCAGGCCGCTCGATGAGGTTGCCGACAAGATGAACACGCTGGCAGAGCAATACCGGCAGCATTCCAGACCTGAGTATTGTGCCCGTTACGGACTGGTGGATGAGGTGGTGGAACTGGCGGACTTAAGGCATTATCTTACGGCTTTTGCCGGAGCGGCATACCAGAACCCGCGCTCCATCTGTCCGAAACACCAGATGATACTGCCCAGGCTCATAAAGAATTAATCGCAGCAGGTAATACCGAACACATGGAACAGGCCCTGGAAGTTTTCTTTAACGGTATCGGCGGCGTATTTGCCGGCATTGCGATGTTGTATCTCAGCATCAGGTTGATTTCCCTGATGGCTGACAGGAAGGCAGAGGACAAGGAAGAGTAATGGCGTTCATCGAAAACATGGGATTACTGGCCGTCACGCCCGGCCTGGTGTTGATGTGGGTCATCGGCCTGACCCTGATCTACCTGGCCGTTACCAGGCAGTATGAACCGCTGCTGTTATTGCCGATAGGGTTTGGCATCCTGCTTGCCAACCTGCCGTTGACCCAGTTGCTGGACCCCGGGGAGGGTCTGCTCTGGCGCTTTTACCATCACGGGATAGAGTGGCGCATCCTGCCGCCGTTGATCTTCCTCGGCCTTGGCGCGTTAACCGATTTCGGTCCGCTGCTCTCGCAACCGCGCCTTATCTTCCTGGGCGCCGGCGCCCAGGTGGGTGTATACCTCACTTTCTTCCTGGCTTTCGGCCTGGGTTTCAGCCTGGAAGACGCGGCCACCATCAGCATAATCGGCGGCGCGGACGGGCCGACGACCATTTTCCTGGCCGCGCAACTGGCGCCGCACCTGCTCGGCGCCTGTGCGGTGGCGGCCTATTCCTACATGGCGCTGGTGCCCATCATCCAGCCGCCTGTCATGCGCCTGTTGACGACTGAAAGTGAACGAAAGATCCGTATGGATAAAGGCCGCAAGGTCGGGTCCAGGGAGAAGCTGTTGTTCCCCATCACGGCTGCCCTGGTCATTATACTCATGGTGCCGGCCTCGGCGCCCCTGGTATCCATGTTCATGCTGGGCAACCTGTTCCGTGAATCCGGGGTGGTCGAACGCTTGAGCGATGTTGCGCAGAATTCCCTGATGAATATAGCGACTATTTTCCTCGGCATCAGTGTCGGCGCCACCATGACGGCAGACACTTTTTTGCGCGCCGATGTTATTCTTATTTTCATACTGGGCCTGCTGGCATTTATGATCAGCACGGCCAGCGGCATCCTCCTGGCCAAGCTGATGAACCTGTTTACCACGAACAAGATTAATCCCCTGGTCGGCGCCGCAGGCGTGTCTGCAGTGCCGATGGCGGCCCGGGTCGTCCAGAAAATCGGCGCACAGGCAGATAAAAAGAATTACCTGCTCATGTTTGCCATGGGGCCCAATATTGCCGGCGTTATCGGCACGGTCATCGCTGCCGGCATATTTTTGACCATGTTGCAATAATCTGCGGAGAAAAATAATGACGGAAGACGTGCTGGCCCCTTTGTCGGGGACCATCTGGAAAATAACGGTGGCGGTAGATGAAGTCGTCGAAGAGGATGACGAGGTATTGATCCTGGAGGCGTTGAAAATGGAAACGCCGATCTATGCCCCCTGTGACGGCAAGGTGACGGAAATACATGTAAAGGAAGGCGATGCCGTTGAGGAAGACCAAGCCCTGATGTCCATCGAGTCCGGGTAACGGAGAGGCCGCCATGTTATTTGAATTAACCGAAGAGCAGCGCCTGGTACAGGATACGGCCCGAAGGTTTGCCATCGAAGATATTGCCCCTACGCTGGAGGAAGAGGAAAAAAACCACGAATTCAGGCTGGAGCGGGTGGCGGCAATGGGCGAGCTCGGCTTTTTTTCATGTGTGTTGCCGGAGCAACTGGGCGGTAACGGGATGGGCTTCCTGGAATCCGTACTCATGGCTGAACAGATCGGCCAGGTGTCCGCTTCCTGGCGTTTGCCGTTCAACATGCAGAATCTCGGCGCGCCTTTATCGGTTGCCAGGTACGGTACGGACGAACAGAAAGAGAAGTATATTTCCGGCTGGATCGACGGCACGAAAATAGGTTTCTTCGCCATGACTGAGCCTGATACGGGCTCCGACGTTGCCAGCATGAAGACCCATGCCATCGACATGGGCGATCATTATGAACTGCACGGCAGTAAGATCTGGATTTCAAATGCCCACATCGGCGACGCCGGCTTGCTGTATGCCTATACGGACCGGGAAAAAGGCAACAAGGGTATCAGTTGCTTTATCATCGAACCCAAGAACCTGGAAGGATGCAGCGCCCGGCCCATCGAGACCAAACTGGGATTGCACTGTTCCCCGACCGGTGAGTTTGTCTTTGAGGGCGCACGCGTCCCCAAAGATGCGTTGCTCGGCGAGGTGAACAACGGCTTCAGGATGTGCATGTGGCAGTTGAACAATACCCGCATCGGTTGTGCCGCAGGCGCCCTGGGTGTGGCCGGCGGCGCCCTGCAGCTTGCCATCGACTACGCCAACGAGCGCAAACAGTTCGGCAAGCCCATATCCCGCCACCAGATGGTCCAGTCCCAGATTGCAGACATGGTACTGGAACACCAGGCGGCGCAGTTGCTGGTGTACAAGGCGGCCTGGCTGAAAGACCAGGGCAAACCCAACCAGTACGAGACCTCCGTGGCTAAACTTGCCGCATCCGAGGCGGCCGTGCATGCGGCCAACGAATGCATGAAGATATTCGGCTCATACGGTTACTCCACGGAATACCCGGCAGAGCGGTTCTACCGCGATGCCAAGTCGCTGCAGGTGGTGGAAGGGACATCCAATATACAGAAGGTAATCATCGCGGGCATGGCCTGCGGGCACACGCCTAACCGTTGACGGCGCACGCTGACATGAGCGGCCTGAAGGATAAACACGTAGTGGTTACCGGTGGGGGTCGGGGTATCGGCGCGGCGATCGCGGATGCGATGAACCGGCTGGGTGCGCGCATTACCCTGGTGGGGCGTACGGAAAGCACTCTGCAATCCAAGGCAGAACAACTGAACCGTGCTGCCTGCGTCCGGCTGGATATAACCGATGAGGCTGCCGTAGCGGCGGGATTTGACCAGGCAATAGACGAGTTCGGCCCCATCGATATCCTGGTGAATAACGCAGGCTCGGCCCACAGCAGTCCGTTCACGCGCATGGACAGCGATAGCTGGGAGCAGGCCCTGGCCGTCAACCTGAGCGGTGTATTTTACTGCAGCAGGCAGGTACTGGACGGCATGCTGGAGGCCGATTGGGGCCGGATAGTCAATATCGCCAGCACTGCCGGGCTCACCGGCTATGCTTACGTTTCGGCGTATTGTGCAGCCAAGCACGGCGTCATCGGCTTGACCCGCTCGCTGGCGCTGGAACTGGCGGGGACCGGCATTACCGTCAATGCCATCTGTCCGGGCTATACCAATACCGACTTGATAACCGGGGCGATAACCACGATTATGGATAAAACCGGCATGTCCCGTGAAGATGCGGAGGCCCGGCTGAAGTCGTCGAACCCGCAACACCGGTTCATAGAACCGGAAGAAGTAGCCGCAGCGGTAACCTGGCTGTGTTTGCCTGGTACCGAATCAATTACCGGCCAGTCCATCCCGATAGCCGGTGGCGAAGTAATGTGAGACATGCAATTCAGTTGCAGCCGGGAAATCCGGGGAAATATCAATGAACATGCAAGACTACAACCCGCAGCATTTTGACTGGTCCTGTGCAAACGGCATTGCCACGCTGACCCTGAACCGGCCGGAAAGAAAGAATCCCCTGACGTTTGACTCGTACGCGGAGTTGCGTGATACGTTCCGCCGGTTGGCCGGCGCGGACGACGTAAACGTCGTCATCATTACCGGTGCGGAAGGAAACTTCTGCTCGGGCGGCGACGTGCACGACATTATCGGCCCGCTGACGCAAAAGAACATGAAAGGCCTGCTGGAATTTACCCGCATGACCGGCGATCTCATCAAGGCCATGATCCATTGCCCGCAACCGGTCATTGCCGCGGTTGACGGTATCTGCGTCGGCGCCGGCGCCGCTATCGCCATGGCAAGCGATATGCGCATAGCGACCCCGGCAGCGAAAACCGCGTTTCTGTTCACCCGTGTCGGGCTTGCCGGCTGTGATATGGGCGCCTGCGCCTTGCTGCCCCGGATTATCGGGCAGGGGCGCGCCGCGGAATTGCTGTATACGGGTCGCTCCATGTCCGCGGAAGAAGGGGTACGCTGGGGATTTTATAATACCCTCTCGTCATCCGATACGCTGCTTGCGGACGCCCGCATGCTGGCCGAACGGTTGCTCAAGGGACCGACGTTCGCGCACGGCATCACCAAGACCATGCTGCGCCAGGAATGGAACATGGCGCTGGAGCAGGCAATCGAAGCCGAGGCCCAGGCCCAGGCCATCTGTATGCAGACCGAAGATTTCCGGCGCGCCTATAACGCTTTCGTCAACAAGGAAAGACCGGTGTTCGAGGGGGACTGATGCCTGATCGCGGTTACCTTGACTGGCCGTTTTTTACGCAGGAACACGAACGACTGGCCAATGAAATCGGGGAGTGGGCCGGCCGGCGCCTGTCCGGGAAACATCCCGATGACGTCGATGAGGCCTGCAAGGCGCTGCTGAAACAACTGGCCGAATCCGGCTGGCTGAATTATGCTGCGCCGGCACCGGAACATGATTCCGCCGGGGCGCCGGATGTCAGGTCCCTGTGCCTTATCCGCGAGACCCTGGCGTATCATTCCGGCCTGGCGGATTTCGTCTTTGCCATGCAGGGACTGGGCAGCGGCGCGATAGCGTTATTCGGCAATGCGGAACAAAAACACGATTACCTGCCGGCGGTGCGCAGCGGCAGGAGGATAGCCGCGTTTGCCCTGTCGGAACCCGATTCCGGCTCCGACGTCGCGGCCATGACGACGTGCGCGGTTGCGGACGGCGCCGATTACGTGCTCAACGGCGAGAAAACCTGGATCTCAAACGGGGGCATTGCCGACTTCTATACCCTGTTCGCCAGGACCGGTGAAGGACCCGGCACACGCGGGTTGAGCGTTTTTGTCGTCGATGCCGATACACCGGGTCTGGAAATAGCCGAACGCATCGAGGTTATCGCCCCTCACCCGCTGGCGCGGCTTAAGTTCAACGATTGCCGGGTGCCGAAAACCAGGTTGCTGGGCAAGCCCGGCGAAGGTTTCAAAATCGCCATGGCAACCCTTGATGTGTTCCGTTCCACTGTCGGCGCTGCTGCGCTGGGGTTTGCCAGGCGTGCACTGGATGAGGCGCTGGGACACGCCGCAACACGGAAGCTGTTCGGAGAGGCGCTTGCCGACATGCAGATGACACAGGACAGGATCGCTGATATGGCGGTTGCCGTAGACGCGTCCGCCCTGCTGGTTTACCGCGCCGCGTGGACAAAAGACAGCGGCGCCGGACGGGTAACGCGGGAGGCGGCCATGGCTAAACTGTACGCTACCGAATCCGCCCAGGAAGTCATAGACCGGGCGGTTCAGCTTTTCGGAGGACGCGGCGTGACCCGCGGCGAAAAGGTGGAGGAACTGTACCGGGAAATCCGCGCCCTGCGCATTTACGAAGGCGCATCGGAGATACAGAAGCTGATTATAGCGAAAGAGACAATTAAGAAATACGAATTAGGAATTACGAATTAGGAATTACGAATTAGGAATGTTACGTAACCGTGTGCTTTAATCCAATTTGCGGAAAGGATAAGATGCATTGAAAAACCGCCGCCACAGGCGGCACATCAATTCGTAATTCCTAATTCGTAATTTTTAATTCTTAATTCTCAATTGTTATCATCATGCAAGTAGCACTGAAGTCCCTGGGTTGCCGCCTGAATGAAGCCGAACTTGAACACTGGGCGAACGGGTTCCAGGCGGCCGGCCACCGCCTGACCACGATAGTCGATGACGCCGACCTGGTTGTCGTGAATACCTGCGCCGTCACCCGGGAAGCGGAGAAAAAGTCCAGGCAGCTTATCCGGCGCGCACAACGCCGTAATGCAACTGCCAAGCTGGTGGTCAGCGGTTGCTATGCGAGCCTGCAACCCGGCGCTGTCAACGAATTGCCGGGGGTCGACCTGGTTGTGCGCAATACCGAGAAAGACCGCCTGGTCGATATCGTAATGCGCGAACTGGTAGCCGAAGCCATGCCTGGCAGCGCGACTGAACCCGGAGCAGCCGCCCTGTTTGCCAGGGGGCGTAACCGGGCATTTATCAAGATACAGGACGGTTGCCGGCACAAGTGCACCTTCTGTATTGTCACGGTAGCACGCGGCGCGGAGCGCAGCCGCGGGACCGGGGATATCGTCGCTGAGATTAACCGCTTGCATTCACGGCAAATACAGGAAGCGGTGCTGACCGGCGTGCATATCGGCGCCTACGGGCATGACCTGGGGACGGATTTGCCTGCCCTGGTCAGAACGATTCTTGCTGAAACAGACATCCCCCGCTTGCGTCTGGGTTCGCTGGAACCCTGGAATATCGACGAAGACTTTTTTGAACTGTTCGCTAACCCCCGCTTCATGCCGCACCTGCACCTGCCCCTGCAAAGCGGCAGTGACACCGTGCTCCGGCGCATGGGGCGGCGTTGCAGGACCAGCGAGTATATGGACCTGGCGCGTCGCGCAAGAGAGATGGTCCCCGACCTGAATCTGACAACGGATATCATCGCCGGATTTCCCGGTGAAACAGACATTGAATGGCAGCAGACCCTTGATTTCTGCCGGGCAGTCGGGTTTTCCCATATCCATATATTCCCTTATTCGGCGCGCGCCGGCACCAGGGCTGCCACGCTCCCTGGACACATAACTGCAGAAGTAAAGAAAACCAGGTGCCGGCAGTTGCATAGCGCGCTGCGGCAGATGAAACATGCCTGTATGAGGCGCCATGTGGGCCGTTCCTTTCCCGTACTGGTGGAAAGCGATGTCGGCGCCATGAATGGACAGCCGGTGCGTTACGGCTATTCGCCGAATTACCTGCGTGTCGCTATGCCCGTTTCAGGAGAGTTTCCCCCTGCAAACAGCATAGTCACGGCGCAGGCAGAATACTACGACCCGGTGACTGCCACACTGCTGGCAACCACAACCGGCCACACGAATTAACGCGCCTCCCGAGCAGCAATATGCTCCTGGACAGTTGTTTCCAGGGCGCTGAGTTTATCGGCGAGTCTTGTTACTTTCGCGAGTTCCTTGCGGATTTCACCGGCACTGGAGAATGCGCCCAGCATGGGTGGGTTTTTCAGCATCGCATAGCCCTGCCGCATCTGGTCCCGGATAGTCCGCGCCTGCTCGGGCGATACCTGTAGCTTCCATATCCGGGAGTTGAGCCTGCCAAGCTGCAGTCGCACGGTATCACGGGCCTGTTCCAGTCTGGCATATTCGGCGCGCATCGCCGCAACGCGTTTTTCGTTGCCTGATGCGTCGTGTTCCGGTTCCTGCGGGTAAGACGGCGCAGCCTCGCCCGGCGACACGTTGACCGGTTGTTCCTGATCCGTGTTTGCGGTTCTGTCCAGGCTAAGCAGCAAGATGCCTGCTCCGCCGGCAAGTAAAATGATAGCTGTAAAAACCAGATTTCTGTTCACGTCGCAGCTTATATGGCCGGTAACGGCCTGTTATTCAGGTTATATCTTACAATGATCGTTTAACTTTATGTTTTTTTGAAAAAAATACTTGATTGTCACTTCCTATAGGGTATAAAATACAACTGCTAGATTCAATAGGGGTGAGAACCAATGCTACTTCAAATACTGAACGGCATAAAGAAAAAACGCGGCAGGGATATGCGTGCAATACAGCACAAACTCATCGGCCAGGCGCCGCTCACGGATACGCAAACAGGTTTTATTCACCACCGCAATGGCTTCCCGCTACATTACAAACAGCTCCCGTTTGCTGAAGATAACAGTCATGCCGAAGACAGACAAGGCAATATCGGTTTATTGTTCCATTCCGATAAATACCTGAAACCCGGAACAACTATCGAAGCTACCATTTCCTCACGTGATATACCGGAAACTATCCGCGGCAAGGTGGTCATGGTGCGGGACCGGGACGACTATTATGAGATAGGTCTGTGGTTAAGCGACCAGGAAGATGCCAGCCGGGCGCGCATAGTTGAACAGGCCTGTCATATTGAAGCATATATCAAGGAAAAGAAATTCCGCGACGGGCCGTATGTCCTCAACAGGGACGGTGCGGCACAGGAGTGGATCAGCAAACATGCCGCCGGCGTTCCCGGCCAGTAACTACCCTGTTACCGGCTGTCCCCGGCCGGCGGATAGTTTACCCCTGTACCCCCCAGGCCGCAGTACCCGCCAGGATTTTTTGCAAGATATTGCTGGTGATAGTCCTCTGCGTAGTAGAATGGGGGAGCGTCAAGTATCTCGGTGGTAATACCGCCGTAACCTCTCTGCGCCAGACTTGCCTGGTAACTGGTTCTTGAAGCCGACGCCAACCTGTTTTGCTCTTCGGTAAAGGTGTATATCCCTGAGCGGTACTGCGTTCCCACGTCATTGCCCTGGCGCATTCCCTGGGTAGGATCGTGTGCTTCCCAGAACACCTGCAATAATTCCCGGTAGGCAATCGCGTGAGGTTCGTAAACCACCAGCACCACCTCGTTATGGCCGGTCATTCCGCTGCATACTTCGCGGTAGGTGGGATTCGGAGTATGCCCGGCAGCATAACCGACCGCAGTGGTATACACCCCTTCAAGCTGCCAGTATTTCCGCTCCGCCCCCCAGAAACACCCCAGGCCGAAAACGGCTTGCAGCATTCCGTCCGGGAACGGCGGCTTCAGCGAGTTGCCGTTGACGAAGTGCCTGTCGGTTACAGGGAGCGCAATTGCACGGCCCGGTAACGCATCGGAACTGCCTGGTATGTTCAATCTGTCCGTATTGAATAACACTGTTTTGTAGTCTGCTGGAACCTGAGGTTTTGGCCCGTAAAACTATTTTAATATTGGTGCTGTAAAATTAAAAGTAACGAACATTCTAATTGTACATTATATGCATTTGTCATGTACATACTGGTAGTTTTCTTGTTTTCATAGCTGGAAAACTCTGCTATGCTTGCTACACGAATAAATAATTTATAACCCGCTGGGCCACATAAATAATAACAACGGCCCTAAAAAAATATAGGGAGAGTGTCATTGAATTATGCTGCTTATGCACGAAGGCCTGAACTCGTCCCGAGTTCAAAGTTCAAGGTTTACACCGAAAAGCACCTGGATAAGATAGTTCACCTGGATACCCTGCCGAACCAGTTACGGAATGACATCCGGGTAGTTGCCAAAATATTGCCGTTCCGGGTCAACCAGTACGTTCTCGACCAGCTTATCGACTGGGAGAATGCCGAGAATGACCCCATGTTCATCCTGACTTTCCCCCAGCGGGATATGCTGAAACCGGAGGCATTCAGCAGGATGGCTGACCTGATGGGTTCAGGCGCGGATGCCAGGACCATCCAGGCCCTC
Organism: Gammaproteobacteria bacterium; assembly: GCA_965207165.1. Taxonomy (GTDB): domain Bacteria; phylum Pseudomonadota; class Gammaproteobacteria; order Eutrophobiales; family Eutrophobiaceae; genus JAAXHV01. The sequence goes on along the minus strand of OZ242265.1, from coordinate 1,047,729 downwards.
GCTACTGAGCTGCGCAACGATCTCAATCCTCATCCTGCCGGCCAGATGGAGTTGAACGTGCCTGTTATGGATAACGAACAGTTGTCCGGCATGCAGCACAAGTACAATGAGACAGTCCTGTTTTTTCCGTCCCAGGGCCAGGTGTGCCATTCCTACTGTACCTTCTGTTTCCGCTGGGCACAGTTCGTCGGCGATAAATCGCTGCGCTTTTCATCCGGCGAAGTCGACGGACTATATGCTTACCTGAAACAGCACAAGGAAGTATCCGACCTGCTTCTTACCGGGGGTGACCCCATGGTAATGAAGACAAACCACCTCCAATATTATCTTGAACCCCTGCTCGACCGTAGCCTTGACCATGTCCAGACCGTGCGTATAGGCAGCAAGTCGTTGACTTACTGGCCACACCGGTTTGTTACTGATAACGACGCTGACGACCTGTTGCGTTTACTGGAAAAACTGACCAAAGCAGGCAAGCATGTGGCATTCATGGCCCATTTCAACCATTGGAGAGAACTTGAGGCGAACATGACCCGGCGCGCCATCCGGCGTATCCGCGCAACCGGTGCGGAAATTCGTTGCCAGGGGCCGTTGCTGGACAAGATCAATAACGACCCGGCGATATGGTCGAGGATGTGGCGTGAGCAGGTCAGGCTGGGCTTGATCCCGTATTATATGTTTGTTGAGCGTGACACCGGCGCGCGGCGTTATTTCGAGGTGCCGCTGGCGCGTGCCCTGGATGTGTTCCAGCAGGCTTATCAATCCGTATCAGGCCTCGCCCGGACGGTCCGCGGACCTTCGATGAGCGCATCCCCAGGCAAGGTGCAGGTACAGGGTGTGACTGAAATTAATAATGAGAAAGTCTTTCTGCTGCGCTTCCTGCAGGGACGTAATGAGAACTGGACCCGGCAGCCTTTCTTTGCAGGTTTTGATGAAAGCGCGACCTGGCTGGATGACCTGAAGCCTGCTTTTGGCCAGGATCAATTCTTTTTTGAAGAAGAGTACAGGCAAATCCTCAACAAGCGCCTGACGGACCAGAGTCTCCCCAACTGAGGGTAGCGCCGGTAGTCCCCGGATCGACGAGCTTTCCGGAGCAAAACGCGGAAAGGCGGGCAATCCAGGGATATATCACTCAATCATCATAATGATACCGACGCTGGACTAGGCTCCGGGTATCGTTGCCAGGGCTTTCTGCCAGGCTGCCGAACCGAGGATCCCCCCCGACCAGCGTTTGATTTCCGTAAAACCATCCAGCGGTAAACCGGCCATTTCCGCGTGTATCAGCCATGACGCGACAGTGTGGTCGGCAAGGGTTACCGAGTTGCCCACCAGCGTATCGCGACCTGTAAGATGATCGTTCAATACCGTGCCGAAACGGTTGAATTCTTCTTCGCCCTTTGCCAGTTGCGCGGGGTCGGGCTCACCGATATTCATGATTTTCTTTACCACGTTTTCAAAGATAAAGAGGGTACATGTAACTCCCCAGTGTGATGCGCTCCAGTATGACCACTGAGCCATACTGGCTCGGTCCTGTAAATTATCCGGAACCAAATCATTGTCAGGTTGTATCCGGCTCAGGTACAGCATGATGGCGCCGGATTCCCAAAGCACATAATCTCCGTCAACCAGTGTCGGGATCTTGTGGTTGGGATTTGCTGCGTATAACTCCTTGAATCCAGCTTCAGTCTGTGCCGGGTTACCGAAATCTATGGGAATTAACTCCAGTTCAATATCCAGTTGGTTGGCAACCGCCTGGCAGCGTAATGAATTGGGTGATGGTGGGAATACATATAATTTCATTTTATTACGTCTCCTTGGTTATGTGTTTTTAATGCCCTACATGATCGCCGACGAAAGGATTAGTTTTTCTTTCATGGCCGATAGTAGAAACGGGGCCGTGCCCGGGAACGAATTGTACATCATTTCCCAGCGGCCAGAGGCGGGTTTTTATGGATTTAATCAGGGTTGAATAATCACCGCGGGGGAAATCAGTGCGGCCGATGGAGCCGTTGAACAAAACGTCTCCTACGATGGCGATATTTGATACGGGCTCATGGAAAATGATATGTCCGGGAGTATGCCCCGGACAATGGCGCACCTCCATGCGGACCTCCCCCAGCGTGACGATATCTCCGTCTTCGAGCCACCGGTCGGGAGTAAACGGGGACGATGCGGGAAAGTCGAACATGGCGCCCTGCTCTTCCAGCAAGTCAATCCAGAACCCGTCTTCCCGGTGCGGTCCTTCGACCGGCAATCCCGTCGTTGCAGACAGTTCAGCCACACCGCCGGCATGGTCGATATGCGCGTGGGTGACCAGTATCTTTTCGGGTATCGTATCCAACGCCTCTACCTGATCCATAATCCGGTCCAGATCACCGCCGGGGTCAACGATAGCTGCCCGGTTTGTGTGTTCACAGCGCAGGATAGTGGAATTCTGCTGAAACGGCGTTACGGGAATTATCGTTACCTTCATTTTCGGTTGCTGGTTTTCAGTAATTTGGCCCACTACTATAAACTACCATCCACCAAACACTGAAATACAATAATTGACAAACAATAAAATGAAGTTTGCACAGGCATTGATCCCCGGTAGTCTGATAAAACGGTATAAACGCTTCCTGGCCGACATCGAACTGGACGATGGACGGGTCATTACGGCGCACACCCCCAATACCGGGTCCATGCTTGGCTGTTGCGAACCCGGTTCCCGGGTCTGGTTATCCGATTCCGGGAACCCGGAGCGAAAATATCCACTGAGTTGGGAACTGGTGGAAGCGGCGCCGGGAATCCTCGTCGGCATCAATACGGTATTACCCAACAAACTGGTGGAAGAAGGGATCAGGAATGGCGTGATAAAAGAATTGCAGGGATATGACGGTATACGCCGGGAAGTCCGCTACGGAGCCGAAAACAGCCGTATCGACCTGTTGCTGGAGGACGCCGGCAAACCGGCCTGTTACGTCGAGGTGAAAAACGTAACCCTGGCGCAGGACGGCACCGGTTACTTCCCTGACGCGGTCAGCGCGCGCGGCAGTAAACACCTGCGGGAACTGGCAGAGGTAGTGGCTGCAGGAAAACGCGGCATCATCCTGTTTTGTGTACAAAGAAAAGACGTGTCCGAAGTCAGGCCGGCCGATACCATTGACAGTAAGTACGGTAACACGCTGCGGCAGGTGATCGATGCGGGAGTTGAAGCGATAGCGTGGCGTGCTGATGTCACCCCGGAGGAAGTCAGGCTTGATAAAAGCTTGCCGGTACGGGTAACCGCCTAGTGGCGTTCCACCTTCAGGGTGTCTTGATATAGCTGCCGGGGGCGTCCTCAATAACGGTCCGGCCGTTGGCGCCGGGCTTGCGCGCCGGGATTTTCCCGCCGGCAAACTGTTCGAGCCAGGCCTGCCAGTCGGGCCACCAGGAACCGGGATGCAGTTCCGCGTTGTCATGCCATTCGGCGGCCGGGCAGTTGACGTCCGGCCCGGTATAGTAGCCGTATTTCTGCGCGTCAGGCGGGTTGATGATGCCGGCAATATGTCCCGACTTGCCAAGGACGAACTTCACCGGACCGGACAGCAATTGCGCGCCCAGGTAGGTGCCTTCCCAGGGGGCGATATGATCCTCTTCCGTCGAGATAAAGTATGCCGGTACCCGGATTGTGCTTACGTCGATTGGCGTCCCCGCTATACTCAGACCCCCCGGCTCCCTGAATTCATTTTTCAGGTACATGGTGCGCAGGTAGGTGCTGTGCATCCTGGCCGGAAGCCGGGTTGAATCGGCATTCCAGTAAAGCAGGTCGAACGGAAACGGGTCCTTGCCCAAGAGGTAGTTGCGCACGTAGAAAGACCAGATCAGGTCATTGGACCGCAGCAGGTTGAACGTGGCGGCCATCTCTTTGCCGTCATGGTAGCCTCTCTCGTTCATGGTTTGTTCCAGGCTCTCCAGTTGCTGCTCGTCAATGAACACACCCAGGTCCCCGGGCATTGAAAAATCGATCAATGAAACAAAAAATGTAGCAGACGCCACGCGTGCGTCGCCGTCTGCCTGCAGGTATGCCAGGGTTGCTGCCAGCAGCGTTCCGCCGATACAGTAACCGACTATGTTGATCCCGGATTCACCGGTAGCCTGTTCCACCGCATCGATGGCTGCAACCGCCCCTTCCGTTACATAATGTTCAAAATCCTTGTGTGCCAGCTTCTCGTCGGGATTAACCCAGGATATGACAAAAACGGTGTGCCCCTGTTCAACCAGCCACTTGATCATGGAATTTTGCGGTTGCAGGTCAAGTACGTAATACTTGTTGATCCAGGGAGGCATGATCAGTAGCGGCTTCCGCAAGGCTTCCCCGGTGGAAGGTTCGTATTGGAGCAACTGGAACAGGTCGTTCTGAAAAACCACTTTACCCGGGGTAACGGCAATATTTCTGCCCGGTTCAAATGCCTGCTCATCCGTCATTTTTATCCGCAACAGGCCTGTTTCCGCGTCAATATCATCGATAAAGTTCTGCATCCCTTTAAGCAGGTTTTCTCCCTTTGAATCCAGGGTAGCCTCCAGAACTTCAGGGTTGGTCAGGAGGAAGTTTGTCGGCGACATGGCGTCCACGAACTGCCTTGTATAAAACTGCGCCTTGTCGGCTGTCTTTTGATCGATATCATCCACGCCGGAGACTGCAGAGAGAATGGCATCAGCCGTTACCAGGTATGACTGCTTGATCAAACTGAAGAAGGGATGTTCATCCCAGGCTGAATGCCTGAAACGGCGGTCCCCTGTTCCGGGTTCCCTTACCGGGCTGGTTTCCTCGCCCAGCATTGTCTTCGCAGTGTTGAGCCAGAGGTTCGAATAAGCAGTCCAGGCCTGTGTTTGCGCTTCGATGATTTTCCCCGGGTTCTGCATGAGAGATGCCGAGAGTTCAAGAAATGTGCGGCCAAGTCCCGTTACATCGGGATTAGTGCCGGCCTGACCCTGGTGTGACAGGTAATCCTGTATTAAATCATTATAATGCCCGGCGATATCAGCCATGATACCGGCAAGTTTATCCAGGGATTGTCCGTCCTGTTGTGCTTTGGTCAAGATGTGACTCCGCTACCGAACCTAAAATGGATTGTGCGCCGCATCATAGCGCCAAGGGAATGATCTGTCAAAATTATGCCGGGACAGCCGGTTGTGCCGGATAGTCCGGCGCAAGCTGTCCCGGGCAGAAGTCAGGACCAGTTCCTGACCTGCAGTTCCTTGAAGGCCCGGAAGTCGGTCGGGTTTAACGTAACGAGGACCATCCTGTTGACAAACGCGATGGCTGCTATTTGTCCGGTAATGAATGCCGGGGTCAGACCCAGGGTTGCCAGGCGGGCGCGTTCGCCGGCATGCCAGTCCGCAGCCTTCTGGTCGTATTCGAGGACGGGAAAACTTGTCAGTATCACATCCTGGATATAGCGTTCTATCACTTCCCTTTGCCGCAAATGGGTAAGCCGTAAACTGCCGAACCGCAACTCATGCCAGACCAGAGCAGGAATTGCAATTTCCCCCTCGTGCTCGTGCAGCCTGCGCATTACGCCCTGGGACGGTCTCGCCTTCAGAGGTTCCGATACTACGCTGAGGTCCAGCACGTACTTTATCATGGGATTTCCGTCATGCGTTCAGGCGGTTCTTTGCGTGATAATGAGAACAGCCGGTCGGGTTCAATATCGAGGTTTGCCAGGTTAACGTTCACCGCGAAGTTGCGGTATGACTCCGCGAACCCTTGGTAGTTGGAGGCCAGTTGTTCATAGTGCCGCTCTCCGATAAGCATGGCAACCAACCTGCCGCGCCGGGTCAAGCCTATTACGTTACCGTTTTCAGCCTCGCGCACCAGTGTGGGGAAATTGTGACGTGCATCTGCAATTGAATATTTTTCAGTCATGGCGGCGTTTAATGTACATTAATATGTACGCTATTAGTATATTCCGCGTAAATTGTCAAGTTATCAGTAACTTGTTTAGACCTTGTGATGAGCGAATTGGTTCCATCCGCCACTGGTCAGGAGGTTGACTTACGCGGGTAAACCCGCCCGGGTTCAGGTTAAGGAGATGTGGATCAGGCCACTTCAAACAAGCCGGCGGCACCCATGCCGCCGCCGACGCACATGGTGCAGACAACGAATTTTGCGCCGCGGCGTCTGCCTTCCAGCAGGGCGTGTGCCACCATGCGATTCCCGGACATGCCGTACGGATGGCCGATGGAAATCGCACCACCGTTAACGTTGAGAATGTCATTGGGGATGCCCAGCCTGTCGCGGCAATAGATTACCTGCACGGCAAAGGCTTCATTCAATTCCCATAAGTCGATGTCGTCCATGGTCAATCCGTTCTGCTGCAGTAATTTTGGCACGGCGTAGACAGGACCGATACCCATTTCATCGGGTTCCAGGCCGGAGACTGCAAGGCCGCGATAGATTCCCAGCGGTTCGAGGTTCTTTTTCTCGGCCAGGCTGCCGTCCATCAGTACACAGGCGGAAGCCCCGTCGGATAGCTGGCTGGCGTTTCCGGCCGTAATACATCCGCCCTCGATTACCGGGGCCAGGTTTTGCAGTCCTTCCAGGGATGTTTCAGGACGATTGCCCTCATCTTTCTCCAGTACAACTTCCTTATAACTGACTTTCCCGGTCTCCTTGTCCAGCACCGCTTTCGTTGACTCCATGGGAGCCAGTTCAGCGTCAAATTTTCCCTTCGCCTGGGCGGCAGCCGTGCGTTGCTGGCTCTGCAGCGCATACTCATCCTGGGTTTCCCGGCTTACCCGGTAACGCCGCGCTACCGTCTCTGCCGTCTGCAGCATGGGCATATAGGCATGAGCGCTCATCCGGGTAACGGCTTCATCCGGATTCTTGCTTATCAGCTCAAAAGCATCGTTCTGGACCAGGCTGACGGATTCGATGCCTGCCGCGACAACTGCGGCTGTACCGTCCAGGATGATTTGCCTTGCGGCGTTTGCTATTGCAATCATGCCTGAAGAGCATTGCCGGTCCAGGCACATGGCGCCTGTCGTCACCGGGAGTCCGGCGGCCAGTGCGCTCGTTCTGCCTATATTCCACCCGGTCGTACCCATCTGCATGGCACAGCCCATAATGACATCATCAACCTCTTGCGCGTCTATTCCTGCGCGTTCTACAGCAGCACGAATTACGTGGCCACCCAGGGTCGGCGCCTTGGTGTTATTGAACGCACCACGCCAGGCCCTGCCGATTGGCGTGCGCGCGGCAGCCACGATTACAGCTTCTTTCATCAGATTTACCTCGGATGATGGATGTTATGGGTTACACATCGATATCTGTGAACAGCCAGGGCCTTTCCTTTGTCCTGCGTGTTTCATAATCCTGAATCAAACCGCTGTCCTCCAGGGTGATGCCGATGTCATCCTGGCCCGATAACAGCCTGTCTTTGAGTGCGGTTTCGATATCGAACCTCAACTTCCCGCCGCCAGGCGTTGTGACCGACTGTTGGCGCAGGTCAACCTCGAGCCGGTATCCCTCGGCCGCTTCGACCTCCCTGAACAGTTGATCTATCTCTTGCGCGGGAAGAGTAACGGTCAATAAACCGTTCTTGCCTGCGTTGGTGAAAAAGATGTCACCGTAACTGGGCGCGATAACGCAACGGAAACCGTACTCGTACAAGGCCCAGACCGCATGTTCCCTGGAAGAACCGCAGCCGAAATTGTCCCGGGCCAGCAGTATTTCCGCACCCTGGTAGCGCGGCAGGTTAAGCACAAAATTTGAGCGCAACGGCCGCAGGCTGCAATCCTGTCCGGGTTCACCGGCATCGAGATAACGCCATGAATCGAACAGGTTCGGCCCAAACCCGCTGCGATGGATGGACTTCAGGAATTGCTTGGGAATGATGGCGTCAGTATCGACATTGGATCTGTCCAGTGGCGCAACCAGGCCGTTCATCTTGGTAAAAGCTTGCATATGTATAACCCGCCTATATCAATTCCCGCACATCAATGAAATGGCCGGCGATGCCGGCAGCGGCGGCCATGGCGGGACTGACGAGATGAGTACGGCTTCCTGCGCCCTGCCGCCCTTCGAAATTACGGTTGGAGGTGGACGCGCAGCGTTCACCCGCGCTCAACCTGTCTTCGTTCATGCCCAGGCACATGGAACATCCTGGTTCGCGCCACTCAAAACCGGCATCAGAGAAGACCCTGTCCAGCCCTTCTGCCTCGGCCTGGCGCTTGACCAGGCCTGAGCCCGGCACCACCAGCGCCTGTTTGACGCTCTCTGAAAGTCGTTTGCCGGCAACAACCCGGGCAGCATCCCTCAGGTCTTCGATACGGGAATTGGTGCATGAACCGATGAAAATGTTGTCCGGCCTGATCGCGCGCATGGGTGTGCCCGGGCGCAGGTCCATATAAGCCAGGGCATTCAGCATGCCTTCCCGTTTTACCGGGTCGGCTTCACGTTCCGGGTCCGGGACTGCGCCGTGAATTGGCGCCACCATTTCAGGTGAAGTGCCCCAGGTCACGCTGGGATATACCAGGGATGCATCGAATTCGATGGTTCTGTCAAAAACCGCATCCGGGTCGCTGTGCAGGTCTTCCCATACGGCAACAGCTTTCTCCCAGTCGCTGCCTGCCGGCGCGAACGGGCGCCCTCTTACATAGTCCAGGGTCTTGTCATCGACCGCGACCATGCCCGAACGGGCGCCGGCTTCAATAGCCATGTTGCACAGAGTCATGCGTCCTTCCATGGATAAGGCAGAAATACCCTCGCCGGCAAACTCGATCACATAACCCACGCCGCCCGCAGTACCGATTTCCCCGATGATATGCAGGATCAGGTCTTTTGCCGTGACGCCCGGCGCGAGCCTGTCGGCCACGTTTATGCGCATGTTCCTTGATTTCTTTGTCTGCAGGGTCTGGGTAGCCAGCACATGCTCCACCTCGGATGTGCCTATGCCCATCGCCAGGGCGCCCAGCGCGCCGTTGGTGGTGGTGTGGGAATCGCCGCAGACAACGGTCATGCCCGGCAGGCATGCGCCCTGCTCGGGACCGATAACATGGACTATGCCCTGGCGCTCATCGAGCAGTTCAAAATAGGGGATGCGCCATTGCTTCACGTTCCTGTCCAGGGCGTCCAGTTGTTCTCTTGAAACCGGGTCGTTGATGACCTCCCGGTTGCGCGTGGACACGTTGTGGTCGGGCACCGCGAGACTGGCTGATCGGCGCCAGGGCTTGCGGCCCGCCAACCTCAGGCCTTCAAACGCCTGTGGCGACGTCACCTCGTGGACCAGTTGCCGGTCAATATACAGCAGGGATGTTCCATTTTCGTAGTCATTGACCACATGCTCATCCCACAGTTTGTCATACAGTGTTTTTGCCGTCATGTCAGACATTCAGCCTGCAAAAGTGGCTACATTATCATGCCGGCGCCATGCAGGCCACGATTTCGTGTAATAAGGACCCGGCTGGTGACAGGTCCACGGCCCGGACGGGCTACGGTCATGGGGAACTACAACAGGCTGGTCTGCTGCAGGTTTTGCACTGTGGACAACGGTTGCAGGTTCGATAAGCCTACGCCAAGCAACCTGATCCGGCGTTTGCCGGCATCTGTCTTCGCCAGCAATTCAGCCAGCACCGGCCCAACGGAGGTTGCCGTCACGAATGGTTCAGGGAGGGTTTTGCTGCGCGTTACCTGCTGAAAATCTGCGTATTTGACCTTGATGGTGAGCGTCCTGGCTGAAAGCTGCTTGTTTGCCAGGGATGCAAAGGTCTCGTCGGCAAGCTTGTGCAGGCTGCCGAGCAATTTCTCCGTGTCGAGCAGGTCTTCCATGAAAGTTGTCTCACTGCTGATGGACTTGCGTTGCCGGCGGTTGCTTACCGCACGCCTGTCTATGCCCCTGGCGATATGGTAATAGAATTCGCCTGATTTACCGAAGTGGCGGTGCAACTGTTCCCGGCTGAGCATCTTGAGGTCCGCCCCGGTGCTGATATTCAGTTTCGCCATCCTCGCCTCTGTCGCCTTGCCCACTCCATAAAACCGGCCTACCGGCAGGTTCTCGATAAAAGCTTCACCGGCATCAGGGGTTATCACGTACAGTCCGTCGGGTTTATCCATATCCGAGGCTATCTTGGCCAGGAACTTGTTATAGGATACCCCTGCCGATGCCGTCAGGCCCGTAGTATTCCTTATCTCCGTTTTGACAGCTTCGGCGATACGCGTCGCAGACCCCCGGAACAGGCTGCTGTCACTGACGTCGAGGTAGGCCTCATCCAGGGACAAAGGTTCTACCAGTTCGGTATAGCGCAGGAAAATGGCCTTTATCTGCCCCGAGATGCGCCTGTACACGTCAAATCTCGGCTTGATGAAGATGGCTTCAGGACACAGCTTGGCTGCCCTGGCGGAAGACATGGCCGAGTGAATCCCGAATTTTCTGGATTCATAACTGCATGCAGCCACGACCCCGCGCCGTTGCGGGGACCCACCGACAATAACCGGCCTGCCCCGGTATTCCGTGTTGTCACGTTGTTCGACTGAAGCATAAAAAGCATCCATATCTATATGAATGATCTTGCGATTATCCATGGAACCTGTGTTATTTCCCGGCGATTTCGATTACAATGCGCAACATATTAAAATAGTACACCTGTAGCACTCGTGATGCGTTATTTCCCATTCGCCGTCTTTTTCGTTTACCTGGTTCTCGTAATCGGCAATGCCGGCGCTGCCGATAATGCGGATTATGAGATTATCGATCCGGAACTGCTGAAGGAAGAGGATGAGGAAACCGCCACCCGGGAACCTGAAGCAAACGAAAGCCCCGGCGCCGCTGAAACTGCTGACAGTTCCGCTGCCGGCACGCAATCAGAAATAACGGCCGCCGGCCCGGAACCCGGTCAGACAGATGCGGATAGCGAAGAGGTCCAGGCCGCATACGAGGCGTTGCAAAACCAGGAATATGATACCGCCTATGATTTGTTTTACTCGCTTGCCGCGCAGGACAATGCACTTGCCCAATATGAAATCGGTGCGCTTTACCACCAGGGTGCGGGTGTTGAAAAGGACGTAACGCGGGCGTCACGCTGGTATGAACGTTCTGCCGAACAGGGGTATCTCGAGGCCCAGTATCGCCTGGGCAACATGTACCTGATGGGAGAAGGTGTCAGGCAGAGTGATGTCGAAGCAGCGCACTGGTTCGAAAAAGCGGCGCAGCAGGGCCATGCCGATGCCAGGGACAACCTCGCTAACCTGCAGAGAATCAGCACGGCAAGGACCCGGGAAGAACTGGAGCGGGAGGCAGCCTCCCTGCCCCCTCTCAAGGTCGCAGACAAAACCTCAGGCAACGGGAAGACAAAAAAACGCGGGTTTTTCAAACGCTGGTTCGGCAAAGACGAAAAAACAAGGCCGCAGCCCGGCACAATGCCGGAGCCCCCTCCCGCACAGGAAGCCGTAACTGAACCTCAAAACCCTGCCGCACCAGGCAAGACGGATAGCGCCACGGTCAGGATCGACGATGTCCCGGACAAGACCGCATCCAAAAAGAAGAAGAAAGGTTTCTTTTCCCGGTTGTTGGGCCGTGGCGGCAAACAGGAAGAAACAACTGCCGGCGCCGAAGCCCCGGCGGGAACTGAAGGAACTGCACCATCAGCCGGCGGGACTGCTGCCCCGCCGCCTGCACCCATTACCGGTTCCAGCGCCGTATCCAATTTTGAACTGGGCCTGGCTTATGCCCTGGGCGACACCCTCGGGCAGGATCATGCAAAGGCCTTTGAACATTTTTCCAGGGCGGCGGAAGAGGGTTACGCGCCGGCCCAGTACCGGCTTGGTGTGGCGTATGCAAACGGCGACGGAACAGGAAAAGATATGGCCAAAGCCGTCGAATGGTACGAAAAATCAGCCAGGCAGGGCCATGTCGTCGCCCAGCGCAGCCTGGCGTTGATTTATCTGAATGGCCAGGAGGGCATAGAGCGGGACTGGCCCCTGGCCCTGGCCTGGTACAGCTTGCTGTCCGAGGAAGGAAACCAGATGGATATACACCGGCGCGACGCGCTGTTGCAGGAATTGTCAGACGAGGAGATCAGCAGGTCCCGGGAAATCACAACAGAGATACGGACGCGCCTGGCTGTAAAAAGATAGGTTTTTCCCTATTCAATCGAATTTAGCGCCTCGATTGCCTCACTCAGCTTCCTTACCGGGAGCATCTCAAGTTTGCCCTGTTTTTTCCGGGGCGCATTGGCGGCCGGGATAACGGCCTTGTCAAACCCGTGTTTTTCCGCTTCCTTCAATCTTTCCTGGCCTTCCTGTACCGGTCTTATCTCACCGGTCAGCCCAACTTCTCCGAAGACGATCAGGCCGTTGGCCAGGGGGCGGTTTTTCAGACTCGACACAATCGCCATGAGTATGGCCAGATCCGCAGCGGTTTCAGTGAGCTTGATGCCGCCGACGACATTGACGAAGACATCCTGGTCGTAGGTCACAATACCGGCGTGCCTGTGCAGTACTGCCAGCAGCATGGATAAACGGTTTTGCTCAAGCCCTACGGTTACCCTGCGCGGCTGCTGGCTGTGGGATTGATCGACCAGGGCCTGTACTTCAACCAGCAGCGGCCGGCTTCCTTCCCTGGTGACAAGGATGGCCGTACCCGGCGCCTGCTCGTCCTGGGACGCAAGGAAGATTGCGGAGGGATTGTTGACTTCCCGCAATCCCTTGTCGGTCATGGCAAATATGCCAAGTTCATTGACCGCGCCATAACGGTTCTTGACGGAACGGATTATCCTGTAGCGGCTGTTGTTGTCCCCCTCGAAATACAGAACAGTGTCGACCATGTGTTCCAGTACCCGGGGCCCGGCCAGGGCGCCTTCCTTGGTCACATGGCCCACAAGAAAAACCGTGGTCCGCGTCTGTTTGGCGAAACGGACCAGGCGCGCCGCACATTCCCGCACCTGGGCAACCGCGCCGGGAGCAGACTGCAGCGCTTCGGAGAATACGGTCTGGATTGAATCAACTACCAGCACACTGGGCTTGTGCCGGTCTGCAGCCGTAAAGATATTTTCCAGTTGGTTTTCAGCCAGGACGTATAACCCGTCTGCCGGCAAACCAAGCCTGGCTGCGCGCAGATTGATCTGTTCAATGGATTCCTCGCCGCTGATATACAGGGTATTGAGCCCGTCATTCTCAGCCAGTGACGAGAGCACCTGGAGCAGCAGGGTGGATTTGCCTATACCCGGGTCCCCGCCAAGCAGGACCGCTGAACCGCTGACCAGTCCGCCGCCCAGGGAACGGTCGAACTCTGCCGATCCGGTCGATACCCGCGGTTGCCTGACCAGGTCCACCTCACTGAGTTTGCGGATTGCAGCCTGTTCTGCGGCATGGGATTGAAACCGCTCGCTGACCAGCGGCTTGTCTTCAATCACAACCTCGGTCAATGTATTCCAGGAATTGCAATCCATACATTGCCCTGCCCACTTGAGGGTGACGGCCCCGCATTCATTACACTGGTAGCGGGTCTTAATCTTGCCGGCCATGTTCAACAAATTCCAGGCGTTTGTGCACGCCGCACAACAATTCGTAAGGGACGGTGCCTGCGTGGAGGGCGGTTGCCTCAACGGGCAGTTTCTTGCCCCACAGCAACACGTGATCGCCGATCCGGGCTTCCGGGCAGGCGCGCAGGTCAACCGTCATCATGTCCATGGAGGGGTTGCCGACCAGGCCGCATGGTTTTCCCTTGACCAGTATGGGCGTACCGGTTCTGGCGTGGCGCGGGTAACCATCCCCGTAACCCGCGGCAACAACTCCTACCGGCATGTCCTCCGGACAGCGCCAGCTTGCTCCATAACCTACAGGGTCGCCGCGCTTCAGATGTTTGACCGAGATAAGTGCAGACTCGAGCGACATTACCGGTTCGAGCCCGAACCCGGCTGCGGTTTGCCCGTTAATCGGCGATACCCCGTACAGCATCAGGCCGGGTCTGACCCAGTCCAGACAGTATTCCCGCCGGGCTATCAACGCCGCAGAATTAGCCAGGGACTTTTCTGCCTTGTAGGGCCTGGTCACATCAAAAAAGATGTCCGCCTGTTGCCTGGTCATGGCGTTATCCTGTTCATTTGCGCATGCCAGGTGGGTGATAAAGCGTATACCTGCAGCCACGCCACCAACTTGGCGCAACCGTTCCCGGACGTTACCGACTTCCGACGGCGCGAAACCCAGGCGGTGCATGCCGCTGTCAACCTTCAGCCAGACGTGGACGGGAGCATTGCTGTCAGCGTTTTCCAGCAGGTCGATCTGGAAGTGGTGATGTACCACCATGTCAAGATGGAAATGCCGGATGTCATCCATTTCTTCAGCCGTGTATGGTCCTTCGAGCAATAGTATCCGTTTCCTTACCCCCGCTTCTCTCAACTGCCGCGCCTCTTCCAGGCAGGCGACCCCGAAACCGTCTGCGTGCGCCAGTGTCCCGGCTACCCGGGCAATGCCATGGCCATAGGCGTCCGCCTTGACGACAGCCATGATTTTGCTGTTCGGCGCATAATGCCGGACCCTTGACAGGTTATGGCGGAGCGCATCAAGGTCGATAGTTACCCTGGCCGGACGGGTCATTCACCTCTGCCCGGCATATATGTCGGTTCTTCGATGTGGTCTTCGAAGCGGGTGTATTGACCGAGGAATGTCAGTTTCACGGTGCCGATGGGGCCGTTGCGTTGTTTGCCTATGATAATCTCGGCAAGACCCTTGTCCGGAGTGTCCTCATCATAGACCTCGTCCCGGTAAATAAACACGATCACGTCGGCGTCCTGTTCGATAGCGCCCGATTCACGCAGGTCGGACATGACCGGGCGTTTATTGGGACGTTGTTCCAGGCTGCGGTTCAACTGCGATAACGCCACCACCGGAACCTGGAGTTCCCTGGCCATGGCCTTCAATGAGCGGGAAATTTCGGATATTTCAGTGGCGCGGTTCTCGGATGTACCCGGGATCTGCATCAATTGCAGGTAGTCTATTATGATCAGGTCAAGACTGTGTTCCCTGGCAATACGGCGGCATCTTGCCCGCAGTTCCGCCGGCGTCAATGCCGGGGTATCATCGACAACCAGCGTTTTATCCTGCAGGAGCGCTACTGCCGAAGTGAGGCGCGGCCAGTCCTCATCATTCAGTTTGCCGGTGCGCACCTTGTGCTGGTCAACCCGGCCCAGGGATGACATCATGCGCATGGCCAGTTGTTCGCCCGGCATTTCCATGCTGAAGACGGCGACGGACAGTTGCTCCTTGATTGCGGCGTGTTCGGCGATATTGATGGCAAAAGCCGTTTTGCCCATGGACGGTCTCCCGGCGACGATGATCAGGTCCGATCTCTGTAGACCTGCCGTTTTCTCGTCAAAGTCTTCAAAGCCGGTCGCGATGCCGGTTATGGGCGTTTTCCTGCGATAGATCTCGTCCACCCTGTCAAGGGCAGTGGTGAGCAGGTCCTGGATTATCTTATAGGCGCGTTTCCCCCTGTTTTCCTGCTCGGCGATCTCAAATACGCTCTGTTCCGCAAAATCCAGCACCTCTTCGCTGCTGCGCCCCCCGGGGTTGAAGACAGTCTCATTTATTTTTACCGTAGCGGATATCAGTTGCCTGAGTACGGAGCGTTTACGCACGATATCGGCATAAACGCCCACGTTACCGGCGCTGGGGGTGTCCTCGACCAGGGCGGCAAGATAGGGCAAACCGCCGGCCTCATCCAGTTGCTGGTGCGACTCCAGCCATTCGGCAACCGTCACCAGGTCAAACGGTTTTCCGTCCTGGTCCAGGGCAAGGATGGCGTTGAATATAAGCTTGTGATCCTGGCGGTAAAAGTCGACTGCCTGTACCCGTTCTACAACTTTTATGAGCGCATCCTGATCCAGTAAAAGTCCGCCCAGCACCGACTGTTCGGCTTCAATGGAATGCGGCGGGATTTTCAGTGACGCCGTTTCCGGATCAGCCGTGGTGTATGCGGGTTCAGTCATAGCAGCAAGGAATTATTCCTGTCACTCTTAGCCCGGATTTCTCACCAGGCCGCTTGCTATTATCTGTAACATATTTGCTGTTAACTAGTTATGTCAGTTTTTCGGTTTTCTCAACATGACACACTGCGCTTGATGCGCCCTTGCTTGTCTTTTTTGCACCAGTGGGCACGTGCTCCCTCAACCATAGCTACGGTTATGCTTTCGGTCGCAGGCACCCACTGGTGCAAAAAATCCGGCGCAATCATCACATCACCTGGTGAGAAATCCGGGCTAGCACCAGTCACTCCCGGCGCGAGTTCTAAATTGTTGCCTGGAACCGTGCCAGGCCCATTACAAACTGCAGGCGGGTCCGGTTCAGCCTTCTTCCGAGCCTTGTTCTGCCTCAACGGTCAGTTTTATCCGGACATTTACATCTGCGTGCAAATGCAGTTCCACCTCGTATTCCCCCAAAGTCCTGAAGGGTCCGTCCGGCAACCTGACCTCGTGCCTGGTAATCTCCTGACCCGTTTCGGTTACCGCGTCAACGATATCGGTTACGCCCACCGAACCGAACAACCTGTCCTCAGAGACGGTTTTCCTCTGTATGGTGACTTCCAGTTCATTGAGGTTTTCTACCCTGGCCTGTGCCGCGGCCAGGACTTCTCCCTGGGCTTTCTCCAGTTCGGCCCTTTGCGCTTCAAATTTTTCTATATTCTCAGGCGTGGCGGGAACGGCCTTGCCACTGGGGATAAGGAAATTTCTCCCATACCCGGGTTTGACGTGAACCTGCTGTCCCAGGTCGCCAAGTTTACCAATTTTTTCCAGCAAGATTACCTGCATTTGTATACTCCAGATTTATTGTTAATCATAGCATAATCACACATTCTCATCCGTGATCCGTACCGGCGCCCTCCCTATGCACGAATTGACAATGCCGACACAACTTACGAACATCAGGACGGCATGCGGTAACAGAAAAAACGATATATACATGCCTGTTAACATGAGCCTGGAAAGAGGCCTGCCATGAACGGACCCGTGTATAACCGACAATCCCTGATACAGGTACAGAATCAGCATCAAAATCACCATGTCGCGAACCATGACCGGTGCGTTATCCGCTGCAAGCAATAGTGCGCACAATCCCAGCAGGGCCGGAAACAGCAATACGCGCGGCAGCCTCAAGGAATAAAATTCTTTTCTGAAGCCACCGGGGTTGAACATTGCCGACTGCCACCAGCGCGCCAGCAGCAAGGTGGTAACCAGGCTGAAAACGAAACCTGACGTGATAAATGCCGAGAGCAGCGGCGTGATGGCTTCGTTGACCTGCTCCAGTTGTGATGCGGTTTCCCCGGAAGTTGCATATTCTTTCCAGCGCGCAAACCAGTCCTGCCACCATGCCTGAATTTCGTCCAGCACAAGGTAAATGTATGCGGTGACGACGGCGCCTGCCCCGCCGGCGCACAGTACCGTCAGTCCCTGGGATTGGGTTCTCCTTAAAATGCTTGCGCACAGGATTACGGGCAACCAGACGGAAATCATGAAGGCGACCGGGATACCCGTTTGCGCTCCCAGCGCCATTGCCATCAGTATTGTCAGCAACAGGCAACCGCATGCGACCTGCAAACCGGTGCGGGGTCCTTTGCGCAAAGCCAGCAATCCCATCGGCGCGCCACTGATGAAATAGGACAAGGGTGATACGAATATCGACAGCAGGGACAACGCGCTGATGGTAAAAATTGCATGGATGCGGGTTTTTAACAGGTAAATACCAAGAGCATTCATGACAGGATTAATCCATCACCCGCGCCAATGGAGTGAGTTCTGAAGGGACGCCTGCGATCAGTGGGCGTCGCTGTAAGGCAGTAACGACAGGTATCTCGCCCGTTTGATTGCCGTGGCAAGTTGCCGTTGATATTTTGCTTTAGTGCCTGAAATCCTGCTGGGGACAATTTTACCTGTTTCGGTAATATAGGCTTTCAGCGTATTGATATCCTTATAATCAATTTCATCTATGCCTTCTGCCGAAAACTTGCAAAACCGCTTTCTTCTGAAATATCGCGCCATGTGTTTCTCCTGAGATACGGTTTTTCCGTTATCTCATCAATTTGTCTTTGCTGGTTTGCACACCTGTGTTGCGGGAATAAAAGGGAAAGGCCATATCAAGCATCTGCTTCGGCTTCCTCTTCGGCTTCCTCTTCCTCTTCTGCGTTCTCACTCGGTGTAATGACTTCCTGGTCGACTTTCTCATCCTCAAGGTAGTCTCCGACTGAATCTGCAGGGACGAGATGGTCCGCGCTCTCCGGCATGTCTCCCTCCTGTTCCTGGTCCTTGATTTTTACCAGGTGTGAGGGTTCCGTGATGGCCTCCTCCCTGCGGATCACTAGGTCGCGGATCACGGCGTCGTTGAACCTGAAAGCGTTATTCAACTGGTCCAGGGTAGCCTGGTCGCATTCAATGTTCATCAAAACATAGTGAGCCTTGTGGATCTTGTTGATCGGATATGCCAGCTGCCGCCGTCCCCAGTCTTCCAGGCGATGAATGGACCCCTGGTTTGACTCGATCATGGAACGGTACCGGTCGATCATGGCAGGAACCTGCTCACTCTGGTCCGGATGGACCAGAAAGACGATTTCATAATGTCTCATTGTGTATCCTCATGGTTAAAGCCTCCCGCCGTGGCGGTGAGGCAAGGATTATTTATGCGCTGCGTAGTGTATTGCAAAGCCGCGACAGTTGCAAATAAATACACGAATATCGAGGTATTTATTGCATTAGTTACTACGGCGTGGGTCTGGACAGGCTTTTAAGGACACGCTGTGAATACATCCATGTACGTTCATTGCGCCCTTCCCTGGGCGCAACCCTGCGGGCGGCTGGCGCCGTGCAAATCGTCTGTCCTGACGATTTGTTACCATCCGCTATCCATGCGGATGATATTCCTTAAAAGCCTGTCCAGACCCTCTTTCATATCGTCGTTATGATAATGAGTAACCGAAATGTAGTTTGAACAGGTCTGCAAACTGCTGCTTATCGAATTTATGATTCTGCGTGCCGCGCACTTCGATCTTGATTTTACCCATGAGGGAAGCAATCCTGCCCGTCGTCTCCCAGTCCATGCCGTGCATCAATCCATACAGGAGACCGGCCCGGTACGCGTCTCCGCAGCCGGTCGGATCGACCAGGCGCTCAGCCCTGGCAACCGGGATGTCAATCCGGTTGTCGCGTGAATGGATTATCGAACCTGAAGCGCCGCGGGTAACGATCAGCGTGTCTACCCGGTCCAGGACACTGGCCGTGCTCAAACCGGTCTTGTCCTCAACTATCTGCCACTCGTAATCATTGAATATCAGCCAGTTGGCATGCTCGATACCGTCCATCAATTCAGCGCCGGTCAGCAGCGTCACATTCTGGCCGGGGTCGAAGAAAAACGGGATGCCTGCCTCGGCAAACTGCCGGGCGTGCTGCAGCATCCCGTCCTTGCCGTCAGGAGCGACGATACCGATACTGATGCCTTGTGCCATGGATATCCTGTTCGTGTGGGAATGAGCCATGGCGCCGACCTGGAACGTGGTAATCTGGTTGTCATCCATGTCGGTAGTGATAAAACATTGTGCCGTATAGGTATCGTCAATGACCCTGATATGACGTGTATCGATGCCGTTCTTTTCAAGCCATTCGCGGTATTCGGCAAAGTCGATCCCGACCGTGCCCATAGGCAGGCAGTTATCATCAAGCAACCTGGTGTTGTAGATGATATTTCCTCCCGACCCGCCAAACTCCTGCTGTAATTCGGGCACCACGAAGCAGACGTTCAGGATATGTATCTTGTCCGGGAGGATATCGTCCCTGAAACGTCCCGGGTAGACCATGATTCGATCGTAGGCGAATGAGCCGCAAATGAGGGCAGTCATGATTCTTGCATCTCCTGGTAGCCGGTTTGTAACAGTTCCGCCTGCCTGGCAGCTTTTGCGGTTTTAACGGCCTTGTGCTTGCCTATGACCGGCGCCAGGAACCGGCCTGTGTATGAAGTCTTTTGCCTTGCCACGTCTTCAGGTGTGCCGCTGGCGATGATCTCCCCTCCCCCGTCGCCGCCTTCCGGTCCCAGGTCTATTATCCAGTCCGCGGTCTTGATGACATCCAGGTTATGTTCGATGACGACAACCGTGTTGCCGTGATCGCGCAGCTGGTGCAGAACGCCGAGCAACTGTTTGACGTCATGGAAATGCAGGCCGGTGGTCGGTTCGTCCAAAATATACAGGGTCTTGCCGGTGTCCCGCTTGGATAACTCCCTGGACAGCTTGACCCGTTGTGCTTCTCCCCCTGACAGCGTTGTGGCATTCTGTCCGAGACGGATATAGGCCAGGCCCACATCCATCAGCGTCTGCAGTTTACGGGCGATAATCGGCACCGCAGAGAAAAATTCCCGTGCATCTTCCACCGTCATCTCCAGTATTTCGTGGATGTTTTTGCCCTTGTAACAGACCTGCAGGGTCTCCCTGTTATAGCGTTTGCCCTTACAGACATCACACATGACATAAATATCCGGTAAAAAGTGCATTTCGACCTTGATTAGGCCGTCACCCTGGCAGGCTTCACAGCGCCCTCCTTTAACGTTGAAACTGAAGCGTCCGGGCTTGTACCCCCTGGAACGCGCTTCCTGGGTGGCAGAAAACAGTTCCCTGATCGGGGTGAACAAACCGGTATACGTGGCTGGATTTGAACGCGGGGTGCGCCCGATTGGGCTTTGATCGATATCCACAACCTTGTCGATATACTCAAGGCCGGATATCGACTGGTAAGGGGCCGGCTTGACGCCGGCATGATTCAATTCGCTTGCGGCAATCCGGTACAACGTATCATTGACAAGCGTAGACTTGCCTGAACCGGAAACGCCGGTGACGCAGGTCATCAGACCCAACGGCAGTTCCAGTTGAATGGACTTGAGATTGTTGCCCGTTGCGCCGCTCAGTATTACTACCCGTTCCGGGTCGGGCATGACGCGTTGCGGCGGCAAATCAATACGCTTGCGCCCGGACAGGTAAGCGCCGGTCAGCGACTCAGGGCATTGGGCAATATCTTCCGGATATCCCTGTACAACCACCTTGCCGCCGTGTACTCCTGCGCCAGGCCCCATGTCGATAACGTGGTCGGCGGAATTGATGGCCTCTTCGTCATGTTCGACCACGATAACCGTGTTGCCGAGGTCGCGCAGTTGCTGCAGGGTCGCAAGCAGCCTCTTGTTGTCACGCTGGTGCAAACCTATGGAAGGCTCGTCGAGAACGTACATGACGCCGACCAGCCCTGCGCCGATCTGGCTTGCCAGGCGTATCCGCTGCGCTTCGCCGCCTGACAGGGTTTCCGCACTCCTGTTCAGGGCCAGGTAGTCCAGACCCACGTTGACCAGGAAGCGCAACCGGTCATCCACTTCCTTTACTATGCGCGCCGCGATTTCCCCGCGCCGTCCCGGTATCGCCAGGGAATTGAAAAACATCTGCGCCTGCATTACGGGCATGGCGCTGATAGCCGGCAGGTTGACATCATTTACGAATACATTCCGGGCTGCCTCGTTAAGCCGCTGCCCGGCGCAGGACGGACAAGGCTGGCTGCTCTGGTATTTGTTCAATTCCTCCCTGATCATGACTGATTCGGTTTCCAGGTAACGGCGCTGCATATTCGGGATCACACCTTCAAAGGTGTGGGTCCGATGGACGACCCCGCGCTTGCTGTGCAGGTATTCGAACTCTATTTCCTCCTCGCCGCTGCCGTGCAGGACAACCTCGCGCACCCTTTCATCCAGATCGGCATACGGCGTATCTATGGCAAACCTGTAGTGCCTGGACAGAGATTTAATCAACTGGAAGTAATAGGCGTTACGCCGGTCCCAGCCGCGTATGGCGCCGTCCGCCAGGCTCAGCGACCTGTCCAGTACTATCTTGTCGGCATCAAAATACTGGATGACGCCAAGGCCGTCACAGCGGTCGCAGGCTCCGGCCGGATTGTTGAAGGAAAATAACCGGGGCTCAAGTTCACTCAGGCTGTAACCGCATTCAGGACAGGCAAACCGGGTTGAAAATACAATGTCATCCGCTTCGGCATCGCCCATCGATGAGATAATGGCCAGACCGTCAGACAGGCGCACTGCGGTTTCCAGTGATTCAGCCAAGCGCAAACCGATATCCGCACGGACCCGGAAACGGTCCACCACTACCTCGATGGTATGTCTTCTGCGCAGGTCCAGTGTTTCAATATTATCAAGTTCCACCACTTTTCCGTCGATGCGTGCGCGCACGAAGCCCTCAGCCCTGATTCGTTCAATCTGTTGTATGTGTTCGCCTTTCCTGTCCTGCACCACGGGCGCCAACAGCATCAGCCGGCTTCCTTCCGGCTGTTCCAGTATCAGGTCGACCATCTGGCTTATGGTCTGGGCAGCCAGCAGGGTCCGGTGTTGCGGACAGTGCGGTTCTCCCACCCGGGCGAACAACAGGCGCAGGTAATCATATATCTCGGTAATGGTGCCCACCGTGGAGCGCGGGTTATGGGAAGTGGATTTTTGTTCGATACTGATGGCCGGGGACAGCCCTTCGATATGGTCCACGTCCGGTTTTTCCATCATTGACAGGAATTGCCTGGCATAGGCGGACAGGGATTCCACATAGCGGCGCTGACCGTCGGCATAAATCGTATCAAACGCCAGAGACGATTTCCCGGAACCCGACAATCCGGTGATCACAATCATTTGATCCCTGGGAAAATCCAGGTTGATGTTCTTCAGATTATGGGTTCTTGCACCCCTGATCCGGATAGTGTCCACGATGTAAGTTTTAGTTTGGCCGAATTGAGTTTAACCTGCTAATATAAGGGATGCCTTGCAAGAGTCCAACCCGGTTTTACAACCGGCTGAAAAAAAGCCGTGCAAGGGAGTATTTTTTCAATATTGTCACATAAAGGAGTGAAATCATGGCCAGAGGAATAAACAAAGTCATTCTTATTGGAAATTTAGGTAACGATCCGGATGTGAGGTATACGTCCGGAGGTTCGCCCATTGCCAATGTCAATCTTGCGACATCGGACGCGTGGCGTGATAAGGAAACGGGTGACATGCAGGAACGCACGGAATGGCACAGGGTCGTGTTCTTCAGCCGCCTGGCGGAAATAGTGTCCGAATATCTGCGTAAAGGCTCAAAGGTCTACGTCGAAGGACGTTTGCAGACCCGCAAATGGCAGGACCGTGACGGAAATGACAGGTATACAACGGAAGTCGTGGCCAATGAAATGCAAATGCTGGATGGCAGGACTGCCCCCCGGGAACCTGTCCCGGCAGCCGCCCCCGCGCGTAACCCGGCCGGCGCAAACGCTCCCGTACCGCAGGGAAACACAACCGGTGATGGTGGTGAATTCGTTGATGACGATATTCCCTTCTGAAGCGTCCTTCTTCAGTACCTGTTCTACAGTGCACGCCGCGGCAGTTTCATGCCGCGGCATGCCTGACAATCAGACATAAAATCCCATACCCTACGGGTTTCACGCACTATGGATATAACAAAAAACTTCCTGATTATTTTTGCGTCGATCGTGACGCTGATGGTGGTTTCATTGGTGCTGTATACCGAAGTACTTGAAAACGAAGCAAAAATTCACGAGTCAGCTGAAAAAAGATATCAATCATACCTGCTTGCCGATGAATTGCGGCAAAGTTCGGACGACCTCACCCGCATGGCGCGGACTTATACGGTAACCGGCGACGACAAGTACAAGAACTATTTCGACCAAATCCTGGCTATAAGGAGTGGAGAAGCGCCACGGCCTGCGGATTATCACAATATCTACTGGGATTTCGTTGCCGCTACAGGGATGCCGCCCAGGATAAATACGCAGGCGATACCGTTGAAAGACTTGATGAAAGAAGAAGAATTCACGGAAACCGAATTCGCCCTGTTGCGGGAAACGGAAAATGAATCGAACGAACTTGTGAACCTGGAAAACCGGGCTATGAATGCCATGGTGGGTCTCTTTGAAGACGGTACGGGACGCTACACCCAGGGTCGACCCGACAGGGAACTGGCCCGCAATCTGTTACACGGTGACGAGTATCACCAGGCCAAGGAAAAAATAATGAAGCCTCTGGAGGATTTTTTCGAAGCCATCGACCACAGGACATCGGGCGAAGTTGCAGTCCATCGTGACAAGCAACGCCGGGTGAACCTGGTCCTGATGCTGACCCTCGGCCTCAGCGCCTTGCTGGCATCGATTTCCCTTGTCCTGGGGTGGGTGTCCCTGAAAAAGAAAGGGACGGATAGCGGCAAGTCACGACTGGCGCAACGTCTGGCCGCCAGCGGGTATCCTTCACCTGGTGCGGGAGGCAAGGGATCGCCACGGGACATGCTGGCAGGGAGACAGTCCGCGTCTGTTGCCGCCACCGACAAAGCAGGCCAGGAAACAACCGCGGAGACTTCCTCCCTGGTGTTTTTCCTCAGGAATTTCTGGAATAGCTGGCCGCTTTTTGTGGCAGCCGTCGTCGTTACCTTTATGACACTGGCCCTGTCCTGGTGGTTTTTGAGTGAGAACAAAATTCAATCATACGCCAAGGTAAGGGACGAGTTGAAGTTCACCCTGGATGCCACTCACGGCGCAGTCATAGACTGGTTAAACCAGATCACCCAGGACACTTCCAAGTTTGCCGAAGCGGTAGGCCGCCAGGTTTCCAATGAAACCCTGCAACTGATTAAGGAACAACCGGAACATATGCTGCACGGTGAGTTTGCAGCTTCGATAATTACCGACACGGAGGTTCTGGAATCTTTCGCGCTTGAAGAAGGGCTGAGAAAATTTGGGGCAGATACGAGTATTGCCAATCCTGATCTGTTTGAAAATTACATGATTATCGACCGCAAAGGCATCGTGCTCTCCAGTAACCGCGCAGATCTGATCGGGAAATATTTTGCCTATCCCGAGGGCTTCATGGAACGGATGTCGACCCGGAAAACGGTGATCAATTTTCCTGACAGGCATGCAAAGGATGAACTGTTGTCGCAGAATATCGTTTTCGGTTCCCTGATTGATGAAAACAAGGGAGCTGTTCTCATTATGGCATCGCCCCGGCGCATTCTGGCCAAAATCCTGAGAAGAGGATACTCCGGGAATTACGGTGAGATTTATATGGTCGACGCTGAGGGGCGATTTGTCAGTGAACCGCGTTGGAAAGAGGAAATGTACGACGAGGGCTGGGTGGGCGCCGACGTTCCTACAGTGGTGGGAATGAGCGTCAGCCAACATGGAAAAGCGGAAGGGACAGCCAATCTGCCCATCTCCGTGCGGAGTGTGGTAGCGGGAGAGGCCGGAGGAGAACTGGACGAATATGAGAACTACCTCGGAGACGAGGTGGTGGGATACTGGAACTGGGATAATACTTATGGTTTCGGCATCATCAATGAGTTCAAGAGCCAGGATGCCTTTGCAACCTTCAGGGCCTACTCGAACCAGGCCCTTGCGGGAAGCGGGATTACGGCAGGACTGATACTGGCCCTGACCCTGATGTCCATCTGGAGCCGGACCAACGTTGCCAGGGCCAACGAGAAGATGAAGACCGCCTTCAAGACAATCAAGTCACATAATGACAAGCTCGCCCAGGACCTGAGGATCGGCCAGAAGGTGCAGATGGACATGTTGCCCGACCCAATCAAGGGCGAGGGGTTCAACCTGGAAGCCTTTCTGAAGCCGGCGCAAAGTGTATCGGGGGATTTTTACGACTTTTCCATGTTACAGGATGATAAAGTCTACTTTTGCGTGGGGGATGTTTCCGGGAAAGGCATACCGGCGTCCCTGTTCATGTCCGTTACCAAGGCACTGCTCACCAAGATACTGGATCAGACCGACCAGACGAAAGACATCGTTACCAGGGTCAACCGGGAACTGTCCCTGAATAACGACAGCAATATGTTTGTAACCCTGGTGCTGGGTATCGTGGACCTGAAAACCGGCCGGTTGCTCATAACCAATGGCGGGCATAACCTGCCGTTTATCAAAAAGAGCACCGGGGAACTTATCTGCCTCGAACAGATCCAGGGGCCTCTGGTAGGCACGTTTGAAGGCATTGAATTTGAACAGCAAACCATCGAAATGGAGAAGGGTGATATGGTGCTGTTTTACACCGACGGCGTGACTGAGGCCCAGAATATCAGGGACGAGTTTTATGAAGATGAGCGGTTAGAGGAATTGCTGGATAAAAACGAATTTGAAGCCGCGGAAGACCTGACGAATGCCGTGTTCAGGAGTGTTGTGCGTTTTATCGGACGGGCTGATCAATTCGACGACATCACAATCCTGTCATTCCAGTACACAGGCCTTTAACCGGCACTGCAGGCGTTTGTCCGCAGCAGGAATGCCGCGCCGGGCGCGTAACGTGATTATTCTTTCGACTTGATGATGATTACTATGTTTCCGTCCTGTGAACCATAGTATTCAACGCGGTCATTCAGGCTTTTTACCAGGTGGATCCCTAACCCCCCTACTTTTTCCTGTTTTGGCTCCGCTTCAAATCCCGGGTCAAGTACCGGGTCTGTTACCGGTTCCTGTCCTGGCTCCGGCTCAGGGTCTTCCCCGCCAAGCCGCGGTGCGGGCGCATCCCTGAACAAGTCAAAAGGCGGCGCTTGATCGCGCAAACTTATCCTGACGTCTGTACCGGTGTCTTCGGCTTCCACGATTACGGTCCCCTCTGTACCGCCTTCCTGGTATCCATGGGTAAAGGAGTTTACAATCAGTTCTTCCAGGGATAGTTCAAGCTCAAAGATCTTGCCCTCATCCAGTTTCTTTTCTCCGCAGTATGACCTGAAATCGTCGGAAAAACTTGCCAGATCAGATAGCTCGCTCAACTCCCATTTGAAAGTTTCGTCTTTTTTTCTCATATGCAAACCCCAATGAAAAACAATGATCAGCGACCTGAAATCTTTGCCCGATTATACCATTATGATATAAATTTGTCACTCGGGGTTATATAATATATTATTAGCAACTTGCATGAATAAATGGGTGGACAATTAAACTCCAAGACCGTTACAATGCTTCCGGTTTATACCGGACGCATACCTATTAAAGCACGAGAAAAATAATGAGCGAGATCCAAACAGTCAATCAGGATGGTATTGTCATTCTTAATCTGAAGGGACGAGTCGACGCGACCAATTCAGGGCAGGTCCACGACAAAGTCATGGAAGAGATTAAAGAAGGTTGTAACAAGATGATCATTAATTTTTCGGAAGTTAATTACATCTCCAGTGCCGGTTTGCGCGTCCTTATTTTCGCGACAAAAAGTTTCGCCAAGAATTCAGGATCGTTTGCAGTGTGTTCCCTGAACGAAAATATCATGAAGATCTTCGAAATCAGCGGCCTGGTAAACCTGTTTACCATCCACGATGATCTGGAGACGGGGATTAGTTCACTCAAGAACTGAATGCTTTATTTCCCGGCCTGTTGTCTTGATTTGTAAACAGGCGGTGAACCGTCGGCAGCCGTCTGGTATTTGACGGTAAAATCGGACAATCCCTTTAAGGCATCTTCCGCATCCTTGTCTTCCCGGACCTGGAATGAATCGATCCCGCAGCGCTGCATGAAAAACAGCTGGTCCCTGAGCACGTCTCCCACCGCGCGTAATTCTCCCCGGTAACGGAAACGATCACGCAGTGTCCTGGCATGGGAATAACTCCTCCCATCCGTAAACCTGGGAAATTCCAGGGCAATGAGTTCCAACTGGTCCAGCGCATCGGCTATATGTTCGAGGTCGTCGTCTCCATTCAGGCACACCCCGACCCTGCCTTTATGACGGAGCAACCGCTCCCGGTTAACGCGCCAGTAGTCGAGTGGAACTATCCAGTCGCCATCTTCCAAGACCTGCTCCTGTTCGAGGGAGGCAACCCTCTGCCAGGTGTCTTCCAGCACCTTGCCTGCCTTAATAACCCGCAACGGCTTTCATCTCCGGCTGTTTACGGCTATCTTCAGCATAGACTTTTGTCTTGAACGGATCGATTCCCACGCGCAGGTACGTTTCCTGGAATGGTTCATCTCCTTCCCGCTGTTCAAGGTACACCTGCAGGATCTTATCTATCGTTTCAGCCACGTCGTTTTTCGCGATTGCGGGCCCTAACCGGTCTCCCAGCCGGGCCTGATTCCCGGCGGCGCCGCCGAGCGTCAACTGGTAGAACTCCTGGCCTTTCTTGTCCACACCGAGGATGCCGATGTTGCCTACGTGATGGTGACCGCAGGCATTCATGCAGCCGGACATCTTTATCTGGAAGTCACCGATGTCGTGCAGGTAATCCAGTTCGTCAAACCTGTCGTTGATCTGTTTGGCAATATCTATGGAACCGGCATTGGCCAGGTTGCAGAAATCCAGCCCCGGGCAACATATCATGTCGGTCAGCAGGCCGATGTTCGGCGTCGCCAGCCGCTCCTTTTTCAACGCATTCCAGAGGGGATACAGGTCCGCCTGCCTGACATGGGGCAGGATCAGGTTCTGGTCATGGGTCACCCGGATTTCCGAATGGCTGAACCTGTCCGCCATGTCTGCGATAAAGTTCATCTGGGCTGCCGTCGCATCACCCGGCGCCGTGGCGGGATGTTTGAGTGACAGGTAGACTGCGCGATATCCCGGTGTTTTATGGGCCTTCACATTGCGTTCTACCCACAGTTTAAAGTCTTTTTGCAGTACCAGGCGCTTTGCCTGGGTGGCATCGGCAGCGGCATGGGAAGCATATTCCGGTTCGCTGAAATACCCCTTGACGCGATCTATCTCCGCCTGGTCAAGCGTCAGTGCCGAATCCTTGATACGCTCCCATTCGGTTTCGACCATATCGGTGAATTTTTCCGCACCAGTCGCGTTCAACAGGATCTTTATCCTGGCCTTGTGCATGTTGTCACGCCGGCCCAACTGGTTATATACGCGCAGGATCGCTTCCAGGTAGGACAGCAGGTGCCGTTTTTCCAGGTACTCCCGTATGCAGGTACCGATGAACGGGGTACGGCCCAGGCCCCCACCTACCAGTATCCTGAAGCCGACTTCACCTTCATTCCCCCTGACCAGGTAGATGCCGATGTCATGGATTTGCACGGCAGCCCGGTCATCTTCCGCCCCGGATACGGCGATCTTGAACTTGCGCGGCAGGAAAGAAAACTCCGGATGGAACGTAGACCACTGGCGTATGATCTCACAATAAGGACGGGGATCTTCCAGTTCATCCCCGGCAATACCGGCAAAGTGGTCGGAAGTGATATTGCGTATGCAGTTTCCGCTGGTCTGTATTGCGTGCATCTGTACGCTTGCAAGGTCGGCCAGTATATCCGGCACGGTTTCCAGGCTGGGCCAGTTGAACTGGATATTCTGCCTGGTGCTGAAATGACCGTAGCCCTTGTCGTATTTCTCCGCAATATGCGCCAGCATGCGCAATTGGGTGGAAGACAACAGTCCATAAGGGATCGACACGCGCAACATAGGCGCATGTCTCTGTATGTACAGTCCGTTCATCAGACGCAACGGCCGGTACTCATCCTCGCTGAGTTCGCCGGCCAGGTAGCGGTGTGTCTGGTCGCGAAACTGCGCTACCCGTTCATTTACTATCTGCTGATCGTATTGATCGTATTGGTACATAACTACTGGTGACAACTCTCAGACAAATCGGCGAGGTAGGATAGCAGGGAAGACTTATGCAGAAAAGTGCTTAGTTAGACTATCTATATGACAAAAAGATATAATTAGGAATTAGGAATTACGAATTAGGAATGAATGTGCCATCAGTGATGGCGGTTGTTTCTAATAAGCTGCCGCTTTTTACGAGCAACAACAAGCTACATAGGGATCTGGCATCTTCAATTCGTAATTCCTAATTCGTAATTCCTAATTTGTTTTCAGATCAGTCGTCGTCTTCCCTGGGTTTATGCGCAGCTATCAGTTCTTTCTGTGTTTTTGCCGGCACGGGGTCATAATGGCTGAAGGTGAGGGAATAGGAGCCTGCCCCTCCGGTCATGGACTTGAGCTGGGACTGGTAGCTGTCCAGTTCGCTAAGCGGCACACTGGCGGTTATCGTCGTCATGCCGCCGGATAACGCGATGGTATTGCTGATACGTCCCCGCTTGCCGGAGATGTCAGCGTTAATGTCGCCCATGGCGCCATTCGGCGCGGTTACATTGATGTCCACGATTGGTTCCAGCACTACCGGCCTGGCCTTGTGGAATGCGTCAAGAAAGGCCTTCTTGCCGGCGGTGACAAACGCCACTTCCTTGGAGTCAACCGGGTGATGCTTGCCGTCATATACCGTCACCCTGATGTCCTGCATGGAGTTGCCGGACAGCGCGCCGCCGGCAAACGCCTGCCGGATGCCTTTCTCCACTGCCGGGATCAGGGGTTTGGGGATCACGCCGCCGACTACGGCGTCGACAAACTCAAAACCTGAACCGCGGGTCATCGGTTCGACTCTCAGGAACACCTCGCCGAACTGCCCTGCGCCTCCCGTTTGTTTCTTGTGCCGGTGATGGCCTTCTGCCTTGGCCGTAATGGTTTCCTTGTAGGCTATCTTCGGTGGCCGGGTGGTGACCTCCACGTTGTGGCGGTCTTTCAGTTTCTCCAGCATGATGCGCAGGTGGAATTCTCCCATGCCGCGAATGACCGTTTCATTTGTAGCTGCATTATGTTCGACGATAAAACTTTGATCCTCCGCTTCGAGTTTGTGTAATGCGTCGGATATCTTTTGCTCATCCCCCCTGCTCTTGGCCTGTATCGCCAGGCCGTACATGGGGGCGGGAATATCGACCGGTTGCAGGTAGACCTGGTCATCATCATGGGAATCATGCAACAGCGCGTCAAAATGGATCTCGTCAATTTTTGCTACGGCACATATGTCGCCCGGCACGCCCCGGTCGATTTCGATATGGTCCTTGCCCTGCAGTTTCAACAGGTGTCCGACCTTGAACGGTTTGCGGCTGTCACCGATAAACAACTGGCTGTCTTTGGTCACCGTACCCCGGTGTATCCTGAAAGCGCCCAGTCTGCCGACAAACGGGTCAATATGGAGTTTAAACACATGGGCTATTGCGTTCCCGTCCGGTTCAGGTTCAATACGGATCTGTTCTGCAGCATCGCCTTCCCCCCTGAACAGCTGGGGCGGGTTGCCCTCGCCCGGGTTCGGCATCAGCCGGGCAAAAACGTCCAGCAATTCCGCAACCCCGGCACCCGTTTCGGCCGATACAAAGCAGACGGGTATGAAATGACCTTCGCGTAATGCCCGCTCAAAGGGTTCGTGTAACTGCTCCGGGCTGAAATCTTCCCCCTGTTCCAGGTATTGCTCCATCAGTTCTTCATCG
This sequence comes from Gammaproteobacteria bacterium, assembly GCA_965207165.1. Lineage (GTDB taxonomy): Bacteria > Pseudomonadota > Gammaproteobacteria > Eutrophobiales > Eutrophobiaceae > JAAXHV01. Next base: position 1,016,457 of record OZ242265.1, on the reverse strand, counting down.
AGTTCGACCACCTGGTCGACAATATTGACATGTGCATCTTCAACGGAAAGAAAGTCTGTTTCTTTGCCGTCATTCTGAAAAAAGCAGTCGACCACTTCTTTCCCGCCATCAGCCGGCAAGTTCAGTGGCAGACATTCGCTCCCGTAAGCCTCCCTGAGTTGTTGCAGGATGGCCTCGAGGTCAACGTCTTCAGCATCAATCTTATTTACGATGAGCAGGCGGTCCATGCCCCTGTCCGCTGCCTGCTCCATCATCTTGCGGGTGACCATTTCGACCCCTGACTGGGCATTGACGAGTACTGCACAGGTTTCCACAGCAGGCAGGACAGACAGTGCGCGCGCGATAAAATCAGGGTATCCGGGTGTATCGATAAGGTTAACGTGGCTGCCGCCGTGGTCCAGGCTGGATATGGCGCTGTCCAGTGAATGCTGGTGTGTTTTTTCCTGTGGGTCAAAGTCACATACCGTTGTTCCCCGCGTTACCGACCCTTTCTGGTTAATCGCACCGGCGCTGTGCAACAGGGTCTCGACCAGCGTTGTCTTGCCGGAACCACTGTGGCCCGTGATGGCGATATTGCGGATATTTTCAGTCGAATAGGACACCAATGACACCTCCTCTATCTTGTTATTGTTCCTCGGGACCTGCAGCATAATAACATAACATCGCGGCGTCCCGGTGCGGCCATATCAAATGCTGTCCGTGATCAAACCGGCAGGTGCGCTTTCCCCAGGTATTCATGGGACTGCATCTCAATGAGCCTGCTGGCGGTGCGTTCATACTGCTGCGCCAAGCGCTTCCCCTTATACAACTCAAGCGCTGCAGTTTCCGCGCTGACAATCAACTTGACGTTACGGTCATAGAATTCGTCCACCATGGTGATAAAACGTCTGGCCCGGTCATCATCGAGGTCATCCATTTGCGTTATGCCTTCGATAAACACAGTCTGGAACTGCCGGGCTATCTCTATGTAATCAGCCGTACCGCGCGGCCCGTCACATATGTCGTGAAATTCAAACCAGGCAATGCCGGAAGCGAGCCGTTTCACCTTTATTTCCCGTCCTTCAATCTCGAGCAGGGAATTTGTCCCGGTGCCGTCCATGGCAATCATTGCAAAGCTCTCTGCAAGTTTTTCCCCGCTGGCTGCATCCAGCGGGTGGTGGTAGGTTCTGGCCTTGTCCAGGTAACGCAAACGGTAGTCGACACCCGTGTCCAGGTTGACCACGCTGGTGTAGCGTTTCAGCAGTTCTATTGCCGGCAAGAACCTTTCCCGCTGCAATCCGCCCCGGTAGAGCTGGTCCGGGTGTTCATTTGAGGTTGCGACCAGGGTCACACCCCGGGCAAACAGTTCATGAAACAGGCCGCTCAACAGCATTGCGTCGGTAATGTCGGATACATGAAACTCGTCAAAACAGATTACGGACGTATCCCTGGCCAGTTTATGCGCGATCAGTCTCAGCGGTTCCTCAACGTCTTCGAGCTGTTTTAATTCTGTATGCACCCATTGCATATAGCGATGAAAATGCACCCGCAGTTTGGCATTGAAGGGAAGGCAGTCGAATAACGTGTCGGCTATGTAAGTCTTGCCGCTGCCGACTCCCCCCCAGAGGTATAAGCCTTTCACAGTGGGCGTCCGCCGTGTGAAAAAACGGGCAACAAAACGCCTCATGGAGTTGCCGGACACGGAAGCAAGCAGTTCTTCATACAGCGCCTGGGTACGATTAACGACCTCCCGTTGGGCTGAATCAGGTATTATCCTGTTTTGTTCTATATCTGATTGATAGCGCTGTAAAGGAGTCATTTCAATAAAGAATTAACAATTACGAATTAGGAATTACGAATTAAGGTTTTGCAATTCCTAATTCCTAATTCCTAATTCGTAATTCCTAATTCGTAATTATGTTACTGGGTATAGCAGGCTTCATTTTGTTGCTCGTTCTGGTCCTGGGTCCTCAACTCTGGACGAAATACGTATTCAAGCGCTATGACACGTTGCTGGACGAGTTGCCCGGCACCGGTGGCGAACTGGCCCGGCATCTGATCACCCGCCTGGAGCTGACCGGCTATAACGTCGAGGCCCTTGAAAGCGGCGGCGATCACTACAACCCGGAAAACAGGACCGTTTGCCTGTCCCAGGGTGTCTATGAACGAAAGTCCCTTACCTCGGCTGCCATTGCCGCGCACGAAATCGGTCACGCGTTACAGCATAACACCGGTTTCAGGCCCCTTTACCTGCGCTGGAAACTTGCCAGGTACATCGCGTTAACCGAAAAAACAGCATCGTTCATCCTGGTCAGTTTCCCGTTTGTCATGTTACTCGTTAAATCGCCTCTCGTCGGCATCCTGATGTTCGCCTCAGGCATCCTGATCCTGTTTTTACCCGTGATTTTTCACCTGGTAACACTGCCGGTCGAGTGGGACGCCAGTTTCAACCGCGCCCTGCCCTTGCTGATAGAAGGCCGTTATCTGCCGGTAAGCGCGGAACCCATAGTGCGCAGGATCCTGACCGCCGCTGCGTTGACCTACGTCGCTGCTTCCCTGTCGAGTCTGCTCAACTTCTACCGCTGGATTGCGTTTCTGCGGCGCTGACGGCCTTACCAGGGACGTACCACAAGAAGCATTTTCACCGGACAGATATTATAATGAATACCCAGATGATGGTATATGTAACGACAGGAGGGCATATATGGCTACATTTGTTTTAGTTCATGGGGCGTTCGGCGGCGGTTGGAACTGGGACCCCGTGAGAGAGCCTCTGGAACAGGCAGGACATGATGTTATTACTCCTGATTTGCCCAGCCAGGGCAATGATCAGACACCATTATCGGAAATTACCCTGGACAGCTACCGCGATCGGATAATCGAAGTCCTGGACCGGCAAACGCAACCCGTTGTGCTGGCCGGCCACAGCCTGGCCGGCATTTCCATTTCCCAGGCCGCCGAGTTCCGCCCCGATAAAATCAAGGTCCTGGTCTATGTGGCTGCGTTTCTTTTGCCGAATGGCAGTTCACCCAAACATTTCTGGGGGAAACAGTCGATCCCGTCACCGGTTATCAGCCATTGTGACGTCTCGGATGATGGCGTTGTGACTTTCAGGAAAAAGCATATTGCCGATATTATCTATAACACTTCTCCTGCCGCGGCGGTAGAGAAAGCCATGGAACTGCAACGCCCGATGGCGCGTAAACCGTTGGGGACACCGCTACGGCTGAGCGCTGAAAATTTCGGCCGGGTTCCACGGGTGTACTTCGAAGCCCTTGAAGACAAGGCCATCCCCATCGAATACCAGCGCAAGATGCTGCAAAGTATGCCCTGCGAGAAAGTCGTTAGCTTCGCGACCGACCATGTGCCCATGGCCTCGGCCACGGGCCAGTTCACCAGGGAGTTGCTCGCGCTTGCATAGACGCAATGAGTGACGGGAAGACATCGCCCTGGCAGGATTACCTGGCTGCCGGACTGGGTTTTCGCAACCACTGGTATCCCGCCTTCTTCAGCCATGAACTCAAGGAGGCGGACACCAGCACAGGCAATGGAGAGCCGGTCGGGAACTTTCGCTGCGAGGTAATCCTTGGAGAGAGGATCCTGTTCCGCAGGGTCGACGGGCAGGTCCATGCCATTCACGACCAGTGCATCCATAAAGGTGTTCCCCTGTCAAAGAAGCCTGAGTGTTACACCAGCGGAACGATTACCTGCTGGTATCACGGTTTCACTTACGACCTGAAAACCGGCGCGCTGATCAATATCGTCACCGATCCGCAGAGTGCGCTCATCGGCCGCCATAACATCAGGACCTACCCTGTCAGGGAAATCCAGGGCTTGGTGTTCGTATTCATCGGCGACCGGGAACCGGCAGATCTGGAAGACGATGTGCCGCCGGGATTCCTTGACGAAGACCTCATCATGTACCCGGAAGGCTGGGCCAAGGAAGTGAACTGCAACTGGCGCCTGGGCGCGGAGAACGGGTTTGACCCGGCCCATGCCTACATGCACAGGAACTCCCCGCTGGTGCGGGGTTTCAAGGTCCCCACGGTGCTGGGCGACACGGGTCTGGATAACAGCAAGGGCATGGAAGTCGTCAACGGCGGGCGTGAGAACAGCGGACCCTCCGGTGTCAGGTTGATCCGCGGCGCCGGCACACCCGTCTGGGAAGTGGACGTGGTTGCCGGCAAAACAATATCGGCGCAATATCTACCCGATGAGCCGGGGGTAATGCAGGGAATGATCCCCGAAGTAGGAATCTGGATGCCGGGCGTATTACGCGTCGACCCTTTCCCGGCTCCCCACATTGTCCATTTCGAGTGGTATGTGCCGGTGACGGAAAGAACTCACAGGTACATGATAAGCTGGGGCTCAAAAGTCACGAACGAACAGGAAGAAAAAGCATTCTTCGATGAAATGAAATATCTCTGGCGAGATTTCGTCCCGCAAAAATTCAACAACGAGGACATGTTCGCCCGGGAAGCCATGGATGATTTCTATTCTGCTGAAGGAGGCTGGCACAGGGAGCGCCTGTTCGGGCCGGACGTGTTAATCAGCGCCTGGCGCATACTTTGCTCCCATACCAACAGGGGCGTACAACAACTGCCCTACGGTGCGCAACGCGCCACGGCCGGGCGCTACTGAGATATTTGGATATTTGGGGTCAGAGGTTTTTGTGGCTGCCGTCACACAGGTGTGCATTACCGCTGCGCTTGCAACCGCACAACCATATTGTTTCCGTTTCTTTCAACTCAAACCGTACCGGGGTAAAGTCGCTGCCGGAATGTGAGCCGTCACAGAAAGGCTGGTTGGCGGAAGCGCCGCACTTGCACCAGAAGTAAACGCCGGCCTCAAGCTCCAACCCGTAAGGATATTTTTGCGGACATTGTGGATCACTCATGAATTTCCTCCTTTAAGTTGCCGTGTCCGTGAAATAGTCTCACAACGAAATGCGACAGGCAAGATGTATGAAATGCCGGTATTTTTGAGCTGCCTGCTATTACCCCTCCGTCTTGACCCGCCTTCTTAATTCGTAAAGGCAGATCCCGGCAGCCACGGAGAGGTTCAGGCTTTCAACGGATCCATGCATGGGGATGTTAACCAGCCTGTCGCAGTGCTCGCGCGTGTTGTGCCGCAGGCCCTTCTGTTCCGGACCCATGACCAGAACCAGCGGGAACGTTATCTCGGTTTCGTAAATGCTGTTATCGGCATCACCGGCTGTCCCGATTATTGCATAACCCGAGTCCCGCAGTTGCCGCAGGCTACGCGCAATATTCGTTACCGTGATGACATCAATAGTCTCGGCCGCACCGCTTGCCGCTTTTTTTACAGTCGCATTCAACGGGGCCGAGTGGTCCCTGGGTATGATAACTGCGTGCGCCCCGGCCGCATCGGCTGTCCTGATACAGGCGCCCAGGTTGTGCGGGTCCATGACCCTGTCAAGCACGAGGATGATCGAAGCAGTTTCCCGATTCCCGGCGCACAGGTCTGCCACTGACATCCGCATGTTATCCCTGATCTTCCGGCACCTGGCGGCAATGCCCTGGTGATTCTTGATGTCCGCCAGCCTGTTCAGTTTCACGGGCGAAATGTGCTGGACCGGAATTGAAGCATCGTTGCAGGCAGCTTGCAGGGCATCCACCCTGGCTGACTGTCTCCGGTTCTGTGCGATAAAAATGTCCAGCACATCATGCGGCCGTTCGGACAGGACATGTCTCACTGCATGGTAACCGCAGATGATTTCAATATTCCTGGCTGGCATTACCCGATGTAATCAAAGTCGATTTTCCGCTCATCCACGTTGACTTTCAGCACCTCAATTTTAATCCGGTCGCCAAGAAAAAATTTCCTGCCTGCTCTCTCCCCTGAAAGTGAATGGGATACGGGGTCAAAGTGATAGTAATCAGCCGGCAACGCGGATATATGCACCAGGCCTTCGACGTATATGTTAACCAGTTCGATGAACAGGCCGAACCCGGTAACGCCGGAGACAATTCCTTCATAGACCTGGCCTGTCTTGTCCTGCATGTACTCACATTTCATGCGCGCAACTACGTCCCTGACAGCTTCTTCAGCCCGGCGCTCTGTCATGGAACAATGCACACCGAGCTGGTGCATATCTTCACTGTTGTGTTCATAGCCCATATTTTCCAGGACATGCCTGATGGCGCGATGGATCAGCAGGTCGGGGTAACGCCGTATCGGCGAAGTGAAATGCGTATAGTGATCAAAAGCGAGGCCGAAATGACCGTTATTCCTGCCCTCATACACCGCCAGTGTCATGCTGCGCAGCAACACCGTCTCGATCAGGTGCCGGTCTTCCCTGGTTTTGACCTGTTCCAGGACCCTGGCCAGGTCTTTTGTTGCAGGGTCCAGGCTGCCTTCAAGCTGCAGACCGAAATCAGCCAGGAACTGGTGCAGATCGTTGATCTTCTCCTCGTCAGGTGCGGCATGGTTGCGAAAAATACACGGCATTTTCTTTTTCAAAAGGAATTCAGCTACAGAGACATTGGCTGCGAGCATGAATTCCTCGATCATCCTGTGGGCGTCGTTGCGCTCAACGGTTCTGATATCGGACACCTTGCCCTGTTCATCGAAATTCAGCCTGACGTCGGTAGATGAAAAATCCAGCACCCCGTGCTTTTTTCGGTTCTGGTGCATGATATTGAACAACTCATGCAAATTCTTTATATGAGGGACAATGTGCGTGTATTTCTTGTGTCCTTTTGCGCTTTCGAGAATATCGGCTACCAGGCCGTACGTCAGCCTGGCCCTGGATTTAATGACAGCGGGATATAAACGGTATTGTTTAATGCGACCCAGCCGGTTGACATGCATGTCGCACACCATGGCAAGCCGATCCTGGTCCGGTTTGAGAGAGCACAGGTCGTTGGACAGCAGTTCCGGCAGCATGGGTACGACACGGTCGGGGAAATAGACGGAGTTGCCCCGTTCCAGGGCGGCTTTATCAAGCGCGGTACCCGGCCTGACATAGTGTGAGACATCGGCAATTGCGACTACGAGACGCCATTCGCCACCTTGCTTTTCGCAATAGACCGCATCGTCGAAGTCCCTGGCATCCTCCCCGTCTATTGTCACCAGCGGCAGGTTGCGTAAGTCTTTCCTGGTTTTATCCCGTCCTGTGTTCTTCAACCGGGCCAGTTCCCGTTCGGCATCGGCGGGCCATTGATGGGGAATCTGGTAGGCTCGGATTGCTATTTCCGTAGCCATGTCAACGGCGCCCGAATCCCCAAGCACTTCAGTAATTTTACCCAGCGGCTGGGTGTGCCCATCCGGTTGCCGGATGATCTCCGTGACGACATAGTTGCCGGACTTTGCCTTTTTCCTGTGGTGTGGCGGGATGAGAACGTCCTGGTTGAGGCGCTTGTTGTCAGGCACTACGAACGCCACGCTGCCCTCCTTGTGAAAGCGTCCCACTACCTGCCGGTTGACACGCTCAAGCACTTCCACGATTACTGCTTCCCGGCGGTTTCTACGGTCCAGTCTGCCGTAGCGTACCACGACGTGATCGCCGTGCATCACGGTGCGCATCTGTTTCCACGACAGGTACAGGTCATCGCCGCCCCGGTCCGGCCGAAAAAAACCGTAACCGTCCGCGTGACCGATTACCCGTCCGGCCACCAGGTCCATCTTATCAAGAGGACCGTAGCCGGCGCGGCGGTTGCGGATGATCTCGCCGTCACGCAACATGGCCTTGAGCCGCTTGTCCAGCGCCTCCCGTCCTGCGGGACTGGTGATGCCCAGTTCACGTGCTATCTCGGCTAGCTGGCGCGGCGCCTCCGAACGGTGCAAAAAATCGCTGATCTCAGTCCGTTCGGGAATCGACACCTGGTAATCCTGTTTTCTTTTTTTCTTTGCCATATCTATTTGACACTACATACCTGTAACGGTAAAGTCCGTCATCCTGGTAAAAAACCGATTGTACACGCAATTGACCGACAGCCCGGTTTAAAATACCGGGTCTCGCCCATGCCGAGGTGGCGGAATTGGTAGACGCGCTAGCTTCAGGTGCTAGTGGGGGCAACCCCGTGAAGGTTCAAGTCCTTTCCTCGGCACCAGATTGGGTAATAATTACGAATTAGGAATTACGAATTAAGAATTACGAATTAAACGGTTAATTTGTCCACAATTCCTAATTCGTAATTCCTAATTCGTAATTGACTGCACAAGCGGGTTCTCCATCATAATTGTCTCCGAACGGTCCGGCCCCGTGGACACCATGGCGATCGGCGCCTCACACAGGTCTTCTACGCGCTTCAGGTAGGCCCTGGCGTTTGCCGGGAGAGCAGTGAAGTCCGTCATCCCTCTCGTCACGTCCTGCCATCCGGGCATTTCCTCGTAAACGGGTTCGCAATGATCCATTGCGCCGGCAAGGGGTACGGTATGGGTTTTGCCGTTAACCCGGTATCCGCTGCATATCTTCACGCGCTCCAGGCCATCCAGTACGTCGAGTTTGGTAATACAGATACCCGACAGGCCGTTCAGTTGCACCGAACGTTTCGATGCCACGGCATCGAACCATCCGCAGCGCCTGGGGCGGCCGGTTGTTGCACCGAATTCCTGCCCTTTCTCCCGCAACAGCGCACCGTCCGTGCCGGTCAACTCGGTCGGGAACGGGCCGGAGCCGACCCGGGTTGTATAAGCCTTGGTTATTCCCAGTACGTAATCAAAGTTGGCGGGGGCGACACCTGAGCCGGTCGCAGCGCTGCCCGTGGTGGTATTCGAAGAGGTGACGAACGGGTAAGTGCCGTGGTCCACGTCAAGCAACGTCCCCTGTGCGCCTTCAAACAGTATGTTGCCGCCGCTTTGCCTTATCTCATACAACATGCCGGTTACATCCGCTGCCATCGGACTGATTTCCTCGGCCAGTCCCAGGATTTCATCCAGGGTCTGTGCGTAATCCGCCGTGTCGGAACGGTAGTAGTTTTTCAGCATGAAGTTATGGTATTCGAGGGTCTCCTTCAACTTGTCCGCAAAAGCATCCCTGTCGGCAAGATCACAGAGTCGCAACGCCCGCCTCGCCACCTTGTCCTCGTATGCAGGTCCGATACCGCGGCCCGTCGTGCCGATGGCTGCCGTGCCGCGGGCCTGTTCACGCGCATGGTCCAGCAGGATATGATGCGGCAGCAACAGCACACAGCCTTCACTGACATGCAGTTTATCCCGCGCCGGTATCCCTTTCCGTTCCAGCATGTTAATTTCATCGAGCAAGGCACGCGGCGACAACACCACCCCGTTGCCGATAAAACAGCGCACCCCTTCATGCAGAATCCCGGACGGGATCAGGTGCAGTATGGTTTCCTCTCCGTCGATGACAAGCGTATGACCGGCATTGTGTCCGCCCTGGAACCTGACCACGGCCTGCACCTGTTCAGCCAGCAGATCGACGATCTTGCCCTTGCCTTCATCACCCCACTGGGCGCCTATTACGACTATGGTATTACCCATCTTTGTACCGGAAGTGTATCGACGCAGGCAAAAGTCACTTAAATCTCCCTGACGCGCCAGTGTCCGTGTTCCAGGATGATTTCCCGGTCACAATCAAGATCACGCGCAGCCACCGTCCTGCCGGGCAGGTCGTAAATCACGATCTCGCCCTGGCCCCTTAATTTGTCCACCAGTTCACATAGGCCCGGCACCTCGGACTGTGGCGCAAGGATCCCTTTTTCCGGCTCATACGGATGGGGCGTCAACTCAAACAACTTGTACGCATCAGTACTGAAGCCGGTTGCGGGACAGGGCCGGCCGAATGCCTTGCCGATTTCATCATAGCGTCCGCCGAAGGCAATGCCGTGGCTTTCCCCGGGCACGTAAGCGGCAAACGTCATACCGGTATGGTAGTGGTAACCCTGGAATTCAGTCACATCAAAATACAGGGGAGCATCCTGTACCTGGAGCGCGGTCAGTTTTGCGATTTTCCCCAACTCGTCCACGTAGCCGCATAATTCATCAGAACAAGGTTTCAGGACAGCCCTGACCTCATCCAGTATGCTTGCGTCACCTTCCAGATCCATCAGTTCGATCAGGGCCGTAGCGGTTTTGCCCGCGCAGGACCAGTCCGCCAGCGTGTCTTTCAGTTCGTCCGTCGCCTTGCGCTGCACGCAGGCGAAAACGCTGTTTTCCTGCTCGGCAGTCAATTCCAGCGGTTTGATCAAGCCTTGCAGTATCCCCGCGTGTCCTATATCGACGTGTATGTCTTTCAGGCCGGCAAGTTTCAGCGTGTTGAGCATCAGGGCGAGGATTTCAGCGTCGCTTTCGCAGCCTTTATGACCGTAGAGTTCCGCGCCCACCTGCAAGGGGGAGCGCGTGCCGCCGGGACCGCCCGGCAAGGTGTGCAACACGGTGCCGATATAGCACAGACGGCTCGGGCGGTTGCGCTTCAGGTTGTGTACTTCGATACGCGCAACCTGGGGTGTGGTGTCGGCCCGTATCCCCATCAACTTGCCGTTCAACTGGTCGGTGACCTTGAAAGTCTGCAACTCAAGGTCATCGTCGGTGCCGGTAAATAAAGTGTCCAGGTATTCTATCAACGGCGGGATTACCAGTTCGTATCCCCAGCCGGCGAACTGGTCCATGATGCGGCGGCACAGGCTGTCAAGTTGTGCGGCCTGCGGCGGCAGCACCTCTTCAATCCCTTCGGGCAACAGCCATTTATTTCTTTCGGGCATACTCTGTTATCTCACGACCTGGACAGGATGTCAGGAAGACACGCCACTTCAGCGCACGATATACAACATAACCACACCGATTAACATGCAACTGACGCCGATAAAGCGCAAGGTCGAATTATCCATCTGGGACGCCTCAAGAAATACCCGTTTCATCCAGTTGGGGTTTACGAAGGGCAGAATTCCCTCCAGGATGAAGACCAGCGCAACGGCGCTCAACAGTTCAGTCCACATGGTCCCCAGTATCAGGCGGCAAGGAATTTCACAGGCATCCCTTCGTGAGCTTCGGATGGTAAAAACCGTTGCGCTATCTCCCGCCTACTCACCCACAGACTGGTTGAAATACTTGAAAAAGTCAGAATCAGGTTCAAGCACGAGAATATCGTTGCTGCTGAAGCTTGTCCTGTAGGCATTGAGGCTGCGATACAGAGCATAAAACTCCTCATTTTTGCCAAATGAGCGGGCATAGATATCTGTTGCCCGGGCATCGCCTTCACCGCGCACGGTTTCCGCATCCTTGTATGCGTTGGCCAGGATGATCTCACGCTCACGGTCCGCATTGGCACGGATTCGTTCCGCTGCCTCTCCACCGCGCGCACGAAAATCCTTTGCCACCCGGGTCCGTTCAGCCCGCATCCTGGCATAGACCGAGTTGCTGACTTCCTCGGGCAGGTCAATTCGCTTGGTCCTGACGTCTGCCACGGTAATCCCCAGTTCATCCCGTAGCTGTTCTGTTGTTGTCTGAACAACATCCAGGATTTCACCGCGTTCACCTGCGACCACTTCCTGGACCGTACGTTTTCCGAATTCATCGCGCAGGGCGCGATTGATCCTCTGCCCGAGCAATCCCGTAGCATACTGTACGTCACCTCCCCGCGTTGCTATGTAAAACCTTTCAACGTCGGAGATAATCCACTTTGCGTAATAGTCGACGATCACGTCCTTTTTTTCCACGGTCAAAAACCGCTGTGGTTCCTGGTCCAGGTTCAACAGACGCGTTTCAAACTTTTGTGCCCTGTTGACGATGGGTATCATGAAATGCAGGCCGGGTTCGTAATCGGATCGCTGGATCTCCTTGAACTGGAAAACGATGGCCTGTTCGTATTCCTGCACCCTGAAAACCGAAAAATAAGTGACAACGGCCAACAGGGCAACAGGTATGATGATACGCAGTAGCATGGTTATCTTACTCCTCGTGCTCTGTTTGCAGCACGTTCTGCAATGTCTGATCCTGATGTGGTGCCGTCAGAACTACCTTCCCGGGACAGGCTTAATGAAGATGTGCCCCGTGGTTGTATCAGCTTGTCCAGCGGCAGGTACATCAGACTGTTACCGCCCTTTGCGTCAAGTAATACCTTGTTGGTGCCGGACATGACTGATTCTATGGATTCCAGGTACAGGCGTTTGCGGGTGATTTCCGGCGCGCGTTCATATTCCGCCAGCAACTGGTTAAAGCGCGCCGCGTCACCTTCTGATTTCGCAATCACCGAAGCCTTGTAGCCATTGGCTTCCTCACGCACCCTTGCCGCGGCGCCGCGGGCGCGCGGCAGGATATCATTCCGGTATGCTTCCGCCTCATTGACCAGGCGTTGTTCATCCTCCCTTGCCTTGATGGCGTCATCAAACGCGGCCTTAACGTCCTCCGGGGGTTTTGCCGGCTGCATTTCAACGGTAACGATGAGGATCCCCGACTTGTAATCGTCAATCAGGATTTTCTGCATCAGTTCCTGCTGCTGTTGGGCAATCTCACTGCGTCCCTCGGTGAGGACATAGTCCAGTTCACTCTGCCCGATGATCGCACGCACCGCACTTTCCGTCACCTGGCGCAATGTCAGCGCGGGGTCTTTCACGTTAAAAATAAAGTCTGCGGGATCAACGATGCGCCACTGCACGGCCACTTCGACATCAACGATATTTTCATCCTGGGTCAACATCGACGCCTTGTGGGTAATGGAACGCACCTGGCCGACGTTTACCGTGACGACCCGGTCGATTAGGCTGGGCATCACAAAATTCAAGCCGGGTTGCAGGGTCTGGTCGTAACGGCCGAAGCGCAACACGACCCCGCGCTCCTGTTGGTCGATAAGGTAGGTGATGTCTACCAGCAGCAACAGGACGAGGACGATGACTACGATCATCCAGGAAAACGGGAAACCCTTGCGTTCTTTTTTCTGCTTGGACGGTTTTCCACCGAATAAACCGCCAAATCCTTCCTGCATCTTGCGGACGATGTCATCCAGGTCAGGCGGACCTTCATCCCTGCCGCGGTTGCCCCAGGGGTCCTGCCCTTTATTGTCCGGTGGTTCGTTCCAAGCCATATATCGTACCTCTTGCCGTTATTTCCGGTTAATCTAATCTGGTAGAAAGTTTACCACAACACTCCGGCACACGTTTGGAAAGGTGATTTATTCACCGGCTTTCCATCCTTTGGTCCGTTGACGGCACATCCATGTGCCACTACTCCGCTTGCGCAGGAAAGACGGGGGGTTCGCTATTGCCTGTACTGCCGGTTTCCAGTTCACTGTGTATCAACTGTTTCAACTCCTTTATTCCGGTTCCGGCAAGTGCCGAGACCCAGGCGCGCGCACTGGCGCCGTTGCTGCCGTTGCCCGCCCTTATCCCGGGGAAGGCGTCTTCCGCCGTCATCCCGGCCTGGTCAATTTTGTTAAAAACCAGTATCTGCGGAATGGACAGTGCGCCCAGTTCATCGATCACCTTGTTCACCTCGTCAATGCGCATCCGGTGGTCATCGTTGATGTCAACGACATGCAATAACAGGTCTGCGCTTTTAATCTCGTCCAGCGTAGCGTGAAAAGACTCCACCAGGTCGTGGGGAATATGCCGGATAAAACCTACCGTATCGCTGAACAGCACCGACACATTATCAGCCAGGCGGGTCTTCCTGATGACGGGGTCCAGGGTGGCGAACAGTTTATCGGCGCAATATACATCGGCGCCGGTCAAACGGTTAAAGAGAGTGGATTTGCCGGCATTGGTATAACCCACCAATGAGACCACCGCCGCATTGTTGCGCCGGCGTGCTCTGCTCCCCTGCGCCCTGCGGCTTTTAACTTTATCCAGCCTGCCGCGGATTGTCTTTATGCGCTTGCCGATCAAACGCCGGTCCGTTTCCAACTGCGTTTCACCCGGGCCCCTCAGGCCGATGCCGCCTTTCTGCCGTTCCAGGTGAGACCAGCCCCGAACCAGCCTTGTTGACAAATGCTGCAATTGCGCCAGTTCAACCTGCAACTTGCCCTCGTAGGTCTGGGCGCGCTGGGAAAAGATATCAAGAATCAGACCAACCCGGTCGAGTACGCGGCAATGTATTTCACGTTCCAGGTTGCGTTCCTGTGCCGGCGACAGGCCGTGGTTGAAGATCACCACATCCGCGTCATGTTGCCGGGCGGTTTCCCTGATCTGTTCCATCTTGCCTGAACCGATGAATAACCTGGCATCGGGCCTGGAGCGGCTGCCGGTAATCGTCTCTGCAGGGAACAGACCGGATGACTCGGTCAAGCGCACGAATTCGTGCAGTTCCTCGTTGTAACGCGGGTTTTGAAAATTGATGTGGACTAAAACGGCGCGCGGCCTGCCCGGGTAAGCTTTACTCAGTGTATTAATTCCTGGCCACCCTCTTCAAACAAGAAATACCGGCGCCTTCAACAGGCAAGTCATGCCGCGCGCGCCTCATCCCTGATCCCGGCCACCCGCGGCCATGCCTCCATCCCGGCCTGTTTCATTAACGGCAGGTATTTCCGGTTGAACCAGTTCGATACGCCCTCGCGATATCCCCTGGTCTGCGCCAGGCGTGTATACCAGCCGGCAAAATGCGGCTTATCAGCCCACAACCCATCAAGACCGAGATGATCAAGGCGCGTCACATACGGAGAATAGGCGATATCGGCCAGGGACAGGCTGTCTCCCACCAGCCACCGGTTCGACGCCAGGGCGAGGTTCATCTCGGCTAACAGTTTTTCATATTGCAGGACAGCCTGGACAAAACGCGGTGAATCAGTCCCGTGCGGCACCACCTGCCTCTGCACCTCCTGGATATACGGATCCCTGATGCCGGCAAAATGTTTTTCCAATGCTTCATCCGAACCACAGGCCTTGATTAACTGGTGGCGAAACGCGATCGCGAAACTCAGGACGGCCACTTCCAGGTGCATTCCGTCATCCAGTTTTTTCATCCACCAGCGCGCTTTCGCACGGCTTGCCGGGTCTGCCGGCAATAACGGCGGGTCCGGATAAACCTCGTTCAGGTATTCGATGATAATATTCGATTCCGATACGATATTGCCGTCATGATCCAGGGCGGGCACCAGTCCTTTCGGATTGATTTTAAGGAATTCAGGCTGCTGTTGATCGCCCCGGCGCAGGTCCAGTTCCACGCCTTCCCATTCCAGCCCTTTCTCTACCAGCAGGAAGCGGACTTTCTGGGAGCAGGTGGACATATCGTTATGGTAGAGTTTAAGCATATGTCATCTGTCAGTGTAGTTTATATTATCGGCGAGTTTGAACCTTTTCCCAGCAGGATTCGGCCGTAAATCTCGGCACTGGCGTCGTACATGAGCAAGGCGTGCATATTCGTTGCATGGAGGTCGCGGGAGGCGCGCTGCAGTGTATTTTTCAGGGACAGCGCCCCTGCTCCGGCATAGTGATACAGTTTATCGACCGCGTCCAGCAGCATTTTTACCGACAGGCAGCAATCCATTCGGATGCGTCCGCGCATCTCCATGGGCATGGCCTCGTTCTGCCTGGCATACCGGTCGATATCATCCGCCATCCCGTACATGACCAGTTCTGCTGCGTGTATTTCCGCGGCAGCGGAACCCAGCGCAGCCTGTACCGGTATCCAGTCTTCCGCGACATGGGACGTATACGGCACCAGTTTACCGGGGATCAACCGCTTGAATTCTTTCAACGCCGCCCGGGCGACCCCCAGCGCCCCGCCCACCAGGCAAATGGCCAGTACCGGTACCGCCTGTGACAAGGTAACCCAACCCGTGCCTTCATCCTTGTAGGCCGGCGCTTCCCGTTCGATCAACGGCGGCAGGGAAAGATAGCGATGCGCCGGGACCCTGACATCTTTTGCTACCAGGGAGTGGCTTCCGGTTCCCTGGAGACCTGCGACGTTCCAGTCACCCAGTATGTCTATCTCGGTGGTCGGCATCAACAGGTCTGCTTCGTCGATCTTTTCACCGGATTCGTCGAATATTTCCGCCCCCAGGATCAGCCATTGCGAATGCTCGCAGCCGGACCCGAAGGGCCAGAAGCCGTTCAATATATGTGACCCGTCACTTTGTCGTACTGCCTTGCCGCGGGGGGCTATGACGGCGGAGACGAAGGTGTCGGGATTATCTGCGTATACATCACGTTGCGCCTGCTCGGGGAAGTGGCCCATCAGCCAGCTGTGGGCATGCCATACGCCCAGCACCCAGGCCGTTGCGCTGCAACCCTCGCCCACCGCCGCCAGTACGTCGATATAGGAACGAAAAGGCAGTTCGTGGCCGCCGCAGGACCTGGGCTGGACGGTGCGCAACAGTCCATTGGTCCTGATCAGTTCGACGCTTTCCCTGCATAAGCGCCGGTCAGCTTCTGCCCGGTCTGCGTATTTTTTCAGGTCTTCCGTGATCGACTCCGCGCGCACCCTGATTTCTTCGGCTGTCAGCGTTTCAGTTGCGGCAACGGGTCGTGTCGACATGGACTCTCCTGTGAATACGGGTTGTTGTATCATATACAGGGAGAAGATTAAAAGATAGTGACAAGTACAGGACGGTTATACTTTCAACCGTTTCATCCTGTTATGCTACATTAGGCGCAAACCAGAGGGGAGTAACATGATAATGAAAACCGTAACCCGAATGCTGTTCCTGTGGTTGTTGTCGGGACCGGCCGCTGCAGAGCCTGATATTATGACGGTGGATGACCTGCTGGCAGAGTTGTCGTCGGGCGAACCGGGCATGAAGATCGCCTATGGCGACGATCCCCTGCAGTTCGGCGAACTGCATGTGCCTGAAGGCGACGGACCTTTCCCGGTCGTTGCATTCATCCACGGCGGTTGCTGGCTGGCCATGTACGACATCACCACTACGCGACCCCTGGCCTGGGCGCTGCGTGAAAAAGGCCTTGCCGTATGGAACCTGGAATACCGCCGCGTGGGCAACCCGGGGGGAACCTACCCCGGATTGTTACTCGACATCGGCTCAGGCATCGACTACCTGAAGCATCTGGCCGATGATTATCCGCTTGACCTGTCGCAGGTGGTCGTAATGGGCCATTCAGCCGGTGGCCACCTGGCGTTGTGGGCCGGTGCGCGGGCAAAAATTCCGCCCCGCCACGATTTATACCAGGCTGAGCCGTTGCAACCCGCCGGTGTCGTGGCGCTGGCGCCTGCGCCGGCACTCACCCGGCTTCATCAGCACGGCGTCTGCGACATGGTGATCGACAAGCTGATGGATGGTTCGCCGGCCGAGCGGCCCGACCGCTATGCCTATGTCGAACCCGCGCGCATGGCGCCGATCGGTGTCCCGCATACCGTACTCATGGGCGTGCATGACTCGGACTGGACACCATACGGTGAAGAGTACTTCACGGCAGCACGCGCTATCGGCGACCATATGATGGATCGCGTCATGGCGCCCGACTCCGGGCACTTCGAAGTGATCAACCCGAACACCTCTACCTGGACCCTGGTGCTGAAGGCAGTACACTCATACCTGCAATGAAAAAACAGGCACTCAACTTCACTGTCAACAAGCAGCAGGAATCCATTCAAGTCACCCCGCGCACCCGGTTGCTCGATGCGCTGCGCCTGGACCTGGGTCTGATCGGTACGAAAGAGGGTTGTGGTACCGGGGATTGCGGCAGTTGCACGGTATTGCTGGACGGCAACGCGGTAAATTCATGCATGGTACTGGCGCTCCAGGCCGAAGGCCGGGACGTCACTACCATCGAAGGGCTGGGCGAACCCGGCATACTGGACCCCGTACAGCAGGCCATGGTCCGGAGCGGCGGCATCCAGTGCGGCTTTTGCACCCCCGGGATGGTCCTTTCGCTGAAAGGCCTGTTTGACGGTAACCCCAACCCGAGTGAAGAAGACGTCAGGATCGCCGTCTCCAGTAACCTGTGCCGCTGTACCGGCTATACCAAGATATTTGACGCCGCACAGGCTCTGTGCGATGGCTCACTGCAGGCGCAGGCTGCTGACGGCAATGACGATGCAATCGGCGCCCGCATGGTGCGTACCGATGCGGTGGAAAAAGTCACCGGCCGCGCCGTGTATGCCGAAGACGTCCAGTTGCCGCGCATGATCTACGGGGCGCTGGTGCGCAGCACCCATGCGCATGCAAGAATTTTGTCCGTCGATACCACGGAGGCATTGAACCTGCCGGGGGTTAAAGCCGTGGTGACGGGACGTGACATCGAAATGGGATACTACGGTTACGAACTTCACGACCAGCGGGTGTTCGCACTTGAAAAGGTGCGCTACCTGGGTGAACCTGTTGCCGCAGTCGCGGCTGTCACGGCCGATATTGCCCGGGAAGCGGCTTCAATGGTGAAGGTTGAATACGAGGAACTGCCTGCGGTATTCGACCCCGAAGAAGCCATGTCCCCGGATGCTCCCCTGGTGCATGATGACCCGAACGCCTACCAGTTCGATTGGGAATCGAAACGCAAGGGCAACCTGTGCTATCGGCTGGAAGTCGGAGAAGGAGACGTTGCACAGGGGTTTGCCGAAGCTGACGAGGTTGTAGAGGGCACCTACTACACGCCGGAAGCCCATGCCGGCGCGATAGAGCCCCACAGTGCAACGGCCATGGCGGACCCTGCGGGACGTATCACGATCTGGACTACCACGCAGAAGCCCTTCGCAGTGCGCAGCTACCTTGCACGGGCGCTGGAACGGCAGATCAGTTCATTCAAGGTTATCCCGACCCACATCGGCGGCGGCTTCGGCGGCAAACTGTATCCCGTCCTTGAACCCTACGTGGTGCTGCTCGCCGAACGATCGGGTCTGCCGGTGCAGATGACCCTGACCCGGGACGAAGAGATGGCGACGGCGGCGCTGCTGCGCCATCCGTCAAAAGTCACGATCAAGACAGGCGTCAGGAAAGATGGCGCCCTGGTCGCGCAGCAGGTGCGCATGCTGTTCAATACCGGCGCCTACGGGCCGTACGGCCCCAATACGGCGGCCCTGGGGAGCCTGATGGCCGGCGGCCCCTACCGCATACCCAACCTGGACATTACCGGCCTGGTTACCTATACCAACAACGTGCCGAAAGGCTCCATCCGTTGTCCGTCAGGTCCGCAGATGGCATTTGCAGTAGAGACCCACATGGAGAAGGTGGCGCGCGCAGTCGGGATGGATGGCCTGGCATTCCGCCTGAAGAACGCCTGGGATAACGGCGACACCACCTGTACCGGTCAGGTACTGGAAGCGGTCAGTATCAAGGAATGCCTGCAGAAGGCGGCAGCGGCCGTGGACTGGGACGAGACCTGCCCGCCGGGCACGGGAAAAGGACTGGCTTGCAACTGGTGGGTCAGCGGCACCTGGGGAACACAGACACTGATTGAAACCAATGAAGACGCAACCTTCCGCCTTGTCTCCGGCTGTGTCGACATGGGCACCGGCGGTTTGAGCAGCAGCGTGCTGCAGATGGCGGCTGCAGGCCTTGGCGTCCCGGCCGAATCCATCCAGCTGGTGCGCGGAGACACCGACACCCTGCCCTGGGACCACGGTCACGGCGGCAGCCGCATGACGTTCACTATCGCCCGTTCGGCCTACGAAGCGGCGCAGGACCTCAAGCAGCAATTGCTCGAGGAGGCAGCCGCACAGCTGGAGGCAGCGGTGGACGATATGGTGCTGGAAGACGGCCGGATTTTCGTGCGTGGCGACCGGTCAAACTCAGTGGCGCTGGCGCAGATTTGCTATAACCGCCACAAGAAGCACGGCGGACCGATGATCGGAGTGTCATCGATCCTGGACGATGCGCCGCCAACCACAAAGCCCCATCCCATCGGCGCTTTCCCCGCGCCCAGTTTCTGTGCCCACGCGGTGGAACTGAGCGTGGATGATGACACCGGCGAAATTGTCGTGACGCGTTACGCTGCCGCCCACGACGTTGGCAAGGCAATCAACCCCACCGGCTGTGAAGGACAGGTCGAGGGCGGCGTTGCCATGGGTCTCGGGCTGGCGCTGATGGAAGAACTGCGTGAAGTGAACGGCAAGGTGCTGAACCCCAGCTTTGCCGATTACCTGCTTGTTTCAGCCGAGGACATGCCGCCCATGCAGACGATCCTGGTGGAACAACCTGCAATTGAAGGCCCGATGGGAGTCAAAGGGGTAGGCGAACCGCCGATCGCTCCACCTACAGGTGCGGTTGCCAATGCCCTGGCTGATGCCCTGGACGTCGACGTACAGCGCTTGCCACTGACGCCGGAACAGGTATCTACTCTCATCGCAAGCCGCACTGATGGCCAATAATTTCGAGTTTACCCAACCCCGCGATGTTGCGGAGGCCCTTGACGCGCTGGCGCGACCCGGCCGTGTAATGCCCATGGCAGGCGGCACCAATATCATGGTGAACCTGAAACGCGCGCCGCTTGAAGCCGACCTGGTAGTGGACCTGACCCGTCTTGAGGAGCTGATGCCTATATCGGCTGCTAACGGTACCATTCGCATGGGAGCAGGCGTCTCTTTTGCCCGTTTGCTCGAGTGGCAGCCAGGCGGCGCAATCGAAGGCCTGATGAAGCCCATGTGCATCGCTTTTGCCGGCCCGCTTATCCGCAACCTCGCTACGGTCGGCGGGAATATCTGCGATGCGTCGGCGGCTGCAGACATCTCCCCTCCCCTGCTGGCGCTGGATGCAACGGTAGAGCTTGACAGCGCAGCCGGTGGTATTCGCACCTTGCCGTTGCCTGAGTTTTTCCTGGGAGTGCGCAGAACCGCACGGCGTCCCGACGAACTGCTCACGGCTGTAGAGTTTCCCTGTCCTGCCGCAGACGAACGCTGGTTCTATTACAAGCTGGGAAAGCGCAAGGCGGACGCTATTTCCATTGTCAGTATCGCCATGACGGTCAAACTGGTCCAGGGCCGGGTCGAAAGGGCGCGTATTGCCCTGGGCGCAGTTGCGCCGGTAGCCATGCGCACCCGGGAAACCGAAAACCTGCTCCAGGGAGAGCCCTTGAATGAGGTCACGATAGGAGCGGCGGCGGCGATGGCTGCCCGGGAAGCCCGGCCCATCGACGATTTCCGCGCCGGCGGCGCTTACCGGCGGCAGATGGTCGAGACACTGGTCAAACGGGGTCTTAACCACATCGCTCAGCAGGACAAGTGAGTCTCAAGGATAAACTGGAAGCCGGCCAGGCCGTGGCCGGCGCGTTCCTCGGCTTGAGATCGCCCGATGCCGCAGAACTGATGTCGCACGCCGGGTTTGACTTCCTGCTGATAGACGCCGAGCATTCAAACATCGGCCCCGATACCACGCTGGAGATGTTAAGAGCTGTCGATCGCGGTCACGCGGCTCCGCTGGTAAGACTGCCTGAAGTCAGCGCGGCGAATGTGCAGTGGGCCCTGGACGGCGGGGCCGAAGGCATTCTGTTCCCGCGCATCCGCTCCGTTGCCGACGTAAAACAGGCCGTATCCCTGTGCCGCTATCCGCCTGACGGCATACGCGGGCTGGGACCGGGACGCGCCAGCGGTTACGGGGCAAATATGCTCGACTATGCCGCCGCAGCGAACAGGGAGATCATGGTTATGATCCAGATAGAGACCATGGAGGCGGTGGAGTGTATCGATGACATTGCCGGCGTTCCCGGGGTCGATCTCATCTTCATTGGACCGGGTGACCTGTCCCAGGTGCTCGGGATACCCGGTGAGATGCACCACCCGCGCATCCGCGAGATTGGCGAACGGGCGCTGGCAGTGTGCCGTAACAACGCCGTACACTTCGGCATCCTGGCACTGCAGGAAGAACCCCTGGCCTACTGGAAGGAACAGGGCGCCCAGTTATTTGCACTGGGTACCGACGCGCTCTACCTGGCCAAGGCCTGCCGCAAAGCGCTGGGCCAGTGGGACAGGTATTCCGGCTGACAACCCTTCAACCCGGCGCCGGCCCGAAGAGGACTAGTCGATTATCTTCTCGCCCGTAGCGTACACCAACCAGATGACTGCACCGAATACCTGAACTGCGGCCACAGTCATAAAGACTCCGGCATAACTGCCGGTCTGGTCCAGCAGCCAACCTGCCAGGGCAACACCGACGATACCCGGTATGGTGGCAAACGTATTGGAAATCCCTACCAGGACGTCCGCGTAGCGCGGCGCGACGTCGAGGAAGTTTGGCACGTAGCCCGAGAAGGTGAGCGCGATGAACGCCAGCGCGCCGCACATCACCGACAACGCGATCAAAGGGGTATCCGCATGCAGCGCAAGCAGGAAAAATACGGCCGAGCCTGCCAGTCCGGCGGACTGCATGAGTTTGCGGACAAAGGTCAAGCTGTAACCGCGTGTCCTGAGCCTGTCGGCCGCCCAGCCCGCGATATTGGTCATCACGAACATGGTCAGCCATGGCGCAGCAGAATAGAACCCTGCGCTCGTAACGCTGAGGGACTGTGCGTCGCGGAAGTAACTGGGCAACCAGGCAAGCATCATGTAGATGCCCCAGTTTGTACAGAAATGGTTAACGAATACGGCCAGCACGGCCCGGTGTGACAACAGTTTTTTCCAGGGAATGCTTGCGGCCTCCTGCTTACTGCCTGATGAATTGCCCAGCAGTTCCAGTTCCTCAGCGGTAATCCCGGGATGCTCGCCCGGATAACTGGTTGCCTTGTAATACCAGAAGACAGCCCAGACCAGACCGGCCAGACCAAAAGTATAAAATACGGAGGGCCAGCCGTAACGGGACACGATCCAGCCTGTAGTAGTCAACGCAAACAAGGTGCCCAGGGGTATCCCGCTGGCCAGGAACCCCATGGAACGGGAGCGCTCAGCTTCGGGAACCCAGCGTGAAAAGAGACTGTAAGAGGCAGGGAACATCGCCGCTTCACCCAGACCCATGGCGATGCGGACAGCAATTAACAGGGGAAGCGATATCATCGCTGCAACCGGTGTCAGTATGGTAAAGACAGACCATGACAACACGGCAAAGCCAAGAACAAACTTGCCGCCGATTTTATTCGCCAGCCAACCGCTGGGCGCTTGCAGGATCATGTAACCGATGAAAAAGGAGGAAAGCACGAACCCCTTGGTGGTATCCGACCAGCCGAAGGCCTCCTGCATGGGAATAATGGCGACCGATATGTTTACCCGGTCGATATAGCAGATAAACGCGGCGCAGAAACAGAGCAGGACGATGTTATGGCGTTTTTGCACGTGTCAGGGACAGGGCAGCACAGACTTCTGCGGGATGTTCTCGAAGAATGCATTCAGCGCATTCCGAGCGGCATATTTGGCCTTGACGTAATCCGCGAGCAGCTCAACATCGGCGTTCCCCGCTTCATTCCTGGTGAGCCGCAACCTGGGATTGTCGAAGAAGTTCTGGATGAAGCCTGTTTGCGTAAGTTGAAGTGAGTCCAGTTTACCCGTACCGGAGTCGAGTCTTATTTCCTTGACCATGTATTCCCGTCCGCGCAGAAAAGAGTATTCGTCGTTTATCATCCAGTAGCCTTCCGGATAGCGGCGCATTTTCAGAGCAGGCCGTTGCTCCCAGGCGCCTTGCACCAGCACCAGGCCTGCACGAACGCCGTCACCGGGCCGGTATACCTGCTCGAAGGCATCCTCAAGCTTACACCTGTCCTGCCCGGGGGCAAGCAGGGCTCCGGTCAGACTCCTGAGACGGTCCGCCTGCGCCTGGCGCTCGGCGGACGGAAAGAACATCACAGCCAGGCCCCGCTCACCTCCCGGGCCGGTAAGCAACGCCGACCAGAGCGTCATTTCCGTCCGTTTGACGACTCCGCGATACTCACCCGCGCTACCGGAGTTGCGAGCCGGATCATCTGCAGCAATAGCCCCAGCGTTGGCAATCAGTATTAGCACCAAGTATCCGATCGGTTGCACTCTCATATTGAATATCCCATGGTCATCATTTAACCACCTCATGTTCGTCATTCATCTGTAATATGATCGTAATGCGCGTATATTCGATAATCACTGCCATATTCCGACCGGAGAAGACTGATGGTTTCCTTATATATTACTCCACATTATTTCAAACAGCTTAAAGCGATACCCCGTTACACTGATTGGACTCGTCATCTTGTCAAGTTGGTTATTGCAGTTTTGCTGCCGGCAGCAACCTTTGCCGAGACCTCGTGGTACCCGTCCAGGTACGGTCCTGATGATACGATTGGTGCATTGAATAACCTCTCCAATGAAATAGTCCTGAACGCGGCGAGACTTATTGATCGAGGAAAGGTGTATTCACTGGCAATAGAAACGAACGAGTCATCAACTGATCGTCACAGCCGGTTTTACAGGGTAAAGACCTATCCAATGACCCCTGTAGAGCTTGGGCCGAATAATTTTACTGCCAATGAAAGTACAATTCTGACCAACGATGGGCTGGGGACGACAATCGATGGGCTGGGTCATGCCGGCATGGGTCGTCTTTATTACAACGGGGCGACGGAATCCCAGGTGTTATCTCTTGGTGGTCTGTTGCGATATGGTATGGAAGCTCTGCCACCCATTGTGTCTCGCGGGGTCTTACTGGACATGGCGACATATTATGGTCGCGACTCCCTGGACGCCGGCACCGAATTCAACAGTGAAGAAATTGCCAGCGCGGCGAAAGCACAGGGTATTCAAATACGAGAGGGCGATGTCGTTATCTTCCACACAGGCTGGCTTCCCAAACTCTGGAGTGACAAGGACACTTACCTGGGCAAACAGCCCGGGCTGGGGGTTGATGGTGCGCGGTACCTGGTACGGAAAGGCGTGATCCTGGTCGGGATCGATGCCAGAACGATTGAGGCACATCCGGCAACCTACCGGGAGATCGCCCCTGTACACCAGGAACTTCTGACTAAAAACGGCGTTTACATACTGGAACATATGGATACAAGAGCGCTTCACGGAGATACGGTCTACGAATTCCTGTTCGTACTGGGAATACCAAAGCTGAGAGGCGCTGTACAGGGGATAGTCAATCCAATTGCTATCAGATGATTACTCCATAGTTGACATTCATACCTTACTGACATAGAAATTTTGTAAGGAAAGCTGCCATGATAGTAAACTTACCTGTAAGGTGGCTGCCATCGAACCGTAGTCATGTGTCCGTTATTCCTGACCCTCCTTTCTGCCGGCTATCATTTGTTCCAGTTTTGACTCTACAGCCGCTACGAATTTCGTTGCCATCTCAACGGCTTCTCCCGCTCCGCCAACGTCAACAGCTTCGTCCATATAGTCTGCCATCAGGCGTTTATACTCAATTTTAGAGAGAGATGCTCCTATATCCTGATCAATCAGACCGGTTTTAACGATACGCTGATGAAACTGGCTGTTTACACCGCTATGTGTCTTGGGGAGCGAGAGACCCTGGGCGGTCAATATGCTCAGCGCCGCTTCAAAAGCAGCGTAATACGCGCGATTGCAAGCCACGTCGTACAAATTATTATCCAACTGAATCCGGGCTTCCCGGAGCCTATCCCTGGCCCTGTCTAAACGCCGTTCAGGCGTCATTGAGCAGCGCTTATTTCAATCCCATCGGCCAGCACATTGTGGTAGAGGGAGGGATTGCGTTGCCTGTCCGGTTCGCTCAGTTCTGCCTCCCAGATGATGATGGCGCTCACATCTACCGGGTGGCTCGCGTCAAGCATGGTTCTGGAGCTGACCTCGGCCAACCGCATTCCCAGGTTGTGGCGGGCGCTAGACTCAGGGTTGCCGCCAGCCAATACTACTGCGATATCAACGTCGCTGTCTATCTTGTGGTCGCCCCGCGCACGACTGCCGTAGAGCAGGACTCGCGAAATCTCGGGCAGCTTCGCATCCGCCAAACGGGTCATGAACAACTTAACGGCGTTTCTGGCTTCCGCGGCCAGCACATCGTCGCCGACAGCGACATTTATTAATGTTATCTCAGCCATGTTGCTCATTATAATGCCGTCAGCGACATCACTCAAGCCAGCCGCCGGACCGAAATCTAATAAGGGTTGCCTCCCGCGCCGTGCTTGATATAAGCTTGTTGCAGGGAAAAACAATATTGAATTGATAACCTGACATAAAAGGATGGAGTCTGGTCGCATGGACGACAGACGCTGCATTACCCTGCGAGCTGACGCGGACGCAATTTTTTCCCTTGCCATGAGATATTCCTGATAGATTACAAGTCGAGAAACCGAATATACGTCGTGAATAGCATAATTCACCCCTGGGTGTTGCTTATTTCCCTGTCGATGCTGACCCTGCAAAGTCCGTACGCCGATGCAGACGATATTGACCTGGTCGTTTCAGCTGATTATGTCGTCACCATGGATGATAAGAATACGGTGATCAATAAAGGCGCCGTTGCCGTTAACAACGGGATCATTATCGCGGCCGGTGAGCAGGCATCGATCAACAGGAAATTCTCGCCGGCAAAACGGATTGCCGGTGAAAACCGGGTACTGATGCCGGGTCTTGTGAACGGGCACACTCATGCGGCTATGGTTCTCTTTCGCGGTATTGCCGATGACCTTGAATTAATGGAATGGCTGACAAAATACATCTTTCCCGCCGAAATCCGCTTTGTGGATAAAGAATTTGTGCGTACGGGTACCCAACTGGCCTGTCTTGAAATGATCAGGGGCGGCACAACGACCATAGTGGATATGTATTTTCATCCAAAGGAAATCGCCCGGGTGATGGAGGAATGCGGCCTGCGAGCGGTTGTCGGGGCTGCCGTCATAGAGCAGGAAAGCGGCTACACCAAAAACTTTGCCGATGCAATGGACAAGGCCGAGAGTTTTATCGGGCAGTGGAAAAACAGGAACAACCGTATCACCCCTGTGTTTGCGCCCCACGCGGCCTATACCATTACACCCGACAACCTGAAGATCGTAAGAAAACGGGCCGACGAACTCTCCGTGGGCGTTGCGATCCACCTGTCCGAATCAAAGGCCGAACTCAAGCTCGTGGGAGATATGTACGGTGAGACTTCGATCAACCATCTTGAAAAAATCGGTTTCTTCCATGGCCCAACTATTGCCGCCCACGTTGTCTGGCCGACGCAAGCCGAAATATCCATTCTCTCCGCACGCAGGGTAGGCGCTATCCACAACCCCACGTCCAACATGAAGATCGCATCCGGTTTTGCGCCGGTCCCGGAAATGCTGGACGCCGGTGTCGCAGTGGGTCTGGGCACGGACGGGGCTGCTTCCAATAACGACCTGGACATGTGGGACGAGATCCGCCTGGCCGCATATATACACAAGGGACGCCTGCTGGATCCCGAGACCATGCCTGCCATAAGGGTTCTGGAGACCGCCACCAGGGTCGGGGCCGCGGCTATCGGTCTGAAAGATACCGGATCACTGGCGGCAGGCAAACATGCAGACCTTATCCTGGTGTCACTGGAGGCTGCCCACCTGGTCCCCATGTACGACGTTGTGTCCCATCTTGTTTATGCCGTCGATGCCCAGGACGTGCAGACTGTCATTGTTGGCGGTAAAGTGCTTATGGAGGACCGCAAAGTTCTGACACTGGATGAGCATGAGGTGATTAAAACGGCCCGGGCGACTGCAGCAAGGATTGATAAAGAAATCCGGGCGATACGATGACGAACCGTTACATTGGCGCACTGAACAACCTTACCAGTGAAATAGTCATGGACGCGGCGCGCATCCGGCGGACTATCGGGAGATTGCTCCGGTACACCAGGAGCTTCTGACGAAAAATGGCGTTTACATATTGGAACATGTGGATACGAGAGCGCTTCACAGGGATAACGTCAGCGAATTCCTGTTTGTGCTGGGAATACCAAAGCTGAGAGGTACTGTTCAGGGGATAGTCAATCCAATTGCTATCAGATGATTACTCCATAGTTGACATTCTTACCTTACTGATATAGAATTTTTGTAAGGAAAGCTGCCATGATAGTAAAAATAACATCTAAACGACAGGTCACATTCCCTGCCCGGGTGTTGGACGCGTTGGGAGTAGGTCCCGGGGATCAAATCGAACTGAAAGAAGGTCCGGAAGGGTTCATTCTTAAACCGAGGCGTATCGATTACTCAAAGCTGGGTTTTCTCAGAGACAGGATTGATCCTGGTATAGAACCATTCGATATCGACAGGTTCAGGAGTGAGCCCTATGACCCGTCGCTACGGGATTGATACATCCGTCCTGCTACGGTTGATTACCGCCCAGCCTCCAGATGCTTACGAGTATTGTATAGAGCAGCTAACCGGACTGATTGATACAGGCGCAGAAGTCTTTGCCTCAAATCAGGTCATTGGCGAAACATATATTGCCGCACAGCACCACTACAAAGTGTCCAGGGTTGATGCCTCCGTCGCACTGACGCGGACGCTGACCAGTGGTCTGGTCTCGCCGTTGAATGGCAGTGCCGTGATTGAGGCGCTTGCGGCGACTGGCGGCGCCGGATTGTTCGACCGCCTTATTGCAGATGATTATACAAGCGCCGGTCTGGAAATCCTGACTCTTGACCGGAAGATGGCGGCCCTGCCGGAGGTGCAGACTCTGTAGAGCCTGACTTGTTTGCTGCCGTGTGCTGATTGAAGATCCGGTTTTCAATCAGCACATGTCAATGCTGCGAGATCTTGGGTAAAACAGCTTTGCTGTATGCCGTCACCGATGGGAATGACGCCTCTGCATCCGTCCATGGCGCTTGCTGCTCAGTTCGTCGTACTTCTGCAACTGCTCATCAGTGAGGACATCAGTGAGCCGTTGCCTGGTTTCTTCATGTACGGCTTCCATCTGCGGCCTGGCCTGCTCGAAGGCGGACTGCATTATCTCCCTGCCTTTTTTCCATTGTTCTTTAAGGATGTCGGAGACGGGTTGTTTCTGCTCTTCCGTCAGTTCCAGTTTACTGATCAACCGGTCACTGTGTTTTCCCTTGTGCTTGCCGCCGGCAGGATGGTCAGCCAGTGCCGTGGAGGTCAGTAACAGCGTGCTCATTACAACCGCGATAAATCTTCTCATTTTTCTCTCCTGTAAGGTTGGTTAACTGTTCACGCTGATAATTGTAATGGTACAAATTGCAAACATTATGGAAAAAATATGGAATTGCCTGCCTTCCTCATTGATGTTGCACTACCTCTCCAGGATACTTACATATTATGAACAAGACGATCCGTATCGGCATTACCTGGAAGATATTGTCTGCGGTATTTCTCACCGCGCTGGTGGCCGTGTGCGGCATGCTGATCCTGGTGCAGTGGAGTTTCGACCGCGGCTTTCTTGAGTACATTAACCGGATTGAGCATGAAACCCGGCAGAATTTTATTGCTGTTCTCGCGGAAGAATACCGGATACACGGCAACTGGGAGTTCATAACCGATGACAGGCGCACCTGGCGCGAGTTGTATATCAGGAGTTTCATGCAGTCGGAAACCGCAAGGGAACGTTTCGCCTCCGCCGGCGCGGCACCTCACCGTCAGACCGGCCGGCGCGGTGGGCCGGGAGTACTGTTGAAGTCCAGGGTAATATTGACGGATGCCGACAGGCGGGTTCTGGCGGGGGGTAAGCGCTGGCAGAGCAGAAGCGCACCAAATAACCCGCCGAATGAAAATACCTCCTACCTGCCGATTGAGGTAGACGGCGATACCATCGGGTACCTGGCCGTCACACCCAGGCTGGCGCTGTCCGACATCCATGACCTCAGGTTTTCAGGCCATATCGAGCGGACTTTCGTATTTATCGCGGCGCTCATGCTCGTCGTCTCCATGGCGCTGGCGCTGCCCCTGGCGCGCCGCCTGATCAACCCCGTGAAGGCATTGACCCTGGCGACGCGGGAACTGGCCGCAGGGAATTACAATGCCAGGAGCGACCAGTTCAGCAATGATGAACTGGGTGAGCTGTCAAAAAATTTCAATACCCTGGCAGATACTCTGAAGCGCAATGAAACGGCCAGGCAACAGTGGATCGCCGACATATCCCACGAACTGCGCACACCCCTCACCACGTTGCGAGGCGAAATCGAGGCGCTGCAGGACGGTGTCAGGCAATACTCCCGTGGCAGCCTGGACACCTTGTCC
This sequence comes from Gammaproteobacteria bacterium, assembly GCA_965207165.1. Taxonomy (GTDB): domain Bacteria; phylum Pseudomonadota; class Gammaproteobacteria; order Eutrophobiales; family Eutrophobiaceae; genus JAAXHV01. Next base: position 986,593 of record OZ242265.1, on the reverse strand, counting down.
AGGGAGGTCGCCAGCCTGGCGCGCCTGGTTGACGACCTGCATGAACTGTCCATGGCGGACATCGGCGCACTGGATTACCGCAAACAAGAACTGGCACCCGGTCCTGTCCTGGAAGAATGCCTGGAGACGTATTCCGAACAGTTTGCGCAGAAAGATATCAACGTCACGTACACCAATAACCTGACCGGAAAAGACCGGGTATTTGCCGATGAAAACCGCCTGCAGCAATTATTCAATAACCTGCTGACTAACTCCCTGCACTACACGGATGTAAACGGGAGTCTGAACGCCGATCTGTTTGTCGAGGACAAGACCGTCATCATCACGCTGCAGGATTCTGCCCCGGGTGTTGCCGCCGAGGACCTGCCCAGGTTGTTTGAACGCCTGTACCGGGTTGACGCATCACGCAACCGCGCCACCGGCGGGTCGGGGCTTGGACTCGCCATCTGCAGAAGTATCGTCGAGGCCCATGACGGCTCCATCAGTGCTGCGCCGTCAGACCTGGGCGGGTTGAAAATCATTATTGCACTTCCCGGCGCGGCCCATCATGGCAAAAGCTGAAAGACTGATCCTGATTATCGAGGACGAAGCCGCTATCGCCGGATTATTGCAGGATTACCTGCAACGGGAGGGTTACAGGACCCGGTGCATCAGTGATGGAGAACATGCCGTGGCGGCCGTCAGGCAGTCCAGGCCGGATTTAATCCTGCTTGACGTCATGTTGCCCGGTAAAAGCGGCACGGATATCTGCCGCGAGGTGCGGCAGTTTTCCCGGGTTCCCATAATGATGCTGACCGCGCGGGTGGAGGAGATAGACAGGCTGCTCGGCCTGGAACTGGGGGCGGACGATTATATCTGCAAACCTTTCAGTCCCAGAGAGGTGGTGGCCAGGGTGAAAGCGGTGTTGAGACGCACCGTGACGGACGGCATATTACCGGCTGAAGATATCGAGATTGACCCCGGAAAATACCGCATCAGGATCGGGGATAACGTTCTTGATACCACCGTGGTTGAGTTTCAGCTGTTCAGGATTCTTGCCGGCGCGCCAGGTAAGGTCTGGTCGCGCGGGCAGTTAATGGATACAATCTATCCGGATCACAGAATTGTCAGCGAACGGACCATTGACAGCCACATCAAGAAACTGAGAAAAAAGATTGCCCGGGTGCTGCCGCACCGGGAGATAATTCATTCCGTATACGGAGCCGGGTACAAGTTTCAAATAGAATAACTAATAAAAACAACATTATAACTAAATAATATAACGTGATATATCATGATTGGACTGAACGAATTCCTGACATTCCTTGACGGTCTGCTGGGCGCCGCCTGGTATTTCCCCTGGCTGCTGCTCGGTGTCGGCGTGTTCTTTACCTTCTACCTGGGCTTCCCACAGGTGCGTTACTTCAAACGCGCCTGGGGTACGCTTACCGGCCGCTATACCCGCCATGACGCGGAAGGAGACACCTCACATTTCCAGGCTTTATCCACGGCGCTGTCCGGAACCGTGGGTACCGGCAACATCGGCGGCGTCGCCCTCGCCCTGCACCTGGGCGGCCCTGCTGCACTGTTCTGGATGTGGGCTACCGCCTTTGTGGGCATGACGACAAAGTTTGTCGAGGTAACCATTTCGCACAAGTATCGCATTAAGGATGAGAAAGGCGAAATGGCCGGCGGACCGATGTACTACATGGAGCGCGCCCTGAACATGAAGTGGCTGGCCGTGTTCTTCGCCATCGCGACCGTTTTCAGTACCCTGGGCTCCGGCAACATGCCCCAGAGCAACAACATGGCTGCCGGCCTGAATACTTCTTTCGGCATTCCCACATGGGTGAGTGGTGCGTTTTTCGCCGTTTTACTTGGCCTTGTCATACTGGGCGGCATCCGCCGCATCGCCCGTGTGACTTCTGCGATTGTGCCTGTAATGGGCCTGCTCTATTTCGTCGGCGCAATGGCGGTTATCGTTGCCAATATCGACGCAGTGGTCCCTGCTTTTCTCAGCGTATTCAGTAGCGCATTTACCGATACAGCCGCCAGCGGCGGCTTTCTCGGCGCCGCATTTGCCTACGCTTTCAACAGGGGCGTTGCCCGCGGACTGTTCTCAAACGAGGCGGGACAGGGTTCTGCGCCCATCGCCCATGCCTCGGCGCGGGGTGATGAACCGGTGTCCGAAGGAATGGTCTCATTGCTCGAGCCGTTTATCGATACCCTGGTGATCTGCACGCTGACGGGCCTGGTAATCCTGTCCTCCGGGGTATGGAAGGAGAAATTCGACAACGACTTCCAGGCATTTGATACACAGTTCATCAACGGTATCTACACCGACACCGACCCGGTGCACGTGGAAGCGTTATTCCATCATCTCAACGCCGGGACTCCTGCTACTGAACCTGTCACCCGGGCAAACGGCCGTTTCAGTGTAGTGGACGGACGTCTTGCGGATGCTGAAATCACTATCCTGCACAACCGATCTATCGCCGAGGACGTCTATTTCCACGTCAACGGAGTACCTTACAGCGGCGCTATAGTCATCGACGACGGTTCGCTTACCGGAGATGTTGCGTTACGCGGCAAGTCCCTGTTGCACTCCGTACCATTGACGGTTGAAGCATTCAAACGCAGTTTCATGGGCGATTATGGCCAGTACGCGGTCACCCTGGGCCTGATGCTGTTCGCGTTCAGCACTGCCATCGCCTGGTCCTACTACGGCGATCGCGCCATAACCTACCTGGTCGGCCTGCGCTGGGTACTGCCCTACCGCCTGTTCTATTGCGCAGCCTTCTTCATAGCTGCAGTGGTCGACACCTCCATGGTCTGGCTGTTCTCTGCCGTCACCCTGGCCCTGATGGCGCTGCCCAACCTGTTCGGCATCATGTTGCTGCGCAAGGATATGAAGCAGACCGTGAGCGATTACTGGCGGCGTTTTGAGCGTAAGTAAGGTTTCAATACTTCGTTCGCGTCTGTTGCGCGGCACACGCGATGCGCATAGACTGCTCCGGGTGAGCATAGCCCTGTAGCCGTATCAGGACAGAGTAATGAAAAACATTTTGGGACATTTCAAGCGGATCGCAGGACCCGCCGCGGTGATGGCGGCTGCGTCTATCGGGGCCGGTTCGGCTTCAGCGCTGACACTCAGCGGCGCCTGGTTCGGTTACCAACTGCTCTGGGTGGTCCTGTTGACCGTGCCCCTGCTGGTGATAACGGTCGACAGCGCCGCACGCATCGGCCTGCTCAACAAAAAGCAGGGGATGTTCTCCCTGATCTGCGAACACCTGCATCCCGGCATAGGCTGGCTGCTGCTGGCGATCAATATCCCGGTGCACCTGCTCATCGGTATGGGACAGATGTCGGTCATGACCTCCGCGGCATTGTCCATGTTCGGATATTATCCGCCGGAAACGGCAGCGGAGATGGCCGGCAGCAATTTCATGACCGTGGACCTGATTGTGTCCCTGGTATTCGCGGCCGGCATTGTCTGGTTGCTGACCTCGGAAGGCTACCAGCGCATGCAACGCTTCATGACCGCATTCCTGTTGTTGATGCTGGCCTGTTTCCTGGTCGTTGCGCTGCGCGGCTTTACGGAACTGTCCGCCATCCTGGCAGGAATGGCGCCCGGCGTGCCTGAAGACCTGCCCGTTCCGGGCACTGACATGGTGCGCAGCAGCGGCATCGTCATCATGGGCATCGTCGGCAGCGTACTCGCGCCGGCGGCGATGCTGGGCATGCCCTACATGAGCGCGGACAACCGGCAACAGGGAGCAGTGGATCTGCGGCTGGAATTCCGCAATTCCGTCATCAACCTGGGTGTCATCTATTGCGCCTGTTCCCTGAGCATCATCATCGCCGGCGGCTTTGCCCTTTACCCGCTGGCCAACCATGCGGGGATTGATTCGGTCCACGAAGCGAGCAGGATACTGCTGCGGGCGTTTCCCCAGGGGCTTGAATTCCTGGGGCCAATGGTGTTTTCGGCCGGGATGATCATTGCCGCGCTGACCACTTTCGTAGTCACGGTGGAGGTCATCACCTATTTCATTCTCGATATGTTCGGTTATGACTGGCACCATACCCGCGACAACAGGCGTTTCAAGCGCACGATTGCCGTCTGCATTATCCTGCCCGCGCTGCTGGCGCCCCTGTGGACCTTCCCTGCCCTGTTCAAGCTGCTGCTGCTGATGGGGATCAATGCGATAGTGGTGCCGCTGGTTTACCTTATCGTACTCATCCTGATCAACAGGAAAGCCGTCATGGGAGACCATACCGGCAGTATTGCGCGCAACCTGATACTGCTGACGGCGCTTGTTTTGTCCTTGACAATATCAGTTATCAAGATGCCCGAGTTCGTGCAGGCGTTGCTTGGTTGAATCTGAATTCCATGCTTAATTTAACGCGAAATACCGGTTCCTGATCTCTGCATCCAGTTTTCCGGCTTCTTTTCTCAGTTCGCCCAAAAAGCCGGAAATCAGACTCGTCTCTCTCCCTGCTTTTGGCAGGATCAAGTAAATATCAAATTGATAATCAAGGTCGAAAGGAATCCACTTCAAGTCCCTCTGTTCATAGTCAATCGCTTCGAGTGCAGGAACCAGTGCGACACCTGAACCGCAGCTCACAAATTCGCATGCAACGTGACTCGTTGATACACTGATCATGTTTCTTGGCTTTGCCTTGTCAGAGTCGAGCTTGTTTTTTACAGCCGTTCGCCAGTCTTCCTTTTCCGATTTCCACTCATCCACTTGTGTCAGTGTAATCAGGGTTTCTCCATTAAGATCGCCTGAGGATATAACCGACTGGCCCGCTTTCTTATGGTCCGGCGGCAGGACACAAACCAGTGGTAATTGCATCAACAGTTCCTGCCTGACACCAATGTTGTCTCCCATCTCCATACAAAAGCCCAAATCAACGCGCCCGGAGGCGACCCATGTGCCGATATCCTGGGTTGTGCTTATCAGTAAAGAGACGGAATAATGATCGTACGCCCGAAGGAAGCTCGTCACAACCTGCGGCAACCAACTGTACGACAGGCTGTGCATCGAACCGATTTTGATCTCGTACTTCACTTCGCCGGACAGGTTTTTTACAAAGTTCTCGAGGTGGGAAACACCCACATAGGTACGTTTGATCTCTTCATACAGCGCCTGGGCTTCCGGCGTTGGAACCAGGCGGTTATTGTTGCGCACGAACAGATTGACACCGCTGCTCGCCTCCAGCAATTTCAAGTGTTTGCTCACGGACGGCTGCGAAATCCGTAAGTGGAGGGCCGCGGTGGTCGTCGAGCCATGCTCCATGACGGCAGCGAATACCTCTATCTGTTTGATGTTCAGCTTCATACTTTTACCCGGCGGCCCGGTATTCTCTCAATATATAGCCGAACCAGGTTGATTAGTCTATGCTGGTATCGAAGAAATCATATCCAGGATATCATTTTGCCTACAGCATTATGCCAATACAGGTTCTGACATGAAAAGACGCAGTTGTTCCTTTTATATTCTGGCAGTCATGACTGCATTCAGTGTGTGTGGGTTCGGCGCGGAGGAGAAGCCCCCCAATGTTATCCTGATCCTCGCAGATAATTTGAACCCTGACTTACTGGGACCTTACGGGAATACGGAAATAAGGACGCCGAACCTGGATAAAATGGCACGTGATGGGCTCACGTTCGATAGGGCATTCTCAGTCAGTGGGGTTTGTTCTCCGGCCAGAGCTTCACTGTTGACCGGGTTGTTACCCTCTCAGACAGGTGTCCACAATGCGTTGCCTTCAGGTTTCGGGGTGGAAAACTGGTCAGCAATCGAGGAGTTTCGCAATCTTCCACAGACTTTAAGTGACGCTGGATACGTGACAGGACTGGTAGGTAAATACCATCTTGGGCAGCCGGATAATGCGCAGTTGGGATTTGACTACTGGGTGACGCTTCCCAGCGGTCATACCAATAGTTTTTTTGGCGCTACAATTATTGACAATAATCGAACCTATTGGGAAGAGGACACCCATTTGACGGATTTCTGGACGGCAAAGGCGGAAGAGTTCATCCGTCAAAATACCAGCGGGACCCATCCTTTTTTTCTGTTTCTCTCCTATAACGGCCCTTATAACCTTGCGCCGGTAGTGCTGAATCGTCCGAACAACCGTCATGCTCCATATTACGAGAAGCACGTCCCAAGTACCCCGCAGGAACCTCTGCATCCTTTCCTGAAAAATTTAATCATTGATGCGGCGCTGGATAACCGCGAAGCCTTGAAAGGCTGGCGAATTGATGGAGGGGCAGGAGGAGGCGAAGGCCGGAAACTTAGCTGGGCCGACCTTGCATGGAAGGTGGCTGACGCCCTGAATAACAAGACCGCCATGATCAATGTCGGCTCCGAAGTATCCATGGTGGATGACGGTGTCGGCAAGATTCTTGATAAGCTCGAAGATCTGGGATTGACTGAAAAAACGCTGGTTATTTTCTCTTCAGACCAGGGCGCGGCCTATGGACAACATGGCCTCTGGGGAAACAGTTCGCAGGCAACTCCGGTAGTCGCCTACGATGAAAACATGCATATCCCTTTTTTAGTCAGGCACCCTGGAACGATTAAATCCGGCACACGAGCGGATGAAATGATCAGTTTATATGATGTCCTGCCTACGTTACTGGACTACACAGGCCTGGATGAATTATCGATCCCGAATACGCCGGGAAACAGTTTTTATCACGTACTTGTAGCAAATGATGCCGGATGGAAAAATGAAGTTTATTTTGAATACATTCTGACCCGTGCGCTTCGGACACCGGAATGGAAATACGTAAAGCGGTTTCTTCGCACACCGGATGAACTGTATTACCTTACTGATGATCCGGATGAAAACCACAACCTCATCACGGACCCGGATTACAGGGATAGGGTGGCTGAGCTCGACAAAAGGTTGGCCGGTTTTTTTGACACCTATGCAGATCCGAAATACGACGTGTGGGAAGGAGGAACGGCGAAAGCTATGCTTATGTACAGAGATAAAAACGACTTGATCGAGGAGCATTTTCCCGGCTGGAAAACACCTTATGTCAAAAAGGCAGACAGTATTCTCAGGGACTGAATTATGCGGTCATCAACTCCGGCAGCCAGAGCGCAAGCCAGGGGAAGAAAACGAGCAAAACCACCGCCAGCAGCATCAACAGAAACATCGGGAATGCAGCTTTTGAAACCGCGGCGATACCGGCGCCGCTCATGGCATCCACCAGGAATAAATTAAAGCCTATCGGCGGGGTGAGTAAAGCCATTTCGCTGACGAGCACGATGAATACGCCGAACCAGATCATGTCTATTCCGGCGCTGCGCAGCAATGGCTCCAGAATGGCCATGGTCAGTAATATCATGGAAAAACCATCCAGAAACATTCCGAGAAACAAATAGAATAACGTCAGGACGGCTATCAACATCATTGGCGAAAGATTCATGCTGCCTATCCAGTAGGCAAGGTCGCCGGGTAATCCGGTAAACGCCATGGCAAGGCCAAGGAATGAACTGCCGGCAATCAATAACATGATCATTGACATGACCTGGACGGTGCCATCCAGTGACTGGACCAGGGTTTTGACGGACAGGCTGCCCTGGAAAAAAGACAGTACCAGCGCGCCGATCACACCAACTGCGGCGGCCTCTATCGGCGAGGCTATACCAAGAAAAATGGAGCCGATGACCGATCCAATCAGAATCACCACTGGTAGAAGCTTTACAAGTCCCCCGATTTTTTCAGCCAGGGTCGCATGGGCTTCGCGCAATGATCGCCCTTCCGCGGTAAGCAGCCCCCAGGAAAAAATATAACCGGAGAACAAAAGAGATAACATCAAACCGGGAATAACGCCTGCGATAAAAAGACGCCCAATGGATTCTTCCACCGTCACGCCATACACAATCAGGGTTATCGACGGCGGGATCAGGAGACCGACAGTTCCGGCGCCGGCCAGGCTTCCCAGTGCCAACGAGGCGGGATAGCCATGTTTTTTCAACTCGGGAATGGTCATCTTGCCGACCGTCGTCAGGGTTGCAGCGCTGGAGCCCGACAGGGCCGCAAAGGTGGCGCATCCCAGGGTATTAACGTGCAACAGGCCTCCGGGCAGGCGCCGCAACCATGGCGAGAGTCCGGAAAACAGATTTTCCGACAGTTTCGAGCGGAACAGTATCTCGCCCATCCAGATGAACAGCGGCAGCGAAGTCAGACTCCAGGTTGCCGAATGGGACCAGATAGTCGTTGCCATTGCGTCCCCGAAATTCAAATCCGTAAACAGCAACATGGCCACCATACCGGTCGCCAGCAGCGACAAGCCGACCCAGACCCCGAGTCCGAGTAAAGCGAGCAGCGCGAAAATCAGGAAAAATACTGCGATTATCTGTTCCATGAAAGGCGCCGGTCTAAAATGGATGGATAAGGCGGCTATTCATGGCCGTGAGTTACAGGATTCAGCTCTCGTAATAGCGCATGTACGAGGGAAACCGTTAAAACAAGGAAACCGAACGCCATCGGCGCTTGCGGGATCCAGAGTAGTATTTCATCTGTTCCAGTACTTCGATCGTCCAGGATTACCGAAACCAATACCATTTTGATCAGGTAGAAACTCATGAAGGAACTAAGCCCCGTTGCGAGAAACAGGCTGAGCACCTCCATTGCCTTACGCACCAGGCCCTGTGTCCGGTTGAGCAATAGCGTCATCCTGATATGTTTGTTCAGGCCGAAGGTGTAAGCCAGTCCCAGGGCGCCGGCCGCGCCGACGCAGTAACTTGCAAACTCGTTGGTGCCGGGGGTGTAGCTACCCAGTATTCTGTCGACTATATTGATGAGCACTGACACGAGTGTCATCAACACGAACAGGGATGCCAGGTAACCGCAGGTGCGGTAAGTGGCATTCAGGGCACTTTCAACAAACCTGATCACAGGATTTCTCATACGGGTTATATGATTACGCTCCAGACATGCTTCCAAACATCAGGGGCTGCGCAGTTTCCGAAGAATTGATTCACCTTCAGCGCCGGCGCGCAGCACCCATTCTGACGCCATCTGCTGCCCTATTTGTTCGAAATAACCGGTCAACTCGGGGGAGATACCCTGTACTGTCATTCCTGCCTGTCGCATCGTCGCGTTATATGAATTCTCCATGGTGACAACGTCCGACCAGATTGCCCGTTCGGTTTCAGTTGCAATCCGCAGTATCGTGGATTGCGACCCGGCATCGAGATCGTTCCAGGCGTCCAGGTTTGCGATAACGGAAGAAGTCGGAAACGCAGAATTCATTGTGTAATAGTGATCAATGTAATCCCACAGTTTCTGGGACACTCCGGTTACTCCCGAGGCAAACGATCCGTCGATGACGGATGTCGAAAATGCAAGAGCAATTTCCGAAGGTTCGGTTTTCGTCGGAATGCCGTTTGCGAGTTGGACTATTCTGGTCGTTGTATAGTTATAAGTCCGTATCTTCATGCCCTTGAGGTCTTCAGGACTTTCCAGGCGCCTCGCAGAGAACAGTCCTTGCGGGTTCCACAATGCCCTGTAGACAAGCTTCAAGTTTTTTCTCCTGAGAACTTCCTCGAGCGCAGGTCTGGAAATAGTGATGAGCCTTTTTGCTTGTTCCAGATCCTTGACCAGGAATGGCAGGTTGCCGAGTGCGAATAACGGATGTTCACTCGGGTGTAGAAACAGACCCGTAGAACCGATATGTACCTGCCCGGTCCGCACTGCACGAAAAATATCCGCTGCCTTGAACAGGGACCCCCCGGTGTGAACAGCAATTTTAAGCCTCCCCTCCGTTTCGCGTTCAACCCTCTCTGCAAATTTAATATGATGTCCGGTAACGAATGCGTTCGACGATATGGGCGTCGGGAAATGCCAGACCTGTTCCCCCGAGGCCGGCATGACTCCCGGTAATGAAAGCAGGAATCCTGCCCACAATCGCAGTATCACGCTGGCCCGCATACCTCACCAAGCGATGCGGGCTTTATCAAGCACTGATTTGTAGGCTGCTATCATTTGATTTTTACCCGTAATTACCGTCTGTATCGGGAATTCGGAACACATCTCTCTGAAACGTCATAAATTGCTCCACCTGCGCGCGCTGCTCCTCATCCGACCAGTGCAGGAGCGGCCCGACAATTTCTGCGGCGCTTTGAGCCTCGGACATCGTGAGCTTGCGCCGCCAGGCCAGGCTGGTCCGACGCAGCAAAACATCGGTGAGTGTTTTTGCGAATTCCCTCCTTACGCCGTTCTCCAGATGCGCAACGCGCACCTCCGGCTCGTCGGCAAGAAACGACGGGGAATTGTCACCATTTGAAAATTCGAAAGGCTCATAGTTTACCTGCCCCTTGTTCCCCGAGGGTTTCAATAGCGCGGCCACGGCTTCCAGAAGCAATCGTCCCGTACTCCTGTGGCTCATTATGGGCCCGCCGGTCAGGGCAAATACGCCGGGAAAACCTTGCGCGGTTAAATCATGCAGCACGCGGGTGCGGGTCTGCAGGCCATCTTCGCTGGGGGTTAAAGAGCGTATTCCGGCCCAGCTGCTCACTACATCTTTACGGCTCAACCGGCGCCCGGGCAACAGCGTATTGAATTCTTCGATGAGAAAGTCGATTTCATCTTCGGTACAGGACACGTTTGTAGCATCACCGTCAAACGGCGTTTCAGTCACACCGACCGAAAACAGGTTCTTGTGAAACGGCAGAACGTAAAATGGTTCTCCATGCCGATTTACGTGGGCAATGCCGAACCCATTGTAGGTTTCGGGCAGCTCTACCACGATGTGGGAGCCTTTGGTCATTTGCACGATTGGTTTTTTGCCCGGAGTGGACGGCAGAACATCGTCTGTCCAGGTGCCTGCCATGTTCAAAACCACCGGCGCTGTCACCTCTATTGCGGAAAGGTGCATGTTGGCAACATCGCGCAGGTATACAACCCAGTCGCCATCGGATTTTCGTTTTTTTATACCGGCTTTACAATAATTGACCAATGTGGCGCCGTTCCTTTGCGCGTCCAGCAACATATCGATACAGAAACGCTCCGGCCAGTCAAATTTGAATTCATTGTAGCAGGCGATCGAATGAAGTTTGTCAGGGTCCCGAAAATCCTCAAAGAACGGCACGGTGTCGGAATGGTTTTGCCTGACTATTTCATGATCCAACTGGACACTGCCGTCACCCAGCAGGCTCAGCAGCCTCAGTCCCGCATCCAGGTGCCAGGTCTTGAATTCACCATCACGATAAACGGGAAAACACATCCTGTACCGGAAAATACGATTGCCCGCGTTAACCATGTGTTCACTTACGCCCTGCATGGCCTGGCGCGCGCCCCGCACTGCGTTCAGGAAAAAACCGGGGTGCAGCGCGAAATGCCTAAGCGGGTTTCTTGCCTCGAAGAACCTCAGGCCGACGTGGAGCATCCGGCCCGACCTGCCGCTGGCTCCTGATCCGAAGTCTTCCTTGTCGACCAACAGGCAGTCGTATCCCTCCGCCGCCAGGTTCTGTGCGGCGCTGGAACCGTTGATCCCTCCACCTATGACAATTACATCGAAACGTCGTCCCTGAAGCTCCGGAACAGCAGATTCCACTTGTGTAACCCCGCTCTGGCTATGTATGTACTTTAAGATTTATACTGCGCCGTGAAGAGACCGTACAATACTTTATTCTCATGCAGGTATCATAATAACGAATGACCGTGGCAGGACTGCTTCACAACATTCAATTAATTAATAGTGTTGGCAAATAATTGTATTGGATGAAATTTGCTTATTGATATGTACTTCCAATGATTATGACCAGTTTAGGGGATATATTGTGAAAAAATCCACATCCTGCCTGTATCAACTGCAGACTTTACTCCTGGCAACGGCTTTTACCGGCCCATCCTTCGGGCAAAGCGACAATACCCTGGAAGAAATTGTTGTTACCGCCAACAAACGTGGCGCTGTTTCACTTCAGGACACGGCCGGCAGTATCACGGCAATTACCGCGGATACGCTTGAGAGAGCCCTGGTGGAAGGGTTTGAAGATTACATCAAGATGGTGCCGGGACTGACTTCCGTCAGTTCAGGCCCGGGTCAGTCACAGATCGTAATTCGAGGGGTCAATGCAGTCAGGATTATCCACAACGCTCCCCAGACCCGCTCGCTGGCGGGCCTCTATATTGATGAAATGCCGATTTCCGTGGCCGGATACAACCCTGATTTGGGTGTTGTCGATATTGAGCGGATAGAAGTCCTGCGCGGCCCCCAGGGTACGCTTTACGGCGCCAGTTCCATGGCCGGCACAATCCGGGTCGTAACCGCAAAGCCCGATACCGAGGAGTTTTCGGGAAATTTCGGCGCAAATGTCTCCCACACCGAAGATGGTGACATAAATCACAGGGTGAAAGGGTTCGTGAATGTGCCTCTTTCGGACCGGGTTGCCATGCGTCTCAACGCCTACAACACCTCAAAAGGCGGATTTATCGATAATGTAGCCCCGGGCATGGAAGAAGAAGATTACAACAGCGAGGAGATTTATGGCGGCAGGGCGCAAATAGCCTACTATGGTGACAAGCTGAATGCCGTGGCGGCCATTATGTACAACGATCTGGAATCGGACGGGCCGCCCGATGAATACCTGCCAAGCCCAGATGATCCCATCATCGGCGCGGTGAGCAAGGAATTCGAGACCGTCAAGCTCGTTCAGGATTTTTATAGCCAGGAGTTTTTCGCTTTCAATTTTAATCTCGATTACGATTTGGGTCCGGTCCTGTTCACCTCGGCTACCTCGTATTTTGATATGGAAATCGCGAAGAGCCTGGATGACACCTACCGGGTGCTTGCAGTGACGCCAATACGCGCACCATGGAGCGATTACCAGGCCTGGGATACGAGCGAGTCCGTCATCCAGGAAATACGCCTGTCTTCAAACAATGATACGCGGCTGGAATGGCTGATTGGCGGTTACTACGAAGCCAATGACAGGGAATTCCTGCAAACGCAACCTACTCCCGGCCTGAATGCATTTTTTGTTTCCATAGGCGGCCCTCCTCCCTGCCCGACACTGACCGGACCTTGTTTCGGCGCGGTGGCGGATTCCGTGTTTGATGGGACGACGACTATTGATTCGGAGCAGTTCGCGGTGTTTGGCGAGGCCACCTTGCATGTCACCGACGCACTCAGGTTGAAACTCGGTTTCCGCTATTTCGATTATGAGAACGACGCGTACATCCTGGGTTCCGGGGTTGCCAATGGCGGTCTGACGATCGATGAGGATATCATCAAACAGGATGACTGGGTACCCAAGGTTGAAGTATCTTTTGACGTATCCGAAGATCACATGGTCTATGCCACTTATTCGGAAGGTTTCCGATTAGGCGGGATAAACGGTTTTATCCCCGAGGTCTGTCGCGCCGAAGTGACGGCACTGGGGTCAAGCTGGAACGCGCCGTTTAATTCAGACAGCCTGGAAAACTATGAGGTCGGCGCTAAAACCTCCTGGCTTGATAATCGTCTGACCGCGAACCTGGCCGTTTATTACAACGAATTTGACGACATTCAAACGAACGTCCCGCTGGATTGCGGCTTTTTCCAGATGTTGAATTCAGGCAAGATCGAAAACACCGGCTTTGAGGGCGATTTCACTTTCCTGGCATCGGAAGTATTGACGTTGCAATTCGGATTTGCTTATGTGGATTCAGAAGTTGCAACTTCCATTCCCGGTGTGAATGCCGATGGAGATGAACCGCCTTATATCCCGGAATTTACCGCATCCGGTTCCGTTGATTACGGCATACCTCTGGGGAACGGTTCCGGCTTCATTCGTGCAGACGTGCGGCACGTGGGCAGTTCCGGCAACGAATTTTCGTCACAACCGACCATCAGCATTTTGCCCTCTTACACCATTGTCGATCTGACCCTGGGTTATGAAATGAACAACTGGTCATTAAGCGTCTTTGCCAGGAATTTGTTTGATGACGATGTCATCACCAATATCGACCCTGACCGTGTGCAACCGGCGCAGTTAAGCCGCGGCCTGCCCAGAACGATCGGCGTCGGCGTAACCATGAACTTCTGAAACGACTTGCTCTTCAAGTGGTGAGCCTGCGCCGTTATACGTCGACGGCGCAGGTATCTGAGACACGTTTTCATCGCCTTCCTGTTGTTGATAGTGCCACATTCATATTTTTTCTCCCGTTTCTCATATTATTGAAAATCAATTAGGGTTTATAATCCCACTGATTACAGGCACAGCAGATAAAAAAAACATGACCGGCGAGTCCTGCGCTCATCACGTATAACTTACCGGACAACAGGCCATTTAATGAGCAAAAACGTAGAACTGTTCGACAACTGGTTACGTACTTCATTCGTTGAAATGAACACGGAACTTGAAGAGACTTATTTTGCCCAGGAAGACCGGCAGGCCGTTATCGGTGTCGGTGATTCAATCAAGGAAACCCTGGTTGAGGAAGGAAACAGCCATATCATTCCCCTGTTAAAGGAAGGCAATACCGATGAAGGGTTTGAAAACCAGTATAGCCTGCTCGGTTGCGTCGGTTTTTTCATGGCATCCTGCCGCCGGCACGAGATCACCGAACCTTCACGGGAGACGACTTCTCCCCTGGTTGAAGCGTCGGCGCTTGCCTTGCACCTGGCCACAACCCTGGGTGTAACGCCGCGTTTTGCCACCGGCCATATGTCAATCGCCAATCCTGCAAAAGATGGTGTTTACCGCACGTTCACCTCACTGAAGGACGAAGTACTGTTTCTTGATTACAATACGCTGGGGATCTTTGCTTACCAGCGTGCATCCGAGGCGCTGAGGCGCATCCTGCCCATGGGTATTTCCCATCGGCTGACCCGTTACCTGTTCGATGATGCCAAATCGGCACTGGAAGACGTCCTCAGGTATAACGATTGTTTGTTTGACGAACTGGATACCGACCGTTTTTTCAACAGTGTCCGCCCCTATTACAAGCCCTACCGCGTGGGCCCCAACGTATATCGCGGCGCAAATGCAGGTGACTTTGCCGGCATCAATATAATCGACCTGTTGCTGGGGTTGTGCAGTGCGGACAATCCGTCGTACTCGCAGGTCATGATCGACAAATTCCTGTTCATGTTGCCGGTAGAGCAGGAATTATTACGGGATTGCATGCGGCGCAAAAGCTTCATGGACCGGTTCCTGGAAGAAATGGATGATAACAGTGATAAGGAGTGGTTCATAAATAACCTTAAAAGTTATTTAAATGTAGTTGATATTCATGGACAATCAGCCGCTTCACACCACGATAAACTGGTAGAGAAGTTTATCGCCAGACCGGCAGCAGACTTACCCGAAGACGGCCTGGTCAATATCACCGCCAGCGGGCCGCCCTTGCCGGTGCTGCTGGATGCGTTGGAAAAATTACGCGACCTCAGGCTGGCGGCAGACCGTGATGACATCCCCAGCCGGCACCATGACCTGCAAAGACTGAGAGCCTGCCTGGTTTAAGCCGGGAGGGTTGAAAATCAGGGAGTGAGCGTTACCAGCGTACTATGGACACTGGTGCTCTCTGCCATATCCGCCTTTTGTCCTATGTGCAGTGCGTTCACAGTCCTGTGGCCTTGTTCCTGCTTGGGCCACCTGCCCTTATAGGATACTAATACACCGGGCACTGAAACTTCATCAATAGTCGCGGTCAATTCCATGCTGCCATTGTCATTGTCCAGGGTAACCGTCGCACCGTTTTCAACCCCGAGACGTTCCGCGTCCAGCGGGTGAATATATACCTCCGGGCCGCCGGCATTGCGGGCAAGTTTTGGATCATTGGCATAGGAATCGTTCAGCCTGTAGTCGGAAGCAGGGGTAATCAGCCGGAATTGTCCCTTATCTTGTCCCTTATCCGTTATTGCCAGGGGAACTCGCGGCAGTCCCTGCTGTTCGGCAGTTGCTGACGCCAGTTCTATCCTGCTGCTCGGGGTCGGAAACTGCAGGTCCGCCCACGGGATGACGGGTTCGTCGCTGATCGGTTGCCAACCCCTTTGCTGGAATTCCCTGAAACCGCCCTGCACTCCCATCTGTTCCAGCATCGACGCAATCAGGTCTTCGTCCGTTTCAAATAATTCCTCGTCGGTATAATCCATGCCTTTTGCCAGGCGCCGGAAGATTTCCTGGTTCGGCAGGGATTCGCCCATGGGCGCCATGGCCCCGGACTGTACGCCGATATTGTAGTGAAAATAACTGAAGGTCAGGTCATCGAATTCCAGGAAACTCGCAGCCGGCAGGACGATGTCTGCATAATCCGCCGAGTCTGTCCGGAAGCAGTCTATAACCACGGTAAACAGGTCTTCCCGCTGCATAGCCTGGCGCAGTTGGGTCTGGTTGGGCGCCGAGGCCACCGGGTTGGTGTTCCAGACAAACAGGGTTTTGAACCTGCCCGGGTTCGATAGTTGCCCGGCAAAGTCCATGTGGCTGATCGATACAGGTTCGGCAGAAGCAAGCTGCGCACCGACCATGGCGTCAAAATCCAGCCCGGCAAGGGCCGGGGTGATGGTAACGTAGGTAAACCCCGTACCGGGTTTTCCTATGTTGCCGGTAAAGGCAGGCAACAGGCCCACGGCGCGCATGCAGTTGCCGCCGTTGACCTGGCGTTGAAAGCCCTGCCCAAACCATAACAGCGAGGGACCGGCCGCATAACACCTTGCGGCTTCCTCAATCAGTTTCACCGGTACCCCGGTCTGCCGTGCGCCCCATTCCGGCGTACAACGCGCAATCACCGGCAATAGCTCTTGGCTTCCAAGGGTATGCCGGCTGACAAAATCGTCATCGAACAAGCCCTCCCGCTGCATTACGTGCAGCAGGCTGTACGCCAGGGCCGCATCCGTGCCGGGGCGAAGCTGCAGGTGGTAATCCGCATCCCGGGCCGTCTTTGTGCGTAACGGGTCGACCACGATCTTTTTTGCCGGGGATGCGGCAAACCAGTGTTTGTGGCTGTGCGGGCCCGTGTGGGACGGGTTGGCGCCCCAGATGAGCACGCAGTTTGAATCCCTTATAGTGCGCGGGTCGAAACCGACGTGGGATTCCCCGTATAACAGCGACAGCGCGGCGTGGCCGGCAGCGTTACAGATACTGTCCGGGTCAACCTCCGATGCGCCCAGTTTCAGAAAAAAACGCATGGGGAACAGCAAGGCGATAAGCGATAATGTCCCGGAATAGTGGGTGTGCAGAACGGATTCGGGGCCGTGCCCGGCAATATCGTGTTTCAGCCTGCCGGTTATGGTATCTATTGCCTCGTCCCAGCCGATACGTTCAAACTGCCCCGCGCCCTTTTCGCCTGTGCGCTTCATCGGGTACAGCAACCGCTCGTTTTCATCCTGCCAGACGCCGTTATAGGCAATCGCGCACTTGTTGCACAGCCGCCCGCGGGATACCGGGTGGGTTTCATCTCCCAAGACCCTGCTGATGCGGCCGTTAATCTTCTCTATGCTGATGCCGCAGCCGTCATAACAGTCGCGCGGGCAGTTGCTTTTTATGATCTCGGTATTTTCAGGCATTATTTTTCCATTATCGGGTATCGTTTTCCGGCTAATCGGTCAACCACGTGTATGGTAGACTTTACTGATAAAAACAATCAGATCCGGAACCTCACCGGGAGATGATAACATGATGGAGATTGGCATTTTTCTGCCGATTGCAAAAGGCGGTTACGGAACCGTACGGAGTGGTGTTCCCTGGATAACAATATCCGCAATTTGAACCTTGCCGGCGCCTGGCTCGGTCTCATGCTGAGCATTATGGTGGTGATCGGCAGTACTTTCAGTGTCTTTTTTGAAAACATACTGCAGGAGACGGATTGGAGCCGCGGCCAGATCTCCCGCGCTTTTTCCATCTTTCTGCTGTTCACGGTAATCGGACTGCCTGTCATAGGCCGCCTGGTGGACCGGCTTGGCAGTCGCCGCGTCATAATTCCCTGTGTGTTCGTTTTTGCGTTAAGCCTGCTCACCTTTTATTTTATCGACGATGAGCTTTACCGGTTTTATGCGGTATTTATCGTTATCGGACTGGTTGCCGGCGGCACTTCCACACTGCCTTACTTCAAGGTCATCACCCGTTCGTTTGTGCAGCATCGCGGCCTTGCACTGGGCATTGCCAACTCCGGCACCGGATTGGGACAGTTCATATTGCCTTACCTGGCCTTCATGCTGATTGTGGCATTCGGCTGGCGGCAGGCTTATGCCATAATCGGTATAACGGTGTTATTTATTACCCTGCCCCTGGTCTGCCTGTGTTTGAGTGAGACATACCGGGACGCCAGTACCGCCGGAGGGGCGCCTGCACCCTGCCCTGATGACCATGGAATGGAGTTATCCCAGGCCCTGTCGTCAAGGGATTTCTGGTTGATCGGCAGCGCTTTTTTCCTGGGCTCAACCACCCTGCTGGGTTTCCTGATTCACATGGTGCCGTTGCTGACGGATCGCGGACTCTCGGCACAAAGCGCCGCGCTGGCCGCCTCCGCCTTCGGGTTGTCCCAGTTCCTGGGCCGTTTGCTGACCGGGGTATTGCTCGACCGTTTTTTTGCCCCCCGGTTGATTGCCTGCCTGTGGAGCGCCGGCATCATGATATTCGTGCTTTTATGGTCGGGAGCCGGTGGTTATACCCTGGTAGCATGCGCCGCCTTGCTCGGCTTTGCCTGGGGTGGTGAGGGTGACGCTCTGGGATACATGGTGGGACGGTACTTCGGCACCCTTCACTTCGGCAGCATCTACGGTGTGCTCCTGACCTTGCATATGCTTGGCGGGGTCGTGGGACCCTGGTTAATGGGCGCCGGATTTGATGCCCTGGGCTCTTACACGCTAATATTGGGCGGCATGGCGGTCCTGATGGGTATCGCCACGTTCCTTGTTTTACTGATGGGTGCTTACCCTGAACGGGAAAACGGCGCAAGCTCTGCCTGACCCCTGTCAACATACATAACGGGAGGCTTCGACCGATGTCTGAAATCAGCATGACGGAATTATTGAAAGAGACGCCAAGTAACTGGGGTAAATGGGGAGAGGATGATGATACCGGTGCAGTCCGCTACCTGGACCAGGAACAGGTATTGCGCGCTGTCGGCTCCGTTCGCAAGGGCCGGACCTTTACCCTGGGAATAGATGTATGTACGGACAAAGGCGATCCGGTTGCGCCGGGACGCATCCAGCCCCAACGCTTCATGTTGCGCGATAAAGGTCATTATGAAGCCGGTAAGATAACCCGGCTAAAATGCTGTGGCGGCGGCGAGTCCAGTGAAGACATGGTGTCACTGCCCCTGCATGGCACCACGCACTTCGACGCACTTGGGCATGTCTGGTACGACGATAAACTTTACAACGGTTATGATGCAAACAGTACCAAAGGCGGCTTGCAGCGTTGCAGCATCAGGCCCGTGGCGGAACACGGCGTGGTAGGCCGGGCCGTACTTGCCGACCTGGCCCGCCATAAACAATTGCCTCACCTGGAAGCCGGCTACCATATCAGCTTTGAAGAGTTACGCGCCTGTCTTGAACAGCAGGGCAGCCGGATTGAAAAACGCGACATCCTGCTGATACGGACGGGCTGGCTTAACGTTTTCTTTACCGGTCGCATCGATGAATTTTACGGTGACGACGTGGATAAACCGGAGCGCAGTTTTAACCTTGTTGAGCCGGGCCTCACCTACGAGAAAGAACTGGTACAGTGGTTTTATGATATGGAAATACCGGCGCTGTGCACCGATACCCTCGGTAATGAACAGACTTTTTCATCCACGACCGGAACCCACTTTCCGCTGCACCGGGCATTGATCCGCGACCAGGGCATGTTGTTTGGTGAAATAATGCACCTGGAGGAACTTGCCGAGGACTGCGCAACCGACCGGCGTTACGACTGCATGTTTATTGCCTCGCCCCTGAAAATATTCGGCGGCACCGGTTCGCCGGCTAATCCCATTGCCATAAAATAAGGCCTCGCAGGAATACGAGCGATGGGCGAGACAGCCAGTCAGATCCGCCTTGCAGTGGATATCGGCGGCACCTTTACCGACGTGGTTCTGGACGGTCCGGGCGGACTCATCAGTACGAAACAACTCACCACACACGATGACCCCACCACTGCCGTTATTGCTGCGGCAAGCCGCTTGCTGGAACAGTCCGGAATTGAGCCGGAGGCAGTGGATTGCGTCATCCACGGCACCACCCTGGGCGCCAACATCATTATTGAACGGCGGGGCGCTCGCACTGCGCTGCTGGTGACCGAAGGACATCGAGACGCCCTGGAGACAGCTTACGAGAACCGCTTCGATCAATATGATCTGGCCATACGAAAAGCGCCTGCACTGGTACCAAGACGATACCGCTGGCCGGTCAGGGAACGAATGGGCGCAAAAGGTAACATTTTACTGCCTCTTGACGAGGCGAGCGTCGACCGGTTCATCGATAAAATCAAGGCTGAGCGCATCGGGAGTGTTGCTGTCGGCTTGTTACACTCTTACGCCAACCCGATACATGAACAACGCGTGGCGGAAATATTGCGAGAAGCCTTGCCTGGTCTGTTTATCAGTCTTTCTTCAGAAATTACTCCGCAGATACGGGAATATGATCGCCTGTCGACGGCCGTCGCCAATGCTTACATGCAACCCCTGGTGGGCGGTTACCTCGCTGCTCTTGAAACAGGCCTGAAGCGCCGGGGGTTTGGCTGTCCGTTGCTCATGGTCATGTCCAGCGGCGGATTGACAACGGTAGAGACCGCCAGCCGTTACCCGGTGAGATTGGTAGAGTCAGGTCCCGCAGGCGGCTCCATCCTGGCCGCAAATATTGCTCGCAAGGCGCACATCGATAAGGTTGTGTCGTTTGACATGGGCGGTACTACCGCCAAACTCTGTCTCATCGAAAAAGGTCAGCCGCGGCAATCAGGGAGGCTTGAAGTGGATCGGCTGTATCGCTACATCAAGGGCAGCGGCATACCGTTGCGTATACCGGCTATCGAGATGGTGGAAATCGGCGCAGGCGGTGGCTCCATAGCGGTAATCGATGAATTACGGCGACTGCGTGTCGGTCCGCAGAGCGCCGGCTCGGAACCGGGACCTGCCTGTTATGCGCGCGGAGGTGATGAAGCCACCGTCACCGATGCCGATTTATTGCTCGGCCACATCAGCGCGGCGGATTTTGCCGCGGGACAGATTACACTCTCACGGGAAGCGGCGGTCAGTGCGGTGCAGGAACGCGTTGCCACCGTTCTTCAACTCGATACGACCGAGGCTGCAGCAGGTATAAATGATGTAGTCAATGAAGCCATGGCGAACGCCGCAAGGGTACATGCGATAGAGACCGGCCGCGACATCACTCAATATACCCTGGTAGCCTTTGGCGGCGGCGCCCCTTTGCACGCGGGAGCGGTGGCGGACAAGCTCGGTATCAGGCGCATTATCATTCCACATCTTGCCGGGGTCGGATCTGCCGTAGGTTTTCTCCTTGCCCCGGTCAGTTTTGAACAGACACAGAGCTGGGTTGTGCCGCTGCACGAAATAAACACCCGGGAGCTTCAGGACAAAATAGAAACCATGACAGAGGACGCCGCGGCACTGGTCCACATGGCAAAACCCGGCGCGGACCTGCAGCGATCCGTCAAGGCTACCATGCGTTATTCCGGACAGGGACATGAAGTGGATACGGTTCTGGATGATACTGCTCCAAATGATGTTGCAACCCTCCGCAACGCCTTTGAAGATCAATACAGGTTACAGTATGGCCGTCTTATTCCCGGGGTCGATATTGAACTGGTCACATTGGTGGTGCAGGTCGGTGAAACCTCATCTGCCGATTCAAAGCAGCTGACCGGTCCGGAATCCAGGCCAATTGAAACCCGGAAGACACAGTATATCTGCGTTGATAAAGGCCGGCGCCATGTTGAAGTTGCCTGCTACCAACGCAACGGGTTACAGCCCGGACACACTTTCCAAGGTCCGGCCATCATCCGGGAAGAACAGACAGCAACCCTGGTGCCGGATACCATGCGGGCCGGAGTCAATGATCGGCTGGATATCATCATGGAGAGAGGTTGACATCATGAGCAGGACGGATAATGAATTGCACATTATAGACCTTCAGATCATGTGGGACCGGCTTCTGGCCATCGTTGAAGAGCAGGCGCAAACCATTATCCGCACTGCTTTCAGCAGCGCCGTGCGGGAAGCAGGAGACCTGTCCGCAGGCGTTTTCGACACCTCAGGCCGGATGCTGGCGCAGGCAGTCACCGGCACGCCAGGACATGTCAACGCAATGGCGCAGTCCGTACTGCATTTTATCGAACGCTTTCCGGTCGGCAGCATGCGTGAAGGCGATGTTTTTATTACCAATGATCCCTGGCTTGCCACGGGCCACTTGCATGACTTCACCGTGGTAACGCCCTGTTTTTTCAATAACCGGACAGTGGCGCTCTTCGCCGCCACCTGTCATGTGGTGGATATAGGTGGGCGAGGTTTCGGCGCTGATGCTCGGGAAGTGTTTGAAGAAGGGCTATGCATCCCCATTTCACACTTTATTCATGCCGGCGAATTGAACGATACTCTCATGTCCATCATCCGGGCCAATGTGCGTGAACCCCTGCTGGTCGAGGGCGACCTGTATTCTCTTGTTGCCTGTAATCAACGCGGGGCACAACGTCTTTGTGAAATGTTACGCGAGTTTCGACTGGATTCTCTTGCTCAACTGGCCGACTGGATAATCAAACAATCAGGAAAAGCCATGCAGGAAGCCATCAGGGCTCTGCCCGGGGGCAGGTACACCCACCGGATACGGATAGACGGTTATGAACAACCATTGACGCTTGCCGCCGCCATGCACATTCACCCGGACCATATCAGTGTGGATCTCAGCGGAAGTTCGCCCGCGTCCGCCTATGGCATCAACGTACCGCTGCCCTACACCAGCGCCTATGTCTGTTACGGGATCCGTTGCCTGGTCGGCGCCGGCATCCCCAACAATGCCGGCTCACTTGCAACGATCAAGGTAAGCGCACCTGCGGGCTGTCTGCTCAATGCAATCAGGCCGGCGCCTGTATCTGCCAGGGGCAGCATAGGCCACCTGCTTCCGGATCTTCTGTTCGGCTGCCTGCACCAGGTGATCCCGGACAAGGTTCCTGCAGAAAGCGCATCCTGTATCTGGGGGCCGATGTTATATGGAGGCTCCGATTCGTCGTCTTTCAGCCTGGTCAATGCCCATGCCGGCGGCATGGGCGCACGCCCGGAGGTCGACGGCCTTTCCGCCACCGGTTTCCCCTCGGGTGTTCGTTGTACGCCGGTTGAAGTCACTGAAGCCGTAGCGCCAGTCGTTATCTGGCGCAAGGAACTGCTGGTCGATTCCGGTGGAGCCGGTAAATATCGCGGGGGCCTTGGACAGGTAATGGAATACGCTCATATAAATGATGAAGCGTTTTCCCTGTCAGCCATGTTTGAACGTGTGCAAAACCCTGCTGAAGGACGTAATCAGGGACAGGCAGGTAAAGCGGGAAAACTGTATACCAGCGGCGGCACAATACTCAAGGCCAAAGGGCAGCAGTTAATCCCGGCAGGTGAACATTTGATCCTGGAAATGCCCGGCGGTGGCGGTGTAGGCAATCCGCTTGAACGCGACCGGGAACTGGTACGTAATGAGATCGCTGATGAGTTGATCAGCCCCGAGGCTGCCGGTACGGTGTATGGTCTGACCCCCGAACTGCGTGACGCAGCATCCCATCACCAGGCAGGTGGACATAAGCGTCGATAATCTCCATGTCAACGGCGCTACAGACTCCAGGGTCGCCGGCGGCGCCGCCGCAGCATACCATCGGCATCATCGGCCGGTTTCAAGTGAACTCACCGAACCATAACCATGGTTACAGACCCATAGCGGATGCCGCGCCTATCGCCAGGCAGCGCTTTACGTCGAAACGCATGTCGAGCAGGCGTTTGCGCAGCAATGGATGAAGGGTGTCCGACCGGCTTACGGCCTGTTCAAGCTGCGTAAGATAGTTCTCGTCGCAAATCACGCCAAGCAGACCGCCGGTGATCGACCTGAAGTAACCGGGGTCAATGTTGTCGCTGACGAATTGCAGCCTGTCGAAGACCTCGCCGACGATCTGCAGTTGCAAGGCATGCTGGTGAACCGGGAACAGCCCGCCTGCGCCGGCGCGCGCATCGGCCACACTCAGCCCCGAGGCAGGATCGAGCAACTGCTGCATCAGGCGGCGCTGCTCACCTGGATCCGGTCTTGCCGCGACCACGGACAGCGCCTGGCGCCTGCCCTTGTCGGACTGGTCCCGCTGCCGTTCCGCATCCAGCAGGCTGTCAACTCCCGGATAATCAAAACCGCTCAGCTTCTCCAGGGCGTTCCAGCGACGGTCCTGGTCAAACACGAAGCCTTTCGGCAGTGAAGATCCTGCAAATAACCCGGCCAGGTGTTCCAGGCCCGGGTTGCTTGCCGCTGCTCTTACATAATTGTCGAACATGAGGAGTTGCCTGTCACTGCCGGGATCGCTGTCGTGAAAGGACTGCCACAGGAATTCCTCGATTCGTACGGCCACCTCCGTGCGCACCCCATTGTTTTGCTCAAGCCGTTGCAGGTAGGACCAGGCACCCTGCAGGGCGCGCAAGGCCAGCCGCGCGACATCATCGACCGCTTCACGACCCAGGTTGGCCAGTGCGAAATCGATGAAGTCCTGCGGGGTCATGCGCTGGTACAGGACCATCTCGTACACACCCTGCCAGAGCATCGACCGGAGCAAAGCGTCATCAAAGTCGTTAAGGTGTTCGCGTAGTGTGACCAGGTCTTCAGCATCGAGGTCTACCCTGGCAAAGTCCCAGTCACCGTGATTCGCGTAGATAACATCAGGGCAACGCTCGCCGGATGCCACGGCTACTTCGGTGCGTTCACCCGAATACGTGACCGGTATAAGGCGTATACGCACGTTTCCATTATCGAAGTCGTAGAGACCCAGTTGCGTGCGGTGGCTGCGCAAGGTCGGCCAGGACGGCGGCGCGCTCTGCTTGAGTTCCAGTGAGGCGATGATGCCGTCCGCGCAACCGAATTCCACCCCGATGCCGTTTGTGCCCGGCTCGTGCAACCAGTCTGCCGACCACCCTGTCAAATCCTGTCCTGCCGCACTGGAAATAGCTCCCAGGAAGTCGTCGATCGTCGTATTGCCATAGGCATGGGACGCCAGGTACTCGCTCACGCCGCGCCGGAATACGTCAGGCCCTACCAGGTAGTTGAGCTGGGACAAGGTCGCCGCACCCTTGCTGTAGGTGATGGCGTCGAAATTCGCGAATGCAGCGTCGGTATCGGGTACCGGCAGTTCGATAGGGTGCGTGGTATCGCGCTCGTCGGCGCGGTAGGCATAGGTGGTCCTGCGGAATGCATCCAGCCTGCCCTCCGTGAATTCGGTGGCCTCCACCATGGCCAGCGTGGCCATGAACGTGGCGAATGACTCGTTCAGCCAGAGACCGTTCCACCACTCCATGGTAACCAGGTTTCCGAACCACATATGCGCCATTTCGTGCAAAATTATGCTCGCCAGGGAACGCCGGTCGGCCCTGGTGACGGCGCCCCTGCGCAACAACCGTTCGGTAAAGGTGACAGCGCCGACATTTTCCATCGCCCCGGCGTTGAAGTGCGGCACGATGACCTGGTCGTATTTGCCGAATGGATAAGGGCTGCCGAAGTAGCGCTGGAAGAAATCAAAGCCCTGCCGTGTCGGCACGAACCAGTCCTCGGGATGCACATGTTTCGCCATGGATGCGCGCGCGAACAGCCGCAGCGGAATATCTCCGGCAGTTGACTCCCAACGCCGGTAATCGCCTGCGTGAAGCGCATAGATGTAGGTACTGATCAGCGCAGACTGCGGGAAGGTCCAGAGTTTCATGCCGCCCTGGTCCGTTACCCCGGATTCGCCGACAATGGAAATAACCTGCCAAGCGGCCGGCACGGACACCCTGGTCGCATAGCGCGCCTTCAAATCAGGCTGATCGAATGATGGAAACAAGCGGTTCTGGTCGTAAGGCTCGAAGTCAGTATAAAGATAGTCACGGCCGTCAACCGGGTCCCTGAAGCGGTACAGGCCGCTGCCGTCGCTGCTGTAAGGATGGCTGAATGCGATGTCGACTGCATTCATGCCCTCTCGTAACGAGCCGGCAGGCAGGCTGAGAAAAAAACCGTTATAAGGTACGGCCGTCCCACCTCCAGTGCCGTTATCTTGCCCGCCGGGGGAGACATGATGGATGTTGCCGTTTATTTGTACGCCCGAGACCGTGCCGCCGGCGAAATCAACGGTCAAATCATCCCGCACGTCGTTGAGCCTGAAGGCAATCGTAACATTCCCGGTATATTCCGGCGCCTCACCGTCCAGTTGGAACTCCAGGTCGTACGCTACCTCGCTGATGCGCGCGGCGCGCAGCTGTGCATGTTCCTCGGTGAGCATCGGCGCGCCGGTGCGCGCTGCCGGGCCGGGGATATCCGTGCAACCGTAAACAAGACCGGCAGCAAGCGCCGTGATGATCCAGGTATAGACTCGGTTCAGGGTGACCGGTTTCCCTTCATTCAGGGAACGGCAGCCGGGCACAAATAACGTTCTAGTCAATGTTGTTTAGCTCATCTGCGGCGTAAACTGTGCGTCCTTCGAATACCGTTCTCAAGACGCGCGTTTCACTGATCTCTTCCATGGGAATATCGAACAGGTTCCGGTCCAGCATGATGAAATTGGCGTATTTACCCTCCTGCAGGGAACCTCTTGATGCATCACGGCCTGCCGCGTAGGCGCCGTTCAGGGTCATGGCCTGCAATGCTACGGGCAATTCGATGGATTCATCCCCCCGATCCAGCATGCCTTCCAGTGCCGGAAACAGGTTCGGTGTCGGCGTCACCACCCAGTCTGTGCCGACTGTCAGGCGCGCGCCGTGCTCATGCAACGTCCTGAATTCCCAGGCATCACGCGGCGGGTCGCCAAGCAAGCGCCCGTACAGGTGCCACACGGACGGGGACATTTCGGCAGTTGCGTTCAGTGCGGCAAATCTCGGCATGTCTGCGGCCGTAACGAGATTGGTATGTCCCAGTTCATGCCTGGTTTTCGAGTCCCGGTTTGCCTTGCGGGCCGCCTCTATCGCGTCAAGCGCGGCCCGTGCCGCGCCGTCTCCCGCCACGTGCAACTTCACCGACAGACCCATACGGTCAAAACGCGTGACCGCATCGTTCAACATCTGAACCGGGAAAAGCACCCGCTCTAACTCGATTTGGTTGTTGTCCGTAAATACATCCGACTGCGTAAAATAGGGCGGAGTTGGCGACCCGTCCACCCAGATCTTGATGAAATCCACGTCGACGTGCTCAGAGGCATACTGCTGGCGCTGTTTGATCAGTTCATCCAGTCCCTCGCTACTCATCAAGCCGAACTGCGGGCTGCCCCAGATCAGGTAAGCCGCCACCTGCAGCGTCAATCCCCCTTCCGCTTCCAGGGCGGCAAGCGCCGTCAAGGTGGGCAGGTGCGAGCCTGCTTCCTGGACCGATGTGATGCCGTATTGGTTATTGATATCGACAGCCCAGCGCATGGCGGCCAGGTCTTGTTCCGGCGCCATTACAGGCAAAAACCGCTCTGCCAGCTCCGTTGCGGTTTCGACCAGTTCCCCGGTGAGGTTGCCGTCTGCATCCCTGGGGATTTCCCCGCCGTACGGCGCTGCCGTATTCTCGTCGATAGCGGCCAGGTCCAGCGCCCTGGTATTAAGCAAGGCATGGTGAAAGGAACCCTCGCGCAGGTAGACCGGTGTATCCGGGAACACCTTATCGAGGTATGACCTGTGCGGCCTGTTGTCCGGAAACTGGTCAAATCGAAACAGGCCGGCAACCAGCCATTCGCCTTCCGGGAGGCCTGCCGCGCATTCCCTGAGTATCGCCAGCATCTCGTCCATGGCGGCATCAGAAGAGAATTTGCAACCATGGTTCAGGTGCTGCCCGGCCCACAGCAGGTGGGTGTGGGCGTCGTGGATCCCGGGCATGACCATTTGTCCCTGCAGATCGACAACCCGGGTGGCATCCCCCATGTACTGTTTGACAGTTTCGTCATCCCCCACATAAACCAGCCGCGCGCCTTTGACCGCCAGCGCCTGCGCCCAGGGTTGCTCCGCGTCCACGGTGTAGATCCGGCCGTTGTAAAATACGCTGTCGGCGGCATCAGCGCAGGCCTGAACGGACGGCAGCAACAGGATTGCTGCCAGTGCGATGCAAAATTTCCTGCTCATAAATAGTCACCCATATGTTTCAGTTGTATCAATTTAAAATGTTCCGGGTTACATCCACAAATCATCCGCGCGCAACCGGCAAATTAATGGCGTGAACCCTGTTGCCCGGGGTCATAGAGTAACAGAGAACCTCCAACCGCTATGCAGAGGTTGATAAACAATCCATAAAGACCTGGATGGAAGCCCCATATCTTGCCGCCAGTGACAAAGTCGAAAGGACCGAACGCGAGCGCCAGGGAAATGGCGAGGCCCGTTACCAGGCCCAGGACTACGGGGCCGGCCTGTAATTTCCCCCAGCGGATACCCAGCATGAACGCGGGCACCAGTTGCACAAGTATATCGAACTTCCTGTCGATCAGGCTGATCAGCGACGCCTTGTCTTTCAGCATGATTGCCAGCCAGACGAGAAACACGATCAGTGCCCAGGAACACAGTTTGCCGACCCTGGTCAATTCGGCCTGGGATGCACTGCCGCGAAAATAACCGCCGTAAACATCCTTGGTGACCATGGACGAGATGGTCAGCAAAGCCGAATCGGCCGTGGACATCATGGCGGAAATGATGGCGGCAAACAATATGACGACCAGCCAGTAGCCGAACAGGGAGTCTTCCTGTATCAGGCGGAAAATACGCATCAAGGCCTGGTCGGCCTGCACGCCCTCAAGTCCCGGTATCAAGGCAATGGCATAAATACCGGCGATAACGGCAATCAGCGTTGCGAAAACCTGCAGAATAGCCATGCCTGCCAGGCTATGCCGTAATGCCTTGCCTGACCTGGACGCGTAAATCCGCTGTATCGCCTGCGGGTACAAGGCGCCGCCCATACCGACGAGCAGGATATAACTGAGCCACTGTCTCATGCTGTCGGCATCGGGTCGCATGACCTTTGCGGATGCAGGCGAGTCCAGTATGCCTGTAGTGGCGACGGACAAGGGGCCGAATTTTGCCACCAGGGAAGAAATCAGCAATATAAAACCGATAAACAGCACGGTGCCCTGCACCGCGTCCGTCCATGCCACGGCGCGCAGGCCGCCCAGGGTGCCGTAAACCACCATGATAAGTGCCAGTACGATCACGCCGCTGGTATAGGCAAGGCCGGAGTCTCCCCCCGCCATCCCCTGCATGGCGCGCCCCATGGCCATTAACTGTGCCAGCAGAAAATTGCTCAGCGAGACAATCATGACGATCGCGGCCAGGAGATTGAGCGTACCGGACCCGAAACGGTAGGAGAGATAATCGACCGGGGTAATGAAGCCGTGGCGCCTCGACAAAGTGCGCAAGCGCAGGGCATACACCAGGTAAAACACGATTATGGCCAGCATGAAATAGACGGAGGTGATCCAGGTGAAACCGACCCGGTAAGTCATGCCGATAAAGGCAAAGAACGTATTGCCGCTGTATTGTGTTGCGTACAGCGTCAACAGCAGGACCAGCGTGCCGAACCCGGAGCCGGCCAGGTAAAAATCGTTGAGCGTGTTCTCCGTGCGGGAACGGTATCCGTACCAGCCGAACAACAGCAACGAACCGATATAGATAAAGATGACCGCCCAGGCCCCGGCGCCGAATGGAAGCAGTTCAAACATCAGGGTTCATCATCCGTGAATTCAACCAGGTACAACCACGCGGTAAATATTGCAGCGATGACGACCGTGAATAAGGAAATACAGGCCCACAACGGAAACCCGAAGATCATCATTGTGAGCCCCGCAGGCATATACCAGGGAATACCGAGACCGACGAGCAGCAGGTAAACAACCGGCACCAGGTAACGTTTGTTCTGCAATGGACTATGGTTTTTCAAGCGCTCGTTCCCGGAGGCCCACAATCAGATGTTTGGTGCGGTTCCCGACATCCACCAGTACTTTATCTCCTGTGACTGTTAATTCCGCGTATTTCGTGATTATACAAGGGTTACACGTATAACCAGACAGGCAAGTTGCGGTAGACTTCTTTATTTAACCGGATAGCTGATCATGAGCGCGGAACAACTCGAGAAAAAATACCTGGAGAAAACCTCCGTTTCTGCAAGGTTGGCCCAACAGGCGCGGCAGTATATGCCGGGAGGCGATACCCATGGGCATTTCTACAACCCGCCCTACTACACCACAATCGAGCGCGGCAACGGTTGTTACCTGTACGATGTGGACGGCAACAGGTACATCGATTGTGTCAACGGTTACTACGTGCTCGCCCACGGTCATTGCTTCCCCCCAACGGTCGCAGCCATAGCCGAACAGATCAAGTCAGGGACTACATTCGGCATGCCTACCCGGGCACAGATTGACCTTGCCCGGCACCTTTGTGAGCGTGTCCCTTCTCTTGATGAACTTCGCTTTGCGACTTCGGGCAGCGAGGCCACGACCATGTGTATCCGGGCTGCCCGCGCCTTCACCGGGAAACGAAAAATAATGAGAGTCGACGGCGGCTACCACGGGAACCACAATATTGGCGAACTTAATTCATTCGTTATCGGGGAGCGGGATGAGCAGAGTCATATGCCCCCGGTGGGCACAGCCAGCAGTGATTTGGATGACGTCATCCTGTTTCCATGGAATCACCCGGATGCGTTACAACAGCTCATCTCACGCCATGCCGATGAGACCGCCGCCGTTATCATGGAACCAATGATGCTGTATGGCGGCTGGCTTCTTCCCGACACCGGTTACCTGGAGCGTGTCAGGCGTCTGACTGAAGAAAATAATATTCTCCTGGTATTCGACGAGGTCGTTACCCTGCTTTTCAGCTATGGGGGTTTGCAGGAATATTTCGGTGTAACGCCTGATCTGACGGCAATGGGCAAAGCCATCGGTGGCGGTCTCCCGATCGGGGCATGGGGGGGACGCCGCGATATCGTCGAACTGTGGAATCCAGAGCGGGGTGAGGATGCGGTGATGTCAATTGCAACCTTCGGCGGCAACCCCCTCAGCATGGTCGCCGGGTTGACGGCCTTACAGCACCTGACCGAAGCTGCAATCGAATGCCGTAACAAACTCAGCGACAGGCTCCGTGAGGAAGTTGACCAGGCCATAGCTGACGTCCGGATACGCGCGCACATGTCCGGTTTGTTCAATACATTCGGGATTCAATGGACCGATAAGACTGTCCGGGACCCGTACGAAGCTGCAGAGGCCATGTCCCGGGTCACAGACAGGGTGCGCAGCCTGTTTTTCATGGGGATGCGTTACCGCGGCGTATACTTTTTCCCCGCGCCGACACCGTTCGGCAATATCTCAACTGCCGTGGGTGACAAGGAGATCGACCATATCGTCAACGCGGTGGGAGAAACGCTGAGTGAGTTATACCCGGTTATCGAGGCGGAATGCCCTGCGGTGTTGCAGTAAACACAGTCAGATTATATCCATCGTATGAGGTGATGGCGGCATGGGTGATGGATAATTTATCACGGCTGCGCGGATGGAAGGCCGGTTATATACCCGGTCAGTATAGTCCCGGACCCGTGGGAGGTCATTCCACAGGTAAGCCAACCCCAGCCAATGCAATCGATAGAGACTGACTCCCCAGACCACATCTGCCATGGTGAAATCAGACCCGCAAACCCACGGCTCAGCCGTTGCTGCGAGTTGCCGGTCAAGGTTATCGATGATATCTTTCATTTCCGCCCTGACTGCATACTGGACACTGTCTTCCCGCGCCAGTTTCTTGCCGGCGAGTTCCTTGGCAATTTTGCTCCGGTATGCCGCAACCAGGTCCGCATCGCTGGAATTCTGCTCTGTCAGTGCTTCCAGCGCTTCTACTTTCAAATCATAGACATCACTCATCACGTGTTTGATAAAATCGGGACGCTGGTCATCATCCGGGTGGAAACCGTACAGCATTGCCGGATGTGGGGTGCTGTCGACAACGGCAACCTGCTCCATTACCGCCCGGGCTGCTGCCTCATCTTCAGGTATCAATGGACTGCTGTCACCGGTTTCCCTGTCCAGGTGTTCGCAGATCCGTTTTGAATCAACCACCACTACAGACAGTTCATGGTCAACCAAGGTCGGTACCACGCACGGATCAAACCCTTCGCTGTCTACAGATGAACGCCCGGTATGCTTGTCGGCATAATTCTTGTTCAGCGCCTTGCCGCCATGCATGCGCAAACGGACGTACCCCGGCCGGTAGTTCTCTGCCGGTGTCAATCCCTCGGAATAAATACCCTTGCTGTTCAGGATAACCATCTCGTGGGACAGGTACGCCGCGCCTTTTTCCGCCAGCACTGTGCGGACCTTCTGCGAACAGATGGAAAGCCCGGCATGGTAGAGCTCAAAGCGCGGGTTCCGGCTATCGCCGCCTTGAAAAACCCGGTTACGTTCAGGATCGGTCAATTCCTTGTTGGCTGCCTCGACAAGAGATATAAAATCCTGATTGTTTGCCTTATTCATAATATTTCTGTTATGTAATTTTATTTGCCAGTTTGAAAGGCGGCGGGAACAGGCCATCCGGGTCGTAACGGGCGTGGACGGCAGCAAGACGTTCCCGGTTTTCTCCAGAATAACATTTTTCTATCCAGTGCGGCCGGCGCAGAAAATCCGTTTCATTGACGTAGCAACCGGTCATAAGCGGTTCAATTGATGCGGCTACCTCATCCATCCAGCGCATGTGTTCATCATCCTCGGATGCCGAGTCCCAGCTTGTGGTCCAGTTCAGGAATAACGGTCCGGTAACCGAGTACGCAGTGTCTTCAGGGAGGTATGGCTTGCTGCGGAAGTTGGCAATCATCATTGTATCGCTGCCATCCGGCGCCTGCCTGAAATGCCCGGCTACCAGCTTTAATGCTGCATCTGTGTCTTCCGCCCATGCCGTTTCAACGGAGCGTCTCTGCGGCGCTGATGTCCTGGTCATCGCCAGGATGTCTGCAAAGCTTACCGGCCGAAACTCCCGGGCCACCAGCCTGCCCTGTTCTGGAACAGACTGCAGGAGCGTACTGAGCAGGTGATTTGCTTCTTCTTTTGAGTCCGCAAAGCAGACCGTCGACAACACGCATTGTCGTCCCTCATCGTTACTTTCCAGTATGAATGACATTTCGACCCTTGCATCCTGCCGCAACCTGGCGGACTCAAGCCATGCTATTAGAGTATCAATCTGGTCGGCGGAATAGATATAAGTACAGGAAGTAATGGCCCGGGGCAATGGAAAGACATCCAGGTGATAGCGCGTGACCGCGCCACAGAACGCAGGGCCTGCCCCGCGCGCGGCCCAGAACAAGTCCGCGTGTTCATCCCGGCTCACTGTGAGCTTGTCTCCCGCGGCTGTAACCAGTTCGATTGCCCTGATGTTGTAACAGGCAAACTGGTTCCAGTATTCCCCGTTCCAGCCCATTCCACCCCCCAGGAGATAACCGCCAAGCGCGACAGACGGGCCATGAGCAACGGGGAATGCCAGTCCATGAACCGTAAGGGCGGAACTGAATTCGGCGCTGGTGGCGCCGGGTTGCACCCGGGCAAGCTGTTCGCCTGGTTCTATCTGTATGTCACGCAACTGCGCAACGTTGAGCAGGATACCCCCTTCCCGCAGGTAACTGGCCATGTAGTTATGACCGCTGCCCCGGACCGACACAGGCAAACCGTGTGCCCGGGCATAACGGACCGTTTCTACAACATCAGCCTCATCCTGTGCATTGACGATCAGATCGGGAAAGCGGTCGGGTTTCCATGCCTGCCAAACCATGTTCCGGCGCATTTGTTCGTAATCCGGATGGCCGCGCGCATAGACACTACCGCCCACATCGAGTTGCCGTTCAACCCCTGCCTGCTGCTGGTTTGGTCCGGCGCGGACCAGGGGTGAGGCTGCACTGCCTATGGCCAGTCCGCCAAGGCCGGCAAGAAACTCGCGCCGTGTTTTGCGTGTGACTGTCATTGCGTCAGATTTCCCGGGTCGCAACCCAAAGTTTATTCAAATGTCTTACCTGATTACATCAGGATAGAATAATTGCTTGCCGTCTATCCTGAAATCGGCAATGATCTTCTGCCCCGCCGCGCCGCGGATAAAATCGGCATACTGCCGAGCCAGCCTGGATTTGATGTGTGGGTGTCTCTCCCTGTCAAGCAATATGACATGGTAGGGATTGAGCAGGACTTCATCGCCTGCATACAGAACTTCCAGCCCGATCTTGCCCGTGAAGGCCAGGTAGGTACCCCGGTCGGACAAGGTATAGGCCTGTCTGTCATCGGCAATCTTGAGGACTGCCCCCATACCCTGGCCGACGGAGAGATACCAGACGCCTGCAGGCTCAATACCTGCTGTTTGCCACAGTGATACCTCTTTCTTGTGCGTACCCGAATCATCACCGCGGGAAATGAAGCCTGTGCGACCATCGGCGATTTTTTTGATTGCCTGGGAGATACCGGTAGCGGACCTGACGCGGGCAGGATCGTCTGCCGGGCCGATTATCACAAAGTCATTGTGCATCACCGGCAAGCGCGCACTGCCGAAGCCCTTGGCAATGAAGGCTTTTTCGGCATCCGGCGCGTGCACCATCAGGATATCCACATCGCCATTCTCGCCGAGTCGGAGCGCTTTACCGGTGCCCACGGCAATCACATCGATCTTGACATCGTTAGATACTTCAAACGGCGGATGTAACACCTTGAGAAGGCCTGAGTTATCAGTACTTGTCGTCGTAGCCAGCCTGAGTCGCTCCTGCGCGATGGCTGTGCCCGCAAGGAGCAAGGCGCACAGTATGAGTAATGCCGGTAGGGTCTTCGTTTTCATAATAACCGGGCCAGTACGGCGTTCCATGCCCGGGCCAGGTTGTCCCGGTCGTAACCACCTCCCCCGAACGCCATAATGCGTCCGCCCGCGTACTCGTCGGCGAGCATTACCATGCGCCGCGCCGTGTGTTCATGCACGGCGGGAGAATATTGAAGTTGCGCCAGCGGGTCACCCTTGAGGCCGTCGGCCCCGCACTGAAAAACGAAGAACTCGGGCTTGAATTTGTCGAAATGCGCTTCGACACGCGGCCATGCCTCCATAAACTCGGCATCGCCCGAGAACGGCGCAAGCTCGATGTTGAGCTTGGTTCCTTCCGCCCTGCCCTTACCCGTCTCGTGCGCCCTGCCCGTTCCGGGATAAAGCGTGCTTCCATCCTGGTGGATATCCGCGAAGATCAGGTCGGGGTCGTCCTCGAAAGCGTAAAACACGCCGTCACCGTGGTGTACGTCGATATCGAGGTAGCCGACCCGGCGGATGCCATATACGCTGCGCAAGGATTCAATCACGACTCCCAGGTCATTGAACACGCAGAAGCCGGCAGCATGTTTGCGACCCGCATGATGGAGTCCGCCGATAGGTTGGAAGCTGCGCAGGCAGTGACCGTCCATAACCTGCGCCAGGCCATCCAGGGCCGCGCCGACCACATGTGCAGAGGCCCTGTAAACGCCGGGAAACACCGGGGTATCCCCCTCATCAAGCAGGTGCAAACCGCGTTCTTCTGCCGTATATACCAGATCAACGTACTCATCACTGTGAAAACGCAGCAATTCTTCCCGCAATGCCTCCCGCGCGGTGCGCCTGGTCGTGTCTTCGAGCAAGCCTTGATCAGTTGCCTCGCGCAGAAACGCGCCCTGGCGGTCGATACCCAACGGATGACCGTCCGGGAAGCCGTAAGCGCTCAGGTTATCGTCGGCGTAAAGATTCACGCACTTATCGTCCGCCTGTATTCCTGCCCGGGAAAGTGTAACAAGCAGCGCGGCCGCAACTGATGATTGCATCAGCTTGCGGCGAGTGCAGTTCACAGCACCCACGCATACGCCGCACCACTGATTGCCGGTATCCCGGGTTCATCACCGGAATGGCCGGCAGGGATTTTGTCCGAATACGCTAGAACCTTGAAAAACATTTGTAATTATTCGTATGTGTCCCACAGGTTCGTTGATTCTGACACATTACCCTTTGCAGTCAACTTAGTGTATACAATGGGAACGTGAACGATTTCCTGGCCAAGTACGGTCCCTGGGCCCTGGTAGCCGGCGCTTCGGAAGGCCTGGGCGAAGCTTTTGCAGACCGCCTGGCGCAGCGAGGCTTGAATCTCGTGCTGGTGGCGCGGCGTGAAAACCTGTTACGTACGGTTGCGGAGCGCATCCGCCAGGCATACCGTGTCGAAGTTCGTCCTGTTGCAGCAGACCTTGCCGACCCAGGTCTTACTGCCCGGATAGCCAATGTAACGCAGGACCTGGAGATTGGCACACTGGTATACAACGCGGCCCATGTTCCTGTCGGCCGTTTCGCGGATACCGACCCGGCTTTACTTGCCCAGGCGGTGGACGTCAACGTGAAAGCTCCGGTTACGCTCATTCGCTGCCTTCTGCCGGCGATGTGCAAACGCCAACGCGGTGCCGTCATCCTGATGTCATCCGTTTCCGGTTCACAGGGCATGTCACGCCTCGCAACCTACGCGGCGAGCAAATCATTTAACACTATCCTGGCCGAGGGACTGTGGCATGAACTGCGCGGCAATGATAACGTTGACGTGGTGGCGTGCTGTGCCGGAGCCGTACCGACCCCCGGGTATCGGCGGGCGTTCCGCCGCGACGCGCCGGGAATGCTCGACCCGGTAACCGTTGCGGATAGAACGTTGAATTCCCTCGGCAAGGGGCCGCGTTACATCCCCGGGTTTATCAACAGGATGGTGACACAGTTTTTCACCCGTTTCCTGCCAAGACGTGCAGCGATCCATATTATGTCCAAATCTTCCCGGGACCTGATGTGATCGATCACCTAGCAGGCTTCCTTGCGCCCTGGGTCATCACCGTTGCCGTGGTGATATTACACGTGGTTTTGCCTGCGAGATACGTCACGGGTTATGTGCGCGACGCCGATACAGGCGCACCGCTGACCTACAGGATCAACGGCATCCTGGTATTCTGCGCCGCCATCGTAATCTGGCTGGCACTTGGATACCATGACCTGGTTCCTTACGACTGGCTGTGGGAACAGCGCTGGAGTTCAGCCCTCGGCGCGTGCACGCTGGGGTTGTTCGCGACAGCATATGCCTTGCTGCACGGGCCGCGCCGTCACCCGTCCATAGTGGCCGATGTCTGGCTCGGACGCCTGGAAAACCCGCAGTTTTTCGGCAACCAGATCGATACGAAAATGATCCTCTACCTGATTGGCGCCGTGCTGTTGGAACTTAACCTGCTTGCCTTTGCCATGCACCACCTGACGCATTTCGCGGGCAGTCCGTCGCCGGGTGTTGCCCTCTACGTCCTGCTGTTCAGCTGGTTTATCGTGGACTACCTGTTCTTCGAGCAGGTGCATTTATATACCTACGACCTGTTTGCCGAACGGATCGGTTTCAAACTGGTCTGGGGTTGCCTGGTTTTCTACCCGTATTGCTACATGGTCGGCTTGTGGGCGGTTGCAGACCTGCCGAATCCGCACAGCGAAACCTGGTTGCTCACCCTGGCAGCGCTGGTGTTCTTCTCCGGGTGGGTGCTCGCACGGGGCGCGAATATGCAAAAACACAGTTTCAAGGTGGCGCCCGGCAAAAAGTTCCTCGGCTGGTTCGAACAGAAAACGGTCACTGACGGCAAGCGGAGCCTGCTCTGCAGCGGCTTCTGGGGTGTTTCCAGGCACATCAACTACCTGGGTGAAGTGCTGATGGCCGTCGGCCTGACGCTGGCCCTTGGGTATCCGTGGCTGATCCTGCCCTGGTTGTACCCGCTCTACTATATTATTTTCCTTGTTACACGCGAGCGTGACGACGACAAGAGGTGCGCCGGAAAGTACGGCGCCTTGTGGGACGAGTACCGGAAAATGGTACCCTGGCGTATCATACCGCGAGTGTATTGATCTTAATAATTGCAGTTATTTTTGATAAACTGTGATTAGGTATAAAAACTGTTAGCGCTTTTATCTCATGAGCGCCATAGTAAAAGAAGTTTACGATGCCTTCAGAGAGGCTGGAGTGAGTGAAGAAAAATCAACCGAAGCCGCCAAAGCTATCGCAGATTTTGATGGACGATTCGTCAAAATTGAGGCTGACCTGCTGATACTGAAATGGATGGTCGGACTGGTTATCGTCGTAGAAGTATTGCCATTCATCAGAACTCTCCTTACCTAGCTAGCAAAAGGCTTACACATCCCAGACGACCTTGAGTGAGCGTGGCTGGTGAAATTCCGCTCCGCTCGGCTCGACGTCTTCAGCCAGGCGCAGGTTTGACAGGCGCGCGAGAATGGCTTCCAGCCCCGCATGCGCTTCAAGTTTCGCCATATGCCTGCCCAGGCACAGGTGGGGTCCCGTTGCAAAACCCAGGTGAGGTGGCGTCTGCCGCCTTTCCGGACGAAATTCGCCGGCCGCCTCGTAAATTGACTCATCCCGGTTGGCGGAAGCGATAAGAGGGACCACGAAAGCGCCTTCAGGAAGCGCTATGCCGGCCAAGGTGTCAATACCTGTTTTCTTGTCAGTTTGCACAAGCCTTTGAATAAAATAAGAATCAGGAATGTTGTCCCTCGTCACAAACGGATTACCCCCATTCCTAATTCGTAATTCCTAATTCGTAATTCTCAATAAACATCCCCATCCATGGACGAGTAAATAATTC
Source organism: Gammaproteobacteria bacterium (assembly GCA_965207165.1). GTDB lineage: Bacteria > Pseudomonadota > Gammaproteobacteria > Eutrophobiales > Eutrophobiaceae > JAAXHV01. The sequence goes on along the minus strand of OZ242265.1, from coordinate 947,828 downwards.
CCTTGTAGCCCGCCTCAATGATCTCATCCTTAAGGCCCGTCCTGCGGAACTCTTCAGGGGCAGTGTAATTCTGCTCATGGCTGAGCACGACGGCCTTCACCTTTGCCTCGGTCGCGATGCGGGCCAGCACGGCCGGCGAGAAGTGGTACCTGAATATCTCTTTTTTCTTCTCCTCGACCGTGTCGCCGCCCCAGTTGGCATAGCCGATATTCTTTTCGGTGACCGCCTCGGCGACCAGCAGGTCGGCATTCATTGCAGCTTTCACGATGTTCTCGTGGTATGGACCCCCGTCCCCGGTAAACGTGATGACCCTGTCTGCCGTGGTAAACCGGTACGCGAACGTGTCCTTCAGGGGGCCGTGAATGGTCCTGAACGCCTCCACCGTCACATTGTCATCCTGGTATACAAGCCCCTGTTTATCGACATCAACAATATGTCCGGTAGCCTGCGCGCCTAAGGGATCGTAACCGTCGGACAACTCAGCGGCAATGTCGATCTTCCATGCGGCAAGGATATGCTCGACCATCTCGTCGATGCCTTCCGGTCCATAGATGGCCTTCGGCGCCGGTATGTTCAGTTTGAAGGGATTGAGGATCAATGAAGGGATTCCCACGGTATGATCTTCATGCAAGTGGGTGACAAACAGGTAATTCAGCTTTATCGGCGCCAGCGCCCTGTTGAGTTCATCGCCATGGATCAGGACCGCCTTTGCCAGGGCGCGCCAGATCCCTTCCCCGGCATCCACCAGGTAGGGTTGGTTACCCGCAATCACCGCATAGGCGGGACCGAAACGGTACGGGTTGGCCGCGGGCATACCGGTGCCCAGCACCACCAGACGGGTACCGGTATGTGCGGGACTGAGGTCACGGGGATTTCTGTCCAGGTGAACCGGCCATGCTTCCGGAAGCGTGTACGGGGTGATGATGCCGGGACGGGTAAACGGATCGTTCAGATAACCGGAGGCATCGCTTTCTGCCGTGCTGGAGGTGATACCGGCAAGCTGGATGCAGACAAGGAATGAAATACTGTATATGACACTGCGTCGATCATGCATTGTACTGTTCTCCGGTATATATCTTTACGCTATCATCATGCATTATAGAGTTGTCCAAATCGAATACAATCCTGCTACCTGAATACTAATTGGAGAGAACATTATGCATGCAGTGATCATCGGCGCCGGTATGGGCGGCCTGTTTGCGGCCCTGGCTTTGCGCGAATCGGGCAGGTTCGACAAGATTGACGTCTACGAACAAACCGGAGTGCCCAGCACCGCGGGCGCCGGGCTCAATATCGCGCCCAACGGCGCACTGCTCTGTAACTGGCTGGGCGTTGATCTGGATGGCGGCGATATCAAAGGACCTCATGGCGCAGTCGACGGCGGGCGCGCGGCAATCCTGGATGCAACCCGCGAAATCATGCCCGACGGGTCGGTTTCGCGCCGCCCCATCAAGTATAACCGGGCAGACGACACCAGCGCGGGCTTCCACCATATGCATCGCCTGGACCTGCTGATGTGTTTGTACAAACGTGTTTTCGAATTCGGTCCTGAAGCCGGCGTTACCTGCCCGATCCAGGTCCACATGAACAAACGCCTTAACTCTCTCAGGCAAACCGCCACGACCGCAATTGCCGGCTTTGAGGACGGCAACACTGCCGCAGGCGATGTGCTGGTCGGCGCCGACGGTATCAACTCCAAGGTACTGGAACTGCAATGGCCTGATACCCCGCCGCGGCGCTGGACGGATGTCACCGTTTACCGGGGTCTCATCAGGCGGGAGGACGTGGCGGCGCTGCGCAAGGCTGACGGCAGCCCCCTGGATAACAATCCCATAGACTCATTCAGTATGGACGTGCGCAAGAACCCTTACGCATGGGCGCTGACGTACTGGGTTCGGGGCGGCGAATTGCTCAACGTGTGGCAGGCTTATTACGAACCCGACTCGGCGGAATTCGAAGCGGATGAGGGTGACTGGTTCCCGGTCGACAATTCCGAATTGCAGGCCAATATGGGCCGGGCGTTTGCAGATGATGTACGCAAGGACGATATTGTCGCACTCTCCGGCGCGGTGGAAAACCCGACCAAGTGGGGACTCTACGACCGCGATGCCTTCGAACATTGGCAGGACGGCCGGATCTGCCTGCTCGGCGATGCGGCGCATCCAATGCTGCCGACCATGGGCCAGGGCGCCAGCCAGGCGTTCGAGGATGCCGCGGCGCTCAGCAGTTGCTTTAAAATGCACGGCGACGATATCTACAGCGCACTGCTGCATTATGAACGCGTCCGGCATTACCGGGCGACGCGCTTCCAGTTCATGTCGAAATTCCTGTTCAAACACCTCGAGCCCGAGGACTCGCCGGAACGCCGCCAGATACTGAAGGCGCTGAATGAACGGGACTACCCGATATTTAACCACGACGAACGCGCCGGCGACGATGACTCCTGGATTTACCTGTTCGATGCCCGTGAAATAGGTGATAAATTGCCGTTGAAAAAGCTTGGTCCATGGGATTTCCGCTCACGGACTGCGGCAATGGAGACGCGGCAGGAAATTGCCGCCAACCTGTGGCAACCTGCAGTTTCCCTCAACGGAGAGCGTACGGTTACCCGGTCAGAAGTCGCCCGGCACAATACGTTCGAAGACTGCTGGATTATCATCGACAACGCGGTTTACGACATCAGCGAATGGAAGGATCACCATCCGGGCGGGCCGTTTGTTGCGCGCATGTACGCCGGCAAGGATGCCACCGCCGAGTTCGGCGATTATCACAGCAGGCGGGCCGAGCGGCACATGCAACATTTCCGCGTCGGTTACCTGGACAAATCAATATAGAGTAACGCTATTCCGGGAGGGCCGGATTAAGTGAATCATGGCTGTGCACCATGACCCATTTATCATCACGCCATTCAAAGATAAAGGTCATCCGGCCCTTGCGCTCTACAGGTTCTCCATTCGTTCCTGGTGCGGAAGATTCGAACAGGCAGATGGCCCAGGCAATCTTGTCTGAAGCATGAATGGAGACAGATGAGGGATCTATATTGAATTTATCAATATTCGGCCAGACCCTGGAAAACTGTTTTTCATACAGTTCATCATACCCTTGCGCCTTGACTGCAATCGAACCGAAATAAACGCCGTCATCAGGTATCAAGTCACGCACACCCTCATAGTCCAGTTCATGAACGCTCTCCACGATCCGATTCAGTATCTTTCTTATCGCAGTGCGTTTATCAGGCATTTTCCTGTCCCTCCCTTGATTCTGGTTAACCAGGATTTATCATGATAAGTTGCAGGCACATATCGGAACATTCACAACATAATGTGACAGTACCAGGAGACTACTATGGATTCCACAGAGTTGAAAGAGTTACAGGCGCCGTTAAAAGAACAATATATCGACGCCCCCCAAACCGCCGTCATTACCATGCGGGCGGAAAGTCATGTGACCGAAGGTATAGCCTGCAAGGTGGAGACCGGCAGGCTGCTTGCAGAAGCAGGTCTCCACCCTGCCGCCGGCGGCGACGGTTCGCAGCTATGCTCGGGAGATATGCTGCTTGAAGCGCTGGTCGCCTGTGCCGGAGTGACCCTGAAAGCGGTCGCCACGGCAATGGGGATCAATTTGACCGACGCCAGTATTCACGCGGAGGGCGACCTGGATTTTCGCGGCACCCTGGCGGTAGACCGAGATGCAAAGGTAGGCTTTCGCGACATTCGCCTGCAATTTTCCCTGCAGTCCGATGCGCCGCCCGAGTCCCTGGACAAACTGATTCAATTGACCGAACGCTACTGTGTCGTATTGCAGACCCTGAGGGACAGCGCCGATTTCAGCGTGACCGCCAGTTATAACTGATTATCGAGAACCTGGTAATAGATGGGAAATCTGCATGACAATCACAGTGTTTTGTATGTTTCTCTTAATAATTCATAAGCATGTCTTGCCTACGCCTTGTTAAATCAAGCGCCCCGGCAACACTGTTATTGTTCTGCCTGGCCGGGGTAAACAACTTGGCTGCCGCTTATGACCTGCCCCGGTACTATGGGCAGGTCCCATGGGCCAGTGTGCACCGTGATTCGCGGAATTCCGATTTTTCTCCACTGCCGACGTCTGCCGACCTGAAAGAGAGCATATCAGTGCTTGACGGTGCAGCGCTGATCAATCCCGGTGTCATTGACGAAGATGGAAACCACTTTGTTACCAGCGCCAGGGGCCCCGGGTTCAGTCATCTGCATGCTTTTGACAGGACTGGCCGGTTGCTGTGGGAAAGCCCTAAACAAACGCTGGCTGATGATCTGGATTCCCATGCCGGATTCAATTCGCCGGTAATAGATGACAACGGTGACATCTACATTGGCGACGGAAATCAATTGTGGGCATTCCATCCCGATGGGAAATTGAAATGGGTAACGCCGTTACCGGAACCGGGTGATCCGTTTGTCTACCAGGTTATTTCCAGGCAGGGCTATGTCGGCGGCATCACCACAAACGGGAAAGTCCTGTTTTATGAACGAGATACAGGTACCCTTGCTGTACCCATGTTTAACCTGCCGACAGGCGTGGCCCCGCATAAAGGTCCGTCACTGCCGGGCCTGTGGCAGGGTGGGTTAATGGATGTAACAGTTATTCCGTTATTTAAACAGATAGCGTTTGGTTACCGTGTCCAGGTAGCCAACGCGCCTGCCGTTCACCCTGAAACCGGCCGAATATTCATCACGGCGGCCGGGCCGAAACAGGGGGATGAATATACCGGGGTTTTGTATGGATTGGATCTAACGGAATCCGGTGTTACGACTGCGATTGAATTGCCTATGGGCGGGGGTAGCGGGACCAGTCCCGCTCTCTCGGTATCCGCTGACACTGTGTATAGCGCTGACGGTGACGGCAACATGCTTGCCGTTGATTCCTACAGCGGAGAAGTTCGCTGGTCTGCGCAAGGCGAAGGGCTGCTATCTCCTGCAATCGGTCCCGATGATACTATCTATACGGGAAATATTTTTGCTGCGCCGACTGTCATCGCCCTTAACCCGGACAACGGATCGATAAAATGGGCTCGCTCGTATGATGATGCAGCCGCGCGGGTGTTGCCTGTTCTGGAACCTTTTGCGCCCCTTGTTCCGGACGGCAGGCCGGTCGCCCGTCTGGTCAGCGTTATTTCGGTCTCGGCCAATCATGTCTGGGTGGGAATAAATTTCGGTTACAACTACCATCAGCCGGACACGGGCCTGACCCTGCCCATACCGCACAAATCAGTTGTATGTGCCCTTGATCCGGAAAATGGAGAACTGCTGAAGTGTACCGAAGTCAGGGATACCGTAGAGGGAATGATTAAAATTGGTTATGGCGGTGAGATAACGGTAAGTCACACGACAATCTTCGGCTCGTTTTTTTATTACGGGGTCAACCCGTCTTTACCTCCGGACTATAGAAACCCGGTAAAACCGGTGGGTGGTATGACAATCCTCAAGCCAGACCGCCTTGCCGGTAGGTTATAAGGGAATTTAACCGAACCCGATTATTCCCTGATATGGTTATGAATGCTGTATTTCAGGAAGAAGTCTGCCTCGCCGTAGTCAGGATATAGAGCAGTCATTTTCTCCATGGCTTCTGCGCGGGTCTTTGCCGCCTGCACGATACGGGTGTAGTCGTCAATGTACCCGATCATGGCATCGAACATGCTCATGTCCCCCACGTCGCCATGGCCGGGATAGACGGTGGGGTTGCGTTCCGTGTATTCGTTTTTAATCCGCACCAGTTCTTCCCGCCAGTTGGCGATATCCTGCCAGCTTATGTCGTCGCCCTGCCAGTGGTGCACCCGGTTGTAGCCGAAATCGGAGAGGAAGATGGCGTTGAGTTCCGGGCTGTAAACCGTGGTCATGTGATCTGCTTCCGCAGGTTTGTAATCCGTAGTCAACTCCAGCGTACCGCCGCCGTCCAGGGTCAAGGTATCGTCATTCAGCAGGTGAATGGTGTTTTCGTAATCAAAGCCACCCGGGTTTTCTGCCGATATGGGTTTCAGCGGCGGTTCCAGCACCGGCTCGGCGTCGGTGGCGCCGAACCCGTCCATGTAAATTGCATAAGCCTTGATGTCCTTGCGGATGTCACCATTGGCCACGACAATCTTCGCATCGGGAAACTCGTCCCGGAACAGGGGCATGCCGGTGAAGTGATCGGTATGGCCGTGGGTTATCAGGATGTGGGTGACCGGCAGGTGATAAGCCTTGACGCGCTCGGCCAGTTGCTTCGCCTCGGCGGTCTTGCGCTGCACGTCCATGACGATGATGGATTTGCCGTTGGAGAAAATGAAGGAGTTCACCGTGGCGAAATCGCCCTTGAACATCTCCACTTCGAGTTTGTTTGCGGTATCGCCGCCGCATCCGGTGAAACTCAGCAATATGACCAGGCAAATAAAAGGCGGGATCAGTGATCTCATGGTTTTCAACTCCACATTGGTTGCACTTGTAACCGTTATTTTATCTAATATAGACCTTTTAAAGATGAAAACAACCATACCCACTGTATTGGTGGGGTTCCTGTTATATCTCGTAACAGTCCCTGCTCCAGCCGATGATTCCGGTATTGACGGTCACTGGTTCTACATGGTCAAGACCACGAGCACGGACCCGGCCAGGGAAGCAGAATTCAACGCCTGGTACGACGATATCGACATCCCCGATGTGCTGGCCGTTCCCGGTTTCATGCGGGCCCGCCGCGCGCTACATAAACGCTTTGTGGAACTGCCGGACCTCAACTTAAGCGAAGATGAAGGTAAATATATCGCGCTCTACGATATCGAAACCACTGATATCGACAAGACAATCATCGATTTGTATGTGGGCGCCCGCAAAATGGTGGCGCTGGGCCGTATTACCGATCTGCTGAAGGTGACGGAAGCGAATTACTACCGCAAACTGACCGGGTATCCGCCGGCAACAGTTACATGGAGGGATGTAAACATAGGAAAGCGCCTCCTGGCAACCAGTCCGCCAGCCGACGGCCGGCGCTATGTTTATATCCAGAAGATAATCTGTTGCGCTGATGGAAATGACTACAAGCGCTTGCTTGAGTGGTTAAAAGACAGTTATGTTCCCGGCGTAATGGAGGCCCGCGCAATCACCGGAGTCCATGCCTATGAACTCTATCGCATCATGGAAGTAGTAGCGCTAGAGCCCGGGGAAATCCCCCATCTGCTGCTGGTGCATGAATTGACGACAGACATAATTCAGCGGATCGTCCTTGAGTTAAGTTCCCTGGCCTATGAATTGGTACAGGCAGGAAACATGGAAGAGTTGTTTGTTGAAGGCAACGACTCTGCCGTGTACCGGCTGATGAGTGATGTGAAGCCGGATTAAGTGTTCAGACCCGCATGAGCGGTAATGTTGATAATTCTGCCCGATAAGACAAGCAGGTTAATCAAAGCACTTTGAGATCATAAAGTTCAACGCGCTGATTTCCCAGTCAAGGACCTCCTCGTAATCAGGACGGGCATGGTCGCGATACATCCAGGTGCCGTAGTTGATGTAATAGGCGTGTAGCGCCAGACGTTGCAATTTTTCCATTGACCATCGGGAACCGAAGTGTTTCATGAAGCCGGCCATTTCCCTGGCGATCAGTTCCGCATGGCGCCGGTCTGCCTCGGCGAGGGCCGGATAGATCTTGACGGCGTTATGCATTTCAAATACCACCTCGACGTCAGCTTCGGCGTCTTTCATTGCCCTGTTGAAGCGATCAAAGAATTCCTCCCGCGCTAAAGACAGGTAGGGTTCAGATTTGAACATCTCCATGATCGACGAGAACTGTCCCAGCATCTCCTTGTACAATTCGAACAGAATGGCCTCCTTGTTCGGGAAATACTGGTACAGCGACCCGACCGATATATTCGCTTCCCTGGCAATGTGATTGGTTGTTATCCCGGAAATTTCACCCGTGCCGGATTTCCTGAGCAGGTTGCGGGTTGCGTCAAGAATACCTTTCACCATCTTCTGTGAACGGGATTGGGACGGCTTTTTCCTGGGAGACAGCTTCTGGTGGATTTCTGCGACTTCCTGCATGGATATTCTTCTCTTTGATTGTCCCGGTTCAAGTGGTTGCATGGAATAATACAGGAATTATCTTGACTTTCCACGGCTAGATGCGAATAATTACTCGTAGTTAATTCGACAGCGCCAGTAGCGCGTTAATACCGGAGAAAGAACATGCCAGCCGAGAATCATATTCCTTCCTTTAGTTTGGCTCCCTGTCTGATTTTTTTATTTGCTGCTCTTCCCGCTTCCGTCCTGGGCCAGCAGACCGCTCTTGAAGAGGTTATCGTGACGGCACAGAAGCGCGAACAGGGGATCAACGACGTCGGTATTACAGTCAATGCATTCACCGCGGCCCAGCTTGAGAACTACGGCGTGCGCTCTGCGGAAGATCTGGAAACCATCACACCCGGTCTGACCGTTACTAACGCCCAACCCCAGGGAGTTCCCGTGTATACCATTCGCGGAGTCGGTTTTGCCGACTACACCACCTCGGCCTCCAGTACGGTGGGGCTTTACTTCGATGAAGTAAATCTTCCTTACAGTGTGATGACCCGCGGGGTATTGTTCGACGTGGAACGCGTAGAAGTGCTGAAAGGACCCCAGGGTGACCTTTACGGTCGAAATACCACAGCCGGACAAATCAATTTTGTCAGCCGCAAACCCACTGAAGAATTTGCCGCGGGAATCAAGCTGGGCTACAGCCGTTTTGACGTGATCGATGCTGAAGCCCATGTAAGCGGTCCGCTGACAGATAAAGCCCGCGCCCGTGTGGCAGTGAAAACCACGCAGTCAGCCGGTGACGGTTGGCAAAAAAGCCTGAGCCGTCCCGGCGACAGGCTGGGGGAGTATGACGATATTGCCGTACGCGGCCTGCTGGACCTGGATATCAATGAGGATGCGTCACTGTTTCTCAACCTGCATTGGTACGAGGATAATTCCGACAATATGGCCGCAACGCCGTTCGATGGTACAACCATAGGACTTCCAACTGCATTGTTTCTGCCAACCCCGGGAAATATCATTTTTTCCGAAGGAGAGAACCGGCTGGCCGACTGGTCGCCGGATGCTGCTCCGAAACGGGATAACACCCTCAAGGGTATTTCCGCAAAACTGGACTGGGACGTCGGCGGAGTAAACGTAACGACTATCAGTTCTTACGACAAGTTTGAACGGGAAGAAACCTTTGATACGTCCGGAGTTGGGTTTGAGGACGCCGATATACTCAATACTACCGATCTGGAAGTTGTGTCTCAGGAATTACGAATCTCATCAAACAATGACTCCAACCTGTACTGGCTGGTTGGCGCCTATTATTCCTGGGACGAGATGAAGGAAAGTTATTACTTCAACATGGATGAATCCTTTTTCGCCTTTTTCGGCAATCCGCCGGGGCTTGAGATAGACACCCGCTACGATCAGACCACGGAAGCCATTGCCGGCTTTGCCCATATTGAATACGAGTTTATGCCTGACTTCCGTTTAACCCTGGGCGCCCGCTACACGGATGAGGAACGGGAATGGAGCGGCTGCACTTATGACGTCGGTGAGGGTTCGTTGGGCGCTCTGTGGAACTTTATCCTCACACCTTTCGTCATGGTACCGCAGGGTTTCCCGGACCCCGGCCCCCTCGGCCCGGGTGGATGTGGAATTTATGATGAAAGACCTGGTTCGCCGACTTTCGGTCAACTGACTGTTTTTTCAGATAAAATCTCCATCGATAAATGGATGTGGAAAGTCACGCTTGATTACAGTCCCGTGGAAGATGTGCTGCTATACGGCACGGTGTCAAAAGGATTCAAGTCCGGTGGTTTCAACGGCGCCGCGGCCCAGACCCACACTCAGCTGTTACCGTATACTGCAGAAACGTTGACGGCATATGAAGCGGGTTTCAAATCCGTACTGTTTGACGGTCGGCTGCAACTGAATGTTGCCGGCTTTTATTATGACTACGAGGACAAGCAGGAGCCAAGCGTGGCCGTCACACCGGTAGGCAACATCTCCGGATTGACTAACGTGCCTGAATCTGAGTCCGTGGGCGTAGAAATGGAAGCACACTGGCTTATTACTACCGGACTGACCCTGGACCTGGGTATGGCCTGGCTCAATACGGAAATCAAGGAATACGAAGCTATTGATGAGTTTGCCAGTGTATTTCCCACAGTGGTGACATTTGATGCTTCCGGTTCTGACCTGGCTAATTCACCAAATTGGCAGGTGAATGGCACGCTTGGTTATGAATGGCCGATAGCGGACGGCTTGAACATGAATATTGCTGGTGATATCTCCTACAAGGACGACAATGATGGCGCTGTTCAGCCGCCCATCAGCGATTATTTTCTGGTGAATGCTCGAGCCGGGATCAGTGCGACCGACGGACGCTGGGGTGTGACGGTGTGGGGGCGGAATATATTTAATGAGGAATACTGGCATTCATCCTCTACCAGTAATTGTTGCTATGTAAGGATGAATGGTATGCCGGCTACATACGGTGTCTCCCTGGATTATAATTTCTGATCTGTTATCTATTGGGAGACTCAGGATGAACGACAGGATCCTGGCCTGTTTCGGTGCCGTTGTCTTGTTTGCCTTGTGCGAACCTGCCCAGGCCGCAGACGGACAGGCTGATACCATCTTCACCAGCGGCCGTATCCATACGCTGAACCCGGAACAACCCGAGGCGGAAGCGTTGGCGATTCGAGCCGGCGTGATTACCGCGGTAGGTGACACGGACACCATTACCGCCACGGCGGGCCCGCAGACCCAACGCATCGATCTTGACGGCAAGGTGGTTTTGCCCGGATTCCATGACATGCACGTACATCCCCTGTTTGCCGGTGTCAGGCAGACGGAATGCAAGATTGAACAAGGCTCAACCCTGGAACAGATTCAGCATGAAGTACAGTCCTGCATCGGCAGGGCGGATACGGGTAGCTGGATTACCGGAGGACAGTGGGATGCCCATGCTATTGGACAGATCCCGGACCGTTCCATGCTGGACTCTGTCTCACCTGACAACCCCGTTCTGTTAAGCGACACCAGCGGCCACAGCGCCTGGGCCAACTCCAGGGCGCTGGCCATTGCCGGAGTCACGGCCGATACGCCGGATCCTGAGGGCGGTATCATTGAGCGTGACAGTGGTGGTCGACCCACTGGCATCCTGCGCGAAGCGGCCATAATGCTGGTCAGGATGCATGTGCCGCCGCATTCGTATGAAGCGCTGCGCGCTGCGCTTGAGTGGAGCATGAATCAGATGTTGTCTCATGGAATCACTTCTTTTACCGAGGCATCGACGGGTTTTGTCGCGGGCATGACCCGGGAAGTGAAGCTTTATGCGGACATGGCCGATGCGGGAATGGTCAAGCAACGGGTCAGGTTGTGTCTGAACTGGGAACCGGGCAATGCGGAGCTTGAAGCCGTAATTGCGGATCGCAACCTGTATGCACGAACCAATGTTGCCACCGACTGCATCAAGATATTTCTGGATGGCGTCCCGACCGACAGCCATACCGCCGCGATGCTGGAGCCTTACGCACTACCCATGGAAGGACGCAACGATGATGCGAGCCGTTACGGCATGCTGCTGGTGGAACAGGATAACCTGAACGAGGCGGTGACCCGGTTCGACCGGATGGGCCTGACCGTGAAGTTCCATGCCGCAGGAGATGCCGCGGTGCGGGCGGGATTGAATGCCTTCGAGGCCGCGCGTACGGCCAACGGTTTCAGCGGACAGTTGCACGACGTAGGCCACTGCACCTTCGTCTCCCGGGAAGACCTGCCCCGCGCAAGAGCGCTCGGAGTGACCTTTGAAGTGTCACCGTATTTGTGGAGTCCCAGTCCCATAAACGATGATATTTCCAAAGAAGTGGGCGACGAACGCACCAGGCGCGTATGGCCGGTGCGGGAAATGATCGAAGCCGGCGCACTGGTAGTGCCGGGATCGGACTGGGCTGTTGTTCCCTCGGTCAATCCCTGGATAGCGGTGGAAGCGCTGGTGACGCGAGAGGAACCGGGCGGCAGCGCAAAACACTTTGGTAGAGAACAGGCCATATCTCTCGATCAAGCCATCCGACTGTTCACGGTCAATGCTGCAAAACACCTGGGCATGGCGGACAAAGTCGGCCGCATCGAACCCGGCTTGCTGGCCGATTTGATTGTGCTTGACCGTGACCCCTACAGTATCCCGGTGACGGAATTGCACCAGGTCAGGGTTGAGCAGACCATCATCAACGGCACCCCGGTTTACCAGGCGAATTAAATTAAGGAAGCACTGAACAAGTCCATCCCGGACCTGGTGAAATGAGCGGGAGTTGAAATAGCCAAAAACTAATAGTTCTAAGCTTAGAACTATTGGCTATAATGATTCAGATATGAATCAATTCGGCCAAACTCAGTCAACATCCCCAGGAAATCCGGATCAAGTCAAGACTACAACCTGCTACATGTGTGCCTGCCGTTGCGGCATCCGGGTTCATCTGAAGGATGGAACGGTCCGTTATATAGAAGGCAATCCCGACCACCCGGTAAATAAAGGGGTGCTGTGCGCAAAAGGTGCGGCCGGCATCATGCAGCACTACTCCCCTGCCCGATTGGCAAACCCGCTACTGCGAGTGGGTGAACGCGGGAGCGGGGAATTCAGGGAGATCAGCTGGGATGAGGCCTTGACCATTGCCACCGGCTGGTTGTCAAACATCCGTTCCACTGATCCAAAGCGGCTGGCATTTTTTACCGGTCGCGATCAAAGTCAATCCCTGACCGGTTGGTGGGCGCAACAATTCGGCACGCCGAATTATGCTGCGCACGGCGGTTTCTGCTCCGTGAACATGGCGGCTGCCGGTCTTTATACGATCGGCGGATCATTCTGGGAATTCGGCGAGCCTGACTGGGAACACACGCGCTATTTCCTGATGTTCGGTGTTGCGGAAGACCACGCCTCCAACCCCATCAAGATGGGTCTGGGCAAGCTGAAAAGCAGGCCGGATACAAAATTTGTATCGATCAACCCCGTACGCACCGGTTATTCGGCAATTGCGGACGAATGGCTGGGGATACGGCCCGGCACCGACGGTTTATTGATCTTTTCGCTGATCCACGAACTGCTGAAGGCCGAGAAGGTCGATTGGGAATACCTTGTTCGTTACACCAACGCACACTGGCTGGTGATCCAGGACCCCGGAACACGGGAGCACGGCCTGTTTGCGCGTGACATTGAAACAGGCAAACCACTGTGTTTTGACAACATTGCAAAAGAAACAGTTGATGCAAATTCGCAAGATATTTCACCTGCCCTGGTGGGTACTTATAAATTAACGGATGAGCGCAGGGTTGTGCCGGTATTTCAGTTGCTCACACAACGTTTTCTGGATGTGGCTTATGCGCCGGAACAGGTCGCTGATAAAACCGGCATCCCGGCCAAACAGATTAAGCGAATTGCAGCAGAACTGGCCGAGGCTGCATTTGAACATCAGATTGAACTTGAGGTCCCCTGGACAGACTGGACCGGCCGCAAGCACGATAAAATGATCGGCAGGCCGGTTTCCATGCACGCAATGCGTGGTATATCCGCCCACTCAAACGGCTTTCATACCTGCCGCGCACTGCACATCCTGCAGATTTTACTGGGTTCGATAGATGTGCCTGGTGGTTTTCGTTATAAAGCGCCCTACCCCAAACATATTCCCCCACCCGATATACCGGCTGATGATCCGGCCAAACCGAATACACCGTTAGGCGGAATGCCCCTCGGTTTTCCAACCATGCCAGGCGAATTGCTTAACCGGGATGACGGAACCGCGCAACGTATCGACAAGGCTTTCAGCTGGGAATATCCATTGGCCTTGCACGGCATGATGCATATGGTGATACACAACGCCTGGAAAGCTGACCCTTATCCCATAGATACATTATTCATGTACATGGCGAACATGGCGTGGAATTCCTCCATGAACGTGCCGGAGACCCTGAAATACCTGACCGACAAGGACGAAACAACGGGAGAGCATAAAATCCCGCATGTTATCTACAGCGATGCCTACTATTCGGAAACGGTTCCCTATGCCGACCTGGTACTGCCGGATACGTCATACCTGGAGCGCTGGGATTGTATTTCCCTGATGGACCGGCCGATCGGTGAAGCGGATGCCGTCGCCGATTCGATCCGGCAGCCGGTGGTGCTGCCGGAGCGGCAGGTCAGGCCGTTCCAGGATGTCCTGCTGGAGTTGGGGGCACGACTCGGGCTGCCCGGCATGGTCAAGGCCGATGGTACGGCCAGGTACCCGGGCGGTTACGCAGACTACATGGTCAACCATATGCGCACGTATCGCACCGGCCCGCTGGCGGGCTGGCGCGGCGCAGACGGTAATCAGCATTGCACAGGGCAACCCAACCCGGATCAGTTACAGCGCTATATCGACAACGGCTGTTACTGGCGCCATGAATTCAGCGCCGATCAGCGCTACTATAAATTCGCCAACAAATCGTACCTGGAATTTGCCCATGCCGCCGGCTGGATCTACAACGCCCAACCGATAGTCTTGCAACTGTATAACGAGGCAATACAGCGTTTTCGCCTGGCTGCAGAGGGCCAGGGTCATTACCCGGCGCCGGAAAAGTATAAAAAGCGTATCCAGACGTATTTTGACCCATTGCCGATATGGTATGAACCATTCGAAAGCAACACGGTGGATACCGGTCAGTATCCCTTGCATGCGCTGACCCAGCGGCCCATGCACATGTATCACTCCTGGGGTTCGCAGAATGCCTGGTTGCGCCAGATTACCACTGTCAATGATTTATATATACATCATCAACTTGCGGAAAAACTGCATCTCGGTGATGACGACTGGGTCTGGCTGAAGAGCCCCCACGGTAAAGTCAGATGCCGGGTCAAATGCATGAGCGGCGTCAATCCGGACACGGTCTGGACCTGGAACGCAATCGGCAAGCGCAGCGGCGCCTGGAACCTGGACAAGGAAGCGCCCGAAGCAAAACAGGGGTTTTTGCTCAACCATATCATCTCGGAGTTACTGCCGGAGAACAAGGACGGTTACCGTTATGCCAATTCCGACCCGGTTACCGGGCAGGCTGCATGGTTTGATTTGCGCGTAACGATCGAAAAATGCCGGGGTGATGAAATACATCAAAGCGCGCCGCAATTTGATGCGTTGCCGCGTCACAGCAACCCGCAGGTTTCAGGCAGGCATCAACCATGACGTGCCTGCCCGCGTCCACCGGGAAAAAGCTCGGCCTGGTGATCGATCTCGACACCTGTGTCGGTTGCCATGCCTGTGCCACCAGTTGTAAAGCATGGAACAGCAATAGCAATTCAGCGCCGCCCAGTGATAGCGACCCCTACGGCGCCGACCCATCCGGCGTATGGTTCAACCGGGTACATACCTATGAAGTGGAAAATGAGCAAGGGGAATCGATTACGGTACACTTTCCCAGGTCGTGTCTGCATTGTGATGACGCCCCCTGTGTAACGGTATGTCCGACCGGGGCCTCATATAAACGGGAAGAGGACGGTATCGTACTGGTCAATCCGGATACCTGCATAGGCTGCAAGTTATGTTCCTGGGCATGCCCGTACGGCGCCAGGGAATATGATCAGACAGACGGGGTCATGAAGAAGTGCACGCTGTGCGTCGATAAAATTTACAACAAAGACCTGCCGGAACACGACCGGGTGCCCGCTTGCGTTGCCGCCTGCCCGACCGGAGCCAGAAGTTTCGGTGACCTGGCTGATCCGGAATCCGGAGCGGCAAAACTGGTTGCATCCAGGCAAGGCTATGACCTGATGCCGGAACAGGACTGTAAACCGGTTAATAAATATTTACCGCCCCGTAAAGGAAAAAAAGATAAACCTGCTGCACTTGCTCCCCAGGTAACAGACATTGAAAACGCTATTTTAAGATGGGTGGACAAGACCCTCAGCCGCTGACATGCATCCCGCATTTTCCGTTATCTTCTTTACCACGCTGACCGGTGCAGGTTACGGATTACTCGGTTTACTGGGTGCCGGCGTTGTATTCGGGTTTGTCCCGGACCATGCCGGTTTCGGCATGTATGGCGTTGTTACGGCACTCGTCCTGATCTCCAGCGGATTGCTTTTTTCGACATTTCATCTGGGCCGTCCGGAACGCGCCTGGCGCGCATTCAGTCAGTGGCGCTCTTCATGGCTAAGCCGGGAAGGCATATTCGCAGTCCTCACTTTTGGGCCGGCTATACTCTTCGCGTATGAATGGATCATCATGGAAAGACAGGGATTAATACAGGGCATATCCGGGCTGGTAACAACAGCGTTTTGCCTGGCAACTGTTTTCACCACGGCGATGATTTATGCTTCATTGAAAACGATCGCTGCATGGAACAATCAATGGGTAGCGCCCGTTTACATCAGTTTCGCCTTGATGTCCGGCGCTACAATCTGCGTTGCGCTGCTGGCGTGGTCTGGTCATTACCAGGTATGGACAACAGGCTTTGCCTGCATGGCCATCATTGGCGCCGGTCTGCTCAAGATAAAATACTGGTCCCATATCGATAACACGCCTTTAACCAGTTCCACCGAATCAGCAACCGGACTGGGGCGGTTCGGCAAAGTGCAACTGCTGCAATCACCCCATACCCAACAAAACTATCTGATGCAGGAAATGGGTTATGAAGTAGCGCGCAGACATTCCGCCAAGTTACGAAGGTTGGTAGTGAACCTGGGGTTTATAACACCCCTGGTATTACTTGCGTTGAGTTTTACGGAGCTTCCCGTGCTGCGCCTGGCCAGCGTGACAATTGCAGTTACTGTCATGCTGTTCGGTATTTTGATCGAGCGCTGGTTATTTTTCGCAGAGGCAAAGCACACTGTGATGCTCTATTACTGACACGGTCTAATGAACATTTCACCCCAGGCAGCAGGCAGTAAAAGACATCTTCACCTATGGGCGCCGGAGCTTAGCCTGCTGGTGTTGTTAGTGCTGCTTTCTTATCTTGTTATTGCAGTATTTTCCAACATATCGGACAGCGGCGAATTCCATGGCGGTTTGATCATACTGGGGATGTTTGGATCGTTTGTTTTCAGTGTGCTGATAGCGATAGTCGCAGTGCTGGGCGGTGTCGGCGGAGGGGTGATTTTCACCCCGATTATCCTGGGTTTTACCTCCGTCGATACTCTCATCGTGCGTGCTACGGGGGTGGTCGTGGCGATGTTCAGCGGACTGATTTCGGCCAGGCCGCTGTTGCGCCGCGGCCTGGTTGACATCAAGCTGGTATTTTTCGGCGCCGTTCCCATTATCCTGGGGTCATTGGCGGGCGCCTACAGCGCAGTCCACCTGTCCCGTCAATTTGGCGAGACCGGTGATGCATTCGTCAGGTTGACCCTGGGGTTGCTTATACTCGGTATTGCCGGACTGTTTATTATCAGCGGCAAACGCAGCGAATATCCGGTCAATGAAAACGAGGGGCCGATCGCGAAAGGTCTGGGCTTGTCGGGCTCTTACTGGGATGATTCACTTAACCGACAAGTTGACTACAAGATAAGACGCGGCCGCTACGGGTTACTGCTGTTAGTACTGGTCGGTTTTGTCGGCGGTTTTTTCGGGCTGGGTGGAGGTTGGTCCGTGGTGCCCATATTCAACCTGTTAATGTATGTGCCCCTGAAACTGTCCGCAGGTTGCAGCGGCCTGTTGCTTGCCCTGGGCAACGCCGCTGCTATCTGGCCTTATATCGCCGCAGGCGCTCTCATTCCCTTGTTTGTCGCACCCTGGGTACTGGGCCAGGTGATCGGCGGGATTATAGGCGCATATATTCTCAGCGCCGTTCGCGCCGGTTTTGTTAGGATACTGTTAATCGCGTTACTGTTACTGACCGGTTTGAAATTGATGATCAGGGGCCTCGAAGGTGTATTTATGTTTCAAATTCCTTTTATTTAAAAGCAACCTATGCACGATCCCGGTCAATCACCCCTCCAGCAGTCACCGATAGCCAGAATCTACGGCGAGATCGTGTACTGGTGCACGATTGTTGCATCGTTCCTGGTCATTATCAGTACGACGTGTGCATTTCTGGGCATGCCTGGCTTGTTCGAGCCGGCTTACCTGTTCAGTTCCATCTGGGCCGGAAAGGAGGCCGCAGAAATCTGGCTCAGTTCCACCGGGCAACTACCCGACACTCACTGGTATCTGTATCAGTTATGGAATGCCGACTCACTAGCCATGCTTGGCATTGTTCTCGGTATATTTTCAGTTGTGCCCGCTTCATTTGCTGCGTCTGTTATTTTTTTCAAACAGGGACAGAATTTTTTTGGCGTGATGGGGTTGTTGACCGGTTTGTTGATTTTGCTGCCTTGTCTTGGCCTGATTTAAACCATTGGGCGAAGCCGGTAATGAGCCTGGATCACCACAACTACATCATCCGCAAAGACTACGGTCATTCCCAGCAGGGCTGGGGTTTTGACGGTGGAAGTAACGGCGTATAATCAGACTTGATCCTTAAACTAAGAACGCCAGACTGAATCCTGAAAGTGAACTGTGTACCGAAAATCATAGCCGAACCCCTCCAGAAATAGCTTTCAAGAGTATTAATGACAATACGCATAGGCAATGCTCCCTGTTCCTGGGGTGTCGAGTTTGCAGATGATACCCGCAATCCACATTGGTCGCGGGTACTCGATGAATGTGCCAGAGCAGGCTTTAAGGGCATCGAGCTCGGCCCGGTTGGATACATGCCCGAAGATCCCTTTGTGCTCGCCGACGCCTTGGCGCTGCACGACTTAAAGCTGATAGGCAGCGTGGTATATCAACCTTTTTATGATGCGTCGAGATACGATGACATACGCGACACCACAATACGTACATGTACTACCTTGCTGGCACACGGCGCAGAGCATCTGGTGCTGATCGATTCGATATCACCGCGACGGGCGCAAACAGCGGGCCGGCCTCTTGAAGCAGAACAGTTGAGTAACGAAGAGTGGCGTAATTTTACTGGGCGTATTGAGGCTATTGCTAACATGGCGACGCAAGAATTCGGTCTCATTGTGTCCATTCATCCTCACGCCGGTGGTTTTATCGATTTCCGGCCAGAGGTGGAACGACTGCTGGATGACACAGATCCTGCAATACTTAAACTCTGCATTGACACAGGTCATTGTCAATATGCCGGCTACGACCCAATCGAATTTATGCAGTGTCATGGCGACCGTCTCAGCTACGTACACTTTAAAGACATTAATGAAAGTGTCAGGTGCCGGGTCGTACAAAACCGTACCGGGTTCTATGAAGCCTGCGCCCAGGGAATATTCTGCCGACTCGGTCAAGGAAGCACGGAATTCGTGGCCGTGCGGCAAGTTTTGCTTGATATCGACTACCGCGGCTGGTGTACGGTTGAACAGGATTGTGATCCTGCAGGCAGCACCTCCCCCCTGGATGATGCCATCGCGAACCGCATCCACCTTGAATCAATTGGATTCATTTGATGGCGTTAAGATACTCTACCGGCTGGATTTAACCGGAGCTGGATATTGCATAAGTTGAACTGGGGAATCATCGGCGGCGGCGAACACAGTCAAATCGGGCTGGCGCATCGCCTGGCTGCACAATTGGATGGTTTATTCGAGCTAAAGGCCGGCGCCATGGACATTGATGCTGACAAAGGTAGAGGTTTTGCGCAAAAAATCGGAATAGCTGAAGACCGTGCCTATGGCTCCTGGCAGGAAATGCTGGAACACGAATGTGTACAAACAGATCGGCTCGATCTGGTTACAATTGCAACGCCGAATGCCACTCATTTTGAAATTGCTAAAGCATATCTCATTGCAGGATTTGATCTTCTTATTGAAAAACCCATGACCATGACCGTGCAGGAAGCACGTGAAATAGTTGAGGTCGCCAATACAAACGAACGTCTGTGCGCAGTTAATTTTGGTTATTCCGGTTATCCTCTGGTTCGACACATGCGCGCCATGATCGCACAAGGCGAAATTGGCGATGTGCGCGTCATTCACACCGAATTTGCACATGGTTTTCACGCGTATGCAGATGATGCCGACAATCCACGGGTGCGCTGGCGTTATAATCCGGCACAGGCAGGCATTTCCGCCGTCACAACTGACTGTGGAATCCATGCATTACACCTGGCAAGTTTCGTGTCGCGACAGTCGCCTGTGAAGGTCTCGGCCGATTTTGTCTCTTGCGTCGGCGGTCGTGAGCTGGAAGACGATGCAATGCTCTCGCTGCGTTTTTCGGGGGGAGCCGTTGGCCGCTTATGGGCAAGTGCCGTCGCAGTTGGACGCATGCACGGATTGACAATTCAGGTATTCGGCAGCAATGGCGGATTACGCTGGGCACAGGAAAGGCCAAATCAGCTTTTCTGGACACCGCTCAACAAAACAACACGCATAATAGAACGAGGTGGTGTTGGGCTTTCTGCCGATGCAGAGCGTGCTTCGCGCTTGGCCATCGGTCATGCCGAAGGCTTGCCCGGGGCGTTTGCGAATATCTATGCTGACCTGGCCGACGTGATCAGGGCGCGTCAAGCGGGTCGTGCGCCCTTGCAGTTAGCGTTGCACTACCCTGATGCTGTAGATGGGCTGATCTCGGTTGCAAGCATAGAAGCGGCTGTCGAATCTGCAGCAAACGATAGCTCATGGACACCGATCAGGCCATAACCTGCTCGCTTTCGACAAACTCGTAGGCAAGCCCAATGCATAGCGCCTGCGCAAGGCACATTGTTGAACTCAACGAACGAATTCCACGAACTTCCGCTTCTTTTATTACGAACAGTGCGTCAGCTGATACCGCTGCCGGGTAAAGCTGACTGTCGGTCATGATAATCACCGGGCAACCGTTCGCTGCAGCCTGCCCTATCAAATCACGTGCTTCATGGCCGTAAGGTTTGTATGAGATTGCGATCAATGCATCATCAGGACCCATAAATTGTCCCTGCTCGTAAAGCATACCGCCCGTTCCATCCAATAACTGGCTACGCCGGTTAATGTGACTCAATGTGTAATGCAGGTAGGTGGCAATTGGAAACGCACGACGAACGCCGACAAGATACGTTGTGTTTGCCGAGGTGAGCAATTTAATCGCCCGCTGTAGAATTTCTTCATTCGCGCCGTGCAGCATTCCTTCCAGGGAATGTAAATTAGCCTTGCCAAACTCTGTCAGCAATTGCAGCGCACCTGGTCTACCTGCGCCGTCCTGCTCGCTCATACGCGAACGGATGCGCTGATTATAGTCAGACGACTCCTCCATGAGACGAGTCTTGTAAAGCTTTTGCAGATCAGAAAAACCTGCAAAGCCGAAGTTATTGGCAAAACGGACCAATGTTGAAGCGTGGACACCTGCCGCTCCGGCAATTACTGAGAGCGTATCCAGAGCGATGCTGGTTGGGTTGTCCATCACGTAGTGTGACACCTGCTTCAGGCGCTTACTGAGATGTGGATGTTCGCTGGCGATACGGGTCTTAAGTACCTCCAGATCCTGTGGTATGTCAATGCTCATCAGTCTCGCTCCGGAACGGTCATGGACGAAAAACATTTATTTTAATCCGAATAGAATAATTTTTCTATTTCATGAAACTTTGGGTAGAATGCTGGAAATAGCACTCGAAAATTATGCCCATCAAAAAGTACATTCTGTCGCAGGATCCCAATCGGCAAACAGGGGGGGTGCAATGACAACAGTGCGCCTTACTGTCGCCCAGGCAATTATTCGATTCCTGTGCGCCCAACAGACTGAGCGGGATGGTGGGCAGGTGCCGTTGTTCGCCGGCGCCTGGGCTATATTCGGCCATGGCAATGTCGCTGCTCTGGGTGAGGCCTTACACCAACACCGCGATAAACTCCAGACCTATCGGGCACATTGTGAACAGGCCATGGCGCACGCCGCGGTAGCCTATGCCAAACAAACTCGTAGGCGGCGAATGATGCTATGCACCAGTTCAATCGGACCAGGCGCCACAAACATGGTGACTGCCGCCGCTGTTGCCCATGTGAATCGGCTTCCGGTGCTGTTTTTACCCGGCGACAGCTTTGCCGGCCGGGCGCCCGACCCGGTGTTGCAGCAGGTAGAGCACGCCCACGATCCGAATATCACGGCAAATGATTGTTTTCGGCCCGTTTCGAGCTACTTCGACCGCATTGTAATACCGGAACAGCTTTTATCGACTCTGCCGCGAGCGATTGACGTTCTGACCAATCCCGAGACGACAGGCCCGGTTACAATTGCGCTGCCACAGGATGTTCAGGCACAAGCTTTCGAGTATCCGGAAACGTTTTTTCACGTCCGCTTGCACAGGTTGCATCGGCCTGGTGCCGATCCGGATCAAATTGCCCGGGTAGCCGGCGTAATCCAGGGTTCGCAGCGACCCGTGCTTGTAGCTGGAGGCGGCGTACACTATTCACACGCCATCGAGCAATTTCGTGATTTTATCAGTCGACGAAAAATTCCGGTCGTCGAGACCTCGGCCGGTAAAGGCGCCCTGGCCTGCAATGATCCCATGAACGCGGGGGTCGTAGGCGTCGTTGGTACCAGTGCCGCAAACGAGATGGTATATGAGGCTGATCTGATAATTGTAATCGGCTCACGACTTTCCGATTTCACCACCGGCTCACGCACCGGCGTCAGCAGTGGAGCCGTACCTCAAATAAACATCAACATCAGCAGCTTTGATGCGGGCAAACACGATGCGATAGCCTTGCGCTCCGATGCCGGCCGTGCCCTGGCTGAACTTGATGAACAACTGGGCAATTGGACCGGTGACACGGAATGGCTGGAAAGGATCGAGACAGTGAAGTCGAGCTGGGACGACAACACCCGCTCTATCGATCAGACATCACCGGATTCACTACCGTCAGATGCGCAGGTCACATCTGTTATTAACCGGGCTGTTGACCCCAAAAAGGATGTGTTGGTGGTCGCGGCCGGCAGCATGCCCGGCGAGGCTGCGAAGTTATGGCGTACCGAATATTCGCGTGGCTATCATTCGGAATACGGTTACTCGTGCATGGGCTATGAAATCGCAGGAGGTATCGGTGTCAAGATGGCGGATCCCGGCGCTGAAGTATTCGTTGTTGTAGGGGACGGCAGTTATCTGATGCTGAATTCTGAAATAGCGACATCTGTCATGCTCGGTCAGAAATTAATTGTAATCGTGCTCGACAATCGCGGCTTCGGCTGTATCAACCGACTCCAAACGCAATGCGGCAGCGCAAGTTTCAATAATCTATTCGACGATTGTACGACGGTGGATCAGGGAGCCCCAGTGATCGACTTTGCGGCCCATGCCCGCTCGCTCGGGGCAACAGCCGAACATGTAAATAATCTCGATGAGCTGGCTGCGGCGCTGGAGCGTGCCAAAGCCTGCACCGGAACCTGTGTAATCAGCATCGACACAAACCCTGACGATACGACTGCCGGAGGGAGCTGGTGGGAAGTGGGAGTGCCCGAAACCTCAGACCGCAAATCTGTTGAAGAGGCCTATCGAGAGTGGTGGCGGCCCGGCAAGAGACAACAGCGACGGGAAAAACGGAGCGGGTAATGTGGAAACTGTCCGCAACAGGCTCCCGTGAACTGGATATCATCTGTCTGGGACGAGGCGGCGTCGATATTTGTGCGGAACAATGGAACAAACCCTTTTCCGAAGTGCATAGTTTTACCAAGCAGATCGGTGGCTCTTCCGCAAACATTGCCGTCGGTTGCGCAAGGCTCGGAATGCGTGTCGGCTTCATATCCCGCCTCTCCGCCGACCCCGTTGGTGTATATGTCCGTGACTTCCTTACCGGCGAGGGAATCGACACGCGCTACACTGTATTCGATGACACCGGAACACGAACCAGTCTGGCTATTGCCGAAATCAAGCCGGACGACTGTGTTGTGCTGATATACCGCAATAATGCCGCGGATCTCGCGCTTACCGCTGGAGACGTTGATGAAGCTTATGTCGCCTCCTCGCGACTGCTGTTGCTTACCGGAACGGCATTGTCTGTGAGTCCCTCACGGGATGCGACAATGCGCGCGATTGAGTACGCGCGACAAAATGATACCTGTGTAGTTCTCGATCTCGACTACCGGCCGTATTCCTGGAAATCACCTGAAGAAACGGCGCGGGTACTCGGCGCGGCAGCGGCCAGGTGCGATGTAATTGTCGGCAATAGGGAGGAATTCAACGTGCTGGAAGGTCGAGCATTCAACGATGATGGCGATGATGCGCTGACAGCGAATAAATTTCACAACGAGTTCTGTGACCTCATCATCGTTAAACACGGGGAGCAAGGCGCCAATAGTTTTCCACGCGATGAGGCGCCAATGTCCACGGGAATATTTCCAGTAGAAGCGATCAAACCGTTCGGTGCGGGAGATGGCTTTGCCAGCGCACTGTGCAGCGCTTTGCTTGAAGGACGTATGCTGGGAGACTGTGTAATGCGCGCCAGTGCATCCGCTGCCATTGTAGTTTCACAAATTGGTTGTGCAGAGGCAATGCCGTTTCCCGATGAACTGGATGCCTTCATTGCCGCATCAGATTTCGAACTGCAGAAGGGGAAGCACCATGCCTAAACATATCGAGTATTTTGACAATCAGAATGAACCTGTAGTGGGTTGCGACGACAAGGTGACACCGCTGTGTTATTTCAACACGGTACGCCTTAAAAGGGGTGAAGGCTATGACTATCAACTTCCGGATTACGAATCGGCTGCCGTGCTTGCATCCGGCACCTGCTCGATAGAAGTCGATGGAGAACTGTTTCCCGATGTCGGCGAACGTGACTCAATCTGGAATGGGCGTCCGAGTGCGGTCTACGTGCCGGTCGATGCGCACGCTCGCATACGATGCATGACAAATACTGCCGAGATCTTTATCGCCGGAGGACGCTTCGACGAAAAACTTTCGCCATTCATAGTGCGGCCCGAAGACACGGAAAAAGTACAATACGGAAGTGACGACACCAAGACACATCGCAAGATACTCCACATTCTCGGGCAGAAAAATGCAGACCGGCGTGGACGATTGCTGGTCAGCGAACTGTTTACGGTCGGCGCAGGCGGCTGGTCGGGGTTCCCGCCGCACAAGCATGACGAAGAACGTCCGCCGCTGGAAACAAAATACGAAGAGGTCTACCAGTTTCGTTTCAATCCCAAGCACGGCTTTGGCGCACAGTTTGCCTACGAGTCCGAGGACGATACAGGTCCTGTGTATCACATCAGGAACGGCAGCACTGTGTTGCTGGATCGCGGTTATCATCCCTGTGTCGCAGCGCCCGGGTATGAGATGTACTACTTCACGATAATTGTCGGCGAACAATCGAAATCCCTGCGCCAGTATTTTCAACCCCGGCATGAGTACCAGGTTCATACGATTCCCGGGATCAAAGATATGATTGCAAAATTCGAGTAGCCGATACCCATGCGTGCAAATCTCAACGATTTACTTCCGCGGGCTGCCGCGTCCGACTACGCCGTTCCCTGCTTCAATGTATTCGGCTACGAAGACGCACGCGCCGTGACCAACGTCGCTGAAAAGCTTGGATTGCCGGTGATCCTCGCTGCAAACAAAAATTTTGTTGAGTACATGCACGTATCCCTGATCGGCGCGCTCCTCAACAAAATCGCGGAGACCGCCTCAGTTCCTGTGTGCGTACACCTGGATCATTGTATGGACGAACAAATCATTCGTCAGGCGATCGACTCTGGATTTGCATCGGTGATGTTCGATGGTTCTCAGTTGCCGCTTGCGGAAAACATTGCCCATACAAGGAAAGTTGTCGAACTGGCGCATGCGAATGGCATCAGTATCGAGGGGGAGATCGGGTCCGTCTCATATCACACGGGCAACAGCCACATTCGTCATGAACTGACTGATCCTGAGGAGGCGCTGATATTCTCCCGTGACAGTGGTGTAGATGCCGTTGCGGTGTCAATCGGCAACGTGCACAGACTGGAAAAACCAGGCTGTGACATTTATTTCGACCGTCTCGAGGCAATCGCACAGGTCGTGAAACAACCCCTCGTGCTCCATGGTGTGACGGGTGTCAGAGACGACGATTTGCGTAAGCTGGCACTCACCAGAATCGCAAAATGCAACGTTGGCACCTCTTTGCGTATGACATTCGGTGAAAGCCTGCGCCGGCTTATGCAGGAGTATCCCAATGAATTCGATCGCCTTTTTTTCTTTAACCGTATCATGCCGGACCTGGAATCCTGCGTGGACTCAATCATGAGACTATTGGCTCCGTCAGACTACCGCTACCAGACCTCAGGAAACGACAATGAACGAACTCAAAAAATCGCTGGGATTTGAGCGGCACAGCTGTGTGAGGATAACCGGTTTATCTTCATTGCTCCTGGTCACAGCTGTTTTTCTGCTTGCCTCCACCCGGGTCTACCCGCAAGCCGATGATGAAAACTGCCGGCAACTGTCGGGAGAAAATATCCGTGGCATAGCGGTCACTGGTACTGAATGGCTGCGAATTGATGCAAATGGATCGCACGAGGTGTGTAGAGTGACCGGTCATCGGCCGCCCTTTCTGGATATTGAAGTCGTGCTGCCAGCCAGGTGGTCGGGTCGCTACCTGCAGCAAGGTGGCAGCGGCATAGATGGCAGGATATCATCAGCCATCGGCCGCAACGGAGCTGACAAAGCGATTACATTACACCCCGTTGTGACTGACTACGATGCAGTCTATGCCGCTTCCAATGGTGGTCATCGCATGGACACACCGGGTCAGGCAGGACCGGAGGTGTGGCTAGGTGACGGAACCGAGGCAAAGGCGTCATTCAGGGATTTTTCTTATTTGGCTCTTCAGGAAACGCTCGATTTCGCCCATGGTTTGACAACAAAATTGTATGGCCGATTACCGGACTATGGATATTTCAACGGCAGTTCAAACGGCGGGCGCCATGCTTACATCGTTGCGGAACGCTGGCCCCAACATTTTGATGGAATCATTGCCGGTAAGGAGACCATGAATATTTCGGGCACCGCTATTGCCTGGGCCAGGATCGGCAGCATTGCGGGAACCGCTGCCGTACCATCTGATAAACAATACAAATACGCCTATCAGGCAGCGTTGTCTCACTGTGATGGTAACGACGGCACACTGGACGGAATCATGATGAATCCTTACGAGTGCGATTTTTCTCCACAGTCACTGGCCTGCGAAACAACCCCATCGGAACAGTGCCTCTCAACTGCACAGGTTGACACGCTTGAAATGCTTCTGTCAGACATTGTCGATGCCGATGGCAATGTTATTTCATCTGCTTTTCCCTGGACTGATTTCAGCGATTTCGCCCAATACTTCCCCGCCTACGCCGGCATCAGTGGACTGATTGCAACCGGTGATGCAGCGTGGTTGACACCCGAAAGGCTGGCAGCCTTCGACGCCAATCGGGACCAGTACATGATCATCGCCGGAATGCGAAGGGCCGGCGCCGGACACGACATGATCGCCATCGCTCAATATGTTGCCTCAGGAAAGAAACTGATCAGCTGGCATGGCGGCATCGACAACCTGCACCCGGCAAAAGATCATGAGCGTATGTTCACACAGATGCTGGAAACGGCGGCAGCAATTGCAAAGGGAAGTAATATCAATGTCGCAGATAACGCAAACTTCTTCATCATACCCGGCGCCAAACACAGTGACGGCTCCTACCCTGCTGTTGACTGGATCTCCGCGCTCATCGAGTGGGTGGAAAAAGGTATCGCCCCACAGAACCTGATCCATAAGCGTGCCGACGGGAGTCACATCCAGGTACTTCGAAAGTAGTGTTCTCAACCATAAGTTCCTTCGTAGTTTTCACCGCCGTTGTCGCGTTTGTCGCCTATTGGATGACGCGCAAAGATCATATGAGGTCTTCCGAAGATTATTTTCTCGGTGGCCGCCGGTTGACTGCATGGTGGATCGCCGGTTCGCTCATGCTGACAAATCTATCGACCGAGCATCTTATCGGTTTAAACGGTGATGCGTTCCGCCACACAATTGCGGTTATGGCCTGGGAGACCACCGCCGCGCTGGCAATGGTTGTGGCTGCACTTTACTTCCTGCCCCGTTACCTTAAACACGGCTTGACCACTATTCCGCAATACCTGGCGGATCGTTATGATTCGCACACGCGCATTATCGCAACCATGTTGTTCCTGTTTTCCTATGTTGTCGCGATTCTGCCGGCTGTGTTGTTGTTTGGAGCAACAGGAATAGAGAGCCTGTTCAATGTTTCAGAAGCTTTTGGCATAAGTAAACTACATGCAAACTGGCTGATTGTATGGAGCGTCGGAACTCTCGGTTCCTTGTATGCTATTCTGGGTGGCCTCAGGGCCGTGGCAATATCAGACACGATAAATGGCATTGGCTTCCTGATTGCCGGTTTGTTGATACCGGTGCTGGCCCTGCAAATGATTGGTGACGGCAACCCCTGGACCGGGCTGGTCGAAGTGTATGCGGATGAACGCCCCAAGTTCGACATCACGGGTGACGAACCCGGTTCTTTCCTGCCGTTCGGCGTTTTGTTTACCGGCCTGATTGTGAACCAGATCTTTTTCTGGTGTACGAATCAATCGATCATGCAACGCACACTCGGCGCAAAGTCCTTGTCTGAGGGGCAAAAGGGAATCTTTATCGCAGCAGGTTTCAAACTGCTCGGTCCTTTCATCATCGTTTTGCCCGGCATCATTGCCTATCACATGTTCAAGGATTCTCTGGCGCCGGAAGACTATTTACTGGCATACCCGACGCTGGTGACCACAGTATTGCCGCCGGTCCTGGTTGGTTTTTTTGCGGCCGTTATGGTCGGCGCCGTGCTGAGTACGTTTAACAGTGTACTTAACAGTTCTGCCGCTCTT
This sequence comes from Gammaproteobacteria bacterium, assembly GCA_965207165.1. Classification (GTDB taxonomy): domain Bacteria; phylum Pseudomonadota; class Gammaproteobacteria; order Eutrophobiales; family Eutrophobiaceae; genus JAAXHV01. The sequence goes on along the minus strand of OZ242265.1, from coordinate 918,978 downwards.
TTCAGTGAGGGTGTCTATCGAACACTAATTAACAAGGAGGCAAGCGGAAGACAGGTGGTCTTGTCTGGACGTTTGTGCAGCATCGTTCTGGCTGTCGCAGCCATGATCGCCGCTCCCTTGATCGACACTAGCGGCAGTCTTTTCAATTACATGCAGAAGATTAACGCGACTTTTTTTGGCCCGGTACTGGCCGTCATCATGCTTGGTTTCCTCACCAGGAACACAACTGCAACGGCCGCAAAATGCGGGCTTATCTTAGGGCCTGTTCTATTTTATGTGCTGGTTTTCGCTTTAGGCGATCAGGTCCAGTTGTACCTGAAATCAACGTTCCAGTTGCAGGATGATATCCATTTTCTACACTTTCTTGCCATCGTGTTCGTATTAACGACTGCTCTGATGCTCCTCATCAGTTATTTCAAGCCCGCCGAAATGCCGAAGCGTGACACACCAGCCTGCAACATCGATCTCACGCCCTGGGCCTACGCCAGACACATGGGCATCACGATAACGATATTGACAATCATGTGCTATATCTTGCTCGCTCAATAGGCGTTCCATATCTTTCTCGTCTAAACAAAAGAAAACGGCGCACGAATTGTGCGCCGCTTCCAGTTAGACAGCTTGCTACTTGAGGCTAATAGGCACCAAAATTGTAGCTGATTGAAACTCCCGCGGTACGCGGCATCCCGGGTGCACGTATCAAGGTCGCGTTCCCACCCTGGTACGCGCTCGGGAAGTAATATTTGTCGGTAAAATTGCGAACCCAGACAAGCGCGCGCCAGCGGCCGTCAGCTGAACCAAAACCCAGTCTCCCATTTCCAACGCCGTATGATTTCGTCGCATCGACCGGGCTCTCACCACCCGACGTACTGGCCGACCAGCTATAGTCTATCGCCGCGTCCAGTACCCAATTGCCAAAATGCCATTCCTTTGCGACCAGCGCGCTGGTCTGAAGTTCAGGTGCCTGAGGTAATTCTTTCCCCGAGTTATCCATCAATACCAGTGGTTCAGGCCAGGCACTGAGGGCACGGTCGGGAGTCTCCCACTCCTTGATTTTGGTATCAAGCCATGCAGCGGTAAACCGAAGATCCCAGGTGTCGGTCGGAACCCAACGCAAATCAACCTCCGCACCGATAACCTCGGATTGATCAACATTGCCAAGACCGCCAATAGGACCAACAAAGGTGATAGCAGTCTCGCTTTCCTGCTTGTCTTTGTAGTCGTAGTAAAATCCGGAAGCATTGAACTGCAAGCTGCCTTCGAGCAAGGTCGCCTTGAATCCACCCTCGAAGGAGGTCAGTTTCTCCGGCCGTATTGGTTCAAGTTGGCGTGTGCTGTTCGAGTTGGCACCGTTAAAACCACCTGATTTGAAACCGTTTGCGACGGTGAAGTAGAGCAGAACATCGTCATTAAACTGGTAATCAATGGAGGCTCTACCCATCGCTCGACCTGTTTTGATCGTGCGCGTCAGCGGTTGGAACCCCAGGCTGGGCGTGCCAGCAATAAGCATGGCCAGAATATTGGTGGGTGAATCCGGATCATCATCAATCGTGCCGCAATCTCCTGCCTGCAGCGATGCGCCGAACAGAATATTCCACAGTGCCCCGAGACTGTTGTCGGAGGCGGAATATGTACAGCCGGACCAGCGTCTCTTTTCATCGGTGTAGCGGCCGCCCAGGGTCAGGCGCCAGGCATCTGCAAAGCGCCATTCGACGTGGCCGAAACCGGCGATCGATTCAGTTTCCTGTGTGTAAATCGTATCGAGTTCATGAATCGGACTGATCGCGAACGGCAATACACCAAACGGAATTGAACCTGAGCCGAAGCGGGAGCCGGACATGAAGTAATGGTAATACTCGTCCATATCATCTTTCGAGTAGTAGGCGCCGGCTATCCAGTTCAGATTGTCGTCACCGCCCGAAAATCGCAGTTCCTGCGAAAAAACCGAAAGGTCAGTTGTGTTGATATTACTTGAATCATTGGAGGGAATACCGTCCCAATCCGCAGCCTCGACGCGATCGAACTGATCGTATGCGGTAATCGACGTGACAGTAATACTATCGGTTAATTCCAGGTTTACCTTCGCTGATACACCGGTCGTCTGGTTGTCACGTTTTGGCCGCAGATCCCAGGTCGTCCCGGTGATTGGATTGGTGTAACTATTGGTCCAGTCGGCAGCTTCATTATCGCCGATGTTATACCAGGGAATCGGTTCACCGAAATTCGCCCCTCCGGGTAAAACATAATCCTCCAGTCCAAGATAGACACCCCCATCCGCGACGCCGTAAGCTGTGTTTGCCCGATTGTCGGACTGATCATCGACATGGTGAACATTGAGCAGCAAATTGGCGCGTTCTCCAAGATCAATATCGAATAAAGCGCGTACCGCCGTAGTATCTAGCTCTCCGAGTTCATCGCCGGGACGGCTCAGGCTCTCCTGCCAACCGTCAGAGGACTGGACAGTACGTGCAGCGACACGGCCTCGAATCGATTCACCGAGGCTGCCGCTTACAAACCCTTCCGCGTCCACCCTGTTGTAGCTGGCGTACCCGACTGTGACCCCGGCCTGGAATTCGTCGGTCGGTTTGTTACTGACGAAGTTCATCTGCCCCGCAGTGGTGTTACGACCGTACAAATCGCCTTGCGGGCCTTTGAGCACCTCGACCCGCTCGATATCGAACAGCAAACCACGACTCATTACGGTGTAGGGTATTGAGACTTCATCGAAGTACAGGCCAACTGTTGAGGAGGAGGCCGTGTACGGATTTTGAAAGCCCACTCCCCGGATAGTGTAATTGGGAACGCCGGTCGCTGCGGTTGCATTAACGGTCAGACCGGGAGTCATCAGCGCAATGTCTTCCGCACTCACAAGGCCACGCTCTTTGAGTTCCGCTCCGGCAAACACACTGATGGCTATGGGAATGTCGTTTACACTTTGCTCTCGTTTTTGTGCGGTGACGACAACCTCTTCTATGGCCTGGCCTATCGCCAAGCCTGGAATAAACATCCCTAATATCACGCCTAAGGCGCTGAATTTTCTTATCATAATTACAACTCTCCGGAGAACTTCAAGTGTGTTGGGCAGATTGGCTGCCTAAATGAAAATAATGTATCATATTTTGTAAAAGATGGAAATCTTATTCTATAATTTGCGATGTCTATCGACGTGAACAGAAAATCCGGGTTTCACTTTTCAGTTTTGTGCGTTGTCCTGTTTATAATGGCAGGCTGCAACAATCAAGAACCCGCAGAGATACCACAAAACCATAGCGCCGATACCATTGTTATCAACGGCAGGATTTACACTCAAACGGATGACGACCGATGGGTGGATGCCCTCGCCATACGCAACGGCAAAATAAGCAGGCTGGGAACTACTGCTGAAATAACTTTACTGCGTGGTGCACAGACGCGTGTGTACGATCTGGGAGGTCAATTTGTTATGCCGGGTATTATCGATGCCCATGTACATCCGGCATGGGGAGGGGTCAAGACCCTCTTCCAATGTAATTTCCCTTTCACAGCAACGCCTGATGAAATTGCTGCAACAGTCAGCAAATGTGTCGATGAGCAGCCGGACGCTGAGTGGATACAGGGCGGACAATGGACAAGTGATTTTTTTGTCAATAATGACCTTGGCTCCCCCAGACAATGGTTGGATAAATGGTCAGGTGACAAAGCTGTCATATTACGTGATGATTCCGGACACAACATGTGGGTAAATTCTAAGGCGCTGGAGTTGGCCGGCATAAATAGTGAGAGTGAAGACCCACCCGGCGGTAAATTCGAGCGTGAATCCGGAAGCAGTCAACCTAATGGTTTGTTGGTTGAAGCATTTACCGTCATGAACAAAATTGTACCGGAGTGGGATATGGCAAGTTACCAGGCCGGGGCAAAATATGCGGTCAATCACGCTAATGAGATGGGTATCACCGGGTTTAAGGATGCCAGCGCCAGCGCGGCCGAAGTAGCGGGGTTTTATAATCTTGAGCAAGCGAATGAGCTGAGTGCACATGTCGCAACCTGCTTATACGAGGCAGTTGGAGATAACAAAAACGCGTTAAATATCGATAACTTCGTTTCGCTGAGAGAGCAATACAAATCCACACACTTATTGACAAATTTTGTAAAGATATTCCTTGATGGCGTCCCCACCGTTTCCAGGACTGCAGCCATGCTGGCCCCTTACTTACCGGAATACGAGGGTGCAGACGATAACTACGGTTCATTACACCTGAGTCCTGAGAAACTGACCGAGGCGGTAGCCGAACTTGATCGTGCAGGTTTTACGGTGAAGATCCATGCCGCTGGTGATCGTGCAATACGGGTAGCCCTTGATGCGATTGAGGCCGCAAGAGAAACAAATGGAGACAGCGGTCTACGTCATGAGTTAGCCCATGCTGAATATATCGATCCCGCAGACATACCACGTTTTGCCAAATTGAATGTAGTGGCTGATTTATCACCTTATATCTGGTTTCCCTCCCCGATAGTTGACTCTATTGTTGGGGCTGTGGGAGAACGTGCGATGCTAGGTTGGCCTGCGCGCGATTTACTGGATAATGGAGCCATCATAGTGGCAGGTTCCGACTGGCCTTCTGCAGTTCCGGATATGAACCCCTGGACAGGCTTTGAAGCGCTCATCACGCGTGCCGACCCCTTACACCGTCACGTGGGAACGATCTGGCCGGAGCAGGCCATCAGCCTGGAGGAAACGATTGAAATTTTCACGCTGGGAGGCGCCAGGGCATTGAAAATCGATAACAAAACAGGTTCACTGGCGGTTGGGAAGCTGGCGGATTTTATTGTGCTCAATCACAACCTGTTTGAGATACCTGCAGAGCAAATTAGCGATACCAGCGTCGAAATGACCTTCTTTGAAGGCAAACTTGTCTATCAAAAACCTCAGACCATTATAGCGGCACCCTGAAACAGGTAGTACAAATATCCTGAAAATCAACAATGCAGGAAGACACTGTTTTCCAAATCTATGGACGTAACCCTATGGGCGCAAGATCGTGAGTAACAGCAATAAGCACAACCGATCCGGTCTGTCTCGCCGTGACTTTCTCCAGCGGGCAGGTTCAGGTCTTGCCTCTGCCGCCGTATTAACAAGTTTACCCGGTCCTTTGCTCCGCGCAGGTCCTGCCGATACTACCGGTATCGTAAGTTTGACTGCGCTGGAACTTTCCCAAACAATCAGCAAAAAGACGCTTTCATGTAAAGAAGTGATGTCAGCCTACCTGGCTCATATCGAGAACATCAATCCTGTCTTTAACGCCATCGTGTCTCTGCAGGACCCTGATTCTTTGATGCTGCAGGCGACCCGATGCGACCAGGAACTGGCACAGGGAACCAACAGGGGCTGGATGCATGGTTTTCCAATAGCAATAAAGGACCTCGCTGATGCCGAAGGACTGAAAACCACCCGGGGCTCACCGATATTCAGGGACAATATTGCCGCTGAAGATTCAATCCATGTGGCACGCATCAAAGACGCCGGCGCCATCATCATCGGTAAAACCAACGTGCCGGAATTCGGCCTCGGTTCGCACACGTACAATCCCGTTTTTGGCACCACTGGTAATGCCTATGATGGACGCAGTTCAGCGGGCGGTAGTAGTGGTGGCGCAGCAGCCGCATTGGCTTTACAGATGTTGCCGGTAGCGGATGGTAGCGACTTGATGGGCTCATTACGTAACCCGGCAGCCTTTAATAATGTCATCGGCTATCGACCGACGCCGGGCCTGGTGCCTTTGAGCGAATCCTTTATTGAAGAATTACCCTGTAATGGCCCCATGGGCAGAAATGTGCAGGACACCGCGATGTTGTTATCAACAATTGCCGGTTATCACCCCAGGTCACCAACATCACTTAAACTTGATCCGGCACAGTTCAGCCGACCTCTGGCGAAGGATTTCAGAGATGTAAAAATAGGCTGGCTAGGTGATTTTGATGGCTACCTGCCAATGGAAAACGGCATACTTTCGCTTTGTGAAAAGGCATTGCAGGGCTTTCGCGACAATGGCTGCATTGTTGAACAGGTTACAGTGGATTATTCCATGGAACAATTGTGGCAAACCTGGCTGACTTTCCGGCATTGGCTGGTGCGTGCCAGGGCATTGCCTTTATATCAAAACCCGGACAGACGTGCGCAACTGAAACCGGAGTTAATCTGGGAAATCGAAGGTGGGGAGAATATTTCCGGTGACCAGGTTGCAGCAGCATCGAGGTCCAGGGGACTTTGGTATGGCGCCTTGCGACAAGCATTTGCCCAATTCGATTTCCTGGTCTTGCCTACTGCCCAGGTCTTCCCTTTTGATGCGGAGATTCACTGGCCGAAGCAAATCGCCGGCCGTAGTATGGATACCTATCATCGCTGGATGGAGGTTGTTATTCCCGGCACATTGTCCGGTTGTCCGGTCGTTAATGTGCCTGCAGGGTTCGGTGACCGGGGTCTGCCGATGGGACTACAAATTATCGGCAAGCGCTACGCTGATTTTGCGACCCTGCAAATGGCATACGCGTACGAACAGGCGAGTCGCTGGAACCTGGATACGCATCCCCCAATCCTTTCTTCGTAGCCGAATAGACGGAATTTTACCATCTCACCAGAGTGCTCAACTGTCGATTGAAAATAGCCTTTTCGCATTTTCGTGCAATACCTTATTTGCGATCTCTTCACAATTGGACTGACTCCAGCCGTAATTGGACTTGTAATCTCTTAATATTTTCGCCAGAACCTGACGAACATTCCAGGCGCAGTAACCTATCTCCTCAGGTACATTATTGGAATCACTACCATGCATTACCTTGTCAGCCGGCGCCAAAGCCAAAAAGGCTCTCAGCGTCTCTTCCAACACACCGGGAAACTTTGAATAGAAAGAAAGATCCGTATACACGTTAGGAAACTGGCTCAGCATCGCCGCAACGTGCTGATGATACGGATACCCGGTATGAATCAGGAGGAACCGGGTCTCTACTTTTTTGATTTCGTCATCCAGAAATACATCTCTCAATCTTAATGGACTATTGAAATCAAACCTCAATGCCGGGTGCAATGCCACCGCGGTATGAATAATAACCCGTGACTTCAACTCGCCTGCCTTGATATAAATATGCCTGAGTAAGAAGTCCTGGTATTTACGAAACGCTTGCTGCATTTCGGTTTCTTGATAATCCGCAACGTTACTGAATGGCACAAACCGGGTAGCAGGGTTTTTAAGCAGTTTCTGCAGGGCCTTTTCCGCCGTCGCAGCATCAATCAAATCAATACCCAGGGGTCTGTAATAGGCCACATTAACCTTGAATCCGACACAACCGTCGGCCACACAGCGCTCCAGGATATTACTTATTTCGGCGGCGACATCTTTCAGAGAACTTAATCCTTTCTCAGCAGCCCATTCCGGTTGAATAATCCTTGCAATATTGTAACTCCACACAAATCGATCGGATGGGATCGGGCTCTTCGGTCGTCTGGCTTCGATTTCACGTGATTCCAGTACTACCTTTTCTATTTTTTCCCGTTCCAGAATGGACTCTATATAACTGCTGAAACCGCTTTTTATGCCTCTGGTAACAACTGAGTTAAACCCGTCTAAATCGGGATTTACACCATACACCCTTGATACATAGTTGTAATAACCGGTTTGTCTCGGCATGTTGTACAGGTGTTCCTTGAATACCAATGACAGTCGTTTCCGTAATTGTTCCTTACCTTCGTATTCATAACCGGGCAGCATTGAACTAACAAAGGATGAATTCCATTTATCGTAAGATTCGCTCAACGTGATCGGATGGGGTGGATGTACATGCGTATCTACTACATTGATTTCATTGAGATCCAGTTCCCCAACTACTGGCGGATGTATAGAACTCCAGTCATCTATGGCTGCGAGACTATCTGTGGCAGCAAGCATTGCGCAGCTTGCACCGGTATATTTAATGAAATCTCTTCTTTTCATTTAGGCACTCAATAACCAGATCCCGGCGTTCACGATCAGCTTCAATTATTTCATACCAGACCAGGCGGTTCAATAATGCCCGAAGGACTAAGAATTGTTATTGATGAATAACATCGTCGTTGACAGAGATTTGTTCTGGATCTGTCTTGATATCAAGTACACAAGGTTCGCCGCCCTTTAACGCGTCGGCGAAGGCGTCAGGAAACTCTGACTCGTGCCGAATCGTGTAACCACGACCACCTAAGGATGATGCAAATTCCGCAAAGTCGACTGGCCCAAGTCCAGTTGCAATCGGCCGTCCAGGATAGTGGCGTTCCTGGTGTACTTCGACCGTCGCATATTTTTGATTGTCAAATACCAAGGCAACTAAAGGGGTCTGCTCCCTCACTGCGGTTTCAATTTCAGCACCTGTCATGAGGAAGCCCCCATCACCTGAAAAAGAAACAACCGGTTGATCTGGTTTGTGTAGTTTTGCGGCAATGGCTGCAGGAACAGCGTAACCCATTGCACCGGAGATTGGTCCAAGAAATGTACCTGGCCTGTTAAATCTAACGTAACGGTCGAGCCAGCCAGAAAATGTACCCGCATCGCTGGTATAAATCGTCGATTCAGGCGCCAGCTTGTGAATATGACGAGTGATTGAGGTCAGATCGGCATACGAATCACTTGCGGAACCATGAACGGGTATCGTTTCTTTCACCCACTCATCGTGACGAGTTTTTAAGAGCTGCTGTCTACCGGCAACTGTATCTTCATCCAATTTCGAGGCATCCGCAGCACAATTCAATGCATTGAAAAATGACAATGCATCGGCAACCGCCATCAAGTCCGCGCCGGACGGAACCATCATGCTCTCGACTGCAGTATCCACAATGATCAATTCAGTCTCGGCCTTTGGAAAGGAGTAGCCAAGTGCGGTGTTCTCATCAAGCCGATGACCAACAACGAGAACTATGTCAGCTTCTGTCAGGCTTTTTCTGACAGTTGACGATGCGCGTAACCCTGTATGTCCTAAATAGCAGCCGTGATCATTGGGAAAAGCGTCTGGTCGCCGCCATCCAGCTAGAACACCTATCTTTTCTCTCTCAGCAAATGCTACTGCAGCATTAGTTGCACCACTGGCTAGAACACCGCCGCCAACGATTATGATCGGGTTCTTTGCGAGTCTTAATCGCTCCAGGATCTGACGGACCACACCTGCAGGCGCTTCAATAGGTTGAGGCATAGATTGCTTTAATGAATTGGTTACAGTGCATTCCATCGAAAGAATATCCTCGGGAAGAGAAATAACCACAGGCCCAGGTCGCCCTTGTGTTGCGACACAAACTGCTTTATTCGCGATTTCTGCGAGTCGATCAGGTCTGGTAGGCTCAACAACCCATTTCACCATGGGGCTAAAAATACTAACCAGGTCTGCTTCCTGAAAGGCCTCACGGCCGCGCTTATTCGTTGGAACTTGACCCAATATAGCGATCAGTGGGCTCGAGTCCTGCATGGCGGTGTGTAGACCAATAGCCATGTTGGCCGCACCTACCATACGAGTCGCCATGCATAGTCCCGGTCGGCCACTTAGCTTCCCTACTGCCTCCGCCATGAAGCCAGCCGCCCCTTCGTGTCGGGTCGCAATTGTTCGTATGTCTGTCCTATCCCTAAGCGCATCTAAGACACCAAGGAAACTCTCTCCAGGGACGGTAAATGCAAAGCGCACCCCTCCCCTTGCCAGTTCGTTAACAAGGAGCTCTGCACCGCTGGCAACTACTTTGTTATCTGCATTCGGATCTATCACTTGGAAGAGCATTCCATATTCACGTCACGTAATCCAGTCTATTTGTCGCACTCCGTGCTACTCGTTCAATTCTTACTCCTGCAAAATTGTCGCGTAAGTCACCCAGGTTCGAGATATAAAAAAGCCCCCGACCTTCATAGATCAGGGGCTTTGTGTTAAGCCCTGGCGGTGACCTACGTTCATTGCGCACATCCCTGTGCGCAACCCTTCGGGCGGCCTGCGGCCGTGCAAATCGTCTGTCCTGACGATTTGTCGCACTCCGTGTTACTCGCACCATCCATGGTGCTCGCCCTTCGGGCCAGGCCGGCGGTGCCGGCCTGTTCAATTTTTGCTCCTGCAAAATTGTCGCGTAGGTCACCCAGGTTCGAGATATAAAAAAGCCCCCGACCTTCATAGATCAGGGGCTTTGTGTTAAGCCCTGGCGGTGACCTACGCTCGCACGGGTAAACCCGCACTACTATCGGCGCTACGTCGTTTCACTTCCGAGTTCGGTATGGGATCGGGTGGTACCAACGCGCTATGGCCGCCAGGAAATCGGTACTACTGCAATTCGGTAAACTAAAAAGCCAAGGTATTGCACTGTTGTCAGCATATAACAGATCGTTTGAGTGTTATATGGTCAAGCCTCACGGGCAATTAGTACTGGTTAGCTTCATGCATTACTGCACTTCCACACCCAGCCTATCAACCTCGTAGTCTACGAGGGCCCTTCAGAGAGCTTAAAGCTCTGGGGAGAACTCATCTTGAGGGGGGCTTCCCGCTTAGATGCTTTCAGCGGTTATCCCGTCCATACGTAGCTACCCGGCAATGCCACTGGCGTGACAACCGGAACACCAGAGGTACGTCCACTCCGGTCCTCTCGTACTAGGAGCAGCTCCTCTCAATTCTCCAACGCCCACGGCAGATAGGGACCGAACTGTCTCACGACGTTCTAAACCCAGCTCGCGTACCTCTTTAAATGGCGAACAGCCATACCCTTGGGACCTGCTTCAGCCCCAGGATGAGATGAGCCGACATCGAGGTGCCAAACACCACCGTCGATATGAACTCTTGGGTGGTATCAGCCTGTTATCCCCGGAGTACCTTTTATCCGTTGAGCGATGGCCCTTCCATTCAGAACCACCGGATCACTAAGACCTACTTTCGTACCTGCTCCACGTGTCTGTGTCGCAGTCAAGCACCCTTTTACCTTTGCGCTCGTAGCACGATTTCCGACCGTGCCGAGGGTACCTTCGTGCTCCTCCGTTACTCTTTAGGAGGAGACCGCCCCAGTCAAACTACCCACCATACACTGTCCCCGATCCGGATCACGGACCTAGGTTAGAACCCCAAACACACCAGGCTGGTATTTCAAGGTTGGCTCCACGACAACTGGCGTCATCGCTTCAAAGCCTCCCAGCTATCCTACACAAGTATATTCAAAGTCCAGTGCAAAGCTGTAGTAAAGGTTCACGGGGTCTTTCCGTCTAGCCGCGGGTACACTGCATCTTAACAGCAAGTTCAATTTCGCTGAGTCTCGGGTGGAGACAGTGTGGCCATCGTTACGCCATTCGTGCAGGTCGGAACTTACCCGACAAGGAATTTCGCTACCTTAGGACCGTTATAGTTACGGCCGCCGTTTACCGGGGCTTCGATCAAGAGCTTCGCCGAAGCTAACCCCATCAATTAACCTTCCGGCACCGGGCAGGCGTCACACCCTATACGTCCTCTTACGAGTTTGCAGAGTGC